>NZ_JBEPNS010000001.1:0-177500 GCF_040546365.1 Sphingomonas sp. PvP055
CGCAGCGTGATCCCGCCAAAGTCATGCTCGACCCGCAGCATTGCCTGATTGACGGTGGCGTCGCGGAAATCGCGATTTTCGAGACCGTAGAACGCCGACCGCTTGACCGTCCCGGTCTGCCCCCCGCGCGTGGTGATCGTACCGAGCGCGGGCGTAGTGAAGACGTTCCCCGCCGGAAGCGCGCAATTCGTCGCGGAGCAGACATATTGGTAGGGAATGCCGCTGTCGGGCAGTTCGTGGTTCTCGAGATAATAATAGCTTGCGGTCAGGCGGGTCGGCGTTCCCAGCCCCAGCGTGACGCTCGGCGCGAAGCCCCAGCGCTTGGCGTAGACCGAATCGCGTCCCGCGAACTCCTGGTCGTGCCATAGCCCCTGGAGCCGGAACGCGGCGGTATCGCTCAGCTTGACGTTGACGTCGCCGGTAACACGCTTGAAGTCGCCATTGCCGTAGCTCGCGCTCGCCGAGCCGAACGTATCGAGCTGGGGCAGCCGCGACAGGATGTTGATCGACCCGCCCGCATTGCCGCGCCCGCCAAGCGTCGAATCCGACCCGCGTACGATCTGGACGGATTCGATCGCGAACACTTCGCGCGTCTGGGACGACAGATCGCGCACGCCGTCGACATAGACGCTGCCCTGGCTGTCGAACCCGCGGATGAACGGGCGGTCGCCGATCGGGTTGCCGCCCTCCGCTGCGCCGAAGGTGATGCCGGGAACGGTGCGGAGTGCATCCTGCAGCGATGTCGATCCGGTCTGCTGGATCACCGATTTGTCGAGGACGACGATCGACTTGGGCGTATCGACCAGCGGCGCGACCTGCTTGGGGTCGCGGCGTGGCTCGCGGTGGCCGTGGACGACGATGTCGAGCCGCTGGTCGGGATCTCCGTCGTTGGCGGGCGGGGGCGGGGGCGCGTCGTTGGCGAAGGCGGGCATGCTCGCGAACGCACCCACGCAGGACAAGGCGAGGTAGGCAGGCTTTGCAGCGGCGGCACGTGACATGAAGTTCCCCCTTGATTGAGGCTTCGCTATTGCGAGTCACTCGCATTGTCAACGCTATTGAGAACTACTCTCATTGCTCATGATCGAAACGATCCAGCTTCGCAGCGCGCTTGCAAGGTTTGGCGGATCGTCAACACTGATACGGAGCGCATCGATCTGCGCTATCAGAGCGTTAAGTGGCAATTGGCGCAGACGCGCGGCATCATCGAGCGCACGCCAGAAAATCGGCTCGAGACTGATTGACGTCGCGTGCCCTGCGATCGTCACCGATCGTTTAACAGGCCCGATGAAACCGCCGGCGGGGGGAACGATCTGCATTCCCCTATGGTAGCAGGTCGGTGACCTCAAATCTCGACCGGCTCGCTCGCCTTCGTCCTTGTGCTCAACAGCCTCCGGGTAGCGTTTTTGACGATCCGCTTCACCGCCGGTTCGAGATAGCGCGTTACGCTCCAGGCGGCGGCCACGGCACCGGCTGCAACGCTTCCCACCACCACGACAGTGGGCACGCCGTCAAAATTCGTATTGCCCCATCCAATCAAGGAGACCCCGACCTCGTTATGCAGCAGATATAGGGCATAGCTGATCGAGCCAAAGAACATCACGATCCTCCCGGCAAGCGCCGATTGCAGCGCTCGCGACACCTGCGCAGTCGCGAACAGGACTACGACCAGGATCAGGACTGCGCGCTCGGTCCATTGTAGCGGGATGACGCTGGCCTGCGTCATTGCCGTCGCGATACCGAGCACGAGGCCCCAGTTGAACAGCGCGGCGCTTTTGTTTTGGCGCGCCTTGTAGAACAGCGCTCCGCTGGCAAACCAGCCGTACAGATGCATATTCATCCATTCCATCGGCTCGACAACGCGGCGCAGACTTTGGGAAACACCCATCATCGCCAACGCCGTATCCCCGGTCGACGTCGCCACTGACAGAACCACCATAGCGCAAACGGCCACCCGCCAACCGGCTGCGAAGTACAGCGCGCCGAAAACGACGTAGAATCCCATCTCCGTATACAACGTCCAGAAAACGCCATCGAGCGGCTGTATGTCGAGATGGGTGACTGCATGAAGGACCGATGGCGAAACGAAAAACAGCCCCGGTATGAGGTCCAGCCAGTTTCGCATCGGATGGGGTCCCGGCATGTCGGTAGCGGCATTGAACAGCACGAGCGCTATCGTTGCGATCAGCATCCCAGGGAAAAGGCGAAGCCACCGATGGTACAGGAACGGCCCGAACGCGCGTGATTTCTCGAGCGTCATCAGAATGACGAAGCCCGAAATCAGGAAGAACAGTTGTACGCCAACCCAGCCACGCGCCACCAACGGACTGAATATGCCGCTATTACATCCCAGGATAGCAGCATAGGTAGGCCCGCAGTAATGAAACAAGACCACCGACACGATTGCGACACCACGCAACCTATCGAGATGGTCTATCCGACCGCCAGTACTTGCCATTCCCGCTCCTGTTGCTCACGGGCGTCCCCCGACGCCGTCAGCATAACTATACAGGGTTACGATCAGAAGACGAATTGCGGTGCACCGTGCCAGGTCTTTGTAATTCCTCGTACTTCTTGATGTATAATATATTCAGCCGCCAAATAGTTTCGTTATCTTTGCAATAATCTCCTTTACCGGAAACTACGGCGTGTCGAACAACGCCGCGAGCTGTTCGATCAGCGTCCCGCCAAGCTGCTCGGCATCCATGATCGTCACCGCGCGCGCATAATAGCGCGTCACGTCATGCCCGATCCCGATCGCGGCGAGCTCGACCGGGGACTTCGCCTCGATCCAGCCGATCACCTGCCGCAGATGGCGTTCGAGATAGCTCCCCGAATTGACCGAGAGCGTCGAATCGTCGACCGGCGCGCCGTCCGAGATGACCATCAGGATCTTGCGCTCCTCGGGCCGCGCGATCAGCCGCGAATGCGCCCACAGCAGCGCCTCGCCGTCGATATTCTCCTTGAGCAGCCCTTCGCGCATCATCAGCCCGAGCGAATTGCGCGCGCGCCGCCACGGCTCGTCCGCCTTCTTGTAGACGATGTGGCGGACGTCGTTGAGCCGCCCCGGCTGCGGTGGGCGCCCAGCGGCGAGCCAGGTCTCGCGCGATTGCCCGCCCTTCCACGCACGCGTGGTGAAGCCGAGGATCTCGGTCTTGACCCCGCACCGCTCAAGCGTGCGCGCGAGGATGTCCGCGCTGATCGCCGCGATCGAGATCGGACGACCTCGCATCGAGCCTGAATTGTCGATCAGCAGCGTCACCACTGTGTCGCGGAAATCGGTCTCGCGCTCGATTTTGTAGCTCAAGGACAGCGTAGGGTTGACCACGATCCGCGCGAGCCGTGCCGCGTCGAGGATGCCCTCCTCCTGGTCGAAATCCCAGCTGCGGTTCTGCTGCGCCATCAACCGACGTTGCAACCGGTTGGCGAGCTTGGTCACCGCGCCCTGCAGATGGACGAGCTGCTGGTCGAGATACGAGCGCAACCGCACGAGCTCGTCCGCGTCGCACAGGTCGGTCGCGGCGATCACCTCGTCATAGGCGGTGGTCCAAGCCTTATATTCGAACTGCGGGGAGAAATCGGCGGGTGGGCGGTTGGGGCGGACCGGGAGCATGCCCTCCTCGCCATCGTCGCCGGGCTCGCCGTCCATGTCGTCGAGCGAATCGTCGCCCTGTTCCTGCCCTTCGCCGTCCTCGGACTCGGAATCCTGTTCGGACCCGCGCGCCTCGATCTCGCCCTGACCCTCGTCACCCTGATCGTCGCCGTCCTCGCTCTCGCTTTCCTCCTGCTGTTCCTCGGTGCCTTCATCCTCGTTCCCGCCCTCGTCCGAATCCTCGGGGGTCATGTCACCCTCGACCAGCTCGAGGTCCTCGAGCAACCGCGTAATCAGCCCGGCAAAGGCGCGCTGATCGTCGATCGCCAGCGCCATCGCATCGAGATCGCCACCGGCCTTCTGCTCGATCCAGTCGCGTACGAGATCGAGCCCCTGTAGCGTCGCGGCGGGCGGAGCGACTCCGGTCAGCCGTTCGCGCACCAGCAACCCGAGCGCAGTCGACAACGGGACTTCGTCACGCGTGCGGGCGCGCGTGATCGGGTCGGCACGCAGCCGGGCTTCCATCGCGGTGTCGAGATTGGCGGTGATCCCGGCATAGCCGCGACTCCCGAGCGCCTCGACCCGCGCGTTCTCGGCGGAATCGAACACTGCGCGCGCGACCGCCTCGCCTGGGGCGTGGCGATTGTGGATCGCGGCATTGTGGTGCCGCAGCCGCAGCGCGAAGCCGTCGGCGAAACCGCGCGCCTCGGCGACCTGTTCGGGCGGGAGCGTGCGCGCGGGCATCGGCACCTTGATGTGCTTGCCCGATTGCGTCGGGGCGTCCGCGGTATAGGCCAGCTCGATCTCGGGTTCGTCCGCCAGCGCGCGCGCGGTTCCGCCAAGCACGGCCTTGAAACGATCGAGAGGGGTATCAGTGGCCACGGTTCAACTCCGGCACGGCAATGTGCCCAGGTGCGAGATCGGGATTCGGGTGGATCGTCGCAACCGGGGCGGTGGGATTGTGGGTCAGCTTCCCAGCAACAACGCTGCCGGAAAGGTTCGAGCGGAAAGGCATGCCGAAATTGCTAACAGAATGCACGACAGAAGACGCGGACCTTGGTCAGCCTTCGATGCGCGGCGGTCCTCCGCCGCGACCCGCCATTTCGACCATGGTTTCGATACGAACCAGTCGCTTGTCGATATCGATCACGTTGTGCGTCAGCGAGGCGATGTCGCCACGCAGCGCGGCCATCTCCGTGTTGATCCGTTCGAGCGTTTCCCGGAACAGCAGAACATTCTTGACGACGCTCATCGCCTTCTCGGTGGCGGTCACTGCGGCTTGTTCGAAAAATACGCGCTTGCCTCGTGCAGCGCCGCGCGCGACCCGGCGATCGACTGTTCGATCGACTCGAACGCTGCCTGCATCTGCGGTAGCGCAGCTTCGAGCTCCTGTATCAGCGCCGTGAGTTCGCTGTCCTCCGTCTGCTCCTCTACCATGTAGCGGATCGACGCCTCGCGCAGGACATTACCGACCGAGCGACCATGTCGCGCTGCATATGCGTCGAGTTTCGCCTTCTGCTCTGGCGTAGTCAGGAAAGTCACCCGTTCGGTCTGCATCCCGGCGCTCCTCTTTCCGCAATTATGCGGTTTTCGCCGCGCTACGGCAATACGCGCCGGGAGGGACTCACAACGGAATGTTGTCGTGCTTCTTCCACGGATTCTCCAGCGCCTTGCCGCGCAGCTTGCGCAAGCCCAGCGCGATCCGGCGACGAGTCGAGTGCGGCTGGATCACCTCGTCGATGAAGCCCTTGCTCGCGGCGACGAACGGGTTGGCGAAGCGCGCTTCATATTGCGCGGTCTGCTCGGCGATTTCCGCGGGCGTGCGGCCGCGGAAGATGATCTCGACCGCGCCTTTCGCACCCATCACCGCAATCTCGGCGGTCGGCCAGGCATAGTTGAGGTCGCCGCGCAGATGCTTGGACGCCATCACGTCATACGCGCCGCCATAGGCTTTCCGCGTGATCACGGTGATCTTGGGGACGGTCGCCTCGGCGTAGGCGAACAGCAGCTTGGCACCGTGCTTGATGATGCCGTTCAGTTCCTGCGCGGTCCCCGGCAGGAAGCCCGGCACGTCGACGAAGGTGACGATCGGAATTTCGAACGCATCGCAGAAGCGCACGAACCGCGCCGCCTTCTTGGACGAATTGATGTCGAGGCACCCCGCCAGCACCATCGGCTGGTTCGCGACGAACCCAACGGTACGCCCCTCGATCCGCCCGAAACCGGTGATGATGTTGGCGGCGTGCGTCGGCTGAACCTCGAAGAAATCGCCTTCGTCGACGGTCTTCCGGATCAGCTCGTGCATGTCGTACGGCTGGTTGGCGGACGCCGGGACCAGCGTATCGAGCGACTCCTCGAGCCGGTCCCACGGATCCGACGACGGCCGCTCGGGCGATCCCTCTCGGTTCGATGCAGGCAGGAAATCGATGAAGTCGCGCGCGGCGAGCAGCGCCTCGATGTCGTTCTCGAACGCGACATCGGCGACGCCCGACTTGGTGGTGTGCGTGACCGCGCCGCCGAGTTCCTCCTGCGTGACGATCTCGTTGGTGACGGTCTTCACGACGTCCGGGCCGGTGACGAACATGTAGGACGAGTCCTTCACCATGAAGATGAAGTCGGTCATCGCCGGCGAATAGACCGCGCCGCCCGCGCATGGCCCCATGATGAGGCTGATCTGCGGCACGACGCCGCTGGCGAGCACGTTGCGCTGGAACACTTCGGCATAGCCACCGAGCGAGGCGACGCCCTCCTGGATGCGCGCGCCGCCGCTGTCGTTGAGGCCGATCACGGGCGCGCCAACCTTCATCGCCATGTCCATGATCTTGCAGATCTTCTGCGCGTGGCGTTCGGACAGCGACCCGCCGAACACGGTGAAATCCTGGCTGAAGACGAACACCAGTCGCCCGTTGATCGTCCCCGATCCGGTGACGACGCCGTCACCCGGAACGATCTGGTCCTGCATCCCGAAGTCGACGCAGTTATGCTCGACATACATGTCGAGCTCCTCGAACGAGCCTTCGTCGAGCAGCACGTCGAGTCGTTCGCGCGCGGTCAGCTTGCCCTTGGCGTGCTGCGCGGCGATGCGCTTCTCACCCCCGCCCAGCCGCGCCGCGGCGCGCTTGCGTTCCAGTTCGGCGAGGGTCGAGGACATGGCAACTCCTAAGGATCGGCTTGAACACCCGGTTGCGGGTTCTTTTCGCGTTTTCAGGGCAGAACGCAACACCGTGCCATTCACGCCAACGATGCCCGATGCCGATTGCGACCGCCAGCGACAGCGCTATACTCGGGCAATACACAGAGAGGAAATCGATGCGTACCATGCTCTTGCTTCGTCTATCGACCGCCGTCGCGCTGGGGGCGTTGACGTCCCCCGGCCTCGCGAAGACCGACCCGGTGCCGGCCGCAACCGGCGCCCGTTATGGCACCTTCGGGATCGACCTCACGACGCAGGAGAAGACGGTAAAGCCCGGCGACGATTTCTGGACCTTCGCCAACGGCGGCTGGGACAAGCGCACGCAGATCGCGCCGGATCGCACGTCCGCCGGCTACGGCGTGGTGTTGACCGACGAGGCCGAAACCAACGTCCGCAAGATCCTGGACGATGCCGCCGCCCACCCCGCCGCAGTCGGCGCTGGCGCGAAGCAATTCGGGGATCTCTACGCAAGCTTCATGGACGAGGCCGCGATCGACAAGGCCGGGGCGGCACCGCTCGCGCCCTATTTCGCGAAGATCGACGCGGCGAACGACCGCGCCAAGCTGCAAATGCTGTTCGCGACTCCGGGCTACGCAAGCCCGGTCGAGATCGGCCAGCTCCCCGATCCGAGCGATCCGACACGCTATACGGTCGGCACCGGCCAGGGGTCGCTCGGCATGGGCGGGCGCGATTACTATCTGGAGGCCGGTCCGAAGTACGACGCATACCGCACCGCCTACCGCGCCTATGTCGCGCAGATGCTGACACTGGCGGGGCTTCCTGACGCGGGCGCGCGCGCGGACCGGATCGTCGCGCTCGAAACCGCGATGGCGAAGGTGCAATGGTCGCCGGTCCAATCGCGCGACCTGATGGCGATGCTCAAGCCGATGACTGCGGCACAGCGGACCGCGCTTGCGCCCGAATTCGACTGGCCGTTGCTGCTCCAGACGTCGGGCTATGGCGATTTCCCGGTGGTCATCATGAGCAACTCGACCGCGCTGACCGGGCTCGGCAAGATCTTCGCCGAGACCCCGGTATCGACCTGGCAGGACTGGATGAAGTTCCGCTTCGCCACGGCGGCCGCGCCGATGCTGCCCAAGACGTTCGACGATGCGACCTTCGCGTTCTACGGCAAGACGCTCAACGACCAGCCGTCGCAACGCGCGCGCTGGAAGCGCGGGATCGCAATGGTCAACGGCACGATGGGCGAGGCGATCGGCGAAATCTACGTCAAGCGCCACTATCCGCCCGAGAGCGAAGCCAAGATGGGCGAGTTGATCAGCAATTTGCGCGCGGCGTACAAGGACCGCATCACCGCCAACGGATGGATGGACGCCAAGACCAAGACTGCGGCACTCGCCAAGCTCGCCGCGTTCGATCCGCGCGTCGGGCATCCGGTCAAGTATATCGACTATGCGTCGCTCCAGGTCGTCCGCGGCGATCCGCTCGGCAATGCGATCCGCGCGGGCGAGTTCCAGCATCAGCTCGATCTCTCGCGGCTGAAGGCCCCGGTCGACCGGACCTTGTGGGAAATGACCCCGCAGACGGTGAACGCTTATTACAACCCGCTGGCGAACCAGATCACCTTCCCCGCTGCGATCCTGCAAGCGCCGTATTTCGACCCCAAGGCTGATGCCGCGGTCAATTACGGGGCGATCGGTGCAATCATCGGGCATGAGATGGGGCATGGCTTCGACGATCAGGGGAGCCTGTTCGGGCCGACCGGCAAGGTCGAGAACTGGTGGACGCCCGAAGCACACACTGCGTTCAAGGCGCGCACCGCGGCGCTGAGCAAGCAATATGATGCGTATGAGCCGATCCCCGGCGTCCATGTGAAGGGCGCGTTGACGCTCGGCGAGAACATCGGCGATCTCGGCGGGGTGGAAACCGCCTATGCCGCCTATCAGAAGTATCAGGCGAGCCACGGCAAGGCCCCGGTGATCGACGGGCTGACCGGCGACCAGCGCTTCTTCCTATCCTACGCGCAGGCGTGGCAAGCCAAGGTGCGCGAAGGCGCGGCGCGGTCGCGGTTGCTGACCGACCCGCATTCGCCGCCTTATTACCGGGTCAACGGAATCGTCCGGAACGTCGATGCCTGGTATGCGGCGTTCGGCGTCAAGCCGGGGGACAAGCTGTATCTCGCGCCCGCCGAGCGCGTGCATATCTGGTAGGCGGGAGGGGATGGGCTGGACAGGTTTGCGGCCAAGTCGTACGTTCAGCCCATGGCCCAGATGATGATTTCCGTGCCGGATTCGCTAGAGGACTGGGCGAAGCAACGTGTCGCCGAAGGCGATTTTGCAAATACCAGTGCTTATGTTCGCGACTTGATGCAGCGGGATCTCGATGCGGCGGCCGGGCTTGCCTGGCTTCAGGCGGAAGTCGCGAAGGGCTTTGCTTCGGGGATCGACCCTCGACCGGTCCAGCAGATATTCGCCGACATCAGAGCCAAACACTTGCCAAGGAATGCTTGATCTCAAGGTCGCTGCCGAGGCGTCGGCCGATCTCGATGAGATTCTGCGTTTCAGTATCGAGAGTTTTGGTGAGGATGTCGCAGCGAAATACTTCGACATGCTCGAACACGCGATCTTGCGACTGCGGGAATACCCTGAGTCCGGTGCGCTGGTGCCGGACATCGCTCCGCCGATCCGGTCCACCACGGCAGGAAGCCATCGCATCTTTTACGATCGCACGGGGGATCTTCTGACCGTCCGCCGCGTGCTGCATCAAGCGATGCGCACGCGGGGTCGATTGTAACGGCCAGCAGCCCCTACCGCAGCAGAACCAGCTCCTCCGCCATCGACGGATGCAGCGCGACGGTCTGGTCAAAATCGTCCTTGGTCAGCCCCGCCTTCACCGCGACCGCCGCCGCCTGCAGGATCTCGGGCGAATCCGGGCCGATCATGTGGAGCCCGAGGACCTGCCCGGTCTCGGCATTGCACACCATCTTGTACAAAGCGCGCTCGTTACGGCCGGCCAGCACGTTCTTCATCGGGCGGAAGTCGGACATATAGACCTTCACCGAACCGAACTTGTTCTTCGCCTGCGCCTCGGTCAGCCCGACGCCTGCCATCGGGGGATGGCTGAACACCGCCGAGGGGATGTTCTCATAATCGACGCGGTGCGGCTTGTTGCCGAACATCGTGTCGGCGAACGCCTGCCCCTCGCGGATTGCGACGGGGGTGAGCTGCACGCGGTTGGTGACGTCGCCGACCGCATAGATGCTGTCGCAGGTCGACTTGTTGTCCTCGTCCACCACGATCGCGCCCTTGTCGTCGAGCTCGACGCCTGCGCTCTCCAGCCCGAGACCGCCCGTGTTGGGCGCGCGCCCGGTTGCGAACATCACGCAATCCACGTCGATCGGCTCATGCCCGGTCATCGAGACGCGCAGGCACCCGTCGGGCTGCTTCTCGATCCCGCGGAACTCGGCGTTGAAGCGGAAATCGAGCCCCTTCATGATCGAGATCTGGAGCAGTCGATCGCGGATCGATTCATCATAGCCGCGCAGAATCTGGTCGGTGCGGTTGATCAGCGTGACCTTCGCGCCGAATTCGTTGAAGATCCCGCCGAATTCGTTGGCGATATAGCCAGCACCAGCGATCAGGATGCGCTTGGGCACCGCGTCGAGGTGAAATGCCTCGTTCGAAGTGATCCCGAGCTCGTGTCCCGGGCATTCGGGGACGATCGGCGTCGCACCGACCGCGATCAGGATCTTGCCCGCGGTCACTTCGCGTCCGTCGCCGAGCTTGACCGAATGCGGACCGGTGACGGTCGCGCGGTCGAGGATGATGTCGACGCCGTTGTTGGTCAGCGTGTCGGTATAGGCGCCGTTGATCCGGTCGACTTCCTCCAGCACATTGTCGCGCAGCCGGATCCAGTCGAACCCGAGGTTCTCGGGCACGTCCCAGCCGAAACGACGTGCGTCCTTCAGGTCCTCGGCGAAATGCGCACCATAGACGAGCAGCTTCTTGGGCACGCAGCCGCGGATGACGCAGGTGCCGCCGACGCGATATTCCTCCGCCACCGCGACCTTCGCGCCATGCGCCGCCGCGACCCGCGAGGCGCGCGTGCCGCCCGAGCCCGCACCGATGACGAAGAGGTCGTAGTCATAGTCAGCCATGTCTTGTCCTTCTGCAGCCGCCAAACACGCAGCCTTTAAATCTCTGTAAGCCACCACCCCCACCGTTCGTTTCGAGCGAGGTCGAGAAGCCTGCGCTGTGCCGGGTTTCTCGACTTCGCTCGAAACGAACGGATCGGGGCAGTATTGCGTCTCGCTACCGCTGCCCCGCCCGGCGCATCGGCATCGCATCGATCGTCGCGACCAGCGTGGCGGCGTCGATCGGCTCGGACCGGCGCAGCGCGGCGTGGCCGTCCTTGCCGACCAGCACCACGCCGAACGCCGCCCGGGGCAACCGCCACCGTTCGCGCAGCACAGCCGCGGTATCCGCCGCGCCTTTTACGGTATCCCCCGTAAGCTCGACGACCGTGACGTCGCGATCGGCAAGCGCCTTGGGCATTCCCGCCAGCGCCGCATCCTGCGCCACCTTGCGCGGATCGGCTGCGCTTGGGGCGGCGACGATCAGCACCCGGCGCTGGTGGCGCATCTCCGCCACCGTCATCGAAGCCATCATCGCCGCCAGCACGATCATCCGAACGCGCGCTTCATCAGGTCGGTGGTCGACACGTCGAACTCTTGTCCGCCCGCATCCGCCGCTTTGGCCATTTCCTTGCCGAGCTCGACCCCGAACTGGTCGAACGGGTTGATCCCGATCAGCGTGGCATTCACGAACACGCGCTGTTCGTAGAACGCGATCAGCGCGCCGAGCGTCCGCGCGTCGAGATCGTCGAGCAGGATCGTCGACGACGGCCGGTCACCCGAATAGCTGCGCGCGGCATCGTCGTTCGGACGGCCCTTCATCAGCGCGGCACCCTGTGCAAACGCATTGAGCAGCAGCTGGCGATGGTGATCCTCGGCGAGCGTGTCACCCGGCTCGATCACCGCGACGAACTCGACCGGCACGAGATGCGTGCCCTGGTGGAGCAGCTGGAACACCGCATGCTGCGCATCGGTGCCGACGCCGCCCCAGGTGATCGCCGCCGACGGGCCCGTGAGCGGTTCGCCATCGATCGTTACGCCCTTGCCGTTCGATTCCATCTCGAGCTGCTGGAGGTAGGACGGGAGCAACCGCAGCCGCTCGTCATAGGCGAAGGTCGCGCGCGTCTCGGCGTGGCGGTTGTGCGTGTAATACAGATCGGCGAACGCCGCGAGGACGGGCGCATTGTGCGCGAGCGAGGTCTGGCGGAAATGGCGATCCATCTCGCCTGCCCCCTCAAGCATGTCCGCGAAACAGTCCCAGCCGAGCGCAAGCGCCGCGGGGAAACCGATCGACGACCACAGTGAATAGCGCCCGCCGACGCTGTCGGCGAACGGCAACACGCGGGTTTCATCGACACCCCATTCGACCGCCTTGTCGGGGTCCGCGGTCAGCGCGATCACGCGGCCATAGACGTCGTCGACGCCGCCTTCGCCCATCCACTGCAACACCGATTCGGCGTTGAGCATGGTTTCCTTGGTGGTGAAGGTCTTGGACGCAACGACCAGCAGCGTAGCGGTCGGATCGAATTTCGCGAACGCTTCCTCGAGCGCGCAGCCATCGACGTTGGAGACGATCGCGACGTCGTAGCGGCCCGATTCGCGGCCTAGCGCATCGACCAGCAGGTCCGGCCCGAGCGCCGAGCCGCCGATGCCGACGTGGAGCACGTGGCGGATCTCGCCGAGCGCGCCGCCCTCGATCGCGTCGATCAGCGCGCGCATCCGGGCATGGAGCACCCGCGCGGCCGCGACGTCGTCCTCCGACCCCTCGCCCCGTTCGGCGACATGCGTCGCGGCGCGGCCCTCGGTGGTGTTGACGATCTCGCCCGCGAACAACGCTTCGCGCTTGCCGCTGAGATCCTGCGCCTTGGCGAGTGCCTCGAACGCGGCAACCGCCTGTTCGGTCAGGTGCGTCTTGGAGAAATCGAAGTGCAGCCCGGCGACGTCGACGCTGAACCGCGCGAGCCGATCGGCGTCCTCGGCGAACAGGGTTTCAAGCCGGGGGCTGGGAAGCCCTTCGATCGCGGTCCAGTCGGCTGCCATGAGTACCTCGTCTGCGTGTTAGGGTGGTTCGATTCCCGGTGTAGATCGCCCTAGCGTCACCCAGTTACAACCGCCAGCTTGACGACACGCTCCGTCCCCCGCAAACCGCGCCGCATGGCCGACACCGAACAGACCCCCGCCCCGATCGGCAAAACGCGTCCCCGCACGGCGAAATCCGAGACGCGCGAAACGCTGAGCTTCTTCCTCAAGCTCGCGATCGTCGTGTTCGTGTTCCGCAGTTTCATCTTCGCGCCGTTCAGCATCCCGTCGCAATCGATGCTGCCGCGGCTGTACATCGGCGATTACCTGTTCGTGTCCAAGTGGAACTACGGCTATTCGCGCTGGTCGCTGCCGTGGGGCGTGCCGCTGATCCCCGGTCGGATCCTGCCGCGCGACCCGGCACGTGGCGACGTCGTCGTGTTCCGCGGGCCTCCAGGCGAGGATCATGACGTGATCAAGCGCGTGATCGGCCTGCCCGGCGACACCGTCCAGATGCGCGGCGGCCAGGTGTTCCTCAACGACAAGGCGATCCCCAAGGTGCGGATGCCCGACTTCACGATCCCGCTGTCGCCCAATTATCCCGGCGGCACGGAATGCCCTGCCGAATTCATGGACGCCGACGCCGCCGGCACGCCGATCTGCCGCTATCGCCAGTTCCAGGAAACGCTTCCCAACGGCAAGAGCTACGCCGTGCTCGACCGCGGCGAGATGCCCAGCGCCGACGACACCGCGGTCTACAAGGTGCCAGCGGGGCACGTCTTCGTGATGGGCGACAACCGCGACGACAGCGGCGACAGCCGGTTCGATCCGCCGCAGGGCATGGGATTCGTCCCGATGGAGCGGATCGAGGGCAAGGCGGTCGTCTCGTTCTTCTCGACCGATGGTTCTGCGAACTGGCTGCTGCCGTGGACGTGGTTCAGCGCGGCGCGCTGGTCGCGGATCGGCGCGGGGTTTTGAGCCGTCCCGATGACTAAGCCATTGCAGGATTGGGTCGCCGAGCATTTTGGCCACCGACCGGTCGATATCGTCCCGTTCGAGCGCGCGCTGACACATGGCAGCCAGGCCGCCGCGAATTACGAGCGGCTCGAATTCCTCGGCGACCGGGTGCTGGGGCTGGTGATGGCGGAATGGCTGTTCGAGCTGTTCCCGAAAGAGCCCGAAGGCGCCTTGTCGAAGCGGTTGAATGCGCTGGTAACGGGCGCGATCTGCGCCGACGTCGCACGCACGATCGGGGTGGTGCCGTATCTTAAGCTCGGCAAGCAGGCGCGCGACGATGGCGCGGCGGACAGCGCCAACGTGCTCGGCGACGTGATGGAAGCGCTGATCGGCGCGGTCTATCTGGAAGCAGGACTGGACGGCGCGCGACAGGCGGTGCGCAGCTGCTGGCAGGATCGTGCGAGCCGGCAGCTGGCGGCGCCGCAGCACCCAAAATCGGGGTTGCAGGAATGGGCGGCGTCGCACAACCGCAAGGCGCCGACCTATGAAGTGCTGGAACGCTCCGGCCCGCATCATGCGCCGCGCTTCCGGGTGAAGGTGACGCTGGGAACGTTCGCGGAAGCCGAGGCGGAAGGGAGTTCGAAGCAGGAAGCCGAGACCGCCGCGGCGACCGCGTTGCTGGATAAGCTGCGGGCGTAAAGGCCAAAAGCTTCCGTTCGCCCCGAGCGCCGTCAGAGGGCAGCGCGCAAAACATGGCGACGTGCGCGGTGAGGGCGAGGCTTCGACTGCGCTCAGCCCGAACGGAGGTGTGGAGATCCACCAGCGCCCACCGCCCCCTCCCTCCCTTTGGTTGACGCCCCCGCGACCGCACGCGTAGGCACGCCGCATGCGTTTCTTTTCAGACAATGCCGCGCCGGTGCATCCGGCCCTGTTCGCCGCAATGGCCGACGCCAACACGATGGACACCGCTTATGACGGCGACCGCTGGAGCAAACAGCTCGATGCGCGCTTCTCCGAAGTGTTCGAAACCCAGGTGCGGGCGCTATGGGTCCCCTCGGGCACTGCGGCGAACTGCCTCGCGCTCGCGGCGATGTGCCCGCCACACGGCAGCATCATCTGCCACCGCGACGCGCATATCCAGAACGACGAATGCGGCGCACCCGAATTCTATACGCACGGCGCAAAACTTTTCCTCGCCGACGGCGACGGCGCGAAGCTGACCCCCGAGACGATCTCGGCGGTGCTCGACGCGACCCGCTACGACGTCCATCAGACCCAGCCGCACGCGATCTCGATCACCAATGCGACCGAATATGGCCGGGTCTATTCCCCCGCCGACGTCGCCGCGATCGGCGAGATCGCCAAGTCCCGCAAGCTCGGGCTGCACATGGACGGCGCGCGCTTTGCGAACGCCATCGCATCGTCCGAATGCTCGCTTGCCGACATGACATGGCGCGCGGGCGTCACCGCGCTGAGCTTCGGGTTCATCAAGAACGGCGGGATGAATGCCGAGGCCTTGGTGTTCTTCGATACCGACTTGGCGGACGCGACGCTGTACCGCCGCAAGCGCGCGGGCATGTTGCTGTGCAAAGGCCGCTATCTCGCCGCGCAGCTGCTCGCGATGCTCGAGGGCGATTTGTGGCTCGATCTCGCGCGCAACGCCAATGCGGGCGCGGCGCTGCTCGCACAGGGTGCGGGCGACCGGCTGATCCACCCGACCGAAGCGAACGAGGTGTTCATCCGCGTCACCGCGGAAGAAGCCGCAAAGCTGCGCGCGCTCGGGTTCGATTTCTACGATTGGGGCCCCGGCGAAGCGCGACTGGTCGTTTCGTGGGACCAGCAGCCGGAGGACATCCGCCCGCTCGCCGACGCGATCGCGGCGCTTTGAGTTCCGCGCCCCCCGGCGCCTGGCCACCCCGGTCGAGCCAGCTCGCGATCCTGATCCCGTTCGGGATCGTCACGCTGATCTGGGGCTCGACCTGGCTCGTCATCCGCGGGCAATTGGGGGTCGTGCCGGCGAGCTGGTCGGTAACGTATCGCTTCCTCGTCGCGGGCATCGTGATGGCGGGCTATGCGGCGGCGCGCGGTGAACGGCTCAAGCTGGATGCGCGCGGCTGGCGTTTCGCGATCCTGCTCGGGCTCGCGCAATTCACCCTCAACTTCAATTTCGTCTACCGCGCGGAGATGTATATCACCTCGGGGCTGGTGGCGGTGGTGTTCGCGCTGATGCTGCTTCCCAATGCGGTGTTCGGGCGGATCTTCCTCGGCCAGAAGCTCGGGCGGCAGCTCGTCGTCGGGATGGGCGTCGCGATGGCGGGGGTGGCGCTGCTGTTCCTGCGCGAGATGCGGGTCGACCCGCACGGGCCGACGCAGGTGCTGACCGGGATCGGCTTCACCGTCCTCGCGATCTTCTCGGCGTCGAGCGCAAACGTGATGCAGGGCACACAGACCGCCCGCGCCTATCCGATGATCCCGATGCTCGCGGTCGCGATGCTGCTCGGCGCGCTGTTCGACGGCGCGTTCGCCTGGATCACCACCGGCCCGCCGGTGTTCGAGCCGACGCTCGCCTATGTCGCGGCGACGCTGTACCTCGGCGTGTTCGCTTCGGCGGTGGCGTTCCCGCTCTATTTCGGCGTGCTGCGCGTGATCGGGCCTGCCAAGGCGGCTTATTCGGGGGTGCTCGTACCCGTCATCGCGATGTGCCTGTCGACGCTGTTCGAGGGCTATCGCTGGTCGGCGCTCGCGGCGGCTGGCGCGGCGCTGGTGATCGGCGGGCTCGTCATCGCGCTCAAGGCCCGCAGACCCGCGCGATAATCGGGGTAGCGCGGGCTCCAGTACAGCATACGCTTCGCCTTGCCGTTGGCGATGCGGCGGTTCTCGGCGTAAAACCCCTGCGCCATCGGTGACAGGGTTTCGAGTGCGACGAACGGCGGTGGTTCCATCCCGAGCAGACGGGCCGCGAAGGCGACGACGTCGTTGGGGCTCGCGGGGAGCTCGTCTGCCAGATTATACGCGCCCGCAGGGCCGTTCATTCCGGCGATCACGCCCGATACGATATCCTCGACATGGCAGCGGCTGAACACCTGTCCGGGCACGTCAACGCGGTGCGAAGCCCCCTTTGCCACGCGGTCGAGCGGCGAGCGGCCGGGCCCGTAGATGCCCGGCAAGCGGAACACATGCGCGCCTGAGGCAAGCCATGCCGCATCCGCCTCCGCCCGCGCGCTGCGGCGACCGGTGCCGGTCGGCGCGGTCTCATCGACCCAGGCGCCGCCGACGTCGCCATAGACGCCGGTCGAGGACAGATAGCCGCGCCATGCGTCCGCGCGGAGCAGGTCCGCGCCATAGGTCCTGAGCACCGGGTCAGCTTCGTCCGCCGGGGGAACCGACGACAGGATGTGGGTCGCCACCGCGATCTCGCGCCGGACCGCGTCGGTATCGTCGAACCGGATCGTCCCAGCGCGCCCGTCCCGGCTGGTGCCGACGACGCGCCAGCCGTCACCGCGGAGCCGATCGGCAAGCGCCTGCGCGGTGTAACCCAGTCCGAAAATCAACAAGCGCATGAGGACGTCTTTCGTGGGGTAGCGGAAGGTGGCGCGGTAGCCCGAACCCCACAGACGCGCCAACCCTAGCGATAGATCCAGTGCCACACCCCCGCCGCGATCCCGGCAAGCGGCAAATGCGCCCAGGTCGCGACGAGCCAGATCACCACGCCGCCCGCGATGTCGTGCGGACGGAACCCGCCCAATTTCGCGCGACGCTGTGTGATCGCAACGAACGGCCAGTAACTCGTCTTCCGCTCCCAGTCGCGCCACAGCTCGGGCTGGAGCGCCTCCTTCTTGCGATCCTGGAGTGCCGCACCGACCAGCGACAGAATGATGATCGCGACCGCAACGATGATGTTCGCCGCGATCGGATAGACCGCGATGTGGCACAGCCCCCACAAAGCGAACGCCCACATCATCGGGTGCCGCGTGATGCTGAACACGCCGCGCGCCGTGGCGGGCGCGGCGGTGGACGGGTTGCCGGGCAACGCCGGATTGCCGAGCAGCGATCCCATCAACAGGATGCTCGCCACCAGCATCACCAGCGTCACCGGTCCCCAGATCCCCTCGCCCACCGCCCATAACGACGCGGTGGCGGGCGCGGTCTGGTAACTATGCGCGAGCCACCCAAGCGTGGCGAAGGCGACCAGCGAGTAGATCCCGAGAAACCCGTTCGCGCCGACCGCCTTGACGATCGGCGCGCGCAGCGGATGCGACAGCAGGAAGTGCGAGCCGACGAACGCGACCGCGCTCACGAGAACCATTTCCGTGCCGTCCATGCGTCTACCCCCCGGTTATTTGACTCCGTGCATCCACTTCTTGAGCGGCCACGACAGCGCTAGCAATACCACGCCCAGCACGATCGCGACCTGTGCAATCGTCGTGAACGTGCCGGTATAAGTATCGAGGCTGACCTTGAGGTTGGTGACCTGCCCGCCGACCGTGTCGACGCTCGCGAACTGCGCTACGATCCCCGCGACATATTGCGCGCAACTGATCGACAGGAACCACACGCCCATCATCAGCCCGACGATCCGCGCGATCGACAGCTTGGTGATCATCGACAGCCCGACCGGCGAGATGCACAGTTCAGCGAGCGAGTGGATCAGATACAGACCCGCGAGCCACCAGACACCGACCTGGAACCCCGGCCCGGCGTAACCAGCCCCCAGCACCAGGAACAGGAACCCCAGCCCGACGCCGATCAGCGCGATCCCGAACTTGACCGGGATCGACGGCTCGATCCCGCGCTTGGCAAGCGCGGTCCACAGGATGCTCATGATCGGCGCAAAGGTGACGATGAAGAAAGCGTTGAAGAACTGCGTCTGCGGCGCGGAAATCGCGAAATTGCCGAACAGCCGCAAATCGGTGTTGCGATCGGCGAACAGCGTCAGCGACGATCCGGCCTGTTCGAACAACGTCCAGAACACGACGTTGAAGACGATCAGCACCATCGCAGCGAGCATCATCTGGAACTCGCGCCGGTCCCCGATCACGAACGACCAGATCAGGATCGCGGGAATCCCGATCAGGAAGGTGCCGAACAGCAATTTGCCCATCAGCGACAACGACGCGAGATAGCCGACGAAGCCCGACCCCGGTACCGGCGGCTCCGCGTTCATCAGGTTGACGAACAGGAAATACAGCACCGGCACCGCGATCAGCGCGCCAATGAAGATCGGGATCGTGCGGTCCGGCCCGGTGCGGACCGGAGGTTCGCCGTACCCGTTGAGCTTGCCGCCATCGAACTGGATCAGCGTGAACGAGATCAACATGCCGATCGCCGCGAGCCCGAAGCCCGCCCACCAGCCGAACGTCGCCGCAAGGATCGGGCACAGGATCTGCGACCCGAGCGACCCGACGTTGATCCCCATGTAGAAGATCGTGAACCCGGAATCGCGTCGTCGGTCGCCCTGCGCGTAGAGTTCGCCGACCATGGTCGAGATGTTGGGCTTGAAGAAACCGTTGCCGACCGAGACGAGGCTGAGCGCGATCAGCATGATCGTGACGAACAGCGGGCTGCGCTCGGCATCCGACTTGAAACCGTCCTTGACGATCGTCCGTGCGGTGCTGCCGTCGGCGCTGAGCAGCGAGACGGTGCCGTCGTCATTGCCCTTCACCTGCAGGCGCTGGCCCTGGTCGGTGATGAAGCGTTGCTCGGTCCCGGCGTTGGTTTCGACCGTGACGTTGTAGCGTTGCCCGTCGATCGTCGCGAACGGCACCGCGGTCTGCCCGCCGAAGCAGAGCGTGAAATAGCCGACTGCCATCATGATCGCGCCGAACTTCACCGAGCGCTTCGAGCCGAGATACTGGTCCGCGAGATAGCCGCCGACGAGCGGGGTCAGATAGACCAACGCGGTGAACCCGCCGTAGAGCCCGGTCGCGGCGCGATCGCCGAACACGAAATGCTTGGTGAGATACAGCGTGAGCAACGCGCGCATGCCGTAATAGCCGAAGCGCTCCCACATTTCGGTGGTGAACATCCGGGCGAGCTGGCGCGGATGCCCGAACCACGTCTCGCCCGCTGCCGGATTGACATGGGAAATATCCGGCTCGCGCGGAGTATCCGCGGTCGGGGTGTCCACCATGTACAAACTCCTGAAAATGTCGTGGCGCCGGCGATTGTGGCGCGTTTGGTTGCGGGCGAGACTAACGTCAATCGCAGGTGTGTAAATATGCGGCGTACCGCGTTAAGGGCAAAGCATGTTCAATGATCGCACAACTCCGCTTTCGCTCCTCGCCACCCGCCGCTCGGGCAAGCCGCGCGACCTGGTCGCGCCGGGGCCAGATGCCGCCGAACTCGAGACGATCCTGACGATCGCCGCACGCACCCCCGATCACGGCAAGCTTGCGCCGTGGCGGTTCGTGGTGGTGGGCTCCGAGCACCGCGCGGCGTTGGCGGACGTCATCACAACGGCCTATCGCGCGGAACGCCCGCAGGCTGGCGCGACCGAGATCGCGTCGCTGGTGCAATTCGCCGAACAGGCCCCGACGTTGGTGGTCGTGCTGTCGTCGCCCAAGACCGAAAGCCACATTCCGTTGTGGGAGCAGGAAATGTCAGCGGGCGCCGCTTGCATGAATTTGCTGCATGCCGCGCACGCGCTTGGCTATGCCGGCGGATGGCTGACCGGCTGGCCGAGTTATTCGAGCGCGGTCCGCGATGCGTTCGGCGCGGATCCGGAACGGATCGCCGGGTTCATGTTCCTCGGAACGCCGTCACGGCAACTAGACGAACGCCCACGTCCCATTTTGGAAAACATTGTTACAAAGTGGAAGCCATAAAAGACTGGACATAGCACAGCAATGCGCTGTATTATATCAGCATGACAGCCCTGAACAGCGAAGACTCGCCCGTCTACATCAAGCTGCGCGGCACGATTTCCGCGGCGATCCTGCGCGGACAGTTTCGCGCGGGGGACCAGCTTCCCTCGGTCCGCGCGCTGGCTGCCGAACATGGCGCCAACCCGCTGACCGTCGCCAAGGCGTATCAGAGCTTCCAGGACGACGGCTATGTCGAGGTTCGCCGCGGGGTCGGGATGTTCGTGCTGCCGGGTGCTGCAGAGAAGCTGCGCACCGCCGAACGCACGCATTTCCTCGAGACGAGCTGGCCGCGGATCGCCGCGCATATCGATCTGCTTGGGCTCGACGTCTCAGACCTGCTGGAGCGCGAGCAGGCGTAACGGGACGGTCTGCGCGGACAGGCTCCCCTACCCCGCCACCACTCCCAGCGCCACAACTTCCTCCGCCGACAGCGTGATCCCGAACATCATGCTCAGCCGCAACCGGTACACGCGTGGATCGGTGATCACCGCGCTCGTCTCATCCCCGCCCGCGCGGCGCTTGTAGGTCGTATCGGTCAGCGAGGCGAAGCCGTTGGGCAGAACGATGCTGACGATCCCTGCGTGCAGAAACCGGCTGGCCGGTGCGGTCGAGGTCCAGCGATTGCTGAGCGCAAGATCGGCATCGAACACCGGGCGTGTGTCGAAACTGTACTGCGGCTGGAACCCGGTCCCCGTCCCGCGCCCGTCAGTGGTCGTCAGATCGCCGTCGCGCAGCAGCATCCAGCCATGGTCACCCGCGCGATCGAGCCGGAACAGCGCGCCATCGGGCGCGGTCACTTGCGCGCCGTCGATCAGCGGCATCGGCGGGGTATAGCTGCCGCCGAAGCCCGGATCGGCGATCCACTGTTCCTCGCCGAGCGTCACCAGGCTGAACGTATGCGTCAGCGGCGGCACGTCGGTGGCGCCAATCCAGACCCGCGCCAGCAAAGGCCGCGCCGCGAACCCGAGCGCGTGGAGCGCATCGAGAAACAGCCGGTTATGCTCGAAGCAATAACCGCCCCGTCCCGCGGTGACGAGCTTGGCGAACACGCTCGCGCTGTCGATCGCGATCCCGCGGCCGAGCAGTATGTCGAGATTCTCGAACGGAATCGCCAGCCGGTGCGCGCGTTGCAACACGCCGAGCCCAAGATGGTCGACCGAGGGCCGTGCGGGGAGGTGAACGCGGGCGAAATAGGCGTCGAGATCGAACACGGCGTCGCTCATGCCGCGAACGCCTCGGGCGCGATCGAATAGAGCACGCTCGCATCCGCCATCGCGGCGGCCTTCAATCCCATCGCCTCGGGGACGATCTGCGCGACGTAGAAGCGCGCCGCGGCGACCTTCATGCCGAGGAAGTCGCGGTCGCCCTCGGCGTCCGCGGCGATCCGCCCCTGCCGCTCCATCAGCCAGCCGCACACCGCGACCGACAGCATCGTCAGGAACGGATAGCTCGCCGCGAGCTTGTCGTCGGCGTCGAGCGTGGCCAGCCGCCGCCCGACCTCGTCGCACGCGTCGATCAGCGCGTTGAGCCCGCTGTCCTGCGCCTCGGCGCGCATGTCGGCGATGAGGCGGGCGAAGACGCCGCCATTGTCCATCGAAAGCTTGCGCCCGACTAGATCGGCGGCCTGGATCCCGTTGGTGCCCTCGTAGATCGGGGTGATGCGCGCATCGCGGAAAAACTGCGCCGCGCCGGTTTCCTCGACATAGCCCATCCCGCCGTGGATCTGGATGCCGAGGCTCGCGACCTCGTTGCCGAGATCGGTGCCGTGCGCCTTGGCGAGCGGGGTCAGGATATCGAGCCGCTCCTGCCCGCCCGCTTCGCCAAGCGTCGCGCGATCGACCTGCGACGCGGCGTAATAGACCAAAGCACGCGCCGCCTGCGTCTGCGCCTTCATGCGGAGCAACATGCGGCGGACGTCGGGATGCTCGACGATGCGGACGGGCGCAGCATTGCCCGACCCCGCGCGCGCCGACTGCACCCGGTCGAGCGCATAGCCGACCGCCGCCTGCGTCGCTGCCTCGGCGACCTGAACGCCCTGGAGCCCCACGTTGAGGCGCGCGTTGTTCATCATCGTGAACATCGCGCGGATGCCGCCAAACTCCGCACCGATCAGCTCGCCGACGCAATCGTCCTGGTCGCCGAAGCTCAGCACGCAGGTCGGGGAGGCGTGGAGGCCCATTTTGTGCTCGATCGAGACGACGCGGACGTCGTTGAAATCGCCCGGCTTGCCGTCCGCATCGAGGCGATATTTGGGGACCAGGAACAACGAGATGCCCTTGGTCCCGGAGGGCGCACCGGGAGTGCGTGCGAGGACGAGGTGGACGATGTTGGGCGCCATGTCATGGTCGCCGAACGAGATGTAGATCTTGGTGCCCTTGATCAGGAACGTCCCGTCGCCCCGCGGGGTGGCGGTGGTGCGGAGTGCCCCCACGTCCGACCCGGCCTGCGGCTCGGTCAGGTTCATCGTGCCGGTCCACTCACCAGTCGCGAGGTGCGGGAGGTACAGCGCCTGCTGTTCGGGCGAACCGTGGTGCGCGAGCGCCTCGATCGCGCCCACCGTCAGCGTCGGCGCGAGCGCGAAGCCCATGTTCGCCGCGCCGAGCGTATCGAGCACCGCGGTCTGGATCGCGAAGGGGAGCCCCTGCCCGCCGAATTCTTCCGGCACGCCGATCGTGCCCCAGCCGCCCTCGACGTAGTCGTGATACGCCTTGATGAAGCCATCGGGCATGACGACCCCTTCCGGCGTCCATTTCGCGCCGACCGTGTCGCCGGTGCGCAGCAATGGCGCCCATTCACCCACCGCCAACTGCCCGACGCCCTCGAGCACCGCATCGACGACATCGTCGCTGGCGGCGGCGAAGCGTTCGGTCGCGGCGAGATCGGCAATCCCGACGATATGGTCGAGCACGAAACGCTGGTCGGCGGTGGCTGGAGTGAACACGGGCGGCATCCTCTTATCGCGCAGGTTTGTGGCGGCTATAGCGCCGCATGATGACCGCGCCAAACCCGCCGCTGCAGACGCGAACCTTACCCTACGGTGCCGTAGCGATCGCCGAGGCCGCCGCGTTGATTCGTGCCGGGCAACCCGTCGCGATCCCGACCGAGACGGTTTACGGACTCGCCGCCAACGCGACCGACTCGGGGGCGGTCGCGCGGATCTATGCGGCCAAGGGGCGGCCGAGTTTCAACCCGCTGATCGTCCATGTGCTCGATCTTGCGGCGGCGGAGCGGATCGCGGTATTCGATGCGACCGCGCGCGCGCTGGCGGCGGCATTCTGGCCGGGGCCGCTGACCTTGGTGCTGCCGCTACGCCCCGACGCGGGGATAGCGTCGCTGGTGACGGCAGGATTGGACACGATCGCGATCCGCGTGCCTGCGCACCGTGCGATGCGTGCGCTGATCGCCGCCGCCGGCGTGCCGCTTGCCGCACCCTCGGCCAACGCGAGTGGGGCGATCAGCCCGACGCGCGCGGCGCATGTGGTGGCATCGCTCGGCGGGCGGATTGCGCTGGTGGTCGACGATGGCGCGACCGCGGCTGGCGTCGAGTCGACCATCGTCGCCGGATTAGAAGTCTTGCGACCCGGGCCGGTGACGGCGGAGGATCTGGCGCGGTTCGGAAACCTCGCCGCCCCTCCGCTTGGCAAGCGGGAAGAGGACGGAGCGGCAGCGATCGTTACCGCGCCGGGCCAGCTTGCCAGCCATTATGCGCCGCGCAAGCCGCTCCGGTTGAACGCTACCGAAGCGGCGGAAGACGAGTATCTCATCGGGTTCGGTGCCGTCGCGGGGGCACGCGACCCTGTCGACGCAGGGCGATCTGACAGAAGCCGCAGCCAGGCTGTTCGATGCATTGCACCAGGCCGACGCTTCAGACCGGTCCCGAATCGCGATCGCGCCGATCCCGCAAACCGGCATCGGCGCGGCGATCAACGATCGCCTGCGCCGCGCCGCCCACCGAGACTAGGCCGCGACCGTCTTCGACCGCGCGGCGAAGCTCTTGCGCAGCTTCGCCAGCTTGGGCGGGATCACCGCCATGCAGTACGGATTGCGCTGGCCTTCGCTGTCCCAATAATCCTGGTGATAGTCCTCGGCGTCATACCACTCCGTCAGCGGTTCGATCGTCGTGACGATCGGCGCGGGCCAGTCCTTCGCGGCACGTTCCATCGCCGCGCGGGCTTCGTCGGCCTGCTCGTCCGAATGCGGGAAGATCGCCGAGCGATATTGCGTGCCGACGTCATTGCCCTGGCGGTTGAGCGTCGTCGGATCATGCGTCGCGAAGAACATGTCGAGGATGTCGCCATAGCGGACCTGATCGCTGTCGAAGGTGACGCGGATCGCCTCGGCATGGCCGGTATCGCCGCCGCACACCTGCTTGTAGGTCGGGTTGGGGACGCGGCCACCGATATACCCGCTCTCGACGCTCTCGACGCCGATCACGTCCTTGAACACCGCCTCGGTGCACCAGAAACATCCGCCCGCCAGCGTTGCGACTTCGCTTGTCATCATTCGCTCCTTGTTTAGGGCTTTAAGATAGGTACGGGCGGGAAAGACAAAAGGGGAATGGCGATGCTCGACGGATCAGTGCTCGTTACGGGGGGCGCCGGCTATATCGGCAGCCATGCCGTCCTGGCCCTGCTCGACGCCGGGCATCGCGTCGTGGTCTACGACAATCTGACGACCGGGTTCGACTGGCTGGTCGACCCGCGTGCGACTCTCGTGCGCGGCGAGATCGAGGACGATACGCTGGTCCGCGCGACGATGCGCGATCACGGCGTCCGCGCGGTAATGCACTTCGCCGGGTCGATCATCGTGCCCGAATCGGTCAGCGATCCGCTCAAATATTACCGCAACAACACGGTCGCCAGCCGCGCGCTGATCGAGAGCGCGGTCGTATCGGGGGTGAAGCACTTCATCTTCTCCTCGACCGCCGCGACCTATGGCACGCCCGAGCGCGTGCCGGTGGCGGAAGGCGATCCGACCATGCCGATCAACCCGTACGGCACGTCCAAGCTGATGACCGAGGCGATGCTGCGCGACGTCGCGGCGGCGCATCCGATCAATTACGCGGCGCTGCGCTATTTCAACGTCGCGGGCGCGGACCCCGAGGGCCGGAGCGGCCAGTCCACGGTCGGCGCGACCCACCTCATCAAGATCGCGGTCGAGGCGGCGCTCGGCAAGCGCGCGACGGTCGGCGTCTATGGCACCGATTATGCGACGCCCGACGGCACCGGGGTGCGCGACTATATCCACGTCAGCGATCTCGCGGCGGCGCACGTTGCGGCGCTCGACGTACTGATCGCCGAGCCGACCCGCAGCCACACGCTCAACGCGGGCTATGGCAAGGGCTTTTCCGTGCTCGAAGTGTTGAACGCGGTCGACCGCGTGACCAACCGCAAGCTCGACCGCGTGATCGAAGGACGCCGCGCGGGCGATGCGGGGGAGCTGGTCGCGGACAATCGCGCGATTCTGGCGACGCTCGACTGGACCCCCAAGCGCGCCGACCTCGACCTGATCGTCCGCGACGCGCTCGCGTGGGAGCGCAAGCTGAGCGACCGGGAGTAAGAACCACGCCCGTCACCCCGGGACGCGCCCGGGGTGACAGTGCGCTCAGATCGTCTTGCTGATCCCGAACAGGAACCCGCGGCGCGCGCCGAATTGCGGCGCCCCGACCCCGACCCCGGACCCGTCGCGGATCTGATAGACATGGTCGCCGACGTTGATGATGTCCGCGCGGATCTCGATCCCCGGCCCGGCGAAATTGTGGCTCGCGGTCAGGTTGAACACCGCATAGGGCGGGAAGCTTGCCGCCGTTCGGAACGTCGCCGTCGCGGCGCAGCCCCGAGCCGTAGATCATCGACCCGCCAAAGCGCGAATCGCGCAGGAAGCCCTGCTCGACCCGGTACGATGCGCCTGCCGATCCGGTCCACGTCTGGTCATGATCGAGATAGATCGAGTTGGTCGTGATATACGCCAGGTCGGCCGGGTCGATGTTGAACTGCGACGAGACGATGTTGCGGCCCTGCGCCTTGGCATAAGCGATGTTGCCGTACAGCGAGAGACCGTGCGCTGAGTAGCTGACGTTCCCCTCGACGCCCTTGATCGTGCCTCGCGCGTAGTTGAACGGCGTCAGGATGATCGGCGCGCCGAACTGCCCCTCGTCGAGCAGATTGTGCGATTTGCGATAGTATGCGTCGAGACCGACCGTGACGGCGGGGGTCAGCTTCCACTGGCCGCCGACGTCGAAATAGTCCTGCTTCTCGGCATAAGGCGTCGTCGCGAGCGGCGGATTGACGCCGTCGTCGCCGGGCGCCTGCGCGCTCGTGCCGCGGTACAGCAGCACGCTGGTGGTCGCGACGTTGGTGAACGGCGGCGGCGAGAAATAGCGCGAATAGCCGGCGTGGAGCGCCAGCCCCGCGAGCGGGGTCAACACCGCGTTGACGCGCGGCGAGAAGGCGCTTTCGGACCGATAGCCGTTATAGGCATCGAACCGGCCGCCGAAGTTGACGACCAGCGGATCGGCGATCTTCCATTCGTCCTGCAGATACGCGCTGTAGGTCATCTCGGTCGCGGCGCCGTTGTCGATCACCGTGTCGGGCTCACCAAGCTGCGCGCCGGTCGAATCGAGCCGGAACAGCGCCGTCGACGTGCGGCTGTTGCTACGATCGCGCGAGATGATGACGCCGCCGCGCAGCGTATGCGCCGGACTCAGCCGATACGCGCCCTCGACTTGCCCGCCGAAGGTGAAATCGCGCTTGAACGCGCGCTGCGCCAAGCCGTTGAACAGCAGCTCACCGACCACGTCGGGCGTGTAGCGCAACGCCGAGTACCGCGCGAACAGCGACGCCTGCAGCGTCAGCGGACCCGCATCGTGCAACAGGCTGGCGAGCGCGAACGCGGTCTGCTCGTGCTGGCGCTCGTCGAGGTCGTCGCTCAGGAAGTCACTGACGCCGCCGACGCTGTAGCCCTTGTCGGGGCGCAGCCCGCGCGGGTTGGGAATCTGATAGCTCTGGTCGGCATAGCCGCCGATCAGCGAGACGCGGTTGTTCGCATCCAGCGTGTGATCGAGATAGACGAAGCCCTGATATTGATCGGTCTTGTCGTGGAGCGGGGTCCGCCCCGAATCGACCGGGTCGATCCCGTTGTTGCTGTGCTTGTAGCTGCCGGTGACGAAGTAATTCGTCTGCCCGGTCGACCCGCCATATTCAATGCTCGGCTGGATCGTGTCGTTGGTCCCGCCATAGATTTGCGCGACGCCGCTATTGTCGAAATGGTTCTTGGTCGTGATGTCGATGATGCCGGCGGTGCGCAGGCCGTATTGCGCGGGCAGCGCGCCGGTGCGCAGGTCGAACCGCTCGACGATGCGCGGGGAAAGCGTCTGGCCGAACACCGAGACGCCTTCGGGCAGGATCGTGCCGTTGATGCGATATTGCAGGTTGTTGTGGTCGTCGCGGACGTGGAACTGGCCGCCGCCATCCTGCACGACGCCCGGCAATTGCAGCAGGATCTGGTTGAGCGGCAAATTGTCGCCGCCGGGCAGCGCCTTGATCTGCGCGCTGGTGATCGAATAGGTCGTCGCGCCCAGGCTCGGCTGGATCGACGCGCGCGCCGCATCGAGGCGCCCGGTCACGATGATGTCAGGACCCGCGGACTTGGTCGCGCCGGTTTGCCCGGAAACGTCGCCGGCAGACTCGGCGGTCGCCGGCGTCACCGTGGGGGCGGGCTCGGCGGCGAAGGCGGCAACGGGAAGAACCAGGGACGCAGCGACGCTGCTCAACAGGAGATTTCGGAGCATTGGGGAGACGGCCTTTTCTAAGCACTTGGTCCTGTGCAGTGGCGACCCGTACATGTGATGAGATAAAGTATCAAGACCAGCACATCGTCTCCCGGAACGATTTGGTCCTGACCCTTTGTCACGGGCCTTCCGGGATGCTGCCGCCAGTATCCTTGCCCCGTGATGAACGGACCCCGTGATGAACGGACGGTACGGTGCGTGGTTCAGCGCGTCCCGCGCCACGTCACGATCG
The DNA here is from genome assembly GCF_040546365.1 of Sphingomonas sp. PvP055. Classification (NCBI taxonomy): domain Bacteria; kingdom Pseudomonadati; phylum Pseudomonadota; class Alphaproteobacteria; order Sphingomonadales; family Sphingomonadaceae; genus Sphingomonas; species Sphingomonas sp. PvP055. Next base: position 28,736 of record NZ_JBEPNS010000001.1, read on the forward strand.
CGGCAAGCGCAACCGACGCCGCGATCGCGACGATGGTCTCGCTGATCGAGTGGCTGTTCCACGCCCACAGCTCCAGCCCGGCATAGCCCGGCATGTTCGCCCGGCGACCGCCGCCGAACTGTTCGATCCACTGATATTCGCGCTGGGTGATCTCGCGCATCACGCACACCGCGCTGCCTGCGAAACAGCCGATCCACACCGACGCGCGCGTCGGTGCCCCGAGCGCGCGGCCGATCCCCCAACACGCGAGCTGGATGCCGATTGCGACGGGAACATGCGCAAACATGCCGAATCAACGCCTGCCGGGACCGCGCGGCTGCGTCAGGACCGGGGTTCGAGCCCGGCCTGCTTGACCAGCGCGTCGATCCCGACGAGCTGCTCGAGCAACGCCTCGAGCTTGTCCAAAGGCCAGCTATTGGGGCCATCCGACAGCGCCTGATCGGGATCCGGATGCGATTCGACGAACAGCCCCGAAATCCCCGCCGCCACCGCCGCACGCGCCAGCACCGGCACGAACTCACGCTGACCGCCAGACCGATCGCCCTGCCCGCCCGGCAATTGCACCGAATGCGTCGCGTCGAACACCACCGGGCACCCGGTATCGCGCATGATCGCAAGGCTGCGCATGTCGGAGACGAGATTGTTATAGCCGAAGCTCGCGCCGCGTTCGCACATCATGAAATTGTCGGTCGGCACACCGGCCGCCGCCGCCGCCGCGCGCGCCTTGTCGGCAACGTGCCGCATGTCGCCGGGGGCGAGGAACTGCCCCTTCTTGATGTTGACCGGCTTGCCGCACGCCGCGACCGCCGCGATGAAATCGGTCTGCCGCGCGAGGAACGCGGGGGTCTGCAACACGTCGACCACGTCCGCGACCATCTTGACCTGATCTTCGCTATGGACGTCGGTCAGGATCGGCAGGCCGGTTTCGGCGCGGACCTTCTCCAGGATGCGGAGACCTTCCTCGATCCCGGGGCCGCGGAACGACGCGCCCGAACTGCGGTTCGCCTTGTCGAACGAGCTTTTGTAGATCAGCAGGACCCCCAGCCGGTCCGCGATCGCGCGAAGCTGCGTTGCGGTAGAAAGCGCAAACGATTCGCTTTCGATGACGCACGGGCCGACGATGAAGAAGAGCGGCTCGGTCGGACCGATTTCCCGTCCACACAGACGCATTACGCTTTTTCCCTTGCCATGTGGGGAGCCTATCTCTCTACCACGGCACCTTGCCGCAGTGCGGCGATCTGTGCCGTCGTTTGGCTGGAAGTCAACGCGATAACACTTTAGTTGTAGGCCGACTCTTACCGTGTCGCCTGGAACTGCGAGGAACATATGCACGCAACCGCCGCTAAGGTCTTGGACGATTCGGGGCTGTTGTCCGCGCTTCGCACGACGCGGATCGAGATGGATGCGCTTCAGTCGCTTTCCGAAGCGCTGCGGGTGGCCCCACTGCGCGACAGTTTCCTGGAAGCCGTCGCAGCGCTTACCAGGCTTTCCGGTCGCCTGATCGTTACCGGCGTCGGCAAGAGCGGGCTGGTCGGTCGCAAGATCGCCGCGACGATGGCGTCCACCGGGACCCCGGCACTGTTCCTGCATTCCAGCGAGGCGAGCCACGGCGACCTCGGGATGATCAGCGTCGGTGACGTCGTGATGGCGCTGAGCTGGTCGGGCGAAACCGCCGAACTCGGCGCGATCATCACCTACTGCCGTCGATTCGGCGTCAAGCTGATCGTCGCGACCGCACACCCGGAGAGCACCGCCGGGCGCGCCGCCGATATCTGCCTCGCGCTCCCGAAAGTGCGCGAGGCGTGCCCGAACGAACTCGCGCCGACCTCGTCGACCGTCGTCCAGTCGGTGCTGGGCGATGCGCTCGCGGTCGCGCTGACCGAGCAACGCGGCTTCTCGCGGTCGGACTTCTTCGTCTTCCACCCGGGCGGGCGGCTCGGCGCGCAACTGACCACCGTCGCGCAATTGATGGCCGAAACCAGCGAGGTCCCCATGGTCCGCCTGACCGCGACGCTGCTGGACGCGACGATGGAAATGAGCCGCAAGCGCTACGGCTGCACCGCGGTGGTCGACACGCAGGATCGTCTGGTCGGCGTCTTCACCGACGGCGATCTTCGACGGTCTTTCGCGAGCGAGCGGCTCGGCGACAATATCGGCGAACACATGACGCCGACGCCGATCACCGTCACGCCCGATACGCTGACATCGGACGCGCTGCGGATCCTCAACGACAATGCCGTTTCGGTGCTGTTCGTCTGTGAGGATTCGCGGCTGGTCGGCGTGATTCACCTCCACGACATCCTGCGGGCAGGCGTTGTCTGAGACCCCCGCCGACCTGGCCGCCGACCTGCCCTCCGACCTGATCGTCGTTCCGGCCCGGTTCGGGTCGAGCCGCCTTCCGGGCAAACCCTTGATCGACATCGCCGGGCGGACGCTGCTGTCGCGCGTCGTCGCGATCGCGCGGGAAGGCGCGGCGCGCGCGGGGAACGTCGACGTCGTCGTCGCGACCGACGATCCGCGCATCCTCGACCACGCGCAAAGCCTCGGCTGCGCGGCGGTGATGACCGATCCGGCGATTTCCTCGGGCTCGGGCCGGGCCTGGGCGGTCGCGCGCGACCGCGCCGTCGCCCCGCCGATCATCGTCAACCTTCAGGGGGACGCACCGTTCGTCCAGCCTGCGCTGATCGAGGCGCTGATCGCGGCCTTGCGCGGATCGTCCTGTTCGGTCGCCACCCCGGTGGTCCAGCTTCCCTGGCCAGCGCTCGATGCGATGCGCCAGCACAAGGCAGCGTCGCCGTTCAGCGGCACCACCTGCGCGCGTGGCGCCGACGGACGCGCCTTGTGGTTCTCGAAGGCGGTCATCCCCGCGATCCGCGACGAAGCGCGATTGCGCGACACCGCGCCGCTGTCGCCGGTGTTCCGCCACATCGGGCTGTACGCCTATCGTTTCGACGCGCTGCGGCGGTTCGAGGCGACGCCGCCGACGCAATACGAGCAACTCGAAGGGCTCGAGCAACTCCGCTTCCTCGAGACGGGGGAGGCGATCCTGACCGTGGCGGCGGAGGCGATGCCGCACACCATGTCGGGGATCGACACGCCCGCCGACCTCGCACTGGCCGAGCGGCTGATCGCAGAGCATGGCGAACCGCAGCTTTCATGGGTCTGAGCGTCTTCATCGTCCGGCACGGCAACACTTTCGCAGCCGGAGAACCCGCGCGCCGGATCGGCGCGGCGACCGATCTCGCGCTCGTCGAGAGCGGCGTCGCGCAGGCCGAGGCGCTGGGTCTCGCGTTCGCGCGCGGGGGAATCGGCTTCGATCGCGCGCTGGCCGCGCCGCTGCTGCGGACACGATCGACGATCGGCGGAATTCTGGCGCAACAGCCCGCTGCGCTGCTGGTGGAGCCGGCGGACTGGCTGATCGAAATCGACCACGGGCCCGACGAAGCCAGACTGGAGTCCGAGGTGATCGACCGGATCGGCGAGCCTGCACTGGCGCGCTGGGACCATGCGGCGGAGGCGCCCGACGGCTGGATCGTCGATGCGGAGCGCCGGATCGCGGGATGGCGCGACCTGTTCGCCACCGCTGAGGGCCATGTTCTGATCGTGACGAGCAATGGCGCGGCACGGTTCGCGCTGCTGGCCGATCCGGCGCTTCAGCACCAGGCGGCTTCGCTGCCGTCGCTCAAGCTGCGGACCGGCGCGTACGGCGTGATCGAACGCGACACGGACGGCCTTCGGCTGGCCGCTTGGGACGTGCGTCCATGACCACTCCCGCATTGCCCCCATTGCTGCGGGCGCCGCCCTTCCCCGGCGATACCGTGACGGTCACGCAGGAGGGCACGGCGCCGTCCCCGGACCTCGACGCCGATACGACCGACCGCCTGTTCGCGGAGATCCGCGCCGCGCGGGTCGGCGGATGTTTCTGGGGTACGCCAGCGCCGGCCCCGATCGCGGTCGTCCTGCGGACCCGCGAACCGCGCGAAGACTTGGCGGCCCGGGCGCTGCTCCCCGCCGCCGACCGCGCGGCCGCGCAACGGGTCGCGGTGACCGCCCGTCGCGGCACGGTGCCGATCGATCCCTGGTCGCTCTTGACTGGCATGACCGCACTGGTCGCGCACGGCGACGACGACTGGGTCGCGCTGGCCGCCGTTGCCGACGTGCGGGTCCATCTCCTGTCGGCGGGACGATTCGGCGTGCCCGGCGACGATGCCGACACGCTGCGCCGGACCGTCGCCCGGCATTTGGTGCAGACCCGCTACCGCGATCCGTTCACGGGCGAGCCGAGCGATCTGACCGCGACCGTCGCGACGCTTCGCGATTGGCGGCTGACGTTCGCGGGGAACCGAAATATCGTCGCAGGATGCGGTTTTTCGTGGTGGAAACGGCATGAGATTGCGCGATTCCTGTACACACCTGAACACGATCTGCGCTTTTTCCGGTCCGAACGGCGGGCACTTGCCTATGCTGCGCGCGTCGGCGGGGCAGTTGCGATATGGCCCTCGCGGGTGTCCGCCGCAATGGTGGCGCAGGCTGCGGCGGATGCGATTCCGCTCGTCCGGGTCGAGGACGGGTTCGTCCGGTCGGTCGGACTTGGCAGTAATCTCGTTCCACCCTCGTCGGTTGCGGTCGACTGGCGCGGGATTCACTACGACCCGAGCCGCGCGAGCGATCTCGAAACCCTGCTCGCCACCGCCGACTTCCCCCCCGAGATGCTCGCCCGCGCAGCCCGCTTACGCGACACGATCCTGGCGGCGGGCATCAGCAAATATGGCAGCGATACAGTGCATTGCTTCCCGCCCCGCCAACCCGAACGCCGCCTGGTGCTCGTCCCCGGCCAGGTCGAGGACGACATGTCGGTGCGGCTCGGCGGGGATGGCCTCGCCAGCAACCTCGAACTCCTCCGCCGCACGCGCGAGCGCGAGCCCGACGCCGAAATCTGGTTCCGCCCGCACCCCGACGTCACCGCGGGCCACCGCGTCGGCGCGGTCTCGGAGGCAGATGCGCTACGCTATGCCGACCGCGTCGTCGTGGGCGGGGGGATGGCACCGCTGCTCGATCTCGTCGACGGCGTCCACGTGCTCACCTCGCTGACCGGGTTCGAGGCGTTGCTGCGCGGCCGCGACGTCACCTGCCACGGAACGCCCTTCTACGCCGGCTGGGGTGTCACCCGCGACCTCGGCCATGTCCCCGATCGCCGGGGGCGACCGCTGAGCGTGCTCGACCTGATCGCCGCGGTGCTGATCGCCTATCCGCGCTACCTAGACCCGGCGACGAGCCTGCCCTGTTCGCCTGAAGTCCTGATCGGGCGGATGGGCCAAGGCGCCACGCACAACCGGCTCGGCTGGGTCAGCCGGTTGCGCCAGGTGCAAGGTCGCCTGATGGGAGCCAAGACGTCGTGACGAATCGCGTGATCCTCGATCTCTCGCGCCTGATCTCGCGCGCGCGCCACCACACCCCCTCGGGGGTCGACCGAGTCGAGATGGCTTATGCGCGAGGCTTGTCCGCATCGCTCGGAGACCGGCTCGATTTCGCCGCGGTGCATCCGCTCGCCGGCTACGGGCGGCTGTCGACGCAGACCGCGCTGCGCTATCTCGACTTGCTCGAACGACGGTGGGATTCGGAAGGCGGCGGAGTCGAGCAGCGCTCGCTGCGCGAGACCGTGCCGCTGTTGATGACGCTGCTGCCCAAGCCGGGGCGCCCGACGCCCGGCAGCGTTTATGTCCAGGCCTCACCGCACCACCTCACGCGCCCGGCGCTGGTCCAGCGGATCCTCGCGCGCGAACAGGCGCGGTTCCTGTGCCTGGTGCATGATCTTATTCCGATCGAATATCCCGAATATGCGCGCCCTGACGGCGCACGCCTGCATCAGCGCCGGATCGAGACGATCGCCGCGCATGCCGATGGCGTGATCGTCAATTCAGCCGCAACAGGTGTCTCGATGCGTCCCTGGATCGAGCGGACCGGACGCGACGTCACGATCCATGTCGCGCTGCTCGGCACCCAGGTCATGCCGACGCCGACCACGCCGTTACCGGTCCCGGAGGTTCCCTATTTCCTGTGCGTCGGCACGATCGAGCCGCGCAAGAACCATCTCCTGCTGCTCAACCTGTGGCGGACCTTCGCCGAGACGTTGCCGCAGGCCGCGATCCCGCGGCTCGTCATCGTCGGTCGGCGGGGATGGGAAAACGAGCAGGTCATCGACATGCTGGAACGCTGTCCGGCGCTGCGTGGCCATGTCGAGGAGCGCAACGGCTGTTCGGACCAGCACCTCGATGCGTTGCTGCGCGGCGCGCGTGCGCTGGTGCTGCCGTCCTTTGCGGAAGGGTATGGCATGCCGGTCTCGGAAGCGCTCGCCGTGGGAACGCCGGTCATTTGCAGCGACTTGCCGGCATTGCGCGAAGCCGGCGATACCGTCCCAGATTTCCTGGATCCACTTGATGGTCCGGCTTGGCGGAACACCATCCTGGACCATTTCCAAGATGGGCCGGTCCGCGCTGCGCAACTGGAACGCCTGCCCACGTATCGTGCGCCGACCTGGGAGCAGCATATCGCGATCGTCAACGCCGCGATCGGCGCCCTGCACCGCTGATCTGCCGCCTTTAGAGCGGGACCGGCAGTCTTGCTGGACTAGGCGCGTGTCTTCTTCTGGATATACGTCCCGAACATCCGGTCCCACACGATCGCGGTGATCGCGAAGTTGCCTTCTTCCTTGGCATGATGATGCCGGATGTGATGCTTGCGCAAGGCGCTCAGGATCTTCCCGCGCATCGGGAGCTGATGGCACGCATAGTGCGTCACGTCATAGACCACATAGCCAATCCCGAAGCCCAGAAAGAGCACCGAACCCGGTTTGCCGATCAGTTCGACGAACAGCAGCCAGACCGCGCACGAAATCACCACGCTGACGAGCGGCGGCATGATGTTGCGATACGGATCCCCAGGCATGGAATGGTGATTGCCATGCGCGATGAAGATCAGCTTCTGTCCCCATTCCGACTTGAACTTCAGGTGGAAAATGAAGCGGTGCATGACATATTCGAACAGCGTCCAGATCAGCACGCCCCCCGCGACAAGCGCAAGTGACACACCCATGCTCGTCACGCCCCAGCTCGCGTAGACCGCGACGCCGAGGAAGATCGTCCATGTCACCGCAAACGCCGCCGGCGAAATCACGGTGAAACGCTCAAGGAAATCGTTCTTGAAAAGCCGAATGCGGGGAACATCGGACCTGTAATTCGTCATCGGCAGGCCTCGCAAAGTCCCAGTCCAGTTCGCAGATTTGGAGAAAGCTATGGTCAGACCGAGCCCCCTTCTGTCAACCCGCAAAGCGGCAAGATGCTGCGATGCACCGATCAGGACAGGGAGTGTGTTCCATGTGTCACTTACGGCGGTAGAAGCGAAGCATGAACAAATCGTCACTGGATTGCATCCTCATCACCGGGGCGTCGGGCGGCCTGGGGGCAGAACTGGCGCAATCCTATGCCATGTCTGGCCGGACGCTTCTCCTGTGGGGGCGTGACCGTACGAGATTGGAGAGCGTCGCAACGCGATGTCGCGCCGCCGGTGCCGAAGTCCGGGTGCGACAGCTAGACCTGACGGATATTTCCGCCGCGATCGCCGCGGTTGAGGACGAGGACGATACCGGGGCCATTACGCTCGCGCTTTTGGTCGCAGGGACGGGCGAGGTGCGCGCTAGCGGCGACGTGGTGGAGGACGCGGCGCAAGTCGCGCGTCTGGGACTTGTCAATTATGTAGCGCCTGCCGCGATGGCAGCTGTGCTCGCGCGACGCATGGCCCACCGACGCAAAGGAGGAATCGTGCTTGTCGGATCCGCCGCGGCGTTTCATTCCCTGCCGTTTGCCACTGGCTATGCAGGGTCGAAGGCCGGGCTTTTGCGCTTCGGCGACGCCTTGCGGCTGAGTGTCCGCAAGCATGGCGTCCGCGTCACCGTCGTGTCCCCCGGGTTCATCAATACCGCCGCGGAACGCGGAAACATTGGTCCACGGCCGTTTCAGGTCGAGCCGACCGATGCCGCAGCACGAATCGCGGCAGCGGCGGAACGCGGCGTTCGCCACGCAATCTTCCCATGGCCGTTCCGCGTGTTGCGCTGGTTCGATCGGATGCTGCCGTCGACGTGGCGGGACCGGCTGCTCTTGGCGCTTACCCCACGCGAGCGCTAGTCGCTTAGGGTGTCACGACGCAGTGCACGATCCGGTGATGCAATTCGGCCGGCGTAAGGTCGACGGGATCCCCCCCGCCCGAAACGACGGCGCCGTCCGCACTGAAGCGCAGCATCACATAGGGCGTATGCCGCGCACCCCCAGGGGCGGTAACGCCCGGGATGCTGGGCCGGTGATCCCCGAAGAACACGAGCAGCGCAGGGCGCCCGGCTTGCGCGAAATACGCCATTAGGTCGCCCAGCATCGCATCGCTGCTCCGGACGTGGCGAAGATACGCGTCGCGCCGCCCGGCAGCGTCGCGCGCGGCATCGCTGTCCCACGGGCCGTGGTTTTCCATCGTGACGGTGTAGATTATCGTCGGCTCCGCCGCCGCTTCGAGCATTGCGATCACCGATGATCCGAGCGTTCGATCATCGACATAGCGCCCCGCACCTTCGTCTCGCGCTGCGATACCCTCTTCGCCGATCATCGCGTCGAAGCCAACTTGTGGCATCAACCGATCGCGGCTGTAAAAGCGCAGATCGTGCGGATGGACGAACACGCTACGATAACCCGCGCCACCCAGCCGCGCCGCCAAGGCATAGGACGCCTCCCCCGCCGCGGTCAGGAAGGGGTCGTACCGTCGGAAACCGAGTGCTTCCTCGCTGCGACCGAACAACACGCCATATTCGGTCCGCATCGTATAGGCGCCAAAGCCGCTGACATCGAGCGTCCCCCATTGCCACGCCGCCGCCCGTGCCGCGTCCAGCCCGGGAAGCGAATCACGCGGATCGTGCGTGATCTCAAGAGGATCACAGAAGGATTCGCACTGCACGATCACGACCAGTTCGGGCATCGCGGCTGTGTCGCGTCGACGTTCGCCCTCGCACGGTTGCGGATCCGGCGACTCACGCCAGCGCCACCAGTAGAGCAGCAGCGTGGCGACCATGCCCAATCGCCTGAAATCACCTTCGAGATTGGGGGTCCGCGCAAGGCGATCAAGCGCGCGGCTGCGCAATACACCGGCAAGCGCCAGTCCGCTGCCCAGCACAAGCGCGGCTCCGGTCAGGTGCGGCTGCACCGCGAAGGAGGATAGCAGGACCATCGCGATCACCGCCGCCCCAGCGCCGATCGCGAGGATCCAACGTTGCGTCGGCGAGAGCGCCGAGAAATAGAACCGAGGGTGCCGCACGACGCCGGCTAGCAGCGCAAGATCCGAAAACACCAGAGGCTCGCCCAGCATTTGGCGTTTCGCATTCGACGCGACCATGAACAGCCCGGCGAGGGCTGCCCCGACCAGTGCCGCAATCACCGCGTTTCCGGTGCCCGCCAAGATTAGCCCGAATACGCCCATCATGACGAGCGCATGAAGTGCCACGCCGCGCCAGTCTCGCAACACGCCAGCCCGCGGCCGCGCGGCTGAGTCGAACAGCGTCGAAAAGAACAGCATTGTCAGTAATGGGATCACACCGTTCGCCACAGAATGGGTTGCGTCCCCGCCGCGCCAAGACGCCGCGGTCGGTCCGGCGTCAGAGAAACGCGCTCGCCTATAGCCAGCAGGCGCGACGCTGTCACTTCCCCGGACGAGCCGCACCACTACCTTGGAAAATGACGTTGCCAGTTCTATGGATAGACCAAGCCAATGCGATCCCAAGGGTCGCGGTATTGAAAACAAGAGGAATTACGGATGCCGGACATGCTTTCCGATGAATCCGTCACACAACCCCGTACGGCAAGAGCTGCGATCGTGCAGCCGCTCGCAGAGCGCAACATCCTGTTGCTGCAAGGCCTGATGGGTCCGCTGTTCCGACGGCTGGGGCAGGTGCTGCGACGCGATGGTTACGGGGTTCACAAGGTCAACTTCAACGGCGGCGACCGTCTGTTCTGGCGCCTTCCCAACGGGATCGATTATCGCGGGCGGCTCGAGGACTGGCCCGCGGAACTCAGCCGGATCATCGCGGACCGCAAGATCACCGACGTATTGCTGTTCGGTGATTGCCGTCCGATCCACATGGCGGCGATCGCGGTTTGTCGCGACCTGCACGTCCCGGTCCACGTGTTCGAGGAAGGCTATATCCGGCCCGACTGGGTCACGCTTGAACTCGGCGGGGTCAACGGCCACTCCACGCTGCCGCGCGACCCGTCCTGGTATCGCGCGCAGGCAGCGTTGCTGCCGCCCGTTCCCCAGCACGCGCCCGTCCCCTCGTCTTTCCGCCGCCGTGCGACCGAGGCGTTGATCTACAATACCGCGGACGTGCTGAGCCGATCGCACTATCCCCATTGGGAAAACCATCGCCCGTGGCATCCTCTGGTTGAGGGCATGGGGTGGGTCCGACGCCTGACACGGCGCAAGGCGGCAGCGCAACGTGCGCAAAGCGTCCAGGCGGCGTTGGCACACCGCAACGCACCGTACGTCCTGTTCCCGTTGCAGCTCGATTCGGATGCGCAGATCCGGCTGCATTCGTCGTTTGCAGGAATCGCGGATGCGCTGCGCATGGTGATCACGTCGTTCGCCAGCCATGCGCCGCCCGAATTGCGACTCGTGATCAAGGAACATCCGCTCGACAACGGCGTGCGCGACTGGCGGCTCGAAACGAAGACGCTCGCAGCATTGCACGGCGTAACCGACCGGATCGACTATCTCGAGGGCGGCGACATCGTCCCGATTTCGTTAAAATCGCAGGGCATGGTGACGATCAACAGCACCAGCGGAACACTCGCGCTGGCCCAGGGAATTCCGGTGATCGCGCTCGGGCAGGCCGTTTACGATATCGAGGACATCACGTTTCAGGGGCGCCTCAACGATTTTTGGGCGACTCCGGGGAAACCCGACACTGCGACGTTCGACGCGTTTCGGCGCGTGCTGATCGAGCGTTGTCTCGTCCCGGGCGGTTTCTTCTCGGAAGAGGCACTCGAGAAACTAACGAGCGGAATCATTGCGAAGATCGAGGCTGCGAGCCCGTTGCTTCCGGCGTCCGCCGTATCGTCGCAGCATCAGCGTTCAGCGACGGCGGTGCTATCGACCTGAAACCGATGGGCCATGCCGCAGCGCACGCAAGCATCACGTGGTGGGCTCGCCGGGATTCGAACCCGGGACCTACAGATTAAAAGTCCGTTGCTCTACCGACTGAGCTACGAGCCCACACACGCCGATGCGCGTTAGGAGCGGATGCGCGTCCGGTCAACCATGTCCAAGCGCATTGCAAGTTGCCGGATCGTCCGTCCGGTCTGCGGATCGCGCCATAGCGGGGCGATTTGCACGAGCGGATGCAGCACGAAATCCCGCGTTCGGAAGGCGATGTGCGGGATGCAGAGCGTGGCGTCCCGCCATGCGCCCCCCGACCACAGCACAATATCGAGATCGATTACCCGCGCCGACCAACGTTGTCCCCGGCGGCGTCCGAAATCGCGCTCGATCCGCTTGAGCCGGGCCAACATCATCGGTGGTGTCTCGGAACTGTGGAGCAGGACCGCGGAATTGGTGAAACGTCGCAGGGACGGCCCGACCGGCGCAGTCTCGATCAAGCGAGACACCGCCAGCACATTGGGCAAGGCAGCGATCGCTGCCCGGACTTCGGCTCGTGGATGGCCATGACGTCCGCGTCGGTTCGATCCGATCGCGATGGCATAAAGCGGGTAGGTGGTTGAGATCGACACCCAAACATGCCTATCGCCTTTTGATGAACTTCGCACCCAGCCCGCTCGCGGACTCCGAACCGCCACACGATTGCCCCCTTTGCCCGCGCCTCGTCGCGTTCCGGGAGGAATTGCGCGAGGAATTCCCGACGTGGTGGAATGCCCCCGTCAACGCGTTCGGCGACCCGGCGGCGTGGCTCGGCATCATCGGACTGGCTCCCGGCAAGCATGGCGCGAACCGCACCGGTCGCCCCTTCACGGGCGATTTTGCGGGGGTTTTGCTGTACGACACGCTCACCAAATACGGGTTTGCGACGGGCACCTTCGAAGCCAAGCCAGACGATACGCTCCAATTGCAGGATGCGATGATCATCAACGCCGTCAAATGCCTGCCGCCGCAGAACAAGCCCACCCCCGAAGAGATCCGCACGTGCCGCCCATTCCTTGAAGGACAGATCGCCGCTCTGCCACGGGCACGCGTGTTCGTCGCGCTGGGCCAGATCGCACATCAGTCCGCGGTCAAGGCACTGGGCGGGCGGTTACCCAAGTGCAAGTTCGGCCATCTCGCCGAACATCGCATGCCCGATGGCCGGATCCTGATCGATAGCTACCATTGTTCGCGCTACAACCAGAATACCGGGAGGCTTACCATCGAGATGTTCGAGGCCGTGTTCGCACGCGCAGCACAACTTCGGGACAGTTCCGCTGCCTAACACTTGCCGCGCTGAACTTATGGATGAGAGATATTTAACGAGTCCGGGGTTATACCCGAATCGGTTGTTGCGGAGTAGGGCTGCAGCCGAGAAGCGTAGCGTACCGATGCGCGAGGACGATCGAGACAGTCTGGCGGTAGTCCCGCCACCCCCCAGTCCGATCGCCCTCGCGGGTCATCCCTGACCCGATCAGATATCCTGCACCAGCCGGCCATATAGGTCGGGCCGACGATCGCGGAAAAATCCGAACGCGGCACGGTGGCGCTTGACCCGATCCAGATCGATCGTAGCGGTGATAACGCCTTCGTCCGCCCGCCCCAGTTCCGCCAGAATGTCTCCGCGCTCGTCCGCGATGAAGCTCGTGCCGTAGAAAGTCTGGTCGTGCTCGACGCCGACGCGATTCGCCGCGACGATCGGCACGACGTTCGACACCGCATGGCCGACCATCGCGCGCCGCCAAAGCCGCGCTGTATCCAGCGACGTGTCGTGCGGCTCGCTGCCGATCGCAGTGGGGTAGAACAGCACTTCCGCGCCCATCAGCATCATCGCGCGCGCGGTCTCGGGATACCATTGGTCCCAGCACACGCCGACACCGAGCGTCGTCTTCTCCGGACCGGGCCACACCTTGAAGCCGGTGTTGCCGGGGCGGAAATAGAATTTCTCCTCGTAGCCCGGCCCATCCGGGATATGGCTCTTGCGGTAGACGCCCTGAACTTCGCCGTCGGGGCCGATCATCGCGAGGCTGTTGTAATGATGCGGACCGTCCGCCTCGAAGAAGCTCGTCGGGATCGTCACCTTGAGCGCCTCGGCGAGCGCCTGCATCGCGAGCACCGCCTTGTGCTCGCCCACCGGCTTGGCGTTGGAGAACAGCCCCTCGTCCTCGACCCGGCAAAAATATTCGCCCTCGAACAGTTCGGGTGGCAGAATCACTTGCGCGCCACGGCTCGCGGCCTCGCGCACGAGTTCCGAGACATGCTCGATATTCGCGTCCATATCGTTTGAGAAAGCGAGCTGAAGTGCGGCGACGGTGATTTCGGTCATGCGTCGCCATATCGTGGTTCGTGGCGCAGATTCAAACGGGATATCGCGAATGGAACGAGTGTTCGAGACGATTGCCCAACGGGTGGCCAATTGGGCGGGACGCCCGATCGCGTTTATTTCCGCGTTCACGGTGGTGCTGCTCTGGGGACTGACCGGGCCAGTGTTCCATTATTCGGACACGTGGCAGCTCGTCATCAACACCTCGACGACGATCGTCACCTTCCTGATGGTGTTCCTGATCCAGAACGCGCAGAATCGCGACGCCTCCGCGATCCAGGCCAAGCTCGACGAGATCATCCGCGCGACGACGGAAGCGCGCAACGAGTTCATCGGGATCGAACATATGACGCAGGACGAGCTCGAACGGATCAAGCGCGTGCTGGAGCGAGAGTGCGGCGACGACACGACGCATCACGAATCGATCGAGCGGCTGTTGGGGCGGCTTTAGCGTCCCGCCGCTTGGTATTCCTGCGCAGGCATTAGCCCAGAGTCACGAACGCGGCGTCCGGTCTGACTGCCCCCCTCAATCCGTTCAGGCTGAGCGACGTCGAAGCCCCGCTCCGGTCACAAGCCTCACTCGGTTTGGCAAGCGACCCTTCGACTACGCTCAGGGCAAACGGTGTAGGTTCGGTACCGAAAACGCGCCTAGCGTGGCCCTGCCCGCAGCGTGATCCGCGTCAGCTCCGACGGCACACCCAGTCGCAGCGCGAAGCCCGGCCACAGCCCCGTGCCGTTATTGACGTACAGCGTCATCCCGTCGACGGCGTAGCGTCCCGAAACGAAACCCGCATTGGCGCGCGCGACTAGCCGGTCGAGCCCGACGATCATCCCGCCATGCGTATGCCCCGACAGTTGCAACGCCACGCCCCGCGCCGCCGCCGCCCGCGCCAACCGCGGCTGATGGTCGAGCAGGATGATCGGCGCGTCCGCCGGTGCCCCCGCCAGCGCTCTGGCGAGATCGGGACCGGGGTGGCCGGTCGCACGCGCAGACAGGTCGGTGACGCCTGCGAGCACAATCTGCCCCTCGCCGCGCGTCAGCACCGCATGCGCGTTAGGGAGCAAGTGCATCCCCATCCCCGCAAAATGCGCCATCCACCCGTCATACTCGAAGAAATATTCGTGATTGCCGGGGATCGCGTAAATCCCGTCGACGGCGCGAAGCCTGCGCAGCGGTTCGACATCGGCGCGGCGCATTGCAATCGAGCCGTCAATGAAGTCGCCGGTCACGACGATGAGGTCGGGGTGGAGCGCGTTGGTGCGATCGACCACCGCCTGCGTCCAGCGCGCCGGGAACAGGCGGCTGATGTGAAGGTCGGTCAACTGGACCAGCGTATAGCCATCGAACGCCTTGGGCAGCCCGGGGATGACCACGTCGATGTCGCGCACCGGCGGCACCCGTTGCGCCTGCGCCACGCCCAGGCCGGCGAGAAACAGCGCCGACAGCCCCATGCCGTACCGCACCGCCACCGGCACCGCGAAGCCGCCCTGCCCGATCAGCAGCGCAGGAAGTCGCGCGAGATCGACGACCAGCTGGAACACCGCCAACAACAGGATCGCACCATACGCCACGTTGAAGACGAGCACGACGAAGCGCGGCATCTCGGGCGCGAACGGCGACCCCGAGGAAAGCCGGCTCCACAGCAGAAATTGCGAACCGATTAGCAACCCGCCCGCGAGGATCACCTTCGCCCCCGGGTGCCACGGGAGCGGCAGGATGAATGCGCAACGTGACGAACAGCCATGGCAGGCTGAAGAGCAGGTGGAAGATCAGGTGTTCCTTCTGGCGATTAGAGCCTGCGCATTGAAGATTCGTCGGGGAGCGTCGACGACATCATCCCAACGGATGGATGCCGAGACCGGAAAGAAGGCGCCCCCCCTACCCCGGGATCTGCTGCGAGATGCAGTGGAAGCTGCCGCCCCCGGTCAGGATCGCATCCGCGCGCAAGCCGACAACCTCGCGCTCCGGGAACAGTGCCTGAAGCGCCGCCACCGCTGCCGCATCGTTCGGCGCACCGTACAGCGGCACCACCACCGCGGCATTGCCGATGTAGAAGTTCATGTAGCTCGCCGGCACGATCTCATCGTCGCGCAGCACCCGTCCGGGCGACGGAATGCGCACCACCGAGATCCCCGGCATTGCAGCCGCCGCCGCTGCCGCTTGCTGATATACCTGCCAGTTGGGGTCGTTCTCCGCCGCCTCCGGGATGGCGAGGACGCCCGGCGCGACGAAGCGCGCGAGATTGTCGACATGGCCGTCGGTATGATCGTGCATAAGTCCGTCGCCCAGCCACAGGATGTGCGCGAACCCGAGATCGTTGCACAGCCGCTGCTCGATCTGCATCTTGCTCAGTGCCGGATTGCGGTTGGGATTGAGCAGGCATTGCTCGGTCGTGACGACGAGACCGGTTCCGTCTCCGTCGATCGCACCCCCCTCGAGGATCCAGTCGCAGCGCTCGACCGCAAGCTTGCGATCCGTCGCAAGCCGCATGCCGATGTCGCTGTCGCCCGGCAGGTCATACTTACCGCCCCAGCCGTTGAAGCCGAAGTCGCGCGCGCTACCGTCCGACAGCACAATCGGCGCGGTATCGCGCAGCCAGATGTCGCCGAACGATTCGACCACGATCTCCGCGAAATCGCCCGCCATCGCCTGCGCGGCAGTCGCGGCTTCGTCGTCCGCGGCAACGAGCAGCACGCGCTCGCCCCGCCCCTCTGCATGAACCACGCGCGCGAAAGCGACCACTTCGGTCCGCGCGGGCTCGAGGTCTTCGACCCACAGGTCGGGGTGGCTCGGGAAGCCGATCCACACGGCGGCGTGCGGGGCCCATTCGGCGGGCGGGACTAGGCGTGTCATGCGTGCTCGATCCTGTGTTTACTTGCCCGCGCGGCTCTTGTCGCGAATCGCACGGAATTCGGCGGTGCTGTACCAGTTCGGCCAGCGCGTCCCATCCGCCAATGCACGGCCGAGACCGTAATACAGCGTCAGATCCTCGACCGCACCCGACCAGTCCCACGCCGCATTATATTCGTCCTGCGGCTTGTGATAACGATGCACGATATAGTCCTCGGTCGCGGCATGGCCAGCCGCGGTCCCGCCCACGCGCAGATCCTCGCCCGATTCGCCGTAGAACATCGGCACGCCGGCTCGCGCGAACGCAAAATGGTCCGAGCGGAAATAGCTGCCGCGCTCGGGGTTGGGCTCGGGCTTGATCACGCGGTCCTGCGCGGTGACGAGCGTCTTCATCATGTCCTCGAGCTCGGACTTGCCCGCGCCCGTCACGACGAAGTCCTTCGCACGACCGACGACGTTGAGGCCGTCCATGTTCACGCCGCCGACGGTCTGCGCCATCGGGTAGATCGGATGCTCGGCATAATAGCGCGCACCGAGCAGCCCGCATTCCTCGCACGTCACCGCGAGGAACACTTGCGAGCGGCGAGCCGCCCCCGCCTTGACGTTGGCCTCGGCGAGCGCGACCAGTCCCGCGGTCCCGCTGGCGTTATCCAGCGCGCCGTTGCAGATATCGTCGCCATCGACCGGGTCGCATCGCCCGAGATGATCCCAATGCGCGGTGTAGAAGACATATTCGCCGGGAGCCCCGCCTTGCGCGGCGGGCTTGCCGGGCAGGATGCCGACGACGTTCTTCGACGCCTGCCGCTTGATTGTGTTGTCGAACGACGCCGACGCGGTCACGCCCAGCGGCACCGCCTTGAACCCCTTGACCTTTGGCTGCTTTGTTGAGCGCATCGAAATCCTGCCCCGCGCTCGCGAACAACGCGCGCGCCTTGTCGAGCTGGATCCAGCCGATCGCCTGGCTCTGGTCGGCATGGTCGCCCTTCTCGTCGAGCTCGAGCTGCGGCCCGGTCCAGCTCGACTGGACGACGCCCCAGCCATAGGCCGCGGGCGCGGTCTCGTGGACGATCAGCGCGCCCGCCGCGCCGTGGCGTGCGGCTTCCTCGAACTTGTATGTCCAGCGACCGTAATAGGTCATTGCGCGCCCCTCGAAGAGACCGGTGTTGGTCGGGGTCTGCCAGTCGGGATCGTTGACGAGGATGACGACCGTCTTGCCGCGCACGTCGACGCCCGCATAATCGTCCCACCCGCGCTCGGGCGCGGTGATGCCATAGCCGACGAACACGACCGGACTGTCCTTCAAGTCGATCTTCGGGGTGACGCGGTAGGTCGCGAGCACCATGTCGCTGCGATAGGCGACGCTGACCGGGGTCTTGCCGCCCTTGAACGTCATCGGGGTGACGTTGGTCGCGGTCAGCTCGACCAAGGGCACGTCCTGGAACCACTTGCCCTCGTTGCCCGGTTTGAGCCCCGCCGCCTTGAAGCGTTCGACGATATAGTCGGTCGCCTTGGTCTCGCCCGGCGTGGTCGGCTTGCGGCCCTCGAACGCGTCGGAGGAGAGGGTCTTTGTGACGTCCTTGAGCGTCTCGACCGAAATCGCGGGTGCGGGCTTGGTCGTCTGGGCGGCAAGCTGTTGCGGCAGCAACACCAACATAACGCCAAATCCAAGTGTTTCGAAGCTCTTCACCGGCACGTCACCCCCTGTTGCTTGATCGCCGTTCTGACAGCCTCCCGTGCCGGGCGCAACACGACCGGCAGGCGGGTTGGCGGACCGAAATTGCCTGCTATTGTCCGCCGCGGGGGAGATGTGGGGATGCATAAATACTTTATCGCGGCAACGTTGCTGGCGTCTGCCACAACGCCGCTGCAGGCCGCGAGCGAGGCGGCAAAGAAATTTGGCGCGCGCGACGAAATCCAGCAAATCAGCCTGTCGCCCGATGGGAAGCGCTTCGTCGCGGTCGTAGCGGACGCCGGGCGCGGCTATCGCGCGATGGTGTTCACGATCGTAGCAGAGACGCCGCCAGTCACCGTGCTCGCGTCAAACGGGGACAAGGAACATCTCGATTACTGCCAATGGTCCGATAACAGCCGGCTGATCTGCGGATTCAGCGTCGTCACGGGGGGCGTGCGGGACATGCTCGGCTTCAACCGCATCGTGACCCTCGGCGCGGACGGCAAGGATCTCAAGCTGCTGAGCGCGCGGACGAGTATGGATGCGTCCGGCCCCATGCAGAATGGCGGCCGCATCATCGACTGGCAGGGCAATGCGGAGGGCAGCACCGTGTTGATGACGCGTCAGTTCCTTGCGACAACCAGCACCGGAGCGCTCCTTGCGGTGGAAAACCCGGGCATGGGCGTCGAACAGGTCGACCCTGTCACACTCCGACGGCAGACGGTCGAGAAACCACGATCCACCGCGCGCGAATACATCGCCGATGGCCAGGGGCACGTCCGCATCATGGGCCTGCAGCCGACCACAGGAGAAGGGTACAGCGGCACGAGGACGCTCTACCAATATCGCAAGCCCGGCGTCAGCACCTGGCTTCCGCTCAGCACCGTCACGCGCGACTCACAAAGTGGGCAAGGGTTCGATCCCTATGCGGTCGATCCGGCGCTCAACGTCACGTACGGTTTTGATGTGCAGGACGGACGCAGGGCGCTGTTCAAGATCGCACTGGATGGCAGCCTCAAACGCGATCTGGTGTTCGCGCGACCCGACGTCGATGTCGACGGGCTGATTCAGGTCGGACGGCAGCACCGCGTCGTTGGCGCTACCTATGCCACCGATAAGCGGCAGGTCGAATTCTTTGATCCGGAATTGAAGAAGCTCGGCGCAAGTCTCGCCAAGGCGCTCCCCAAGACGCCGCTCGTCCGCTTCGTCGATGCAAGCGCGGACGAATCGAAGCTGCTGCTGTGGACCGGCAGCGATATCGACTCCGGCGGCTATGCGTTGTTCGACAAGAAGACGCGGCGTCTGGACGGGCTGCTCCGCTCGCGTCCGCCGCTTGACGGCGTCACGCTCGCGCCGGTCAAGGCGATCACTTTCCCTGCAGCGGACGGCACGCAGATCCCCGCCTATCTCACGCTGCCGGTCGGCAGCACCGGGAAGAACATCCCCGCAATCGTCATGCCGCACGGCGGTCCGAGCGCGCGCGACGAATGGGGGTTCGACTGGCTCGCACAATTCTTCGCCGCGCGCGGCTACGCGGTGCTCCAACCCAATTACCGGGGGTCTGCGGGGTATGGCGACAGCTGGTTCAGCGAGAACGGCTTCAAAGCGTGGCGGACCGCGATCGGCGACGTCAACGACGGTGGGCGCTGGCTGGTCAAGGAAGGGATCGCCGCCCCGTCGACGCTCGCGATCGTCGGCTGGTCCTACGGAGGCTATGCTGCGTTGCAGTCGCCGGTGCTCGACCCGACGCTGTTCAAGGCGATCGTCGCGATCGCACCGGTGACCGATCTCGATACGTTGCGGCACGAGCATGACACGTACATGGACTATAATCTGGTCGACGCCTTCATTGGAAAGGGGCCGCATGTCCGCCAGGGCTCGCCTGCGCAGAACGCCGACAAGATCACCGTGCCCGTGCTCATGTTCCACGGCGACCTCGACCAGAATGTCGGCATCGGTGAATCCCGCCTGATGGCGAACCGGTTGCGCGCGGCGGGGAAGAAAGTCGAACTGGTGGAATTCAAGGGGCTCGCGCATTCGCTCGACGATAGCGAAGCCCGGACGACGCTGCTCGACCGCAGCGACATGTTCCTGCGCGCAACGATGGGGATCCAGTAGCGGGTCTTGTCCTAGCTACCCCCACCCCCACTCCGTTCGGGCTGAGCGCAGTCGAAGCCTCCTCTCCACGGGCCTTAGCCTGTCTTGCGGGCGACCCTTCGACCGCGCTCAGGGCGAACGGGGAGGGGGAAAGGAAGCGCAACGAAAAAGGGCGGCCCCAGCGGGACCGCCCTTTCCGTCGCCACAGATCAGAAGATCAGCGCGAATAGAACTCGACAACCAGGTTCGGTTCCATCTTCACCGGGTACGGCACTTCGTCGAGCGACGGAACGCGCGTGAAGGTGACCTTGGCCGCGCCGTCCGGTGCGACGTAATCGGGGATGTCGCGCTCGGCGAGCTGCTGTGCTTCGAGCACCAGCGCCATTTCCTTGGCCTTGTCGCCCAGCGTGATCTCGTCACCGACGAAGCAGCGACGCGACGCGATGTTGCACTTCACGCCGTTGACGCGAACGTGGCCGTGCGAAACGAGCTGACGCGCCGCCCAGACGGTCGGTGCGAACTTCGCGCGATACACGATCATGTCGAGACGCTGCTCGAGCAGGCCGATCAGGTTCTGGCCGGTGTCGCCCTTCATGCGCGCTGCTTCGGTGTAGCACGCGCGGAACTGCTTCTCGGTCACGTCGCCGTAATAGCCCTTGAGCTTCTGCTTGGCGCGGAGCTGGATGCCGAAGTCCGAGACCTTACCCTTGCGGCGCTGGCCGTGCTGGCCGGGGCCGTATTCGCGCTTGTTGACGGGCGACTTGGGACGACCCCAAATGTTCTCGCCCATCCGGCGATCGAGCTTGTACTTTGCGCTGCTACGCTTCGACATGATGAATTCCTTGCAAGTGCCAATAACAAGACCAACGCCGCGGTGAGGCTTTGCTGATCGATACCCGGTCATCGCTCCGCCTGACCCGAGGGTCTGGTCGGGGCCACCGCTTCACCGGGGTGCGGGGCCTTTTGCGAAGGCGGGCGGTTAGCCGGGGATGGCGCAGGAGTCAAGCTGGCCCGAGTCGCTGGACAGGTAGCGCGGACCGCGCCAAGGGCTTGGCATGACCGATCCGATCCTTCCCGGCCCCGACTGCACGACGATGATCGAGGTGCGGGCGGGCGTCGACTCGCTCGACCGCGAGCTCGTGGCGCTGCTTGCGCGGCGCTTCGCTTATATGGACGCCGCCGCCCGCATCAAACCCGAACGCGGCGCCGTGCGCGACGAGGCGCGGAAGGCGCAGGTCATTGCAAACGCCTGCGCCGAAGCGCGTGCGGCTGGCGTGCCCGAGACGGTAGTCGCGGATCTGTGGGAGCGTCTGGTCGAAGCGTCGATCGCCTATGAGCTGGCGGCCTTCGATCGGCGCTGAGCTCGGCAATAGACATCCGCGCGAAGCGCAAAACACCCTTCCACCCTTGCTTTGCGCCTTTGCGCCTTTGCGAGATCAAACTCTTTCTTCTCGAACGTCCGAGAAGAGATACTCTCGCAAAGGCGCTAAGGCGCTAAGAAGAAGTCTCTTTGCCGGGACGAGCCCGGGGCGACGGCCTTCGCTTACGTCCGCGGCTTTTTTCCGGCGAGCGAACTGAGCACCCCCCGCATCGTCCGCACTTCCCTGCGTCGACCAGCCGGGCTTGGTCAGCAGCGTCCGCAAGGTCCGCCGCGTCACCGGCGTGCGCGCTGGAGGGAAGAAAAAGTCGCTTTCCTCAAGCATCGCCTCGAGCTGCGCGATCATCCCATCCAGTTCTTCCTGCGGGGCCGGGAGCGGCATGTCGACTTCGGGCGGGCTCGCGAGCGCGACGCCCTTCGACCATTCGTACGCGACCAGGATCACCGCCTGCGCGAGGTTGAGCGAACCGAACTCGGGGTTGATCGGCACGGTAATGATGCTTCGCGCAACCGCGACATCGTCGGTCTCGAGCCCGGACCGCTCAGGCCCGAACAGGATCGCGGAGCGCCCTGCAGTGGCGTGGATCGCCTGCGCGGCGGCTTCTGGGGTAACAACAGGCTTGGTCACGCCGCGTTTGCGCACGGTGGTCGCATACACGTGCGCGCAATCCGCAATCGCGTCGGCGACCGTCTCGAACACCTTCGCCTGTTCGAGCACGATGTCTGCGCCCGACGCGGCGGGTCCTGCGCTCGGATTGGGCCAGCCGTCGCGCGGGGAGACGAGCCGCATCTCGGTCAGCCCGAAGTTGAGCATCGCGCGCGCGGCCTTGCCGATGTTCTCGCCGAGCTGGGGGCGGACGAGGACTAGGACGGGGGGTGGGGAGAGCACATTGTCCGGCGTTTCGCCTGGGGCGGTGCTTCGACTTCGCTCAGCACGAACGGATTGGGAAATGCCCACGTCTTCCAGCAGCTTCCCAAATGCTTCGGGCAGTTCACCCTCTCCCCCGTTCGTCCTGAGTAGGGGCTGAGCTTGTCGAAGACCCGTATCGAAGGACTTCCGCGCAAGGCGTTGCAATACCTCCCAGTCGGATGCGATCAGCGCCTCCTTCTTGGCACGGCTCCACCCTTTGATCTGGCGCTCAGCTTCGAGCGCCTCAAGCCGAGACGGAAAATCTTGTGACCACGCAAGCACAACTGGGCGGCGTGTATGGGTGTATCCAGGCACTTCGCCGTGCTGATGCTGCGCGACACGCTGCTCCAGTGCCTCGGTATGACCAACGTAATAGCTGCCGTCGGCGCAGCGCAACATATAGGCGTGGAAGCTCAAATACCCTGTCCTTCGATACGCGTCTTCGACTTCGCTCAGCCGCTACTCAGGACGAACGGCGGGATGTGGATGCAGTTAAGGTCGGGAAGCCCTACCCCTTCCCCACCTCGCTCACAGTCCCCGCAAACTCCTCGAAGTCGCGCGCCTCGCGGAAGTCCTTGTAAACGCTTGCAAAACGGATGTACGCGACCGAGTCGAGCCCCTTGAGCCCCTCCATCACCATCTCCCCGATCCGCCCCGAGCGCACCTCGTTCTCGCCCAGCGTCTCCAGTTGGCGCTGGATCCCGGACACCAGCTTCTCCAGCTGCACCGCCTCGATCGGCCGCTTGCGCGCTGCGATCGAGACCGAACGGAGCAGCTTCTCGCGGTCGAACGGCTCGCGCTTTAGGCCCGCGCCCTCGCTCTTCACCACGGTCAGCTCGCGCAACTGTATTCGCTCGAACGTGGTGAAGCGCGCGCCGCAGCCCTCGCATTGCCGCCGCCGCCGGATCGCGCCCGCATCTTCGGTCGGACGCGAATCCTTTACCTGACTGTCTTCATGGCCGCAGAAGGGACAGCGCAATCACAGACCCTCGGGATAGATCGGGAAGCGGGCGCACAAGGTGCGGACACGCTCGCGGACATTGGCCTCAACCTTCGGGTCGCCCTGCTCGCCATGCTCGCGCAAGCCACCAAGCACGTCGGCGATCATGTTGCCGATCTCGCGGAACTCCGCGGGGCCGAACCCGCGGGTCGTGCCAGCAGGCGAGCCGACGCGGATTCCGCTGGTCTTGGTCGGCGGAAGCGGATCGTTGGGGATGCCGTTCTTGTTGCAGGTGATGCCCGCGCGCTCGAGCGCCTCGTCGGCGTCCTTGCCGGTCACGCCCAGCGGGGTAAGATCGATCAGCGCGAGATGCGTGTCGGTGCCGCCCGAGACGACCTCCGCACCGCGCTCCTTGAGCGTCGCGGCGAGCACCTTGGCGTTCTCGATCACCGCGGCGATGTAGCTCTTGTAGCCGGGCTGGAGCGCCTCGCCGAACGCGACTGCCTTGGCGGCGATGACGTGCATCAGCGGACCACCCTGCAGCCCCGGGAA
Organism: Sphingomonas sp. PvP055; assembly: GCF_040546365.1. Lineage (NCBI taxonomy): Bacteria > Pseudomonadati > Pseudomonadota > Alphaproteobacteria > Sphingomonadales > Sphingomonadaceae > Sphingomonas > Sphingomonas sp. PvP055. The sequence continues at coordinate 52,682 of NZ_JBEPNS010000001.1, forward strand.
CACTGCCGAATTGAACTTCTTGCCGAGCGCCTCGTCATTGCTGAGGATCATACCGCCGCGCGGACCGCGCAGCGTCTTGTGCGTCGTCGTGGTGACGACATGCGCGTGCGGCAGCGGCGACGGATGCAGCCCGGCCGCGACCAGCCCGGAGAAATGCGCCATGTCGACGAGGAAATACGCACCGACCTCATCCGCGATCGCGCGGAACTTGGCGAAATCGATCTGGCGCGGATAGGCAGAGCCGCCTGCGATGATCAGCTTGGGCTTGTGCGCGCGTGCCAGCGCCGCGACTTCGTCGAAGTCGATCAGATGGCTTACCGGGTCGACACCATATTGCACCGCATTGAACCACTTGCCCGACATCGCTGCGCGCGCGCCGTGCGTCAGGTGTCCGCCCGCATTGAGGCTCATGCCCAGGATCGTCTCGCCCGGCTTGACCAAAGCGAGCATCACCGCGCCGTTCGCCTGCGCACCCGAATGCGGCTGGACGTTGACGTAGGCGCAATCGAACAGCGCCTTGGCGCGGTCGATCGCGAGCTGCTCGACCACATCGGAGGGCGCGCAGCCCTGATAGTAGCGCTTGCCGGGGTAACCCTCGGCATATTTGTTGGTGAACACCGACCCCTGCGCCTGCAACACCGCCTTGGAGACGATGTTCTCGCTCGCGATCAACTCAATCTGCGTCTGTTCGCGCGTCAGTTCCTGCGCGATCGCGCCGAAGACGGCGGCGTCGGCATCGGTCAGGCCCCGCGTAAAGAAGCCGTCGGGCTGGACGTCGTGAAGCTGGTTGGGGTTGGTGCTCATGCCGGTTCTTTCACAAAAACGGGGACGCCGAGTTTCTCGACGCGGGGTTGATGACGGCCACCGGCAAACGCGGTGGCAAGAAAAGCGGAGATGCAAGCGCGGGCCATATCCTCGCCGACGAGGCGCGCGCCCATCGCGATGACGGTGGCATCATTGTGTTCGCGTGCCAACGCGGCGGACAACGGCTCTGACACGAGCGCACAGCGCACCGCCGGGTTGCGGTTGACCGCGATCGAAATCCCGATCCCCGAACCGCACAGCGCGATCCCGCGTTCGGCACGCCCGTCCGCGACGGCGGCGGCGAGGGCAAAACCGTAATCGGGATAATCGACGCGCGCATCGCTGTCGGGGCCCAGGTCGAGCACGTCATGGCCCAAGTCGGCAAGCCAGCCGGCCAGCCCCTGCTTGAGCGCAAAGGCGGCATGATCGGATGCGATGGCGATGCGCAAAGCGGCACGCGCTCCCAAGAAAGAGCCCATAGGGGCAGGTTGGATGACCGCGCCCATACCGCCGCGACCGTCGAATTGCCACAGCGAACCACGATTCCTGAAACAATTCGCCCAAATCGACGGGACAGGCGATTGCCGCGCGCGTGTTGCCGGGCTACGCCGTTGGACGTGACGGATTTCCCGCCCGATGCTGCAGCAGCCTCCGCCCCGGCACCACGGCCGGGCAGCGAATCGCCCGAGGCGATGGCGCGGGCGCGGCTGGTCGAGGCGCTGGTACGGACCGGTGAGGAAGACCGTGTCGCATTCCGGGATTTGTATTCCCTGACGTCTGCGAAGCTTTTCGGGATTTGCTACCGTATCTGCGGCGAAAGGCAGGCAGCGGAAGACGTGTTGCACGACGTATATCTCACGATCTGGAAGCGGGCCGGGGCGTACGAACCCTCGCGCGCCAGCCCGATCACGTGGCTCGCCACGATCGCGCGCAACCGCGCGATCGACTGGCAGCGCGCGCAGACCGTCCGCCGCTCGACCCCGATCGAGGACGCGCCGGAGATCCTCGACAAGGCCCCTCTCGTCAGCGAGACGATGCTCCACGACGAGCAAAGCCACCTGCTTCAGGAATGCCTCGACCTGCTGGAACAGCGGCAGCGTAGCGCGATCCACACTGCCTTCTTCGACGGTGTGACCTATGCCGAATTGGCCGAACGCCAGAATATCCCGCTTGGCACGATGAAGAGCTGGGTACGTCGTGGGCTCGCCCGGTTGCGCGAGTGTCTCGAGCGATGACCGACTCGCGACACTCCGAAATTCCGGGCGACGAAGGTCCCGACATGACGGCCGCCGAGCTCGCGCTGGGCGTGCTGGACGGCGACGAGCGTGCGCATGCGATGCGCCGTGTCCTGTCGGAACCGGGTTTTGCCCGCGCGGTCGAGCAATGGCGCGGATATCTTTCGCAGTTGTTCGATCTCTGGCCAGCACTGGCGGCACCGGACATTTTCCCGCGCATCGAACGCTCGATCGACCGGCTGTCCGGGGCAACAACCGTGGTTCACGCCCAACCGCGCGGCAGTCGCCTGTGGCCATCACTGGCGGCGCTGTCGAGCATCGCGGCGGTCGGGTTGCTGATGATCCTGCTGCTCCGGCCGATTCCACTCCCGACCGTTCCGGAGCCGCGCCAGAACGTGCCCGTCACCGCGCCGCAGCCGACGCTCGTCGCGTCGCTCGAGCCAGATACCAAGGCGCTGCCGATGACGGTAGTCTACGACCAGGGCAGCGGTACGATCCGCCTGACCCAGTCGACGCTGGCCCGCGCCGATCGCAGTGCGCAACTGTGGGTGATCCCGGCAGATGGCACGCCGCGCTCGCTGGGTCTGTTGCAGGACCGTGGCGGCACCGCGTTGACGCTCAGTCCGATACTGCGCCGTCATCTGGCGGCAGGTGCGACGCTGGCCGTCTCGATCGAACCGCTGGGCGGCTCCAAGACCGGACTGCCGACCGGACCGGTCGTCGCAACGGGTGCACTCGCGCCGGTGTAACGTCGCGCGAGATTTAATTGCGCATCCGCCCCGTAACGATCGCCGTATCTCCTGCGTGTCCAGCCAAGGACGCGAAAACAGGAGAGCAGTCATGAACCGCATCATTCCAAGCGCGCTCGTCGCGGCCGCCGTCGCCATCAGCGGAGCATCGTTCGCGAGCGCGGCGACCAACCCGATGGTCGGCGGTGCAGCAATGTACGCCAACAAGAATATCGTCGAGAATGCCGTCAATTCCAAGGACCACACCACGCTGGTCGCTGCAGTCAAAGCCGCCGGCCTGGTCGACACGCTGTCGGGCCCCGGCCCCTTCACGGTATTCGCGCCGACCAACGCGGCCTTCGCCAAACTTCCCGCCGGCACGGTCGATACGCTGCTCAAGCCCGAGAACAAGGCGATGCTGACGTCGGTGCTGACCTACCATGTCGTTCCCGGCAAGATCACCGCGGCGGACATCGCGTCCAAAATCAAGGCGAACATGGGCAAGGCGACCTACACCACGGTGGAAGGTGGAACGTTGACCTTCGCAAAATCGGGCAAGAGCTACACGATTGCCGATGCCAAGGGTCACAGCGGAAAAGTCACCATCGCCAACGTGATGCAGTCGAACGGTGTGATTCATGTGATCGACACCGTTATGCTTCCCTAAAAAAAGCATGGTTCGGACGCATCCGCAGCCGGAATCGTTCGTATATTGATGTGCTAGGCGACGAGCCGATGCGTGTACCCGTTCGCTGGATCCCCTCCTTTGCGGCGAATGGTTGATTGTAAGGGACCTGCCGACCTCCTTTTGTCGGCAGGTCCTTCCCAATCCCCCGCAATATCGTCATGGAAGCGTCACCCGATCGTCGTAACGGCGTTGGCGCCGCCCGGTGCGCCATTATGCCGCGCGATCCGGCAGGAGAGTGTTGAAATGGCCATCGCGCTTCGATCCCCCAAGACGTCCGCTTCCAAGAATACCGCCGTGCGCAATGCGGTGCATCGGCATGACCATCTGTCCAAGCAGGGCTTGCTCGAACGCGCGTTCACCTTCGCGTTTCGCGGATTGGTGTATGCGCAGATCTGGGAAGATCCCGCGGTCGACATGGAAGCGCTTGCGATCACGCCGGACTGCCGCATCGTCACGATCGCGTCGGGCGGATGCAACGTGCTGTCGTACCTGACCGCCAACCCGCAGGCGATCACCGCGGTCGACCTCAACACCGCGCACATCGCGCTCAACAAGCTCAAGCTTGTCGCGGCGCGGCATTTGCCGAGCTACGAGGCGTTCCACCGCTTCTTCGCGACCGCCAATTCGCGCGCGAACGTGATGGCGTATCGCACCTATATCCGCCCGCATCTCGACGAGACGACACTCGCTTACTGGGAAGGCCGCGACATGATCGGGCGCCGCCGGATCGGCGGGTTTTCGAAAAACGTCTACAAGCGCGGGTTGCTCGGTAATTTCATCGGTGTGGCGCATCTGCTCGCGCGGTTGAACGGGGTGAACCCCAAGGTGCTGCTCGAAGCCAAGTCGATCGAGGAACAGCGCGAGATCTTTGACCGCGAGTTGGCGCCGTTCTTCGACAAGGCGGTGGTCAAGTGGATCACCGACCATCCCGCGTCGCTGTTCGGCCTCGGCATTCCGCCTGCGCAATATGAAGCGCTGGCCGGTGACGAGAAGATGGCGGTGGTTCTGCGCGCCCGGCTCGAGAAGCTCGCGTGCGATTTCGACATCAAGGACAATTATTTTGCCTGGCAGGCGTTCGGGCGTGGCTATGGCAAGGGCGAGTCCGCGCCTCTTCCGCCCTATCTGCAGCGCGACCATTATGCCGAGATCGTTGATCGCGCGGAGCGGATCGAGGTCCGCCACGTCAACTTCACCGAACATCTCCGCGCGCAGGACGATGCCTCGCAGGATCGTTACATCCTGCTCGATGCCCAGGACTGGATGACCGACGAGCAGCTCACCGATTTGTGGACGCAGATCACCCGCACCGCAAAGCCGGGGTCGCGCGTGTTGTTCCGCACCGCCGGCATTGCGACGATCCTGCCCGGCCGCGTGCCGGATGCGATTCTGGCGAAGTGGGATTATCGCACCGAGGACTCGCTGGATTACACCAAGCGCGATCGCTCCTCGATCTATGGCGGCGTTCACCTCTACGTCCTGGCGTGACCCAGCCGACCGGCCACGCGGGGCATATGGATGCGATCTACCGGTCGCAGCGCCATATCTATGACCTGACGCGCAAATATTACCTGCTGGGGCGCGACGCGCTGATCGCCGGGATCGCGCCGCCCCCCAGCGGGCTGGTGCTGGAAGTCGGGTGCGGCACCGGTCGCAACCTGATCGCAGCCGCGCGTGCCTATCCCAACGCGCGCTATTTCGGGATCGATATCTCATCCGCGATGCTGGAGACCGCACGCGCAAAGATCGCTGCGGCTGGGTTGTCGCACCGGATCGAGCTCGCACAAGGCGACGCGACTGCGTTCGATTCGACCGCGCTGTTCGGGGTGCCGGCATTCGACCGCGTGTTCCAGAGCTATACGCTGTCAATGATTCCCGATTGGCAGGGCGCTTTGCGCGAAGCCGCGGGCAAGCTTGCGCCGGGCGGGCGGCTCGACATCGTCGATTTCGGCCAGCAGGAGGGGTTGCCGCGCCCGTTCCAGGTGATGCTGTTTGCCTGGCTGGCCAAGTTCGACGTCACGCCGCGCGCAGCCCTCCCCGACGCGGTCCGCGCGACCGCGCGCGAACATGGACTGATCGGGCGGTTTGCGTCGCTGCGCCGCGGGTACGCGTGGAGTGCTTCGCTTAGCAAAGCATGAGGGGCCGACGATGATGCCAAACGCAACCCCGCCCGTCTTGCCCCGCTGGCTCGGCCTTGCCGGGCTGCTGCCACAACTCGCCGCGGTGGCGGTGGTGTTCGGCGGCGACACGTCCCTGCATTTTTCCGCGATCGCGCTCGGCTATGCCTATGCCGCGCTGATCCTGAGTTTCCTCGGCGGATTGTGGTGGGGGATCGCGGCAGCTGCACCTAAGCCGCCCGAGTGGATTTGGGTGGCGGCGGTGGTCCCGTCGTTGATCGCGCTTGCAAGCGCGATCCCCTGGGCGATCGGCACGCCGTGGCCCGCGCCATCTCTGGTGGTGCTCGGCGTCGCGCTGATCAGCGCGCTCGGGGTCGATCTGACGCTTTCACGGCAGGGTTTGGTGCCTGGGTGGTGGATGAGCCTGCGCCTGCCGCTGTCGCTCGGGCTGGGCGGGCTCACATTGCTGCTGGCGTTGGGCTGACGTCACTCCCGCGTCGTCCCGGCTTCGCCGACGAGGGTGGGATCGGGCTCAATGGCCGAAGAGCAACCACAGCACGATGATCACCGGGATCGGCACCCCAACCAGCCACAGAATACAGCCTTTACCCATTACGCGTCCTTTCTAATGACGGAAACGTAACGGGTTGATCAAAAAGCGGTTCCGCCTGCCGGGACGAAGTCCAGCGACGTCCGGGGCAGCGGGACCCGCCCCCCACAATCGTCATTCCCGCGAAGGCGGGAATCCATTGGTGCAGCGCCGGGCCGTTACAGCCGCTCGCCAGTATGGATTTCCGCCTCCGCGGAGATGACGAACGAGTAAGAGACGGTAGCTTCCCGCCAATCACGCAGCCTTGCGCAACTCCAGCCGGCTCCAGATCTCCACCAGAGCATCGGTCAGGTCGCGCATCATGCCTGCGTCATGTGCCGGGCCGGGTGTGAAGCGCAGCCGCTCGCTGCCACGCGGGACGGTCGGGTAGTTGATCGGCTGGACGTACACGCCGTATTCGGCGAGCAGGATGTCGCTGATCTTCTTGGCCTTGACCGGATCCCCGACCATCAGCGGCACGATGTGCGTGGTCGAGTTCATCACCGGCAACCCGGCTTGCGCAAACATCGCCTTCAGCGCCGCTGCCGCCCGCTGCTGACCATCGCGCTCGACGCTCGACGCCTTGAGGTGCCGCACACTTGCCAGCGCACCGGCGACCAGGACCGGCGACAGCGACGTGGTGAAGATAAAGCCCGGCGCATAGGAGCGGATCACGTCGACGATCGTCTGGTCCGCGGCGATATAACCGCCCATCACGCCGAACGCCTTGCCGAGCGTGCCCTCGATGATCGTCAGCCGGTCGGCGATGCCCTCCCGGTCCGAAATGCCGCCGCCGCGCGGGCCGTACATGCCGACGGCATGGACTTCGTCCAGATACGTCAGCGCGCTATACTTGTCCGCCAGATCACAGATTTCGGCGATCGGGGCGACGTCGCCTTCCATCGAATAGACGCTCTCGAACGCGATCAGCTTGGGCGTGGTCGGGTCGACCGACGCGAGCAGTTCCTCAAGATGTGCCAGGTCGTTGTGGCGGAAGACGTGCTTCTCGCACCCCGAATTTCGGATCCCTGCGATCATCGAGGCGTGGTTGAGTTCGTCCGAGAAAATGATGCAGCCCGGCAGGATCTTGGCGAGCGTCGCCAGCGTCGCCTCGTTCGAGACATAGCCGCTGGTGAACAGCAAAGCGCCCTGCTTGCCGTGCAAGTCGGCAAGCTCATATTCGAGATCGACGTGATAATGCGTGTTGCCGCCGATGTTGCGCGTTCCGCCGGAACCCGCACCGACGTCGTGCAACGCCTCTTCCATCGCGCCGATGACCGCGGGATGCTGCCCCATCGCGAGATAGTCGTTCGAACACCACACCGTGATCGGCTTGGGCCCGTTATGCCCGGCAAAGCAGCGCGCGTTGGGGAAAGCGCCCTTGTTGCGCAGGATGTCGATGAAGACGCGGTAGCGGCCTTCGACATGGAGGCGATCGATGGCTTGCGCGAAGATGCGCGAATAATCGACTCCGCGCGCGGATGTTTCCATGTCCATGCGGCCCAAATAGACCGCGTGTCCGCCAATTTCCAGCGCCTTCGCGCGATCAGTCTGATCGACGCGCTGATCGTCGCCACAACCTACAACGTTTCGACCGTCCCCAGACCGTAGCGCGCCAGTGTAGCGACGAGACTTGGCGATTGCGGCGCCCCGCCGGTAAAGACAGCAAGGCCGGGGCGCGGCGCTTCAGGCCAGAGCTGCCCTTGCGTCAGGAACGCGATCCGCCGCGCAATCCCGTCCGAACCGTCGACAAAGCGCACCGGATGTGGGGCTGCGGCCTGCAACTCGCGTTCGACTAGCGGGAAGTGCGTGCAGGCGTTGACGATCGTGTCGATTCGCGCGCCTTCCGGTTGGCCAAACAACCCGTCGAGGATCGCGGCATAGCGCGCGGGATCGGTCGCCTCGCCGCGGAGCTTGGCTTCGGCCAACGCGACGAGGTCCGCCGATCCGTGCCGCAGCACGTGGCAGTCGCTTGCAAACCGCGCGGCGAGATCGTCGACATAAGGCTGGCGCACGGTCGCATCGGTACCCAGCACGCCGATCACGCGAGTCGCGCTGTGCAGCGCGGCGACCTTGATCGCGGGGACCGTCCCCACCACCGGCAGGTCAAGCGCGCTCCGCACCGCCGCCAGCGCGATCGTCGACGCGGTGTTGCACGCGATCACGATCAAGCGCGGGCGGTACCGCTCCGCCAGCCGCCCGAGCAACGCCGGAACCCGCGCGCCAATTTCCTGCTCGCTCTTGGTGCCGTACGGAAACCCCGCCGAGTCCGCGACATAGACCGCCGGCATCGCCGGCAGCAGCGCGCGGGCGGCCCCCAGCACCGACAATCCGCCGACACCGGAATCGAAGAACAGAACAGGTCGTGCATCCATTGCGCCGTTCCTAACCGCGGGACCGGAAATTACAAAACCATGGTGCGCGCGCCTGGGTTGGGTCCTGGGCCGCATCCTGATAGGGGTGCTTCAAACGAGGGGGCGAACCAAGAGTGCGGACGGAATATCTGTGGATGGCCCCGCTGGCGGCACTGGTGATCGGGTACCTGCTTGGTTCGATCCCGTTCGGTGTCCTGCTGACGCAGATGGCGGGTGCGGGCGACTTGCGACAGGTCGGATCGGGCAACATCGGCGCCACCAACGTGCTGCGCACGGGCCGCAAGGGGCTGGCGGCGGCGACGCTGTTCCTTGATGCCGCCAAGGGCTTCTTCGCGGTCTGGCTGGCTGATGCGTATCTCGGCGGGAACGGCGTGGTCGCTGCGGCGGCGGTGTTCCTCGGACACCTCTATCCGGTGTGGCTCGGCTTTCGCGGGGGCAAGGGCGTGGCGACGCTGCTCGGCATCGTGCTCGCGTTGCATTGGCCGGTCGGCGTGGTGTTCGCCGCCGTGTGGATCGCGCTACTTGCCCTGGTGCGCATCTCCTCGCTGGCGGGGATGTGCGCGGCGGTCAGCGCGCCGTTGTCGGCGGCTTATTTCTCCAAGTTCGACATCGTATTGCTGCTGCTCGCGCTCGCCTTGCTCGTGTTGTGGAAGCATCGCAGCAATATCGATCGGCTGATCAGCGGCACCGAACCCCGCGTCGGCCAGAAAAGTGGCTGATCCGGACCGGAGCAGCGGCGACGCCATCGCGCGGCTCCGTCTGATCCGGACCGCACAGGTCGGCCCCGTCACCTACGCTCAGTTGATCGCGCGCTTCGGTTCGGCCGATGCCGCGATCGCCGCGCTTCCGCAGCTCGCCGCGCGCGGCGGGGGGAAGCCGCCCGCGGTTGCCCCGGTGGCGCTCGCCGAACGCGAACTGGCAACGGTGCGACGCCTCGGCGCGCGCCATCTCTTTCTCGGCCAGCCCAACTATCCGGCATTGCTGGCGGAACTCGACGATGCCCCGCCCGCGCTGATCGTCCGCGGCGACACGGGGTTGCTCGCGCGGACGCCGGTCGCGATGGTCGGCGCGCGCAACGCCTCGGCTGCAGCGTGCCGGTTCGCGCGTCAGCTGGCGGCGGAGCTCGGCCGCGAGCAGGTCGTCGTCGTGTCGGGACTGGCGCGCGGGGTCGATACCGCGGCGCATGTCGGGTCGATCGCGACGGGGACGATCGCGGTGATCGCAGGCGGGATCGACGTGGTTTATCCGCCCGAAAATGCAGCGTTGCAGGAGCAGATCGCAACCGAAGGCCTGCTGATCGCCGAGCAACCCCCGGGCACCGAACCCCGCGCACGGCACTTCCCGTACCGCAACCGCATCATCGCCGGGCTGGCGCTCGGGACGGTAGTGGTTGAAGCCGCGCCCCGATCCGGCTCGTTGATCACCGCACGGCTTGCCGGAGAGTTCGGGCGCGAGGTGATGGCGGTCCCCGGAAGCCCGCTCGATCCGCGCGCGCAGGGGTGCAACGGGCTGATCCGAGACGGCGCGACTCTGATACAATCGGCCGCGGACGTGCTGGAAACGATCCGGCCGATCGACGGGCGCATGGTAGAAAGCCCGCACAGCGCCTTCCGCGCACCGCCCCCGGAGGACGCCAGCGATGCGGACCGCCGCGCGATAATCGGCCTCCTCGGCCCGGTGCCTGTCGCGATCGACGAGCTGATTCGGCAATCGGGCGCATCGCCCGCGATCGTCCAGACCGTACTGCTCGAACTCGAACTCGCCGGGCGGTTGGAACGGCATGCGGGCGGGCGAGTGGCGCTGCTTTGACCGTCCCGACCCTTGGCAAGTCGCCGACGCGGTCATACGTCGCGGTTACAGGTTGCTTGACGGCCACCGATCCGCCTCTCCATCCTCGCGCGTACACGTAAGGACGCAATAGACCCCCATGCAGCTTGTCATCGTCGAATCGCCCGCCAAGGCGAAGACCATCGAGAAATACCTCGGTTCGGATTACCGCGTGCTCGCCAGCTACGGCCACGTCCGCGACCTTCCGCCCAAGGACGGATCGGTGAACCCCGACGAGGGGTTCGCGATGGAGTGGGAGAATTACGCGGACAAGACCAAGCAGCTCAAGGCAATCACCGATCTCGCCAAGACCGCCGACCGCCTGATCCTCGCGACCGATCCGGATCGCGAGGGCGAGGCGATTTCGTGGCACGTCCAGGAAGTGCTGCGCAATCGCAAGGCGCTCCCCAAGGACGTCCAGCGCGTCACCTTCAACGCGATCACCAAGGCGACCGTGACGGATGCGATGAAACATCCGCGCGAGCTCGATACCGATCTGATCGACGCCTATCGCGCGCGCCGCGCGCTCGATTATCTGGTCGGCTTCACGCTTTCGCCGGTGCTGTGGCGCAAGCTGCCCGGCGCCAAGTCGGCCGGACGCGTGCAGTCGGTCGCGCTGCGCCTCATCGTCAGCCGCGAGCGCGAGATCGAAGCGTTCCGGCCGCAGGAATATTGGTCGGTCATCGCCGACATGGAGCAGGACGGCACGCCGTTCCAGGCGCGGCTCGTTACGTTCGAGGGCAAGAAGCTCGATCGCCTGTCGATCGGCGAGGAAGGCGTCGCCAACCGCGCCAAGGCCGCGGTCGAGCAAGGGCATTTCACGGTCCAGTCGGTCGAGGTGAAGCCCGCGACGCGCAACCCGCCGCCGCCGTTCACCACCTCGACGCTCCAGCAGGAAGCCTCGCGCAAGCTCGGTTTCTCGGCGGATCACACGATGCGGATCGCGCAGGGCCTCTATGAGGACGGCGCGATCACCTACATGCGGACCGACGGCGTGCAGATGGATTCGAGCGCGATCTCGGCCGCACGCCATGCGGTCGCGAACCGCTATGACGCGAGCTATGTCCCGGACAAGCCGCGCGTCTACCAGACCAAGGCGAAGAACGCGCAAGAAGCGCACGAGGCGATCCGCCCGACCGATTTTTCCAAGGACAAGGCCGGCGGCGGGGATCATGCGCGGTTGTATGATCTGATCTGGAAGCGTGCGCTCGCGAGCCAGATGGCGAGCGCGCGGATGGAGCGCACCACGGTCGAAATGGCGGACGGCACCGGCCATACCGCCCTGCGCGCGACCGGTCAGGTGATGCTGTTCCCAGGTTATCTCGCTTTGTACGAGGAAGGTTCTGACGACACGCAGGACGAGGACGCCAAGCGCCTGCCGCGGCTGCGCGAAGGCGATGCGCCCGCCAAGAAGGGCGTCACCGCCGAACAGCATTTCACCCAGCCGCCGCCGCGCTTTTCGGAAGCGTCGCTGGTCAAGCGTCTGGAGGAGCTCGGGATCGGGCGTCCGTCGACCTATGCGTCGATCATCAAGACCCTCAAGGACCGCGAGTACGTCCGGGTCGAGAAGAACCGCTTCTTCGCCGAGGAATCGGGGCGTCTGGTGACCGCGTTTCTCGAACGATTCTTCGAGAAATATGTGAGTTACGACTTCACCTCGGGCCTCGAGGACGAGCTCGACGAAGTCTCGGGCGGGCGTGCCGAATGGCAGGCGGTGCTGGAAGCATTCTGGAAGGACTTCAAGCCGCGGACGACCGAGGTGATGGAGCAGAAGCCGTCCGAAGTGACCGCCGAGCTCGACAAGTTCCTCGCGCCCTATCTCTTCCCGCCGATGGCGGACGGCGGCGACCCGCGGCTGTGCCCGAATTGCGGCCAGGGGCAGCTTGCGCTGCGCGGCGGCAAGTTCGGCGCGTTCGTGGCGTGCTCCAATTACCCCGAGTGCAAATACACCCGCCGCTTCGGCCAGCCGGGTGCGGACGGCGAGGGTGTCGACACGGGGCCGGAAACGCTCGGCAACGATCCTGAGACCGGCCTGCCGGTCGAGCGCAAATCGGGGCGGTTCGGACCGTATATCCAGATCGGCGAGGGCGAGACGCGCAAGATGGCGTCGATCCCGAAGGATATCGGCGAGCTCGATCTGCAATGGGCGCTCAAATTGCTGTCGCTGCCGCGGACTATCGGCACGCATCCCGAAACCGGCGAACCGATCACGGCGGCGATCGGCCGCTATGGCCCGTATCTCAAGCATGCGGGCAAATATGCGCGGCTGACCTCGACCGAAGACGTGTTCGAAACGGGGATGAACGCGGCGGTGGTGAAGCTCGCCGAAGCTGCGGCGGGCGGCGGGCGTCCGCAGCGCGGCGCACAGGCGCCGCTCAAGGTGCTTGGCTTGCATCCGCGGAGCGAAGCCGAGATCAAGCTGATGGAGGGCCGCTACGGCGCCTACGTCACCGACGGCACGACCAACGCAACACTGCCCAAGTCGATCGAGAAGGATGCGCTGACGCTGGAGGAAGCCGCCCAGCTGATCGACGCGCGCGCGGCGGCGGCACCGCCGACCAAGGGGAAGAAGAAGGCGGCAGCCAAGAAACCGGCGGCGAAAAAGGCTCCAGCGAAGAAGGTGACGGCCAAAGCGAGCGACGCGGCCGATGCGGAAACCGCGGCACCGGCGAAGAAGGCACCCGCCAAAAAGCCTGCTGCGAAGAAACCAGTCGCGAAGAAGCCGGCCGCCAAAAAGACCGCCGACTAGCGCTTAGGGCCCGTTTGGACGCGATCCCTTCCAACCCGTTCGCCCTGAGCGCAGTCGAAGGGCTCCTCGCACCATTGGCTTAGGCCTGTGATGCGGGGGCTTCGACGTCGCTCAGTCCGAACGGGTCAGGCACGCGCCCCTCAGGCGCCGACCAGCAGCCCCTCCCGCGCGATCTTGTCCTTCCACACCAACGGCGCGAGCTGATGCACGTTCGCGCCCGACGAATCGACCGCGACCGTTACCGGGAAATCGACGACCTCGAACTCGTAGATCGCCTCCATCCCGAGGTCCTCGAACCCGACGACCTTCGAGCCCTTGATCGCGCGCGCGACGAGATACGCCGCGCCACCGACCGCCATCAGATACGCGCTCTTGCCCTCGGCGATCGCCTTGGTCGCATCGGGCCCGCGCTCGGCCTTGCCGACCATCGCGAGCAGGCCCTGCCCCAGCATCATCCGCGTGAACGAATCCATCCGCGTCGCGGTCGTAGGACCAGCCGGGCCAACCACCTCGTCGCCGACCGGATCGACCGGCCCGACATAATAAATCACTCGGCCCGCGAACGCGACCGGCAGCGGCTCGCCCTTGTCGAGCATGTCCTTGATCCGCTTGTGCGCGGCATCGCGGCCGGTCAGCATCTTGCCGTTGAGCAACAGCCGGTCGCCCTGCTTCCAACCCTGCACGTCGGCCGGGGTCAGCGTGTCGAGATTTACGCGGATCGCGGCCTGGTCGGGCACCCAGTGCACGTCGGGCCACTCGTCGAGCTTGGGCGCTTCGAGATACGCCGGCCCGCTGCCGTCGAGCAAGAAATGCGCGTGGCGCGTCGCGGCGCAATTGGGGATCATCGCGACCGGCTTGCCCGCGGCGTGGCACGGCGCGTCCATGATCTTGACGTCGAGGATGGTCGACAGCCCGCCCAGCCCCTGCGCGCCGATGCCGAGCGCGTTGACCTTGTCGAAAATCTCGATCCGCAACGCCTCGATGTCGGTCTTCGGCCCGCGCGCCTTCAACGGCCCCATGTCGATCGGTTCCATCAGCGCCTGCTTGGCGAGCAGCATGCAATGCTCCGCGGTCCCGCCGATCCCGATCCCGAGCATCCCCGGCGGGCACCAGCCAGCCCCCATCTGCGGGAGCATCTCGAGCACCCAGTCGACGATCGAGTCGCTCGGGTTCATCATCTTGAACTTGGACTTGTTCTCGCTCCCGCCGCCCTTCGCCGCGACATCGACCGAGACGCGCGATCCCGGCACCAGCTCGACGTGGAGCACCGACGGCGTATTGTCCTTGGTGTTGCGCCGCGTGAAGGCGGGGTCCGCGAGGATCGACGCGCGCAGCTTGTTCTCGGGGTTGAGATACGCAAGCCGGACGCCTTCGTCGACGACCTGCTGGAGCGAGCGGCTGGTATCGTCGAGCCGGCAGTCCATCCCCCATTTCACGAAGACGTTGACGATCCCGGTATCCTGGCAGATCGGACGATGCCCTTCCGCGCACATCCGCGAGTTGGTCAGGATCTGCGCGATCGCATCCTTGGCGGCGGGGCCCTGCTCGGCCTCATACGCCGCGCCCAGCCCGCGGATATAGTCCATCGGATGATAGAAACTGATGAACTGCAGCGCGTCGGCGACGCTTTCGATCAGATCGGCTTCACGGATAATCGTGGTCATGAGCGCTTCCCGTACTGGCGTTTGCCCTGCCTTATGCCGCGCGAGCGGCCGCGCCAAGTCGCGGACTTCGAACGACGGGTTCGTTAACCACCTCCTTCAAGGCAAACTGTAAGGGTCGTGGGCTACGAGTCGGTGCGATGCGTATCCGTACAACCCCTCTTCGCGCGCTCCGCGTTGCGTTCGTCGCGCTGTGGATCGATCTGTCCCCCAGCGCGCTCGCGTCGGAAGCGCATCGCGATGCGCTGCGTCGCCAGTTGCGGCTGCTCTCCGCGACTTGGCCCTTCGCGTTGGTGACGACGATCGTGGCGTCGTCGCTACTGGCCTGGACCGCATCGACCCTGCATGCGACCGGAGTGATGATCGCGGCGATCGTCGCCGGGCTGGTCCTCGCGATTTCGGGAATGCTGCTGATCGCGACGCTGCGACATACGACGTCGCGACGCTGGCAACCGCATGTCAAGATTCGCCTGGCGACCCTATCCGCCGCGCTCGGCGGCGCTTCGGTACTGGCGCTGCTGTTCGCGACCAGCCTGCTCCCGCCGGGGCCGGCGCGCGGATGGCGAATTACGTCATGACGTTCGCCACCATGATCGTGATGATCGTCGCATTGTATCCCGTACGCGCGGCGTCGATCGGGTTTGGCGCTGGCTTGCTGGCGACGCTCGGCGTGCAGGACCGGTTCGGAATGGGATGGTGGATTGGCGTCGGCGTGCTGTTGATGCTGACCACCGTCGCCTACCGGCTTGTCCTGTTCGAACGCAGTACGGTCGCGCAGCGCGATCTCGACAATGCGCAGGGCCGGATGGCGACGCGGCTCGTCGCCGAATTCGAAACGCATTCGAGCGGATGGTTCTGGCAGACCAATGCCGAAGGTGAGGTCACCTATCTGACCAGCAAGGTTGCGCTCGAACTCGACCTGCCCGATACTCCCGCGATCGGCGAGCCACTGTCGCAGCTGTTCCGGATGGACGGCGCGCTGACCGAGACAGAGCGGACGATCGCGTTCCACCTCTCGTCGCGCACAGCGTTTTCCAACTATTCGGTCCGCCCGGTCAGTCGCGCCAAGCTCGAACGCTGGTGGTCGATGTCGGGCCGACCGATCTTCGACGAGGACGGCATCTTTCTCGGTTTCGTCGGCAGCGGCACCGACTTGACCGAACGCCGCCGTGCGGACGCCGAGATCACGCGGCTCGCCTTGTTCGACGGGCTGACCGGGCTCGCCAACCGCCAACGGTTGCGCCTTGCGCTCGACCAGATGCTGGCGCAGCCAGCGATGTCGCAGCGGATGATCAGCCTGTTCCTGCTCGACCTCGATCGCTTCAAGTCGGTCAACGACACGCTCGGCCACCAGATGGGCGATGCGTTGCTCAAGCAGGTCGCGCAGCGGTTGCAACGCGCGATCGGGGATGCGGGACTGGTCGGGCGGCTCGGCGGTGACGAATTCCAGGTGATCATGCCCGGCCATGCCGACCGCGACAAACTTGGCGAGCTCGCGCGCCGGGTGATCTTCGACCTGTCGCAACCCTATTCGATCGAGGGC
This sequence comes from Sphingomonas sp. PvP055, assembly GCF_040546365.1. Taxonomy (NCBI): domain Bacteria; kingdom Pseudomonadati; phylum Pseudomonadota; class Alphaproteobacteria; order Sphingomonadales; family Sphingomonadaceae; genus Sphingomonas; species Sphingomonas sp. PvP055. The sequence goes on from NZ_JBEPNS010000001.1 coordinate 68,995, forward strand.
TCGGCGATCAGCATCGGCTGCTCGATCGGAGTCGCGGTCGCGCCGCAGGACGGCGCCGATTCGGAGACGCTGATCCGCAATGCCGATCTCGCGCTGTATGCCGCAAAGGGCGATGGCCGCGGGATCCATCGCTTCTTCCGCGACGAATTGCTGATCGGCGCGCAAAGCAAGAAGCAGCTGGAGGACGATCTGCGCCGGGCGCTGGTCGGCAACCAATTCTATCTCGCCTATCAGCCGGTGGTCGATACGCGCTCCGAACGGATCGTCGGGTATGAGGCGCTGCTGCGCTGGGAGCATCCGACCCGCGGGCTCGTCAGTCCGGCCGAATTCATCCCGGTGGCGGAGGATTGCGGCCTGATCGAAAGCATCGGCGAATGGGTACTGCGGACCGCGTGCAGCGAGGCGGCGGGCTGGCCCGGCGACGTGCGCGTCGCGGTCAACGTCTCGCCGATCCAGTTCGCCAATCCGGTCCTGCCCTCACTGGTCACCTCGGCGCTCGCGAAATCGGGAATCGCGCCGCACCGGCTCGAGCTGGAGATCACCGAAGGTGTCTTCCTCGACGAAAGCGCCGCGTCGGAACAGATGTTCAAGACGCTTAAAGGGTGCGGAGTCCGGCTCGCGCTCGATGATTTCGGAACGGGCTATTCGTCGCTCGGCTATCTGAAGAAAGCGCCGTTCGACAAGATCAAGATTGACCAGAGTTTCGTCAAGGGCGCGACGATCGCAGGCAATCGCAACGCCGCGATCATCCGCGCGATCGTCTCGCTGGCGGATGCGCTGGGCATGGATACGACTGCGGAAGGGGTCGAGAACCACGACGAGATCACGCTGATCCGCGATCTGGGGTGCAGCCATATCCAGGGCTACGTCTACGGCAAGCCGACCCGCGCGGCGGACGTCTTGCTGCAACTCGAGGTCGGTGGCGGAATGGCGACCGCAAGCGGCTACCAGATCACGCGCAACCCGCGCACCGCAATGCTGCGCAACGCCCGCATTGAGGCGGGCGCGGCGAGCGGGGACGTGCGGATCCGCAACATCTCGTCGACCGGCGTGATGATCGAAGGGATCGAGGTCGATGAGGCGTCGATCGATCTGGACGTGCTGATCGAGTTGATCGAGGACCAGATGTTCCCTGCCAAATTGCGCTGGGCTTCGGACGGGCGAGCCGGACTGGAATTCGCCGAGACGTTCAATCTCGAACGACTCACGCCGCCTGGCGTGCCCCAGGCAGCGCGCAAGGCGGGGTAATTCCGCGCCGCAGGCCATTTCCGCAACCGATGCGACCAAAGGCCGCGCGATGGAATCGCGCGGCCCGTTCGGTCACTTGGCTGTGGTTGCGGTCGTCGGCGCGACGGCAGGCGCGGTCGGGGTCGTTGCGCCAGCGGTCGTTGCGGCGGGCGCTGCAACCGGCGGCGGCGGCGGGGCGCCATTCTGCCCGTCAGGACCATCGGGACCCTCCGGTCCACCGGGACCATCCGGTCCCCCGCGTCCGTGCGGGCCACGCGGGCCGCCGGGACCACCGGGGCCGCCGCGCGGCGGCATCGGGCGAAGTGCGGTCACCTTGCCGTCTGCGCCGACCAGAAACGACGCGTGAAGCATGTTGCGGCCGAAACGCCCTTGAACGCTAACCGTCTGGCCAACGCCGATCAGGCTGGTCCCATCGACCTGCCGTCCGCCTTCTACCAGCGTACGCCCGCTGCCATCGGCCAGGATGAACATCGGTCCATAGACTTCAGCGACCTTGCCGCGCACCGTGACGACGCTGCCGGTATCGGTCAGCGACCGGATCGCGACGGGCTTGATCGGTGCCATTTCGACAGAGGGCGTCGTCATCTGCGCGACGGTCGCACCGCCGCCGACGCCGACGGCCAGCAAAGCCGCTGCGATCAGGGCACCCCGCGGCGAGATCTTGCGGCGCGATGTGGTGGTGGTGTCTTCAATCATCGGTAAACTCCTTGGGTTGGTGTCCAGCCTTCTACCGAGTCGTCCCACCGGCCCACTGAACCTTGCGGTTCAGTTTGGGTTTAGACCCGCAAGCTAGCCGGATCCCCGAAGCTAGCCAGATCTTGTCGCGGCATCCTGTCGCGCCACCGCCTACGAAAGAGCCGCCTTATGCGTATCCTGCTGGTCGAGGACGACGCCGCGCTGGCAGAGGCCACCGCCAAGGCGCTCCGCGCGGAGCATTTCGCGGTCGATATCGCGGAGAATGGCGAGGACGGCGCGCATCTCGGCGATACCGAAACCTATGACGCGGCGGTGCTCGATCTGGGGCTGCCGCGCAAATCGGGGATCACCGTGCTCGAGGAATGGCGGGCCGCCGGGCGCGCGCTGCCGGTGCTGATCCTCACCGCGCGCGATGGCTGGTCCGAAAAGGTCGCGGGGTTTCGCGCGGGCGCGGACGATTATTTGACCAAGCCGTTCCGAATCGAGGAACTCGTCATGCGGCTGCGCGCGTTGGTGCGCCGGTCAGCGGGGCATGCCGCGGCGCGGATCGTGTGTGGTCCGATCGCGTTCGACGCGCAGACCGGCCAGGTCGAGCGCGACGGGCTCCCGCTCCGCCTCACCGCACTCGAATGGCGTGTGCTGTCGACGCTGATGCTGCGCAAGGGCGTGGTGGTCGAACGGCTCGACCTGATGGAGCATATCTACGAAGGCGACGCGGACCCCGATTCGAACTCGCTCGAGGTGATCGTCGGACGGCTGCGCAAGAAGATCGGCGCGGACCTGATCGAGACGGTCCGCGGGCGCGGCTATCGGATCGTGGCGGCGTGAGCGCGACGTCTAGTTCCCCCAACTGCCGTCATGTTGCCGCCGGCCGGCGGCAAGCATGACCCTCCTGCCCCGCTCACTCTACGGGCGCCTGCTCGTCACCGCGCTGGTCGCGACACTCGCGGCGCTCGCCTTTGCCGCGCTGACGATCGGCGCGGTGCTCGACCGGTTTGTGATGCAGGGGCTGGACGATCGGCTCGATTCGCAGATCGCCATCCTCGAACAGGCGGTGCGCCCGGACGGCAGCATCGACCGCGATCGCCTGATCCTCGCCGCGCCTTATGCCGACCCGGCAAGCGGCTGGGACTGGCGGATCGATGCGGCGGGAAAGACGATCGCCTCTCCCGCCGCCCCGAACGTCGATGCGATGCGCGCGCCGTGGGCAGCGCTTCCCCCGTCCCTCCCCGAACCGCCACCGGGAGACGGCCCGGACGCGCCACGCCGGCACGGTCGCCCTAACGATCATACCCGTGCGCTCGACTGGCGCGACCAGCACGGGTCGCGGCACGCGCGCAGCCTGCTGCTCGCCACGCCCGCCGGTCAGGTCCGCATCACGGCCTCGGCGCCGCGCGCGATCGTCGAACGACCGCTGCGCGCCGCGATGGCGCCACTGCTCGGGTCGTTGCTGCTGCTCGGTGTTGCGCTCGGCATCGCGACGCTGGTGCAGTTGCGCGTCGGGCTTGCTCCGCTTGGTCGGATGCGGACCGCCCTCGCGGCGGTGCGCGGTGGGCGGGCAACCACGATTCCCGCGGACCAACCGCGCGAGCTCGCCCCGCTCGCCGCCGAGATCAACGCGCTGCTGGAGGAGAATGCCGCCGCGCTCGCCAATGCGCGCGGGCATGTCGCCAATCTCGCGCACGGGCTCAAGACCCCGCTCGCGACGCTCGCGCTCACGGTCCGCCCGCTCGATTCGGACGGGTCGCTCGCGGCACAGATCGCCCGGATCGATCAGGCGGTGCGGCACCACCTCGGCCGCGCCCGCGCCGCGACCCCGGGTGCGGCCGCGCGGGTTGCGACCCCGCTCGCCCCGGTCGTCGCGGATCTGGCGGCGGCGCTTGCGCGGATCCATGCCGAACGCGGAATCACCGCCGAAGTCGCGATCGACCCCGCGCTCGCGGTGGCGGTCGACCGGCAGGATCTCGACGAGCTGGTCGGCAATCTACTCGACAACGCATGGCGCTGGGCAACGAATCGCATCGTGGTGACAGCAAACCGGTCGCAAGGTGACCGATTCGCCACGCTGACGATCGCGGACGACGGCCCCGGCATCCCCGAAACGACCCGCGCCGCGGCGTTGTCCGCGGGGCAGAGGCTCGACGAACGCGGCGACGGCCACGGCTTCGGCCTGTCGATCGCAGCCGAGCTCGCAACCCTGTATGGCGGCACGCTGACACTCGACACGGCGACGATCGGCGGGCTAGCGGTGCGCATCACGCTTCCCGTGGCGGCCGACGGCGCCGGTTGACCGCGCGGCGTGAAATAAATGTCACGTTCCCGGTTCGGTCTCTTGCCTTTCTGCAACGCCAGCTTTGACCGCGCGTCGCTCCTCCCACGGCATCGCAAAGAGTCGCCAACGGACGAGTTTTAGCGACGAGCCGAGTCCCCGAAATGTCATTTACCGTCTTGCGTGATGGACGGGATCGGCACAATCTGTAGGGGTAAGGTTCGGGGGCGAACCCAACAACTGGTAGAACGAAGCGTACGACCTTATATCGTACAGGAGACCCGACCGGCATCGCGGATGCGGCAGTGGTCAGTTTTTGTTCTCACCGATCGCCCCTGAAATGCTAACGAGGGGGCTCGTCCCCCGAGTCGAACGAAGATCGAACGGATCGGGAACGAATATCGTGTCCGATCCCGGTACTTCGAGATGTCATCAGGGGCGAGACAATGGATTTTCGGGATACCGAGGAAGTGAAGACGGATATGGCAACCGACATGATCGAGGCGCTCGCAGCAAGCGTTCAGGCGCCACAGGCAGCTGCCCAGGACACTGATCGCAACGGCGCAGATCGCAAGCTCGCGGCGCGCGGCGATTCCAAGGAAGTCCACGTGCAGCTGTACCCGGTCGAAGTCGACCATTCGCGAGATGCGCTGCTGACCGATTTCGGCAAGGAAACGCTGCGCGACCGCTACCTGCTCCCGGGCGAGACGTTCCAGGACCTGTTCGTCCGCGTGGCCTCGGCCTATGCCGACAACGAAGCGCATGCGCAGCGGCTCTACGGCTATATTTCGCGCCTGTGGTTCATGCCCGCGACGCCGGTGTTGTCGAACGGCGGCACCGGGCGCGGCCTGCCGATCTCGTGCTTCCTCAACTCGGTCCCCGACAGCCTCGGCGGGATCGTCGACACGTGGAACGAGAACGTCTGGCTCGCCTCGCGCGGCGGCGGGATCGGCACCTATTGGGGCAACGTCCGCGGGATCGGCGAGCCGGTCGGCCTCAACGGCAAGACCTCGGGCATCATCCCGTTCGTCCGCGTGATGGATTCGCTCACCCTCGCGATCAGCCAGGGCTCGCTGCGGCGTGGCTCGGCCGCCTGCTATCTCGACGTATCGCACCCCGAGATCGAGGAATTCCTCGAAATCCGCAAACCCTCGGGCGATTTCAATCGCAAGGCGCTCAACCTGCACCACGGCGTGCTGATCACCGACGCGTTCATGGAAGCGGTCCGCGAGGGCAGCGAATGGACTTTGGTCAGCCCCAAGGACGGCTCGGCACGCGCCACGGTCGATGCGCGCTCGCTGTTCCAGAAGCTGGTCGAGACGCGGCTTGCCACCGGTGAGCCGTACATCGTCTTCGCGGATCACGTGAACAAGGGCATGCCGCGCCACCACCGCGAACTCGGGCTCAAGGTGTCGACGTCGAACCTGTGCAGCGAGATCACGCTGCCGACCGGCACCGACCATCTCGGCAATGAGCGCACCGCAGTCTGCTGCCTGTCGTCGCTCAACCTCGAGACGTGGGACCAGTGGAAGGACGAGAAGGGCTTCATCGAGGACGTCATGCGCTTCCTCGACAACGTCCTGCAGGACTTCATCGACCGCGCCGAGCCCGGCATGGAGCGCGCCGCCTATTCGGCGATGCGCGAGCGCTCGGTCGGCCTCGGCGTGATGGGCTATCACTCGTTTCTTCAGGCGCGTGGGTTAGCGTTCGAGGGCGCGATGGCGAAGTCGTGGAACCTGCGGATGTTCAAGCACATCAAGGCGCAGGTCGACGAAGCATCGATGCACCTCGCGGTCGAGCGCGGGCCCTGCCCTGACGCGGCGGATCGTGGCGTGATGGAGCGGTTCAGCTGCAAGATGGCGATCGCGCCGACCGCGTCGATCAGCATCATCTGCGGCGGCACCTCGGCGTGCATCGAGCCGATCCCCGCGAACATCTACACCCATAAGACGCTCAGCGGCTCGTTCTCGATCAAGAATCCGTATCTCGAAAAGCTGCTGGTCGCCAAGTCGAAGAATTCGGATGCGATCTGGAACTCGATCCTCGAACAGGGCGGGTCGGTCCAGCATCTCGAGTTCCTCGATGTCGAGGAAAAGGACTGCTTCAAGACCAGCTTCGAGATCGACCAGCGCTGGCTGCTCGAACTCCAGGCGGACCGCACGCCCTATATCGACCAGTCGACCTCGCTCAACCTGTTCATCCCGGCCGACGTCGAGAAGTGGGACCTGTTGATGCTCCACTTCCGCGCGTGGGAATTGGGGATCAAGTCGCTCTACTATCTGCGCTCCAAGTCGGTGCAGCGCGCCGGTTTCGCAGGCGGGGTCGAGAACGACAATACGATCGAGAAGCCGCAATATGAGTTCGAGACGACCGATTACGACGAGTGTCTCGCCTGCCAGTGATGCGATAGCGGGGGTGTCGGGTGGCACCTTCCCCGGACCGGATCGGTCGCGCCCCCGACAACCTGCAGTCTCGAATAGGTAAAAGCCGCCGTGCCCGACGTTCAGATCCTCACGATGCAAGACGGGTGGCGCGATCTCGCGCGATCCGTTACGCGTCGACAACGATCGGTTGGGCCGCGATGGACATACCGATCTTCCGCTTGCGGTGCGCGCGACGCGTCCCGTACGGCGGCTCTACTTTTGCACTGTACCGGCCCCTCGCGGTCGGGTCTGCAACGACGCGCGTATCCTGTTGTCGGCACGACACCAACCATACGCCCGTTGCCCGGTCCGTTCACGACGGCCCTCGTGCCGGCGAGACCGAGGGGGCCCACCATGTCCGCTACGACCGCTTATGATGGCTATGAGGCCTGGAAAGGCTGGAGCGAGGATCAGTTCATGACCCTCGACCAGACGGACCGCGCGTATTTCGACCTCGAGATGCGCGGCGTTCCGGTGACCGGCGAGCACGTCCTCGAAATCGGGTTCGGCAACGGCAGCTTCCTTGCCTGGGCGAAGGCGCAGGGCGCCTTGCTGTGCGGAACAGAATTGTCGGAGCAGGGCCAGGCCTCCGCCGCGAACCGTGGCGTTGAGGTCCTGCCGGTCGACCTTGCGCAGTCAGTAGCGACACATCGCGCGCGCTTCGGCGTGATCGCGGCGTTCGACGTGTTCGAACATCTCTCGTTCGACGCGATCCGCACGATGCTCGATCAGATCGGCGCGTTGCTTCGCCCAGGCGGGCTTTGCGTGGTCCGCTTTCCCAATGGGCAAGGCCTTTTGTCCGGGCTGTACCAGGCGGGGGATTATACGCATGTCTCGACGCTGTCGGCGTCCATCATGACGCAATTCGTCCACGGCACAGTCCTAGACATCGTCCGTGCCGACAGCAGCGCGATCCCCGATCGCGGCCTCGCCTGGAAAGCACGCAGCCTGCTACGTCGTGGGTTCGAGGCACTGTTGTGCCGGTTGTACGGCTTTCGCGCGCCGCTCGGCCCCAACCTCACCGTGGTCCTTCGCAAAAAAGAGGGCGCCGCATGAGCGACGCCCTCTCCTGTATCGGTCACGGCGCGCAGGGCGCTCCGGATGCCGGATTACTTTTCTTCTTCGAACGTCACCGCGACGTCGGCATTCGCGCTGAGACGGACCTTGCCGTCCTCGATGTCCGCGACCAGGCCAAGCGAGATGTAATGGTGATGCCCTTCGTGGCTGGTCGTGCCTTCCTTGACCTGCGCACCCGAGTCCTTCTTGGTCAGCTTGATCCGGCCGCCCTCGACACGGTCGACCGTGCCGACATGGACGCCGTCTGCGCCGATGACTTCGGCATGTTCTTGAATCTGCGATGCGTCGACCATGATGGTAGCTCCTGTGGTGTGATTGCGGGTCTCCAACGCATGCCTGCGGGAATCGATGCACGGCGGGTGCTGCAGTGACCCTGTCGATCGGCATCATGTTCGCGGTTGCGGCGCTGTTCACACTCATTGGCGCGGGGCTTCTCCTTGCTCTGCTGCGGCCAGCGAGCGAGGCCCGCGTTTACGCGTTTCGAATGATGGGAATTATGGCGATGTCCTTGGGCGTAGTGCTACTGATGTCGGCGACTGCCATGCTGCGCTGGAGTGTAACCCCTTGACCGACACGCTTATTCAGCCGCAAACGCCAGGGCTTGCGGCCACTGCCGCCAATCCCGAACACCGCAAGATCGCAGCCTATCCTGTATTCGACTGGTTGCGTTTCATCCTCGCGTCGATCGTCGTGCTCGTCCATGCCGGCATCCGGTTTCCGGCGCCGATCGACGGGAGTCTCGCGGTCGGCGTTTTTCTTGCGCTCAGCGGATGGCTGATCGGCGGCATTCTGCTCCAGACCGAATGGGCAGAGCTTCCGCGCTTCTTCTACAACCGCGCGACCAGGATCTGGTGCCCGTATTTCGCGACGCTGATCCTGCTCTACACGACTGCGGTGATTGGCCACGGGGTCGACGTCAACTGGTTTAAGTATCTGTTCTACGATACGACGTTCACCCATATCACTTGGACGGTCTTCCCGCGCGCGCTGGGGGAGATGCCGCTCAAGGGCACCGGAAATCACTTCTGGAGCATCTCGGTCGAAGAGCAATTTTACCTGTTCGCACCACTGCTGATGCTCGTGTGGAAATGGGGCAAGCAGCTTTGGACGTGGGTGATCGTTGCCGCGGTGCTGCTCGCGCTGCAATCGGTGTTCGCGCCGATCGCGCTGGGTGTCCTCGCGGCGGTGGCCAATCGCGATTATGGTACGAACGCGGCTGGCGTGGCGTGGAACGCAACCTATCGCGGTCCGCTGATCGCTGCGGTCGTGGCCGCCGTTCTCGTGGCCGTCGCAGCGTATTTCCCGCTACAGCAGGTGCGCGCACTGTTGGCGGTGGCAGTCGTTCTAGCAGCCGCGGTTCCGGGGAAACGCCAACCACTCGGCGTGTTCGTCGGCGCGATTTCCTATCCGCTCTACCTCAATCATTGGATGGGAGGTTACGTGGTCAACGCGATTGCGCATCGAGTCGGCACCCCGCCTATTGGCGTCCTGCAAGCCTTGGACTATCTTGCGTCCATCCCGATCGCGATCGCCGCCTGGTTCCTGATCGACCGGCAAGTGATGACGTATCGCAACCGTTGGTACACGCGCCAGCGCGGCCAATGGCTGGGCGCAACCGCCTATGCCTTGCTCGCAATTGGCTTGACCGGCGGATTTCTCATTCACCGGGCGGGCGGCTGATGCCGCTGTCCCGTGCCGTTTTTCCTTTCAAATACAGCGTTCCGGAGTAGCCCCCATGTCCCTCACCGAAGCCCGCAAGCAGTATAAGCCGTTCGAATACCCCTGGGCGTTCGATTTCTGGAAGCGCCAGCAGCAGATCCACTGGATGCCCGAGGAAGTGCCGTTGGGCGAGGATTGCCGCGACTGGGCGCAGAAGCTCAGCGACCATGAGCGCAACTTGCTGACGCAGATCTTCCGCTTCTTCACCCAGGCGGACGTCGAGGTGCAGGATTGCTATCACGAGAAATACGGCCGCATCTTCAAGCCGACCGAGATCAAGATGATGCTGGCCGCGTTCAGCAACATGGAGACGGTGCATATCGCCGCCTACAGCCATCTGCTCGACACGATCGGCATGCCCGAGAGCGAGTATGGCGCCTTCCTCGAATATAGCGAGATGAAGGACAAGCACGATTACCTGCAGACGTTCGGCGTCGATTCGGACGAGGACATCGCCAAGACGCTCGCGATGTTCGGCGGCTTCACCGAGGGGCTGCAGCTGTTCGCGTCGTTCGCGATGCTGATGAACTTCCCGCGCTTCAACAAGATGAAGGGCATGGGGCAGATCGTCACCTGGTCGATCCGCGACGAATCGCTCCACTGCGAGGGCATCATCAAGCTGTTCCACGCCTTCTGCGCGGAGCGGAACTGCCTGACCAAATCGGTGCGCGACGACATTGCCGACATGTGCCAGCACACCGTCCGGCTCGAGGACAATTTCATCGACCTCGCGTTCGAAATGGGCCCGGTCAACGGCATGACGCCCAAGGAAATCAAGAAGTACATCCGCTACATCGCCGACTGGCGGCTGGGGCAGCTTGGGATGAAGCCGATCTACATGATTGACGAACACCCCCTCCCCTGGCTCGCGCCGATGCTCAACGGCGTCGAGCACGCCAACTTCTTCGAACAGCGCGCGACGGAATATTCGAAGGCAGCGACGCGCGGCAACTGGAACGAGGTGTGGGACGGGTTCGACAAGCGCCAGAAGGCCAAGGCCGGCCCATCGGGCATGGTGTTCGCGAACGAGGACTCGGACGCGGGGGACATGTTCTCGCGGGCTGGAGTTGCGGCGGAGTAAGTCGCGCCGGGCGCGGGATTAGCGCAAGCTAATCCCCGCCTCCAGGCGGACGCTAGCGATGCTCAGCCGCATCGCTGCCGATCGCTGCGCCGAGGTAGCAAGCGCATGGCATGACTATTTCCCCGAAGGGGACCGAAGTCGGCTTCGACGCAGATTAGATGTGGGTCGAGCTCGATGACGGCCGCACGCTCGGCATGCCGCTCGCCTGGTTTCCGCAGCTGTTCGGTGCCAGCCCGGCCGATCTCGGCACGGTCCAGATCAGCCAGCACGGCCTCCATTGGAAAACGCTCGACGAAGACATTGCCATCGCCGGCCTGCTCGCCGGCAGGGGCGACCGGGCAATGTTCCCAAAAACTGGGCTGCTTGACGCTCCCAAATGACACGCTGCCCGTTGCGGCAAGTTTCATTGCATTAAGGCCGCAAACCGGGGCGAAGACATGCCCCCCTTCAGCGCCGCGCTCGCCCCAGCAGCCCCCTCACGCCACACGCTCCAGAAAGTCCGAAACATAGCGCGTCCACTGCGCCCGGCTGTATTCCCCACCGGCGCGAACCGCATCGACCGAAGCCAGCGCCCGCGCCGCGTCAGGATCCTCGTGGATCGCCAGGATCGCTTCCTGGAGCCGCTCCGTGTCCCCGGCGGGAACAAGCACGGTCCCCGCGAAATCCTCCGTATATTCCGCGGTTCCGCGCGACACGCTCGTGATGATCGGCAGGCCAAGCAGGCGGGCGCTGACGATCGTGATATGCCCGCAGCAGGTTTCCGGCCCGAGCAGCGGCACCAGCAGCATCTCCGCCCCCGCCGCCAGCGCCCAGCATTCCGAGAGCGGCACGTTGTAGCGCACGGTCATGTTGGACGGGACATCGACCAGCGCGGGATGGGGGCGGGCGATGACGAGGAAGGTGACCTCTGGCAAGGCGCGTGCCGTCGTGACGAGCGTCCTGAAATCACGCCCTTCCCCGCCGATCGCGACCACATAGGGACGCTCCGGCAAGACCGCATCGGCGGCGAGCACCGGCCGGTCCTGTGTCCAGGTCACGGGCTGAAAGCGCGCGCGATCGATCCCGAAGGCGCTCGCATACATATCCGCTTCGAACTGCGTATAGACGCAGAATTGATCGACCCGCGCGAAGCGCTCCGCCATCTTGCTCCGCTCCGCCTGTGCGGGCAGGTCGGTGAAATTGAACGCGAAGGCCAGATGCGGCGGCAGTTTCTTCCCGCCGTGCGCGGCGACTGCATTGGTCATGCGCGGCATGTGCGAGATAATCGCGGCAGAACCTCGTGCGGCATATACGGCCTCGAAAGCCGCGCGATATCGGGAGATCCGCGGACGCTGGATCTTGTGTTCCAGCATATTACGCGGAAGCCCCGAGAACCGTCGCCACAGAACCGTACGATCCTCCAGGGCCGACAAGTCGATGAAGGGGTCATCAACCGAATTCAATTCGGATACGTTCACGACGACAAGCGGCTTCATTCAACACCCCCCCAGGCAGCTGGTCTAATCAATCCGGCCAAGTCACGGGATTCCGTGACGATGACCGATCCGATTCCAACCTCTCCTGCAGGAGATTCAGATCTCCTTTTTATACCAGGATACTGGAGGCTTACTTACTCAATCTTGATAGCATAGTTTGCATTTGCAAGAAACAACACAGTGACTCATCCCAGTCACTGTAGGGTTACGTACAATATCACTCAGAGACATTGTATTATAAAGACTTACAAAGCGATCCTGCAATCAATCGCTGGATCGTATCCCCCCGCCCAAGTTTACCGCAGCCAGGACAGGACGAACGGCCGCCCGGGCGCGCCGGCCCCATTCGGCGCTGCGACATGGATGTCCTGCCGATGGAACTGCCGATACAGCACCACGCTCAGCACCGCGGCGTAAAAGCACCACACCGAGGCGAAGGCATAGCCCTTCACCAGATGTACCACCGTCAGCCCGATCACGTTGAGCACGCCATATCCCCGCACCACGCGGTGGGTCGACAGCAGCAGCGCGCCGCACGTTGCCAGGATATACAGCAGCGACACCCACAGCCGGCTCGTCACCGGGTTGCTATAGGCGATCGAATGCTGGTCGATGACGGCGCAAGTCGGTGCGATCACCAGCCCCGCCATGTCCCATACGAACACCAATGCGCCGACGCCGGTCAACCCGACGATCACGCGGCGCCGCCACCCTCGTGGCTCCACCAGCGCGACCGCGGTCGGCATCAGCAGCGGCAGGATCCCGATCGCATAAAACGTGAACAGGAACACGCTGTGATCGACCGCATAGCGCCCGAGCCGCCCCTCCAGCGACAGCCACACCAGCCCTTCCGAAAACTGGTGGAACGCGAACAGCAGCGGCACGCTGGCGAACAGGAGCGCGCGCGGTTCGCGCACGTGCCGCAGCGTGGCGACGCCGATCGTGGCGAGCACGGCGGAAGCGGTAAAGCTGGCGGTGGCGGAGAAGCACATCGTCGGTCCCTCGGGCGCGGAGCCGCCGGGGTCTGTGTGGGGGGATTTGGGGCGGGTGGGAAGAGCCGGAACGTTTCAAAGCCCCTCCCCTTCAGGGGAGGGGTTGGGGTGGGGCAGTCCAGCAAAGCCAACCTCTCTACGAGGCACTTCCCCACCCCCAACCCCTCCCCCGAGGGGGAGGGGCTTAAGGAAAATGTCAGGCCCGCGCGCCTTCGACCACGCCACCCGAATTGTGCCGCAGCGCCTTGAGCACCGTCTCGACGATCGCATCCGCATCCAGCCCCGCCTCGGCATATTGCGCCTCGGGCTTGTCCTGGTCCTGGAACGTATCGGGCAACCGCAGCGTGCGCAGCTTGAGCCCCGCGTCGATCAACCCGGTGTCGCTCGCGAAGGTCAGCACATGCGCGCCAAGCCCGCCAATTGCGGATTCCTCGATCGTCACCGCGACTTCGTGGCTGGTCAGCAGCTTGCGGATCAACTCCTCGTCGAGCGGCTTGGCAAAGCGCAGATCGGCGACCGTGGTCGACAACCCCTTCGCCTCAAGCGCATCCGCCGCCTTCAAAGCCTCGCCGAGACGCGTCCCCAGGGCCATGATCGCGACCTTGTGCCCCTGGCGGACGATCCGCCCTTTGCCGATCTCGAGCCGCTCGGCAACCTCGGGCATCGCGACACCGGTGCCGTTGCCACGCGGATAGCGCACCGCGATCGGCCCACTGTCGTGCAAAGCCGCCGTGTGCGTCATGTGGACCAGCTCGGCTTCGTCCGACGGCGCCATCACCACCATGTTGGGGAGCGTCGCGAGATAGGTCACGTCGAACGACCCGGCATGCGTTGCGCCGTCGGCACCGACCAGTCCGGCGCGGTCGATCGCGAAACGGACCGGCAGGTTCTGGATGCAGACGTCGTGGACGACCTGATCGTAGGCGCGCTGGAGGAAGGTCGAATAGATCGCGCAGAACGGCCGCATCCCCTGCGCGGCGAGGCCCGCGGCGAAGGTGACGGCATGCTGCTCGGCGATGCCGACGTCGAAGAAGCGGTCGGGATAGGTCTTGGAGAACCCATCGAGCCCGGTCCCCGACGGCATCGCCGCGGTGATCGCGCAGATCGTCGGGTCGCTGGCGGCTTCCTTGAGGAGCTGCGCACCGAACACGTTCTGGTACTGCGGCGGCCCCGGGGGTGCCTTGGTCTGGACGCCCGAGATCACGTCGAACTTCTGGACGCCGTGGTACTTGTCCGCCGCGGCCTCGGCCGGGGCATAGCCCTTGCCTTTCTTGGTCACGACATGGACGAGAATCGGGCCCTCTTCGGCATCGCGGACGTTCTCGAGCACTGGGATCAGCTGCTCGAGGTTATGCCCGTCGATCGGCCCGACATAATAGAAGCCGAGTTCCTCGAACAGCGTGCCGCCCATCGCGAGCCCGCGTGCGAATTCGTCGGCCTTGCTCAGCCCAGAGGCGAATGGGCGCGGCAGCTTCTTGGCAAGCTTCTTGGCGAGTTCGCGGAAGCCAAGGAATTCCCGGCTCGACACGATTCGCGAGAGATAGGCCGACAGCCCGCCGACCGGCGGCGCGATCGACATGTCATTGTCGTTGAGGATCACGACCAGCCGGTTGCCCGCCTGCGCCGCATTGTTCATCGCTTCATACGCCATGCCCGCGGACATCGCGCCGTCGCCGATCACCGCGATCGCCTTGCCGGGCTTGTCCGCGATCTTGTTGGCGATCGCGAAGCCGAGCGACGCCGAGATCGAGGTCGAGCTGTGCGCCGCGCCGAACGGGTCATATTCGCTCTCGGACCGCTTGGTGAAGCCCGACAGCCCGCCGCCCATCCGCAGCGTGCGGATCCGGTCGCGCCGTCCGGTCAGGATCTTGTGCGGATAGCATTGGTGACCAACGTCCCACACCAGCCGGTCGCGCGGCGTATCGAACACGTAGTGAATCGCGACGGTCAGCTCGACCACGCCGAGCCCCGAACCGAGGTGCCCCCCGGTCACACCGACAGCGGCAATCGTCTCCTGCCGCAGCTCGTCGGCAAGCGCGCGCAGCTCGGTCGCAGGGAGGGTCCGCAGATCTGCGGGAACATTGACCGTATCGAGTAACGGCGTCTTGAGAGCGTCAACCATCAGGCCTGTTTAGCGCCGCTGTGTCACGCTGTCGATTGCTGCAAGTTGCTTCTGTTACGATACGACATTTTCTTGACGAAGCCGGGCCAGACGACCGCGGCCGGAGATCACGCCGCCTTGGCACTCGCCGCGCACGCCGCGCATTTGCCGCGGACTTCGATCACCGGGCGCTCCGGCGCGAAACCGGCGGCGACCGCGGCGGAGCGCACGCCCTTGGTCAGCCGGTCGTCGTCCAGATGGACGATCTGCCCGCAGGCGTCGCACACCAGGAAGATACAGTCGTGCAGGCAATCGGGATGCGCATTGGCGATGTAGGCGTTCGAACTTTCCACCCGCCGCGCCAGATTCGCGGTCACGAACAGGTCGAGGATCCGGTACACACTGTTCGCGGCGACCCGGCGCCCCTCGGTCTTCGAGACAGCCTCGGCAATGTCATAGGCCGATGCGGGCTTGTCGAACCCAGCGAGCGCGCGGAAGATGTTGGCGCGCATCGCGGTCCACTGCTCGCCCGATCGCTCTAGGGTCGCCTGGGCCGCGAGCGCCAGATCGGCGTCCTGCGGTTCGTAATGTCGGTGCATGGCCATCGCCAAGAGATAGTCCCTCCCCGCCCGCGCCGCAACGTCCGGCACGGTACGCTCAATAGGCCGCGCGACGGTTGAGATCGTGGCCGAGCGCCAGCGTCGCCACGCCGATCAGCGTCCACACGGTTTCCATCCCGTTGCCGTCATGCGGCAGCGAGATCGCCCCCGCCATCATCCCCAGCCCGGCCGCACCGACGACCGCGGGCATCATATAGCCGTGCAGGAAGATCCCACGCCCGAGCGCGAGCACGCCAAAGCCGATCGCGATCGTCAGCCCGATCTCGTGGAACAGCGGGTTCAGCAGCAGTCCGCCCGCCGATGCGGCGATCGCAAGAAAGACCGAACTCGCAATACAATGCACCACGCACAGCCCGGACAGCCCGATCGCCATATTGTCGAATCGCTGTTCGATCCACCGAAGGGCGGGAGAGGAGGCGAGCGCCGTCATACGGCGGCCCATGTGGCATAGCCGGCGCCAAGTTACAACATATCATCACGGGTCTTTTGCAACCGGACACGCGCAATCGACAATCGACGCGTGGCGCGTTGCGGCGTAGGGTGCCGCCATGCTCCAAGCATCCTCGCTTCCATCGCGGGTCCGCCCCCGCACCCTGTCGCTCTGGCTGTTCTTCGCTGCCGCTCTGGTCGTGACGATGGTGGTGATCGGTGGGATCACCCGGCTGACCGAATCGGGCCTGTCGATCACGCAGTGGAAACCGATCAGCGGGATCGTCCCACCGATCACCGCTGCGCAATGGGATGCGGAGTTCGCCAATTACAAACGGATCCCGGAATATCAGCAGCTCAACCGCGGGATGACGATGGCCGGGTTCCAGGCGATCTTCTTCTGGGAATATGTCCACCGGCTGCTCGGGCGCGTGGTAGGCCTCGTCTACCTCCTGCCGTTCCTCTATTTCTGGGCGCGCGGACGCCTGCCGCGCGGCTATGCGCCGCGGCTCGGCGCGCTCGTCGCACTGATCGTGCTGCAGGGCGCGATCGGCTGGTGGATGGTGTCCTCGGGCCTGACCAAGCGCACCGACGTCAGCCATATCCGCCTCGCGATCCACCTCGTCACCGCGCTGACGTTGCTCGGCGGCACGGTGTGGACCGCGCTAGACCTGCGCGATCTCGCCGCGACTCGACTTGCGCGCGCAGCCCGGATGCGCGCCTTTGCCGCGGCGGCGCTGATCCTGTTGTTTGCGCAGATCCTTTTCGGTGCGTTCACTGCGGGGCTCGACGCGGGCTATGCCTTCTCCAGCTGGCCGCTGATGGGGGACGAAATCTTCCCCGCCGCGACGCCGATGACCGATCCGATGTGGCGCAACGTGATCGACAATCCGATCGTCGTGCAGTTCATCCATCGCTGGCTCGCCTTTGCCGCCGCTGCCGGAATCGTCGCGCTCGGTTGGCGCGCGATCCGCGCGGGCGCGCCGAAAACCGGGACAATCGCGATCGCGCTCGTTGCGGCGCAGATCCTGCTCGGCATCGCCACGCTGCTCAGCGGCGTCGAGATCGTCGTCGCAGTGGCGCATCAGGCGAATGCTGCCCTGCTGCTGATCGCGACGGTCGCAGCGGCGCATGCCGTCGGGCGGCGCACGATCTGACGTCATCGCCCCAACGTCATCGCTGCCGGTATCCCGATACCTGTCGGGAGACCCGCCGAAACCTTGACTTTCTGGCGCAGTCCCAGCATTAGCGGCACCAACGATGCCGTCCCCCGGGGCGGCATCCGTCATTTTAGCTATGTAAGGTCACAAGCCCCATGAAGGCGCTGATGAAGACCACCAAGCCGGCATTGCCGTATGAGGTGGAGAAGAAATGGATCATCGTCGATGCCGATGGTCTGGTCGTTGGCCGTATGGCGTCGATCATCGCGAACATCCTGCGCGGCAAGCACAAGCCGAGCTTCACCCCCCACGTCGATTGCGGTGACAATGTCATCATCATCAACGCGGACAAGGTTCGGTTCACGGGCAACAAGCTCAAGGACAAGGTCTATTACAAGCACACCGGTTATGCCGGCGGCATCAAGGGAATCACCGCGGGCAAGGTGCTCGAAGGGCGTTTCCCCGAGCGCGTGATCGAAAAGGCCATCGAGCGGATGATTCCGCGCGGCCCGCTCGGCCGTCAGCAGATGCGCAACCTGCGCGTCTTCGCCGGCACGGAGCATCCGCATGAGGCGCAGAACCCCGAGGTTCTCGACATCGCCAGCATGAACCGCAAGAACAAGGTGGGCGCATAATGTCCGACAACCGCCAGTCGCTGGCTGATCTCGCCGCTCTGACCAACACCCCCGCACCTGCTGCCGCTCCGGCTGCAGCAACCCAGTCCGACGCCAAGGCCGAGGATTACATGGCCGGCAAGATCGAGGAGCCAGCCGCTCCGACGATGCCGCTCCGTGAGCAGATCCTCGACCAGTACGGCCGCGCCTATGCCACCGGTCGTCGTAAGGACGCAGTTGCACGCGTCTGGATCAAGCCTGGCTCGGGCAAGATCACGATCAACGGTCGTGACCAGGAAGTGTATTTCGCACGTCCGACGCTGCGTCTCGTCATCAACCAGGTGTTCGGCGTGACCGAGCGCGAGGGTGCATATGACGTCGTCTGCACCGTCAAGGGTGGTGGCCTTTCGGGTCAGGCCGGCGCGGTCAAGCATGGCATCAGCCAGGCATTGACCAAGTTCGAGCCGATCCTGCGCGCGCCCGTCAAGGCGGCAGGCTTCCTGACGCGCGATAGCCGTACCGTCGAGCGTAAGAAGTATGGCCGTGCGAAGGCACGTCGTAGCTTCCAGTTCTCGAAGCGCTAAGCTTCCCGAACCTCGGTGCTTACGAAGGGGCGGTCCGGCAACGGGCCGCCCTTTTGGCGTTTGGTGCAATCGCGCGTACACGATCATTCCTATTGATGAGCGCGGGTGCTTGAAGCGCTCCACTGTCCGGTCGAAAGCCGGAAAATACCCAAGGTGAACGGCCGCCATGCCAGCCGTTCGTTTCGAGCCTCGTCAAGAATTCCAGCACGACGCTGGTTTCTAGACTAGGCTCGAAACGAACGGTGAGGATTGGTGCCATTCCCTCACCACAGGACACGACCAGTGACTGACGACCCCACCCCGCCCGCAACGACGCAGACCGCCCTGATGGCCGGCGCCTCCGACGACGTCGTCGAGGCAGCGCAGGGCACGTCCAACGAACCGACCTCCTTCGCCGAAGCGATCGAGCAGGTCGGCGCCGGATCGTTGCTCGGGTATCGGCTGCAGCAACAGGCGATCCTGTCCGACTTCGGACTGTTCGCCTTGCAGTGTCGCGACAATGATGCCCTGCTCGCCAAGGCTGCCGAGATGGCTGCGGACGGCATGCGGACCGGTCTGTGCAAAATTCTCGAATATCGCCCCGAACCGCGCGACCTGCTGTTCCGCGCCGGTGTCGGCTGGAAGGCCGGCGTGATCGGCAATGCGAGCCTTGCGGCGGACAACAAATCGCCCGCGGGCTTCGCCTTCCAGAACGGGACTCCGGTCATCTCTAACCATCTGGAGGGCGAGGATCGCTTCCGCACCCCGCAGATCATGGTCGAGCACGGTGTGCGGCGGGCGATCAACGTGCTGATCTCGACCACGACCGGCGCATGGGGCGTGCTCGAGGTCGACAGCCCGAGCGCGGGCCAGTTCGAAGCGGCGGACATCGCGTTCCTCCAGGGATTCGCGAATTTGCTCGGCGTCGCGATGGAGCGGCAGGACGGCGAACGCCGCCTGGCCGAGGCGCTCGATTTCCAGAAGGTGCTCGTCCAGGAGGCGAGCCATCGCGTCAAGAACAGCCTGACGATGCTGTCGAGCATCCTTCACCTGCAATCGCGCAGCAACCCGCTGCCGGAAGTGTCGAGCGCGCTCAACGAAGCGTCGGGCCACGTCATCGCGATCGCGCGGACGCACGACCAATTGTGGCGGCAGGGCACCGGTCGGGTCGAGATGCTCGCATTGCTCGACGATCTCTGCACGAGTCTGGCGGGACAATTGCCGAGCCTGACGCTCGATTGCACGTCCGACGCAATTTCGATCGACGCGGATCAGGCGGTGGCGGTCGGGCTGCTGATCACCGAACTCGTCACCAATGCGGCAAAGCATGCGTATGGCGCGGACGGCGGCAAGGTCTCGGTCTCGGCGACCGTTAAGGGCGATTCGGTGTGCCTGACGGTTCGTGATTACGGCGCGGGGCTCCCCCCGACATTCGATCTGGGGAAGGGGTCATCGACCAGCCTCGGCCTGCAATTGATCCGCACACTGGCGCGCAGCCTGAATGGCAGCGTGGATGCGAAATCGGACGGCGGCGCACATTTCATCGTCACCTTCCCGGCTGAGGTGCGGAAGGACTGAGGGCAGCCATTGCGACCGAAGTCCTTCACGCCCCATCCGTTTCAGCCGCTCCCCGATACGTCCCGTTAGACCCGCTCGCGCGCCAGCACTGCGTCCGGCTGTGACGACATCGTCCGGCACACCACCTCGAACCGCCCGTCCGCGATGCGGATCTCGTTGAACGACGGCGGGGTGGTGCGCGTCCGTTCGGACAGCGTCCCCGCGCCGATCATCCGCACCACCTGTCCATCGACCTCTCGCGCCATGTCGAACGGGTCGTGGACGTGGCCCGTCAGCACCGCATCCGCCCCCGCCGCCGCCAGCGCGTCGAGCGCCCCTGCACCCCCGCGTGTGTTGGCCGAGGCGTGCGTGTTGGCGTCGATCAACGGGTGATGCGCCGCGATGAAGATCAGCCGGTCGTTCGGCACCGCCGCGATCAGGTCGAGCGTGCGGCGGAGCGCCCCCCGACTGACGTAGCCCTTTGACCAGTTGAGCCGCCACTGCGCCCGCGCGGTCGTCACCAGCGGCACGATCGCGACGCCCGGCAAGTCGATCGGTCGCTCGACCATCCGCTCGACCTTGCCCATCCGGCGATAGGGGCGGAAGAAGCGGTCGAACAAGTTCCAATACGGCAGGTCATGGTTGCCAACCTCGACCGTGACCGGCACCGGCAAGCGCTGGAGCCAGTGCAGCCCGGCGTCGAACTCCCGTCGCCGCGCACGCATCGTCAGGTCGCCGGTCATCACCACCGCATCGGGGCGCTCGGCATGGACCAGCGCATCGAACCACGCGACCGCGGCGGTATCCTCGCGCCCGAAGTGGACGTCGCTGACGTGAAACAGACGGATCATCGCGGACACCCCTTATTGTTCGCGCGTGGTCAGGAAAAGGTCGCGCGTCCGCCCCATACGGACCTCGCTACCCGGCTCGAGCATCGCGGGTTCGCCATCGAACAGCGCAAGCGCGGGTTTCTTGCCGGCGGTGCGGAAGCTGGTCGCGTGGCACTGCGTCACCTCCGACGCGGCGACCCAGTCCCCGGTCAGCCATTCCCAGCCCAGCCGCGTGATGCTCCGGAAATCGCGCGCGTCGATCGCCGCGATGTCGAGCCGGTCGTCCTCGGCGCGCACCAGCACCGCCTGCGCGCCGGGTTTCAGTCCGGGCACACCCTCCAGCCGGATGCCCTTGCCGAAGGTCCGGCTCCACGCATGCTTCAGCGCGCGCCCCAGACCGCGCAGGCTCCCGCTCCGCACGATCTCGCGCGCGCGGACCCAGCTCGCGGCAGGCCCGAGGATCAGCCCGACGAACGCCCGGTTCTCCCCCACTTGCGCGAACGGCAAGGCGGTCTTGTGCGCGCGGTCGTGCGCCGCGGCGATGATCTTCGCGGGATCGGTCCCGCCATGGAGCAATTTCGCTAGCAGGTTCATCGTCCCCCCCGGCAAAATCAGGATCGCGCCCTGCCAGTCGAGCAGCGCGGTCACCGCCGCGTTGATCGTCCCGTCGCCCGCGAACAGCACCGCAGTATCCACCCCCGCCGCGTCGAGCGATCGCGCGGTGGGCAGCGGCTCGTCCGGGAAAGCGGTGCGCCCGGCGAGCGTCAGCCCATGCTCGTTGCAGATCGTCTCGAGCGCCTTGGCCTTGGCGGGAGTCGCAGTGCCCGATTTCGGGTTGGTGATGAACCACACAGTCTTCATGGCCCCGCCAACGCACCAGTCCCCGAAAAGTCACGCCCGCCCCCAAGACGCCACGACAGCGCGCCGCGCCACAAAGTCCTGTCCCGACGCGCGCGCTTTGTGCAACGGTACGCCATGACCGACACGCGCGCTGCAAAACCGATCGCCGAACTGACGCTCCGCGGGATCCTGCTGGGCGGGATCATCACACTGCTGTTTACGGCCGCGAACGTCTATCTCGGGCTCAAGGTCGGGCTGACCTTCGCGACGTCGATCCCGGCGGCGGTGATCTCGATGGCGGTGCTGAGCGCGTTCAAGGACGCGACGATCCTCGAGAACAACATCGTCCAGACGATCGCGAGCGCGGCGGGGACGCTGGCGGCAATCATCTTCGTGCTGCCCGGGCTGATCATGATCGGCTGGTGGCAGGGCTTCCCGTTCGTGACCACCGCTGCGATCACGATGACCGGCGGGGTGCTCGGCGTGATGTTCTCGGTCCCCCTCCGCCGCGCGCTCGTCGTCGACACCGACCTGCCCTATCCCGAAGGCCGCGCCGCCGCCGAAGTGCTTCAGGTCGGTTCCGGCGTGCGCGGCGACGGCGACGCGAGCGGGGCCGCCGAAAGTGCGACGGGCCTTCGCATCATCATCGTCAACGCCTTCGCCGCAGCGGGGTTCGCGCTCCTTACGCAAATGAAGCTCGCGATCGCCGAGGCCTCGGTGTGGTTCCGCGCGGGGGCTGGCGCGACCGGCATTTCGGGCGGGCTGTCGTTCGCGCTGCTCGGGGTCGGGCATCTCGTCGGGATCTCGGTCGGGATGGCGCAGGGCCTCGGCATGGTGATCGGCTGGTGGATCTTGCTGCCGTATCTCACCGCGATCCACCCGGTCGCTGGCGGGGCGGAGACCTGGGCGAACACCGTCTTCCGCTCGGACGTGCGCTTCTTCGGCGCGGGCGTGATCGGCGTAGCCGCAGTGTGGACGCTGATCAGCATCGCGCGGCCCGTCATCGGCGGGATCCGCTCGGCGCTCGCGGCATCGCGCGCACGCGGCGCTGGCGAGACGCTCGCGCTCGAGGAACGCGACTTGCCGATCGGGATCGTGTTCGGCGGGTCGATCGCGGTGCTGCTGCCGATCGCCTGGCTGCTGTGGAGCGTGATCGCGGGCGGGCCGCTCGCACCCGCGGCGCTCGCGTTGATCGGCGGGGCGCTCGTCTTCATCCTCGTCATCGGGCTGATGATTGCGGCGGTGTGCGGGTACATGGCGGGCCTGATCGGTGCGTCCAATTCGCCCGTCTCGGGAATCGGGATCCTCGCCGTCATCGCCTCGTCGCTGATGCTGGTCGGGCTGTTCGGGCGCGGCACCGCGCCCGAAACCACGCAAGCGCTGATCGCCTATGCGCTAATCGTGACCGGCATCGTGTTCGGCGTCGCGACGATCTCGAACGACAATCTGCAGGATCTCAAGACCGGCCAGCTGGTCGGCGCGACACCGTGGAAGCAGCAGGTCGCGCTGATCATCGGCGTGGTGTTCGGGTCGCTGGTGGTGCCGCCGGTGCTCAACGTGCTCAACAGCGCGTTCGGGTTCGTTGGGGCGCCGGGGGCCGGTCCCAATGCGCTTGCCGCCCCGCAGGCGGGGCTGATATCCACGCTTGCGCAGGGTGTGCTGGGCGGCAACCTCAATTGGACGATGCTCAACTGGGGGATCGCCGCGGGGGTGGTCGCGATCGTCGTCGACATGCTGCTCGGGCGCGCGAAGCTGTTGCGGTTGCCCCCCTTGGCGATCGGCATCGGCATCTACCTGCCGATGAGCGTGATCCTGCCGACGGTGATCGGCGCGGTGGTAGGCTGGTTTTACGACCGCTGGGCCGACCGCACCGTTAACCCCGAACGCGCGCGCCGCTTTGGCGTGCTCACCGCGACCGGGCTGATCGTGGGGGAAAGCCTGTTCGGCGTGCTGTTCGCGTTCGTCGTCGCGGGGTCGGGGACGGATTCACCGCTCGCGGTGGTCGGCGCCGGGTTCGCGACGCCCGCGCTGATCGGGGGAACGGTGCTGTTCGCGGCGATGGTGGCAATCCTGTACCGGGCGACGATGCGGCGGGTGATTGCGCAGGCGGCGTAGCGGTCCCCGGAAGTCGGTCATAGCGTCCTGAAGCGGTTGTTCCGCTGACGCCCAATGCTGGCTGAAGGAGCCGCATTCGCTGAAAATAAACGCGGTGCCTTATTTGTCCGTGCGTCTACCATTCCATGTTGAGTAATGGCGCTGCGAACTACGTTGAGTGAAGAGCTATCGTTCCGCGCTATAAACATTGGATGTTATTCGCTCTGATACTTGCCGCGCTAGCTTCCCCCACAGACCCGCTCTCGACCACGGTTAGCCTTCAGTGCTTCGTTGGCGAGGACGTCGAACAGCAGCGATTTGCGCTTTTAATCGACCGGAAAGCGCACCTGATGACAGTAAGTAGCAACCATTTCGAGGCGACGACGATGCCAGTCTCGATCACCCCGAATTCGATCGTTGGACGTGGTCCTATCCACTACAACATGACCGGTTACGAGATCACCCTCCCGGATCTTAGAGTTCGCATGACAACGGTGCCCCATATTTGGCCTGGCCCTACGCCAACAATGGTCGCGGAGGGCCGATGCGTAGGTGACGTCCACTGACGCGCAGCAACAGGCCCGTGTAACGTCGGATACAGAAGCCTGTCATTCTCGTACCCGGATGGTCCGCTTTCCGCCAACTATTGCCGTTCAGCCTGATGCATCAGGGAGCGCACATTTCACACCTCACGTCCACCACCGTTCGTTTCGAGCGAAGTCGAGAAACCTACGCCGTGCCAAGTTTCCCGACTACGCTTGAAACGAACGGTGGGGCGTAGCGCACGAAAAGCCACCGACCGTTCTCCTGCAAAAGCAGGAGTGCAGGGCAGCAAACGCCACACGCGTAATCCTGGGTTCCGGGGCATCCCCCGTCATCCTCGCGAACGCGGGGATCCATACTGGCTGACGGCGCAGGACACGACGGGCGGTACTAATGGATTCCCGCCGTCGCGAGGCCTCCAAATAAGGCAATCGGAGATTTGATCGGCACACTCACCCCAAAAGTTGCCGTCATGCTGAACTTGTTTCAGCATCCACCGTGCAACAGGCACAGTCCGGACTCGCGGAGGGCTGGATCCTGAAACAAGTTCAGGATGACGGACGGTTTTGTAGAACGCTCGCCTCCGCGGGAATGAAGAAGAAAAGGCTTGGCGCCGCCGCCCCCTCCCCACCGTCGACCCCGAGCGGAGCAGCCCACACCGGCCACCCCACCCAAAACCGCTATTCCATCGCCTCCAGCAGCGACCCGATCGGAATGAACGCAAACGCCACCGAACTGTCCGCCACGCCATACGGCACGAACAGCGTGTCCCCATGCCGGATCGCGCCGCACGTATAGACCACGTTGGGCACATACCCCTCGCGGTCCTGGTTCGCCGCCGCGAGGATCGGCTCGCGCGTCCGGCCGATCACTTTCGACGGATCCGCCTTATCCAGAAGCACCGCGCCGATCGCGTATTTGCGCATCGCGCCCACGCCATGCGTCAGCAGCAACCAGCCCTCGTCAAGCTCGATCGGCGGGCCGCAATTGCCGATCTGCACCAGCTCCCACGGGAACGCCGGGGTCAGCAGCTTCTGCCCCTCGTCCCAATGCGTCAGCGTGTCCGATTTGAGCAGGAACAGATTCTCGCCATCCTGCCGGCCGATCATCATATACTGCCCGCCGACCTTGCGCGGGAACAGCGCCATGCCCTTGTTGCGTGCGGCCGGGCCGGTCATCGGCACCAGATCGAACGCGCGGAAGTCGCGGGTGCGCATCAGTTCGGACTGGATCACCGAGCCGTTATACGCGGTGTAGGTGCCGAGCCACTCGACCGTCCCGTCGTCATGCGTGAAGTGGACGAGGCGAAGATCCTCGAGTCCCTTCGACTGCGCGGCGGTGATCGGGAAGATCACCGTGCCCGACAGCGTCGAGTCGCGATGGCGGAACACCGTGATCGGCCCCTCGGGGAGTGTTTCCTCGTCGATCCCGACCGCGTCGGTCGCGGTCGCGAACGGCGGCTCGGGCGCGAGCTTGAGCTGGTTGCCGTCGGTGATGATCCCCTCGCGGAACGCGACCGACGAAATATGCCCCTCGCCGACCGCGCGAAGTGACATCAGGATTCGCTGCGATCCGGCGGGCATGCCCGACTGGTCGAAATGCGGCACCGCGCTCGGGTTCATCAGCGCGGCGGCGGCATAGCTGTATTCGTGGCAGAAATACGCGCCGATCAGCTGGCGCTTCTCGTCGCCGATCTCGCTCCCGTCGATCCCGAGCATGTCCTCGATCTCGTCGTAGCGCGTCATGAACACGCGCCGCGTCTGCCAGTGACGCGCCTCGAAGTCCTTGAGGACGAGTTCGAGTTCGGCCCGCGTCTGCGCCGCGTCGAGCGACATCACCGCTGCAACGATGCGCTCGGTCCGGCTTCCACCATTGCGCGACCACGCAAGGTGGAATGGCCGGACGACCACTCGTGATGGGTCTGCGTGCAACCGCAGGGCATGCTGGAACAGCTCAATCACACGTAATAGCCTCGTTCAACGCCTTCGGCGGCGTCGCGAGCGAGGCTACGCGACGGCGCTATGGGGTCCTGCCACGCTTTCCGTACGCTTTGCCAGCCCCGAAATCGTGCAATTCGCCATTTGTAGCGCCAGGATCGACTCTGCCCCCTGGTTTCGGTTGAGTCCGGTCGGCATCAATCCGTCGAAACACCCGCCATCCTGGGACGTTGCCAGCGGCAAATCGAGATCATTGGCGCCGAGATACCAGCGATACGCCTTACCCGCTTCTTCCACCCAGCGGAGGTCGTCCGACGCAAGATACGCCGCATGACACGCATCGATCGTCGCTTGCGCTTCGAGCGGCTGCTGGTCGAACTGGAGCGGCTCGGCATAGACCCGCCCGAAGCTTTCGCTGCCAACCGCGCGGAAGCGGCCCTCGGGCGAGGTCTGCTTGCCGACGATCCAGTCGAGCGTGGTCAGCCCGCACTTGACGAACTCGGGGCGATCGAGCGCGATCCCGGCGCGGATCAGCGCTTCCGGCAGACGCGCATTGTCATAGGCAAGAACGATTTCGAACCATTCCCACTCCGGACGCCGCGCGACTTCGAGCAAGGCACACAGCTCGTCGCCGTAGCGCGCAAGGATCTGCTTCGACAAAGCATGCCCCGGATGCGCATCGAGCATCGCCGCCGCCCCGAGCATCGCAAAACCATGCGCGCGCGGGGAGCCGAGCTCCATCGTGATCGACGCAGTCATGTCGAACATCCGCACCGCCCAGTCCCGATGCTTCGATGACTGCGCATCGCGCGCCGTCACGCCGAGCGCCCACAGCGTGCGACCGTTCGAATCTTCCGATCCAGTGTCTTCGCACCAGGTCCGGTCGAAGTTCATGAAGTTACGGAAACGTCGCGCCTCCGGGTTCCACGCATATTGGACGAACGATGCGTAGATCGTCATCCACTTGTCGCGCTGGACCTCGTCCATGTCGGGCATCTGGCTGACCAGCATCAGCGCGCGCGCATTGTCGTCGATGCAATAGCCGTGGCGACGATCCGGAACCGAATAGATCGAATGCTGGAGCATCCCCGTCGAGTCGCTCATCCGCTCGACCGCCGCAAAATCGGGGGTCAGCGGCGTGAACGAGGTGCTGGAGCCGTGTAACCGACGCGGCTTGGCAGCAACCATCCCGGCGATCTCGCGCATCGCGACTTCGGCGAGACGCGGCCAGATCATCGTGCGACCGCGCGCATAGGCACGCTCCTGCAACCGCGTGCGATTGCGGTCATTGCCGAGCAAAGCGATGATTTCGCGCGCGAACGCGTCCGAATCACTGAAGTCGACCAGCACGCCATGCCCATCCGCAAGGATTTCGGTCGCATGGACGTACGGCGTCGAAACGACCGCCTTGCCCACGCCGACGGCGTAGCTGAGCGTGCCCGAGGTGATCTGCGCCGGGTTCAAATACGGCGTCGCGTAGATGTCGGCCGCCTGGAGATAGTCGATCAATTCGTCATGCTCGAGAAAGGCATCGATGAACTGGATGTTGTCCGACACGCCCAGCTTCTCGGCGAGCGCCTTGAGGCCATCGCGATACTTCTCGCCCTCATAGGCGACGAGGTTCGGATGCGTAGCACCCAGCACCGTGTACAGCGTCTCGGGATGTGCGGCGACGATCTTGGGCAGCGCCTCGATCATCACTTCGATTCCCTTGCCCGGCGCGAGCAGACCGAAGGTCAGCACGACCTTGCGCCCTTCCCAGCCGAAGCGCGGCTTGAGCGAATCGGGCTGGACGAAATCGCGATCCGGCACGCCATGCGGGATCATCACGATCGACCGGCCACTGGCGCCATAGACGCGCTCGAGGATTTCCCGGCCGCGCTCCGCCATCACGACGACACGCGACGCACGTTGCAGCAAACCTTCCATAACTCGACGCTGATCGGCGTCAGGCTTCTCCAGAATCGTGTGCAAAGTGACAATAACCGGCAGCGAAACGCGGTCGAGCAGCGCCAGGATATGCTCCCCGGCGACCCCGCCGAAGATGCCATATTCGTGCTGCAACCAGATCGCCTGCGCCCCACTCGCCTCGATTTCGCGCGCGGCATCGAGATACGCGCTGCGGTCCTGATCGGGGATGCTGCGCGTCACTTCGGGCGGATATTCGTACCGGCCGGGGTGGTCATCCATCGCGTAAATATCGATGTCGAGGTCGGGAAACCGACCCTTCAATGCGGTAAACGTGTCCGTCGTATATGTTGCAAGGCCGCATTTCCGAGGCAGGAAATTGCCGATCAGTGCAAGGTGATCGATCGGGGTCACGACATCTGCCAAGTGCACCATGCTCGTAATCCTAAGAGTGAAAGGGGGAATTCCCCTCAGCTGTCACGAAACGAACGGCCAAGTTTCAATATGGTTGCAGAAATGTTGCGCCGCAGCAAAAGATTCGCGTTAATCGATGTTAATCCCGCGCCAGTCCGAATGCACCACCCTGGCGGACGGTCCATGCGTCAGCCGCGCCCGCGATATCCGGGCACGTCCTGCGGCGGCAGCCACAGCCGCTCGGGCGGTGGCCCGGACTGCCAGAAGACGTCGATCGGGATCCCGCCGCGCGGATACCAATATCCCCCGATCCGAAGCCATTGCGGCTGCATTTCCGCAAACAATCGCTCGCCGATGCCGACCGTGCAATCCTCGTGAAAACCCTGATGGTTGCGGAAAGCCCCGAGAAACAATTTGAGCGATTTGGATTCGACGATCGTCTCGGCCGGCGCATAATCGATCACCAGATGCGCGAAGTCGGGCTGGCCGGTGACCGGGCATAGCGACGTGAATTCGGGAACCGCGAACCGCACGAGATACAAGGATCCAACGCGCGGATTGGGAACGTAATCGAGCACCGCCGCTTCTGGTGAAGCAGGCAGCGCACTCGTCTGGCCAAGATGCAATGGGGTCATGCACAAGAGATAGGAGACCGGACGCCGAAATGGAACTGCCGCCCCTCACGTTGATCCCGATCCTGGGCGACCAGCTTTCGCTCGGCCTGTCGTCGCTGCGGGGCGCCGATCCCGCGACGGCGCGCCTGTTGATGATGGAGGTCGCCGACGAAACGACCTACGTCCGCCACCACAAGCAGAAGATCGCGTTCATTCTATCCGCGATGCGCCACCATGCGGCGCTGCTGCGCGACCAGGGCTGGACGGTCGACTATGTCGCGCTGGACGACCCCGATTCGACCGGCAGCTTCACCGGAGAGGTCGCGCGTGCGGTCGGGCGGCATGATCCCGCACGGATCGTCGTCACCGAAGCGGGCGAATGGCGCGTCCGCGCGATGCTCGATGCGTGGGAAACGCTGTTCGGCATCCCGGTCGAGATCCGCAGCGACGACCGCTTCATCGCCACCCACGCCGAGTTCGCGACTTGGGCGGAGGAGCGCAAGCAGCTCCGAATGGAGTATTTTTACAGAGATATGCGCCGCAAGACCGGGCTGCTGATGGACGGCAAGGATCCCGTCGGCGGCCAATGGAATTTCGACCACGACAATCGCAAGCCGGCCAAGGCCGACCTGCTGATGCCGCGCCCCTTACGCTTCCCGCCCGATGCGATCACCCAAGCCGTGCTCGCGCTCGTTGCCGAGCGGTTCGCAGATCATCCCGGCAGCCTCGACAGCTTTGCCTGGGCGGTGACCGCGCACGATGCCGAACGCCAGCAGAAGCAGTTCCTCGACCATGCGCTCGCCGGGTTCGGTGATTATCAGGACGCGATGCTGACGGGCGAGCCCAGCCTGTGGCACTCGCTGCTCTCCCCGTATCTCAACGCCGGACTGCTCGACCCGCTGGCGCTGTGCCGCGCGGTCGAAGAACGGTATCGCGCGGGCAAAGTGCCGATCAACACGGCGGAGGGATTCATCCGCCAGATCATCGGCTGGCGCGAATATGTCCGCGGCATCTATTGGCGCGAAGGCCCCGATTACGCGCACCGCAACGTGCTGGATGCGAAGCGCGCGCTGCCCGCCTTCTACTGGACCGGCGAGACCGACATGCACTGCCTCGCCGAATCGATCGGGCAGACGCTGGAGAATGCGCACGCACATCACATCCAGCGGTTGATGGTCACGGGCACCTTCGCGCTGCTGATCGGCGCGGATCCGCATGCCGTCCATTTGTGGTATCTCGAAATTTATATCGACGCGTACGAATGGGTCGAATTGCCCAACACGCTTGGCATGAGCCAGTTCGCCGACGGCGGCCTGCTCGGGTCCAAACCCTATGCGGCGAGCGGCGCGTACATCAACAAGATGTCCGATTACTGCAAGAGTTGCCGCTACGACGTCCGCCAACGGACCGGCCCCGACGCCTGCCCGTTCAACGCGCTCTACTGGGACTTCGTCGTCCGCCACGAGGACACGCTTGCGCGCAACCCGCGGATGGCAATGCCCTATCGCACCTGGGCCAAGATGGACGAAGCGACCCAAAGCGAGATCCGCGACTCGGCAAAAGCCTTTCTCGACCGTCTCGACGCCGCCGCAGAGGCGTATTAGGCTCCCGAAAACACACAAGGGAGACGCGGTATGGACTCGCTGGTAACGACGGAGTGGCTCGCCAACGAACTCGGGGCGAACGATCTCAGGATCGTCGACGCGACCTATTTCGCGGGCTTCGGTGATCGCAACGCCGCCGCCGAATATGAGGCGGCGCATATCCCCGGCGCGGTGTTCCTGGATCTCGCCGAAATCGCCGACACGTCGAACGACCTGCCCTCGATGCTCCCCACCCCCGAGAAGTTCGCCAGCCGGATGCAGTCGCTCGGGCTCGGCGACGGCAGCCGGATCGTGCTCTACGACAATTCACCCTACCACACCTCGGCGCGCGCGTGGTTCATGCTGCGGACCTTTGGCGCGCACGACGTCGCGATTCTCGATGGCGGGCTTGCCAAGTGGCAGGCCGAGGGGCGCGACACCGCGAGCGGCAAGGAGCAATTGCGGCATCGCCACTTCACCGTCTGGGCCGACGACAAGGGCGTCCGCACGCTCGACCAGATGAAGGCGAACGTCGACAGCGGCGCGGAACAAGTGCTCGACGCGCGCTCGGCCGCACGCTTCACCGGCGAGGAAGCCGATCCGCGCCCCGCGACGCATCCGGGGCATATCCCGGGCTCGCGGAACCTGCCGGTCGGGCAGATCTTCAACGAAGACGGCACGTGGAAGACCGGCGATCCCTTACGCAGCGCGTTCGAAGGCGCGGGGATCGACCTCGCCAAACCGCTGGTGACGACGTGCGGGTCGGGCATCACCGCGTCGGCGCTGGCGTTCGGCGCGCATCTATTGGGCGTGGAAGCGGCGGTGTACGACGGCAGCTGGTCCGAATGGGGCGCGGATCGCACGACGCCAAAGGCGACAGGCGCGGCGTAACCGTCTTAGCCCCTCCCCTTCAGGGGAGGGGTTGGGGTGGGGCAGTCCAGCAGTACTCAACTCTCTGCGAGGCACTCCCCCACCCCCAACCCCTCCCCTGAAGGGGAGGGGCTTTAGAGATTCCACGCTCTACCCTTGCCTTCCGCCGCGTCTCCCGCTTTGCAGTCCCCAGCATTGCAGGGACGCCAAGCCATGAAAAAAACCGACACCCCCAAGGGCGATTCCACCCGCGTCGTCACCGCAGGCCGCCGCAAGGAATGGACCCAAGGCGTCGTCAACACCCCCGTCTGGCGCGCATCCACCATCCTGTACGATTCGGTCGCCGACCTCCGCGCGGCGGGTGCCCGCGACACGCATCACCGCCTGTTCTACGGTCGCCGCGGCACGCCCACGCAGTGGAGCCTCGCCGACGCGCTGACCGAGCTCGAACCCGGCGCGGAAGGCACGTTCCTCTATCCCTCGGGCGTCGCAGCAATCGCCGCCGCGCTGCTGTCGGTCCTGTCCCCCGGCGACGAAGTGCTGATCCCCGACACCGCCTATGATCCGACTCGTTCGCTCGCCACCGGGCTGCTCGCGCGGATGGGGATCACGACGCGCTTCTATGACCCGCTGATCGGCGCGGGCATGGCCGCGTTCATCGGCGACACCACCCGCGCGATCGTGCTGGAAAGCCCGGGCAGCCTGACCTTCGAGGTGCAGGACATTCCCGCGATCGTAGCGGCGGCCAAGGCGCGCGGGGTCACCACCCTGCTCGACAACACCTGGGCCACCCCGCTGTTCTTCCCCGCGATCGCGCACGGGATCGACCTGACGATCCTGGCGTGCACCAAATATATCGTCGGCCACAGCGACGTGATGCTCGGCTCGGTCACCGCCGCGCCCGGCCATTTTGCGCGGCTGCGCGACACCAGTTTCCAGCTCGGGCAAGTCGCCAGCCCTGACGATTGCTGGCTCGGTTCGCGGGGCTTGCGCACCATGGCGATCCGCCTGCGCCAGCACGAGCAAAGCGCGCTCGAGGTCGCGCGCTGGCTGCAACGCCAGCCCGAAGTCGCGACGGTGTTGCACCCGGCGCTGCCCGATTGCCCCGGCCACGCCACGTTCCTGCGCGACTTCGCGGGATCGTCCGGGCTGTTCTCGTTCGTCCTCGACGGCGGGACCGAGGCCGCCCGCGCGGCGCTGATCGACGGGCTCGACCATTTCGGGATCGGGTACAGTTGGGGCGGGTTCGAAAGCCTCGCGATTCCAGTCGATCCACAACGCCATCGCAGCGTCACGCAGCGCGCCGATGCGGGGCCGATGGTGCGGCTCCAGATCGGCCTGGAAGACCCGGCAGACCTGATCGCGGATCTCGCCGCGGGCCTGAAGCGGTTCGCTGCGGTGCGGTAAGATTCGGGTTGCTGTGGCAGCGCAGCAACATTTCCTTACGAACGCGCAATGCGGCAGCAATCTCGCTTGTGCGCTGCGGCGGAACACGGCATTGCTATGCCCTCTCCGGTTATCGGCGCGGGGTGGCTTGCAGCCATCGACAGATGCTGGATCGGGGAAGGCAGGCGGGGACAGTCGCATTTTCGAAAGGGAAATGATGCGCTTCTCCAGAACAACGCTCGGCGGGCTCGTGCTCGTCGCTTCCGCTACCCCTGCCTTCGCGCAGGAAACCGCCCCTCCGCCCGCGGTCACGATCAACGGCACCGCGGCGCTCGTCAGCGACTATCGCTTTCGCGGCGTCTCGCAGACCGACCGCAACGCGGCGGTCCAGGGGTCGATCACCGTTACGCATGAATCGGGTTTCTACGTCTCCGTATGGGGGTCGTCGGTCGACAATTACGTCACCGTCGCCGGAACCGGGCATCAGGAAATCGATCTGATCGGCGGCTACAAGAAGGTCGTCGGCGGGACGACGTTCGATGTCGGAGCGCTCTATTACGTCTACCCCAAGACGCATCCGGCAGGCGACACGAGCAGCTCGGACTTTCTCGAGCCCTATGCCGACATCTCGCACACCTTCGGCCCGCTGACGTCCAAGGTCACGGTCAATTACGCGTTCAAGCAGAAGGCGTTGACGCTCGACCAGGGCGCATCGGGGGTGCTGCGCAAACGCGACAACGTTTATCTGGCGGGGGATTTCTCGGCGGGGATTCCCAAGACCCCGCTCGGCCTGATCGCGCACGTCGGGCACAGTTTCGGACCGAGCTGGCTCGCGACCGATTCGACTGGCAAGAAGGGGTATACCGACTGGGCGCTCGGCGCGACGGCGACCTATAAGGTGCTGACGCTCGGCGTGTCCTATGTCGACACCGATGCCCATTTCGTGTCGGGCGGCGGTCGCAACGTCAGCAAGGGCGGCGTGGTCGCCTCGCTGGGCGTGGCGTTCTAACCCGTCATCAGGACTTTACGGCGCGCTACCCGGGACAGTCCTGGGTAGCGCGTTCCTGATACCGGCGTCGGTAATCACGAAAAAGGGGGGCGTCACCGCCCCCCTCATGGTCCGTGTCTAGATCGGGACGTTACTGCGGCGTTGCGGCGCGCGCGGCCTGGCCGTCGCCTTCGGGGGCGGAGACGATGTCGCGCGTCGTCGTGCCCTTGTCGACCACGGTCGTCCCCGGGTCGCCGACCGACGAGCGGATGCCGGGATCGTCATCGTCGATTCCCGCCTGGCTGATCGTCGCCGCTTCGCCCGCGCTGCGCTGCGCCGGGCCACCGAACAGCGCGTCGAGCGCCTGCGCATTCGCGCTGACGTCGTTCGCACGCGCCGCGCCGGGCTTGGGCGGGGTCAGCGAGAAATCGGGCGGGATCACCAGCGGCGCCTGGCGCGCGACCGTGAACTCGTCGGGACCGCTGCGACCGACCTTGTTGTGCGCGCACCCGGCGAGCAGAACCAGCGCCAGCGCGGCGGGAATAATCGTCGACTTACGCATGAAACGTCTCCGTTGGGCCCTGATCTGCCCCTGAATTGCTCGTGCCCGGTGGCGTTCCGGACCCGCTCGCTGGTGCATCCGTTGCCGAACTCCCCCGCACCGGTTTCTCTCGTACCAGAAGCGCGCGCGCGAACAAGATGACCACGCCGATCGAGATCGCCGCATCCGCGATGTTGAACACCAGGAACGGCTGCCAACTGCCGAAATGCAGATCGGCGAAATCGACGACATAGCCAAGCCGGATCCGGTCGAGGATATTCCCCGCCGCACCGCCGAGCACCAGCCCAAGCGCTGCCTGTTCCGAGCGGTTGGTCTCGCGCCACATCCAGATGAGCACGCCAAGCGCGATCACCCCGGTCATCGCGACCAGCAGCCAGCGCATCGTATCGGTGTCCGCATGCAGCAGCCCGAGCGACACGCCCTGGTTCGCGACGAAACGCAAGTTGAAGAACGACGTGACGTAATGCGCGTCGGTCATCGCATTGAGCTTGAGCCCCTCGGTCACGCCGAGCTTCGCGGCCTGATCGACCACGAACAGCACGATGGCGGTCGTCAGCCCGGCAAGCGGGAGCCTCACGCCACCACCTCCGCGCACCGATCGCACAGCGCGCCGTCCTCGGCGACGTCGGGCAGCAGCCGCCAGCAGCGCCCGCATTTGTCATAGTCGGTCCGGCTGACCGCCACGCCCTCGCCCGTCGTCACCTTGGCGACGATGAACAGCTCGGCCAGCGCTTCGACCGGCATCGGTGCGTCGGGAACGACGACCTCCGCCTCGAGGCTCGAGCGCACGATCTTCTCGCGCCGCAGCGGTTCGATCGCCTCGGTCACTTGCGTCCGCAGGGCACGGACCTGCGCCCAATGCGCGACATCGACGCCTTCGACTTCGGGCAGCTCGGGCCATTCGAGCAGATGCACCGAACTGTCCTCGCTCGGGAAGCGCGCCTGCCACGTCTCTTCGGCGGTGAAGCACAGCACGGGCGCGGCATAGCGCACCAGCGCGTGGAACAGCATGTCGAACACCGTCCGGCACCCGCGCCGCTTGGGATCATCCACCCCGTCGCAATAGAGCGAATCCTTGCGGATATCGAAGTAGAAAGCGGACAGATCCTCCTGCGCGAATTCGGTCAGCAGCCGGACGTAGCTGTTGAAGTCATACACCGCGACCGCCGCGCGCAGCTTGGCGTCGAGCTCGGCGAGCAGCTGGAGCACATAACGTTCGAGCTCGGGCATCTCCGCGACCGGCAGCCGTTCCGGCTCGTCGAAGCCCTCGAGCGCGCCGAGCAGATAGCGGAAGGTGTTGCGCAGCTTGCGATACTGGTCGGAAACCCCGTTCAGGATCTCCTTGCCGATCCGGTGATCCTCGGTGAAATCAACCGACAGCGCCCACAGCCGCAGGATGTCCGCGCCCGATTCCTTCATCAGGTCGAGCGGGTTGATCGTATTGCCGAGGCTCTTGGACATTTTCATGCCCTTGGAATCCATCGTGAACCCGTGCGTCAGCACCGCATTATACGGCGCGCGCCCGCGCGTTCCGCAGCTTTCCATCAGCGACGACTGGAACCAGCCGCGATGCTGGTCCGAGCCTTCGAGATACAGGTCCGCGGGCCATTGCAGGTCGGGCCAGCGCCCGCTGTCGAGCACGAACGCGTGGGTGCAGCCGCTGTCGAACCACACGTCGAGAATGTCGGTGACACGCTCGTAATCCGCGACTGCATAATCGGGGCCGAGCAGATCCTGCGCCGCTTCCTCGCTCCACGCGTCGACGCCCTCGGCGCTGACCGCCGCGATGATCCGCGCGTTGACCGCGGGGTCGACGAGATACTGGCCGGTCTTGCGATCGACGAACAAAGTGATCGGCACGCCCCAGGCGCGCTGGCGGCTGATCACCCAGTCGGGGCGGCCCGCGACCATCGCGGTGATGCGGTTCTGGCCCTTGGGGGGATACCAGGTGGTCGCTTCGATCGCGCGAAGAGCGGTTTCGCGCAACGTCTGCCCATTTCGCCCCTCCCCTTCAGGGGAGGGGATGGGGGTGGGGGGTGTCTCACCGAGACCGGGCTCTGCTGGACTGCCCCACCCCAACCCCTCCCCCGAGGGGGAGGGGCTAGGAAGATCCATCGGAATGAACCATTGCGGCGTGGCGCGGAAAATCACCTTCGCCTTCGATCGCCACGAATGCGGATAGCTATGCGCGAAATCATCGCTCGCCGCGATCAACGCCCCCGCCGCGCGCAAGTCCGAACAGATCGGCCCCTCCGCGGAGACGAACTTCTTGTTGATCACCGAGCCCTGCCCGCCGAGCCAAGCCCAATCGTCGCGATACATGCCCGCGCCATCAACCGCGAAGACCGGCTCGATCCCGTACTGCTTGCACAGCAGGAAATCGTCCTCGCCGTGATCGGGCGACATGTGGACGAGCCCGGTGCCCGCGTCGGTGGTGACGAAATCGCCCGGCAGGAACGGCCGCGGCTTGGCGAAGAACCCGCCGAGGTCATGCATCGGATGCCGCGCGGTCGCGCCTTCGAGCTGCGAGCCCTTGATCGACTGAAGCGCGGTCACCGTCCCCGCGCTGTCGCCGATCTTGAGGATCACCGGATGCCCGATCCGCGCGCCGAAGCTCTCTAGCAGATCATGCGCGATCAGCAAAGTGCGCGGCCCCTCGACCATGTCGTCGAAGCGGACCAGCAGATATTCGATCTCCGGCCCGTAGCTCAGCGCCTGGTTGACCGGGATCGTCCACGGCGTCGTCGTCCAGATCACCGCATGCGCGCCGACCAATTCTGGCGCGTTCGGCGCATCGACGATCTCGAACGCGACGTCGATCTGCGTCGACACGACGTCCTCATATTCGACCTCGGCCTCGGCGAGCGCTGTCTTCTCGACCGGCGACCACATCACCGGCTTGGCCCCGCGATACAGCTGGCCGCTCTCGGCGAACTTCATCAACTCGGTGACGATCGTCGCCTCGGCGGCGAAATCCATCGTCAAATAGGGGTGGTCCCAGTCGCCGTTGATCCCCAGCCGCTTCAATTGCTCGCGCTGGACGTCGACCCAATGCTGCGCATAGGCGCGGCATTCGGCGCGGAATTCGCGCGGCGGGACTTCGTCCTTGTTGCGCTTCTTGGCGCGATACTGTTCCTCGACCTTCCACTCGATCGGCAGCCCGTGGCAGTCCCAGCCGGGCACGTACGGCGCGTCCTTGCCGAGCAAGGTCTGCGTCCGGCACACCGTATCCTTGAGGATGTGGTTGAGCGCATGGCCGATGTGCATGTCGCCATTCGCGTAGGGGGGGCCGTCGTGCAGGATGAACTTCTCGCGGCCCGAGCGCGCGGCGCGGACCTTCTCGTACAGCCCCATCGCCTGCCACTTGGCGAGAATCCCCGGCTCCTTGGCGGGCAGGCCCGCCTTCATCGGGAAGTCGGTCTTCGGCAGGAAGACGGTATCGCGGTAATCGCGCGCGGGTGCGGGGGTATCAGTCATTTGCTTGAGCGCTTAGCCTGAAGCGCGCCCCGTAGAAAGCCCCTCCCCTTGAAGAGCGCCGCCCGCGGATAGCCCCTCCCCTTCAGGGGAGGGGTTGGGGTGGGGAAGTGCGCTGCCAGCGGTCGGGAAGCGTGGAAGCGGTCGCAGCGATCATCTCAGCAACGCCTGCGAGGTTCGTCATCACGTCAAGGTTGCCAAAGCGGACAATCGTAAAGCCGAGCGCCCTTAACCGGACGTCGCGTTTGCCATCGGAAGGCCCATCATGCGTGTCGCCGTCGACCTCCACCCCAAGCCCGATCCCCGGGCAGAAGAAGTCCAGAGTTGCCTGAGCTTCGAATACGACATGCTGGCGACGAAACTTGAGGCCATTGAGCTGGGAATTAGAGAGCGCCCGCCAAAAGCCTAACTTCAGGCTCAGTAGGATTCCGCCGCATCTCGTGCGCGCGAGCCAGCAACTCCGCTTCCGTGGCCATCACTTCCCCACCCCAACCCCTCCCCTAAAGGGGAGGGGCTTAGTCAAGTTCGCCGCCTACGCCCTCACCAACTCCACACCATCCCCGTCTCGCTGAACGGCTTAGGCTCCAGCGGCGGGATCGTCGCCGGGTTGAGCTCGCACTGCCAATAGCCCACGTCGATCCAGCGCCCGTCCTTATACCCCGCCTCGCGAAAGAACCCCGCGCGCCTGAACCCGACCGACTCATGCAACCGGATCGAATGATCATTGGGCAGCGCGATCACCCCAATCGCATGGGTGAACCCCTGCGCGCGCACCGTGTCGATCAGCGCATCATACAATTGCCGCCCGTTGCCGCGCCCCTGCGTGCCCATTTCCAGATAGACCGTCGTCTCGATCGTGTAGCGATACGCCGGCCGATCGCGGAACGCCGACGCATAGGTGTACCCCCGCACCGGCCCGCCCTCGCCCTCGGTCACGACGAGCCACGGGTAGAGCCCGTTCGACTTCGCCATCCGCGCGCACATGGTGGCGGTGTCGGGCGCCTCGGTTTCGAACGAGACCGTCCCCCGCTCGACATACGGGCGATAAATTTCCGCAATCGCCGCCGCATCGTCGAGCGTCGCGGGCCGGACCGCGACGCGGGTAGGACCTTCGGACGGAACCTCCCGTGGCGCGATCACAGCGCGAACCGCGCCAGCACCAGATCGAGCAGCTTGGCGTCACCGGGCCGCGGTGCGGTCCCGCCAATCCCGTCGCATTCGAGGCAACGCGCCTGAATCGCTGCGCCAGTCCCAATCCGCTTCACGTCGCCCAACGCGCGCGCGAACACCGCACGGCGATCCGCCGCCATCCGCGTGAACGCATCGCCCGCCGAAGCATCGTCATCGTCGCGACCCGACGAGAGGACCTGTTGGATCATCATCGCGAACGCGCCCGGCTTCTTCTCGAGATATTCGGCGTGCACGTCACCTGGCTTCAACCCGGCACGCTTGGCGGCTTCGTCGATCGCATCCTGCAGCCCGCCGAAGCGGTCGACCAGGCCGAGCTGGCGCGCGGTCCCGCCATCCCAGACGCGCCCCTGCCCGATCTCGTTGACGCGCTCGAGGCTCATCTTGCGCGCGTTGGCGACGCGCGTGATGAACTGGCGATACCCATTCTCGATCCCCGCCTGGAAGATCGTGTCGGTCTCGGGCGTCGTACCGCCGTAGATATCGGGCTGCCCCGACAGCGGCGTGGTGCGCACGCCGTCCGACGTCAGGCCGATCTTCTTGAGCGTATTCTCAAAGGTCGGGATGATCCCGAAGATGCCGATCGAGCCGGTGATCGTGGTCG
The DNA here is from genome assembly GCF_040546365.1 of Sphingomonas sp. PvP055. Classification (NCBI taxonomy): domain Bacteria; kingdom Pseudomonadati; phylum Pseudomonadota; class Alphaproteobacteria; order Sphingomonadales; family Sphingomonadaceae; genus Sphingomonas; species Sphingomonas sp. PvP055. Next base: position 108,854 of record NZ_JBEPNS010000001.1, read on the forward strand.
GCTCGGCGAAGATCACATCGCCTGCGGTTGCGACCCAATAGCCACCCGACGCCGCCATATTGCCCATCGACACGACGATCGGCAGCTTCTGCGCCTTCGCCTCGATGATCGCACGGCGCATGTCCTCGGACGCGAGCGCCGAGCCGCCGGGCGAATCGACGCGCACGACGAGCGCCTTGAGGTCCTTCTTGGCGAGGCCCTCGAGCACCAGCTTGGCGACCGTGTCGCCGCCCACCGAGCCCGCCTTGGACTTGCCGTCGATGATGTCGCCCGCGATCGTCAGCACGCCGATCTTGGCGCCGGCGGTTGGCAGCGGGTTCGCCGCGACGTAATTGGCGAGCTTGATCGTGTTGAACGTCCCCGGTGCCTTGCCGGTCGGCGCACCCGCGAGCTGTGCGACGCGCTTGCCGAAATCGAGCCGGGTGCCGAGCTTGTCGACGATCCCCGCCTGGAGGTTAGCCTCGGCGATATTCCCCTGCGCGGCGGTGATGACCGCGCCAGGCGTGGTCAAAAACGGCTGGAACTTGGCCTTGGGCCGCGCCTTTGCGACCACTTCCTGCCACTGCTGGAACAGAACCTGGTACAGTTTGACCACCTCTTCCTTCGCCTCGGGCGAGGCTTCGGTGCGCGTGTAGGGCTCGACGAACGACTTGTACTTGCCGACGCGGTAGACGTGCGCGTTGACCCCGAGCTTGTCGATCAGGCCCTTGTAATAAAGCTGGCTGCCGCCCGGCCCCATGAACAACGTGCCCCCCATCGGGCTCATCCAGATCTCGCTCGCGTTCGCGGCAAGGCGGTAGCCGCCATCGGTATAGGCGGTCGCATAAGCGAGCACCGGCTTGCCGGTATCGCGCACGCGGCGGAGCGCATCGCCGACTTCGGTCAGCGCGGCGGGATAGCCGCCCGCGAACGAGTCGAGATCGAGCACGACCGTCTTGACGCGATCGTCCTTGGCCGCCTTGTCGAGCGATCGCACCACGTCGCGCAGGCGATATTCAGGGGCGGACCCGCCACCGGTGAGCGCCGCGAACGGGTCTCCCGGTGTCGGCTGCTCGACGATCGGGCCGTCGAGCTTGAGGACCAGCGCGCCATCCTTGATCGCGCCCGCATTGGGTTTTGCCGCGAGCAGGCCGAACAACAGGCCGAAGAACAGCAGCATGGCGACCAGCACCAGCGCGTCCTTGATCCCGACCAGTAACTTCCAAGCGCCTCGAACGAGTTTCACCTGCGCCGCTCCCTGCAAATGCGGAAAAATACCCGGTACAGCTAGAGCAGCCCCCGGGCGGAGTAAATGCGTGTTAGCGACGCAACACAGCTTTTCGCGGTCGGGCTCGCCCTGCCCGCGAATAGGACCGGCTGGCCAGTAAATCGCGGATCGCCCGTATTGACGATGCCGGGTGGCGTACGCATATGCGGTGTGCTGGCACTCACCGATGGCGAGTGCCAACAGCTGTTCACAAGATAAGGGACTCCGCGCATGAACTTTCGTCCGTTGCACGACCGCGTCCTCGTCCGCCGCGTAGAGGCAGAAGAGAAGACCGCAGGCGGGATCATCATCCCGGAAACCGCCAAGGAAAAGCCGCAGGAAGGCGAAGTCGTCGCCGCCGGCACTGGCGCGCGTAACGAGGCAGGGGAAATCCACCCGCTCGAAGTCAAGGCCGGCGACAAGGTGCTGTTCGGCAAATGGTCCGGCACCGAAATCAAGATCGACGGCGAAGACCTTCTGATCATGAAGGAATCGGACATTCTCGGCATCGTTGCCTGAGCTTTTCCGTAAACGACCTTCACTATCTTCAACTTCTGAAAGGGTAGCCCACCATGGCATCCAAGGACGTAAAATTCGGGCGTGACGCCCGCGAGCGCATTCTCCGCGGCGTTGATATTCTCGCCGACGCGGTCAAGGTCACGCTGGGGCCAAAGGGCCGCAACGTGGTGATCGACAAGAGCTTTGGTGCCCCGCGCATCACCAAGGACGGCGTCACCGTCGCCAAGGAAATCGAGCTCAAGGACAAGTTCGAGAACATGGGCGCGCAGATGCTGCGCGAAGTCGCGTCGAAGACCAACGACATCGCTGGCGACGGCACGACCACCGCAACGGTTCTCGCGCAGGCGATCGTCCGTGAGGGCATGAAGTCGGTCGCGGCCGGCATGAACCCGATGGACCTCAAGCGCGGTATCGACCTCGCGGTCGTCGAAGTCGTCAAGGATCTCCAGGCGCGTTCGAAGCCGGTTTCGGGTTCGCATGAAGTCGCCCAGGTCGGCATCATCTCCGCCAACGGCGACAAGGAAGTCGGCGAGAAGATCGCGGAAGCGATGGAGAAGGTCGGCAAGGAAGGCGTGATCACCGTCGAGGAAGCCAAGGGTCTCGAGTTCGAGCTCGACGTCGTCGAAGGCATGCAGTTCGACCGTGGGTACCTCTCGCCCTACTTCATCACTAACCCCGAGAAGATGTCGGTCGAGCTTCAGGATCCCTACATCCTGATCCACGAGAAGAAGCTGTCGAACCTGCAGGCGATGCTCCCGATCCTGGAAGCCGTCGTTCAGTCGGGTCGTCCGCTCCTAATCATCGCCGAGGACATCGAGGGTGAGGCTCTGGCCACGCTCGTCGTTAACAAGCTGCGCGGCGGCCTCAAGGTTGCAGCGGTCAAGGCACCGGGCTTCGGCGATCGTCGCAAGGCGATGCTCGAGGACATCGCGATCCTGACCAAGGGCGAGATGATCTCGGAAGACCTCGGCATCAAGCTCGAGTCGGTCACGCTCGGCATGCTCGGCACCGCCAAGCGCGTCACGATCGACAAGGACAACACCGTCATCGTCGATGGCGCTGGTGACCATGAGTCGATCAAGGGCCGCACCGATGCGATCCGTCAGCAGATCGAGAACACGACCTCGGACTATGACAAGGAGAAGCTCCAGGAGCGTCTCGCGAAGCTTGCTGGCGGCGTTGCCGTGATCAAGGTCGGCGGGTCTTCGGAAGTCGAAGTCAAGGAGCGCAAGGATCGCGTCGACGATGCGCTGCACGCAACCCGCGCAGCTGTCGAAGAAGGCATCGTCCCCGGCGGCGGTACGGCTCTGCTGTACGCAACCAAGGCGATCGAGAACCTGACCGGCGCGAACGAAGACCAGACCCGCGGGATCGACATTGTCCGCAAGTCGCTGACCGCGCTGGTTCGCCAGATCGCCAGCAACGCGGGCCATGACGGCGCCGTCGTCTCGGGCAAGCTGCTCGACGGCAACGACACCACGATGGGCTTCAATGCTGCGACCGACACGTACGAGAACCTCGTCGCTGCCGGCGTGATCGATCCGACCAAGGTCGTCCGTACCGCGCTGCAGAATGCAGCATCGGTCGCTGGCCTGCTCATCACGACGGAAGCCGCCGTGTCCGAGCTGCCGGAAGACAAGCCCGCCATGCCCATGGGCGGCGGCGGCATGGGCGGCATGGGCGGCATGGACTTCTGATCCCGCGGGGCCTTGCGCCGGCTTTGGTCGGCGCGAGACCCTCGGGTCCGGACAGGACCATGCACCCTGCCCCTAGTGGCTGGACGAACAGGAAGGGCCGGGGCGCAATCCCCGGCCCTTTTCTTGTGGAAAACCGTGGAGCGTCACCACGCGTGGCACCACAATCCCACACCCGTTGCAAAACGACCCCCTGCGTCGGCTTCGTCACGCGCGCGTCATGAACCTCGCGTAGCGCGCCGGGATCACGAAGGACCGGGAACCCCCGGACTTCGTCCAGGGGAAAATTCATCATGTTCGGACACTTCCGGGCGCGCATCTGCGCGCCTCGGGCGGCGCTGTGCGCTGCCATGCTCGCCTCCACCGCAATGCCCGCCTTCGCCGCTGACGTTGCGGGGCGTGTCCTCGACCCTGCCACCGGCGATGCGCTGCCGGGTGCTACGGTCACGGCGAATGGGCGTAGCGCGACCGCCGACAATGACGGGATGTTCGTGCTCCGCGATCTCCCCGCTGGACCGGTCGAACTGACCTTCCGCTACGTCGGCTACCCCACCGTCACGCGCAGCGCGGTGTCGAGTGACACGCCCTCGGTCGTCGCCTTCCGGCTCGACGCGCCCCATGCCGATCCCGTCGGCACCGACATTGTCGTCACCGGCCAGCGCGCCGCCGACCGCCGCGCGCTGCAAGCGAAGCGCACGTCCAACGTCATCCAGGATACGCTCAACGCCAACGACGTCGGCAAGCTGCCCGACCAGAATGTCGCCGAAGCGGTCCGCCGCCTGCCCGGCATCTCGGTCGCCAACGATCAGGGCGAAGGCCGCTACGTCATCATCCGCGGCGCCAACCCGAACCTCGCCAACGTGACGATCAACGGCCAGACTGCGCCTGCCCCCGAGCCCGAGGGACGCCAGGTCAAGCTCGACGATATCCCGTCGTCGCTGATCGGCTCTGTCACCGTCATCAAGTCGCTCACCCCCGATCGCGACGCCAATGCGATCGCCGGACAGGTCGACATCGACACGCTGACCGCATTCGACCGCACCAAGGCGTTCGCCAACGCGCGGCTCGTCAACGGCTACAACAATCTCAACAGCCGCAGCCCTTATGAGGGCGACATCACCGCTGGCTCGCGCTTCGGTGCGGACAAGACCTTCGGGGTCGTGCTCTCGGCCAACTATTCGCGCCGCCCGATCGAGTCCGAGAATTTCCAGGGATCGTCCAACTGGAAGACGGTCAACGGCGTCGCGGTGCCCGACGATTTCCGCGTCCGCGATTACAACCTCACGCGCACCCGCTACGGCGCAGTCGGCAATTTCGACTGGCGCCCGAACGCGACCACCAGCGTCTATCTCCGCACGCTCTATTCGGCGTTCAAGGATCACGAGACGCGCGACCAGTTCCGCATCGAGATCCCGCAGACCGCGACGGTCACGGCGGGGGGCACGTTCAGTTCGCGCGGGACGCGCTTCCTACGGTTGCGCAACGAGGACGATTCGACCTTCACCGGCCAGTTGGGCGGCAAGTTCGGGTTCGGCGGATCCCAGCTCGAAGTCAGCGGCACCTACAGCAAGGCGCTCAAGAAGGATCCGCTCCGCTCGGAATATTCGTTCCGCACCGGCAGCACCGCGCTAACCGGCCTGTCGCTTGATCGCAGCGATCCCCTGTTCACCGTCAACACCGCCAATGCGACGTCGACCAACCCAGCTCTCTTCAGCGGCTACCGCGTCAATTACGACCGTCGTCGCGCCGCGGAGGATCTGTACCAGGGCCGCGCCGACCTGACCGTCCCGATCGGGCTCGGCAGCGACAGCACGATCAAGCTCGGCGGCAAGTTCCAGCAGACCGACAAGACCAACAACCGCGATTTCCAGCAGTATAATCTGACCGCGGGCAATCTTTCGACGACCGGCGCGTCGCGCAACGACGGCAGCACGATCTACGACGGTCGCTATGCGGTCGGTCCGCGGATCGATTACGATCGTGCGCAGACCTATTATACCGTCACCAACCCCGGCGCGCGGACGCTCGACGCGGCGGGCAGCCTCGCCAACTCGCTGGTCAACGATTACGACCTCAGCGAAAAGGTCTTCGCCGGTTACGTCATGGGCACGTTCAAGCTCGACGCGCTCACCATCATCCCGGGCGTCCGGGTCGAGCACACCGACGGCACGTACAAGGGCAAGTCCTTTACCACCGCCTCGACGGCGAGCCAGGGCTTCAACGTCGTCAACACGCGGCGCTACACCAACGCCTTCCCGGATCTGAACGTCCGCTTCGACGCGACCGACAAGCTGGTGCTGCGCGCGGCGGCGACCACTGCGATCGGCCGGCCCAATTATGCCGACCTAGCGCCCTATACGAGCGTATCGGACACGACGATCAACAAGGGCGTGGTCGCGCTCGGCAACCCCGAGCTCAAGCCGTACAAGGCGGTCGCGGGGGATCTCTCGGCGGAATATTACCTGCCCGGCCAGGGCATCCTGTCGGTCGCGGCCTTCTACAAGCATCTCGACGATCCGATCTTCACCGCGGGGCTCAACCGCGCGGGGACGTTCGGCGGCGTCACCTTCAGCAACGCGCTGGTGACCCAACCGATCAACGCGCAGAGCGCCGAGCTCTACGGGGTCGAGGCGAACCTGCAGACCCAGCTGCACTTCCTGCCCTCGCCGCTGGATGGCCTCGGCGTGTCGGGCAACGTCACCTATACCGACGGGTCGGCGCGCGGCGTCCCTAATCGTGCGGACAAGGTGCCCAACTTCCTCCAGTCGAAATACATCGGCACCGCGCAGATCTTCTACGAGAAATACGGCCTGACCGCGCGGCTCGCTTACACCTATCGCTCGGCGTACCTCGACACGCTGGGGGATTCGCCCGCGACCGACCAGTATACGGCGGAGAACAACTCGCTGGATGCGCGGATCGGCTTCTCGCCGGTCAAGGCGTACACGCTGTTCGTCGAGGCGAGCAATCTGCTCGATTCCCCGTGGCGCCGCTATCAGGCGGTCAAGACGCAAGTGATCGAAAACGAACGCTATCGCCAGAGCTTCCGCGTCGGCGTCCAGCTGGCGTTCTGAAGTACACGCCCCCGCCGCACGGGCGGCGGGGGCGTGTCAGCCGATCAGCGCTTCATCGCCTCGATCAGTGCCTTGACCTCCTGGCTCCGCCCGCGCGGCAGGATCAGGATGTCGTTGCCGCTGGCGACCACGATCAGATCCTCGACCCCGACCAAAGCGATCCGCGCGCCGTCGCTGCGGACCAGACAATTCTTCGTGTCGATCGCAATGACCTCACCGTCTCCCTGCGCGCCGTGCGCATTGCCTTCGGCGTCGCGCGCGCTGATCTCGTGCAGCGCGTCCCAGCTGCCGAGATCGCTCCATCCCATGCTCACGGCAACGACCGCGACGCGCTCGGCCTTTTCCATAACCGCATAATCGATCGAATCGGACGGTGCCGCCGCAAAGGACGTCGCATCCGGGAATACCCGCGTTCCTTCCCTGCGTGCATTCCCGATGGCCTGCTCGCACGCCGTCAGCATCTCAGGGGCATGCGTCGCCAAGGCGGCGAGATATGCGTCCGCGCGGAACAGGAAGATCCCCCCGTTCCAGGCGTGGTCACCCGCCGCGAGCATCGCTTCGGCCGCATCACGCGGCGGCTTTTCGACGAAGTTGGCAACGCGGTGGACCCCGCCCGCGATCTCCTCACCGATGCGGATCCAGCCGTAACCCGTCTCGGGCGCATGCGGATCGATCCCGAACGTCACCAGCCACCCCTGCTCGACCAGCGGCAATGCCGCCTGGATCGCCGCGTGAAACGCAGGTACGTCGAGAATCACGTGATCCGACGGCATCACCAGCAACGGCGTTTCCCCCGCCACCTCGAGCGCGGCAAGCGCAATCGCTGGCGCGGTGTTGCGACCAGTCGGTTCCAGGATCAAGGCTTGCGGCGCTGCGGAGACCGCCTGCAACTGTGCCTCCACCATCTCAACGTGGCGCGCATTGGCAACGACGATCGGCGCCGCAAAGGCCTCCCCCTGCGCGCGCTTCGCGGTCAGCTGCAGCATCGTATCGTCCGCCGTCAGCGCGAGCATCTGCTTGGGCATTGCCGGAGTCGACATCGGCCAGAGTCGCGTTCCCGATCCACCCGACAGGATAACGGGGACGATCGGCGTGGACTGTGACATACAAAGGGCTCCTAATTCGCGTCTGCTGTAGCGCGCGCGCGCGCGGTTGATAACCTGCGATGTTCCCACGCGATCCCGCCTTCAACCTTTCTTTGTCATTTTCTGCGAGATGAGCTTCCATCGCCGGCGATAGTGCTGTCGGCATGCCGATGGGGCGGGGCGGGGTACGCGGACGATGATAAGGCTTTTCAGGCATTATATCCCCAATGCCGTGCTGCTGCTCGGGCTGCTCGACGTGTGCCTGCTGCTATTCGCAGGCGAAGTCGGGTATACCCTCCGGATGGGGCAACTCGCGTTGCCGATCGTGCCGATTGCGCAGCGAATCCCGCAACTCGTCACGTTCGTGGGAAGCGTGGTACTCGCGATGATGTCGGTCGGAGTGTACGGCGCCGGCGCCCTTCAGTCGCTCCGCCACGCCACCGCGCGCCTGCTCGTTGCCGTTTCGCTCGGAACGATCTTCCTGAGCGTCATCTATTTCGCGCTGCCGACCATTACCTTCTGGCGATCCAACCTGCTGTACTCGATGGTCTTGGCCGCCGTGATGCTGATCGCGCTGCGGATTCTCCTCGGCAAGACGCTGGGCGGACAGGTGTTCAAGCGCCGGATCGTGGTGTTGGGCGCCGGCGCGCGCGCGGCACGGCTCAAGGCCTTGTCACAATTGCCGGGGTCGGGCTTCGTCGTCGTCGGCTATGTCTCGATGAGCGAAGCCGCGCGCGTCATTCCCGAGGCGATCGCGCGCGACGCGATCTACAACCTCGCCGACCATGTCGTCCTGCTCAGCGCAAGCGAAGTGGTGCTCGCGCTGGAGGAACGGCGCAACGCGCTGCCGCTGAAGGACCTGCTGCGAATCAAGACGACCGGGGTGCATGTCAACGAAATCTCGACCTTCCTCGAACGCGAGACCGGCCGCGTCGATCTGCAGAGCGTCAACCCGAGCTGGCTGATCTTCTCCGACGGATTCTCCTCGGGACGCATGCTCTCGTCGATGTTCAAGCGCCTGTTCGACATCGTCGCGAGCTTCGTCCTGCTGACGCTCACGCTGCCGCTGATCCTGATCGTCGCGCTTGCGATCAAGTTGGAGAGCAAGGGCCCCGCCTTCTACCGGCAACGCCGGGTCGGGCTGTATCACGTCGCCTTCGACTGCATCAAACTGCGTTCGATGCGGCAGGACGCCGAGATCGCGGGAACCGCCGTCTGGGCGGAAAAGAATGATCCGCGCATCACGCGAATCGGTCGCCTCATCCGCAAGGTGCGGATCGACGAGCTGCCGCAGACCTGGTCGGTGCTGAAAGGCGAAATGAGCTTCGTCGGCCCCCGCCCCGAACGGCCGCAATTCGTCGATGATCTCGAACAGCAGCTACCTTATTACGCCGAACGCCACATGGTGAAGCCCGGGATCACCGGCTGGGCGCAGATCAATTACCCGTATGGCGCGTCGATCGAGGATGCGCGGCAGAAGCTCGAATACGATCTGTATTACGCCAAGAACTATTCGCCCTTCCTCGACCTGTTGATCCTGCTTCAGACGATCCGGGTGGTGTTGTGGCCCGAGGGCGCGCGCTGACGGCGATCCAGCAGAGCCATGCACGTCCTCAGGCTGGCGATCCCCCGCCGCGGCGTGTAGCACGCCGGCGATGACCAAACCGCTTGCCCGTATCGCCGCCGCGCTCGAACGGCTTTCCCCACCGCAGCCGGACTCCGCGGACGCCTCGGCTTCCCCGGCCTATGTCTGGCGCGGCGTCGCGCTCGAACCGGTGCGCGCGTTTCGGCCGCTGCCGCTCGACCGGCTCCACGGCATCGATGCGCAAAAGGCTGCGCTGCTCGCGACGGCGGAGCGTCTGGCACACGGCGCCGCGGCGCATGACGTGCTGCTATGGGGTGCGCGTGGGTCGGGCAAGTCCGCGCTGGTCAAGAGCGTAACGCGTGAGGTGCAAGCCGCGGGCGGGAACCTCGCGCTGATCGAAATCGTCACGCCGCAGCTCGATACCCTGCCCGCGCTGTTCCGCCTGATCGCGGACGTCCCGCGCGCATTCCTGCTGTTCCTCGACGATCTCGGGTTCGATGCCGCAGCGGACGGGCGCGCGCTGCGCTCGATGCTGGATGGTGGCGCAGAAGCGCGGCCGGCCAATGCACGACTGGTCGTCACCTCGAATCGCCGTCATCTCGTGCCGCGCGACCTGATCGACCAGCCCAACGCGGTCAATCCGCGCGATGCCGCCGACGACGGGCTCGCGCTGGCGGATCGCTTCGGGCTCAGCCTGGGGTTCCACGTCGTCGATCAGGACGGCTATCTGGCGATCGTACACGCCTATGCGACCGCGCACGACCTGCCGTTCGACCCCGCCGAAGCGGTCGGCTGGGCGACGCGGCGCGGCGCGCGGTCGGGGCGAGTAGCGTGGCATTACATCGTCGATCTCGCCGGACGCCACGGACGAACGCTGTAAAAGGTCCAGCGGCCATGCACGCGCAGATCATCGATCGCGAAGCCCAAGGTCACAAAGTTTTTCGACCGACGGCTTGATCCGTCGCGGTCGAACGCACACCGTCGCGGTCGAACGTATTCACACAGACTGGAGTGAATGCATGGCTGCCGACAAGATGGAAATCTCTCAATCGTCCGTCCTGGACAATGAGGACGAGAAACTGGTTGAGTTCATCGGCGATGTCGATGGCGACGAATATCAGTTTGCGGTCCAATATGCCGTTCTGGAGGCGCTGAGCGGCGACGCACCGGATGGCGACGCGATCGAGCAGTTCAATCGCTTCGAGGATACCGTCGCCGAAGCAGGCCTCGTCGCGCTTGCCCGCAACAGTGATCAGGCAACGATCGTGATCAGCGAGAACGACCTGGAATAGCCGGAGTATCCGGCCCCCGCGTCGCAAGCGATACGGGGGCCGGATAGCATGTTCTGGTGTTTGCCCAAAATATGCGGCAAGCCCGTGCGAGTCGGCACGCATGGTTGCGGCGGACGGTTAGAGAGAGGGAGGGCGCACGATGTCCAAGATCCTGGCGATGGTTGCGCTGCTGACGATGGGCCAAGCCGCGCCCAACCCGCATTTGCCGACCGCGACATACGATACGGTGGCGCCGGTGCTGCCCAAGGATCTGAACCGCGCGGTCCTGATCGTCTCCAAGACGAACGGCTGGCGACACCTCGAACATATCCCGCATTCCAACATCGTGCTCGCCGACATCGCGCGCGACCTCGGTCGCAAGAGCTACGCCACCGAGAACGCAGCGGTCTTCAACGATGACCAGCTCAGCCATTTTTCGGTCGTCGTGCTCAACAGCGCGAGCGGCGACTTCATGACGCCCGACCAGAGCGCCGCCTTAGAGCGCTTCGTCGCGCGTGGTGGCGGGATCGTCGCGTTGCACGCCGCAGGCGACAACAGCCATACCGGACCGTGGTACACAAAGACGATCATCGGCACCAAATTCATCGGCCATCCAGGCGGCCCAGACCAGTTCCAGCCCGCGCGGATCGTCGTGGACCAACCCCGCCATCCGATCATGGCGGGCGTAAAGCTGCCTTGGGCGCCGGTCGACGAATGGTATTCGTTCAATGCCAATCCCGCAGCCGCCGGCATGACCGTGCTCGCGCGGATCGACGAAGCGTCGTACCGGCCCGGCGCCAAGCTGATGATGGGCGCGCACCCGGTCGTCTGGATCAATCCCACGACCAAAGGCCGCGTCGTCTATTCCGCGCTCGGCCATTCGCCCGAGAATTACGACGACCCCAACTATCGCCGGCTGCTCAGCAACGCGATCCGATGGGCGGCCCGGTAACGCTTATTTTTGCCCGCGCCCCGTCAGCGCGCGAAGCTGCGTAGCCTCGGCGGCGCGATACGGCGTCCCGTCGCTACGCAACACTTCGTGGAACCACACGGTCGGCTCGTCGAAGGTGTAAGGCTTCTTCCAGCTGTCCCACGGCAGTCGGGTCTGAGTCTTCCCGTCGACGAAGCCCCAATTGACCATCGCGATCTTGGCCTGCTTGCCGATCGGCAGCGAACCGTCGAACGTCGAGCCCGCGCCGCGCGCCATATATTCGGTGCAGAACACGGGTCGACCATAGCTTACCATCTGCCGTGCCCGCGCCGCGAACTTTTCCGGCCAGCTATAGTCGTGGAAGCTCATTACATCCGAATTCGCGACCTGGATGCGCTCGACCGGGTCGAGCGTCCCAGCCTCGTCCCAATGCTCGCCGGTCCAGAGTCCGCTGGTCAGCGGCTGCACCGGATCGGCCGAACGCGCCGCGACGAAAACCTGCGCGATCAGTTCGGCGACCAGCGCCTTCTTGTCGGGGGTGGCCGCATAATTGCCGCCGCCTTCGTTATTGGGCTCGTTCCACACGTCCCACGCCAGCACGCGGTCGTCCTTCGCGAACCGGCCGACCACGTCCTTCACATAGGCGATGAGTTTCGGATGCCCCCGCCGATCGGCGAGCCGCGCCGCGCCTGGCCCTTGCACCCAGCCGGAATTATGGACGCCCGGGATCGGCGGATGCTGCGGTCCGGCGACCGGGTTCGGATCCCAGCAGCTGTCGAACAGGACAAAGATCGGGCGGATGTGATGCCGCGCCGCGATCTTCAGAAACGCATCCATCCGGCGCTTCAGACCTTCCGGGTCCCCCTCCCACAAGAGATTGTGGACGAACACACGCATTGTGTTCATGCCAAGCCCTTCGGCCCACCCGAGCTCCTTGTCGATGACCGCAGGATCGAACGTTTCGGCCTGCCACATCTCGAGCTGGTTGATCGCGGTCGCCGGCACGTAATTCGCCCCGACCGGCCAGGGCTGGCCCGCATACCACGTGTTCGCGGCCTGTTTCGTCCAGAGATCGCGCGCTTCCGCGGTCGCCGGCATCGCCAGCGTACCGGCGGCAGCCAAAAACGTCATGACGAAGCGCATCGTTGGACTCCCTATCCGGATCGACCGGCCAATCGCGGCAAAGGATCGTCGACCCTCCGCCGCATCAAGCATACTCAGAAGCGGAACCGCGCGCCCAGGCCATAATAGCGCCCTTCGTCGCGCACATCGCGCGGGTAGGAGCGGTTCGCGCCATATTGCGCATAATTCCGAAACGGACGCGCCAGAAGATTGGAAGCGTCGAACGTGAGCGTCAGCGCCTTCACCACCGTATAGTTGAACGAGAAATCGATACGGGTGACGTTCTCCGTTCCCTCCCCGAAATAGGCGCCATCGACGATCTGGTTTCCGTTCAGGAACCGCGACCGCCCGTTATATGACAGGCGAGTCGAGATATCGTCCTTCTCGTAGAACAGCGCAGCATTGTAGCTCCACTTGGAAAGCCCCGGGATTCCAACGAGCGGCGGCGTCGTGTTGGCGGGGCTTAGATCCACTGGGAAGCGCTGCTTTCCATCGAGGTAAGTGACGTTCCCCTGGACGCCGAACCCGCCGAAGATGCCGGGCAGGAAATCGAGGAACGTCTGGCCGCCAACCTCGATGCCCTTGATCTTGCCCGCACCGGCATTCGCCTGGGCGTTGACCTCGATCAGGCCGTACAATGGATCCTGGAATCGCTGTGTGTAGCTCGACAGGAAGCCGAACAGGTCGCGGTAGAAGAACGAGGCGGTCAGCGACGCGTTCTTGGAGAAGTAATATTCGATCGTGGCGTCATAGTTCTTCGACGTCAGCGGAACGAGGTTCGGGTTGCCGCCACTGCCGTAATAATTCGGGCGTCCCTGCAAATTGGCGGGGAAGCGCGGATCGTTCAGGATCGTGACGGGTGTCCCATCGGGGTTCACCCTCGGCGCAACGTTCGGGGTCAGCGTCACGGCGGGATTGAGTGCGCCGAATTCCGGCTTGGTGCGGGTTTCGGTAAAGGCGAAACGGATCTGCAACTTGTCGTTCGGTCGGAACCGCAAGCTCACATTCGGCAGGATATCGACATAATTGGCTTTGGTCGTGATCGCTTGAGCCGCGGTGACGGGGTTACCACTGGCGTCGAGCTGAACCACCCCGTTGACCACGACCGGCACCGTTCCCTGGCCGCTGTACCGGCCAACCGTGTTGACGACGCGAGCGCCGATCAAGCCGTCGACCGCGACAGAACCGAGGTTGAACTCATATTTAGTCTGACCATAGAACGCGTACGTCTGCTCCTTTGCAAGGAATGCCTGCAATGGATCGAGCTGGACATTCGGCGTGGAGAACAGGCGAAGCGAGTCCCGATACCCGCCGTCGTTAGGATTGGCCGCGACGAGGGTCTGGAGCTGTTGCAGCGAAAACTGCCGTAGTGCCGGCGCATTGCCTTCGATCCCGGAACGGCTCGGCATCAACCAACTTGTCCAGCCCTGGGTGTTTCCGCGAAACGCATCCGCCGTCAGCTCGAGCGCGCCAGCGGGCGTGCCGGCCAACGGGATGTTCAGGTTCTCCGTGTAAGCGTATCGGTTGCCGCGTTGAAGCGACGCATCGCGATCCGTGAAGCGCACCCCGAACTGCAACTTCGGGAGCAGCGACACCCCAGTGTCCAGATCGATGTCACCACGCCACTGCCAGCCGGAACCCTTCACCCGGTAGACACTCTCGTAATAGCCCCGCCATTTGTAGTTGGCCGGGTTGTCTGCGACGTAACCGGGAAGACTGAAGGCAGATCCACCGTTGACGAAGAAGTTCACGTCCATCGTCGGCGCCGTGGTTTGTGCCATGTCGAAGCTGTATTCGTTCGAGTCGTAATGGCTGGTCGTGTACGCGAGATCGCTGGAGATCCGCGCGCGCCCGGTGTTCCATTTGAAGCCGCCAGCCGCTTGATACGTATCGGTATTGTTAACGTTTGTGCTCCGGTACGCCTGCCCGCGCTCGCCGCCCGTCTTGGTCAGCGATTGGACCTGGTCCGGCTTGCCCTCGCGCAAGACGACGTTGGACAGCGCAGCACTGTTGTTAAGTAGCGAGGACTCGTACTCGTCATTAGCGCCGCGACCCCGATACCCCTGGTACAGGAGATCGGAATAAAATTCGAGGTTTGCAGCAGGCTTCCACTGCAGGCTACCATTGACCGCCGGGCGCCAGCGCTTGCCGCTATCGTTGAAGACCCCGACACGTTCCGGAATGCGGAAGGCGCGCCCGACCGAAGCCGGGCTCACCGTCACGTTGTCGGGAAGGGTGGTCGGAACGTTGCCGCTCGCGAAGCGCACAGCGTTTCGGTATTGCGACTGCGTGTAGGATGCGTTGATGAGGACGCCAATTTCACCGATCCCCGTATCTCTGCGCGCGCTGACTAGGATATTGCCCAACGGGTCGTATTTCTTGCTCTGGTCGTTGTAGGTGCCGCGAATACCGCCCGCGATGACGAACTTTTCGGTGAAATCGAACGGACGACGCGAGCGGACATTGATCAGGCCGGCGAGACCGGGCTCGAGCAGATCCGCCGTGCCCGACTTGTACACTTCGAGACCAGCGAGCGCACCCGCCGGAAAATCCTGCAGCTGCGATCGTCGCCCTTCCGCGGTGAAAATATCTCTCCCGTTGAAGGTGGTGGCAACGTCAGGAAGACCGCGCACGATCACTTGGCTGACCTCGTCGCTGTACCGGTTCACCTGGACACCGGTAATCCGCGCGATCGATTCGGCGGCGGTGTTGTCCGGTAGTTTCCCGATATCCTGCGCCACGACGGCATCAAGGATCGCATCGGAATTCCGCTTGATCGCCTGCGCGCTGCCAAGGCTGGCGCGATAGCCGGTCACGACGATGTCCCCTGCCGGGAGCGGGGCGGCGGCGGGACCTGCGGACGGCACGGTCTCCGCTGACTGCGTGGCGACGTCTCCGTTTGAAAGGTTTTCGGTGGCTTCGGTTCCGGGGCTCTTGCCCTCTGCTGCCTGCGTTGTGCGGTCCTGCGCGGCGGCAACTGGGTCGGCAGGCTGCGCTTCTGGCGCTGATGCCTGCTGCAGCGGTGCGACCGTTGCGGTTTGCCCCCACGCCGACCCGGCGATCAAGGCAAACGGCGCTGCCGAGACGAACAATGCGAAGCGCTTCATCATGGTACCCTCTCCTTACACGAGCGGCCCGGCTGTTACCGTAGGACGCGCCCAAGCTTTGCATTTGTCCGACTTACTAAAATCGGTCAAGCCATTCCGGTTTGGGATCAATGCTTTCTGTAGGAAACATCAGGATTTTGCGCGGCGGCAATTGTGAGGCAAATTGGATCAGCCTTGGTCAGCGTTGCAGTTGCGCTCGGCCCTCAACCGTTATCGAAGGGATCACGTCCATGCCTTCCACACCGACTAGCCTTGCGGTCCTGATGCTGCTCGGAGGAGCCACGTCGGCTTTGGCGTCCGCGCCACCCACCAGTTGGGGACGCTCCGGCGTTTCGCTGGCGCAGTATCGCACCGACGCGGTCGAATGCGGTCGGCTTGGAGCGAATGCCGACATTGCCGGGGAACCTGCGACCAAGGCGTTCGTCGCCGCCGAACGGTTCGCGGAGCGCAACCTTACGATGCAGCTTTCCGACACCGAACTCGCGCAAGAACAATCCCTGATGGCCCGGCGGCTAAGCCCCGCCAAACGGCTGGCCGAGGTTCAAGGCGCAATGCTCACCGCGACCGAACGGTGCCTCACTCGCCTTGGCTATCGCCAGTTCACGCTCACCCGCGACCAAAGCCGCAAACTGGGCCGCTTGCGCGTCGGGACGCCCGAGCGTCACGCCTACCTCCACGCCTTGGCCAGCGACCCTGCCGTGCTGGACGCACAGTCGGTCCGGCCTGCCGCCGGACCAGCAACGCGATCAGATCGATAGCGCCCCATTGGCGGCCGGCAGTCCGAAATCGGGGGTGCCGTCCGCACGGTAGCGGAAGGTCTGGACGCGCGTATGCCGGTTGGGGTCGTACAGCGGATCGCCGGTGATCTTGTCGTAATCGCGCGCATGATAGACCAGCACGTCGCGGCCCCGACCGTCCACGGTAAAGCTGTTGTGGCCGGGGCCGTAGATGCGGCGCTCGGGCGCAGTCTTGAACACCGGTTCGGGCGATTTCGTCCACGCCGCCGGGTCCATCAGATCGACGTCGTCGCGCGCGGTCAGCATGCCCAGGCAGTAGCGCGAGTCGGTCGCGCTCGCCGAATAGGTCAGGAACACGCGGCCGTTGCGGATCAGCGGTGCGGGGCCCTCGGCGACCTTGAACCCCTGGATCTCCCACGGGAGCATCGGGACAGTCAGCCGGGTCGGTTTGGCCCCCAGCGTCGTCGGCGTCGCGAGCGGTGCAAGATACAGGTTGGAGTTGGTCTCGATCCCCGGCTCCTGCTGCGCCCAGCAGAGATAGCGCGTCCCGCGGTGGACGAAGGTCGTCGAATCGAGCGTGAACGTATCCCACGGCGTCTCGAGCTGCCCCAGCACCGACCATTTGCCCGTTACCGGATCCTTGCCGTCGCATTGCAGGACGTAGGTCCGGATGTGAAACACGTCGCCGCCGTTCCCCGCCGCGACATAGACATACCAGCGCCCGTCGATCTGGTGGATCTCCGGCGCCCAGATATGCCCCGCCATCTTGCCGGATGCGGGCCGACGCCACAGCACCGTCTCCGGCGCGGTGGCCAGCCCGGCGATCGTTTTCGCCCGCCGCAGGATCACGCGGTCATATTCGGGAACCGACGCGGTGAAGGTGTAGAACCCGTCGGCCTGCAGCGCGATCTGCGCATCGGCGCGCTGGCGGACCAGCGGGTTGATGATGGTCTCGCCGCGCGACTGCCGCGCCAGCAGCGGCTGTGCGAGCCCGACGGTGGCGGCACCGGCGACGAAACTGCGGCGTGTCAAAATGGTCATGGGCATCGTCCTTCAGTTGTCGAGCACCGGCCACCCGTCCCGCGCCCAGCGCATGCGCGCGAGACGCAACGTCGGGACACCGCGCCGGTCGCGGTCATAGGCGTGGTAGATCAGGTAATCGCGTCCATCGCGGTCGTGCAGGAACCCGGCATGGCCGGGGCCGCGGAAGCGGTCCTTTCCGGCGGCATCGGCCTGCAACAGCACCGTCCCGCCGCCATCGCGCATCGGGGTTCCGGCACGGTCGACATAAGGCCCGGTGATCGCGCGTGATCGTCCGATGACGAGGTGGTAGTCGCTCTTGGCGCCCTGGCAGCATCGATCGAACGAGGCGATCAACCAGTACCAGCCGCCATGATCGATGATGAACGCCGCCTCGATCGCCGTATTCGGGCCGAGCGCGCGGCGCGCGATCGGGGTCAGCGGCGCGGCCGGGTCGGCAAGCTTGCCCGTCGCGGGATCGAGCCGCGCGAGCTTGAGACCGGTCCAATAGCTCCCCAGCGCGAGCCACGCCCCGCCCTCCCGGTCGCGTACGAAATTGGGATCGATCGCATTGTAATCGTCGCCGGGCTTCGACGCGATCACCAGCCCCTCGTCGCGCCAGCCATAGCCGGGCTTGGCCGGATCGAGCGTCGGGCTGGTCAGCAGCCCGATCACCGACCTCTGCTTGCCGAAGGTCGAAACCGAATAATACAGCCGGTACCGCCCGTTCGCGTAGGAGATATCGGGCGCCCAGATATCCTTCGCCCCCGGCACCGCCGCCAACGCCCAGGCCGGGATCGCTGGAATCGGACCCGGCAACGCCCGCCAGGTGACGAGATCGCGCGACGTCCGCGCAAGGATCGGCAGCCGATCGCGCTGGCCGGTCGAATAGGCGTAATAGGCGTCGCCCTCACGGATCAGCACGGGGTCGTGCGCCGGCACGATGTCGCCCGACAGCCGTTGGTTGAGCGACGGCGGGGCCGCGCCCGTGCACAGAACGGCCGCGAGGATGAGACCCAGCGTCGAGGCCGCCGCTCGACCGAGCCGAGTCACCGTGCGCCCCCGAAATAGCGTTCGAGCCGCGCCGCTTCCTCGGGCGTGACCGCCATTACGGCGCCATGCTTGGGCTGGACGAAGTTGGTCGCCTTCATCGGCGAACCGGGATCGTTGAACCGGCCGATGTTGCGGAAGGTGACGAAATCGGTCGTCTCGGCAAACCCCATGTTGTTGGGCGTCACGCCGAACACGTCGTACATCAGCACCCATATGTTCGTGCCATGCCTGCGCCATAGATTAGGCGCTTCGGCCGCCACCGTCTCCGGGTCGATCTTGCGCGCATCGTAGACGTAGCCGCGATCGATCTGGTTCGACACCGCCTGGCGAATGCTGCCGGGCTTTTCATGCGCGACGTAGAACATCCGGTACTTGCCGCCGATCAACGTGATGTCCGCGTCGATCGTGTTCACCTGTGGCCGGGGATAGTCGAGGATCTTGCGCGGCACGGTGGTCAGCGTGGTGAAAGCGGCGTTCGCCTCCGACGAAACCATGAAGTTGGGCCCGTTGCGGATTCGCGTGGTGAAATAGACCATCATCCGGCGGGTCTTGGGGTTGTAGATCGTCTCGGGCGCCCAGGCGTTGCCCGCCTGGCTGTACGTCGGGAACAGCCGCGACACGTCGACCTTGGCCAGCGTCCAATGGAGCAGGTCGACGCTCTTCATCAGCAACATGTTGCGATTGTTGCCCCAGCCATAGTCCTGCTCCGGGCGTTCCCACTGCGTCGTCCGCACGCAGTCGCGCTGCCCGAAAACGTGCAGATCGGTCATCGCCATGTAGAACGCACCGTCGGGGCCACGCATGATGTGCGGATCGCGAATCCCCTTCTGGTCCGCGATCGACCGTCCCGACAGGATCGGCCGCCCCGCGTTTACGTCGGTGAACGCATGCCCGTCCCGCGACGTCGCGAAGTAAAGCGAATGCGTATCGTCCTTGAAATAGGCCATCAGATAGGCCGACTGCTTGCTCGCGGGCGTGACGTGCGCCGCGGCCAGCCGGGAGACGATCGCCAATTGCCGTTCGCCGCGCACAACCGCCGGGCTCTGCTGGCCCGAACAGACCGGGTCGATCTTTCCGGCTTGAACCGGCGGCGGAGGCGTTCTGGCGGAAACCGCGCTCGCGAATGCGGCACCGAGGATGCTCGTCAAGATCGCCACTCGGCCCAATGCCACGCCCACCCTCCAAAACCGCAGTATTCTTCCGCGTCTTGTCAGACAATATCAGGCCGTTCGAATTGCGCAACAGGGGGAAGCGATCGCGGTCACCAAAGCGATCGAAAGGCCTGTCGCCACGATCCGCTAGCAAAGACGGGCCGGTATCGATGCAACGCGACCGTCTCGTTACCGATACGGCGCGGCAAGTGCCGTGCTGGAGGAAGCGGGAAACCGGCTTGACGGACAATTAGTCGGGCTTAATGTCAAACAAATATGAGGAGAGGAGCCGCGGTGCAGTCAGCCGGATACACCCTCGCGGGGTGTGATGCCGACGCGGCGCACGGTTCCGCGCAGTTTCATTTCAGCGTCAAGGATTTCGCATGAAAGCACCCAGAGGGATTCAGCGCCGCATGATCGCGGAGGGCTCGTTATGAGCGCGCGGATCCGCATCGCCGTCGTCGGCATGGGCAAGATCGCCAAGGACCAGCACCTCCCCGCGATCGCCACAGTACCGGACTTCGATCTCGTCGCCACCGTCAGCCGCAGCGGCGAAAGCATCGACGGTAAACCGCATTTCCACGACATCGAAGCGTTGGCCGCCAGCGGCATGGAAATCGACGCGGTCGCCTTGTGCACCCCGCCGCAAGTCCGCCGCCGCATCGCGCAATTCGCGATCGACCAGGGCTGGCACGTCTTCCTCGAAAAGCCCCCCGGCGCGACGCTGTCTGAAGTGGAAGCGCTGCGCAAAGCGGCCGATGCACGCGGCATCAGCCTGTTCGCGAGCTGGCATTCGCGCTTCGCCGATGGGGTCGAGCCAGCACGCGCCTGGCTCGCCGACCGCACGATTCGCAGTGCGACGATCACGTGGCGCGAGGACGTCCGCGTCTGGCATCCCGGACAGGACTGGATCTGGGAACCGGGCGGGTTCGGTGTGTTCGATCCGGGCATCAACGCGCTGTCGATCGCGACGCGCATCCTCCCCAACCCGATGTTTGTCGAACAGGCCGACCTCGATGTTCCCGCCAATCGTGCCGCCCCGATCGCGGCGCGCGTCGGGTTCCGCGACACCGCGGGCACGGCGATCGCGATGGACCTCGATTTCCGCCAGGAGGGCCCGCAAAGCTGGGACATTGTCGTCGAGACCGACGCGGGCACGCTGACGCTCGCCAAGGGCGGGGGTGAGCTTTCGATCGACGGCGGCGCGGCCCCGACCGCTGCGGTCGATCTGCACGGCGAGTACCCCGGCCTCTACCGCCGCTTCGCCGAGATCGTCCATGCGGGCGTCTCCGATGTCGATGTCAGCCCGCTCCGGCTGGTCGCCGACATCTTCCTGCGCGGGCGGACGACGATCGTCGAACCCTTCGTGGAATGAGGCGGCCACGCTCCAGCCGTTTCGCCGCCTGCGTTGCTACCTTATGCCTCGCCACTTCGGCCGTAGCGCAGGAGCGGACGGTATCGGTCACGATCCGTCCGGCGGTCGAGCGTCCGTCCACGGTGTTCGAAGGATGGGGCACCGCGCTCGCCTGGTTCGCGCACGTCACCGGCGGCTGGCCCGAAGCCGATCGCGGGCGGCTTGCCGACCTGTTCTACGGTACGGACGGGCTCGGCTGGACGATCGCGCGCTATAATATCGGCGGCGGCAATGCGGCGGACACACCGGCCTATCTGCGACCGGGCGCCGCGATTCCCGGCTTCTGGCGGCAACCGTCAGGTGCCATCGGT
Source organism: Sphingomonas sp. PvP055 (assembly GCF_040546365.1). Classification (NCBI taxonomy): domain Bacteria; kingdom Pseudomonadati; phylum Pseudomonadota; class Alphaproteobacteria; order Sphingomonadales; family Sphingomonadaceae; genus Sphingomonas; species Sphingomonas sp. PvP055. The sequence goes on from NZ_JBEPNS010000001.1 coordinate 130,174, forward strand.
CGCGACTGGTGGCGCGCGGATGACGCGGCGATGTGGGACTGGTCGCAGGACGCGAACCAGCGGTGGTGGCTGGATGCGATCCGAGTCCGCGTGCGCGAACCGATCTTCGAGGCTTTCTCGAATTCGCCCCCCTGGTTCATGACCGTATCGGGGCGTGTCTCGGGTGCGGAAAAGGGCACGGACGACAATCTCCGCCCCGGATACGAACGCCCCTTCGCCGATTACATGGCGCGCGTCGTGGACGAGCTGCAGCATCGCCACGGAATCACCTTCCGCACGCTCTCCCCCGTCAACGAGCCGAACACCGATTATTGGTTCGCCAAGAACACGCAGGAAGGCGCCCATTGGTCGCCCGCGCGCCAGGCGATGATGATCGACGCGACGGACGCGGCCTTGAAGGCGCGCAGTCTTGCGACCGTCATCGCAGCACCCGACGAGACCAATTCGCACCTGTTCCTGCAGGACTGGGCCGCCTACCCCAAGGCAACCCGCGCGCGGGTCGGGCAGCTCAACGTCCACAGCTACGGCACGGTCAACCAGACCGGGGTGCGCGACGTCGCGCGCGCTTCGGGGATCAAGCTCTGGATGAGCGAGAACGATACCCCGCTCGACAAGGACCCGCAGGACTTCGAGGGCATGCCCTCCGCGCTCGCCTTTGCCGAGCATGTCGTCCTCGACCTGAAGCGGCTCGAACCCGCCGCCTGGGTCTTCTGGCAGGCCACCGAGAATACCGCATTGTCCGGGCCGGGTTCGAACTGGGGGCTTGTGAAGGCCGATCTGCGCGTGCCCGCCGCCGGGCCGCACGACATTCACGTGACGCGCAAATATTGGGCGATGGCGCAGTTCAGCCGATACATCCGGCCCGGCTACCGTCTGGTGCCGGTCGACGATCTCGACACCGCAGGCGCGCTGTCCCCCGATGGACGGACGCTCGTGCTCGTCCATGTCAACGGCGGGATCAACCCGCGCGCGCTGGTCCTCCCGCGCGGCTGGCATGCGCAGATGGTGCTGACCGACCGGAGTCACACGGCCGGCTGCGTTGCCGGGACCACCGTCCCGGCTCGCGCGATTGCGACGCTGCTGCTCACACGAACCATCGGGAAGTCGCCATGCGCCACCGGACGCTGACCGCTCTTGCGGTCCTGCTCGCGATCGCACCCGCGGTCGCCGCGCCGCCCGCTCCGCCGCCTCCCACCGCAGCCACGCTGCGCATGCCCAACATGCCGCTCCACGATCCCTGGATTGTCGCCGACCGGAAAAGCGGCACCTATTATCTCTACACCAAGAACGATCGCCGGATGACCGGGAGCCCAGACGTCGGAATCATGGCGTACACCAGCCGTGACCTGAAGGCCTGGACCAAGCCGCGCGTCGTGTTCACGCTGCCCAAGGGCCTGTGGGCCAACGACGGCGCCTGGGCACCCGAGGTGCATCGCTGGCGCGGGCGCTGGTATCTCTTCGCGACCTTCTACAACGATTCCGCCCCGATCCCCGCGACCGACCAGCGCCGCCCGATCCGACGGAGCACGTTGCTCGCCGTGAGCAATGCGCTGACCGGCCCGTTCACGCTCGTGCGGAACGGCGAACCGCTGGTCGACAAGAGCCGGATGTCGCTCGACGGGACGCTCTATGTCGATCCCGCGGGCAAGCCCTGGCTCGTCTACGCGCACGAATGGGTGCAGGTCGGTGACGGCACGATCGAGGCGATTCCGCTCGACGATAGCCTGCGCGCCGCCGGACCGCCGCGGCTGCTGTTCAAGGCGTCCGATGCGCCGTGGGTCCCGCGCAAGGCCGAGACGAATTACGTGACCGACGGCCCCGAGCTGATCCGCACGCGCACCGGCACACTGCTGATGCTGTGGTCGAGCTACGACGCCAACGGTTATGTCCAGAGCGTTGCCCGCTCGCGCAGCGGTTCGATCGAAGGACCATGGGAACAATTGCCACCGCTGGTGCGCGCCGATAGCGGGCACGGCATGGTCTTCAGGCGTTTCGACGGCACGCTGATGATGGTACTGCACCGTCCGTTCCAGAACGCGCGCGGCAAGCTGTATGAGATGCGCGACACTGGCGACAATATCGCGGTCGTGCGGGAAGCAACCGAGCTCGACGGCGAACGCCACCCGACCGATTAGTCACGAAGCGCGGGATGCGTCTTGCTCGACGCATCCCGCCCGTTCCCCATTCGCTTAAACGTCGAGGTTGGCGACGCTCAGCGCATTCTCCTGGATGAACTCGCGGCGCGGTTCGACCACGTCGCCCATCAGGCGCGTAAAGATCTCGTCCGCGACATCCGCCTGGTCGACCTCGACGCGGAGCATCGAGCGGTTCTGCGGATCGAGCGTGGTTTCCCACAATTGCTCCGCATTCATCTCGCCCAGCCCCTTGTACCGCTGGATCGCCAAGCCCTTGCGCCCCGCCGTGAGGATCGCGTCGAGCAGCTGCGAAGGCCGCGCAACCATCGTCGAGCCCTTGCTCACCGTCGCGGGCGCGCCTGCACGGCCACCCTCGGGCGCGGTCGCCTCGGCTTCGTCCGCAGCCGCATCGGCTTCCGCCTGTGCCGCCGCGGCTGCCTTGTTCGAAACGAGTCGCGCGGTATCGACGAACGCCTCGGCCTGTTCCACCGCGAGCGTATGGAGCTTGCGCGCCTCCGCCGAGCCGAGGAACGCCGCCTCGATGACATGGTGATCGGTCACACCGCGCCACACGCGCTTGACGTGGAAGCCGCCGTCCTCGGCCAGCGTCGCCGACCAGCGCGCATCCTGATCCGCCGCGTCGAGCCCGCGCACGACCTGCACCACGCGTTCGCGCCGTGCATCGAGATCGAGCGCCGGATCGAGCGCGCCACCCATCGCGAGCGCCTCGACGATCGTCGGGTCATAGCGCCGCGGCACGAAGCGCATCAGCGTCCGCATCCGCCGCGCATGATCGACCAGCGTGCGCAGGTCCGCGCCCGAACGCGACCCCTGCGCGCCCTCGAGCACGACGCTCGCAACGCCATTCTCGACCAGATATTCGTCGAGTGCGCTGTCGTCCTTCAGATACACTTCGGACCGCCCACGCGTCGCTTTGTAGAGCGGCGGCTGCGCGATGTAGAGATGCCCCTTGGTGATGATTTCCGGCATCTGGCGGTAGAAGAACGTCAGCAACAGCGTGCGGATGTGCGCGCCGTCGACGTCTGCGTCGGTCATGATGACGATCTTATGGTAGCGCAGCTTCTCGACGTTGAAGTCGTCGCGCCCGATGCCGGTGCCCATCGCCTGGATCAGCGTGCCGATTTCCTTCGACGACAGCATCCGGTCGAACCGCGCGCGCTCGACGTTCAAGATCTTGCCGCGCAACGGGAGGATCGCCTGGAAGTGGCGGTCACGCCCCTGCTTGGCCGAACCGCCAGCCGAGTCACCCTCCACCAGGAACAGTTCGGACTTCGCCGGATCGCGCTCCTGGCAATCCGCGAGCTTGCCCGGGAGCGACGCGATATCCATCACGCCCTTGCGCCGGGTCAGCTCGCGCGCCTTCTTGGCGGCTTCACGTGCGGCGGCGGCGTCGATGATCTTGAGCACGATCGCCTTGCCGTGCGCCGGGTTTTCCTCGAGCCATTCGGCAAGCTTGTCCGCCATCAGCGATTCGAGCGGCTGGCGCACCTCGGACGAGACGAGCTTGTCCTTGGTCTGGCTGCTGAACTTGGGGTCAGGCAGCTTGACCGAGACGATCGCGGTGAGCCCTTCGCGCATGTCGTCGCCGGTGAGGCTGACCTTCTCCTTCTTCAACATGCCCGATTTCTCGGCATAATTGTTGAGCGTCCGCGTCATCGCCGCGCGGAAGGCGGCCATGTGCGTGCCGCCGTCGCGCTGCGGGATGTTGTTGGTGAAGGCGAGGACGTTCTCGTAATAGGAGTCGTTCCATTCGAGCGCGACGTCGATCGTGACGTCGTCGCGCGTGCCCGAGATCGCGACCGGCTCGGGCATCAGCGCGGCCTTGTTGCGATCGAGATACTTCACGAACGCGGCGATCCCGCCCTCGTAATAGAGCTCGACCGTCTTCACGTCCTCATGCCGCGCGTCGTTGAGGAACAACCGCACGCCCGAGTTGAGGAACGCAAGCTCGCGATAGCGATGCTCGAGCTTCTCGAAATCGAATTCGGTGATCTTGAACGTGGCGGGCGACGGGAAGAAGGTGACGCGCGTCCCCTTCTTGCCCGGCGCAGGGCCGACGATCTTGAGCGGCGCCACCGCATCGCCGAACGCGAAGCGCATGTAATGCTCCTGCTCGTCGCGGAAGATCGTCAGGTCGAGCCATTCGCTCAGCGCGTTGACCACCGAAACGCCGACGCCGTGCAGACCGCCCGACACCTTGTAAGCATTGTCGTTCGAGGTGTTCTCGAACTTACCCCCCGCGTGAAGCTGGGTCATGATCACTTCGGCGGCGCTGACGCCTTCCTCGGTGTGGATGCCGGTCGGAATCCCGCGCCCGTTATCCTCGACCGAAACCGATCCATCGGCGTTGAGCGTGATGTCGATCCGGTCGCAATGCCCGGCGAGCGCCTCGTCGATCGCATTGTCGGACACCTCGAACACCATATGGTGGAGGCCGGAGCCGTCGTCGGTATCGCCGATGTACATGCCGGGGCGCTTGCGGACTGCGTCGAGGCCTTTCAGCACCTTGATCGAGTCAGCGCCGTAGTCGTTGGTATTGGGGTCTTCAGCCATGCCAAGCCTATAGGGATTCAGGCACGAAAACGGAAGCGAAATGGGTACGCCCGTCCAGCTACGAACGGGACGCGGTCACCCCGGCCCGCGCCGGGGTGACCCAAGGCGTAGCGCATGAGGCGATCCGCGCGTTGCCCCAGCAACGTCACTTCGACGCGGCGGCTCTGGCGCACCCCCGGCGGCGTGGTGTCGGGCGCAACCGGATCGGCCTCGCCATGCCCGACGACAGAAAGGCACGCGCGTCGGCGACGATGCGTTCCACCGACAGCACGGTTCAGCCAAGCGTCTGGCCCAGCGTGAGACGCATTGCTGCGCCACCAAGGTCGGCGAACAGCGCGTCCTCGGTTCCGGTCATCCACACTTGCCCGATCCCGTCGAGCCGCTCGAACAAGGCAGCCCGGCGCACAGGGTCCAGATGCGCCGCAACCTCGTCGAGCAGGAGGATCGGCGCCATTCCGGTCCGCTCGGCGACCAATTCGGCGTGCCCCAGGATCAGCCCCAGCAGCAAGGCCTTCTGCTCCCCGGTCGAGCACAACGCGGCGGCCTGCGCCTTTCCCAGATGCGTCACGGACAGATCACTGCGATGCGGGCCGACCAGCGCACGCCCGGCGGCGGCATCGCGTCCGCGGCTCTGCGCGAGATCGACGGCCAGCGTCTCACCGCCCCCGGTCCAGCCCGTCAGCGCCAGCCCGGCGCGGGCGAACGGGCCGTCGGGTTGCTCTACCAACCGTGCCCCGAGCGCCGCCACGGTATCGCGCCGCGCCAAGTCGATCGCGCTGCCGTGCTCGGCCATCTGCGCCTCCAGCGCGCTCAGCCACTCGCGATCGGGTCGCCCATCCTCCCCCAGCAGCCGGTTGCGCGCGCGCATCGCGGCTTCGTAGCGATTGGCATGGACCGCATGCCCAGGGCTGAGCGCCAGCGTCAGCCGGTCGAGAAAACGCCGCCGCTCGCCGGCCGGTTCGACGAACAGCCGGTCCATCGCAGGCGTGAGCCAGAGGACCGTCAGCCACTCGGCGAGATGCGTGGCGGCAACCCCGCTGCCCTGCACCCGCACGATCCGTCGCTCGGGCGCACTCGCCTGCGTACCCGTCGCGATCGCAACGTCGCCACCAAGGTCGGCCGCGATCCCGAAGCCGCCGGGACCGTCCTGCCGCGCCATTTCGCCGAGCGGGGCGCGGCGCAACCCTCGCCCCGGCGCCAACAGTGAAACCGCTTCCAGGATGTTGGTCTTGCCCGCGCCATTCTCGCCCGTCAGCACGACGAACCCCGGCCCGAGCGGGATTGCCCTTGCAGTATGGTTGCGGAAATTGGTGAGGACGAGGCGCGTCAGCATTCCGTCCGCTCTACCCTGTCCACCGCGTTTCGCAATTTTCGTGTTTGCCCAGCGCGGCCTAGGTCGGACGCACGCGCGCGAAGCGCGCCTGTCTTGCGACAGAGCATGCGCAAAACCGCTATCAAGCGCCGATGATCTAAGAAATGGTGCACCCGACTGGATTCGAACCAGTGGCCTCTGCCTTCGGAGGGCAGCGCTCTATCCAGCTGAGCTACGGGTGCCTGAGGCATCGCCTAGCAAAGCGCGCGACGCGACGCCAGCCCCGATCGACGATTCACCGGGCGCTCAATGTCACCGGCTGGAATTGCCCCAGCCCGCAGCTTGCCCCCTGGGTGAGATAGGGCGCCTGATAGAGTACGCTGATGATGTCGGTGGAACACAATTGGCCGAGACTCGTCGCGTAGCTGAAGCGCTGTTCGAAACCGAGGCTGGGACAAGCGTAGGGCAAGGTGTTGCGATAGATCTTGCGGCCGTTCAGGACGAAATCGATCGTGCGGTCGTCGCGCACGCGGGTTTCGCGAATCTGTACCAGCGGAATGCACGGGACCGCTGGACCCGCGGGGGTTGCCACCGGAATCCGCTCGCGGGCGCCGGCGACGCTCGCCGCAAACAGCAGGACGATGGCGGAAAGCACACGACGCATGGATCACTCCTTGGCGGGACGCCGTTCCGTAACCGTTTTGGGCGCGGGCGTCTTGGGCTTGAACGCGCACAGATCCGCAACGACGCATCTCCAGCATTCCGGCGTCCGCGCCTTGCAGACGTAGCGGCCGTGGAGGATCAGCCAGTGATGCGCATGCAACCGAAACGGCTGCGGAGTCGCCTTGTCGAGCTTGAGCTCGACCGCAAGCGGGGTCTTGCCGCGCGCGAGGCCGGTGCGATTGCCGACACGGAAGATATGCGTGTCGACCGCGAAGGTCTCCGCGCCGAACGCGACGTTGAGCACGACGTTGGCGGTCTTGCGCCCGACGCCGGGAAGCTGTTCGAGCGCGGCGCGATCGTTGGGGACCACGCTCCCGTGCGCGTCGATCAGCTGCTGCGACAAGGCGATGACGTTCTTCGCCTTGGTGTTGAACAGCCCGATCGATTTGATGTGCGCCTTCAGCCCGTCCTCGCCGAGCGCCACCATCTGCTCGGGCGTCGTCACTTCCGCGAACAGCCTCCGCGTCGCCTTGTTGACGCCCACGTCGGTCGCTTGTGCCGAGAGGGCGACCGCGACGACGAGCTGGAACGGATTGCCGGCTTCCAGCTCGGTCTCGGGGTGCGGATTGTCCGCCGCCAGCCGCGCGTAGAAGTCGACGACGTCGGCCTTTTTCACACGCCGACCACCTCTTCCATCTGGTAGCGGCCCGCCGGCTTCCCCGCGAGCCACAGCGCCGCGGTCACTGCCCCGCGCGCGAAGATCGCCCGGTTTTCCGCGCGGTGGCCGAGTTCGATGCGCTCTCCCTCGCCCGCGAACACGACGAGGTGATCCCCCGCGACCGACCCGCCGCGGAGCGACGCGAACCCGATCGTCCCTTCGGACCGCGCGCCGACCAGTCCGGCCCGGTCCGACACGCGCAGGTCAGCGAGGGACGCCCCCCGCCCCGCCGCCGCGGCCTCGCCCAGCAGCAAGGCGGTTCCCGACGGCGCATCGACCTTGTGGCGGTGATGCATCTCGACGATCTCGATGTCCCAGTCGGGGCCAAGCCGCGCCGCCGCCTCGCGCACCAGCTTTGCGAGCAGCGTCACCCCGAGCGAGACGTTGCCGGTCTGCAGCACCGCGATCTCGCTCGCGGCCGCATCGACGAGCGCATGATGCGTCGGGCTGAGCCCGGTCGTGCCGATCAGGATCGGGGTGCCGGTCAACCGCGCGGCGGCGAGATTGCGCTCCAGCGCGGAGGGTGCGGAGAAATCGATCAGCACGTCCGCGTCATGCGCCAGCGTCGCCGGATCGCCCCCCGCATCGATCCCGCCGGCGAGCGTCGCACCGAGATCCGGCACTGCCGCCGCGAGCGCTTGCCCCATGCGCCCTGCGCTCCCGATAATGCCGATCGCGGTCATCGCCTGTGCTCCGTAAATGCATCCCCCGCGGCCTCTAGAGCCTCGCCCCGCGAGATGCCATGCGGGGATCGCAAAACATCGCGGTTCGAAGCGGCGAAGTCCGATCCAAAATCTGACAATGGCTGGAAGATGGCATCACCGCACGCTTGCTCGATGCGTTTAACGAGCGCGCCGTTGCGGTGCGAGAATGCGCCAATGCCGGCTAGACCATCCCGCTGATTTGCGAGACGGTAGAGCGTGCGGGTGGTCCATCGTCGCAACCCGGAAAACCGTCCCCCGAACGCCCTTTCGAACAACACCCTTGCGGATCCTCACCCCATGACCTCCATCCGAAACATCGTCGTCCTGACCGGCGCGGGAATCTCCGCCGAAAGCGGAATCGCGACGTTTCGCGGGCCCGGCGGCCTGTGGGAAGGACACCGCGTCGAGGACGTCTGCACACCCGAGGCGCTCGCGGCGGATCCGGTGCTGGTCCATCGATTTTACGACGCACGCCGCGCCGCATTGGCCGACGTTGCGCCGAACGCAGCGCATACGGCACTCGCGCGGCTCGATGCGGCATGGCCCGGCGCGTTGCTGATCGTGACGCAGAACGTCGATGATCTCCACGAACGCGCCGGGGCGAAACGGTTGCTCCACATGCACGGCGAACTGCGGTCGGCCCTCTGCGCGGCGTGCGACGCCCGCGTGGCCTGGACCGAGGCGCTCCCGCCGGGCACGCCTTGCGCCGCGTGCGGCGCGCCCGCGCTCCGGCCCGACATCGTGTTCTTCGGCGAGATGCCGTATGAAATGGAGCGGATCGAGCGCGCGTTGGCGCAAGCCGACCTGTTCGTCTCGATCGGAACGTCGGGCGCGGTCTATCCCGCCGCAGGGTTCGTCCAGGGTGCGCGCTATGCCGGCGCGAGGACGGTCGAACTCAATCTCGAGCGGTCGGCGGGCAGCGCCTATTTCCACGAGACGCAGCTCGGCCCGGCCGGGGTGCTCGTGCCGGCGTGGGTCGACGCGCTGCTCGGTTGAGCGCACGCCATCCCCGGCGTGCGCGCGGTTACTCGACCCAGTCGAGCCCCATGTCGCGGTACACGTCGCGCTCGTCGTCCCAGCCCGGGCGGACCTTGACGTGCAGGTAAAGGTGCACCGGGCGGCCCATGATGCTGCTGAGCTCGGTCCGCGCGCGCGCGCCGATCTCCTTGATCCGCGTGCCGCCCTTGCCGAGCACGATCGCGCGCTGCGTCGGGCGTTCGACCAGGATCTGCTGGTGGATTTCGACCGAACCGTCCTCGCGCTCGAGATATTGCTCGGTCTCGACCGCCGAGGCGTAGGGGAGTTCGGCGTGGAGCTGGAGAAAGATCTGCTCGCGCGTGACTTCGGACGCGAGGCTGCGCTCGGTCGCGTCGGAGACCTGGTCCTCGGGGAAATGCCACGGCTCGGCGGGCATCCGCGCCGCAAGATGCGCCTTCAACTCGGGCAGGCCATCGCCGGTCGAAGCGCTGACGAAGAACGTCTCGTCGAACGCGACCAGGCCGTTGAGCCGCTCGGCATGGAGCAGCAGCTTGGCCTTGTCCGCCAGGTCGACCTTGTTGAGGATCAGGTACTTGGGCTCGGGCCGGTCCTTGATCGCGGTAGCGATGTCGGTGACCTTGGTCGGTAACCCGCCCTTGGCATCGACCACCAGGGCGAGCACGTCCGCGCCTTCCGCGCCGCCCCACGCCGCCTGCACCATCGCGCGGTCGAACCGGCGCTTGGGCTCGAAGATGCCGGGGCGTATCGACCAGCAGCAACTGCGTGTCGCCCTCGATCGCGACGCCCATCAGCCGCACGCGCGTGGTCTGCGCCTTGGGGCTGACGATCGCGACCTTTTGCCCAACGAGCGCGTTGACAAGCGTCGACTTGCCCGCATTGGGAGCGCCGAGGACGGCAACGAGTCCGCATTTCTGGTCGGTCATGGGGTATCCTTGGAACGCCGAGTGTTCGTGACCGACACCGGAATCGTTGATGGCAGATGCTGCGCTTCTTCGGCGAAGACCGGGACCCGAGCACGGGCCGGGGAGTGCCGCGGACCGAGCTCCGGCACATCCGCCATCACGACTGGGCCCCGACCGTCGCCGAAGAAGCGCTTATGGGTAAAGCGAGCATGGCCTCTACCGAAAACGGCACCGTTCCGCCAGTAGCGCCTATTGTTCGTCCTCATAGCCGTCGCGCTGCGGCGCGCGATCCTCGTCCTCGTCGCGGCGGCGGCGGTCGCGCTCGTCGTTCCCGCTGGGTTCGAAATCGAGCCGCCCGTCGCGCAGCCGGACTCGCCCGACGCCAGGGATTTCGCCCTCGACCGGGGGAATGTTGCCCGGATCCAGAAAATTCTCGATCGTCTGGTCATAGCCATTGGCGTCGGGATCGATCACTTCGGGCACCGCCTCGGGCACCACCGCCGCGCCGACCCCCAGCGCCTGCTGCATGAAATCGCGCCACACCCGCGCGGGCACGCCGCCGCCGGACAGACCCGCATTGGGGGTGTTGTCGTCATTGCCGACCCACACGCCAACCACCAACCCGTTGGCGAACCCGACGAACAGCGCGTCGCGATTGTCCTGCGTCGTCCCGGTCTTGCCATAGGTCTTGACCGACAGCGCCGCCGCGCGGCCCGTCCCCGTCTCGGCGGATGCCGACAGCAGGTCGAGCATCTCGTCGCGGATCGTCCCCGACAAAGCGTGCGGGCGATCGGTCAGGCTTGCGAGCATCCCGCGCTCGGGCGGATCCTCGAGCCCGCGCGCGCGGACCGGATATTGCTCCGCCGCCACCGCCGCATACGCCTGGGTCAGCTCGAGCAACGACATGCTCGCGGTGCCGAGCGCGATCGTCGCCTCGTTCGGGATCGGCGTGGTGACGCCGAGGTCGCGCGCCGCCTTGATGACGTTCGCGACGCCGACTTCCTGCGTGATCCGCGCCGCCGCCACGTTGGACGAGCGCGCGAATGCCTGCCGCAACGTGATCGGGCCGAGATACCGCCCGTCCGAATTGCGCGGGCTCCAGTTGGCGATCGTGATCGGCTTGTCCTCGACGATCGAATCCGGGGTCATGCCGTGGCGCATCGCCGCGAGATAGACGAACAGCTTGAACGCCGATCCCGGCTGCCGCATCGCCTGGGTCGCGCGGTTGAACGGGCTGTCGGCATAGGATTTGCCCCCGACCATCGCGACCACGCGACCGTCCGGCCGCATCGCCACCAGCGCGACTTGCGCCTGCCGCAACCCCGCACGCCGGACCGCGCGTTCGGCGGCACGTTGCAAGCGGCGGTCGAGCGTCGTGCGGACCTTGCTCTCGCGCGCCAGATCCCCCGCCTGATCGCGCGCGGCGGGGAGCACCCAGTCCGCGAAATACGTCCCGTTGGGAAGCGGCGCGACTCGGTCGGTCGCGAGGCGCGCGGGGCGGACGCCGGCTGCGATGTCCTTGTCGAGGAACCCGCCCTCGACCATCGCGCGCAGCACCAGCGCGCCGCGTGCCCGCGCGCCCGACAAATTGACCGTCGGCGCAAGCCGCGACGGCGCCTTGACCAGCCCGGCGAGCATCGCCCCTTGTGCGATCGACAGATTTTGCGGAGTCCGCCCGAAATAATGCTTCGCCGCCGCGCTGAGGCCGTAGGTGTTGTCGCCGAAATAGACCGTCGACAGATAGCGCGACAGGATCTGGTCCTTGGTCAGCCACGCCTCGAGCCAGAAGGCGATCAGCACTTCACGGATTTTCCGCGCAGCGGTGCGATCCGAATCGAGGAACGCGTTCTTCGCGAGCTGCTGCGTGATCGTGCTGCCGCCCTGGTCACGCCCGCTGGACCGCAGATTGTGGACGAACGCGCGCGCGATTCCCTGGGGGTCGATCCCCCAATGCGAGCGGAAGCGCCGATCCTCGATCGCGAGGAAGGCGTTGGTGACGTTCTTCGGCAACTTGGCGGCATCCACCGGCGCACCGACGATCGCACCGCGCCGCGCAATCGGCGTACCGTCGTCCGCGAGCAGCGTGACGCTGGGCGGCGTGGGCGGCTGGAGCGACTTGGATAGGGGCGCGGTCACCGCGAGCCAGGCGACCGCGAGCACGAACAGCACGATCAGCGCGGCAAGCCCGCGCATGATCCAGCGCATCCAGTTGACCCGTCGCCAGCGCGACTCGCGGTCGTCGCCGTCGTCCTCCGGTTCATACGGGGCTTCGCGCAAATACCGCTCGGGCGGCGGCACACCGTCCTTCAGTTCCAGCGGGGTCCGCGGGTCCATGCGATCGGATGCGTCAAAAGGGTAACGGCGCATGCTCACCAGATCCCGAAATTCGGACGAACCAGTGTGTTACCTGTATAAAACAGACCGCGCAAGCATGGGAAAAGCATCTCCGGGCGCTTAGCAGGGCGCGCCGTGCCGCGCGAGCCATGTTGCACGGCTTCTGCAGTCCAACCCCGCGAAGCATTGAGGCAAAGCGTGCGTCGGGCTATTGAAGCCGCCTCCGGTCGCCCCGCGGCCCTGTCGAAAGCCCAACCCGATGGCCGAAACCCTTCTCGATCAGCCCCTAGTCGTCGGTATCGGCGGGACGATCGGCGGTGTTTCCTCGACCGAACGCGCTCTGCGGATCGCGCTGGACGCGGCGGGCCGCGAGGGATTCCGCACGCGGATGTTCGGCGGCGCGGACATGGCCCGGCTCCCGCTCTACGACCCCAAGGCGACCACGCGCACCCCGGACGAAACCGAATTCGTCGAGACCGTCCGCCAGGCCTCCGCAATCATCATCGCCTCGCCCGGCTATCACGGCAGCATCTCGGGCGTGGTCAAGAACGCGCTCGACTTGCTCGAGGAAACCGCGCGCGACCCGCACCGGCCGTACCTCGCGGACATGCCGGTCGGGCTGATCGCGACCGCCTACGGATGGCAGGCGACGGGCAGCACGATCGCGGCGCTGCGCTCGATCGTCCACGCGCTGCGCGGCTGGCCGACGCCGTTCGCCGCCGCGGTCAACACGCAACTGACCAAGTTCGACGACGACGGCGGCGCCAGCGACGCCGCGGTGATCGAGCAGCTTTCGCTCGTCGGCAAGCAGGTGGCGCGGTTCGTGCCCGTGGCGATCCAGCATGGGTGACCCGATCGATCGCCGCGCGGCACTCGCGCTTGGGGGCCTCGGCGTCGGTGCGTTGGCGAGCACACCGCTCTGGGCGCAGGGAATGGTCGACCTCGGCCTCTCGAACGGCACCGGCGAACGCGCGCTGACCGATGCCTTCCCCGGCAAGAAGGGCATGATCCTCCAGCGCAGCCGCGCGCCGCTGCTCGAAACTCCGATGGCGGCCTTCGACGGCGCGGTCGGCGACGATCCGTTCACCCCGAACGACCGTTTTTACGTGCGCTGGCATTATGCCGACATCCCGCTGTCGGTCGATGCCGCTGCGTTCCGGCTCAAGATCGGTGGCGCGGTCCAGCGCGCGACGGCGCTCTCACTCGCCGATATCCAGGCGATGCCCAAGGTCGAGGTGGCGGCGGTCAACCAGTGTTCGGGCAACTCGCGCGGTCTGTTCGCGCCGCGCGTCCCCGGCGCGCAATGGGGTAATGGCGCGATGGGCAATGCGCGCTGGACCGGCGTGCGGCTGCGCGACCTGCTCGACCGCGCCGGTGTCGCGCCGGGCGTGGTGCAGGTGAAGGTCTCCGGGCTCGATGAGGCGCCGGGCGACGCACCCAAGTTCGCCAAGACGCTCGCGCTCGACCATGCGCGGACCGACGACGTGATCGTCGCCTACGGAATGAACGGCACGGCGCTCCCGCTGCTCAACGGTTTCCCGCTGCGGCTGATCGTCCCCGGCTGGTTCTCGACCTATTGGATCAAGGCGCTCGATTCGATCGAGCTGCTCACCACGCCCGACACCGGTTTCTGGATGGAAAAGGCGTATCGCATCCCCTCGACCGTCGATGCGGGCGTTCAGCCCGGCGCGAAGGACTTCGCAACCGTCCCGATCGGCCGGATGCCGCCGCGCGCCTTCTTCACCCGCACGACCCCGCAGGAAGTTCGCGGGATCGCGATGGGCGGCGACGCAGGAGTCGCCACGGTCGAGGTCTCGGTCGATGGCGGGCAAAGCTGGAAGGCGGCACAGCTCGGGCCGGACCACGGCGCGTACAGCTTCCGCCGCTGGGCGATGCCGCTCACCGGGCTGCCGCGCGGCGCCCACGACCTTGCGGTGCGCACCACCAACACCCGCGGCGCCGGCCAGAAGCCCACGCCGATCTGGAATCCCGGAGGCTATATGCGAAGCAGCATCGAAACCGCACACGTGGTGGTGGCATGACGCGTATTTGGCTCGTCGCGCTGCTGCTGCTCGGCGCGTGTCAGCGCGCGCCGTCTGCGGGACATCCCGCCGGCGCCGGGATCGCGCTAGCATCGCAATCGATCACGCTCCCCGACGAGACCGTGACGCTGCCGGCCAGCGCGGAAATCCTCACGACGAATTGCACCGCCTGCCATTCGCCCGAGATGCTGCTGACTCAGCCCAAACTCGACGCCAAGACCTGGACCGCCGAAATCGGCAAGATGCGCACGGCGTATAAGGCGGCAATCGATCCGACCGACGACCCCAAGATCCTCGCCGCGCTGCTCACGCTCCCCAATCAGAAATAGGCGCGGACGAAGAACACGATCGTCGTGGCGGCGGTAACGAACAGCGTCCAGCCCCGCACCAGCCCGGGGGACAGCAGCTTGCCGATCACCGCGCCGATCCATCCGCCGAACACCGCGCCGATCAGCATCGGCACCGCCGCCGCCCAGTCGACCAGCCCGGTCGTGATGAACACGATCGCGGCGGCGGCATTGGCGATCGCCAGCATCAGCGTGCGGGGTGCGAACAGTGCACGCGGAGAAACGCCCGCGAGCAACCCGTAGATCGCGGTCGTCATCAATCCGACGCCCCCACCGAAATAGCCGCCATACACGCCCAGCAAAGACTGCGAGACGATCAGCGTCCGCTGCCCGATCGTGACGCGGGCGTGGAGCGCGTCGGCGGCGCGTTTGCCGTAAGCGATCACTACGAGCGCCATCAGCAACAGCCACGGGATGAGGAGGTCGAACACGCGCGTCGGCGTCACCACCAGCAACGCACTCCCGGCCAGCCCGCCGACGAAGGTGATTCCGCCGAGCAGCCAGACGTTGACCCCGCCGACCGGCCCAAGCTCGCGCCGGAACGCCCAGCTGCTGGTCGCCGCCCCCGGCAGCAACGCGACGTTCGACGTCGCATTGGCGGTGTTCGCAGGAAGCCCGAGCGCGATCAGCGCCGGCAGCGTCGCGAACGTGCCCCCGCCAGCCAGCGCGTTCATCGCCCCGCCGAGGACCCCTGCGCCCCCGGACAAGGCTATCGTCGTCAGACTTGCCAGCCGATCAGACTCGCATCGGCATCAGCACGTACAGCGCGGCCGACTTGTCATTCTCGCGAATCAGCGTCGGCGCGGCGGCATCGGCGAGGTGAACCTCGATCGTGTCGCCGTCGAGCTGCCCGAGAATGTCGAGCAGATAGCGGCTGTTGAACCCGATCTCGAAGCCGAGCGCGGTGTAATCCCCGGGGACTTCCTCCGCCGCGGTGCCGTTTTCGGGCGAGCTCACCGACAGGATGATCTTGTCGCGATCGAGCGCCATCTTGACCGCGCGGGTCTTCTCGGTCGCGATCGTCGAGACGCGGTCGACGCCTTCCTCGAAGCTGCGCGGGTCGATCTTGAGGATCTTGTCGTTGCCGGTCGGGATGACGCGGCTGTAGTCCGGGAAGGTGCCGTCGATCAGCTTGGAGGTCAGCAGCGCCTGCCCCAGATCGAAGCGAATCTTGGTCGGCGACATCGAAACGCCGACCGAACCGTCGATTTCATCGAGCAATTTGCGCAGTTCGGCGATGCATTTGCGCGGGATGATGATGTCGGGCATCGATTCGGCGCCATCCGGGCGCGGCATCGTGACGCGTGCAAGGCGGTGCCCGTCGGTCGCGGCGGCCTTAAGCACGGGGAGCGGATCCTCCGAGACGTGCCAGAAGATGCCGTTCAGATAATAACGCGTTTCCTCGGTCGAGATCGCGAAGCGCGTCTTGTCGATGATCTGCTTGAGCGTCTCGGCAGGCAGCTCGAAGCTGACCGGGAGCTCGCCCTCGGCGATCACCGGGAAATCGTCGCGCGGCAGCGTGCCGAGCTGGAACTTGGCGCGGCCCGCCATGATCGTCATCTTGCCATCCGCCGCACTCAGCGAAACCTGGCTGCCCTCGGGCAGCTTCCGCGCAATGTCGAACAGCGTGTGCGCCGATACGGTGGTCGAGCCGGGCTGGTCGACCGCGGCCGCGATCGTCTCGTTGATCTGCAAGTCCAGATCGGTCGCCATCAGCTTGAGGCCACCTTCGGCGGTCGCCTCGATCAGGACGTTGGACAGGATTGGAATGGTGTTGCGCCGCTCGACCACCGACTGGACGTGGCTGAGCCCCTTCAACAAGGTTGCGCGTTCGATCGTCGCCTTCATGCCGTTCCCCCGGGCCGCCGCCCCAATTTTCAGCCCGTTCCGGTGTCAACCGGGGGCAATTCGCCGTGTGCCTTTCCTTAAACATAAAAGGGGCCGGAGCAAGCGCCCCGACCCCTCTTACCCACAGCTAAATCAGGCGTGGGCCGTCTCGTTTCCAGCCGCAAGCGACCGGATCAGAAGCGGAAGCCGACTCCGGCGAGGACCTGGTGACGATCCGTGTCGACGCCGAAGTTGTTGGTGTTCGCACCGTTCGCGAACTCAAGACGCGCATTGCCGTAGTTCGAATAGCGATACTCGATCTTGGCATAGGTGCGCGGCGTGATCGCCTGCTCGAGCCCTGCGCCGACGCGGTAGCCGTCCAGCGTGAAATGCTCGCCGGTGGTGACCGTCCCGTTGTTCGCGGTCAGGTCGAGCCGCGCGTTGGTGTAGCCGCCCTTGGCGTACAGCAGCGTCGCCGGGGTCAGCTTGTAGCCGACGCGCGCGCCGACATACAGGTCGCGACCCGCCTTGACGCGGCCATAGCCGAGCGCTGCGGCGTCGACCGGATTGTTGGTGACCTTGCTGGTCGATCCGGTGACTTCGCCTTCGATACCGTAAACGATCCGGCTGCCGTTATCGAAATCATAGCCGATGTCGCCGCCGTACGTCAGGCCGTCGGCGCCGCGGTCACCGCGGATGCTCGATCCGTCGGTGCTGCCGGGCTGCAGCTTGTCATAGCCGAGCAGAACGCCGGCGCGCGGGCCGTTGAACGCGCGGTCGGGGGAATTCGTGGGCGGGCCGTCCTGGGCCAGTGCGGGGGCTGCCATGCCGAGGCCGAGAACGGCGGTGGCGGCGGTGAGGACGATCTTGCGCATTGGGGGTACTCCATGGTGTTCGCCCGCCGATGTCTCATCCTTGGCGGCGGGGAAGGCTCAGATAGGCGCTCGCAAACGGGCTTGCATGAACCTCAGATAAACACGGAAATCCGTTGCTTTTGGGCCACACGGGGTTGAAGACACGGCGATGGATTCCAACGCCCAGATGCGGTCGCAAACCGCCGCGAAGTCGCCACGGAGTGGCCGCGATTACATCGCGCGGCACGGCGAAACGGTCTTCAATGCGGCGGGACGGTTGCAGGGCGAGCATCTCCACACCCCCCTCACCCGCGCCGGTTTCGCGCAAGCGGACGAGATGGGGCGGGCCTTGCGCGAAAAATTGGGGCCAAAACCCGCGCTGACGCTATGGGCCTCGCCGACCGGACGTGCGTTGCAGACGCTCGCGGTGATCGCCGAGCACCTCGAGCTCGACTGGCACGCCGCCAGAACCGACTCGCGACTGGTCGAAATCGACACCGGCGATTGGGGCGGGCGCTATTATACGGATCTCGCGGCGGAAGGGCTGACGGTGGTCGATCGCGCCACCGGGCTGCTCCACCCAGCGCCGAACGGCGAAGACTATCCCGCGATCGCGGAGCGCGTCTCGGGCTGGCTGGCGGAGACCGATGGCGATGCCGGCGACCGGCTGGTGATCCTGCACGGCATCTCCAGCCGGGTGCTGCGCGGGGTGATGACCGGCGGCGCGGATCTGCCCGGCTACGGCGCGCCCGCGCTGCCTGGTTTGCCGCAGGGGTCGCTGGTGCAGATCGAGCGTGGCGTCGAGACGGTGCTCCATCGCGGCGCCGGGCACGCGCCAGCGTGAACCGGACGCGATGGGCGGTGCTCGCGCTGGCGGCGCTGCCCGCGGTCGCGGGTGCGCGCGAGACGATCGGCGTGTTCGATCGCTGGGGCGCGTTCAGCGATTCCGCCCCCCGCCGCTGTTTCGCGATCGCCGAGCCGGTCAGCGCGGGCGGCGCATCGCGCTGGCGCCCGTTCGCGAGCATCGCCAGCTGGCCGCGCGCGGGCGGCGGGGGCACGCGCCATCAGCTCCACGTCCGCCTCAGCCGCGACCGCAACCCGCAGGCGCGCGTCACCCTGTCGGTCGGCGAACGCCGCTTCGACCTGACCGCGACCGCCGCCGACGCCTGGGCACCCGATGCACGCGCCGACGCCGCGATCGTCTCCGCGATTCGATCGAGCCGCAGCATGAGCGTGGAAACGCTCAGCCGCGCCGGGGGGCCGTTCGCGGACGTCTATGCGCTGAAGGGCGCGGCGACTGCGATCGATGCGGCGGCGCTGGCGTGCCTCAAGGGATAGCGGGGCCGTTCGGTCAACGGCGACTGGTGCGCGGAGCGACGCCATCGCCAGCCGCCCCGGAACCGTTAGCGGAGCTGCTCCTCCAGACTGCGCGTACGAGACGTCCTTTCCGCGCCGGTATGCAAGGTCGAAGCGGGCTCGATCAGCAGCACCCAACACTCCTCCTCCGCGACGGGGTTGTGGCGAACCCCACTCGGGACAGTCAGGAAATCCCCCTGTTCGAGCGCGACGACTTCGGTCTCGAACTCGATCCGGAGCGATCCCTTGACGATGTAGAAGAGCTCATCCTGTCCGTCATGCGCATGCCAGACGAGTTCGCCCTTCAGCTTCGCCGCCTTGAGCAGCTGGTCGTTGACCTGGCCAATGACCTTGGGGGACCAGTAATCCGTCACCCGGTCGAACGCGGTGGCGAGCGCGGTTGGCGATAACATTCGAATCTCCGGGCAAGGCGGAAGCGGTTGTGGATCAAGCCGTGGGTGAACGACCATACAAGATGGCCGCACGGTCGCAAATCATGCGCCGCTAGCCATGCGGCTCGCACGCAACCCCGTCCCCGTCTCCGTCCATATCCGTGCGATACCCCGGCTCCCCACGATAGATCGGGAAGGTCCCGGCAGACCGGGCGTCGTTACAGCCGCCCCAGGCGTCGCCTGCTTGTGGTGCCCGCTGGCGTTTCAAACCGGTAGAAACCGCGAGCTGCTGTGCCTGATCGCCCAGCGCCGCAGGGCCTGAGGGCGATGTCGTCGTCGACCCGAGACCGACGGCCACGCCAAGCACGGCGGCGCCCAACAGCGTTGGCAGGATCGGAAGCGCACGATTTCTCATCCCCTTCATATTAGTCAAACACGCCTAAACGAAAGCTTACCGCCGCGCAGCCGTACGCCGCAGCCGTACGCCGCAGCCAAGCGGCAACGCCGAAAAAGCGGTGCGTTCCCCCTAACTGTCCCATCGCGCCCCCTATGGACCAGAGGCCCCGGCATGCACCCGCCCTCCCGGAAACACCCCCTACCCGCACAGGGAGTAGAAAAACCCGCCATTTTCCCCTATGTGGCGCATCATGCAGACAGCACCAGCCTACGCCATGCCCATTCCGGGGCATATCGACCCCGTACCCGTGCCGCGCGCGCTGGTGCCGCGCAGCGACGGGCGGATCGATCTGCTCGGGCTGTCCAAGCCCGATCTGCGGATGGCACTCGAGACCTCGCAGCTCGACCCCAAGCAGGCCAAGCTGCGCGCCAAGCAATTGTGGCACTGGATCTACAATCGCGGCGTCACCGACTTTTCGCTGATGACCGACATCTCAAAGACGATGCAGCCGTGGCTCGAACAGCGCTTCACGATCAGCCGCCCGCAAGTGGTCGAGGCGCAGGTGTCGACCGACGGGACGCGCAAGTGGCTGCTGCGGACCGACGACGGCAATGATTACGAGATGGTGTTCATCCCCGATGCGGACCGCGGCACGCTGTGCGTATCGAGCCAGGTCGGCTGCACGCTCAACTGCCGTTTCTGCCATACCGGTACGATGCGGCTGGTGCGCAACCTGACCCCGAGCGAGATCGTCGGGCAGGTGATGCTCGCGCGCGATGCTTTGGGCGAATGGCCGAGCCAGCCCGAGGGGCGCATGCTCACCAACATCGTGATGATGGGGATGGGCGAGCCACTCTATAATTTCGACAATGTCCGCGACGGGTTGAAGATCGTGATGGACGGCGACGGGATCGGCCTGTCGCGGCGGCGGATCACGCTGTCGACCTCGGGCGTGGTGCCGCTGATGGCACGCGCGGGCGAGGAGATTTCGGTCAATCTGGCGGTGTCGCTCCATGCCGTCACCAACGAGATCCGCGACGAGATCGTCCCGATCAACCGCAAGTATAAGCTCGAGCAGGTGCTGCAGGCGTGCGCGGACTATCCGGGCGCGAACAATGCGCGGCGGATCACGTTCGAATATGTGATGCTCAAGGACAAGAACGACAGCGACGCGGATGCGCGCGAGCTGGTGCGGTTGCTCAAATTCTATGACCTGCCGGCGAAGGTCAATCTGATCCCGTTCAACCCGTGGCCGGGCGCGCCGTATGAATGCTCGACGCCGGAGCGGATCAAGGCGTTTTCGAACATCGTGTTCGATGCCGGCATCAGCGCCCCGGTCCGCACCCCGCGCGGGCGCGACATCGACGCGGCGTGCGGGCAGTTGAAGACCGCAAGCGAGAAAAAAACGCGCGCGGAGCTGGATGCGCTGGCGGCGGAGAAACAGGCGGCGCTGGGCTAGGGTTCGTTTCACCCCCCCGTTCGGGCTGAGCGAAGTCGAAGCCCCCGTCTCCCCCGAGCCTAGGCTTGCTTGGGAGTGGCGCTTCGACTGCGCTCAGGGCGAACGGATGGGGTCGGGCGACGGCTCACCCCAGCGCGTAGAAATCCACCGCCGCATCGTGGAATAGCCGGTCGATGTCCGCCCCAGCATCGCGCGCCATCCGCAGCGCATCGTCGTGCCAGCGCCGCCAATCATCCCCCGACAACAAGACGACCGGCCAGTCGCTCCCCCACATCAACCGCGGCCCGAACACGCTGACGAGATGCGCGACATAAGGCGCGAGGTCGCTCGCGGGCTGGCCGGAGCCCTGTTCGGTCCGCAACCCCGACAATTTGCAATGCACCCCAAGCCCAGCGAGCGCGGCGATGTCGTCGCGCCACGGATCGAGTGTCCCTGCGGCAGGGAACGGTTTGGCGGCATGATCGATCACGATCGGCAGGTCGGGCCAGCGCTCCACGAACCGCGCGAGCATCGGCAAGTGGCGCGGCTGGACCAGCGCATCCAGCCGCAGCCCCGCCGCCTGCATCGCCGCGATCGCGGGGGCAAGGTCCGCGCGCAGCAGCCAGTCGGTATCGTCGATCGACTGGAGCATCGGGCGCAGCCCGCGCAACCACGGGTTGCCAGCGAGCGCGGCGATGCGATCGGGCGCGGCGGGGTCGGCGAGATCGACCCACCCGACCACCGCGCGCACCAGCGGCGTGCGCTCCGCCAGCGCGAGCATCCAGTCTGTATCGGCATCGGTCGGTTGCGACTGGACCAGGACGCTTCCCGCCAGCGGAAGCCCGTCGCACGCGGCGATCAGGTCTGCCGGCCCGAAATCGCGGTGGATCGGCGCTTCGGCCGCCGTCGGCCATTCATGTCCGGGCGTCGTCAGCGACCAGAAGTGTTGGTGCGCGTCGATCCATCGCGTCATCGTCGTTCCTCGTGCAATCCCTTGACCGGAATGCCATTTGCGGACCGCGGAGACCAGCCCCGCGGCGTCAGGTCCGATACCGCTGCAACGGCAGCACCAGCCCGGCGGCCACGAAATAGCTCGCGTCGACCTGCCCCGCGACCGCCTGGTTGAGCCGCCCCGCCGCATCGCGGAAGGTGCGACCAAGCGGATGATCGGGGACGATCCCCATCCCGACCTCGTTGGTCACGATCACGATCGGCAACGGACTCCCCGCGATGGCAGCCAGCAGATCGTCCGTCGCGCCCGCGATGTCATGCTCGCCGAGCATAAGGTTGGACAGCCACAACGTCAGGCAATCGACCAGCACCGCGCCCGTCTCGACCGAAGCGATCGCCGCGGGCAGCGCGAGCGGGCACTCCACCGTGCGCCAGCGCTCCCCCCGGTCCGCGCGATGCCGCGCGATCCGGTCCGCCATCTCGCCGTCGCGGCCCTCGGCAGTGGCGAGATAGGCGAGCGGCCCCGCGCACGCCTCGGCGGTTTGCTGCGCGAGGCGGCTCTTGCCCGAGCGGGCACCGCCCAGGAATAGTGTCGTCCGTGTCACATCTTGCCCTTGCCCAAAGCGCGCTCTAGACGCGCCGATGCGACAGGTTCCCAGAGATGGGATGAAAAGGGAACCCGGAAGCGTGCTCAAGCGCGTCATCCGGGGCTGTCCCCGCAACTGTGACCGGCGAGTCTTGCTCCTTCTGCGTGCCACTGGATCTCCGGATCCGGGAAGGCCGAGCCAGACGACGACCCGGGAGCCAGGAGACCTGCCTGTCGCGGTTGTCCTTCGTCCGGCCGGGGTGTGCCGTGCGATCGAGGTTTTCCTCGCGAGACGACGTGGTTGGGGTCGTGCGCGGCGGGAAACGGAATTCCGACATAGCGCCGTGCGTGCCCCCGTAGCTGTTGCGAAGGGGAATAACCGTGAAGACCTGTGCCTATCTGATCCTGCTGCCGTGCATCGCCGCCGCCGCGCCCGCGTTCGCCGAGAGCGCGCAATCCACCGCCACGCTGGAGCAAGCCGCCAACGCATCGCAGGATATCGTCGTCACCGCCAACCGCGCGGCGCGCCCGGCGGATACCGTCGGCCAGTCGGTCACGGTGCTCGACACCGCGACGATTACCGAGCGCCAGGCGGTCGTCGTGTCCGACCTGCTGCGCCAGACGCCCGGCGTCACCGTGGTGCGCAACGGCGGGATCGGCACCACCACCTCGGTCAGCATCCGCGGCGCGGACAGCGACCAGACCGTCGCGCTGATCGACGGGATCAAGCTCAACGATCCCTCCGCCCCCGGCGGCGGGTTCAACTTCGGCAATCTGCTGATCGGCAACATCCAGCGGATCGAAGTGCTGCGCGGCGCGCAATCGGTGCTGTGGGGCAGCCAGGCGATCGGCGGCGTCGTCAATCTCATCACCCGCCAGCCGACCGAGCAGATCGCGATCAACGCGCGTGCCGAGGGCGGCGGCTATGGCACCGCACAGGGCTTCGCCAACGTCTCGGGCAAGATGGGGCCGGTGTCCGCGAGCCTCGGCGGCGGCTATTACGGCACCGACGGGATCTCGGCCTACGCCCCCGGCACCGAGCGGGACGGGTACCGCAACTATGCCGCGAACGGCAGCCTCGGGATCGCGCTGGCCCGCGACGTCTCGGTCGACCTGCGCGGCTTCTATACCAACAGCCGGACCGACATCGACGGTTTCCCACCGCCCAACTTCACCTTCGGCGACACGCGCGAATATGGCGATGTCGAACAATGGGTCGGCTATGCCGGGCTCAACGCCGCGCTGTTCGACGGGCGTCTGCACAATCGCTTCGGTTATGCGCATACCGACACCGACCGGCGCAACATCGACCCCGATGGCGACCCGACCGAGACGTTTCGCGGGATCGGGCGCAACGACCGGCTGGAATATCAGGGCACCGCGAACGTCACCTCGGCGGTGTTCGCGACCTTCGGCGCGGAGCGGGAAGTATCGCGCTTTTCCTCGTCGAGCTATGGCGGGCCGGTCACGCGGGGCCGGGCGCGGCTGTTCAGCGTCTATGGCCAGCTCGCCGTCACCCCGATCACCGGGCTGACCGCGACCGGCGGCGTGCGGCATGACGACCACAATGTGTTCGGCGGCGCGACGACCTTTTCGGGGAGCGGCGTCTATTCCCCCAATCATGGCGCGACCACGCTGCGCGCGAGCTATTCCGAAGGCTTCAAGGCGCCGACGCTGTACCAGTTGCAGAGCGAGTATGGGAACACGCGGCTGAACCCGGAACGCTCGCACGGCTGGGATGCGGGGGTGACGCAAAAGGCGCTGAACGGCGCGGTCGAAGCGAGCGCGACCTACTTCCATCGCAATTCGTCCGATCTGATCACCTTCGTCTCGTGCGCAGCACCGCTCACGGGGATCTGCGCGGGTCGTCCGTCGGGCACGTACGAAAACATCGCACGGACGCGGGCACAGGGGGTCGAACTGACGCTGCTGCTGCGTCCGGTCGAGCCGCTGACGGTGAGCGCGAGCTACACCTATCTCGACGCGACCGACCGCTCCGCCGGCAGCCGCAATTTCGGGCGCAAGCTCGCGCGGCGGCCCGACAGCAGCATCACGGTCAACGCCGATTATCGCTGGGCGTTCGGCCTGACGACGGGGGCGACGCTGACCTCGGTAGGGGATAGTTTCGACAATGCGTCGAACGCGCGGCGGCTCGACGGTTATGTGCTCGGCGACGTGCGCGCGTCCTTCCCGGTCACGAAGATGGTCGAAGTGTTCGGGCGGGTCGAGAACGTGTTCGATACGAAATACCAGACGATCTACCAATATGGTCAGCCCGGCCGCGCTGCCTTCGGCGGCGTCCGCCTGACGTATTGAGCGTTGCGCGCACGCGATCTTGCCCTGTTCCACGCGCACGGCGGGCGCGTGGACGCCGCGCGTGCGATGTTCGGCGGGGATGACTGGATCGACCTGTCGACCGGGATCGCGCCCTGGGCGTGGCCGGTCGCAGGCGTGCCGCTCGGGTGGGAGCAGCTCCCCGAACCGGGCGCGATCGCAGGGCTCGAGGCCGCCGCGGCGGAGGCGTTCGGCGTGGCGGATCCGGCGCGGGTCATCGCGGTGCCGGGGAGCGACCTCGCAATGCGGCTGCTTGCGCTGGTGATCGCTGCGCGGCGACCGTGCGTGGTGCGGCCGGGCTATGCCGGGCATCTCGCGGCATGGCCTGACGCGGTTGCCGTGGCACCGGAAGCTGTCACGGCCCTACAAACGAGCGATTCCCCCGCGCAGGCGGGGGCCCAGGGTACCGCACCGAACGCGCGTAACTCTGGGCTCCTGCCTGCGCAGGAGCACGGTGGCATGGGAGGCGCCGACCTGCTCGTCCTCGCCAGCCCGGCCAACCCGGATGGACGCGTCACCGATCCCGCGCTGCTTCGCACCCTCGCGCAAAGGATGACCGTGGTGGTGGACGAAGCCTATGCCGACCCCGCGCCCGGCCTCTGCCCGGAGGCGGGCGATCGGCTGATCGTGTTGCGCTCGTTCGGGAAATTCTACGGCCTGCCCGGGCTTCGCCTCGGGTTCGTCATCGCAGGAACCGATCTTGCGCCGCGACTGCGCGCATTGCTCGGCGACTGGCCGGTGTCGTCCGCGGCGGTCGCGATCGGCACCGCGGCGTATCGCGACCAGCACTGGCACCGCGCACAACAGGCGCGCATCACCGAGACGGGCGGCTTGCTCGACGAAGTGCTGCGCGATGCGGGCCTCGACGTCGTCGGCCACGCGCCGCTGTTCCGGCTGATTGCATGCGACGGTGCGACAAAGCTGTTCGAAACGCTCGCGCATCATGCCATCCTGACCCGTCCCTTCGCCGACCAGCCCGACCGGCTGCGCATCGGCCTGCCGCGCGGTGCGGCAGGTCTCGTCCGTCTCGCCACCGCGCTCGAGGAGTTCCCCCGATGACGACCGAAACCCCCGAAGATTTCGCCCGCCACAATGCGCGCAGCAAGCGCATCGCGGCGGCGCGCGAGCGGATGCAGGCGCGCCGCACGCTCGAACGCGGGTTGCTGATCGTCCACACCGGCAACGGCAAGGGCAAGTCCTCGTCCGCCTTCGGCATGGCGATCCGCAGCATCGGCTGGGGGATGAAGGTCGCGATCCTGCAATATGTGAAAGGCAAGTGGGAAACGGGCGAGCGCAACTTCTTCGAAGCCTATCCGGATCTCGCGACGTTCGAGGTGATGGGCGAAGGCTTCACCTGGGACACGCAGGACCGCGAACTCGACATCGCCGCCGCGCGCGCCGCATGGGAGCGGTCGAAAGCGATGATCCTCGATCCCGCAATCGAATTCGTGATCCTCGACGAACTCAACATTGTGCTGCGCGACGATACGCTGCCGATCGCCGAGATCGTCGCCTTCCTCAAGGATCGCCCGCTGACCAAGCACATCTGCATCACCGGGCGCGGCGCAAAACCCGAATTGCTCGAGATCGCCGACCTCGTCACCGATTTCACCGAAGTGAAGCACCCGTATAACGCCGGGTTCAAGGCGCAGAAGGGCGTCGAGTTTTGATCCGACTGCTCGCTCTGCCTATTGCGGCGGCGCTGCTGACCTCCGCCGCGCCGGTGCGCCCGCCGCGGATCGTGTCGATCAACCCGTGTATCGACGCGGTGCTGGTGCGCGTCGCCGACCCCGCGCAAATCGCGGGGATCAGCCATTATTCGCAGGACCCGCGCGCGACCTCGATCCCGCTCGGCATCGCCAATCGCTTCCATGCGACCTCGGGGACCGCGGAAGAGGTCGTCGCGCTCCGCCCCGACATGGTGCTGACCGGCCCGCATACCGAGCCCGCGACCGTCGCCGCGCTCAAGCGGCTGCACATCACGCTGGTGCAATATAAGGTGCCCGAGAGCGTGGCGGAGAGCATCACGCAGGTGCGCGACATCGCCGCCGCCGTGCGGCATCCCGAGCGTGGCGCGGCGCTGGCCGCGCGGATCGCGGCGGCGGCAACGCCATCGCGCGCCACGCCGGTATCGGCGTTGATCTGGCAGTCGGGTGGCCTCGTCCCCGGCAGCGGCACGCTCCCCGACGAATTGCTTCGGCGCGGTGGGTTCCGCAACATGAGTGCTGCCTATGGCCTCAAGAAATGGGACGTGCTGCCGCTCGAATATCTCATCGCAAAACCCCCGCGCGTGCTGCTGTCGACCGCCGCCGCCGAAACCGGCGAGGATCGGGTGACGTCGCATCCGGCGGTGCGGCGGCTGGCGCATCATATCGCGGTCGCGCCCTACCCGACCCGGCTGATGAACTGCGGCGGGCCGACGATCATCGATGCGATGGCACGCTTGCGGCAAGTGCGTAGCGGGTTCGCGGCATGACCCGGCTCACGCTCTGGCTGCTGATAGCCCTCGTGCTCGCGGCGGGCCTGTCGGTCGCCTCGGGCAAGATCTGGGTCCCGCTCGATGCGTGGACCGCCGCCGATCCGCGTTCGATCATCATCGTCGAGCTGCGGCTGCCGCGCACCTTGCTCGCTTTGCTGGTGGGGGGTGCGCTCGGGCTGTCGGGGGCGGTGATGCAGGGGTATCTGCGCAATCCGCTCGCCGATCCCGGACTGTTCGGGGTGTCGTCGGGCGCGGCATTCGGCGCGGTCGTGTCGCTCTATTTCGGCTATGCGGTGCAATTGTGGTTGCTCCCCGCGTTCGCGCTCGCCGGGGCGGGTGTCACGATGGCGCTGCTCGCGCTGATCGCGGGGCGATCGGGGAGCCTGATCCTGTTCACGCTCGCTGGGATGATCCTGACGAGCATCACCGGATCGCTCACCGCGCTCGCGATCAGCCTTGCGCCGACGCCGTTCGTCACGTCGCAGATCGTGACGTGGCTGATGGGCGCGCTGACCGATCGCAGCTGGGACGACGTCAAAGTTGCGTTGCCGCTGATCGTCGTGGGCGCGGCGCTGCTCGCGACCACCGCGCGGTCGCTCGATGCGCTGACGCTGGGTGAACAGGCGGCAAGGTCGGTCGGGGTCGATCCGGGGCGGCTGCAGCTCGTCGTGATCGCGGGGACCGCCTTGTGCGTCGGCGCGGCGGTGGCGTCGGCGGGGATCATCGGGTTCGTCGGGCTGATCGTGCCGCATATGGTGCGCCCGTTCGCGGGGAACAGGCCGTCCGCGATCCTGCTCCCCTCCGCGCTCGGCGGGGCGGTGCTGCTGACGGTGGCGGACAGCCTCGTCCGGCTCGCGCCGACGGTGAGCGAGTTGCGGCTGGGGATCGCGATGTCGATGCTGGGCGGGCCGTTCTTCCTGTATTTGCTGATCCGCATGCGCCGGAGGCTTGCATGAGCGTGCTCGCCGCTGAAAACATCGGCCTGTCGCTGGATGGCAAGCGCATCCTCGATTCGGTCAGCCACATGTTCCGCCGTGGCCGCGTGACCGCGCTGCTCGGGCCGAACGGCGCGGGCAAGAGCACGCTGCTCGATTGCCTCGCGGCGTTGCGCAAGCCCGACGATGGTGCTGCAACGCTCGACGGGCAGGACGTGCAACGGATCGACCGGCGGGTACGCGCGCGCGCGATCGGGCTGCTGCCGCAAGCCGCCGACGTGCACTGGAACATCGACGTCGCGACGCTGGTGGGGCTTGGCCGCCTCCCGCATCGCGGGCGCTGGGGAGAGACCGCGGCGGACCGCGACGCGGTCGCGCGCGCACTGGCCGCGACCGACATGACCGGGCTCGCCGACCAGGGGGTCGAGCATCTCTCGGGCGGCGAACGCGGTCGTGCGTTGCTCGCGCGCGTTCTGGCGGGGGAGCCGGAATGGCTGCTCGCCGACGAACCGCTCGCGAGCCTCGATCCCGGGCACCAGCTCGACGTGCTCGCCCGGTTGCGCAGCATCGCCGATGCGGGGAGCGGGGTCGTGCTGGTGCTCCACGACTTGCATCTGGCGGCGCGCGTCGCCGACGATGCGGTGCTGCTGCGGGGCGGCAAGGTCGTCGCCGCCGGGCCTGCCGACGCCGTGCTGACCGCGCCGCTGATCGCCGAGGCGTACGGCGTCGACGTCGAGATCGGGCGTACGCCCGCGGGCCACCGCTTCATCCTGCCGATCGCGCGGTGAATCATGCCGCGCTGCTGCTCCCGATGCTGATGGCGGAAGCCGCGCTCGGCTATCCGAGCGGCTGGTGGCATCCGGTGATGGCGGTGGGGGCGCTGATCGACGCGGTCGAGCGGCGCTGGAACCGCGGCGACGCGATGCGGCAGCGGCTCGGCGGGATCGCGTTGCTCGGCGTCTTGATCGGGGCGTCGGCGATCCTCGGCGGCGGGACCGAGCGGGTCGCGGGCCATGGCTGGGGGCTGGCGGTCGTCGTGCTCGTTGGCACGACAGGCCTCGCGCAGCGCAGTCTCGACGATCACGTTCGTGCTGTGCTGCGACCGTTGGCTGCGGGGGATCTGCCGGGGGCGCGGAATGCGGTCGCGATGATCGTGGGCCGCGACACCGATACGCTCGACGAAGCGGGCGTCGCCACCGCCGCGATCGAGAGCCTCGCCGAGAGTTTCTGCGACGGCGTCGTCGCGCCCGCCTTCTGGTTCCTGCTCCTGGGCTTGCCCGGCCTGTTCGCGGCCAAGGCGATCAACACCGCGGATTCGATGATCGGCCACCGCACGCCGCGTCACCTCTGGTTCGGCTGGGCGGCGGCGCGCGCGGACGATGGCGTGAACTGGTTACCCGCGCGCCTGTCGGGTGTGCTGCTTTGCCTGGCGGGGCGCGGCGGCTGGCGCACGATGCTGCGCGATGCGCGGCACCATGCCTCGCCCAATGGCGGCTGGCCCGAAGCCGCGATGGCGGGCGCGCTATCGTGCACGCTGGGCGGCCCGGTCAGCTATGATCGCGAGCCCGCGATGCGCGCGATCCTCGGGCGCGGCTCCCGCCCCGGTGCGCAGGATCTGGCGCGCGCGTTGCGGATCTACCGGGTCGCGTGCGTGCTGCTATGGCTGATCGTCGGGGGGATCGCATGGCTGGCGTGATGTTGCAGGGGACTGGGTCGGACGTCGGCAAGTCGGTGCTGGTCGCGGGGTTGTGTCGCGTATTCGCCAATCGCGGGCTGCGGGTCGCGCCGTTCAAGCCGCAGAACATGTCGAACAACGCCGCCGTCACCGCCGATGGCGGCGAAATCGGCCGCGCGCAGGCGTTGCAGGCGATTGCCGCACGGATTCCGGCGAGCGTCGACATGAACCCGGTCCTGCTCAAGCCGCAAAGCGATCGGACCTCGCAACTGGTCGTGCGCGGCAAGGCGCAGGGGACGATGCGCGCAGGCGATTACTGGCGGCGCAAACCCGAGCTATTGCCAGAGGTGCTTGCCGCCTATCACCGGCTCAACGCAGACGCCGATATCGTCGTGGTCGAGGGCGCGGGCTCTCCCGCCGAGATCAACCTGCGCCACGGCGACATCGCCAACATGGGGTTCGCGCGCGCGGCAAACGTGCCGGTCGTGCTGGTCGGCGATATCGATCGCGGCGGCGTGATCGCGGCGCTGGTCGGCACGCAGGCGGTGATCGACCCCGCTGATGCCGCGATGATCCGCGGGTTCCTGATCAACAAGTTCCGCGGCGATGTGTCGCTGTTCGACGACGGCCTCGCCGCGATCGTGGAGCGCACTGGCTGGCGCAGCCTCGGCGTCGTGCCGTGGCTGGCGGACGCGGCGCGGCTACCGGCGGAGGATGCGGTCGCGCTCGGGCGCGATACGGGTGACGGCGCGGGTCCGCTGATCGTGGTGCCGATGCTGTCGCGGATCGCCAATTTCGATGATTTCGACGCGCTCGCGCACGAACCCGGCGTCCGGCTCGCGATGATCCCGCCGGGGCAACCGCTGCCCGGCGACGCAGCGCTGGTCATTCTGCCCGGGACCAAGGCGACGATTCCCGACCTCGCCTTCCTACGCGCGCAGGGGTGGGACATGGATCTCGCCGCGCATGTCCGCCGCGGCGGTCGGGTGCTCGGGATTTGCGGGGGGTATCAGATGTTGGGGAACACGATCGCCGACCCCGACGGGATCGAGGGCGAAGCCGGTTCGGTGGCGGGATTGGGCCTGCTGCCGATCGACACGGTGATCCATGCCGACAAGCGCACCCGCCCGATCAGCGGGCGGTTCGCGGACGCGGATGCGCGCTTCACCGGGTACGAAATTCACGCAGGCGTCACGACCGTGGATCCGTCGGCACCGCCGCTGCTGCGCTTCGACGACGGGGCACATGACGGGACGACTGCGCGCGACGGGCAGATCGGCGGCTGCTACGTCCACGGCCTGTTCGATCAGCCG
Source organism: Sphingomonas sp. PvP055 (assembly GCF_040546365.1). Taxonomy (NCBI): domain Bacteria; kingdom Pseudomonadati; phylum Pseudomonadota; class Alphaproteobacteria; order Sphingomonadales; family Sphingomonadaceae; genus Sphingomonas; species Sphingomonas sp. PvP055. The sequence goes on from NZ_JBEPNS010000001.1 coordinate 161,441, forward strand.
GAAGCCCGCGCGTGGCTCGTCGCGAGCCTCGGCGCAGTGTCGGACGGGCTCGACCGGCGCGAGACGATCGACGCCGCGCTCGACGCGATCGCCGTGGAGCTCGAACGCGTGGTCGACGTCGACGCGCTGCTCACCATCGCAAAGGACGCCGGATGATCGACGAACACACCGTCTGGGCGCATCTCGACGCGCTCGCCAAGCCGCGCCGCAGCCTCGGGCGGCTGGAGGAGATCGCGGTTGCACTCGCGCTGACGCAGGGGCGGATCGATCCGCGCACCCGCCCCCGCCGCGTCGTGCTGTTCGCGGGCGACCACGGCTGCGTCGCGGACGGCGTGTCGGCCTGGCCTTCGGCGGTGACGGGGATGATGGTCGGCACGATCCTCGCGGGCGCGGCGACGAGCAGCGCGCTGGCCGCTGCGAACGATTGCCCGCTGCGATTGGTCGATGTCGGCGTCGCGGGGCCGCGCCCGGTCGATCCGCCCGCCTTCTTCCGCGATGCCCGGATCGGCGACGGCAGCGCGAGCCTCGCGCACGGCCCCGCCCTGACGCGCGCGCAGTTCGATGCCGCGTGGCAGGTCGGTGCGGACGAAGCGGACCACGCGGTTGCGGAAGGGGCCGCGCTGCTGATCGCGGGCGAGATGGGGATCGGCAACACCACCACCGCCGCATGTCTGACGGCGCTGCTGACCGGGCTCGACGGCGCTGCCGCGGTCGGGCGGGGTGCCGGAGCGGACGATGCGACGCGCGCGATCAAGGCGCGGGTCGTGACCACCGCAGTGGCGCGCGCGCGTGCGCGCATCGACACCGACGCGACCGGCGCGATCGCCGACGTGTGTGGCTATGAGATCGCCGCGATGGCGGGGTTTTACGCGCGCGGCGGCGCACTCGGCTGCACGCTCCTGCTCGATGGCTATGTCGCCACCGCCGCCGCGCTAATCGCCGAGCGGCTTGCGCCGGGCACGGTGCGCAGCATGATCGCGGGGCATCGCTCGGCCGAACCGGGGCACGCCGCCGCGCTTGCAGCACTCGGGCTGGGGCCGATCCTCGAATGGGAAATGCGGCTGGGCGAGGCGAGCGGCGCGCTGGTCGCGCTGCCGTTGCTCGATGCCGCCGCCGCGCTGCTCACCGACGTCGCGCGGCTCGACGCGATCGGCGCGGACCGGGCGGACTGACATGACGCGCGCACCTCTTTGGGCCCCGCCGTTGCTCGCGCTGCAATTCCTGACGCGGCTGCCGGTGCCGGTGCTGGCGCGGATTTCGGCGGAGCAGGCGGCGGATGGGCTCGCGCGCGCGATGGCGTGGTTGCCGATCGTGGGGACGCTGATCGGTCTGGTGACGGCGGGGGTGTTCGTGGGCGCGGGGGCGGTGTGGCCGCCGCTGGTCGCGGCGATCCTCGCACTGATGGTCGAGGGACTGCTGACCGGCGCGTTCCATGAGGATGCGGTCGCCGATTTCTGCGATGCGTTCGGCGGCACCGCGCAGGGTGAGACTGCGCTCAGGATCATGAAGGACAGTCGGATCGGCACTTACGGCACGCTCGGGCTCGGGCTGTCGGTGGGGTTGCGGCTGGCGGTGATGGTGGTGCTGCCCGCGCCGGTCGCGGTCGTGGCGATCGTGGCGGCGGCGACGATGGGACGGCTGTGGGCGGTGCTGCTCGCAGGGGTCGTCGCGCCGGTGCGCAGCGACGGCATGGCGGTGCGCGCCGGGCTGGTGCCTCCGCGTCGGGTAGCGCTCGCCATCGTGCTGGCGCTGCCGGGGATCGTACCGCTGGCGGTGTCGCACCTCGTTCCGGTCACGGCGAGCCTGTTCGTCGGCCAAGTATTCCTGTGGTGGCTCGCGCGGTTCCTGCGGCGGCGGATCGGCGGGAGTACCGGGGATTGCCTCGGGTTCGCGGCCTGTGTGGGGCAGCTCGTCGTCCTGCTTGCGGTGGCGGCGTGAGCGCATCGGTGCTGCTGCTGCGGCATCCGCCCGTCACGCTCGCATGGCGCAAGCGCTGCTATGGACGGTCCGACATGGGGTGGAGCCGCGCGGGCACCGCGATGGCGCGCGCACTGGTCGGGGAACTGGCGGGGCACCCGATCGAGGCGATCATCCATTCGGGCGCGCTGCGCACGCAGCGGCTGGCTGAGATGATCGCGCGGGGTCGCGATATCCCCGTTCGCGAGGATAGCGGATGGCTGGAACGCGACTTCGGCACGTGGGAGGGGCGGACGTGGCACGCGATCTGGCGCGAAACCGGGGATCTTATGGACCGGATGGTCACCGATCCGACGGGGTTTCGCCCCGGTGGCGGGGAGACCGGGCAAGACTTGTCCGAGCGCGCGCAAGCGGCATGGGGGCGGTTGCCGACGTCGGGTACGACGCTGGTGATCGCGCACGGCGGCCCGATCGCGGCGCTGCGGACGTGGCAGGCGGGGGAGCCGCTGGAAACGATGGTGCGGTTTATTCCGGCGTGCGGGGAGGTCGTCGCGGTGTCGCGAGACGCGGCTTAGCCCCTCCCCTTTAGGGGAGGGGTTGGGGTGGGGGAGTCCAGAGGAACGCGCTCTCTACGAGACACTGCCCCACCCCCAACCCCTCCCCTGAAGGGGAGGGGCTTAAGAAGATCAGCCCTTCGTTGACACACTCCCCCCGCGCACGACAACGCCGCCCTTCATCACGAACGCCACCCGCTCCAGCGTCCGGATATCCGCCAGCGGATCGCCATCCACCGCGACCAGATCGCCGTAGCGCCCCACCGCGATCGCGCCGACGTCGGCGGTGCGGTCGAGCGCTTGCGCGGCGCTGCTGGTGGCGGACTGGATCGCTTCCATCGGGGTCATGCCCCATTCGACCATCTTGGCGAATTGCAGCGCGTTGTTACCGTTGGGATAGACCCCAGCATCGGTCCCGAACAGCATCTTCACCCCCGCCGCATGCGCCGCGCGGAAGGTCTGGCGCTGCTTGAGGCCGACCGCGCGTTCCTTGTCGAGGCTCTCCTGGAACACGCCGTTCTTCGCCCCTTCGGCGAGGATATAGTCGTCGTCATAGATATCCATGTCGAACCACGCGCCATGTTCCTTGGCGAGCTTGAACGAGGTGGCATCGGCAAGGCTGGCATGTTCGATCGTGTCGACCCCGGCGCGCAAGGCGACGTTGATCCCCTCGGTCCCATGCGCGTGGACCGCAACGCGCATCCCCAGCATTTTTGCCTCGTCGACGATCGCCTTGATCTCCTCGTAGCTCAGTTGCTGCGCGCCGACCGAATCGCCCTTGGAAAGCACGCCCCCGGTCATGCAGACCTTGACCACCTGCGCGCCATATTTGCGGATCGTGCGGACCGCCGCGCGGAACCCCTCGGGCGAGTTGGCGATCTGCGGGGCGGCGGTGGTGATCGACGGCGGGAATTCGGTCGCATCGCAATGCCCGCCGGTCACGCCGAGCGCATAGGTTGCAGGCACGATCCGCGGCCCGGGGATCTCGCCGCGCTCGATCCCCTGCTTCAGCCCGACGTCGGCATAATCGCTGGAGCCGACGTTACGCACCGTGGTGAAGCCTGCGTCGAGCGTCTTGCGCGCATTGGCGACGCCGAGCACGGTCCAGTAACTGTCGGTGAATTCGAGCCCGCGATAGCCGCTGAGCGTGGGATCGCTGGTCAGATGGACGTGCATGTCGATCAGCCCGGGCAGCACCGTGCGGTTGCCGAGGTCGATCCGCTCCGCACCCGCCGGAATCGCATCGCCGCGCTTGCCCACGGCAGTGATCCGCCCGTCGACCACCGTGATCTGCGCATCGTCGACGCGCTTGCCGCCGAGCACGTCGAGCATGTGCGCCGCGGTGACGACGACCGTCTTGGCCGACGCAGGGACCGCCGCGACCGTGGCTACCGAAGCGAGCAAGACGAACAGGCAGGATTTTGAACGCATCGGGCATCCTTGTGCAGACGGAAGACGGTTATGGATCGGCGGAGGCTTTCGGGTGGAGAACCCTGCCTGGGGCATCACAGACCATGACCCGCCGCGACGATCAAGAGGCCTGCCGATCAAAGCGGTGCGCAGGACGTTGCCATCCGCGGCATCCTCCCCGATGATACCGCCATGCCAGCCCCGAACCAAACCGCCAGCGCGCTCGAAGCGCGGATCGCCGCGGACCCCCGCTACGTCGCGCTGGTGCGCGACCGGCAACGGTTCTCGTGGATCCTCACCGCGATTACCGTGGTCGTCTACAGCAGCTTCATTTCGCTGATCGCGTTCGATAAGCCGCTGATGGCGCAGCCAGTCGGCGGCGGGACGATCAGCCTCGCGGTGGTGCTCGGCGCGGCGATGCTGGTCGGCACGGTCGCGATCTGTGCGGTCTATGTGTGGCGCGCGAACGGGAGCTACGACGCCCGCCTTGCCGAACTGCTCGCGGACGCAGGCGTATGACGCCCAGCCTGTTCCGCTGCGCCGGATTGCTCGCGCTGCTGGGCTGGGCGACCGGCGCGAATGCGGCGATCGCGGGCGCGGTCGCGCGCCAGCCGACCAACTGGACCGCGATCCTGATGTTCGGTGGGTTCGTCGCGATCACCTTGTGGATCACCGGCGCGGCGGCGCGGCGGACGCGGACCGTGTCGGATTTCTACACCGGCGGCGGGATCACGGGTTTCCAGAACGGCCTCGCGATGGCGGGCGATTATTGTTCGGCGGCGTCCTTCCTCGGCATCACCTCGCAGATCTTCAACGATGGCTATGACGGGCTGATCTACGCGATCGGGTTCCTCGTCGGCTGGCCGATCGTGCTGTTCCTCGTCGCGGAGAAACTTCGCAACCTCGGGCGCTTCACCTTCGCCGACGTCGCGTCGTACCGCTTCATGCAGGGGCCGGTGCGCAGCTTCTCGGCGGTCAGCACGTTGCTCGTCGTGTCCTTCTACCTGATCGCGCAGATGGTCGGCGCGGGGCAGTTGATCCAGTTGCTGTTCGGCCTGCCCTATCTCATCGCGATCATCGTCGTCGGTGGGTTGATGATGGTCTATGTCCTGTTCGGCGGCATGCGCGCGACCTCCTGGGTGCAGATCATCAAGGCGGTGATGTTGCTCTGCGGCGCGACCTTCCTGGTGCTCGGCGTGATGTCCAGCGTCGGCTTCTCGCTCGAGGCGCTGTTCGCCAAGGCGGTGGCGGTCAAGACTAGGCTGGCGCTCGAAAGCGGGCTTTCTCCTGCCGACGCTGCCGCCAAGGGCCGCGCGATCATGGGGCCGGGCGGGTTCATCAAGGATCCGATCTCGGCCTTGTCGTTCGGCTTCGCGCTGATGCTCGGCACGGCGGGGCTGCCGCATATCCTGATGCGCTTCTTCACCGTCCCCGACGCGCGCGAGGCGCGCAAGTCGATCCTGTGGGCGACGGTGTGGATCGGCTATTTCTACGCGCTGACCTTCATCCTCGGCTTCGGCGCGATCGTGATGATTTCGTTCAACCCGGAATATGTCGACGCGGCAGGCGCTCTGCGCGGCGGCAACAACATGGCGGTGATGCATCTCGCGCACGCGATCGGCGGAAACCTGTTCCTCGGCTTCATCTCGGCGGTCGCCTTCGCGACGATCCTCGCGGTGGTCGCGGGGCTGACCTTGTCGGCCGCATCCGCGATTTCGCATGACGTCTACGCGAGTGTCATCCGCAAGGGGAATGCCGATCCGGTCAAGGAACTGCGCGTGTCGCGGATCACGACGATCCTGCTCGGGATTGCCGCGATCATCCTTGGCATCGTGTTCCAGAAGCAGAATGTCGCGTTCATGGTCAGCCTCGCCTTCGCGTTGGCGGCTTCGGGCAATTTCCCGGTGCTGGTAATGTCGCTGCTGTGGAAGGGCTGCACCACCAAGGGCGCTGCCTGGGGCGGCGCGATCGGGCTGCTCAGCGCGTTCGTGCTGACCGTGCTGTCGCCGGTGATCTGGGTCGCGGTGTTCCACTTCGAGGCTGCGATCTTCCCGTACAGCTCGCCCGCTTTGTTCTCGGTCCCGGCCGCATTCCTTGCGATCTGGCTGATCTCGACGCTCGACCGCTCACCGCGCTCGGCGATCGACCGGGCGGCCTATCCCGAGCAACGGTTGCGCTCGGAGACGGGGATCGGCGTCCACGCCACGGCTGATCACTAGCACACGTTTCAGCAGCGCCGTTCGCGCGTGTTCCCGATCGGGAGCAGCCTGACACGGCGCTTGCCCCAATAGCTCAGGTCCATCGAGATCCGCACGGGCGCACCGGCGCGCGAATAGACGATCTGGTCGCCGCGCTCGCCATCGCCGGTGCTGCAATTGGTCCAGCCCGTCCGGTCGAGCACGTCGGTGATCTTGTAGACCGCATATTGATCCTGCGTGTGCCACAGGATCACCTGGTCGAAGCCCCCGCTGCCATCGTGACCGACGAGGTCGACCGCGGCTTCATACGGTCCGGCGCCCGCGAACATCACCTTGTGCCGGCGGCAGCGCATTGTGTCCCAGTCCGGTTGAACGCAGTCGGTAAAGCCCGCCGCACTTGCATCCGCCAGACTCCCGCGCACGGGCAATCCACCGAACGTCAGCTTGGCCGGGGGCGTGCGCTGCGGACCGCATCCGGCGAGGAGCAGCAGCGCGAGCCATGATGCCTTTTGTCCCACGACGCGCCTGTTCCCCTTGGATCGATCCAGGCGGAATACGGCGTACGGCGGGGTTTGGCCACCGGCGTTCCCAGAGTCGAGCGGGCGGATCGGTACAGCGTCGTGGAACGGTGACCGCATCGGGGGGTTCACATCCCAAGCCTTGTGGTGGGTGGCGGCGAGTAGCGGGGCGTGAGTGGATCACTACGGACATACGGCGGAAAGCCCGTGGCAAATGCCGCGGGCGGCGTGGATCGCCATTCTCAAACGGACCTGGGCCGAAACCGGCACGGACAATATCGGGCTGATCGCGGCGGGCGTCGCGTTCTACGGCTTCCTCGCGCTCGTCCCGCTGCTCGGCGCGACGGTGCTGGTCTACGGCCTCGCGGCGGACCCCGCGACCGTGATGCGCGACATGACGCAATTGACCTCGGTCATGCCCGCCGACGTCGCCCGGTTGATCGGCGAACAGTTGATGGGGGTGGTGCAGGCATCGGACGGCAAGAAGGGGTTCGGCCTGCTGCTCGCGCTCGCACTCGCGCTGTTCGGCGCGCGCAACGGCGCGGGGGCGATCATCACCGCGCTCAACGTCGCGTATGAAGAGGAGGAGAAGCGCGGGTTCATCCGCGTCAATCTCCTCGCGATCGGGATCACCGCCGCCGCGGTGGTCGCCGCGATGCTCGCGATGGTGGCAATCACCGCGCTCGGCTACCTGCAGGCGCTGTTCCCGGGGGCACCCGAGATCGCGGTGGTGGCGGGCAAGGTCACGGTCTACGTCGTCGTGCTGATCGTCGGCGCGACCGCCGCGGCCGCCCTCTACCGCTACGGCCCGTCGCGCCGGCATGCGCGCTGGATGTGGCTGACCCCGGGATCGCTGTTCGCCGCGGTGATGTGGCTGATCCTGACGATCGGCTTCGGCCTCTACGTCGCGCAATTCGGGAATTACAACGCGACCTACGGCTCGCTCGGCGCCGTGGTGGTGACGCTGACGTGGCTGTATCTGTCGAGCTACATCCTGCTGTTCGGCGCCGAACTCAACGCGGAGATCGAGCACCAGACCGCGCGGGACACGACGCACGCCGCTGCCCCGCTCGGGCAACGCGGCGCCTGGGCCGCGGACCATGTCGCGGGGGATGGCCACGCACATCTGCCGGCTGTGCGCGACACGTCTTCCGGCGACACGCGCACGACGGCCGTCGGCCTGATCGGCGCGGGGGGGATCGCGACGCAGGGCGCCGGCTGGAAGACATCGGTCGCCGCGACGCTCGGTCTGACGCTGTTGCGGCGTGGGCGGGGCTGGGAAGGTGCACTGCTGCTGGGTGGGAGCGCGGCATTGGCTTGGCTCATGCGCGATCGTCCCGGAACAGACGTGGCGGGGCACGCGTCCGATGCCGGACCCAAGCGGATCGAGTCGTCGCAACATGTTGTAATCGGGTCTTGATTGCTACGATGGCCACACCCACATGCTGGTCATCGTCAACAACTGAAAGGAGGTGGTCGAATGTCTCATTGTCCAATGCCGCTCGCGGCACGTCTCATGGGTCTGGCTTCCACCACGGGGGCCGCGCTCATCTGAGCCGCCGACCAGGCAAGACAATGGAAAGGCCGTCCCGTAAGGGGCGGCCTTTCGCTTTTCAGGGACCGTGCCGATGCGACGTTTGCGCCCGCTCCTGCGTTCGGATGCCATGCTGGTCTTCCTCGATTTCGAAGCCTCGTCGCTCGCCAAGAAAAGCTATCCGATCGAGGTCGCCTGGGTGTTCGAGGATGGGCGATCGGAAACCTATCTGATCAAGCCCGCCCCCGAATGGACCGACTGGGATCCCGCCGCCGAGGCGATCCACCATATCCCGCACGCGACCTTGCTGGCGGAGGGCACGCCGCACGGCGTTGTCGCTGCGCGGATGGTCGCGGATCTGGCGGGGCACGATCTCCTCGCGAGCGCGCCCTCGTGGGACGGCAAATGGCTCAGCGCGCTGTTGCGCGCCGCCGGTATCGACCGGCACAGCCTGCGCCTGCGCGACAGCGACGACGCACACCGCGAAACCGCGACCGCCATCCTGTCCGGCCTGGTGCCCGAAGCCGAGCTCGACACCACGGTCGAGACCCTGCTGACATTGACCGACGTTCGCGCGCCCGATCATGTCCCCGCCCATCGCGCGCTTTCAGATGCGATCGACGAACGCGCGCGCTGGCTTGCCGTCCGCGAGGCGGCGAACACCCTGGCGAGCGAGCTTCGCGGTGGCGGCTGACTATCCCGTGACTCCCGATGGCCGCTATTTCGTGGTGCGCGGGCGGCTGTGGCGCAAAAGCGATCCCGCGCTTTCGGAGACCGATCGTCAGGCGCTGGTCGACGCGCTGATGACCGCCCGTCGCGACGTCGGATCGGCTTTGCGATCGCACGACCGCGACGCCGAAATCGCGGCACGCGCGCGGGTCGACCAGGCCAAACGGTCACTCGGCGAACGTGGCCCGGTGTGGTGGGACGACGGCGCCCCCGATCTCAACCGGCACATGGCGCGCACCACGCCCTATGCGGACTGGTTCGCGGCGCTGGGATAGATGTCCTCCGCGCGTTCCGTCCAACGGCATATCGATCTTGGGTGGGCTGCGCGGAACCCCGCATCATAATCGCGACGCAGGGTTCGCGGTGGTTTCTGTAAAAAGCAGATGTTAGAGGCCGCTGACGTGCATCTTCGCCGACGTTCGTTGGTTAAGTCTGCCCGTCCCACCCGTCGTCCTCTTGCGGAGCCCTTTTCAATGCACGGCCTGCCGGGTTCCCTTCGTAGCGGTGACCGCATGGCGGCGTTGATCGCGGCGCATGACTGGAGCCGCACCCCGCTCGGTCCGCTGGAAACATGGCCGATGCCGCTGCAGGTCGTCACCGGGGTCATGCTCAACTCCCCGCTACCGATGGCGGTGCTGTGGGGTCGCGACGGGATCCTGCTCTACAACGCGCTTTATGCCGAGATCGCCGGGAACAGCCATCCCGCCATTCTGGGTCTTCCCGTCGTCGACGCCTGGCCGGAGGCGGCAGCATTCAATGCGGCGGTCGTCGAACAGGGTCTCGCAGGGCGCTCGCTCACCTTTTCGCGGCAAGAGATCACGCTGTTCCGGAACGGTCGGCCGGAACGGATCTTCTTCGACCTGAGCTACGCGCCGGTGATGGACGGCGACGGCGTTCCCGCAGGGCTGCTCGCGACGGTGATCGAGGTGACGACCGCGGTCGAGATGGAAACCAACCTGATCGCGGAAACCGAGACGCTCGAGACGCTCAATCGCACCGGGGCGGCGCTGGTCGCCGAGCTCGACCAGGAAACGCTGGTCCAGATGGTGACGGACGCTGGCGTCGCGCTGACGGGGGCGCGTTTCGGCGCGTATTTCCACAATGTGATGGACGAGTCCGGGGAGCGCCTGCACCTCTTCACGCTGTCGGGCGCGGAACGCGCCGACTTCGAGAAGCTGGGCCGCCCCCGCTCGACCGCCGTGTTCCGGCCGACCTTCCAGAACGAAGGCGTCTTTCGATCGGACGACATCGTCGCCGACCCGCGTTACGGTCAGGACGGTTCGCTGGGCATGCCGCTCGGCCATTTGCCGGTCCGCAGCTACATCGCGGCACCGGTCGTCTCGCGATCGGGCGACGTGCTCGGCGGATTGCTGTTCGGGCATCCCGAGCCGGGGCGCTTCACCGAACGGCACGAACGCCTGCTCGGCGGGATTGCCGCCCAAGCGGCGATCGCGATCGACAATGCGCGGCTGTTCGCGGCGGTGCAGGTCGTCAACAGCACGCTCGAGCGGCGCGTGGCGGAGCGCACCGAGGAACTGACTCGCGTCCACGAGGCATTGCGCCAGGCGCAGAAGATGGAGACGCTCGGCCAGTTGACCGGCGGGATCGCGCACGACTTCAACAACCTCCTTACCGTCATCCGGGGGTCGACCGAGCTGTTGCGGCGCCCCGATCTCAGTGAAAGCCGCCGCGACCGTTATATCGCCGCGATCGCCGAAACCTCCGATCGCGCGGCCAATCTGACCAGTCAGCTCCTCGCCTTCGCGCGGCGGTCGTCGCTGACCCCCGAGATTTTCGATGTCGGCGCCACCATCCGGGGCCTGAACGACATGATGGAAATGCTGGCGGGTGCGGTCATCACGGTGGACCTGCATCTTCCGGATGTACCGTGCTTCGCCAACGCCGACGTCAGCCAGTTCGAAACCGCGATCGTCAACATGGCGGTCAATGCACGCGATGCGATGGCCCGCGAGGGGCGCCTGACCATCACGGTTGCTCCGGGCGACCGTATCCCCGCGATCCGTGGGCATGAGGAGCGGTTCGGCGATTGGGTCTCGGTCACGATCGCCGATACCGGGACCGGGATCGAACCCGATCTGCTCGATCGAATCTTCGAGCCTTTCTACACCTCCAAGGGGATTGGCCACGGCACTGGCCTGGGTCTGTCGCAAGTCTTCGGTTTTGCCAAACAGTCGGGCGGCGAAGTGGTCGTGACGAGCGAGCCCGGCAACGGGGCGGCCTTCACGCTCTTCCTGCCCCGCAACCACACGCTGCCCCGGACCGTCGCGCCGAAGCATGAAACCCACCATGAAGCGGCAATGGCGCTCCACATCCTCGTCGTCGAGGACGATCCCGAAGTCGGAGACTTTGCGGTGGGCGCCTTGCACGATCTCGGTCACCGGATCGTGCTCGCACGCAATGCACGCGAAGCGCTGGATCGGTTGGCGGAGATGGAGGAGCGGTTCGACGTCGTCTTCTCGGATGTGATGATGCCGGGGATGAACGGTATCGACCTCGCCCGCGAGATCCGGCGTCAGCATCCGTCGATGCCGATCCTGCTGACCAGCGGCTATAGCGAGATTTTGTCGAAGGACGGCGCGGGCGAATTCGAGTTGCTGCGCAAACCCTATTCGATCGATGCGCTGAGCACGGCCTTCCGCCGCGTGACAGGCCCGGCGAATGCTGCCGCGAAGGCAGCCGACGCCCCGGACGAGGTGCCCCGTCCCACCGGTTGATCGCGCCGGACCGGAACACCACGGCAACGAGTCATCCGGGTAGCGTCACGCCGCGCGACCGACCTGCATCAAGGTCGCGTCGGACGGCAGGAGTTGATCCAGGAACGGGAGCAACGCCGCCCCGATCACGGGGGCATCCTCCCCCAGCCCGGCACGCACGATCGGCGCCATCGCGGGCAGCGGCAGGTTCCCCAGATGCGCGTGCAACCGTTCGATCAGCGCATCGACCAGCGGCTCGGACAGCCGCCCCCCCACGATGATCGCTTGCGGGTCGATCAGGCAATTGATGTTGACCAGCGGCGCGACCAGCGCCTTCGCGGCGAGCTCGACCCAATGGTCGAGCACGGCGCGAACCGCAGGGTCGGCTTCGTCGATATTGCCCAGGCTGGCACCGTCGATCCCGGCATTGGCCAAATACTGCAGCAGCGCGGAAACCGACACGATATCCTGCACCACCGCGCCGGGAACCGCGCTCGTCGCGTCGGGAAGCAGCCCGAGTTCCGCGCTGCGCCGGTTCGCCCCCTCGACATAATGCCGGTCGATCATCAACCCGCCGCCCAGACCCGAGTTGATCAGGATGTAGAAGAAGCTCGACAGCGCAAGGCCCGCGCCGGTCTGCGCCTCGCCGATCGCGGCCGCGGCGGCATCGTTGTCGACCAGGACCGGCCAGGGCAAAGCTGTCGCGAGCAGCTCAGGGATCGAAAGACCAGCCCATCGGCTATATGCCTGCGGGCGCCCCGGCAGCGCGATCCGCCCGAGGTCGTCGGGCACCGCCACGCCGACCCCCAGCACCCGATCGCGTTTGACCTTGGCCTTCGCCAGCAACGGCCCGATCGCGCCGGTCACGAAATCGACCACATCCTCGGGCAGCGCGAACGCCACCGTATGCGCGATCCGCGCGCGGACGTGCCCCGCAAGGTCGAGCGCGACCAGCGTCAGATGATCGCGATCGATGTTGAGACCGATCGCGATGCACCCCAACGGTTCGATCGTCAGGCGGATCGCAGGCTGGCCCCGCGGTCCCTGCAGCCGGCCGATTTCCTTGACCAGACCTGCGTCCATCAACTTGCGCGTGATGTTGGCGATCGTCGGCGGCGTGAGCCCGGTCGTCCGGGACAAGTCGACCCGCGTCGTCTCGGTGCTCGTCCGGATCGCCTGGAGCACGACGCGCTGATTATAGTCGCTCGCGCGGGCCAGATTGGTCCCCGACAAGGAGACGGCCAATCGCGCCCCGCGTGCTTCTCGTACCGGTTCGTCGATCATCATGCTGCCTTTCCGACCTATCGTTACACGGCAGTCCGAACGAAAGTCGACAAAAGCTTCTGATCTCCCGTCACCGTCTTCCATTTTTATGGGGCGGGGGTGCGGCTGGCGTCAGCGCCACGCGTCCATTCATGCCGCAATATCGCATATTGTTTGGTGTTTTCGAAAACCGGCTTGCCGTGTGCGTCGTTCACAAACGACACATACTCGCGAAAGACGCCCTCCTGGCGCATCCCCAGTCGCTCGCACAGCCGTTCGGACGCGGCGTTCCCCTCGTCGACATAGGCGTAGAGGCGCCGCGCGTTCCGTACCGAGAACAGATCTGCAAACAACCCTCGCGCCGCCTCGATCGCATATCCGGCCTTGCCGAAGTGCGGGTTGAGGTTCCAACCGACCGCAACCGTATCCGACTGGTCCACCGTGTCCGACGGTTCCGCGACCCCGAAGACATCACCGATCACCCGCCCGCCATCCTTGAGGCAGATCGCCAGATAATCATCGCTGCTGCTCCGCGCGCGCGCCTCGGACCGTGCCGCGTCAAGATCGGCCAGCGCCAGGGCCATGAAGCAGTGTGAAGTCGGTTGGTGGAGATAGGCGAGGAGATCGGCCCCATCGTGCGGTTCGAAGTTCCGGATGCGGAGGCGCTCTGTTTCGAACGGTTTCATATGATCCCCTTTGGCGGACGGATGCAAATACGATGTCCTACAGCCCGGTGTTGCTTATAGGATGAGCATTCGTATTGCGGAGTCCGGAGTGTGTATGCTCGAGCGCTTCCCGCAATCGCCCCTGCGTCGTTCGATGCGCCCGAAACTGCGGTTTTCGGGCGACGAAGCGACGTCGATCGGCAGCAAACGGCCTGAGACTGGCGGCGATTTCACCACGAACGGACGCATTTCGACAGCAAACGCAAAAAGGCCCCGGACGCGGATGCGTTCGAGGCTGTGTGTTGTGTTTGGTTGCGGGGACAGGATTTGAACCTGTGACCTTCAGGTTATGAGCCTGACGAGCTACCGGGCTGCTCCACCCCGCGACGGTTCCGCTTAGGGAACGAGGGTAGATGACATGTGAATGGGTTCTTTAGATACGAGACGAACTTGCTGCTCACCGGCTTCAATGCCTGGCGACGACCTACTCTTCCATCACTTAAGTGATAGTACCATGGGCGCAGTCAGGTTTCACGGCCGAGTTCGGGATGGGATCGGGTGGGGCACTGACGCTATAGCCACCAAGCAATGGAGCCGGTGAACAGCGGAGGGTTCGTATCTTAAAATCGGTGCACGCTTTACGTAGGTCTGAAGATGGTAGTTGTTAATCAGGCGTTGCATTTGATCATCCGCCATACAGCGACATCTGGTTTCCCAGGATTGTCATTGATGGTGGGACTCTCAAGCGCGAATAGAGCAATTAGTATCGGTTAGCTCCATGGATTACTCCACTTCTACATCCGATCTATCAACGTCATGGTCTCTGACGGCTCTATGAAATCTTATCTCGAGGGAGGCTTCCCGCTTAGATGCTTTCAGCGGTTATCCCGTCCATACATAGCTACCCTGCTGCGCTCTTGGCAGAACGACAGGTACACCAGAGGTATGTTCAACCCGGTCCTCTCGTACTAGGGTCAACTCCTCTCAAATTTCGACGCCCACGGCAGATAGGGACCAAACTGTCTCGCGACGTTCTGAACCCAGCTCACGTACCACTTTAATTGGCGAACAGCCAAACCCTTGGGACCTGCTCCAGCCCCAGGATGTGATGAGCCGACATCGAGGTGCCAAACAACCCCGTCGATATGAGCTCTTGGGGGTTATCAGCCTGTTATCCCCGGCGTACCTTTTATCCGTTGAGCGATGGCCCTTCCACGAGGGACCACCGGATCACTATGACCGACTTTCGTCTCTGCTCGACTTGTCAGTCTCGCAGTCAGGCGGGCTTATGCCATTGCACTCTAACAGACGGTTTCCAACCGTCCTGAGCCCACCATTGCGCGCCTCCGTTACTCTTTAGGAGGCGACCGCCCCAGTCAAACTACCCGCCACAGAGGGTCCCTGATCCAGTTTCATGGATCGAGGTTAGACATCAGAAACAAACAGGGTGGTATTTCACCTATGGCTCCACGTCAGCTGGCGCCAACGCTTCAAAGCCTCCCACCTATGCTACACAGTTTCTTCCTAATGCCACTCTGAAGCTGCAGTAAAGGTGCACGGGGTCTTTCCGTCTAACCGCGGGAACCCCGCATCTTCACGGGGAATTCAATTTCGCTGAGCATGTCCTGGAGACAGTGGGGAAGTCGTTACGCCATTCGTGCAGGTCGGAACTTACCCGACAAGGAATTTCGCTACCTTAGGACCGTTATAGTTACGGCCGCCGTTTACCTGGGCTTCATTTCAGAGCTTGCACCCCTCCACTTAACCTTCAGGCACCGGGCAGGCGTCAGGCCCTATACGTCGTCTTGAAGCCGACTTAGCAGAGCCCTGTGTTTTTGCTAAACAGTCGCTACCCCCTGGCCTGTGCCCCCAACAAGAGCTTGCGCCTATGTTGGGCCTCCTTCTTCCGAAGGTACGGAGGCAATTTGCCGAGTTCCTTCAGGACACTTCTCTCAAGCGCCTTGGTATACTCTACCTGACCACCTGTGTCGGTTTCGGGTACGGTCTATACGGTGGGGCTATTTCCCGGGACCTCTTCGAGGCCGTCCCAATCCGATAAGGGACGACAACACACGAGATCCGTCACACACCACCAGGCCCACGAATATTAACGTGGTTCCCATCGACTACCCCCTTCGGGCTCGTCTTAGGGGCCGGCTCACCCTGCGCGGATTAGCCTTGCGCAGGAACCCTTGGTCTTTCGGCGAAAGGGCATCTCACCCTTTTTATCGCTACTCATGTCTGCATTCGCACTTCCGATACCTCCACGACCCATTACCAGATCGCTTCACAGGCTTACGGAACGCTCCGCTACCGCGTACCATATAAATGGCACACCCTAAGCTTCGGTGCGTGTCTTGAGCCCCGTTACATCTTCGCCGCAGAACCTCTTGATTAGACCAGTGAGCTGTTACGCTTTCTTTAAAGGATGGCTGCTTCTAAGCCAACCTCCTGGTTGTTTTGGAAGTTCCACATGCTTTCCCACTTAGACACGACTTGGGGACCTTAGCTGTAGGTCAGGGCTGTTTCCCTTTTGACGACGGACCTTAGCACCCGCC
>NZ_JBEPNS010000001.1:182500-2115000 GCF_040546365.1 Sphingomonas sp. PvP055
GGCGCGGCGCTGTATGCAGGTTGGCTTGGGCTGTTCGCGCGGACTGTGCTGCGGGAGGTCTTCACAACGATAAGCAAACGTCCCACCGATTCGATGAACGCCAAAGCGTAACCGACGTTTGGTGTTCGCGCCGAAGGCTGGATGCATGAGCTCGGCATCCGAGGGAAAACCCTGAATCCCCCCTGTGCGCCATCTACCCACCCCTGACTCCGCTGTTGCCGCCCACTCGGCCGGGTTAGGCGGACTGGATGTAGCTGCGCATGGCTTCTGCATCTGCTTCGATCCGGTCGATGCGGTATTTGACGAGGTCGCCGATCGATACCATGCCGACGACCTGATCCCCTTCTACCACCGGCAAATGTCGGATCCGGCGCCGCGTCATCAGCGAA
Organism: Sphingomonas sp. PvP055; assembly: GCF_040546365.1. NCBI lineage: Bacteria > Pseudomonadati > Pseudomonadota > Alphaproteobacteria > Sphingomonadales > Sphingomonadaceae > Sphingomonas > Sphingomonas sp. PvP055. The sequence continues at coordinate 182,890 of NZ_JBEPNS010000001.1, forward strand.
AGTGCGCCGATCACCGCTTCTTCAGGACCAACGGTAATGGCGGGCGCCGTCATGATGTCGGCGACGGTCCGCACCAAGGCATCGTTACCGTGCTCGGCGACGGCGTAGATCACGTCACGTTCCGAAAAGACGCCGACGACACGCATGCCCTCCAGGACCGGCACAGCGCCAATCCGACTTTCGGCAAGCAGCGCGACCGCTGCGCGAACGCTCTGGTCCGCCGTAACCGATATGACCTCGCGGCCCTTGCCGCCCAAAATGGCTCCGATCGTCATTCCACTCTCCCGCTTCGCTCGTTGGTGAGTCTCCAGCCGCTTGAGAGTTTCACGTTTGCACGGCAATGGGAAGCATGGCGAAACGTTCAGGACTCGATGATCCCGCCTATGCCGCGTTCGCTTGGGCGCGGTATCGCCGGATATTGGGCTGGATGGGCGTAGTCGCGATCGTGTTTATCGCGGGCGCGATCCTGATCCTTGAACACGTGTACGGGCCACTCGGTTGGGTCGCTACACTGGCGGTGATCGGCGGGGCGGGCGGATCGATCATGCTCGCCGCGGCGCTGATGGGGCTCGTCTTCCTCAGTTCGGGAAGCGGCCATGACGAGTCGATTGACGATTTGGATTGATTACGAAGAAAGGAAGCCGAGCGGGTGACCGCCCGGATTCTTCCGGGCGGTCAACGGCCTTCAGGCAACCGGGTCGGTTTCGCGCACGATTGGCGGACGACCACGACGGCGGCGCGGCTTTTCGACACCGTCGACGTCAGACTCGTTCGGAACAACCGCCGAAACGTTAAGCGACGGCGGCAGCAAATCGGCCGAAAAGCTGTTGTCGTCGGGCTCATCCTTGCGTTCCGCTGAAGCAGCTGCGGGCACGACGGCGGCATCACGACGCGGACGGCCACGCCCGCGACGTGGCGGCTCGACCGCCTCGGTCGGCGCTGCTTCGATCTGATGAGCCTCGGGCTGCTCAGAAACCACCGCCTGCTCGCTTACGGGCGGGAGATCGAGCGTCGGCTCCTCTGCCTGGACGTAGCGATCCTCGGTGCCGCGTGGCTGGTCGCGCTGACGATCGGAACCACCTTCGTTTTGACCGGATCCGTTCTGTCCGCGACGTGGACGATCGTTCTGTTCTTCGCTGCCGCGTGAATCCACGTTGCCATTCTGCAACTCGGCGTTCGCGCGGTTGCCGTTGCGCTGATATCCACGATCGCCGTCGCCGCGCGTATCCTGCCGCGGTTCGTTACGATTGCCGTCCTGACGGCCATTGTCCTGGCGATATCCATCCTGGCGACCACCGTCCTGACGCGACGCATCCTGACGGTTGGTGTCGGAGCGATTGTTGTCCTGACGGTTGCCTTCGGAACGGTTGCCGTCCTGACGTACGTCCTGACGTCCGTCCTGACGATAGCCGTTCTGGCCGCCGCGTGCTTGCTCGGCAGGGAGAATACGTTCGCCCTCGTCCTCGAACTCGGTATCGTCCTCGTCGAGGGTCGCGCCCTGGATGCGGCGCTGGACCGGGCCACCATTCTCTTCGATGCGCGCACGAGTTTCGGCCAGCACACGGAAGTAATGGTCGGCAAACTGCAGATAATATTCGACGTTGACGCGGTCACCCTGCATCTGGGCGTCGCGCGCCAGCGTCTTATATTTCTCGAGCAACTGCGCCGCATTGCCGCGCGCGCGATTGTCGATGCGATTCCCGGTGTCGAGACGTCCCGGATTGCCACCTTGCGAGCGCTGCTGCTGCCCGCCACGGCCGCGACGGCGACCGGCCTGACGATTGTTGATCAAGTTCTTGTTGTCCTGTCCTTGGAAACCAACCGGGTCGTGCTCCAGAAATATGGATGCAAATGCCCTTCGCGCACCGACCGCCGAACGTCGGCGAAGCGCGCTTGCCAGCGTCGCCGGACCGGGCGACTGCATGACGAAGGGAGCGGGCAACAGCCCATTTTCAACACATTACGATGAAAATGCGTGCCCCTAGGGCCTGCAATAGCGGTTTGCCGCGCATTCTCCAAGCGGAATATTGGAAAAGTCCGGCGATCCGTCACGATGTCAGTGTCGCGATCAAAGCGCGCGGGTGGCCGCCGAGATCGTGGCGGACGGCGACGTGAAACCACTCTGCCGCAAGGAGCGCTGTTACCGCCTCGCTCTGGGTTGCGCCGATCTCAAGGATAGCGGCACCGCCGGGGGCAAGCAGCGCGCGCAATTGCGGCACGAGCCTGCGATAGTCCGTCAGCCCGTCGGCCCCGGCAAACAACGCGCCGCCGGGTTCATGCTCGACCACTTCGCGCGGGAGACGCTCGGTCGTGCCGATATAGGGCGGGTTGGCGAGGATCAGGTCGTACGGTCCGACCAGCCCTCCCGCCCAATTGCCCAAGGCAAAGCTGGCACGATCCGCTAGACCGAGGAGCGCCGCGTTGCGCCGGGCAAAGTCGAGCGCTTCGGCGGATTGATCCACGCCGACTCCGGTTGCGCCGGGCCATTCCGCAAGCGCCGCAAGCAGCAAGGTTCCTGGACCGGTGCCAAGATCGAGGATCCGCTCGGGAGCGACATTGGAGAAATGCGCCACCGCCGCTTCGATCAGCGTTTCGCTGTCCGCGCGCGGGACGAGCACGCCAGGGCCAACCGCGAGTTCGATCGTCCAGAAGGCGCGACATCCGGTGATATACGCGATCGGTTCATGATCGAGCCGCCGGGCGAGCAGCCTGGCAAAGGTTTCGGGAACAGCGGCGTCCAGATGATGGAGCAACAGGCGTTCGCGTGGGATAGCGAGCGCATGCGCCATCAGCACCTCGGCATCGAGCCGCGGGGTTTCGCTGAACACGGCGAGCCGTTGGGCTGCAGACGCCAACGCCGCGCGTACACCGTCAGCCATCCAGCGACGCCAGCCGCTCCGCTTCATCCTGCGAAATCAAAGCGCCGAGCAACTCTTCCATTTCCCCCTGCAAGATCTCCGGCAAACGATGCAGCGTCAGGTTGATCCGGTGATCGGTGACGCGTCCCTGCGGGAAATTATAGGTGCGAATCCGCTCCGACCGGTCGCCCGACCCGACCATTGATTTGCGCGCGCCGGCGCGTTCGGTGTGGAGCCGCTCGCGCTCGGCCTCATAGAGGCGCGTTCGCAGGACCTTCATGGCCTTGGCGCGGTTCTTGTGTTGCGACTTCTCGTCCTGCTGGATCACGACGAGGCCGGTCGGGATGTGGACGATTCTTACTGCTGAATCGGTCGTGTTTACCGACTGTCCGCCCGGCCCCGACGACCGATAGACGTCGATCCGCAGATCTTTATCGTCGATTTTGACGTCGACTTCTTCCGCCTCGGGCAGCACTGCCACCGTCGCTGCGGAGGTGTGGATCCGCCCCTGTGCTTCGGTCGCGGGAACGCGTTGGACGCGGTGGACACCGCTTTCGAACTTCAATTTGGCGAACACGCCCTTGCCCTCGACCGAGGCGATCGCTTCCTTGAACCCGCCGCTTTCGGAACTGGAGGCGGAGATCAGCTCGACTTTCCACCCCTGCCCTTCGGCATAGCGCTGGTACATGCGGAACAGGTCGGCGGCGAAGAGCGCAGCCTCGTCGCCACCGGTCCCGGCGCGAATCTCAAGCATCGCGGCGCGTTCGTCCGCGGCATCGCGCGGTAGCAGCGACAGCGAGAGCGCGCGTTCTGCGTCCGGGAGCGTACTGCGGATCGCCTCGATCTCTTCGCGCGCCATCGTCTTGATCTCGGGGTCGTCGTCCGCTTCCATGCCCGCGAGCACGCCAAGCTCGGCGCGCAACCGCCGCACTTCGCCCGCCGCGCGCGCGACGGGTTCGAGCTCGGCATATTCCTTCGACACCGCCACGAAACGATCGGACGGGAGATCGCCGGTCGCCATCAACGCGGACAGCTCATCGCGTCGCGCCTCGATCTGCGCGATCCGTTCGGGGGAGATCGAGGTCATGCTAGCTCGTTGTGAATCGGATCGAGGATGGTTCTGAAACTCTCAAGGTTGAATGAGCCTCTATACCCGCGTTCAGCGAGGCTGACTTTACCCTCTCTCCGCGAGAGTACGACGGTCCATGCCGGATCCATCTTTACCGCCTTGTCGTAGCGCTTCTTGGAACTGCCACTCATCACTGTTGCCGCGGAATAGCCAGCGCGGCGCAATCCGGTGGTCATCTTGAGAGCAGCAAGCTCAAACTCGTCAGTTTCTGCAACAACGACAACATCCGGACCTTCGACCGCAGGCTCCTCGAGCAGCATCGCCAGCCGCTCGATCCCCGCAGCCCACCCAACGCCCGGCGTCTCCGGGCCACCGAGCGAACCGATCAACCCGTCATAGCGGCCGCCAGCAAGCACGGTGCCCTGCGCGCCCAGCCGGTCGGTGACGAACTCGAACGCGGTGTGGCGATAGTAATCGAGCCCGCGCACCAGCCGCGCGTTGCGCGTCCACGCAACGCCAGCTGCGTCGAGCCCTGCCGTGACGGCATCGAAAAACGCGCGCGCCTCCACCGTCAGATACGCATCGATATCGGGAGCTGCATCGGCAACGGGTCGGTCTCTCGGGTCCTTGGAATCCAAGATACGCAAAGGGTTGCGTTCCAGACGCGCGACGCTGTCCTCCGACAGCGAATCCTTGTGTGCGGTAAAATGCGCGATCAATGCCGCGCGCCATGCGTCGCGGGTTTCGGCATCCCCAAGAGTGTTGAGCTGCAACGTCACGCCATCCGCGATCCCGAGATCGTGGAGCAACTGGTCCGCGAGCACGAGCAATTCGACGTCTGCGGCAGGCTCGGCCGCGCCGATCACTTCGGCGTCGATCTGATGGAACTGGCGGAAGCGCCCCTTTTGCGGGCGTTCGTAGCGGAACACCGGGCCATGCGTCGCGAGCTTGAGCGGCGCATATTGCTGCCAGCCCTCTGTCAGATAGGCACGCGCCAGCCCGGCGGTAAATTCGGGCCGCAGCGTCAGGGAATCGCCGCCGCGATCTTCGAACGTGTACATTTCCTTCGAGACGACATCGGTCGTCTCGCCGAGCGAACGCGCGAACACCGCGGTGCTTTCGAACACGGGAATGTCGACGCGCTGGAAGCAGTACAGCTTGCGGACGCGATCAAACGCCTCGACCACGCGGGTGAAGCGACGCTGCTCGTCGCCAAAGATGTCCTGCGTGCCGCGAATGCGCTTGGGGGTTTCGATACGTGCCATAACCCGCGATTCTCTAGGCGAGCCCCGCCCTTTGCGCCAGATGCTTGTCGCTTCGTCGGCGCTCCATACCCCACTTCATGACAAGTGCGCCATGAAGGTGCCGGTTGGCAGGGACGGGATTGCGGCCTCGCGCAAGCTCTGCGACACCCCCGCGCATGGCCCTCGACATCGGCAACACGGTTGCTCCCCCCCGCTTCATTCTGTTCACGCTGCTGTTCGTGGCCGGTGTGTTCGTCGCGATTCCGCCGCTCGGCTGGGGCCGCGGCACGATGGTAGCGTTCGATGTCGCCGGCACCGTGTTCCTGATCACGATCGCGACATTGCTACGGCGGGGTGAGGCCGGGCAGATGCGGCGCCAGGCCTCCGCGAACGATGCCAATCGGGCCGGGCTGCTGGTGCTGACCGGACTCACGATGCTCGTGATTTTGACGGCGGTGTTCAAGGAAACGCAGGGCAAAACCAATCTGGTCGGCACGCTGCTGATCATCGGCACGCTGGTGATCGCCTGGCTGTTCTCGAACACCGTCTACGCGATGCATTACGCGCATCTGTTCTATTCAGATTGCGACGAGGACGGGAAAGACCGCGGCGGGATCGATTTCCCCAAGTGCGACGAACCCGATTATTGGGACTTCCTCTATTTCAGCTTCACGCTGGGCATGACCTTCCAGACCTCCGACGTCGAAATTTCCTCTCGGCGCGTGCGCCGGACCGTATTGGGCCATTCGCTCGCGGCCTTTCTCTTCAATATCGGCGTACTCGCCTTCACCATCAACGTGCTGGGCAGCAGTAGCGGTGGTGGTTGACGGGCTGGACGCAAGCCGCTTTGCCCGATTAAGTCACTGTAACAGCATTCCCTGCCCCCCATTGAAAGTCGCTCTATGATCCGTCGCATCGCGATTACCGCCGTGTTGCTGTCCACCACATCCCCGGTGCTTGCCGAAAACTCGAAGCCGCAGCCCGTGCCGTTCGTCGACACCATCCCCGCCGCGCAGGACACCCCCTTCCCCGGCACGATGACGCTCGCGATCGACGCGACCGATACGACGCGCGGCATCTTCAAGACGCGCGAGACGCTGACCGGAGTCCGCGCGGGCGCGATGACGCTGCTGTTCCCGAAATGGTTGCCCGGCAATCACTCGCCGACCGGACAGCTCGACAAGCTCGCGGGGCTGCACATCCGCGGCGGGGGCAAGGAGCTCGCGTGGACGCGCGATCCGGTCGACGTCTATGCCTTCCATATCGACGTTCCCGCGGGCGTGACCCAGCTCGATATCGACCTGCAGTTCTTGTCCGCGACGCAAGCAGACCAGGGGTCGGTCGTGATGACGCCCGACATGCTGCGGCTCCAGTGGAATTCGATGAGCCTTTACCCGGCGGGCTATTTCACCCGGCAAATCCCAGTCAAGGCGACGGTCACCTATCCCGCGGGCTTTACCGCCTCGTCGGGCTTGCCGTCCAAGGCAACCGGCGCTACCTACACCTACGAACCGACCAATTACGAAGTGCTGGTCGATTCTCCGGTTCTCGCAGGGCGCTATTACAAGCAGTGGGCGCTGAGCCCGCGCGTCAACCTCGACGTTTACGCCGACTCCGCCGCCGAACTCGCAACAACGCCCGAGCAGATCGCAGCGCACAAGCGGCTCGTCGAGCAAGCGGTAAAGCTGTACGGATCACAGCATTACGACACCTACGAATTCCTGTTGTCGATTTCGGACCTGATGGGCGGAATCGGGCTCGAGCATCACCGCTCGTCCGAAGACGGCGTGAAGCTCGGCTACTTCACCAAATGGAACGACGGGCCCGGGCCGCGCAACCTGCTCCCGCACGAGTATAATCACAGCTGGGACGGCAAATTCCGTCGCGGCGCGGACCTGTGGACCCCCGATTTCCGCACGCCGATGCGCGGTAGCCTGTTGTGGGTGTACGAAGGGCAGACCCAGTTCTGGGGCTATGTGTTGCAGGCGCGGTCCGGCATCGTCTCGAAACAGGACACGCTGGACATGTACGCGATGATCCTCGCCAGCCTCGACAACCGTCCGGCGCGTGAATGGCGCGACATGGTGGACACGACCAACGATCCGGTGATCTCGCAGCGTCGTCCCAAGGGCTGGCTGAGCTATCAGCGGTCGGAGGATTATTACAATGAAGGCCTTCTGGTGTGGATGGAGGTCGATTCGATCCTCCGCAAGCAATCCGGCGGAAAGAAGTCGATCGACGACTTCGGCCGCGCCTTCTTCGGGCTGAAGGACGGCGACTACGGCCAAGTGACCTATACGTTCGACGATGTCGTCAAGACGCTCCAGGCGATCCAGCCGTATGACTGGGCAGGCCTGCTGACGAAGAGACTGACCGAAACCGGCGCGCGGGCGCCGATCACCGGCTTCGAAGCGAACGGCTACAAGCTCGTCTACACCGCCGAACCGACGCTTTCGTTCAAGAACGCCGAGGCGACACGCAAGACCACCGACCTGACCTATTCGATCGGGACCACACTCAATAAAGAGGGTGGCGTGACGGGCGTCGGTTGGGACAGCCCCGCGTTCAAGGCCGGGATCACGGTGGGTGACAGCATCGTCGCGGTCAACGGGACAGCCTATTCGGACACAGCCCTAAAGGCCGCAATTACCGCGGCAAAAACGACGAAGACGCCCATCACGCTGTTGATCAAGGCGAACGACTCGATCAAGTCTGTCAACATCGATTATCACGATGGACTGCGCTATCCGCGGCTCGAGAAGAGCGGGACCGGAGAGGGTGGTCTGGATCGTCTGCTGATGCCCCGCTAAGGGGCAGACAGTACGCTTACCAAGACATTAACCCATATCAACAAGACAGGACCTCCCATGCGCATCGATATGATCCCGGTCGGGAAGAGCCCACCCGACGACCTCAACGTCATCATCGAGGTTCCGACCGGTGGCGAGCCGGTGAAGTATGAGTTCGACAAGGCGTCGGGCGCGCTGTTCGTGGACCGCATTCTCCACACGCCGATGCGCTACCCGGCGAACTACGGCTTCGTGCCGCACACGCTGTCGCCCGACGGCGATCCGCTCGACGCGCTGGTCGTCGCGCGCTCGCCGTTCATTCCGGGCTGCGTCGTTCGCGCGCGCCCGATCGCGGTGCTCAACCTGGAAGACGAAGCCGGCGGCGACGAGAAGCTCGTCTGCGTGCCGGTCGATTCGACGTTCCCATATTATTCGAACGTCAACGAGCGCGGCGACATGCCCGAGATCGTGTTCGAGCAGATCGAGCACTTCTTCACCCACTATAAGGACCTGGAAAAGAAGAAGTGGGTCCGCGTCGGCAAGTGGGGCGACCGCGACGAAGCGCGCAAGGTCGTGATCGAGGCGATCGAACGCTACGAAGCCGCAAAGAAGGCAGGCGATCCGGCTCCAGGCATGGACGTCGACGCCTGAGGCCAGCGGCCCGTCATCCCGCAAGCGGGGTGACGGGCTGGACGTCTCCTGGCCCCGCGATAAGCCGCCGGGTTCTAGGCCTTGAGGGTCCGGCGCATCGATTTGCGCAGCCGACCCGGAAGCCAGCGCGCGGCGAACGCCATGCGATCCGCGGTCTTGCCGACGAAGGTATGGACGCGGTCGCCATGGACCGCATCCCATGCCGCTTGCGCGACCACATCCACCCCGGTCAGTTCGAGCCCCGCGCCCGTCACGACCTCGCGGATCGACCGGTTGCTGCCGCCAGCGGGCGCATGGAGAAGCGGCGTGTCGATGAAGCTCGGGACGATGTCGCGCACCTTGACGCCCGCCCCATACCATTCCCCGTCGAGCGCCTCGGTCAGCGCTCGGACCCCGAACTTGGTCGCGGAATAGACCGGCAGCCCCGATGACCCGTAGATGGCCGATGCGGACGCGGTGTTGAGCAGGCACGCGCCCGGGGTCCGCGCCAGATAGGCGAAACCGATCTTCGCCCCGTTGAGCACGCCAACGAGGTTGATCGCGACGACGCGGTCGAGATCCTCGAAGCTCATGTCGACGATCGGTCCCCCGGTGCCGATCCCGGCGTTGTTGAACAGCACATCGAGCCGGCCCCCGGTGGTCGCGGTGAAGGCGTCGAGGCTGATGCGCCAGGCATCGCGGTCGCGGACGTCCATGACGTAGGTCTCGGCGGTGCCGGCGGGCAGCAGCGCGGCCGTCTCCGCGAGCCCCTGTCGGTTGACGTCCGCCAACCCGACTCGCCAGCCACGCGCGGCGAACAGTTTTGCGGTTGCCTGGCCGATCCCCGATCCACCGCCGGTGATAAAGATCGCCTGTTGCATCGTATCCCTCCCATTTGCCGGGCTTTTCCCGGCTTCCACCGGCAAGCGCGGACTGTTGCAAGCGGTTTGCGGCACCGTGGCCCTTCGGACAAGCCCGGGGTGGTCACGTCGGGTTTGACGCCCGCCGACCCGTCCCGCACAAGCAGGCCAATGGCGCAATCCTCCCCTTCCGGCCCGGCCGTCGCGTTCGATGCCGTGACCAAACGCTACCCCGGCGGCACCGTTGCGGTGGACGGCGTTTCGATCGAGATCGCGGGCGGGAGCTTCGTTGCGCTGGTTGGGAGTTCGGGATCGGGCAAATCGACGCTGCTCAAGATGATCAACCGGCTGATCGAACCAAGCGAAGGTTGCACACGCATCGCGGGCGCGGACGTTGCCGCCGAGCACGCCCCGATGCTGCGCCGCAAGATCGGCTATGTATTTCAGAACATTGGGCTATTCCCCCATATGACGGTGTCTGAGAACATCGCGATCGGGCTGCGGCTGGCGGGAATCCCGCACGATGCGGCGCGCGTCGACGAATTGCTCGACCTGGTCGATCTGCCGCGGGATTTCGCGACGCGATTGCCCGAGGCGCTGTCGGGCGGGCAGCGCCAGCGGGTCGGGGTGGCGCGGGCGCTCGCCACTGCGCCGGGGCTGATGCTGATGGACGAACCGTTCGGGGCGCTCGATCCCGTCACGCGCGACCAGTTGGGGCATGCGATCCGCGCGCTGCACGACCGGCTCGGGCTCACCACGATCATGGTGACGCACGACATGGCGGAGGCGCTGATCCTCGCCGACCGTGTGCTGGTGATGGACGCCGGGCGGATCGTCGCAGATGAAACCCCGCGCGCCCTTCTGGGCGGAAAAGGCGGGCCGGTTGCGCAGGCATTGGTCGCAATCCCGCGCGATCAGGCGGCGCGGATGCGCGCGCTTGCTGCAGAATCGACCGGAAAAAGCGCATGACCGGGCCGTTTTTCGACGCGATGACGCGCGTGCCCGACCTGCTCGCGGCACATTTGCTGCTGTCTGCAGCCGCTTTGGTGCTCGGACTCGCGATCAGCCTGCCGCTCGCGATCTGGTCGGGGCGCTCGCCGCGCGTCGCGCGCGTCACGCTGGGGGTGGCGAGTCTCGTCCAGACGATCCCGAGTCTCGCGCTGCTCGCGCTGTTCTATCCGCTGCTGCTGTTCGTGTCGGGGCTGGTCGGCGGGGGGATTCCCGCGCTCGGCTTCCTCCCGTCGCTGCTCGCGCTGTCGTTGTATGCGGTGCTGCCGATCCTGCGCAACGGCGTGACCGGGCTTGCCGGGATCGACCCGGCAGTGATCGAGGCGGCGGACGGCGTTGGGATGACGCCGTGGCAGAAACTCCGGCTGGTCGAGGCGCCGCTCGTCGCGCCGGTGCTGATGGCGGGGATCCGCACCGCCGCGGTGTGGACGATCGGTGCGGCGACGCTGTCCACCACGGTCGGCCAGCCGAGCCTTGGCGACATGATCTTCGCGGGGCTCCAGACGCAGAATTGGGCGCTGGTGCTGGCGGGGTGTTTCAGCGCGGCGGCGCTGGCGTTGGCGGTCGATGCGCTGCTCGGCATGATCGAACACGCGATCGCGCGGCGGCGGCGCGGGCTTGCGCTCGGCGCGGGCGGGGTGCTGATCGCGAGCGTGCTGCTTGCACTTGCACCGTTGTGGCCGACGCACGGCACGGTCGTGACGATCGGCGCAAAGAACTTTTCGGAGCAATATATTCTCGCACGGTTGATCGGCGACCGGCTCGAGCAGGCGGGGTATCGAGTGCGCTATCGCGACGGGCTCGGCTCCGCAGTGATCTATGGCGCGGTGAGCTCGGGCGCGATCGATATCTATGTCGATTATGCCGGGACGATCTGGGCGAACGAGATGAAACGCCGCGACGTGCCGCCGCGCGCGGCAATGGTCGCGGCAATCGGGGCGTGGAGCGCGAAGACCTCCGGGGTGAAATTGCTCGGCTCGCTCGGGTTCGAGAACGCTTATGCCTTTGCGATGAAGGGCGATGCAGCGCGCAAGCTGGGCGTTGCGTCGCTCGACGATCTGGTGCGCGCTGGGCCGCAGCTGAAGTTCGGGTCGGACCTGGAGTTCCTCGAGCGTCCCGAATGGGCCGCGATCCAGCGCGCCTATCCGATCCGCTTCGCGAGTGCGCGCGCGTACAATCCGACCTTCATGTACCGCGCGCTCGACAGTGGGCAGGCGGACGTGATCTCGGCCTTTTCCTCCGATGGGCGGATCGCGGCGCAGCAATTGACGGTTCTCGGCGATCCGCGCGGGGCAATCCCCGGCTATGACGCGATCGTGCTGGTCGGGAAGGCGCATGCGCGCGATGCGAAATTCCTCGCGGCGGTGCAGCCGCTGATCGGGCGGGTGTCGGTGGAGGCGATGCGCGCCGCGAATTACCGCGTGGACCGGGATGACGCGAAGGAAACGCCGGAGGCGGCGGCGCGGTGGCTCGGGCGGAAGATCGGGGTGATTCGCTGATCGGTGGATGAGGGGGTGGCGCGGGTCGGGTGGAGGATGCCACGGCGGGCCAACCCACCCCCGGCCCCTCCCTTTCAGGGAGGGGAGGAAGGTTAGTCGCGGTCCCGGGGCCCCGCACCACGCAGCAACGCGCCTCCCCTCCCTGGAAGGAAGGGGTTGGGGGTGGGTCGCTCACCCGGAGCGCGGACGTGGAGCGTCTCGTGACATGCGGAGGGCGCCGCCTCGGGCCTACCCACCCCCGCTCCCTCCCTTCCAGGGAGGGGAGGAAAAACGGGCTGCTCCCCGCCCCGCAAGGAAGGACGTCAGTCGCGCGCCACGATGTTCGCAGCAGAAGCCTAAGCTTCCCTCAGCCGCGCACCGCGGTCACGAAATAATCGAGGCTGGTGTCGTCGCTCAGCACGAAGCCCTTCGCCACCGAGAACGCCAGACCGCGCACGTCGACCACGCGCAGCCCCGCCGCCTCCACCAGCGGCGTCAGCTCGTCCGGCGTCAGGAACTTGTTCCAGTCGTGCGTCCCGCGCGGGATCGTTCCGCTGCCCTCGGCAAAGGTGATCAACGCCAGCCGCGACAAGGCGGTGCGGTTGGGAGTCGACAGCACCAGCACCCCGCCCGGCGCAAGCGCGCGCGCCAACCCGGCGACGAAGCCCGCGGTATCGGTAACGTGCTCGATCACTTCGAGGCTCGTCACCAGATCGTAGGTCGCGTCCGCCAGATCCTCGACGCTCCCCGTGCGATAGTCGATCGATAGCCCGGACACGCCAGCATGAACTTGCGCCGCCGCAATATTCTCCGCCGCCGCATCCAGCCCGGTCACGTCCGCGCCAAGCCGCGCAAGCGGTTCGCACAGCAGCCCCGCGCCGCACCCGACATCGAGCGCGCGCTTGCCCGCGAGCGGGGTGAAGCTCGCTTCATCGCCATGCCAATGCGCGTCGATCTGCGTGCGCAGATACCCCAGCCGCACCGGATTCAATCGGTGGAGCATCGCGGAAGACCCCTTGGGATCCCACCACTCGGCCGCCATCGCGCCGAAGTGTTTGGCCTCGGCCGGGTCGATAGTGGTTACAGACGTTACGGTTGCGCTATCCATATCCGCTTCCTATCAGGACGGCCCCAATACCCCAAGCCCCACCCCAAGGACTTCGTGACCCGCACCATGGCACGTATCGTGATGAAATTCGGCGGCACCTCGATGGCCGGGATCGATCGGATCCGCTCGGTCGCCGCGCGAGTCAAACGCGAAGTCGCGGCGGGCAACCAGGTTGCGGTCGTCGTTTCGGCGATGGCAGGCGAGACCGACCGGCTGGTCGGCTTCTGCCGCGAGGCATCGGCCTTGTACGACCCCAAGGAATATGACGTCGTCGTCTCGGCGGGCGAGCAGATCACCTCCGGCCTGCTTGCAATCGCTTTGCAGGCGGCGGGTGTGCCCGCGCGGAGCTGGCTCGGCTGGCAGCTCGCGATCGCGACGTCGGATGCGCATGCCTCGGCACGGATCGAGAATATCGACATGGCCGCGCTCGAGGCGAGCCTCGCCGCGGGCGAGGTCGCGGTGATCCCGGGGTTCCAGGGCGTCGACGCCGAGGGTCGTGTCACCACGCTCGGGCGCGGTGGCTCCGACACGTCGGCGGTCGCGATGGCGGCGGCGATGAAGGCGGACCGTTGCGACATCTATACCGATGTCGACGGCGTCTACACCACCGACCCGCGGATCGTGCCGCGCGCGCGGAAACTCAAGAAGGTCACCTACGAGGAGATGCTGGAACTCGCCAGCGTCGGCGCAAAGGTGTTGCAGACTCGCTCGGTCGGTCTGGCGATGAAGGAAGGCGTGCGCGTCCAGGTGCTGTCGTCCTTCACGGGCGAGGACGCGCCGATGGCGGATACATTACCCGGCACGATGATCGTGGGCGAAGAGGAGATCGACGATATGGAAAGCCAGCTCATCACCGGCATCGCGCACGACAAGAACGAAGCCAAGATCACGCTGATCGCGGTGCCCGACAAGCCCGGCGCGGTGGCGGCGATCTTCGCGCCGCTCGCGGCGGCCAACATCAACGTCGACATGATTATCCAGAATATCGCGCATGCCGCACGTTCGACCGACGTGACCTTTACGGTCCCCGCGGCAGACCTCGCGCGCTCAATCGAGGTGCTCAACCAGGCGCGCGGCGAGATCGGCTTTGCCGAGCTGGTGCACGACACGCGCGTCGCGAAGATCTCGGTCGTCGGCGTGGGGATGCGCAGCCATGCGGGCGTCGCCTCGACGATGTTCTCGACGCTCGGCGAGCGCGGGATCAACATCCAGGCGATCTCGACCAGCGAGATCAAGGTCTCGGTGCTGATCGAGGAGGATTATACCGAGCTCGCGGTGCGTGTGCTGCATACGGCTTACGGGCTGGATGCGGTGGACGCCGCCTGAGTCAGTCGGAGTCGGGGTCGAGCGCCTTGGTTGCGAGGCGCGACAGCAACGTGACCGGATCGCGCCCGCCGCCGTAACCGTATAGCCGCGCTTCGTGCTTGGCGCATTTGCGCTGCCCGGCGAAGAGTCCGCACGGTGTGGGGGGTGTGAGGGCGCCCATGCCGGTTCCCTGGTCGCTGCGACTGGGTTCGCCCGAGCGATCGACCGGCAGCGGCAGGCGGAAGCGGTCGCGCCGTCCGCCGCACACCACGATATCGTCGGTTTGCGCCGCGGCCCCGCAGCGGGCGCGCGTCGTGGGGGCGGCGGAGCGCGCGAGATCGAAGTCGGTCGCCATCGTGGCCTGCGCAAGCATCATCAGCATCAGCAGCGCCATTCCATCGTCTCCCTGCAGCCATCGTGTCGGTGCAAGACGGCGAAAAGACGGCGGAATGTGCTCGTGCCGAGGCCGGAACCACGGTCGTGGCGGGTAATGCGCTACCGCTTGGCGGCAAACGGACGCGCGGCGATGCCAGACCAGTCCTGGTCCGCCATTCCGTCTTCGACTGCGTCGTGCATCCGGGTACGGATCGCATCGAGCACGGGGAGCGTGACGTTCGCCGCGTCCGCCAGTTCGGTCGCAAGGCGCAGATCCTTGAGCCCAAGCTTCATCCGGAAGCCCGGCGTAAAATCCTCGGACACGATCTTCGGGCCGTAATTCTGGTACGCCTTCGATCCGAACAGCGTCCCCGTCATGAGATCGAGGAACGCGGCCTTGTCGACATTATTGTCGCCGACCAGCGCGAACGCCTCGCCCATCGCCTCGATCGCCATGGTGATCATCATGTTGCCCGCGATCTTGGCGGCGTTCGCGCTGCTCGCGTCTGGGCCGAGCGGCCAGACCTTGCTCGACAGCGTCTCGAGCAGCGGCTGGACGCGCGCGACCGCTTCGGGGTCGCCCGCGACGACGACGTTGAGCTGCGCGGCGGCGGCGGCATCGGGCCGGCCAAACACGGGGGCGGCGACGTAGCCGATCCCGCGCCGTGCGTGGTCCGCGGCGAGTTCCTTGGCAAAGGCGACCGAGATCGTCGCGGTGACGACGTGGACGAGATCGTGCTGCACGCTGTCGAGCGCGCCCGAATCGAGCAGCACCGCCTTGATCGCGGCATCGTCCGACAGCATCGTGAACACCGCTTCGCAGCGCAGCACGTCATTCAGAGTGCCGATCGTGACGCCCGGGGCATCCTCCGGCTTCACCGGCGAGCGGTTCCACGCGACGACGCGGTGCCCCGCCTTGGCGAGATTGGCCGCCATCGGGCCACCCATCAGTCCGAGTCCGACGAAACCGATATCCATGGTGTTGCTCCAAGCGGGCGAGAGGAAGGGGAGAGAATCGGGGGCCAAGCGCCTCGGCAAGGCGGAGAGTTCCCCGCGACGGGGCGGGGGTCAGTCCCCGATCAGATGAACCGCGAGCAATCGGCGATGGGGTGTGCGGCGATGTTCGAACAGATAAATGCCCTGCCAGGTGCCGAGCACGGGCTCGCCGTTTGCGACCGGGATCGACAGCGTGGTCGCGGTCAGCGCGGCGCGGAGGTGCGCGGGCATGTCGTCCGATCCTTCGTCGTCATGCTCGTACCCAGCATCCTCCGGCGCGATCCGCGCGAAATAGCGTTCCACGTCGCGCCGCGCGGCGGGGGCGGCGTTCTCCTGGATCAGCAGCGAGGCGGACGTATGCCGCACGAACACGGTCAGCAGCCCGGTCGTGATTCCGGTCGCCGCGACCCAGCGGTTTACCGCGCGGGTACAGTCGTGCAGGCCCTGGGCGGGCGTATCGAAGGTGAGTTCACCAATTTCCTGTCGCATGCCGGGGCACTTGCCCGAAACCCCCGCTCAAGGCTAGGCCAGTCCCCATGAACCAGACATCCTCGATCGGCGCAGAGCGCCTTCAGCGCCGCATGGCGCGTGGCGCGGCGTTCCTCGGCAGCGAGGTCGCGATCGTGTGCGGCGCGATGTCGTGGGTGTCCGAGCGCAACCTCGTCGCCGCGATCTCGAACGCGGGCGGATTCGGGCTGATCGCATGCGGCGCGATGACCCCGGAACTGCTCGACCGCGAGATTGCCGCGACCAAATTGCTGACCGACAAGCCGTTCGGGGTGAACCTGATCACCATGCACCCCGCGCTGACCGACCTGATCGAGATCTGTTCGCGCCACCAGGTCGGGCATGTCGTGCTGGCGGGTGGATTGCCGCCGACGGGGTCGATCGACAAGATCAAGGGGCCGGCGTCCGGGGCGGGCGCGAAACTCATCTGCTTCGCGCCTGCGCTGAGCCTTGCCAAGAAGCTGATCCGCAGCGGCGTCGACGCGCTCGTCGTCGAGGGGATGGAAGCGGGCGGGCATATCGGCCCGGTGTCGACCAGCGTGCTCGCGCAGGAAATCCTCCCCGAAGTCGCGGACAAGGTGCCGGTGTTCGTCGCGGGCGGGATCGGGCGCGGCGAGGCGATCGCTGCCTATCTCGACATGGGCGCGGCGGGCGTCCAGCTCGGCACGCGCTTCGTCTGCGCGACCGAGAGCATCGCGCACGCCAATTTCAAGAAGGCGTTCCTGCGCGCTTCAGCGCGCGACGCGGTGGCGAGCGTCCAGCTCGACTCGCGCCTCCCCGTGATCCCGGTGCGCGCGCTCAAGAATGCGGGTGCCGAGCTGTTCACCGCCAAGCAGCGCGAAGTCGCCTTGTCGCTCGACGAGGGCAAGGTCGCGATGCTCGAGGCGCAGTTGCAGATCGAGCATTACTGGGCGGGCGCCTTGCGCCGCGCGGTGATCGACGGCGACGTCGAGCATGGCAGCGTGATGGCGGGCCAGTCGGTCGGGATGGTGACGAAGGAAGAACCCGTCGCCGAGATCCTTGCGAGCCTGATGGACGAAGCGGCAGCGGCACTGGCGCAGCGCGCGGCATAAGCGCGCGCCGCCGCCGCCGCGTCACCCAGGCGACGCGGCGGCGCCAGCGAGCAGGCCGCCATCGATGTGGAGTTCGGTCCCGGTGACATAGGTCGCTTCGTCCGATGCCAGCATCAGGACGACCGCGGCGACCTCGTCCGGCGTGCCGAACCGCTGCAATGGCGTTTCTGCCACCAGCGCTTGCATCCGGGCCTCCCGATCGGGACCGGTTCCGAGCATCGGCTCCCACATCGGGGTCAGGATCGCAGCCGGATGCACCGAGTTGCACCGGATCCGCCACCCCTGCTGCGCACAATAGAGCGCGACCGTCTTGCTGTGGTTGCGGATGGCGGCCTTGGATGCGGCATAGGCTGCCGCACCGGGGATGCCGACCATCCCCGAGCGGGACGAGATGTTGATGATCGAGCCGGTCCCTGCCCGTTTCATCGCCCCGATCGCATAGCGACAGCCGAGGAAGGTCCCGTCGAGATTGACTCGGTGGACCGCTCGCCAGTCCGCCAGGCTGGCATGTTCGGGATCGTGCGGCACCATGCCCGCCTCGAACCCGGTCACGCCCGCGTTGTTGACGACCACGTCGGCGACCGGGACGATGTCGGCGAGGTGCAGCCAGTCCGCTTCCTCGCAAACGTCGAGCCGTTCGAACCGGCAGCCGATCTCGGCGGCGGCGGCGGCCCCCGTTACCGCGTCCTTGTCGGTGACGATGACGATGGCGCCTTCCTCATGAAAGCGATGTGCGATTGCCCGGCCGATGCCGCGCGCGGCGCCGGTGACGACGCAGGTCTTGTTGTTCAGTCGGTGCATGACATGCTCGAAATAGGAGTCCAGGGCGCGCGGACGGGTCCGCGGGCGAATGCCGTTCCGCTTTAGCGGGGACGCTGGATCATTTCGAAATCTCCCAAGAGCGTCCCCTGTCTAGGCCGGTCCATGCGGAGCGACAAGGCCCTCCCCCACCCCGAGGTCGCGCGTGGGCATGGCGCGTGGGGATGATCCGGAAGCGGCAATGCGGCCATGCTCGCGTTCACCCCGCCCCGGCCATCCCCCCGCTGACCCAGAACACCAGCCCCGCCGCACCGCCGCCGAACACGAGCGCGACCAGGATCGACAGGAGTCCTGCAACCACCGACCCGGCGCGGCGCTTGTTGAACGCGCCGCGTTTGGCCGGCTTGCCGAGTTTGAGCTCGACATAGCCCGCAGCCCCGCCGCCGAGCAGCGTCATCCCCAGCGTGATGACCGCCCCCAGCAACGTCTCGCGCGCGATGACGATCGGCAACAGCAAGGCGAACGGCGCGGCGATCGCGAAGGCGGCGAGCAGCTTGGCGCGGTCGACCTGCGCGCGGGCGACCGGCGCGACGCTGAGCAAGTCGGGCGCATCCTCCGCCGAAACGGTCAGCCACGCGAAGCTGCCGACGAGCTGGCTGGTGATGAGCACACTTGCGAAGGCGAGCCCGGCGGGAATCGGCAGCGCATGCCGCCCGCCGAACAGCCCGAGGCACAGCGGCGCCAGATAGATCATTCGGAGCACGATCTGGAAGGCGAGCGCCGGGTCGCGCACCAGCAACGTCCACTCCTTGGCGAACACCGTGCGCGTCAGGCCCGAACGGAACAGCCGTGCGCTCGCGCGCCCGGTCGGGCGGCGGCGCGAATGGCGTGCGGTGCCGTCGAGATAGCCAGACAGGAACGCGCGTTCGAGCGTCGCACCCGCCGCCGCGAACGCAGCGATCCCGAAGCCCAGCACGATCATGACAGCGACAGGATCGCCGAACGCGGCCTGGCCGGGCACGCCGCTTGCGCCCGAAGTACCGATCCCGGCGTCGCGCAGCCGGGCGAACAGCGCGCCGAACGTGCCGGTGCGGCCTTCGTCGCGCGGGAGCAATTGCGTGACGAGGAACAGCCCGCCCCCCATCACCGCCGCGACGACTTGCCCAACGGTGCGCGCCGCGCGCGGGCCGACAAGCGTCGCGATCAGCAGCGTCAGCGCGAGCCCGAGCGACGCGGCGACCAGCGCGAGCGCGATCAGCAGCGCAACCAGCCCGAACAGCCGTGGATGCCCAAGGATCGCGACCGGGAGGACGATCGGCAACAGCAGCACGGCATAGGTCAGCGCGATCGTCGCGGCGATGCCGAGCAGCTTGGCGCGCAACACGCTCCGCCCCTGGACCGGCGCGGACAGTAACAGCGCGAGGTCGCCGCTTTCGTACAGCGTGCGTTGGCTCCCGATCATTGCCTGCGCGGTCATGAAGGTCAGCATCAGCGCGCACACCGCGAGCACCCCGATCCGCGCGTCCGGCGGGATCGGGATCGGCGTATCGCGGAGCATCCAGCCCGCGCCGCAGCCGATCGCCAGCCATCCGACGACGAGCAGATAGCCGATCCAGCGGGTCGCGCCACGCGTCGGTCGTGCGCGGAACGCAAGCCGCAGTTCGTGACGCGCGAGCCAGGCGAAGCTGCCCGCCGGGGTCAGGGTCATGCCGTGACCGGCGCGCTGGTCAGGCGGATGAACGTGTCCTCCAGCGTCATCCCCGCCGTCCCCGTGCGGTCGCGCAAATCCTGCAACGTACCTTCCGCGAGCAATCGCCCACCCGCGATGATCCCGATCCGGTCCGCCATCCGCTCGGCGACCTCCAGGATATGGGTGGTGACGATCACGGTCTTCCCCGCATCGACTTGCGCGCGAAGTGCATCTTTCACCAGCCGCGCCATCGCCGCGTCGAGCCCGGTCAGCGGTTCATCGAGGATCAGCAGCCGGGGATCGTGGATCAGCGCGCCCGCCAGTGCGACCTTCTGCTTCATTCCGCGCGAGAACCCCTCGCACCGCGTGTCGCGCTGGTCCCACAGCTCGAGCCAGTGGAGCAGTCGGTCGGCTTCGTCGGCGGCGGCATGCGGGTCCATCCGCCACAGCCCCGCGACGAACGCGAGATATTCCAATGGGGTAAGCTTGTCGTACAGCATCGCCTCGTCGGGCAACCACGCGGTGATCGCCTTGGCGCCGAGCGGATCGCGCTGCGTGTCGATCCCGAAGATCTCGATCGACCCGGCGTCTTGCTGCGCGAGCCCGGCAACCATCCGCAGCGTCGTCGTCTTCCCCGCGCCATTGGGGCCGAGCAGCGCGTAGAGTTCCCCGGCAGCGATATCGAGGTCGAGCCCCGCGATGACGGGCGTGTCGAAGCTCTTGGCGAGCCCCCGGATGCGCAGCGCGGATGTCGTCATCTCGCCTGTTTACGCGGTGCCGCGCGCTCGTCCAGCGGCATTGCCGGGGCGGTGCGGGGTTTTCGTCGCGACGGCTTGCCGCTACAGCGAGCGCGCATGCCGCAGCCCGATCCCGCCCCTTCCGCTTCGCGCGGGTCCGTCGATGCGCTCGACCAGCCCGCGCGCGGGCGGATCGTCGACGGGGAACACCGCTTCCCGGTGCGGGTCTATTTCGAGGATACCGACCTTTCGGGGATCGTCTATCACGCCAATTATCTGCGCTACATGGAGCGCGCGCGCTCCGACATGCTGGTCCGCGCCGGGATCGACCAGCGCGCGCATCAGGAGGCGGGCGGAGGTGCCTATGCGGTCACGGCGCTCGCGATCCGCTATCGCGCGCCGGCCCGGCTCGACGACGCGCTTATTATTATCACACAATTACAACAAATTCGCGCGGCCTCGGTTGATATTCATCAACGGGTCATGTTGGGTGCCCAGATACTCACCGAAGCCGATGTCACCGCGGCACTGGTATCGCCCGGCGGACGCCCGCTCCGCCAGCCGGCCGCATGGGTGACCGCGTTTCGGCAAGTGATGGGCGAAATGCGAAGCGATCAGGGGAAATGACGTCGTGAACGAGATGATGCTGAATACCGACGCCGCGAGCATGTCGCCGATCGCGCTGTTCCTCCAGGCCGACGTTGTCGTGAAGGCGATCATGATCGGCCTGTTGCTTGCGAGCGTGTGGACCTGGGCGATCATCATCGGGTTCGTGGTCAAGCTCGGCGGTACCCGCCGCAAGATCGACGCGTTCGAGAAAGAGTTCTGGAAGGCCGAGGACATCGACGCTTTCTACAAGCAGCATGTCGACAACAAGCTGCCGATCGCGCGGGTGTTCGTCGCCGGCGTGGCGGAATGGCGGCGCTCGACCGTCGGCGGGCAGATCGATCGTGCCGCGACGCGCGAACGGCTCGCGACCGCGATGGGGGCTTCGGTCGCGAACGAGATCGACATCCTGTCCGACCGGCTCAACGTCCTCGCGACGATCGGTTCGGTCGCGCCGTTCGTCGGGTTGTTCGGGACGGTGTGGGGGATCATGCGCAGCTTCACCGGGATCGCACAGGCGCAGAACACCTCGCTCGCGGTCGTCGCGCCGGGGATCGCCGAGGCGCTGTTCGCGACCGCGATCGGCCTGTTCGCCGCGATCCCTGCGGTGATCGCGTACAATCGCTTCAGCCACGGCATCAACCGGGTCGAGGCACGGCTCAACCGTTTTGCCGACGGCTTCCACGCGACGCTCAGCCGGCAGCTCGAGAGCGACGGGCGGCGCTGAACCATGGCGATGAACCTCCCAAGCCAGCGCGGGCGCGGCCGACGCGCGCCGATGGCGGACATCAACGTCACGCCGATGGTCGACGTGATGCTGGTGCTGCTGATCATCTTCATGGTCACCGCCCCGCTGCTGACCGCGGGCGTCCCGGTGAACTTGCCGGACAGCCGCGCCAAGGCGCTCGACCAGGACCAGAAGCCGATCGAGATCTCGATCGACAACCAAGGCCAGGTGTTCGTCGCCAAGGACCTGGTCGGTGATGCGATGCTTCCCGACATCCTGTCGCAGCTTGCCGCCAAGGCCGACCCCGCCAAGCCGCCGCAGGTGTTTCTGCGCGCGGACACCAAGCTCGATTACGGCAAGGTGATGCGCGTGATGGGCGAACTCAACCGCGCCGGGCTCAACCGCGTGGCGCTGGTGACGGTCAGCCAGGACGGCAACTGAGATGGACGGGCGGATGAGCCGCAGCGAGGGGATCGCGCTGGGCGTGGCCGCGTTCGGCCATGTCGTGCTGTTCGCGATCCTGTCGCTGAGCTGGAGCGCGACCAAGCTGCCGCCGCCTGTGAACAAGCCGATCGATGTGTCGCTGGTCGACAATGTCGCGCTCGAGCAGACCGCGCCGTCCGCCGCCGAACCGCCGGCGCAATCCGCCGCGCCCGACGCCGGCCCGCCCGAGGACGCTGCGCCGCCAGCCGAGGAAGCAGCGGCCGCGCCTGAACCCGAGCCGGTGCCGGTCCCAGTGCCAAAGCCGCAACCCAAGGCGGAGCCCAAGGCGGAACCGAAGCCCCAACCCAAACCGCAGCCGAAGCCGGTCCCCCAGCCCAAGCCCGAGCCCAAGCCGGTCCCGAAACCCGTTCCGGTGCCAAAGCCGCAACCCAAACCCAGGCCCGAACCGAAGGCCGAAGCCAAGCCGAGCAAGGCCGACCTCGCCAAAGCGGCGCAGGAGAAGGCCGCGCAAGCCAAGGCTGCGCAGGCGAAGGCGGCTGCCGCGGCCAAGGCCATCGCGGACGCCAACGCGGCGAAAGCCGCAGCTGCAGCATCGGCGGCGAAGGCAGCAGCGGCAAAGAGCGCGGCGGCCAAGGGCAATGGCGCGAACGCCAAGTCGAGCAAGGCACGCGCGACCGGATCGCTGCTCGACGACGATTTCCGCAAGGGCCTGACGCAAAGCGCGAGCAAGGCCAAGGCGTCCGACGCCGCCCCCGGCGCGACCATGAACGCGCAGGCCGCCGCCGACATCGGCTCCGCGATCCGGCGGCAGGTCCAGCCATGCGCGGATCGCCAGCCCAACCCAGGGCCTGGCGCCTCGCGGATCATCGTGACGATCCGGCTCCAGCTCAACCGCGACGGGTCGCTCGCCGGGCGACCGACGGTTGCGCCGGATCACGGCGGGGTCGACGACGAGAATCGCCGCTATGTCGACGTGGTCGACCGCAACGCGATCGCGACCTTCACCGGGTGCGCGCCGCTGCGCGGTCTGCCGCCAGAGCTTTATGACGTGCCGCGCGGGTGGAAGACGTTTATCCTGCGCTACAAACTTCCGGGCTGAGGAACTGCCGATGCTTCCCAAGACGATGCTCAAGACCCTGTTGACCGTGTCCGGGGCCGCGCTGTTGGCCGGCGCCGCGACCGCGCAAACTGCCGCCCCGCCCCCGTCGGTGCCGCAGCCCGCGCCGCAAGGCGGGTTGCAGGCCCCTGCCCCCGGCGGCGCACCCAATGGCCAACAGGGCGGCGAACTGGTCGTCGACGTCGTCGGCGGGATCGCCGCGCCGCTTGGGATCGCGGTGCCGACCATGCCCACCAGCGAAGCGGTCGACACGCCCGCGGGCCGCACCGACGTGCTCGGCGCGCAACTGTCGAAGATCATCACGACCGATTTGCGCAATTCGGGTCTGTTCAAGCCGCTGGAAGCCGGACTGAAGCCCGTGACCGTGCCCGAAGTCACCGCGCCGACGTTCGAGTATTGGACCGGCGCCGGCGCCTCCGCATTGGTGCAGGGCTATGTCCGCGCGACCGGGGACGGGACGCTGACGGTCGGCTGCTATCTCTACGACGTCACCTCCCGCAACGAGATCGCGCGGCAGGGCTTCGTCGTCCCGCCGAGCGACTGGCGCCGCGCGGGGCACAAGTGCGCCGACATGGTCTATTCCAAGCTGACCGGCGAAGGCCCCTATTTCGACAGCCGTGTCGTCTACGTCTCCGAAACCGGCCCCAAGGGTCGCCGTATCAAGCGGTTGGCGATCATGGATCAGGACGGCGAGAACCACCGCTTCCTGACCAACGGCCAGGCGATCGCGCTGACCCCGCGGCTGTCGCCCGACCAGCGCTCGATCGTGTACATGAGCTATCTCAACGATCGGCCTGCGATCTATGTCTATGATCTGGCGTCGGGGCGGCAGAAGCTGCTGGTCGCCAACAACGACCTGACGTTCGCGCCGCGTGTTTCGCCCGACAGCCGCTGGGTGCTGTTCTCGATGGCGCGGGCGGGGAATACCGACATCTATCGCGTGCCGCTTGCTGGTGGCACGCCGCAGCGGCTGACTCAGTCGACCGCGATCGACACCGGCGGCACCTACTCCCCCGACGGCAGTCGCATCGCGTTCGAAAGCGACCGCTCGGGCACGCAACAATTGTACGTGATGAATGCGGACGGATCACAGCAGCAGCGGATCAGCTTCGGCAGCGGGCGCTATGCGACCCCGGTGTGGAGCCCGCGCGGCGACCTGATCGCTTATACCAAGATCGGCGGATCGTTCCGGATCGGGGTGATGAGCCCCGCTGGCGGCAACGAAAAGCTGCTGACCGACGGATCGCAGGACGAGGGTCCGAGCTGGTCGCCCAACGGCCGCGTGCTGATGTTCTTCCGCTCGACCGGTGGTGGTAGCGGCAAGGCCGATCTGTGGTCGGTCGATCTGACCGGAGTCAACGTGCGA
This sequence comes from Sphingomonas sp. PvP055, assembly GCF_040546365.1. NCBI lineage: Bacteria > Pseudomonadati > Pseudomonadota > Alphaproteobacteria > Sphingomonadales > Sphingomonadaceae > Sphingomonas > Sphingomonas sp. PvP055. The sequence goes on from NZ_JBEPNS010000001.1 coordinate 207,636, forward strand.
CGGGTTCCGACCGTCCTCGATGGATCCGATCCGGCCTGGGGACCGTTACGCCCTTAGTATCGATTTCCATGAATGCACCGGTCGATCGTGTAGTGATGTCGTGTAACCGGATGTTCGTTTCCGAATCCCCAAGGAGAAACCCGATGGCTAAAGTAACGACTTCGATCCTGATTGCGACCGCGCTGCTCGCAACCGCCGCCTGCAGCAAGAAGCGCCCCGCGGTCATTCCGCCCGCGCCGAGCGGTACCGCGCCGGTCGACCCGAATGCCGGCAACACCGGCGCGATCGTTCCCGGTTCGCGCGCCGATTTCGAACGTTCGGTCACGAGCAACACCGTCAACTTCGCACTCGACAGCTATGACATCGATGGTTCCGCGCGCGCGATCCTCGATAGCCAGGCGGCCTGGCTGGCGAAATATCCCAACGTGACGGTCAGCCTCGAAGGCCATTGCGACGAGCGCGGCACGCGCGAGTACAACCTCGCGCTCGGCGACCGTCGGGCCAATTCCGCGAAGAACTATCTCGCGGCGCGTGGTGTCGCGGCGGGGCGGATCTCGACGATCAGCTACGGCAAGGAGCGTCCGATCGCGCTGGGGTCGGACGAGCAGAGCCTCGCGCAGAACCGTCGTGCGGTGACGATCGTTCTGAACTGATCCTTCTTGCGGTTCGGTTTGACGGGGGCGGTGTCCGTGGGGACGCCGCCCCTTTTTTGGTCCGTCGCGCTCCCCAGCCGCCGTGTTTGATTCAATCGGCGGCCCACCACCCAATTGCGTCCCGCCCCGCAATGATATAAATATGATATCATAATAAACGGGAGGTACCGATGGTCGAGTCGCTCGAACGCAACACCGCACTCACCCTGTCGCACGAACGCGCGGCGCAGACGTCAAACGGCTATGTGATGCTGCTGGTGATCGTCGCGGCGCTGCTGCTCGCGGTGTTCGGCATCACGCAGATCGAGACCTCCGATTTCGGCGGCGTGCTCGTCGCGGTCGGCGCGCTCGTCACCGCCTTCGTCGCGGGCGGTTTCTATATGCAGCAACCCAATCAGGCGACCGCAATCACGCTGTTCGGGGCGTACAAGGGCACTGATCGCGTCACGGGCTTACGCTGGGTGCTGCCCTGGCTGTGGCGCAAGCAGGTGTCGCTGCGCGCGAACAACATGATTTCGGAGCGGCTGAAGGTCAACGACTTGCGCGGCAACCCGATCGAGATCGCCGCGCAAGTCGTGTGGCGCGTCACCGATACCGCGCAGGCGCTGTTCGACATCGACGATTACAAGGCGTTCGTGATCGTCCAGATCGAGGCGGCGGTGCGGACGATCGGCGCGCGCTACCCCTATGACGATTACGAGCATCAGGAAGTGACGCTGCGCGGCAACCACGAGCAGGTTGGCCAGGAACTCCGCGCCGAGCTGATCGCGCGACTGGTGACGGCGGGGATCACGGTCGACGAATGCGGCTTCACGCACCTTGCCTATGCGCCGGAAATCGCGGGCGCGATGCTGCGGCGGCAACAGGCGCAGGCGGTGGTCGCGGCGCGCGCGACCTTGGTCGAGGGCGCGGTCGGGATGGTCGAAATGGCGCTCGACCTGTTGTCGGCGAAGGGCGTGGTCGAGCTTGACGACGAACGCCGCGCGGCGATGGTCTCGAACCTGATGGTCGTGCTGTGCGGCGAGCGCGATACGCAGCCGGTCGTCAACGCCGGCTCGCTCTACCAATAGGCGCGAACGGATGGCGGATCCCCCCGCGAAGAAGGCGTTTGCGCTGCGGATCGACCCCGCCCTTCACGCGGCGGTCGAACGGCTCGCTGCGGGCGAGCTGCGGAGCGTCAACGCGCAGGTCGAATGCCTGCTGCGCGAGGCGCTGGCGCGGCGCGGGGTCAAGCTCGACGCGCCCAACCCGCCGCGGCGGGGGCGGCCACCGAAGGAGCCGGGTGATGCCTGAGTCGCAGGACGGCTATTGGTTCGTGCCGCATGCGTTCGGGATCGGTGCGACGCCGGTGACGTGGCAGGGCTGGGCGCTGACGATCGGTTTCGTGGCACTCTCGATGCTCGCGGTGACGAAGCTGCCGAACCGGGTTGCACAGACCGGGGTGCTGGTCGCGCTGATACTGCTGTTCACGCTGATCGCGATCCGCAAGACGCGCGGCGGCTGGAGATGGCGTTGGGGCGGGCGCGGGTAAGGTGCGCCTCGCGCGCCCTTACCCCAGCGCCGCATCCAGCAGCTTCGCCAGTCGCAACCCGCCGCGCTCGACTTCGAGCCGCGCGACCGGCACCAGCTTGGCGATCGTCGCTTCGTCGAGCGTCACGTGGTCGGGCGTCGGTGCGCACGGATCGGCCATGACGCTCGCATAGGTGACGTCATGCGCGACCTGCCAGCTTTCGCGGCTCCAGTCGGTCACGTCGCCCGCCGCAACCTTTGCGCGGACGGCGGGCGCGTAGCGACGCACCAGCGACGGCCCCGAGGTGATCGCCCGCTCGGCGAGCAAGCCGTCCCAGATCGAATGCAGGTTGAGCCGCGGCGGAGCGTAGCTGTCGTACGACGCCTTGACGTCGTTGCCGCCCTTGTCGTCCTTCTCGCCCGCATGGAGCGGCTGGTGGAGATCGCCGACGAAGTGGATCAGGAAGACCAGCGCCTCAAGCTTGTCCTTCTGCGATGCACGACGATTCTTGAGCGTCGCGACGTCACGCGTGATCTGCGCCGAGACGCAATTGCCGTCCTTGCACGCCTCGGTCAGCGAGAACGGGCGGCAGATGTTCACGTCCTGAAAGTGCCAGGTGTAGGCGTAACCGAAGCGCGGCTTGCCGTCCGCGCCCTTGATCGGCTTGACGCAATCCGCCCAGACGCTTGCGTCCGCCATCGTCCCCGCCTTGCACGTCGGCGTGTCGAGCAGCGCCTGCTGCGCGAGTAGCCGGTGGATCGCGGCGCGGGTCTTGGGGCGGATATTGGCCTCGGCGATCCGCGCGACGGTCTGATGGCCATATTCCCAATAGGCTGCGGCAGGCGTGGCGCTGGCCGCGGCAAACAGGGTGGCGGCAGCGATAAGCGCTGGGCGAACGCGACGGAGACGGGTCATGAGCCGCGCTTTAGGCGTCTGATGGGGTTGGCGAAAGCGGGAATGCTGAGAGGTTGCTGCTAAGCTTCTTCCCGTTTCCCCGCGCAGGCGGGGATACAGGGTTACGACCACAGCCCTTGTAACCCTGGTCTCCTGCCTGCGCAGGAGCACGTCAGGCTTGGCCGAACACCCCGATCTCGCGACCACCCTCCGACGAAAGCCGCGCGCGGTACATGCCGGGGGTGGTGAAATGCCACGCCGCGGTGCCGTCGGGTGCGGCGACGATCACCCCGCCGGTGCCCCCCATCGCGTGCACCTCGTCGAGCACCACCTTTGCCGCGTCGGCCACCGGCTCCCCGCCGATCCGCGCGCGGGCGCAGATTTCGTGCGCGACGCCGACGCGGATAAAGAACTCGCCCGAGCCGGTGCACGATATTGCGCCCGCGCGATCGTCGGCATAGGTGCCCGCGCCGATCAGCGGTGAATCGCCGATCCGGCCCCAGCGCTTGCCGGTCACGCCCCCGGTCGAGGTGGCGGCGGCGACATGGCCGTGCGAATCGCACGCGACCGCGCCGACCGTGCCGTATTTCATGTCGACGTCGAACTTGCCGCCGCCCGCCAACATCTCCGCCAATTGCGCGCGGCGTTCGGGGAGGACGAGCCAGTCCTGCGTCGCCGCCTCGCAGCCCTGTTCGCGCGCGAACGTATCCGCGCCTGCGCCGCTGAGCAGCACGTGCGGGCTGTGCGCCATCACCGCGCGGGCAAGCGACACGGGATTGCGCGTCGCGGTGACGCCCGCGACCGACCCGGCGTTGCGGTCGCGCCCGTCCATGATCGCGGCATCGAGTTCGGCAATCCCGTCGTGCGTCAGCGCGGCACCGCGCCCCGAATTGAAGTGCGGATCGTCCTCCAGCACGCGCACCGCCGCCTCGACCGCGTCGAGTGCGCTGCCCTCCGCCGAAAGCACCGCCGCGCCCGCATCGAGCGCGCGGCCCAGTGCGGCCTCCGCGCCCTCGACCTGAGCCGGGGTGAGCGTGTCGCGGGTCATTTGCCCGGCACCGCCGTGGAGCATCAGGGTCCAGCTCATGTCATGTGTTCCTTGCGGGGGAGCGGGCGCAGCCCGATCAGCGGGCGAAGCCAGCCGATCCGTCGCCCGATCAGATAAAAGAGCCAGCACCCGCCGATCGTCGCGACGACGAGCAGCGCGAATTCGGCGATCGGGGGCAGCCGGAACGGGAGCAACGCGCCCTCGACTCCCACGATGATCGTCTGGTGGATCATGTAGAAGGGGAACACCGCCTCGGTCAGCGTCCGCCGCCAGCGCAGGTCGAAATTGAGGAAGCGGTCGGCGATCCCGATCAGCGCGATGATCGAGCTCCAGCCATGCACTGGGCGCGCCACCGCGAACACCGTGCCGAAGGGGGCCGTGGGATGTGCGAGTCCCGGCCAGCGCCATTCGATCCCCGCCGAAACCGCATAGCTGACGAGCGCAACGACCAGCGCCACGGGCCAGTAACGATGGATCGCCGCAAGCGCGCGCGGCGATCCGGCGAGCGCGAAGCCGAACAGGAAGCCGGGCAGATATTGCACGTGCGACACGCCATCGCGGATCAGGTCGTTGGTCGGGCCCTTGCCGGGGAACAGCCATACGCTGACGATCACCAGCCACGCCATCGGCAGGAGCCACACCAGCACGGTGCCGAACACCCGGTCGAACGCGCGCTGGAGGCTGCGCCGCCCGACCAGCATCACGCCGAGCACGAGCAGCATCGTGTAGAGCCAGAGATAGCCGACGAACCACAGATGCTGCCAATTGGGCAACGGCAGGCCGTGGACCTTTGCGAACCGGAAATAATCGTGGAGCAGGAAATGGCCGAAATCGTGGGTGTAGCCGCGCTGCGTGGTCAGCTCGATCCACGGCTGGACGGGAACGATGACGAGCACGCCGAACAGCAACGGCACCAGCAGCCGCCACGTCCGATTGCGCGCGAACCGCGCCGCGCCGTGCCCGCGCGCGAGCAATGCGCGGCTGGCATAGCCCGACACGACGAACAACAGCAGCAACCGCCAGCTGTTGAGCGCGAGCATCGGCACCGCGACCCAGGGAATCGGGTGCGCGGTCTTGGCGTGATAGCCCCAGGGGACGAACACCATGCCGATATGGTAGAAGATGAGCAGACCGAACGCGCCGATTCGCAGCCAGTCCAGTCCATAATGCCGTTCCATCGGGCTTCCCTTAGCCGATGATCGCGCTTTGGCCAGCGCGACCGGGACGGCGCCGCCGCTTTCGCGCGGCAAAAGGTTCCCGTCGCGCGATTGAGCCGCTATATCGGCCGCACAGCGAAGGAAACTTTCCCCCATGTCCCTACGTCCGTGGCGCGATATCATGCGTCGTCAGTCCCGCCAGATCATGGTCGGCAATGTCCCCGTCGGCGGCGACGCGCCGGTCACCGTGCAGACGATGACCAACACCCCGACCAGCGACCCGCGCGCGACGATCGACCAGATCCGCCGCTGCGAGGATGCCGGCGTCGATCTGATCCGCGTCTCCTGCCCCGACGTCGAGAGCACCGCCGCACTCAAGCAGATCGTCCGCGCGAGCCGCGTGCCGATCATCGCCGACATCCACTTCCATTATAAGCGCGCGTTGGAAGCCGCGGATGCGGGGGCCGCCTGTTTGCGGATCAACCCGGGCAACATCGGCTCGGCGTCGCGCGTCCGCGAAGTGATCGATGCCGCCAAGTCGAACGGCTGCGCGATCCGCATCGGCGTCAACGGCGGCAGCCTCGAGAAGCATTTGCTCGAAAAATACGGCGAGCCGTGCCCGGATGCTTTGGTCGAATCCGCGATGGATCACATCAAGATCCTGCAGGACCATGATTTCCACGAATTCAAGGTCGCGGTGAAGGCGTCCGACTTCTTCCTCGCGGTCGCCGCCTATCACCAGTTGGCCGAGCAGGTCGATTGCCCGCTCCATCTCGGCATCACCGAGGCGGGCGGGTTCGTCGGCGGGACGGTCAAGTCGTCGATCGGGATCGGCTCGCTGCTGTGGGCCGGGATCGGCGACACGATCCGCGTCTCGCTCTCGGCCGAGCCCGAGGACGAAGTCCGCGTCGGGTTCGAGATCCTTAAGGCGCTCGGCATCCGCAACCGCGGCGTGCGCGTGGTGTCGTGTCCGTCGTGCGCGCGGCAGGGGTTCGACGTGATCCGCACCGTGCAGGCTTTGGAAGAGCGGCTTCAGCATATTCGCACGCCGATGTCGCTGTCGGTGCTCGGCTGCGTCGTCAACGGTCCGGGCGAAGCGCGCGAGACCGATATCGGGCTGACCGGTGGTGGGAACGGCAAGCACATGGTGTATCTGTCGGGCGTGACCGATCACACGGTCAACAGCGAGGACATGCTCGAGCACATCGTCAAGCTGGTCGAGGACAAGGCTGCGGCGATCGAGGCGCATGACGCGGCGCTGGCGGCGGCGGTGCCGGTGCCCGTGGCGGCGGAATAGGTCCTGTGGTATCTGGTGGGTCCTGGAGGATCCACCATGACCTACCATGCCAAAGTCATTGCGGGCGGCAAGCTCGTCATTCCCGCCGAACTTCGGCGTGAATTGGGAATTGAACCCGGCGATTCGCTGGCCGTGGATCGGGACGAAGCGGGGCACATCGTCCTCAAGACCCGCGCCCAGGTCGTGCAGGAAGTGCAATCGAGGTTCCGGTCCTTGCGCGGCCCGGCGGCGGAGGGGGCGGGCAGCATCGTCGATGAACTGCTTGCCGAGCGACAGGAACAGGCGAGGCTGGAACAGCAGAAAATGGACGAATGGCTGGCGGGTCAGCGGTGACCCCTGTTCTGGATGCGTCGTCGATCCTGGCTGTTGTCTTCGAGGAACCTGGCGCTGATCTCGTGATCGCGCACAGCGATGGCGCACTGCTATCTGCCGTCAATCTCGACGAAGTCCTGCACAAGAGCGCGCGGCGCGACATCGCGGGTTCCGATGTGGAACAGCAATTGGCGAAACTGGGTATCGTGACCGTGCCATTCGCGTCGGCGGACGCCCGTATCGCTGCCGCGTTGCATCCACGGGTGGATCGTACGGGAACGTCCTTTGCGGATCGTGCCTGTCTGGCGCTTGGCATTGCGACGCGCCGACCAATCTTCACCTGCGACGGCAAATGGCTGAACCTCGGTCTGGACCTAGACATACGGCTGATCCGGTGACCGTTCCCAGTGCAAGACTTGCCTTCTCCGTCGCCGCGATGGGGATCGCCACTTATTCGGCGATGGACGTCCTGATGAAGGGGCTCAGCATCACCAGCGGCGCGTATAGCGCGGTGCTGTGGCGCTCGTTCGTCGGGGTCATGCTGCTCGGCACGGTGTTCCTGCTCAAGCGGCGGCGCTTCCCCGGGCGGGCGGCGTTGAAACTTCATGCGCTGCGTGGGGCGACCGGGGGGATTTCGGTGCTGCTGTTCTTCTGGGGGCTGGTGCGCGTGCCGATGGCGCAGGGGGTTGCGCTGACCTTCCTCGCGCCGCTGATCGCGTTGTTCTTCGCCGCCGTGCTGCTCGGCGAGACGATTCGGCGCGCGGCGATCCTCGGCTCGGTCATCGCGAGCCTCGGCGTGCTCGCGATCGCGGCGGGAGAAGTGCAGGCGCATGCCTCGACGGCGCATGTGCTCGGCTCGCTCGCGATCTTCGCGGCGTCGATCTTCTACGCCTATTCGCTGATCCTGCTGCGGCAACAGGCGCAGGTCGCCGATCCGCTCGAGGTCGCCTTGTTCACCAGCATCGTGCTCACCGGACTGTTGCTCGTCGGCGCGTGGTGGTTCGCCGCGGTGCCGAGCGTGGCGCAACTCCCCGCGATCGGCGGCGCGGCAGTGCTCGGGTCGATCTCGGCGATCGCGCTGGCGTGGGCGTACAGCCATGCTGAGGCGCAAGTGCTCGCCCCGGTCGAATATACCGCGTTCGTCTGGGCGGGGCTGTTCGGCTGGTGGGTGTTCGACGAACGCGTCTCGCTCTACACGCTAGCAGGCGCGGCCCTCATCATCGCGGGCTGCATCTTCGCCATTCGCGGCACCGCCGCACCTGCCCCCCAGACCGAGGCCGCCGCATGATCAAAATCCGCCCCGCCACCGCCGACGATGTCGCGCTGATCCTGCATTTCGTCCGCGAACTCGCTGAGTTCGAGCGCGCATCGGACAAGGTCGTCGCGACCGAGCCGTTGCTTCACGACGCACTGTTCGGGGCGCATCCGGCGGCGGAGGCGGCGATCGCGTCGCTCGACGGGAAGCCGGTGGGAATGGCGCTGTTCTTCCACAATTTCTCGACCTGGACCGGGTGGCGCGGGCTGTATCTCGAGGATCTCTACGTCACGCCGGAAGCGCGCGGCAGCGGAGTCGGCAAGGCGCTGCTCCAGCATCTCGCGGCGCTGGCGGTCGAGCGTGGCTGCACGCGGTTCGAATGGTCGGTGCTCGACTGGAACGAGAAGGCGATCGCCTTCTACCGCTCGGTCGGCGCGCTGCCGATGGAGGAATGGACCGTGTACCGCGTCACCGGCGATGCATTGGCCAAGCTGGCGGACAAGAGCTGATGGTCGGTGGGGCCTGATGGCGGTCGATCCGGGATTGCTCGCATGGGTCGAGGAAACGCTCGCGCCGGTGGGGAACATGACCAAGCGCGCGATGATGGGCGGCGCGACGCTCTATCTCGACGGTACGATCTTCGCGATCGTCGGGGATGACCTGTTGTGGTTCAAGGCGGATGCGGAAAGCGATGCGGCCTGGGATGCCGCCGGTTGCGTACGCTTCACCTACGAAATGGGCGAAGGGCGGACGGGCTCGATGAATTACCGCCGCGCGCCGGATGACGTGTATGAGGATGCGGATGCGTTGCGCGAATGGACGATGCTTGGCGTCGCCGCGGGGGCGCGGGCGCCGGTCAAGCGAAAGAAGCCGAAAAACTAACGCCGTGCCCGAGCGACCGAGATAACGCGCCCCTCACCCCTCTCCGGTGCAGCACCGCAGGTCCTCAGTTGTCCTTCACCCCGACCGTCAGATCGAAGCGGATTTTGACCCACGCACCGATCATCGGCTTCCCCCCGATCCGCGGCGGGCGCACGCGGAACTGCCACGACGCCAGGCGCAACGCGCGCGACAGGCCCGATCCCGGCGGGGATTCCCCCAGCGAGCGGCAATTCTCGACATGGTAATCCTCGATCGTCTTGCACGCGATCAGCCCCCAGCCGGTCTGCACCCCGGCGGGCAGATAGGTTGCGAGTTCGGCATGGGTCGGTTCGCGATACCATTCCGCATTGTAGAGCGTCGCACCGCCCGGCCCCTCACCCGGACCATAGGCCGCGACGCTGTCCTTGCCCTTGCCTTCCGAATCGCCTTCGCCCTGATGCGACGGGATCTTGCCGATGTCGGAGGCGGCGAATTCGTCGCGGCTGAGTTCGATGAACTTGGGCCGCACCGGCGTCACCACAGGCGGCGGCGCGACCGGCGGGGGTGGCGCTGGCGAGGTCGTGGTGGTGGCGGTGCGTTCCTTGGTCGGCTTGCGCGTCGGCTGGGTCGGCTTGGGGGTCAGCGATGGCGCATCCGGCGGGACCTCGAACGTCTTGAGCTCGCGCTGCGGCTTGGGCGGCGTGAACACGCCCGTCCCGAGCTGCAGCAACAGCAACGCAACCAGTCCCTCGACGACCAGCGCGAGGATGATCCCGCGCGCGCGTCCGCGATCATTGGAAGAACGATAAGTCGAGGATGCCATCAAGTCGGTGCCCAGAGCGCGTCCCCGCGCGCTGCACGATAATCGGGGCGATTCAAAGGCCCGACATGCTGCATGACGACGATTTCATCCCGCATCGGCAGGCTGGGTCGTCCAGCCGAGCGTCGGAATCGTCACCGATCGCTTGCCCGCGAGATCGATCCGCGTGACGAACAGATTGCGCCCCTCGATATAGGTGAGCACGCGCCGCGCACGCCCCAGCGAGCTGGTGCCATAGGTCTGCGCGATCTCGGCATCGCTCGGGCACGGCAACCCTTCGCGCGCGGCCTTGGCCACGAGCAGGAAGGCGCCGAGCATCTCGTCGGGCAGTTCGTGCGCGGTCGCGATCGCTTCCGCCCAGTCGCCGTCGAGCCCGTCGAGAATGCCGGCGCGGGCCGCAGCGAGCCGCCGCGCGAAGCCCGACGGGTCGAGCGGCGCGGGCGAGACCCCGACCATCCGGCAGCGGACCTGGAAATCCTGGTACAGGATCGCCGCGGGCCGCGCGGTCGAATCCGGGTCCTCGACGATCGCGGAGAGCACGTCGCGGACGACTCCGGCGAGTTCCTCCTCGGTGTGGCGCGGCACCTCGGGGACGGGATCGGGCGTCGAGTCCGCTTCGATCCGGTCGATCACCTTCGCGGCGGGCGCGGGGCGCGGCGGGGGCGCTGGCATCGGCATCGGTTCCTCGAGTCCGAGCAACAATTGCTGTTTCATCTCGCCGGTCGGTGCATCGGGGAGCGGCGTCAGAACGGGCCCGCCACCGCGCGACCCGGTCTCGACCGAGCCGACCTTGATCGACACCGGACGGCGGCTGACCGCTGGCCCGAGCGCGAGGAAGGTACCGCGGGGCAAATCGCGGATCTGTTCGGTCTGGCGCCGCTCCATCCCCAGCAGATCGGCCGCGCGCGCCATGTCGATGTCGAGGAAGGTGCGCCCCATCAGGAAGTTGGAGGCTTCCGCCGCGACGTTCTTGGCGAGCTTCGCCAGCCGCTGAGTCGCGATGATCCCGGCGAGACCGCGCTTGCGCCCGCGGCACATCAGGTTGGTCATCGCGCCGAGCGACGCGCGGCGGACTTCCTCGCTGACTTCCGCGCCCATCGACGGCGCGAACACCTGCGCCTCGTCGACCACGACGAGCGCGGGGAACCAGTGCTCGCGCGGCGCATCGAACAGCGCGGAGAGGAAGGCGGCGGCGCAGCGCATCTGCCCTTCCATCTCGAGCCCCTCGAGATCGAGCACCACCGACGAGCGATGTTCGCGGATGCGCGTGCCGAAGCGCGCGATCTCGCCGACCGAATAGTCCGCCGCCGAAATCGCGATATGCCCGTAGACGTCGGCGAGCGTGACGAAATCGCCCTCGGGATCGATGATGATCTGCTGGACTTGCCCCGCGCTGCGTTCGAGCAGCCGGCGCAGCAGATGCGACTTTCCCGAGCCGGAATTGCCCTGGACCAGCAGTCGCGTCGCCAGCAATTCCTCGAGATCGATCGGCACCGGCCGCCCGCCCGTGTCGAGCCCCATGTCGACTTGAAATGTCATGCAGGTCCAATGGCCGATGCCGGGGGGCATGGGCAAGCGTGGTGAAGGGGGGCGAGCGGATCAAATTCCGATCACCGCTCGATCCCGTCTGTACGCGAAAATTACGTCGCGCGAAAGCTACGGCTGGCTGTCGGTCACGGCGGTGTGCCCGAACCCGTCCGCCTGGACGCGCCGCCGGACGATCGCCTCGGGCATTTCGGTTGCGATGTAGCGCATCAGTCCTTCGCGAATGTCGCAGCGCAGGTCGAACGCGATCGACGCGTCCTGCGCGGTCGCCAGCACGCGCAGTTGCAGCGCGTCGACCGTCGTGTCGGTCACCTGGAGGTTCCAGAAGCGCTTGTCCCAGCGCGGATTGTCCTGGACGATCAGCCCGGCGCGTTCGCGCAGCCGCGCGATGTCGGCGGAGGGATCGACATAGAGGAACACCGATCCCAGCAATTGCGCGTTCGACCGCGTCCAGTTCTGGAAACTGTCCTCGAGGAATTTGCTCACCGGCACGACCAGCCGCCGCTCATCCCAGATCCGCACCACGACATAGGTCAGCCGGATTTCCTCGATCCGCCCCCATTCGCCCTCGATGATGACGACGTCGTCGAGCCGGATCGGTTCGGTGAACGCAAGCTGGAACCCCGCGATCAGGTTCTTGAGCGCAGGCTGCGCCGCCGCACCGACCGCCAGACCGGCAAGCCCCGCCGACGCCATCAGCGTCACGCCGACCGCGCGGATCGCCGGGATGCTCAGCAACATCATGCACAGCGTGATGAAGACGACGCAGATGATCGCGATCCGCGTCAGGATCGCGTAGCGCGTGCGCTTGCGCCGCGCCTTGAGATTGTCCGCGACGCTGACGTCGTAGCGCAGATCGACGATGTCGTTGACCGCCCGGATCGTCGCGATCACCATCCAGCCGACTAGCGCGGGAATGACGAACCCGGCGATCTGCTGTCCCAGCGCCGCCTGATGCGCGGGCAGATCGATCGCACGCCCCGCCATGCTGAGCGCGATCGCCACGAAGATCCAGCGCAACGGCGCGGCGATGCGCGCGACCACGACGTTGTCGGCACGGGTCGGCGTCCGCTCGGTAAACCGGCGGAGCGCAAGCATCGCGACGCGGTAGGACAGCAGCGCGATCGCAACCGCGACCGCGAAGGTCAGCGCAGCGATGAGCCGCTGCTCCCACAAATGCGACAATCCTAGGTCGCCGATCACAAAATCTCCGCTGATCGAGGCAATGCTGCGCTGCCGCAACGCCGCTCTAACGGATCAACGCGAGCGCGCGTTCCGACGTCGTGGCTCAGATCCAGCTTCGGCCGTCCGCGCCGCCGCAGCCGAGCGGCGGCAGCTGGCCCGGGAAACGCGCGTGCAGCTTGGCGCAGCCCCAGTGACGCAGCGGTGCCGGGGCGTAACCATTCAGCGCAATGCCGACTTCGTCATACGGCGAGCCCGCATAAGCGACGTACATGTACCAGCGACTGCCGAACATCACGACGATCGCAACTGCAATGACGACCAGAACTTGCAGTAGTTTCTTCATGATATTCCCCAGTGTGTCCGTGGCGGGTGGCCATGGCTGCGATTGACCCGCTCCGCAACCGATATTGATTTAAATCAATATTTTCGGTGATTGCCGTGGGAGAGAGTACCAAGGCTTTCACCTCCGCAGTCGCACGGTATAAGGGCGCCCATGACCACGCTTCGCACCATCGACGGCAGCATTGCCGTCGCCCCGCAGATCGCCCCCGATTCCATCGCCGAACTCGCTGCGGCGGGCTTTACCGATATCGTCAACAATCGTCCCGACGGCGAGGATTTCGGCCAGCCGAGCGGCGACGAAATCGCCGCCGCCGCCGCTGCCGCGGGCATGACCTATACCGCGATCCCGGTGACGCAGGCCGGTTTCTCACACCCGCAGATCGATGCGATGGCGGCGGTGCTGGACAAGGCGAAGGGGCCGGTGCTCGCTTATTGCCGCTCTGGCACGCGCTCCTGCAACCTGTGGGCACTCGCCGCAGTCAAGGCGGGGGCGCACCCCGACACTGCCATGGCGAAGGCGGCGGCGGCTGGCTACGACCTCACCGGTCTGCGCCCGTTGCTCGACGCGGTGTCGACCCCGCAGTGACGCAGACCGGCGCGCGCCAATGCCGCTGAGTTGGGACGTGATCGGTTATGGCCTCGCCGGTCTGATCGGTCTTGCGCTGGTGGCGCGCTGGCTGCGGCTGGCGGAAAGCCGGATTGGCAACGCAGCGCAAGCGCGCGAGATGGCAGAGAATTTGCTCGCAGGGTTCGTCGCGCATGGCGCGGTGGTCGGCACCGACGGCAATGCCGCGCTGGTCGCGGGCAGCGGTGCGGTCGCGATGCTCAAGCGGCAGGGTACGAAAGTCGCCGCCCGGCGGTTGCTCCCGCCGGTCGCGCTTAGCCAGGACGTCGAGGGCGTGCGGGTCGAGACCGGCGAGCGGATGTTCGGTGGCGTGCTGCTGTTCGGCGTGACCGCGGACGAAGTCCGCGCGCTCGAAGCCACGCTGACCTTTCACTGAGACCGCGCCACCGGGCCACTGGCGGGCGACCGGGGTTCGTGCCAAGTTCCGCACTCAAGGCACGCTGGCAGCATAGCCACGGCCGAGGAGCGCGAGAGGATAGGCCGTGGAAGAAGTCGACATCGTCGTCATCGGGGGAGGATCTGGCGGTGCCGCTGCGGCGGGCCGGCTGAGCGAAGGCGGCAAATTCTCGGTCGCGGTGCTCGAGGCCGGGGGGCGCAACACCGGGTTGCGCACGCGGATCCCCGCAATGCTCGCGTTCCAGACCCCCAAGACCAACTGGAATTATGAAACCGTCCCGCAAGCCGGGCTCAACGGCCGGCGCGGGCACCAGCCGCGCGGCAAGGGGCTGGGCGGGTCGAGCGCGATCAACGCGATGATCTATATTCGCGGCAACAAATGGGATTACGACAATTGGGCCGCGCTGGGCTGCACCGGCTGGTCGTATGACGACGTGCTCCCGTGGTTCCGCCGCAGCGAGCATAACGAACGCGGCGATGATGCCTTTCACGGCGGCGACGGGCCGCTGTGGGTGAGCGAGCAGCATCACGCCAATCCCGGCAGCCGTGATTTCGTCGCGGCGGGCGAAAGCCTGCAGATCCCGCACAACGACGATTTCAACGGCGCGCGGCAGGAAGGGATCGGGCTGTATCAGGTGACACAGCGCAACGGCGAACGCTGGACCTCGGCGCGCGCCTATCTCGGTGACCGGCCAACGCGGCATAATCTGTCGGTGCTGATCGGCGTCACCGTCGAGCGCGTCCTGTTCGACGGCGGGCGCGCGAGCGGGGTCGCCTATCTGCAGGACGGTCAGGCACGCCAGATCCGCGCGCGGCGCGCGGTGATCCTGGCGGGTGGCGTGTTCGGGACCGCACAATTGCTGCAATTGTCGGGGATCGGCCCGGCGGCGCATCTGCGCGACCACGGGATCGCGGTGCGGGTCGATCGGCCTGCGGTCGGGTCCAATCTGCAGGACCACATCGACTATGTGGCGTCGTTCGAGACTTCGGGAACGCAATTCGTCGGCAGTTCGATGAAGGGCACGATGGCGCTGGCGGGCGGCATGATCCAGTGGCTGCGCAAGCGGCAGGGGTTGATGACGACGCCGTTCGCCGAGGCCGGCGCCTTCCTGAAAGTGATGCCGGATGCCCCTGCCCCCGACGTCCAGCTCCATTTCGTCGTCGCCGCGCTGGAGGATCATGGCCGGACCAAGGTGCCGGGGCACGGTTATTCCTGCCATGTCTGCGTGCTCCGCCCAGAAAGCCACGGGACGGTACGGCTCGGCTCGACCGACGCGCGAGAGGCGCCGCTGATCGACCCGGCCTTCCTCACCGACCCGCGCGACATGGCGGTGATGAAGGCGGGCGTCCGCGCGATGTACCGAATTCTGGAACAGCCACCGCTCAGCGATCATCAGGGCCGCGATCGGCACCCGGTCGATCTGTCCGACGAAGCGGCGCTGGAAGATCTGATCCGGTCGCGCGCGGATACGGTCTATCACCCGGTCGGGACCGCGCGAATGGGGTCGGACGACGCCGCGGTGTGCGACCCTCAGCTGCGGGTGCGTGGCGTGGAGGGGCTGTATGTCGCGGATGCGTCGGTCATGCCCAAGCTCGTCTCGGGCAACACCAACGCGCCATCGATCATGATCGGGGAACGGTGTGCCGATTTCGTGGCGACCGATCTGCGCTGACCGCCTAGGCGCTCCGGATGGAACGCAAGGACTGGACGAGGATCGGCGTGGCGGCGGCGGTATTGCTGGTGCCGGGAGGCTTCGTGCTCGGCGGGCTGCTTGCGGCGCAGCGCTATCGAGCGGCGCGGGCGGCAAAGGCGGTTGAGGCGTTGGATGGCGGGGACGATCGCGGGGGTCGCGCTTGACGCTACCGGCGCTTTCTTGGGTTCGCGGCGGGCGGATGCGCCCAGGGGCGGCACGAAGTCCCCCCCTAGAACCGCCGCACCACCGCCAGAAACGCCTCGCCATAGGCCTCGAGCTTGCGCGCGCCCACGCCGGTGATCCGCCCCATCGCCGCCAGCGACGCCGGGCGCAGGGTTGCCATTTCGCGCAGCACCGAATCGTGGAAGATCACATAGGGCGGCACGCTCGCTTCGAGCGCGAGTTCGCGGCGCCGGGTCCGGAGCGCCTCGAACAGCGGATCACCGCTCGGGTTCGCCGCCGCCCCCGCCCCCCCACGCGTCCGGCGCGTGCGCTTGGGCGGGACGATCAGGTCGACGCGGTCGTTTTCCTTGAGGATTCCGCGCGCGCCGGGGCCGAACTCGAGCCCGCCGAAATCGTTCGCCCGCAACGCATCGCGGAGCAGCAGCGCGCGCCCGACCGGCTTGATCAGTGCAGCTTCCTCCGGCGACGACGCGATCCCGAACACGCCGAGCGCTTCATGCCCGTTCATCAGGCTGCGCTCGCTCGACTGGCCCATCAGGACCTGTTCGATATAGCCCGCGCCAAAGCTCTGCCCCGTGCGAAAGACCGCGGAGAGGAACTTCCTCGCCACCTCCGTCGCATCGACGCTGGCGGGCGGGGTGATGCAATTGTCGCAATTCCCGCAGTTTTCGGGGCTGTCGTCGCCGAAATGCTTGAGCAGGATGCGGCGGCGGCAGCCCGCGGTCTCCGCTAGCGCACCAAGCGCCGCCAGCCGCTGTCGCTCGCCCGGCTGGCGCGCTGGTTCGACCTCGCCGATCCGCTGCCGCGCGCGGGCGAAATCCTCGGCACCCCAGAAGAGATGCGCGACCGCCGGGTCGCCATCACGACCCGCACGGCCGGTTTCCTGGTAATACGCCTCGATCGACTTGGGCAGACCGGCGTGCGCGACGAAGCGGACGTCGGGCTTGTCGATTCCCATTCCGAACGCGACCGTCGCGCACATCACCATGTCCTCGGACGCGACGAAATCGGCCTGATTGCGCGCGCGGACCGACGGATCGAGCCCGGCGTGATAGGCGCGCGTCGGGCGACCGGTCTTGGCGAGCGCCTCGGCCATCTTCTCGGTGCCCGCGCGGCTCTGGACGTAGACGATCCCCGCGCCGGGGGTTTCCGCGATCAGGTCGGCGATCTGGCGGGTCGCATTGTCCTTGGGGCTGATGCGATACTGGATGTTGGGGCGGTCGAAGCCCGCGACGATCATCCCGTCGTGCGGAATGCCGAGCTGGTCGAGGATGTCGGCGCGGGTATGCGCGTCGGCGGTCGCGGTCAGCGCGAGCCGGGGTACGTCGGGGAAGGCGTCGAGCAGCGGCCGCAGCAGGCGGTAATCGGGGCGGAAGTCGTGCCCCCATTCGGACACGCAATGCGCTTCGTCGATCGCGAACAGCGCGAGCGGCGCTTGTCCGAGCAGATCGCGGAAACTCTGGCTCGAGGCGCGTTCGGGCGCGACGTACAGCAGGTCGAGGTCGCCGCGGCGGAAGCGTGCGATCGTCTCCATCTGGTCGGTGTCGACAGAGGTCAGCGTCGCCGCGCTGATCCCGATCGCGGTCGCTGCGCGGAGCTGGTCGTGCATCAGCGCGATCAGCGGGGAAACGACGACGCAGGTGCCGTTAAGCGCCACCGCGGGAAGCTGATAGCACAGCGACTTGCCCGCGCCGGTTGGCATCACCGCAAGCGTGTTCTCGCCCGCAAGCACGCGCTCGACCACCGATCCCTGGACGCCGCGGAACGCCGGAAAACCGAAGGTGGATTGCAGGATAGGGAGAGGGTCAACCACGGTCTAGGCCAAGAAAAAGGATGATGGCGTGATCGACACGGCGCATCAGCGGCTCTTCAAGCTTGCCGACGTGCTTGTCCAGCTTTTCGCGCCGAACCGTCACCAGTTCGTGAACGGTGACATAGGATTGCACCCGCAGACCGTTGTCCAAGGTAGGGGCGACGGGGACACTGATCGACAGCTGGCTAGCGCGCGCGTCGCTTGTAATCAGCGCAAGGACGACCGTCGAGATCCCCAGATAAGCGGTGTCCTGGACGATCAGTGCCGGACGCGGTTTGCCAGCGAAACCCGATCCGCCGGCGACGGTGACGATGTCGCCGCGAATCACGGTGTGCCGCCTGGACCCCAGTCATAGTCCGCCTCAGGCCAATGCTGGATCGCTTCGATGAGAGCGACCGTATCGGCCTCGCGTTGCATCGCGTTGATGACGGCCGTGTCCCTAGCAACGCTTTCCTGAAACGCCGCGCTGCCCCGATCTGGCAGCCACAGCGTCCGCGCCCGCAGCCCCTGCGCGCGCAACGCAGCGCGGCGTTTGGCGACGCGTTCGGCGCTGGTCATCGGTCGTTCCATGCCCATTGCGGTGGTCCTCGAAAGGTGTCGTTACATGTAACGCTGGTGGGGTGGGCTCACAAGGTTTTCACGAAACGTTCTTGAACAAGCCGGGGCCGCACAGCACATGCGGGGATATGGAACGCGTTACCGACAACAAGGCCGAGGCCGAATTCGAACTGATCGTCAGCGGACAACGCGCGGTCGCGGCGTATCAGCTGGAGGGCGACACGATCGTCTTTACGCATACGATCGTGCCGCGCGCGATCGAGGGCCGCGGGGTGGCATCGAAGCTGATCCGCGCCGCACTCGATTCAGCGCGCGACCGCGGGTTGAAGGTCATTTCGCAATGCCCGTTCGTGACGGCGTATATTGAAAAGCATCCGGAATATCGCGCGCTGCTATAGTGGCTTGGGGGAAGGTGAGCACCGGCCCCCAAAACCCTATTCCGCCGCGAGTGTCTCCTCCGCGCGCTCCTGCGCCTGGCGGTTCCACATCTCGGCATACAGGCCGTCCTTGCGCAGCAACGCCGCGTGGCTCCCGCGCTCGACCACTTGCCCCGCCTCGAGCACAACGATCTCGTCCGCATGGACCACCGTCGACAAGCGATGCGCAATTACGATCGTCGTCCGCCCGCGCTCGATCGCTTGCAACGTATCGAGGATCTCGCCCTCGGTGCGGCTGTCGAGTGCGCTAGTCGCTTCGTCGAGGATCAGGATCGGCGGGTTCTTGAGCAACGTCCGCGCGATCGCGACGCGCTGCTTCTCGCCGCCCGACAGTTTCAGCCCACGCTCCCCGACGCGCGTGGCATAGCCCTCGGGTTGGCGCTCGATGAACCCGGCGATCGCCGCCCCGCGCGCCGCGGTCTCGATCTCGGACTCCCCCGCACCCTCGCGGCCGTAAGCGATGTTGTAGCCGATCGTGTCGTTGAACAGCACCGTATCCTGCGGGACGATCCCGATCGACGAGCGCAGGCTTGCTTGCGTCACCTGCGCGATGTCCTGCCCATCGACCGTGATCCGCCCGCCGGTCAGATCGTAGAAGCGGTACAGCAACCGCGCGAGCGTCGACTTACCCGCGCCCGATGGACCTACCACCGCAAGCGTCTTGCCCGCCGGAATGTCGAGGTCGATCCCCTTGAGGATCGGCATCCCGTCGTCATAGCCAAAGCGCACGTCCTCGAACCGGACATGCCCGCGCGCGATGCTCAGCGGCTTGGCACCGGGCACGTCGACCACTTCGGACGGCGTGTCGATCAGGTCGAACATAGCGCCCATGTCGATGACTCCCTGACGAATGGTGCGATACACCATGCCGAGCAGGTCGAGCGGGCGGAACAGCTGCGCGAGCAGCGTCGAGACGAGCACGACATTGCCCGCGGTGAAGCGCCCTTCGCTCCAGCCATAGACGACCAGCGCCATCCCGCCCGCCATCATCAGGTTGGTGATCAGCGCTTGTCCGATGTTGAGCCACGCGAGTGAATTCTCGGACACGACTGCGGCGCTGGCATAAGCCGACATCGCCGCATCGTAGCGTTTGCCCTCGCGCTCTTCCGCACCGAAATATTTCACCGTCTCGAAATTGAGCAGCGAATCCACGGCATGGCTGACTGCGCCGGTGTCGAGGTCGTTCATCCGCGTCCGCAGCGCGGCGCGCCAGTCGGTCACCCAGCGCGTGAAGACGATGTACACCGCGACCATCACCAGCGTGCCCGCGACCAGACCGAACCCGAACTTGGTCCAGAAAATGCCGAGCACCAGCGCCAGCTCGAGCACCGTCGGCGCGATGTTGAACAGCAGGAAATAGAGCATCGTATCGATGCTCTTGGTCCCGCGCTCGACCACCTTGGTGACCGCACCCGTGCGGCGTTCGAGGTGGAAGCGCAGCGAGAGTTGGTGAAGGTGCCGGAAAACGCCCGCCGCCAGCCGCCGTGTCGCATCCTGCCCGACGCGTTCGAACACCGCGTTGCGCAGATTGTCGAACACCACCGACCCGAACCGCGCGGCGGCATAGCCGATCACGAGCAGGAAGATCAGCGTGACCGCCGAGCGGCTTTGCGGCCCGCTTGCCATTCCATCGATCGCGCCCTGCAAGGCGAACGGCGCGCCGTACACCTGCACCAGCTTGGACGCGACGACGAGCAGCATCGCGCCGACGATTCGCAGTCGCAACGCGGGCGCGTCGGCGGGCCAGAGATACGGCAGGAAGCGCCGCAGCGTCGGAAGCATCGGGCGCTCGGGCGCGGTCGAAGTGGTTGCGAGATCAGGTGGCATCGACAGCGCATGTAGGCCTAGTCAAGCCGGATCGAAAGCGGCTGGTGGAACAAGCAGCGCGGCTCGTCGGTTTTATTGCCGAACGGAGACGATGATGGACCCGCTTTTCTACGTCATGGCGATCATGGGCTGCGGTGATGGCAGCATGGCCTGCCAACAGGCACGCGTCGAGCAGGTCCAGTATCGCTCGATCGCGCAATGCCAGGCCGCGATGCCCGCCGCGCTCGCGCGGAATGCGGATATCGATTACCCGGTGGTCAGCGCCTCCTGCCGCGCGAATGGTGCGCGACTGGCACAGGCCAAGACGGTTCGCCCGCATCAGGGGTGAAGCGCCCAAACACGCGTAGCGGTCCCCTTCTGGCGTTGCCATTCCGTTCCGTTCCCGCGATATCGGGCGGGTGACCGTTCTTCCCTATCCCGCGCTGCACACGAGCCATAGCGGCATCTGGATCGCGGATGCCAATGGCACACGACCGATCGGTCGGGGCGAGGCGATTCGCATTGCCGCTGACACACCCGTCATCCTGCTCAACGCCGCGCTAATCGGCCAGCGGCTAGGCTATGCCGATCTGTCCGGGCTCGATCTGCTCGAGCTGTTTGCATTCCTGTGCCCCGCCCGCTTCATGGTGCCGACGCCACGCGGGCTGGCGCGGGTCGCGGGGATCACAGCGCCCGAGGAGGACAGCGCGATCGCGCCGTTCCTGCGGGACGCGACCGTCGCGTTGCTCGGCATGATCGATTCCGACGACTGGCCCGAGCGCGAAGGCGCGTGGACCGCCGCACAATCGCTGTTCCGGCTGCGCTGGACCTGGGCACCGCTGCTGGTCGATCGCCTCCCCAAGCCCAAGGTTGCCGAACGCTGGCTCTATACCAAGCTGCCCGAATGGTCCGAGGGCGCCCCGCGACCGGCGCCGCGGACGGTTTCGCTCGACGCCGACCGAACGCAGGAACGGCTCGCCGCGCTGACCGGCAGCACTGCGGAGCAGCGTCCCGGGCAACGCGCCTATGCGCAGGCCGCGCGTGAGGCGTTCGGCCCGCGGATGACGCAAGGCGCGCCCAATATGGTCCTCGCGGAAGCAGGCACTGGGATCGGCAAGACGCTCGGCTATCTCGCGCCTGCATCGCTGTGGGCGGAGCAAGCTGGCGGGGCGGTGTGGGTGTCGACCTTCACCAAGGCGCTGCAACGGCAATTGGGCCAGGAAAGCGCGCGGCTGTTCCCCGACGCCAGCGTGCGCAAAGCCAAGGTCGTCACCCGCAAGGGACGCGAGAATTACCTCTGCCTGCTCAATCTGGAAGACGCGCTGCAGGGCGGGTTCGCCGGGCGCGCGGCGATCCTCGCGCAACTGGTTGCGCGCTGGGCGGCGTTTACGGCGGACGGGGACATGGTCGGCGGGGATTTGCCCGGCTGGCTGACCACGCTGTTCCGCCGCAACGGCTCGACCGCCTTGACCGACCGGCGCGGCGAGTGCGTCTATGCGGGCTGTCCGCATTACCGGAAATGCTTCATCGAACGCGCCGCGCGCGCGAGTGCCGACGCTGATCTCGTCATCGCCAACCACGCGCTGGTGATGGTCAACGCCGCGCGCGGGCGTGAGCAGACGACTCGACCGACGCGCTACGTGTTCGACGAGGGCCACCACATCTTCGACGCCGCCGACGCGATGTTCTCGACCGCGCTGACCGGTGCCGAGACGATCGAGCTGCGCCGCTGGGTGATCGGCCCCGAATCGGGCGGGCGCGGGCGGCGACGCGGGCTTGCCGCGCGGCTGTCGGACGTCGCGAGCTACGACGAGGCGGGCGGGCGCGCGATCACCGATGCGGTCGTCGCGGCGCACGCGCTCGCGAGCGACGGCTGGCTGCAAAGGCTGGGGGAGGGCGCGCCGTTCGGGCCGGTCGAGGCGCTGCTCGCCGCAGTGCGCGGGCTGACCTATGCGCGCGCCGAAACCGAGGGCGATGCGGGCTATGGCCTCGAAACCGAACTGGCGGAGCCCGATTCGACGCTGATCGAAGCGGCCGCCCCCGCCGCCGAAGCGCTCGATGCGTTGGTGCGCCCGCTAGTCGCGCTCGGGCGGCGGCTGGAGGCGGTGCTGGAGGAAGGCCCCGACTGGATGGACGGGCCCGCGCGCGCGCGGATCGAGGGCGCGGTCGCGTCGGTCGCGTGGCGTGCGGATACGGTCGCGGCGTGGCTGTCGCTGCTCACGCGGATCGGCGGGCCGGCGTCGCCCGATTTCGTCGACTGGATGGCGGTCGATCGAGTCGAGGGGCGCGATTACGACGTCGGGCTGCATCGCCACTGGCTCGACCCGACCCGGCCCTTTGCCGAGACGGTGCTCAAGCAGGCGCACGGGGTGCTGGTCACGTCCGCCACGCTGCGCGGCGGCGACGCGGGCTCGGACGAAGGCTGGGACGTCGCCGAGGCGCGCACCGGCGCGAATCATCTGCTGCGCGGCGCGAGCCGTTTCGCAGCGCTGTCGCCATTCGATTATGCGTCCCAGGCCGAAGTGCTGATCGTCACCGACGTCAAGCGCGGCGACATGGCGGCGCTTGCCAACGCCTATGCGCGGCTGGGCCTTGCAAGCGGCGGCGGAATGCTTGGGCTGTTCACCGCGATCCGGCGGTTGCGCGGAGTCCATGCGCGGATCGCCGACCGTTTGGCGCGCGAGGGGCTGCCACTCTACGCGCAACATGTCGACCCGATCGATACCGGCACGCTGGTCGACATCTTCCGCGACGATCCGGCGGCGTCGCTGCTCGGCACCGACGCTTTGCGAGACGGGGTCGACGTGCCCGGGCGGTCGCTTCGGATGGTCGTGCTGGAAGGCGTGCCGTGGCCCAAGCCGACGGTGCTCCACGCAGCACGCCGGATGGCGGCGACGGGCGAGGGCGGCGGCAAAGGCTATGACGATCGCATCGTCCGCGCGCGGATGGCGCAGGCGTTCGGGCGGCTGATCCGGCGCGCGGACGACCACGGGATGTTCGTGTTGCTGTCCTCTGCGATGCCGTCGCGATTGCTCACCGCCTTCCCACCCGGCGTCACGATCACGCGCGTTACGCTCGATGAAGCGGTTGCGCGCGCGGCAGCGCTTCCCTCGCCCGTGCAAACGGGGCAAGGGGCTCGCGCAACCGCCAACGGAGAAGTCCCGTGAAGACGCTGACGCTGCTGCGCCATGCCAAGTCGGGCTGGGATGACCCGGCGCTGCGCGATTTCGATCGGGCGCTCAACGCCAAGGGAAAGCGCGCCGCCGCGATGATGGGGACGCACTTGCGCAACTCTGGTTTGGCGTTCGACCATGTCGTCGCCTCGCCCGCCGTGCGCGTGGTCGAGACGCTCGCAGGGGTGGAAAGCGGTTATGGCCGGACGTTGGCGCCGGTGTGGGACCGGCGGATCTATCTCGCCTCGGCGGTGACGCTGCTCGATCTGGTGCATGAGGTGCCTGCCGCGACCGAGCGGCTGCTGCTGGTCGGGCACAATCCGGGGCTCGAGGATTTGGCGCTGTGGCTCGTGCCGATCTCGGAAGATCCGCTGCGGATGGCGCTCGAATCGAAATATCCGACCGCAACGCTGGCCGAGATGACCTTCGCGGGGGATTGGGCCGATCTCAAGCCGGGGGCGGCGCAATTGACGAAGTTCGTGCGGCCCCGCGATCTCGATGCGAGCTTGGGGCCGGACGAGGATTAAAGACGGCGATCCATTCCCGTGGCGGTTGCTCTTCCCCCGCGGCACCCCCATCCGTTACGACCGGTCGAGCCGCTTCTCCAGCGCCGCCTTCAATCCGGCCAGCGCGCCCGCGGGCTTGGCCTCTTCCTCGCTGATCACCCCTGCTGCCTTGAGCGCCGCCGCTGCGTTCGGTCCGCGCGGGAAGGGATCGAGCGACAGCGCCATCGTCTCCGCCGCCGCCTCGCCGAGATCGACCGCCGCGCCGTCGAACACCATCGTGTCGAGCGCCTCGGGATCCAGCTCGATTTCCTCGGCATCGGGTTCGTGATCGACGAAGCGCAGCGCGATCGGTTCGGAGACGGTCACGGGCAGCGGATCATCGGTGACCGAACACGCTTGCACCACGGCGGCATCCACCGTCCCGCGCGCGACGACCCCCGCGGCGTCGCGCCGTACCGTCAGCCGCGCTTCGAGCCGATCGACCGACACGAGATCAAACCGCACTGCCAGCGCGGCGCGTTCGGTCTCGGTCGCAGTGATGGAGATCGTCCGTTCGCCCTCGCCGATCGTGTCGACGCGTTCGAGCCGGGAAAATTCTGGGGCCGTCATGCCTGGGCCCTTCGTGCTTGGAGTCGTCATCCAATGTCTCCGGCAAGGATCTGAGAGGTCGGCACGGCAGCAAGCCGGGCATCGAACGCGAACAGCGCATCCTGCGTATGCGCCAGCGCGACCGGAGTCGGCGGGCCTGCCCGGTACAGATTGCGTTCCAGCGCCGGTCCTAGGTCGCGCGCGGCCAACCCGTCGCGATACGCGCCCAAGCGTCCGCCGAGCATCCCCATCATCTTGCCGATATGCTTGCCCACGCCGATGTCGCCGACTCCCGATTCGCGGAGCTGACCGTCCATGTCGCTGACGAATCGTTCGGTCAGTCGCGCGCTTGCGGCGGCAGCGACCGGATCGCGCTCCAGCCGCAACAGCACGAGCGACAGCACCGCCGCGATCATGTCGAAGCGCCCGTCGATCGTGTCGGGCACACCCCCCGCTTCATACCAATGCGGCAGCCGCGCTTTCGCCACGACGGAATCATACAAGGCCAGCGCGACATCGTCCTCGCGGCGCCCGAACAGTCTCGATAACAAGCTCAAACGCATATCCTCTCGCGGTTGCCCAAGGCCTGCCCTTGTTTGGCCGCGTTTCCCGGCATATTGAGGCATCGCGTCCGGGATGCAATGGAATGGCGTGCCCTGCCTTGGGGTGTCCGCGCCCGTGTGGAGAAGTCGATGAGCCTTAAGTCCGTCCGCCAGCTGACGGCCGCCGTCCTCGCCGCCACCATTGTCGTGGGGGGGAGCGCCTGCGTTCCGCTGAAATCGCACCAGGGCTATGTGATCGATCCCGATCTGGTCAATTCGGTCCAGGCCGGCACCGACAATCGCCAGTCTGTGCTCGCGGTGCTCGGCAAGCCCAGCTTCACCAGCCAGTTCAACGAAGGCGACTGGTATTATATCAGCCGCGAAGCGCGCAATTACGCGTTCAACAACCCGAAGGTGCGCGATCAGGTCACCATCCGCATCAGCTTCGACCAGAAGGGCGTCGTTTCGGCAGTGCGTCGCTCAGGCGTCGAGCAGGTTGCCAGCATCAGCCCGTCGACACGGATCACGCCTACGCTCGGCAAGAAGCGCAGCTTCTTCGACGAACTGTTCGGCAATATCGGCACGGTCGGCGCGATCGGCGGCGGCGGCGGCGGCGGTGGCCCACGCGGTTCGAGCGGGCCGAACGGCAGTGGCGCCCCGTAATCCCCGGTTACATTCTGATACAACCCTGTCGGTCGGCTGACGGCAGCGTTCGCGGACGGTTCAGTTCGCGCATGGCATACCCCCTTCATCGTCCGGTGCTTCCAGCAGGCACCGGATCGTATCGGAGGAGATCATCATGCGTACTCTCATCGCCACTATGTTGCTTGCTGCGACGCTGACGCCGGTCGCCGCGCAGGCGCAATCGAACCAGGAACTGCGCCGCGACCGTCAGGAAATCCGCGAGGAGCAGCGGGATCTGCGGCAGGCTTATCGCAGCGGTGACCCGCGCGCGATCCGCGACCAGCGCCACGACGTCCGCGAAGCCCGCCAAGAATTCCGCGAGGATCTGCGCGATCGCGACCGGGCCTGGGCGCGCAACGACTGGCGCGGCTGGCGGGACCGCAACCCCAATGCCTATGCCCGCGGCAATTGGAACGCGCCGTTCCGTTACACCGCGTTCCGCCCGGGCCTGCGGATCGGCCAGCCCTATTACAGCAGCCGCTACGTCATCGCCGATCCGTGGCGCTACCACCTTCCGCGCGCCCGCCCGGGTCAGCAGTGGGTCCGGCATTATAACGACGTGATCCTCGTCGACACCCGCCGCGGCTATGTGGTCGACGTCAACCGCGGCTTCTACCGCTAAACCCCGTTTCGTCGCGTGGCACCGGCCGTCTTCCGCTATCGCGGGGGGCGGCCGGTCTGCCGTTTGCGGCGGGCCTCTTAGCGGTATCGGCCGGCCGCCTCCGTCAAACCGGGTATATAATCGGACAGTCCGTTTCGTAATCGTAACGATATGTCGCCTGTCGCATGCTGTTCCGTGGTTAGATGCGCCCAAACTGAGTCGGGGGGCTTGGCATGGGGATGGAGTGGGCATCGATTGCGATCGATGCGATCGCGCGCGAGACGATGCTGTTCGCCGGGATCGGTTTCCTCATTGGCGGCCTGGACGATCTCGCGATCGATCTGACATGGATCGTGTTGCGCCTCTCGCGCCGCGCCCCGCCCGTTCCACCAGAACTCGCAGCGTATCGGCCGAGCCCCGAACGTCGACTCGCGATCTTCATCGCGGCGTGGGACGAATCGCTAGTCATCGGCGCGATGCTGCGCACCGCGCTCGCCAGCTTCGATCATGGCGACTACCGCCTCTATGTCGGCACCTACCCGAACGATCGTGCGACGATCGACGCCGTCGCGGCGGTTGCGCGGACCGACGCACGCGTCCGGCTGGTGATCGGGGATCGTGCAGGGCCGACGACCAAGGCGGATTGCCTCAACGCGTTGTGGCGCGCGCTGTGTCGCGATGAAGCGCGGGACGGTGTTTCCGTCGCGGCGGTCGTGCTGCATGATGCCGAGGACATGGTTCACGCGGGGGAATTGCGCGTGTTCGATGCGCTGATCGGGCGGTTCAGCGCGGTCCAGCTTCCGGTATTGCCGCTGGTGCAGCGCGGCGCGCGGTTGATTTCTGGCCATTACGCGGACGAATTTGCCGAAGCGCACGGCAAGCTGATGGTCGTTCGCCAGAGGCTCGGTGCGGGCATGCCGCTCGCCGGCGTGGGCTGTGCGATCGAGCGCGCGATGCTCGGGCGGATCGCCGACGCGCGCGGTGGCAGTCCGTTCGACGCGGCGTCGCTGACCGAGGATTACGAACTCGGGCTGCAGATCGCCATGTTGGGCGGGCGCGGGACCTTCGCCTGGGTTCGCGCGTCCGATCGTGGCCCGCCCGTCGCGGTGCGAGCGTATTTTCCGGCGACGATCTCCGGCGCGGTGCGCCAGAAAGCGCGCTGGATGACCGGGATCGCGCTCGCGGGCTGGGATCGCCTCGGTTGGGGCGCGCCGCTCGACTGGCGCGACCACTGGATGCGGATGCGCGATCGGCGGGCGCCGCTCGCGGTGGTGGTGATGGCGGTGGCCTACCTTGCGTTGCTCGCCTGGGTCGGGATGCACGCCGTTCACTGGATCGCCCGCACCGCGCCGCCCGCCATGCCTGCGGCGTCCGAAGCATTGCTGTCGGTCAACGCGCTGCTGCTGCTGTGGCGGATCGTCACGCGCGCGGTGTTTACCGGGAACGCCTATGGCTGGCGCGAGGCATGCTGGTCGCTACCGCGCATGATCGTCGGCAATGTGATCGCGCTGCTCGCCGCGCGCCGTGCGGTGTGGGCCTATGTCGGGTCGCTGCGCGGGATTGCGCTGCGATGGGACAAGACCGCGCATGTCTTTCCGGATGTTCCCGGCCTGCATCCGTGATTGCCGTCCAGCGGGCGGGTCGCGGACGCCCACTGCGGTTCCTCGCGGCCATTGCGACGGGCTGGATTTCGCTGCGCGCGGCATTGCTTTGGCCCGAAGTCGCCATTCCCACGGCCGGTCCGAGCGTCGACCCGATCCGCTCGCTGATCGCGGCGGCACAGGCGACCACCGCCCCAACTGCGTCGCCGCGTCCGCGCCCGCACGAACACGGTACACGGTCGGGTAAGCGCGCCATCCCGGAACCGCCCCTGCCCCATCCCCACGATGGCATCGTCCGGCGCGCTTCCTCCACCCCGCCATCCGCCGTGCCAACGCCACCGGGGCGCTCCCTCCAAGCCGGGGTTTCCCCCTCCCCCGGCGCCCCCCCTTTCGTCGCGGCGCCGCCGACTCCACGCGACCCTGACGGGATCACCCGACGCGCTACGCCACGCTGGTCGGCGAGCGCCTGGGGGGTGATGCGCGCCGGTCGCACCGCGCGGGGCGGGGTGACCGGGGGACAATTGGGCGGATCGCAAGCGGGCCTCCGGATCGTCCGGTCGCTCGACCGACGCGCGCGCGTGGCGATCTCGGGGCGGTTGACCACCCCGTTCGGCGCGGGTCTGCGCGAGGCGTCGGTCGGCCTCGAATGGCAACCGACGCGGTTGCCCATGCGGCTGGTGGCCGAACATCGCTTCGTGCTGGGCTCTGGAACGGGCGGGCCCGGGATCGGGCTGGTCGGCGGGTTCGGTCCGGTTGCCGTGCTGCCGAAGATCCGCGCGGAAGGCTATGGGCAAGCGGGCGTGCTCCACCGCACGCGCACCGAACCTTATGCCGACGGCGCGCTGCGGCTGACTCATGACGTCGCCCGCGTCGGCGGGGCGCGGGTCGCGCTTGGCGCGGGGGCATGGGGCGGCGCGCAACGCGGGGCGGCGCGGCTCGATGTCGGCCCGACGCTCGCGGTCTCCGTACCGGTCGCCGACAAGACGCTGCGGATGACACTCGACTGGCGCGAGCGGATTGCGGGGCGCGCGCTGCCGGGGTCGGGACCGGTGCTGACGCTGGGCACCGATTTCTGAGTCGCGGCTTTGATCGCGCCGCGCTATCGCATGGGGACCATGGACATTTACCTGCCCATCGCGAATCTCTCGGTCAATGCACTGGTCATCATCCTGCTGGGCGGCGGGGTCGGCTTCGTGTCGGGGATGTTCGGCGTCGGCGGCGGATTCCTGATCACGCCATTGCTGATCGTCTACGGCATCCCCCCGACCGTCGCCGCCGCCTCCGCCGCGAGCCAAGTGACCGGCGCGAGCGTGTCGGGCGTGTTCGCGCATGTCCGGCGCCAAGGCGTCGACTTCAAGATGGGTGGGGTGCTCGTCGCGGGTGGGATGGTCGGGTCGGTCGCGGGCGGCTGGATCTTCCGGCTGCTCCAGGCAAGCGGGCAGATCGATACCGTGATCGCGATCGTCTACGTCCTGCTGCTCGGATCGATCGGCAGCATGATGGCGGTCGAGGCGTTCGGCGCGATTCGCGCGATGCGGTCGGGCGCGGCGGCGCGACCGCGCAAGCGGCGGCATCACCCGCTCGTCGCGGCGCTCCCGCTGCGGACGCGCTTTTATCGCTCGGGGCTGTACATATCGCCGCTCGCGCCGCTACTTCTCGGCTTCGGGGTGGGGATCCTGACGATCCTGCTCGGGGTGGGCGGCGGGTTCATTTTGGTGCCCGCGATGCTTTATCTGCTCGGCATGACGACGCAGGTCGTCGTCGGCACGTCGCTGTTCCAGACGTTGTTCGTCACCGCGACCGCGACGATGGTGCACGCGACGACGACCAAGGCGGTCGATATCGTGCTCGCGGTGCTGCTGCTGGTCGGCTCGGTCGCCGGCGCCCAGGTCGGCGCGCGGTTCGCGAGCAAGGTGAAGCCCGAATATCTCCGGCTTGCGCTCGCGGTGATCGTGCTGCTCGTCGCGGGGCGGATCGCGCTCGGGCTGGGGTGGCGTCCGGACGAGATCTATTCGGTCGAGCTGTCGTGAAGCGGTGGCTGCTCGCCGCGCTGGCGGCACCGCTGCTGATGGCGCAGACCGCGTCCAAGCCTGTGCTCGTCCCCGACGTGTCGCAGCGCGACATCGAGATCCGCTACAGCTTCACCGGCGCCGACCTGCTGCTGTTCGGCGCGATCCTCTATCCGGGCGGACGCTTGCCCGATGATACCAAGCCGACCGACATCGTCGTCGTGGTCAAAGGGCCGACGCAATCGATCCTGGTGCGCGAGAAGGACAAGCTCGGCGGGCTGATCTGGGTCAACGCGGCGCGGCTCCGCTATCGTTCCGCGCCGAGCTATTATGCGATCGCCTCGTCCCGCCCGATCGAACAGCTGATGAACGCGCGGACTCGCGCGATCTACGAACTCGGGCTCGGCAGCCTGCAATTGTCTCCCGCCTCCAGCGCGCCGCCATCGGAGCAGGACCGGTTCGCGCGCGGGCTTGTCGATCTGAAGGGACGGTCGGCGCTGTATGTCGAATCACCAGGCGCGGTCGAGATTACCGACGGGGTGCTGTACCGCGCACGCGTCGCGATTCCCGCGCGCGTGCCGGTCGGGCGGTTCACCGCGGAAACCTTCCTGATCCGCGACGGTCGCGTGCTCGCCGCCGCGACGCGCGAGATCGAGATTCGCAAATCCGGGTTCGAGCGCTTCGTCGCTTACTCCGCCGAGCATTGGTCGATCGCGTACGGATTGGTCGCCGTAGCGCTGTCGGTGCTGTTCGGCTGGGCGGCGGGGTGGATCGCGCGGCGGTTCTAGCGAAACGGCGACCCCTGCCCCGACCTACAGCCGTTCCAGGAACCCCCGAACGTCCTCCGCGATCGCGACGGCCTTGCCCGTCGGCAGATGGACGTTGACCACCGTCATCTCGATCACCGTATGCAGGTCGCCGGTTTCTGCGTGGCACAGCTCGAACCGTTGCGTCAGGCTCGAGCGGCCAATCCGATCGATCCGCACGAACGCTTCGATCGTATCGCCCCAGACGAACGGCTTGAGATAGTCGATCGCGGTATGGCGCACGTGGAATTCGGTGTCGTGCCACGCCGCGCCAAGCGCCGCGCCGATCCCGGTCCAGTCCCAGAAATCGGTGACGGCGACGTCGGCATATTCGAGGTAGCGCGAATTGAAGACGACCTTCTGCCCGTCGATCTCGGCATAACGCACGCGAAACCGCGTCGAAAAGGCGAAGCCGGGGCGGCCCGGACCGTGCGGATCCGTCACAGCAGCAGCTTGATGCCGACGAGCGCCAGCACGACCGCAAGGATCGGGCTGAGCACGCGGTCCGAAACACGCGTCGCGATCAAGCTGCCAACGATGATTCCCGGGATCGACCCGAGTAGCAGCGACACCAGCAACGATCCGTCGACCGAACCGAGGATCCAGTGCCCGATCCCGCCGAGCAGGGTCAGCGGCACCGCATGCGCGATGTCCGACCCGACGAGACGGTTGATCGGCAACGTCGGGTACAGGATCAGCAACGCGGTCATCCCAAGCGCCCCTGCCCCGACCGAGGTCAGCGACACCAGCACGCCGAGCACCGCGCCGAGCAGGATCGTCAACCGCGCCTGCCGCCGCGACCCGACCGCGCCGAGCCGCGCGGACAGCGCCGTGACGATCCGCCGCCGGAGCAGCGTCGCAAGCCCCGACAACAGCAAGGTGATCCCGAGCACGACCGAGATGACATGCCCGGTATTGGCCGATCGCTCGCCTTCGTAGTGCAGAATGACGAGCGTCAGGATCGCAGCGGGAACGCTCCCCGCGGCGAGCCTTCCGACGACTCCCCAGTCGACCGTGCCACGCCAGCCGTGCACCGTCGTCCCCACCGACTTGGTGGCGGAGGCATACAGCAGATCGGTGCCGACCGCGGTCGCCGGATGGAAACCGAAGGCGAGCACCAACAGCGGCGTCATCAACGAGCCGCCGCCGACCCCGGTCAGCCCGACGATCAGGCCGACGAGCACGCCGGCCAGCGAATACAGTGGCGTAATCATCCGGCTGGGATCAACCGGCCTTGGCGCTCGGCGTGTTGACGCCCATCGACTGGAGATACTTCTTCACGTTGCGCGCGGCCTGCCGCAACCGCTGTTCGTTCTCGACCATCGCGATGCGCACAAAGCCTTCTCCGTTCTCGCCATACCCCACCCCTGGCGCAACCGCGACGTTGGCGCTTGTCAGCAATTGTTTGGAGAACTCAAGGCTACCTAGGTGCGCGAGCGCGGGCGGGAGCGGCGCCCAGGCGAACATCGACGCGCGCGGGGCGGGAATGTCCCATCCGGCGCGGCCGAAGCTCTCGACCATCACGTCGCGGCGCTTGTGGTACAACTGCCGGTTCGCCTCGACGATGTCCTGTGGGCCGTTGAGCGCAGCGCACGCCGCCGCCTGGATCGGCGTGAACGCGCCGTAATCGAGATACGATTTCACCCGCGTCATCGCCGCGATCAGCTTGGCGTTGCCGACCGCGAACCCGATCCGCCACCCCGCCATCGAATAGGTCTTGGACAGCGACGTGAACTCCACCGCAATGTCCTTGGCACCCGGCACCTGCAGGATCGAAGGCGTCGGATTGCCGTCGTAATACAGCTCGGAATAGGCGAGATCGGATACGATCCAGACTTGATTCTGCTTCGCCCACGCGACGAGGCGTTCGTAAAACGCGAGATCCACGGCTTCCGCGGTCGGGTTCGACGGATAGTTGACCACCAGCACCGACGGGCGCGGTACGGTGAACGCCATCGCGCGCTCGAGCGATTCGAAATAGGCTTCGTCGGGCGTGGTCGGCACCGCGCGGATCGTCGCGCCGGCGATGATGAAACCGAAGGTGTGGATCGGATAGGACGGGTTGGGTGCGAGCACGACGTCGCCCGGCGCGGTGATCGCGGTGGCGAGGCTGGCGAGTCCCTCTTTCGAGCCCATCGTCACGACCACCTCGGTCTCAGGATCGAGATCGACCCCGAACCGGCGCCCATAATAATTCGCCTGCGCGCGACGCAGCCCGGGAATCCCCTTGGACTGCGAATAGCCATGCGCATCGGGCTTGCGCACGACCTCGATCAGCTTCTCGATCACATGCGGCGGGGGCGGCAGATCGGGGTTGCCCATGCCGAGGTCGATGATGTCCTCCCCGCCCGCGCGCGCCGCCGCCCGCATCGCGTTGACTTCGGCGATGACATAGGGTGGCAGGCGTTTGATACGGTAGAAATCTTCGGACATTGCGCGAAACCTGGCTTGAGGAGACAGAACCTTACGCCAAACGCGCACGGTTCGTCACCCCATCGACGCTGTTCGGCACGAAACGGCCCCCAAAGCGACCATCATCCGCAAAAGTGGGGGGCCGATGCAGCCCGGTCTCTCCCCCCGCCCGGAACTTCGCAATGCGTTCAAGCGGTTGATTGAGCGCGCGATCCGGCATGACGCCGCTGCGTCCGTGCGATAGAAGAGCCCAAACAGGATCGAGGATGCCATGGCCGATTCGGATACCACCACGCCGCCGGGCACCCCGCCACCCAGCCTCGCCGACATGCAGCACTGGACGTGGGTGCTCGGGCGCGCACAGCAAATGCTGCTCGAACAGGGCCTTGCCACGATGAGCGCGAGCAACCCGCTGTTTCCGGCAATCCCCGGCCTGACCGATCCTGCGACGATCGCGCGGACGCAGGATTTCTGGACGCAAAGCCTGTCGCTGTGGCAGCGGATGCTCGACCCCGCGCAGCCAGCACCCCGCGCCGAATCCCCCGAACGGGCGCGCGACAGGCGCTTCAAGGACTCGCGCTGGCACGACGACCCGGTGTTCGACTTCATCCGCCAGAGCTATTTCCTCGTATCCGACACGATGCTCGCGCAGATCGAGGCGCTGGACGGAGTCGACGACAAGCAGCGGGACCATATGCGCTTTACGGCGCGTGGTTTCCTCGATGCGATGAGCCCGACCAATTTCCCAGCGACCAACCCCGAAGTGATCGAGAAGACGATCGAGACGCGCGGCGAGAACCTGCTGAAGGGCCTGCAGAACATGCTCGCCGATCTCGGCAAGGGGCAGTTGACGCATACCGACCAGAGCGCGTTCGAACTCGGTCGCAACATCGCGATGACGCCGGGCAAGGTGGTTCATCGCACCGATTTGTACGAACTGATCCAGTACAGCCCGACCACTGAGAATGTTCTGGCCACCCCGCTGGTAATCTTCCCACCGTGGATCAACCGCTTCTACATCCTCGACCTCAGCCCCGAAAAGAGCTTCATCCGCTGGGCGGTGGAACAGGGCATCACCGTGTTCATGGTGTCGTGGCGCTCGGCGGATGCGACGATGAAGCATGTCGTGTGGGATGATTACATCGCCGCGCAAATCGACGCGATCGACACGATCCGCGGCGCGCTCGACGTGCCCGCGGTCCATACGATCGGTTATTGCGTCGCGGGCACCACGCTGGCGGCGACGCTTGCGATCCTCGCCGCGCGTGGGGAAGCGGACAAGGTTGCCAGCGCGACGTTCTTTACCGCTCAGGTCGATTTCGAGAAGGCGGGCGAATTGCTCCATTTCGTCGCGGACGACCAGCTCGCGCTGATCCGGTCGCTGACGCCCGACGGCTTCCTCGACGGGCGTTACATGGCGGCGGTGTTCAACCAGCTGCGCGGGCGCGACCTGATCTGGAACTACGTCACCAACAACTATCTGCTGGGGAAGGACTATGCGCCGTTCGACCTGCTCCACTGGAACGGCGACACGACCAACCTACCCGCCGAGTGGCACATCGCCTATCTGACCGATCTGTACCGCGACAACCGTCTCGCCAAACCCGGCGCAATGTCCGCGCTGGGGACGCCGATCGACCTGTCGCAAGTCGCGACGCCAGCCTACATCCAGGCGGGGCGCGAGGATCATATCGCTCCCGCTGAAAGCGTGTGGGCGATGATGCACCATTTCGTCGGACCGAGACGCTTCGTCCTGGCGGGATCGGGGCATATCGCGGGCGTGGTCAATCCGCCGTCGGCACAGAAATACCAATATTGGCTCAATCCCAAGCCCGTCGAGCGATTCGAGGACTTTGTCGCGGGCGCAACCGAGACCAAGGGAAGCTGGTGGCCGGACTGGCGCGAATGGCTCCGCAGCCTTGGCGATGATCCGGTTTCGGCGGATGGCCCACGCGTTCCCGGAGCAGGTTCGCTGCCCGCCCTGGGGGAGGCTCCGGGGAACTACGTACGGACTCGATAAGCCCGCAATTCCAATATCCTGGGCACTGCACATTATGAATGCTGCAGTGCACCATTAACCTTGCGCCGGTTTACGACTTGGGGTATATTGCGCCGCAGCATAAGTGCTGCAGGAGAACCCGGTCATGGCCACCAAAGGCCCGAAATCCGTCGCGTCGAAGCGGATCGTCAAGCCAGTCGTGAGCGGTGCGAACGCGACGTCCGATTCGCCGCCGGTGCCGTTCGTCGCGCACCCCGCCCCCATCGTCTCTGCTCCGAAGCTCACCCCCAAACGCGGTCCGGTCGCAAAGTCCGCCCCTCTTGCGGTCCAAGTGCCGGTCGAACCCGCGAAGCCCGTCGCGGCAGCAGCACCCGCAACCCCCGCCGTTGCACAGCCTGTCAGCCCGCCGCCTGCCGAAAAGGCCGCCGAACCCGCCGTGGCGCCCGTTGCGGCACCAGTGGTTTCGGCTTCGGACGAAATCCCAACGCCATCCACTACTCCAGCCATTTCCCCTCCAGCCACCTCCACCCCCGCCATCGCGCCTGCGACGGCCATCATGCAGAAGGACACGAGCACCATGGACGCAACGATCAACACCGCTGCCGAAACCGCGCAGACCCAGGCCACGACGATGTTCGCCGATGTGAACGATCGTGCGAAGACCGCGATGGAGAAGGGCTCCAAGATGATCGCAGAGCTGAGCGAATTCTCGAAGGGCAACCTCGAGGCCGTCGTCGAGTCGAGCAAGATCGCGGCGAAGGGCGCCGAGGACATCGCACGTTACACCAGCGATTATGTCCGCACGTCGGTCGAGAAGGCCAACACCACCGCCAGCCAGTTCGCGTCGATCAAGTCGCCGACCGAGTTCTTCAAGCTCCACAGCGAGATGACCAAGCAGGCGATGGATTCGATGATGGCGGAAACCGCCAAGTTCACCGAGGGTTACGTCAAGCTGCTCGGCGAAATCGCCCAGCCGATCTCGAACCGCGTCGCGGTTGCGGTCGAAAAGGTAAAGGTCGTCGCATAAAGCGACCTCCCGCTACGCTGGCGAAGGGCGGCTCCCGATGGGGAGTCGCCCTTTTCCTTTGTGTGGACCCCTTGCCCTGAGGGGGCGCAATGCCATATTTTAGCGTTGCATGACCGACCCAACCCCCACCTCCATGGCTGAGCGCCGCGACGACGGAACCGACGATTCCGATCGGGACGGCAGCACCGGAGTCGCTACGCGTACGCGTTCCAAGACCAAGCAGCCGACGCCCTACCGCGTCCTGTTGCTCAACGATGATTATACCCCGATGGAATTCGTGGTGCTGGTGCTCCAGCGCTTCTTCCGGATGGATATGGAAGCCGCGACTCGCGTGATGTTGCACGTCCACCAGAAGGGCGTCGGAGTGTGCGGAATCTTCAGTTACGAAGTCGCCGAGACCAAGGTCGCGCAGGTGATCGAATTCGCCCGGCAGAACCAGCATCCGTTGCAATGCATGCTCGAGAAGGTCTGACACCGCCACCGGCGTGTCAGGCGGCGGCCGGTAGCCACGCAAGATCGAGGTCGGCGTAGCGATCGATGTAATTCGCCGCACGCATCAATTTCGGTTCGTCGAGGAACCGAACGCGACCCGCTTCCCGCACGATCAGTTTTTCCTCCTCGAGCTGCCGCAGCATTCGATTGACGTGCACTGCGGTTAGCCCGGTGGCATCGCCGATCTCTTCCTGCGTCAGCCCCAGCACGAAGCTGCTCGTGATCGATCGGTCGAGCATCTTCATCCGGTTGCGGATTTCCACCAGTGTCGCCGCGACCCGCGCCTTCGCCGACGTCCGCCCGATCGCAGCCAACCGGTCGGTCAACGCCGCGCGCTCGATCTGGTTGTAGATGAGAATCAACGCCGCGATCCGGGGCTGCGCCAGCATCAACGCGCTCAGCACGGATCGGTCGAACGGCGCTACGACGCAGTCGCTCAACGCAGTGATCGTCTCTGTCGCGTCGCCATAGATCATGTTGGTGACCGCAAGCAGGTCGCCGGCGAAATGGAAGCGGAGGATTTGCCGGCTGCCGTCATCAAGCAGCACGGAACTCATCATCGTTCCCTTGCGCAAAACGTACATTTCGGTCGCGCGGTCGTTTTCCCGCTGCAACGTCATGTTGCGGCGGAGCAGACGCTCGCGCTCTTCGAGCCGGTCCAGCGCCATTCGTTCCGACGGCGTCAGGTCCGCGATGTCGCCGAGACGATCGGCGAAACAACTTTGTGGCACGCAGTGATCACCCCTTGTTCTGCTTGTGCACAGAGCAGTCTGCCGAAAACTTTGCCTTAAAGTCGATCAATCGTTCGAACGAGACGTGCGAAAGGCGATTCCCGTCGCATCGGCTTGCGCAAGCGGGGCAAGACGATAAACGAGATCGATGGACCGTATTCTCATTCGGGGCGGCAACCGCCTCTCAGGCCGTCTTCCCATTTCCGGTGCGAAAAACGCCGCGCTCACGCTGATGCCGTGCGCGTTGCTGACCGAGGAACCGGTGACGCTCCGCAACCTGCCGCGGCTCGCCGACGTCGACAGTTTCGGGCATCTGCTCAACCAGCTCGGTTGCTCGACCCGGATCGAAGGCGCACGCCCGGAAGATTTCGGCCGCGTGATGACGATCCGCGCGGGCAAGCTGACTGCGACCGAGGCCCCCTATGACATCGTCCGCAAGATGCGCGCGTCGATCCTGGTGCTCGGCCCGTTGCTGGGGCGCGCGGGCGAGGCGACGGTGTCGCTGCCCGGAGGCTGCGCGATCGGCAATCGCCCGATCGACTTGCATCTGAAGGCGCTGGAAGCGATCGGCGCGCAGCTCGAAATGGCGGCGGGGTACGTCAAGGCGATCGCACCGGGCGGGCGGCTGTCGGGCGGCACCTACCGTTTCCCGGTCGTTTCGGTCGGCGCGACCGAGAACGTCGTGATGGCGGCATCGCTGGCACGCGGCGGCAGCCGGATCGAGAATGCGGCGCGCGAGCCCGAAATCGTCGATCTGTGCAACCTGCTGGTCGCGATGGGCGCGAAGATTTCCGGGATCGGCACCGAAACGCTTGAGATCGAGGGCGTCGACCGGCTCCATGGCGCGACCTACCGCGTGATGCCCGACCGGATCGAGGCGGGCAGCTATGCCTGTGCCGCGGCGATCACGGGCGGGTCGCTCGAACTCGTCGGCGTCAAGGCGAGCGACATGCTCGCCACGATCGAGGCGCTGCGCCAAGCGGGCGTGACGATCGAGGAGCGCGGCGAGAATTTGTTCGTCGAAGCGAACGGCCCGCTGCGTCCGGTTACGCTGTCGACCGCGCCCTTCCCCGGCTTCGCCACCGACATGCAGGCGCAGTTGATGGCGATGCTGTGCATGGCCCCCGGCGAAAGCACGCTAACCGAAACGATCTTCGAGAACCGGTACATGCACGTGCCCGAGCTCGCGCGGATGGGGGCGGACATTCATGTATCGGGCCGCACCGCGGTCGTGCGCGGCGTTGACCGGCTGGTCGGCGCCCCGGTGATGGCAACCGATCTGCGCGCGTCGATGAGCCTGATCATCGCCGGGCTGGTCGCGCAGGGTGAGACCCAGGTCAGCCGCGTCTATCATCTCGATCGCGGCTATGAACGGCTCGAGGAGAAACTGAGCGCGGTCGGCGCGGACATCGAGCGCGTCGGCGACGGCTGACCACGCTGGCGTGGCACGGCGAGGGAGCTGCCCCGCCTCGTCGCGCCGGCAAGGCACCTTGTCGCACCGAACCGCCGCAGCCATTCCTGGGACATGATAAGGCCTTATCGCAACGATCCAGAGCGTAAGCAGGGGTGGGGATAATATTCGGTGGGTTCGTACATTCTTCCTCGCTCTTTCTCCAAACCCGTAGCCCTGCTCGCGCTGACCGCCGCCTTGTGCGCGTGCGGTTATGACGCGCATGTCCAGGCCGCGAGCAGCACGGGCGCGCAATCCCCGCTGATCGTTGCGATCCCACCGCGCTCGGGGCCCTCGACGGGACAGCGCGTGCTGCCCGTCCCGCCGATACTTGCCGCCACCGTCTCGCAGCTCGTGCGCAACTTCAACGGCAAGGTCGGCGTAGCGGTGCGCAGCGTCGACGACGGCTGGATGATCGATGCAGGCGGCAGCCAGCGTTTGCCGCAGCAAAGCGTCAGCAAATTGTGGGTCGCGATGACCGTTCTGTCCGCGCGCGATGCGGGCAAGCTGCGGCTGGACGACCCGATCACGCTGACGCGCGACGACATCACGCTGTTCCACCAGCCGATCGCGGGGTTGATCCGAAGCGGTACCGGCTATCGCACGACCGTCGGCGAACTGCTCCAGCGCGCGCTGACGATGAGCGACAATACGGCAAACGATCGGTTGCTGCGCCTTGTCGGCGGACCCAGCGCAGTGCGGAACTTCATCACGCGCAAGGGGCTGGGCGCGATCGGCTTCGGGCCGGGCGAGCGGATGCTCCAGGCGGGCACCGCTGGGCTGACCTGGCAACCGTCCTATGCCTTCAACGACGGGTTCAATCGCGCACGTAACGCGTTGCCTCGCGCAGAGCGGCTTGCCGCCTTCAACCGCTATGTCGCCAGTCCGCCCGATGGCGCCGCCCCCGCCGCGATCGCGGGTGCCCTCGCCCGGCTCAAGCGCGGTGGACTGTTGTCGGCGGAATCGACATCCTATCTGATCGGGACGATGCAATCCTCGCATACCGGCAAGATGCGGCTGCGCGGTGCGGTGCCGACCGGGTGGAGCTTCGGGCACAAGACCGGGACGGGACAGGATTTTGCCGGTCGGACCGCGGGCTATAACGACGTCGGCCTGTTGATCGCGCCGGATGGGCGGACTTACGCAATCGCGGTGATGATCGGCGATACGCTCCGGCCGATCCCGGCACGGCAGGCGTTGATGCAGGCGGTGGTGTCCAGCGTCGTTGCCACCCATGCCAGCACCGCGTCCGCGACCACTCGCCGTACGAACGGTGCCCGCTCACACGGCTGAGCGCAAAGCGGGCTTCTGCTAGGGCACAGGCGCTGCTATCGCGGCAAAATGCCGCATCTCTATCTTGTCGATGGCTCGGGATACATTTTCCGCGCCTATCACCGCCTCCCCCCGCTCACCAACAAGCATGGCGAGCCGGTCGGCGCGGTCTATGGCTATACCACGATGCTGTGGAAGCTCGCGGACGAGGTGCATGCCGCGGACGGCCCGACGCATATGGCGGTCATCCTCGACAAGTCGTCCAAGACTTTCCGCAACGACCTGTACGACCAGTATAAGGCGCACCGCCCGCCGCCGCCCGAGGATCTGGTGCCGCAGTTCCCGATGATCCGCGATGCGACGCGTGCCTTCTCGCTGCCGTGCATCGAGACCGAGGGGCTGGAGGCGGACGACATCATCGCCTGCTATTCGCGCGCCGCGCTCGCGCAGGGGTGGGAAGTCACGATCGTGTCTTCGGACAAGGATCTGATGCAGCTGATCGAGCCCGGGCTCGACATGTACGACACGATGAACAACCGACGGCTCGGCAAGGAGCATGTCGCGGAGAAATTCCACGGCATCACCCCCGCGCAACTCGG
This sequence comes from Sphingomonas sp. PvP055, assembly GCF_040546365.1. Classification (NCBI taxonomy): domain Bacteria; kingdom Pseudomonadati; phylum Pseudomonadota; class Alphaproteobacteria; order Sphingomonadales; family Sphingomonadaceae; genus Sphingomonas; species Sphingomonas sp. PvP055. The sequence continues at coordinate 248,519 of NZ_JBEPNS010000001.1, forward strand.
CGACGTGCTCGCGCTGATGGGCGATAGCGTCGACAACGTGCCGGGCGTCCCCGGCGTCGGTCCCAAGACCGCGGCCAAGCTGATCCTCGAACATGGCGATCTTGAGTCCGTCCTCGCCTCGGCCGAGGGGATGAAGAAGGGCAAGCTGCGCGATAATCTGATCGAACATGCTGACATGGCGCGGCTGTCGAAGGAGCTGGTGACGCTCAAGTGCGACGTCGCCTTGCCCGAGCCGCTCGAGGATCTCGAACTCAAGGGCATTCCCGATGCGCCGCTCCGTGCGTTCCTGGAGCATCACGGCTTCCGCTCGCTGCTGACCAAGCTGTCGGCGGTCGCGGATGCACCGGTGCCGACGCCGAAGTCCGTCCCGACCGAGCAGGATCCGCCGTGCGAGGTCGACTCATACGAGACCGTCGTGGACGAGGCTGCGCTCGATCGCTGGATCACGCTTGCGCGACATCAGGGCTGGATCGCGATCGATACCGAGACCACCGGGATCGATGCAACTCGCGCCGACCTCGTCGGAATCAGCATGGCGTTGCATCCCAACCTCGCCTGCTACGTTCCGCTCGCGCATGGCGGGAGCGGGCTGTTCGCGGAAAAGCCGGAACAGCTGACGGTCGAAGTCGCGCTGGCGAAGTTGAAGCCGTTGTTCGAGGACCCGTCGGTCCTCAAGATCGGGCATAACCTCAAATACGACATGATCGTGCTCGGGCGTTTGGGCGTCGGCGTCGCGCCGTTCGACGACACGATCCTGATGAGCTTCGATCTCGACGCGGGGCTCCACGGACACAGCATGGACGAGCTCGCCGCGACGCATCTGTCGCACAGCTGCATCGCGTTCAAGGACGTGGTCGGCGTCGGCAAGTCGCAGCGGACCTTCAACGAAATCGATCTGGTTGCCGCCACGCGCTACGCCGCTGAGGATGCCGACGTGACGCTACGGCTGTGGCGGCGATTCAAGCCGCGCCTGGCCGCCGAAGGGGCGACGCGGGTGTACGAGATGGTCGATCGCCCGCTCGCGCCGGTGATCGCGCAGATGGAGCGCTACGGAATCAAGGTCGATCGCGAACGGCTCGCGCAACTGTCGGGCGAATTCTCGACGCAGATCGGCGCGCTCGAAGTCGACATCCACGCGCTCGCGGGTGGTGCCTTCACGATCGGCAGCCCCAAGCAATTGGGCGACGTGCTGTTCGAGCGGATGGGGATCAAGGGCGGGCGCAAGGGCAAGTCCGGGGTTTACTCGACCGACGTCAACGAGCTCGAGCGGATCGCCGCGGACAAGGACTCGCCGGGCAAGGACATTGCGACCAAGGTGCTCGAATGGCGGCAGCTGTCCAAGCTCAAGTCGACCTATACCGACGCGCTCCAGGCGCAGATCAACCCCGCGACAGGGCGTGTCCACACGTCTTACTCGCTGACTGGCGCACAGACCGGGCGGCTGTCGTCGACCGACCCGAATTTGCAGAACATCCCGATCCGCACCGAAATCGGCCGCCAGATCCGCGACGCGTTCGTGGCGGAGCCCGGCAACGTCCTGCTAGCAGCGGATTACTCGCAGATCGAACTGCGTCTGGCTGCGCATATGGCGGACGTCCCACAGCTGCGCGACGCGTTCGCCAGCGGTGCCGACATCCACAGCCTGACCGCGCAGGAGCTGTTCGGCGAGGTCAACCGCGACACGCGCGGACGCGCCAAGACGATCAACTTCGCGATCCTTTACGGGATCAGCCGTTGGGGTCTCGCCGGACGGCTGGATGTGACCGCGGACGAAGCGCAGGCGATGATCGATCGCTATTTCGATCGCTTCCCCGGCATTCGCAATTACATCGCGCAAACCACCGAGACGGTCCGTGCGAACGGCTACACCACCACGCTGTTCGGGCGGAAGACGCACTTCCCGCGCATTGCCTCCAAGATCCAGCACGAACGCCAGGGCGCCGAGCGCGCCGCGATCAACGCACCAATCCAGGGTACGTCCGCCGACATCATCAAGCGCGCGATGGTGCGGATGGGCCCGGCGTTGCTCGAGGCGGGCCTGACCAACGTGCGGATGCTGTTGCAGGTGCATGACGAACTCGTGTTCGAACTCCCCGAAGGTGACGTCGCCGCGGCCAAGCCGGTAATCGAGCGCGTAATGGCGACTGCCGCCGAACCCGTCGTCCAGCTCAACGTGCCGCTCGGCATCGAGATCGGCACTGGCCTGAGCTGGGGGGCCGCGCATTGACGCCAGTAACGGGGGGCGTCCCGACCGACCGTGGGGGCACGGACGACGAGATCAATGCGCTTGCCAAGGGTGGCCGGACTAACATCCTCGGCTTCCTGATGCGGCTCGTCGCGCGAATCCCGTTCCTGTTCATCGCAGGTCGGCTGTACGGGCCGGATACGCTCGGCACCTTCGCGCGCGCAGTGCTGTTCGTCGAGGTGGCGGCGCTGCTTGCGACCTTCGGGCTCAAGCGCGGGCTGGCACTCGCGATCAGCGATACAGATCGCCCGCATGTCGATATCGTGTGGGATTGTCTCGTCGTCGCCGCGCTCGCCTCGTTCACCGCGAGCGGGATCCTGCTGCTGCTTCCCGATTTAATGTATCACAATAGCGCGCCGACCGGGCTCGAACGGCTGCTGCCGTGCATCATCGTCTTCACCGCCTGGTCCGACATCACGCTCGCGGCGCTTGCCTATCGCCGCAACGTCAAGGCGACGGTCACCGCGCGCGCGGTGATCGAGCCATGGACGATCTCGATCGCGGCGGGGGTGCTCTATCCCATCGCGCCGCATGACGGGCTGGTGATCGCCTACATGCTGTCGATGATCGCCGCGCTGGTCGCATCGCTGGTGCCGTTCTGGCGGAGCTATGGCGCGCCCGTTGGATGGCGGCTGCATCCCGGCCGAACGATCGCTTTGATTCGCCGCAACGCGCCGCTTGCCGGCGCGGATGCACTCGAATGGGGGACGCGCAACGTCGACCGCTCGATCCTGTTCCTGATGTTCGAACCCCGCATCGTTGGAATCTACTGGATGGCGCAACAGGTCGCGTCGATCCCGGGCAAGCTCAAGACGAGCTTCGATCCGATCCTCGGTCCCGTCATTACCACCAGCCTTGCGCGCGGCGACACGAATGCCGTCGCGGCACAGGTCCGGCAGGTCGGCTTCTGGATCCTCGCCGCGCAGACGGGGCTTGCGCTGATGGGCTCGATCCCGGGCGAAGCAGTAATGGGGACGGTCGGCCCGCAATTCGTCGCGGGAACGGCAGCGCTGTCTTTCCTGCTGTTCGCGGAAGCCGCCGCCTCGACCGGCGCGGTATGCGAATCCGCATTGGTGTATATCGCGCGGTTGCAGAACATGGCGATTTCAATCGGCATGCTGCTGTTCCAGGTAGGGTTGAGCTACGGGCTGATCTTCGCGATGAAGACTGTCGGCTGGCCAGTCGCGTATCAGGCGGCGGGGCCAGCGGTCGCACTGTTCGTTTCGGTGTCGATCACCTCGGTCATCAAGTCGACCTATCTGTCGCGGTTGCTCAAGGCGCCTGTCGCGGGCTGGCGCTGGGCGATGGTGTGGGCGGTGCTCGCGACCTGCGTGGCCGGGGGTTTGTTCACCGCGCTCCCCAAACGCTACGAATGGGCCGAGCTCGCGATCGGCGAGCCGGTGATGGCGGCGATCTATCTCTACGTGCTGTACCGCTGGGCGTTCCGAGAGGAGGACCGCGCGCTAATTCGTCGGAAGCCGGCAGTAGCAGGGTAAGCTGCGGACAGGGTTGGCCTGAGTTGCCCCCTTCCGTCATTCCCGCGAAGGCGGGAATCCATTAGCGCCGTAGTTCGGTAACGGGCACAGCCAGCCAGTATGGATCCCCGCCTACGCGGGGAAGACGGTGGGTTCGGAAGCGGAACTCCGCCCGATCAATGCCGGAAGTGACGCACCCCGGTGAACACCATCGCGAGGCCCGCCGCATCCGCCGCCGCGATCACCTCGTCGTCGCGGATCGAGCCGCCCGGCTGGATCACAGCAGTCGCGCCCGCCTCGACCGCCGCCATCAGCCCGTCAGCGAACGGGAAGAACGCGTCCGACGCGACCGCCGAGCCGATCGTGCGCGGCTCGCTCCAGCCCGCCTTGTCGGCGGCGTCCTTTGCCTTCCACGCCGCGATACGCGCGGATTCAAGGCGATTCATCTGCCCCGCGCCGATGCCCGCGGTGCTGCCGCCCTTGGCGTAGACGATCGCGTTCGACTTGACGTGCTTGGCGACGGTCCAGGCGAAGCGGCAGTCGGCGAGTTCCTGCTCGGTCGGTGCGCGCTTGGTGACGACCTTCATCTCGGGACTGGATTCGCCGTCGCGGCTTTGGACGAGCCAGCCGCCGGTGATCGCCTTGGCGAGCAGACCCGCCCGCGCCGGATCGGGGAGCTCGCCGGTCAGCAGCAGGCGCAGGTTCTTCTTCGCGGCGAAGATTGCGAGCGCTTCCTCATCCGCGTCAGGAGCAACCACGACTTCGGTGAATGATCCCCGCGATCGCGCGCGCGGTCGCACCGTCGAGCCGGCGGTTGAGCGCGATGATCCCGCCGAACGCCGACACCGTATCGCAAGCAAAAGCAGCGCCATAGGCCGCTTCGAGCGTCTCGCCAGTCGCGACGCCGCATGGGTTGGCGTGCTTGACGATCACGCAGGTCGGCGCGGCGTCACGGTACTCGCTGATCAGGTCGAGCGCGGCATCCGCGTCGTTGAGGTTGTTGTAGCTGAGCTCTTTACCCTGCACCTGCCGGGCCTGACCGATTCCGCGCGGCGCGCTACCGCCTGCGGTGTAGAAAGCCGCCGACTGGTGCGGATTCTCGCCATAGCGCAGCGATTGCCCGCGCTGGAGCGTGATCGCGAGCGTCTCGGGGAAGGCTTCGCCCTGGTCGACCTGGCCGAACCACGTCGCGATCATGCCGTCATAGGCGGCGGTCGCGGCATAGGCCTTGGCGGCGAACTTGCGGCGATCTGCCAGCGTCGTGCTGCCGCCCGCGACCAGCGCATAGTCCGCCGGATCGGTCACAATCGCGACGAAAGCGTGGTTCTTTGCCGCGGAACGCACCATCGAGGGACCGCCTATGTCGATATTCTCGATGATTTCGTCCCGTTCCGCGCCCTTTGCGACGGTCGCCTCGAACGGATAGAGGTTGACGACGACCAGATCGATCGCGCCGATCCCGTGCTCCTCCATCGACGCGACATGCGCCGCATCGTCGCGCACCGCGAGCAGCCCGCCGTGGACCACCGGGTGGAGCGTCTTGACGCGACCGTCCATCATTTCGGGGAAGCCGGTCAGGTCCGAAATATCACGCACCTCGAGCCCAGCGTCGCGCAGCGCCTTGGCGGTGCCGCCGGTCGAGACGAGCTCAACGCCATGTCCGGCCAGCCCCTTGGCGAGATCGACGATGCCGGTCTTGTCGGACACCGACAGCAGCGCGCGGCGGATCGGGATGGTGGTCATGGCGGCTTGGCTCCGGGGGAAGGAAGGCGGGAGGAATGTCGCGCACCCCCTGCCCGCTCAGCCCGCGAAATTCAATGCGCGCGCTTGAGAACCCAGCCGACATTCGCACCGCCGGCAGGCGCTTCGCCAGAAACGACGAGCTGGAAGGTCGCGTGCGGGCGCCCCTCGGCATCGATCCACAGACTGTCCTCGACCGTGAGCATCCCGCCGCGGCAGCGGAACTGCCACATGCCCCCGCCCGGCAACCGCAGCAACGCCGCCATCCCGTCCGCGGTTGGCGACACCTGCACCCCGAACCCGAGATGGAAGCGGATCGCGAAGACGGACGGCTGGATCTTGCGCTGTTTTGGCGCGGGCAACAGCACGTCCTCACCGCGAATTTCGCGGCCGTCGTTGGTCATCACCAATTGGCGCCGATGGAGCAGGCCGAACCGGCGGACATAGCCGTCGTGGCTTGCTTCGATCCGGCTCGACATTTCGCTCTCCTGGCGGACCAGTTCGACTTCGGCGACGCCACGGCCGAGCGTGCCATCGGCGTGGATCGCGGTCGAATTGCTGTCGCCCAGCACGAGCGTCGAATGCGCCGCGGTGGTCCGCAGCCCCTCGCTCAGATCGACCGGAAGCTGCGCGATCCCGCTGCGCGCACCACCGCAATTGACGATGATGCGGTCGGGCCCGTCGGACACTTCGATCGCGAGCGTCGAGGCGCAACCGCCCTCTACCAGGCGCGCCACCGGCGGGGGGGCGCCGTCCAGCAGCATGACCGCGGACCCGGCTGCGAGCCGTTGATACCCCCAATCGCGCGCTTGCCGCAGCGGACGAGTACGGACGCCGCTCGCCGCGATCACCTGCGCCAGCGCCTCCGCGCCGTAGGGTCCGCCGCCCTGCCAGCTCCCGAGATCGCGATCCGTGTGGCAGATGCCGAGAAGCGCGGCGACGAGCTTGCCCAGCGTCTCCGGGAGGAAGGCGGGCGGATCGAGCCGTCGCGCATCGTAGACCTCGCGCAGGCTGGTCAGCAGCATCACCAGATCGACTTGCGCGGCGGGGGAGCGGGCGACGTTGCCGCCATCCTCGTAGATCGACGCGAGCAGCCCGCGCAGCAATGCCGCTTCTACCACCGACCGACGCGGATCTCCGCCCGGAATCAGCAACGTCGCCGCGACCATGCCGCATAGCGCCGCAACGCGCGGCGCGCCCTGCGGCGCTTTTTCCGCCGCACGGTCGATATGCCGGGCGCCGCGCGCCAGCGTGTTGAGCACGCGACTGCGATAGACGAGATCGGCGGAGGACAGGATCAGCGGGGCGTGCGCGGTCCAGAACAGGATGCGGCGTCCCCACAGGTCCGCGCGCCACGCCGGTTCACTGACCGTATCGGCATGGGCGTCGAGCCACAGCCGCATGAGAAATTCGGCGACCGGAGTCGCCTGCGCGCGCGTCGCGACCGTCGACAAGTCGCGCAGCCAGGCGAAACCGTGCAGATACTCCGCGAACGCCTTCGACCAGTCGGGCTTGCTCAGATCGATCGTCTCGAGATCGCGGGTTTCACCCCGAAATGCCAGCACCCCGTCGAGCAATGCATGGCCGCGCGCGACGTCGCCGAGGAACGGATCGTCCGGCACCGCGATCAGCTTGAGCGGGTGCCGTCCCTTGAGCCGCATCCCGTGGATCGGCGTGCGCCACGTCAATCGGTGGAAGTGCTCGGACAGCCGTTCGGCAAGCGACAGGCCCTTGTCGCCACCGACGCGGAGCAGGCGCTTGCCCTCGTCGATCCCGTCGCGCTGCGTTTGGTCTTCTGGAACCGGATGTCCGCGCATTCAGCCGCGGAGACCCGCGATATTGGCGGCATAGGCGTCCGGCCCGCCGCGGAAAGTCGCGGTGCCCGCGACAAGCGCGTCCGCACCCGCCGCGATCGCCCGCGGCGCGGTAACGAGGTCGATCCCGCCGTCGACTTCGAGGTCGATGGCATAGCCGCCCTTGTCGATCATCTTGCGGACGCTCTCGATCTTGCGGAGCGAACTTTCGATGAACGCCTGACCGCCGAAGCCAGGATTGACGCTCATGATCAGCACGAGGTCGACCGTATCGAGCAGATAATCGAGCGCCTTGGCGGGAGTCTGCGGGGTCAGTACGACGCCCGCGCGCTTGCCGAGGCTGCGGATGTGCTGGAGGCTGCGATGCGTGTGCGGCCCCGCCTCGACATGGATGCTGATCGTGTCCGCACCCGCCTCGGCGAACGCCTCGAGATACGGGTCAACCGGCGCGATCATCAGGTGGACGTCGAGCGGCTTGGTGGTGTGCGGGCGGATCGCCTTCACCACCCCCGGCCCGATCGAGATATTGGGGACGAAATGGCCGTCCATCACATCGACATGGATCCAGTCCGCGCCGGCGGCGTCGATCGCGCGGATCTCCTCGCCGAGCTTGGCGAAATCAGCCGAGAGGATGGAGGGGGCGATGCGGACGGGGCGCTGGGACATGGTACGTCGAGCCTGTAGCACGCCCTAGGCAGGGGACAAGCGCGCGATGGAACCTGCGGGTCTTACATACTGTATGTAGTTGTTGGTTTGCGGTCGGGCGAGGGAATCGCAGCATTGGGGGAGCACACAAACAGCTCGCCCCCCCCCGAAAAATCAGCCCTGCCGTCGCCAGCGCGCGATGAAGAAGCCGTCGTTGCCGCCCGGCGTGACCATTCCCGGCAAGGTACGGACACACCCTTGGGCATCGGGCAGGATCCCTGCGGGGAGTTCGTCCGCGCCGATCGGCACCAGCGCGAAGTCGGGCCGCGCCGCGGCGAAGCGTTCGCGCTGCTTCTCACCCTCGGCGGGTTCGAGCGAGCAGGTCGCGAAGACGAGCGTTCCGCCCGGCCGTACCCATTCCGCGGCGCGCGTCAGCAGGCTGGTCTGGAGCGCGGCAAGATCAGTAATCTGCGACGGGCGCACGCGGTGGAGCACGTCGGGGTGGCGGCGGAAAATCCCGGTCGCGCTGCACGGCGCATCGAGCAGCACCGCATCGACCGGGGCGGGTGGCGCCCATTCGAGCACGTCGGCCTGGACGATCTCCGCCGACAGCCCGGTCCGCGCGAGATTGTCGTGAAGTCGCGCTAGACGACTTTCGGACGCATCGACCGAGGTCACGCGCCAGCCGGCACTCGCGAGCTGCATCGTCTTGCCCCCGGGCGCCGCGCACAGGTCGAGCGCGCTGCCCGCGCCCTTGCCGAGCAACCGTGCGGGGAGCGAGGCGGCGATGTCCTGCACCCACCAGCGGCCTTCTTCGAACCCGGGCAGTTCGGGCACATGCGCCGAATCGATCCGGATATGGCCAGGCAGCAGCGAGACGCCGCCCAGCTCCTCGACGAACCGCGCGGTCTCGTCCCAATCGGCCAGCGTCAGGTCAAGCGGCGGGGGGGCCGCCATCGCCTCTTCCGCCGCGTGGATGCCGTCGTCGCCCCACGCCGCGTGCCAGCGCAGCGCGACCGGATCGGGCAGCGTCGGGAGTTCGGGGAGCTGGTCACCGTTCCGCGACAATGTCCCGAACACGCCGTGGACGAGCTTGCGCGGCCCCCCATCGACCAGCGGCAGCACGGTCGCGATCGCGGCATGCGACGGCGTACCGAGCGACAGCGCCTGAACGAGCGCGATGCGCAGCGCGAACCGCGCCTTGGAATCGTCGGGCAAGCGCGTCTTGGTCGCCGAGTCGATCAGCGCGTCGAGATCGGGCAAGCGCCGCAACACTTCCGCCGCGATCGCATGCGCCAGCGCGCGGTCATCGGCGCGGTCGATCCCCGCGGTCGCACGGCCGATCGCGGCTTCGAGCGGCAATCCTTGGCGGAGCACCGCGTCGAGCATCCGGAGCGCAGCGCGGCGGGCTGGGACGCCTGGCGCTTCGACGGGTTCGGGGCGGGGCATGTAACGACGAGGCGGGGGGAGGGTCACGGGCTTGAACTCTTCGCAAAGGACCGCCAACTGACGGGGGACGCCTTATCTCATGCGTCTGCAAGGAAGTCCCTCATGGCCGCTCGTCCGCCGCATGTGAAGCCACCAGCCTATCTCAGCAAGAATACGCCGGTGCCCGCGCCCGATCCCAAACCCGAGCCGCGCGACGCGCGCGACCATCTCGGGCTCGATCCCACGCGCTACGGCGACTGGGAGTTGAAGGGCATCGCGATCGATTTCTGAGCGACCCCACTGGGCACCCGGGCTCGAACCCATGTCCGTCGAGCGCAGATCCTGCGACGCATTCTTGAGTAAGACGCCGTTTCTTTTAGCCGTTCGTGCTGAGTAGAGACCGAGTAGCCCGTCTTGGGGCGTATCGAGGGCTCGTATCGAAGCACTGTTACGCTCGATAACCTGTCCTTCGATACGCCGCTTCGACTTCGCTCAGCAGCTACTCAGGACGAACGGAGTGGTTGAGCCACCCCGGCGACGTCGTTCTTTACCGCACCTCGCGGCGCAACGGCCGTGCCAGCAACGCTTCGATTACCGACCCAACGTCCGCGCCGCCGAGCAACGTGCAGACGGCCTCGACCACGGGCATCTCGACCCCGATCGCCGCCGCCGCGACGCGCAGCACCGGCGCGGTCGCCGCGCCTTCCGCGACCGTCACGCGGTCCGACAGCAGGTCTTCTGCACGCTTCCCCTGCCCCAGCCCGACCCCGAGCGAGAAGTTGCGCGAGCTGGTCGATGAGCAAGTCAGCACCAGATCCCCGAGGCCCGATAGGCCACTCAGGGTTTCCGCCTGCGCGCCGCGCGCCAGCCCGAACCGGACCATCTCGGCGAAACCCCGCGCGATCAGCGCGGCGCGCGCGTTCTGGCCAAGCCCGGCGCCCTCGACCACGCCACACGCGATCGCCAGCACGTTCTTGACCGCGCCGCCGATTTCCGCGCCGGTCACATCGGTCGTCGCATAAGGCCGCAGCGCCGGACCCGCGAGCCGATCCGCGAGCGCGGCACCCAGCGCCTCGTCCGCACACGCCAGCGTCACCGCGGTCGGCTGGCCCGCGGCCACTTCATGCGCGAAGGTCGGGCCGGACAGCACCGCGATCGGCGCCTCGGGATGGATCTGTCGCGCGACCTCGCCGACCAGCATTTGCGTTCCCGCCTCGATCCCCTTGGCGCACAGCACCAGCGGGGTTGCGCCAACCGCGGTTTCGGCGAGCACCGCGCGGACATGCTGCGCCGGCACGACGACCAGCAACGCATCGCATGCGGACAGCGCGCCGAGCGACCCGGTCGCCTCGATCGTCTCGGGCAGCGGGATCCCGGGCAGGAAGCGGTCGTTCTGGTTAGTCGCGTTGATCCCCGCGACGACATCCGCCTCGCGCGCCCACAGCAAGACGCGCTCGCCCCCGCGCGCCGCGACCTGTGCGAGCGCAGTGCCCCACGCGCCGCCGCCGATGACTCCGATCTTCATGCCTTCACTCCCGCACCACGCACCGCTTCCGCGCCCGGATCGAGCGGCCAGCGCGGCCGCGCGGCGACATCGAGCGGATCGGTCAACCCGGCGGCGAAGCGTTCCGCGCCCGCCCAGCCGATCATCGCGGCATTGTCCGTGCACAGCCATAGCGGCGGCGCGACGAAGCGCAGCCCGTTCGCCGCCGCCAGATCTGCAAGCGCCGTCCGCACCGCCCCATTGGCGGCGACCCCGCCCGCGACGACCAGCGCCGTCGCGCCATGCGCCCGGCCCAGCGCGCGGACGGTGCGATCGAGCAGGCAATCCACCACCGCCTGCTGGAACGACGCGGCGATGTCCTCGACCGACCACGTTCCCGCCGCATGGGCACGAACGACCGCGCTTTTCAGTCCGGCGAACGAGAAATGCGGCTCGGGCGACCCTTTGAGCGGACGCGGCAGCGGGACCATCGGGCGCCCCAGCCGCGCCGCCGCCTCGACCGCGGGACCTCCCGGGAAACCGAGCCCGAGCACCTTGGCGCTCTTGTCGAACGCTTCGCCCGCGGCATCGTCGATCGTCGTCGCAAGGCGGCGGTAACGGTTGACCCCCTCGACCAGCAGCAACTGGCAATGCCCGCCCGAGACGAGCAGCAGCAGATAGGGGAAATCGAGATCGGGATCGGACAGCCGCGGGCTGAGCGCATGCCCCTCGAGATGGTTGACCGCGATCAGCGGCTTGCCCGCGGCGTGCGCCAGCGCCTTGCCCGTCACCAGTCCGACCATCACGCCGCCGATCAGCCCCGGCCCGGCGGTCGCGGCGATCGCATCGACCTCGGCAAGCGTGACTCCTGCATCCGCCAGCGCCGCCTCGATCAGCGGTGCCAGCACTTCGACGTGCGCGCGCGCCGCGATTTCTGGAACGACGCCGCCGAACGGGCGGTGCGCCGCCTCCTGCCCTGCCAGGCGGTGCGCGAGAACCTGACGATCCGACTTGACGAGCGCCGCGGCGGTTTCATCGCAACTGGATTCGAGACCGAGAATGAGTGCCATGCGCCATCCCTACCGTCTCGCCCACGACTTGTCCCCTCCTTGTCGACGCCCCCCACTTGTCGAAGATCGGTCGATTCGTCATGACAAGCGCGGAAGGGGTGATCCGTGACACAACCGCTAAAGCTGGGAACCCGCGGCTCACCGCTCGCGCTCGTCCAGGCCAATATGGTGCGCGAAGCCTTGTGCGCGGCGCATGGCTGGGACCGGGCGGCGGTCGAGATCGTCACGATCCGCACGACCGGCGATCGCCGCCAGGATGTCGCGCTTGCCGAGATCGGCGGCAAGGCGCTGTGGACCAAGGAACTCGACCGGGCGCTGCTCGCCGGTGAAATCGACTTCGCGGTCCATTCGATGAAGGACGTCGAAACCGGCCGCCCCGATACGATCACGATCGCCGCGATGCTGCCGCGCGCCGACGTGCGCGACCGGATCATCGGCGCGGACAGCGTTGCGGCATTGCGCGACGGCGCGGTGGTCGGCACGAGCTCGCCGCGCCGCGTCGCGCAGGTGAAGCGCCTGCGCCCCGATCTCGTCACGATCCTGCTGCGCGGGAACGTCGATACGCGGCTCGCCAAGGTAACCGCCGGGGAAGTCGACGCGACGTTGCTGGCGGCGGCAGGGCTCGAACGGCTCGGGCGAATCGAAGTCGGCAGCTGCATCCCGATCGACGTGATGCTCCCCGCCCCGGCGCAGGGTGCGGTCGGGATCGAAGCGCGGACCGCCGATGAGCGCGTCCGCACGCTGCTCGGCGCGATCGACCACGCGCCGACCCACGCCTGCGTCCTGCTCGAACGCGGCTTGCTGGCGGTGTTGCAGGCGGATTGCCACTCCCCGGTCGCAGCACTCGCGACGCTCGACGGGACGGCGGTGACGCTCCGCGGCGAGTTGTTCGCGGAGGATGGCAGCGCGCACGTCGCGGGAACCGTCAGGGGTGCGATCGACGATCCGACCCTCGCCGCGCGACTGGCCGAAGATCTGCTCGATCGCGCCCCCCCGCCGGTCCGCGCGCTGTTCGCGGGATGACGCTGGAATGACGCGGGAATTGGTCGTGCTGCGTCCGGAGCCGGGCAATGCGGCAACGCTGGCGCGTGCGCAGGCGGCGGGGTTCGACGCGGTGTCGCTGCCGATCTTTGCGGTCGAACCGCTCGATTGGACACCGCCCGATCCGGCAGCACACGATGCGCTGATCCTGACCAGCGCCAACGCGCTCCGGTTCGGCGGCCCTGCGCTCGTCGCGTTGCAGGTTTTGCCGGTGCTGGCGGTCGGCGCGCATACCGCCACCGCCGCGCAAGATGCCGGATTTACCGTCCTGGCATCGGGCACCGGCAATGCCGCGGACATCGTCGCGCTCGCCGAACGGAACGGCGTCCGGCGCGCGCTCCACCTGACCGGGCACGATCGTACGCTGCAGGTCGGCGGTATCATCGCCAGGGTGATTCCGGTTTATCAAAGCGTGCCGTGCGCGGTCGATCCGGCAGCGCTCGGAATGCTCCAGGACCGGGTCGTACTGCTGCATTCGGCGCGCGCGGCGAAACGGATCGGTGCGCTGGTCGAGTCCGCCGCCCTTTCGCGCGACCGGATCGCGCTGGCTGCGTTCAGCCCCGCGATCGCCACCGCCGCGGGGTCCGGTTGGGCTGCGATCGCCGTGGCGGCAACCCCGGATGACACAGCGCTGTTCACTGCGGTGCGAGCGCTTGCAACGACGAGCCGTTGACCGTTCGCGTCCGGGCGATGATAAGACCACGCTATGGACGAAAAAACGCCCGCCGTCCCCGAGACCGACATCGCGGCCCAGGCCCACGGGCAGGACAGGTATCACGCCGCCGATCCCACACCGCCCGAGCGTTCGGAAGCGCCGCCACACCGCACCGTTCCGCCCTTCACGCCGCCCCCCGCCACCAGCCCGGTCCGCCGGGGGCTGGGCTGGCGGATGGGGGTCGCACTCGGGCTGATCGCGTTCCTGATCGGCGTCGGCGTGGCGGCCCTGTTGATCACCCGTCTTGGCCGGGGAACCGGTACCACCGCTGACGGCAAACAGGTTGCCACGATGACGCTGCCGGTTTCGAACGGGCAACCTCCTGTCGTGATCCTTCCCGGCAAGGTCGGCGCGCCCGGTTCGGCGATCGACGTGGCCGCGCTGAGCGGACGCGAGGCGGAGCTATCCAGCAAGCTCGACGCACTGGAAGCGCGCGAGGCGACGATCGACCGCGACGCGCAGCAAGCCGCCGCCTATGCGACGCGCAGCGAAGGCCTGCTGGTCGCGTTTGCCGCGCGCCGCGCGCTCGACCGTGGGCTGAACCTCGGGTTCCTCGAACGACAATTGCGTGTCCGGTTCGGCAAGACGCAAACCGCCGCGGTCGCGACGATCGTCCAGGCCTCGCGCAACCCGGTGACGCTCGAAGACCTGCGGGCCGGGCTCGACGGCGTCGCCCCTGAACTCGTCACGGGCGTTGCGAGCAGCGGGTGGTTGCAGAGCCTGGGGCGCGAACTGCGCAACCTCGTCGTGCTGCGCAAGGCGAGCGCGCCGTCGCCGCTTCCGGTCGACCGGGTCGCACGGGCGCAGCGGTTGCTCGAAGCCGGGCAGGTCGAGGCGGCGTTGGCCGAAGTGTCGCGAACGCCGGGCGCCAGCCAGGCGACCCGCTGGACCGAGGCGGCGCGGCGCTACATCACCGCGCGCCATGCGCTCAACACGATCGAAAGCGCGGCGATCCTGAGCCCGGGCGTCGCCCTTGAGCCGACCGCGCCGATCTCTTCCGCCGCCCCCTCCGCCGCATTGCCGGACGTTGCGCCCGAAGAGACCGACCTGATGTCAGGGAGTCCGGCGACGGCGGAAGCGAACGGCGCGATCTAGGGCCGGTTTCGTTTTCGTCCGATTGCTTCGGCTTGCCCGCTACGCTGTGATCGGTCCCGTCACCCCCGCACCCGGTCGATCAGCGCCATCGCGCCGTGCGGTGCACGGACTTTGGCGCCGTTGATGAAGAAAACGAACGTCTCGCGTGGGATGACTGGCGCAGGATCGGCGACGTACGGCAATCCGTCGGGTGCAGCGCCCGCCGACCAGTCGCACGCCGCCGCGGCCCAACGATCGAGCGCGGCCGGGGCATAGCCCGCCGATTCGTCCTCGACCGCAGCCTCGAGCCGGACATAGACGAGATCCCCGCTGACGTCGGCGATCGCGGGGTACTCGGTCGAGTCCGCGTAAACGATCGCCACTCCCGCCGCGCGCGCCAAGGCGACGAATTCGGGGACGAGGAAGCTCTCGTGCCGCACCTGCACCGCATGGCGCAGCGCGACGCCGTCCTGACTCGACGGCAGGAGCTTGAGGAACGCGCCGAAATCGTCCGCGTCGAACTTCTTGGTCGCCATGAATTGCCACAGGATCGGCCCGAGCCGGTCGCCGAGTTCGACGATCCCCTGCCCGGTGAATTTGGCGATCGATTCGCCCGCCTCCGCCAGCACCTTACGGTTGGTGCAATAGCGCGACGCCTTGAGTGCAAAAACGAACCCGTCGGGCACCGCCTTCGCCCAGGACGCGAAGGTCGCGGGTTTCTGCGACGAATAATAGGTGCCGTTGACCTCGATCGCGGTGAGTTTCGACGCGGTATACTCGAGTTCGCGCTTCTGCGGCCATTTCTCGGGGAAGAACGTCCCGCGCCACGGTTCGTAGGTCCAGCCGCCAATGCCGATTCGGATGTCGCCGTGTTTCATGCTGGCCACGCTAACCGACCCGGCAAGGGTTAGGAACCGTCTCCGCCCTCACCCGCCGAGCAATTGCGCAAGCCGCAGCGGCGCGAACCCGTTGGGATCGACCCCGACGTCAAATTGCCGCAGCATCGGCTTGAGCCGACCGTGGCTATGGCCGTGCAGGTTGATGGCGCCACGATGCTGCCCGTTCCACGACCGGAAAGGGTAGTGACACAGCACGAGATTGCGCTCCTCGACCGTGATCTCCGTATAATCGCCGACGCTTTCCCAACCGGCGGCGGCAAGCGTCGCATCGGGATCGTTGTTGCCGCGGAGCAGATGCTTGCGCCCGTTGAGCCGCGCGAGCAGATCGGCCACCGCATCCGGACGCCGCGCGACGTCGCCGAGGTGCCATACCTCGTCGTCTGCGCCCACCACCGCGTTCCACCCGGCGATCAACGCCGCATCCATCGTCGCGACATTCGCGAACGGGCGGCGCTGGATGTTGATCGTGCGGTGGTCGCCGAAATGCGTGTCGGCGGTGAAGAAGACGCTCATGTCCAGTACAACACGCGCGCAAGCGGCAATGTCCGCGCGATCGTCTCGGTGAACCAGCCGCGCAGGCGTTGCATCGTCGCGGTGTCGTATACCTGTTTCTCGGTGCCGAACTTGGTGCGCTTGGTCATCCGCCCGGCGTCGGTCATGTCGAGCGCGGAGCCGGGATACCAGCTGTCGAGCACCGCCTTTGACCCGGTCGTGAAGCGGTGCGTGATCAGTTCGATCGTCAGGTCGGGCACGTCGCCGAGCAGCGCGGCCGCATCGTCGACCAGCGTGCCGTAAGCCTCCTCCCAACCGTCCGCCGCGATGATCGGCGCGATGGTCAGGCCGACGGGATAGCCAGCGTCCGCCATCTGCCGCAGCGCCGCCAGCCGCCGCGCGACCGGCGCGGTGCCCCCCTCGAACCGGGCGTAGCGCTTGGGATTGATCGACGCGCGCATGCGCGTCCGTCCGTTGTGCTCGAGCGCGAGCAGCGGCGCGACGTCGGCGAACTTGGAGGTGAAACGCAACTGCGTGTCGGCATCCGACCGGCCGAACCATTCGATCATCCGCGACAGCGACCCGGTGATCGGCTCGATCCCCAGCGGATCGGTATAGCAGGACGCCTCGAACGTGGTGCCCTCATGCACGCGCGTCGCCGAGCGCGAGGTGATCGTGCCTTTGTCCATGTAGCTGGGCAGCACGCCAAGGATCTCGTCGAGATTGGCATAGGCACGCGTGATCGGCGGCCCCTTGAGCGAGCCCGCGAGATAACAATAGCTGCAATGCGCCGGACACCCCGCCGCCAGGTCGACGCGCCAGTCCGCACTCGGTGCGATCGGTTCGAGCTTGAGCTTCGACGGCGGCGCGACGACGACCGCAAGCGTTGCCTTCGCCTCGGCATAGGCGGCGCGCGGATCGTCGGGCTGCGCCCAAACCACCCGATCGTTGGGCAATTCGATCACCGGCACGCCTTGCTCGGCGGCCCGCTGCGCGATCGCGATGCCATGGTCCCACTTGCGCGCCGATCGCGTGATGAGGATACGCCGCGGGCGCCAGCGGACGGTGTTGGGATCGACAGGGAGCGCGGCGGTCATGCGGCAGGAACGCAGCGCACGCCGCTCCGTTCACGCGACCCGACGTCAAATCGTTGATCACGCCGACGCTTGCGTCCGGCAGGATCGCCCTGCACAACATGCCTAACCGGTCGGTAGCGACGGTTTGAGGGAGATCTGCCGTGCGTCCGATGTTTGCAATTCTTGGTGCCGCGACCGCCGCTCTTGCCGTGAGCGGCGTGGCGATCGGCCAGACACCCCGACCGGACCCATCGCTAGCGAAAGCGGTCGCCGGTGCCGCGCGCACCCCCGCCAACGTTGCGCGCGACCGTTACCGCCACCCCGCCGAAACGCTTGCTTTCTTCGGGGTGAAGCCGACCGATACCGTGGTCGAACTGGTCCCCGGCAACGGTTGGTATACCGAAATCCTTGCGCCCTATCTCGCCACGCGCGGAACCTATTATGCGGCAAGCGGCTGGGCCAAGGGCTTGAACGCGGTCAAGGCACTGCAGGCCGCCAAACCGGCGGTCTACGGCAAGGTTAAGCTCGCGGCCTTCCCCGCGGCGGCTGGTGAGCCTGCCGTCCCTGCAGGTAGCGCAGACGTCGTGCTGACCTTCCGCAACGTCCACAATCTGCGGTTCTCGGGCGTCGACCGCACGCAGGCGGCGTTTGCCGAGATGTTCCGGATGCTCAAGCCCGGCGGGACGCTCGGCATCGTCGAGCATCGCCTGCCCGAGGCGCGCGACGCCGCAGCTGAGGAAAAGAGCGGCTATATGAAGGTGTCGAGCGTCGTCGCCTTCGCGCGCAAGGCGGGGTTCGAGGTCGCCGGTATGTCCGAGATCAACGCCAATCCCAAGGACACCGCGGATTATCCCGGTGGCGTCTGGACGCTTCCGCCTTCCTATGCGCTGAAGGATGTCGACCGCGCAAAATATGCCGCGATCGGGGAAAGCGACCGCATGACGATCCGGTTCATCAAGCCCAAGCGGTAAAGTGCATCGTTCCTGCGCGGAATCGTCATGGTTCCGCGCGGGCACGGGCAAACAGCCGGGCGAAACCGGCCGAATCGAGCGCACCCAGCTGCAGGATGGGGCCGGCGAGATATCCCGGCGTCCCCGTCAACCCGATCGACAGTGCCTCGCGACCATTCTCGCGCAACCGATCCATCATCGCGGTACCGTCTCGCGCAAGATCGCGGGTTACCCGCATCCAGTCGCCGCCTGCACCGGTGACAACGTCCTGCAGCATGACGTCGTCGATCCTGCGGTCGTCCATCATCAACGCGCGGTGGACCGCCGGGTAGATCCCTTGCGCGGCGCTTGCGAGCGCGACCTGCGCTGCGCGCTTGGAGGCCGCGCCGAAGATCGGCCAGTCCTTGTAGATCACGCGCACCTTGCCATCCCCGCGGAGCGCCGCTTCGAGCGCGGGAAAAGCGGTGCGACAGGCGGGGCACCGATAGTCACTGAAGACGGCAAGGGAGAGCGTGGCGTCGTTCGGCCCCGATTCGGGCGATTCGGTCCCGTCGAGGATTGCGGCGACGGTATCGGAGCGACCGATATCGCGCCCGACCGGCGCGAACCAATGCGCCCCGCGCCCGACCATGAATCCGCCGAGCAGGACCGCGCCGAGCTGCCACGCCTGACGACGGGTGAAGCGCGGCGTCATGCCGACGGTCGCCGGGCGGTATGAAATGTGCGTGGTGGCGAAGAGTGCATCGCGTACCCCATCCTGCAACAAACCGTCGCAACAGCACCCCGCCTCTCGGCTGGGTCGGCTTTCGCCGGTATATATAACTGTTCGGAAAGTGACTGGAGCGGGCGAAGGGATTCGAACCCTCGACCCCAACCTTGGCAAGGTTGTAAGATGCTGCCTCATAGCGCCCACGAGGCCTCCAGCACTCCGTAATAACCGCCCACAGCGAACATACGTTTGCACGATTGCGCACGTTTCGTTACCTAGAATGTTACCTAACACGGAGCTAGGTAACATGCCAAGGCTAACGGATTCACGCGTGGCCGCACTCAAGCCTCCAGCCGTTGGTCAGGAGGAACACGCTGACGATCTTGTAACGGGCTTACGGCTGCGCATCGGCGCAGGCGGCCGCAAGGCGTGGATTGTCCGGACCCGCGCCGGGGGGAAACCGATCAACAAGACGATCGGCACCTATCCCGTCCTTTCCCTCTCGAAAGCCCGCGACGAAGCTAAGAAGCTACTGATCGAAATTGCTACCATCGGGGCACCCCGCACGCAGCGAACCTTCGGGGAGTTGGCCGACCAATGGCTTAAGAACGTAGCCGAACCTAATAATCGATCGTGGCGGCTGCAGAAACGCCGGCTTGAGATTCATGTCTTGCCGCGGTGGAAAGCGCTACCGTTGGACCGGATTAAACGGTCAGATGTGCGCGAACTGGTCGACAGTATCGAAGGCACGGTTGCGCCTGGGCGAGCTCTAGCAATCGTTCGAACGTTGTTCCGTTATGCGATGTCGCGCGACTGGATTGATGCATCACCAGCCGAGGCAATCGGAAACCCGGGCAACGATACGCCGCGCGATCGCGTCTTAAACATGGACGAAGTGCGGCGGACTTATGCCGCTGCCGGCCTGCTGGGGTACCCGTTCGGTGGTTTCGTAACGTTGCTGTTCTTAACAGGCCAACGACGCACGGAAGTGGCCGCAATGCGCTGGGACCAAGTGGACCTTGAGGCTGGGACGTGGATCCTGCCCGCCGACGCCACGAAGTCCGAGCGTGCGCATATGGTTCCGTTATCCCCCGCGGCTGTTGACGTGCTCAAGCTCGCACCATGTTTGGGCGAATACGTGTGGACCAGTAACGGCCGCACCCCGATCAGCGGTTTCAGCAAGACGAAGATACGGCTCGACGAGTTCGTTGCAGCGAGGGGCGATCCTATTGCGCCTTGGCGTTTCCACGACATCCGGCGCAGCGTCGCTACGCATATGGTCCGGCTAGGCGTGACCGAGACGGTAGTAGGACGCATTCTCAACCATGCGCCCCAAGGCGTCACGGCGAGGGTATATGCGCTCCACAGCTACGCCCCGGAGAAGCGTGAGGCGCTACAGCTATGGGCGACCGAGATAAATGGAGGGCTGAGCTAATGCCGGGTGGTGTCATCCGAGGTCTCGACGCCAGATCGATGGAGGAAATAGCCCGCCGCTGGCCAACGCTGGATAGAGACGCGGTCAATTCGGCCGCCTCTGTCTTCCAGATCAACGAGCAGCACAAAGCCGAAACGCCTCGCGATATTCGTAAGAAAATGGACAAGATCGTTAAACTTGCCGTGGGGCTCCGGCTGGAGTTGCAAACACTGTCCGAGGAGGCAAGCGATCACCTATTTTGGGACTGCTATCAAAGCAACGACGTAGCGCTTTTTCAGGCCATGCCTGGGATCTTAGATCGGCTAAAGGCTGCAGCGATGCGGAGTCACAACGCGGAAATTGGGAACGATGCGCGCGATCGCGCTGGTCCCCGGCAACAGCTAATCAGTAGCTTAGCTTGGCAGCTCGAGAACGCCGGTCTTGTCGTTGACGCCCGCCCCCAGGGCAACCTCTGCTTACTGGCGGATATCGTGTTGCACGATCTGGGCGAGCCTTCGGCCGATCTGTCTCGAACCGTTCGCGAAGCACTCAGCCAAGCTGCGCGGAGGCAATCGGTTGATACGGAGACGATAGCCTCCGGTTAGCCTTGTAGCGTCGATCGGAAACGTGCGTATTGTCCATGTCGCCCACTCAATCAACGAGGCGACATGATGACCAAAGAGAAGTTCCTCACGGCGTCCGACGTAGCCGGAATGACGAGCCTGTCTCGCGCGACAATCGACCGCAAGGTCAAGACCGGCGACTTTCCCAAGCCAATCAGCATCAGCGAGCGCCGCAAAGCATGGCCTGCGGACTGTGTTCTGGCGTGGATGGCAGAGAAGGTTGCGGCTTAGTGCCCGGCGGAAATGAAAAGCGCCGCCCCGTGCAAGGAGGCGGCGCTAACCTGAAGCGTAGGAGCAATCGGGTGACCCCTTTTTACTTCAGTCCTTTCGGAGATGCAATCGCTCCGTTGGCGGCCATCATTGAAACAGAGACCGAACGCCGTATGGCGAACCTGACCCGTGCAACCGGCCGCTCGGCTGCCGGATCGAACAGGTCTTTGTCATGAGCGGCCGCATCGACAGCGCCGAATGGGCGCGTCTGGTTAGCAGTATTCGTGACCGCTTCCCGGTGTCGGGCGTGGCGTCGACGGCTGGGGTAAAGCTCCATCGTGCCGGACGCGAATGGAAGGGCTGTTGCCCGTTTCATCCCGACAAGTCGCCGAGCTTCACCATCTACGCCGACGATCGGCGCTTTCAGTGTTTCGGCTGCGGAGCGCAGGGCGACGTGCTCGACTTTGTCGTTCGCGCGTACGGCGTGAAGCTCCCGGCGGCGATCGAGATGCTGGACGGTGGGGCTCTGCGTGAGTTGGAGCAACAGCGCGCACCTGCTCAGCCTAGGACCGACATGCGGCTCATTGCGCAGCGCATCGTCAAGGAATCTGTACCGATTGAGGGGACGCCGGCCGCAATCTATCTGAGGTCGCGCGGGATTATGATCGATCTGCCGCACACCCTGCGGTTCGCACGTCTGGCTCCACCCAAGATCGAGGGCAATGGCGTGCTGGCGGCGAACGGACCGGGACTCTTGCCGACACTTGTGGCGGTCGTCACGGACTCGGCCGGTAGTCTCGTTGCGCTTCAGCGTACCTACCTGACCGAGGACGGGCGCAAGGCAGCGACGAAGGCGACCGATTCCGACCGCAAGCCGAAGGTGAAATACAGCCTTGGCAACGTCATAGGCGGCTCGATCCAGCTCGGACCGCCGTCAGCGAGTATCCTCGTTTGCGAGGGGCTCGAGGATGGGCTGACACTGGCGCAGGGTCTGGGGCGTTCGGTGTGGGTTGCTGCCGGCACTTCGATGCTGCCCCAGATGGTGTTTCCGGAGAAAGTTCGCGCGATCGTCATTGGCGCCGACGGGGACGCTGGTGGCCGGGCGGCGGCGGCGAAGGCAGCATCCGCGTTCGACGTGGCAGGGCTCAAGACGCGCATCATGTACCCTGCTCAAGGCTTTAAAGACTTCAACGCTGAGTTGATGGGGGCGCAACTATGAACGCCGCCGCGATGAAAGCCCGGTACGACGACGCTCGTCCGTTCGTCCCGCCAGTGTCTGGTCATGTGCAGATTGAGGCGTCCCCGTTCCGTTGGCCGGATCACCGCACCCTGCCCCGTCGCCCTTGGATCTGGGGGCGTTGGTTGCTGCGCAACACGGTGACCGCCATCGTTGCGCCAGGCGGTGTGGGTAAATCTTCGTTCGTCGCTTCGATGCTGCTCTCATTGGCAAGCGCTAGGCAGGATCTGCTGGGCAAGACCGTATGGGCCGGCACCAAGCGCGTTTGGTACTGGAACCTCGAGGACGATCTAGATGAGCTCGAGATGCAGCTTGTAGCCGCTGCGATGTACCATGGCGTTGCGCAAGATGCCTGCAGTGACCGTCTGTTTCTTGACAGCGGGCCCGAGGGCAACGGGTTGTGCATCGCCCGGGACGATCAGGATGGCTTCGTTATCGAGCCAGTTGTCGAGGCTCTGGTCGCAGAGCTTCAACGCCGCGAGATCGACGTGCTTGTCGTCGACCCGTTCGTCAGCTCGCACGGTGTTTCCGAAAACGACAACGGCGCAGTCGACAAAGTCGTGAAGACCTGGAGCCGCATCGCCAAGCGGGCGGGTTGCTCGATCGTGCTCGTGCACCATACGAAGAAGCTCGGTGTCGATAAGGTGACTGCAGAGGCGTCCCGCGGCGCGAGTGCTCTTGTATCGGCCGCTCGCGTGACACTCGTCCTGAACCGCATGGATAAGGAGGAGGCGCAACGCTTCGCTATCGTTGAGGACGCAGAACGCCGACGGTTGTTCACGGTACAGGATGATAAGGCGAACCGGGCACCCGCCGAAGAGGCGCAGTGGTTCCGGCTCGCCTCGCAGAACGTCGACAACTCCACTGGCCTAGATGACCCGTTCGGCGACGAAGGCGACAGCGTTGGCGTCGTCACGCGCTGGACGCCACCCGATGTGTTCGAGGGCATAACCACTGACCACCTGCGCCGGGTGCAGCAAGCCGTAGCTGCTGGTGAGTTCAAGGCCCACCACTCCGCAACGGATTGGGTCGGGAATGCGGTAGCCGACGTGCTCGGCCTCAATCCTCAGGACAAGGGCGACCGAGCCCGCATCATGAAGATGATCGCCACATGGGAGGCAAATGGCGCTCTGCGGGTCGAGGAACGCAAAGATCATAACCGCCAGATGAAGAAGTTCATGGTGGTTGGGAAAGCCGCCGATGACGCGTCTGCTACACCTGCAATGGGTGTAGCGCTGCGAGGTGTAGCAGCCGAGCAAGCAAGTGCTACGCTACACCCGTCCCCCTTTAGGGGTGACGGTGTAGCAGGTGCTGCTGGGGTGAAGGCTCAGGTGTCGCACACCAACCCCGCGCTGGTGAAATCCGAAGCGGTCTCCCCGCTCCCTGCCGGACGCCCCCATTCAACGCGCAGTCTCATTCTCGCGCCCGGAGAATCGTCCGATGACGCCCCGATCTAGGGGGGGATTCGGAAAGTCGTGGGGGTCGCCAGCGTACACCGCTCCGATGGCCAACGTTATCGCTAACACAGTTTTTACTCTCCGAAGGCTCGCGACTGATCGCGCACACGCCCGGAGGCCGCTTTTCACCCTGGAAGGAACCTAAAAATGGCTGATAGCTACCCCAATCCGACCCCGAACCAATGGGAACAGTCCGGCTTAGTCCAGGCCGAGATCCTCGAAACCATGGACCGCCTGATGACGGAGGGGATCGACTGGCGGATCGTGCTCACGGGCACGTCGACCGCGTTGGCCAACCTGCTGATGGCGAAGGCGGGCCCCGATCAAGTCTCGGTCCATTTCGCGCGCTTGTCGGCGCAGACCATGCATCTTGCGAAGGCCAACCCCGATTGACTTTCCCCTGATCATAGTCTAAGCAACGTTCCGTTGACCGCCTGCGATGGGCGCGAAACATCCAATCTTCCCGCCTGCGATGGGCGCGATTGGCTGAACGGGACGAGTTCCCACGACAGCTAAGGTGCGCCCCCAAAATGCAGTACGCAGAATCCCCCTTTGAGATTAAATCCCTGAACGACAGCGGCCAGATCGAGGGCTTGCTGGCGGGTTTCGGCAACGTCGACAGCGGCGGCGACCGCCTGATCTATGGTGCGTTCACCAAGTCGCTTGCGGCTCGCACGACCCCGCTCCCTATGCTTCTGCATCACGACATGAAGCGCCCCGTTGGCGTGTGGCGTGATTGGCAGGAGCGTGCCGAAGGGCTGCACGTCAAAGGCTCGCTCACCCTTGCCAGCCGCGACGCGCAGGAAGCCTATGCGCTGGCCAAGGATGGGGCGCTTACCGGCCTGTCGATCGGCTGGGCGAAGGGCCGTGGCAACCTGGACCCTTCAACCGGGGTGCGCACCATCGAAGAAGCCGAGCTGCACGAGGGTAGTCTGGTGACGTTCCCGATGAACGAGAAAACCCGCGTCACGTCGATCAAGTCGATCGGCGGCGCGCGGGATATCGAGGCATTGTTGCAGGAAAGCGGCATGTCCGGACGCAAGGCCAAGGCGGCGGCATCTGCCGCTTGGAAGGCCATCAACACCAACGACGACGACGAAGCCGAGGCGCAGGCCGCGGCCCTTTTCAACGCATCCGCCGCACGCATTGCGGCCATTGGAGCAGCACGATGAACATGATGACCAAAGATTTCACCGACGCGATTGAGAAGCAGTTTTCCAAGCTGAACAAGGACGTCCACGAGGCACTGACCGAGGCCAAGACCGCGCAGGGCATCACCATGGAGCTCGAGCAGAAGATGGCCCGACGCGGCAGCGATGGCGACAACGCGCCGGAATCGTGGGGCGAGCAGTTCGTGAACGCCGAGGGGCTTAAGTCCTTCAACGACGAACGATCGCGCCCCTCGCGCTTCCGCATGGATATCAAGTCGACGATCACGACTGCCGGAACCTCGGGCGGGCCGACTGGCGGGCAGGCATTCCGCGACCAGATCAATTCGACCCCGCAGCGTCGCATGCGCGTGCGCGACTTGCTCCCCGTCATCGGCATCTCGACCGGCAGTGTGGAATATCCGCAGCAGACCCTTCGCACCAACGCGGCGGCGACGGTGGCGGAAGGCAACCTGAAGCCGGAAAGCGCCTACGGCTGGACCATGCAGACCGTCGTGCCGCGCGTCATCGCGCATTGGGTTCCGGCATCGCGCCAGATCCTCGATGACGCGCCGCAGCTGAAGGGGCTGATCGACACGGAATTGCTCTACGGGCTCGCGCTTAAGGAGGAGGAGCAGCTTCTGTACGGCTCGGGCACGGGCGAGAACCTGACGGGCATGGTGACGGCGGCAACGCCTTACGCGGCCCCTTCCGGCCTGACGGCGGGCAACATGCTCGACCAGATCGCGCTCGGCATCCTGCAAAACTCGCTTGCGGAGGAACCCGCCGACGGCATCGTTCTGCACCCAAGCGACTGGATGCGGATGCGGCTGCTGAAGGATACGCAGGGCAAGTATTTGCTAGGCGACCCCGGAGCAAACGTCCCGGCGGTGCTGTTCGGGCTTCCCGTCGTGCCGACCCAGGCCATGCAAGTCGACAAGTTCCTTGTCGGCAATTTCCAGCGCGCCGCGACGATCTATGACCGCTGGACCCCGCGCGTCGAAGTCTCGACCGAACACGCGGATTTCTTCACCCGCAACCTCGTTGCGGTTCTTGCGGAGGAACGCCTCGCGCAGGCCGTGAAGAACCCGGCAGCCCTGACCTACGGCGATTTCGGCAACATCGCCTGACCGAGATAGCCGCGTCATTGCTCCCCCCTGACGCGGCTAGGGGATGCTGCCCGCGGCGAGCGCGGGCAGCATCCTCAAATCTCTTCGCCTGTTTTCTTAGCACTCGTAGCATAGTTGGCGTTTGTAGCGCTGTCGTATCGCTTGCGGGGCCAGTCAGAGAAGGTAGGATGACCATATGCTGTTACTTGGAATTCTGGGGATTGCACTCGCGGCCCAGTCTGGACCCGGTGTGTTGGGCTTTGGCATGGGGTCGGTGAGCTGCGCCACCGCCTGGGAGCCCGTCAACGAACGAGCGTCAGCCGAATGGGTTTTAGGCTTCTGGTCTGGTCGCAATTGGGAACGTGGCGGGCAGATCGGATTGTCAACTGACCGCGCCGGGATCTTAGCAGAAGTTAAGCTCGCCTGCGCGAACGCCCCTTCGATGAATCTGACGCAAGCTACGTTCAAACTGTATGATCGCATGTCGAAGGACCGGCGCTAAACTAGGGGCTAACTACCGCCTGCACCGAGGCTACGCGTAGATTGCGAGAGTACGGGGGCAGTGGCGCACGCGATCGGACGGTTGCGTGCGCAAAGACACGTTACGGGCAGATAATACGCACTTGTGGTTGAGTTAGAGCGGCGGCTTACAGCTCCGGCAAAGTGCAAACATATAAAGACATGTGCATGTCTCAGCGATGTTTATCCGCCACAGTTTACGAAATGTTCATGGTTCGTCGCGCGCGGAACAACAACGACTCGACTCTTTGATATTTCTCGATCAAAAAGAGCAGGACGGCCCGCCGTCATTCTCCAATTGCCTCTGTGCGTTCTGAACGGCGCGGGGCGCAAGAGGCGTCCCGGAGCCCGAGGCTCACACCTCGGACCCCAGGAGAATGGCAATGCGAGTTGCATGCTCTTGGCCGAAAGCGGTGTCCGTGAGAGACTACCTCCGCTTTCGGTTTGGTCGCTGGGAGCGCGTTTGCGCTCACTGCAGGTCTTATCCTAGCTAGGAACTAGGTTTGACCACACCAAGCGGCGGGTCGTCACCTTTAAAGGCCTACGGTCCCATTTTGGCAAGCGATTAAACGCAATGCGCGCGCATGCCGCGCGCAAATATTGCCCGTATCTCCACGGGCGCGTCATGTGGATAATCGTGATGCGAACGCAAGTACGGGAGGGCTGCAGAGGCAGGACGGCGGCTTGCTCGGTAACGTCGCCGCCTTGCGAGGTACTCTCCGATCGTCTATATCACGTACTCCCCCATGCGATGGGGAAATTCTAGCGACACGGTTCGTTCATATCGCGACTGTACAACGCTAGAATACCCTAGGAGGTTCTCATGAACGCACATAGCAGCATCAGTAAGCCACGTATCGCCGGCGTTCGGTTGAACGTGCGCTCACGTGCGTTCAGAGCCGGCGTTCGCGACGGGCTCGGCGCGTTAGCGTTGTTAAATCGTCCCGTTTCGTACCCTAGGGCCGAGGAAATAGACGCTAGCATTGCTGGCGCTTGGAAAGCTGTCGGCGATGCTTTACGTGCCGTTTCTGAAACGGGGGCGAAGCAAATTGGCAAAAGCACCAGAAAAACAGAATCTGCCGAGTAAAATATCGGATTCGAAATCTGATCCATTTGCGGACGAAGTCGCAAAACGAGTTGGGGCGATCGTCTCTGGACCGCAACGTTCACAAGTCGTTGCTCAAATGGTATCGTTGGTTAAAGAGGAGCGGTTTTCTGGGCCACTCCCTCACCCACGCCATTTTAAAGAATATGACGAAACTGTTCCAGGTTCCGGAAACAGGCTTCTTTCTCTGGTAGAAGGCAATTTAGCCCACACCCAGATGCTGCAGACTACTGCGCTGCAAGCCGACATTGCTGATATGAAGGAAGGCCGACGACTCGGTTTCGCAGCCTTAGTCATTATGATCATTGGCGCTATAATTTGTGGCATACTTGGTAAAGACGTTATAGCGATAGCGTTGCTGGGAGCCAGCGTAATTGGCGCCATCGGAACACTTATAAAGGGTCGAGGGCGCACCACCGCCGATTAACCATCTGAAGGCGCTCGAACTGGCTTATAAATTGAAGGCTTCGGCTGGTATCCAGGGGAAGGGCGTTTCGCGCTAACAAAGTTTGGACTGTGCGTATTGAAAGTATATTCGTGCCCCAAGGGGCCATTTGCTTGAATTAGCGGCAGATCTACCGCCACAACGGTAAATACTTGAGTATCCAGATCCTCGCCATATCCCGTGGTGATTTCATATTGTTGATCGACAACGAACATCACTTCCAGTCCCCTATTTACGCGCCAAATCCGCCGATCGGCCGTTCCCAATCGGGCGGGAAAATATCGTCATATTTGTTAGCCCAATCCCGCAATGCCTCGCGAAGAATATCTGAGCGGCTGCAATCTGCATGGCCTGCGAAGTAATCAACCGCGCCAAGCAGGTCGGGCGGTATGCGAACAGGGACTCGCGGGCTCTCACCGGTAGCCGGGCGGCCGGGTTTACGTTTTTGTGTGCCATTAACTGTTGACGTCATAGTTTGTGTGTGCCAGAAACATCGAGCCGACGCAAGGCTCCTACACCTTGCGCCGGCTCTAACCGCAACCGTTTCTGAGGAACGATCATGGATGCAGACGCCCCTATCACGGGCGCGCCGATGCGCGCACCCAATTTTGCCGAATTCGATCTGTCTCGGATCGATCAACTCGCTGGCGAGCTGGACACCCTCAAATCGCTGATCTGGGTCGCGGTCGATCTGGTATCTGCCGGTGGCCCGCATGGGGAAAACCTGCTCCACGCGGCGCTTCACCAGTACGACCTAATCGATGACCGACTACAAGCGATCCACTCCGACTTGATGCCGATCCATAAGGAAGCGCGGCATGCTTGAGCTACGCATAATCAACGCTGGCACGGCGATGCCACTTTTTGAACTTCCCGCCGCCCTTGGGCGCAGGCGAGCCGCACGCGAGATAGGCGAAACGATCGAAGGCCTGATCGCTTTGATGGATGACCTTGGCGGCGACCCCGACCTGGAGGCGAACGGAGACGAGCTGGACGGCGACGCGCGCAGCGAGGACTCGTTCGAATGTCACGGCGGCTACGGTCCGGGCTGTCCGATCGCAGATGAGGATTACGAGCGTGACGACTACGAATGGGAGGACGCACTGTGACGCCCGCCATGAGGGAAGCGCTTGAAGCGCTATGCCGGCGTTTCGACCAGATGGGCTCGACAGCAAAGATCCTTGCATGTGACACGGACAATTCCGCCAACATGTCCGACGCACTGTTGGGGCTTGGCGAAACCTTGGTCGATCTGTGCGGTAAAATGGACGCGATCATTAATCCTCTGTTGGCTCCAAGTGAGGACGCCTCGTGACTGGCGGGGGGACAAACGCGTTCGACCCCGCCGACTGGCTGGATCGTTTCGAGGCGGCAGGGGGCTGGTATGCCGTCCAAGGGGATCGCGTCCATGTCGGGTGGCGGATGGACTGTCTGGAGCACGCTGAGGCTGCTCGGAGCATATGGCGGGACTTAGAGCATGACGATCAGCGGCGAGACCAAGTGCGAGCGGTGATTCGCGAGCGTAACCGGCCGCGCTGAGTCATCGCGGCAGCGATCCAACCCAAACTATCAGGACAATAGAGGAGTGTTACCTATGCGCTACCTGACGAAGCGGCCCCGAAGGGAAATGTCATGCTAAGTCATTGGAAACGTGGAGCGGGCGAAGGGATTCGAACCCTCGACCCCAACCTTGGCAAGGTTGTGCTCTACCCCTGAGCTACGCCCGCTCTGGCGCCATGTGCCGGACTGTGGAGCCCGGCGGGTAGGGGGCGGCCTCTAACACCGGGTCGGGGGGTCGGCAAGCCTCTTTTCGCACTTTGATGAAAAGGGTTGGCTTGTCGGCCCCCGCCCCCACATAAGACGCAACGACCGAAACGAATTGGAGCATCTCTTGGCGACCCTGGGAATGAGCGCAGCCGAACGCGACGCGGTGGAGGCTTTCCGTCGCGACGTGGTCGAACCGTCGATGACCAAATTGGTGATCATCGACTTCTGGGCGGAATGGTGCGGGCCGTGCAAGGCGCTGACTCCAGTACTGGAAAAGGTAAGCGCGGCTTATGCCGACAAGGGCGTGGTGCTGGCCAAGGTCGATACCGACAAGAACCAGTTCATTGCCGCGCAATTCCAGATCAAGTCGATCCCGACCGTCTATGCGATGTTCCAGGGGCAGCTCGTCGCCGACCTGACGCCCGCGCGGACCGAATCGGCGTTGAAGACGATGCTCGACCAGTTGCTCAAGCAATTGCCGATCGAGGCCGAGGCGGCAGATGCCACGGCGGAAATCGAGCCGCTGATCGCGATGGGCGAGGAAGCGCTGGCCGAGGGCGATTCCGATCGTGCCGCCGGGATCTTCCGCCAGATTGCCGAGATCGCGCCGGATCACCCCGGAGTGAATGGGGGATTCGTTCGCGCGCTGGTGGCCGCAGGTGAGCTCGAAGCGGCGCAGGAGCACCTTACGGCGATGCCTGAAGATACTGCCAAGCATCCCGAGATCGAACGCGCCCGCGCCGCGTTGGCGCTGGCGCAGGATGCGACGCCCGTCGATGATCTCGCCGGGCTCGCCGCCGAGGTTGCCGCCAATCCGGGGGATTTCGACAAGCGATTCGCGCTCGCCAACGGCCAGATGGCCGCAGGCGACCGCGATGCGGCTGCGGGCACGCTGCTCGCGATGATCGCCGAGGATCGCGCCTGGAACGAAGGAGCCGCCCGCACGCAGTTGCTCAAGCTGTTCGAGGTCGTCGGGCTCGAGGACCCGTGGGTGTCGGCACAGCGCCGCAAGCTCTCTGCGATCCTGTTCGGATGACGATCACCCGCCTCTCGATCTTCCCGCTGCCGGGGGCGTTGCTGTTCCCGGGGATGCACTTGCCGCTGCATATCTTCGAGCCGCGCTATCGTGCGATGATCTCGGACGCGATGGCGCGCGACCGGCGGATCGGGATGGTGCAACCGCGCCCCAACGTGCCTGCGCGGCCCGACAAACCGTTGTTGTTCGACATCGGCTGCGTGGGGAAGATCGCCGAGGTGGAGGCGAGCGAGGACGGGCGGTACAATCTGATCCTCGAAGGGCTGTCGCTGTTCCGCATCGTCCGCGAACTCGATGTCACCACCGCCTTCCGTCAGGTCGAAGCCGAGCTGATCGCCTCACCCGAGTCGCCTGAGGTGCTGTCGCTGTCGCGGCGTGCGGCTTTGGAGAGCGAATCGCGCGCGTTTGCCGATTCGCAGGGCTATGCGGTCGATTGGGACGCGGTGACGCGCCTCGATGACGAGGCTTTGGTCAACGGAATCGCGCAAATCGCGCCATTTGACGTCGCGGCGAAGCAAGCGCTGCTCGAGGCGGAGCGGATCGAGGAGCGCGCCGAACTGATCATCCAGTTGATGCAGTTCTTCGGGCGGCATGACGGCGAGGATTCGGTGACGCTGCAATAAGGCGTCGTCACCGCTTGTAGCTGCTGCCTCTCACCACCGTTCGGGCTGAGCGCGGTCCAAGCCCCACGCGCAACGCCGGCCTCTCGACGTTGCTCAGCGCGAGCAGAGGGTAAGGCAGGTCAATGGGGTCAGATATCGCCCCCGTTAAACCATCATCCCCTGCAACAACTTAGGCACATCCCCACTCTCGCCGCGCGCTTCCGCGATGAAACGGCGCTTGAGCGGCGGCATCTTCTGCACCGCCGACAGCCCGAATCGCCGCACCGCATTGGCGGTCTTGCCCTTGATGCCGAACAGCCGCGTCAGCCCGTCGGTCGCCGCCGCGACCATGAACGTGTCGAGGCTCCGCCACCGGTCGTAGCGCGCGAGCAGCGCGGGATCGCCCAGGTCGAGCCCGGTCCGCTTGCCCTCCACCAGCACCTCGACCAGCGTCGCGACGTCGCGGAAGCCGACGTTGACGCCCTGCCCCGCGATCGGATGAATCCCGTGCGCCGCATCGCCGACCAAAGCGAGCCGGTCCGACACGATCTTCGCGGCATGGTGGAAGCCGAGCGGATAGCTCGACCGCGCGCCCAAAGGCCCGAGTTTCCCCAGGAATCCGCCAATTCGCTTGTCCGCCTCGGCGAGCCAACCGCGGTCGGACAGCTTCATCATCCCCGGCGCCTGGTCGCGCGTGACCGACCAGACGATGCACGAGCGATGGCCCTGCTCGTCGTCGTTGAGCGGCAGGATCGCAAACGGGCCGTCGGGATAGAAAATCTCGAACGCGATGTTTTCATGGGAATGTTCGTGATGGAGCGACGTGACGATCGCGGCATTGTCATAGGTCCAGCGCGCGACGTTGAGCCCCGCCGCCTCGCGCGTCGGCGAATTGCGCCCTTCCGCCGCAATCAGCAGCGGCGCGCGGATCACCGCGCCCGAATCGAGCGTCACGGTGACGCCCGACGGCGCACGATCGACCGAGACCGCGCGGGTCTTCATCCGCACGTCGACGTTCTTCGCCGCCGAAGCCGCCTCGAACAGCGCGGCACGCAGGCGTCGGTTCTCAACCATGTGGCCAAGCGCGTCCTCGTCCGAATCGGGTTCGAAATCGAGCGCGCCGGGTTCGAGCCCGTCGCTCACCCGGATCCCCTTGATCGGGCAGGCGATTGCCGCGAGCTTTTCCGCCACGCCGATCGCGCCGAGCATCCGCCACGGCGCCCCCGCGATCGCCGACGCACGACCGTCAAACCCAGCCGCTAGAATGACTTCCGGGTCCGCGATGTCGATGACGATCGCCGACATATTGTGCGCGTCGAGCGCCACTGCGAGCGCGCTGCCGACGAGTCCACCGCCGAGAATGATGACGTCTGCTGTATCCATGGCCCGTCTGTAAGCCTCTCCTACGACGCTGCCAATCGCGGAAAACTTGACGCGACCGCGCGGGCACGCGATGATTCCGAGGGCACAGACAGCGAACATCGGGAAGACATTGCATCATGGCGAGCCAAGCGCAGCCACCGCTCTGGCGTGAGACGGTCAAGGCAGGCGCCGTGCGCAGCGGCGCGCTGCTTGGGGCGTTCACGCTGCTGACGATCGTCGTGCTGATGGTGATCGTCGTCGCGAGCTATCATGCGAGCGATCCATCGCTCAACACCGCCTCGGCGGGGCCGGCGCACAACTGGCTCGGGCGCCCCGGTGCGCTGGTTGCGGATGCCGCGTTCTGGCTGTTCGGACCTGCTGTCGTGCTGATATTGCCGACTTTTCTGCTGATCGCGCTGCGGTTGTGGCGCGACGTGCGGGTCGGGCGCTGGCGGCGGATGCTGCTCGCGTCGACGGGCGGGACGTTGCTCGCGGGCACGACCTTCGCGCTGGTGTCGGGCGCGGCGGTGGCGTGGTTGCCCGCGGGTTATGGCGGGGTGTTCGGGCTGGCGCTCTCCAACCTGCTGCGGCTGGCGATCGGGCTGCTCGGCGATCCGGTCGCGATCCTGTGGACGACGCGCGGAATCGCGGCGGCGTTCGGGATTGCCGCGCTGGTGCTTTGGGGGTATAGTTTCACGATCGACATGGCCGAACGGACGCTGCGCATGCCGCAGATCGCCAATCGGCTGCGCGAATCGCGTCGGAATCGTGCAGAT
The DNA here is from genome assembly GCF_040546365.1 of Sphingomonas sp. PvP055. Classification (NCBI taxonomy): domain Bacteria; kingdom Pseudomonadati; phylum Pseudomonadota; class Alphaproteobacteria; order Sphingomonadales; family Sphingomonadaceae; genus Sphingomonas; species Sphingomonas sp. PvP055. Next base: position 282,185 of record NZ_JBEPNS010000001.1, read on the forward strand.
ACCACGCCGTTTGACGACGATTTTGCAGCGAATGACGTCGACGAAGACGCCAAACCAGCCCGAAAAGTGTCGATTCCGCGCGCCGTCGCTGCGCCCGACCCGCGCCCCGGCCCGATCATCTCGGACCGGCAGGTTGCGCAATCGCCCCCCCGCCCGCGAACCCAACAAACCTCGCTCGATCTCGGCGACAACACGCAGCTTCCGCCGCTCGACCTGCTGATCCCGACCCCGCCTGCCCCCGGGGGGCAGATCGACAAGGCCGCGCTCGAACGCAATGCGCGGCTGCTCGAGACGGTGCTCGACGATTTCCACGTCAAGGGCTCGATCATCAACGTGCGGCCCGGCCCGGTCGTCACGATGTACGAGCTCGAGCCCGCGAGCGGGATCAAGGCGAGCCGGGTGATCCAGCTCGCCGACGATATCGCGCGCAACATGTCCGCGGTGTCGGCGCGTGTCGCGACGATTCCGGGGCGGACCGTGATCGGGATCGAACTGCCGAACGTCCGGCGCGAGATGGTCGGCTTGCACGAACTGATCGGGTCGCAGACGTTCGAGGATCAGTCCGCGTCGCTGCCGCTGGTGCTCGGCAAGAACATCGCGGGCGACCCGGTCATCGCGGATCTGGCCCCAATGCCGCATCTGCTCGTCGCGGGGACGACCGGCTCGGGCAAGTCGGTCGGGCTCAACTGCATGATCCTGTCGCTGCTGTACCGGTTGAAACCCGACCAGTGCAAAATGATCATGATCGATCCCAAGATGCTCGAATTGAGCATGTACGACGACATTCCGCATCTGCTCTCTCCGGTCGTGACCGATCCCGCAAAGGCGGTCCGCGCGCTCAAATGGGCGGTCGAGCAGATGGAGGATCGCTATCGGCAGATGTCGTCGATGGGGGTGCGCAGCCTCGCCAGCTTCAACGAGAAGGTGAAGACCGCCAAGGCCAAGGGCCAGCCGCTAGGGCGCAAGGTGCAGTGCGGCTATTCCGAGACCGGCCAGCCGATCTACGAGGAAGAGACACTCGATTATCAGGTACTGCCGCAGATCGTCGTGATCGTCGACGAGTTGGCCGATCTGATGATGACCGCGGGCAAGGAAGTCGAATTCCTGATCCAGCGATTGGCACAGAAGGCGCGCGCGGCGGGGATTCATCTGATCATGGCGACGCAGCGTCCGTCGGTCGACGTCATCACCGGCGTGATCAAGGCGAACCTGCCGACGCGAATCAGCTTCCACGTCACCTCCAAGATCGATTCGCGCACCATCCTCGGCGAACAGGGCGCGGAACAGCTGCTCGGCAAGGGCGACATGCTCTACATGCCCGGCGGCAAGGGGATCGTCCGAGTCCACGGCCCGTTCGTGTCGGATGACGAAGTCCGCGCGGTCGCGGATCACTGGCGTGCGCAGGGACAGCCCGATTACATCCAGTCGGTCACCGAGGAGCCCGAGGAGAGCTTCGCGCTCGACGGTGCGCCGACCGGCGAGGACAGCAAGGAAGACCAGCAATATCGCGCCGCGGTGCAGCTTGTGTGCGAGAGCCAGAAGGCGTCGACCTCGTGGGTCCAGCGGCAGTTGCGCGTGGGGTATAACAACGCGGCACGGTTGATCGAGCGGATGGAGAAGGACGGCGTGGTGAGTCGGCCCGACCATGTTGGGCGGCGCGAAGTGTTGCGCGACCGCGAGGGGCATCCGGTCTGAGGGGTGCAGCGTCCCGTGTTCTCCTGCGAAAGCAGGAGTCCAGAGCCCCGCGCGCCAACCGCTGTAGTTCTGCGCGACTCTGGGTTCCTGCTTTCGCAGGAACACGCGAAACGGTCTGGTTCACGGCGCATTAAAGCGCTCGCTGGCTTAAAGCGTTTACTACATTTGATGGGCGCGCTTCCCCGGCCAAGGCTCGGGTTCAGGCGCGCGCGGATAGAAGCGGGTGCTGCGCGCGTTACGGTAGCCAGTTCTGCACGGCCCCGGTCTTCATCGGGGAAGCGCCTCTTTATCAGACGGGAGCCCCCCAGCCCCCGTGTCAGGAGAATCTTTCGTGTCCCTTCGTTATGCCCTTCTCGTGCCCTTCCTCGCCGCCCCCGCCATTGCGGTCGCGGCACCGTCTGCGGACCTGACGCTGGTGCAGAAGCACCTCCAGGCGGTCAAATCGATGACCGCCGATTTCGCGCAGACCGATCGGTCGGGGAAGGTGCTGACGGGTACGCTGACGCTCAAGCAGCCCGGCAAGATCCGCTTCCAATATGAAAAGGGCGTGCCGATCCTGATCGTCGCGGATGGCAAGTCGCTGTGGTTCCTCGATTACTCGGTCGGGCAGAAGCAGCGCTGGCCGATCGGCGGATCCCCGCTCGGCATCCTGCTCGATCCGTCGCGCGACATGAGCAAGATTGCGACCGTCGTGCCCGCAGGCAATCCCGAGCTCGTCTCGGTCGATGCGGCGGACCCCAAGCACCCCGAATATGGCCGGATCAACCTGGTCTTCAAGCGCAGTCCCGCCGCGCCCAACGGGCTGATGCTGCAAGGCTGGGTCACGCTCGATTCGCAGAACAACCGGACGACGGTCAAACTGTCGAACCAGAAGTTCAACGGTCCGATCGCGGACAATGCGTTCAAGTGGAACGATCCGGTCCGCGCCACCGGAAAAAAGTGAGCCATTCATATTGGCGACAGGTTTGGAAGCCTAAAAGCGTCCTTGCGGATGTGGGGTGGATCGGGATTTTTCCCCCTGTTGCCCGAACGCACCACTTCCCGCCTGCGTGACGAACGCTAGGTCGGCCCTCGCTCCATGCCCCCGGAGCGGGGGCCTTTCCTTTTGAAATCCCCCGGAAGACGCCCGCACCGTACGCCGACTGGCGTAGCCGCCGTAGCGCAGCTACACACTCCGGATGAGCGCCCTCAAGATCGTTTCGTGGAATATCAATTCCGTGCGTTTCCGCATCGAAATCGTCGAACGATTCCTGCGCGAGGCTCAGCCCGATATCCTGTGCCTGCAAGAGACCAAGGTGATCGACGGCGACTTCCCCGTCGCGGCGTTCCGCGCGCTCGGGTACAAGCATATCGTGCTCCACGGCCAGCGGATGCACCACGGCGTCGCGATCCTGTCGCGCGTGCCGCTGGCGGAGGACGACCGGTTCGACTGGCAGGCCAATCGCGAAGCGCGCCATGTCGGGGTCCGGCTCGAGAACGGGATGCGGATCGAGAATGTCTACGTGCCCGCAGGCGGCGACGTACCCGACCGTGAAGAGAACCCCAAGTTCGGGCAAAAGCTCGATTTTCTCGACCGGATGATCGACTGGTCGACGGGACTCACCGGCCCCACGCTGCTGGTCGGCGATCTCAACATCGCACCGCTCCCGTCGGACGTGTGGGGGCACAAGCAGCTTTTGGGCGTGGTCAGCCATACCCCGATCGAAGTCGATACGCTCGACCGGTTGAAGGCGTCGAACAGCTGGGTCGATCTCGGGCGGCATTTTTACCCCGCCCCCGCGCGGCTCCATACCTGGTGGAGCTATCGCTCGGCCGACTGGACCGTCAACGATCGCGGGCGGCGGCTCGACCATATGTGGGCGACTGCGGATGTTGCGGCGACCGCGATTCGGCACCATGTGTACGAAGAATGCCGTAGCTGGCTGAAACCCTCCGACCATGTGCCCATCATGACAGAATTTGCCTTGTGATCACCACTGCGGGGGACGCGCACAAGACCGCGCTTGCGATGGACGCGCTGCGGCGCGGCTGGCCGATCGCGATCGCAGGCGCGGATGGGACGCTTGCGCTGTTGCCGATCGAGACCGCCGATCCGGTGCGGCTGGCGGCGTTCGACCCCGCGGGGGTCGCGCCGGTGCTGCTGTCGGCGGGGCGCGCCGCGACGCTCAAGCTCGCCAACCAGCGCGAGGCCGCCGAACCCGATGCGCCCGTGCTGATCGAGCGCGCGCCGTGGGTCGATTTCGCGGCGGCGACTGCGCTGTCCGATCCGCAGTTCGATCTCGCGACGCCGTTCAAGGGGCCGTTCCGCGCGCTCCCGGTCCTCGCGCAGGAGGCCGCGACCACCGCGTTGACGCTGGCGCGGCTGGGCGGGGTGCTTCCGGCCTATTTCGCGCTGCCCGACCAACAGGCGGCGCTCGTCCTCACGCCCGGCGACATCGTCGCGCATGAGGATGCCGCGCGGCTGGCGATCGCGACTCGCGCGCACCTCCCCGTGGTGGACGCCGAGGATGCCGAGATCGTTGCGTTCCGGACCCCGGAAATGCCCGGCGAGCATATCGCGTTGCTGATCGGCACGCCCGACGGCAGCACGCCGCTGGTGCGGCTTCACAGCGAATGCTTCACCGGCGACGTGCTCGGCAGCCTGAAATGCGATTGCGGGCCGCAGCTCGACGGGGCGATCCGCGCGATCCGCCAGAGCGGTTGGGGCATCGTGCTGTACCTGCGGCAGGAAGGGCGCGGGATCGGGTTGATCAACAAGCTGCGCGCCTATGCGCTGCAGGACCAGGGGTTCGACACGGTGGATGCGAACACGCGGCTCGGCTTTGCGGTGGATTCGCGCAATTTCGCGGTGGCGGCGCGGATGCTCGCGCTGCTCGGGCAGCCGCGCGTGCGGTTGCTGACCAACAACCCGCAGAAGGTCGCGCAGCTCGAGGCCGCGGGGATCGCGGTGTCGGAGCGCGTGCCGCACATCCTGCCCGCGAACCCGCACAACGAACGCTATCTCGCGACCAAGCGCGATCGGACGGGGCACCAGTTCTAGCGGGTTGCCGGCGGGGGTTGAGGGCGGTCGCTTACCCGAGCAAGCGCCGTACCGCGTCGAAATCCTCCGCGATGTCCCGCACCCCGATCGACCGCAGCCGCTCGGCATGGTCGGGCCCGCAATGCGACCCGCCGACGAACCCGATGACGTGCGCGCCCGAAGCAACTGCCCCGGTCGCGCCAACGGGGGAATCCTCGAGGATCGCGCAGCGCGCTATATCCACGCCGATCGCCTGCGCCGCGTACAGATACAGGTCGGGCGCGGGCTTGCCGTTGGCGACATGCTCCTTGCCCGAATAGATGTGGTCGCCGAACGCACCCTCCAGCCCGATATGCTCGAGATGGCGCTGGATCCATTCCGTCGAGCTCGACGAGGCGATCGCCTTGGGCAGATCGGCAGGCAGGCTCTCGATAAAGCGCACCGCGCCTTCGACCGCGCCGACGCCCTCGCGCATCGCCCTGTCGTCCTCGATCGCGCGATGCGCGTGGAAGTCCTCGGGCAACGGTCGTTCGATCCATTGTTCGAGTGCGCTGATGAACTGCGGGCCCGACAGCCCCATGAAATTGGCATAGCTGTCCTCCGCGGTCGTCGGGTGGCCGATCGCGGTGAGATACGCCGCGATATGGCTGTTGCCGACCGACTCGCTTTCGATCAGCACGCCGTCAAAATCGAAAATCAGGCCATCGACCTTCATGCGCGTTCTCCGAGCAATTTCATGTTCGTTCTCCGAACAGGGCAGTGCCGACGCGGACATGCGTCGCGCCGAGCATCACCGCGGTTTCATAATCGCTCGACATGCCCATGCTGAGCGCGTCGAGCCCGTGGTCGCGCGCCAGCTTGGCCAGCAACGCGAAATAGGGTGCCGCCTCGGTGTCGGCGGGGGGAACCGCCATCAACCCGGCGACGGGCAGATCCGCCGCGCGCGCGGCAGCGATCAGATCGGGCAGCGCGGCGATGGCGCAGCCGCCCTTCTGCGCTTCGTCGCCGATATTGACCTGGAGGAAGCACGCCGGGCGCCGCCCGAGCTTGTCGATCGCCTTGCCCAGCGCGGTCACCAGCGACACGCGGTCGACCGAATGAACCGCGTCGAACAGCGCGACCGCATCTTCCGCCTTGTTCGATTGCAACTGGCCGACGAGGTGGAGCTGAACGTCGGGATAGGCTTCGCGCAAGGCAGGCCATTTCTCCTGCGCTTCCTGCACGCGGTTTTCCCCGAACGCACGCTGTCCGGCGTCGAGCAGCGGCGTGATCTCCGCCGCGCTCTTCGTCTTGGACACGGCGATCAGCGTTACGGATTCGGGCTTGCGACCCGCCAGTTCGGCAGAATGCGCGATGCTGGCGGTGATGCCGGCAAGACGGGCGGCGGGGGTGGCGGGATGGGCGGTCGACATGGGGCGCGCTATAGGCGGTGTGATGGCCGTTCGTCACCCCGTCCGATCCAGCGATCGCCCGCTTCCCGCACTTTGGCTGATGACCGATGCGCGGATGGGCACGGGGCTGTGGCCGGCGCTGGCGCGGCTGCCGCGGGGTAGCGGGATCGTGCTGCGGCATCATGACCTGCCGGCGCTCGCGCGCGCCGATCTGAAAGCCCGCATCGCGCGTGTGGCGCGGCGGCGCGGGCTCGTGCTGGTCGATGAGGCCACGCCGCGCGATGCGCCGGTGCGGATCGGGCGGGCGCATTCGGTGCGCGAAGGGATTGCCGCGCGCCGGGCGGGGGCGGCGCTGGTGTTCGTCTCGCCGGTCTATCCGACCCGGACGCACCCGGGTGCGCCTTCCCTGGGCCCGTTGCGCGCGGCGATGATCGCGCGTGCGGTGGGTCTGCCCGCGATTGCCTTGGGGGGAATGACGCGCGCGCGGTTTCGGCGGTTGCGGGCGATGGGGTTCTTGGGGTGGGCGGCGATCGATGCGCTGACACCGAAGCGGCGCTAGGCGAGGCGAGTCAGCGCTCGCCCGAACGTCAGAAGCGGAACGCGGTCCCGATATAGACGGCCTGGCTGTCGCGGCGGTCGTCGGACTGCTGCATCAGGCGATCGCGCTCGGTCTTGTAGCGGACGCCCGCGGTCACATCGAGGCGACGCGTCAGCGAATAGGACCCAGCCACGTCGAGCGAATAGGCTTCCGGAACCTCGATCAGCTTCGGACCATTCGCCAGCGGGCGATCCGCCATCGCGTTGACGCGACCCGAGAACCGCTTGCCGGTATAGCTCACGCCGATATCAGCGGCTTCGCGGCTGCCCGGCATGCCGGCGAGATCGACCTTGGCGACATCCCCCGAGACCGCGAGCCGCTTCCAGCCGACCGCGACACCGAGGTTATAGGCGATCGGCGTCAGCGCGACCGTCGACGCCGGAATCGGCGAGGCGCGGTCGGTGCGCGCGATCACGCCGCGCGCGGAGCGCGCCTGGACCGCGACGGTCACCGCGCGATTGCCTTCGCGACGCGTGTCGGAGGGCGTGAAGCGGAAGCCGCTGGTGTCGAGTCCGCCGCGCGCGAACATTGCCGCAAGCCGAGGGTCCGCCGAGGCGGGCGTGAACGATCCGAGACCGCGCACCAGTTGCACGCTGTGGCGCGGGTTGATCCGCGGTGCGGGCGAGTCGCTGGCGCCAAGTGCCGGAGCCACGGAGATGCCGAGAGCGACGAACGCCCCCACAGCAATCCCTGACATCCAACGACCAAGCGACACTTCAGACCCCTTCATGTGTACCTGTACGGCACTATCATGTTGCGAGGCGGCTACCACGATTCAATCCGGTAACGCCACCATTCCGACTCATTTTCTAGCGACAGTGTCGTCAAGGACACACTATGGAACGGCCGAGGTCCTGCTTGCGACAAACGCCGGACATTCTATAGATATCGCCCGAACCCCCGACACTCCGATTTGTTCAGGAACAGCCGATGATCCGCCGCCCCCGCACTGCGATTCTGCTTTCGCTCGCGCTCATCGCTCCGCTCGCGCTCGGGGCGTGCGGTCACAAGGGGGGGCGTCCGCAGAACGCGGACCTCGCGGCATCGAAGGTCACGACGATCGGCGTCAACGCCTATCTGTGGCGCGCGAGCCTCGATACGCTGAGCTTCATGCCGTTGCTGCAGACCGATTCCAACGGCGGCGTGATCGTCACCGACTGGTACATCAACCCCGCCGCGCCGACCGAGCGCGTCAAGGTGACGGTGACGATCCTCGACCAGGATCTGCGCGCCGACGGCCTGCGCGTCGCCTCGCTCCGCCAGGTCAACCAGGGCGGCCAGTGGGTCGCGGCGCCGGTGCAGGCGTCGACCGTCCAGAAGCTCGAAGACATCATCCTCACGCGCGCCCGCGATCTGCGCCGCGCTGCCGTAACCCAATAGGAATACCCAACCGATGGCGTCACGCTTCAATGCGCTGAAAGCGGACGCGGCCTGGCAGAAGGTGTGGGACGACCGCCGCACCTTCGCCGCGCGTGACGACAGTCCCAAGCCGCGATCCTATGTTCTTGAAATGTTCCCCTATCCGTCGGGGAAGATTCACATGGGGCACGTCCGCAACTATACGATGGGCGACGTGCTCGCGCGGTTCCGCCGGATGCAGGGGATGGAAGTCCTCCACCGCGATGGGCTGGGACGCGTTCGGCATGCCCGCCGAGAATGCGGCGATGGAAAAGGGCGTCCATCCGGGCGGCTGGACGCGCGACAATATCGCCACGATGAAGGCGCAGTTGAAGCGGCTTGGCTTTGCGCTCGACTGGACGCGCGAACTGGCAACGTGCGAGCCGGAGTATTACGGGCACGAGCAGGCGTTGTTCCTCGAGCTGTTCCGCCACGGCCTCGTCTATCGCAAGGAAAGCTCGGTCAATTGGGATCCGGTCGACATGACCGTACTCGCCAACGAACAGGTGATCGACGGGCGCGGCTGGCGCTCGGGCGCTTTGGTCGAGCGGCGCAAGCTGTCGCAGTGGTTCTTGAAGATCACCGATTTTGCGGACGAGCTGCTCGAAGGGCTGGGCGCGCTCGAGCATTGGCCAGACAAGGTCAAGCTGATGCAGGAGAATTGGATCGGGCGCAGCCGCGGGTTGCAGTTCCGCTTCCAACTTTCTGATGGCGGGTCGGTTGAGGTGTTCACCACCCGCCCCGACACGATGTTCGGGTCGAGCTTCGTCGCGGTCGCGGCGGATCACCCGATCGCGCAGGCGCTCGCCGAGCGTAGCCCTGAAGCGGCCGAGTTCATCGCGCTGTGCAAGCGCGGTGGCACCACTGCGGCGGAAATGGACACGCAGGAAAAGCTCGGGTTCGACACCGGGCTGACCGCGCAGCATCCGTTCGATCCCGACCTGCAGCTCCCAGTCTACATCGCGAACTTCGTGCTGATGGAATATGGCACCGGCGCGGTGTTCGGCGTTCCAGCGCACGACCAGCGCGATCTCGATTTCGCGCGCAAGTACGATCTGCCCGTCCGTCGCGTCGTGTCCGACGGCGACGTCACCGATCCGCTGTTTACCGGGAACACCGCTTACACCGGCCCCGGCACGCTGGTGAATTCGCACTTTCTCGACGGCATGGACATCGAGGACGCCAAGCGCGCGGTCATCACGCGTGCCGAGGATGGCGGCTGGGGCACCGGATCGACCGTGTTCCGCCTGCGCGACTGGGGTGTCAGCCGCCAGCGCTATTGGGGCACGCCGATCCCGATCATCCATTGCGACGCGTGCGGCGCGGTGCCGGTCCCCGCGGACCAGCTCCCGGTCGTGCTGCCCGAGGACGTCAGCTTCGACATCCCCGGCAACCCGCTCGACCGGCATCCGACGTGGAAGAACGTCCCCTGCCCGTCCTGCGGCGCTGCGGCGCGGCGCGAGACCGACACGCTCGACACGTTCGTCGATTCCTCCTGGTATTTCATTCGCTTCGCCAGCCAGCCCAAGGACAAGCCGTTCGACCGCGCAGTCGCCGAGCAATGGCTGCCGGTCGCGCAATATATCGGCGGCGTGGAACATGCGATCCTCCACTTGCTCTACGCGCGCTTCTGGACGCGCGCGTTGCGGCATATCGGGATGCTCGACGTGGCGGAGCCGTTCGCCGGTCTGTTCACGCAGGGGATGGTCACGCACGAGACCTACAGCCGCCAAGTGACTGAGGTTGGCACCGACGGCACCGACACGATCACCAAGCCCTTGTGGCTGTCGCTCGACGACATCGACAAGCGCGGCGACGGCTATGTCGAGCGCGCGACCGGCGAGGCGGTCACGGTCGGCCGCATCGAGAAGATGTCGAAGTCGAAGAAGAACACCGTCGACCCGACCGGCATCGTCGACCAATATGGTGCGGACGCGACACGCTGGTTCATGCTGTCCGACTCCCCGCCCGAGCGCGACTTGCCGTGGAGCGAAAGCGGGATCGAGGGCTCGTGGCGCTTCATCCAGCGCGTGTGGCGGTTGTTCGACGGCGACAAGAGCGGCGAGGCCAGCACGGTCGACGCCCCGCTCGACCGCAAGCTCCACCAGACGATCGCGGGCATCGCGGTCGACATCGAAGCACTCGCTTTCAACAAGGCGGTCGCCAAGCTGTTCGAGCTGGTCAATGCGATCGAACGCGCCGCGCCCTCCGCGTCGCGCGACACCGCGATCGCGACGCTGATGCGGCTCGTCGCGCCGATGGCGCCGCATATCGCCGAGGAAGCCTGGGCTGCTGCCGGGAACGAAGGCCTGATCGCCGACGCGCCGTGGCCCGAGGTCAACGCCGCGCTGCTGGTCGAGGACGAAGTCACGATCGCGATCCAGATCAACGGCAAGCTCCGCGATACGCTGGTTGTAGCAAAGGGCATGCCGCGCGAAGACGTGGAAGCCGCCGCGCTCGCCTCGGACAAGATCGTCCGCGCGCTCGAGGGCAAAGCCCCGCGAAAGGTCATCGTCGTGCCGGATCGCCTCGTGAACATCGTCGCATGACCCGCCTGCGCACCCTCATCGCCTGTGCGGGCGCTGCGGTCACGCTGGCGGGCTGTGGTCTGCATCCGCTCTATTCGGGCGGGAGCTCGGGCACGGTCGCGACGACGCTCGCGCAAGTCGATGTCGCGCCGATCGAGGGCAAGGCCGGGTGGCTGACCGCGAACGCGCTGCGCGACCGGCTCCACACCACGCCAGGCGGCGCGGCGCGCTACCGGCTCGAAGTGAAGCTCGACGACCGGATCATCGGCCTCGGGATCCGACGCGACGACAGTATTTCGCGTGAACGGCGGACCTTGCGCGCGCGCTACCAGCTGGTCGATCTCAGCAACGGCGCAGTGCTGCTCGACGCCGCTGCGCGCTCGGATGCGGGGATCGACTCGGTCCGCTCGGAATATGGCACGATCGCCGCGGAAAACACCGCGCTCGAACGGCTCTCGCAAATCGTCGCGGACCAGATCATCACGCGCGTCGCCACCTATGTCAGCCGATCGGAAGACCGTGCGGCGCGCTGACGCGGTGCAGCCGCACGGAACATGAAAGCCAATCTCAACCAGATCGTCCGCGCGGTCGACGCGGTCAGCCCCGATATCCGGCTCTACGTCCTCTATGGCCCGGACGAAGCGGGGGCGCGCGACGTGGCGAACCGCCTCGCGCGTGCGCTCGGGTCCGATGCCGAACGCGTCGACCTCGAACCGAGCCAGCTCAAGGCCAACCCCGGCCTGCTCCCCGACGAAGCGGCGTCGCTGTCGCTGTTCGGGACCGCGCGGCATATCCGCGTCGCCGGCGCGGGCGAGGAGAGCGTCGCGGCGTGCACCGCACTGCTGGCGGCTGAACGCAGCGGCAATCCCGTCGTCGTCATTTCGCCCGGCGCCAAGGCGTCGTCGGGATTGGTCAAGCTCGCCACTGCCGACCCGCGCGCGATGGTCTGTGCATTCTACGTCCCCGATGCGGGCGAAGCGGACAAGCTCGCCACCAGCATCGCGCGCGAACAGGGCCTGCGCACGACCGGATCGACCGCGACGCGGATCGCCGCGGCGGCGGGCGGCGACCGCGCGGTGATGAGCCGCGAGCTCGAGAAGATCGCGCTGTATCTCGATGCCGCGCCCGAACGTCCGCGCGAACTCGACGATGCGACGCTCGATGCGATCGGCGCGGATCTCGGCGATTCCGAAATCTCGCGCGCGATCGAAGCCGCGATCGACGGTGGGCCCGACCGGCTGGCGGACGAACTCGCGCGGCTGGCGGTGGCGGGGAGCTCGCCGATACCACTGCTGCGGCAATTGGTGCGCCGCCTGATGGCGATCGCCGAGCTGCGCGCCGAGATCGATGCGGGCGCGAACGCCAATTCGGTGATGGAGCGCGTGTTCTTCCGCGACCGCGCCTCGACCACGCGCGCGCTGCGGATCTGGTCCGCACCCGCGCTCAGCGCCGCGATCGACCGCGTGCGCCGCGCAGAACGCGCGACGATGGCGCCCAACAACGCGGGCAGCGTGCTGGCGGATCACGCGATCGTCGCGGTCGCGCGGATCGCCGCGCGCCAGAACGGCTAGCGCGCGCTTAGATGCGGTCGCCGGTCAGCCGCTGGCAGACCATGTCGAGCTGATCGAGCGTGGAATAGCTCAGCGTCAACGTCCCGCCCTTCGCCCCGTAGCTGACGCGGACGCCGAGCCCGAGCAGATCGCCCAGCTGGTGCTCCAACGCCGCGAGATCGGGGTCGCGCCCTGCCCCGCCATCGCTTGGGCTCCGCTGGACGGGCTTGGTCGCGCGCACCAGCTTCTCGGTATCGCGCACTGATAGGCCACGATCGACGACCTTGTCCGCCAGCGCCTCGACGTCGGGCGCGCCGATCAACGCGCGGGCATGCCCCATGGTCAGCGCGCCGTGCAGCACGCGCTCCTGCACCTGCCGTGGCAATTCGAGCAATCGCAGCAGGTTGGCGATATGGCTGCGCGACTTGTGGACGAGCTTGCCGAGCGCTTCCTGGGTGTGCCCGAAGTCCTCGATCAGACGCTGATACGCCTCGGCTTCTTCGATCGCGTTGAGGTCCTGCCGCTGGATGTTCTCGACCAGCGCGACTTCGAGCGTCTCGGTATCGTCGAAATCGCGGACGATCACCGGGACTTCATGCAGCCGCGCGCGCTGCGCGGCGCGCCAGCGGCGTTCGCCCGCGACGATCTGATAGCCCGTTCCATGCGGACGAACGACGATCGGCTGGATCAGCCCGCGTTGTGCGATCGACTGCGCCAGTTCTTCCAGCGCGCTTTCTTCGAAATGGCGACGCGGCTGGCCGGGATGCGGGGTCAACGATCCGACGGGGAGCGACCGGATGCCGGGCGACGTGCCCTGCTGTGGCCCGCCAACCGGCTCCTCGCGCGCAAGGTCTCCCATCAGCGCATTGAGGCCGCGCCCAAGGCCGGAGCGCGGTTTGGGGCGGGCGAGCGGGGTCGGTGCGTCGGTCATGCTGCTCTGGCTGGCTGGTGGGTCGGAAGGCGATCGATCATCTCGCGGGCAAGCGCGATATACGCTTCCGAACCGAGACAGCGATGGTCGTAGATCAAGGCCGGAAGCCCATGGCTGGGCGCTTCGGACAGGCGGACGTTGCGCGGGATCACGGTCTCGAACACGACCTTTCCCAGCACCGCGCGCACGTCACTCGCGACCTGTTCGGTCAGGCGGTTGCGGCGGTCGTACATGGTCAGGGCGACCCCCATGATCGAGAGGCCCGGGTTGAAGCGCTCACGGATGCGCTCGACCGTGTTGAGCAACTGGCTGAGCCCCTCGAGCGCGAAGAACTCGCATTGCAGCGGCACGAGCAGCGAATTGCTCGCGACCAGCGCGTTGAGCGTCAGCAGGCCTAGCGACGGCGGGCAATCGATCAGGACGACGTCCCAGCGATGGTCCGACCGAGCCAGCGCCCGCGACAGCCGGTGCGTGCGTTCCTCATATTCAACGAGTTCGATCTCGGCGCCCGAGAGGTCGACCGTCGCAGGGACGATGTCGAGCAGCGGAACGCAGGTCGGCACCGCCGCTGCCTGGATAGTGATCTCGCCGAGCAGGATATCGTAGGTCGAATGGAGCCGGTCGGCCCGGCTGATCCCGAGCCCGGTCGAGGCATTCCCCTGCGGATCGAGATCGAGCAGCAAGACGCGGAGTCCGGTCGCGGCCAGCGCCGTCCCGAGATTGATCGCCGTCGTGGTCTTACCGACCCCGCCTTTTTGATTCGCGACCGCAATGACGTTCATCGACGTGTCACCCCTGATGCGAGTACGATCATCGACGCTGGGTCGGTGATGCTATGTTCCACGTGAAACATACCATGCCATGTCTTCTGCGCGCTGGCCACCTCTTCCAAGGCTGACTTGCCCTTGGGTAAGATCCAGCGAGTGTTTTGCGTGGCAGACGGCGCGCACCAAGTGAAAAGGTTGTCGAGCGACGCCACGGCGCGCGCGGTGATGATGTCTGCTGGCACGGAGACGGTCTCGACGCGGGCGCACTGCACATGCGCGCGCGACCCCAAGTCGAGCGCCTGCACGAGATCAGACAGGAAGGTCGCGCGCCGACGCCGGGGTTCCACCAGCGTGATTTCGTGCGCGCCGAGCACCGCCAGCACGATCCCGGGAAAGCCCGCGCCGCTGCCGACGTCGAGCCAATGTCCGATCTCTGGCGCATGGGCGAGCAGCTGCGCGGAATCGACGATGTGCCGGTCCCAGATGTGCTCGACCGTCGAGGGCGCGATCAGATTCTGCCGCACCGTTTCGACAACGATGTGATCGACCAGGATCGCCAGCCTATCCACCGCCGGCGCGCCGTGGCGTTCCGCGATCCAGGCCTTGGCGTCATCTTCGGTCATGCGGCCCTCCTTCGCACATGCAGCAGGATCGCGGTCAACGCGGCAGGCGTGATCCCGCGAATGCGCCCTGCCCCGCCGAGCGTTGCGGGACGCGCCATGGTCAGTCGCTCGATCATCTCGGTCGAAAGACCGGCAATCGCCGCGAACGCCAAATCGGGCGGCAGGAAGATCGTATCGTTCGCGCGAAGGGCGATGACCTCTTGCTCCTGCCGCGCAACATAGGGCGCGTACCGAGCATCCTCGACCGCTTCGGACGTCACCGCCTCGGGCACCGTTGCCGCGAGGTCGGGCGCTACCATCGCGAGCGAGACACCCGCTACGCGCAACCATTCCGCGCCGCTCCGTACGTGTGGATCGGGTTCGATAGGTGCCCCGCGCTCGCGGAGGACCGCGCTCGATACGGTGCGGTCGAGCATCGCGGCAGCATGCGCGCGTTGCGCGCGGCGTTCCGTGAGCCGGGCCCGCCGCCCCTCGCTCAGGCACCCCAACCGCTCTGCAATCGACGACAAGCGCGTTTCCGCATTGTCGGCGCGGAGCCGCAGCCTGAACTCGGCGCGTGCGGTGAGCATCCGATACGGTTCGGTAATCCCTTGCAGCACGAGATCGTCGATCATCACGCCGAGATAACTCGACGCACGATCGAGCACCAAGGCCTCGCTGCGCTGCGCTTTTGCCGCAGCGTTGATCCCCGCGAGCAGGCCCTGACCCGCCGCTTCCTCGTAACCGGTCGTGCCATTGATCTGCCCGCAACAGAACAGTCCCGGCATCGCGCGGACTTCGAGCGTCGGCTCGAGTGCGCGGGGATCGATATGATCATATTCCACCGCATAGCCGGGGGTGAGGATCCGGGCCTGCTCAAGGCCTGGGATCGTCGCGATCATCGCCGTCTGGATATCGACCGGCAGCGACGTGGAAATGCCATTGGGGTAGATCGTGTGATCGTCGAGGCCTTCGGGTTCGAGAAAGATCTGATGCCCGTCGCGGTCGCCGAAGCGGTGGATCTTGTCTTCGATCGACGGACAATAGCGCGGACCCTGCCCCGCGATGTCGCCTCCGAACAGTGGCGAACGATCCAGCCCGGAGCGAATGACGTCATGCGTCGCGGGCGTCGTGCGCGTGATGGCGCAATGCACTTGTGGGAGGTGGCGGTGCGTCGTCTCGGGCGACATCGTCCACGGATCTTCGTCGCTTGGTTGCTGCGCCAAGGCGGCCCAATCGATCGTCCGACCATCAAGCCGTGGCGGCGTTCCGGTCTTGAGGCGCGCCATCGGGAGGTGCGCGGCGTACAACTGGGTCGCGAGCGCCGACGCCGCGGCTTCGCCGATCCGTCCGCCCGCGCTGCGGTCCTCGCCGCAGAACATTCGCGCGCCGAGGAACGTCCCGGTTGCCAGGACGACAGCATGCGAGCGCAGCGCTTCCCCATTGGCGAGCATGACCCCGCCGACGGTATGATCCGGTTCAACGATGAGCGAAACGACTTCCCCGACGACGATTTCGAGGCACGGTTCGTCCGCCAGCATGTGCTGGATCGCCGCGGCGTAGCGCTTTCGATCGGCCTGGACGCGTGGTCCCTGGACCGCAGCGCCCTTGCTGCGATTGAGCATGCGGTAATGGATTCCGGCTTGGTCGGTCGCGCGCGCGATCAGGCCGTCGAACGCATCGACTTCGCGAACGAGATGGCCCTTCCCCAAGCCGCCGATCGCCGGGTTGCATGACATTGCGCCAATCTTGGTGGCGTCGAAACTGATCAACGCCGAGCGCGCGCCGCGCCGTGCCGAAGCGGCGGCCGCCTCGGTTCCTGCGTGACCGCCTCCAACGACGATAACATCGAACTGTATCATGCCGTCTCGCTAGGTCGCCGCGCGCTTGCTGTCAAAACGTTCCACGTGGAACATCACTTCCCGATGCAGAAGCGCGCGAAGATCGAGTCGAGGACATGCTCGATCCCGCTGCGTCCCGATACCTGATCCAAAGTGCGTAGCGCCCCGCGCACCTCCTCCGCGATGACGAGAAGATCCTCGGATTGCTGCACCGCACCCAAGTGGCATGCGCAGGCGACGAGGAGCGCGCGCTGCCGGGTGTTGATCGCAATCGCATCTTCCTGGGGAAGGAGCGCTGCGGCGCGGCGGTCGATTTCGTCCCATACAGCGTCGAGGCCCGAGCCGGAGCGCGCAGCGATTGCCAGACGTCCCGCGGGTGCACTCTCGCGCCCGGCGACGTCAGCGCGTGCATGGATCAGGAGATAGCCGTCTTGCTGTGGCGCCGCATCATCGAGCCACACGACGATGTCCGCCCCCGCCATCGCGGCTCGTGCGCGCGCGATCCCGATCTCTTCGATTTCGTCTCCGGGAGTGTCGGTCAGACCGGCAGTATCGGTAAGGTTGTAGGCAACCCCTTTTCGGACGACCAACGCCTCGATCCGGTCCCGCGTGGTACCCGATATGGGGGATACGATCGCAACGTCCCGTCCGGTCAACGCATTGAGCAGCGTGGACTTTCCGCTATTCGGCGGCCCCGCGATGACGACCCGTACGCCATCGTGCAGCCGTTCCACCGGGGGTGCCGACACCAGCTGGTCGATCGCCTGCGCGACTGTAGCGATCTTCGCGGTCAGTCGCCCGACCGGAACGTCGCTCACGTCGTCCTCGTCCGAAAAGTCGAGCGCCGCTTCGATTTCGGCGGCGATCGCGACGAGGCTGTCGGTCCAGCGATCGATCTCCGCGCGAAGCCCGCCTTCGGCTACCCGGAGCGCCGCGCGACGCTGGGTTTCGGTCTGGGCGGCCAGCAAGTCGCCGAGGCCTTCGGCTTCGGTCAGATCGATCCGACCGTTCGCCAGCGCGCGTCGGGTGAATTCCCCGGCGTCGGCATGGCGCGTCCCCGGCACTGCGGCGATGGCGGCTTCGACCGCCGCGACCACCGCGCGACCGCCGTGGAGATGGAACTCGACCAGATCCTCGCCGGTCGCGGTGGTCGGTCCCGGGAAGTACAATGCTAGCGCACGGTCGAGCAGCGCCCCGGTTTGCGGGTGATGCAGCGCGCGCACCGTGGCGCGGCGCGGCGCCGGCACGGATCCGGCAAGCGCGATCGCGACATCCCGCGCGCCTGCCCCGCTGACCCGGATGATCGCGATCGCCGCGGGCGGCGCACCGCTCGACACCGCATAGATCGTCGCCTCTTGCGCCACTATTTCTTCGCGGTCTCGAACATCTGGCGCCACATCGCCATCCCGGCGTCGCCCATCGGCATCCAGCTGCGCATCACGGTTTCGAGCATTTCGGGCGCGACCGATCCGTCCATGCCGCTGGTCAGCATCGCGAGATATTATCTCGTGCACCGGCGCCATGTCGGGCAGCCCCATGAACCGCCGCGCCTCCTCTGGCGTGCAATCGACTTCGACGTTGATCTTCATCGTGGCTTCTCCGCTCCAGCGGGCGAAGGGCCCCCGCGCTGCATCATCCGCTCTGTATGCGCGCGAACCGGGGAAGATCGCAACGTCTGTCCGGCGCTCAGCGGTGTCCGAGCAATGTCAGGACGCCGACTTCGGGATCGACCACGCCATCGAAGATCATTCGGCCCGCGACGAACAGGATCACGATCAGCCCGATATAGGCGATCCACGCATGCTTCTCGATGATCCGCGCGATGAAGTTCGCCGCGACCGCCATCAGCGTGACCGACAAGGCGAGCCCGAAGAACAGGACCGAGGGGTGCGCCCGCGCCGCCCCGGCGACCGCCAGGACGTTGTCGAGGCTGAGCGACAGATTGGTGACCGCGACCTGGATCGCCGCCTGCGCGAAGCTCTTGGGGGGCTTGGGGACGTGCCCGACCGCGTCGGCGTCTTCGTCCGCCCCATGCGCGCGGATCTCGCCGAACAGCTTGTACGCGACCCACAGCAGCATCAGGCCGCCGACCAGCAACAGCCCGACGACATGGAGCAACTGCGTGGCGATCAGCGCGAAACCGATCAGGCACACCAGCGCCATGACGATGCCGAGCCCGAGCACCTGCTTGCGCTGCTTGGGCGGCAGGCCCGCGGCAAGCGTCCCCAACACCATCGCGTTATCGCCCGAGAAGATCAGGTCGATCAGAATCACCTGACCAAGCGTCGCGAGCCCCGCGGCGGTGAAAACGTCGGCGATATCGAACATGGGTTACCCTTGCGCGGCGATCCACGCGGGCAAGGCGAGCGCCGTGTCCCGGTACAGTCGAGCCGCGGGAAAACGCGCTTGGCCGCAGGACGATGTCCTGCGGCCAAGCTGGATGATTACTGGTTCATGCTTTCGAAGAAGTCTTCGTTGGTCTTCGAATTCTTCATCTTGTCGAGCAGGAACTCCATCGAGTCGATCGTGCCCATCTGCATGAGGATGCGGCGCAGCACCCACATCTTGGAGAGCTTGCTCTGGTCGACCAGCAACTCCTCCTTGCGCGTGCCCGACTTGCCGACGTCGAGCGCCGGGAAGATGCGCTTGTCCGCGACCTTGCGGTCGAGCACGATTTCGGAGTTACCCGTACCCTTGAATTCCTCGAAGATCACTTCGTCCATGCGGCTGCCGGTATCGATCAGCGCGGTCGCGATGATCGAGAGCGAACCTCCTTCCTCGATGTTGCGCGCGGCACCGAAGAAGCGCTTCGGGCGCTGAAGCGCGTTGGCGTCGACACCGCCGGTCAGCACCTTGCCCGACGACGGCACGACGGTGTTGTAGGCACGCCCGAGACGCGTGATCGAGTCGAGCAGGATCACGACGTCCTTCTTGTGCTCGACCAGGCGCTTGGCCTTTTCGATCACCATTTCGGCGACCTGGACGTGGCGCGTCGCGGGTTCGTCGAAGGTCGAGCTGACCACCTCGCCCTTGACCGAGCGCTGCATGTCGGTGACTTCCTCGGGGCGCTCGTCGATCAGCAGGACGATCAGGAACACCTCGGGGTGGTTGTCGGTGATCGCCTTGGCGATGTTCTGCAACATCACCGTCTTGCCGACGCGCGGGGGCGCGACGATCAGCGTGCGCTGGCCCTTGCCCTGCGGCGAGATGATGTCGATCACGCGCGCCGACTTGTCCTTGACGGTCGGGTCGGACGGATCGAGCGTGAGCTTCTGCTCGGGATAGAGCGGCGTGAGATTGTCGAAATTGACGCGGTGACGGACCGCATCGGGATCGTCGAAATTGACCGCGGTGAGGCGCACCAGCGCGAAATAGCGTTCGCCATCCTTCGGCCCGCGAATCTCGCCTTCGACCGTGTCGCCGGTGCGCAGGCCGAACTTGCGGACCTGGTTGGGCGAAATGTAGATGTCGTCGGGACCCGCAAGATAGTTCGCCTCGGGGCTGCGCAGGAAGCCGAAGCCGTCGGGCAACACCTCGATCGTGCCGAGGCCCATGATCTGCTCGCCCTGCTCGGCCTGGACCTTGAGGATCGCGAACATCAGGTCCTGCTTGCGCAGCGTCGACGCGCTCTCGATGCCGAGTTCCTCGGCCATCGCGACCAGCTCGGCCGGCTTTTTGTTCTTGAGGTCTTTGAGATGCATTTCGGGCGTCCGGAGCATGAAGATGCGAGGGAGGAGCTTCAGTCGGCGAAAGGTACGCGACGATGCTTGAGGAAGGATACAGTAGCCGAACGGCGCGAAGCCGTCGCACTACAATACCGCCGCCAGATACGACCGTCCCGGGAAGGCGTCAAGGCGCGACGTTGGGGCGCTACGTTGAGCGGCGGTCGCGTCAGAACGGCTGGACGATCGCCAGGATCACGATGAAGGTCACCAGCACCGCCGGCACTTCGTTGATCATCCGCAGCCGGCGCCCGGTCAGCGTCGGCTTGCCCGCCCTGAGCTTGCGCGCGTAACCGACGGCCCAGCCATGATATCCGGTGAGGATCACCACCAGCACCAGCTTGAGATGCAGCCAGCCGAGCCCTGCCCCTCCCGAAAACAGCCCCGCATTCGCCGCGAGCAGCAATCCGAGCACCCAGACGACGATCATCGCAGGCGTGAGGATGATGGTGCGAATCTTGTTCTCGCGTTCGACCCACAAGTCGGCATCGCCCCCCGCGCCCGCCAGCGCTTCCTGATGATAGACGAGATAGCGCGGGAGCATGAACAGCCCCGCCATCCAGAAGATGACGAAGATCAGATGCGCCGCCTTGACCCAGAGGTAGGCGTTGCCGAGCATTCCAGCCATCATGCGGTCCGTACGAAAGCGAGCAGCTGCTCGACATGCGCGATCGGCGTGTCCTGCAGGATGCCGTGCCCAAGGTTGAAGACGTGCGGGCGACCCGCGAACGCTTCGAGAATGCGGGTTGCCGCGCGTTCGAGATCGCGTCCGCCGGCGATCAGCGCGAGCGGATCGAGATTGCCTTGCACCGGCATGCCCTCGGGCAGATTGGCCGCGGCCCATTCCGGATTGATCGTCTCGTCGACGCCGACCGCATCGACCCCGGTTTCGCGCGCATAGATCGGCAATTTCTCACCGGCCCCCTTCGGAAAGCCAATCACCGGTACGCCTGGGTGCCGCGCATGGAGGGCGGAGACGATCGCGGCGTTTGGCGCGATCACCCAGCGTTCGAATTGCGCGGGGCTGAGGCTCCCCGACCAGCTGTCGAACAACTGGACTGCCTCGACGCCTGCGACGATCTGTTTCGACAGATAGTCGACGGTCGAAGCGACGATCGCGTCGATGATTTCGCCGAATGCCTTGGGGTCGGCGTAGGCGAACCGGCGGGTCTCGCTCTGGTCACGGCTGCCCTTCCCCGCGACCATATAGGTCGACACGGTCCAGGGGCTCCCTGCGAAGCCCAGGAAGGTCGTTTCGCTACCCAGCATCGCCGCGACCTGCCGGACCGTCTCATAGACCGGCTCCAGCCGTTCTGGGGCCTGTTCGAGCGATGAGAGAGCGTGGTCGACCAGCGGCGGAGTCAGCGCGGGGCCTTCGCCGACCCCGAAACTGAGTCCCTGACCGAGCGCGGCGGGGACCATCAGGATGTCCGAAAACAGGATCGCGCCATCGAATCCGAAGCGGCGGATCGGCTGGATCGTGACTTCCGCCGCCGCCGCGCTGTCGTTGACCAGCGCGAGGAACCCGCCCTTTTCTGCGCGTAAAGCTCTGTATTCGGGCAAATATCGCCCGGCCTGCCGCATCAGCCAGATCGGCGGGATGGCCTGGCGCTGACCCTTGAGGGTCGCGAGCAACGGCTTGAACGGCGCCTCGGACAGGGGTCCGGCGAGAGTCGGTTCGGGAAGGATCGCGGATCCCCTCTTCAATAAGAGTCTAGATTCTTAGGAGGTAATAAGAGTTGTTGGTCGGTGAGAGTCGGGGCTTAGGCATTTGTCCCGGAAATGCCAACAGGCCGGGCTGAATCGCGAGACCGATTCAGCGAGACGATCGGCGATTCCATCCCCATGATTCACAGGCTGTGGATAAATCCGGCGGTTGTGCACGCGATTGTGGAAAACTCCGGCGTTTTCCACCGTTCGCAGCGGGTTTGCGCGGCCTGGAAGTTACGCTAGCGGTTATCCCCATGTTATCCACAGGCCTTTCCAAGGGACGCGGCTGATGCGGCTCCATCTCCACTTGCTGTCGGATTCGACCGGCGAGACGCTCGAGAACATCGCCAAGGCGGCGCTCGCGCAATATGACGACGTCGAGACGATCCGGCACTTCTGGCCGATGGTGCGGACCGAGGCGCATCTCGAGCGGATCCTGCAGGAGATTTCGCAGAATCCGGGTCTCGTGCTGTTCACCCTGGTGAACAGTGCGACCCGCAAGACGCTCGAAACCCGCTGTCGCGCGCTCGGATTGCCCGCGGTTGCGCCGCTGGATGGCGTGACGGGGGCGCTGTCGGGGTTGTTGGGACAGGCGGCTAAGGCGCGTCCGGGGCGGCAGCACGTCCTCGATGCCGCTTATTTCGCGCGCGTCGACGCGATCCAGTTCACGATCGCGCATGACGACGGCATCCTCGCCGAGGATTGGGAGGAAGCGGACATCGTGCTGGCGGGCGTTTCGCGTTCGTCCAAGACCCCGACGTCGATCTATCTCGCGAACCGCGGGTTCAAGACCGCCAACATCCCGATCGTGGTCGAAAGCCCCCCGCCGCCAAGCCTGTATACGCTCAAGCATCCGATCGTCGTCGGGCTGACGACGAGTGCGGATCGGCTGATCCAGGTCCGCCGCAACCGCTTGCTGTCGCTCAACCAGAAGACCGAAACCGCCTATGTCGATCAGGAAGCGGTGACGCGCGAAGTCGCCTATGCGCGGCGCATGTTCGCGGACAACGGCTGGCCGGTGATCGACGTGACCCGCCGCTCGATCGAGGAAACTGCCGCCGCGATCATCGCTCTGGTCGGCGAACGCGGCCTTATCCCCCGGAGTGACCTGTGAAGCTGATCCTTGCCTCGCAAAGCGCGTCGCGGCGCGCCATGCTCGCCGCAGCGGCGATCCCGTTCACCGCGGTTTCGGCGAGCGTCGACGAAGAGTCGGTCAAGACCACGCTTCTCGCGGAAGGCCTTGCGCCGCGCGACATGGCGGATGCGCTGGCCGAGTTGAAGGCGATAAAGGTGTCGTCGCGGGAACCGCAGGCGCTGGTGCTGGGGTGCGATTCCGTCGTCGTGCTCGACGACGGGTCGATGCTCGACAAGCCCGTGTCGCGCGAGAATGCGCGCGCGCATCTGACGCGGCTTTCGGGCAAACGGCACGATCTCGTCAGCGCCGCGGTGATCGCGGAGGCCGGTCGACCGGTCTGGCGCGTGGTCGATCGGGCGAAGATGTACGTGCGGCCGCTGTCGGAGGCGTTCATCGAGACGTATCTCGACCAGGAATGGCCCGAAATTGCTGGGTGTGTCGGATGTTACCGGATCGAGGGACCCGGCGCGCAACTGTTCACCCGGATCGAGGGGAGCCAGTTCACCGTCCTCGGCCTGCCGTTGTTGCAGGTGCTCGATTATCTACGCATTCGCGGAGTGATGCCGTCATGATCTACGCAGAAGTCATCGGCGACCCGATCGCCCATTCGAAATCGCCGATCATCCACGGCTTCTGGCGCGATGCGCTCAAGCTGGAGGGCGCTTATCGCGCGCATCATGTCGCGCCCGAGGGGTTGGCCGCCTATTTTGCCGAGCGGACCGCCGACCCCGACTGGCGCGGCTGCAACGTCACGCTGCCGCACAAGCAAGCGGTGTTCGACCATATTGCCGATCCGGGCGACGTGCGTTCCTCAATCGGCGCCGCGAACACGGTGTTCCGGAGCGAGGACGGCGCGTTCCTGTGCACCAACACCGATGCGGCGGGTTTTTACGCGCCGCTCGACGGGCTCGACCTGACCGGGGCACCCGTGGTGGTCATCGGCGCCGGGGGAGCCGCGCGCGCGGTGCTGTTCGCGCTGGCGAAGCTCGGGGTTGGGCCGGTCACGATGCTCAACCGCAACGTGCTGAAGGCGGCGGCGTTGCTGTCGTCGTTCGGGTTGAAGGGGCAGGCGCTGCCGCTCACCGCGCAACTGCCGCCCGCCGCGCTGGTCGTCAACGCGAGCGCACTGGGGATGACGGGGCAGGCACCGCTGACGATCGACCTGGATCCGCTGCCGCAGGATGCGCTGGTGTACGACATCGTCTATGCGCCGCTCGAGACGCCGCTGCTGGCCGCGGCGCGGGCGCGCGATCTCGACACGATCGATGGACTCGAAATGCTGATCGGCCAGGCCGCGCTGGCATTCGAGCTGTTCTTCGGCGTGGCGCCGCCGCGCGACGAAGACCACGACACCCGCCTGCGGGCGTTGCTGACGGCATGATCACGATCGGCCTGACGGGCTCGATCGGGATGGGCAAATCGACCGTCGCGGCGATGTTCGCGGACGAAGGCGTGCCCGTGTTCGATGCCGACGCCGCGGTCCACCGATTGCAGGCGTCCGACGCCACGGTGATTTCCGCGATCGAAGCCGCCTTTCCCGGCGCGACCGGCGCGGGTGGGGTGGATCGCGCAAAACTCGGCCCGATGGTGCTTGGCGATGCCGCGGCGATGGTACAGCTGGAGGCGATCGTCCACCCTGCGGTGCAGGCGGAGCGCGCGGCGTTCCTTGCGGCGCACGCCACCGCCCCGCTGGTCGTGTTCGACATTCCGCTGCTGTTCGAAACCGGGGGCGAGTCGCGAGTCGACGTGGTCGTCGTCGCCTCCGCACCCGACTCGGTGCAGCGCGCGCGCGTTCTCGCGCGCGCCGGGATGACTCCGGACAAGCTGGAAGCCATCCTCGCCCGTCAACTCCCCGATCCCGAAAAGACCGCGCGGGCGGATTATGTCGTTCCGACAGGGGGTTCGCTGGATACGACGCGTGACGCGGTGCGCCGGATCATCGCTTGCCTCACGGCCCGCAAAACCCCACTATCCTGAGTCTATGAGAGAGATCATTTTCGACACCGAGACCACGGGGTTCAGTTTTGCGGATGGCGACCGCATGGTCGAAATCGGATGCGTCGAGATGATCAACAAGGTCGAGACCGGCCGTACCTTCCACGCCTATTTCCACCCCGAACGCGCGATGCCGCCAGAGGCGCAACGCGTCCACGGGCTGAGCGACGCCTTCCTGGCGGACAAGCCGCTGTTCCACCACGGCGCCGAGGCGTTGCTGGACTTCCTCGGCGACAGTCCGTTGGTCGCGCACAATGCCAGCTTCGATTTCAGCTTCCTCAATGGCGAGCTGACGCGGTGCAGTCGCGCGACGATTGCGATGGATCGGATGATCGACACGGTCGCGATGGCGCGGACGCGGCATCCCGGGGCGAAGCACAACCTCGACGCCTTGTGCAGTCGCTATGGCATCGACCGCAGCCATCGCACGCTGCACGGCGCCTTGCTCGACGCGCAATTGCTCGCGCAAGTCTATGTCGAGCTGACCGGCGGGCGGCAGATCGGGCTCGGTTTGATCAGCGAGCCGGTCGCGAGTGCGCAGGCGGTGACTCACGCGATTCCGTCCAAGGTTCGCCCTGCCCGCAGTTTTTCGGTGCCGGAGGCGGATCGTGTTCGGCACGCAGCGTTTATGAAGTCTGTGGTCAATCCTCTATGGGGAGGCGAGACCGCGAACTGATTCAACCTATTGGGGGGTCGAGGCGTCCGACAGACGTCATCTACCAGCCGGAACACCCGAAAAGCGGGGTCTGGCGAAACAGTATGGAGAAGTGCTCATGGATATTCGGGTTTCCGGCCACCAGGTCGAAACGGGCGACGCGCTCAGGACCCATGTCGACGAGCGACTCCAGGGCATAGCGACGAAATATTTCGCGCGCACGATTTCGGCGCAGGTCACCCTGGGCAAGGGGCCGCACGACAACCGCTTTACCTGCGACATCGTCTGTCACGTCATGCAGGGGTTGATCCTCAAGGCCAGCGGCGACGCGGCCGATGCGCATGCCGCATTCGATCAGGCCGCCACGAAGATCGAGAAGCAGCTCCGCCGCTACATGCGCCGCCTGAAGGATCGCAGCGCCGCTGCCACCAGCGCCGCGACCGAAGCCGCCGATATCGCCGCCAGCGACGCGGGCTACACGCTGTTCCAGGAACATGTGACGGAGGAGGAAGCCGAGGATTACCCGCTGATCATCGCCGAAACGCGCGTCGACATTCCCGACGCGTCGGTCTCCGATGCGGTGATGATGCTCGATTTGCGCAACACCACGGCGCTGTTGTTCCGCAATTCGGGGTCGGGCACGTACAACATGGTGTACCGCCGTGGCGACGGGACGATCGGTTGGGTGGAGCCGCAGCGCGTGTCGTAATGTTTCGCTCCGCTTTCGCCGATCCGTGATCGGCGCTATGGGCCCGCGCAAGCACCCGTGCTTGACGCGGGCTCAAGGATTGCGATGACCGACTTGCACGACCTTCTGAGCGCCGACGCGGTGCTCGAACGCGAATCCGCGGGCACGCGCAAAATGCTGTTCCAGCACCTCGCCGCGGTTGCCGCGAAACTTTACGGAGTCGATGCAGCGGCGGCGGCGGAAGCGCTCGGCGCCCGCGAGAAACTCGGGTCGACCGGGTTCGGTCGGGGCGTTGCGACGCCGCATGGCCGGATCTCGGGCTTGCCCCGCGTCGTCGCGGTGTTTGCGCGGCTGACCAACCCGATCGACTTCGCGGCGGTGGACGATCTTCCCGTCGATATCGTGGTCATGCTGTTGTCGCCGACCGATGCGGGTGCCGAGCATCTCAAGGCGCTCGCGCGGGTATCGCGCATGTTGCGCGATGCGAATTTTGTCGACAAGTTGCGTGGCGCAGGGTCGCGCGACGCCCTCGTCGCCTTGCTGATGGCGGGTGAAGCGCGCGATGCAGCCTGATCCGGCACTGTCGGGCGAAGCGGCGCATTTCCGCGCGCTTGAGCAATTGTACGCCGCAGCGCCGATCAATCGCCTGTTCGACTCCGTGCTGGAGATTCCGTCCGCGGGCGTGGCGCGCATTCGCTTCACGATCCACCCCGATGTGTTCCACGCCGGGGGTGCGGCGCACGGGACGAGCTATTTCAAGATGCTCGACGACGCCGCCTTCTATGCGGCCAACAGCCTGGTGACGGATCGCTTCCTGCTGACGACCGCGTTCAACCTGTTGCTGACCAAACCGCTGCGCGCCGGACCGGTGGTGGCGGAAGGACGCTGGGTTTCGGGGCACCGCCGGGTGTTCGTCGCAGAGGCGCGACTGGTCGATGCGGAGGGCGACGAGGCCGCCCGGGGCACGGGCACGTTCATGCGCTCGCAAATGCCGCTCGCTACCCTCCCCGGCTACCGGGTCGCATGAGCAACGGGTTGCCGACCGGGTTGATCGTGTCGGCGCTGCTCAAACGCGTCAACGATGCTGGCGGCATGGGCATGGTGCGCGCACGCGGCGAACCGTCGTCCGGGTCCATCCTATTGATTCTAAATGACTATTTCGGAAATACGCAGGTCCTGGAACGCGCGCTCGGGCCGACCGGGACTCCGGCGCTGATTCCTGCCGGTCCGTCGGACACGTCCGATCGAGTCGCGCGGGAGTCCTATTGGCGGCGCCGGCGCGATCGCGATCCGGATTTGTGGGTGATCGAACTGGACATCGCGTCGCCGGAACGATTCGCCGCAGAAACGATCCTGGCAGGTTGACCGGGCCGGTGCGGACCTGAATAGGCGGTTCATCGATTGAGCGTTGTGCTTCACCGGGTGCGATCCGGTAGAGTTACGCAGTCGGGGGGCTGTCCGGAGAAGACGATCGAAAGGTCGCTCTGTCTTCGTGCACCAACCGCATTTTTGTAGTTTGAATGTCGTTTGCAAACCGCGTCGCCACCTGCGCGACGATGATCCTTACCGCTGCCGCCATCATCGGCGCGGGCACGCCGGGCTTCGCTCAGCAACTCGATCGGGCCATTAACGCCCCGGTCGTTGCAACGGTTCCCGAAGCTGGCGTCGTACAGGACGCGGAAATTACCGAACCCGATACGGCACAGGCCGATACCCTTCAGGATGGCGACACGGTCGCTTACGGTACGCTCGACGCGGCGGTTGCCGCACAATCGGTCCCCGACGACATGGGCGACGAACTGCAGTGCATGGCCGGCGCGATCTATTTCGAAGCCAAGGGCGAGCCGCTCAGCGGTCAGCTGGCGGTCGCTGAGGTCATTCTCAACCGCACCAAGTCGGGTAACTTCCCCAAGTCGGTCTGCTCGGTCGTCACCCAGCGTGGCCAGTTCTCGTTCGTTCGCGGCGGTCATGTTCCGTCGATCCCGTCGAACCGCCAGTATCGCACCGCCGTTGCGGTCGCGCGCGTCGCGCTTGCCGACAGCTGGGACAGCCCCGCATCGAGCGCGATGTATTTCCATGCGCGCCAGGCCACCCCGGGCTGGCATCGCCAGCAAGTCGCCGCCATCGGCAATCACATCTTTTATCGCTGAACGGATCGCGTCGGGTTTGACGCGTTCGTGAAATGTTCTACGGTTGCGGCATGTTGATCGACGTGCCGCACGCCCCGGAGCAAACTTCGCAGCAAACCCCGCCGCAATCCTGCGTGGACACGCCGGGATCGCCGCTCTGCGCCGCCGATGTCGCGCGGGGCACGATCCGGATGCTGCTCCGCCACGATCTGGTGGCGCTGTCCGAGGTGCCGCTCGACGGCAATCGCCGCGCGGACCTGATGGCGATCGACGCGCGCGGGCAGATCGTCATCGTCGAGATCAAGGTGTCGCGCGCCGATCTGCTCGGCGACAGCAAGTGGACCGAGTATCTCGGGTGCTGCGACCGATATTATTGGGCCGTCCCCGCCGGGTTCGATGCCAGCCCGCTCGATCGCGAAGGGTTCCTGCCCGAACGGACCGGAATCATCATCGCGGATCGCTACGATGCGGCGATCCAGCGCGAGGCGCATACCGATCCCTTGTCCGCCGCGACCCGAAAGCGGGTGACGCTCGCCTTCGCCCGGCGTGCCGCGCGGCGGATGATCGCGCTGACCGACCCCGAAGCGGACGGCCTCGCGTTCCGCACGTGACGGTCGCGGAGGCGCCCGCTCCCTAGGTTAGAGCTTGGGGCCGGAAACGACCTTGCGGACCTTCTTCGGGGCGGCGTCGATCAACGCGGCGATCGCGGGCGTGCGCTTGTCCTGATGCGCATAGTCGCGCGCGGACGAACCCTGCAGCAGGTCCTTCTGGTCGGGGTCCGCACCCAGGTCGAGCAAGCTGCGCACCATCGTCGCATCGCGGCGCTGCACCGCGCGGATCAGCGCGGTCTCGCCGCTCGCATTCCCCTGATTGACGTTCGCGCCGCGCTTGGCGAGCGTTTCGATCATGTCGGTCGACCCCAGCCCGGCGGCGATCAGCAACGGCGTTTCGCCGCGATCGTTCTTCAGGTTGGGGTCGGCCCCGCGCGCGAGCAGATAGTTGAGATAGGTCGAGTCCTGCCGACGCACGACGATGTGGAGTGCGCCGTCGCCATTGGTCACGTCGCGCGCGTTGATCACCGTCGCGCCGGGCTTGTCGAGGAACTTGGTGACCTCGTCGCCCTTCCCGTCCTTGATCGCCTGCAGGAACTTATAGCCTTCCGATTGGCCCAATTGCGCGACGGCCGGCGCCGACAGGATCGCGATGGGAGCGATGGAAAGCGTCAGCGTGCTGACGAGGAAGCGGAAAGTCATCGGAGAAATGTCCTGACAGAAGGCGAAACCGGTGCAATGCTTGCGTGCCGCGACCTAACAGATCATGACGGAACACGCCATGAACCAGATCGTCCGCGCGCTGTCCGCCCTCGTGCTTGTCGCGCTTCCCATAGCCTGTAGCAGCCCCGTTTCGACCGGCCCTGCCGCGACAACCCACGCGCCGCTGGAAGGCGCGCGGATCGGCGCGCCGTTCGCGCTGACCGACCAGGACGGCAAGCCGCGCACCGACCGTGATTTTGCCGGGCGGTATCGCATCATGTATTTCGGTTATACCTTCTGTCCCGACGTCTGCCCGACCGACATGCAGACGATCGGCGCGGGGTTGCGGCTGTTCGAGAAGACAGACGCGACGCGCGCCGCGAAGGTCGTCCCCGTCTTCGTGACGGTCGACCCGGCGCGGGACACGCCACCGGTGCTCAAGGCGTTCGTCACCGCGTTTCACCCACGGATGGTCGGGCTGACCGGGAGCCCCGCCGCGATCGCAGCGCTGACCAAGGCGTATGGTGTCGCGGTCGAAGCGGAGAAGCCCAATGCCGATGGCGGATATCTCGTCGCGCACGGGCGTTTTGCGTTTCTGATGGATCCGGCGGGCAAACCGGTGGCGCTGCTCCCGCAGGATCAGACGCCGCAAGCGGTCTCGGACGAACTCGAACGGTGGGTCAAGTGAGCAGCAAATTTTGGGAAGAGCCGATCGACACGCTCGACCGCGGGCAGTGGGAAGCGTTGTGCGACGGGTGCGGCAAATGCTGCGTCCACAAGCTCGAGGATGAGGAGACGGGCGAGCTGCTGCCGACCAACGTGTCGTGCCGGCTGCTCGACCGTGCGACCGCGCTGTGTTCGAACTACAAGCACCGTCACGCCTATGTCAGCGAATGCGTGCGGCTGAGCCGCGACAACGTCCGCACGATCGACTGGCTGCCGTCGACCTGCGCCTATCGTCTGCGCGCCGCGGACGAACCACTGCACGAGTGGCACTACCTCGTCTGCGGCGACCGCGAGGCGGTGCATCGCGCGGGGCAATCGGTGCGCGGCTGGACCGTGTCCGAGGATGATGCGGGCGATCTCGAATATCATCTGGTCGACCGCGAGTTGTGAGCGAACCGCTCGAGGTCGTCCGCAACGCGCGTGCGCGGCGCGCGCGGCTTTCGGTCGATAGCGCGACCGGGCGAGTCCGGCTGGTCTTGCCCCCGCGTGCCGCGCTCAAGCCTGCGCTCGCCTGGGCGGCGGACAAGGCGGACTGGATCGCGGAGCAACGCGCGCGCCTGCCCCGTGCGGTACCGTTCGAGCCGGGAATGGCCTTTCCGTTCGAAGACGGCATGCTGACGATCGTGTGGGACGAAGCCACATCGCGTCGGATTGTGCGAGACGGGGATCTGTTGCGCTGTGGTGGTCCGCGCGATGGTCTGTCGCGGCGGATCGCGCTCTGGTTGCAGCGCGAGGCGTTGCGCGTCCTGAGCGAGGAGACCGCCGAATTCGCGGCGCGCGCGGGCGTGACGGTCCTCAAGGTCGCGGTCGGCGATCCCAAGTCGCGCTGGGGGAGTTGTGCGTCGAGCGGGACGATCCGCTACAGCTGGCGGCTGATCCTGATGCCGACATTCGTCCGCCGCTCGACCGTCGCACATGAAGTCGCGCATCGGTTGCACATGAACCACGGACCGCAGTTCCACCGCGTGGTCGCGTTACTGGACGAAAGCGATCCGGCGCGGTCGCACGCTTGGCTGCGCGCTCACGGCGCGGCGCTTCACTGGGTCGGGCGAGGGTCCGCGACGGGCGCCTGACGCTCGCGCGGGGGCCGCGCCGACGGTGCGCGCGGGGTATCGCGACCCAGGACATGATCGAGCCACGCCTGATCGAGTTTCTCGCCATCCGCAGGGCGTTCCGTGCCGTCCGTTCCCTGCGGCGGTGTCTGATCCGGGCGTTCGGCGGGGCGCGGCTGTCGCACGATGGGGTTACCGTCCTGGTCGACCTGCTGCCCCTCGACCGGCGCCGGGGCGACGCCGGGTTCGAGCGGGGTGCCGTTTTCATCGACGAACAGGCCGTTGTCGGCTTCCCCGAAATACGATTCCTGGTCGGGCTCTAGCTGATATTCGGGCAGCGTCACCTTGGTGTCGAACTGCTCGACCGGACGGTTGGCGACCGCGACCTTCATGAACGCGGCAAACGCGCGCGCCGGAGCGGTGCCGCCGTGCAAGCCGGCAATCGGCTTGGCGTCGTCGCGGCCCATCCACACCCCCGTCGTCAGCCCGCTCGAGAAGCCGAGGAACCAGCCGTCCTTGCTCGACGTCGTCGTCCCGGTCTTGCCCGCGACCGGGCGCCCGATCTGCGCAGCGCGGCCGGTGCCGGTGTTGACCGTGGTCTGCAGCAAGTCGGTCATCTGCGCGGCGACATAAGGGGCAACCAGGACGTGGCTGGTGTCGATCGACTGGGCGTAGATCGTCTCGCCGGACGTGGTCACCTTGGTGATCCCGTACGGCGTCACCGCGACGCCCTTGTTGCCGACGCTGGCGAAGGCGCGCGTCATGTCGATCAGTCGCACGTCCGACGTGCCGAGCACCATCGAGGGATGCGTGTTGACCTTGGTCGTGATCCCGAACCGCCGCGCCATGTCGGCGACGGTCGAGAAGCCGACCTCCTGCCCTAGCTTGGCGGCGATCGTGTTGAGCGAATAGGCAAACGCGGTGCGCAGCGAGACCGCACCCGAGTTGCGGCGTGAGTCGTTGCGCGGGCTCCACCCGTCGATCGTGATCGGCTCGTCGACGATCGAATCCTCCGGCTTATGCCCTGCTTCGAGCGCGGCGAGATAGACGAACAGCTTGAACGCGGACCCCGGCTGGCGCTGCGCCTGGGTCGCGCGATTGTAGATCGAGGATACGTAATCGGTCCCGCCGACCATCGCGCGGACCGCGCCGTCACGGTCGATCGCCACAAGCGCGCCTTGCGCCCCCGGCGGTGCGTTGGCGCGGATCGCGGCGTCGGCGGCGCGTTGCATCCCGAGATCGAGCGTGGTCCACACTTCGAGCGGACGCTGCGTCTCGTCGATCAGCACTTCGAGCTGCGGCAAGGCCCAGTCGGTAAAGTAGCGGACGCTGTTCTGCCGCGGTTCGGGCGCGAGCTTGACGTCCTTGGGGTTGGCCTCGGCCGCTTGTTCGGCGGTGATCGCGCCGGTTTCGCGCATCAGACCGATGACGACCCCGGCGCGGCCGACCGCAGCCTCGGCATCGGCGGTGGGGGAATAAGCGGACGGCGCCTTGACCAGGCCCGCGATGATCGCGGCTTCGGACAGGCTCAGCGTTTCCGCGCCGTGACCGAAGAAGCGCCGCGACGCGGCATCGATGCCGTACGCGCCGCCGCCGAAATAGACCTTGTTGAGGTAGAGTTCGAGGATCTGGTCCTTGCTGAACTTGCGCTCGAGCGCGAGCGCGAGCAGCGCCTCACGCGCCTTGCGCCCGTAGGTATACTTGTTCGACAGGAAAATCGTGCGCGCGACCTGCTGCGTGATCGTCGAGGCGCCCTGCAGGCGACGCCCGTTCCCGCGGTTGTTGAACGCGAAACGGATCGAGCGGGCAAGACCGATCGGATCGACGCCGAAGTGCGAGCGGAACCGGCGATCCTCGACCGAAACCATCGCTTCGCGCATCACCACCGGGATCTTGTCGTACGACAGCCAGTCGCCATAACTCGGCCCGAGCGAGACGATCACGGTGCCGTCCGCGGCGTGGACGCGGATCATCTGGCCGTTGGGCGACGATTTCAGCTCTTCATAGCTCGGGAGCTGGCTTTCGGAGACATAGACGGTGACCGCAAGTGCCGCGAACGCGAGCACCACCAGTCCCGCCAGGATCTGCAACGCGAGCACCATCCGCCGGCGCCACAAGGGCGCGCGCGCAGAACGGGGGGAAGAAGTGGAAGAGCGGGCCATGCGCGGAGGAGAGCGTTAAGGCTTGCCGAACCATCCGACAAGCCATGCCGTGGCAATCGATGCCACGGGAGCCCTCGGTCCGTCGATCAGGCCCATCCCTCAGACACGCGCCTCGTCGCCGTTTCCGCGGGCGCGGAAGTCGAGGCTAAGCGAATTCATGCAATAGCGCAGCCCGGTCGGCGGCGGGCCATCGGGGAAGACGTGGCCGAGATGCCCGTCGCAGCGTGCGCACCGCGCTTCGGTGCGGGTCATGCCGTGGCTGACGTCGGTGTGGTTGGTGACGTTCTCGGGATCGATCGGTTGGGTGAAGCTCGGCCAGCCCGAGCCGGAATCATATTTGTCCGCCGAATCGAACAGCGGCAGCGCGCAGCCGCCGCAGCGATAGATTCCGTCCGCCTTGTTGTTATTGTACCGTCCGGAAAACGCCCGCTCGGTCCCGGCTTCGCGCAGCACGTGATACGCTTCGGGGCCGAGCTTCTTGCGCCACTCGGTTTCGGACAGGGTGATGTGCTCCATGGACTTAGTTTTCCTGCTGAGACGCTGCGTGGTCAAGGGTCGAATGGCCGATCCTGGTGGCACGTGCGATGATATCGATCAGTCCCGGTACGTGGCCGACCAGCGGAAGCAGGGCCGCGCCTAGTCGCGGCCGTTCCGCCACGTCGCGCACCAGTCCCGCCAGCCGGATCGGCCGGGCAGTCGCCGCCGCGAAATCGCGCTGGAAGCGCGGTGCCGCCGCTGCACCGCCCTCGATATAGGAACGGCCCGCACGGATGCCACTGGCGATCGCGATTCCCATTCCCTCGCCCGCAAGCGACGGGATCACGCCCGCTTGATCGCCAAGCCGGAATACGCCGCCCTCCGTCCGCTGCGCGCGCCAGCCATAGGGAACGTTGGCGATCGCATCGATCGGTTCGTGCCCTGAGCGGAACGCAAGCCGTTCGCCAAGCGGGGGGTGATCGCGCGCCAGCACGTCGAGCAGCGCGGCGGGGGATCCGGCGGCGAGCATCTTGGAGCGATGCACCGCCATGCAGACATTGGCGCTGCCGTCTTCCTGCAACACGATGCCGACATAGCCGCGATCGAACAGGTGCAATTCGATCGCATCGCCGATCAGGCGCGTGAGACCGGGTGCGGACGCGAGCCGGACGCGCAGCCCGAGTACCGGATCCGCCCCGCGCGCTTCGCTGGGGCGCGCGGACCCCCGCACGTCGTGCTTGCCGTTGGCGAGGAACAGCGCGTCCCCGACGAGCTCGGCACCGTCGTCGAGCGTCGCGGTGGTGCCCTCCACGGTGCGCACCGTGACCCCGCGCTCGACCGCTGCCCCCATCGCAACGGCCTGGCGGAGCAGCACGGCATCGAGCATCCGGCGCGATACGCCGTGGGCGGGGCGGGGCAACGGCGCCTCGGCAGTGCGGTTCCCGGCGAACACGCGTGTGCGCAGGATTCGCGCCGGGCCGAGTGCGTCCGGGGCGATCCCAAGCCGCCCCAGCGACTCGAGCGTTCGCCAGCTGAGGAAGCCGCCGCAGATCGCGTCGCCGGTTTCGCGGCTGCGTTCGATCAGCAGATGTGGCGTACGGGCACGGGCAAGCAGAATCGCGGCGCTTGCGCCTGCGGGGCCGCCGCCGACGATCAGCGCAGGTGTTCGACGCATAACCGGTACGGGAAAGCGCGGTAGACGCGTGCGGACACGCCTGCTTCCGCCAGGATGGGGGGCCATTCGTCGGGCCGATAGGAGCGCGCGACCGAGAGCGTGCCGTCATGCCGCACGATCGGATGCCACCGCGCAAGCGCCGCGAGGATCGGAAACCCCAGGTGTGCGACTGGGTGACGATGCAGGTCGTTGACCAGCCAACCGCGCGCGCTTTCGCGGTCCATGAAGCGGAGGAAGGCGACGAGCTGGTCGTGCGTCATGTGATGCGCGACGAGGCTGCTGACGACGAAGTCCCATCCTTCCCCGGCGTGATCGGCGTAATCCCCAGTGACATAGCGGATCGGCAGGTCGGCGGGGGTATGCGCGGTGGCCGCAAGTGCGCTGCGCGGGTTGAGGTCGACCCCGACGAGATCCGCTTCCAGCCCGCGTTGCTTGGCCCAGTGCGCGATGCGGCGGAGCATGTCGCCATCGCCGAACCCGACGTCGAGCAGCCGGAACCGAGTCATTCCCGTGGTCGCGCGGCGCAGGAAATCGAGCGTCGGTCGCGGCGCCATGGTGACGACGTTGACCTTCGCCAGATCCCCGACCACCGCCGCATAGATCTCGGCGGACAGATCGTCCGCGTCCATCAACTCTTCGGCGATGGCGCGCTGTTTCAGGGTCATTCCGCGCTCCGGAAGGCGAAGCCCTCCGCGGCAAGCCCCGGGCCGAACGCGAGCGCGACGCCATTGTCGATCTTCGGCCCGTCGAGCAACCGGGCGAGGACGAACATCAGCGTTGCCGAGGACATGTTGCCGACGTCCGCCAACACGCCGCGCGACGTGGCCAGCGCATCGTGCCGCAACGAAAGCGCGGTCTCCACCGCATCAAGGATCGATCGTCCGCCGGCATGGACCGCCCAGCCGTCGATCCCCTGCGGGTCCTGCCCCCCGGTCGCCGCCGCAGCGAACACCGGATCGGCAAGTCCGGCGGCGATCCGGCCGGGAACTTCGCCCGACAGATGCATCGCAAACCCTTGGTCGGTGATGTCCCAGCGGATCAGTTCGGCGGAATCGGGGAGTGTGGTGGCGAAGGGCGCTCCCAGCGCGAAACCGGCGGGTTCCGCAGAGACCAGCGCCGCCGCCGCCCCGTCCCCGAACTGGAGCATCGCGAGCAAGGGTTCGAGCGCCGGGCTATCCTGCAAGTGCAGCGTCGACAGTTCGACGCACACGACCAGCACGCGTGCGTCGGGTTCCGACCGGACGATATGGCGTGCGCTGCGCAACGCCGCGACGGCGGCGTAACAGCCCATGAACCCGACCAGCAGCCGTTCGACGCTCGGCGCGAGCCCCAGCCGCGCGGCGATGATCTGGTCGATCCCCGGGGCCACGAACCCGGTGCAGCTCGCGACGACCAGATGCGTGACCCCGTCCAGCGCGACCTTCTCGCCAAGCGCGGCGAT
Source organism: Sphingomonas sp. PvP055 (assembly GCF_040546365.1). Taxonomy (NCBI): domain Bacteria; kingdom Pseudomonadati; phylum Pseudomonadota; class Alphaproteobacteria; order Sphingomonadales; family Sphingomonadaceae; genus Sphingomonas; species Sphingomonas sp. PvP055. The sequence goes on from NZ_JBEPNS010000001.1 coordinate 318,824, forward strand.
CGCCGTCAACGCCAGCGCCGGCGCGGCTTCGGCGTAGAGTTTCATCCGCTCTGCGGTCCCCGGAAGGATGTCGCGGGCGTAAAAGCCCCCGACGTCGACCGGCGACCCGCCATCCGCGCCGACTGGCAGGATCGACCAGCGATGCTGGATCGCGGCGCGCGATGCCATGCGATCGAACACGCGCGCGCTGCGCGGATCGGGCAAGCGCGCGCGGGCCCAGGCGATGAAAGCCGCATGGATGTCGTGATCCGGAACGGCGGCGCCGATCGCGGTGATATGGGCGTTGATGGGCAATGCACGCTTTCAGACGGACGACCGGAGAAATCCGCTCGCCGTGCAGATACGTTATCCTGCGGCTTTGGATCCGGGAAGCCCGGAGCTTCGCGGAATGACGGAGCCTTACCCGGTCTTCCTCGTTTTCGCAGCCTGACGCCGCGCGTTTCCGTGCGGCACCGCAGGAGCGCGTGACCAGCCAATGACGATCCGTATCCTGCAAACGCTCCGCACCCGCCCAGATCGCGCCTTGCTGGCCGCATTTGGCGTGGTCGCCGCGTTGCTGCTGTTCGTCCTGCACATCGCGTCGGAAGTCGGCGCGGGCGATACCGATGCGTATGATTCGGCGATCCTGCGCGGCATCCGCGCGGCGGCAGAGCGGCCTGGGCCGGTGACGCATGCGGTTCGTCTCGCAATGCAGGATTTTACCGCGCTTGGGGACATGACGACGCTGACACTTGTCGTGATCCTGGTCGTCGGCGGATTGCTGATCGTCCGCAAGGTTGCGATGGCGGGGTTTCTGGTCGGCGCATCGGTGCTCGGCACTTTGTCGGTCGAGTTGCTGAAGGCGCTGGTCGATCGACCGCGCCCGAACGTGGTCGCGCATTGGGCGACCTTCTCGCACGCCAGTTTCCCGAGCGGGCATGCCGCGGATTCGGCGATCGTCTATCTCACGCTTGCCGCGCTGGTCGCGCGCAGTGTCGAGACCCGCGCGTTGCGCGTGTACATTCTGGCGGCGGCGATGCTGCTGACGCTGTTGATCGGGCTGTCGCGCCTGTATCTCGGGGTGCATTGGCCGACCGACGTGCTGGCGGGCTGGATCGTCGGTGCGGGCTGGGCGTTCCTTGCGGCGACGGCGGCATGGTGGCTACAGGCCCGTCACGCGCTCGAAGCGCCAGGAGCCGAACGATGACCGAAGCCGACCCCGTCGCCACGCTGATCCGGGATGTGGCGGAGCGGATCATCCTGCCGCGGTTCCGCAATCTCGGCGCGGACCAGATCGTCGAGAAGGCGCCGGGGGATCTGGTGACGATCGCCGACCGCGAAGCCGAGCAGGCGCTGTCGGAAGGTCTTCGTCGCATCGATGCTACCGCCGCGGTGATCGGCGAGGAAGCCGCGGCGGCGGACGCGTCGGTGCTCGACGCGGTCGGCGGTGCGCGGGTGTGGATCATCGACCCGATCGACGGGACCGAGCATTTCGCGGCGGGTCGCAGTCCGTTCGGCGTGATGGTCGCACTGGCGGAACATGGGCGAGTCGAGGCGGCGTGGATCTATGATCCGGTGCGCGGCCGGATGTGTCATGCGCGGCGGGGCGGCGGGACCTTGATCGACGGCGTTCCGGTCACGATCAGGAACCCGGAGAATACGAAGCCGATCGCCGCACTAGCAACCAAGTTCTTCCCCGCACCCCTGCGCGAGACGGTCGAAGCCCATGCCGCGACCGCCTTCGATCTGGTCCCGGTCCCGCGCTGTGCCGCCGAACAATATGCGACGCTGTGTCTCGGCGGGAACCAGGTCGGCTTCTTCCTGCGCACGCTGCCGTGGGATCATGCCGCCGGATCGTTGCTGCTAGAGGAAGCGGGCGGGTGCGTGCGGCGCTGGGACGGATCGGCCTACCGGCTAAACGACGGCAAGACCGGACTGCTGCTCGCGTGCGACGCAGCGACGTGGGACCTTGCCCACGCCACCCTGTTTGCCGAACCGAGCGGGCTCAACCCGAACGCACCCCCGCCGCTCGCCTGAGACGAGCGGGGGGCGGCGGGTTCAGCCGATCACCCGAGTGCGCGCGTGAGGACCCGCGCCAGCCGTGCCGCGAACGCACGCGGGTCGACCGGTTGCTCGCCGTCCGCGATCTGCGCTTCGTCGAACAGCAGGTGCGCGGCATCCGCGCGCAACGCATCCCCCTCGCCCAGCTCGGCGAGTTTGACGATCAGGTCGTGCTGCGGGTTGACCTCAAGCACTGGCTTGGCCTTGGGTGGCGCCTGCCCCGCACTTGCGAGCATCCGTTCGAGCTGACGGTCCATCCCGCTCTCTGTCGCGACCAGGCAGACAGCGCTTTCGGTCAACCGGTCCGATGCCCGCACATCCGAGACGTCGTCCGCCAGTGTCGTCTTCACGAACGCGAGGAAATCCGACACTTCGCCGCTCGCCTCAGTGGCGGGTGGGGTATTGCCCTCCAGCAACGGGATCAGCGCGAGGTCGGCGGACCCCTGCGTCACCGAGCGGAACGGTTTGCCCTGGTAATCGACGCCAGCGGTCACCCAGAAATTGTCGATCGGGTCGGACAGCAGCAACACCTCGACCCCGCGCGCGCGGAACCCCTCGAGCTGCGGCGCGGTCGCGATCCGGTCGAGATCGGTCCCGGTGACGTAATAGATCGCGGTCTGATTCTCCTTCAGCCCCGCGCTATACTCCTCGAGCGAGCGCCATCCGCCGTCGGACGTCGTCGTATGAAAGCGCGACAGGTCGAGCAGCGCCGCACGGCGCTCGAAATCTTCGTACAGCCCTTCCTTGAGCACCGGGCCGAACGTCTCCCAGATCTTGAGATACGCGTCCTTGTCCGCCGTCGCGCGCTTTTCGAGCTCGGACAGGACCCGCGCGGTCACGCCCTTCTTGATCGCGCCGAGCACCGGGCTCTGCTGGATCATCTCGCGCGACATGTTGAGCGGCACGTCCGAGGAATCGACCAGCCCGCGCACGAACCGCAGGTAGCGCGGGAGCAGTTCCGCCTCGTCGGTGATGAAGACGCGATTGACGTAGAGCTTGATCCGCCCGGCGCGATCGGGATCGAACAGGTCGAACGGCTTGGACGACGGCACGAACGCGAGCACCGAATATTCGTGGCGCCCTTCCGCACGGTAATGCAGCGTCAGTGCGGGATCATCGAACTGGCCCGACACGCTGCGGTAGAAATCGGTATAATCCGCTTCGCTGATCGCGGACTTGGGCTTGGTCCACAGCGCCGCGCCATCAGCGATCTCGACCGGCTCGGCATCGGGCTTTTCGCGCAGCGCAATCGGCACCGGGACATGCCCCGACTGTGCCTTGATCGTCCGTTCGACGGTGAAGCGGTCGGCATAGTCCTTCGCATCGTCGAGCAGGTGGAGCACGACGCGCGTCCCCCGCGCCGGTGCTTCGGCGAGATCGACCGGTGCGATCGTGTAGCTGCCGAGACCGTCCGACGACCACAGCGACGCTTCGTCGCTGCCGGCGCGGCGCGACACCACGTCGACGCTCTTCGCGACCATGAACGCCGAATAGAAGCCGACGCCGAACTGGCCGATCAGCTGCGTATCCTCAGCGCCTTGCGCGCCCGCGAGCTTGTCCATGAAGCTCTTGGTGCCCGACCGCGCGATCGTGCCGAGCGCATCGGTCATCTCGGCGGCGGTCATGCCGATGCCATTGTCCTCGATCGTCAGCCGCTGCGCGTCGGGATCGAGCGTCACGGTGATCTGCGGGCGGGGGTCGTCGCCGAGCAGCGTGGGATCGGCGATCCCTTCGTAGCGCAGCTTCTCGCACGCATCCGCCGCGTTGGAGATGAGTTCGCGCAGGAACACGTTCTTATCCGAATAGACCGAGTGCACCATCATGTGGAGCAGCTTGGCGACATCGGCCTCGAAGGCGTGCGTCTGCGGCGTGGCGGTGTCCGGAGCGGTGGTGGTCGTCATGGTTTGGTCGCAGCCCCTATGCGGTGAATGGTTGCGCCGGAGTTGGGTGGCGGCGGCGACGGGGTCAAGGGCTGGTGATGCTGACGGCGTGTTCGAACGCGGAGAGCGACAACCGCGCCGGTTGCCGCTCTCGTTGCTCTCGGGACTGGTTTCGATCAGCTGCTGGCGAGCATGGTCACGTCACTGCCGACAGGAATCAGATAATTGACCACTATGTTCGAGGGGTGGATCTCTTTGCCCGTCGCGTGGTCAAATTGCTGGTGGTTGGGGAAAACCTCCGTCGATGGTCGGGTGTATTTCGCGAAGACATCGTTCTCGGACGCTTGGATGATCGACGCGCTCATCGCGAGGTTGAAGGTGGAAAGCCCCGTGCCACCATTGGCATAATAGCTGTAACTGATCGTCGTGCTCCAGTTGGCCGGAACGTTCGCGACGATGAAGAAGCCGATCTGTCCGGTGGTCGGCACCGTCGTCAGCGGCAGATTCAGATAGGTGCCGTCCGGTAGCGGTGTCGCCGACGAGAAGGACACTTGCGACCCCACCGGCAGGCCGGTGCACGTCAACGCCAACTGGACGGTCGCCGCGGTGCTCGATGCGGGATAGGGCGTGGTGTTGGTGAACGTCGCGGAGTTGGTCGCCCATTGGACATTGTGCCAGCCCGCGCCCCCGGTGCTGCCGATCCAGGCGGCAAGCTGATCCATCGACGAAACCGCTGCTGGCGGCTGCTGGCTCGAGAACGGGAAGTCGGCGGTCGAGATGAACCCGACGAGGCAATAATGTTCCGAGGTGGTGGGCGGCGTCCAACGGAACGCATCGGTCGTGACGCCGATCGCATTGGGCGCCATCGATGCGATGGTGCTGACATTCGCGCCGGTGGACGTCGTGATCTGGTTGTTCATCCACTGCACTGGATACAGGAACAGCGATTGCGGGGCGTAGAAGAGCTGCGCCTCGCCGGTGGTAGCAGCCGTGCCGAGGTTCTTGCCGCGAAGGTAAATGTAATTGGGCGCGTTCTGCACCACCGGCTGGGTCGGGTCGGTGGCGTAGCTCGTCGTCGAACCGTAGGTCGCTTGCGGATTCGTTGTGGGTTGGGTGCCGACGCTGAACACGTCCGGCGATGCGGTCCAGCCTCCGGTCCGTGGCATCGCACCTTGGTCCTGCAGATTCTGCCGTACCAGAACGCCTGTATATTGAGCCATCTGTTCCTCCCCTGCGACCTCGACATACGGATTGATGTCGACCCCGGACGTTTATATTTGCCGAGTAGGGAAAGGTTGACCGAACACGTGTTGGGATCACAGCATGGTTTGCGCCATTCCAAAGGGAATGACTTGAAGAACTGTCGAACAGATGAAAGATTTACAGCAGGATATGCGGATTTATTAGCGCCCATCTGGACGCAATCGTCGCCTCTGCCGCAGCAGCATGTTGGACTCCCGCAGGGAGTAGATCCGATATCAGCGGGAAAAAATGGTGCGGCCGAGAAGACTCGAACTTCCACGGGCTTTCGCCCACAACGACCTCAACGTTGCGCGTCTACCAGTTCCGCCACGGCCGCACGTAACATCACCGGGCAAGCCCGGCAGCTGGTAGGCGAGCGCCCCTAGCAAGACTATTCGGGCGACGCAATGGCTGACCGCCAAGGCTATCGTTTTTTATGCGCTTCCCGTAGCAGCACGCCATGACATACGGGCGACCGGCTACCCTGGCGGAAACGCACCGAATCCTTGCGCTGGCGTGGCCGGTGATGCTCACCAGCCTCAACTGGACGATCCTCAACGTGACCGACGTGGTGGTGGTCGGGCTGACCGGGACCGACCAGGTCGCCGCCTTCGGGGCGAGTCGCGCGCTGACCTTCGTCACGATCGTCGCAGGGCTGGCGTGGCTGTCGGGAACGCTCGTCTTCACGTCGCGCGCGGATGGCGCGCGGGATCTGCCCGCCACGGGTGCGACGCTGCGCGAAGGGCTGGTGCTGGCCGCGATCCTCGGGTTGGTGGGGGCGCTCGGGTTCGGGCTGTTCGCCGCACCATTGCTGGGCGGCATCGGAGTCGCGCCCGCGCTGGTCGATCCGGCGGCGGCGGTCGTCCGGATGATGGCGCTGGCCTATCCCGCGCAGATGATCAGCATCGCGGCGAGCTTCTTCCTGGAAGGCGTCTCGCGCCCGCGTCGCGTCACCGTGGTCAATCTCGCCACGCTGCCGATCAACGCGCTGCTGGCGTGGATACTGGCGGACGGGCATTTTGGCGCGCCGGCGATGGGGGCGGTCGGCGCGGCGCTGGCGACGACGATCGCGTCGCTGCTGGGGGCGGCGGGAATGCTCGGCGTGGCGTGGACGACGCGCGATGCGCGCGCCCGCGGGGTGCGGGACGTGACGCTCGCCGCGTGGCGCGCGGCGGTGCCGGGGGCGCTACGGCTGGGGCGGTTCGGCGCGATCCCGGCGCTTGCGTCGGGGCTCGAACTGCTCGGCTTCTCGATCCTGATCGCCTTGTCGACCGATCTCGGGCCGGTGACCGCGCACGCCTTCCAGATCGTGTTTTCGCTCCACAACGTCACGTTCGGCGCGGCGGTCGGGCTGGCGTCCGCAGCGGGGGTTCGCGTCGGCAATGCGGTGGGGGAAGACGCCCCCGCCCAAGTGCGCCCGCGCACGCTGATCGCGGCGGGGCTGGCGGCGGCGATCACGGGCGCGCTGGCGGTGGTGACGCTGCTGCTGCGCGTGCCGGTGGTGGAGGCGTTTCCAGCGGCACCGGGGGTCCATGCGGCGGCGCTCGCGATGCTGCCGGTGTGGGTGCCGTTCATCCTGTTCGACGGGGTACAACTGGTGTTCGTCTATGCGCTCCGCTCATTGGGCGATCAGATCGTCGCGGGGGTGAACAGCATCATCGCGTTCTTCGTCGTTACCGGTGGCCTCGGCTGGCTGTTGGTGACGCACGGCGCGGGACCGCTCGGGCTGGTCTATGCCTCGGGGCTGGGGATGGTTGCGGCGACGGTCTTGCACGGCGCGCGGTTCGTCTGGGTCAGCGCGCGGATTCGCCCGAGAAGCTGAGCGACAGGAACTTCGCATTGACCGGCACGTCGAGCTTGGCGCTGTTGAACTCGACGCGACCCTTGGGCGGCAGCGACGTGGCCTCGGGGCGGATTACCCAGCTGAAGACGACCCGACGCTGCGAATCGAGCAAGTCGGCGCGGATGTCGGGGACGCGCTGGCGCGTGTCGGTCGGGTTGAGCACCGTCCCGCTGACCGCGAACACCTCGTTGCCGTTGTAATCATGCCGGTCGATCGGCTTATTGATCAACCGCAGTGGGGTTTCGGTCGATGTGTGGAACAGCGCCGCAGCGGTGCGGGGCGCGCCGCTGGTGATGATCGCGGCGGTCGCGCCGAGCATCGCCACGCCCGCGACGACTGCTGCGATCGTCCAGCGCCGCGCGGGGTTGCGGCGCGCGCGGAACGGCGGCTGATGCGCGAACGCGTCATAGTCGGTGTAGCTGCGGGTCGGCTCGACCGGTGTCGGGACGGCCGGGGAGACAGGGGCGGCGATTTCCGGCGCGGCGTCGCTTTCCCGGGGGGCAGCCGCTGTCGAGTCTTCCGGCGCCTCGTCTTCCACCGGTTGATCGAGCTCGAGCGCGGGAACGGGTTCCTGGAACCAGCTGTGCTTGCAATTGGCGCAGCGCACGTAGCGCCCTTCCGGCCCGACCGCGCTATCGGGGATCACATAGCGGGTGTCGCACTCGGTACATTCGAGGATCATCGGGGCAATTCAGACAGCAAGGGGTGCGGGGCAGGCAACGAGCGCGGACGGGGGGCGGCATATCGCACGATACGCGCGCCGCGGCGTCCACAAGGATAACGGAATCTACGCCGCCGACCGCCCCGGTGGCAAGAGCCCCGCGCGCGCCGGCGCGGAACCCCGCCGGCGCGGCACCTGCGTGCTTGTCGCGGCGGCGAAGATCGTGCGATGCAGGATGCGGGGCATGAACAAGTAGCGAGTAGCGCACGCCGCATGGCGAATATCGTTCAATTCGAGAATGTGGGGCTTCGCTACGACACGGGGCAGGAAACGCTGTGCGACCTCAGCTTTTCGCTGTCGCGCGGCGCGTTCTACTTCCTGACCGGTGCGTCGGGTGCGGGAAAGACGTCGCTGCTGCGGTTGCTGTACCTGTCGCAACGCCCGACCCGCGGCAGCATCCGGCTGTTCGGCGAGGATGCGGTGACGCTGCCGCGCGCGCGCCTGCCCGGCTTCCGGCGGCGGATCGGCGTGGTGTTCCAGGATTTCCGGCTCGTCCCGCATCTCTCCGCGTTCGACAATATCGCGCTCCCGCTGCGCGTGTCGGGGGTGCCCGAACGCGAGGTCGCGGACCCGGTGCGCGAGATGCTCGCCTGGGTCGGGCTGTCGGACAAGACCGATGCGCGACCCCCGACGCTGTCGGGCGGCGAGCAGCAGCGCGTCGCGATTGCGCGCGCGGTGATCGGGCGGCCCGAGATCCTCGTCGCGGACGAACCGACCGGCAACGTCGACCCCGACATGGCGGAACGGCTGCTCCATCTGTTCGATTCGCTCAACCGGCTGGGCACGACGGTGGTCGTCGCGACGCACGATTTCCACACGCTCAAGCGAATCCCGCACGCGCACATGATGCGGCTCGACAAGGGGCGGCTGGTCGATCCGACCGGATCGCTGCGCTTTCCGCCACCCGATACCGTGCAATGACCATGGGGATCATCGCATCGGCGGCGGATCGGCGGTTGCTCGACGACCGCCACGGCACGCGCGCGATGGCGTGGGTGATGGCGATCATGCTGTTTCTCACGGTGCTCGCCGCGGCGCTGGGGCTTGCCACGCTCGGGGTGGCCGCGGTGCTCGACCGCCAGCTTGCCGGCCGGCTGACGGTGCAGGTCGTCGCCCCCGCCGAAAGCGTCCGCACGCGCGAGGCCGCTGCCGCGCTGGCCGCGTTGAAACGGCTTCCCGAGGTCCGGCGCGCGGTGGCGGTCGATCCGGCGCATCTCGCCGAGATGCTTCGGCCATGGCTCGGCACCGACGGCGCGGACCCCGATCTGCCGATCCCCGCGATGATCGACGTCGACCTGACGCAAGCGAGCGCCGCGACGCTGGCGCGCGTCCAGGCGGTCGTGCGCGCGGCGGCGCCGAGTGCACGCGTCGACCGGCAGGAAAGCTGGCTGGGGCCGGTGCGCTCGGTGATGCGGATGCTGAGCGGGATGGCCGGTGGGCTGGTGCTGCTGATGGCGGGGGCAACCGCAGCGGTCGTGATCCTCGCGGCGCGCGCGGGGCTCGACACGCATAGCGACACGATCGCGGTGCTCCACATGCTGGGGTCGACCGACGTCCAGGTCGCGCGGCTGTTCCAGCGGCGGATCGGGCTCGATACGCTGCTCGGCGGACTCGTCGGGATGGCGGCGGCGATCGGCGTGGTGCTGCTGGTCGGGGTGCAGCTCGATGCGCTCGGGTCGGATCTGGTCACGGGATTGCAGCTCGGGGTGCGCGACTGGGTAATCCTCGGCTGCCTGCCGATCGCCTTTGCGATCCTGGCGACGCTGGCGGCGCGGCTGGCGGTGCTGGCGGCGCTGCGGCGGGTGTTGTGATGCTGCGGCTGATCGCCTTTCTCGCGCTGTTGTGGGGCGGCGGGTTCGCGCTGTTCCTCGCGACGATGCCCGGACCCGCGCCCACGGTGGGGGCGCCGACCGACGCGATCGTGGTGCTGACCGGATCGTCGGGGCGGATCACGCGCGGGCTGGCGCTGCTGCAGGACCATGCCGCCAAGCGCATGCTGATCAGCGGGGTCGCCCCGCAAGTCCGCCCGGGCGAGCTCGCGCATGAATATGACGTCAGCGCGCAGTTGTTCACCTGCTGCATCGATCTTGGGCACGAGGCGGTCGACACGCGCTCGAACGCGGACGAAACCGCGGACTGGGTGCGCGAACACGGCTATCGCTCGGTGCGGCTGGTGACGTCGGACTGGCACTTGCCGCGCGCGCGGCTGGAACTGGTCAACGCGCTGAACGGCGATGCGACCGTGCTTGGCGACGGCGTGCCGAGCAAGCCGCGCTATCCGATGCTGATCGCCGAATATAACAAATTGCTGTTGCGCCGCGTGGCGCTGCTGATTGGGGCGGCTACATGATCGCGATGCGCAACCTGTTGTTCAAGATCGTCTTCTACGCCGGATCGGTGCCGATCGTGCTGACCTCGGTGCTTTCCGCGCTGTTCGGCACGCGCGCGATGATCGCGCACACCCATTTCTGGACGCAATATCACGGCCTGACCACGCGGACCTTCCTGCGGATCTTCAAGCGGATCGAGGGCGAGCGATTCTATGACGGCCCGGTGCTGTACGCCGCCAAGCATCAGGCGATGTACGAGACGCTCGAGCTCGGGCGAATGCTGCGGCATCCCGCGATCGTGATGAAGCAGGAGCTCGCCGATATTCCGGTATGGGGCTGGGCGGCGAAACAATATGGCGTGATCGTGGTCGACCGCGAGGCATCGGCGGGCGCGTTGCGGCGCATGCTGCGCGAAGCGCGGGTGGCGCTGGCGGCGGGGCGCTCGATCCTGATCTTTCCGGAAGGCACGCGCGTCGCCCCGGGCGAACAGCCTGCGCTCAAGGCAGGGTTCGCCGGGCTGTATCAGATGCTCAAGATCCCGGTCGTGCCGATCGCGATCGACAGCGGTCTGGTGTGGCCGCGCCAGGGGCCGCATGTGCCGGGGACGGTGACGTACCGGTTCGGCACGCCGATCCCGCCGGGGCTGCCCCGCGAGGAAGCGGAAGCGCGCGTGCACGCGGCGATCAATGCGCTGGAGCGGGAGCCAGCTGGGGTGACCTCACTCTAGTTGCGTCATCCCCGCTAAGGCGGGACATTTGCATTAAAGGCAATCGGTGGTTTGATCGTCATCTGCGCCCCAAAAGCTGCCGTCATGCTGAACGTGTTTCAGCATCCACCGTGCAACAGGCATCGTCCGGACTCGCGGAGGGCTGGATGCTGAAACAAGTTCAGGATGACGGACGGTTTTTCAGCACCAACGAAGCGCGTTACTCGTGCGTCCGCCCGAAATCGGGGGCCGGATCGTCCTGCCCCTGCTCGATGATTCCACGACGCACCGCGCGGGTCTTGGTGAAGAGGTCGAACAGCTCGTCCCCCTTCCCCCAGCGGATCGCACGCTGAAGCGCGGTCAGATCCTCCGAGAAGCGCTGGAGCATGTCGAGCACCGCCTCGCGGTTCGCGAGGAACACGTCGCGCCACATCGTCGGGTCGGACGCCGCGATCCGCGTGAAATCGCGGAAACCGCCCGCCGAATATTTGATCACCTCGGACTGGGTGACTTCCTCCATGTCGGATGCGGTGCCGACGATCGTATAGGCGATCAGATGCGGCAAATGGCTGGTGATCGCGAGCACGCGGTCGTGATGCTCCGGCGCCATCATCTCGATCTCCGCGCCAAGCCGCCGCCAGAATTCGGCAACGCGCTCGACCGCGAGCGGATCGGTCCCCTCGGGCGGGGTGATGATGCACCAGCGTTTGTGGAACAGCGTCGCAAACCCCGCCTCGGGCCCGCTGCGCTCGGTGCCCGCCACCGGGTGCGCGGGAACGACCGTGGCGCCGGGGAGCGCCTCCCCCAGCGCGCGGACGACCTCCGCCTTGCAGCTCCCGACATCGCTGACGATCGCTTCCGCGGGCAGATCGGCCGCGAACTCGGCGGCGGCAGCCCCCATCGCACCGACGGGCACGCACAGGATGACCAGATCCGCGTCGATCACCGCCGCGCCGCTGCTGTCCGCGACGTCGTCGAACAAGGCGATCCGGTCGGCGATCGCGCGGACCTCGGGGTCGGCGTCATAGCCGGTCAGCCGTACCGTGGGCATGGTCGCGCGAACCGCGCGGGCTATCGACGATCCGATCAAACCGATGCCGATGATGGTGACGCGGGCGAAGGGCAACATGGCACGCGACATGGCGGATCGATTCGGCGAAGGCAAGCATCCCCCCCATCGTCCAACCGCAGCATCGCTTGTACCCGGCGCGTCCCGCGCTTATCCGCTACCGCCATGGACGACACGCGCTTTGGGCTTGCCCGCCACGTCACGTTGCCGGGGCCGCTGCGGCTCGACGGGGGCGCGCTGCTGTCGCCGGTCGAGATCGCCTATGAGACCTATGGCACGCTCAATGCCGATCGCTCGAACGCGATCCTGATCTGCCATGCGCTGACCGGCGACCAGCACGTCGCCTCGCGGCATCCGGTGACGGGCAAGCCGGGCTGGTGGGAACGCATGGTCGGCCCGGGCAAGCCGATCGATCCGGCACGGCATTTCATCATCTGCTCGAACGTGCTGGGAAGCTGCATGGGGTCGTCGGGCCCCGCGACGGTCAACCCCGCAACGGGGGCGCCGTGGGGGATGAGCTTCCCCGTCATCACGATCCGCGACATAGTGCGAGCGCAGGCGATGCTGCTCGATCACCTCGGGATCGAGACGCTCGCGGCGGTCGTCGGCGGGTCGATGGGCGGGATGCAGACGCTGAGCTGGCCCGCGACTTTCCCGGACCGGGTGCGTGCGGTCGTCATCATCGCCTCCACCGCACGCCACACCGCACAGAACATCGCGTTCCACGAAGTGGGGCGACAAGCGGTGATGGCCGACCCGAAATGGCGCGGCGGGGCGTATTACGAAGAGGCCGATCCGCCCTCGGCTGGGCTCGCGGTCGCGCGGATGGCGGCGCATATCACCTATCTGTCCGAGGCCGGGCTCACCGCCAAGTTCGGGCGGCGGTTGCAGGCGCGCGACGCGAAAAGCTTCGGGTTCGACGCCGATTTCCAGATCGAAAGCTATCTGCGCCACCAAGGGATCAGCTTTGTCGACCGGTTCGACGCCAATTCCTATCTCTACATCACCCGCGCGATGGATTATTTCGATCTGGCGGAAGAACATGGCGGCCACCTCGCCAACGCCTTCCGCGCGACCAAGGCGCGCTTCTGCCTCGTCAGTTTCGATACCGACTGGCTGTATCCGACCGCGGAATCGCGCGCGATCGTCCACGCGCTCAACGCGGCGGGCGCGCCGGTGAGTTTCGTCGAACTGTCGAGCCCGTTCGGACATGACGCATTCCTGCTGGAGGCGCCCGAGTTGAACCGCGTCGTCGATGGTTTCCTGAGGGCTGGCGCATGACCGATATCATCCTGTCCGACGATCGCAGCCTGTTGCAGATCGACCGCATCCACGGCTGGCTCGCATCGAGCTATTGGTCGCCCGGCATCGCCCGCGATCTCGTCGAGCGCGCAATTGCAGGGTCGCATCCGCTTGGCGCGTATCGCGGCGACGTACAGGTCGGGTTCGCGCGGATGATCACCGACGGTGCGACCTTCGCCTGGCTTGCCGACGTGTGGGTCGATGAGGCCGGACGCGGCCAGGGCCTCGGGCGCCGGATGGTGGCGTGGTTCCTCGACCGTCCCGATTACGCCGCGCTGCGCCGGATCGGGCTGGCCACCAGGGATGCGCACGGGGTGTATGAGACGCTCGGCTTCCATTCGCTGATCCGCGCCGACCGCTACATGGAACGGCTTTCGCCCGAGGCCGCAGCATTCGCGCGGGCGCCGCAGTGATGCTCCGCCCCGATCTTGCGATCATCGCCGACCGGATCGAACCCGGCGCGCGCGTGCTCGACGTCGGCTGTGGCGACGGCGCGCTGATGGCCGCGTTGCGCGACACCAAGCAGGTCGACGCGCGCGGGCTCGAACTCGACGCGGGCAATGTCGCGGCGGCGGTGTCGCGCGGTCTGTCGGTGATCCAGGGCGATGCCGACATCGACCTGAAGGAATATCCCGACGCCAGTTTCGACTATGCGATCCTCAGCCAGACCTTGCAGACCGCGCATCGCCCGGATGTCGTGCTCGACCATCTGTTGCGGATCGGCCGGCGGGCGTTCGTGTCCTTCCCCAACTTCGCGCACTGGCGCGTGCGCCTGTCGCTGTTGTGGGGCGGGCGGATGCCGGTGACGCGGTTGTTGCCCGAACAATGGTTCGACACGCCCAACATCCATCATGTCACGATCGACGATTTCCGCGGGTTCGTGAAGGCGCGGGATATCGCGGTCGAGGGTGCCTGGTTCCTCTCCGGGGACAAGCAAACGACCTCTGCCGCGGCCAATTTCCGCGCGGAACATGCTGTATTTCTACTGAGTTCTAACGAATCTGCGGAACCAAAGCTTTCTCCGCGGGGTTCGCAACATTAACTTACATCATCCAGATCGTGTTCTTGTTATGTCTATCCCGACTGCCTTGATCGTAGAAGACGAGATCTTCGTCGCGCTGGACCTCGAACGGATCCTGACCGACGCCGGTTATGCAGTCAAAGCGATCGCGGCGGACAAGCTTGGCGCGCTGGATGCTGCGGAGAATTGCAACTTCGCGCTCGTCGACATCAACCTGCGCGATGGCGCCACCGGACCCGAACTCGCGCAGACGCTGTCGGAGCAATATGGGTTGAAGGTGGTGTTCGTCACCGCCAACCCAAGCCAGATCTCGCACTCCACCGGGGCGCTCGGCTATGTCCGCAAGCCCTTCAGCGAATCCGCCATCCTGTGCGCGGCAGCGGCGGCAACCACCGGCGAAACCCTCAACCAGGAAGCGCTGAGCGGCGATTTCGTCCTACTCGCCTGAGCCTCACCCGCGGCTGAGTGCAGCCCGTCCGACGGTCAGCACCACCTGCAACCCGTCTTCCGCCCAATGGTGGACGACAGTGCCCCCCAATTGCCGCGTCGCGCTGAGATCGATCAGCTGCGCGCCGAAACCGGCGGTCTCGGGCCGCGACACGTCGGGCCCCCCATGTTCGCGCCAGGTCAGGACGATCTGGTCGCCGTCGACGGCGCTGATGACCGTGACATGCCCGGTGTCCTTCGACAGCGCGCCATATTTGACCGCGTTGGTGGCGAGTTCGTGGAACAGCAGCGCCAGCGGCGTTGCCGAGCGGTCATCGATCGCGACGTCGGCCCCGGAAATCCGGACGCGGGCCGTATCGACGGTCTGATACGGTTGGAACAGCGCGTCGAGCAATCCGTGCAGGCTGTTCTGCCGCGCCTCGGGTCGTGAGCGCGCGCTGTGCGGCCGCACGAAATCATGCGCGCGGCCAAGCGCGGTGACGCGCTGGCGCAGATCGTCCGCAATCGGCCGGAAATCCGGGTTCGCACGCGCGGCGAACGAGATCAGCCCGGAAATCACCGCAAAGATGTTCTTGATCCGGTGGCTGAGCTCCTGCGCGATGACCTCGCGCTCTTCGCTCGCCAGCTTCTGTTCGTGGATATCGGTGCACGTGCCGATCCACCGCATGATCGCGCCCTCGGCATCGACCATCGGCAACGCACGGCCCAGCGTCCAGCGATAGGTACCGTCGCGATGCCGCAGTCGATACTCGATCTGATACGGCTCCCCGGTGGCAAGCGAGTGCCGCCATTGCTCCCACGCCCGCGCCTGATCCTCGGGATGGAAGATGTCGTTCCAGGCGTCGCCATCGGTCGATCCCGGGAACATGCCGGTGAATTCGTACCAGCGTGCGTTGTAGTAATCGTGGAACCCGTCGGGCCGCGTCGACCACACCATTTGCGGCATGCTGTCCGCCAGCGTCCGGAACCGGCCCTCGCTGTCGGCGATCGTCGCGCGGGCGATCGCGCTCGTCCGGCTGTCGCTCAATCGGTTGAGCACGTCGGCGGCAAGCACCTTGAGGCCCTGGCGCTGGAAATCGGTCAGGTCGGCGCGCGGCGTGCGATCGATGATGCACAGCGATCCGAGCGGAATGCCGCCATCGCTGATGAGCGGCATGCCCGCGTAGAAGCGGATCCCCAGATCCCCCGTCACCAGCGGATTGTCGCTGAAGCGCGGGTCCAGCGTCGCGTCCGGCACGATCATGATGTCGGTCCCGAACATCGCGTGCGCGCAAAACGACGTTTCGCGCGGGGTCTCGCTTGCGTCGAGGCCAGTGCGCGACAGGAACGTCTGGCGGCTCGCCTCGACGATGCTGACCAGCGCGATCGGTGCATCGCACAGGATCGCCGCGAAGTCGGTGATCTTCTTGAGCGCGCTATCGTCGCGCAGCGTTTCGATGCGGTGCTCGGCGATCGCGATCGCGCGAATTCCCTCATCGACGCGCCAACCGTGGCCGATCGGCGCGTCCGTGGAGAGGTCGTTAATCATGTAGGACTGCAACGCAGCGCAACCGGTTCGGTTCAGAACGGAACGTCGTCGTCGAGATCATCCGCGAAGCCGCCCCGCGCCGCGCCGCCGCCGCTCGCCGGTGCACCACGGCTCGCGCCGCCACGGTTCCCGCCGCCGCCGCCGCCGCCGCCACCGTAGCCGCCACCGCCGCCCGAACCGCCACCGAAGTCGTCGCCACCGCCGAAGTCGTCACGACCACCGCCGCCGCCGCCGCCACCGCCGGCACCACCGCCCGAACCGGGCGCGCCGTCGAGCATCGTCAGCACGCCGTTGAAGCCCTGCAGCACGATCTCGGTCGAATAGCGGTCCTGGCCCTGCGCGTCCTGCCACTTGCGGGTCTTGAGTGCGCCTTCGATATAGACCTTCGAGCCCTTGCGCAGATAGCGTTCGGCAACCCCGCCGAGCGCTTCGTTGAAGATCGCGACCGAATGCCATTCGGTCTGTTCCTTGCGCTCGCCGCTGTTCTTGTCCTTCCAGGTTTCCGACGTCGCGATGCGCAGGTTGACGACCTTGCCGCCGTTCTGGAAGCTCTTGCTTTCGGGATCACGGCCGAGATTGCCGACGATGATCACCTTGTTGACGCTGCCGCCCGCCATAATCTTGAAGTCCCGCTGCTGTGGGGCCCGCTAGAGCCCAAGTCCGATTGCGGCCCAGTAGACCGCGCCTGCAGCGATGTACGCGAGCGCGAACAAATAGCCAACCATGAAGGCGGGCCACTTCCAGCCGTTGGTCTCGCGCCGGGTGACGGCGATCGTGGAAATGCACTGCGGCGCGAACACGAACCACATCAGAAACGCGAGCGCGGTCGGCAGGCTCCACCGCGCGTGGAGCGTCTGCGCCATCTTGGCTTCGTCCTGATCGCTTGCCGAATCGATCGCATAGACCGTGCCGAGCGCCGCCACCGCGACCTCGCGTGCGGCCATCGCCGGGATCAGCGCGAGCACGATGTCGCGGTTGAAGCCGATCGGCCGGAAGGCGGGTTCGATAGCATTGGCGATGCGGCCCGCGACCGAATAATTGACCGGCGAAACCGGGCTGCCCTCGGGCGGCTTGGGGAAACTCAGCAACGCCCACAGCACGATCGTCGTGAACGCGATCGTCGTGCCCGCGCGCTTGAGGAACGCCTCCGCCCGGCTCCACAGCCCGATCGCCAGATCGCGCAGCCGCGGCATCTGGTATTTGGGCATTTCCATCATGAAGCCCGAGGATTCGCCCTTGGTCACCGTCCGCCGCAGCACCAGCGCCACCACGAACGCACCGAGCACGCCCATGATGTACAGGCCCAGCATCACCAGCCCCTGCAACCCAACGAACGGCAGGACCTTGATGTTGGGGATCAGCGCGCCGATCACCAGCGTATAGACCGGCAGCCGCGCGGAACAGGTCATCAGCGGCGCGACGAGGATCGTGGTCAGCCGGTCCTTCTCGTCCTCGATCGTCCGCGTCGACATGATGCCCGGCACCGCGCAGGCGAAGCTCGACAGCAGGGGAATGAACGCACGCCCCGACAGGCCGACGCTCGCCATCACCCGGTCCATCAGGAAGGCGGCGCGGACCATGTAGCCGCTCGCCTCGAGCACCAGGATGAAGAAGAACATGATGAGGATCTGCGGCAGGAACTTCACCACCGCGCCGACGCCCGCGATCATCCCGTCGGTGATCAGCGAGCGCAGCACCGAATCGGGCATCACGTCCTTGACCAGTCCGGAAAGCCAGTCGAATCCCGCCGCGATCGCCTCCGCCGGCGCGGCGCCCGCGAAGAACACCGCCTGGAACATCGCGAACAGGATGACGAACAGCAGCACCAGCCCGAACACCGGATGAAGCGCGACCGAATCGAACGCATGGCCCCAGCGGCGCGCGGGCGCCTCCGCCACGGTCGCCGCGGTCGCGATCTTGCGCGCGCGGCGTTGCAGCGTGACGATGTCCTCGCCGATCGCATGGTTGCTCGGGCGCAGCCGGATCGCGGCATCCGCATCGACGATCCCGCCGAGCAGCGTCTTCAATTCCTCGAGCCCGCGCCGCCGCACCGCAACGGTGGGCACGACGGGCACACCCAATTCGTCCGACAGCTTCTTGGGATCGAGCGTCAGCCCGTCACGCTCGGCCAGATCGAACATGTTGAGCGCGACCACCACGGGCAGACCAAGCGCGATCAGTTGGAGCGTAAAGCGGAGATGGTTGTCGAGGTTGGACGCATCGACCACCACGACCAGCGCATCGGGCAGCCGCTCGCCGGTTTGCGTACCGGTGACGACGTCGCGCGTGACGCGCTCGTCGGGGCTGGAGGGATCGAGGCTGTAGGCGCCGGGAAGATCGACCAGATCGACCACCCGGCCATCGGGCAGGGCGAGTCGCCCCGAATGCCGTTCCACCGTGACGCCGGGATAATTGCCGACTTTCTGGCGCGCGCCAGTCAGCGCGTTGAACAGCGCACTCTTGCCGGCATTGGGATTGCCGACCAGCGCCACGAGCGGCGTGGCGGTCGTCACTGGAGGGTCACTTAGTGCGTGACGGGCGAAACGAAGATCGCACCTGCGACCGCGCGGCGCAGCGCGACGGTCATCCGGCCGATCCGGCACGCGATCGGGCCGCGGCCGAGGCTGGCGCGGTGGAGCACTTCGATCCCCACGCCCTCATCGAAACCGAGTTCGCGGAGACGACGCGCTTCCGGCGTCGAGAGATGCGCCCAGTCGATCGCGGCGACCGTCGCGACTTGCCGATGCGGCAGGGATTCGAGGCTGAGCGGGAGCTTGACGGGGTGCGACATGTCCATGATGCGACTGATTATCAATAACGACCGGGAAGCGCCAGCACTAAATGCGATCCGTTCGCAGTCCGTCGCATTTGCAATGCGGGATGGTTTGGCATGCTGGCACGACGCGTCCCAACAGCTGCCGTCATGCTGAACGTGTTTCAGCATCCACCGTGCAACACCGGCGGTCCGGAGTCGCGGCGGGCTGGCTCCTGAAACGCGTTCAGGATAATCGACGGCAGACGGCGTCCCCAAAAATCACACCGCCGGATAGCGCAACCGCCCCACGAACCGCGACAGGCTAGGCCGCAATTCGGACTGGCCGACCATCCGGTTCTTGATCCGCTCGAACCGCATGATCCCCCAGATCCGCCGCGCGAGGAACGCGCGCGTATCGGCATGGCCCTCGCTGGCGTCGTCGAGGAAGACGGTGACCGTCGCGGCATAGACGCCCGACAACAGCGTCCGCTTGGTATAATGGTTATAGTCGGTCGCGGTGTCGCCCGCCGCGCGCCAGATGACGTCGGCAGCATGCCAGCCGAGCTTGACCCCGCGCACCGCATTCTGCGGCAGCGCCAGGATCGCCAGCGCGCGGCGGAGCGCCTCGCGATTGGGCGCGACGATGTCGAGCCGTGCCTCGACCAGCGCGGGAATGCGATCGCGCACCTTCATCGTCATCAGACGGTCCTGCGGTAGGCGCGCGAGCATCTCGGCGTCGACCTGCGCGAACCACGCTGCGATCATGTCGACCGCGCCTCCAGGAAACGCCAGCCGCGCGACGTCGCGATCGACCCCCGCCTGGTCCGCCGCCATGTCGCGCGCGGCGTCACCCCAGCCGTCGAACCCGGCATTGTCCGCAATCGACGGCGCGAGCGCCGCGCGGATTTCGTCGAGCGTCGCGTCGGCAAGACGGTTGACGGGGGTGGTGACGGGAACGGGGAGCGGGATCGGATCGGCCATGCCCCTATCTAGTCGCGTGCGCGACGGCTTACCAGCACCAGCGCGACCGCGACGAGCGATGCCCCGAACAGATCGGGCAAGCCCAGTTTCTCGCCATAGACGGTCCAGCCGATCGTCGCGCCGACCACCGGCTGGACCAGCAAGGCGAGCCCGACCACCAGCGGCGGCAGCTTGCCGAGCGCGAAGATCATCAGCCCCTGCCCGATCACCTGGCTTACCAGCGCCAGCCCGACCAGCGGGCCCCAGTGCGTCGGCCACATCGTCTCACCAAGCAGCAGCGCGAAGAGCAGCAACGGCAGGATGCTGGCGAGCGTCGACAAGGCGAGCGCGGGAACCGGCGGCAGCGTCGCGCGCGCGCGCGCCATCAGGATGAAATAGCCGGTGTAGAGCACGCCTGCGAGCAGGCACAGCATGTCGCCCGCCAGGTTGCGCGGATCGAGCTGATACGACCGCCCCATCAGCAACGCCGCGCCGACCGTCGCCAGCAGCAGCGCAATCCCCTGGATCCGCGTCGGCCAGCTGCGCGCCGCGAGGAAGCCGTAGATCGGGAACATCAGGATCGCGCAATTGCCGAACAGCGTGGCGTTGGCGAGCGTGGTGCGCAGGATGCCAAGGTGCCAGCTCGCCAGATCCGCCGCGAAACACACGCCGCCAACCGCGATCATCGCCCACAACACCCCAGACAGCCCACCGGCACCGGTATTCCGCGAGGGGCGCCACCCGGTCGCGAGCGCGGCCCCCGCCAGCAGCGGCGCCGCGAGCGCAATCCGCCAGAATGCCGAGGATACCGGCCCGACATCCGCCAGCCGGACGAACCACGGCCCGAAGGCGAGCGCGGCGTTCGCCAGGATGACCGCGGCGATCGCGAGCGGGGTCGGCTCGACCGGGTTTTTGGGCGAGACAGTTTTTCTTTCGGAGGAGCGCGGATGCATGCGGCCGTGTAGCTTCCTATCTGTGCTGCGTCACAGCAAAAGGACTTCGTGTTTTATGCCCAGCTTGTTCGATCCCATCCAGCTCGGTGCGATCCACGCCCCCAACCGTATCCTGATGGCGCCGCTGACGCGGGGCCGCTCGACCAAGGCATTCGTCCCGACCGAGATCATGCAGGACTATTACGAGCAGCGCGCGAGTGCGGGTCTCATCATCACCGAAGCGACTGGAATCAGCCGCGAAGGTCTCGGCTGGCCGTTCGCGCCGGGCCTGTGGAACGACGAGCAGGTCGCGGCGTGGAAGCCGGTCACCGAGCGCGTCCATGCCGCCGGCGGCCGGATCATGGTGCAGATGTGGCACATGGGCCGCCAGGTCCATTCCTCGGTGATCGGCATGCAGCCGGTCTCGTCCTCGGCAACCGCGACCGCGGGCCAGGCGCACACCTACGAGGGCAAGCAGGACTTCGAGACCGCGCGTCCGCTCGAGCTGTCGGAGATTCCGCGCCTGATCGACGATTACGAGCTGGCAACCCGCAACGCGCTCGCCGCCGGGTTCGACGGGGTGCAGATCCACGCGGCCAATGGCTATCTGATCGACCAGTTCCTGCGCGATAACGCCAACTTCCGGGACGATTCCTATGGCGGATCGATCGAGAACCGCATCCGTCTGCTGCGCGAAGTGACCGAGCGGGTCGCAAGCGTCGCGGGTGCCGACCGTACCGCGGTGCGCCTGTCGCCCAATGGCGATTCACAGGGTGTTGACGACAGCAACCCGACCGGCCTGTTCACCGCCGCCGCCACGGTGCTCGACACCATCGGCATCGCCTTCCTCGAACTGCGCGAACCCGGCCCCAACGGGACCTTCGGCAAGACCGAAGTGCCCAAGCAGTCGCCCGAAATCCGCAAGGTGTTCAAGGGCCCGCTGGTGCTCAACTCGGATTACACGACGGTCGCCGAGGCACAGGAAGCGATCGACTCGGGCGTCGCCGACGCGATCGCGTTCGGGCGGACCTTCATCAGCAACCCCGATCTGCCGGAGCGCCTGCGCACCGGTGCGCCGCTGGCGAAGGACGATGCCAAGACGTGGTACAGCCAGGGACCGGAAGGCTACATCGACTATCCGGCCCTGCAAACCGCTGACGCGTAAGCCCCTCCAACAGCCGCCGCGTCAGTCTTGGCGCGGCGGCCCCCTCCCCCGGATCCGTCATCCCAAACGATGGATTCCTGCCCGCGCAAAACCTCTGCAGACAGGCAATCGGACGTTTGAGCGTCACCCCGCCCCCCAAAAGCTGCCGTCATGCTGAACTTGTTTCAGCATCCACCGTGCAACAGGCACAGTCCGGACTAGTGGAGGGCTGGATCCTGAAACGCGTTCAGGATGACGGACGATTTGCAGAACTTTCGCCCGCGCGGGAATGACGGACGTGGGATGACGGCATCTACCCAACCCCAATCTCTACCCCAGCGGCACGAACCGCAGCGGCAACCCGTCCTTCGGGCGCGGGATCGGCCAGGCCTGCCATTCCGCCCCGGCCCCCGGTTCCAGCTCGATCCGATACCGGCTCAGCAATTGCGTCAGCAGGATCCGGATCTGCATCGTCGCAAAGTGCAGCCCCAGGCACATGTGCGCACCCCCACCGAACGGCACCCACGCATATTTATGCCGAGCGCGCACCGCTTCCGGCGTAAATCGGAACGGATCGAACCGCTGCGGATCGGGCCACAGCTCGGGCATCATGTGCGTGTAGGTCACGCTGACGCTGACCGTGCTCCCCGCCGGAATATGATAACCGCCGTAGTCGAACGCCTTGACCGCCCGCCGCGGCAAGGACGGCACCGGCGGAATCATCCGCAGCGCTTCCTTGAACGCCATGTCGGTCAATTCCAGCCGGTCGAGCTGGCCATAGGGCAGCGCGCCGCCATCGTTGAGCCCAAGCTCGGCGATCTCCGCGCGCAGTTTCTCCTGCCATTCGGGGTTGCGCCCCAGCAGCATGACGAGGCTGGTCGCGGACGAGGTGATCGTGTCGTGCGCCGCCATCATCAGGAAGTTCATGTGATCCGCGATCGCATCGGCGGACAGCGGTTGCCCGTCATCCCCGGTCGCGCGGCAGAATTGCGAGAAGAAGTCCTGTCCCTGCCCCGCCCGCCGCGCCGGAATCTCGCGCTTGAACAGATCGATCAGATAGGCGCGCGCCTTCACGCCCTTGCGCATCTGCGTGCCGGGTAGCGGAATGCGGATCGGCGTGACCGACGCCTGCACCTCGTCGACGAACGCCTGGTTGATGCGGTTCGCTTCCTCCCCCAGCGGCATGCCGAGGAAACTCTCGGCGGCGAGATCGAGCGTCAGTTCCTTGATCGCATCGTAGAAACGCAGCGGCCGGTCGCCCCAGGTCGCGACTTCGCGCGCGATCCCGGCGTTGAGCGTCTCGGCATAATGCCGCATCGGCTCGGGCTTGAACGCGACCGCCATCACCTTGCGGTCGGCGCGATGCTTTTCGAAATCCATCAGCATCAACCCGCGCGGGAACAGCAGGTTGAGCAGCGGCCCCCACCCCTGTTCGGACGAGAACACGCGATCGCGGTCGAACAGCACGAGTTCGTTCGCTTCCGGGCCGACCAGCGTCACGGTCGGGCCGCCGAAGGCGTTGTTGCGGAACACCGGGCCGTACGTGGCGATCATCCGCCGGCCGAACGCACCCGGATCGCGCAGCATCTTGAAGGTGTTGCCGACGAAGGGCAGCCCGTCCTCGCCGGGAATATCGCGGATCGCGGATTGCTTCTGGCGCGGCAGCCAGTGGGGGTTGGCCTTGAACGTATGCGCGTACGCCATCGTATTGCTCTCCCGCTTATTGACACGGGTATAAGTAAGCGCAGGGGTCGTGGGAAGAGGGCGTCGCTTAGCGCTTCCGCGCGCGCCATTCGGCCGCGGTCTGCCCCCACGCATCCACCGGCAGATGCGCCAGCGGCGCGGGCAAGCGTGTCGGTCCGCGGTTGACCGACCCCAGCCGGGCCGCCAGCGCGGCGGACTCGACGTTATCCGGCGCGATCGTGTGGATCACGTCGTCCCAGCCGAGCACGTCGAACGCATAGTCGATCGTCGCCACCGCCGCCTCGCGCGCGAAACCCTTGCCCGCGAATTCCCGCGCAACGCCCCAGCCGACTTCGGTTCCCGGCCACCCCTCGGGCATCCACGGTCCGACGCGCCCGACCCAGCGCCCGGTGCCACGCTCGATCAGCGAGAACATCGAGAACCCGCGGATCTGCCACGCACCCGCCATGATGCACAGCGAGCGCCACGCGGTCCCACGGTCCTGCACGCCGCCCAGATGCCGCATCGTCACCGGATCGGCGTTGAACGCATACCAGCCTTCCGCATCCTCCGCCGCGAGCGGGCGGAGGATCAGCCGTTCGGTAAACAGGATCGGCCCGTTCACCACGCGCCGCTCAGCCGAACCGGTCTTTAAGCGCGATCATCGCGAGCGCGGCCTTGGCGGCCTCGCCGCCCTTGTCCTTTTCGTCCTTGCGCGCGCGCGTCAGCGCCTGCGCTTCGTTCTCGGTCGTCAGGATGCCGTTGCCGATCGCCAGCCCGTCCATCGACAGCGCCATCAACCCGCGCGCGCTTTCGCCCGCGACGATCTCGAAATGATAGGTCTCGCCGCGGATCACGACGCCCAGCGCGACGAACCCGTCATACTGGTCGCTGTCCGCCGCCAGCGCGACCGCACCGGGGATCTCGAGCGCGCCGGGAACGGTGATCGTCTCGTGGCTGTGCCCCGCCTCTTCGATCGCGGCGCGCGCGCCTTCGAGCAGCAGGTCGTTGAGATGGTCGTAAAACCGTGCTTCGACGATGAGGATCTTGGCCATTATTCTCCGCCCGTACCGGGGATGGAACGCTCGTCGACGATCGACAGGCCATAGCCTTCGAGTCCGACGAGCGCGTGATGCGTGTTGGTCAGCAGGATCATTTCCTCGACCCCGAGCTCGGCAAGGATCTGCGCGCCGACGCCGTAATCGCGCAATTCCTCGACCTCGGGCGCGCCCGCGCCCTTGCCCTCGCCGCGCAGCTTGATGAAGCGCGTGAGCGAATCCTTCATCGGCCGGTTGATCACGACGATCACGCCCGCGCCTTCCTCGCCGATCAGTTCCATCGAGCGCGACAGTAAGCCCGACCGCTCGTTTTCCTCGCCGAACACGTCGACGAAGGTCGACATGGTGTGCATCCGCACCAGCGTCGGCTTGGCGGGGTCGATCTTGCCCTTGACCAATGCGATCGTCTCGTCGCCGGTCGCCTTGTTGTGGAAGGTCATCGCCTTCCACTGCCCGCCCCAGCGCGAGTCGAACGCCATTTCGGCGCGCTTCTCGACGAGGTGGTCGTGGCGACGGCGATAGGCGATCAGGTCGCGGATCGTGCCGATCTTGAGATTATGAAGCTGTGCGAAGGCGACGAGGTCGTCGAGCCGGCTCATCGTGCCGTCCTCGTTCATGATCTCGCAGATCACGCCCGAGGGATTGAGCCCCGCCAGCCGCGACACGTCGACCGCCGCCTCGGTATGCCCGGCGCGCACCAGCACGCCGCCATCGCGCGCGACCAGCGGGAAGACATGCCCCGGCGTGACGATCTCGTCCTTGCCCTTGGACGAATCGATCGCGACCGAGATGGTCCGCGCGCGATCCGCGGCGGAGATGCCCGTCGTCACGCCGTCGCGCGCCTCGATCGAGGTGGTGAAGGCGGTTTCGTGCCGCGTGCCATTGTGGCGGCTCATCAGCCCGAGGCCGAGTTCGTCGACACGCTTCTTGGTCATCGCAAGGCAGATCAGCCCGCGACCGTGCTTGGCCATGAAGTTGATCTTCTCCGGCGTCGCCATCTGCGCGGGGATCACCAGATCCCCTTCGTTCTCGCGATCCTCGTCGTCGACCAGGATGAACATCCGGCCGTTCTTGGCCTCGTCGATCAGTTCCTCCGGCGACGACAGGAACCCGTGGCGCAGCCGCGCGACTTCGGGACCGGACGATGGGTTAGCGGCCACGATAATGCTCCATGCGCTTGAGATACCGGGCCAGCACGTCGATCTCGATGTTGATCGGCGAACCGGCATGAAGGCTGCCGAGGGTGGTGACCGCGGCGGTGTGCGGGATCAGGTTGATCCCGACCAGCACGCGCTCGGGCTCGTCCTCAACGCTGTTGACGGTGAGCGACACGCCGTCGAGCGTGATCGACCCCTTGGGCGCGACGAACGGCGCGATGTCGGGTCCTGCCGCAACGACGACGCGGAGCGATCCGCCCTCGGTCGTGGTCGACACGACCTCGCCGATCCCGTCGACATGGCCGGTCACGATATGCCCGCCGAGTTCCTCGCCCAGCTTGAGCGCACGTTCCAGATTGAGTTTTGCGCCCGCGGTCCATTGCCCCGCAGCGGTGCGCGACAGCGTTTCGCCCGAGACGTCGGCGGCAAACCATCCGCCAAGCGCGTCGCCGCCCTTATCGACCACCGTCAGGCACACGCCCGAACAGGCGATCGACGCGCCCAGATCGACGCCCTGCATGTCGTAGCCGGTCGAAACCACGATGCGCAGGTCGCCGCGCTGTTCGACCCGGTCGATCGTGCCGATGTCGGTAATGATCCCGGTGAACATTCGCCTTATCCCCTTGCGCCCGGCGGTGCCGCGGCAGCGCGCGTCCTTACGCGCTCGTAAACCTCGAGCCGGTCGCTGCCAAGGGCGCGCGCGTCGGTCAAGCGCCAACGCCCGTGCGCGTCGGCAAGGTCGGACACGCCGATGTCCGCTATCGTCCGTCCGCCACCGATCAGGATCGGCGCGCGGTACAGCAGCAACCGGTCGACCAGATCCGCGGCGAGGAAGGCGGCGGCGGTGGCCGGGCCACCCTCGACCAGCACGTGATCGACTCCGGTGATGGCGGCAATCGCCTCGGGGGCCGACACATTTTCCCACGCGCCGGAATCACCGTCGGGATGCGCGAACGCCGGGACGCGCGACAGGATCAGGCGGCGCGGCGCGCGGTCTTCGAGCCCGGCGAGCCGCACGTCGAGCGTCGGCGCATCCGCATCGATCGTCGCGCGCCCGACGAGGATCGCTTCGTGGCGCGATCGCTCGAGATGCGCGTGCGCCCGCGCTGCGGGGCCGGTGATCCACTTGCTCGCCCCCGAGTCCATCGCCATCGCGCCGTCGAGCGACATCGCCAGCTTGAGCGTCACGTACGGGCGCTCAAGCGCAAGCCGCGTCAGGAAACCCGCCATTGCGGCGCGTGCCGCCGACTCGCCCGTCCCGACGTCGACCACGATCCCCGCGGCACGCAACCGCGCGATCCCCGCCCCGTCGGTGCGCGCGTCGGGGTCGCCCACCGCGACGACGACGCGCGCGACATTCGACAGGATCAGCAGATCGGCACAGGCGGGGCCGCGCGGCGAGAGGTGCGCGCAGGGCTCGAGCGTCACATAGACAGTTGCGCCGCGCGACTTCTCTCCGGCCTGTGCCAGCGCCATCGCCTCGGCATGCGGGCGCCCCCCCGCCTGCGTCCAGCCGCGCCCGACGACCTTACCCGCCGAGACGATGACGCACCCGACGTTCGGGTTGGGCGCCGTCCGCCCGCGCCCGCGCGACGCAAGCGCGAGCGCCGCGCCCATCCAGCGTGCATCGTCCACGGGTTAGATTCCCCAGGCTTTCAGCCCGTCATTGACCTTCTTGAACTCCGCCTTGCGTTCATCCTGGAGGCGCTTGAGCTCGGCGTCCTGCTTGGCCTTGGCCGCGCTGTCGATCTTCTGCTGCGCGATGATCTGCGCATCGGTGCGGTCGAGCCGCCAGTTCTGCACATAGATGATGTCGCGGTGATACGGCTTGGGTGGGATCCGCGATTCATAGATCACCCCCATGATCATCACATAGGTCAGCGCGAGCGCGACCCCCATGAAGCCGAGCTGATGCGGCCGCCGCGTCGTGACGTAGGTCCTCACGTCGCGGAACGCCTGCTTGGGCGAAAGATACTGCAGGAACTTCATGGGGGAGAGATAGGCGTTGGCGGAGGGTGATGCCAGCCCCGGGTATCGCGACGCCTGCCCGCTTCGCGTTGGACCGGGCAGGCGATGCCGGGGATCTACGGGACTCGAGCTTAAAGGTCGAAGCACTGCCCCGCCTGACCGCCACCCTGGGCCACCCCGGACGACAAAGGCCTGCCGCATCGCTGCGGCAGGCCCGTCTCGATCATGACGATCGCACTGCGAAGAATCAGGCCGCGTGGACCGCTTTCTCGATATCGGCGACCGAGTGACCGGTAAGGTCCTTCGAGACTTCACCGACGAGCTTGGCGCTCAGCGTCTTGTGATAATGCTTGCGCAGTTCGCCCAGCGTGCGCGGGGCGGCGATGATCACCAGTTCGTCGATCGAACCCCCCATCAGCTTCTTGTTGAGCACTTCCGCCACACCGGCGGCAAAGGCGTCCTCATCCTGCTGGCTGTCCGACGGGTTGGCGGAGCTGCTCGCGTGGCGTCCGCCCGAACCCATGTTTTCGGTCGATATGTCGCCTGTCGGCTGCTCGGTCAGCTTCAGCGAACCCGCATCGCCGGAGTTTTTGAAGAGCTTCAGATGCTCCCCGTCGACAACGGCAACGAGTGCGCCTTTTTTCAAATCGACCATGATGTCTTCCAATGACGTTTAGGGGTTGGGTGTAACCGGAGCTCAACTCCCATGCCCGCTGAACGGTTCATTTGACCCTGTACCGGGCTTGCCACACCGGGGCGACCGACCCGCAGGACGCCCGCGGGTGCGCCCCCCGAGGACCGTTCCGCCCTATTCCCCCAACCGTGCCCGCGCCCGATCCTGCCCGATCAGCGGGAGCAGCGCCTTCATGTCCGGGCCATGGTCGAGCCCGGTCAGCGCGCGGCGGAGCGGCAGGAACAGCGCCTTGCCGCTCCGCCCAGTCTCGGCCTTGAGCGCCGCGGTCAGCGCGTGCCACGGGTCGGCCTCCCACGCGATCGCATCGGTCAGCCGGGCGGCCTCCGCGAGGAAGTCCGCGTCGGCGGGGTCGCGCTCCGCCGTGATCGGCCCCTCGATCACGCGCCACCAGTCGGCGGCTTCGGCGACGGTCGTCAGATTGGGCCGCACCGCCACCCATTCCGCTTCGCCCATCCCCGCCGGAAGCCGGTCGGCGACGTGCGGGTAATCGAGCTGGTGGACGATCTTGGCGTTGAGCCCGCCGAGTTCCGCCTCGTCGAACCGTGCGGGCGCGCGGCCGAATTTGGCGAAGTCGAAGCTCTCGACCAACGCCTGCGTGTCGACCAACGGCTCGACCGGCAAGCTCGTCCCGATCCGCGCGAGCAACGCCCGCACCGCCTCGGGCTCGATCCCGATCTCGCGGAAATGCGCGACGCCGAGCGACCCCAGCCGCTTGGACAATTTGCCCTCCGCCCCGGTCAGCAGCGCCTCGTGTGCGAACGCTGGCGGGGCGACGCCCATCGCCGCGAACATCTGCAACTGGAGCGCTGTGTTGGAGACATGGTCCTCGCCGCGCACTACATGGGTAATCCCCATGTCGGCATCGTCGATCGCGGAGGGGAGCATGTAGAGCCACGATCCGTCCGCGCGGCGGATCACCGGGTCGCTCATCGTCGCGGCGTCGAACTTCTGGGGGCCGCGGATCAGGTCGTCCCACAGGATCGGCGCGTCGTGGTCGAGCTTGAAGCGCCAGTGCGGTTTCACCCCGTCCGCTTCCAGTTGGGTGCGGTCGGTATCGGTTAGGGTGAGGGCGGCGCGATCGTAGATCGGCGGGAGTCCGCGTCCGGCGGCGATCTTGCGCTTGAGGTCGAGCTCCTGCGACGTTTCATACGCGGGGTAGATTCGACCGGCTGCGCAAAGTGCGTCAAACCGCGCTTGGTAGAGCGCAAATCGTGCTGATTGGTGCTCAACTCCGCATGGAATCAGCCCCAACCAGGCGAGATCTGCGCCAATTGCATCGACGAATCGCGCCTCGCTCCGCTCCGCATCGGTATCGTCGATCCGCAGCCAGAACTCCCCGCCCTGCGCTTGCGCCCACAACCAGTTGTGGAGCGCGGCGCGGATGTTGCCGACGTGGAGGTGCCCGGTAGGGGACGGCGCGAAACGGGTGCGAACGGTCATAAACGTGGCCTACGCACCGTCGCGATCCGGGGCAAGCGCGGGACGCTTTGTCCCCCGCCCCCTTTCGCGATGCGAAAGCCGCTTCTAAGGGAGGGGCGACTTTTTTCCGCAACGCTTGGTCGAACACAGGGGCGCCCGCACATGAAGCTTTTGACTGGGAACGCCAATTTGCCCTTGGCCCGCGACATCGCCGCCTATCTCGAGATCCCGCTGACCCAGGCGAGCGTCCGCCGCTTCGCCGACGAGGAAGTGTTCGTCGAAATCCACGAGAACGTCCGCGGCGAGGATGTTTTCGTCATCCAGTCAACGGGTTACCCGGCGAACGACAATCTGATGGAATTGCTGATCTGCATCGACGCGCTGAAACGCGCGTCGGCGAAGCGGATCACCGCGGTGGTGCCCTATTTCGGCTATGCCCGCCAGGATCGCAAACCCGGCCCGCGCACGCCCATTTCGGCCAAGCTCGTCGCCAATCTGATCACCGTCGCGGGCGCGGACCGCGTGCTCTCGGTCGATCTCCACGCCGGGCAGATCCAGGGGTTCTTCGACATCCCGACCGACAATTTGTTTGCGGCCCCAGTGATGTCGGCGGACATCCTCACACGCTACGGGGATCGCAACCTGATGGTCGTGTCGCCCGACGTGGGCGGCGTGGTGCGCGCGCGCTCGCTCGCCAAGCGGCTCAACAACGCCCCCCTCGCGATCGTCGACAAACGCCGCGAACGCGCGGGTGAATCCGAAGTGATGAACATCATCGGCGAGGTCGACGGCCGCTTCTGCATTCTGATCGACGACATCGTCGACTCGGCAGGAACGCTGTGCAACGCCGCCGCTGCGCTCAAGGAAGCGGGCGCGGAGGGCGTCGCGGCCTATGTCACCCACGGCGTGCTGTCGGGCGGCGCGGTCGCGCGAGTCGAGGGTTCGGCGCTCGAGGAACTGGTGATTACCGATTCGATCGGGACGCATGAGGTGATCAACGGGGCAAAACGGATCCGCAACCTGACGATCGCCCCGCTGCTGGCGGAAGCGATCCGGCGGATCGCGGATGAAAGCTCGGTGTCGTCGCTGTTCGACTGAAGGCTTAGGGTGGAGGCTAGTCCAACCCCGCAAGGGGTGGATTCACCGCGCCCGCTGTGCTTAAGGCACAGGCAAACTCGACCTCGAAAGGCACGAACCCATGAACATCCACGAATATCAGGCCAAGGAACTCCTGGCGAAATTCGGCGTGCCGGTTCCGGCGGGCTTCTCCGCCATGTCGGTCGAGGAAGCGGTTGCAGCATCCGAGAAGCTCCCCGGACCGCTCTATGTCGTCAAGGCGCAGATCCACGCCGGTGGCCGCGGCAAGGGCAAGTTCAAGGAACTCGGCCCCGACGCAAAGGGCGGCGTTCGCCTTGCCAAGACCGCTGACGACGTTCGTGCGGCGGCGACCGACATGCTCGGCAACACGCTGGTGACGATCCAGACCGGCGATGCCGGCAAGCAGGTCAACCGCCTGTACGTCACCGACGGCGTTGATATCGCCAAGGAATTCTACCTCGCGCTGCTCGTCAACCGCGCCACCGGCCGCGTGTCGATGGTCGCGTCGACCGAGGGCGGGATGGACATCGAAACCGTCGCGCACGACACGCCCGAGAAGATCCACGCGATCGACATCGACCAGGCGACCGGTTTCCAGCCGCATCACGGCCGTGCCGTCGCAGCAGCGCTCGAGCTCAAGGGTGATCTCGCCAAGCAGGCTGCGAACGTCGCGTCCAAGCTGTATGACGCGTTCATGGGCACCGATGCCGAGCAAATCGAGATCAACCCGCTCGCGGTGACCGAGGACAACAAGCTCCTCGTGCTCGACGCGAAGGTCGCGTTCGACGGCAACGCATTGTTCCGCCACAAGGACCTGCTCGCGCTGCGCGACGAGACGGAGGAAGATCCCGCAGAGCTCGAAGCGTCGAAGTACGACCTCGCCTACATCAAGCTCGACGGCGACATCGGCTGCATGGTCAACGGTGCCGGTCTCGCGATGGCGACGATGGACATCATCAAGCTCAACGGCATGTTCCCGGCCAACTTCCTCGACGTCGGCGGCGGCGCGAACAAGGAGAAGGTCACCGCGGCGTTCAAGATCATCCTGAGCGATCCGGCGGTGAAGGGTATTCTCGTCAACATCTTCGGCGGGATCATGCGCTGCGACATCATCGCCGAGGGCATCGTTGCCGCGGCGAAGGAAGTGAACCTCTCGGTGCCGCTGGTCGTCCGCCTCGAGGGCACCAACGTCGAGAAGGGCAAGGAAATCCTCGCTTCCTCGGGTCTCGCGATCGTTCCCGCGAACGACCTTGGCGATGCCGCCAAGAAGATCGTCGCCGAGGTCCAGAAGGCCGCCTGATTCGGCTTCACGTCTCGAAAACAGGGGGGCTGGACGGAAACGTCCGGCCCCCTTTTTCGTTTGGAGGGCGTGGGCTTTGGTTAAGCCGGGCAAATGCCGTTACGGCAATGCGGGATTTCCATACCGGACTTGCGAAAAGCACGGAAAATAGCCATCTGATCGCCAGATGCACCGCCCCAAAGCCGGGCGGCGAACGCAATCGACCTTGGAAGGGATAGCCGATGAAGGTGCTGGTACCGGTCAAGCGGGTGCTTGATTACAACGTGAAACCCCGCGTGAAAGCGGACGGGACGGGCGTCGATCTGGCGAACGTCAAGATGAGCATGAACCCGTTCGACGAGATCGCGGTCGAGGAAGCGATCCGGCTGAAGGCGCAGGGCGTGACCGAGATCGTCGTCGTCTCGATCGGCGAGCAGAAGTCGCAGGAAACGCTGCGCACCGCGCTCGCGATGGGTGCGGACCGCGCGATCCTCGTCGTCAGCGATACCCGCGTCGAGCCGCTCGGCGTCGCCAAGATTCTCGCCAAGATCGTCGAGGAGGAACAGCCCGACCTCGTCATCCTCGGCAAGCAGGCGATCGACGACGACAACAACCAGACCGGCCAGATGCTGGCAGGCCTGCTCGGCTGGGGCCAGGGCACGTTCGCGTCGAAGGTCGAGATCGCCGACGGCTCGGTCAACGTGACGCGCGAAGTCGATGGCGGGTCGGAGACCGACACGCTCAAGCTGCCCGCGATCATCACCACCGATCTTCGCCTTAACGAGCCGCGCTATGCGTCCTTGCCCAACATCATGAAGGCCAAGTCCAAGCCGATGGCGAACAAGACGCCCGCCGATTTCGGTGTTGACGTCACGCCACGGATCACGACGCTCAAGGTCGTCGAGCCGTCCAAGCGGTCGGCCGGGGTCAAGGTCGCCGATGTCGACGAACTGGTGATGAAACTCGCAGCGATGGGGATTTCGAAGTGAAGACGCTCGTTTGGGTCGAACATGACGGCAGCGCCGTCAAGGATGCCACGCTTTCCGCGGTGACCGCGGCGAGCAAGCTTGGCGAAGTCCATCTGCTCGTCGTCGGCCAGGGGCTCGACGCGGTCGCTGCGGCGGCGGCGAAGATTGCGGGTGTCGGCAAGGTCCATGTCGCGGACGACGCGGCATTCGCGCATGCGCTCGCCGAGAACGTTGCGCCGCTGATCGTGGAGCTGATGGGCACGCACGACGCGTTCGTCGCGCCGTCCACCACCCACGGCAAGAACATCGCGCCGCGCGTCGCCGCGTTGCTCGACGTCATGCAGATCAGCGACATCCTGTCGGTCGAGAGCGAGGACACGTTCACGCGCCCGATCTACGCGGGCAATGCGATCGCGACGGTCCAGTCGTCGGATGCCAAGAAGGTCATCACCGTCCGCGGTACCGCCTTCGACAAGGCAGCTACCGAGGGTGGCTCGGGCGAGATCGAGGCGGTTGCGTCGACCGGCGACAAGGGGCTTTCGACCTTCGCAGGCTCGGAAATCGCGGCGAATACGCGGCCGGAACTGACCAGCGCGAAGATCATCGTCTCGGGCGGCCGCGCGCTAGGCTCGGGTGAGAAGTTCCATGAACTGATCGATCCGCTGGCCGACAAGCTCGGGGCCGGCGTGGGCGCGAGCCGCGCCGCAGTCGACGCGGGCTACGCGCCCAACGACTATCAGGTCGGCCAGACCGGCAAGATCGTTGCGCCGGAAGTCTATGTCGCGGTCGGCATTTCGGGCGCGATCCAGCATCTTGCGGGGATGAAGGACTCGAAGGTCATCATTGCGATCAACAAGGACGAAGACGCGCCGATCTTCCAGGTCGCCGATATCGGCCTGGTCGGAGACCTGTTCAAGATCCTGCCGGAACTGACCGGTAAGCTCTAGCCCACAACACTTTCTGTCGTATTCGGAACGGGCGGCCTAATGGGTCGCCCGTTTTAGGGTGTTTTGATGACATTCCCGATTGTGGGTCTGTAAAATACTCGGCATGTACCATCTGTTGCTCGGGGGGGCAGCGTGTGCGAGTCGGCAGGTTCAGCGAATCGTTCGCGCGCCACGCGTGGGGGGCTTCGCGTCAGAGCAGCGCACCGGTCCGCTGAACCTCGGCTCTCGTACCATCGTCTGGGCATGATTCTGCAGCATCCGCCTAGAATCGACTGGTTTGCGACGAATCCTCCAACGGCATTACGCGGCGCAACATCAGTGCGATCGTGAGCGCCGCGCCTGCCAACGCCAGGCAGAACACCGTGACGCCAGGCCAACCCGCGCGAGTCCAGGCAATCCCGCCAGCTGATCCGAGCACGCTCGAACCGGCGTAATAGAAGAACAGGTACAGCGCCGCGCCCGCCCCACGATGGTCGCCCGCGCGGCGGCCGACCCAGGCACTGGCGACCGAATGCGCGCCGAAGAACCCGATCGTCACCGCAGCGATCCCGCCGACAACTGCCCAAAGCGGCGCGGCGGCGGTCAGCACGATCCCCAGGATCAGCAGTGCAACCGGCATCCAGAACACTTGCCGACGGCCGAGCCGTCCGGCCAGCCCGCCGAACCATGCCGAGCTCACTGAACCGAGCAGGTACAGCAGAAAGATTGCCCCGACTGCGGCATGCCCCAGTCGATAGGGCGGCGCCATCAATCGGAATCCTGCGTAATTGTAGAGCGTGACGAAGACCCCCATCAGCAGGAATGCCTCGGCGTAGAGCAGTGGAAGCGCACGGTCCGCAAACAGCGCACGCGCGATCTGCCATCCGCCACCGCGCTGCCGCGCCCGGATGCTGAAACCACGCGATTCTGGGGCCAGCCGCCGGAACGCTTCCGCCATCGCCACTCCCGCCAAACCGACGATCACGAGTGCCCAGCGCCAATCTGCAATGTCCGCAAGCAAGCTGACCCCGAGGCGACCCGCCATCCCCCCGATCGCGCTGCCCGCGATATACAGTCCCATCGCCGAACCGACCGAAGCCGCATCGACCTCTTCGGCAACATAGGCCATCGCAACGGCGGGAACGCCTGAAAGCGCAACGCCGGTCGCAAACCGCAACACCAGCAACGTCGTCCAGTCGGGAACGATCGCGGTTGCAAGGCTGGACACGCCTGCCAGGAACATGGCTGCGACCATCATCTGCCGCCGTCCGATCCGATCCGACACCGCCCCAGCGAACAGGATTCCGACTGCGAGCGGGCCGGTGGCAAGCGAGACCGCAAGGCTCGCGCCCTCAGCAGGCAGCCCGAATTGCCGAGCGAACACAGGAAGCAACGGCTGGACCGAATACAGCAGCGAGAAGGTGGAAAATCCTGCGAACAGCATCGCCAGTGTCAGCCGTTGGTACCCGGCTGTCCCCTTCGCGTAGCCCGGCATCAGAACCCCGACAACAGGCTCGCGACGTTCGCGCCGAGCGCATCGACTCCGTATCCGCCCTCCATCGCAATCACGCTCGGCCAGCCGCAGTCGGCGATGTCCCGCGCAAGCAGAGCATAATCGTCGGTTGTCAGCTTGAAATGCGCGATGGGGTCGCCTTCCCACGTGTCCGCGCCGAAACTGACGACGAGCAGGTCGGGCGCAAATTTTGCGATGGCGTCCAGTGCCTGAGCTTGCGCGCGACGGAACGGCGCAAGGCCGGATCCCTGCGGCAGCGGCAGGTTTAGCGTCGTGCCTTGCCCCGCACCCGCGCCGGTCTCGTCGGCATGACCCCAGTAGAACGGGTAATCGCGCGCCGGATCGGCATGAACGCTGGCGTAGAACACGTCACCGCGATCCCAGAAGATGTCCTGTGTCCCGTTGCCGTGGTGATAGTCGATGTCGAGGATCGCGACGCGCTGGCGTCCGGCATCGCGTGCCGCCTGCGCGGCGATCGCGGCGGTGTTGAGGTAGCAATAGCCGCCGTAATAATCCGCGCCCGCATGATGGCCGGGCGGACGGCACAAGGCGAAGGCGGCGCGATCACCGTCGAGCACCGCTTCGGTCGCGGCGAGGACGCTTTGCGCGCTCCAATAGGCCGCTTCCCAGCTCTCCGCGGTCAACGGCGTGGAGGTATCGAAGCTGTATCGACCGACTTGTCCGTCGATCCGCTCGAGCTTGAGTGATCGGCGCCCGACGACGGGCCAGACATAGCCCATCGCATCGCCCGGCCGCCCCGCCGCGGTCCAGCGGGCGGGTCCGTCGCGCAGGAAGGCGAGATAGTCGTCATGATGGATCGCCCGGATCGTTGCGTCACCGCGATCCTGCGGAATCTCGGCGCCACCGATGGCACGAAGGATCGTCTCGGCACGCGATGGCGTCTCGGCATGGGCGGTGAAACCGCCGTTGTGGAGCTCCTGCGCCGGCGCATGGGCGAGTTGTCCGGGAGAAAAGAATTTACGCATCATATCTTTTTTGGTCTCGCGCGCTGGCGGCTCGGGCTGATCCAGCTCATGTTTGCGCGCGCGCAAATGCTGCCGCATCGGCAATCTGTCCGTCGTCGGGCGTGACCCCGGTGTACAGTACGAACTGGTCGAGCGCCTGCAGGGTTGCAATCTCGGCGCCTGTGATCACCCGCTTACCCGTTGCCTTGGCTGCGCGCAGCAACGGTGTCTCGGGCGGATATTGCACGACATCCACCACTATGGTGCTCGCCGCGATCATGGCTTCGGGAAAGGCAAGCGCATCGGCATCGCCCCCGGTCATGCCGATCGGCGTAACGTTGATCAGCAGCCCCGCGGGGACGTCGGGTAGATCTGCGTGCCAGTCGAACCCGTACAGCTCTGCCAAGGGTGCGCCCGCCGCGGCATTGCGCGCAACGATCGTACCTTCGCGAAACCCTGCGTCGCGGAGCGCCGCCGCCACCGCCTTCGCCATCCCGCCCGACCCGCGCAGTACGAAGCGAGTCGCCGGGTCGATGTCGGCGATCAGCCGCGCGACCGCGGCATAATCGGTATTGTGTCCGGTCAGCACACCATCATCATTGACGATCGTATTGACGCTATCGATCGCCGCAGCCGAAGGCGCGAGACCGTCCAGCAGCGGAATTACGGCCTCCTTGAACGGCATCGAGACCGCGCAACCGCGAATGTCGAGCGCGCGAATCCCGCGCACTGCCCCCTCCAGGTCGCGTGTGGAGAACGCCTTGTAGACGAAATCCAGCCCAAGCGTTTCGTACAGCCGGTTGTGGAAGCGTGTCCCGAAATTGCCCGGGCGCGCCGCCAGCGACATGCACAGCCGCGTATCGCGCCCGATCAGCGGTTTGGTTGGCATGATGCGTCCTCCCTCAGTCTGCGAGCGCCTCGGCGATCAGTGTGCGGGTGTTGTCGATCCCGTAAAGCGCGATGAAGCTGCCCATCCGCGGCCCTTGCGAAGACCCGAGCAGCGTTTCGTACAAGGCGCCGAACCAGCTGCGCAGCGGATCGAACCCGCCCTCGTTACCGATCGCATAGACGACGTTCTGCAAGTCGACTGCCGAGGCATCCGCGGGTGCTGCGGCGAGATCGCGATCGAGCCGTTCGAGCGCGGCGACCTCGATCCCCACGGGCTTGCGCCGCTGGAGCGTCGGCGCGACGAAATCGCGGTTGTACGCGAGCGCATGGCCGATCAGCGCGTCGAGCTCCGGCGGAATGTCGCCTTCGACGTAGTTGCTCAGATAGCCGCGCACCTGCTCCGCCGTCGCCCCTGCGCCGAGCACGCCGACGAGGTTGAGCAACAGCCCGAACGTCACCGGCGGGGTCGTCCCCGGCACCGCGCCGTCATGGATGTGGTGCACCGGATTGCCGAGCTTCTGCTCGACCGGAAGCGCTGCATATTTCCCGCGGAAGTCGAAATAGTCGTCCACCGCGCGTGGGATGACCCCGACGTGGAGTTGCTTGGCCTTCTTGGGTTCGCGGTAGGCGAAGAAGGACAGACTCTCCTGCGTGCCGTAATCGAGCCACTGCTCGAGCGTCAGGCCATTGCCCTTCGACTTCGAGATCTTCTCGCCCTTTTCGTCGAGGAACATCTCGTAGATCAACCCTTCGGGCGGGCGGCCGCCGAGCACGCGCGCGATCTTGCCCGATTGCACGCCACTGTCGATCAAATCCTTGCCGTACATCTCGTAATCGACGCCCAAAGCGACCCAGCGCATCGCCCAGTCGACCTTCCATTGCAGCTTGGCGTGACCGCCGAGGATCGATTGCACCAGCACCTCGCCGTCGCTGTCGGTGAAGCGGATCGTGCCCTCCTCGACATTGACGACCTCGACCGGAACCTGGAGCACGACGCCGGTCTTGGGGCTGATCGGCAGGATCGGCGAATAGGTCGCGGCGCGTTCCTTGCGCAGCGTCGGGAGCATCACACCCATGATCGCGGCATAATTGCGCAGCACGCCCTTCAGCGCATCGTCGAACACCCCGGCTTCATATTGCGAGGCGGAGGAGATGAATTCATATTCGAAACCGAACCGATCGAGGAAATCGCGCAGCATCGCATTGTTGTGCGCGGCGAAACTCTCGAACTTTTCGAACGGATCGGGAATGCGGCTGAGCGGCTTGCCGAGATGCTCGGTCAGCATCGCCTGGTTGGGAACGTTGTCGGGGACCTTGCGCAACCCGTCCATGTCGTCGCTGAATTCGATCAGCCGGGTCGGCGCATCCGACAGCGTCTGGAATGCGTGGCGCACCATGGTCGTGCGCAGCACTTCGTTGAATGTGCCGATATGCGGGAGCCCCGAGGGACCGTAGCCCGTTTCGAAGATGACGGGGGCGCCACCGGGCTTGCCGTCGGGATACCGCTTGAGGAGTTTGCGCGCTTCCTCATAGGGCCAGGCTTTGGACTCTTGGGCGGCGATGCGGAAAGCGATGTCGGTCATGCGCCAGCGTTTGCCGCTTTAGGGGGGCAAGCGCAAATGCTATGCTGTTTGCGCCATGAACATGACGATCCCCGTGAACGTGCCGCGTCCGGTCAAGCTCCGGATCGAGGACTTCGAGGTGCTCGATCGCGCGGGCGCGTTCGCCGATTTTAAAAAGGTCGAGTTGATCGAGGGGATGATCGTCGGAATGAGCGCAGAATTCCGTCTGCATACCTTCGTCAAGAGTCAGCTCATGTATCGGTTGCAAGCTGCGCTGGAGGCGGCGGGATCGCGCTTCTGCGCAGTGGTCGAGCCGACGCTGGCGCTGCCGCCGTACAACCTGCCCGAGCCAGACGTCGCCGTCGTCAATGCACCGATGGAACGGGATTACTTTCGGATCGAACATGTCGCCCTGGTGATCGAGGTGTCGGATTCCACGCTCGCCAACGATCTTGGCGCAAAGCTGGCGCTGTACGCACGACACGGCATCCCGGAATATTGGGTGATCGATCTCGCGGAGAAGATCGTCCATCAATTCTGGATCGCGTCGGTCGAGGGGTTTTGCGAACGTCGGTCCATCCCGCTGGATGGGGCCCTCCCCGTCGCCACGATGCCAGATCTGGAAATCGACGGTACGCGGCTGGTGTGACCCCGCCGGCGGACGCTTCGGTGCGCTATGCGCCGGGTTTTACCGCGAGCAATCCTGAAACCTTGGCACGGAACGCTCGCATCTGCTCGCCCGACAGTGTTGCAACGCTGGAGAAGGAGAAGCCGCGTGGGTTGACCGCGACGCCGTTCCGCAACACTTCCCAGTGAAGATGCGGTCCGGTCGACAGCCCGCTGTTGCCAGAATAGGCGATCACCTGCCCCCGCGATACGCGCTGACCGGCGCGCACTGCGAACCGGCTCAAGTGGCCGTAGCACGTCACGATCGCGCCGCCGTGTGCCATCTTGAGGAAATTGCCATACCCGCCGCTCCGCCCGGCGAACGCTACGACCCCGTCGGCGGGGGCGTGGATCGGCGTGCCGGTGGCGGTGCCGATGTCGATCCCTTTGTGCATGCGCGAGAAGCCCAGCAGCGGATGGAAGCGCATCCCGAAGCTGGAGGTCACGCGCGCCATCGACACCGGCATCGTGAACTGGCCCTGCCGTTCGGCTTGTCCCGATGCTTCATACCAGGTGCCGTCGTTCCACTGGACCAGCTGCGTCTTGCGTCCGGCGTGGCCGAGCCCCGCGAACAGCAACTTCCCGAGTTGCGTCTCGCCAGTCGCGGCGCGCTGGCGCTCGACAATCAAGTCGTAGGTGTCGTTCGAATCGATCTGTCCAACCGCGACCTTGCTCGCGATCGCCTTGATGTAGCTCTCCACGGCGCGGATGGGGACGCCCGCCGCGCGCGCCGAGCGGTAAAGACTCGACCCGACGGTTCCAGTGATCCGCAGCGGCGTATCGTCGACCGCGATCGCGTGGCGCTCCATCACCAACCGGTCGCCGACGCGTTTGACATCGAGCGCGAGATCGAACCGCGCGCGCAGGGACAACGCCTCGAGCGGGCGCGCCACGCTGCGATTGGGGCGGCGACCGAGTGTCATCGGAATCTGCGTGCCGGGCTTCAGCGTGTCGAGCGGCACCGTCGTCGCGACGAGCGCGACCGTATCCTGCGCGTCGCGTTCGGACAGGCCGGCACGCTGCAGCATGTCACCCAGGCTGTCGCCGTGGCCGACGGTGGCGGTGCGTTGTTCGATCGGGCGTTCGGGCGCTTCCGCAAGCGGGCGGACGAGATCGTTCGACGCCATGTGCCGCCCGGTATCCGCCCCCCAGGCAAGCGGCGCGATCATCTGCGCGCGCGCTTCCTCGCGGTCGGTGCCGATCATCGGCGCGGCGGTCTGGCTCAGTAGTGGGGTGGTGAGTGGCGGAGCGATGGCGAAGGCTGTGACGCACAACGCGGCGCAGGTCGCGGCACCGCGCCACCAGTCGCGCGAGCCAATCCGCGTTCCTAAATCCGGTACCCAGTCGACCTGCGCGGCGGCGGCGCGCAGCCGTTCGACCCGGCCGGACTGTGGCATCGGCGCGATCGCCCGCCCGAAGGACAGCGCGCTAGTGCCGCCTGCGTTTTCAATGCCGTGCGCAGTAGGTACAAACAAGGCTGGTTCGCCCCCGAAATCCGTGATGCGCTGCCTGATCCCGCCCCGCAGCGTCGGGCCAGAGGACTGTGCCGAGCAAGTGCTAAAGTCAAATTAACTGCCGCCGACGATCGCAGTCGATGCGGCCAACCGTTCGAGGCGCACGACGGCGGTTTGAACGCGGTCCCCCAGATGGCGCTATCCCATGATCGTGGGGTGATTTTTCGCGTGCTGGGTGGTTGCGCATCGTGCTTGGGGACGCGATGTTGGCTGGGTCATGCAACGCCACCACGACAGCGCCGTCACTGCGGTGCTCGGGCCGACCAACACCGGCAAGACGCATCTCGCGGTCGAGCGGATGTGCGGCCATTCCAGCGGCATGATCGGCTTTCCGCTGCGTTTGTTGGCGCGCGAAGTCTATGACCGGGTCGTCAAGATCAAGGGCGAGAACCGCGTCGCCTTGATTACCGGCGAGGAAAAGATCGTCCCAAAAGACGCAAGATGGTTCCTATGTACCGCCGAATCGATGCCAGTTGACCGCGATTTAGCATTCGTTGGCGTCGATGAAGCGCAACTTGGCGGCGATTTGGAACGGGGTCACGTCTTCACCGACCGCATCCTGCGCGCCCGTGGCCGCGAGGAGACGATGCTGCTCGGGTCCGAAGCGCTGCGTCCGATGCTGAAGGCGCTGGTCCCCGGAGTCGAGATCATCAACCGCCCGCGCTTCTCGACGCTCAGCTATGCCGGCGCGAAGAAGATCAGCCGCCTTCCGAAGCGCTCCGCGATCGTCGCATTCAGCGCGGAGGAAGTGTACGCGGTTGCCGAGATGCTGCGGCGCCTGCGCGGGGGTGCTGCGGTGGTGATGGGCGCGCTGTCCCCGCGCACCCGCAACGCACAGGTCGCGATGTTCCAGGCGGGCGAGGTCGATTATCTGGTCGCGACCGACGCGATCGGGATGGGGCCTCAACATGGACGTCAACCATGTCGCCTTCGCCAGTCTCAACAAGTTCGACGGCCATCGCCAGCGCCGTCTGACCGTCGCCGAGATGGCGCAGATCGCGGGGCGGGCCGGGCGGCATCAGCGCGACGGGACGTTCGGCGCGCTGGTCGAGGAAGGGCCGGGTGCGTTCGCGCCCGAGGAAGTGCTTGCGATCGAGGAACACCGTTTCCCGCCGCTCGAGCATCTCTACTGGCGCCAGGGCGAACCCGATTTTGCGAGCGTCGACGCGCTGATCGCGAGCCTGGAGGCCAAGCCCGACAACCGCAGGCTGCGCGCAGCGCCGCAATCGGTCGATCTCGCGGTGCTCAAGCGGATGGCGGAGGAAGACTGGGTGCGCGCGCGGACACGGCATCCGGCGATGGTCGCGCGGCTATGGGCGGCGTGCGGGCTTCCCGATTTCCGCAAGCTCGGCGTCGATCCGCATACCCGCTTCGTCGCGCGCGTGTTCGGGCATTTGAGCGAAGGGCAGGGGCATATCCCGCACGCTTGGTTCGCGGCGGAACTGGCACGGCTCGACACTGTGGTTGGCGATGTCGAGACGCTTGCGGGCAAGATCGCGGCGGCGCGCAGCTGGGCGTATATCGCCAACCGCAAGGATTGGTTGGCCGATCCGGCGCATTGGGCCGAACGCGCGAGCGCGGTCGAGGAACGCCTGTCGGATGCGCTGCATGCGAGCCTGACGCAGCGCTTCGTCGACAAGCGCACCACGCTCCTGATGCGGCAGATCGGCGCGGATCCACGGATGCTGCCGGTCACGATCGGTCCCGAGGGCGAAGTGATGGTCGAGGACCACGCGATCGGGCGGCTCGACGGTTTCCGCTTCACTGTTGCTGCGGATGCGCGGGCGAACGACAAAAGGATGCTGCTGGCGGCGGCGGAGCGGCGATTGGGCGACGAACGCGGCAAACGCGGGCTCGCGCTGGCCGAGGCGGCGGAGGCCGACCTGTCGCTCCGCACCGAGGCGGGGGAGGTGCCCGTGCTGCTGTGGCGCGGCTTTACCGTTGCCACCTTTGCGCCCGGGCAGAGTCTGGTGCGCCCACGCATCGTGCTGGATCGCGCGCTCGACTGCCTCGACGTCGCGCTGCGGGCGAAGATCGAGCAACGGCTGCGGACCTGGTTCGGCGAGGCGGTCGCGCGGGCGCTCCCGGGGCCGATATTGCTCGACACGGTCCAGCGCGATCCTGCCGCGAGCCCCGCGTCGCGCGCGGTCGCGGCGGCGCTGGTCGCGGGGGGCGGGATGGTCGCGCGGAGCGATGTCGCCGCAGTCCTCGACACGCTCGACGGCGTCGCGCGCAAGGCGTTCCGCCGCGCGGGGGTGACGATCGGCGCGCTCGACCTGTTCGACCCGCGCTTGCTCAAGCCCGCCGCCGCACGGTGGCGGCGCGCGTTGTTCGCGATCCGCAACGGGGGGATGGTGGCGGAGGGACCACGTGAGGGCGCGAGCGTGCTGCTGCGCGGTGTCGTCGGCGCGACGCTCGCGGACGGGTATCGCCCGATTGCGGCGCAGGCTGTGCGAGTCGACCTGATCGAACGGATCGCGCGCGCGGCGCACGATGCGCGCGGGGCGGCGGGGCGCCAGCCGTTCGCGCTCGATCCAGCACTTGCGCTGTCGATGGGGCTGACCCCGCCGACGATCGAGAAACTGATGGCCGGGTTCGGCTTCCGCCCGGCGCCTGCCGCTGCGAATGACCCGACGCAGCGCTGGGTATGGCGCGGCCTGCCTACCGTTCGTCCCGTCGCCGCGCCACGCGGCACGGCCTTTGCGGCGCTCGCCGATCTGGCGGTGCATGGCTGAAGCCTTCCCCCGCGGCCCGAGCATGCGGCTCGATTGTTTCCTCTGGTTCGCCCGGATCGTAAAGACGCGCAGCATCGCGCAGGGAATGGCCGCCAGCGGGCGGTTGCGGATCGATGGACGCGCGGTCGATCGGCCCGCCGCGGCGGTGCGGGTGGGCAGCGTGCTCGCTTTCGTCACGCCATCGGGCAGAGTGCGCGCGATCCGCGTCGAATGCCTTCCCGAACGCCGCGGTCCGCCCGACGCGGGCCGCGCCTGCTATACCGACCTGATCGAAAATGACCGAACAGGCACTGCAATCATTGACGGGGCGGGCGCTCGGGCATAGCAGCGTCGGGTTCGTTGCTCCGGGAGTTACCTAATGACCTACGTCGTCACCGATGCCTGCATCAAGTGCAAGTACATGGACTGCGTCGAGGTGTGCCCGGTCGACTGCTTCTACGAGGGCGAGAACATGCTGGTGATCAACCCCAGCGAATGCA
Source organism: Sphingomonas sp. PvP055 (assembly GCF_040546365.1). Classification (NCBI taxonomy): domain Bacteria; kingdom Pseudomonadati; phylum Pseudomonadota; class Alphaproteobacteria; order Sphingomonadales; family Sphingomonadaceae; genus Sphingomonas; species Sphingomonas sp. PvP055. Next base: position 363,316 of record NZ_JBEPNS010000001.1, read on the forward strand.
TCGATTGCGGCGTGTGCGAGCCAGAATGCCCCGCCGAAGCGATTCTGCCCGATACGGAAAGCGGTCTTGAGCCATGGCTCGAACTCAACACGACTTTCTCGAGCCAGTGGCCCAACGTCACGCGCAAGGCGAACCAGACGCCTGCCGACGCGGACGAGCACAAGGGCGAGACCGGCAAGTACGACAAATTTCTTCTCGGCGGAGCCGGGCGCAGGCGATTGATCGGTCGCTCAACCGGTATTCCCAGGTCGGCGCACGCGTAAGCGTGCCCGCGCGACGCGTGGCGCGACCTTTGTCTGGTAATTTTATTGCGACTGTGTTAAAAGGGTGACGACGAGCGGTGCCTGCGGCGCCACTCGGCACGGAGACGTACCAACCCATCACCCTTGCGTGCGCTGATGCAGCTTTGCTGCGAGAAGTGCGTTGCACCGGGATACCCGGTCCACAGAAAGGTCCAACGGAATGGCTGCCAAGGCGCTGTCCTTCGACGTCGGCGATTATGTCGTTTACCCAAAGCACGGCGTTGGCCGTGTAATCGAGCTCCAGCGGCAGGAAATCGCCGGGATGCAGCTCGAACTCTATGTTCTGCGGTTCGAAAAAGAGCGCATGACGCTGCGCGTACCGACCAACAAGGCGGAAAGCGTCGGGATGCGCAAGCTTTCCAGCGACAAGACGCTGCGCGAGGCCCTCGAAACGCTGACCGGCAAGCCGCGCGTCAAGCGCACCATGTGGTCGCGCCGTGCGCAGGAATATGAAGCCAAGATCAATTCGGGCGACCTAGTGTCGATCGCCGAAGTGGTCCGCGACCTGTTCCGTGCCGACGACCAGCCCGAGCAGAGCTATTCCGAGCGGCAGATCTTCGAAGGCGCGACCAGCCGCCTCGCGCGCGAACTCGCCGCGATGGAGCAGGTCGACGAGCCGACCGCGCAGGAAAAGATCCTCGAGATTTTGCGCAAGGCGGCGGCTATCCACAACAAGGACAAGGCTCCGGCCTAAGGTTCTTTGCGAATACCGTGGTTTGAAGAGGGGCGGCCGGCGACGGTCGCCCCCTTTTGTTTGGGGTGGAGCGGCGTTTGCGGGAGACCTCTCCTGCCGTTAGACTGGCGAAGCGAACAACGCCCGTCTGCGTGGTTCGTCGGTGTATTTGCAGCGTCATCCTGCATGCGTTTCGAAGTCCCACCGCGTCGCGCTGGCGGTCCGCGCCCATTGCGATGTGGAGCCCGAAACAAGGTCAGCATGACGGGAGCGGCGGTCAACGGAACCCGTCCGACGCGGGTTGCGCCAAACGATATATGGTGTACTAACACGGCAATACACAGGAGATAGGTATGCGCAGTCTGTCTTTGATCGCCGTCCTGGCGCTTGCCGGGTGTTCCGGCACCAGCGATGCGGCCGAGCCGGCCGGCTCCACAACGACGCGTACTTTTGCCCTTAGCGACTTCCGTGCGATTGCGCTTGGCGGATCGGACGATGTCGACGTTCGCGTCGGGACCGGCTTTTCGGTCCGCGCGCAAGGCCCCGCCAGCGACCTGGCGCAATTACGGATCGTCCGCGACGGCGAGACGCTGCGGATCGACCGCAAGCCGCGGCTCGTGATCGGCTGGGTCAGTACGCGCGGGGTCAAGGTCTTCGTGACGATGCCGCAAATCGTCGCGGCCGAGATCGGCGGATCGGGCACCATGACGATCGACCGGGTCGAAGGCAGCAGCTTTACCGCCGCGACGACCGGGTCGGGCAATCTTCAGATCGCGGCGCTCGCGACCAGCCAGGCAGTGCTGGCGACCCGCGGCTCGGGGACCATTGCGGCGAAGGGCAGCATCGACCGCATCGCGGCCAAGGTCAGCGGTTCGGGCGAGATTGCCGGGCGCGGGTTGAAGGTGCGCGACGCCGTGGTGTCGGTCGCCGGATCGGGCGGCCTGCGGCTTGACGTGAGCGGCGCGGCAACCGGCTCGGTCACGGGATCGGGTGATATCGACCTGGGCCGACCGGCACGCTGCACGATCAGCAAGGCCGGATCGGGTGAGGTCCGCTGCGGCGGCTGATCGTCTTTGCGACCCGACGCCTTGCGTGATCGCGTGATCGCGGCGATGCCTGGGGGATGACCGCCATTCGCCTGCTTGCGCTGCTGCTGCTTTTTTCGCCCGTCGCCGGATTGGCGGCACCCGGCAGGTCCTACGTCGTCACCGATTTCGATCGAGTTCGCATAGACGGGCCGTTCGACGTCGCGCTGACGACCCGCGCACCGCCCTCGGCGCACGCGGACGGTTCGGCGGACGCGAGCGACGCGCTCGACATCCGGGTCGAGGGGCGCACTTTGGTCGTCCGCGCAGGAAGCCGCGGCTGGGCGGAAGTCCCGCGGCGCGGCGGCGCGCAACCGCTCGTCCTTCGGCTGGGGGTGCCGATGCTGCGCGGCGCGACCGTCGTCGGCGGGGGGCGGCTGGTGGTGGCCGGTCCGTTCCGCGCGCAGCGGGTCGACCTGCAGGTGACCGGGAGTGGATCGATCGCGGCACCTGCGCTCGATGCGGACGAAGTCACCGCGACGCTGCTCGGATCGGGCGCGATGACGCTTGGCGGGCGTGGGGGGCGCGTGCGGTTGCTGACCAGCGGGACGGGGGGGATCGACGCCGCCGCGCTGCGGAGCGACGCGCTGACGGTGCGGCTCGACGGATCAGGGACGATCACCGCGACCGCGCGCTACACCGCCGATGCGACGAGCACGGGGTTGGGTGCGGTGACGATCTACGGCAAGCCGACGTGCCGGGTTTCGCGCGCGGCGAGCGGGCCAATTCGATGCGGGGTGGACGCGGCGCCGTAAGGGGGAGGCGCCGTAAAACCTTCGTCAGATCAGCCCCAGCGCCGCGAGCTTGCCAATCAGCGCCGCCGGCATCGCATCCCCCACCACCACGTCCCCGCCAAGATCGGCAGGTGCATCGCCGGCTTCGAGATAGCGCCACCCCTGGTGCGCGCGCTTTGGGCGGCCTTCGGTCAGCACCAGCGCGGGGTCGATGTGGATCGCGACTCGCCCGCCCTCCGCCTCGCCGAACCCGAGGATCGGCGAGCGCGCGACCAGTGTGTGCTTGATGATCCAGTACAGCGACCCGCCCTTGCCGTCCGCACCGACGATTTCCTCGTGGCGTTTGGGCAGATAGCGCGTGGTGAGGAACACCGGTCCGTCGGCGGCGCGTTGCTTCAGGCGTTCGGCGAGGTGTTCGAGGCTCGTCGCGCCGAACGCAACCTTGGTCAAATGCAACATAAGCGTGGATTTGGGCGCGGCAGGGTCAGGCGCCAAGCCCCCACAGCGTCGCAAGCCCCAGAAACGACAAGAAACCCATCACATCGGTCATCGTCGTGACGAACACCGCCGACGATACCGCGGGATCGACTCCGGCGCGCTCCAGCGACACCGGCACCAACACGCCCGCGAGCCCAGCGATCAGGTTGTTGATCACCATCGCCATCGCGATCACGATCGCCAGCCCGACATTGCCGAACGCCAGATAGGTTCCGCTGCCGACCAGCGCGCCGAGCATCGCGCCGTTGGCGGCGGCGATGCGGAATTCGCGGAGGATCATCCGCGCGGTGTTGGAACTCGTCAGCTGGTTGGTCGCCAGCGCGCGCACGACGACCGCGAGCGTCTGCGTTCCCGCATTGCCGCCCATCCCCGACACGATCGGCATCAGCACCGCGAGCAACGCAAAGCGTGCGATCTCGCCCTGGAACGCGCCGACCACCGACGCGGCGATCATCGCGGTGCCGAGGTTGACCACCAGCCAGGTGATTCGCGTCCGCACCGTCAGCAGGATCGGTTCGTTGATGTCGCCATCGCCCGCGCCCGACAGGCGGAGGATATCCTCGCCCGCCTCTTCGGAAATGATGTGGACGATGTCATCGACCGTGATCATCCCGACCAGCCGACCGCCGGTATCGACCACCGCCGCCGAGATCAGCGCATATTTCTGGAAGCGCAGTGCGACTTCTTCCTGGTCCATGTCGACCGGGATCAGCGTCTGTTCGCGCTGCATCACGTCGCCAATCGCAATCCCGCGCGGGGTCCGCAGGATCCACGACAAAGCGACCGTGCCGATCGGCTTGTGCGCCGGGTCGACCACGAAGATTTCCCAGAAATCGGTCGTCAGCGCATCGTGCGTGCGCAGATAATCGAGCACGTCGCCGACGCGCCAATGTTCGGGCACCGCGATCAACTCGCGCTGCATCAGGCGGCCGGCGGATTCCTCGGGGTAGCTCAGCGCCTCCTCGATCGCGGCGCGATCGTCGGGGTCGAGCGCGCGGAGCACCTCGCGCTGGTCGGCGGGCTCCATGTCCTCGATGATCGCGACCGCGTCGTCGGTGTCGAGTTCAGACGCGATATCCGCGACCTGGCTCGCCGAGAGCGAATCGATCAGATCCTCGCGGACGTAATCGTTCATTTCGGCGAACACGTCGCCGTCGAGCAGGTCGGTGATCGCGCTCGCCAGCGCCGCGCGGCAATCCGCCGGGGTCAGCTCGAACAGATCGGCGATGTCGGCGGGATGGAGCGGCTCGACCAGCGCGCGCGCGCCCTCGGCATCGCCCGCCTCGACCGCGTCGAGCACCGCGCGGACGAATTCGGGCTTGAGCCGATCGTCCTCGTCGAGTTGCGCGCCGTCGTTTTCGGGAAGGAGCTCGGTCTCGCTCATCATGGACCTCCTGTTGCCCGCCGGGGGTGCGCTCTAGCCCGATATGGGAACAAAGCCAATCGGTGGCGATTTGCCTCTCCGACGCTGCATCGCTACGGCAGCGTCATTCCCATTTCAGGAGCCCAACATGGCCGATCTTCCCGAAACCCTGACGCTGACCCTCGATGGCGGCGATGTCGTGATCAAGCTGCGCGGCGATCTCGCGCCGCAGCATGTCGCACGTGTCGCCGAGCTGGCGAACGACGGCTTCTATGACGGCGTCGTGTTCCACCGCGTCATCCCCGGCTTCATGGCGCAGGGCGGCGACCCCACCGGCACCGGCATGCACGGCTCGGACAAGCCCAACCTCCCGGCCGAATTCTCGAAGGAGCCGCATGTCCGTGGCGTCGCGTCGATGGCGCGCACTAACGACCCGAACTCGGCGAACAGCCAGTTCTTCATCTGCTTCGACGACGCGCGCTTCCTCGACGGTCAGTACACCGTATGGGGTCAGGTGACGTCGGGCATGGAGCATATCGATGCGCTGCCGAAGGGCGAGCCGCCGCGTGAGCCGGGTAAGATCCTGAAGGCGACGGCTGCTTAATCTGCTTGTCTTAGCCCCTCCCCCTTGGGGGAGGGGTTGGGGTGGGGCAGTCCAGCAGTGCGTAACTCTCTGCGAGGCACTTCCCCACCCCCAACCCCTCCCCTGAAGGGGAGGGGCTTAACTTACACGCTGGGATCGGCGATCGTTGCGATCAGCCAGTCGTGGAACAGCTTCACCGGCTTTTGCGTCAACGCCCGCGGGCGGCACGCGAACCAATAGCTGTACGGACTCTCCACCGAGATATCGAACAACCGCACGATCCGCGGGTCCTTTGCCTCGGCGAAATGGCTTTCGTGCATGAACGCGATGCCCAGACCCTGGGCTGCCGCTTCCAGCATCAACGCGCCCGAATCGAAATGGTCGACCGCGAGCGGCTCGAGATCGGTCAGCCCCGCTGCGGCGCGCCATGCGCTGAACGTATCGGGCATTTCGCGATGGACGAGCGCAGTCAGCCCGGAGAGCTGGTCCGGCCGGACGACGGGGTCGGGTCCTTCGATCAACGCCTTCGCCCCAATGACATAGACCTGGTTCCGATCGAGCCGTCGGGAATACAGCGCTGGATCAATGTCGCGCGCCAGCGCAATCACCGCGTCGAGACCCTCGCCCAGGCGCGAGATGTTGTGCGTGCTCGTATCGATATCGAGATGCAGCTCGGGATGACGCGTCCGCAATTCCCCGAGTCGAGGAAACAACCGTTGTGACGCGTAGAGCGGCAGGATACCGAGCCGCAGCCGCACAACATCGGTATTGCTCGTCATCACTTCGACCGCATCCGACAATTGGTCGAGCGCAGGGGCGATTTGCTGGAGCAGCCGGTCGCCGTCCGCGTTGAGCACGACCGCCTGATGGCGACGTTCGAACAAGGGACGGCCGATGAAGCGTTCGAGCGCCTGGATGCGACGGCTGAGCGCCGGCGGCGACAGCGCGAGTTCCTGCGAGGCGGCCTTGATCGATCCGGTCCGTGCGACCTGCACGAAAGCCTCGATCGCGGTCAGTGGTGGCAGGCGCCGCATATCGGATGCCTCTTCTTCTATAAATGGTGCGACGCACCATCCCGTCGGGCGATGCAGGGGGGCGACGCGTTACACATGCAATAGATAAGGTTGATTGCAGAAAGCGCAATCGCGACCAATCCTTTCGCACTTGCAACATAATCTGCCGCGGTGCATTTAGACGGTGCCTTTCAGGCATCCTCTCCTAAAACTTTCAAGGCCGATCCCTCGGGGTCGGCCCTTTTTTTGTCTGTTGTCCTCCGACCGCCCCCCGAGCGTCGTCTCGCATTCGCGGAACCGACTTCCTATCTTGCGCGCTCAACAGCGGGTCTCGCAAAGGAAAGATGATGGCGGAAGTCGATGCGCCTGTTCGGAAATTACAGGTCGCCAACGCGCGCGCCGAAGATAGCGGGCGTGGTCTTGCGCATGTTCCGCGGTCGATGCTCGCGGCCCTTGGCATTGGCGAAGGCGACGTCATCGAAATCGTCGGCAAGTCGACCACGCCGGCGCGCGCGGTTGCACCCTATGTCGAGGACGAGGGACTCGAGATCATCCGGATTGATGGCCTCCAGCGTGCAAATGCTGGAGTCGGGTCGGGCGACTTCGTCGAACTGCGCAAGGTCGAGTCGAAGGCTGCGACTCGCGTCGTGTTCGCACCTGCACAACAGAACCTCCGTTTGCAGGGGTCTTCCAATGCGCTCAAGCGGACCTTCTTCGGGCGGCCGTTGTGCCAGGGTGACGTCGTCGCTACCGCAGGGCAGCAACGCGTCGACAACATGCCGCCGGGTGTCCAGAACATGCTGCGCGCGCCCGCTTATGCGCTGCAAGAGATTCGCCTCGCGGTGATTTCGACCGTGCCCAAGGGCGTGGTGCATGTCGACGAGACGACCGAGATCGAGCTTCGCCCCGAATATGAGGAGCCGAAGGAAGCGCGCCGCGCCGACGTCACCTATGACGACATCGGCGGGATGGGTCCGACGATCGACCAGCTCCGCGAGATGGTTGAGCTGCCGCTGCGCTATCCCGAGCTGTTCCAGCGATTGGGCGTCGATCCGCCCAAGGGCGTGTTGCTGCACGGGCCACCCGGAACCGGCAAGACTCGTCTTGCGCGCGCGGTCGCCAACGAATCCGCGGCCGAATTCTTCCTGATCAACGGCCCAGAGATCATGGGCTCGGCGTACGGCGAATCCGAAGGCAAGCTGCGGCAGGTGTTCGAGGAAGCCGCCAAGGCGGCGCCGTCGATCGTGTTCATCGACGAGATCGACTCGATCGCGCCCAAGCGCGGGCAGGTGTCGGGCGAGGCGGAGAAGCGCCTCGTCGCGCAGTTGCTGACGCTGATGGACGGGCTGGAAGCGCGCGCCAACGTCGTCGTGATCGCCGCGACCAACCGCCCCGAGGCGATCGATGAGGCGCTGCGGCGTCCGGGTCGGTTCGATCGCGAGATCGTCGTGGGCGTGCCTGACGAGCGTGGACGGCGCGAGATCCTCGGCATTCACACGCGCGGCATGCCGCTAGGCGACAAGGTCGATCTCGGTGAACTCGCGCGGACGACCTATGGCTTCGTCGGCGCCGACCTCGCGGCACTCGCGCGCGAGGCGGCGATCGAGGCGGTGCGCAAGCTGATGCCGCGGCTCAACCTGTCCGAAGGCACGATTCCGCCCGAGGTGCTCGATACGCTGGCGGTGACGCGCGAGGATTTCCTCGATGCACTGAAGCGCGTCCAGCCGAGCGCGATGCGCGAAGTGATGGTCGAGGCTCCGCGCGTCCGCTGGGACGATGTCGGCGGGCTCGATTCGGCGCAGATGCGGCTCAAGGAAGGCGTCGAGCTTCCGCTCAAGAACCCCGAGGCGTTCCGACGCCTGGGGATTCGACCGGCGAAGGGCTTCCTGCTGTATGGCCCGCCGGGCACGGGCAAGACGCTGCTCGCCAAGGCGGTCGCACGCGAGGCGCAGGCGAACTTCATCGCGACCAAATCGTCCGACCTGCTGAGCAAATGGTATGGCGAGAGCGAACAGCAGATCGCCAAGCTGTTTGCGCGCGCGCGACAGGTGGCGCCGTGCGTCATCTTCATTGACGAGCTCGATTCGCTGGTCCCTGCGCGCGGCAGTGGCGGGGGTGAACCACAGGTGACCGAGCGGGTGGTCAACACGATCCTCGCGGAGATGGACGGGCTGGAGGAACTCCAGTCGGTCGTCGTGATCGGCGCGACCAACCGGCCCAATCTGATCGACCCGGCGTTGCTTCGTCCGGGCCGGTTCGACGAACTGGTCTATGTCGGCGTGCCGGACCGGGCAGGGCGCAAGCGCATCCTGACGATCCAGACCGGCAAGATGCCGCTGGCCGATGACGTCGATCTCGACGTTGTGGCGGGGCGGACCGATCGCTTCACCGGCGCGGATCTCGAGGACGTGGTGCGCCGCGCGGGGCTTGCGGCTTTGCGCGAATCGATGACGGTCAACCACGTCACCATGGCGCATTTCGAAACCGCGCTTGGCGATTCGCGGGCATCGGTGACGCCCGAGCTCGAACGCGAATATGAGGCGATGTCGGCGCGGCTGAAACAGGATGCGACCGCGCTACAGCCGATCGGCTTCGCCTTCCCGCCGCGTGCAAAGGAAGAAGCGCGCTAACCCTCCTACTCCCCTCCCTGAAAAGAGTGTCGGGTGGACAGCGCCCCGCGCTGTCCAGATGATGCCGGGGGCATCATCGACCCGACACTGGGTTGGGGGTGGGTTGGCCCACGGTCGGACGGAGCGTTCGATAACGGGTGGACCCACCCCTCGATCCCCTCCCTTCCAGGGAGGGGAGGATCATTGCTCGCGCAATCGCACCCAGGCATAGCCGAACAGTGCCATCATCGCTGCGCCCGCGACCAGATACGGCAGCGCATGCTGCGCCTCGTATAGGCCGACGCCGATCGACGGCCCGAGCACGAACGCCGCGCCGTTGACCGACGTCACCTTGCCCGCGACCGACCCCTGCGCATCGTGTCCGACCGCGAGCGATGCGCCCGCGGTGAAGGCAGGCCGGGTGAATCCGAACCCGACCGACGCGAGCGCATAGGCGCAGGCGATCGTATAGAGCGACGTCGCAACCCCGGTCAGCGCGCAGCCGACCGCCGCGATCGCCAGCCCGACCAGCATCATCGCGCGCGGGCGTAGATCAAGATTGGGGATGATCCCCCATTGCACCAGCAGCGCCGCAAGCGCGCCGATCATCAGCACGATCCCGGTCGGCTGGAGCGCCTCGGCAGGTGCGAGGTGCAACCGGTCGATCACCAGAAACCCAATCGCTTGCCCAGTCATCGCCTGGCCATGGCCCGAAACCAGTCCCGCGATCAGCCACGCCCGGATCCGCGGGTCGCGATACCCGACCTGTTCGGCATGCTGCTCGACCGTCGGCTCGATCGCAGCGACGATGCTGGCGCCGCCGCTTTGCCCGCCGATCGAGGGATAGGCGTTGGCCGCGCCGTGCGTCGCCCGATCCGGATGCAGATCGTTGGGGAGCAATCGTCGCACCGCGACCCACACGCCCAGCCCGAACAGCGCGAACAGGAAGGCGGGGCCGGACAGCCCGATCTCGACCCCGGCGATCGTCCCAAGCACGAGGAACGGCGCGATCGTCGGCCCGAGGATCGTCCCGAGCCCGAACGCCGACCCGAGCAACGTCAGCGCCTTGGTTCGCTCGGCACGGGTCGTATTGCCCGCGACCAGCGCCTGGACCGCGGGCGGCGCAGCCGAACCGAAGGTGCCATAGATCAGCCGCCCGAGGATGAAGCAGACGAACGCGGTCGTCCCGCCGATCCAGCCGTTGATCCCCGCGGCAAGGAACACCCCGCACACCAGCAGCGACACGCAGAACCCGCCGACCCCTAGCAGGATCATCGCGCGCCGCCCGTGCCGGTCGGACCGTCGTGCCCAGAACGGTGCGGCGATCACCCACAACAAGGCGGAAACCGAGAACGCCGCCGCCACCGCGCTGTCGGGCACGCGCAGCGACCGCCCGAGCGCGGGGAGCACCGATTGCAACGCGGTGTTCCCCGCCGCGATCGTCAGCATGACGACGAACAGCAAGCCGAACTCGCGGTCGATCCGTCCTCGCGATCTGGCGGCGGTCTTCATTGCTCGGGTCCGAAATTGAGGCGCTTGGTTATATTATAGTCGAGCACGGTCATCACGAAGAACGCGGCGGCTTGTTTCACTCGCATCCACGGGCTGGTGCGCGCCTTGTAGAGATCCTGCGTGATCGCTTCGGAATTGGCGACCTCGCCATCGACATAGCGGCGGACGTGCGCGGCGAAGGCATGGTCCTCGATCCGCAGCATCATCTCGAGATTGAGGAACAGGCTGCGGATGTCGTAATTGGCCGAGCCGATATAGACGACGTCGCCGATCAAGAAGAGCTTGGTGTGCAATTTGGTCGGCTGATATTCGTAAATTTTCACGCGCTTGCGCAGCAGCCCGGCATAGGTGAAGCGCGACGCCCAGATCGCGGCACCGTGATCATTCTTCGACGCCAGCACGATCCGCACGCGCCCGCGCATCCCCACCTTGTCGAGCCGCCGCAACATTCCCGGATTGGGCGCGAAATAGGCCGTGATCAGGTCGACCTGGGTCGCAATGCGCAAGTCGCGCTTCACCGCGCGCGCCCACGGCGACAGCCGCCGCGTCGGCCCGCCGAACAGCCAGCGCACGGTGCCCTGCGGCTCACTCCACCGCGACAATGCGCGGCGCAGCGTCCGCAGCGGTGGCTTGGGTTGTCCCGCCCAGCGCGCGAGCACGTCGAAATAGCCGGTGATCCGCTGCGCTGCCGGTCCTTCGACGATCAGCCCGAGATCACGCCACGCCTGTTCGGCGGGGGTGCCGAAATAACTGTCCTGGACGTTGAACCCGCCGATGATCGCGCGCGGGCTAGCGGTCTCGCCGTCCGCGAGCGCGAGCTTCTGGTGATTGCGCAGTAGATAGCGCCGGCCCCAGCGCGGAACGAAGCGACACACCTCGACCCCGCCGTCGCGCATCGGGGTGAAGAAGTCGTGCGCCGCCGCCGCCTCGCTGCCGAGCCCGTCGACGATCAGCGACACCGCCACGCCCCGCGCCGCCGCGCGCAGCAGCGCGGCGCGGACCGCTTCGCCCGCGTCGTCGTCGACATAGATGTAGAAGATCACCCGCAGCGAGCGCCGCGCGCCATCGATCAGCCCGATCAGTGCCTCCAGCCGGCGTGGCCCGGTATCGAGCATCGTCAACTGGTTGCCCGCCACGGTGAAGCTCGGCTGGGGGGCGGGTTCGGTCATCGCAGCGGGTGATGCCGCCTCGCGCTGCGCGCCGCAAGGGACGCAAGCCCCGCCCGCGGGCGATTTTCTTGACTCAAGCAGGGTTGCCGCCTAGGGGATCATCTTTCCGAATACCGTCGTTTGCGAAGGAAGCCATTCATGGCGCGCGTCACTGTCGAAGATTGCGTCGACAAGATCCCCAACCGGTTCGATCTCGTCCTGTTCGCCGCGCAGCGTGCGCGGGCCATTTCGGGTGGTGCCGACCTCACCGTCGATCGCGACCGCGACAAGAACCCGGTCGTCGCGCTGCGCGAAATCGCGGAAGAGCGCGTGCGCCCGGCGCATCTGAAGGAGTCGGTCATCAACGGTCTCCAGCGCGTCCAGGTCGACGACGAGGACGAAGCGGATGCCGTCGGCAGCCTGTCGGCATCGGCCGAGGCGCTTCGCCTCACCGCCGCTGCACCGCCGCGCAACCAGAATCTGGGTGCTGACTACGAGGGCTGAGGCTTTCGTTTCGGGCTGAGGTCGGCCCCGGCGTTGCGCCGGGGGCTTCAACTTCGCTCAGCCCGAACGGATGTGGTGGCTTCCGCCACCCGTTCGCCCTGAGCGCAGTCGAAGGGCCTTTGCCCCGGATGCTGCATTCCGGGTGATCATCGACGCCGCAACCAAACGGCCGCGGCTACTCCGCGACCTTCCGCCCCTTGAACCCCTGCGCCACGACATACCATTCGGACGACGCCTTGCGGCTCGCCGGTGGCTTCGCGTGCTTCACGGTGGTGAAGTTGCGCTTCATTTCCGCGACCAGCGCGGTATCCGCGCCGCCGGCGAACACCTTGCCGACGAACGCGCCACCCGGCTGCAACACGTCGATCGCGAACTCCAGCGCCGCCTCGACCAGCCCCATCGTCCGCAGCGCATCGGTCTGTGGATGGCCGACGGTGTTCGCCGCCATGTCCGACAGCACGAGATCGGGTGCGCCACCCAGCGCCGCCATCAGCCGCTCGGGCGCGACGTCGTCCATGAAGTCGAGCTGGAGGATCTCCACCCCCTCGATCGGATCGACCGGGAGCAAATCGATCCCGACGATCGCGGCCTTGGGCACCTGACGGCGGACGACCTGCGCCCAGCCGCCTGGCGCGAGGCCGAGATCGACCACGTGGCGCTTGCCCTTCAGAAAATCGAACCGCTCGTCGAGCTCGGATAGTTTGTACGCAGCCCGGCTGCGGAAGCCGTCCGCCTTGGCACGCTTTACATAGGGGTCGTTGAGCTGGCGTTCGAGCCAGCGCGTCGATTGCGCGGTGCGCTTGCGCGCGGTCTTCACGCGGACGCGAAGTCCGCCGCCGTCTCTGCTCACGAAGAACTCTCCATCAATCGGCGCAAGATGCCCTCGCGAATACCCCGGTCGGCGATGCCCAACCGTTCGGCGGGCCATAAATCGAGAATCGTCTCGAGGATCGCGCAGCCCGCAACCACTAGGTCGGCGCGTTCGGTGCCGATGCATGGCAACTGCGCGCGTTCGTTCAGATCCTTGCTCGAAAGGTCGAGGCTGATCCGCCGCATCGCCGCGGCCGGGACGATCAGCCCGTCGACTTGCGAGCGATCGTAATGGGTCAGCCCGAGGTGAACGCTTGCGAGCGTCGTCACGGTACCGGACGTTCCAAGCAAGCGCGGCACCGCGATCCCGCGCGGCAGGCGGGCCGCGAAGCTCGCCATGCTGTTCGCCACCAAGGATCGCATTTGCGCATAGGCCGCGGCGCGACCGTCTGCGCCACCGTCCGCACCGGGCGGGCCGTGTCCGGCGCTTTCGGTCAGCGAGACCACGCCCCACGGCGCGCTATGCCAATCGAGCACGTGCGGAACCTCGCCACGCGTGTCGACCAGCACCAGCTCGGTCGAACCGCCGCCGATATCGAACACCAAGGCGGGATCCTCGCCCGGCTCGATCAGCGTGTGACAGCCGAGTACCGCGAGCCGGGCCTCTTCTTCGGCGGTGATGATATCGAGCAGGATGCCCGTTTCCGCATAGGCCCGCGCGATGAACTCCGCGCCGTTCTCCGCGCGACGGCAGGCTTCGGTCGCCACGGCGCGCGACAAGGTGACGTTGCGCCGCTTGAGCTTCTCGGCACAGATCTTGAGCGCGACGATCGTGCGGTCGATCGCCGCATCGCTCAGCCGTCCCGATTTCGCCAGCCCTTCGCCCAGCCGGACGATTCGCGAGAACGCATCGACCACGGCGAAGCCTTCGCCTTGCGGCCGTGCGATCAACAATCGGCAATTGTTGGTGCCAAGGTCCAGCGCCGCGAAATGGCGGCTGTCCCGACCGCGGGATGCCTGCTTTTCAGGACGACCGACGCCGGGCTTCCGGCCGTTGGCTGGCTTGCCACGGACCTCGCGGCCGTGGATCGGCGCCGAACGGGCAGGATGGGCCTGCCGGACCGGCATATCGGGCGGAACGTCCCCCATGCCGTTAAAACTCGCTTATTTTGTTCTGCCGTCGCGGTGCGCGCGGATGCGCGCGCCGTTCGGTGCTTGGGATAACGCTAGCGCAGCCACGACGTTGCAGCAAGCGATGCAAACACCCGTGTTTGAACGGTGATGCGCAGACCGGTTGACACCCGCGCGCGGCCCGCCTAGATCGCGGCCCGGCGTTGCCCCGTCGTCTAATGGTAAGACTGCGGTTTCTGATACCGCCTATTGAGGTTCGAATCCTCACGGGGCATCCAGCCACTTCGTCTCGCACCGCTCCGGACACAATCCGGACCGCGTTTGGCATTCCCCATATGGCGAGTGCCGGTCGTTCGGAAGGGCAGGTTTTTTTGCCTTGCCGCAGCACGATAATTTAGTACTTTTCAGGCATAAGCGTTCGACCGTGGTTCAAGCCGCGCGTTTACGAAGCAACGCTTGTCCGGGAGACTTTTGATGGAAGTGAACACCGAGGGCGAAGACACCGGTTCGGAGCGTGGTGAAGTTCACTTTCTTGCTGCGCTGGTCGATGAACTGATGCGACAGATGCTCGCATCCGGAGTCATGACCAAGGATCAGCTCAATGCGGTAGAGCAATCCGTCGCGCAACGAGTCGGAAGTTCGCCGCGCGCCTGGTAAGGCGCGTTCGGTTACAAGCCCGCTGCGATCTGGTGTGCTCGCTCGGCCGCAGCCGCCATTTGGCGGTGCGACGCTGGTGCGCTCTGAAGCTTGTCCCGCGTGGCACCCGGCGGCAATAGCGCCGTATTCGCGAGTCAGCGGTTGCCCAATTCCAGAATCTTAGCCGACGTTCCGGTTGCCCAACGCGTGTTGGGCAGGGTGACCGCGCTGTGTCCGGTACCATTCAGGGCGGCATAAAGGAAACATTGCGCGACCGTTGCGCGAAGGTCCGCACCGCCACCTCATTACACTGCCCTCGCCCTGTATTCGGATGGCCGATCCCGATCGCAGAGCTGGAAGACGTTCATTCGCAACACTTTCGCAGGATCGCTTCGGCACTCTTTCCGCCACCAACCACGGTTGCGTCCATCCTGGCGTGAATGGCGGGCCGCGCGACAAGGTCGAAATGATGACGACGAAAAGTCGTTTCGGCTGCGACTGTCACGGAGAAGTCGTTAACGCATGCTCTAGGCCGGACTGGTTCATACCAGTTGCAGGGGGCATCCTTTCATGATCACGCACACACGAGTTCGGGCGATGCGCCCGAATCTCAGGACAATATTGCTCGCTACCGTCGCGATGGTGAGCGTGGGGGGCGCACCGCGCGCCGCGTTCGCGCAGACGACGGCGGATGCGCCTGTCAGCGGCGGCGAGGACATCGTCGTCACCGGTTATACCAAGTCGTTGAGCGACGCCCGCGCGATCAAGCGGAAGTCCGCGATTCAGGTCGACGTGATCGTCGCCGAGGACATGGCCAAGTTTCCCGAGCTGAACCTGGCGGAATCGCTTCAGCGCGTGCCCGGCGTGCAGATCACGCGCGAAGCCGGCGAGGGGCGTCGGATCTCGCTGCGTGGCCTCGGGCCGGATTTCTCGCGGGTGCAGCTGAACGGCATGGAAGTGCTGGGTAACGTCGATTCCGCGCAGGATAGCCGCGGTCAGCGCACGCGCGACCGTGCTTTCGACTTCAACATCTTCGCGTCCGAGCTGTTCACGCGGGTCGAAGTCGAGAAGACGTTCCAGGCGGCGCAGAACGAAGGCGGCATGGCCGGTACGGTCGGCCTGTTCACCGGTCGACCGTTCGATTACGCGCCCGGTAGCAAAGCCGTCATCGTCGGCCGATTGGGCACCAACCAATATACCAAGGACGCGCAGCCGCGCGTCGCCGGGCTGTTCAGCCACAATTGGAGCAACACCTTCGGTGCGCTGGTCTCGGTCGCCTATTCGAAGCGCAAGACCACCGAACAGGGCCACAACACCTATAACTACAACCATCCGAGCGCCTCGACGCTGCAGAGCCTGGTCGGCAAGGGCCTCGACATCTCGCGCCTGAGCGCTGCGCAGCAGACCAAATTCCTGTCGGGCGACCTGTATTTTGCCGACGGCAACCGCCTTTCCTCGTGGAACGCGGATCAGGAGCGGCTCGGCATCACCGCCGCACTGCAGTGGCGTCCGGCCCACAATCTGCTGCTGACGCTGGATGGCCTGTACGGCCAGCTCACAACCAAGCGCGAAGAGCTGCACCTTGCCACGCGGCCGCTCAACTCGACCGGATCGGTCGCGTTCGACACTGCCGCGGGATCGCCGTGGCCTGCCGCGTTCCAGCAGCCTTCGGTCATCAAGGACCTGCGCTGGGACGACAGCAACTATGTGACCAAGACCGACGTCACCGGCGCGACCTTCGGCAGCGAAAACCGTCGCTCGCTCAACAAGACGCGGTTCCGCTCGCTGGAGCTGACGGGTACCTGGGAGGCTTCGGACCGGCTGACGATCGATGGCCATGTCGGCTATCAGAAATCGACCT
Organism: Sphingomonas sp. PvP055; assembly: GCF_040546365.1. Taxonomy (NCBI): domain Bacteria; kingdom Pseudomonadati; phylum Pseudomonadota; class Alphaproteobacteria; order Sphingomonadales; family Sphingomonadaceae; genus Sphingomonas; species Sphingomonas sp. PvP055. Next base: position 379,778 of record NZ_JBEPNS010000001.1, read on the forward strand.
ACAAGACGCCGTATGACGACAAGTTCTACATGCGGGCAAAGGGCAATCTGGTCGCCGATTACGGCATCGACGGGCGCTCGGCGTCATTCGCCTATACCGGTTGGGATCCGACCAACGCGTCTACTTATGCGATGGATTCCTTTTATTATCGCTCGTTCAACAATGCGTCGGAACTGCGCGAAGGCGTCGGCAACCTGCGGTACAAGATCAACGACGCGCTGACGCTGCGCGCGGGCGCGGCCTATCACCGGTTCAAGCAGGACGGCATCGACCTGTTCTACGACGACAACGTCAACGGCACCCGCGCCAAGACGCGCGGCACCGCGGTGGGCGATGTCTCGTCGGTGTTCAGCAACGCATTCGGATCGTGGCTGGTCGGCGATTATGCCAAGGGCTTTGCGAAATATAACGAATATCACCGCCTTGCCCCGAACAAGGACGGCAGCGGCGGCGCGCTGCGCGATATCGAGAACGTCTATACGACGACCGAGGAAAGCGAATCCGGCTATCTCCAGATGGACTGGGACACCGAGCTGTTCGGCAAGCGCCTGCGCGGCAACGTCGGTGCACGCGGATACCATACCGATACGCACAGCTCGGGCTGGATCCAGGGCGACAGCTATGCCTATCTCGGCACGACCGACGTGAACGGCAGCTATTCGGGCGTGTTGCCTGCGCTGAACGCGGTGCTGGAAGTGACGTCCGAGCTGCAGTTGCGCTTCGCGGCCTCGCAGAACCTGAACCGGCCGGGCCTGGGCTCGATCGCGGCGCGCGGCAGCGCGTTGCAGGACGATGGCGGCGCGATCACCGCCTCGCGCGGCAATCCGGGGCTCAAGCCGTATAAGGACACCACGCTCGACGTCTCCGCCGAATATTATTTCGGCAAGGTCGGTTTGATTTCAGCCAGCGTATTCAACAAGCAGATCAAGAACTTCATCGGATCGCAGACGCTGGAGAACGTGCCCTTCAGCCAGACCGGCGTGCCGTTCGGCACGATCCCGGGGGCGACCGCGGCCACGATCGTCAAGGAGTTCTCGATGCCGATCAACGTCGCGGGCACCAAGAGCCTGACCGGCGTGGAACTGGCGGCGCAGGCGCAATTCAGCTTCCTGCCGGCGCCGTTCGACAACTTGGGCGCGCTGGCGAACTACACCTATGTCGATGCGCCCAAAGAAATTACCGGCATTTCCAAGACGAGCTACAATGCCACGCTCTATTACGAGACCAAGCGCTGGGGTCTGCGCGGTTCGATGAGCCACCGTTCGGCGTATTACACCGGTCGCGATCCCAGCGTGATGAGCGCCAATACGCGCGGGTTCGAAGCGACGACCTATTTCGACGCATCGGCCTTCGTCAACGTCACCAAGGAACTTCAGCTCACGCTGAACGCGGTGAACCTGACCAACCAGAAGGATACGCAGTTCTGGGGCCAGAACCGCTATCTGTATAACCAGAACCAGAGCGGAGCGACCTATATGGCCGGCTTCAGCTTCAAGTTCTGATCCCCAAAAACGCCCCCGCCGCATCGCCGGCGGGGGCGACTTCCTTAAGAGACTGGCTGCATGATCGTCTCCCATCGCCATCGTTTCGTGTTTGCCGCGGTGCCCAAGACGGGCACCCATTCGGTGCGGCAGGCGCTGCGCGACCATCTGGGGGACGAGGATGTCGAACAGGTCGGCCTGTTCGTGCACAAGAAGTTTCCGTGGGACGATCTGGCCGCCGTGCAGCACGGCCATGTGTCGCTGGAGCAATTGCGCCCGCATCTGGGCGAGGAACGCTTCCACAGCTATTTCAAATTCGCCTTCGTCCGCAATCCGTTCGACCGGTTCGTCTCCTATTGCGCGTTCATGCTGCGCGGCGGCGATGTCTTCCAGCAGCGGCCGCGCGACGTGATGTACCATTTCCTGTTTCGCGCGCCGCCGGAAGGGCACATCCTGTTCCGCCCACAGGCATCGTTGCTCACCGGGCCGGACGGCACGACGCTGGCCGCCGATGCGATCGGCCATGTCGAGGATATGCAGGGCTCGTATGACGCCATCTGCGCGCGGATCGGTATCGCCTCGCGCCCGCTGGACCGGGTCAACGGCACCAGCCACCGCGACTATCGGGATTATTACGACCAGACGCTGATCGACGGTGTCGCCGGGCGCTATGCGCAGGATCTGGATCTGTTCGGCTATCACTTCGACGGGCGCCGATGAACCCGGCCAAGACCACCACCGTCCGCCCGCTGGGCCGTGTCGACATCGCCGCACTGGCCGCGGCCGTGCGCGCGATCCCCGAGGCGGTGTGGGATGCGGAGAATGCCGCCAAACCCAACAAGTTCGACGCGCTGGACGCCACCCGCCACATCGTGTTCCGTTTCATCAACGATCCGCGCGACTGGCGCGTCTCGCACGATCGGCCAGCTTGGGCCGCATGGCGTGCGCTGCTGGAGCCGGTGCTGGCGCAGGCGGTACAGCCCTATGGCTATGCGCGGCCTGTATTCCCGCGGGTGATGCTCGCGCGGATGGCGCCGGGCGGGGTGATCCACCCGCATATCGACGCCAATCCCGCGGCGAAATGGCCGCACAAGATCCATGTGCCGCTGGCGACCAACCCCCAGGTGGTGTCGTTCTTCGGCGGCGCGGCGCATCATTTCCCCGAAGGCACGGCGGTCGAGGTCAATAATCTTGGGCCCCATTGGGTGCGCAATTTGGGCGCAACGGACCGCGTGCACCTGATCTTCGAAGTCTTCGATCTGGACCAGCCGGGGCCGACGCAGTGAGCAGCCGCGATCGGGAGGCGCTGTTGCGCGCCGCGCTGGCCGGGGTGCCGGAGTATCACGCCGCGCGCTTCGAATTGGCGATGCTGTTGTTGCAACAGCAGAACCATGCCGCTGCGCGGGCCGAGGCGGAGACGTTGCTGGCGCACCAGCCCGACGATCGCGATACGCTGAAGCTGTTCGGCGTCGCCTGTATCGGGATGGGCGATTATGAACCGGTCATCGACCTGTACGAGCGCCTGGCCCGCCAGCCGCAATCGCCGGCCGAGCTGGCCGATCTGCGGCTCTGGCGGGCCAATGCGCTGAAGATCACCGGCCGCACGGATGAGGCGATTGCCGACTATCGCGCCGCACTGGCCGCGCGGCCCGATCAGGCGGTGGCATGGTTCAGCCTCGCGAACCTGAAGACCTATCGCTTCACCGACGCCGAGATTGCGGCGATGCGCGCAGCCGAAGCGCGGCCCGGCATCCACCCGATGGACCGGACCTATCTCTGCTTCGCGCTGGGCAAGGCCTTTGAGGATCGCGCCACATTCGCCGAGTCCTGGGCGTTCTACGCGCGCGGCAACGCGCTGCGCCGGGCCAGCGCAACCTATCGCCCGGACGTGGCGGAGGCCTGTGCCATGCGTATTGCGGAGACCTGCACCGCGGACTTCTTCGCCGAGCGCACGGGCTGGGGGGTGGCGGATGCCGCGCCGCTCTTCGTGCTGGGCCTGCCGCGTTCGGGCTCCACCCTGATCGAGCAGATATTGGCATCGCATCCCCAGGTGGAAGGCACGCAGGAGCTGACCGAAATCAGCCGTTATGCCCGCGAGATTTGCGGCGCCGACCCGGATTGCGGCCTGCCGCTGCACCCGCAAGCACTCGCACGGCTCACCGCGGCGGATGCGCGGGCACTGGGCGAACGCTTCCTCGCCGAAACCCGGACCTATCGCCGACTGGGCCGCCCGTTCTTCATCGACAAGATGCCGAACAATTTCTGGCATATCGGCCTGATCCAGCTGATCCTGCCGCGCGCGACGATCATCGATATCCGGCGCGATCCAATGGCGTGCGGCTTCAGCAACTTGAAGCAGCTGTTCGGCACCAATCATCAGGAATTCAGCTACAGTATCGACGATGTCGCGCGCCACACCCGCGTTTATCTCGGCCTGATGCGGCATTGGGATGCGGTGCTGCCCGGCCGGGTGCTGCAAGTTTCCTATGAAAATCTGGTTGCCGAGCTGGAAGGCGGGGTGCGGCAGATGCTCGCCCATGCCGGATTGCCGTTCGATCCCGCCTGCCTCGCCTTTCACGAAACCCGGCGCAGCGTACGGACGCCCAGTTCCGAACAGGTCCGCCGCCCGATCGATCGCGCCGGGCTGGACCAATGGCGCAACTACGCCCCCTGGCTCGCCCCGTTGCGCGCTGCACTGAGCGAGGATTGATCGATGCGGCTTTCCCAACCGTTTTTCCAGCTGCCCGTGCTGTTCGACGTGGCGCGGCTGCAGGCCGAAGTGGCGGCGCTACCGAAAGAGGCCTGGGTGCCGCACCCGGACGGCATCCCCGGCAACAGCGCCGCGCGGCTGATCAGCGTCGACGGTGTCGAAGGCGACGGGATGCACGGCCAGATGCTGCCGACCCGCTGGCTGGAGGCGATGCCCTATGCGCGTCAGGCGCTGGCGGGGTTCGGCGTGGTGTGGAGCCGATCGCGGCTGATGCAGCTCGCGCCCGGCGTCGGCGTGCCCGAACATGCCGATATCAACTATCACTGGCACACCCGCGTGCGGATCCACATTCCCGTCTTCACCCGGCCCGAAGTGCGCTTCCACTGCGACGGGCAGGCGGTGCACATGGCGGCGGGCGAGGCGTGGATCTTCGACAATTGGCGCCGCCATCATGTCGAGAATGCTGCGCCGGCGGAGCGCATCCATCTGGTGGCGGATACCACCGGCACCGCCGCCTTCTGGCGCTTCGCCTGCGGCAAGGCGCCGCCACGCGAGGTCTGGCGCACGGTACAATGGGATCCAGCCGCGCGCGCGCCGCTACTGTGCGAAGGCGAACAGCGCCCCCCGATCATGCCCGCGGCCGAAGTGCAATGGCTGCTCGACGACCTGCGCGCCGAACTCCTGCCCAGCGACGCCCGCGCAGAGCGGTTCGGGGCGCTGCTGGACAATTTCGTGTTCGACTGGCGCCAGCTCTGCGCGCTGCACGGCATCAGCGGGCGGGGCCGCCCCGAATTCATCGGCCTGGCCCGCGCGATACACGACGCCGCCCGCCCGCTGGCCGAGGGGCTGGTGATGCGCACCAACGGCGCCGGCGCGCTGCTGGTGCTGGAGAAGCGCGTCCTCCAGCATTTGGTCGCCTAGCGCGGATTGGCATTCCCTGAAATTCCTCCCCTGCAAGGGGAGGTGGCATGCCGCAGGCATGTTGGAGGGGTGTAAACGCTGATAGGTGAGGGCTCCCTCGCCGGCCGGGACACCCCTCCACCACCCTGCGGGTGGTCCCCCTCCCCCTCCGGGGGAGGATTTTTTGAGTAACTAGCCGATCGGCAGCGCGCGGAGCGCTTTGGGCAGGTCGGCGACGGTATCGATGACGATATGCGCGCCGGCCGCCAGCAATGCGGTGCGGGCGCGTTCGATGCGCTCGGCGCGATCCTCTGGCACCAGGGCAGCAAGCGCCGCTTCGGACAGGCCGATGGCATTGCCGCTTGCCGCCACGCCGATCGTCCACACCCCCGCGGCGCGGCCCTCGGCGATGCCGACATCCGCATCGTCGACCTTGACGCAGCCGGTCGCCGGCCATGCGCCGAGTTCAACCAGATTCTTCCATAGCATAAGCGGAGAAGGGCGGCCCGCCGGCGTCTCGCCCGCACAGACCAGCAGGTCCGGCTGATAGCCCTGTTCGGCGGCGCGCGGCAGGATGTCTGCCATCATTTCGCGGGTATAGCCGGTGCACGATCCGATCGCGACGCCATGCGCGCGCAGATCGGCGACGACCTCGGCCGCGCCGGGGATCAGATCGGCATGGTCGCGCGCGGCATCGCGCATCATCGGGCCGATCGCGTCGAACAGGGACAGCACATCCGCCTCGGTCCAGTCGCTGCCGTGCGCAGCGGCCCAGGCCTGGGCGACCCGCGGCTGCCCGAGCAGCGCGCGGATATGGTCGCGCTTGGCCAGCCCCATATCGGCGCGCGCTTCGGCTTCCTCGATCGGCACGCCGGCCTGTTCGAACACCCGGCACAGCGCCACCACCGGCGCGCGGCTGCCGAAATCGATCATCGTGCCGGCCCAGTCGAACACGACCGCCTTGAGGTTTTCGTACATCAATGTTTCCCGTAAAGTTCGGCGACCACGTCTTCGGCCAGCGCAAAGCTGGTCGAGGCGCCGGTGCCGCTGGTGACGACGACCAGCCGCACGCCCTCGGCCGGGGTGCGGACGATGCTGTGTCCTGCCGCCGAGGCATAGGTGCCCGTCCAGCTTGCGATCACCGCCGGCGGCGTGCCGAGCACTTGCGCATAGGCCTCCAGCATCACCGCATCGATCGCGGTGGAGGAAAAGGGGCCGGGGGTGGCGGCATATTCGTGGCTGTCGCCGACCACCAGCGATGCGTCGGCGCTCTGCACCGCGATCAGGTGGACGCCGTACGCCAGCGCTGCGGCTTCCTCCGCGTCTAGCCGCTGCCGCAGCGCCGCCGCCTCGGGCAGATCGGCATAGCCGAGATAGCGGACCATGCTCAGGTCGCTCATCACCGGCGATGCCAGCCGCCAGTTCGGCGCGGCAAGGCGCAGCATCTGGAGCTTGCAGCGGGTGATGCCGGCTTCGGCATAGACTTCGGGGAACAGGCTAGCCCAATCGTCGCCCGGGCAGACGATCACGGCATCGGCCTGACGCACGCCGCGGGAGGTTTCCACGCGTCCGCTCTCCACGGCGTGCACCGCCACGCCATAGGCGAATTCCACCCCGTGCGCGGCCGCCAGCCACGCCGAAAGCCGGGGGATCGCCTGCGCGGATTCGACGCGCAGATCGTGCGGGCTGCGCAGCGCCGCCAATCCACCGCGCACCATCGGCCAATGCTCGGCCAGCGCGGTCGAATCCAGCCGGAGGCAATCGCGGCCCATTTCGGTTTCGAGGAACGCGTCGATTACCGCTACCGCCTCTGGGCGCTGAGCCGTCAGCAGCAGCCCTTGCTGCTCGATCGGGATGCCGGCGAGCGGCGCCACTTCGCGCCACCGGGCGGCGCTGCGCATTGCCAGCTCCCAAACCTTGCTGCGTTCCTGGCCTGTCACGGTGACAAACCCGAAGTTGCGGATCGACGCGCCATTGGCCTGGGCATCGCGATCGAGCACCAGCACGCGCTTGCCCAGCCGCGCGGCGGCCAGCGCATGGGCCAGCCCGACGATGCCGGCGCCGACGACGATCAGGTCATACTGCGACATGGGAACGCTCCGAACGATCGCGGGCGGCGAACCCTATGGCAGACAGCAACGTCAGCACCCCCACCGCCACCGCCGTGAGGTACGAGATGTCGATGAAGAAGGGCAACCACTGGACTTTCGGTGCGGCGAGGCTGCGGAACAGCAACAAGACAACGCTGCCGGCATAGCCCGAGGTATCGGCGATATAGATCAGAAATCCGGCATTGCCCGCGGTGCCGATCGCCGCGATCATCCGATCGAACAGCATCGCGTTGAACGGCGTATAGGCAAGATACAGCCCTGCACCGGTCAGGATCATCCAGGGCAAAGGCGCGAGCAGTCCGGCCTGGAACGCCACGGTCGACAAGCCCAGCAGCGCTGCCCCCAGCAGGATCATCGCATGCATCGCCAGCAGCGCGCGCATATTGTCGCGCACCAGCATCAGCATGGCGAGGCCGCCCAAGCTGATCACCGCCACCGGCAGTTCGCTGGTGGAGAACATCGCAGCACTGCCGCCATAGCCCATCGCGGTCCACAGTTCGGCGGCGAAATTGTCGCGGAAATCGCGGATGCCGGTCAGCAGCACATAGCCGGAGACGAGCAGCACCAGCGACAGCCCATGCGCGCGCAGGAAGGCGGCGCGATCGGCGCGGCGCATCGGCGTGCGGGCGGTGCGTTCGGCTTCGTCCTGCGCATCGGGCGGTGGCATCCGCTCCAGCCACCACAGCGACACCAGCAGCACCGGCACGAACGCCGCGCCGGTCACCGCCGGCATCCATGCCTCGGCCACGCCAGCATGCAGGAACAGCACCGCCACCGATTTCACCACCCCGGACGACAGGATGAAGCTGGCGCACAGCATCGCGCCCAGCAATTCGGACACGCGGCGCCCCTCGACATAGCTGAACACCAGGCCCCAGATCATCCCCAGCGGTAGGCCGTTGAGGAACAAGCAGGCGACATTCCACGGCGCCGGCAGTAGCGCGAACAGCACGAGCGCGAGCCACGAGGACCCGATCAGCGCCAGGATCAGCGCGCCGCGCCCCTGCCGGCCAAACTCGGCGATCACCCGCACGCCGATCATCTTCGACAGCGCATAGCCCAGCACCTGCGCGATCAGCAGCGCGGACTTGTAATCGATGGCGAAATGCCAGCCATGGACATCGCCAAAGGTGGCGGCGGCGAACGGCTTGCGGAATGCATACATCGCAAAATAGGCGCCGAACGCCGCCAGCCCGCTGGCGAGCAGCATCTGCGGCGGCGTTCTGGTGGAAGGTGCGGTCACAATATCGGCCTCGCGAGAATGGCGTTTTCCGCCGCGCACTGTGCTGCATCGGGTGCGGTGGCGCGGATTGAGGCGAGTTCGGCCCGTGCCGCCGCGAGATCGCGCTGGAACGCAGGCGCGGCGTTGAGCACCGCGAACATTGCGGACCCCGCCGTCCAGCCGGCGCGCACCGCGCTCGCCGAATGCGATCCGCACACCGCGCGGCTTTCGCCATATGCCCGGGCGCGGGCGAGGATAGGGCCTGCACGATCGGGCACCAGCTCGGCGAGGATCAGCCCCTCCAGCCAGCCATTGGCGGCGTGACCCGAGGGATAATCGCCATTGCCGGCCAGATGCGCGGTCTTCGCCTCGCAGATCGGCGCATCGGTGCCGAGATAGGGGCGCCGCGCCTGATAGTGCGCCTTGACCGGGTTCACGAGCGGCCCCGTGCCCGCCCTATCGAGCAGGCGGACGAGCGCCGGCACGCGTTTGGGGTCCAGCTCCCTCCCCAGCGCACAGGCGAAGCGGGGCAGGGTGGCGTTGGTCACATCGTCGGTCGCGATGCGCCAGCGCGGCGTGCCCTGCAGCGTGCGCGTCGCCCGGAAGATCGCGCGATCGGCTTGGGCGGCAGGGCTACCCGGTGCCGGGGGTGGCGGCAGGATCGCCAGACCATCCGGCACCTGATCGCGCGGCACATAGGGCCCGCTATCCTGCGCCTGCCCCATCGCTCCCAGCGCCAGCCATGCGGCGATCAACAGGCCGGTGCGCGCGCGCTTCACGCCGTCACCCGCATCGCGCCGATGGCCGGATCGGTGCGCGTCGGCCGTCCGCTTTCCACCTTGCCGGCGAAGCGGCGGAGAAACGTGGCGTCGCCCGCCACGGTGACCGCAAGATCATACCAATGGTCGCTCGCCGCCAGTTTCCACACATCGCTGACCTGCTTGCCCGGCGCGACCGTGATGCGGCGCGTGCCTCTGCCGGTCGTGGGATAGTTGCTGTCCATGGCCACCGCGAACACCAGGGGCGTGACACCCTCGTTACGCAGCACCAATTCGACCGCGCCTTCCGAACCGCGCTGGAGCAGCAGGACTTCGGCCGCCACCGCGCCGGCCTCCAGCGATCCGGCATAGCGGCGCCACAATCCGTTCGGCCCGCGCAGGGTGAGGTCATAGGCGGGGATCGGTCCGGCATCATGCCATTGCTCGCTGGCGAAGCGATCGCCCGCGCCGATCGTGTAATGCCACGGTTCCTGCGCGTCGCTATTGTCGTGCACGGTCAGCGCCGCGCCGGTGCGGCCGCGATTGATCATCTCGATCCGCAGCCGCCGCGCGGGGGTCACGGCAGCGACGATATCGATCGCATAGGGCAGGGGGCGATGCCCGCGCTGGCCCGGCATCTGCGCGGTCGGCGTCTGCATCGCCGGGATCGCGTTGACCGGCCCGGCCCGTGATCGAGCGACGCGTTCGCGGAAATCGGCCGTGCTCGGCAGATCGAGCGCCGCCGCGCGATCCGATCCGGCAAAGTCGAACACCGAGGTCAGATCCCCGCATACCGATCGCCGCCACGCGCTGATATTGGGTTCCATGACGCCGAACCGCGCCTCCAGGAAGCGCAGCACCGAGGTGTGGTCGAACAGTTCGGAACAGACGAAGCCGCCCCGGCTCCACGGCGATACCACGATCGCCGGCGTGCGGATGCCCAGCCCGATCGGGTGCTTGCCCGCAACCTCGGCAGTGCCCGCGCCGTAATCCTTGGTCTCGCCCTCGATCGGCACGGTGCTGTGCCCGCGATAGTCGCCCCACCGGCGGCACCGGCGGCGGCACATGATCGTAAAAGCCGCCCGCCTCGTCATAGACCAGCAGGAACACCGTCTTGGCGAAGACGTCGGGATGATCGACCAGCGCCTCGATCAGTTGGGCAGTGACGTGCTCGCCCTTCGAGGGCTCGGCGGTCGGGTGTTCGGACAGGTCGGCGGCGGTGACGATCCACGACACCTGCGGCAGCGTGCCCCCGGCGACATCGCGCCGAAATGCTTCGACCAGCTGTTCGCCGTCCGACCGTTTGCGATCGGCGCCCGGCTTGTGCTCGCTCACCCAGGATCGGCCGCGGCGATATAGTTCGGAGTCCCTGGCGCAGGGGCGGAAGGGCGGGAAGATCGACAGCAGATTGTCGCCGAAATTGTCGTATTCTTGATAGACTTTCCAGTCGATCCCGGCCGCTTGCAGCCGCTCGGCATAGGTCGTCCAGCGATAGGCGTCGGGGCGCAGCGGGCGATCCTCGGCCATGTCGGCGCTCGGCGTTTCGTCCTCGCCATAATTGTGCATCTGCGGATCGCCGCCCACCGTGCCGCCGCCATTGCAGCCGCTGAACAGGTGCAGCCGGTTGGGATAGGTCTGCGTCATCGTCGAGCAGTGATAGGCGTCGCACACGGTAAAGGCGTCGGCGAGCGCATAGTAAAAGGGCAGGTCGCTCGCGGTATAGTGCAGCATCCGCGTGTGCAGCGCGCCGCTATGCCCCCAGCGGTCATAGCGGCCGCGGTTGAAGATATGGACATTTTCAGGGTGCGACTGTTCGGCGCCATCGACGGTCAGCGCGCGCGTCGTCCTCGAATCGCCGTGAAAGGGCAGGACATGGCCATCGGGATGCTGGACCGAGGGCTGGGCCCATACGCTGCGCCCGCCGGCCAGCCGCAACGGCCGCGGATCGCCAAAGCCGCGCACACCGTTCAGCTTGCCTAAGTAATGATCGAAGGCGCGGTTTTCCTGCATGTGGATTACGACATGCTCAACATCGCGGAGCGTGCCCGTCCGCCGGTTCGCGGGCACCGCCAGCGCGCGCTCGATCAGGCCGGGGAGCTGCGCCACGGCGACGCCCGCGCCCGCCGCCCGAAGAAAATGTCGCCTGGTCGTGCGCTCCATCGGGTGTTCGCCCTTTCCCTGGCCGTTCGGAACCGCTAGAGCGCGGTGTCTGAAACTGGTCTAGTCCAGCTACATGACAGTATCGCGACATCCTGACCGCGATCCTCCCCCCTGCCGGGGTCGGTTCGCGCCCCCATGCTGCCCCCTGCCACCCGCCCAGCCAGCGAGGATCCATGCCCGCCCATATCATCGACGAGATCTTCGACCTGTTCGACCGCTTCGGTTCGCTCCGTTACGGAGAGGATGCGACTCAGCTCCAGCATGCCTTGCAAGTCGCCGAACTGGCGCGGCGCCATCGCTGTTCGGATGCGATGATCGTGGCGGGGCTGCTCCACGATGTCGGCCAGCTGATGGACGATGCCGGCAATGCCGCCGAAGCCCGGGGGATCGACGCGCGGCACGAAATTTCCGGCGCGGCTTATCTGAGCGCCTGTTTCCCGCCCGAAGTGACCGAGCCGATCCGGCTGCACGTCGCCGCCAAGCGCTACCTCTGTGCGATCGACGCGGCGTACCGGGACGGGCTCAGTCGTGCCTCGGCGCTCAGCCTGCAGCTTCAGGGCGGCCCGATGTCGGCGCTCGAAGCCGCGGCGTTCGAGCGCGAACCGTTTTGCAACGATGCGGTGACGCTGCGCCGCTTCGACGACATGGGCAAACAGCCCGAGTGGCATGCGCCCGATCTGGAGAGCTACCGCGCGCTCCTCGACACCCAACGGCGCGCCACCGCCTGACCTGCGCGCGGGCCGGGGGTAATTGGCGGGATCGGCAGGGGCCGCTTGACCAGTGTCGGGTGGTCCTGCCACGTTCCAGGCAGACATGATGCGCAGCGACCTCGAACTCATCCCCATCGCGCGCGGCGATCCCGCGGGCGGCCCGCAGTATCTGGCGCTCCGCGACCAGATCGCCGCGGCGATCGAGATGGGCAAGCTCGCGCCTGGATCGAAGCTGCCGTCGGAACGCCAGTTCCAGGGCGATACCGGCGCCGCGCGCGGTACCGTCCGCGAGGCATTGTTCCAGCTCGAAGCGGAGGGGCTGATCTATCGCCGCGATCGCAGCGGCTGGTACATTTCCCCGCCGGCGGTGACCTATCATCCGATGCGCTGGTCGGGCTTCATGAGCTATGTCGCCGAACAGGGGCGCATTCCCGCGACCGAGACGCTGAGCAAGGACTTGGTGCCGGCCTCGCCCGCGGTCGCCGAGATCTTCGGCACCGCGCCGGGCACCCCGCTCTACAATCTGCAGCGCCGCCGTTCGATCGACGGGCGCGCGGTGCTCGTCGAACGGATCATCGTCGATCCGGGGATCGCACCCGACCTGTTGTCGCATTCGCTCGACGGGTCGCTGACCCAGATCCTCAGCGGGGAGTATGGCCTCAAGGTGGTCCGCAACCGCGTCGAAATGCGACCGTGCGCGCTGGTGCAGTTCGCCGCCGACGCGCTGGGCGTCAAACCCGGTACGCCGGGGCTGATGGTTGTGCGGACCAGCCTGGCGCACGACGGGCGCGTGGTGGAATATGACCAGGAATATTGGCGCCACGACGCCATTCGCGTGCAGATCGACCTCGACGTTTCGGCGTGACCGCCTGCCGCCTGGCCCCGGATCGCCGGACCCAGGCGGACGACGCGATCATCCCTGCAGAACGATGGCCTCGCCACCGAGCGCTTCGCGGTCCTTCATGCGGTAGGCGGCTTGCGGCGCGAAGCCGAGGTCGCACAGGGCTTGCGCCTCGCGGAGGAGAAGCGACAGGTCATCGGGAAAGCGGATTCGTCCGGCGGCGCAAAGCGCCACGATGATGGCGGGATCAGTCGCCCCGGTGATCGCGTCGGTCAGATCGGCGCGAGTCCAGTCCTTGCCCAACCCGTCGGACGGCAGCGTCGCGTCCAGCGCCCGGTCGCGCCAGTGGCTGACATCGTAGAGATGCGCGAAATCCGATCCCAGAATGGGGTGTCGCAGCGTTTCGAGAAAGGCGCTGTGGAGCGGATGATCCTGCGCGGCGACGTTCAGGCGCGGATACAGGGGGCTGACATGGCCACCGGTATTCTGGATCATGTAGAGCCGCATCGAATCCGCGCCCAGCGTCTGCGCGAAGTCGACGAGCGCGGGCATCTCGTGGAAGTTGTCGAGCTGGATCGTGGCGTTGAGATGGAACTCGCGGAATTCGCCGCGCGTGCGCTTGTCCGCGATGAACCGGAGGTTCGGCATCAGGACGTGCCACCGGCCGGGACGCCGGACGACTTCATAGACCCACGGTGTACAAGCATCGATCGACACGTTCACCAGCGCCCGGTACCGGTCGAGCCCGGCATAGTGCGACCAGCGGCTCTCGTTCATCAACAGGGCATTGGTGTGCAGGTCCAGCCCGACGTCGAGATCGTGATCGGCCATGTAGCGCAGGATCGACCGGTAATGCGGGCTCGACCACGGATCGCCCTGGCCGGAAACCGAAATCGTTGTTTTGCCGCGGCTGCTCAACAGCGGCTGGAAGACCTGCTTCTCGATCCGATCGAACCGCCGTTCCTGCGCTTCGTCCGCGGCCTGAATTCCGTCGCGACAGGATGGGCACGCCAGATTGCACGTCACGTCATGCGCCAGGAACAGCCAGCTTGGCCCTTCGGCCATGACGGTGCGGTTCTCGTCGATGTCGGCACGCCGCGCGGGATCAAGGACGTCTTCGCGCTTCGGGAGGGTATCGTCCATGATGAACGTGCAGCGCTGCTTGTGGCAGTATCGGTAACTGCCGTCGAGAATGCTGCCCCGCATCGCCTGCGCGGACGCGGAGTTCCAGATCTCTTCGGCAGTCTGGCCATCCAGATGCCCCAGCCGCGCCTGCGTCCAGATCGAGCAACACGGCGCGACCGATCCGTCCATCAGCGTCTCGAACTTGATGAACGGCGCGTCGCAGAATCGGCCACGCAGATCGGCGGACCGATCGGGGTCGTCATGCCGCTGGACGAAGAATTGCGCGCCGGCCACCTGCGGGCAATGCGGATGGAGCAGCGCGATCCGGTCCAGGTCGGCCAGACCGGCGGCGCGATCGGCGCACAGCGCGGTCAGCACCGCCGCGACGGTCTGCAGCGACTTGGCGGCATTGCCGTCCTGCAGCGGCAGGATCGTACCAATCAGCGTCCGCAGATCGGCGACGTCGTCATGCCGCGACGCCTCGGCCAGTGCCGCCCAGATCTCCGGATGATCGGTCTGATCATCGAGCAGCGCGACGACATTCTCCAGCAACGGCAGGAACGGACTGGTCGGTTCCGGTCGGCTAGCGACGACGGACGATGGCATACACGTCATCAGGATCTCTTTCGTCGTACAAACATACCTTTAGATTATAGGCGGTGGCCGAACCGGGGTGCCGGATTTGGTGGAAAATCCGTGGTGAACACCACCCCGCAGCGTCTTCATCGTCGCCGCGCCCGGCCCTTGTCCGTTTTTGAATTCGCCATGGTGACGAAGCCCCGCGCCATCCCACAGGCGCCGATCGCCGACCGATAGGCGTGCGGTCATCCGCTCAAAACGCCATTTCAGAACGCGTTTGGTAAGGCCAAATTGTCCGACTGGTCCGACGAGATTGCCTATGCAACGGAAAGCTGGTCAGGCCGATGCGGCGGTGATATCGCTGTCCCGACAGGAGAGGGACACGATGATGACGGACCGTTACAAGCGGCTGATCGTCGCTGGCGCGCTGGTACCGGGCATGTTCGGCACGGCCGCGCTGGCGCAGACATCCACGCCGGGCACCGCTGCCACGCAAGTCACGACGGCGGAGGCCCGGGCGAGCCAGACGCTGGCAGAGGGATGGCGCTTTCACCAGGGCGACGTTTCCGGGGACGCAACCGCCGACGGCTTCGACGACGCCGGATGGGAGACCGTCAGCGTTCCGCACACGTGGAACCGGGTCGGCTTCTACCGTCCGGACCCGCAAAGCCACGTGCACCGCGCGGAAACGGTCAACAAGACGCAAGGCCTCGGCTGGTATCGGCAGCGCTTCGCGGTTCCGCCGGCGATGCGCGGCAAGCAGGTCTGGCTGGAATTCGATGCGGCGAGCCGGATCGCGAGCGTGTGGCTGAACGGCCGGAAGCTGGGCGACCATGCGGGCGGCTTCTCGCGGTTCCGGCTCGATGCGACCGCGGCACTGCGACCGGGTGCGGACAATCTGCTGGTCGTGCGGACCGACAACAGCGCCCCCGCGGGCAAGGACTCGACGACTGCCGACGTGTTGCCGCTGACCGGCGATTTCTTCGTCCACGGTGGCCTGTACCGTCCGGTGCGGCTGATCGCGGTCGATCCGATTCATCTCGACCTGGCCGATTCCGGCGGATCGGGCGTTCTGGCGACCACCACCAGCGCCAGCGCGGCCGAGGCGAAGATCGCCGTGCGCACGCGCATTGCCAATGCCGGGCGGCGCACGGGCGCGGTCCGCGTCGTCGCCAGCCTGATCGATGCCGACGGGCGCACCGCGGCGTCGGCGCAGGCGTCGCTCGCGCTCGCCGCATCCGCCACGCAGGAGGCCGCGCTGACGCTTGCGGTCGCCACCCCGCACCGCTGGCAGGGGGTAGCGGACCCGTATCTGTACACGCTGTCGGTCGACGTGACCGATTCGCGCGGACGCCTGCTCGATCGGGTTCGGCAACCGTTCGGGATTCGCACGATCCGGATCGACCCCGCGCAGGGGCTGTTCCTCAACGACGTGCACGTGCCGCTGCACGGCGTCGGCTATCACCAGGATCACGAGGGCAAGGGCTGGGCAACCACCCCCGCCGACGTCGCCGCGGACGTCGCGATCATGCGCGAGATGGGCGTCAACGCGATCCGCCTGACACATTATCAGCATGGCCAGGCGATCCACGATCTGGCCGACCGCACCGGTCTGCTGGTGTGGGACGAGATCCCGCTGGTGTCCGCCTGGACCCGGCGCGGCGAGCTCGAGCCGCGTCCGGCGCTGGTCGCCAACGCGCGCCAGCAATTGCGCGAACTGATCCGCCAGAACGGCAACCATCCCTCGGTCGTCACCTGGGGAATCGCCAATGAGGTCGACTTCGGCAATTCCTTCCCGGCGTTCCTGACCGGCTTCGCAGATGGCCGAACGCCCGATCCGCTGCCCTTGCTCAAGACCTTGCAGGGCGATGCCCGCGCCGAGGACCCGAGCCGCCCGACCGCGCTGGCGACCTGTTGCGAAGGGCGGCTGTTCGACCAGGGCGTCGCGATCCCGACGACCGCGGCGGTGGCCGACCTCGGCGGCGCGAACCGCTACTTCGGCTGGTATTTTGGCGTGCCGGGCGATCTTGGTCCGCATCTCGACCAGCTCCACGCCAGACGCCCTGCGCAACCGCTTGCGGTGACCGAATATGGCGCGGGCGGCGCGACCAGCATCCACACTGACGACGTGCGCGGCGGCCCGATTGACTCGCGCGGCGTCCGCCAGCCCGAGGAATATGAGAGCCATATCCACGAGGACGCGTGGAAGACGCTCGCTGCACGGCCGTATCTGTGGGGGACGTTCCTGTGGAATTCGTTCGACTTCGCCACGACGATCCGGGCCGAAGGCGATGCGCAGGACATCAACACCAAGGGCCTGGTCACTTACGATCGCGCGATCCGCAAGGACGCCTATTATTTCTACAAGGCGCAGTGGAGCGAGACCCCGACCATCCACATCAACGGGCGACGCTATGTCGATCGCGCGTACCCGGTCACCGACGTGCGCGTGTACAGCAACCTCGCCACCACCGACTTGCTGCTCAACGGCCGGTCACTCGGCGTGCGCAGCAATTGCCCGGACCGGATCTGCGTGTGGCCGGCCGTCGCGCTCACCGTCGGGCGCAACGCGCTGGTCGCGCGCGGCGGGGGGATCGAGGACAGCGTCGCCTGGACGCTTGGGGCCGATGCCGCCGCCAGCGTGCGGATCGACGCGGGCGCGATCGTCGCCGCGCCCGCCTCGCGGCGGTTCGGGTCGGATGCGTTCTTCACCGGTGGCACGGCGGGCACCCTGACCAAGCCAGCCGATTACGGCAAGCCTGCAGTCGCGGCGGTGATCGCTGGCGCCGCGGATCCCGCGGTTGCCGCAACCTATCGCGAAGGGCGCTTCGGCTACGCGATTCCACTCGCCGATGGCCGCTATACCGTGACGCTGACCTTCGTCGAACCGGCGCTCGCGGCGGGTGCGCGGGTGTTCGACGTGACCGCCAACGGCAAGCCGATCGTCAAGGCGCTCGACATCGCGCGCAGCGCGGGTGGCCCGATCAAGGCGCTGGTGCGGCAGGGAACGGTGGTCGTGCGCGGCGGGATGCTCGATCTGGCGTTCGTGCCCGTCACCGGGGATGCGATCGTCTCCGCGATCGAAATCACGCGGTGACCGATCGGTCGGGGGTCACTCCATCCCGGCGCGCATTGCTGCGCCGGCGACGAACGGTGCCCCCGCGACCAGCAACAGCGCGACCGCCGCGAGCAGCTTGAGCGCGCCTGCGCCGCCGTCGATCGATCCTGCGCCGAAGATCAGCAACGGCACGGCGAGCGGCAGCATTACCAGCCCCGCGACCGATCCCGCCCCGCGCAACCCCGTCACCAGCGCCGACGTCGCGACCGCAAGCGCGGCAAGGCCGGGGGTGCCGATCAGCAGCCCGAGTTCCACCGTCCCCAGCGTCGCCGCGGGCAGGCCGAGCAACCCCGCCGCGATCACCGCCGCCAGCATCAGCGGCGGCCCGAACCCGAGCCAATGCGCGACGATCTTCGCCGCCGCCACCGCCGACAAGCTCACCCCGCGCACCGCCAGCTGATCGAGCACCCCGCTTTCGGTGTCGGGGCCGATCAGCCGTTCGACCGGCATCAACGCCGCGAGCACCGCCGCCGCCCAGATCACCCCGCCACCGATCCGCGCGAGCAAAGCGGTGTCGGGGCCGACCGCGAATGGAAACAGGATCGTGACGAGCAGGAAGAAGGCGAGCGCATTGACGATCCCGCCGCTCGCCCAGCTGATCCGCAGATCGCGCAGGATCAGCGTCAGCATGGCAGCACGATCGTCTGCGCGTCCGGCAGGTCGAGCGGCATGTGCGTCGCGACCAGCGCGATCCCGCCGTCGGCGCGGTGCCGCGCGATCAGCCGTTCGAGCACCCCGACGCTCGCGACATCGAGCCCGTTCGCGGGCTCGTCGAGCAGCCACAAGGTCGCGCCGCTGGCGACGACTCGTGCCAGCGCGGCGCGGCGGCGTTGCCCGGTCGAGAGCAGACGCACCGGCACTTCGGCGATCGTGGACAACGCCACCGCCGCTAGCGCATGCTCCGCCCGTTCCCGCGCACGCGCAGGCGCGGCATCGAGCGACGCCCAGAAGGCGAGCGCATCGACCAGCCGTCGCGCCGGGTCGAGCGCATGCGCCTCCGCCATCAGCGCGCGCGTCAGCGGATGGCGGACGGTACCCGCGTCCGCGCGCAGCAATCCGGCGGCGATCCGGATCAGGCTCGATTTGCCCACGCCATTCGGCCCCGCGACCAGCCCCGCCGCGCCCGCGGGGAGCGAGAACGACAGGCCATCGAACAGCATCCGTCCACCGCGGACGCAGCGCACGTCCGAAAAGGCGAGCACGGGCGGGGCGTGTTCGCTCACTGGTCCTGAACCGTCGCTTCCAGCGCGTGCATGTCGGCGTCCGAGAGTCCGAAATGGTGGCCGATCTCGTGGATCGTCACGTGCCGCACCAATTCGGTAAGTCCGACCCCCGTCGCCACCCATTCGTCGAGGATCGCGCGCCGGTACAGATGGATCCGGTCGGGGAGCGCCCCGCTTTCCATCGACGATTTCTCGCCGATCGGCCGACCGTGATAGAGCCCCGTCAGGTCGTACGGATCCTCGATCCCGAGCGCGTCCAGCGTCTCGTCGTCGGCGAACTCCTCGACCAGCAACACGACGTCGCCGAGATGCGCGCGGAATGCGGGCGGCAGGCCCGCGATCGTCGCGCGGGCGATCGCCTCGATCACGTCGGCCTCCGGTGGGAGTTGATCGGTCTGCTCCATGCGGTAAGCCTTACGGCGGCGGCGCGCGGTGCGCCAGCAGGAGAGTATGTGTGACGGTGGAGCCGCTCAACGACGAAGACCGGGCAGCAGCGCTCGATACGCTCGACGAATGGGATTATGACGAATCCCGCGACGCGATCACGCGGCGCTTCACCTTCGCCGATTTCAGCGAGGCGTTTGCGTTCATGACGCGGGTCGCCTTGCTGGCGGAGAAGGCGGACCATCATCCCGAATGGTCGAACGTGTGGAACCGCGTCGACATCGCGCTCACCACGCATGACGCGGGGGGGCTGTCGCACAAGGACATCGCGATGGCGGAGGCGATCGAGGCGGTCGCGGAATAGGGGGCGCCCCATCCCCCGGGGCCGGCGCCGCCCGTCACGCAATCTTTACCCCTGGCGCGGCAAGATTGCGGGACTCGCGACTCCCAGGACGTTCCCGCTCATGACCGAAATCCTCCGCACCACGGCCTTCGCCGATGCCGCCCCGCTGGCGACGTCTACAAAAACCGGCACGGAAATCGGGATGGTGTTCGACATCGCCGGATCGAGCGGGATGGTCGTGCTCGACGCGGTGGCGCTGGAAGACCTCGGCCAGCACGCCGATCCGGTCGTCGCCAGCGCGGGCTCGGTCGGCAGCCAGATCAAGATGCGGGTCGGGCCGACCTGGCTGGTCGCCAACGTGCGCGCGCTCAAGCTGCTCGACGGCCATGCCGACCGGATCGCCGCGCAGATCGATTTCCTCGGCGAGGCCGACGAGGAGAAACTGACCGGCAAGATCTACAATTTCCGCCGCGGCGTGACGCGCTATCCCACGCCCGGTTGCCTCGCCTATCCCGTCTCGTCCGCCGACATGACGCAGATCTACGCCGCCGACGACCGCGCGCGGATCGAGATCGGCACGGTCTATCCGACTCGCGACGTGCGCGCGGCCTTGTATGTCGATGCGCTGCTCGGACGGCATTTCGCGCTGCTCGGCAGCACCGGCACCGGCAAGTCGACCGCCACCGCGCTGATCCTCCACCGGATCTGCGAGATGGCGCCGCACGGCCATGTCGTGATGATCGATCCGCACGGCGAATATGCCTCGGCCTTCCGCGAGAATGGTGCGATCTACGACGTGTCCAACCTGCAGATGCCATACTGGCTGATGAACTTCGACGAACATTGCGAGGTGTTCGTCACCAGTTCGGGGTCCGAGAAGCAGATCGACGCGGACATCCTTGCCAAATGCCTGTTGATGGCACGCGCCAAGGGGCGGTTGGGGCAGGAAATCAGCAAGCTGACGGTCGATGCGCCGGTGCCGTATCTGCTGAGCGACCTGACCAACCTCATCCAGCTCGAAATGGGCAAGATGGACCGCGCGGGCGACACTGCGCCGTACCTCCGGCTCAAGACCAAGATCGAGGAGATCAAGGCCGATCCGCGCTACGGCTTCATGTTCTCAGGCATGCTCGTCGCGGATACGATGGCGGCGTTCCTCCAGCGCGTGTTCCGCCTGCCGGGCGACGGCAAGCCGATCTCGATCATCGACGTGTCGGGCGTGCCGAGCGAAATCACGTCCGTGGTGGTGGCGGTGCTCAGCCGGATGGTGTTCGACTTCGCGATCTGGTCACGCGGCGAGGCGAAGCGCCCGATCCTGCTCGTGTGCGAGGAAGCGCATCGCTACATTCCGAACGGGGACAAGATCGATTCGAGCGTCGGGCGGATCCTCAGCCGGATCGCCAAGGAAGGCCGCAAATACGGCGTGTCGCTCGGCCTCGTCACGCAGCGGCCGTCGGATCTGGCGGAAGGCGTGCTGTCGCAGTGCGGGACGATCATCGCGATGCGGCTCAACAACGATCGCGACCAGGCGTTCGTCCGCGCGGCGATGCCCGAGGGCGCGCGCGGGTTCCTCGATTCGATCCCAGCTTTGCGCAACCGTGAATGCATCGTCTGCGGGGAGGGCGTCCCGGTGCCGGTGCGCGTGGCGTTCGATTCGCTCGAAGATTCGCGGCGGCCCGCGTCGGACGATCCGGTCTTCTCGAAATTGTGGTGCGAATCCGGCGGCGAGGAAGAGATGATCACCCGCACGCTCAAGAAGTGGCGCGCACAGGCGCGGTAGGGCGTTTCTCCTGCGCCCCATCCCCCCATTCCGTTCGGGCTGAGCGAAGTCGAAGCCCTGCTCTCACCACGCACGTCGCTCGGCTTCGAGAGGTGCCCTTCGACTGCGCTCAGGGCGAACGGTGAGGGGAGCGCGTCAGCGTGGCCGGGTCCACAGCGTCGCATCCCGCTCCGTCGCCGGATAGAGCACCCGCCGCCGTCGCGCCTCGTCGAACGCGCGGCGGATGAACCCGAGCTTCGCCTGGCGCGACGTCGTCACCCGTGCATCCCATGCGCGCGGCCCGAGCGCCGCGACGCTCCGCCCGATCGCGCCGTAAATCCCCGCCGCCGCGAGCACCGCCCACGCCGAGCGGAACGCGAGCGCGGGCGTGCCGTAGCGCGCGCTTTCCTCATACCGCGCGGCAAGCAGCCCCAAACGCT
This sequence comes from Sphingomonas sp. PvP055, assembly GCF_040546365.1. NCBI lineage: Bacteria > Pseudomonadati > Pseudomonadota > Alphaproteobacteria > Sphingomonadales > Sphingomonadaceae > Sphingomonas > Sphingomonas sp. PvP055. The sequence continues at coordinate 401,642 of NZ_JBEPNS010000001.1, forward strand.
CGCCGAGCGACCCCAGCCGATCGCGATATTGCGGCGCGAGCAGCGCCTCCGCCGGAATGCCGAACTCGTCGAGCCAGTCCTGCGGCAGGTAACACCGCCCCGCACGCGCATCCTCCGCGACGTCGCGCGCGATGTTGGCGAGCTGGAACGCGAGGCCAAGGTCGCACGCGCGGTCGAGCGTCGCGTCGTCCTCGGGGGACACCCCCATCGCGATCGCCATCATGCTGCCGACGACGCCCGCGACATGGTAGCAATAGCGATACAGATCCTGCTCGGTCTGCGGCCGCCACCCTTCGGCGTCGAGCGCGAAGCCCGCGATCAGGTCGCGCGGAAGTGCCGGGGGCAGGGCGGTCTCGGCCGCGAACAGCCGCAACGCATCGAACGCCGGCTCGCCGACCGGGACGCCCGCCAAAGCCGCCTCGGTCTTGGCGGTCATCATCGCGAGCCGTTCGGGGCCGTCCGCCACGCCCGTCATGTCGTGGCCATGATCCTGCCCATCGGCGATGTCGTCGCACGCGCGGCACCACGCATACAGCAGCCACGCGCGCTCGCGCACCTTGGGCGCGAACAGCGTGCTCGCCGCGGCAAAGCTCTTGGAGCCGCGCGCGATCGACTGCTTGGCGGCCGCGACGGTCGCGGCGCGCGACGCGGGATCGTTCACAGGTCGCTGGCAAGCATCTTGGTGATCGTCTCGATTGGCTCGTGCGCTGCCATCTGCGCGAGCAGTCCGTCGAGCGCGGTATCGATCAACAGAATGCCCTGATGCTGTGGCCGCAGGAAGCCGACCTCGCCCATCTTGTGGTAAAAGGCGATCAGGCCGTCATAATAGCCGCTCACATTGAGCAACCCGACCGGCTTCTCATGATAGCCGATCTGCGCCCAGCTCAGCGCTTCCCACAATTCGTCCATCGTGCCGGTCCCGCCGGGCAGGTTGACGAACCCGTCGGACAGGTCGGTAAACGCCTGTTTGCGCTGGTGCATCGTCGCGACGACGTGGAGTTCGCTGAGGCCACGATGCGCGACCTCGGCGCTGACGAGCGCTTCGGGAATGATCCCGATCACTTCGCCGCCCGCTTCCAGCGCGCTGTCGGCGACCGCGCCCATCAGGCCGAGCTTGCCACCGCCATACACGACGCCGATCCCGCGCTCGGCGAGCGTGCGACCGACCTGGCGGGCGGATTCGATATAGACGGGATCGCTAGGGGAGGCGGACCCGCAGTAAACAGCCAGGCGCTTCACAAGCCCCTCCCCTTCAGGGGAGGGGTTGGGGTGGGGCAGTACAGCATGCTGGCCTCTCTACGAGACACAGCCCCACCCCCGACCCAGTGTCGGGTGAAGGATGCCCCGCATCCTTCAGGCCATGCCGGGGGCATGGCCGACCCGACACTTCTGAAGGGGAGGGGCTTTAGATCAAAAGTCATCGTTCACTCTCCAGCATCAACGCCGCGGTCGCCTTGGCACTCCCCACCACGCCGGGAATCCCCGCGCCCGGATGCGTGCCTGCGCCCACGAAATACAGATTGGGAATATGGTCGTCGCGATTGTGCACGCGAAACCACGCACTTTGCGTCAGCAACGGCTCGAGCGAGAAGGCGCTTCCCAGATGCGCATTCAGGTCAGCAGCAAAGTCGTTCGGCGCATAATGGAACTTGGTCACGATCCGCTCGTGGATATCCGGGATCAGCCGCCGCCCGACCTCGTCGAGGATGCGCTTCTCGAGGATCGGGCCGATCTCCTTCCAGTCGACCGGGAACTTGCCGAGATGCGGCACCGGCGCGAGCACATAGAAGGTCGAATGCCCCTCGGGCGCGAGCGACGGATCGGTCACGGTCGGGTGGTGGAGATACAGCGAGAAATCCTCGGGCAGGACGCCGTGGTCGTAGATATCGGCGAGCAGCCCCTGATAGCGCGGCCCGAACAGGATCATGTGGTGCGGGATGCCCGGCCACGTTCCCTTGATCCCGAAATGCACGACGAACAGCGACGGCGAGTATTTCTTGCGTTCCAACCCGGTCTTGGTCCGCTGCGCACTCCGCGAGGACTTCAGCAGGTCGCGGTAGCTGTGCATCACGTCGCTGTTGCACGCGACCATATCCGCATCCGCATGCCAGCCGCTCGCGGTGGTGACGCCGGTCGCGCGGTCGCCCATCGTCGCGATGTCGACTGCCGGGTCGCCCAGCCGCAGCACCCCGCCCAATCGCTCGAAATGGCGGACCATGCCCGCGATCAGCTGGTTGGTCCCACCCATCGCGAACCAGACGCCGCCGTCCTTCTCGAGCTTGTGGATCAGCGCATAGATCGCGCTGGTGTTCATCGGATTGCCGCCGACCAGCAGCGTATGGAACGACAGCGCCTGCCGGAGATGCTCGTCCTTCACGTAAGACGACACGATCGAATAGACCGACCGCCACGCCTGATACTTCGCCAGCGCAGGCGCCGCCTTGATCATCGAGGCGAAGTCGAGGAACGCGACATGGCCGAGCTTGCGATAGCCTTCCTCGTATACGCCCGCGGCATATTCCAGGAACTTGGCATAGCCCGCGACGTCTTCGGGGTTGAGCTTGGCGATCTCGGCGTTGAGCGCGGGGGCATCGTTCGAATAATCGAAATTGACGCCGTCGGGCCAGTTGAGCCGGTAGAACGGCGTCACCGGCGCAAGCGTCACGTCGTCCGCCATGTCGCGCCCGGTCAGCGCCCAGAGTTCCTGCAGGCACGGCGGATCGGTAATCACGGTCGGCCCGGCGTCGAAGGTGAAGCCGTCCTTCTCCCACACGTACGCCCGCCCACCCGGCTTGTCGCGCGCCTCGACGATCGTCGTCTCGACCCCCGCCGACTGCAGCCGGATCGCGAGCGCGAGCCCGCCGAACCCCGCGCCGATGACGATAGCAGTCCGGGCGGGCGGCGTGGTGCTCATGCCGACGGCTCCGTCCGCGCGGCGGGCAACAGGCCGATCGCCTGTAAGGCGCGGCCGATCGGCACCGGCGGCTTGCCGGTCAGGATCCGGGCCTTGTCCATCATCGTCGATTGTCCTGCATAGAAGCGCCGCACCAATTGCGAGTCGAGCCGGTAGAAGCGTTCGAGCACACGGTAGCGTTCCTCGGGCTCGGCCGCGCGGAACAGCATCTTGTCGATCATACGATAGAAGCCGCGCTGCTGCCACGTCGCGCGTGCGAACCCATAAGTCAGGTCGCGCAAGCCCGCGCCCGACAGGTCGCGAGTCCGCGCGATCAGCGATGCGGTGCGCACCGCGTCGGGCAGCGAATAGCCCGTCGTCGGGTGGAACAGCCCGGCGCGCATCCCGGCCTTGGCCGAATCCTGCCCGGTCGAGCGCCAATACCCCTCAAAATCGCCCCCCATCGTCACCGGCAGCACGCCCGCTTCCTCGCGGATCAGACGATCGACCTGCCAGCCGCGCGTGGTGACATAGGCGTCGACCCGGTCGCTCAGCACCGCGCGGTCGAGATCGGGGGTATCGCTGTAATAGGTGTCCTCGACGAACATCCGCGTCGCGGCGAACGGCAGGCAATAGACGAAGCGATAGCCGTCGCGTTGCGGCACGCGCGCGTCCATCACCATCGGGCGCGGATCGTCATGCGGCTCGGCCAGCTCGAACTCGCGCCCGACGAACTTCTGCCAACCGCAATCGAGCTGCCCCAGATCGCCCGCCCCACGCGCATCGATCACGCCCTTGGCCTCGATCCGGTCGCCGTCGGCGAATTCCACGGTGATCGCGCTGACGCTGTGCACCGGGCGGCCCAGCATCAGCGCCGCCTCGGGCAGCGCCGCGCGGACCAGCGTATCCAGCCGGTCCGACTCGATCGAATAATACGGCGCGGTGATGTGGCGCTCGTGCGCGGGGAACATGACGTCGTAGCTGCGCCAGCCATAACTGATCAGCGGCGCGACGATCCAGCGGTCCGCTTCATCGACGTCGCTCGCGAAGAACGACCACAAATGATTCCCGCCGACCGTGTCGGCCGCATCGACCAGCCGGACGTCGAGCGCGGGATGGCGCCGCTTGAGCGCAAGCGCAATCAATCCGCCCGCGAGGCCGGCACCGACGATCGCGACGTCGCAGTGGAATGTGGTCGCCATGAATCAGCGGGTAACCGATCCTGTACGGCACGCAAGCGGCGATCTTCCGTGATGGAACAGTCACGTCCTGCGGTATTTGGAGGCGTCACGGTCGTCCGGGGGCAAATCGCGACCGCACGATCTTGCGCTAGGTCGATCGCGGCGTGGCGGCTATAGCGGCCGTCATGTCGATCGCTCTTGCCATCCTCGCGTCCGCGCTGGTCATGTCGTTGATCGTCGCGGTCCGCTATCTCATCGTGTCGGGCGCGTTCGCGGCGGCGACGCGGGTGCGCTATCCCGGCCTGTATCGCGGCATGAACCCGCAAATCCGGCGCGAGATCTGGTGGAGCATCGTCTCCGCCGCAATCTACGGCATTCCCGCGGGCGTGATCGCCTGGGGCTGGCAGAACCACGGCTGGACTTTGGTCTATCAGGACGTCCACGCCTATCCGCTGTGGTATCTCCCCGTCTCGGTGTTGCTCTACCTCGTCGCGCACGACACCTGGTTCTACTGGACGCATCGCTGGATGCACCAGCCGCGCGCGTTCAAGCTCGCGCATGCGCTCCACCACGACAGCCGCCCGCCGACCGCCTGGGCGGCGATGGCGTTCCATCCGATCGAGGCGATCAGCGGCGCTGTGATAATTCCGCTACTGGTCTTCGCGATTCCGATCCACGTCGGCGCACTCGGCTTGGTGCTCACGGTGATGACGGTTATGGGCGTCACCAATCACATGGGGTGGGAAATGTTTCCTGCGTTCATGTGGCGAGGTCCATTGGGGGCGTGGCTCATTACCGCGAGCCATCATCAGCGACACCATGAACTGTACCGAGGGAATTATGGTCTCTACTTCCGTTTCTGGGACCGGGTCTGCGGCACCGACCGCGGCGTCGGGAATTTCACGCGCGAACATGCCAAGGCTGGCGTCGATCGCGGCCGCGGGCATGGTGGTGCTCCTGGCCTTGCCGGGCGCGGTGGGGACCAGTGAGCTCGCCGTCGACGTTTCGAACTTGCGCTCGGCCAAGGGGATGGTGCGCGTCTGCCTGACCGCGGACCCCGACAATTTCCCCGCCTGCGTCGACGATGCCCGGGCAACGACGCGTTCGATCCCCGCAAACATGACCAGCATCCACTTCGACGGGCTCCCGTACGGAAATTATGCCGTCGCGGTGATCCATGACGAGAACGACAACCACAAACTCGACACGTTCGCCGGAATTCCCCGCGAAGGCTTCGGTTTTTCACGCAATCCGTCGGTGACCTTCGGTCCGCCGCGCTTCGCTGCCGCGCGCTTCACGCTGTCGAGTGATGCAGATCGGCAACAGGTCCGGATGCGATATCTGCTCTGACCCCGACGGCACGGAAACAATCCCACTGCATCGCGTTACGCGCCCGACACAATCCGCGTTTCGTACCCGATTATCGTCTTGCCCCTTCCTGAATTCCCGGAGCCGCCCGTGACCCATCGTTCCATCTTCGCCGCCGCAACCGTCCTGTTGCTCGCCTCCGCCGCACCCGCGCTCGCGCAGCAGGCGGTGCCGGCGCCCGCCGACAACAACCAGATTGCGGACGAGTTCGACAAGGACACGGTCACCGTCGGCGTCGGCGCGGCGTATCTGCCGGATTACGACGGCTCGAACGACTATCGCGTCGTTCCGGCGCCGGTCGTGATCGGTTCGGTCAAGGGCTTCAACTTCTCGGTCATCGGCAACCGCGCCAGCCTCGATCTTGCCCGCAACCAGCCTGGCCAGCGCTGGGACATCCAGTTCGGCCCGATCGGCGTGGTCAATTTCGACCGCCAGAGCCCGAAGAACATCGACGATCTGCGCGTCCGCGCGCTCGGCAAGATCGATACCGCGATCGAACTCGGCGGCTATATCGGCCTCGGCAAGACCGGCGTCATCACTAGCCCGTATGACAAGCTGTCGGTGTCGATCAGCATGCGCCACGACGTCAACAACGTCCACAAGTCGAGCATCCTGCAGCCGTCGATCAACTATCTGACCCCGCTCAGCCGCAAGGCGGCGGTCGCGCTGTTCGGCACCGCGCAATATGTCGAGAGTGGCTATGGCGCGACCTACTTCAGCATCACCCCAGCGCAGAGCCTCGCCAGCGGGCTTCCGACCTACAGCACCGGCAAGGGCTGGAAGAACTATTCGGTCGGCGGTCTCGCGACCTATTCGCTGACCGGCGACTTGCTCCATGGCTTCAAGCTCGTCGCGGGCGGCACCTATTCGCGCATGCTCGGCAGCTTCGCGGACGCGCCGATCGTGCGGATCGCGGGGCTCGCGCAACCAGTGGGTCGGCGCGGCCGGCGTCGCCTACACCTTCTAAGCCAACGATCCCCGCAGCGACTCCTCCGGCGCGACGAACCGTCGCGCCGGAGCGCCATTCCCGGCTTGCGTCGCGCGCCGCACGGTGCCACGCAAACCCGAACGCTTGGCGTGTTTCCAGGATGAAGGCTTCGCTGCGATGACCGATACCGACGAACAACTGATCGAACGGCTTGATTCGCGGGCAGAACGCCGTAGCGAACGCCGCGAATTCTTCCGTACCGCGCTGGGCGCGGGCGCAATTGCAGCCGTCGGCGCGACCGCGGTCGCAGTCGGCAGCAACGCATTCGCGCAGGCCGCCAACAACGACGCCGCGATCCTCAATTTCGCGCTCAACCTCGAATATCTCGAGGCGCAATTCTATTCCTTCGCCGCTTTCGGCACCGGGCTTCCCACCACGCTGCTGACGCCCGGCAGTGCGAGCACGACCACGCAGGGCGCGGTCAGCGGCGGGCGGCAGGTGAACTTCACCGATCCGGTCGTCGCGCAATATGCACGCGAAATCGCGCAGGACGAGATCGCACACGTCACCTTCCTCCGCGCGCAGCTCGGCACCGCAGCGGTCGCACAGCCTGCGATCGACATCGGCTCGACCGCGACCAGCGCGTTCAGCCTCGCGGCGCAGGCGGCGAAGATCGTGGCGACCGGCGCCGCGTTCGACCCTTATGCCAGCGACGAGGCCTTCCTGCAGGCGGCGTTCCTGTTCGAGGACGTCGGCGTCACCGCCTATCGCGGCGCATCGGCGCTGCTGACCAGCAAGGTCTATCTCGAAGCTGCCGCCGGAATCCTTGCGGCGGAGGCGTATCACGCGTCGATCATCCGCACCGTGCTCTATTCCAAGGGCGTCGCCACGCCGAGCCTGCGCACCAATGCGGATGCGATCTCGAACACGCGCGATGCGCTCGACGGGATCAGCGATTTCGACCAGGGCATTTCTCCGGTGACGATCGCGAACAGCCAGGCACCCGCGCTGAACGGTCTGACCGCGTCCAACATCGTGCCCACCGGGCAGGATGGCCTTACGTTCGGCCGCGCTACCGGGAACGTGCTCAACATCCTGTATCTCAACACCTTGCCGGTCTCGAAGGGGGGCTTCTTCCCCAACGGTGTCAACGGCTCGATCGCGACCAGCGCCACCAACTGACGCCTGTCCGATGCCCTTTTCCTTTTTCGCGCCCGTACCGGAGTGTTTCCAGTGATCGATAGCGACCTTCTTCTTCAGGCGATCGACGCGAGCGACCGCCGCCGCGATGCCCGCCGCCAGTTCCTGCGCACCGCGGGCGCTGCTTCGGTAGTGGCCGGTGGCGGCGCGTTGCTCGCCGCTTGCAGTAATAACGACACCAACAGCCTCATTCCCCCGACGCCCACGCCGACCGCGACGGCGACTGCCACCCCCAGTCCCGCGTCGACCGACGTGCTCAAGGACCAGGACACGTTCAACTTCGCGCTCAACCTCGAATATCTCGAGGCGCAATTCTATAGCTTTGCAGTGACGGGCGCGGGGCTTCCCGCTGCATTGCTGACCGGCACGGGCGCGCAAGGGGCGGTCACCGGCGGGCGGCAAGTCACCTTCACCGACCCGGTCGTGCGCGAATATGCGCGTGAGATCGCGGCAGACGAGGTCGCGCACGTCGCGTTCCTGCGCTCGGTGCTCGGCACCTCGACCGTCGCGCAGCCCGCGATCAACATCGACGGCGGCGCGAACGGCGCGTTCACCCTGGCGGCGCGTGCGGCGGGGATCATCGGGATGACCGACACCTTCGACCCGTACGCCAGCGACGAGAATTTCCTGCTCGCGGCGTTCATCTTCGAAGACGTCGGCGTCACCGCCTATAAGGGTGCCGCCCCGCTGATCGCGCAGGCGCTGCTGATCGACGCGGCGGCGGGCATTCTCGCGACCGAGGCGTATCACGCCGGGCTGATCCGCACCGTCCTCTACACCAAGGGAATCGCAACGCCGTCGCTGCGGATCAAGGCGAACGCGATCAGCGATGCGCGCGACAGCCTCGACGGGACGAGCGACCTCGACCAGGGGATCGGCGACGGCACGACCGCCAATCTCGTCCCCACCGACGCGAACGGTATCACCTTCAGCCGCACGCCGGGGCAGGTGCTCAACGTCGTTTATCTCAACCGCAACGCGGTCGTCGGCGGGGGCTTCTTCCCGGCGGGCATCAACGGCACGATCAAAACCAGCGCCGCCAGCTGACGGCGCTTTTCATCGCGGTGTGAACCGCGTACAAGACTGATATTCCCCGGGGGGCTGCGCCAGAGCAGCTGAGAGGTGGCTGAAGCCACGACCCGTTTGAACCTGATCCCGTTAGCACGGGCGGAGGGAGGGAGCGGTGTCCACGCCCGGGTTCCGTTGTCGCTCGTCCGATTTTGAGGAGCGACACAATGGCCGACATACCTGCCCGCACCGAAATTGGCGTCACCACCGGAGCGATCCGTGGCTCGCGGAAAATCCATGTCCCCAGCGCCAACATCCCCGGCGCGGGCGTCGCGATGCGCGAGATCATGCTCGATCCGTCCGCGCTGGAACCACCCCTCCGGGTCTACGACACCTCCGGCCCGTACACCGACCCCCGCGCACAGATCGACATCAACCAGGGGCTCCCGCAGCTCCGCCGCGACTGGATCCTCGCGCGCGGCGACGTCGAATCCTATGACGCACGCGAAATCCGCCCCGAGGACAATGGCCTCACCGGCCCCGATCGCTCGGCAGGCGTCCCGCAATACCCCAACGTCATCAAGCGCCCCTTGCGCGCCAAGGCGGGCGCAAACGTCAGCCAGATGCATTACGCGCGCCGCGGCATCATCACCCCCGAAATGGAATATGTCGCGATCCGCGAGAACCTCGGTCGCGCGGCGGCCAAGGAGAAACTGATCCGCGACGGCGAATCGTTCGGCGCGAGCATCCCCGATTACGTCACCCCCGAATTCGTCCGCGACGAAATCGCCCGCGGCCGCGCGATCATCCCCAACAACGTCAACCACCCCGAATCCGAGCCGATGGCGATCGGCCGCAACTTTCTGGTCAAGATCAACGCCAACATCGGCAATTCGGCGGTCGCGTCGAACGTCGCGGCCGAGGTCGACAAGATGGTCTGGTCGATCCGCTGGGGCGCGGACACGGTGATGGACCTGTCGACGGGCCGCAACATCCACGACACGCGCGAATGGATCCTGCGCAACGCGCCCGTCCCGATCGGCACCGTGCCGATCTACCAGGCGCTCGAAAAGGTCGGCGGCGTCGCCGAGGACCTGACCTGGGAGATCTTCCGCGACACGTTGATCGAACAGGCCGAGCAGGGCGTCGATTACTTCACGATCCACGCGGGCGTGCGGCTCGCCTATATCCCGATGACCGCCAAGCGCGTCACCGGGATCGTCTCGCGCGGCGGCTCGATCATGGCGAAATGGTGCCTCGCGCACCACAAGGAGAGCTTCCTCTACGAACGCTTCGACGAGATCACCGAGATCATGCAGGCGTATGACATCGCCTACTCACTCGGCGACGGCCTCCGCCCCGGCTCGATCGCCGACGCGAACGACGAAGCACAGTTCAGCGAGCTCTACACCTTGGGCGAACTCACCCACCGCGCGTGGAAGAGCGACGTCCAGGTGATGATCGAAGGCCCCGGCCACGTGCCGATGCACAAGATCAAGGAGAATATGGAAAAGCAGCTCGAAGTGTGCGGCGAGGCGCCGTTCTACACGCTCGGGCCGCTCACCACCGATATCGCGCCGGGCTATGACCATATCACCAGCGGAATCGGTGCGGCGATGATCGGCTGGTATGGCACCGCGATGCTTTGCTACGTCACCCCCAAGGAGCATCTCGGCTTGCCCGACCGCGACGACGTCAAGGTCGGCGTGGTGACCTACAAGCTCGCCGCGCACGCCGCCGATCTGGCGAAGGGGCATCCCGCCGCCAAGATGCGCGACGACGCCCTGTCGCGCGCGCGCTTCGACTTCCGCTGGCGCGACCAGTTCAACCTGTCGCTCGATCCGGACACGGCGGAGCAGTATCACGACCAGACGCTCCCCGCGGAAGGCGCCAAGACCGCGCATTTCTGCTCGATGTGCGGACCGAAGTTCTGCTCGATGAAGATCACGCAGGAAGTGCGGGATTTCGCGGCGAAGCAGAACGGCCCGGCGGACGGGTTCCTCGCGGCGGGCGGTGCGGCTGGCGTCGATGCGGAGCGCGCGGCCTTTGCCAAGGGCACGACGCACGCCGATGCGGAGGCCGGGATGGCTGCGATGAGCGAGACGTTCCGGGAGAAGGGCGGGGAGATTTACCTGCCGGCGGAGTAAGCGGCACCGGCCCCGACCCCGGCCTCTGGCTGGGGTCAGCATACCGCTGATGGTTCTGCTGGATGCAGCAACATACCCCGCTCTTAGCGATAGGGAACCGCACCCCCCGGTCGCAGAATGCCACCCGCCATCCGGCCTTCAGGGTCGAGCGCGACCGACATGAAGACCTCGCCATTGGCGAATACCAGATTGTAGGCATCGTCGCCCATCATGCTGTGCCCACGGTACGTGACCGACTTGAGCGCGCCCAGTTTCTCGAACATCGGATGCGTCATCGGCAAATCCCCGCGGACGACCTCGGCGAACCGCGGAGAGAGCTTGTCATAGTCGGGCGAGCCGCTTGCCAGCCCGGCGACCAGGCGCCGCAACGCAGCCTCAGTCCCGGCGGTCGGCACGGAGCTGGGTGCGACCGACGATGCCGCCGGAACGGTTGCGGGCGCGCCGGCCTGCCCCGCGATCGCGCCGGAAGATTGAACCCAGATCAGGATGGCGGCTGCGGCAAAAATGCTCATGAGGATTGCTCCGGAGACCAGATAGATACGGTGCCGCAGGGTAATCCGCGCGGTCTCGTTGCGCGGGGCGGCAGTAGCGCCGTCCTGATCGCGCCCGAAGTCGCCCTGCGGAAGGTCCGACGCGTCGGGTCCCAGCCGACCGGACCGCTCCACCGCCTCGACCAGCTTGGCCGCTTCGAGCGATGAGGACAGACCCAGCTTGGCGCGGGCCATTTTCAACCGCTTTTCCACGGCGTGTGGAGAAATGCCGAGATCGAGCGCCATTTGCTTGGCGGTCTGGTGGTCCAGACAGCGCTTGAGGCATTCCCGCTCGGCGATCGTCAGGCGCAGGATCGCCGCCCGCATATTGTCGTCTATCACAGCCATGCTCATGGCGCGCACCGTAGCGTCTTCTCGACAAGGACCAACGCTGTCTGTCTGGTACTCCTCTGGTACCCCAGGCTGCGATCCCATCCAGATGCGCCGGCACAGGGCCAGTCGCGGTCCGATCGTGCTCGAACGGCGCTCGTTCCCCCAATCCTCACCCCCGCGCCAACCCCAACCACCGCCGCGGCCCGCGCAGGTTTCGCAGCACCAGCCGTTCCACCGCCAGCACCAGCAGCAAGGTCGCCCCGAACATCGGCATATAGACCCCCAGCACCACGATCGCGGCGACCAGCACCGGCCCGAACCGTGGTCGCGTCAGCGGAAGCGGCGCGCCGAGCAGCCCGACCGGACGCCGGCGCCACCACAGCACCGCGCCCGATCCCGCCAGCAGCGCGAGCAGCAGCGCGACGATCGTCCCCGCGATCTGGTTGGCGAGCCCGAACAGCGCGCCCTCGTGGACCGCAATGCCATAGCCGATCAGCCGGTCGATCCAGTGCCGCTCGGCGAACCCGCTGCGGCCGATCAGGCGGCCGGTCGCCCCGTCGATCTCCGCTTCCGACCGGAGCGGACGGTCCGCCGCATCGGACCGCACCGACCACGGCGCTCCGGGCGTCTTGGGCGGCGCGATCATCACCGGCGCCGCGATCCCGAGCGGGCGCGCCGTCGCCACGACGCGCGTCAGGTCACCCGCAGCGATCGCGGTGGGCAAGCGTGCCGGCGCCATTCCCATCGTCATTCCAGCGTGCCCGGCGTGCGAATCGGGGGCGTCCGCCGCGACCGGAGCCTTGCCACCGATCGTCCAGTCGACCGGCCCCGCATTGGTTCCCGTCAGCGTGCGGATCTCGACCAGATAGCTGCCCCAGCCCTTCGTCCATGGCAGCCCGGTCAGGATCAGCCCGAGCGCGAAGACCGAGACCCAGATCCCGGCGGTGGCGTGCAGATCGCGCCAGAACACGCGCTTGCCTCGCCCGAGGCGGGGATACAGCACGCCGCCAAGCCCGCGTCGCCCGCGCGGCCACCACAGATACACCCCGGTCAGCAGCATCGTCACCGCCCAGCACGCCGCGATCTCGACGAGATAGCTCCCGATCGCTCCGGCGAGCAGTTCGCCGTGCAACCGCGACAGCACCGCGAACGGGCGCGCCGCCTCGGGCACGACATGGAGCACGCGCAGGCTCGCCGGATCGAGATAGACCCGGCTGGCCACGCCGTCGCGCTCGACGATGATCCGCACCGCCTGCCCCGGCGCCGCGGGCAGTCCGTAGCTGCGGAGCGTCGATCCCGGCACCGCGCGCTCCGCCGCCGTGGCCTGCGCATCGGGCGACTGCGCGGGCGCAGCGGTCGCGAGGTGATCGAACCGCTGGTCGAGCCACGCCTCGACTTGCGGACGCCACAGATAGGCCGCCCCCGTCAGCGCGAGCCACAGCACGAACGGGATGCACATCAGCCCGGCATAGAAATGCCAGCGCCACACGCTGTTGTACCAGCGGGTTCCGGCGGTCTGGACGCTCACGGTCGGGCCGGGCGGCTGGCGGGCGGCTGCGCGAGCGCGGCACCGCGCGGGCAGAGGCGGTTGGTCATGAAAATTTCCCGTTCGATCCCGGCCATGGCCGTTCGCAAAGGCGCGCGCCGTCGGGCACGCGATCGGTCCATCAGGGTGCCGCGCTGGCGACACCGTCACCGGGGGGCGGGCGGACCCCGCAAGGGTGGGCGCAAAAAGCCTCGCGGCGTGATCCCGCGAGCAGGCCGTTGGAGCAACGCGGCGGCGGACACGATTGCCAGCGCGATCGCCAGCAGCACGCTATCCGCGCCGCCGATGCTTGGTGCGGTCAAGCCGGTGAAGGCGCACGGCCCGTCGGACTTTGCGGGCGCCGGCTGTTTGTCTTGGGGATGATCGGGGCTTGCGTGGTGCACCATCCCGGGCATCGGATCCACCGACGCATCGTTGCCGTGCTGGGCAGACGCCATTCCCGGACACGCCACGATCGCCACGCCGTTCGCGCTTACCATCGGCATGAACCCCGCCGGGACGATCGCGCGCAGCAGGACCGCGCAGACGATCACCGTCCAGGCGGTCGCGGCATGGCTGCGCAGAAGGGCTGCAAAGGCGATCACCGGCAAGCAGTAGCTTCAGGCCGGGGCACTGTCGATTCGACAAACTATGTGCGCCGCGGTGCGACCGATCGTACGGTTGCACGTTGTCCGGCGCATGACCGATTTCCCCCTCCCGCTCGATGGCGGCTGCTTCTGCGGCCAGATCCGCTACCGCGTCGACCAGGCGCCGCTCTTCACGATGGCGTGCCATTGCACCGACTGCCAGCAAATGAGCGCCTCGGCGTTCTCGCTCGGCATGGCCGTCCCCGCGGCCGGGTTTGCGCTGCTGTCCGACGTCGCGCCGCGCGTGCTCGACAAACAGGCGGAGTCCGGGGCGACCTCGACGCGGTATCTGTGCCCAGCGTGCGCGACCTGGACGCATACGACGACGACCGGCTCGCCCGACACCGTGATCGTTCGCCCGAGTTCGCTCGACGACATGGACTGGGTCCGCCCGATCGCGGAGATCTTCACGCGGTCGGCCCATTCCTGGGCGCGTCTGGCAACGCCGTTTCGCTATGACGCTGAATTCGAAGACCCGGCGCCGATCGTGGAAGCGTTCGCGCACAGCAACATCCGACCCACGGCCCCGAGCAAGTGACGCACCCGGCCTGACCCTCGGCCTCGCGATTGGACGCGCCCGCTCTGGCGGGCTAGCGTAACCGCCGGTCGAGAGGACAAGCCCAGATGCGCATTCGCGAAGCCCGTGTCATCGTGACGAGCCCGGGGCGCAATTTCGTCACGCTCAAGATCGTTACCGACGAGGGCGTCTACGGGATCGGCGACGCCACGCTCAACGGGCGCGAGAAGGCGGTCGCCAGCTATCTCGAGGACCATGTCTGTCCCCTGCTCATCGGGCGGGATGCGCGGCGGATCGAGGATATCTGGCAATTGCTGTACCGGGGCGCCTATTGGCGGCGCGGTCCGGTCACGATGCGCGCGATCGCCGCGGTGGACGTCGCGCTGTGGGACATCAAGGGCAAGGCGATGGGCGCGCCGCTCTACGATCTGCTCGGCGGCAAGAGTCGCGACGGCGTGACGGTCTACGGCCACGCCAATGGCCGCGACATCGCCGAGACGACCGATGCGGTCGCGCGCTACATCGACCTCGGCTATCATGCGATCCGCGCGCAGAGCGGGGTGCCGGGGCTCGACAAACCGTATGGCGTGTCGAAGGACAAACACGTCTACGAACCCGCCGACGCCGCGCTCGCGAGCGAGACGATCTGGTCGACCCCCGAATATCTGCGGCACACGCCCCGCCTGTTCGACGCGCTGCGCACCAGCTTCGGCGAGGCGCCGCTGTTGCTCCACGATGCGCACCACCGGTTGACCCCGCAGGAGGCCGCGAAACTCGCCAAGTCGCTCGAACCGTATGATCTGTTCTGGCTCGAGGACCCGACGCCGGCCGAGAACCAGGAGTCGTTCCAGCTGATCCGCCAGCACAGCACCACCCCGCTCGCGGTGGGCGAGGTGTTCAACACGCTGTGGGATTGCAAGGACCTGATCCAGAACCAGCTGATCGACTACATCCGCGCGACGATCGTCGGGGCCGGCGGGATCACGCATCTGCGCCGCATCGCGGATTTCGCGGCGGTCTGGCAGGTCCGCACCGGGTGCCACGGCGCGACCGATCTTTCGCCCGTGACGATGGGCGCGGCGCTCCATTTCCAGAGCTGGGTCCCCAATTTCGGGATCCAGGAATATATGCCGCACAGCGCGGAAACCGACGCGGTCTTCCCGCATCACTACAGCTTCGCAGACGGAATGCTCCATCCGGGCGATGCGCCCGGGCACGGCGTTGACATCGATGAAGCGCTGGCCGCGACATACCCCTACACGCCGCGCCAGTTGCCGATCGCGCGGCTGCGTGATGGCAGCATGTGGAACTGGTGATTTCCCACGAAAAAGGGCGCGCCCATCGCTGGGAGCGCCCTTCTCGAACGGGTTGAGTTACGCTTACTTGAAGCGAACGCCGACGCCGCCCATGATGCGGTGACGCGAGGTGTGGTCGTTATACTGCGAGAACACATACTGCGCGTTGACGTAGACCGGCAGACGACCCTCGGTGACCGTGTATTCGGCACCGCCGCCGACCTGGTAGCCGGTGGTGTTGAAGTGGTCGTAATACGACGCACCCGGGGTTGCCGAGTTATACGCCTTGCGCTGCTCGTTGGTGACGTAACCGCCCTTGGCGAAGACCATCGCGCGCGGGGTCAGCAGGTAGCCGGCGCGGACGCCAACGCCGAATTCCTCGAACGACTTGTGGCAAACCGACCCACCGGTCGCTGCGCCGCAATTCTCGGTCCAGTTGTTCGCGCGCCAGTAGGTCGCTTCCGGACCGACGACGATACGGTCAGCGATCACGCCGTCGAAGCCGATCGTGGCACCGTAGCCGAACTTGTCTTCGTGGCGGCCCTGCGACTGGAAACGATCACCACCGAGGTTGCCTTCGAGGCGGAACCCGCGGAACGAGGTGTTGTTGCCTTCGCTGGCGGACGTCGTGGTGACTTCCTGAGCCGACACGGCCGTTGCCGAAAACGCGGCGACTGCTGCTGCAACCATCAAAATTTTACGCATGTGTGTTCTCCATTGACGACGCCCAAACACATGAAAGGTCTAAGTGATCCTTTCGGATGAAGCGTTTCCCGCGCCCTGTTGCATTGCAGCAACACAAGGTCAACGGGCGGCTGTGACACTGCCGGGGGGCACCGCTCGATCCGCCGACGATCGTGTTGACTCGCGGACCCAATCCACACCATAGAGAACAGACGATGAACAAGCGTGACCGCGCCCCTTGCCATGCGCCGCAGCGCCGCTGAAAAGCTTGCTCCGGCGCCGCATCGTCGCGGCGCTGCGGTCGTGCCGACTGGGCGCGCAGCGCCATCGCCCCAACCCACAAAACGTCCGTCGCGGTATCTCGCCGTGTGGTTCCCGTTCCTGTCGAGCGACCGGTTAGCGCGCGCGCCAGGCGCGGACCTTTCTTCGGACGCACCGTGCGTTTTCGTCGAGAACCATCGCGGCGAGACTCGGATCACCGCGGTCGATCCCCGCGCACAGGCGATCGGCGTAGCGCCCGGAATGACGCTCGCGAAAGCGCGGTCGATCCACGCCGATCTCGCGGTCCATGACAGCGCATCGTCCGCCGATCAGGACTGGATCGAGCGGATCGCGGATTTGTGCGAACGCTACACCCCGATGGTCGCGCTCGACGAGGCGGACGGCGTGACGCTCGACATTACCGACTGTGCGGTTCCGTTCGGGGGCGAGGACGCGCTGATCGCGGATCTCGAATCGCGCCTCGCGCCATGGAGCGCGCATCTGCGCCACGCGGTCGCGCACGGTCCGGACGCTGCGCAGGCGCTCGCCCGGTTCCAGACGATGCCCGCCGCCAGCGAGGCCGCCGCGTTACGCCGGCTCGACATCGCGGCGCTGCGCACCGATGACGAGACGCTCGCCGCGCTGCGCGACGCGGGGGTAAAGACGATCGGCGATCTGGCGGGGCAGCGCCCGGCGGCGATCACGGCACGGTTCGGTTCCGACGTCGGCGAAAGCCTCGAACGGCTGTTGGGGGAGGACGACACGCCGCTTCGCCCCCGCCGTCGGTTACCCGCACTCGTCTTCGAACGCCGCCTCAACGCACCGATCGGGCGACCGCGCGAGATCCTGGCGATGATCGAGCAGCTCGTGACTGAAGCATCCACGGCGCTGACCGCCTGCCACGAAGGTGGACGTCGCTTTGCCGTGCGCCTGTTCCGCAGCGATGGGCGCGTGTGCGATCTTTCGGTCGCGCTCAATCTGCCGGCCCGCGACCCGCCGACGCTGCTCCGGCTGTTCCGCGAGCGGATCGGTGCGCGCGCCGATCCCTTGGTCGATCCGCACGACCCCGGCGCCGGGGTCGATCTGGTCCGCTTGTCGGTTCCGCGGATCGAGCCGCTCGCGCCGACCGAACTGGATCTGGACGGCGGGGCAATCGCCGATCGCAGCACCGCGCCGCCCGCCGATCCAAGTCCCGTCGCGCGCCGGAGGACGGTCCGGTCCGGAGCGCACGATCGTGCGGAACCGCAGCAAGGCCTCCTCGGCATCCCCGAACCGACGGACCTTCCGCCCGCGGCTCTGGCGAGCGATCTCCACGACGCTGCGCTGCGCCCGATCCATTTGTGCGATCCGCCGCAACGGATCGACGTGACCGCGCCGGGCGGGGAGGGCCCGCCGCAGCGCTTTCGCTGGCAGCGGAAGCTGCACGACGTAATCCACTTCGACGGACCCGAACGGATCGAAACCGAAGGCCCTCCGCAGGAAGCGGCTCCTTCGGTGCGCGAGTATTTCCGCGTCCAGGACCGGCGCGGGCGGCGCTTCTGGATTTTCCGCCACGCTGCGGCAGAGGGCGAAGCGCGCGACGGGCATTGGTACCTCCACGGCCTGTTCGCCTGAGCGGCACCGCGCAACGGTCGCGGTTCCTGGCACTGCGGTCGCCTGCATAAAAAAGGGCCGGTGCGTTGCCGCACCGGCCTTAGGTCGTCCGCAGGAGGAACATCGTGGAGCCACCGGGTCACCGACCCGGCGGCCGAACTCGTCAATAATTGTAGGCGCGCTCGCCATGCTCGGTGATGTCGAGCCCGTTGTGCTCGACCTCTTCGGTCGGGCGCAGGCCGATCGTGTACTTGAGCGCGAGGAACAGCACGGCGGAGACGCCGCCCGACCACACCAAAGTGATGCCGACCGCGGTGATCTGCTTCACCAGCTGCGCCGACATGCTGTAGTCGGCCGCCGCAACCGCGACCGCGGGGAACTTGGTGTAATCGAAATAGCCCTGGCCGCCGAGCGACGGCGCCGCGACGATCGCGGTGGCCAGCGCCCCGACGATCCCGCCGACGCAATGGACCCCGAACACGTCGAGCGAGTCGTCATACTTCAGCCACGCCTTCACATAGGTGACGAAGATGAAGCAGATCGGCGACACGATCAGCCCGAGCACGATCGACGTCATCGGCGCGGCGTAGCCCGATGCCGGCGTGATTGCGACCAACCCGGCGACCGCCCCCGTCACCGCGCCGAGCAGCGACGGCTTCTTGTGGACGATCTGGTCGATCACGGCCCAGGAGACCGCAGCGGCGGCGGTGGCGACGAAGGTGTTGATGAACGCGACCGCGGTGACGCCGTTCGCCTCGAGGTTGGACCCTGCGTTGAAGCCGAACCAGCCGACCCACAGCAGGCTTGCGCCGATCATCGTCATCGTCAGCGAGTGCGGCGGCATCGGCTCGCGGCCGAAGCCAAGCCGCGGACCGATCACGAGGCAGCCGACCAGGCCGGCGATGCCAGCGTTGATGTGGACCACGGTTCCGCCCGCAAAGTCGAGCGCGCCGAGGTTGAACAGCCAGCCACCATCGGTCGGCGCATCGGGGAGGAAATCCGGGCCAGCCCAGTACCACACCATGTGGGCGATCGGGAAATAGACCAGGGTCAGCCACGCCACGACGAAGATGATCAGCGGGGTGAACTTCACCCGCTCGGCGAACGCGCCAACGATCAGCGCGGGCGTGATGCACGCGAAGGTCATCTGGAAGCAGACATAGGCGAGTTCGGGAATGTAGACGTTGTTCGAGAAGGTCGCGGCAAGCGTGGTGCCGTCAACGCCCTTGAGGAACGCCTTGGACAGGCCCCCGAAGAAGTGGTTCTCGCCGCCCGAAGTGAACGCCATCGAATAACCGTAGGTCACCCACAGCAACGCCGCGACGCAGACGATCATCATCGCCTGCATCAGCACCGACAGCATGTTCTTGGTGCGGACGAGGCCGCCGTAGAATAGCGCGAGGCCGGGTACCGACATCATCAGCACGAGCGCTGCCGAGATCAGCATCCAGCTGGTATCGCCCTTGTTGACCATCGTCGCCATCTGGGCGGCATCGGGGGCTTTGATCGGGCCGGCCGCAGCCTGTGCCCAGGCGGGCAGCGCCGCGAAGGCGGTCGCCCCCGCCAGAACCGCCAAACCCGTCTTGATTCCTGGCTTCATCTCTACCCCCCTCACAGCGCGGTCTCGTCGGTTTCGCCGGTGCGGATCCGAACCGCTTGACCGACATCGAGCACGAAAATCTTGCCGTCACCGATCGCGCCGGTGTTGGCGGATGCCTGGATCGCTTCGACCACGCGCGACGCGATATCGCTGCCGCAGACGACCTCGATCTTGATCTTGGGGACCATGTTGGTGCTGTATTCGGCCCCGCGGTAGATTTCGGTCTGGCCTTTCTGGCGGCCGAAACCCTTCACTTCGGTGACCGTCATGCCCGCGACGCCGATCTCAGTCAGCGCCTCGCGCACGTCGTCGAGCTTGAATGGCTTGATAATGCCTATGACGAGCTTCACGCGCGAACCCCCCTGTTCATTGGTCCTGGGGTTCTGTTCTGCAATCAGCGTGCCAAACGTCCCGGAACGCGATTCCGCGGTCGCGGCGCGGCGACAGGTTTAAGATTGCGTAAATTTTATGTGCAGGTGCGAACGCATGCCTGAAAATGAGGCAGGTTTGCGGTAGCGGTATCTCTTTGTCTGGTCGTTTCGATCGCAATCGGGAGAAGTGCGCGTGGGATGGTGCCGAGACTCTCCGATGCCGAGCGCGTTGCACGGCCCCACCCCAACCCCTCCCCTGAAGGGGAGGGGCTAATCTTCTTCTTCTTCTTCTTCTTTTTCTTGCCCCTCCCCTTCAGGGGAGGGGTAGGGGGTGGGGGAGGCCTCGCAGAGCACCCCATCCCAACGCACCGACGAACCCCCCTCAGCCCGCCGCCCCCAATATCCCCCGCGCCACGTCGACATCCTCGTCGTCCACCATCACCCGCACGGGAATAAAGAACTGGCTCCCATCCGCGATGGAGGCATTCCCATCCAACGCAATCGCCATGATCCCTTCGGACTCCAGCCGCCCGATCACGATATACGCCTCGTTGCGCCCGAAGCGCCCGACTTCGACCAGGCTCATGCCGTCATTCCTTCCCCGGCGTGAAGTCGCGCAGATCCGCGACCGTCTTCGCATCCAGCTTCCCGATCAGCGCGACGACGAGGTCGACCATCCGGTCGAAATCCGCGCGATCGATGATGCCGTTATGCGCATGCGTATAGCGCGCGGGGACGACGAGGTTGACCGTCGGCACCCCGCCATTGGTCGCCTGGATCGCCGCGCTGTCGTCGCCGTAACCCTGCACCAGATCATGCTGGAGCGGAATGCGCGCGCCCTGCGCGGTCTCGTCGACCAGCCGGACGAACTTGCGGTTGGGCAGGGTGCTCGAATCGTAGAGGAAGATCCCGGGCCCACCGCCGAGTACAGCCTGCGTCTCCTCCGGGTTGCGCCCCGGGCTGTCGCCCGTGATCCCGCCTTCGATCGCGATGCCCACGTCGGGCTTGATCAGGTCCGCCGAGGTCCGCGCGCCGCGTAAGCCCACTTCCTCTTGCACCGTCGCGACGACGAACAACTGGTTCGGGTGGCCGGAGATGCGCAACCGCCGCAGCGCCTCGATGAGCACCGCGAGCCCGACCCGGTCGTCCCACGCCTTGCCGAGATAGCGGTCGCCCTTGCCCATCACCGTGAACGGCGAATCCGGCACGACCGGATCCCCCGGCGACAGCCCGAGCGCCGCCACCTCCGCGGGGGTCTTCGCGCCGACGTCGAGAAAGAGCGTGTCGCGCGGATAGACCTTGGTCCGTTCGTCCGCCGGCACGACATGGATGTCGCGGATCCCGGTGACGGCATGGACCGGGCCCTTCTTGCCGATGATGATCCAGCGCTGGTCGGGCAGCGCCTGGTCGAGCCAGCCGCCGAGCATCTGCATCGACAGATACCCCGTCGGCGTCACGCGCCGTACCACCCCGCCGAGCTCGTCCATATGCGCATCGAGCATCACCTTGGGCCCGCTCGACCCGTGCTGCGCGATCACCGAGCCGACCCCGTCATAGCTGATCTTGTCCGCCAGCGGCTTGAGCTCGCGCACCATCACCGCGCGCACCGCTTCCTCGAACCCGGGCGGGCCGGGCGCATCGGCGAGTTCGCCGAGCAACCGCTGGGTACGGTCGCCCGATTGCGCCCCGGCCGGGCTGGCGACGATCGCCATGCTCATGAGAACGGACAGGACTTTCTTCATCGCACGCACCCCCTGATCGAGCCGCATGGTTACAGGCGGCTGACTCCGACGCAAGCGGTCAGACGGTGCGGGGGATGCGCTGCCGCCCGGTCGGGCATTCGAGCGCAGCCCGATCCCAGCCCGCAAGATCGGCGGCGGCATCATAGGTCGACTGGCAGAAGGCGAGCAGCGCCGCATCCGGATCGGCCGCGGTGCGGACTGCGTCATACGGCAGCAGGAACTCGCCTAGCCCTGCGTTCCATTCCGCTGCCGCCGGGCTGACCTCTGCCTCGGCATACCGCTCCGGTGCCGGATAGGCGTAGGCGTAGAAAGAGGCGTTCGGATAGGAGTCGCTCCCCGGCCAGAATCCGACGCTCGCCTCCTCATGGCTATACGCATCGCGCGTCACCGAATCGGGGAGGCCGGGGAAGCCGCCGGGGTGAGTCGGCGCGTCGCGACCCGAGAAGCGCGTGACCGCAAGATCGAAGCTGCCCCAGAAAAAGTGCACGGGGCTCGCCTTGCCGAGGAACCCCGTGCGGAACTGCCCGAAAACGCGCGAAACCTGGATCAATGTGCGCCAGAACGCGCGCGAAGCGTCGCCATTATAGGGACGTTCTGCGGTATCCTGCGCGAAACGGGGCACGTCCGCCATCTCGCTCGGGGTGCCGTCGAACGCGGCCGGGATATCCAGCTCGGTCAAACAGGCGATCACCGTCTTGTGGAAATCGGCGATGCTGCCGGCGCGCAGCTCGATCCCGCGGCTGCGCCCGTCGCTGGTCATGAACACCAGACGGTCGTGGAGCAGGTCAAACTCGATCTCGAGAATCCGCTCGCCGACAGCGATCGCTGAGGTCGTAAGTCCCCGCGCGGACACATAAAACGGCACATGCCAGCTATGGTTGAGCCACGGCGTCAGCGCGAGCCGGACCTTGCCGATGATCTGCGTCCGCAGCTGGAGCCCGATCGCGGTCTCGCGCCAGTTGGGCCAGTCGAGGTCGGGCCAGGGGGACACTGTCGGCATCGTCATCATCCTACCCCGGCGTCACCCCGGCCAGCGCCAGGGTGACGGAAAAACCGCCCGTTTCCTGTTACATCGCCGTCCCGCCGACCGTCAGACCACCGACCAGCAACGTCGGCTGCCCGACGCCGGCCGGTACGCTCTGCCCGCCCTTGCCGCACATCCCGATCCCTTCGTCGAGCGCGAAATCGTTGCCGATCCCCTCGACCTTGGTCAGGCACGACGGCCCGTCGCCGATCAGCGTCGCACCCTTGATCGGCGCACCGATGCGGCCGTTTTCAATGCGATACGCCTCGGTGCACGAGAAGACGAACTTTCCCGACACGATGTCGACCTGCCCGCCGCCGAACGCCTTGGCGAAGATGCCCGACTTGACTCGGCTGAGCAGCTCGGCCGGATCGTCGTTCCCGCCGCGCATGAAGGTGTTGGTCATCCGGGGCATCGGGGCATGCGCGAAGCTCTCGCGACGCCCGTTGCCCGTCGGCGCAACCCCCATCAACCGCGCGTTGAGCCGGTCCTGGATGTAACCCTTGAGAATTCCGTCCTCAATCAGCACGTTCTCCTGTGTCGGCGTGCCCTCGTCGTCGATCGACAGCGACCCGCGGCGATCCGCGATCGACCCGTCGTCGACCACCGTCACGCCAGGGGCCGCAACGCGCTCGCCGATCCGGCCTGAGAAGGCGCTGGTACCCTTGCGGTTGAAATCGCCCTCGAGCCCGTGGCCGATCGCCTCGTGCAGCAAAATCCCCGGCCAGCCCGGCCCGAGCAGCACGGTCATCTCACCCGCGGGGGCGGCGACTGAGTCGAGATTGACGACGGCTTGCGCCAGCGCCTCGTCGATCGCGCGGTTCCACGTCGCGGGCTCCATCAGGTCGGTGTAGAGATAGCGCCCGCCGATCCCGAAGCTGCCGGTCTCGCGACGGCCATTCTGTTCGACCACGATCGACACGTTGAGCCGCACCAGCGGGCGGATGTCGGTCGCCATGAAGCCGTCGGCGCGGACGATCTCGACCACGTTCCAATTACCCATCAGCGAGACCGATACCTGCGCCACGCGCGGATCGCGCGCACGCGCGGCGGCGTCGATCGTCTGGCACAGGTTCACCTTGTCGGCGAAGGGGATCAGGTCGAGCGGATCGGCGTCGGTGTAAAGATGCCGGTTGGTGGCGCGCGGTGGTGCTGCCCTGGGGCTGGCGGACGGATCGATCAGCGCCATCGTCTCGGACGCGCGCTTGATCGCCGCGGCGCTCAGTTCGTTGGCGTGCGCGAACGCGGTCATCTCGCCCGACACCGCGCGCAAGCCAAACCCCGAATGCGTGTCGTAGCTCGCGGTCTTCAGCCGGCCATCGTCGAAGCCGAACGCCTCGGACTTGCGATATTGCAGGTAAAGCTCGCCGTCATCGGCCTTGCCGAGCGCGGCTGCGGTGAGGGCTTGGGCCTCGTCGGGGGACAGCTGTCCGTCATGATAGAGGAAAGCGCGGGGGTCTGCGGGACTCGTCATACCCCGAATATAGGAGGCTCAGCGGCCTGCGCCATCCCCATGATCATGCAGCGTTGCCTGATCGACACCGTCGGCGGGTCCGCCGATCAGGATGAAGCGGCGATCGCAATAGCCGCAATCGACATAGCCGGTCTCGTCGATCTCGAGAAACACGCGCGGATGGCCGAGGCTCGCGCCGCCGGGAATGTCGGTCGCGCCGTCGCAGACGTTGCGGGCATGGGTGACGCGGAGGATTTCTGGCGGGGCGATCATGCGGTCGCGATAGCAAGCCGGGGGGGAAGCTTCAACGTGTGTTTGGGTGGGGGGATGATCTTCCTACCCACCTCCCGTTCGTCCTGAGGTGCGACCGAGTAGGCGAAGCCGTATCGAGGGCGCGTATCGAAGGACATCGAGCGCAACCGTGCTTCGATACGCGCCCTCGATACGTCCCCGAGCGGGGGCTACCCGGTCGCACCTCAGCACGAACGGAGAAGGGGAAACGCGTGCCCGACATACGGTTTTACCCTTTCCGCCAGCCGCCCGCCCCCGTACAGCAGCCGGCATGACGGAAGCGGCCATCTCCATCGCCAACCTGAGCAAGACCTACAAAGGCGGCAAGCAGGCCCTCGACGACGTGTCGTTCGATGTGCCGCGCGGGACCATCTTCGGGTTGCTCGGCCCCAATGGCGCGGGAAAATCCACGCTGATCAACATCCTCGCAGGGCTGGTCAACAAGACCGGCGGGACCGCGTCGATCTGGGGCTTCGACATCGATCAGCACCCGCGCAACGCCAAGGCGTCGATCGGGATCGTCAACCAGGAGATCCTGTTCGACCCGTTCTTCTCACCGTTCGAGACGCTCGAAATCCAGGGCGGGCTGTACGGCGTCCCGAAGGCGAAGCGCCGCTCGATGGAATTGCTCCGCGCGGTGCATCTCGAGGACAAGGCCAACGCCTATGCGCGCACGCTCTCGGGCGGCATGAAGCGCCGCCTGATGGTGGCGAAGGCGATGGTCCACTCGCCCCCCGTGCTGGTGCTCGATGAGCCGACCGCGGGTGTCGACATCGAGCTGCGCCAGCAACTCTGGGCCTATGTCCGCTCGCTCAACGAGGCGGGGGTGACGGTGGTGCTGACGACGCATTACCTCGAGGAAGCCGAGGAATTGTGCGACCGGATCGCGATCATCAACCACGGCAAGGTGATCGCCAACGAACCGACCCGCGACCTGCTCGCGAAGGCGACCGAAAAGATGGTCGAGGTGACGGTCGACCGCGACGTTGCTGTCACGCCCGCCAACGCGTGCTTCCAGAAGATCGAACTGAAGGGGACACGGACGCTCGCGATCACCTACGCCAAGGACAAGGTCAACGCGGGCGAAGTGCTCGCCGCGGTGCAGGCGGACGGCTACGGCATCGTCGACGTGTCGACGCGCGAGGCGGATCTGGAGGACGTGTTCCTCAACCTGACGCGCGCGGCGAACGCCTAGTTGCGGCTGCCGCCTGCCGCTACAGCCAATACCCTCACGAATGGCGCGTCCGCAGCAGCGCCAGCCCGAACCCGATGAAGATCACCCCCGTCACCCGGTTGAACAGCCGCTTGACCGCAGGCCGCTCGAGATACCCCGCCAGCGACCGCCCGCCGAGCGCATAGACGCCGTACCAGAAGCTCTCCAGCACCGCGAAGGTCACCACCAGCAGCGCGAATTGCGGCGGCTTGGGGAACGCCGGATCGACGAATTGCGGAAAGAAGGCGGCGGCGAACAGGATCAGCTTGGGGTTGCTGATCCCGATCGCGAACCCGCCGCGAAACAGCGCGCGGAGCGACAGCGTACGCGGCAATTCGCCTTCGCTGACGTCGATCGGCGTCACGTTGCTGCGCCACGCCTTGATCCCGAGGTAGATCAAATACGCCACCCCCGCATAGCGCAGCACGTCGAACGCGCCCGGCACCGCGAGCAGCAGCGTCGTCACCCCCGCCGCCGAGGCGGTGAGCACCAGCACCAGCGCAAGCAGGCACCCCGCCATCGCCGCGACGCTGCGCTTCAGCCCCAGCTCGACGCTGCGCGACAGGATATGGAGCATGTTGGGCCCGGGCGTCCCGCACAGCAGGAACACCGCGCCGGTAAACAGCCACCAAGTGTGCAGGGTCATCGTCGAGGTCCGCCGCGGCTGGGATGAGCCGCGTCGCTAGACCGCAGCGCAGCCCTACGCAACACCATCCCGCCTTCCGCTAGGCAAGGCCCGTAAATCCCGATACCAGCCGCTGTGACAGGCGTATGACGTCGGTCCGCCGCGGCACGCCGCCAGGGCGGGAAGTGGAGTAGCGATGCAGTCCGACGTTCTCATCATCGGGTCTGGCGCGGCCGGGCTCACCGCCGCGCTCAATTTGGCGGATCGCTTCAAGGTCACCGTGCTCGCCAAGGGGCAGCTCAACGAAGGCTCGACCGCGTGGGCGCAGGGCGGGATCGCCGCGGTTCTGGAGGAAGGCGACACCTTCGAAAGCCATGTCGAGGACACGATGATCGCGGGCGCGGGCCTCAACGACCGCGCGACGGTCGAGATGGTGGTCGAACGCGCGCCCGCGGCGATCGCGCGGCTGGTCGAACTCGGCGTCCCGTTCGCGACCGAACATGCCGACAAGGGCGGCGGGCTCCATCTGACGCGGGAGGGCGGGCATTCGCACCGCCGGATCGTCCATGTCGCCGATGCGACCGGCTGGGCGGTGCAGGAAGCGTTGCAGCGCGCCGCGACCGAGCATCCCAACATCACACTCGTCCCCGATATGGTCGCGATCGACCTTGCGACCGGGCGGCATGAGGAGCGCTATTCGGGCGCGGGGCATGTCTGGGGGGTCTATGCGGTCAACCGCGCCACCGGCCGCGTCGAACTGTACACTGCGCGCGCGACGATCCTCGCGACCGGGGGCGCGGGGCGGACGTATCTGTTCTCGACCGCGCCGCGCGGCGCGACCGGCGACGGCATCGCGATGGCGTGGCGCGCTGGGTGCCGTGTCTCCAACATGGAGATGATGCAGTTCCACCCGACCTGCCTCTACAATCTCGACGTCAAGAATTTCCTGATCACCGAGGCCGTGCGCGGTGAGGGCGGGCACTTGCTGCTGCCGGAAAACGGCTATCGCTTCATGCCCGACGTCGACCCGCGCGCCGAGCTTGCACCGCGCGATATCGTCGCGCGCGCGATCGATCACGAGATCAAGCGGCTCGGGCTCGATTACGTCCACCTCGACATCAGCCATAAGGGCCCGGACTTCATCCGCGAACATTTCCCCAACATCTACGAGAAGCTGATGGGGCTGGGGATCGACATGACGACCGATCCGATCCCGGTCGTGCCGGCACAGCATTACACCTGCGGCGGAATCGTCGTCGATCTCGACGGGCGGACCGACTTGCCCGGCCTCTATGCCGCGGGCGAATGCAGCGAGAGCGGGTTGCACGGCGCGAACCGGCTCGCCTCCAATTCGCTGCTCGAATGTTTCGTGTTCGGCGAGGCGTGCGCGCAGCATATCGCCGAGCATTGGGACGACCTCCCCGAACCCCCGCCGATCCGCGCGTGGGACGAAAGCCGGGTCGAGGATTCGGACGAGGAAGTCGTCATCAAGCAGAACTGGACCGAGATCCGCCGGTTCATGTGGAATTACGTCGGGATCGTGCGGACGACCAAGCGGCTCGAGCGCGCACAGCACCGGATTCGGATGCTGACCGAGGAAGTGAACGATTATTACGGCCACTTCCGCGTCACGCCAGATCTGATCGAACTGCGCAACCTGCTCCAGACCGCAGACCTGATCGTGCGCTCGGCGCTCGCCCGAAAGGAGTCGCGCGGGCTGCATTACACGCTCGACTATCCCGACCTGCTGCCGGAGGCACGCGATACGATCCTGGTGCCGTAACGCGGTCCGGCGCGCGGGATTATTTCACGCGCGTCCACGTCTGCGTGCGGCACCCGATGTTGGCGATCACGCAGCCCTCGCCGACCAGCGTATTGGCATCGACCTGCCGGATCGTTCCCGAGATCGTCTGCCCCAGATCGGGCACCAGCACCGAGCCGAACCACATCCCCGATTCGCCTTGGCGGAAATCCTGGAACAGCATCGCGCCGACCAGCGGCGCGCCACCGCCGCGCTTGGCATCCGCCTCGGCTTGCGGGGTCGCGGCGATCACCTTGCCGCAGATCGCGTCGCCGCACGGCTGGAACGCCACGCGCACGCTCTTGCGCGGGTTGGTCCACACGCCCTTGGGCGCAGCGGCACTCGCCGCCACCGGGAGCAACGCGGCCAGAGCCGCCGCCGCCATCACATAAGCTCGCATGTTGATCGCCTTCCACGAAGATCCGGCGGATGCGCCTAAGCACACCCGCCTGAGTCGGGGATGAACGCGTCAGATCGAATCGAGTGCCTGTGCGAAGTCGGCGATCAGATCGTCCGGATCCTCGACGCCGATCGAGATGCGCACGAGATTGTCGGTGATCCCGAGCGCCTGCTTGCGTTCGTCCGACACCGACAGATGCGTCATCGCCGCCGGGTGCGACGCGAGCGTCTCGGTCCCGCCGAGGCTGACCGCGAGTTTGGCGATCTTGAGCGCGTCGAGGAAGGCGAACGCTTCGGTCTCGCCGCCCTTGACGATCAGCGAGAAGGTCGAGCCCGCGCCGGTGCAATGGCGTGCGTAGATGTCGGCCTGACGCTCCATGCCGGGGGTGTCGGCGAGGAAGCCGAGATAGCCGACGCGCTCGACCTTGGGGTGGCTGCGCAGGAAGGCGCAGACCTTGACCGCATTCTCGCCCGCGCGGCTCATGCGCAGTTCGAGCGTCTCGAGGCTGCGCATCAGCATCCACGCAGTGTTGGGGTCGCAAATCGTGCCGATCGTGTTGCGCATCAACCGGATCGTGTTGATGTGCTCCTTGGAACCCAGCACCCCGCCCGCGACCAGATCGCTATGCCCGCCGGCATATTTGGTGAGCGAATAGACGACGATCTCCGCGCCATGTTCGAGCGGCTTGAGCCAGAGCGGCCCGAGGAAGGTGTTGTCGATCGCGATCGGCGGCTTGTTCTCGCCGGTGAAGATCGCGTCGCGGCTCGCGCGCACCGCCTGGATGTCGACCAAAGCGTTGGTCGGGTTGGCGGGGCTTTCGAGATAGATCAGCGCGACATTGCCGGTCGCCGCCTTGGTCATCACCGCGTCGATCTCCTCGCGGGTCGCGCCTGCCGGGAAATCGAGCCACTGGACCCCGAAGCGTCCGAGGATGCGCGCGATCAGCGTTTCGGTCGCGGCGTAGAGCGGACCTGAATGGACGATCGTGTCGCCGGGCTTGACCATCGACAGCATCAGCGTGGCGATCGCGGACATGCCGCTGGAGAAGACGAGTGCGTCCTCGGCTTCTTCCCACACGCCGAGACGATCCTCGAGGATCTCCTGATTGGGACCGTTGAAACGCGAATAGACGAGGCCCTGCGACCCGCCCGGCCGCTTGCCGGTGACGCCCTCGAAGTGACGCTTGCCTGCGGCGGCATTGGGGAAGACGTAGGTCGAGGTGGCGAAGATCGGGGGTTTCAGCGAGCCTTCCGACAGCATCGGATCATAGCCATGGCCCATCATCAGCGTGGACGGCTTGAGCTTGCGATCACCGATCTTCTCGACCGAGGGCTTGGCCTTGGTGCGCGGCGCGACGCCGGTCAGGTCGGCTTCGTCCGCGCCGGTCGCGTCGATCGGGGGAGTGGGGGTCTGCGCCATGGAATTGGTCCTGCCTTACTGAGGAATATGCGCCTTCGTAACGCGGGATAGTGTCATTTGATACCATCTCGGCGCGCTCAGGCGCGGTCCGTCTCCGTGGGAAGGCCGATCAGCGCAATCTGCCGGCCATAGTCCGGCTCGCCGCGATGCGTCGCGCGACGGAAGCTGAAGAAGCGCTCCTCGTCGGCATAGGTATCGAGCCCGAGCGCCGCGATCCGTCGGATCCCCGCGCTGGCAAGCCGGTGCACGACATAGGCTTCCAGATCGAACTGGTGATGCCCCGCGCGGGCGGGGGCGAAGAACCGTTCGTTCTCAGGATCGTCCGTTTCGAACCGGCGTGCGAACGCGTCGTCCACCTCGTAGCTCGCCCGCGCGATGCACGGACCGATCGCTGCGGTAATGCGGTCGCGCCGGGCGCCGAGCGATTCCATCGCGAGGATCGTCGAATCGGTGACGCCCCCGATCGCGCCTTTCCATCCCGCATGCGCGGCGCCGATCACGCCCGCCGCGACATCGGCGAACAGCACCGGCGCGCAATCCGCAGTGAGAATGCCGAGCGCGAGCCCGGGACGATCGGTTACCAGCGCATCCGCGCGTGGTCGGTCTCCATCGAACGGCGCGGTGACGGTGATACAATCGCCCGAGTGGACCTGGTACAGCGTGACGAGCCGTGATCCCGGCAGCACCGCGGCGGTCGCGCGTGCGCGGTTCTCCGCAACCGCCGCGGGATCGTCGTCCGATCCGAGCCCGACGTTGAGCCCCCCATGAGGCCCGGTCGAGACACCGCCTTCGCGGCCGAGGAAGCCATGCGCGACGCCGTCCAGCGCCGCGGTGCGGATCACCGGCGGCGCGATCACAGCACCAGCCGCATCAGATTGTCGTCATCGACCGTCGTGCCGACGCGGAACGCGATCCGCCCGATGTCGCGGAAACCGTAGCGTTCGTAGAAACGGTGCGCACGGTGGTTGTCGACATAGACGCTGAGGATCACCTCACGCGCGCCGTGGCTGCGCGCATGGTCGAGCGCCCAGGCCATCATTTCCTGCGCGACGCCGCGGCCATGCCACGGGCGGAGCACGTAGAATTGGTAGAGTTCGATCGCATCGGGGCGCCATTCGCCCGGGAAGGTGACCGGCCCCATCTTGACGAAGCCGATGATCTTGCCGTCGTCGAGCGCGAGGCGGATCGCGAAATCGGGATCGGAGAGTTGCGACGGCAAGCCGTTCGGGCCGAACGCCTCGTCGAGGAAAGCGCCGAGATCCTTTGGATCGTACAGCGTGCCGAACGTCTCGGTGAACGATTCGCGTGCCATCGCGGCGAGCGCGGGGCCGTCGATCGTTCGAGCGTCGCGATACTGAATCATTGGAACCCCGCGGGTTGCGGCCAACCGGGCGCCGACACCGCAAGGACCTGGAAAAGTGTGCCCATCGCTTCGGTCAGCCGGGCCTTGTCGGCGGAGATCCCGTCCGCGCGGTCGGGTGCTGCCTTACTGAGCGCGGCGGCGCGCGCGTCGATGCCGAGCGCGGTGAGGAACGCGCCTTGGTCGACCGGACCTTCGACCCGCGCACCCTCGACCAGCGCGGCTGCACCAAGCGTGCCGAAGTCGACGTGCGCGGTAAGGTCCTGCTCGCCGGGGGCGTCAAACGGGTTGGCGAAGGCGTGGCCGCGCACCGCCTGCAACGTGTCGCCGATCGCCGGGCCGTTATAGCCGTAATCGACGATCAGCAGCGCGCCGGCTTGTGTCACGATCCGCTGCGCAAGGCCGCGCAGGATCGCGACGCTTGCGGGCGAGGTCTCGATCACCGCGCCGTTGGCGGTGTCGCGCAGCGCCTCGGGGATGACGCCGTCTGGGACTTGCTTGCCCGCGATCGGCAGGAACAAAACGTCCTGGCATGCGACCAGCCGCTCGAACCAGCCGCCCGCGCCCTTGACGAGCTGACGGATCGGGAGCGCGTCGAAGAATTCGTTGGCGACAACGATCAGCGGGCGATCGGTCGGCAGCGTGTCGATCGAATCATGCCACGTCGCATCCGCGACGCGCTCCTTCTGCGCAGTGCGCAGGACCGGGCTGGTCTCGACGAAATGCACTGGCGGCACGAACCCCGCCTTGCGCCCGGCGCGGAGCGCATCGGCGGACAAGGTGCCGCGTCCTGGGCCCAGCTCGACCCAGGCAGCGTCGGGGCGTCCGGCGCGGTCCCACAGGTCGGCGGCCCACAGTCCGATCAGCTCGCCGAACATCTGGCTGATTTCAGGCGACGTGGTGAAATCCCCGCCCGCGCCGAGCGGATCGCGCGTCGCATAATAATGCTGGTTCGCCGCTGCCATGAACTGCGCGATCGAGATCGGCCCGGCGAGCGTGATCGCGCGGGCGAGTCGGTCGGCGAGGGGGGCGGTTGGGGGGGGCGTGGAAGCGTCGTCGGTCATCGTTGGGGCGCAATGCCCGCCCGCGTCGTGGTCCGCAAGCGTGGTGGAGGGGGGACCGAACGTCAGGCGACGCTCGTATCCCCCGCGATCGGCACCACGCGCTGGCGCCGGCCCTTGGCGGTCGCGACCAGATACAGCCCGCCGATGATCATCGGCAGCGTCAGCACCTGGCCCATGTGGATCGTCGTCGCGAAGAAGGTGCCGCTGAATTGCGAATCGGGTTCGCGGAAGAACTCGACCGTGAACCGCGCGAGCCCGTAGCCGACCAGGAACAGCCCGACCAACCGACCCGGCTCGTAGCGCGCCTTGGTCCGCCAGAAAGCGAACCACAGGATCGCGAACAGCGCGATCCCCTCGAGCCCCGCTTCGTACAACTGGCTTGGGTGGCGCGGGACGTCGTTGCCGGTGCGCGGGAAGATGATCGCCCAGGCGACGTTGGAGGGCTTGCCCCACAATTCGCCGTTGATGAAATTCGCGATCCGCCCGAAGAACAGCCCGAACGGCACCGCGCAGGCGAGATAATCGTGGATCCGCAGCCAGTCGAGCTTCTCTTTCCGCGCGAACAGGATGATCCCGATCGACGTGCCGATCATGCCCCCGTGGAACGACATGCCGCCATCCCACAGCCGGATCAGCCGCCACGGGCTGAGCAGCATGTCGGGCGCGTAGAAGATCGCATAGCCGATCCGCCCGCCCAGGATGATCCCGAGCGTGGCGTAGAACACCAGATCGTCGACATGCCGGCGCGCCATCGGGCTGCCGGGCTGCGCGATCAGCTTGAGCAGATACCACCAGCCGACCAGGATCCCGGTGATATAGGCGAGCGAGTACCATTTGATCTGGAAGAAGCCGAGGTCGAGCGCGACCGGATTGAGGTGCAGGTCCTCGAACCGCAAATGCGTTCCGGCGGCAGCGGTCGTCGCCTCGGCGAGCAGGGGTAGAGCGGCAGTCAGGATCAAGGCTTTTCCCCTGGGATTTGCGCCTCCATAATGGCGACTGGCGACAAGACCAAGCGACAAGACAGAATGGAGAGACGGATGCCGAGCATATTGGACGGCCGCATGGATGCGACCCTCGCCGCCTTGACTGGGCCGGGTGGCCCGCTCGCGGTCGCGACGGTCGCGGTCGATGGTCTGGAGCTCCCGGTCATCACCGGCGTGCCGCAGACGCTGCCGCCCTATTTCGCGCATTATTGCAGCGAGCATGCCGACAAGACCTTCCTCGTCGCGGGGGCGGAGCGCCTCACCTTCGCGCAGGTCCATCACGCCGCGGTGTGCGTCGCGCAGGCGCTGGTCGCGTCGTATCGCATCCGGCCGGGCGACCGCGTCGGGATCGCGATGCGCAATTCGCCGTCGTGGATCGTGCTGTACATGGGGATCCAGATGGCGGGCGGCGTCGCCACGCTGCTCAACGGCTGGTGGCAGGCGGAGGAACTCGGCGCGGCGATGACCGATGTCGAATGCAGCCTCGTCTTCGCCGACCCCCCGCGCGCCCGCCGGATCGGCGCGATCGACGGGCTCGGCGTCCCGGTCGTGACGGTGGACGACGACTTGCCGCTCGATCAGGCACTCGCCGGGCTCGATCCGGCCGACGTCGTGCTCCCGGTGGTCGCTCCCACGGACCCCGCGACGATCCTGTTCACCTCGGGCTCGACCGGCCAGTCGAAGGGCGCGATCAGCGATCATCGCGCGGTGACGCAGGGCGTGTACAATTACCTCGCGCAGGCGCTGGTGATGCTGAGCATCACGACGCAGGACGGCAGCCCGCCAGACGGCCAGCCCGCGACGCTGCTCAACGTGCCCTTGTTCCACGTCACCGCGGAAGTCCCGGTGTTCCTCCAGAGCTTTGCGATGGGCCGCAAGCTGGTGCTGATGCCCAAATGGGATGCCGAGGAAGCGATGCGGCTGATCCAGGCGGAGCACGTCAGCTACTTCGTTGGCGTGCCGCTGATGAGCTTCGAGATCCTGACCCATCCCAATCGCGCCGCCTACGATTTGTCGAGCGTCACCGATTTCGCAGCGGGCGGCGCGCCGCGTCCGGTCGAGCATGTCCGGCGGATCGCGGACGAAATGGGCGGGCCGAAGCCGCTGCTCGGCTATGGCCTGACCGAGACCAACGGCATCGGCTGCGGCAATTTCCGCGACAATTACCTCGCCAAACCCAATTCGACCGGACGTCCCTCCGCGCCGCTGGTCGATCTGGCGATCCTCGACGATCACGGACGCCCGGTGGCGCAGGGCGAACGCGGCGAAGTCGCGATCCGCTCGATCTGCAATTTTCGCGCATATTACGGCCGTCCCGACGCGACCGCCGCCGCCTTCACCCCCGACCGCTACTTTCTGACTGGCGACATCGGGTATCTCGATGCGGATGGCTATCTGTTCATCGTCGACCGCAAGAAGGACATCATCATCCGCGGCGGCGAGAATATCTCCTGCCAGGAAGTCGAGGCAGCAATCTACCAGCATCCCGCGGTGGCGGAGGCGGCGGTATTCGGCTTGCCCGACGAACGGTACGGCGAAGTACCGGGCGCGGTCGTCCAGGTCCGCGCGGATGCGCGCGTCAGCACCGACGAACTGTGCGCGTTCCTGTTCGCGCATGTCGCCGCATTCAAAGTCCCGCAGCGGATCTGGATCGTGGAGACCGCCTTGCCACGCCTGGGCACCGAGAAGATCGACAAGGTCAGCCTGCGCGCGACCTATCGTGCGATCGCCGCGGCGGAACAGGCGGGGGTGGCCGCCTGAGGCCGTCGACGGCGGAACGGTACGGAGGCGTGACCGCCTCCCCCGCGCCCCGCGCTTTCCCCCGCGGGATCGGCACGATACAGCAACCGCAATGCGCAACCGTCTTCCCCCATCGCGTTCGTCCGCGGTCACTCGTCGCGGACTGTTGATCGGGGGCGGCGCGGGGGTCGGGCTGGTGCTGGCGTGGGCGGTGTGGCCGCGGCGCTATCTCCCCAATCTGGCCGCCGACAAGGGCGAGACGATCTTCGGCGCGTGGATCAAGATCGGCGACGACGGCCATGTCACCGTCGCCGTGCCGCAGGCGGAGCACGGCCAGGGCGTCTACACCGCGCTGCCGCAGATCGTTGCGGACGAACTCGGCGCGGACTGGCGCACCGTCGCGGTCGAGCCAGCACCGCTCAACCCGCTCTACGCCAACCCGCTCGGCGCGAACGACCTGTTCGAGACGAGCAACGCGACGCTCGTCGGGCGTTGGCGTGATGCGCACGCGATTGCCACGACGACGATGCTCACCGCCGGGTCGAGCTCGATCCGCGCGTTCGAGGACGATCTGCGGCAGGCGGGCGCCGCCGCGCGCGTGCTGTTGTGCAAGGTCGCCGCGACGCGCTGGGGCGTCGACTGGCAGGCGTGCGACACCAAGGCGGGCTTCGTGGTCCACGACAAGGATCGGCTCCGTTTCGCCGATCTCGCCGCCGAAGCCGCCGGCGGAACGCTGCCCGAGGCGTTGCCGATGCGGATCAACGACGACGACAGCCGCCTGTCGGGTCAGTCGCTGCCGCGCCTCGATGCGCCGTCCAAGGTCGACGGGTCGGCCAATTTTGCGGGCGACGTGCGGTTGCCCGACATGGTCTTTGCCAGCATCCGCCAGGGACCGATCGGTGACTCCAGACTGCTGCGAGTCGATCGCGCGGCGGCGGACCGGATCCGGGGCGTGCTGCAGGTCGTCACGAACGATCGCTGGGTCGCCGCGATCGGCAACAGCTGGTGGGCGGCCAACCGCGCGCTCGACGCGCTCGCGCCACGGTTCGAGACGCGCGGTCCCATCGTCACCAGCGCGACGATCGACGACGCCTTGCGCGCAGCGCTCGATGCGCCGGGCAAGCGGATCGAAGCGGTGGGTGACGTGGAGGCGGTGCTTACGGCGGCGCGACCCGTCACCGCTGAGTATCGCGCCGGTCTCGCGGTCCATGCCGCGATCGAGACGATGAGCGCGACCGCGCGCTTTGCGGACGGGCGGCTCGAACTGTGGTTGCCGACGCTGGCGCCTGCGATGGCGCGCGCTGCCGCAGCCGCGGCGGCGGGTATCTCTGCCGACAAGGTCGTCGTCCATCCCATGCTGATCGGCGGATCGTTCGGCGCGAACCTCGACTCCCGCTGCGCCGAGCAGGCGGCGGTCCTCGCGGTAAAGCTCAGGCGCCCGGTCCAGTTGACCTGGTCGCGCGTCGAGGATTTGCTCCACGATCGTTTCCGCCCGCCCGCCATGGCGCGCATGGCGGCGCGGCTCGGTGCGAACGGACAGATCCTCGGGTGGCGCACGCGGATCGCCGCGCCTGCGACGGGACAGGATATTGCCCGACGCCTGTTTGCGCACGATCCGGGCTTTCGTACTGCGCTCGCGCTGACGCCGCCGGGCGACCCCTATGCGGTCGCCGGCGCCGCGCCGCCATATCGGATCCCGGCCTATGCGATCGATCATCACCCCGCCGAGATCGGCGTGCCGACCGGGCATTGGCGCTCGGGCGCGCACAGCTACACCGCCTTCTTCACCGAATGTTTTCTCGATGAACTCGCGCATCTGAGCGGGATCGAAGCGCTGTCGTTCCGGATCGGGTTGCTCGGCGGCAACGCGCGGCTTGCGCGCTGCCTGTCGACCGCCGCGTCGCTGGGGGGATGGGAAGGCGGGATTTCGGGGAGCGGGCAGGGGATCGCCTGCCACAGCTTTCGCGGCAGTCATATCGCGGTGCTGGTTGAGGCGCATGTCGGGGAAGGCGGAGCGGTCAGCGTCGACCGGATCGTCGCCGCAGTCGATTGCGGGCGGCAGATCAACCCGGACCTCGTCCGCCAGCAGATCGAGGGCGGATTGCTGTTCGGCATGGCCGCCGCGACCGGCGGATCGACCGACATCACGCGCGGCATGCCCGACGTGCGCAGGTTTGGCGATCTCGGCTTGCCACGGCTTGCGGACACCCCCGACATCACAGTCGAGCTGATTTCCAGCCAGGCCGATCCGGGGGGCGTGAGCGAACTCGCGGTGCCGCCGGTTGCACCTGCGATTGCCAATGCGCTGCAAGCCGCTACGGGCTATCGTCTGCGCGGTCTTCCGCTCGTTCCGGGATCCAAGTGATGCAAGCTGTTCTTCCCGCCGGTCATCCGCCGGTAAAGCCACGCCGGATCGGGGTGTTGCTGACCAATCTCGGCACGCCCGACGGATCGGACGTCCGCTCGGTCAAACGCTATCTCGGCGAATTCCTGTCGGATCGTCGTGTCGTCGAGATTTCACCGCTGGTGTGGCAGCCGATCCTGCGCGGGATCATCCTCAACACCCGCCCCAAGAAATCCGCGCACGCCTATTCGCAGGTGTGGACCGCGGACGGCTCGCCGCTGGCCGCGATCACCAAGGCGCAGAGCACCGCGCTGCAAGGCGCGTTCGGGCCGGACGTGATGGTCGACTGGGCGATGCGCTACGGCAAGCCCGCGATCGGCGAGCGGTTGCAGGCGATGAAGGACGCCGGGTGCGACCGCATCCTGATCGCGCCGCTGTATCCGCAATATTGCGCCGCGACGACCGCGACCGCCAACGACAAGGCGTTCGCTGAGCTGGCCAAGATGCGCTGGCAGCCCGCGCTGCGCACCCTCCCGCCGTATCATGACGATCCCGCCTATATCGATGCGCTGGCGGAATCGATCGAGGCAGGCGTCGCCGCGCTCGACTTTGAGCCCGACGCGCTGATCGCGAGCTTCCACGGCATGCCCAAGCGGACGCTCGAACTCGGCGATCCGTACCATTGCCATTGCCAGAAG
The DNA here is from genome assembly GCF_040546365.1 of Sphingomonas sp. PvP055. NCBI lineage: Bacteria > Pseudomonadati > Pseudomonadota > Alphaproteobacteria > Sphingomonadales > Sphingomonadaceae > Sphingomonas > Sphingomonas sp. PvP055. The sequence continues at coordinate 439,880 of NZ_JBEPNS010000001.1, forward strand.
ACCGGGCGGTTGCTCGGCGAGCGGCTGGGCAAGCCGCTGATCGTGTCGTTCCAGTCGCGCTTTGGCCCGGCCAAATGGCTCGAGCCCGCGACCGACATGACGCTGGAGGAGCTCCCGGCGACGGGCGTGAAGAAGGTCGCGATCTTCGCGCCGGGCTTTTCTGCCGACTGTCTCGAGACGCTCGAGGAGCTCGCGATCCGCGGGCGCGAGAGCTTCGAGGAGAAGGGCGGTACGCATTTCGCGTATATTCCGTGCCTTAACGCGAGTGATATCGGTATCAAAATGTTGCGCACTTTACTTGCACGCGAACTTGAAGGCTGGGCCAACCCGGCATAGCAAGGGCGTGGGACTAGAAGATCCACAGGAGAGAATGCATGGCACGCGTCGCGATCGTAACCGGCGGCACCCGCGGTATCGGTGAGGCTATCAGCCTTGCCCTCAAGGATGCCGGGATGACCGTTGCGGCCAATTATGCAGGGAATGACGAGCGCGCGCGTGCCTTTACCGAGCGGACCGGGATCGCGGCGTTCAAGTGGGACGTGTCGGATTACGAAGCATGCCAGGCGGGTTGCGCGCAGGTCGCCGAACAGCTCGGGCCGATCGACGTACTGGTCAACAATGCCGGCATCACCCGCGACGGCACGATCATGAAGCTCAGCTATGAAGCCTGGAAAGAAGTCATCGACACCAATCTGGGTGGTTGCTTCAACATGGCGAAGGGCGTGTTCCCGGGGATGCGCGACCGCAAATGGGGCCGCATCGTCAACATCGGGTCGATCAACGGGCAGGCCGGGCAATACGGCCAGGTCAATTACGCCGCCGCCAAATCGGGCATCCACGGCTTCACCAAGGCGCTGGCGCAGGAAGGCGCGCGCGCCGGGGTGACGGTCAACGCGATCGCGCCCGGCTATATCGATACCGACATGGTCGCTGCGGTCCCCGCCGACGTGCTTGAGAAGATCGTCGCGAAGATTCCGGTCGGTCGCCTCGGTCAGGCGAGCGAGATTGCGCGCGGCGTTGCGTTTTTGTGCTCGGAAGAGGGTGGTTTCGTCACCGGATCGACGCTGAGCATCAACGGCGGGCAGCACATGTATTGATGCGATCGCGCTGGATCACGGCCGCGGGCCGGGGCAACCGTGACGAACGCGGCTTGTCTCGACCCGGACCGGCACGGTAAGGGCCCGGGATGCAGGGGGACACCGCACCGCTTCATTGGTGGCAGACGCGCACGTTCGTGGCGGTGATGGCGCTCGTCGCGCTGATCCCGCTGCTGCGTCCGGAAATCGCCCCGCTGGTCGATCTGCCCGGGCACATGGGCCGCTATCGTGTCCAGCTCGAGATCGGCGAGCACCCGTGGCTCCGCGACTGGTATGATTTCAGCTGGCAGCTGATCGGCAACCTCGGGATCGACCTGCTCGTCATCCCCTTGTCCAAGCTGTTCGGGCTGGAACTCGCGGTCAAGCTGATCATCATGACGATCCCGTTGATGGTCGTGACCGGCTATCTGTGGATCGCGCGCGAAGTGCATGGGCGGATCCCGCCGACCGCGCTGTTCGCGCTGCCGATTGCCTATAGCTACCCGATCCAGTTCGGCTTCGTGAACTTCGCGCTGTCGATGGCGATCGCGCTCAACGCTTATGCGTTGTGGCTGCGGTTGGGGCGGCTTGGGCGGTTGCGGCTGCGCACCGCGATTTTTGTCCCGTTTTCCTGCGCCTTGTGGCTGTGCCACACGTTCGGCTGGGGCGTGCTCGGCGTCCTGGCGTTTTCGGGAGAGCTGATCCGCCAGCACGACGCGCGCGGGCAGCATGGTGTCAAAAGCTGGATCACGGCGGGGTTCCACGCCGGGCTGGGGTGTCTCCCGCTGGCGTTGCCGTTGCTGCTGATGGTGGCGTGGCGCAGCGGCGAACACGTCGGCGGGCAGACCGCGGACTGGTTCGACTGGCGCGCCAAGCTGCGCTGGCTGACGATGACCTTCAAGGACCGCTGGATGACCTTCGACATCGCGTCGATCGCGGTCGTCCTGCTCATTCTGTTCAAGGGGATCCGCGACCCGAGCATTCAATATTCGCGCAACCTGCTGCTATCCGCGCTGTTTTTGCTGCTCGTCTACATCCTGTTGCCCCGTATCGTGTTCGGTTCGGCCTATGCCGACATGCGCCTCGCGCCGTTCATGCTCGGCGTCGCGGTGATCGCGCTCCGCCCCAAGCCTGGCCTGTCGATGCGCGGCAGTGCGACCTTGGCTGCCCTGGGGCTCGCCTTCGTGCTCGCGCGGACGGGGGCGACGACGGTCAGCTTCTGGATGTTCGCGAACGATTACGACCGCGAGTTGAAGGCGCTCGAGCGCGTCCCGATCGGCGCGCGACTGGTATCGTTCGTCGGCGAGCAATGCGGCAACCCGTGGGTGATGAGCCGGCTCGAACATCTCCCCGCGATCGCGCTGGAGCGGCGGCTGGCCTATACCAACGACCAATGGTCGATGGCGGGCGCGCAGCTGTTGACCACGCGCTATCTGCCCGCGCGCCGCTTCGCGCACGATCCGTCGCAGATCGTGACGAGCGTGCAATGCCCGCGCGAATGGTGGCGGCCGATCAACATGGCGATGGCGCGCTTCCCGCGCGATGCGTTCGATTATGTGTGGCTGATCCGCCCGCCGCCCTACGATCCGCGCTTCAACGAAGGGCTGGTGCCGATCTGGCGTGATGGGACGAGCGTGCTGTTTCGCGTCGATCACGGCGCGCCGGGGATCAAGGTCAGCGACGAATCGCTCCGCCTGCGCTCGCGCCCGATGCCCGCCCCGTTCTGAGCCCCACGTTCTAATTCAGCCGCGGCGGAACGGCGTCAGTTCGCCGAGATAGTCCTGGTCCGCCTCGACCGACTCGCGTTCCCGCGCGAGGAAGTCCGCGATCGCGCGGCGGAAGTTGCGATCCGGGATGTAATGCGCGGACCAGGTCGGCACGGGAACATAGCCGCGCGCAAGCTTGTGCTCGCCTTGCGCACCGGCCTCAACCGTCTTGAGCCCCCGCGCGATCGCTGCGTCGATCGCCTGGTAATAGCACAGCTCGAAGTGGAGGAACGGCACTTCCTCGGTGCAACCCCAATAGCGGCCGTAGAGCGTCTCTTTCCCCGATCAGGTTGAGCGCCCCCGCGATCGTGCGACCGTCGCGCTCTGCGAAGATCAGCAGCACCTTGTCCGCCATCGTCTGCCCGAGCAGCGTGAAGAAGCTGCGCGTCAGATACGGCTGGCCCCATTTGCGCGCGCCGGTATCCTGATAGAAGCGCCAGAACGCGTCCCAATCCGCTTCCGAGATATCCGCTCCACTGACGTGGCGGATCGTCAGCCCGTCGACCGCCGCGCTGCGTTCCTTGCGAATGGCCTTGCGTTTGCGGCTCGCGAGCGCGTCGAGGAAATCGTCGAACCGGGTGTAGCCGTCGTTCTGCCAATGGAATTGCGTGCCTTCGCGCAGCAGCCAGCCCGCTGCTTCGAACGCAGGGAGCTGATCGGGCGAGACGAAGGTGGCGTGGGCGGACGACAACTGGTGCTGATCGGTGACCGCCTCGATCGCCGCGATCAGCGCGGGGGCTTGAGCCGGGTCGCGGAGCAGCAGCCTCGGCCCGGGGACGGGCGAGAAGGGCACCGCGACCTGCAGCTTGGGGTAATAGCTCCCTCCGGCACGCTCCCAAGCATCCGCCCAGGCATGGTCAAAGACATATTCGCCCTGGCTGTGACTCTTGGCATAGGCTGGGGCGATGGCGGCGGGACGGCCGTCCGGACCGTCGACGAGGATTGGGATCGGCTGCCACCCGGTGCGCGCGATGGCGCTGTCGGAGGCTTCGAGGATCGAGAGGAAGGTATGGCTTACGAAGGGGTTGGCTGTGCCAGCACAGGCATCCCAATCGGCCGCGGGAATTGCGGCGATGCCGTCGGCGATGCGGGCGGTGACGGCGTTGGTGCTCACGTTGCCAAGTTAGGGGTTCGCGGCACGCTTCTCAACCGGTTGCCCGCTGATCCCCCAGCATAACACGAGCAGCAGGACTGGCGTGGCGAACTCGCGGTGCCGTTCGCCGAATTCGAACCAGACGCCGAACAGCATCCATTGCAGCGCACAGGCGGCGATCAACAACAGCAGCGGGATGGGAATACGGCTGTGGCGCAGCACGTTACCGGCAAGCAGGACAAGGTGCGAAAGCTGTGCAACCGGCCAGAGCAACGCGGCAAGCGTGAGCGGGAGCGTGGGCTGCATCGCCGTCAGTCGCGTGACTCCGAACACACCGATTCCGCCAGCCCGCGCCAGTTTTGCCGCAGTCAAACGCAGGAAAGCTGCAGGATGCCCGTCGATCCACGCCATTGCGAGCGCTTTTATACGCGCATTATAGACCAATTCGGGGAGGCCCTTGAGCGCGGGCGGGGGCGGTTCCCAATTGCCCGTCGCATTGGGGTTGTTCCCGATCCACAGGCTCGCCCCGCTCGCGCTGGTGAGCGGGACGAAGGCGTGGAACAGCGTCCAGTTGCGCACCCACCAGGGCATCATGACCGCGGCTGCGACGATCGCACCCCGAAGCCCGAACAGCAGGATCCGCCACCGCGGCATCTGCCCGAGCAGGACGATCGCGAACAGCGCGGCGATCGGTGCTTCCCCGGGTTGGGTAAGGGCCAACACCCCGGCGGGAACACCCAGCGTGATCGCCCCGCGCCAGCCGGAACGCGGGGTCAACCAGACCAGCGCCAGAACCGTCACGAGCAGCACGCAAAGCGATTCCTTCTGCGCGAGCGGCGCTGAGAACAGCACCGAGGGCCAGATCAAATATAGCCATGCCGCACGCCGCCCTGCAGTCGCATCGCCGAGCCGGTCGCCGAGGCGCTCGATCATCCGTGCGGTCAGCAGATCGGTCAGCGTACCCAGCGCGAGCAGCGAACCCGTCGAGAAGCCCGCGATCACGCCCCATCCGGCAAGCAGCACCGGATAGGCCGGTGGAAACAGCGCGCGCCAGTCGGAGCCGAAATACGGTTCGTAGAGGGAAAGGCCGCGCCCTGCGAGCAGGCCCTTCGCCAGCATCAGATAGGCGTGCGGATCTCCGGGGGAAACACGGTCCGCGCTGATCATGGCGACGGCTGCCCGCAGGATCAGCATCACCGCGAACAGCACCGCAAGGCGTCCGACCGTCGGGGCTTGCCGCAGCATCGCGACCCCAACCGTGGCGATGGTGATCCACACAGCGACGGCCGCCAAACCGGTCCAGCCGAGTCCCCAACGCGCCGCGAGATCGGGCAGCGAGGTCAGACCGTACAGCGCCAGCACCGCGAACAGGGCCGCGGTCGTCAACCGCAGGGCGCGCGTGGCGGACATCACTCGCCGAACGCGGAGGCGCGGTACAGCAGCGTGATCGCGACTCGGCGATTGCGCGGGTCGGACGGGTTGTCGCGGATGATCGGTTCGCGGTCGGCGACCCCCTCGATCCGGTTGAAGCGGTTCTCTGGCGTGCCGCCCGCCGCCAGACGACGGCGAGTCGCCTCGGCGCGCGCGCTCGACAGCATCCAGTTGTTCATCGCAAGCGGATCACCGTAACCGAGGCTGTCGGTATGCCCGCGGATCATGATCGGATTGGCGGTCCCCTTGATCGATTCGGCGATCAGCCCGAGCAGCGCCGAGGCGCGCGGCTCGAGCTGCGTGGTGCCGAGATCGAACATCGAATAATCCGCGTCGTCGAGCAAATCGATCCGCAGCCCACTTTGCGTGCGGACGAAGCGAACGTGCGATGACAGTTTCTTGAGCTGCGGACTCGAGGCCATCGACGACACGACCTGGCGACGCATCTTCTCGAAGTTCTTGCGATCCTCCGCAGACATTGCCGCGCGATCCTTGAGCGTCCCCTTTTGCCCCGAACCGACCTGCGTGCCCCCGGTCGCGTCGATCGGTACGGTCATCGCGCGCGTGCCGGTCTGCGACGCCTTGTGCTGGTAACTGTCCTTGTCGGTGATCGACGATCCGCCGAACAGCCCCATCGATCCCGCGCTGTTCTGCTTGAGCTGGACGAGCGTAGGCGAGAAATAGTCGGCGAGCGCCTTGCGCTGTTTCTCGTTGGTCGCGCCGAGCAGCCACATCAGCAGGAAGAATGCCATCATCGCGGTCACGAAATCGGCATAAGCGACTTTCCACGCACCGCCGTGATGTCCGCCATGTCCCTCGATATAAATCTTCTTGTAGATGATCTTGGGCGGCTGGTTGGTGCCATGCGGAGCGCGCGCGGCCATTAGCGGCGATTCCCGAGCAGGACCGGATCACACAGCATCGCCACCGCGCGGAGCGCAGAGACCGCATCGGCATAGACGCCGTCGGTCGACAACGCCCGTTCGGTTTTCGTGCCTAGATGGCCCTGTTCGCGATCGGCCTTCGCACGAAGGGTTTCATCACGCAAAGGCGCAAAGGCGCAAAGAGAAGACTTGGCCTCGGGAATGGCGCTTCGGCAGAGTGCCGGACGGGCAGTGAGTGCGGGCCGCTTCGCGGCTTTGCGGCTTTGCGTGAGATCTTCTTCTTTTGCCGTCGCAAAAGGCAGGAACGCCGGAGCCCCTGGGCGACTGATGTCGTGGATTTGCAGCGTGGCCATCACCTCACCGCGCCCGCAGGCCGTCGAACACTTCGGCGAAGCCCGGCTGGTTCGAATGCGCGATGCCGGAGCGTGCCGCTTCGATCACGAGCGGCTGCGGGTGGCCGTGGAGCGAGGCGATGATGATCTGCTTGACGACGTGATAGATCGCGCCGTCTGCCTCGATCACCTGCTTCAGCCGATTAGCGAGCGGCGCGACGATGCCATAGGCCAGCAACACGCCCATGAAGGTCCCGACCAGCGCAGAGCCGATCATCGCACCGAGAATCGCGGGCGGTTTGTCGATCGAGCCCATTGTCTTCACCACGCCGAGCACCGCCGCGACGATGCCGAGCGCGGGAAGCGCATCGGCGAGGCTCGAGATCGTCCCGTGTGGGCCTTCGACCTCGTGGTGGTGCGTCTTGATCATGTTATCCATCACGTCCTCGACCGCATGGACATCAAGCGTGCCCGACGAGACGACGACCAGCCGCAACGTGTCCGCGATCAGGTTGATCAGCGTATGGTCGGACAGCAGTCGGGGATACTCCGCAAAGACCGCAGAGGATTTCGGATCCTCGACATGCGGCTCGAGCGCGATCGGGCCTTCGGTGCGGAGCATCTTCATCAGCTTCGACACGAGGAAGATGACGTCGAGATAGTCCTGCTTCTTGTATTTCGGGCCCTTGAAGACCTTCATGAAGCCGCCACCAAGCGCCTTCAGTTCCTTCATCGAGTTGCCGATGATCAGCGCGCCGACCGCAGCGCCGCCGATGATCAGCATTTCGTGCGGAATCGCCTCCATGACCGGGCCGAGCGCGCCGCCTGTAATGGCAAAGCCGCCGAAGATCATCACGAGGAGGACGACAAGACCGATTGCGGGAAACATGAGTGGCGCTATGCCCCTGTAAACGCTGCAATTGACGTTGCTGCACGACGCTTGCGACCCGCATCGGCCGCTACACTTTCGGTCTAGGGTGATTCAGTAGCAAAACGGTTAACCAGCGCAGCGCTGACGTTAATTACGCTCGGCCGAAGCAATTGCCGCCTCCGGGAAAAGATCAGCGCAAATAGGTGAACAACGACAGGCTGCTCAGCTTGCTGAAACTCGCCTGGGTGGCCGACAGGATCGTCATCTGCTTCTGCAATTCGGTGATTGCCGCCGAAAGGTCGGTGTCTTCCAGCTCGGTACGATCGCTCTCGCGCGCGGCGGCGGCATCGGTGGCTTGCGATGAGACGATGTCGAGTCGCGCGGCGCGCGCACCGACCGATCCCTGGACGTTGCTGACTTGCGATTGGGCGGCGTTCAATCCGTCGATCGCGGTTGCCGAGGATGCCGATACGTCCCCGCCCGCATCGAGCGCGGCGATGTAATCGGACAGCACCGCAAAGACGTCGGTCTTGCCGCCGGCCTTGGTCGGGATGTTGCCGAAGACGCGCTCGGCGCTGTCGGTCGCGGTGACCGCGGTGTCGTCGCCAACCGGAATCGCGGGAAGTTCGCCCGTGCCGCCGAGCGTGACGCTCCCGTCCGCGGCCTGCACCACCGCCTTGGTCCCGGTCGCGGCGCCGAACAGCGGTTGCCCGCGCGCATCGCTGGTATTCGCAAGGTTGACGAGATCGTCGAGGATGCTCTTGAGTTCGATCGCGATCGTCTTGCGATCGCCGTCGTTGAGCGTGCCGGTGTTGGCGCGCAGCGTCAGTTCGGAGGCGCGCTGCAATTGCGTCGACACTTGCGTCAGCGTCGAATCGGATTGTTGCAACAGGGATTTGGCGAGACTGATGTTGCCGGAATAGGCAGCTTGATCCGCCGTCGCCTGTTTGATCGACGCCAGCCGATTGTACGCAACGACATCCTGCGACGGCGCGCTGAGTTTCTTGCCCGTCGCGATCTGCGTGTTGAGCGTGCTCGTCTGCGTCGACAGATTGGTCATCTGCGCCGAGGTACGATCGTAGAACAGGCTGGTGCCGATTTGCATGGGCTGGGTCCGTCTCGGGGCTAGCGGATGTCGAGGATCGACTGGAGCGTGTCCTTGGCGACCTGGATCACGCGGCTCGACGCTTGGTATGCTTGCTGGAAGCGCAGCAGATCGACCGCCTCGCTGTCGAGGTTTACGCCGGACACGGCGTCGCGCGCGGCGACCGCATTGTCCCGCATCGCACCTTGCGCGAGCGCGACCTGCTTGCGCGCGGCAAGCGCCGAGGCGTTGCTCGAGACGAGCGCGGTGGTCTGACCCTCGAACGCGCCGCTGGTGCGCAGCGCATCGAGCTTGCCGAGATTACCGTTGTCGCGCGGACCCTTACCGGTGGTGGCCGCGGCGATATCGCCCGGATTGGTCAGCATCACGGTGATGTCGGTCGGTTTGGGGGAGGCGGCGAACAATGCGGCGCCTTTTTGCGAATCGAGCGTGTCGCCGCCTTGCTGGATCGCGTTGACGTCGCGCACGAAGGCGACCGCGATCGTGTTCAGGTTGAGGCGCGTGTCCGAAATCCGCTGGCCAGCCTCGACGATGCCTGCGAGCGCACCGCCGGACGGATTGACCGTGGCCTGCGACCGCTGAAGCGTGAATGCAATCACGCCATCGGTGCCGCGCGCGACCTGGAGCGAATCGGATTGTGGCCCCGAGACGAACGTCGCGCCACCCGCATCGCCGAGCTTCACGGTCGCGCGGCCATAGTCATCGAGCGACACCGAAATGTTGCTGACCGCGCTCATCTGTTCGAGGATCGAGTCGCGCTGGTCGGTGAGGGCCGCAGCCGCGGCCGACCCGCCCTTGATGCGCGCGATGCCTTCGTTGACCTTCGCCAGCGCGCTGCCGAGCGTGTTGAGCGTCGAGACCGCCGCCGACGCGGTCGAATCGAGGTTGGTGTCCAGCAGGTCGAGCGCCTTGCCGGTTGCGCGGAACGATCCTGCGACCGCATTTGCCTGCTCGAGCATCGCGCTGCGCGGGGTGGTCGCGGTGGGATCCGCGGCGACCGCCTTCGTCGCGTTGAAAAAGCCGGTCAGTCGCGCGCCAAGCTGATTGCTGGTCAGCGCGGTCTCGATCCGGTCGAGCCAGGCCACGCTGGTGTCGCTGCGCGCGACGTCCGAGCCGGCGGTGCGGACATCGGCGTCGCGCAACACGTCCGCCGAGCGCGTGAGCCCCGAAACGACGACGCCCTGTCCCGTCGCCGCGACGCCGCCGGAATGGATTCCGGTGGCGGGCTCGATCTCGGACAGGGTCGACGTGCGCTTGGCATAGCCCGGCGTCGCAGCGTTCGCGATATTGTCGGAAACGGTGCTCAGCGCGGTCTGATACGCGCGGACGCCGCTTGCGCCGATGCTCAGCATGTCGCTCATGGCGTCTTCGCCGCGTTGCTGCCTTCAGGTGTCCGGGCCGCCTGCAACCCGGCTTCGACGCCTGCCTGCGATTTCGCCAGGAATTCGGTCATTGCCTTGCCGATCCCGAGCGGGGCATGTGCGGCCATGTTCTGCGCGACTTGCGTGTCCTGCATTTCCTTGAACGTATCCATGCCCTTGGATGCGAACAGTCCATCCTCGGCGAGATGCGTCGAGCGCATCGCCTTGACCATCATGCCGGTGAACACCGCCTCGAACTTCTTCCCCGCCGCCTCCAGATTGGCACGGTTCGACAGCCGGCTGGTATCGGTTGCGATACCGCCGACCGCCGAGGGGGCGTTGACCGGGGGAAGGGCAGGAACGTCGCTCACAAGACGATCAACTCCGCTTTCAACGCGCCCGCTTCCTTGAGCGCTTCGAGGATGGCGACCAGGTCGGCCGGCGACGCGCCGATCGCGTTGATCGCCTTGACCACGTCCGACAGTTTAGGACCGGGCGAGATCAGGAACATCGGGCGCTTCTCTTCATCGACCACGACGCCGGATTTCTGTGCCTTGGCGGTCTGGCCCTGGCTGAACGGTGCGGGCTGGCTGATCCGTTCGTTCTCGTCGATGCGGACGGTGAGCTTGCCGTGGGTGATCGCGGCGGTGCTGACGCGGACCGCGGAATTGATGACGACGGTGCCGGTGCGCGCGTTGACGATCACCTTGGCGGGCGGCTCGGCCGAAACGACGCTGAGGTTCTCGATTTCGCTCATCAAGGTCGCGCGGACGTCGCCGCCGATCGGGGCGCGGACCGAGACGGAGACGGCATCGACCGCCTGTGCCACGCCGCTGCCGAAGCGCGCGTTGATCGAACCGGCGACGTTCTGCGCGGTGGTGAAGTCGGCACGCGCGAGGTTGAAGGTCAGCGCGGGCGTGTTCTCGAACCCGGTCTTGACCGCGCGCTCGACCGTGGCGCCCTCGGGGATTCGGCCGGTCGAGGGGATATTGATGACGATCTGCGACCCGTCCTTGCCCTCGGCGCCAAGGCCACCGACCGCGAGGTTGCCCTGCGCCATCGCATAGATCTGTCCATCGGCACCCTGCAGCGGCGTTAGGATCAGCGCGCCGCCGCGTAGGCTCTTGGCCTTGCCCATCGAGGCGACGGTGATGTCGAGCTTCTGGCCGGGCTTGGCGAAGGGGGGGAGTTCGGCGGTGATCATCACCACCGCGGCGTTCTTGAGGCCAGGGTTGACGTTCGCGGGGAGTTGCAGCCCGAAGCGCGACGTCACCGCCTTCATCGACTGGATAGTGTATTCCAGATTGTCGTCGCCCGTGCCCGGCAAGCCGACGACGACGCCGTAGCCGGTCAGCTGGTTGGTGCGAATCCCTTGGAACCCGCCGAGATCCTTGATTCGGTCAGCGGACGCGGGGGCAGCGACGAGCAGCGAGACCAGGGCTGCGAGCAGGAGGCGGAACATCGGGCGCATCCTCAGAACGGGCTCACGACGGAGAAGAACCGGCCGAGCCAGCCCTGCCGACTGGCGCGCGCGACATCGCCCTTGCCGGTGTAGGCGATCTGCGCGTCGGCGACGCGGGTCGAGGGGACGCGGTTGTTCGCGTCGATGTCGGCGGTGCGGATCAGGCCCTTGATCTGGACGAACTCGTCGCCGCGGTTGAGCGTGACGCGCTTCTGCCCCTGGACCAGCATCGTGCCGTTGGGCAGCACGCGGCTGACCGTGACGGTGATTTCGCCCGACAGCGTGTTCGACTGATCCGCGCCGCCGGTTCCCTTGAACCCACGGTTCCCGCTGGTCGCGATATCGGTGCCCTGGAACAGCGCGAGCCGTCCGGTGGTCGGTGGGGTGAAGGCGAGATTGCCCGACGAATCGAGCTTCGAACTGGCGGATTTGGAGGCGGCGGTGCGTTCGACCAGAACGATCGTGACCGGATCGCCGACGCGCCGCGCGCGCGTGCCTTCGTACAGCGCGCCATACCCGTCCTCGACCTGGAAGATCGACCCGGTCGCCACCACCGGCGTCAGCGCCGGTTCGGGCATCGCCGACGAGAAATCGACCGGCGGCGCCTTCTTGCCGAACACGCGCGACTCGGCCGCGCTGGGCAAAAACAACGCAATTCCGACGATCAGCTGGATGGCGAACGGCTTCATGACTCTAGCCATCAGATATTTTGATTAACATATTTGAGCATTTCGTCGGTCGCGGAGATCATTTTTGAATTAACCTCATACGCGCGTTGGGTTTCGATCATGTCGACCAGCTCCTCGACGACGTTGACGTTCGACCCTTCGAGCTGCCCCTGGCGGACGTTGCCGCGCCCGTCCTGCCCGGCGACGCCGAGGTTGGCGGCACCGCTCGCGGCGGTCTCCATCAGGTAATTGTCCCCCTTGCTGAGCAGTCCCGCCGCATTGGGGAAGCTCGCGACCTGAATCTGGCCGAGTTCGCTTGGCGTGGTCTGGCCGGGGACGGTCGCCGAGACGGTCCCGTCGGTGCCGATCGTGATCGCGGTCGCGCCTTGCGGGACGGTGATGCCGGGCTGGACCTGATAGCCCTCGCTGGTGATCATCAGGCCCTCGGGCGAGCGCGAGAAATTGCCCGCGCGGGTATAGCCGAGCGCGCCGCCCGGCATCTGGACCTGGAAATAGCCGTCACCGTCGAGCGCGAGGTCGAGGCTGTTGTTGGTCGACTGGAACGACCCCTGCGTGTCGATCCGCGCAGTACCCTGGATCTTGACGCCGGTGCCGAGGTTGAGCCCGGTCGCATATTTCGTCTCGGACGTGCTCGGCGCTCCGGGTGCCGTCACTGTCTGGTACGCGAGCGTCTCGAACGCGGCGCGATCCTTCTTGTACGCGGTCGTGTTGACGTTCGCGAGGTTGTTCGAGATGACTCGCATGCGCATGTCCTGGGCATCAAGCCCGGTCCGCGCGATATGCATGGCTGCACTGCCCATCGTCTATTCCTTCAGCCTGGAAGCCGCATCACGGATGCGGCGCTTTCGTCCATGTCCTTGGCCGACTTCATCAGATTGGCCTGGACCTCGTAGCTGCGCTGGTTCTCGATCATGTCGACCAGCGCCTGAGTCATGTTGACGTTCGATCCCTCGAGCGCGCCGCTCTCGACCTTCGCGTCCATGTCCTGCGGCAGCGTTCCGCCGCCCTTGACGTAGAGCAGATTGTCGAGCCCCTTGACCGTGGTCGTGCCCTTCGGCGTCGCCAGCTTGAGCTGGTCGAGCACCTCCGGGTTGCGTGCGTCGCCGCCCATCGGGACGATCGACACGGTGCCGTCCGCCGAGATCGAGATGCTTTGCGCGGGCGGCACGGTGATCGGGCCACCCGACCCGATCACCGGGAAACCGTCGCCGGTCTGGAGCACACCTGAGGCCGCGACCTGCAAGTCGCCGCGCCGCGTATAGGCTTCCTTCCCGTCGGGCGACTGGACCGCGAGCCAGCTGTCGCCGGTCATCGCGACGTCGAGCGAGCGGCCGGTCTGCTGGATCGCGCCGGTCGCGCGATCCGCGTCGAGCACGTCCGCCGAGGTCGGCTCGCGTGTTTCGAGCGGTGAGCCCTTGAGCGACAGCCGGTCGAACACGACGCGGTCGGCGCGAAAGCCGATCGTCGAGGCGTTCGCCATGTTGTTGGCGATCGCGGCCTGCGACGCGAGATGCGCCTTGAGCCCCGTCGCCGCCGTGTAGACCAGCTTGTCCATATCCTGCTCCCGCTCGGTTCAGGTCAGTTGCGGATGTTGAAGATGGTCTGCGAAATCTGGCCGTTGATATCGAGCGCCTTGGCATTCGCCTGGAAGTTGCGCTGCGCGGCGATCAGATCGACCAGTTCCTCGGTGATATCGACGTTCGAGCCTTCGAGCGTCCCCGCGCTGAGCGAGCCGAAGCCGTTCTCGTTCGCCGCGCCAAGCGCCGCGCCGCCCGAGATGCCGGTTGCCGACCAATAGCTGTTGCCGGTCTGGCGCAGGCCCGTGGGGTTGGCGAAATTGGCGAGCGCGACCTTGCCGAGGGCGACCGTGTCGCCGTTCGAATAGTTGGCCGAGACGATCCCCTGCTTGTCGACCGACACGCCCGCGAGTTCGCCGACCGAAGCACCGTCGGTGACGCGGGCGTTGACCGAGAACGGGCTGGACTGTTGCGTCGTCCCCGCAAGATCGAGCTTGAGCGTCTGCGCGACGCCGCCGCTGATCGGGTTGAACGCGTCATAGGTGATCGGGCTGGACGGGGCGGAGATGTTGCCCGAAGCGTCGAAGGTGACGGGGGTGCCCGAGGTGGAACCGCTGACCTTGAGTTCCTGTTCGCCGACGAAGCTGTGGACGGTCCAGGCGTTGTTGCCGGAGTGGACGTAATAGTTGGTGAGTGTGCTCGCCTTGCCCGCCGAGTCGTAGATCGTCGTAGCGGTCGAGTTGTTGTAGCTCGACGCATTGGTCGGCGTAAACGTCGCGGTCGGCACCGATGCCGCGGCATAGAGGTTGACCTTGAGCGCCACGTTGCCGGTCGCCGCTGGCGTGCCGTTGGTTTCCGGCAAGTTGAGCGGGATCAGACCGTCCGCGCCGGTGGCGGTGGTGTTGCCCTTGGCGTCGACCGGATAGCCGAGCAGTGCGGACCCCTGCGCATCGACGATGTTATGCGTCGCGGGATCGATCTGGAACGCGCCGTTGCGGGTATAGGCGGTGGCGGAATTGACGCCGCTTGTCTTGACCGAGAAGAAGCCGTCTCCCGTGATCGCGAGATCGAGCGACGAGCCGGTCGTCTTGAGGTTGCCGACGCTGAACTGCTGCCGGTTCGATTTCACCACCGCGCCCGACCCGACGAGCTTGGTCGGATCGGTCGTGATGCTCGAGGCGATGACGTCGGCAAAGTCGGTCCGGCTCTTCTTGAAGCCGTTGGTGCCGACGTTGGCAAGGTTGTGCGACACGGTGGACAGTTCGGTCTGGGCTGCCTGCAGGCCGCTGAGCGAGGTGTAGAAGGACATGGGGGGCTCCTGTGCGTTTCGAGTTCAAGCGGGGAGGGGGATCAGCCGACCTGACGGACGGCGCTGGTGGCGACTTGCCCGATACCGGGCAAAGTGAGCATGGGGCTGCCCGTTGCGGGCATCGAAACCGCGGCGACCGGGGCCCAGACGAGGTTGCGCGCGGTAACGGCTTCGCCGCCGTCGGCCGCTCCCACCGAGACGGTGAACGGGCCGCTCCCGGCGGAGGCGCCGCTGGCATCCTTGCCGTCCCAGTCGTAGGTCGCGGTCCCGGCCTTCTGCGCGCCGAGTGACAGCGTGTTGAGCGTCTGGCCGTTGGCATCGCGGATCGAAACGGTCACGCCGGTCGCATCCTTGTCGAGCTCGACCGCGCCCGCGAGACCACCCGCTGCGCGCGCATAGGCGGTCGAGCCTTCGGTCAGCACGGTGCGCCCGACATAGCCGAGCGCATCGCCCGCAGTCGTTGCCCCGAGCTTGTCCTGGATCGCTTTCAGGGTCGTTCCCATTTCCGCGATCCCCGAGGTGCTCGAGATCTGCGCGAGCTGCGCGACCATCTGCGTATTGTCGGTCGGGGCGAAGGGATCCTGGTTGTTGAGCTGCGCGGTCATCAGCTTGAGGAAGTCCGACGCACCGAGCGACTGCGACGAGGTGGTCTTCGCGGCATTTGCCTTGGCGGTGGTCGTCGCGTTGATGCCGAGGCTGGTCAGCGTGGAATCGAAAGTGGAGGCCATGATCAGCGTCCCAGTTTGAGGGTATCGAGGATGAGCGACTTGGCGGTCTGCATGACCTCGACGTTGTTCTGGTAGCTGCGCGAGGTCTCCATCATGTCGACCAGCTCGCGCGTTTCATCGACGCCCGACTGCCAGATGTTGCCGTCCTTGTCGGCAAGCGGGTGCGACGGATCGTAGACCTTAGTCGCGCCTTCGCCCGCGGTGACGATGCTCTCGACATTGACAGTGGCGAGCCCCGAGGCCTTGTCATATTGCGTGCGGAAGACGGGCTTGATCGTCTTGTACGCGGTGTCTTCGCTGCCCGTCACCGCGCCCGCGTTGGCGAGGTTCGATGCGGTCGTGTTCATCCGCACGAGCTGCGCGGACATCGCACGCCCGGCGACCTGGAAAATGGAAAGCGGCTGATCGGCCATGGCTTATTCGCCCTTCAGTGCGCGGGTGATCTGGCCGATCCGCCCGTTGAGGAAGGAGAGCGTCGTCTGATAGGCGACGGCATTCTCGGCGAAGGCGGTCTGCTCGGTCGACAGCTCGACCGTATTGCCGTCGAGCGAGGGCTGCTGCGCGGTGCGATAGCGCATCGATCCGGTGATGCTGGCGTTCCCGCCCGTGTCCATTGCGGACTCCGCAGTCGACAACGCGCTGTTGAAATCGATGTCCCGGGCCTTGAACCCGGGGGTCGAGGCGTTCGCGATGTTCGACGCAAGCACACCCATGCGCTGCGATCGCACTTCGAGTGCCGCGCCATGTACCCCGAACAGTCCTTCGCTGGGCATTGCCCGTCTCCAGCGCATGATTGCGCGCCGGTCGATCAGCAAAGGTCGTGCCAAATGCGATGTTGCGTCGGTTGACCCGTGCAACGCAGGCAAAGCGGCAAACCCTTGCCGGGCGGCGGCAAAGCGGCTGCCGGTCCTGCACGGGGCGCCGGAATTGGCGCCGGGGGAGGTGCACGGGACCGTCGATACACATCCGTTTACCAGATTGGCCCGCCGCTTGCAGTGCCCGCTCCGATGTCCTTTACCCTTGCCCCCTTCCTCGATCCGATCGCCTTCGCCATCGTCGTCGGCGGAACTCTGGCCGCTGCGGTGCTGCGGACCCCGGCGCGCGACCTCGGGCGGGGGGTTGCCGGATTGCGGATGCTGGGCGCGCCGCGCTTTGCCGCGGATCCGTTGCTCGATCAGATCGGGGCGCTGGGGCGGATCGCCAAGCGGCACGGCGTGCTGACGCTCGACCGGTCGGTGATCGCGGACCCGGATATCGCCGCCGCCGTCTCGGCGATCGTCGATGGCGACGCTCCGGAAGAGATCGCCGAACTGCTCCGCCAGCGCCGCCGCGCGCGGGCCGAACGCGCTTCGGCAATCGCAGACCTGTGGTCGGGCGCGGCGGACACCGCCCCCGCGATGGGCATGGTGGGAACGCTGATCGGCCTGGTCGGCATGTTCGTGAAGATGCAGGACCCGCGCGCGATCGGCGCGTCGATGGCGGTGGCGTTGCTGGCGACCTTGTACGGCGCGCTCCTCGCCAATCTCGTGCTCGCGCCGATCGCGGCACGGCTGCGGCGGATCGCGCGCGACGAAGCGGTCGAGCGGCTGCGACTCGAACCGCCGTTGATCGCGCTCGCGACGCGCGAGCAGCCCCGCCGTCCGCTCGCCGTGGCGCAGTCGGCATGATTCCGTACGACGACGATATGCCCGACGCCGCCCCTGCGCGCCCAGCCTGGCTGATGACGCTCGCTGATCTCGCGTTGCTGCTGGTCGCGTTCTTCGTTTTCATTCAGGCCAACCAGCAATTGGACGGCGGCACGCTCGCGCGGGGCATTCGTGCCGGGTTCGGTGCGATGGACACGCCTGCCAGCGTGCCGCCCGCACCGATGCCGGTTTCCGCAAGCGCGCTCGGCGGGTTTGCGATCGGATCTGCCGCGGTGTCGGGGCCGGTCGCGCCGCTGGTCGCGTGGGCGACCGACGCGCTCCGCGATCCCCGCGCGATGGTTGCCGTGACGGGGACGGTGGACGGCTCGCCTGACGATGTCGACGGCGTGACGCAGAGCGGCGCCGTCCTGGCTGCAGACCGCGCGCGCGCGGTCGTCGGGATGTTGATCGCCCACGGCGTCGCCCCCGATCGCATCACCATCACCGCTGCCGGCCGCGCTGGCCGCCGCGGCGTCAGTGTGACGACGGGATTTGCCGGCAACCGGCAAAGGCCTGCCGCACCGGTTGCCGTTCCTCCTGCCCAACCGACAAGGATCTGATTGCCCATGCGCCGCTTGCCGCTGCTCCTCCTCGGGCTCGTCGCCAGTCCACTGTCCGCCGCCCCGTTCCAGGATACGGGCGCGATCGACCGCGCCGTCGCCGCCTTCACCGGCCACGGTGTCGGCAATGAAGGCGGCGCACGGACGCCGGTCGACGGGCGGCTCAAGCTCGCCACCTGCCCGATGGTGTCGATGGCGTGGCGCACCGAAAGCCACGATGCGGTGGTCGTCACCTGTACCGGCCCGGAATGGCGCTTGTTCGTGCCGGTCAAGCAGGCGGCGGTTGCGCCCAAGGGGGCTGCCCCGCTGGTGATCACCCCCGGCATATCGGCCGCCGCGATCCGACCCGTCTATGTGATCAAGCGCGGCGATCCGGTGACGATCAGTGCGGGATCGTCAGGATTCTCGATCACGCGCGAAGGCATTGCGGTCGGGGATGCGGTCGTCGGCGGCCGGTTCATGGTCAAGGTCGACGATCAGAAGAACCCCGTCCAGGCGGTCGCGATCGCTGCGGGGAGCGCCACGCTGCCGGGTTGGTCAGAATGATTTAAGCTTTGCCGAAGCCGGTCGTTATACCTTCCGTCATCTCTTCCAAAGGTGCTGATGTGGTGGACGCGATCGGATCCAAGACTGTCTCAATGCCCGAGCGGCTGGCCGTGCCAGCCGTCGCGGCGACCGGATCGGTCGCGTCGACGGCCAGTGCCGCGACCAAGCCGGCAACGACGGCAACCCAGCAACTGGAATTGTCGGCAATTGCGTCCGAAACCGGCAAGGGCGTGCCGGTCGACAGCCAGCATGTCGAGGATGTCCGCCGCGCGGTGCGCAACGGCACCTATCCCATCACGCCGGACACGATTGCGGACCGGATGCTCGCGCTCAAGCTCAACTGGAGCCCCTCGAAATGACGTCTCCCGCCACGCGCCGTGATGCCTTGATCGCGGTGATCGAAGCGCTCCATGCCGAGATCGCGGCGCTGAAAACCAACGACGTCCGCGCCTTGGAACAAGCGACGACCGACAAGCTGATCCGGATCGAAGCGGTTGCCGCGTTCGGGGATGCGCCTCCGGAGACGGAAACCCGTGCGCTCGCCGAGGAAGCGCAGCGGCTGAACGACACGTGCCGGATCTACGTCAACCTGATGGCGGCAAATGTTCGCCGCCGCCTGCAAAATCTGACCGGTTCGGCGGGAATGGCGATGGGGGCGGCACCGGGGAGCGTGTATCGCGCGGGAATGGGGCTGGCGGCGTTCGCCTGAGCGGCATTCTCACAGCCCTCTCTGCTTCCCGGGCTTTGTCGGGGAAACAGCACTCTAAAAACTGGCACGTCTCTTGCTGATCACCGGCTGTCCGTCTGACGCGGACCTGAAGCCGGGGACCAATGCCTTTCAATCCGCTTTCCATCCTGAACGGAGCTGCCGACGCGAGCGGCGCGGGCGGGTCGATTCGCAACGCGATCGCCAATGCCAGCCAGAAGACCGGCATCGATTTCAGCTATCTGATGGGCCAGGCCAAGCTCGAGAGCGGAATGCGCGCCAACGCGCATTCGGGGTCCTCGAGCGCGAGCGGGCTGTATCAGTTCGTCGACCAGAGCTGGCTTCGCGTGGTCAAGGCGCATGGCGCGGAGCACGGCCTCGGCTGGGCGGCGAACGCGATCTCGACCAGCGCGAGCGGCAAGGCGGTCGTGAGCGATCCCGCGACGCGCCAGGCGATCCTGTCGCTGCGCAACGACCCCACCGCCGCGTCGCTGATGGCCGCCGAGCACGCCAGCGACAATAAGGGCGCGATCGAGGGAACGCTCGGGCGCAGCGCCACCAGCACCGATCTTTATATGGCGCATTTCCTCGGACTCGGCGGCGCACGCCAGTTCCTCACCGCGATGCAGGCCAACCCCGATCGTAGCGGCGCGGCGATGTTCCCCGCCGCCGCCAACGCCAATCGCAACGTCTTCTACGATTCGACCGGCGCGCCGCGTTCGCTCTCGCAAATCTACAACCGCTTCGCCGCCAAGCTCGATGCCGCGGGCGCGCCGCAGACGATCGATGCGACCTCGGGCCTGTCCGCGACGCGGCTCGGCGAATGGGGCGCGGACGTCATTCCCGGCAATGGCGAGCAATCGACCTCCAACGCCGCGGTCTGGGCGCAGAACACGCTCGCGCAGCTGAGCGGCACAAGCAGTTTGGCGGGCACGCGCACCGAGACCGCGAGCCTGCTCCGCCCGACCCCGAATACCGCGCGGCTCGCGTACATGATGCTCGCGACGATGGGAGCCTGATCCAGTGGCCTTGTCCCCCAAGACCGGTGGCGTGATGCCGCTGTTGCGCTCCGCCGCCTTGCCGGTCGCGATCCTGTTGCTCGTCGTGCTGATGGTCGTGCCGATCCCGGCGGCGATGCTCGACGTGTTCTTCATCATGAACATCACGATCAGCCTCGCGGTGCTGATGGTCAGCCTCAACGCGCAGAAGCCGCTCGATTTCTCCGCCTTCCCGACCGTGCTGCTGTTCGCCACGCTGTTCCGCCTGAGCCTCAACGTCGCCTCGACCCGCGTCGTGCTGGTCCACGGGCATGAGGGCGAGAGCGCGGCGGGCCATGTGATCGAGGCGTTCGGGACCTTCCTGATCGGCGGCGATTATGTCGTCGGCCTGTTCGTCTTCGCGATCCTCGTGATCATCAACATGATCGTCGTGACCAAGGGCGCGGGCCGCGTGTCTGAAGTGTCCGCACGCTTCACGCTCGACGCGCTGCCGGGCAAGCAGATGGCGATCGATGCAGATCTCAACGCCGGGCTGATCACCCCAGACGAAGCCAAGGCGCGCCGGATCGAGGTCTCGACCGAGGCCGATTTCTACGGCTCGATGGATGGTTCGTCCAAGTTCGTGAAAGGCGATGCGGTCGCCGGCCTGCTGATCCTCGCGGCGAACATCGTCGGCGGGCTGATCCTCGGCCCCGTCAGCCACGGCATGACGATCGCGGACGCGGCGCATAATTACGTGCTGCTCGCGATCGGCGATGCGCTCGTCGCGCAGATCCCCTCGCTGATGCTGTCGATCGCCGCCGCCGCGATCGTGACGCGCGTCACTTCCAGCATGGATCTGGCGGGCCAGATCGGCAGCCAGTTCGGCTCGGCGCGCACCTGGACGCCGGTCGCGATCATCCTCGGGCTGCTCGGGGTGATGCCGGGGATGCCGCATCTGATCATCCTCCCCGCCGCCGGGCTCGCCGGGTTCGCCGCGTGGAAGATGCGTCAGGCGTCGCTTCGCCCTGCACCCGTCGAAATCGTCGCGCCCGAGCCGGTCGATCATTCGAAGATCGGCTGGGACGAAGTGTCCGACCTCATGCAGGTCAATCTCGACATCGGTTATGGCCTCGTGCCGCTCGTCGACGAACGCCGCGGTGCGCCGCTGATGGGCCGGATCACCGGAGTCCGCCGGCAATTATCGAAGGACATGGGCTTCGTCATCCCGCAGGTCCGCGTCCGCGACGACATCAACCTGCCGCCCTACACCTACCGGATCATCGTTGGTGGCGTCGTGGTCGGCGAGGACAGCGTCTCGCCCGACGAGATGCTCGCGCTCGATACCGGCCAGGCGATCGGCGGGCTGATGGGCAAGCCTGCGAAGGACCCGACCTTCGGGCTCGATGCGGTGTGGATCGCGGCGGGCGACGCCGATGCCGCGACCGGCGCGGGCTATCTCGTGGTCGATCCGGGCACCGTCATGGCGACGCACCTCAACCACCAGCTGACGCAACATTCCGCCGAGCTGCTTGGCCCCGACGAAGTCCATTCGCTGCTCGACGGGTTGAAGGACCGCGCCGCCAGCCTCGTCGCTTCGCTGTCGCCCAACCCGCTGCCGCTGACCACGCTGACGCAGGTGCTGAAGGGACTGCTCGCGGAGAACATCCCGCTCAAGGAATTCCGCCGGATCGCCGCCGCCATCGCAGTCGCCGCACAGCGCACCGCCGACGCCGAGGACATCATCGAGGCGATCCGCCCCGATCTCGGCGGGCTGATCATCGGCAAGATCTGCGGCGTGCGCGAGCCGCTGCGCGTGATGACGCTCGAGGGCGGGCTCGAGGGGCTGCTCGGCCAGGCGATGCGCGCCGATCCGTCGCGCCGCCACACGATCGAGCCCGATCTCGGCCGTCGCATCGTCGATGCGCTGCAACGCGCGGCACAGCCGCTGGTCGACGAGGCGAAGCCGTTCGCGCTCGTCGTCCAGCCCGCGATCCGCGTCGCGATCCGCAAGCTGGTCAAGACCTGCCTGCCCGACATTCCGGTGATGAGCTTCTTTGAAGTGCCGGAAGAAAAAGCCGTCGAAGTCGTCGCCGTGATCGGCGCTCCCGGAGCCCTGCCAGCATGATGCAGCTTTCGCCCACCGCCTTCAGCGATGCCCAGCCGCTGGTCTATGGCCGCACCGCCGCCGCGCCCGATCTCAAGCTGCTCGCGAAGAAGCATCTGCCGCTGGTCCGGCGGATCGCCTGGCACGTCCATGGCAGCATGTCCTCCTCGGTCGAGGTCGAGGATCTCGTCCAGATCGGGCTGGTCGCGCTGGTCGAGGCGGCGAGCGCGTTCGAGGAACGCGGGCAAGTGACGTTCGAGCAATATCTGATGACGCGCGTGCGCGGCGCGATGATCGATGCGCTCCGGCGCTCCGCCACGCTCACGCGCGGCGCGATGCAGCGCAAGCGGATGTATACGCAAACCGTTGCCGCAATGACGACCGAGCTGGGCCACGCGCCGGAGGAGGCGGCGGTCGCCACGCGGCTCGGCGTGTCGCGCGAGAAACTGCGGATCGATTATGCGAACGCGCAGCCGGTCCGGCTCGAGCCGATCGAGGATCTCTATTCGGACGAAGGCCCGTGGTTCGCGAGCGACGAGCCTGATGCGTTCGCGCAGCTTTCGCAGAGCGAGGAACGCAATACGCTGATCGCTGCGATCACCGCGCTGCCCGAGCGCGAGGCGCTGGTGATCCAGCTATATTATGTGGAAGAAATGAACCTCGAGGAAATCGGGCTGGTGATCGGCGTCGGGTCGGCGCGCGTCTGCCAGATCAAGGCGGCGGCGCATGCCAAGCTCAAGAAGGCGATGCTGGGGTAGAGCGTGCGCTCCGCTGCGCCGCATTGACACAGAATCGTTCCGGCCATCCTCGGGCCGCGGTAAACTGTCGCAGCGAGAACAGCCGCATTTCCCGGCCCGCCCTCTAGCCCTATCCGCCCTCACGTGTATGGTCCGCCCCCGTTGCACGCCGAATTTTTGGGGAGTGCGCGCGAAACTGCGGGGAATACGTGGACAAATTTCCGATCGGCATTCTGGGTATCGTCGTGATCCTGGGGCTTGCCGTCCTGTTGTCGACCAACCGCCGCGCGATCCGGCTGCGCGTCGTCGGCGCGGCGTTCGCGTTGCAAGTGACGATCGCGATCCTGGTCCTCCACAGCACGATCGGTCGGCAAGCGATCGAGGGCATGTCGCGCGGGGTGTGGAACCTGCTCGGCTATGCCAAGGCGGGCACCACGACGATCTTCGGCGGGCTCGCGAGCGACCCGACCTTCGGGACGGCGTTCGCCTTCTCGGCGCTTCCCGTCATCATCTTCTTCGCAGCGCTCGTGTCGATCCTCTACCATCTCGGGATCATGCAGTTCGTGATCCGCTGGGTCGGCGGCGCGATCGAGAAGGTGATCGGCGTATCCAAGGTGGAAGCGCTGTGCGCCGCCGCCAACATCTTCGTCGGGCAAAGCGAATCGCCGCTGGTGATCCGCCCCTATCTCGCCGGGCTGACCCCGCCGCAGCTGTTCGCGGTGATGACGGTCGGGATGTCGGGCGTCGCGGGGACGATCCTGCTCGCTTACGCGACCTTCCTGGGGCAGGGCGCGTTGCCGTATCTGCTCGCCGCATCGTTCATGTCGGCGCCGGGTGGGTTGCTGATGGCCAAGATCATCATGCCCGACGAGACCACTGCGCCCGCGGGCGAGCTTCCGCTCGGTGACGACCCGGAAGAAGCGGTGCTCCACGTCGCCGAGAAGGCGCTCGAGGAAGAACGCGCCGCCAACATCATCATGGCCGCCGCCAATGGCGCGCAGACGGGCGTGCGGATCGCGGTCGCGGTCGGCGCGATGGTGCTCGCGTTCGTCGGGCTGGTCGCGCTGGCGAACGGGATTCTCGGCGGGATCGGCGGGTGGTTCGGCTATCCCGATCTGAGTTTCCAGGGGATGCTTGGCTTCGTCTTCGCGCCCGTCATGTTCCTGCTCGATATTCCGTGGACCGAGGCGCGCGCGGCGGGCGAATTGTTCGGGCAGAAGATCGTGCTCAATGAATTCGTCGCGTTCATCGATCTCGGCAAGATGAGAAATCTGTCGCCCCACACCACCGCGGTGGTGACGTTTGCTTTGTGCGGCTTCGCCAATTTCTCGTCGATCGCGATCCAGATGGCGTCGGCCGGGAGCCTCGCGCCCAATCAGCGCCCGATGATCGCCAAGCTCGGGTTGCGCGCACTGGCGGCGGGAAGCCTCGCGAATTTGATGTCGGCGGCGCTCGCGGGATTGTTGCTGGGGTAACACTCCCGCGACAGGGTGGTGCGCTATCCTGCCTTGGTGACGATGATCCCAAAGCAGGTCGACACGAACCCGTCGATCCCGATCTTGAGGTGATACGGATCGCCGAGCCGGTCGCGATACTCCTGCGGCAGATCGTGAAGCCACGGCGGGACGTCGATGAACCGGTCCATTGGTTGGTTGCCGACGTCAAAATCGAGCGTGGCGACCTGATGCCCCCTGGCGGACAGCCGTTCGGCGAGTGCCTCAAGGTGCTTGCGTTGGAACAGAACGGTCACCCAATTGTCGATCGTCGGGCCGTCGGATTCGACGTTATACTCCATCGTATGAACGCTGACACCGCCGGGACGGAGCGTTGCCAGCGCATTCTCAACAAAGTCGAGACCGTGCTGCAGGCTGCCCAGATGCTCCATCGCGCATGTTGACCAGCAGAAATCATAGTCGGTGAGGTGCGCCGGGATGAGGTTCATGTCGGCCACCGCGTGATCGACCAGCGTGTCGAACGTGGCGCGATCGACCAAATGCGCGAAGAACACGGTCTCGCGCGTGTCAAGATGTTGATCGGTCGCCACCCAGCCCCGCGCGCGCGCTTCTTCTTCGGCAAGATCGGTTACCGTCACCGCAACGCTCCGCGACGCCAGATAGCTCGCAATCGGTTCACGACCGCAGCCGAACCCCAGGCCCCGCATCCCCGCCGTAAGCAGACCGTGCTCGTGGAGCGCCTGCAACACATAGGTCAGTTCCCACAACTTGCGGTGGTAAATTACCGGGGTCTTCAACTGCGCCGCCCAATGCGCGCACCACGCGCTTTCAATATCGGCCTGAGTCGACGCCTTGGAAGCAAGCCCGACGTACGTTGCAACGGTATCGGTGCGGACTGGAAGTTCCTGCGCAAGCCGCATTGCGAGATCATAGCCGAACGCCTTGACGTTGAGTTCGATCAACCGGACATTCTTGGCAATGTCGGCCAGCGCGTTGCGCGTCGGGCGGTTCTTATCGTCGACCAGCCGTGTAAGTACGCGAAGTCTATGCTTTTCCCAAAATTCCCAAAACTTCATGCCCCACCCCTCAAAAGTTACGATGGGCTTTATATTTCAGGACGCCGCAATACTACCCTGCACACAAGGTACCACGCGTTATGGCCACCGATACATGCGTGTTTCTGGTTTGTTACAAGAAATCGATTGCGGTCGTACCAAAGCATTGGTGAAGGTTGCGACTTGAACTGCGCAACTTGACGAGATCTGCGCGCGCCAGTCAGGACCGCGCAGGGGCACCCATGTCCGCCACACCCTCTTCCCGCCGCGCATAGCGCCGCGCAAGGATGGCGCAGACGAACAGCTGGATCTGGTGGAACAGCATCAGCGGCAGCACGATCAGGCTGACCGAATGCCCCGCGAACAGGATCGTCGCCATCGGCAATCCGCTCGCCATGCTCTTCTTCGACCCGCAGAAGACGAGCGCGATCTCGTCCTCGGTCGAGAAGCCCAGCCAGCGGCTGATCCCCGTCGTGATGCCAAGGATCAGCGCGAGGATCACGAGGGCGATTGCCGCCACGATCGCCAGGTCGATCGACGACAGGCTGGTCCACACCCCCGCCACCACCCCGGCGCTGAACGCGGTATAGACGACCAGCAGGATCGACCCGCGATCGATCACCGAGGTCAGGGTCTGGTGCGCCGCCAGCCAGCTGCCGATCATCGGACGCGCCGCTTGTCCCGCAATGAACGGCAGCAGGATCTGGAGCGCGATTCCCTCGATCGCGTGGAGCGAAAACCCGCTCCCCGCCGATTGAAGCAGTGCCGCGACGAGCAACGGCGTCACCACTACGCCCAAAAGGTTGGAGACCGATGCGCTGCACAAGGCGGCGGGCACGTTGCCCCGCGCGATCGACGTGAACGCGATCGACGACTGCACCGTCGAGGGCAGCAGGCACAGATACAGCAACCCGATCGCGATCCCCTCGGGCAACCACCCGCGCGTACCCCAATAGGCCGCAAGGCCGATGATCGGAAACATCACGAACGTACTGGCGAGCACGAGCGACTGGAGCCGCCAGTGCGTGATCCCGGCCCAGACCGCCGCGGGCGATAATCGCGCGCCGTAGAGGAAGAACAGCAATCCGACCGCGACCAGCACGCTATCCTCGGCAATCGTCTGCCCCACGCCGTGGGCGGGGAGGACGAAGGCGAGCACCACCGTTCCGATCAGCAGCAACATATAGGGATCGATCGGCAAGCGACCGAGCAGCGAACGGATTCTGGTCATGCCGCGCCCCTACGCGGCAAGGGCGCGATGCTCAATGATCGTGCCCCGGACGAACGCCGGGACGCCTCGAACGATTTCGGACCTTTCCGCGACCCAAACCATTCGTCTGTCAGTGAACAAGGGACTGCTTATGCAAATCGAAGTCGCGCACGACGGGGTCGTGCCGCAATACAGCGCCATGTCCGACCGGCAGGCGCTGCCGTTATGGACCCTCGTCGCGCCCGCGCTTGGGCTGCTCGCGGCGCTGCTGGGCGTCGCCAAGATGGGGCTGGCGGGCACCGCCGTCGCGGTCGTCGTGCTGATCGCGAGCGTGCTCGCGGCGGTGCATCATGCCGAGGTCATCGCGCACAAGGTCGGCGAGCCGTTCGGGACGCTGGTGCTGGCGATCGCGGTGACCGTGATCGAAGTGTCGCTGATCGTGTCGCTGATGCTCTCGGACACCGGCGGCGCGACCGAGCTTGCGCGCGACACGGTGTTCGCCGCGATCATGATCATCCTCAATTTCATCATCGGACTGTGTCTCGTCGCGGGTGCCGCGCGGCATGTCGAACAGCGTTTCACGCTCAGCGGCATGAACGCCGCGCTCGGCGTGCTGACCGCGATGGCGGTGCTGTCGCTGGTCCTGCCCAATTACACGTCTTCGACGAACGGGCCGACCTATGCGCCGTCGCAGCTCGTGTTCGTCGCGGTGGTGTCGCTGCTTCTGTACGGCACGTTCATCCTCGTTCAGACCGTCCGGCACCGCGATTACTTCCTGCCCGCCAGCGACGATCAGGACGATCACGCCGCCCCGCCATCGACGCGCGCGACGGGAATCGCATTCGCCGTCCTGCTCGTCGCGCTGGTATCGGTCGTGCTGCTTGCCAAGACCCTCTCCCCGACGATCGAGGCCGCAGTGGTCGGCGCGGGACTGCCGCTCGCGGTGGTCGGCGTCGTGATCGCAGCGCTGGTGCTCGCCCCCGAGAGTCTCGCCGCGTACAAGGCCGCCAAGCGCAACCGGCTGCAGACCAGCCTCAACCTCGCGCTCGGCTCCGCGCTCGCCACGATCGGGCTGACGATCCCGAGCGTGGCGATCGTGTCGCTGGTATTGGGCCTGCCGCTGTCGCTGGGGGTCGACCCCAAGGGGATGACGCTGCTGGCGCTTTCGCTGTTCGTCGCGACCTTGTCGCTTGGCACAGGGCGGACGACGGTGTTGCAGGGTGTCGTCCATCTGGTGATCTTCGCAGCCTATCTGTTCACCACGATCGTTCCGTAAAAATCATTGCTTTCCAGTCGCGTATCGCACGATCCTGCGGAACGTTTTGGCTCGTCCGGCCTTCCTCCATCAACCAATGGAGAGACGGACATGGACGACACCCGCTTGTGGAGCTTCGAGGAAAGCCTCTGGACCGAAGGGCCCGACAACTATCGCGAGAAGGTCGATGCCGAAGTCGTCATGGTATTGCCGCGCCCGCCGTTCGTCCTGCGCGGCACCGAGGCGATCGACGCGGTCGCGGATACACCCGTCTGGGACAGCGCGGAGCTGACCGAGCGACAGGTGTCGCGTCCGCAGGAAGGGCTGATCGTGATCGGCTATCACGTCCATGCGCAGCGCGGTGACGAGGCGTATGAAGCGCATTGCAGCTCGGTCATCCGCCGTCTGGAGCATGAAGTCTGGCGCGTCGTCCAGCATCAGCAAACCCCGGTCCTGACCAAGTCGGTCGAGCAATGAACCAGGAGGCAGTGATGCGCGACGACACCGCCGTCCAGGTCCGCCAGCGCGAGATCGCGACCGAGCATCTGCTGTTCAAGCTGATGGAATATGTCGAGGACAACCACCCGGGGCTGCTCGACTATCTCGAGGGGAGCCTGGACCATCTGGGCGACCCCGCAACCGACGCGACGCGCGACGACGAAGGTGTGCGTGGGATCGCCAGGAAAATGATCGTGGGCGCCCGCAAGCAAGGGATGGCCACCGCCGATTGAACGAGCGCGAGGGGCCAGTCTGGTGCGCACTGCGCTTCGGTACCGGCCCCTTTGTTCCCCACCGAACGTGTCGGAACAGGGGGGAGGGGAAGCGATTCCCTTTTCGGCGGCGATCCGCTAGCGTCTTCGACGATGACGACACCTGCTCCTGCGATCTCGCGTTCGCTTTTCGCTTTTTCGATCTTTTACGGCGGCATGGTCTGCATCGCGGGCGTGCTCGGCAACAAGCAGGTCTCGCTCGGGCCGATCTCGCTGCTCGGGCCGCTGGTCGGGATCGGGCCGCTTGCGGTCGAATCCGGGATCTTTGCGTTCCTGCTCCTCGTCGTGGTGTCGAGCGCGGTGGCGGAGCTTCACGGGCGCAGCGTTGCCAACCGGCTGGTGCAGATCGGGTTCGTGCCGCTGATCGCATCGATCCTGCTGTCGATTGCGGTGCTCGCCGCCCCCGCCGCACCCGCGATGGAGCCCGCGCGGCGCGATGCGTTCGCGCTGATGATGGGGGGCACGCCGCGGATCTGGCTCGGCGGGATCGTCGCCTATGGGATTTCGCAGACGCTCAACGTCACGATCTTCAGCTGGCTCAAGCGCAACGAAAAGGGCGGGCTGTTGTGGCTGCGCGCGGGGATTTCAAGCATCCTCAGCCAGATCGTCGATACATTGCTGTTCGTGACGATCGCCTTTTACGGGGTGTTTCCGATCGGATCGCTGCTCGCCGGGCAGATGCTCGCGAAGGTGACGCTGTCCGCGGTGTTGGTGCCGCCGTTGATCTATCTGGTGGTCGGGATCGGGCGGCGACTGGATCGCGACTGACTTCCGCGATAAGGCGCGCGCATGACCGATCATTCCCCCGCTCCCGCGCTCCTCGCCAAGGCCGAAACGCTGGTCGAGGCGCTGCCGTACATGCAGCGTTATGCCGGCAAGACCTTCGTCGTGAAATATGGCGGGCATGCGATGGGCGATCCCGAAGCCGCGCGCGACTTCGCCGAGGATGTCGTGCTGATGAAAGCGGTCGGGATCAACCCGGTCGTCGTCCATGGCGGCGGGCCGCAGATCGGCGCGATGCTCAAGCGATTGGGCGTCGAATCGCGCTTCGTCGACGGCCTGCGCGTGACCGATGCGGAAACCGCGCGGATTGCCGAAATGGTGCTGGCGGGCTCGATCAACAAGGAAATCGTCGGCTGGATCGGCCAGGCGGGCGGGCGGGCGGTCGGGATCTCGGGCAAGGACGCGAACTTGGTCACCGCGGTGAAGGTCGGGCGCGAAACGCCCGATACGCTGCAGGGGATCGAGCGGCACGTCGATCTGGGTTTCGTCGGCACGCCCGTCGGCGTCGACCGGCGGATCATCGACACGCTGTCCGCGGCGGGAATCATCCCGGTGATCGCCCCGATCGCGATCGGCACCGACGGGCACACCTATAACATCAACGCCGACACGATGGCGGGCGCGATCGCCGCCGCCTTGGGCGCCGAGCGGTTGTTCATGCTGACCGATGTGGTCGGCGTGCTCGACAAACAAAAGGAGCTGGTCACCGATCTCGATCCAGCGGGCGTCGCGCGGTTGCGCGCCGACGGGACGATCTCGGGCGGGATGATCCCCAAGCTCGAAACGTGCGTCCATGCGGTCGAGAGCGGCGTGGGGGCGGCGGTCATCCTCGACGGGCGCGTGCCGCATGCGATGCTGCTGGAAATCTTCACCGACCGCGGGGCGGGGACGCTGGTCCGCCGCTGAGCGATCCGTCCTACCCTTCGGCCGTCACCCTGAACGTGTTTCAGGGCCCACCGTGCCGCACCTCCGGTCAGCGCCTGCTGCGCGGTGGATGCTGAAACGAGTTCAGCATGACGGCGGGGGCGGAGGGGGTATGGGGTCCGCGCGCACCACGAAACGAACGCCTCCGGCCAGACGCTAAGGGGGTGTTCGCATCTGCGGGATACCGCTAGGATCGCACCCTTCAACCCGGAGACGCCGCTTTGCACACGATCATTCAGATATTGCAGGTCCTGATCAGCGCGGTCACGACGATCGTGTTGATCCAGGTCGTCCTGTCGCTCCTGGTCTCGTTCAACATCATCAACACGCATAACGAGCTCGTCCGTTCGATCTACAACGGGCTCGAGCGCGGGACCGAGCCGCTGTATCGCCCGTTCCGCCGGATCCTCCCCGATTTCGGGCAGATCGATCTCGCGCCGTTCGCGCTGCTGCTGACGCTCAAGATCATCAGCATCATTCTCAACAATTACGACGCGCATCTGCTCGTCGGCGCGCCGCTTTAAGCTGGAGCCTCACGGCATGACCGCTACGATCATCGACGGCAAGGCCTTCGCCGCCGGCCTCCGCACGCGCATCGCGACCCAAGTCGCGACGTTCACCCAAGCCACCGGTCGTGCGCCGGGGCTCGCAGTCGTGCTGGTGGGGGAAGACGCCGCCTCCGCGGTCTACGTTCGCAACAAGGGCAAGGCGACGCGCGGCGCCGGGATGGTCAGTGTCGAGCATCGCCTGCCGGCCGACGTGACGCAGGGCGATCTGCTCGACCTGGTCGATACGCTCAACGCCGACCCTGCGATCGACGGAATTCTCGTCCAGCTTCCGCTGCCGGGCCATATCGACGAGCGCGCGGTGACGACGCGGATCGACCCCGACAAGGACGTCGATGGCTTCCACCCGGTCAACGCCGGACGGCTCGCGACCGGGATCGAAGGGTTCGTGCCGTGCACGCCGCTCGGCTGCGTGATGCTGCTCAAGGATGCGCTCGGTGACCTGACCGGGCTCGACGCGGTGGTGATCGGCCGGTCGAACATCGTCGGCAAGCCGATGGCGCAGTTGCTGATCGCCGAAAGCTGCACCGTCACCGTCGCGCACTCGCGCACGCGCGACCTGTCGAGCGTGGTCAAGCGCGCCGACATCGTCGTCGCGGCGGTCGGACGCCCCGAGATGGTCAAGGGCGAATGGCTCAAGCCCGGTGCGACCGTGATCGACGTCGGGATCAACCGGACCGAAGCGGGGCTCGTCGGCGACGTGGACTTCGCGGGCGCGATGAGCGTCGCGGGTGCGGTGACGCCGGTGCCGGGCGGAGTCGGCCCGATGACGATCGCGTGCCTGCTCCGCAACACGCTGGTGTCGGCCGCGCGGCGCGAAGGCGTGGTGCTGGACGAGGGCGCGCTGTGATGCCCGCCCGGGCGGCGGCGCGCGCATGATCGAACTCTACATCTCGTCGCTCATCACTTTCTTCGTGGTGATCGATCCGCCCGGCTGCGCGCCGATCTACGCCGGGCTGACCGCAGGCGCTTCCCCGCCCCACACCCGCGCGATGGCGTTTCGCGCGGTGCTGGTGGCGTCGGGCATCCTGCTGGTGTTCGCGCTGTTCGGCGAGGCGCTGCTGCACGGCCTGGGGATCAGCCTGGCGTCGTTCCGGATCGCGGGCGGGATCATGCTGTTCCTGATCGCGCTGGAAATGGTGTTCGAAAAACGCACCGAACGCCGCGAGGACCGCGCCGCGAAGGTGGCGAGCGACCCCGAGGTCGAGGACGTGTCGATCTTCCCGATGGCGATGCCGATGATCGCGGGGCCGGGGTCGATCGCCTCGGTCATGCTGCTGATGGGCCGCAACGAGGGGATCGAACGCTCGGCGGTGGTGCTGGCCGCGCTGATCACGATCCTGCTGCTGACGCTGGTCGCGTTGCTGGCGGCGGGGCCGATCATGCGGGTGCTCGGCGCAAAGATCGAGGCGGTGATCACGCGGTTGCTGGGCGTGCTGCTCGCGGCGCTGGCGGTGCAGTTCGTGATTGACGGGGTGCGGGTGAGTCTGGCGTGACTAAGGCGATAAAAATAGGTTGAATCTATGTTGCTTCATCCTAACGTTTGGGTGGCGAATGACCAATGATCTCGTGCGCGACCGACAGGCCATGCTTGCTGGAATGCAACCTACCCTGAAAGCGGGTAGTTATATCTTCTGCATGACCAAGGACCCGGCGGTGCTTGCCACGCTGGGGAATCGGAGTTTGGCGCTGTTTCGCGAAGACGAGGGCACAGCCTTGGTTCTCTCCAGGCATGATGCCGCCGAGCACGGCTTCGATCTCTCAATGCCGATGTCGAGGATCGTACTCGAAGTGTTTTCCGCGCTGGACGGCGTGGGGTTGACCGCTGGCGTTGCAACCGCGCTGGCGGAATCGGGTATTCCCTGCAATATGGTCGCCGCTTATCACCATGACAACGTGTTCGTTCCCGAAGCCATGGCACGGCAAGCGATCGAAATCCTGCTTGCTCTGCAGCAAAAGGCTGGCGCCTTACTGCTGACGGACTGATCTGGCTCGACTGTAGCAGGGCCAGTGGCAGCGTGAGTCTGGCTGAATCAAAATCAGTGTATCGCTTACTCCGGCTTGATCCGGAACAACCGCAGTGGCGACCCGCGCGGCAGGTCGATCGGCTCAAGCCAGTCGAACGTCTTGCGATGGGCGAGCTGCGCGTAGAAGCCGTTCGGCGCGCGCACTCGGTAATTTGTCGACTCCGACATGTTCGGACACACCAGCAGTAGCGTCGCGCCATGCCGCTTCGCGATCGCGCGGAAGTTTTCGGGCGTTCCCTTGAACGCGTGCTGCACGTCGAGGATCGCATCGCCGTTGCGATGATAGGGCCCGGCGATCGCATTGTGATGCGTCAGCGTGATCAGCCGTGGCCCGAGATCGGTGAAGGTGAAGACGGTTGCCGCCGGGATGCGGTTGAGCGGGGTCATTGCGGTCATCGTCGGGCAGAAGGCGCTCGCGCGGTTGATCGTCTGGACGCGCTTGGTCGGCCGGTCGGGCGGGCTGTAGCGCAGGTTGAGCCCGGTCCAGCGCAAGTCGATCGGGGTCATCACCGCCCCCGCGAAACTGCCCGAAGCGGCGATCACGACCGCCGCCGTCCCGAACACGCGCACGAACACGTTACCGCTCGCGAGCATCACCGGCACCAGCCACCAGATCAGCGCGACTGACCCCGGCACCGCCAGCAACTGCGCGGCCGGCCCGGCGCGCGCCTGCCACAACAGCATCAGCGCAGCGAAGGTGACGAACAGCAACACGGGCGCCCACAACCCGCCCCGCACGGTGCCGCGCGCGCGCCACGTCGCGAGCGCCGCGCCGATCACGCCGATGATCGGCAGCACGACGATCGGGAAGGCGGTGCGGAACGGGTGGCTGTAGATTGGCTTGGCTTCGCGAACGTTGTTGAGCCAGTTCGCGGCGAGTTCGGGCGAGACCTGTTCGGGGCGGCCGAGGCATTGCGGGAAGACGGCGGCGAACCCGGCGACGATCACCCCGCCCGCGAGCACGGCGAGCGCGAGCCGGACCCAGCGGTTGGCGGGATTCGCCCACGCCATCGCGAACAGCAACGCGCCCGCCACCACCATCACGCTGAGCCAAACCGGCGTCAGCGCATCGCAGCGCAAAGCGGCATTGGCGTAGGAGGCGAACGCTGCGTAGCCGATCGCGCATCCGCCGCCCAGCGTCAGCGCATAGACACTGAGGCGCTGCGCACCGTTCCGGTCCCAGATCCAGCGGAGCGCCAGAATCGCGCCCGCCATCGCGGCATAAGGGAGCATCTCGAGCCCAATCGTCAGCGACACCGCGCTCGCCAGCCCGACGATCGCGCCGCCGCGTGGCCCCCGTGGATCGCACAAACCGGCAACCGTCAGGCTGAGCATCGCGAGCTGCCAGCCGTGGTGGTCGATCCGTTCGGGCATGTACATGAGCATCGTAGCGATGCACCCGAAGACCAGCAGCCCGATCGCGAGCGGCCAGGCAACCGGACTGACCAGCCGCCGCACGGTCGCGCCGAGCCCGAGGATTGTGATGCTCAGCGGCAGCAACGGCGCGATCCCGCACGCGAGCATCTCCGCCTCGCGCCCCCCCACGAACGGGCGCAGCAGCACGATCAGCGCGGCGATCGGAAGATCGACGATGCGGCTCCAGTGGATGTCGAAGCCGGTCGGCGGATTGAGGCGATATTGCCGCAGGTCGTACCAGCCCTGCCCGCCGAGCCACGCGCGGACCTGCATCAGCCGCATGTTGTCGTCGGTGTCGCCGAGCTGGAGGAAATGGATCCCAGTCCAGCGGTTGATGACGTAATAGAGTGCGATCAGCCCCCAGGCGAGCAGGCTCAGCCGAACCCAATCGCGCTCTATCGTGCGCGCCAGCGAACCGTCATTCATCCAAAACGCTTTCCTAAGCCGAGAACGCCCTCTAGTGCGGCATGCGTAAAGGGCAAGCGACCGTGACGGCACTCAACAGACAGATCCAGAGCTTGCGCGAGAGCGGTTTGCTCGGACAAATCATCCGCTTCGGTGTTGCCGGTGGGCTGTCCACCGTCCTCTATACGGCGGTGTATCTTCCGCTGACGCTGTATGTGTTCGATCGGCAGCACGCGGTCTATGCGGTGCCGTTCGCATTTCTGGTGGCGGTGGCGGCGGGGTATTTCCTCCACAGCCGGTGGAGCTTCAAGGGCCATGGCACGCGCGATCCGGGTGCCAAGCAGCAAGTTCAGTTCGTCATGGTGCAGGCATCGGGCATGGCGCTCAACGCGGCGATCACGTGGTTCGGGACCGCAGTGCTGGGCTATCCGGCGTGGGTGCCGCTATTGCCCGCGATCGTCATGGCGACCGCGCTGACCTTCTTCCTCAATCGACAGCTGGTGTTCAAATGAGCGGGATTGCTTCAACCGGGAATAGAGCCGACCGTGGATAGAATCGTCTACGACCGCATGGCGGCGCATGATTCGACGCATTGGTGGTATCGCGCGCGGCGCGACATTCTTGCTGACTATCTGACTCGTGAGGGCGGGTTGCCCAAGGACGCGCGGATTCTTGAGATCGGCTGCGGGACCGGGCACAATCTTCCGATGCTCGCGGCGTTCGGAACGGTCGAAGCGATCGAGATCGACCCCGCTGCGCGCGCGATCGCGTCGGAACGGCTGGGCCAGCCGGTCAGCAACGCGCCGCTTCCCGCGCTGCCGGGAATCGAGCGCGGTGCGTATGATTTGATCGCAGTGCTCGACGTGGTCGAGCATATCGAGGACGACGTCGCCGCGTTGCGTGCGATGGCGGCGTGTTTGAAACCGGGCGGCAAGATCCTCGTCACCGTGCCCGCGCATCGTTGGATGTGGAGCGCGCATGACGTCGTCAACCACCACCATCGGCGCTATTCCAAGGCGACGCTCGCCAAGGCGATCGGCGATGCTGGATTGCGCTCGAACGGGTTGCGCTATTTCAATTCGCTGCTGTTCCCGCTCGCCGCCGCCGCGCGCGTGGCGGGGCGGATGACCGGGCGCGACGACAGCGACGATTCACCCCCGCCGCCCGTGCTCAACCGCCTGTTCGAGACGATCTTCCGGTTCGAGCGTCACTTGGTCGGCAGGGTCCCGCTGTCGCCGGGCGTTTCGATCGTGACATTGCTCTCGCCGGCGACGTCCTCGGCACGATAACCGAGCGTCGCGCGGCCCTGGATCGGGCCGACGACATCGCCGACGATATACAGGGGGCGGCGCTTCGATTCGACGTAGAGCCGCCCGAGATATTCGCCGATCATCCCGAGCACGAACATCTGGAACGCGCCGAGCAGCACGACGACGAGCATCGTCGAGGTCCAGCCTGCGACCGCGCTGCCGCTGAAGAAGCCGACCGCGATATAGAGGAACAGCAGCAGCGACGCCGCGGTCAGCGCAAGCCCGAGGTGGCTCGCGAACCGCAAGGGCGCGGTCGAGAAGCCGGTGACCGCGTCGAACGCGAGCCGGATCATTTTGCTCAAGGGGTAATTGGTCTCGCCCGCATGCCGCTCGGCGCGGTCATACGGGAAGGGGATCTGCTTGAACCCGACCCATGCGACCATCCCGCGAATGAACCGCGCCTGCTCCGGCATCGACAGGAACGCATCGAGCGCCCGCCGGCTCATCAGGCGGAAGTCGCCAGTATCGAGCGGGATCGCGGTGTCGGTGACTCGGTCGAGCAGGCGATAGAAAGCGGCGGCGGTGGCTTTCTTGAACAGCGTCTCGCCGTCGCGCTTGCGGCGCACGGCATAGACCACGTCCGCGCCTTGCGACGCCATTGCCGCGCGCATGTCGGTCAGCAGCTCGGGGGGATCCTGCAGATCGGCATCGATGATCAGGATCTGCGCGCCGCTGCACAGGTCGAGCCCGGCGGTCAGCGCGAGCTGGTGCCCGTGGTTGCGCGACAGGTTGATCACCACCAGTCGCGGGTCGGCGGCGGCGAGGCGTTGCATCACGCCCCAGCTGTCGTCGCGCGACCCGTCGTTGATCAGTAGAATTTCGTAATCGTCCCCGACCGCCGCACGCGCCGCGGCGGCCACCCGCGCGTGCAGCACGTCGAGGCACGCCGCTTCGTTATAGCAGGGAATCACGATGGAAAGAGCGGGGGCCGAAACGGGACGGGTCATGCGCGCCGGTCTAGAAGTGTTTCGGTTTGAGGGGAAGCGGGCGGTTTGGGCGTGCCGTGCTCCGGCGCAGGCAGGACCGGAGAGCAACGCGCACCTTGCCCATAAACTTGGGCTCCGGCCCGCCCCGAAGCACGACCGACGCAAAGTTACACGATCGGCGTCCTTGCAAGCTGCGCCCGCGCGCGCTCTTCGCTCAGCCGTTCGAGGATCGTCAGCGGGACCGGGCCGTCGCGCAGCACCTCGTGGAACTGCTTCTGGTCGAACTTCGCCCCCAGGATCTTCTGCGCCTTGTCGCGCGCGCGCATCCAGCTGAGATGCCCGAGCTTGTAGCTGCACGCCTGCCCGGGCATCGCGCAATAGCGCTCGATCTCGCTTTGCGAGCGTCCGCGGGTGAAGCCGACGACTTCGACGAAATAGTCGGTCGCCTTGTCGCGGCTCCAGCCCTTGGCGTGGATCCCGGTATCGACCACCAGCCGCGCTGCGCGGAACAGGAACGACTGGATATAGCCCGCACGCTCGATCGGGGTGGCATAGCCGCCGAGCGGTTCGGCGAGCTGCTCGGCATAATGCGCCCAGCCTTCGCCATATGCGCTGAAGAAACCGAGCTTGCGTAGCACCGGCATGTCAAGTGCCGCTACGAGGCTGAGCTGGAGGTGATGCCCCGGTACGCCCTCGTGATAGCTGAGCGATGGCAGCGTGTATTTTGGCCAGTTCTCGATGTTCTTGAGGTTGATGAAGTAGATTGCGGGACGCGAGCCATCGAGGGCGGCGCGCTTGTAATAGCCGTTGGGCGCGCCGTCCTGAATTTCGACCGGGACCGCGCGGATGTCGAGCGGTGCGGACGGTGGGTTGAGGAACGCTTGCCCGAGCTTTGCCTGCATCGCGGCGACACCGGTGTTGAGCCCAGCTATCAGCTCGGCACGGCCCGCGGCGCTGTCGGGATAGAGCTGTTCGGGCCGCTGGTTGAGCGCGGTCAGTCGTGCACCGGTCGAGCCTTGCGTCAGCCCCTGCGTCTTGAGCAGCGCATCCAGTTGCGCGCTCAGGTCCGCGACTTGCTCGAGCCCGATCTTGTGGACTTCGTCGGGGGTGAAGCTCGTCGTCGTCGCGGCGGCGAGCGCGGCGGCGTAGATTTCGCTTCCGCGCGGGAGCGGGGCGATCCCTGCCGTGCTGCGCGCGGTCGCGCGGAGCTTCTTCACCAGCGCGATCTGGCGGTCGAGCGCGGGATAGACCTTGTCGGTGAGGCTCGCGGCGGTGCGTTTGTCCCAGTCCCCGATCAGGCCGCGCGCCTTGGCGCGGGTTGCGACGGAGGACACGATCGAACTTTCTGTGGCGGCGGGCGCACGCAGCTTCGCGAGTTGTCCAAGCGTCAGGTCGAGCAGGAAGTCGGGCGCGACGATCCCGCGTGCGGCTTCGCTCTGCTGCATCGCGCTGTCCTGGTCGAGCGCGGTCGCGAATGCGTCGACGCGCGCGCAATAGGCGTCAGCATCCGCGGCGGTGACGATCGTATGCGTGCTGTTGAGAAAATCGGGGATCTCGTAATAGGCGCCGGATTGTTGCGACAGAACATAGGGACGATTGGGCGAGCCGAGGCCGAACTTCTCCGGCCCGACGGTGCGCTGCGTCAGCGAATAGAGAACGACCTCGCGGTTGAGCTTGCCCGCGCGCGACAGGCCGGTTGCAGGAACGGCCTGCACTGCGGCGATCGCCTTGCGGGTCCGCGCAAGCGCCTCAGCGCGATCCGCGGCGGTGCGGTCATCGAGGCGGGTTTTCAGCGCGGCGTTGGCACCCTTGTCGAGCCCGAGGCTGCTCGCCTGTTCGGGCGATTCCTGAACATTCTGCTCGAAGATCGTCTGGAAGGTCGCGTTGAGCGCAGCGTCACCCGCGGGGGCTGCGGCACCAGCGATACGGGGCGCAAGCGCGAGCGCGGCAGCGGCGCTGCTCGCGCTCAAAAATGTACGGCGTTCCAAGGGGGCTGTCCTTCCAGTGACGATCTTTCGGGGGATCGTACCAGCGTCGACCGGATCGACAAGGCACGGGCACGAGCAAAATCTGCAAACGGTAGCGGAAGCGACCGACGTGCATCCGACGTTCGGGATGCCGTCGAGAGAGAACCTCCAAGGGACGGTTTTCGAGATTGACGCAGTGCAACATAAAACCTACCTGCCCGCGCTCCTACGCTAAGCCCTATCCGGCGCAGCCTTGCTCGGCGCTGGAGGCGCCTCGTGATCATGACCCTGACCTTCGCCGATCTCGCTTTGTCGCCGCGCATTCTCGAGGCTTTGGCCGAGGAAGGTTATGCCACCCCGACGCCGATCCAGGCGCAGTCGATCCCGCTGCTGCTGCAGGGGCGCGACATGCTCGGCATGGCGCAGACCGGCACGGGCAAGACCGCTGCTTTCGCATTGCCGCTGCTCCACCGGCTTGCCGCCGATCCGCGCCCGGCCCCCACGGGCGGCGCGCGCATCCTCGTGCTCGCGCCGACGCGCGAGCTCGTGTCGCAGATCGCCGCAGGGTTCGAGAGCTTCGGGCGGCACCTGTCGTTCAA
The DNA here is from genome assembly GCF_040546365.1 of Sphingomonas sp. PvP055. Taxonomy (NCBI): domain Bacteria; kingdom Pseudomonadati; phylum Pseudomonadota; class Alphaproteobacteria; order Sphingomonadales; family Sphingomonadaceae; genus Sphingomonas; species Sphingomonas sp. PvP055. Next base: position 479,489 of record NZ_JBEPNS010000001.1, read on the forward strand.
CGTGACCACCATCTTTGGCGGCGTCAGCCAGTTCCATCAGGTCGCGGCACTCAAGGCGGGGGTCGACATCCTTGTCGCCGCGCCCGGGCGTTTGCTCGATCTGGTCGACCAGGGGCTGTGCGATCTGTCCGCGCTCGAGGCGCTGGTGCTCGACGAGGCGGACCAGATGCTCGACATGGGCTTCGCTAAGCCGATCGAGCGGCTCGTCGCGACGCTGCCGAAGGACCGGCACACCGTGCTGTTCTCGGCAACGATGCCCAAGGCGATCGCGGCGCTCGCCGAGAGCCTCCTCACCGATCCCGCAAGCGTCGAGATCGCCCCGCCATCGACCACGGTCGACCGGATCGCGCAGTCGGTGATGTTCCTCGATGCGGCGAACAAGAAGGCCGCCTTGCTGGAATTGCTGCGGACGCCGGAGATCGGCCAGGCGGTCGTCTTCACGCTCCAGAAGAATATCGCCAACGAGGTCTGCGCGTTCATCACCGAGGCGGGAATCACCGCCGAGGCGCTGCACGGCAACAAGTCACAAGGTCAGCGCGAGCGCGCACTCGACGCATTCCGTGCTGGAACCGTCCAGGTTCTGGTCGCAACCGACATCGCAGCGCGCGGGATCGACGTCGATACGGTGACGCACGTGTTCAATCACGATCTGCCGAGCCTGCCCGAAAGCTATGTCCACCGGATCGGCCGTACCGGTCGCGCCGGGCGCAGCGGTCATGCGATCACGCTGTGCGATGCCGAACAGCGCGCGTGGCTCCACGACGTCGAGCGCGAAATCGGGCGGACGCTCGCCGTACACGACGATCACGCATGGCATTGCGAAGTCGCGCGGCACTCGACCAAGCGCGCGCCCGTGCTGGGCGGCGGTCCGGTCAAGCAGGTCAAGGCGCCCAAGCCACCGCGGGAGCGCAAGATCTGGACCGAAGAAGAAAAGCTCGCCGCGCGCCTGGCCGCACAGGCCGCCTGAGCAAAAGCGACCCGGGCGGAAGGGGTTACGGACTCCCCTTGCCGCCATGCGCGCCGACCGCGGTGCCAGTCGAGAAGCTGGCATCGTCCGCCGCCAGCATCACGAACAGCGACGCCAGTTCGGCGGGCTGGCCAGCGCGGCCGAGCGGGGTGTCCTGCCCGAATTCGCCCATCTTTCCCGGCAACTGCCCACCCGCGACCTGGAGCGGGGTCCAGATCGGCCCGGGCGCGATCATGTTGACGCGGATTCCGCGCTTGGCGAGTTGCTTCGCCAGCCCCTTGGTAAAGATCAGGATCGCGCCCTTGGTCGACGCATAATCAAGCAGTTCCGGCCCCGGATCGTACGAATTGACCGATCCGGTGTTGAGGATCACCGACCCCGGCGGCATGTCCTTCGCCACCGCCTTGGCGATGCGGAAATAGGCGAAGATATTGGTTTCGAAGGTGCGGACCATCTGCTCGTCGCTGATCGCGAAGATATCCTCCTTGGATTGCTGATAGGCCGCGTTGTTGACCAGCAGATCGATCCCGCCGAGTCCTTTCCGCGCCGCCGCGACGATCGCCTCGCACCCTTCGAGCGTGCGCAGGTCGCGCGGGATCGCGACGGCCTTGCGACCGGCCTGACGGATCAGGTCGACCACCTCGCGCGCATCGGGCTCCTCGTCGGGGTGGTAGTTGATCGCGACGTCCGCGCCTTCGCGCGCAAAGGCGATCGCCGCGGCGCGTCCGATCCCGGAATCCGCCCCCGTCAGCAACGCCTTGCGACCGGCAAGCTTGCCCGACCCGCGATAGCTTCGCTCGCCACAATCGGGTTTGGGATTCATCTTGGACTGGAGCGCGGGCCACGGCTGGCGCTGTTCGGGGAAGGGCGTGTTGGTGTATTTGGTGCGGGGATCCCGCAAGGGCGCGGCACCCTGGGGGGTGGCGCTGCCTTGGGCGCTTACCCCTTGCGCCGCCGCCGCCAGCCCGCCGATGCCGATTGCCGCCGCGCCTAGCACGCCGCGTCGTGAAGTTCCGTTGTCCATTGCCGCTGTCCCGTCGTCTTCGTCGCGGTACAAACGAGGTGCGGTGGCTTTGGTTCAGCGCGGTACGCGTCGTGAAGATTTGAAAACGCTAGAGAATTCAACGGAGGCTTGGTTATACCCGCGCGACCCCGTTGACCGCGTCCGCCGCGCGCAACGCGCCGATCACACGCATCAGATGGTGCACGTCGTGCACTTCCACGTCGATCGTGTTGGTGTGGAAACCGGTGTCGCGGTTGTCGAGCCGGAGGTTGACGATATTCGCCTTCTGCGCGCCGATGATCGTCGCGATCGTGCCGAGCGCGCCGGGTTCGTTCTTGACCTCGACCGAGATCCGCCCGGTCGCGCCTTCGGACTTGTCGCCCCACGACAGATCGACCCAATCGGCATCGTCCGCGCCGCTTAAGACAACACAATCAATGGCATGGACTTCGATCCCCGCGTCGGGGCGGCGCAGGCCGACGATCCGGTCGCCCGGGACCGGGTGGCAGCATTCGGCGAGATCGAAGGCCACCCCCGGCGTCAGCCCGAGGATCGAGATCGCGCTCGATTGCGGGGGGAGGTCGCGCATCGCCTCGGTGCCGGCCGACCCCGGCATTAAAGCTTCCATTACAGACGCATCCGGGATGCGACGGCGTGCGATCGCCTCGAGCAGCGCGGCTTCGTCGGGGACCTTGAGCCGCTGGAGCGCGACCGCCTGGGCTTCGCTCGAGAGCGGGGCGGGCAGGCGCGAGACGAGCTCGTCGTACATCTTGCGGCCGAGCGCCTGCGTCTCGATACGCTCTTTTTGCCGCAAATGACGTCGAATCGCCGCACGTGCCTTGCCGGTTATGGCGAAGTTGAGCCAGTTTGGCTGCGGTTCCTGTGCCTTTGAGCGCAGAATTTGCACCTGGTCGCCATTCTCGATCGTGGTGCGGAGCGGAACGACGCGTCCGTTGATCTTCGCGCCGACCGCCTGGTCGCCGAGATCGGTATGGACCGCATAAGCGAAGTCGATCGGGGTCGCGCCCTTGGGAAGCTGGTGGAGCTCGCCCTTGGGGGTGAAGGCGAAGATCCGATCCTGGTACATCGCCATGCGGGTGTGTTCGAGCAGCTCTTCCGGGCTCTCGGCATTGTCGAGGATCTCGACCAGGTCGGTGATCCAGCTGTGCTGCGTGTCGGGGCGGACCTTGTCCTGCTTGTACGCCCAGTGCGCGGCGAGGCCCAGTTCGGCTTCCTCGTGCATCGCGGTCGTGCGGATCTGGATTTCGACGCGGGTATTGTCGGCGTGGATGATCGTCGTGTGGAGCGAGCGATAGCCGTTGCGCTTGGGGGTCGAGATGTAATCCTTGAACCGTCCGGGCACCATCGGCCAGCGGCGGTGGATCACGCCGAGCGCCTCGTAACACGCTTCCTCGCTCGACACGATCGCGCGGAACGCCATGATGTCGCTCAGCTGCTCGAAGCTGATGTGCCGCTCGGCCATCTTCTTCCAGATCGAATAGGGATGCTTTTCGCGTCCCGAAATCTCCGCTTCCAACCCGTGACGCGACAGCAACAGCTTGAGCCCCGACCCAATCTTCGCGATCCGGTCCCCGCCGCCCTCCTTGAGCTGCGCGAGCCGGATCGTGATCGATTCATACGCCTCGGGCTCGAGCTGCGCGAAGGCGAGCGTCTGCATCTCCTTCATGAATTCGTACATGCCGATCCGCTCGGCGAGCGGTGCGTAGATATCCATCGTCTCGCGCGCGATGCGTTTGCGCTTGTCGGGGTTCTTGATGAAATGCAGCGTGCGCATGTTGTGCAGCCGGTCGGCGAGCTTGACCAGCAACACGCGGATGTCGTCCGACATCGCCAGCAGGAACTTGCGCAAATTCTCGGCAGCGCGCTCGTTCTCCGTTTGCGCCTCGATCTTCGACAATTTGGTGACGCCGTCGACCAGCCGCGCGACGTTGGCGCCGAACAGCCGGGTGATCTCCTCGGGCGTGGCGACGGTATCCTCGATCGTGTCGTGGAGGATCGCGGTGGCGATCGTCTCGTCGTCGAGATGCAGGTCGGTTAGGATCCCCGCCACCTCGATCGGGTGGCTGAAATACGGGTCGCCATTTGCCCGTTTCTGGCTGCCATGCGCCTGCATCGAAAAGACATAGGCGCGATTGAGCAGGGCTTCGTTTGCCGTAGGATCGTAGTCCAGGACCCGATCGACAAGTTCATACTGACGCAACATCCGGATCAAGATGGCGTCGTGAGGGTTTGATTTGCAACCTGTTTGCGCAACAAACCGAAAAAACCCCTCCCGCGATGCACGCGCGGGAGAGAAAACTCTACCAACTCGGAGGACTTAGCGGTCAGGCAGCGATCACTTTGCGCGGGTGTTGCACTTGGCGAGGGCCTCGGGCTCGAACGCTTTTCCGCCCGCGCTGAACGCGGTGAGCTTGCCCGCGCGCTGCGCGACCATCTCGCACATGATCGCTTCGCGCTGCGGTCCCTTGGCGGCGGTGAAGGCGGGCTCATGCCACTTCCAGAGCGTGCCGCTGGTAATCAGCGTCTCTTGTGCAGGTGCAGCACTGGGGGTCGCGACATAATAGGGGCCGGTGTCGGCGCTATGGCCGATCGTCGGCACTGCAAGGAGGGCGGGCAGCAGAAATGGCGCCGCAGCGCGGAAAAAAGACGACATGGACGACTCCCGAAGAAACGTTGCGATGCAGCAATTATCAAACTAGGTTGCTAGTTGCAACTGAAAACGGACGGACAACCGCGGATCGGTTTCCTTGTGCCGCCAAAATGGGATACGATACGGAACCATGGACGAAAAACTCCGCGCACCCTTGCGCGAACAACTGGTCAATTGCAGCTTGCCGGCCGCGCTCGAGGCGATGGGCGAACGGTGGAGCTTCATGATCCTGCGCGCCGCGTTCAACGGATTGCACCATTTCGAGGAATTCCAGTCCGAGCTGGGAATCGCACGCAACATTCTCGCCAATCGGCTGGGGCGGCTGGTCGAACACGGCATCCTGACGCGCGATGCGATGGTCAAGGACCGGCGCAAGATCCATTATCAGCTGACCGAGAAGGGCGTGGCGCTGTTGCCGACGATGCTCGCGCTGCGGCAATGGGGCGAGCGGTGGGAAACCGGCTTCCGCGCGTCCCCGGTGCTGGTCGATGCGCGCGACCGACGCCCGATCGGTCCGATCGAAGTGCGATCGTGGGACGGGCGCGTGCTGACCAAGCGCGATTTGCTATGGGCGTTGCCGGAGGATGTCGATGACAGCGGGGAACACGGTTGCGGCGACGACGCTGACGACGATACAGCCACACCCGCGGCGGTGCGTGCCGCGGAATGACGCGATGATTGCGCAATGGGGGATGGCGCAATGACCGATGGATTCATCCCGCGATCTTGCGTATCCCTGTCGCGTGCCTAGCCTTCACGCCCTCGCCAACCCGGCGCGCTTCCTGGTGATCGCGCGGCCGTTGACGCCGGTGCTGTTCTGGGCGGGCGTCGCGCTGATCCTGTTCGGCGGCTGGGCCGGGCTGACCCAGACCCCACCCGATTATCTGCAGAAGGACAGCGTCCGCATCCTCTACATCCACGTCCCCACCGCCTGGCTGGGGATGGGCGGGTGGAGCGGGATCGCGATATCGTCGCTGATGTTCCTGGTCTGGCGGCATCCGCTCGCGATGATCGCCGCGCGCGCGATCGCGCTACCCGGGGCGACGTTCGCGGCATTGTGCCTCGCCACCGGGTCGATCTGGGGGCGTCCGACCTGGGGGACGTGGTGGCAATGGGACGGGCGGCTGACCTCGATGCTGCTGCTGTTCTTCGTCTATCTCGGTTTCATCGCTTTGGTTCGCGCCGAGGACGAGCGCGCGGGCTTTGGTGGCGGCGGGCGGATCGCCGCGCTGTACGGCGTGGCGGGGTCGATCCTGCTGCCGATCATCCGCTATTCGGTGGTGTGGTGGAACACGCTCCACCAGGGGCAGAGCATCGGGCTGACCAAATCGACGATCGACCCCGCGATCCTGTGGCCCTTGTGGTTCACGCTCAGTGGGTTCACGCTGTTCTTTGCCGCGATCGTGTTGATGCGGATGCGGACGATCCTGGCGCGGAGCAAGGCCGAGGCACGGCTGCGGCGGCGCGCGCATCATGTCGAGGTGACCGCATGAACCATTGGCCTTTCATCATCGCGGCTTATGGTCTGACCGCGGCGGGATCGATCGCGCTGGCGGTATCGAGCTATCTGGCGATGCGGAGGGTGGAGAAGTGAAGGCCAAGCATCAGCGCCTGACGCTCGCCGCGCTCGCGGTGGCCGCGGTCGGCGGGTCGAGCGCGCTTGCGCTCTCCGCGCTCAAGGATCAGGCGGCGTTCTTCTATGCCCCCGGCGACGTGAAGAAGGACGCCTTGCCGCTCGGGCGCGCGGTGCGGCTTGGCGGGATGGTCGCGGGCGGGTCGCTCCACCGGCTGGCGGACGGCGTGACGATGCAGTTCGTCGTGACCGATGGCATCGCGCGCGTGCCGGTCGCGTTCCGCGGGATCGCACCCGATCTGTTCAAGGAGAATTCGGGCGTCGTCGCCGAGGGCAAGTTCAACCCCGACGGCAGCTTCACCGCGAGCAACCTGCTGGCGAAGCATGACGAGAAATACATGCCCCCCGAAATGAAGGGCAAGATGCACGAGACGAAGACGCTTGTGCAATGAAGGTTGGTTTGACGGTTGCACCTTTGGATCTTCCGCCGTGTTCCTGCGAAGGCAGGAGTACGGGAGTTCCGCGCGCTAACGGCCGCCTCTCGGCTCGGCTCTGGACTCCCGCCTTCGCAGGAGCACAGGCGGCATGATCGCCGAAGCAGGACTCGCGGCCTTGTGGTTCGCGGCAGCGCTCGCCGCGTTGCAATTGCTGCTCGCGGCGATGGGTGTGTGGCGGTCGGCGAAGCCAGCGCTGGCCGAGGCGAGCATGACCGAGGACCTGATGCGCGCGGTGCGCCCGGTCTCGGTGGTGCAGGGGGTGCTCGCGCTGGTCGCGATGCTGCTGCTGATCGTGCTGTTCGTGCGCAGCGACATGTCGGTGCTGCTCGTCGCCGAAAACAGCCATTCGGCCAAGCCGCTGATGTACAAGATCGCGGGCGCGTGGGGGAATCACGAAGGCTCGATGCTGCTGTGGGTTACGATCCTCGGCGTCGCGGGCGCGGCGGTGGCGCTGCTCGAGCGCGGGCTTGCACGCCCGACGCTGATTGCGACGCTCGGCGCGCAGGCGGCGATCGCGCTGGGGTTCTATGCGTTCCTGCTGTTCTCCTCCAACCCGTTCGCCCGGATCGATCCGGCGCCCGCGGACGGCAACGGGCTCAACCCGTTGCTGCAGGACCCCGGCTTGGCGTTCCATCCGCCGACTTTGTACATCGGCTATGTCGGCATCTCGATCGCCTTCTCCTTCGCGGTCGGCGCGATGATCACGCGCGACGTCGGCCCCGCCTTTGCGCGCGCGATGCGGCCGTGGGTGCTGGCGGCGTGGATCTTCCTCACGCTCGGGATCACCGCGGGCTCTTACTGGGCCTATTACGAGCTCGGCTGGGGCGGCTGGTGGTTCTGGGATCCGGTCGAGAATGCCTCGCTGATGCCGTGGCTCGCGGCGACCGCGTTGCTCCATTCGGTGACGGTGCTGGCGACGCGCGATGGTCTCCGCGCGTGGACGCTGATGCTCGCGGTCGTGGCGTTCTCGATGTCGATGATCGGGACGTTCCTGGTGCGCTCGGGCATCCTGACGAGCGTCCATGCCTTTGCGGTCGATCCGACGCGTGGGAGTTTCATCCTTGCGTTGCTCGCGATCTATATCGGTGGCGCATTGCTGTTGTTCGCGCTGCGCGTGGGGACGGTGCGCGCGGGGACGACATTCGATTTCGTCAGCCGCGAGGGCGCGCTGGTCGCCAATAACCTGTTGCTGACGGTGATCCTAGGCGTCGTGCTGATCGGGACGCTCTATCCGATCGTCGCGGCGGGGTTCGGGACGCAATTGTCGGTCGGGCCGCCGTTCTTTGACAAGGCGGCGGGGCCGGTCGCGCTGGTGCTGATCGCGGTGATGGCGGTCGGGCCGTTGCTGCGCTGGCGGCGTGACAGCGCGCAGGCGGCGATCGCGCGGGTGACGATCCCGATCGCGGTGACGGGCGTCGTGCTGATCGTGGTCGCGGCGACGACCGGCGGAATCGCGTTGCTCCCGTTGTTGGGCTTGGCGCTCTCGGCGGGGCTGGCGGCGGCGAGCGTCGCGCCCTTGTGGAAGCGCAACCTGCGCCGCACGCCGCTGTTCACCTACGGCATGGTGATCGCGCATCTCGGCATCGCGGTGAGCCTTGCAGGCATGGCGTCCGATACCGCGTTTACGCAGGCGACGCTGGTTGCGGCGCGCGTCGGCGAGCCGCAGCGGGTCGGGCCGTATCTCGTCACGCTCGACGGGGTGAAGCCGGTGATCGGCCCCAACTGGTCCGCGATCGAGGCGCGGCTCAGCGCGCGGCGCGGGAACGACGGCGGCGTCTTCTACCTTCGCCCGCAATCGCGCTTCTTCTCCAACCCCGTCACCGTGACGAGTGAATCCGCGATCGCGACGCGCTGGGACGGGCAGCTCTATACCGTGCTTGGCGAACCCGACGCGCAGGGGCGCTGGCAGTTGCGGCTGTGGTGGAAGCCGTTCGTGACGCTGATCTGGTTCGGCGGTGCGCTGGTTGCGCTCGGCGGGGCGCTGTCGCTGATCGGGCGGTTGACGCGCGGGCGGCGCGAGCGCGTGCGGGGCGAGGCGTACGCATGAGTGCGCGGTTGATCTGGATCCCGTTCGCGGTTGCGCTCGGGTTGCTCGCGCTGGCCGCGTGGGGGCTGTACCAACCCGCGGACCGCACCGTGCGCTCGGCGCTGGTCGGGCAGACGCTGCCTGCGTTTGACCTGCCGCCGATCGTCCCGAGCAAGCCGGGTCTCGCGACCGCACAGTTCGCGACCGGCAAGCCAAGGTTGCTCAACATCTTCGCGAGCTGGTGCATCCCGTGCGTTGCCGAGGCGCCACAATTGCTCCGGCTGAAACAGGCGGGCGTGGTGATCGACGCGGTCGCGATCCGTGATACGCCCGCCGCGATCCGCGACTTCCTCGCGCGCAATGGCGATCCCTATGCCGCGATCGGCGACGACAAGACGAGTTCGTTGCAACTCGCGCTCGGGTCGTCGGGGGTGCCCGAGACGTTCGTGATCGACGGGCGCGGGCGGATCGTCCAGCAGCATGTCGGCGATATCCGCGAGGACGAGGTGCCCGGGCTGATCGCATTGGTGCGGGGGTTGAAGTGAGGGCAGCCAGCTTGCTTCCTGGCTGGGCAGGGCTCGCGCTACTGCTTGCGTCGCCCGTCTTCGCCGACAGCACCCTGCCGCCCGCGCCGCTCGCCAACGTCCAGCTCAAGGACGCTACTAAGGAGGCGCAGGCGCAGGCGTTGATGGCGACGCTGCGCTGCGTGGTGTGCCAGGGCCAGTCGATCGCGGACAGTGACGCCGAGATGGCGGGCGACATGCGCTCGCTCGTCCGCACGCGGATCGCCGCGGGGCAAAGTCCGGGGCAGATCCGCGACTGGCTGATCGCGCGCTATGGCGATTACATCAGCTACGATCCGCCGCTCAGCGCGCTGACCGCGCCCTTGTGGATCACCCCGCTGGTGCTGCTCGCGCTCGGCGCCTGGCTGGCGCGCGCGAGCTTCAAGCGGCGGGGCAAGCGCTAGCCGCGCCGCGCGCTTACGCGAGCAGCGAGTCCCACGCGCCCGCGAACGCCGCATCCGCCGCGGTGGCGATCGCGGCCATCGTCGCACCATCGCCAGCCAGCGCGGAATCGAACCCGAGTCCGTCCGCGACCAGCCGCGCGAGCACCGCCGCGGCATCGCCGTCCGCCGCCGCCGCCGCCAGCGCCGCGCCCGCCGGATCGAGGATCGTCACGCCACCGCGCGACCGTCGCATCAGGAAGGCGACCCAGCAGCCGAGCGCGACGATCACGCGGCGCGGCAGTTCCCCGCGCGCCCGGTGCCAGGCGAGCGTGTCCCCCAGGCGATACGGGAGCTTCTGGCTGCCATCCCCGGCGATCTGGTCGAGCCGGTGGACGATCGCGGGGTTGCGGAAGCGCGCGAGGATCTGGCAGCGATAGGCGTCGTGGTCGAACCCGGCGACGGTCGGCAGCGTCGGCAGGATCTCGTCGCGGATCATCGCATCGACGAACGCGGCGAGCGGCGCATCCTGCATCGCTTCCGCCACGCTGGTCGCGCCGCGCAGCAATCCGGCATAAGCGAGCGTCGAATGCGATCCGTTGAGCACGCGCAGCTTCGCCTGTTCGTACCCCGCGACATTGTCGGTCAGCGTTGCCCCGGCGCTCGCCAGTGCCGCGCCCGCGGCAGTGCCGAGGTCCTCGATCACCCATTGCGTGAAGGCTTCGCGCTGGACCGTCGCGCGATCGACCACGCCCAGCACGTCCGCAACGTCGCCGTAGAGCGCTTCGTCGGTCGCGGGGGTGATCGAGTCGACCATCGTCCCGGGCACGCGGACTTCCCCCGCGATCCACTCCGCAAGATACGGGTCGTTTGCCCCGGCATAGGCGATCAGCGCGGCATGGAGCTTCGCGCCGTTGTTGGCGAGATTGTCGCACGGCATGACCACGAACGCCGCTTCGCCCGCCGCATGGCGCGCTTCCAGCCCAGCGACGATCCAGCCGATCACGCTGCGCGGAACCTCGGCCCCCGCGAGATCGTGCGCGATGTCGGGATGGTTGAAATCGAGACTGCCGTCCGGCGCGAGGCAATAGCCCTTTTCGGTCACCGTCGTGGTGACGAGACGGGTCGTCGGCGCGGCGAGCAAGGCGCGGATCTGCGCCGAGTCGTCGGGTCCGAGGAACGCGCTGTGCGCGCCGATGATCCGGTGTGCGGACTCCACATCGCGGACCGCCAGCGTGTACAGCCCCTGTTGCGCAGCAAGATCGGTGACCGTTCCTTTGCTGCGCAGCGAAACCGCAGCAATGCCCCAGGTCGGATCGGTCGCCAGCAGCGTGTCGACATAGGCCGCCTGATGCGCGCGATGAAAGGCGCCCGGCCCGAAATGGACGATCCCGACCGGCGGCGGCACGCGCCAGTCGGGCCGGGAAACCGACGACGGCAGGCGATCCAGCACGGCATAGCTCAGGCGCGGGCGGTCATGCTGCATCATCAGGTCGCTTCCGTAGGGTTCAACGCGGGAGCCGAAAGCGTTAGCCTTGGCAGACGGTGCAAGGCCAGCGGCAATCGTCGCTCGCAACTTGTTCGTGCGCGCGGCAGCGCTTACCAGAAGCGGACGACGATGGTTCGAAGGGATAACGATGACGCGGCGCCTGGATCTGCACCCCGACCGATTGTTTCCCGCCGATCCGACGACGCGCACGATCGCGCGGACGCTCTACGCCGAAATCGCCGACCTGCCGATCGTCAGCCCGCATGGCCATACCGACGCGCGCTGGTTCGCGGACGACGCGCCGTGGACCGATGCGACCGGCCTGCTGCTCGCGCCCGACCACTATATCTTCCGGATGCTCTACAGCCAGGGAATCGCGCTCGACACGCTCGCGATCCCGAGCCGCGCCGGCGTTCCCGCGACCGATCCGCGCGCGGCGTGGCGCGTGTTCGCGGAGAACTATGCGCTGTTCCGCGGCACGCCGTCGCAATTGTGGCTCGATCACGTCTTTGCCGAAGTGTTCGGGTTCGACGTTGCGTTGGAGGGCGCCACCGCAGATCTGTATTTCGATACGATCGCCGAGAAACTCGCGACCCCCGCATTTCGCCCGCGCGCGTTGTTTGATCGCTTCGACATCGCGTTTCTCGCGACCACCGAGGGACCGCAGGACGATCTCGGCGCGCACCATCAGATCAAGGACTCGGGCTGGAACGGCCGGGTCGTCACCACTTATCGACCCGACGGCGTGATCGATGTCGAGCACGAGCAGTTTGCGCCCGCGATGAAGCGCTTCGCCGAGCTGACCGGGGAGGATGTCCATAGCTGGCAAGGCTATCTCGCGGCGCACCGCAAACGTCGCGCCGACTTCCGTGCAGCGGGGGCGACCGCGACCGATCACGGCCATGCGACCGCCGCCACCGCCAACCTGTCGGCGGTAGAGGCCGAGGCGCTGTTCGGCAAGATCGTCGGCGGCAGCTGGACCCCCGCCGACGCCGAGCTGTTCCGCGCGCAGATGCTGACCGAAATGGCGGCGATGTCGGTCGAGGACGGGATGGTGATGCAGATCCACCCCGGCAGCTTCCGCAACCACAATGCGGGCCTGTTCGCGAGCCACGGGCGCGACAAGGGCGCCGACATCCCGATGCGGACCGACTATGTCCACGCGCTCAAGCCGCTGCTCGACCGGTTCGGCACCTCGACCGAACTGTCGATCATCCTCTTCACGCTCGACGAGAGCGTCTATGCGCGCGAACTGGCCCCACTGGCCGGGCATTATCCGTGCCTCAAGCTCGGCCCGGCGTGGTGGTTCCACGACAGCCCGGAAGGGATGCGGCGCTTCCGCGAGATGACGACCGAGACCGCGGGCTTCTACAACACCGTCGGGTTCAACGACGATACGCGCGCGTTCCTGTCGATTCCGGCACGGCATGACGTCGCGCGGCGCGTGGATTGCGGCTTCCTGGCGCGGTTGGTGGCGGAACACCGGATTGCGGATTGGGAAGCGGCCGATCTCGCGCACGAACTGACCAGCGGACTGGTGCGAAGAGCGTATCGGATCGACGGGTAAGGGACGTGGCCGCGCGCGCGCTCGTCATTCCTGCGAAGGCGGGAATCCATTGTGCGGATGATACCCGGATCGCATAGCGGCGTGACGATGGATCCCCGCCGACGCGGGGATGACCGAGCGGCGTAGCGGACGGCGCACCAAGAACCGAATTTGAAGGACGACACGATGAAGATCCTGGCATTCGGCGAGATCATGCTGCGGCTGTCGCCGCCCGGGCGCGAACTGCTGATGCAGACCCCCAAGCTCGACGTATGGGTCGCCGGCGCCGAGGCGAACGTTGCGGGGGCGCTTGCGCGGCTCGGGCATGAGGTCGCCTTTGCGAGCGCGCTGCCCGACAATGATCTGGGGCGCGCGGCGATCGCGACACTGCGCGGCGCAGGGGTTGATACGCGGGGGATCCAGCTGCGCGGGGAGCGGATGGGGCTGTATTTCGCGACATCGGGCGCGGGGTTGCGCGCAACCGAGGTGATCTACGACCGTGCGTATTCTTCCTTCGCCGAGACACCGGGCGATGCGTGGGATTGGGACCGGCTGTTCGAGGATGTCGATTTGCTGCTGCTGTCGGGCATCACGCCGGCCCTCGGCCCCGTCCCGGCGGCAAGCGCGATTGCGGCGGCGGAAGCGGCGGTCGCACGCGGCGTGAAGATCGCCTTCGACGGCAATTGGCGCGGCAAATTGTGGGAGCGGTGGGACAGCGATCCGCGTGGCACGCTGATGCAACTGGTTGAGAAGGCAGACCTGTTGTTCGGCAACCACCGCGACATCGCGTTGCTGCTCGAGCGCGACTTCACCAGCGACGGCGAAGCCCGGCGGCGCGAAGCGGTCGAGGCAGCGTTCGCGGCGTTCCCGCGGTTGCAGACGATCGCGTCGACCGCGCGGCATGTTGAACATGTCGACCTGCATCGTCTGTCCGCACGGGTCGATACCCGCGCGACGACCGCGCAGACCGAGGAGGTGGTGCTCGCCGGGATCGTCGACCGGATCGGCGGGGGCGATGCGTTCGCGGCGGGCGTGCTTCATGTATTGCGCAGCGGCGGCGATCCTGCGGCGGCGGCGCGGACCGGGCTGGCGCTGGCGGCGCTCAAGCATTCGCTGCCGGGGGATGCGTGCCTGTTCCGTCAGGCCGATATCGACGCCTATCTCGCGGGCGGGCTGGACGTGCGGCGGTGACCGGTGACGCGCCGATCCGGGTCGGGCTGATCGGCTACGGATTGGCGGGCGCGTCGTTCCACGCGCCGCTGATCACCGCGCTCGATTCGTTCGCGCTGACCACCGTGATGACGTCGCGGGGCGATGCAGTTGCGCGAGCGCTCCCAGACGCGCGAGTCGTGGACGACGTGGCTTTGGTGCTGGACGACCCAGCGATCGACCTGATCGTGATCGCCGCACCCGATGCGCAGCATGCGCCGCTCGCGCGCGCGGCGCTTGAAGCGGGCAAGCAAGTCGTGGTCGACAAGCCGTTCGTCATCGATCGAGCCGACGGCGCGGCCCTCATCGCGCTGGCGGAGGCGCGCGGGTTGATGCTGTCGGTGTTCCACAACCGGCGCTGGGACGGCGACTTCCGGACGGTGCGCCGCTTGCTCGACGACGGCGTCCTTGGTGAGATCGCGCTCGCGGAGTTGCGGTGGGATCGGTTTCGTCCGGCGATCAAGCCCGGCTGGCGCGAGACGCCGGGGGCGGGGTTGCTTAACGATCTCGGTCCGCATCTGATCGACCAGGCGGTCCAGTTGTTCGGATCGCCGGAGGCGGTGACGGGCGATCTGGCGACCCAGCGTGACGGCGCTGCGGTCGAGGATTATTTCGAAGCGACGCTCCACTATGCCGCGCGCCGCGTGATCGTTTCGACCGCGTCGCTCGTGGCGGCACCGCGCCCGCGGTTCGCGCTCCATGGGACGAACGGGAGTTTCGTCAAATATGGGATCGATCCGCAGGAGGCGGTGCTGCGCGGCGGGGGGGCGCCCAGCGATCCGGGATATGGCGTGGATGCGGTGGCGGATCATGGGATGCTGACGCTCGCCGACGGCAGCACGCGCACCATGCCGAGCGCGCGAGGAGACTGGCGCTGTTATTACGAGCACATTGCCGCTGCGATCCGCACGGGTGCCGCGCTGCCGGTCAGCGCGCGCGATGCGCTCGACGTGATCGACCTGATCGCACGCATCCGCCAAAGCGCGGTCGAGCGACGGACGCTTTCGGCGGGGGAAACGTTTCACGCCGGGCGGACCTCGGCCTTTCGGCGGAGCTTGGAACTCTCCCCGCGCTTTTCGGGTTAACTCTGCTGTAGGGCGGCTCGTCGAAACATCGGAGGGCGCCCCGCTGGAGGAGCGTCGCGATGAACGGAACCATCTTCTTTCGAGCGGACCATGAACTGATTGGCCGAGTGCTTGCCGAGAAATTGCGGCGGCGCATGGAACGGTCCGATTTCCAGGACTGCGTCCGCGTCGTGCCTCCGCGCCCGGTGGCACCGTCGGACGCGACGCCGGGTTTCACCGACCGGACGCCCTTCGCGCGGTAACATTCCCTCGGCGGCGATGCTTCACGCCGCCGTCAGGCGCTGATGATCGATGTGCGGCAGGACGTGCCGCGCGAACAGATCCGCTTCCGCTGCGTGCGGATAGCCCGAGAGGATGAACGCCTCGATCCCCATGTCGCGATAGGCGTCGATCTTGGCGAGGACCTGATCGGGATCGCCGACGATCGCTGCGCCACAGCCAGAGCGCGCGCGGCCTACACCGGTCCACAGGTTCGCTTCGGCATAGCCATCGTCGGCGGCATTCTCGCGCAGGGCCGCCTGCGCCGCGACACCGGCGGAAGTCGAGTCGAGCGACTTGGCGCGGATCGCGGCCCCCTCGGCGGCGTCGAGCTTGGACAATAGCCGGTCGGCAGCAGTGCGTGCCTCGGACTCGGTGTCGCGGACGATGACGTGTGCGCGGTAGCCGAATTTAAGCGTGCGGCCGTAAACGGCGGCGCGCGTGGTCATGTCGGCGATGATCGCCGCGACGGTTTCCTGCCGGTCGGGCCACATCAGGAAGACGTCGGCCTCGCGCGCGGCGGCATCGCGGGCGTCGGGCGAGAGGCCGCCGAAATAGAGCAACGGGGCCTTGCCCGAGACGGTGCCGATCCGGGGCGGGTCTAGCTTCAGTTTCCAGAATTCGCCGTCATGGTCGAGCGGCTCGCCGTTGAGCATCGTCTTGAGGATCCGCATCAGCTCAACCGTGCGCGCATAGCGCGGGGCCGAACCGAGCGTTTCGCCGGGCATGTCGGACGAGATGATGTTGACCGTCAGCCGCCCGCCGAGCAGCCGGTCGATCGTCGCGATCTGGCGTGCGAGTTGCGGCGGCCAGCTTTCGCCGACGCGGACCGCCATCAGCAGCGCCATCCGCTTGAGCATCGGCGCGATCGCGGCGGCGAAGGCGGTGGTGTCGATCCCGAGCGCATAGCCCGAGGGGAGCAGGATGTTGTCGAACCCGCCGCTCTCTGCCTGGAGCACGATGTCGCGGCAATGCTCCCAGCTCGATTTGAGCTTGGCATCGGGGACGCCGAGGAACTCGTAATCGTCGTCGCACAGCGCGGAGAACCAGCTGACTTCGCAGGGAGGCCGGGCGCTCATGGCAGGCGTTCCCCGCGCGAGGCGATCAGCACGTCGTACCAGCTCTGCCGCGTGAAGCGGACCTTGTAGACGTCGGCGATCTCCGCGATGCGGGCAGCGTTCTGCGTCCCGACGATCGGGATCGCGCGGGCCGGATGCGCCATGATCCAGGCGTAGGCAGCGGCGGCGCGCGATACGCCAGCCTGTTCCGCAACGACGTCGAGCGCGGCAGCGACGGCTTTGGAGCGGTCATCCTCGGGCGACCCGATCCGTCCGCCGCCGAGCGGCGACCAGGCGAGGACCGCATGATCGCGTTCCATCGCGAGATCGAGCAGACCGTTCTCGATCGGGCCCAGTTCGAGCGGCGACAGTTCGGGCTGGAGACTCGCGAGCGGGATCGTCAGGAACGCTTCGAGCGCGCGGATCTGCGGGATCGTGAAGTTGGAAACGCCGATCGCGCGGACCTTGCCCGACGACACCATGTCCTCGAGCGCGCGCGCGACTTCCTGCGGGTGAGTCAGAATGTCGGGCCGGTGGATCTGGTAGAGATCGACGCTCTCGACCCCGAGTCGCGTCAGCGATGCGTCGAGCGCCTCGGTCAGATAGGCGGTGCTCTGGTCGTAGGGGAGCGGCGGGCGGATGCCGCCCTTGGTCGCGAGGATCATGCGGTCGCGCAAGGCGGAGTCCTCGGCGAACACCTTGCCGAGCAGCGTCTCGGCGTCGCCGAATCCGTCCACCCCGTTGAATCCATAGATGTCCGCGGTGTCGAACAGCGTCACGCCCGCCGCGAACGCCGCGTCGATCAGCGCGCGCCCTTCCGCCACGCTGGATTGGCCGAACCGCCACATCCCCCAGGCTATCGGGCTGACCAGCAATCCGCTCTTGCCGAGGGGACGCAATTCGGGTGTAAGGATGATCTCAGACATCGTTGTCATATAGAGGTGAACGCGTTGGTCGAGCAAGTGCGATACGGACTGGTCGGCACCGGGATGATGGGGGTGGAGCATATCACCAACCTCGCGATCACGCCGGGTGCGGTGGTGACCGCGCTCGCCGATCCGGCGGAAGGGTCGCTCGGCTGGGCGCGCGACGCGCTGGGCGAGCGGGCGGCTGCGGCGACCGCGTTCGATACGGTCGAGGCACTGGCGGCGAGCGGGCTGTGCGATGCGGTGATCGTCTCGAGTCCCAATTTCACGCATCGCAGCGTGCTCGAACCACTGTTCGACGCGGGCCTGCACATCCTGTGCGAGAAGCCGCTTGCGACGACGCTCGACGATTGCCGGTGGATCGTGGACCGCGCGGAACGCAGCGACCGCGTGTTCTGGACCGCGATGGAATATCGCTACATGCCGCCGGCTGCGGCATTCATCGAGGAGATCCGCAAGGGGGCGATCGGCCGGTTGCAGATGCTGTCGATCCGCGAGCATCGCTTCCCGTTCCTCGTCAAGGTCGCGGACTGGAACCGCTTCAACCGCAACACCGGCGGCACGATGGTCGAGAAATGCTGCCATTTCTTCGACCTGATGCGGCTGATCACGCAAAGCGAGGCGGTGCGGGTCTATTGCTCGGGCGCGATGGACGTGAACCATCTCGACGAAAGCTATGGCGGCGAGCGGCCCGACATCATCGACAACAGCTACACCACGGTGGATTTCGCGAACGGTGTCCGTGCGATGCTCGACCTGTCGATGTTCGCGGATGGCGCGGAAAACCAGGAGGAGATCACCGCGGTCGGCGACCAGGCGCGGCTCGACGTGCTGATCCCCGAGGGCGCGCTGGTCCATTCGCCGCGCGTAGGATTCCGTAATCCTAAGCAGGCGACGCGGCGTGTCGTCGAGGTCGATCAGGCCGCGCTCGATGCGGGGAGCCATCACGGATCGACCTTCTACGAGCATCAGCGGTTCAATGCCGCGGTGCGTGGTACCGGGCCGGTCGAGGTGACCGCACGCGACGGGATGCTCGCGGTCGCGATCGGCACCGCGGCGGAGATCAGCGCGCGCGAGAAGCGCGTGGTGGAGATGAAGGAACTGGGGTTCTGATACTTTAAGCCCACTCCCCCTCCCGTTCGTTTCGAGCGAAGTCGAACGGTCAGGACGCGACAAGCACAGCTTTACGCCGGGCAAGACTGACAGCGGTGTCCGGGACCGCAAAAGAGCAATACCCACCAAAGAAGTGGGATTACTGTACAGGGAGGGAATGATGATGACCAAGGGACGCTATCTGGCGGGGGCTGCAAGCTTCGCGCTGTTCGCCGCGACTCCGCTCTGGGCCCAGACCGCAGCACCCGCGCCCGCGCCGGTTGCTGAGCCGACCGCGCCGGTGCCGAATGCCCCCGACGAGGCACCCCCCGGCGACATCATCGTCACCGCGCAGAAACGCTCCGAACGGTTGCAGGACGTCCCCGTAGCGGTCAGCGTCATCTCGGGCGATGCGCTCGCGAGCCAGGGCAAGGTCAGCCTCGAGGGCGCGCAATACCTCGTTCCCACGCTCAACTTCCTCAAATCGGGGACGACGCTCAACCAGTCGCTGTTCCTGCGCGGGGTCGGCACGTCGACCTTCTCGATCGCGGGCGAGCCGTCGATCTCGACCGTGGTCGACGGCGTCGTGTTCGCGCGCGCGGGCGAGGCGTTCGGCGACCTCGTCGACGTCGACCAGATCGAAGTGCTGCGCGGGCCGCAGGGCACACTGTTCGGCAAGAACGCGAGCGCCGGCGTCATCAACATCATTTCCAAGAAACCGACGCAGACCTTCGGCGGCTATCTCGAGGCGGGGTTCTTCACCGACAGCGAATATCGCGGTCGCGCGGCGATCAACGTACCGCTGGGCGAGAGCGTGCGGTCTCGGCTGACCGGCTATTACACCAATTACGACGGCAACATCCGCAACACCGCGGTGAACAAGATCGTCAACGGGTTCGAACATTATGGCGGCCGGTTGCAAGTCGATGCGGATGCCGGGCCGAACGTCAAGCTCGCGTTCATCGCGGATTATCATCGCAACAACGACGATTGCTGCGGCGAAGTGATCGCCACCGGACCGATCAACACCGCGACCGGCGCGGTCGTCACCAACCCGTCGTCGGGCGTGCTGCCGACCCCGCGCGGCACCGACACGCGCTCGATCGCGCAGGATCTGATCACGCGGACCTGGGAGACCGGCTACGGCTTCTCGCTCCAGGCGGATCTGACCGCGGGGACGCAGACGGTCACCTCGATCACCGCCTATCGCAACTACAAGAACACCGAGATTCGCGACGGTGACTTCCTGCCGGGCGCCTATGTCGGGTTCAACCAGCTCCACGATTTCGGGCCGCAGACCGGTGACACGTTCAGCCAGGAACTGCGGCTGACCTCGCCGGGTGATCAGTTCCTGACCTATGTGCTGGGTGCCTATTATTCGCGCGCGGCGAGCGAGCGGATCTTCACGCGCAACGACGTGGTCTGCAACACCACGCCGGGGACGACCCCCAACCCGCTGGTGCCGTGCGGCAGCGCGGGTGCGCCGCGCACCACCTCGCCGAGCGGCACCGCCGATTTCGGGTCGGTGTTCAAGAACATGGCACTGTTCGGGCAGGGCACGATCAATCTGGCGGAGCGGTTCCGGCTTATCGGCGGCTTACGCTACACGATCGACCAGCTCGACGTGTTCCATTCGCGCGTGACCGCGCTCGCCGGACCGGGGATCAACCCGAACTTCGATCAGGGCGTGTTCAACGGCGGTCGGGGCGGGGGTATCTCCAATGGCATCCCGTTCCGCGCCAAGGCGACCAACGAGAATCTGTCGGGCAAGGCGGGCGTCCAGTTCGACATCAACCGCGGGTCGACCGCTTATGCGACCTTTGCGCGCGGCTATAAGGGGCCGGCGTTCAACGTCTTCTACAATCTGACCGCGACCGGCACCAACACGATCGCGCCCGAAACGTCGGATGCCTATGAACTGGGCCTCAAGAACACCTTCTTTGACGGCAAGCTGACGCTCAACCTCGCGGCTTATTATGCGAAATATCGCAATTTCCAGGCGAACAATCCGGATCTGGTCGCGGGCGTGGTGGTCACGCGCTTCACCAATGCGGGCGACGTGTCGACCCGCGGCGGCGAGCTTGATGCGACCTTCCGCCCGATCCGCGATCTGAGCTTCACCGGCGGCGTCGCGTACACCGACGCACATGTCGACCAGTTCAACGCGCCCCCGGGGGCGGCGGTGGTGCCGTCGGGAACGCCGCTGGGGTTTGCGCCCAAGTGGAAGGGCAATCTCAGCGCGGATTACCGCGTGCGGACTGGCGGGTTCGCGGATATCTTCCTGGGTGCGCAGGGGTCGTATCAGAGTAGCCAATTGTCGCTGTTCTCGGCGGATGCGGTGCAGCGGCGGCTGGGGACGATCGACGCGTACGGGCTGGTCAATCTGAGCGTTGGGCTGGCGACGCCGGACGATCGGTACAAGCTGACCTTCCAGGTGCGCAACCTGCTCGACCAGAGCTTTGCCGCGTCGATCATCAACGGCGGGCCGGGGCAGGCGTATCGCTACCAGATCCCGCGCGATGCGGACCGGTATTTCGGGGTGACCGGGCGGGTGACGTTCTGAGGGTTGGGCGGGCCTGCTCCCTCTAGCGGAGGCTTGCCACCCTACCGTTCGTCCTGAGTAGCAACCGAGTAGGCGAAGCCGTATCGAGGACGCGTATCGAAGGACCGTCACGCGCGGTAACCTGTCCTTCGATACGCGCCCTCGATACGCCCCGAAGAGGGGCTACTCGGTCGCTACTCAGGACGAACGGTGCGGGTGAGGTTGGGACGCGGTGGCGCGCCCAAAGTGCAGCCGGTCCCCCTCAATGCGCCACCACCAGCGCATCGCCACGCTCGCTCTCGTCGATCGGCACGATCCGCGGGATCAGCAGGTGGATCGCCAGCAACGCCGCCAGATACGAGCCCGCGCAGATCACCAGCGCGGGCGCATAGCCCCAGCCCTGCGCGAGGGCATAGGCCTGGAACTGGATCATCCCGATCGAACACAGGTTACCGCAGAACGCAGCGATCCCGATCCGGCTGCCGACCGAGCGCGCGGGCGTGATGTCGGTCACCACGCCGAAGACGTTGGTCGAAAACCCCTGATGCGCGAACAGCACCAAGCCCAGTAGCAATGCCGCGGACCACGGGCTCGATACGCTCTGGACGAACACCACCGGCAGCACGAGCAAGGCGTAGCCCAGCATCGTGACCTTGCGCGCGCGGTTGACGCTCCACCCCGCCGCCATCAGACGCGAGGGGAGGAACCCGCCGGTCAGCGCGCCGCATGCCGCCAGCACATAGACCAACGCTACCGGCAGTCCGAGCTTGCCCTGCTCCATCCCGAACAGCCGGTGGAACAGGTCGGGCAGCCACAGCAGCATGAAGAACCACACCTGATCCGACAGCACCTTGGCGATCGCGATCGCCAGAGTCCCGCGCGTCCACAGCACCTTGAGCCACGGCACGGGGGCAGGCGCGACCGCGTCGAGCGCGACCGGCTGGACGCGGATCGCAAACCATACGACGACCCACAGCACACCGAGGCCGCCCGCGACGAGAAACGCCGACTGCCAGCCATAAGCGAGCGCAAGTGCCGGAATGAACAGGGGTGTGACGATCGCGCCGATATTGGGCGCGGTGTTGCCGATCCCCAAAGCGATCTGGCGGTCCTTGTGGTTGAAATAGGTCGCCGCCGATTTGACCGCGGCGGGGGTGCCGACCGACTCCGCGATCCCGAGCAGGATGCGCGCGGCGAAGAAGGCGGGAACGGTCGTCGCAAAGGCATGCGCCATCCCGGCTAGGCTCCACACCAAGACGCCGAGCGCGAACCCGATCCGCAAGCCCACCCGGTCGAGGAACCAGCCGGTGCCGAGGAACGCGAACGCGGTCGCGACCTGGAAGGCGGTGCCCATATTGGCGTAATCCTGATCGGACCAGCGGAACTGCGCCTCCAGCGTGGGCTTGAGCAGCGCGAGGATCTGCCGGTCGACGTAATTGAGCATGACCGCGACGAACACCATCGCGACGATGATCCACCGGGCCGACCCGCCTCGCATTGCCATGAGCGCTCCCTCCTGTCTTTTTGTTGAGACAGCGGTGTCAGATATCGCGACGTTCGGCTAGACTCGTTCGCTGTCCGTCACCCCGCCCTTGTCCCGGGGTCCGCTGCGCCGCATGACGGCGCGGGGTGCTGTGTGCGGCACGGGGAACCCCGGGACAAGCCCGGGTGACGTAGAGGGTTGGAACGCACGATGGAGATCTCCCGCCAATCCCGTCCGCTTCCGATGGCGGCCGATCTCTACGGCGACCTGTATGGCGATGCCTCGTCGAGCCCCAAGCGCGACTGGCGCGGCTATCTGCCCGGGCTGGTGGTGGTGGTAATGGGGACGCTCGCCGCGGGGTTCCTGTCGGATCACTACGGCGTGCCGCTGACGCTGATGGCGTTGCTGATCGGGCTCGCGCTCAATTTCCTCAGCGCGGATTCGCGGCTGACGCCGGGGCTGGCGTTCGCGTCGCGCTCGTTGCTGCGCTGGGGGATCGTGCTGGTCGGGGTACGGATCACCTTCGGGCAGATCGTCGCGCTGGGGCCGGTCGCGTTGCTGTGTGTCGTCGGGATCGTCGTGCTGACGATGGCGGCGGGGGTGTTCGCGGCGCGGCGGTTCGGGTTCGATACTGCGTTCGGTTTGCTTGCTGGCGGGTCGGTCGCGATCTGCGGCGCGAGCGCGGCGATGGCGCTGGCGACGACGCTCGGCGAGAAGCGCACGACGCAGGCGCAATTGACGCTGGTGCTGGTCGGCATCTCGGCGATGAGCGCGTCGGCGATGATGCTGTACCCGCTGGTCGCGCACGCGCTCCAGATGAGCGACCTCAAGGCGGGGTTCCTGCTTGGTGCTGCGATCCACGATGTCGCGCAGGCGTTGGGCGCGGGCTATTCGTACAGCGACGGTGCGGGCGGGATCGCCGCGATCGTCAAGCTGACTCGCGTCGCGTTGCTCGCGCCGGTGCTGGCGGTGGTCGCGGTGGGGCTTTCGCGCTTCGATCCGAACGGCGGGACGGGCAAGGCCAAGGGGCCGGGGGTGCCGTGGTTCGTGGTCGGGTTCTTCGTGCTGGCGGGGATCAATTCGTTCGGGGTGATCCCGCCGATCGTCGCAACGGGCGCGGAAAAGGCGGCGGCGGCGATGCTGGCGGCGGCGGTGACCGCGACCGCGATCCGCTCGCCGCTCGCGCAATTGCTCGAGGCGGGGCCGAAGCCGTTGCTGGTGATTTTGATCGCTACGGTCGCGGCGTTTGCGCTCGCGCTGGGGGCGGCGGTTCTTCTGATCGGGTGAGGGGGCTGGTGCCCCATACCTCCGTCATGCTGAACTCGTTTTAGCATCCACCCCTCCGACTGGCCAGTCAGCCCGCGTAGCGCGGTGGACCCTGAAACGCGTTCAGGGTGACGGCGGTGAAATTGGCAACGGTTCAGCGCCTCCCCGCCACCACCCCGGTCGACTCCCGCGCCACCAGCTCGAACGGCAGCTCGCGCTGTTCCGCCGGAGCCTCCGCATCGACCGGTGCGAGCAGCAAGTCCGCCGCCTGATACGCCATCTGCCGCGTCGGCTGGCGGATCGTGGTGAGCGGGGGCCAGACGAACCCGGCCATCTCGGTATCGTCGAACCCCGCGACCGACAGCTGTTCTGGCACCTTCAGCCCGCGACGGTGCGCGGTGGTCAGCGCGCCCGCCGCCATGTCGTCGCTCGACGCGAAGATCGCGGTCGGCGGATCGGGCAGGTCGAGCAACATCGCCGCCGCCGCCGCGCCTGAGGCGAAGTCGTAGCTGCCCTCGCGCACTATTTCGGGATCGAACGCCACGCCCGCCGCTTCCAGCGCGCGGGTGTAGCCGCGCAGCCGCTGCGCGCTGGTCGCATAGCTAGGGTGCCCCGCGATGAAGCCGATCCGGCGATGCCCGAGCGACAGTAGATGCGTGGTCATCACCGCCGCCGCGGCCGCATTATCGATGAAGGTCGCAGGGCCGAGCGCGGGGTCGCTCCCCGGGGAGACCCGCACGAACCGCACTCCGCGCCTGGCGAGCAAGTCGAGCACGGCAGGGTTGTCCGACACCGGGGGAGTGAGGATCAGCCCGTCGACGTGCGTCGCATCGACCAGGCTTTCGAGCTCGTCGAGCAAGGTGGTCGCGTTGCGGTCATACGGCTGCGCGATCATCCGCACCCCGTCGAGCACGCAGCGGTCGCGGATGCCTGATTGCATCTCATAGACGTAATAAGGGCTGGGGTTGTCGCAGATCAGCGCGATCTGGAAGCTGCGCCGCCCGGCGAGCGAGCGTGCGGCGGTGCTCGGGCGGAACTTGAGCTCCGCCACCGCCGCCTGGACGCGCGCGCGGGTTTCCGCGCCGACATAGCGTTCGTTGTTGAGCACGCGCGAGACGGTCTTGATCGACACGCCCGACAGTCGCGACACATCCTTGATCGTTACGCGCAACCTTCATGCCCCCTGCGGCTGCCTCGCGCCGCCATCGGTTTGCCGCAGGGAGCCGGTGACGGCAACCGTCACGCCATGATATTGCGTCCGCGCGCGATGGTCGCGGTGTGGCCAACCCGGCCGGCGGGGGACTTCGCCTTGATCGTGTCGACCATGATCCAGTCGTTGCTGACGCTGGCTGGCGTCATGGTCATCGCCATATAGCCGCGGCGGCTGGTGTCGCACCATTTGAGCTCGGGGTTGGCCTTGACCAGCGCCGCCGCGATCACCTTGGGGTCGGTCTTGCTTGCGGATTCATAGCCGGGCGAGGTGACCGCATGGCCCGCGAACTCGACCCCGGCAGGCTTGCCGTCCTGCCTGAGATCATACGCCCAGGCATTGTGGCTGTCGCCCGACAGCACGACGAGGTTCGCGCCGAGCCCCTGCGCCTTGCGCAGGAAGCGTGCGCGCGCAGCGGGATAGCCGCCCCAATTGTCGTAATTGAACGGCAGCCCGACCTTGGCCGCCGCGACGCCGGAGAGCAGATAGCCGCGCGCGCGCTCGGGGGAATCGGGGGAGAGCCAGCTCATCGCTTCGGCGGGCATCACGGTCTGGCCCATGATCGTGCCGAAGCCGACGATCTGCCATTGCTGCCCCTGCCGCACCGATTGCGCCATCGCATGATTAAGCCAGCTTTCCTGCTGCGACCCCATCATCGTGACGGCGGGGTCCATCCAAACGCCGTCGCGGAACGCTTTCAGCGCGGTGGACGCGTCGCTCGACGCGAACAGCGGCGCGACATCGGGTTGCTTGGTGCGCGCGAGCAGCCGCGTCTCGGTGCGGAACAGCGTGGCGAGCGTGCCGATCTCATAGGATTTCCACGGCTCGTCCGAGACCGGCATCCATTCGCGATACGCCTGGATCGACGCGGCGCGGCGGGCATTCCAGTCGCCCTCGCCCGCCTGGTGGTTCTGCGCGCCGCCTTCCCAGCTGTCGTTGGCCGATTCATGATCGTCCCACTGGACGATCATCGGATGCTTGGCGTGGAGCGCCATCAGGTCGGGATCGCTGCGATAGCTACCGTACCGCAGCCGATAATCCGCGAGATGCAGCAGCTCGCCCGCGGGGAGCGGAACACGCCCCGCGACCTGGTCCTTCACCGCGGGATAATCGCCGGTCTCATATTCGTAGAAATAGTCGCCCAAGTGGATCGCCAGATCGACATCGTCGCGTGCGGCGGCGTGGGCATAGGCGTTGAAATAGCCGTACGGCATGTTCGAGCAGGAGAAGGTGACGGTGCGGAAGCGATCGACCGGGCCGACCGGGAGCGTCTTGGTCGTGCCGACGGGCGAGAAGCTGCCGTCGGGCGCGACGAAGCGGTAGTGATAGCGGGTGTTGGGCTTGAGGTTGTCGACCGTGATCTTCGCCGTGAAATCGCGCCACACGCCCGTGATCTGCGAACCGCCCGAGATGACGCGTGCAAAGTCCGGCGTTTCGGCGATTTCGGCGCGGAGTTCGGCGGTGTCGCCGGTTGCGGGAACGTAGCGTGTCCACAGCAGCATCGTGTCGCTGCCGGGCTCGCCGCTCGCGACCGAATGGGTGAAGCCGCGCGCCTGCGTGACATTGGGGCTCTGCGCGAAGCCCGGCACCGCGAACGCGCCAAGGCCGAGCGAGCCGGTGAGAAGGAGCGAGCGGCGGTCGATCTGAACGGTCATTGGGAGGCTCCTGCGGATACCGCGCTCCCTTGCCGCGCGGATATGGCGTGTTCGTGACAGTCCCGAAACTGCATGCTAGGCGCTCGCGCGATGGAGCCCATCGTTCCCGTGCGTATCGGTCTGCCCGTCCGGCTGCTGGCTTCTACGATCGTGCTGTTCGCGGTGCTCGCGCTGCTGCGCGGAATCGACCATGACGAGAGCCAATATGTCGCGGCGGCGCTGCTGAGCGCGCACGGCGATCTGCCGTACCGCGATTACGCCTATCTCCAGACACCGCTCCAGCCGTTGCTGTTCGCACCCGTGGCGTGGATCGCGGGGGCGCTGACGTGGCCAGTGTTGCGGCTGGCCAATGTGATGCTGGGGGTGGCGCTGGTCGGGTGCGTCTGGCGCGCGAGCCGCGAGGCGGGGGCGGGGGCGCGTGCCTCGCTATCGGTCGCAGCGTTGTTCGCGACGTGTGACGCCTTCCTGTTCAGCATCGCGACCGCGCGCAACGATGCCTTGCCCGCCGCGCTGCTCGGCGGCGCGTTGGTGCTGATCGTCCGCGCGGGCGCCGGGCGGGGCAGCACGACTGGCGCTGCAATCGTGGGGGCGCTGCTCGCGGGGGCGGCGGCGGCGAAGATTTCCTATGCCCTGCCGGCGGTTGGTTATGGGATGTATGCGCTGGTCGATCGGCGGCATCGGCCTCTTGCGGTTTTGGCGGGGGCGCTGCCGATCGTCGCATTGGTCGGCTGGACCTGGGTGCAGGCGCCCGCTGGTTTCGTGTTCGGCACGCTCACCTTTCCCGCGCGTGCGCCTGCGGAATATTACCGCGCTGCTCCGTGGAAGCTGTCGTGGTTGGCCAAGGTCGTCGATGTGCTCAAGTTCCTCGCACTCGGGCCGGCGTTGATCGCGCTGGTGGTTGCGGGGCGTGGGGGATGGCGGCGGTCGCCGGTCGTAGCCGTGGTCGCCGTGGCGGGGTTCGTCGCGGCGCTGCTGCCGTTTCCGACCTGGCGGCAATATCTGCTCCCGATGCTGCCGCCGCTATTCGTGCTGCTTGCGCTGGCATCGCAGCAGCGGCCGCCCGAGCGGTGGGTTCGGATTGCGGCGGTGGTGTTCGTCTGCGCCGGGATTGCGCCGACGCTTGCCGGACTGATCGCGGGCGGGGGCGGTGGAACGGGGCGGGTGCCGATGTTGGCCGCCCTGCGCGACGGGCGTGCGGTGCGGGACGCGCTCGACCGGGCGGGGGTTACGGGACCGGTTGCGACGCTGTCGCCGCAGTTCCTCGCCGCGACCGGGCGGTTGCCGGACGCGCGCTTTGCCACCGGGCCGTTCTATTTTCGCAGCCATGCGCTGGTCGCGCCGGGGGCGGAGGCGGGGTTGCACCTCGTTTCGGGGGATCGGTTGGATGCGTTGGCGACGCCTTCGTCGGGAAAGGGAGAAGGGGGCAGTATGCCGATGCCCGCCGCCATCCTCGTCGGCGGCGAGGCCAAGTGGAGCAGCGGCAACCCCGCGCTCGACGCCCGTCTCGAACACTGGGCGATCGCGCATGAGTATCGCGCGGTCCCGGTCGCCTCCCCGCGCTTTCGGCTCTACGTCAGGCTGCCCTGAGCAGCTTCCCCGCGCGCTTGGCGTCGACCAGCCCCTGGTAATAGTCCATCAGCTCGATCGTATGCTCGCGGTCGCTGCGCACCTTGGTCGCCGCGACCAGCGCCGCGCGCCGCAGCACGCGCTGGTCTCTCGCGAACAGCCGGTGGATCGCGCTCGCCGCGCTTTGCGCGTCGCGCGCGGTGTAGAATTCGGACGACCGCGAATCCGCGACTTCCATGCACCCGCCGGTGTCGGGGACGATCAGCGGCAACCCGCCCGCCATCGCCTCGGATGCGACCAGCCCGAACGGCTCCGCTTCCGACCCGTGGATCAGCGCGTCGCAACTCGCGACGATCCGCGCGAGCCGTTCGCGGTCATAGACCGGCCGGAACATGCGGATGTGCGGCGATCCGGCGATCCGCGCCTCGATCTTGGCGCTTTCGACTCCGGTGCCGAGCAGCATCAGCCCGACCGGAAGGTCCGACCCGGCGCGTTCGACCGCGTCGATCACCAGCCGCCAGCGTTTTTCGGGATGATGCCGCCCGAGCCCAAGCAGCAGATGCCCGGTCGGCGGCAGGCCGCATTGCGCCAGCAACGCCGCGCGCAGGCGCTCGTCGCGCAGGTCGGGAGAGAAATGCCCGCGCTCGATCCCCAGCGGCATCGACACGTCGATCCGTACGCCGCGATTCTTGAGCCGCTTCTCGAGCGCGGGGCCGTTGGTGACGACCGCGTCGAAATGCGTGAGGAAGCTGTCCATGTACCGGCTGTACCAGTCGAACGCGCGTTCGATCCGGTCCTGCGGCGCGAGCCCCTCGAACCAGCGCAGCGCATAGGCCGCCATATTGTCGTTGTGCATGAAGAACGCCTTGACCGCATTCCCCTGCCACTGGCCGACCACCCACGGCAGCCGCCACGGCGACGACGTCTCGACCACATCGGGCTGCAGCTGGTCGAGCAGCCGGAGCACCGGCGCACCGTCCCAGAAAATGCCGTAATTGGCGTCGAGCGGCAGATGCCCGGTCTGCACGGTGATCACGCGCCCGCCGCCGGGGCGTTCCTCGATGCTGGGAACTCGACCCGGCGCGATGACGATCAACTCATGCCCGAGATCGGACATGATCCCCATCTTGCGGTCGATATAGGTCCGCACGCCTCCCCCGGTTGGGGAGTAGAATTCGTTGACGTCGACGATCCGCATGCGATCAATCGCCTTGAATAGGGCCAAAACCACCTAGGCCGCGCAGATACTGAGCGTGAATGTCGACCGATACAACACCTTCGGGGACGACGATCCGTCCTTGCTCCACCTTCGGTCGCGACCGCCCGAGCTTGGCATTGCTGGGGAATCCCGCACCGTCCGACCAGAAGTTGAACTTGTTGCGGCCGTCGCGATTGTGCGTGAACAGCAGCGCATAGGGACCGGGGGTGGGCACGCGGATGCACAGCACGACCGGTCCCGCTGCAGGCGTCGGCAAGCGAACGCGCCGGAAGAACTTGCCTTCCTTGATCAGGTCGCGATCGTCCTTGAGGAAATCGGCCTCGGTCGCAGGATAGAGTTCGAGCTTGAGCTCGCCCGTGCGATCCTTCAGCCCGTCGACCGTCACGCGGATCGCGGGGCCACCGGTGGCGCACGCCGCTGCATCGCTGCCGATCGCCGCCTGCACCGCAAACGCCGGGGCTGCCGCGAACAATCCGCCCGCGAGAACCGTCGTCAACACCAGCCTCAGCACCATCGTCAGGACTTCCTAATCAGATCGACCAGCCCGAACAGCGCGACCAACGCGACGTGAACCAGCAGGGGCAGTGCCGCCGTCACCGCAATCAACACGGACAGTTGCGCGTCCTGCCCGATCAATAGGGTGGCGAAGGTGGCGAAAAGAAGGTCCTTGTTCGGCACAAGCGGCAAGCGGCCCACGATCATGCGCGCAGCCGACAGCAACAACCACATGCCCACGGACACGGTCGGCAAGCCATAATGCCAGGCGAACGCGGTCAGCACCGATCCCGCGATAAGTCGCAGGCAATGCACCCCGAAGATCCACCACAAGGTCCGCCGCGGCAACGAAAACACGCGTTTCGAGAAGATGAGGAAGGGGAGCGACATCGCAAACACCCCGACGACCGACCAGATCGCGGTGTGGAGCTGCGATTCGGTCATCAGTCCGACGCCAAGCGGCATCGCGAGCGCGATGATCGCAAGGGTCACCATATTGCCCGCGATGGCAGACAGAATGCTGACGTCCTTCACTGCCCCGAACGGGGCCGCAACCATCGAGGAGCGCTGTCGCGCCCAGGCATAGAAATACGCCTCCCCCGAATAATTGAGCACGTCGTTCGCGATCCGCTTCTTGGCGAGCGCGATGTATCCGGCGGCGGGGATACCCCACAGACGGCGGAAAATGACGAAATCGCCCGTAACCGGGGCGACGTACACCAGCGCGAAGAAGAGGTAGAACAACGGGTTGCGCGGCATGGCCGACCAGAGGTCGTCGACCCCCATCGCACGCAGCTTGAGGCCGAGCCAGACGATCATGAAGACGGTCGCGGCAGCCCCGAGATAGGCCGGCCAGCGGCGTTGTTTCCGGACCATCGGTTCGAGACCGGCGAGGTCGGGCGCTCCCGCGATCCCCGGGAGTGTCGGTATGGAGAGGGGGGCGGGGGTGTTTCCCGTCGTTGTCCCTGAGCCCGGCCCGGTCGTAAATTTGTTCACGTGGCGAAATTGTCCGCTTGTACGCCGATCGGGGGATCAGGGCGATCTAAGGGCGCGCCATACTCCTAACCGTGCGGCGCGGCAAATCACGTGCGACGGTCCCATTCCTTTGTACGACGCATGCCTGTCCTGAATTAATGCGGATCGGGCGGGACACATTTGCGACAACGATGTGTTTAAAACGTCGCGACATGCTGTTTCCCCCCTTACCTGCCTCCCATATCCTGACCTTTGCGCAGACTCTCGATGGAGGTGGCGTCGAGAAGACGTTGCTGCGTCTTGCAGGGGAATGGGTCGCGACTGGGCGTCGCGTGACAGTGATCGTTGGGGACGTTGCAGGGCCGCTGATGCGGGACGTGCCCGAGGGCGTCGACCTTCTGAAAGTTGGTACGAAGACGATGGTCGGCATGTCCGCGATCGCGCGGCTGACTGCGGAGATCGACCCGGACGTGCTGTTTTGTCCCGGCAATCATTATACCGCGCTGGCCGCCTGGACACGATTGCGTTTGGGCGCGCACTGCCCGCCGATCGTCGCCAAGGTCTCGAACGCGCTCGTCCGGCGCGATCACAACGTGCCGCTTGCCGCGGGATATCGCGCATGGCTGAAATGGCACCCGCGCTTCGTGGACCATCTCGTTGCGATGAGCCCCGCCATGGCGGACGAGGCGAGCGTGATGATGGGCATCGCGCGCGACCAGATCAGCGTCATCCCCAATCCCCCGCCGCGTGCCGGATCCCCCTGTGCGCCCCACACCCTACCGGCGGGACGGTTCGTACTTGGCGTTGGACGGCTGGCGCCGCAGAAGCGGTGGGACCGGTTGATCGATGCCTTTGCCGATATCGACCATCGTGACGTCTCGCTGATGATCCTCGGCGAGGGCAGCGAGCGGGCGACGATCGAGGCAAGGATCGCGGCGCAGGGACTCGACCGTCGGGTCGTCTTGCCCGGCCATGTCGAAGATCCCCTTCCCGCGATCACCCAGGCGACTGCGCTGGCATTGGTTTCGGATTTCGAAGGCGTACCCGGGGTTCTACGCGAATCGCTCGCGGTCGGTACGCCGGTGATCGCTACTGATTCGAGCGTAGCGGTCCGCGAGATCGTGACCAGCCCGGCGGTGGGCAGCGTCGTGGTGCCGGGCGATGCCGCCGGTCTGGTGGCGGCGCTGGATCATTGGCTGGAACCGGGGCGGTCGCGGCCACAACCGATCCCACAGCCTGGGCGCAATGCCGCTGCCGCCTATCTCGATCTGTTCGATCAGGCCGTGCTGGAACGTCGTTTCAAACGGGGGCTCAGGCGGGCGGTCTGACCCGGTCGGGGTGGGCGGCGGCGATCTCCGGGACGGCCGATGCAGCTGCGTCTGCAGCGGTCAGGCGGGGAAAACGGTCCAGCGGAACGCCGAAACGCCGCGCATTGTACATTTGTGGGACGAGGCAGGCGTCGGCAAGGTTGGGTGCCATGCCACCAAGGAACGGTCCCGGGCTACTCGTTGTCATTACCTCCAAGGCGTCGAGGCCTGTCACCACCCAATGCCGATACCAATCTTCGCGCGCGGCCTGGTCTGCCCCGAACTGTTCGGTCAACCGGTTCAGCACGCGCAAATTGTCGATCGGGTGGATATCCGCGACGATCGTCAGCGCCTGCGCGCGGACATTCGCCCCCGCTAGCGGATCGACCGGTATCATGGCCGGGTTCGGGTAAGCAGTGTCGAGATACTCGATGATCGCAAGGCTTTGCGTCAACACCGTCGCACCGAGATCGAGCGCCGGAACCAGCCCTTGCGGATTGCGCGAGAGATAGTCCGGCGTTCGCTGCGCTTCCCTCGTGAGGTCGATCGGGACGGAATCATAGGCGACACGTTTGAGATTCAGTACGATCCTGACACGATACGCCGCCGACGAGCGCCAGTAATCGTACAGGACCGGGATCATGCCGCGTCGGTTTCCTCTTCCGCTTCGGAGCTACGCTCGAGCGCAACCTTGATCATCGCGGTCAGCGGGTCGGCGAGCGTCAGCCCGAGCAGCCCGAACAACGTACCAGCGAGGATCTGCGAAGACAGCGTGAGCGCGGGCGGCAAGTCGACCGTCTTCTTGGCAACCATCGGGATGATGACATATCCGTCGAGCGTCTGGATGAAGACGTAGATACAGATCGCCCACAGGCCGGTGTCCGATCCCGCGCTGAACCCGACCGCGACCATCAGGATGCCGCTGACGATCGCGCCGAGGTTGGGGATGAAGGCAAGTAGGCCGGTCAGGATCCCGAGCACCAGCGCCATCGGGACCCCGGCGAACGCCAATGCGATGCCGGTCATCGCGCCTTCCAGCGCCATGCCGAACAGGCGGCCAGCGAGCAGCCGGCGCATCGTCGTCGCCATCTGCTCGATCGTACCGGCGAAGCGCGGGCGCATGTCGCGCGGGACCATCCATTCGAGCCCGCGACCATAGAGACGTGGCTCGATCGCCACGAACAACCCGATCACCAGCACCATCACTAGGCTGGCCAGCGCGCCAAAGACGATTCCAAGATAGCCGGTGAGCTTTCCGAACGAGCCGAGCGCCTGTTGCACCATGCCGTTGATATCGGCCTGTTGCGGCATGATCCCCTTCTCGGTCGCCCAATTGGACAGCCGTGTCGCCTGGGTGATGAGCGTCTGCTGGAGCTGCGCGAACTGCGCGGTGACCTGGACGCCGGTCAGCCAGACGAGGCCGATGAGGAACAGGACCGTCAGCAACACGACGATCAGCAGCCGCCATGACCGACCGATTGGCAACACGCGCCCGAGCAGCCGGACGCCGCCGTCCAGCATCGAGGCGAAGACCAGCCCGCCGAAGATGATCAGTAACGGATGAACCAAAAGGACCAGCAGTGCGATCGCGCAGGCAAGGCCGAGCCACACCGTGGCGCGCGTCAATTCCTTGCGAACGAACGGGTCGCGCAGTTCGTTTGGCGCAGGCTCCGAGACCTGCGCCATATCGGATTTACTCATGTACTACGGCTCGCATGCAAGGAGGTGCCAGCGCGTCCGCCACGGAACGACTGACCCCAAGTCAGGGGATTCCAGGAACCAAGCCCAGTTTTCGAGAAAGTGATGAATTCCGCGCGGCCACCCAAATATTCCCACGGCACCGGTCCGCCGAGGCCCTGTTCAGACAAGGGGAACCGGCTGTCCGCGCTGCGATCGCGATTGTCACCCATCAGGAAAACGTGCTTCGCTGGGATCGTGATGGCGGGATAATTGTCACCCGGGTAGGTGCCGAGATCGACCGTGTCGTAATGCCGACCGTTGGGGAGCGTTTCGGTGACGATCGGCAGACGGCACACGCTCTTGCCGTCGGGCGCGGTGCCGAGCGCATCGTCATACTGGCTTGGATCGCAGGTCACGCCGGTTTCGGGCGCGGGCAGAGGGGCGTTGCCGTAGTTGCGAATGTCGACGTAATGGAGCGGGCCACGCTTTACCGGCACGCCGTTCAGGATGACGGTGCCGTCACGGACTTCGAGCCGGTCGCCAGGAAGCCCGATCAGTCGCTTGATATAGTCGGTCTTCGTCCCCGGCGGCGTGACGATCACGACGTCGCCACGCTCGGGCAGATGGCCGAACAACCGGCCGGGAATGAATGGCAGGAGGTGAAACGTCGGCGAGACGAACGAGAAACCGTACGGGAATTTGCTCACCACCAGCTGGTCGCCGACCAGGAGCCCTGGGAGCATCGATTCCGACGGAATGTAAAAGGGCTTGGCGATGAAGCTGTGGAAGCCGAGAACCGCGAGGATCAACCAGAAGATGCCGCGAATCTCCGACGCCCAGTCGGTGCCGGGTTTCTTGGTTTGCTTGCCGCCGGGGGTGGCGGGGGCATTCCCGGCGTCGACGCGCGCCTTGGTCTCGTCTGCGCTCAGGGCCAGCTCCTCGCTCATGTCTCGTCCCTCGGAACCGCTTCGATGATCACGAACGCTTGCGCCCAGGGATGATCGTCGGTCATCGTCAAATGTAGTCGCGCGACGTGGCCGTCGGGCGTCAACGCGTCAAGCCTCGCCTTTGCGCCGCCCTGCAAGTGCAAGGTGGGCGCGCCGGAAGGTGCGTTGACGACGCCAATATCCTTCATGAACACCCCGCGCTTGAACCCGGTTCCGACCGCCTTTGAAAAGGCTTCCTTGGCGGCGAAACGCTTGGCGAGCGTGCCTGCCTTGGTGAACGGGCGGGCAGCGCCCTTGGCCCGTTCGACGTCAGTAAAGACGCGGTGTTCGAAGCGGTCGCCGAAGCGGTCGAGCGATGCCTGGATCCGCTCGATGTTGCACAGGTCCGAGCCTAGACCGATGATCATCGCATAGCCGCGCGCATCATCGGGCCGCGTCCATTGCCGCGCGCATCGCGCGGACCGCATCGTCCAACCCGACGAAGATCGCGTCGGCGATCAGGCTGTGGCCGATGTTGAGCTCGCGGATTTGCGGAATCGCAGCGATCGGGGCGACATTGGCGAGCGTCAGGCCGTGGCCGGCATGGACTTCGATCTCGTTCTTGACCGCCAGCGCAGCGGCATCGGCGATACGGCGGAGTTCTTCGGCCTGCGCCTCGCCCTCCAGCTCGCAATAGCGCCCGGTATGGAGTTCGACGACCGGCGCGCCGAGCCGGAGTGCCGCGTCAATCTGGGCGGCGCTGGGTTCGACGAACAGCGAGACGCGGATCCCGGCCGCAGTCAGTTGCGCGACCAACGGCGCCAGCGTGGCGAACTGCCCTGCCGCGTCGAGCCCGCCCTCGGTGGTGCGTTCCTCGCGCTTTTCGGGGACGATGCACGCGGCATGTGGCCGGTGGCGCAGCGCAATCGCGAGCATCTCGTCGGTCGCCGCCATCTCGAGATTGAGCGGGATCGTCAATTCGGATGAGAGGCGCGCGATGTCGTCGTCGGTGATGTGCCGACGGTCTTCTCGCAAGTGCGCAGTGATGCCGTCAGCCCCCGATTCGGCAGCGAGCAGCGCCGCGCGCACCGGATCGGGATAGCCCGACCCGCGCGCGTTGCGCACGGTCGCGACGTGATCGATATTGACTCCCAGGCGGAGCGGCGGGGTCATGCCGCGCGGCTGCCGGGCTTGATTGCGGGGATCGCCGCAAGCTCGGGCGGGAGCGCGTCGGCGCTGTAGGTCGGCACGTCGAGCCGGATCAGCGGATAGAAAGGAACGCCGAGATCGGCGGTGCCGTTCGAGCGGTCGACCAGCGCGCCCGCCGCCACCGTCTCGCCGCCCGCGCGCGTTATCGCGGCGATCGCTTCACGCGAGGATAGGCCGGTGGTGACGACGTCTTCCATCATGAAGACCTTCGTGCCCGGCTCCAGCCGGAAGCCGCGGCGCAGTTCGAACGTGCCGTCCGGGCGTTCGAGGAACATCGCGGGGACGCCGAGCGCGCGACCCATCTCGTGCCCGGCGATCACTCCGCCCATCGCAGGCGAAACTACGGCGGCGATGTCGGCACGGATGTCCGCCGGCAGTCGCGCGACGAGCGCTTCCGCGAGCCGCGCGCCGCGTGCCGGGTCCATCAGAACGCGCGCGCATTGCAGGTAGCGCGACGACCGCAGCCCGGACGACAGGATGAAATGTCCCTCCAGCAACGCCTCGGCAGCACGGAATTCGGCGAGAACATCGTCTTCGGTCATGAGATGCGGTCCAGTGATTGCGCCCGTGATATACTCGGGATTTGGGGCCTGATTACGGGCGCGGACAGACGGACGCAACGATCGCGCCATAAAAAGGACACACGCGGGTTGAGGCCTTCGTCCCTTCCGCTTATAGCCCTAAAAGAAAAGGGCGTATCCCCGCCTGGTCGTCGTCCGGAAAAGCCGACAGAGTCGCAAAGGGTAGATGCAGAGGATGCGTATGATCGGGATGAAATCGATCGTGATGGCGGCGGGCCTCGCGATGATTGGTACAGGCGCAGTGCAGGCGGCACCGCAAGCCGCTCCGGTCGTGACCGTGACCAAACCCGAGGTTGCCGCTGCACCCGTCGCGGCGCCTGCTGCGCCCGCCGTGACTGCCGCGACCGACCCGATGCTCGCAGTCGACGGCGCCCCTGCGATGGCGATCGATCCGACGATCGGCCAGCCGGTGCCTGGACACATTTCGCTTCAGCCGCAGGTCACCAAGACCGGACGGCAGGCGGCGTGGTTCCACAACGCGTTGCTGATGCCGGTCATCACGGTGATCTCGCTGTTCGTGCTGGCGCTGCTGGGTCTGGTCATCGTCCGGTTCCGCCGGGCGAAGAACCCGGTCGCCTCCAGGACGTCGCACAACACCATTCTCGAAGTGGCATGGACCGGCATTCCGGTGTTGATCCTGCTCGGGCTGGCTTTGCCGTCGATCGGTCTGCTCCAGGCGCAGTACAAGCCCGCGCCCAAGAATGCGGTCGTGCTCAAGGCGATCGGCAACCAATGGTACTGGTCGTACGAATATCCCGGCAACGGCGGCTTCTCGATCACGTCGAACATGCTCAAGGAAGCCAATGAAGTCGGCAAGGGCGAGCGCGCCCGCACCGCGATCGACGGACCCCGTCTGCTCGCGACCGATGCTCGCGTCGTGCTGCCGGTCGGCGTGCCGATCCGGCTGATCACCACATCGAACGACGTGATCCATAGCTGGGAAATTCCGGCGTTCTGGATCAAGCTCGATGCAATCCCGGGTCGCCTGAACGAGACCAGCTTCACGATCGAAAAGGAAGGCGTCTATTTCGGCGTCTGCTCCGAACTGTGCGGCGCGCGGCATGGTTATATGCCGATCACGGTGCAGGCGGTGTCGCCAGCGGTGTTCGCGCAGTGGGTCAAGGCCAAGGGTGGTACGATGCCGGGTAACGGCGCCGCCGCAGCCCCCGTCGCCGCGACACCCGCAGCCGTTGCTACTGGCGAGCCAACCGCGGTCGGGAACGCCGCGGCGGAGGCCTTGCCCGCCGAGGCCCCCGTCGCCGGTGCCAGCCCCGCCAACGCTTCCGCAGGGAACTGAATCATGACCGATACTGCCCTGACCCCAAGCGCCTTCGAGGCGCATCACGACGACGCCCACGCGCATGATACGCACGAGATGTCGTTCTTCGCGCGCTGGTTCATGTCGACCAACCACAAGGACATCGGGACGCTGTACCTGATTTTCGCGATCGTCGCGGGGATCATCGGTGGTGGTATCTCTGGCCTGATGCGCGCCGAGTTGGCGCATCCCGGGATCCAGTATCTCGGTTACTGGGCAAGCTTCCTGCCAGGTGGCGAGCAGGGGCTCGATCACTCGCTCCATCTGTGGAACGTCCTGATTACCGCACACGGGCTGATCATGGTGTTCTTCATGGTGATGCCCGCGATGATCGGTGGGTTCGGCAACTGGTTCGTGCCGATCATGATCGGCGCGCCCGACATGGCGTTCCCGCGGATGAACAACGTGTCGTTCTGGCTGCTCATCCCCGCCTTCACGCTGCTGCTGGCATCGCCGTTCTTCGGTGGCGCGGGCAATGGCTGGACGCTCTACGCGCCGCTCTCGACCTATGGCGAGCCGGGGCCGTCGACCGACATGGCGATCCTTGCGCTCCATCTGGCGGGTGCCTCGTCAATCCTCGGTGCAATCAACTTCATCACGACGATCTTCAACATGCGCGCTCCGGGCATGACGCTCCACAAGATGCCGCTGTTCGTGTGGTCGGTGCTGGTCACCGCCTTCCTGCTGCTGCTGGCGCTTCCGGTGCTCGCCGCCGCGATCACGATGTTGCTGACCGATCGCAACTTTGGCACGACCTTCTTCGATCCGGCCGGTGGCGGCGATCCGGTGCTGTACCAGCATCTGTTCTGGTTCTTCGGCCACCCCGAGGTCTACATCATGATTCTGCCGGGCTTCGGCATCGTCAGCCAGGTGATCTCGACCTTCTCGAAGAAGCCCGTCTTCGGCTATCTCGGCATGGCATACGCCATGGTCGCGATCGGCGTGGTCGGCTTCGTCGTGTGGGCGCATCACATGTTCACGACCGGTCTCAGCGTCAACACCAAGATGTACTTCACCGCGGCGACGATGGTGATCGCGGTGCCGACCGGCATCAAGATCTTCTCGTGGATCGCGACGATGTGGGGTGGCTCGCTCACCTTCAAGACGCCAATGCTGTGGGCGATCGGGTTCATCTTCATGTTTACTGTTGGCGGCGTGACCGGCGTGGTGCTCGCCAACGGCGGCATCGATGATTACATGCAGGACAGCTACTATGTGGTGGCGCATTTTCACTACGTGCTGTCGCTGGGTGCGGTGTTCTCGCTGTTCTGCGGCTTCTATTACTGGTTCCCGAAGATGTCGGGGAAGATGTACAACGAGTTCCTCGGCCAGGTGCACTATTGGGTGTTCTTCCTGGGCGTGAACGTGATGTTCTTCCCGATGCACTTCCTGGGCCTGCAGAACATGCAGCGTCGCGTACCGGACTATGCCGATGCGCTCGCGCAGTGGAACTGGGTCGCGAGCATCGGCTACATGATCATGGCGGCATCAATGCTGGTGTTCTTCGTCAACGTCATCATGTCGCTGATCGGTGGCAAGAAGGCCGGCGACAGCCCGTGGGGCGAGGGTGCCACCACGCTTGAATGGACGCTGTCGAGCCCGCCGCCATATCACCAGTTCGAAACGCTGCCGCGGATCGACTGAGGTTTTAACTCCCCTCCCGTGTTCGGGAGGGGTAGGGGTGGGCTCGCGCTCTACTCCGAACGACTCCGCCAGGGGATAGCGCGAGCCCACCCCCAGCCCCTCCCGCGAGCGGGAGGGGAGGATCTTTGTAAATGACTGTTGTGACCGTTTCGAACCCAAGCCTTCCTGCCGACTGGCGCGACTTCTTCGCGCTGACCAAGCCGCGTGTGATGCGTTCGGTCGTGTTCACTGCGCTTTGCGGGATGCTCGCTGCGCCGGTATCGCTGCCCCCCGTTCTTGCGTTCACCGCGATCCTTGCGATCGCGCTCGCGGCAGGCGCGGCTGGCGCGCTCAACCAGTGGTATGAATCCGACATCGATGCACTGATGAAGCGCACTGCCAAGCGCCCGCTGCCCGCTGGCAAGATGGAGCGCGAAACCGCACTTCAGTTCGGCGTGGCGCTTGGAGTGTTCTCGGTGTTGCTGATGGGGCTCGCTATCAACATCCCCGCTGCCGTGCTGCTGGCGGTGTCGATCCTGTTCTACGTGCTCGTCTATACCGTCGGTCTCAAACGGCTGACCCCCCAGAACATCGTGATCGGCGGCGCGGCTGGCGCCTTCCCACCGCTGATCGGCTGGGTTGCGGCGACCGGATCGGTGTCCGCGCTGCCGCTGCTGATGTTCGCGATCATCTTCCTGTGGACCCCGCCGCACAGCTGGGCGCTCGCGCTGCTGATTCGCGACGACTACGCGAAGGGTGGCGTGCCGATGCTCCCGGTCGTGGCGAGCGCAAAGACGACGCGCGCGCAGATGCTGTTCTACGCGGTGCTGATGACTGCCGCCGCAATCTCGCCCTGGCCGCTCGGGCTGGCGGGGTCGCTTTACGGCATCGTCGCGGCGGTGTTGTCGGCGGTGTTCCTTGGACTGACTACCTGGGTCGTCGTCCAGCGCGCCGAAACGCCTGCGACGATGAAGGCCGAACGCTGGCTGTTCGTTTATTCGATCGGCTATATCCTCGCGATCTTCGCGACCCTCGCAACCGATCGGTGCCTGGCATGAACGAGCTTCCGGATCCTACCAGCCAGGCGGCCCTTGTTCGCAAGCGCCAGCGTGCGCGCGCGACGGCGCTGGCGATTATCCTGTTTGCATTCGTGATCCTCGTGTTCGCTATCAGCATCGCCAAGATCAAGGCGGGGATGCCGGGAATGCCGCACCAATGATCAGTCGGATCGCCCGGATGGATCGTAAGCTGCGCACAGCGCTGCTCGCGGTGCTGGGGATCTGTTTCATGAGCGGACTCGGGTGGGCTAGCATCCCCCTGTACCGTATGTTCTGCCAAGCAACGGGTCTGAACGGCACGACGCAGCGCGGGACGGTCGCGCCGGGGGCGATCGCGAACCACCAGATCCGGGTCGACTTCGACACCAACGTCGCGCCGCACATGCCGTGGAAGTTCCTGCCCGAAAACCCGTATGACACGGTCGATGTCGGCGCGCGCGACATGGCGTTCTTTACCGCGACCAACACGTCGAACAAGCCGATCACGGGCACCGCGACGTTCAACGTGACACCCGCGCAGGCCGGAAAGTACTTCACCAAGATACAATGCTTCTGCTTCACGCAGCAGACGCTGCATCCGGGCGAGACCGCCCGGATGCCGGTGATCTTCTTCGTCGATCCCAAGATCCTGCAGGATCCGGACGCAAGCGACGTCGAGACGATTACGCTAAGCTACACGTTTTACCCGGTGGATTCGGCGAAAGCCAAAAGCTAGGGTACGAAAAATCCGATCGATCCAACGATCACACGACGGGGATGCAACATGGCCGGTGCCAAGAACCACGATTATCATATCCTGCCCCCGAGCATCTGGCCGCTGGCCGGATCGATGGCGGCGCTGGTGATGGCAGCGGGTGGAATCATGTGGATGCATTCCGCGGCCGCTGGCGGACTGATCTTCTATGCCGGACTCGCGGGCGTGCTGGCCGTAATGTACGGCTGGTGGCGGCAAGTGGTGATCGAGGCGAACTCGGGTGACCATACGCCGGTGGTGCAGCTTCACCTCCGCTATGGGATGATCCTGTTTATCGCCTCCGAAGTGATGTTCTTCGTCGGCTGGTTCTGGGCGTTCTTCGATTTCTCGTTGTTCCCGGCAGGGATCCAGGTGCTCGACGGCAAGGTCAGTCTTATCGCGGACGTTGCCAACGGCGTCGGCCAATGGCCGCCCAAGGGCCTCGAGGTGATCGACGCGTTCAAGTTCCCGCTGCTCAACACGCTGATCCTGCTCACCAGCGGCACGACCGTCACCTGGGCGCACCATGCGCTGATCCACGGCGATCGTGACGGGCTCAAGAAGGGCTTGTGGGCAACGATCATCCTGGGGCTGATCTTTAGCTCGATCCAGGCGTTCGAATATTCGGAAGCGCCGTTCCCGTTCAAGGGGCTGAACTATGGCGCGGCGTTCTTCATGTCGACCGGGTTCCACGGTTTCCACGTGATGATCGGGACGATCTTCCTGATCGTCTGCCTCGTCCGCGTGTATCGCGGCGACTTCACCCCCAAGCAGCATTTCGGATTTGAAGCGGCCGCCTGGTACTGGCACTTCGTCGACGTCGTATGGTTGTTCCTGTTCGTCACCGTCTATGTCTGGGGCGGCTGGGGCGCGCCGGTCCATAGCGGGTGATGCCGCTGGAGCGGGCAGAGACTTTCGTCGCGCCGGACCCCGTGCGCGCTGCGATGAGGGGTCTTTGCCCGCGCTGCGGCGCCCCGGGACTGTTTTCCGGTCCGCTCGATTTCGCTGCGAAATGTCCGCGGTGCAGCCTCGACTATCGCGCCTTCAATGTCGGGGACGGCCCTGCTGCGATCCTGACGCTCGTTCTTGGCGGAATGATCGTCGGGGCCGCGATTGCGATCCAGCTCGCCTGGGGGCCGCCGATCTGGCTGCAATTGATTATCTGGTTACCGATCACGGTGTTCGGCGTGGTCGGGTCGCTACGAGTCGCCAAGGCGGCGTTGCTCGGCGCGGAATACCGCAACGCGGCGCATGAAGGGCGGATCACCCCGCCATGAAGCGCGTGCCGGTGGTCGCGACCCTTCTCGTGGCGCTCGCTATCGTGGCGATGATAGCCCTTGGCGTCTGGCAGCTGCAGCGCCGGTCGGAAAAGGCTGCGATGCTGGTGCACTATGCCCGCAACGTGACCCTGCCACCGGTCGCTTTCCCGGCGATCCCGGTCGATGACAGCCTTTTGTTCAGACGTTCTAAGGCGTTATGCCTGACGCCTGGCAGCTTCTCGGTCGAGGGCGGGCGGAACGCGCGCGGCGGCACCGGGTGGCGGCAGATCGCGAAGTGCCGCACCGGCGCGGAGGGACCGGGGTTCACCGTTCAGCTCGGCTTCGGTAAGGATCCGCACGCGAAGCCCGATTGGAAGGGCGGGCCGGTCACGGGTTATATCAGCCATGCGCCGGACCATCAGCCGCTGATCGCGGGGATGTTCGGGCGTGCGGCGCCCAAGACGTTGATGCTCGTGGCGGCCCCCCCGGTCGACGGACTCGATCCCAATCCCCAGCCCGATCTGTCGGCGGTTCCCAACAATCACCTCGCGTATGCGGTACAATGGTTCGTCTTCGCCGCACTCGCCGCAATAATCTATGCGTTGGCGTTGAGGCGACGTGTGGTTGCCGATTCGGATCCATCCCGCTAACCGCAATTCCCATGCGCTATATCAGCACGCGCGGCTCCGCGCCGACCCTCGATTTCCGTGACGTGACGCTTGCCGGACTGGCAAGCGACGGCGGATTGTATGTCCCTGAGACATGGCCCGCTTTCACGCCCGAGCAGATTGCCGGCATGCGCGGGCTGTCCTACGTCGAGACGGCGGTGCAGGTGATGCTGCCGTTCGTCGGCGACGCGATCAGCGAGGATGATCTGCGGGCGCTCTGTACGCAGGCCTATGGGCGGTTTGCGCACGCTGCGGTCGTGCCGCTGGTGCAGCTGGATGCGCAGCACTGGCTGCTCGAGCTGTTCCACGGGCCGACGCTTGCGTTCAAAGACGTCGCTTTGCAGCTGCTCGGGTTGCTTTTCGAACGTTTCCTGACCGGAACGAGCCAGCAATTGACCGTGATTGGCGCAACTTCGGGCGATACCGGATCGGCGGCGATCGATGCGCTCGCCGGGCGCGCCGGGGTCGACGTGTTCATGCTCCACCCCAAAGGACGCGTATCGGACGTCCAAAGACGTCAGATGACCACCGTTATCGCGCCGAACATCTACAATATCGCGCTGGAAGACGCCAGTTTCGACGACGCGCAGGCGCTGGTGAAGGCGATGTTCAACGACGACACCTTTTCGGGCAAGTTCGCGCTGTCGGCGGTCAATTCGATCAACTGGGCGCGGCTGATGGCGCAGGTGGTCTATTATTTCTACTCGGCGGTCCGGCTGGGTGCGCCCGAGCGGCCGGTCGCTTTCTCGGTCCCGACGGGCAATTTCGGCGATGTGTTCGCTGGCTATGTCGCCGCCAAGATGGGACTGCCGGTCGCCAAGCTGATCGTCGCCACCAACGTGAACGACATCCTCGCGCGGGCGCTGTCGACCGGGGATTATTCGAGCCGGAGCGTCATCCCGACCCCAAGCCCGTCGATGGACATTCAGGTGTCGAGCAATTTCGAGCGATTGCTGTTCGATCTCGGCGGACGCGACGGGCATGCACTCGCCGCGCAGATGCAGGGGTTCGAGGCGTCGCGCGCGATGCAGCTGACCAATGCGCAGCGCAACGGCGCGGCGTCATTGTTCGCCAGCGACAGTATCGATCTCGACGACATGGCGCTGGCGATGCGGCGGACGTGCGAGCGGAGCGGGCAGGTGATCGACCCGCACACTGCGATCGGGCTGGCCGCGGCGCACCGGTCGGGGCTTCCG
Source organism: Sphingomonas sp. PvP055 (assembly GCF_040546365.1). Taxonomy (NCBI): domain Bacteria; kingdom Pseudomonadati; phylum Pseudomonadota; class Alphaproteobacteria; order Sphingomonadales; family Sphingomonadaceae; genus Sphingomonas; species Sphingomonas sp. PvP055. The sequence continues at coordinate 523,801 of NZ_JBEPNS010000001.1, forward strand.
GCGGACGTGCCGGTGGTGACGCTCGCGACCGCGCATCCCGCGAAGTTCCGCGATGCGGTGGAACGCGCGACCGGGCAGCGCCCGAGCTTGCCCGCGCGGATCGGCGACCTGTTCGACCGTGAGGAGCGGTATGACAGCATGCCGGGTACGTTTGAGGCGGTGACCGCCTATATCGCCGAGCGGGCCGTCGCGCGGTGATGGCGGGTCGTAACGCCTACGCCTCCCCTCCCTGGAAGGGAGGGGCCGGGGGCGGGTTGGCCCGTGGCGGCGATCGCCCCCTCTTCACACCTACCCACCCCCAACCCCTCCCTTCCAGGGCGGGGAGGAACCAAGAATGACGCTCCTTACGCTCATCACCGAACCCTGGGCGGATTACGGGCTGGTCGACTCGGGCCATGGCCGCAAGCTCGAACGCTATGGCCGCTTCCGCTTCATCCGGCCCGAGCCGCAGGCGATGTGGGCCCCTGCGTCCGATCGCTGGGAAGCCGATGGCGACTTCATCGGCGCGTCCGACGAGGATGGCGGCGGCAAGTGGCATCTGTCGAAGGACGTGCCGCGCGGGGGCTGGCATGTGCGCTGGGAGGAACTGCTGTTCCTCGCGCAGAACACGCCGTTCCGGCATCTCGCCTTCTTCCCCGACATGGCCGCGCAATGGGCGTGGATGCGCGGGCGCGTGGCCGAGGGCGACGAAGTGCTCAACCTGTTCGGCTATACCGGGGTCGGGACGCTCGCGCTCGCGGCGAAGGGCGCGCGGATGACGCATGTCGATGCGTCGAAGAAATCGGTCGAGGCGGGCAAGTCCAACGCGTTCCTGTCCGACATGGCGGATCGCCCGATCCGCTGGATGGTCGACGATGCCGCCAAATTCGCCGCGCGCGAAGTGCGGCGCGGGCGGCGCTACGACGGGATCTTCCTCGATCCGCCCAAGTTCGGGCGCGGGCCGGAGGGCGAGGTGTGGCGGCTGGAGGAAAATCTCCCGGCGCTGATCGCGGATTGCCGCGCTTTGCTCGATGCGGAGAGCAAGTTCCTGGTGCTGACGGCCTATGCGGTGCGGATGTCGGCGCTCGCGATCGGCGAGCTGGTGCGGCAGGCGCTTGGCGATCTCGGCGGGACGGTCGAGGTCGGCGAGATGGCGGTGCGCGAGGAAGCGCGCGGGTTGCTGTTGCCGACCGCGATCTTCGTGCGCTGGTCGAAATAGCGACGGCTTCGTCGCATCGACCGGTCGTTTCGCGCGTCGTCGAGAAACGGGCGGTGTGCCCGGGCTTCTCGACTTCGCTCGAAGCGAACGGGGTGAGGAGGGGGCTCGCTTTCGGCCATAGACTTATGGGGCAGCCTGGCTGCTAACGCCCAATCTTGGACTCCCAACCTGATGATCTGAGAGCAGTCATTCGTAAAGTGCGATCGTTCCCGGTTTCCCATCTCCGACTGGCAATTTCGGGAATGAGCAAGCGGAAACAGATTTTGGGAAAGGGGATGCCGGGACGACTACCGGCACCCCTGCCAAAGGGACGGTCCCGCAATGGGTTCCTAAAGGGGAAAATCAGCGCGGACGATCCGGGCGGCGTAGCAGCCGCGTTTCGCGTAATGCGCCTGTAAGTAGGCGATAACAGGATTCTCGAAGAACCGCTCAATGAGCGGCGCAAGGGCATTCCCGTCCACAAGGTCGGCATCCACCATCTCACCGTTCTCGCTGAATCCGCGGAGCGAGATAGGACGGACGCGAAGCACATCTGGAATGACGTCGATCGCATCGAGCGCGCGATGGGCACCTTCGCGTACAAAGATAGCGTGCCGCGAACGGTACGGCGTGTCGGCCGGCTGATGCTCGTAATTCAACAAGATCGCGTGCTCCCCGATGTTCATATCGCGGACTTCAACGCGATCGGGAAAGCCTGGTTCGGTATCCACGACGTACCGTTTTGCTCCTACAGCGGCTAGATCGGCATCGGAAAGACCGTAAAGATGACTGAACTGGCCGGGGTCGATCCCCAGAACGCGAAAGGACATGAACGAACTCCTGCAGGTCTTATGATCCTATGGCCTGCCTCATGCTCGCGGGCGTCCTGCTTCTTGCCATCAAACCTCGCCTCTCCCGTTTCAGCATCGATTTTGAGAAAGGGCGGCACCCCACCGGCAACGTCGGTTGCCTCCACCGCCTTCCCGAAAGCGAACGTCCGCTCTCCACCACGTCGCGACCTTCAGGCACGCTGAATGCGACCCCGGTTCCTGAAAGCGGACTGGCAGATTTTCGGGCGGCGGAGCGGACGGACCGGAAACGCCCGATTACGGCACGTCGCCTTTGGTCCCTCTGGCTACCGGGTCGCAAGCCACCCCAGAATGGCGAACAGCATCAACGCCCACAAACCACCCTCCGCGCGCAGCAGATAAGCGACGCCGAGAAGGCTGACGGCCACCAGCGCGATCGCCAGAACGCTTCCGTCGGCGATGGACGTCAGCACCACGAGGCCGCCCAGCAGCGTTCCTGCGGCATTGGCGATGATCCAGAGATACGACGCGCCAGCGCCGATCGCGCCCCACAGCGGCAGCTTGATCGTCGCGAAGCCGCGCATTTGACCGGGAAACAGATCTGCCACGAGATGGAATCCGATCCCGAAGCCCAGGCCTGCGGCGATCGCCCATGTTCGATGATCGAGGAGCGCCACGAAGGGTGGCAAAACCCCATGCAGCAAAGCGCTGCGATGCCCCAGCCGAAGGCGCGAATCCAGGTCCGGGAGTCTGATGCCCGCCGCCGTAGCGCTGACCACTGTCGCAATCAGGAACCACGGCCCGCCCCCGTCACCGCCCCCGGTTTCAAACGCCAGAAGGACCGCAATCAGGAGAAACATCAGCGCCGACATCGGTGCGCGCTAACCGGTTCGTACCCGATTTGTCCATGTTTTGTATCGCAAATCGTGTCCGGGTAAGGGTTCGGGGATGCCGAACGATTGACGCAGTCCCCTGTCGGCTTTGCCATGACGAGGGCGTTGCGCACCGGTCCCGCGCCGACGGCGATGACAGGGGGGTGATCGAAGCGTCGGGCCGGCGTTGACGGCCGACCTACGCGAACCGCGGTACGTGCCGTGCGAGACATTCGGCAACCAGGGATTTCACGTTCGCCACCGTCAACTCACCTAAATCGGGGAGTCTGCAATCGCCCCCAAGCGGACCCTGGAAGCATGACTTAATGCCGTGCTACGATATCGACGACGGAGCGGGATTACGGACGATGAAATCACCAGAGGACGTAATCGAATGGGCGAACGAGCAGCGTGAAGAAGCACTGCGACAGGTCGATCTCTTCAGTAATGGTGGAGTGAAGGCGCAGCTTGTCATGCCGGATGGAACTACGCAGGATATTACTGCCGGGGTGCTTTCGCATCAGAAAGCGAATGTCGATGCTTTCACTAGTCTTGTGTCGGTCTTAAAGAGTTAAGGCCCGCCTTCCATCAATCTCGGCCGTTCGGCGGTTCTTTCGAAACGGTCGGGTATCGGGTCGCGCCTTGGTTCTTGCTGCGAGGCGCTTTTGCGGCGCACACCGTTACCGGTGCTGTGGTTGCGAATGGGAAGCAGAGCGCAACGGCGGTTGAACAACCGGCGCGGGCGGCTAAGGTCGCCGCGCAAGCATTGCGGGTGATGATGACGGCGTGACGGACGATATCCCCGAGGAATCGGTCTCGCCCGTGGTGACGGAGCGGCGTCGCCCTGTGGGGCGCTGGGTCCTGCTTGGCGTGCTGCTGCTGGTCATCGTGCTGCTGGCGGTGCTGTGGGTCGAGCGCAAGCGCGTGGCCGAGCATTTCATCGATGACGCGCTGCGCGCTGCCAACGTGCCCGCGCGGTATGAGGTCGCGCAGATCGGCCTGCATACGCAGCGGCTGACCAACGTGCGGATCGGCGACCCCGCACGACCCGATCTGGTCGCGGACTGGGTCGAGGTCGATACCACGCTCGGGCTTACGGGCGTCGGGGTCGGGGCGGTTCGCGCCGGGCATGTTGCACTGCGCGCGACGTTGAAAGACGCTAAAGTGTCGTTCGGGGCAATCGATCGGCTACTGCCAGCGCCATCGGGCAAGCCGTTCGCGCTGCCCGCTGTCCGTGCGGCAATCGCCGACGGTCGGATTGCGCTGACGACGCCTTACGGTCCGGTGGCGCTGCAGGTTGCCGGGCAGGGGCAGTTGAACGACGGGTTCCGCGGCACGCTCGGGGCGCGGGCGGCGGCGCTCGATTTTGGACCGTGCACGATCGCCGGGCTCGATGCGGCGCTCGCGCTGCGGATCGATGCGGCGCGGCCGAGCGTGGCGGGGCCCGTCGCGATTGCGCGTGGGACGTGCGGCGACGTGCAAATTGCCAAGGCGCGCGCCGACCTGACGCTCGCGCTCGGGCTGACGCTCGATCACTTCAAGGGCAAGGCGCGGCTGGCGGTGGACGCGGCGAGCGGTAGCGGCGTGCAGGTACGCCACGTGACCGGACCCGTCGCATTCGTCGGATCGATGGATGATGTGTCCGGATCGGTCGACCTGGCGTCGGCCGCGATCGTCACGCCGGACGTCCGTGCTGGCGGGGCGGGCGTCACGGGGCGGTATCGCTATGCCGATGACGGGTTTGCGCTCGACGGGCGGGTGCGCGCGGACCGGGTCGCGGTCCCCGCCGCGCTGCTCGCGCGCGTTGCACCGTTGCGCGCTGTGGGGGCGGGAACGCCGATCGCGCCGCTGGCCGCGCGGTTGGGGGATGCGCTGCAAGCCGCCGGACGATCGATCGACGCGACCGCGGCGATCTCCGCGATCATCGACGGCAAGCACGGGCAGATCGTCGTGTCGCGGCTCGATGTGGCGAGTGCGTCCGGCGTGCAGGCGACGGTGTCGGGCGATAGCGGGGTCGTCTATCGCTGGCCGGGCGGCTTGCGGATTCAGGGCGATGCGGTCGTTTCCGGGGGCGGGCTTCCGTCGGTGCGCGCGACGATCGCGCAAGCCGGACCGGGCGCGCCGATCGTCGGGCGCGCGGTGGTCGCGCCGTATGCGGCGGGGAATGCGCTGCTGGAACTGGCGCCGGTGGTGTTTTCCGCTGGGGGCAATGGTGCGAGCCATATCGAAACGCGCGTGGCTTTGAGCGGACCGATCGGCGATGGGCGAGTCGATGCGCTCGCGCTGCCGATCGATGCGCGCTGGGACGGTCGGGGCACGGTGACGGTCAATCCGGCCTGTGCGGCCGTAGGATTTGCGCGGCTGCGGACGAACGGGCTCGATCTGCCGCGCTCAGCGGTGACGGTGTGCCCGCAGGACGGGGCGCTGGTGCGCCTCGCCGGTGGGAAACTCGGCGGCGGAGGGCGGATCGGGAACGCGCGGCTGGCCGGGAAGCTCGGCACGTCGCCGGTGTCGCTTGCGCTCGATCATGCCGGGTGGATGCTTGCGGACGGGCGGTTCGGCGTGACCGGCGTCGCGCTGCGGTTGGGCACGCCCGAGCGCGTGACACGGCTCGATATCGCCGACCTCAGCGGGAGCTTTGCGGCTGGCGGGCTTGGCGGGCGCTTTACCGGGGCGGGCGGGCAGATCGGGGCGGTGCCGCTGGTGCTGTCGGGGGCTGCGGGCGGCTGGCGGTTCGGGGGCGGCGTGCTGTCGCTCGATGGCACGATGGCGGTGGCGGATGCGGCGGCGGTCGCGCGGTTCCGGCCGATGGCGGCGCGCGACGTGACACTGGCGTTGAAGGCGGGCCGGATCACCGCGGGTGGCGCGCTGTACGAGCCGACGCAGAATGTGCGGGTCGCCGATGTCGCGATCGTCCACGACCTCACCCCCGGCACCGGCCATGCCGATCTGACCGTGCCCGGACTCACATTCGGGCCGAAGTTCCAGCCCGAGCTGCTCACCCCGCTGACGCTGGGCGTGGTGGCCGATGTCGTAGGGACGGTGACGGGCGAAGGGCATATCCGCTGGAGCCCGAAGGACTTGACCAGCGACGGCGTGTTCCGCACCGCCAACACCGATCTCGCCGCCGCCTTCGGTCCGGTGACGGGGGTTGCGGGCGAGCTGCGCTTCACCGACCTGCTCGCGCTGGCGACCGCGCCGGGGCAGGTGGTGACGATCAAGAGCATCAACCCGGGGGTCGCGGTGACCGACGGGACGATCCGCTATCAGTTGTTGCCGGGGACGCGAATCGCGATCGAGGACGGGCGCTGGCCGTTCGCGGGGGGATCGTTGCGACTCGACCCGACCGTGCTCGATTTCGGATCGGCGCAGGAGCGGCGGATGACCTTCCACGTGAGCGGGATGGAAGCGGCGCAATTCCTCCAGCAGTTCGACTTCAAGAACCTTGATGCGACCGGCGTGTTCGACGGGGTGTTGCCGATGGTGTTCGATGCGACCGGCGGGCGAATCACCGACGGGCGGCTGGTGGTGCGCCCCGGCGGCGGGTCGATCGCCTATGTCGGCGAGCTATCGCAGAAGGATCTTGGATTCTGGGGCAATTATGCGTTCCAGTCGCTCAAGGCGCTGCGCTATCGCAATCTGTCGCTGGTGATGAACGGGCCGCTGGCGGGCGAGATGCTGACTCAGGTCAAATTCTCGGGGATCAGCCAGGGCAAGGGGGCGAAGCGCAACTTCCTGTTCGACCGGCTCCAGAAGCTGCCGCTGGTGTTCAATATCCGGATCAGCGCGCCGTTCCGCCAGCTGATTGATTCGGCACAGAGTTTCTACGACCCCAAACGCCTGATCGAGCGCAACCTCCCGAGCTTGCTGCTGGAACAGGACAAGCAGGCGAAAGCCCCCACGGCGGGGGCGCCTGTTATTCAGCCTCCGGAAAGCAGGATCGTGCCATGAGCGAAACAGGATTGACGACGGACATGGGACGACCGACCACGACACGCATGAAATGGACGATAGCGATCACGGGCCTGACGATGGCGTTGACGGGTTGTGTCAGCATCAATGCGCCGGACAAGCCGATCGAGATCAACCTCAACATCAACGTGAAGCAGGAGGTCGTCTACCGGCTCGACAATCAGGCCAAGACGGTGATCCAGTCAAACCCAGGGATTTTCTGATGCGTACGTGGAAGATGGCGGCGATGCTCGCCGCGGCAGTGTTGCTTGGAACCGCCGGCGTCGCGCTGGCGCAGGACGACTGGAAGGCGGCGCGCGCCGCCGGGCAGATCGGCGAGCAGCCCGATGGGTATCTGGGCGTGGTCGGCGCGTCGACGCCCGCGCTGGCGGCGCTGGTCGCGCACGTCAACATCCAGCGCAAGTCGGTCTATACGCGCGAAGCGGCGGCGAACAATGCGACGGTCGAGGACTTTGCGTTCACGTCGGGGTGCAATCTGATCGCGAAGACGGCGCCGGGGGACAAGTATCGCGCGCCGGGTGGCGCGTGGAAGACGCGTGGGGCGGGTGCGCCGGAGCGGGATTCGCGCTGCCTGTAAGGCAACCGCACCACGCACTTCCTCCCGTTCGGGCTGAGCGAAGTCGAAGCCCCCTGCGTCGTGCAAGGCCCTTCGACTTCGCTCAGGGCGAACCGGGGGGGGCGGAGCGCGCTATTGCTTCCGGGAGGGGGCGGGGAGGTTACTTCGCCTCCGCCAGCAGCGCCTTGGCTTCGGCACTCGTCCAGTCCATCCCGCCGGTCGAGCGCCAGACTTCGTGGCCGGTCGAATCGAACAGGATGCTCATCGGCAGGCTCGCCTCATAGGTGACACTCAGCGCGACGTTCTTGTCGAGATAGGGTTTCAGCCGCTTGAACCCGTTCTTGGCGAAATAGGCGTCGATCGTCGGGCGGTCCTTGTCCTGGCTGATCGCGGCGACGGTGATGTCGGCGGCGGCGGCGTCCAGCGTCGGCATTTCCTTGACGCACGGACCGCACCACGTCGCCCACAGATTGACCAGCACCGGCTTGCCCTTGAAGCGCGCGAGCGTCATCGGCTTGCCGTCGGGGCCTTCGAAGCTGACCGACGGCGCGGGATCGCCCTTGTGGGTGCGGTCGATCTTGTCGGCTTTTGGGGCTGCCGCGACCGGCGCGGATGCCGTCGGCGTCGCCTCCGCTTGCCGGTTGCCCGAGACTTGCTTATCGCAACCCGCAACGAGCCCTAGCAGCAGGACCGGGACGATCGCCAAGCGGAACGAAGAGATGGTCGATGCAGACATGAACGAAACATCCAATGCGATGTGGGGCGGGCGCTTTGCCGAGGGTCCGGCTGCGGTCATGCGATCGATAAATGCCTCGATCCCGTTCGACAAGCGCCTGTGGCAGCAGGATGTCGCAGGATCCAAGGCACATGTCGCGATGCTCGGGCAGCAGGGCATCGTCTCGAGCGAGGATGCCGCGACGATTTCGGTGGGGCTCGACACGGTCGCCGCGCATTATGCCCAACACGGCGTGACCGAGGACATGGTCCTCGAGGACATCCACATGCAGACCGAGGCGCGGCTCGCCGAGGCGATCGGGCCGGTGGCGGGACGGCTCCACACCGCACGCTCGCGCAACGATCAGGTTGCGACCGATTTCAAACTGTGGGTGCGGGATGCGATCGACCAGGTCGACGCGGCGCTCGGGAAGTTCCAGGACGCGCTGCTGACGCGCGCGGAGGAGCATGCCGCGAGCGTGATGCCCGGCTTCACGCATCTGCAAAGCGCGCAGCCGGTGACGCTCGGCCATCACCTGATGGCGTATCACGAGATGATCGCGCGCGACCGCAGCCGCTTCGCCGATGCGCGCGCGCGCGGGAACCTGTGCCCGCTCGGCTCGGCGGCGCTTGCCGGAACGGGCTTCCCGATCGATCGCGAAATGACCGCGCAGGCGCTCGGGTTCGACGGGCCGACGCGCAATTCGCTCGATGGGGTGTCGGACCGCGATTTCGCGCTCGATTACCTCACCGCCGCGACGCAATGCTCGCTGCATCTCAGCCGGCTGGCCGAGGAATTCGTGCTGTGGGCGTCGCAGCCGTTCGGCTTCGTCTCGCTGTCGGACCAATGGTCGACCGGCAGCTCGATCATGCCGCAGAAGCGCAACCCGGACGCCGCCGAACTGGTGCGCGGGCACGCAGGGCGGATCCTCGGGTGCATGACCGCGCTGATGGTGACGATGAAGGGCCTGCCGCTCGCCTATTCCAAGGACATGCAGGACGACAAGCCACCGGTGTTCGAGGCGCACGACCTGCTCGAACTATCGATCGCGGCGATGACCGGGATGGTGGCGAGCGCGACCTTCAAGACCGAGCGGATGCGGCAGGTCGCGGAATCGGGTTTCGCGACCGCGACCGATCTGGCCGACTGGCTGGTGCGCGAAGCGGGCGTGCCGTTCCGCGAGGCGCATCACATCACGGGCCAAGCGGTGCGCCGCGCGGAAACGCTGGGCGTGATGCTCGATGCACTGTCGCTTGAGGATCTGCAGGCGATCGATTCGCGCATCGACGCGCGCGTGTTCGACGTGCTGAGCGTCGATGCCTCGGTCGCGAGCCGGACGAGCTTCGGTGGCACCGCCCCCAGCAACGTGCGCGCCGCGGTGGCGGCGGCGCGGGAAGGATCGCATCGATGAAACGCTTGGTAACTGGGTTGGGGGCTGCGCTCCTGCTGTCGGGCTGTGGCGCGTCCTCCGCGCTCAAACCGGCGGAGGGGCAGCCGCTCCCGGTCGCGCCTTATGGGGCCAAGGCGACACCGACACCCACGCAGTTGCTGACCCCCAGCAACCAGGCCCGACCCGAACGCAGCGATGAGCTGCTGAAGAATTCCCAGGAACGGCGCGGCGACGAATTCGACTTGCCCCCGCCCAATTGATCGGCTGATTTCATGGATCATTTTGCTCTCGTCAACGGCGTGATGCACTGCGAGGGCGTGCCGCTGCCGGCGATCGCCGAGGCCGTGGGCTCGCCCGTCTATGTCTATTCGTCCGCGACCTTCCAGCGGCATGCGCGCGTGTTCCGCGAGGGGCTGGCGGCGGCGGGCGACGTCCACCTCGCCTATGCGATCAAGGCCAACCCCAATCTCGCGGTGCTCCGCCTGCTCGCCAATGCGGGGTACGGCGCGGACGTCGTCTCGGGCGGCGAACTCGCGCGCGCGCTGGCGGCGGGGATTCCGGCGGCGGACGTGGTGTTCTCAGGCGTTGGCAAGACGAGCGAGGAGCTGGTCCGCGCGCTCGATTGCGGGCTCGGCCAGTTCAATCTCGAGCTGGAGGAAGAGGGTGTCGTCCTCGCACAGTTCGCGACCGAGCGTGGCGTGACGGCGAATGCGACGATCCGCGTCAATCCGGACGTGGATGCGGGTACGCACGCCAAGATCTCGACCGGCAAGCGCGAGAACAAGTTCGGCGTGCCGATCGACCAGGCACCCGCGATCTTCGGGCGGCTGGCGGGGTTGCCGGGGCTCAATTTGCGCGGGATCGCGGTGCATATCGGCAGCCAGCTGGGCGATCTTGCGCCGATGGAAGCGGCGTATCGGCGGGTCGGCGCGTTGATGGCCGAATTGCGCGGTGCTGGGCATACGATCGACCGGATCGATCTCGGTGGCGGGCTCGGCGTGCCGTATCGCGAGGGGGATGTGTTCCCGAGCCCCGCCGACTTCGGTGCGATGGTCGCACGGGTGACGCGCGACTGGGGCGTCACGCTGATGTTCGAGCCCGGGCGCGTGATCGCGGGCAATGCGGGCGTGCTGCTGACCAAGGTCATCTGGGTCAAGCCCGGCGTCACCAACCCCTATGTCATCGTTGACGCCGCAATGAACGATCTCGCGCGGCCCGCCTTGTACGATGCGTGGCATGATTTCGCGGCGGTGCGCCCGAACGGGCGGCGGATGATGGCCAATATCGCGGGTCCGGTGTGCGAGAGCGGCGACACCTTCGCGATGGGGCGTGACATCGACGAAGTGGTGAGCGGCGACCTCGCGGTGTTCCGCACCGCGGGCGCTTATGGCGCGACGATGGCGAGCACGTACAACAGTCGCGCGCTGGTGCCCGAGGTTCTCGTGGATGGCGATCGCTTCGCGGTGGTCGCGGACCGGATCAACCCCGAGACGATCCTTGCCGCCGAACGCCTGCCCGAATGGCTCAAGCCCGAGGCATGACGCTCCACAGCCTCCCGTTGTTCGTCCGGCTGGCGGGGCGGCCGGTGATGTTGCTCGGCGAGGGCGAACCCGCGGATGCCAAGCGGCGGTTGCTCGAGCGCGCGGGCGCGGTGATCGTCGGCGAGGCGGCGACCGCGTCGCTCGCGATCGTCGCGATCGAGGACGATGCCGAGGCGCGCGGCGCGATCGACCGGCTGAAGGCGCGCGGCGTGCTGGTCAATGCGGTCGACCGGCCCTACGATTGCGACTTCACGCTCCCCGCGATCATCGATCGCAGCCCGGTGCTGATCGCGATCGGGACGGGCGGCGCGTCCGCCGGACTGGCGGCGGCGCTTCGGCAACGGCTCGAGGCGATGCTCCCCGCGACGCTGGGGCCGCTCGCTGACCGGTTGAACGCGATGCGCGGCGCGATCCGGCTGGTGCTGCCCGCGCTGGATGATCGTCGGCGCGCGCTGGGGCGCGCGTTTGCGCAAGGTGGTCCGCTCGATCCGCTGACGGCGGCGCCCGAGGCGGTGCCGGGGTGGCTGGTCGATGCGACCGCCTCGCCCGACCGGCTGGTGACGATCCGGCTGACGTCGGCCGATCCGGATGACCTGACGCTGGGGCAGGCGCGCGCGCTGGCGCTCGCCGACCGGATCTATGCGCCCGCCGCGACGCCGTCTGCGATCCTCGACCGGTCGCGTGCGGATGCGGTGCGGATCGTGTCCGAAGTGCCGCCGATCGCGCAAGACGCGGGGCTGACGATTTGGATGCAGCTGCCGTGAGCGGGTTTGCCTACCGGGTCGCGAATGCGAAGGCCGAGCGGCTCGACATCAAGGCGGCTATGGACGCGACCGGCGAGCTGATCTGGGTCCACCTGATGAGCAATAACGAGCAGGCGCAAAGCTGGCTCAGCGAGACCGCCGGCTTGCCCGACTATGTCGTCGACGTCCTGACCACGACCGAATCGCGCCCGCGCTGCGATGCGTTGGGCGAGGGCGCGTTCCTCAATCTGCGCGGACGATCGAACGAGGAGATGACGACGTCGGACCCGCTCGCGTCGGTGCGGATCTACGCGCTGGCGGGGCGGGTGTTTTCGGTGACGCGACGCACGCTGACCGCGGTGGACGACGTGGTGAAGGCGGTCGAGGGCGGGACGATCGCCGACCCAGGCGACCTGATCGCGGAGTTCGCCAGCGCGATCACCGAGGAGCTCGACCCCGAAGTGGGCGAACTGGGCGATCAGCTCGACGATTGCGAGGCGGATCTCGACGCGGACAAGGTGTTCGAACTGCGCCGCAAGGTGACCAAGGTGCGGAGCACCGCGATCGGCTATCGCCGCTTCGTCCAGCCGCAGCGCGCCGCGCTCGAGAAGCTGGCGGCGTTGCCGTGCGACTGGTTGCACGACGACGACCGGCTGCACCTGACGTCGGCCGCCGATCGTGCCGCGCGGATGGCGGAAGAATTGGAGGCGATCCGCGAACGCTCCGCGCTGATGCACGAGGCGCTGACCGATCTGCGCGCGGAACAGATCGATTCGCGCTCGCTGCTGATTTCGATCGTGGCGCTCATTTTTCTGCCGCTGACGTTCCTGACCGGGCTGTACGGGATGAACGTCGAGGGGTTGCCGTTCGCCAAGGAGCCGTGGGCGTTCGACGTGATCGGCGGCGTGTGCATCGCGATCACGGTAGGGATCATCGGCTATTTCAGCGCGAAACGGTGGTTCGGGTAGCGGGGCTGCCCTTCCTGCGCCGGCCCTACGCCGCGCGCACGGTGCGCCAGGCCTGGCCGATCTCGTCGAGCGTGTCCGCGACGTCGCGGAACGGGGCGGGATCGTTGCCGACCGCGGCGTTGACGACCGTCATCCGCGTGCCCGCATACAGCCGGGCGAGCGCAGGGGCGACCGTGCCGCCATTGTCGAAATCGAGCCCGGCTTCCAGCGCGAACAGGATCGCGGTGGCGCGCGTCACCTTGTCGCTCTTCATCTTGTAATTGTTGTTCTCCGCGGCCCAGGCGGCGCCGCGCAACGCGCGGATCGCCTGGTCGTAGAGCAACTGGACCAGCGCGGGACCGTCGGCCTCGGCGGTCTGGCCGGCGACTTCGATTTGGCGATAGGTCGCTTCCGGGTTGCGGCCGAAGGGGGAGGCGTAGGCGACGGTCATTGGCCCGACTTGTTCCACTGGTCGATCTGGTTCTGGAGCTGCGTCTGGGTCGCCTTGTACGCGGCGACCTTCGCGTCCGAGGCGGCATATTGCTTGGTCAGTCGCTCTTGATAGGCGGCGGTGTCGGACGTGACCTTTTCCTCGGCGGCGCTGACCTTGGTCTTGGCGGCGGTGTAGAGCGCGGTACTGGCGACGAGGCCGGTCGTTTCGGTCCGGCCGTTGATGACGACCTTGTTGCTGACCGCCGCGGTCGAGATCGCGCTGAGCGCCGCCGCGATCCCGCCGCCGGATGCGCCGGTGCCATCGGCAAACAGCGCCTCGACCGCGTCGGGGGTCTTGGTGAGGGCGGTGGTGAGCTGGGTCTGGTCGACGCTCAACGTGCCGTCCTTGTTGGTCTTGACTCCGATTGCCGCGAGCGTGCCGGGCGCGCCCGCCGCGCCGCCGGTGGTGAGCGGGGTGAGCGTCAGCCCGCGCAGCGAACGGAGCAGGTTGGTCGCGTTGTAATCGTTCTTGAGCGGACCGGAAGGCGACGTCGGTCTCGGTCTTCAACTCCGCGAGCATTTGGTTGTAGGTGTCGACGAAATCGGTGACCGCCTGGGTGAGGCCCGCGGTCGGGGTCGAACTGCCGAGCACGACCGGTTTGCCCGCCGTCGTGACGCTGGAAAGCGTCAGCTTCACGCCGTCGACCAGATCGCTGATCGTGTTGCTCGAGCGTTCGACCGGGGTGCCGTTGAGCGAGAGCTTGGCATTGCCCGCGGCGGCGGTGATGGTGCTTGCGGGGGCACTGCCGCCGACGTTGAGCTGCGCAAGCCCGGTCGAATCCCCGCTGAGCGTGAACGCCTTGTCGGTGCCGGTGGGGCCTTTCAACGACAGACGGGCCTTGCCGTCGGTATCGGTGATGATCGTCGCGGAAACGCCGCTGTTCGCCGCGTTGATCGCCTTGGCGATGCCGTCGAGCGTGTTGTTGGTCGAATCGATCGTGACTTTGATGGGCGTGGCGCTGGTGGTGAAGCCGGAGACCGCCGCGTCCTTGGCGGTGCCGAGCGTCAGCGTCAGCGTGCCGGAGCCGACGGTCGCGCTGCGGCTGTCGAACTTGGTCGTGCTCGTCGTCGTCTGCGCGGTGGCGAGCTGCGTCACCTCGACGAACGCCGACAGCCCCGAGAGTTTGGCGCCCGACAGCGCGCTGGCTGTCAGGATGCTGGTATCGCTGCTGGTCGGCTGGGTCTGGAGGCTGCCGCCCTTGACCAGCGTGTTGAGCCCTGAGGAGAAACTGGTGATCGCGCTCTGCACCTTAGCCACCGACGAGATCTGCGCGGTGAGCGTGGTATCCTGCTTGGTGAGCTGGAGGTTCTTGGACGCGAACTGCGCCTGGACGAGCGAGGCGACGAGGCTGGCGGTATCGACGCCCGACCCCGCGTTGAGCGAGTTGAGCAGCGACTGGCCGATCGTGGTCGATCCGGTCGTGGCGGTCGTCGTCGTCATGCGGTCGGTCCCGTCGCTTGGTCTGAATGGTAGAACGGCTGGGGCGGGGGAAACTTTAGGGGTTTTTCGCAGCCGAAGGTGGGCTTACGCCGTCTTCACGCCATTCTCGTCGAAGCGCGCGGTTTCAGGGACGAAGATCGGCGGCGGCAGGCCACCCGCCTCGGCGTTGAGGCCGAACACGAACGCCAGCACCGTCGCCAGCGCGACATACAGGTCGTCGCGCACTTCCTGCCCCTCGCGGCTGGTGTAATAGACCGCGCGGGCGAGTGCGGGATATTCGAGCACTGGGATCCGCGTTTCCGCACCCAGTTCGCGGATCGCGAGCGCCACCACGCCGCGGCCCTTGGCAACGACGACCGGCACCTGATCGTTCTCGCGATCGTAACGCAGCGCGACCGCGAAGTGCGTCGGGTTGGTGAGGATCACGTGCGCCTCCGCTACGCTGCTGCGCATGCTGCGCATCGACATCTCGCGCTGGCGCTGGCGGAGAGCGCCCTTGGCTTCGGGCGAGCCTTCGGTTTCCTTGTTTTCGTCGCGGATCGCCTGTTTTGACATGCGCAGCTTGCTGAGGCGCTGGAACAGCTGGAGCGGGACGTCGATCCCGGCGATCGCGACCATGCCGAACGCCATGGTGAACAACACGGTGAGGAACGTCCCCGTCAACGTGGCGACCGCGGTGCTGAAGCTGCTCGACGACAGGCCCATCGACATGTGCGCGACCTGCCCCAGGAGATACCAGCCGATGCTGCCGAGCAACGCGACCTTGAGCAGCGCCTTGCCGAGTTCGATCCACCCCTGCGGCCCGAAAATGCGCTTCAATCCGGATGCGGGGTTGATCCGCGATGCCTTGGGCGCGAGCAGCGAGGCGTTGAAGCCGAGATAGCCGAGCCCCGCCTGGCTGAGGATCGCCGCTACGAAGCTGATCGCGAGTAAGGAAATCAGCGCTGGCGCGATCTTCCAACCGCTTTGCGCAAGCGGGCGGAACGGGTCGAAATCCTCGATGTCGCGGTGGTCGAACGAGAAGCTCGCCGCCATGATCTCCTTGCACGCACCGACCAGCGACGGCCCCATCAGCGCGAGCCAGGCCATGCCGGCGAGCATGACGAGCGCGGTGGCGAACTCCCGGGATTTGAGGATGTCGCCCTTTTCGACTGCGTCGCGCTTGCGCTTCGCGGTTGGGGCTTCTGTCCGTTCGCCGCCTTCCTCCGACATCAGCCGAGCACCAGCTTCTGCGCGGCGGCGAGGCCTTCCTGGACGATCACCAGCATGTAATCCCCCATCGTCGGGAACGCCATGGCGAGCGCGATGACGCCGACCGCGAGGCTGGCGGGCATGCCGACCGCGAACAGGTTGAGCGACGGGGCCGAGCGCGAGATCATCCCCACGATCAGATTGAGGCACAACAGCAGGAACCCGACCGGCAGCGCGAGCAGGAGTCCTGCGAGGAAGGTATAGCCGCCGAACAAGGCGATGTTCTCGAGCTGCGCGGGCTTGAGCCACGCTGCGCCGGGGGGCAGCGCGTCATAGGATCTGACGATCATCTCGACGAGGACGAGGTGGCCGTTGACGCTCAGGAACAGCAGCGTCAGCATCATCGTGAAGAACTGGCCGAGCGCGGGGGTGGACTTGCCGTTCTGCGGGTCGATCGCGGACGCGAAGCCGATCCCCATCGACGTACCGATCAATTCGCTCGCGAGTGCGGGCGCAGCGAAGGCGATTTGCAGGATGAAACCGATCGCGAGGCCAACGAGCGCCTCGGCTGCGACCGCGAGGATCGTTGCGAGCGCGAAGATGTGCTCGGGCGGGGTGATGGTCCGCGACCCGAGCACGAGCACGCCGATCGCCCCTGACAGCGAGACGCGCACGACCAGCGGGATCGACACCGCGCTGAATACGGGGGCCGCGATGAACGCCGCGCTGATCCGGACCATCACGAAGATCAACGCCCACATCTGGGGCTCGATCGAGAGGCCGAGGCCTAGCGGGCCCATGCGCGATGCCCTTCCAAAGCGGGTATCCCGAACGTGGCCAGGCTCTTGCGCAACCCTTGCCGTTCTCCTGCGAAAGCAGGAGTCCAAGAGTCCCGCGAACCAACGGCGGTTGGTCCGCGCAGCTCTGGGTTCCTGCCTTCGCAGGAACACGGCGAGGGGCATGCGTGCATTTTAGCGCACCAGATCCGGGATCCGCTCGAAGATGCCGATCGTGAAATCGCTCAGCAGCCCAATGATCAGCGATCCGAACACCAGCAGCGAAATGCCGACGACGATCAGCTTCGGCACAAACGACAAGGTCTGCTCGTTGATCGACGTCGCCGCCTGAATCATGCCGGTCAGCAGCCCCGCGAGCAACGCGGGGATCAGGATCGGCGCGGAGGCGAGTGCGAGCACCCACATCGTCTGATGCGCGACCGTGAGGAAATATTCCGCATCCATCGAATCAGCTCACGAACGAATTGGCGAGCGACCCCATCGTCAGCGCCCAGCCGTCGACGAGGACGAACAGCAGCAGCTTGAACGGGAGCGAGATGATCGTCGGCGACAGCATCATCATGCCGAGCGACATCAGCACCGTCGCGACGACGAGATCGATCACGATGAAGGGGAGGAAGACCAGGAAACCGATCTGGAATGCGGTCTTGAGCTCGCTGGTCACATACGCGGGGAGCAGCACCGAGAAGGGGATGTCCGCGGCATTCTGGTACGGTCCGCTCTTGGCGATCCCGGCGAACAGCGTGATGTCCTTCTTGCGCGTCTGCTTCGCCATGAAGGCGTGCAAGGGAACGCCGCCCGCCTTGATCATGTCGGTCGCGCCGATCCGGCTCTCGGAATAGGGCTGAATCGCGACCGCGTTGATCTGGCTGATGACGGGCGCCATGATAAAGAACGACAGGAACAGCGACAGGCCGACCAGCACCTGGTTGGGCGGGGTCTGCTGAAGCCCCAATGCCTGGCGCAGGATCGACAGTACGATGATGATCCGCGTGAAGCTCGTCATCATCAGCAGGATGCCGGGGAGGATCGTCAGCAGCCCCATGACGATGAGCAACTGAAGGCTGAGCGACAGCGGCGCATTGCCGCCGCCGAGATCCTTCAGCGCACGATCCGCCGCGTCACCGACGCCGGGCGCGGGGGCAACGGGTGTGGCCGCTGCGGCGGCGGTCTGGGCGAGCGCGGGATGCGCCAGGACGACCGCGAACAGGATCGCGAGCGCCACGAGCAGCAGCTTGCGCCAGTCGAAACGAACGCTCGTGATCACGCCGACGGCCCTCCGCGATCGACCAGCGTGATCCCGGTGCGGCTGACCGAGACCAGTAGCCGACGCCCTTCGAAATCGAGCACCGCGAGCCGCACGGTCGGCGAGATCATCATCGTCTCGGTGACCTTG
This sequence comes from Sphingomonas sp. PvP055, assembly GCF_040546365.1. Classification (NCBI taxonomy): domain Bacteria; kingdom Pseudomonadati; phylum Pseudomonadota; class Alphaproteobacteria; order Sphingomonadales; family Sphingomonadaceae; genus Sphingomonas; species Sphingomonas sp. PvP055. The sequence continues at coordinate 541,840 of NZ_JBEPNS010000001.1, forward strand.
AGCAGACGGTTGGCAGGCTGCCCGGGCATCCGCGCCTCGAACCGACGCCACAGATACAGGCAACCGATCATCAACCCGCAGACCAGCGGGAGCAGGATGACGAGCTTCAGGACATAGGACCACATCATCGCGCGTCAGGCCCGCTTCTCAGGGGAAACCAGTTCGGTCATGCGCACGCCGAAGCGATCGCCGACCATCACGACTTCGCCGCGACCGATCAGCGTGCCGTTGACGAGCACGTCGAGCAGTTCGTTTGCCTGACGGTCGAGCTCGATCACGCTGGTTTCGCCAAGCGCGAGCAGTTCGCGCAGCGTCAGCGAGGTCGAGCCGATCTCGACCGTGAGTTTGACATCGACATCCTGCAACAGGCGGAAGTTCGCCGCGAGGCTGGCATCGAGCGGGAAGCCGCTCGACGGGGTTGAACTCATGTCGCTCATTGCAGATTGCCCCTGAAGTCGCTGTCGATGTCGTAACAAATCATGTTGAGCTTGATCGCGGCCTTGCCGTTCGACGTGCCAACGGTGCCAAGCGCGAGCCGGTCGCCACCGACCATCACGGGCACGTCCGACCCGACGTTGATCGGGATGACGTCGCCTTCCTTCAGCCCCATCAGCAGGCTGAGCGAGACCATCGGTTCGGCAAGGACCGAGCGGATCGGGAAGCGCACGTCCATCACCGCGCGAGTGAGGCCGTTGCGCCAGCTCGGGTCGGGCTCGGCGGTCTTGCCGTGGACCTTTCCGGTCAGCGACGGGCCGTGCGGCTTCAACGCGGAGACCGGGTAGAGCAGGTCGAGGAACACCGGCTTGGCGGTATCGACCGCGATGCCGAAGCGCGTGATGACCAGCGCATCGTCCGCATCGAGATCCGCGAGCATCGCGGGGTTGAGCTCGAGATGCCCCGCAGTGAACGTCAGGCGGGCGAGCGGTTCCCACGCGGCGCGCATCGGCTCGGCGAGCAGCTTGCCGAGTTGCGTCACCATCACTTCGGCGGCGGGGGTGAATTCGGCGGGGAGTTGCGCCGGGGCGTGCCCCGTGCCGCCGAAGAACAGGTCGAGCAGTTCGAGCACGAACCGTCCGTCGAGCACCGCGAGCGCCTGGCCCGCGGGTGCGCCGCCGAGCGCCATTGCCATCGGCAGCCACGCGGTCAGCCCGTCGGGGCGTTCCGCGCGGTAATCGGCGAGCCGCTGGACGACGAGCGGCTCGGCCCAGGTGCGGCATTCGCGGCGCAGCAACGGCTCGAACACCCCGCGCACCCCGCGCGCGAGCCGCGCCGACAGATGCTGGACGGTGTGCAGATCGCCGAACGGATTGAGGTTGGTGGCCCCGAGCGCGACGTGCTGCGCGCTCCCGCCAGCACCCGCACCCCGTGCCCGTCCGCGGCGTTCGTCCGCCGTTGCTGATGCCTCGTTAACCATGCGTCACTGAACAACAAAACTGGTAAAGTAAACGTTACCGACTCCCCCAAATCCTTCTTTTTCTTTGAGTGTATCGTTGATTGCCTTGGCGACCCGACGCTCCAGCTGGCGCTTGCCCTCGCTGGTGAAGACCTGTTCCTCGGTGGTGTCGCCAAGCGCCATCAGGATCGACGAGCGCACCGCGATCTCGTTGGTCTTGATGTTCTCGATCACCGAATCGTCATACGGCGTCGACACCGCGACCCCGACCTGGACGAAATGGACGCTGTCCTGCAGGTTGGAGGTGAACTCCTTTTCCATCGCGTAGTAGTTGGACGCGTATTTGTCTCCGCCGGTGCCGATCGGCGGCTTGTTGCCCGCGGTGGCATGGCCCTCACCGCCCTCGCCACCTTCACCGACGCGCTTCTGCTCGCTCTTGGGGACGAGACGTGGGCCTTCGGGTTCGGAATGCTTGCCGCCGCCGCCGATCAGCCCGGCGTTAACCGCGAACAGCGTGCCGCCGACACCGCCGCCGACCAGCGCCAGCAGCCCGACGACGATCAGGATGATCTTCATCATTCCGCCCTTCTTCTTTTTCTTGGCCTTCTCTTCGACGATCTCACTCATGGTCTGCTTCCTTGGGGGTTAGGCGAGGCGCTGGTCCTCGGGGGTTTCGGCGTCGCGCTGCGCCCGCGCAGCCGCGCGGGGCGGCTGGTGCGGGGCGTTGGGGCGCGACTGGGACTGGTTCTGGGATTGGGGCTGGCCCTGTCCCTGCGCCGCAGATTGCGACGCGCTTGGGTTGGCGTCGGTCGCGACGCTGGACCCTGCGATCCGCACGCCGCGTTCGGCGGCGAGTTCGGTCAGGCGCGGCTGCGCATCGGCGATCAGCGCGCGTGTCGCCTCATGTTCGGCGGTGAAGCTGACATGGATTCGCTCGCCGACCTGCCGCACCGCGACGTCGACGCTGCCGAGCGCATCGGGGACCAGCCGGATCCGCGTGTCGCGCGAATCGACGTCGTCGCGGAGCACTTCGATATGGTCGATCATCCGCTGCATGCCGCTGTCCTGCGTGAGGTCGAGCGGGGCACGCTGCGCGTCGCCGGTGGGTTGGACTGGCGTCGTGCCGCCAAGACCGATCGCGGTGGCGAGGCCGATCGGCGGCGTGGGGGCTGCGGGATCGGTCCGCTCGGCGGCGGGGCGGTCTCGCCACGTCGCGGCGGTTGCGAGCGCGGCGGCGAAGACCTGCCCGGCGGGTTGCGGCGTGTTCATGACGGCGATCGGCGGCGCGACGCTTCGCTCGAGCCGGACCGGCGCGATGTCATTGCGTGCAGGAGCGTCGGACGTCGTGGGGGCGGCATGCCCGGCCACCGGCGTGAGGATCGTCGCGGTGGCGCGCGCGGATGTCGCCGGGAATTGCGCCGACGCTGCGTTGGCGGCGGGCGGTTGCGGTGCGTTGGACGCGCCGTGCGCGTTCGCGGTCGGTGCCACCTGTGGTGCGGCTTCGGGCACCGCTCCTACGACGGTAGGGGCCAACGCCGTCTCCGCGCTGGCGTCGCGCACTGGATTGGGGAGCGCCCCGAGCGCGGTGAGGATGGCACGGTCCGGCGGCAGCGGGCGTGATGCACGCATCGTAGCGGGTAGCGTCGGGCTCGCCGTGTCTTGCGGGCCTGGCAGGGCGGTCGCCCGTTCTTGCGGGACTGGCGGCGGTGCACTGGCCGGTGCGAAAGGCGCCAGATCACGGACCGGGCTGTCGATCAGCGGCGTCGCCGGGGCGGGGTCGACGCTGGTGTGCGTTGGCAGGGGCGCGCGCGTCGGCATCGCTGACGTCGCGACGGCGCGCGTGGCGATGGCAGCTGGGGCGCCAGCCACATGCTCGATCGCCGTTTCTACGACCGGACCGGGCGAGTCCTTCTTCCCGTCCGCATCGCTGGTGCGGTCGTGGTGGGACATAGCGATCGGCAGTGTCGTAGGTGCGCTGGCGAGCAGGTCGAGCGCCGACGGCGCGGGCAAGGGATCGGGAGTCGCCGGGTCGGACAGCACCGATCCCGAGTCAGTCTCCTCGGCGGGGGCATCCGTGGTCGGGATCGCGCTCGCGTCGCGCGCGGCCTTGGCGGCGACGGGCGTCGCAAGCTGTGCGGCGGCACGCTCGAGCGCGGTGCGCAACGATATTGGGGGGCGGGGCGGGGACGCCGGCGCGACGACGGTCGCGCGCCATGCCGGGTTGGCGAGAAGCTGGAGCGCGGGTTCGGCAGGCACCGCGTTGCCGTCGTCGGCAAGCGCTTGCCGGTCGATCATGCCGGTTGCCAGCAGCTTGCCAGTTGGCAAGGGTCCTACCAAGCCCAGAACAGGGAGCGGCAGCGCGGGATCGGGCGGCACGGTGACGGTGGCGGGTGCGGCGGCGGGCATGGTGACCGGTGTCGTCCCTGCCAGCATGTCCCCCAGCGTCTGCGCGAACTGTCCCGCCATGCCGGGCGCGCCCGTCACCGACACCGGTGCAGCGGGTGCAAGCGATGATGCTGCCGTGGCAGTCGGGAACAGCAGGGTGGTCAGGTCGGTCATGCAGGCATCCAGCGGGGCCGGAAGCGGCACCCGTCAGCGGTTCAGCAAGGATCGTGCCGGATCACGCGGGTCGGCGGCATTGCTTCCATCTCGCGCAATTCCTTGAGCGCGGCCTCGGCATCCGCGCGCGCAATCAGTTTCTCGATCGCGCTTTGGTCGCGGCGCGCCTCGCGGGTCGCCTCGACGGCACGCGCGGCGACGGCGTTCGCCGCGCGCAAACGCCCCTCGGCGGCTTCGGCAGAGCGGTGAAGGCGTTCGCGGAAATGCGCGGCGGCCCCAAGCGCGGACGCGCCGATCGGGGCGACCGTGGGTGCGACATTCTCGGACAGCTGGACGATGCGGCCGTGGAGCGTCGTCTCGGCGTGTGCCTTGTCGCGCGCGCGGGCTTCGTCGGCCTGGACGAGCCCCAGTTGCAGCGTACGGACGCGGAGCAGCCGGTCGAGCTTGGACTTAGGCATCGCCGAACACGCCGATCAGTTCGAGCGCAGCATCGGGGAGCGAGACGGTCTCGTCGGGGTCCTGCTTGATGTATTCGAGCACCGCCGGGTGGCACGCGATTGCGGCGTCGATCGCTGGGTCCGCGCCCGAGCGATACGCGCCCATCAGCACGAGATCGCGATTCTCCTCATAGGTCGCGAGGTGACGTCGCAGCACGCGCGCGGCGCGCTGGTGCGGCTTGTCGACGATGTCGGTCATCACGCGGCTGACCGAGGGACCGATGTCGATCGCGGGATAGACCCCGCGTTCGGCCAATTGCCGCGACAGCACGATGTGCCCGTCGAGGATCGAGCGCGCGCTGTCGACGACCGGATCGTTGCCGTCGTCGCCATCCGCGAGCACGGTATAGATCGCGGTGATCGACCCGCCGCTATGCACGTCGACGCCCGCGCGTTCGATGAGGTTGGGGAGCATCGCGATCGCGGACGGCGGATAGCCGCGCGCCGAGGCTGGCTCGCCCAGCGCCAAGCCGATCTCGCGCCCGGCGTGCGCGACGCGGGTGAGCGAGTCCATGATGAGCAGGACCTTCTTGCCCTCGGCGCGAAACGCCTCGGCGATCGCGTGGGTGCGCAACGCGCCGCGGATGCGGAGAACGGGCGAATGGTTGGCCGGTACCGCGACGACGACCGAGCGCGCGCGCGCCGCGCCCGCGACTTTGGTTTCGAGGAAGTCGGCGACTTCGCGGCTACGCTCGCCGATCAGCCCGATGACGATCACGTCTGCCTGTGCTGCGCGGACGATCATCCCGAGCAGCACCGACTTGCCGACGCCCGAACCCGCCATGATCCCGATCCGCTGGCCCTGGCCGACGGTAAGCAACCCATTGATCGCGCGGACGCCGACATCGAGCGGTTCGAGCACGCGCCCGCGATCGAGCGGCGACTGCATCTTCCCCGCGAGCGGCCAGCGCCCGGCACCCCGGATCGGGCCAAGCCCGTCGATCGGGTTGCCGGTGCCATCGACCACGCGCCCGAGCATCGCCGCGCCGACCTCCGCCTCGCCCGGCGCGCCACGCGGACGGACCGGGGCTTGCGGGAGCAAGGCGGCGGGGCCGCCTAAGTTCATCAAGAGGGTGCGGCCATTGCGGAAGCCGATCACCTCGGCCTCGACCGCGGCACGGGAATCGCCGACCTGGCAGACGGTCCCGACCGGGACAGTGAGGCCGACGGCCTCCATCAACAGGCCGTCGAACGAAGCCAGACGGCCCGAGACCTTGGGGCGGGGCGCGAAATCCGGGAGGCCGAGGGCTTCGAGATAATCGCCGGTGAAGCGGTTCAGCATGGCGTGGCCTCTTGGGCAGGCGAGGCTTCGCCTCCGCTCAGCTCGCACGGATGGAGGGGGGCGTGCACCATCAGTGCGTCGGCACCGCAACGCGGTCGATCGCCGCACCGAGCTGTTCGATCCACAGTTCCGGCCCGTCCTCGACGATCGTCGAGGCGCTTTCCAGAACGAACGACCCGCGCGCAACCGCCGCATCGCCCACCGCAAAGACTTGCTTGGGCAACTTGCCCTCCAGCAGCGTGACGTCCGCCGGATTCACGCGCAGCATCGCCGATTCCGCGCCGTCACTGAGCAGCTCTGCCGCCGAATCGATCCGTCGTGCCAGCAGTTCGGGCGAAATCCCGACGTCGCCGACGATTTGCGTGACGAGGAACATCACGGTCTGGCGCAACCGGCGTGCGGTTGCCTCGCGGTCGAAGCGTTCGCCCGCCTGGAGCGCGGCGGCGAGCTCCGTCAGCAGCCGATGGTCGCGTTCGACGTTCGCGGCCACCTCTGCGAGCGCCGCGTCCATGCCCTCGGCATAACCCGCAGCATGCGCGGCGACGACCGGGTCGACGAACGGCGTCGTAGGCGTTGCATCCGCGTCGAACGGATCCCAGCCCTCGGTCGGGTTCACATCGCGGTCGGCGGGGGAAAAGTGGCGTGGTCCCTCGGGCCGGACCGCGAAGGCGACCGGGCCGTGACCGCCGGCGCGTTCGCGCAGGTCAGCGGCGGCGAAGCCCCCGACGCGTGGGGCGAAGGCGGCCTTGAGCGCATCCGCAATCCCTTGGCTGCGCGGCGAGAAGCCCGCGACGAACTCAGACATAATCGTCCTCCCCGCCACCCATCTGGATCGTGCCGTCCTTGGCGAGATTGCGCGCGATCTGGATGATGATCTTCTGTGCATCGAGCACTTCGGAAAGCTTCATCGGCCCGCGCGATTCCATCTCGTCGCGGATGCCGTCGGCGGCGCGGCTCGACATGCAGCCGAGGAAGCGCGCGCGAATGCTTTCGTCGACGCCCTTCAAGGCGCGCGTCAGCACGTCGCTGTCGATGTTGCGGATCAGCGTGCCCAGATTCTTGTCGTCGAGCTCGAGCAGATTGTCGAACACGAACATCGCTTCCTCGATCGCCTTGGCGACGTCGCGGTCGATCTTGAACAATTTGGGCATGACGCGGAGTTCGGTCGCCTTGCGCCCGCTCGACAGGATCTTCGCGGCGTCCTTGGTGCCGCCGAGCGTGACGCCCGCCTGCGCCTTGCCGGTGCTGGTGCGGTTGGCGAGCATGGTCTTGAGCGTCTCGACCGCCTCGGGCGTGATCGGCCCAAGCCGTGCGAGCCGGTGGAGGATGTCGGGCTGGACCGCATCGGGCATCAGTTCGAGCACCTGCGCGCCGATCGCGGGGTCGAGATTGGCGATCAGGACTGCGGCGATCTGGGGATGTTCCTTCTCGATCATCGACGCGATCTCGCCAGCGTCGAGCCAGTCGAGCAGGTCGAGCTGGCAGGCGTCCTCGGCGGGGACGATCCGCGCAAGCACGCTGTCGGCCTTTTCCTGGCCCAGCGCGCGGGTCATCACCGCCTCGATCCGCGGGCGCGGGTCGAAGCCGATCGCGGTGCGCTCGCGCGCATGGCCGACGAAATCGTCGAGCACGTCGGCGACTTCGGCCTCGCTCACGTCCGCGACCGCGAACATCGCCTTGCCGAGCTGGCGGACTTCCTCTGGATCGAGCTTCTGCAGGATTGCGGCAGCCTCTTCCTCGCCCACGAGCATCATCAGCACCGCGGCGCGCTCGACCCCGGTATAGCTGCGGACAGCAGGGGTCATGACTTGATCATGTCGCGCACGGCGAGCGCAGCGCGCGCGGGGTTGTCGCGGGTAAAGCCACGGACCATCCCGATCCGCTCGTCATAGCTGCGCGCGCCTTCGAGCGCGTCGATCGTGACGGGCGCGCCGGTCTGCGGTGCGGCGAGGCCACCGCCCTGCGCTTCGCCGAGCAGGTCGCGCGGGAGGCCGTTCTGGCTTGCGGCGGTATCCTCGCCCTTCTTCTTGCCGATCGCCTTGACCAGCGGGCGGACGCCGAGGAACAGCACCAGCAGCGCGACGACGATTGCGGTGAGGTTGCGCGCCACCACAGGGAGCCAGCCCGCTTCGTACCACGGCTGCTTGTCGTCGAGTGCCGAGGCACCAGCAAACTTGCGGCTGATGACGGTGACGACGTCGCCACGCGGCTGGTTGTAGCCGACCGCGCTTTGCACCAACTGCGTGATCTGCTGGATTTCCACCGTGCCGCGCGGCTTGCCGGTTTCGGGGTCGCGCAGCAGGACCGCGACCGAGAGATGCGTGATCGCGCCGGGGGCGGTGCGGCTGACCGACACTTCCTTGCCGAGATCGTAAGCGCGCGAATATTGGTCGCTGGCCTTGAGGGCATCGCTGACTGCACCCGCTGCGGCGGCTGCGGGCCCCGTAGCGGCAGCTGGCGCGGTTGCGCCTGGCGCACCCGGGGCACCGGGCGTCGGCGCGGGTTGTGGTGTCGTCAGCGTCGAAGCTGGCGGCGGGGTGTTCGACAGCGCGCCGGGGATGCCGCCGGGGGCCTGCCCGCCGTCCTTGCCGTTGCTGGTCCACTGGCCCTGCTCGACACGCAGCGCGCCAGCTTTGTCGTAGCTTTCCTTGGTCGCCTGCGTCTCGTTGAGGTCGACGTCGGCCTGGACTTCGGCGGTGAAATTGCCCGCGCCGACCAACGGGGTCAGCAACTGGACGATCTGCGCACGGTACTTTTCCTCGACGCGGCGCTGGAACGCGATGCGTTCGTCGGTCGCGGCGCTGATCGCGCTTTCGTTCGCGCCCTTGGTGAGCAAGCCGCCCATCTGGTCGACGATCGTGACGTTCTCGGGCTTCATCCCCGGGACCGAGGAGGCGACGAGGTTGACGATCGAGGAGACCTGCGCATCGCCCAGACTGCGTCCGGGCTGGAGCTTGACGATCACCGAGGCGGACGGCGCGGCATTGTCGCGCACGAATACCGAGGCTTCGGGCGTCGCGAGATGGACGCGCGCCTCGGCGATCGCGTCGATTTCCTGGATCGAGCGCGCGAGTTCGGTTTCGCGGGCCTGCCGTAGGCGTTCGCCCTCGACCGCGCGCGACACGCCCATCGGGAGGTTGTCGAGGATCTGGTATCCACCGGGGGCCGCCTTGGGGAGGCCCTGGCCCGCGAGGAGGATACGCGCGCGGGAGAAGTCTTCCTCGTTGACGGTCACTGCGCCGGTCGAATCGTCGATGTGCGACTTGATGTTGGCGGTGGTCAGTGCGGTCGTGACCGAGCCCTTGTCGGCGTCGGACAGCCCCGAGAACAGGGTCTTTTGCGTCGGCGTCGCGAGCATCATCCACGCGGCAGCCGCGGTGGCGAGCAGGCCGACGAGCAGCACCATCGGCAGGCTGCGGCGGACCGCAGGCTGCGCTAGCAGGCCCTGCATCTGTGCGAGCGGATTGGCAAAGCGCTCGGGCACGAGCGAGGCGACGGTGGCGGGCAGTTGCGGCTGCGGCGAAGGGGTGAGGGCGTTGCTCATGTCAGACCGGCATGCTCATGATGTCCTTGTAGGCGGACAGGAGTTTGTTGCGGACCTGCAGCGTCGCCTCGAACCCGACGGACGCCTGCTGGCGCGCGAGCATCACCTTGGCGATGTCGACGGTCTCGCCGCGCTCATAACTTTCGCTGAGCTTGGCGGCCTGCGACTGGCCTTGGTTGACGTTCTCCAGCGCGGTTTGCATCGACTGGGCAAAGCTGGCGGGCTTTGTTTCGGTGACCGGTGCCGCGGCCGGCGTCGCGCTGGCGCGGGCAAGCGCTTGGTTGCGTTCGAGAATCTGCGCGCGGAGCGCCATGACGCGGTCGATCCCGCCCGCGCCGCCGATGCCACCGACGCTCATGCCGACACCGCGGTGCGGTCATGCGCGCGGATGATGTCGTCGCCTTGTTCTCGCGCCTTGGCCAATCGGTAACGCAAGGTGCGCTCCGAAATGCCGAGCCGCTTGGCGGTCTCGATCCGGCTGCCGTTGCACGCGGCGAGCGTTTCGCGGATCGCCTGGAATTCGTGCATCTGGACGATGTTGCCGAGTGTCGCTGGCGCTTCCGACGCGTTGACCGCGATCGTCGCGCGTGCGCTGGGGCGATCGAACACGATGTGCTCGGGCAGGATCGTGTCGCCGCCCGCGAACAGCAGCGCACGCTGGAGGACGTTCTCGAGCTCGCGGACGTTGCCGGGCCAGTCGTGCTGCGACAGCAACTCGATCGCCTCGGCGCATGGCCAGGGGATCGTCGTGCGGTTGCCGGCATGGCGGAGGATCAGCGTCGCGACGAGCGCGGGAATGTCCTGCACGCGGTCGGCGAGCGGCTTGGTGGTGAGCGGGAAGACCGACAGGCGATAATAGAGATCGGCGCGGAAGCGGCCCGCGGCGACTTCGTCCTGCAAGTCGCGGTTGGCGCTTGCGATGATGCGGACGTCGATCGGCTGCGGCGTGGTCGCGCCGATCGGAACGATCTCGCGCTCTTGCAGTGCGCGGAGCAGCTTGGACTGGAGCAGCAGCGGCATCTCGGCGATTTCGTCGAGCAGCAGCGTGCCGCCGTCGGCCGCACGGAAGAAGCCGTCGCCCCCCGACGAGGCGCCGGTGAAGGAGCCCTTCTGGTGGCCGAACAGCAACGCCTCGAGCATTGTCTCGGGGAGGGCGGCGCAGTTGATCGCGATGAACGGCTTGGCGGCGCGGTTGGACTTCAGGTGGATCGAGCGCGCGAGCACTTCCTTGCCGGTGCCGGTCGGGCCGTTGATCAGCACCGTGATGTCGGCGGCGGCGACGCGGTCGGCGAGCGTGTGGAGCGCGAGGCTCTCGGGGTCGGCGGCGGTCGGCATGTCCGAATCGGCGAGCAATGCGCGGACGAAGCCTGCGCCGACCGCTGCGTCGGTTTCGTCATAGGAGACATAGGCCGGGCTGCCGTCGCGCGACGGCATGATCATCCGCCCTTCGTTGCCGAGGACGACGGTGCGCGCCGAGACCGGCGGGGTTTCCCCGGCCGCGACGAGGTAGAACTCGCCCGGCGCGCGCTTGCCGTCTTGATACGAGCCGATCGTGAAGCCCTGCGCGCGCAGGCACGAGACCAGCGCGTAATGCTGGCGAAGAATGGCAGCCGATGGAACGATGGATCGCATGGAAATCCCCTTGTCGATTCGGGGAATGCGGCCTCCGTAGTAAATTCCGCGTTAAATCGGGCATCAACCCGGCAATTTTTTTCCGCTTTGCCGCCCGATAGTTGGCGGCAGGAACGCAGCGTCGAAAAAATATCGGTTGGCGCTTAAAGCCGGGACGGAACGGTCGTTACCTGGGATGGCGGCTCGGCTCTCCGATAGGGGGCGGCGGGATTGCCGGACCTTCCTGGAGACCATCAATGACCGTTATCGGAACCAACGTCGCGGCGCTCAAGGCGAGCAACTCGTCGAACGCCGCAAACAGCGCGCTGCAGACCAGCATCGAGCGTCTGTCGACCGGCAAGCGCATCAACTCGGCCAAGGACGATGCCGCCGGTCTGGCGATCGCTTCGTCGTTCACGTCGCAGATCAAGGGCCAGAACCAGGCGATCCGCAACGCCAACGACGGTATCGCGCTGGCGCAGACCGCCGATAGCGCGCTTGGCGAAGTAACCAATATTTTGCAACGTGTTCGCGAACTGGCGGTTCAGTCTGCCTCCGGAACCTATCAGGACAGCGACCGAACCAATCTGCAGGCTGAAGTCACCGAATTACAGAAGCAACTTACCAAAATTGTTGCGACCAACTACAATAACGTACCACTCTTCAGCAACAGCGGCACGAGCATCAGCATCCAGACCGGTTCCAGTTCGGGCGATCAGGTAAGCCTGAATATCGGTGGTCTCAACCTGACGGGAGTCAGTGGTACGCCGGGTGGCGCCGTACCCGCGGGTCTCGGCCCCATCGTTGCAGCAACCAACGACTCGCGGTTGGGCCAGAATCACGTCGTGACGGCTGAAGACGTTGCTTACGGAGCCAATTTCGGTGGCGCAGCCGTCGTTACAACTGCGCAGATCGGTACTACCAAAGTCCTCGCAACCGGCGATAAATTCTATGTTCCGGCGCAACCTGGTGACTCCGTAAGCGGTGGTGTTTCGGTTTCCTCCGTCTCGGCAGCAACGTCTGCCCTCACGGCGCTCGACAGTGCCTTGAGTGCGGTCAATACGACTCGCGCCTCGCTCGGTGCAGGCCAGAGCCGTCTCGCTTCGGTCGTCAACACGCTGACCTCGAGCGTCGCCAACCTGACCGACGCGAAGAGCCGGATCGAAGACGTCGATTTCTCGACCGAGACGACCAGCCTCGCCAAGGCGCAGATCCTCAGCCAGGCGTCGACCGCGCTGCTCGCTCAGGCGAACCAGTCGCAGCAGGGCGTGCTGAAGCTGCTCGGCTAAACCGACCGGTCCCGTCGCCCGTCCCCCTATCCTGGGTGACGGGGCCGACCGGGCCACCCCCCGCCTTTCCTTATTGGGCAGCACCGTGCGGGGGGCGGTCTCGAAGTACCCCGGTGGTCGCGTGCGCGACCGCCGGGGTTTTTTGCGTGTGCCGACTTCGCGTAGATCAGCGCGGGCGCTTGATCTCGAACAGGCTCGGCCAGTTCTTGCCCGTTACGTACAGTCGGTGCGCGACGCGGTCGTAGGCGATGCCGTTGGGGACCGAATCGCGGTCGGCCAGCGCGACCTTGGCGATCAGGGGGGATACGTCGATCACCCCGACCACACGCCCGTTGGCGGGGTCGATCCGCGCGATATACGGCGTCATCCAGATATTGGCGTAGATCTGTCCGTCGACATATTCGAGCTCGTTGAGCTGCTGCACCGGGCGGCCGTTGGCGGTGACGGTGAGGCGCCGCACGACCTTCTGCGTCGACGGGTCGAGGAAGCGCAGCACCGGCGTCCCGTCCGACAGGATGATGTTGCGACCGTCGTCGGTCATCGCCCAGCCTTCGCCGGTGTAGCGGAAGCCGCCGGTGCGCTTGAGGCCCGGGAGGCTCCATTTGAAGCCCTGGCCGCCATGCCAGGTCACGCTGAGCAACTGGTTGCGCCACGCGACGATGCCCTCGCCGAACAGCTGCGGCGCGAGTTTCACGCTTGCAAGCACGCGCCCGGTCTTGAGGTCGACGCGGCGGATGTCGGACTGGCCCTCGCGCCCCGTGCTTTCGTACAGCGTGCCGCGATCGATCAGCAGCCCTTCGGTGAAGGCGCGCGGATCGTGCGGGTAAGTCGCGACGATCTCGGCTTGCGCGACGGGGAGCGGTGCAGGTTGTGCGGGCGCGGGGACGGCTTGCCACGACCAGGCGGCGGCAAGGAGCAGGGAGGCGATCATAAGCTACGAACCAATCGGACGGCGGTTGCGATCCACGGTGGATCGGTGACGACTTGCTGGCGGGTGCCGGGACCGATCGGTAGCAGATGCAGCCGGGCGCCGTCGTGGCCGATCATCCGGCCGAACAGGAACCGTCCGGCCGGGCGCGGTACCAGCACGTCGCGATTGAGCGCGCGGGTGAACTGGTCGGGGGCCAGCCGCGCGCACCAGATTTCGTCCCCGGCGCGGTAATCGCCGATGCTCGCGATGACGGTGACCGCGATATGCTCCGGGGTCGCGACCGGCGGCGCGACGGTCGCGGTGCGGCGCGGGGCATAGGCGCCCTCGGGGTCGAGCACCGCGGCAACCGGAATGTTGGGCTGGTCGGGCAAGCGCACGAGATCGGCGGCGCGCACCCCCAGCGCATCGGCGATGCGGTTGAGCCAGCCGACCGACACCGTCCGCGTTCCGGTTTCGAGCCGCCCGATCGTCTGCGCGGTGGTTGGCGGCACACAGGCGCGCGCGACGTCGTCGAGCGTCATGCCCTTGGCACGGCGGACTTCGCGGATGGCGGTGATCATACGCGATTCTTCCTGCCCGAGAAAACCAGATGGGTTTGTCTCTGTCCTACAGACCCGCCCTCATGGCAATCCCGTTGCCGACTCGAAGGGGACCAGGGCGATGCGAGACTTGGTGGAACGCGGCTTCGATGCGCGGGGAATCGTTTCCGGTGAGCGGGGCCGGGGCGGGGGGCGTGGGCGGACCGTTACGGTCAACCTCGCGGAATCGCCGCTCGGTTGGCTGCGCTCGCGCGGACTGGTCGATGCGCGGCAATTCGAGGCTGGGGAGCGGTTGCGAGCGGATTACGAACGCGCCGCGCTCGCGCCGTCGGTGACGATGCGCTGGGCGGCGCGAGTCGATGGCGGCGGCGGCGGTGCGCTCGACCCGACGACCGCGCAAATCGCGGCGAAGCGCCGGTTCGATGCGGCGCTCGATGGGGCCGGGCGGGGCCTTTGCGACGTGCTGTGGCGCGTGATCTGCGCGGGCGAGGGGGTGCCGGACGCTGAACGGGCGCTCGGCTGGCCGCAGCGGAGCGGACGCGTGGTGCTGACGCTCGCGCTGGATCGGCTGGCGGATCATTATGGCCTGGCGTGACGGCGCGTGCCGCTCGCATGGGGCCACGGAAGCGGCTATGGCGGCGGGCATGCAGTTCGACATTCTCAAATGCCACGGTTCGGGCAATGATTTTCCGCTGATCGACGCGCGCGCGATCGACCTGGACGACACCGCTTGGGCGCAGGTCGCGATCGCGCTGGCGGACCGGGCAGGAAGCGTCGGCGGGGACGGGATCCTGCTGCTGGCGAACCGGCAGGATGGCTATCCATTTGAAATGCGGATGTTCAATTCGGATGGTAGTGAGTCCGAGACGTGCCTCAACGGGTTGCGGTGCGTGGCGCGCGCGGGGTTCGAGGCGCTCGGGATCACGGCGGCGCGGGTCGGGCTCAAGCAATCCGCGGCGGACGTTTCGCGCGATCCGGCGCTTGCGCCTGGCGTCTTTACCGTGCGCGAAGTGGCGGGGCCGGCGGATCTCGACGTGACGCGTTGGCCGCTGCAGGCGGGGATGGCGCGAATCGTCGATACGCCGGTGCCGCCGCTTGGCAGCGCCCGGCGGTTCACTGCGGTGGCGATGCCCAATCCGCATCTGGTGACCTTCGTCGGGACGATCGACGAGGCCGAACTCGTTGATTTGGGGACGATGTGCGAAGCGGCGCCCGACTGGCTGCCCAACCGCGCCAACGTCTCGTTCGTCGAGGTGCGCGATACGACGACGCTGTTCGTCCGGACCTTCGAGCGCGGGATCGGGCTGACCGACAGTTGCGGGAGCGCGATGGCGGCATCCACCTTCGCCGCGTGCCTGACCGCGCGGTGCGGCTATGACACGGAGATCACGGTGTTAAATCGGGGTGGCATGGTGCGGGCCGAGGCGAGTGCCGCGGGCATGGTGCGGCTGTCGGGCAATGCGACGTTCGAATGGCGCGGCACGGTCGACGTCGACTTGGCCAGCGCGACCGCCGGGCCGGTGACGATCACGCGCCGCTATGACGATGAAATCGCGGCATGGGATGCGGTGCGCGCGGGCTTGCGGTGAGGCGAAAGGCGGAAATGTCCGGTTCATCGGGCGGCGCGCCTATAGATGGTTCCACAGGTGGAATGGAGAAGACCCCGATGAATCCTTTCGTTCGCGTCGCGATGCTGCTGGTCGGCTCGAGCCTCGCCGTCGCGACCCCCGTTTTGGCGCAGAACCAGGCGGACGAGGCGCGTTTCCAGCAGGCGCAGCAGCGGTTCGACAACGAATGGCGCACGTTCCGCGCCGAATACGACCGGTATCAGCAGGCGCGCGCGCGCGGCTATCGCAACCCGCGTCCGGCCGCCTATGACGACTCGCGGTACGCCGATCCGGAGTTCGATAATCGCGACGAAGGCAATTACGATCCGTCGCGCTATTACCGCAACGATCCCTCGCGCTATCAGGAGCGCGTGCTTGGTCCGGACGACCGGGTCTATGCCGGGAACGACGGGCGCTATTATTGCAAGCGCAACGACGGGACGACCGGGCTGATCGCGGGCGCGGTCGGCGGGGGTGTGCTTGGCAACGTGATCGACGGCGGGCATTCGCGCGGCGTGGGGACGATCCTCGGGGCGCTCGCGGGCGGACTGGTCGGCAAGTCGGTCGACCAGAACAATGCGCAGGTGCGCTGCCGCTGAGCCTGACGTCCGCGGGGGCCGGGTGACGGATCGCCCGGCCCCCGCGGAACGGCGTTACGCCGTCGCGGTCGCCGCGGCGCCGCGGCGGCGGACCATCCCGCCGATCATCGCGAAGCCGAGCAGCAGCATTGCCCAGGTCGCGGGCTCGGGGACGCTGCCGACCAGCCGGAAGATTTCGCCCTTCGTCTTGGTGAGCAGATAGAGTTCGCCATCGGCATCGCGCCCGAGGCGCAGATCGACGCGGCCGCCCGCGCTATTGCTCGTTCCGGCGAGCGCCAGCATCGTGGTCGGCAGGGCGTCGAGCGTCAGGAACAGTTCGGACAGGGGCGCAGGCGCGCCGTTCACCGCGCCGTCGGGCGAGAAATAGAACAGCCGTCCCGTGACCAGATCGCCCAGCACGACCTTGCCGATCAGTTCCGGGATCGCAGTGCCGGCGTAAAGGAATGCGCCGCCGACCCCGGCCAGCGTGTGACCGTCGCGGAAGATCTCCTCATGGTCATATTGCGCGATCGGATCGGCGAAGCGCCCGTCGTTGGCGGGGGTGGCGTAGATGTTGAAGTCCGATCCGCTGGTCCCGCGCGCGAAGGTGCCCTCGCGCAGCGGCCAGCCGTAATTGGCGCCGGCCAGCCCGACGTTGACCTCCTCGATCTGATTCTGGCCGATGTCCGAAATGAGCATCGATCCGGTCGACGGATCGAACGAGAAATTCTGCGGGTTGCGCAGGCCATAGGCCCAGACTTCGGGGCGCGCATCGGGCTGGTCGGCGAACGGGTTGCCCGCCGGGATCGCATAGGTCCGCGGCCCCGCGCCGTCGGGATCGACCGGGTCGATCCGCAGGATCTTGCCGAACGGGCTGGTCAGGCTCTGCGCGCTGTCGAACGGGTCGTTCGCCGCCCCACCGTCGCCGAACCCGATGTAGAGCTTGCCGTAATCGGTGCTGCCGCTGGCAGCAGCGGGGTTGAACGCGATCGTCCCGGCGCCGTGATCCGAATAGGGCTGTGCCACGCGCAGCACTTCGCGGTTCGAGACGATCGTCGCGCTGGCTGCGTGCGGGTCCGCGACGGTCCATTCGTGGACGATATTCTCGTGATTGTTGGGCGCGCCGCTGACCGCCCAGCTCGCACGACCCGTCGGGGCGCTGGTGTCCATCGTATAAAAGGTGTCGTAGCCCGGTTTGGTCGCGTCCCGCCCGAAATTGGGATGGAAGGCGAAGCTCATCAGCCCGGTCTGCGTGGTGTTCGCGCTGTTGGAGAAACCGACCCCCTGGCTCCGGATGTCGAACCACGGCTGCGCCGCGCTGCCGCGCGTGTCGGTGACGTAGAGCAGGCCGCGCGTATCGTTGATCATCAACCGGTTCGATCCGTCGCGAACGGGCTGGATCTGCTGGATCCGGACGCTCGACCCGGCTTGTGCGAGCGGGGGGACCGTGAGGAACCGCTGAACGCCGACGGTACGGCCCGGCGGGATCGGGGGAAGCGGATTGACGATCGCGGTCGCGCTGGCTTGCGTGGCGAGGCCAAGCGCGAGGATCCACAGCGAAACTTTCGAAATACGTGTCATGAACTCGACCCCCCGGATACTGACCGCGACGATCAGGTTCAGGTGTGAGCGAGTCAATTTCCCGATTTGGGACGGTGTGCCATAATTATACGGATCGGGTTGAAGGTAACGCATGGGTACGCTTGCCACCGCGCGACCGTTAACCGCAATAAAAAGCGCCGCACGGCATGGGCCGCGCGGCGCTCTATCACCGACATCGCCCGAACCGGGCGAGCGTCGCTTAGTCCTTGTCTTCGTCGCCCTCGCCGTCGACGGCGAGCGCTTCTTCCTCGTCTTCGTCGAGCGTCTCGCCGACCGTCTCGACGATCAGGTCGAGCTGGTCGTAGGTCGCGGTATATTCCTCGGTCGC
Source organism: Sphingomonas sp. PvP055 (assembly GCF_040546365.1). NCBI lineage: Bacteria > Pseudomonadati > Pseudomonadota > Alphaproteobacteria > Sphingomonadales > Sphingomonadaceae > Sphingomonas > Sphingomonas sp. PvP055. The sequence goes on from NZ_JBEPNS010000001.1 coordinate 559,600, forward strand.
GCCGCCCTCTTCCTCGATCGTGATCGTATAGTCTTCGCCAGACTTGCCGACCGTAAACCCTGCCAATGTCTTCGCCATGATCCGTCTCCCTGAAAGGATAGCCGCCGAACGCCCGGATCTGCAGAACGGTCCAGAGATTCAGGCCGCGACCGAAAGGCAAACCGTATCTAACCGATCTGGTACATTGTGCTTGACATCGCGACGCTGCTTTGGTACATAACAGGAACGATGAAGAATTGCGCACCGCCGCCGCCGAGTAGACGGGTGGGGTGAGAGGGCGGTGAGGACGGGCCGGGGCGGGGACGCTTTCCGGCCCGTTTGCGTTGGCGCGAACCGGTGGAGACAGCGATGGCCCTTCAACCCGACATTCTACAGGCGGCGCCCGAAGCGACCGCGTCGCAAAGCCGGCGGTGGGTCCGCTGGACACCGCTGCGCAAGGGCAAGTTCCTCGATCACCTCGCGATCAGCGGCAACGTCACCGCGTCCGCCGCGGTGGCAGGCGTCCGGGTCAGCGCAGTCTATACCTTGCGGCGGCACGATGCGGCGTTTGCCCGCGATTGGCAGATCGCGATCGAGCACGGGTATCAGTTGCTCGAAACGCTGGTGCTAGGCCACGTCCTGTCCGGCGCGGCGCGCGCGACGGGGATCGAGACTCCGCACGGCACGATCCTCGACATGGACGCCGCGTTGCGCCTGCTCACCGCGTATCGCGGTGGCGCCGCGAAACGCGCCGACAAGGCGGGGCCAACCGAGGCACGGAGCACGATCGCCGATGCCGATACGGCGATCCTGCGGAAGCTGAGCGCGATCGAGAAACGCCGGGGTGCGGCATGAGCGGCGGCACCCGCCGCCCGCGCAAGGCGGTGCCACGGAAGACCGGCACGCGCGCGACCGCGGCGCTGGTCGAGCGGATGCTCGCGCTGTCGGCGGAGGAGCGCGTCGAGCTGCTCCGCGGGCTGAGCGCGCCGCACCGGCGTGCGCTCAACGACGCGTGGTTCCTGTGGGCGCATCCGGGGCAACTCGCCCCGCCTGGCGACTGGCGCGTGTGGCTGATCCGCGCGGGGCGCGGGTTCGGCAAGACCCGCGCGGGGGCGGAATGGGTCAGCGAGATCGCGCGGACGATGCCGGGCGCGCGGATCGCGCTGGTCGGCGCGACGATCGACGACGTGCGGCGCGTGATGATCGAGGGCGAGAGCGGGCTGGTCTCGGTCGCGCGCGGCGACGCGCCGGTCGATTACCGGCGCGGTGCGGGCGAGATCGTGTTCGCCTCGGGTGCGCGCGCGGCGATCTTCTCGGCGGCGAGCCCGGAGGCGTTGCGCGGGCCGGAACATCATGCGGCGTGGTGCGACGAGCTCGCCAAGTGGCGCTACGGCGACGCGGCGTGGGACAATCTGATGCTGGGGATGCGGCTGGGGGACAATCCGCGCGTGCTGGTGACGACGACGCCCCGGCCGATCCCGCTGATGCGCCGGGTGATGGCGCTGCGCGACCTCGTCCAGACGGTCGGGCGGACGCAGGACAATCCGCATCTGCCCGAGGCGTTCATCGCGGCGCTGGAGGACGCGTATGGGGGAACGCGGCTCGCGCGGCAGGAGATTGCGGGGGAGTTGATCGAGGAAGCCGAGGGCGCGTTGTGGCGGCGCGCGCAGTTCGATGCGTGCCGGGTTGCGGTGGCGCCGGCGCTGGTGCGGACGATCGTCGCGGTCGATCCGCCCGCCGGGACCGATTCGGGGCGGGGGGATGCGTGCGGGATCGTCGCGGTCGCGCTGGGGCGCGACGGGCGTGGCTATGTGCTGGAGGATGCGAGCGTTTCCGGGCTGTCGCCGGAAGGGTGGGCGCAGGCGGTGGCGGCGTGTGCGGCGCGGCACGCTGCGGACCGGGTGATCGCGGAGAAGAACCAGGGCGGCAAGATGGTCGAGAGCGTGCTGCTCGCGGCGGACGCGGGGCTGCCGCTCCGGCTGGTCCATGCTGCCGCGGGGAAGGTCGCGCGGGCGGAGCCGGTGTCGATTTTGTACGAGCGGGGGCGGGTGTCGCACGTCGGGGTGTTTGCCGAGCTCGAGACCGAGCTGTGCGGGATGGTGGTGGGCGGCGGCTATCAGGGGGCGGGGCGCTCGCCCGACCGCGCGGATGCCTTGGTGTGGGCGCTGGGGGAACTGATGATCGCGAAGCGCCGGACGGCCAGCGTCCGGGCGCCGTGAGGGGCGGTGCGCCCCAGACCAAAGCAGCCCGAATTGCCGAGGGCACCCCCCTGCAGAAACCATTTCACAAAAGTGCAGCATATGTGTCATCAAACTGCAACAGACCAATATGGGAGACGGAGCGATGATCAGGACCTTGGCTTTGGGTTTGGTTGCAGCGGCGAGCCTGTCGACCGTGGCGGTTGCCGCGCCCCGATCCGCCGACGCGATTCGGTCGGTCGAGGCGAGCGCGCAGGTCGATCCGCGCGATGGCGGCGCGCAGATCGAACTCGCCAACGCTTATGCGCGCGCCGGGCGGAGCGGCGAGGCGGCGACGGTCTATCGCCGCGCGCTGACGCTCGACAATGTGATGCTCGAAACGCGGACCGGCGATTCGATCTGGTCGCATCAGGTCGCGCGGCACATGCTGGCGAGCGCAACGGTGCTCGCCGCACGCTGATCCCCACCGCCGACCGGCGTGGCTTTTTGCCGCGCCGGTCGGTAGGGACGCGAGCCTCCGCCGCCGTCCCGGTATGCGGATGACGGCAGGGAAATAGCGTCCGATGGTACCGCGCGAATTGATCGACACGGCGCAGATCCCCGGTGGGGACGCCATGACGCTGTACCGGCGCGGGGCCGATTTCATGATCGTGGTCGATCGCAACGAATTGATGAGCACGCGGATGAACGGCTCCGAAGAGGCGCTGGGCACGATGGCGTGCGCGCGTGTGTCGGGTGTCGCGGCGCCGCGGGTGCTGATCGGCGGCTACGGCATGGGGTTTACGCTGCGCGCGGTGCTGGGGGTCGTGGGGGTGCGCGCGGAGGTCGTCGTGGCCGAGCTGGTGCCGCAGATCCTGGCGTGGGCGCGTGGGCCGATGGCGGACGTGGCGGACGGGTGCCTCGACGATCCCCGCGTTCGCGTGTTCGAGGGGGACGTCGCGGAGGCGATTCTGGCGCCTGAGGGTGGCTATGATGCGATCCTGCTCGATGTGGATAACGGCCCGGACGGGCTGGTGCGCGCGGAGAACAACCGCTTGTACGCGCCGCGCGGGCTGTCGGCGGCGCGGGCGGCGTTGCGGCCGGGGGGCGTGCTGGCGATCTGGTCGGCGGCGCCCGATGCGCGCTTCGTCACGCGGCTGAAGGCGGCGGGGTTCCTGGTCGACGAGGTCGCGGTCAAGGCGCGGCAGAACGGCAAGGGGCCGCGCCACGTGATCTGGTTCGCGACGCGGGGGTAAGGGGGCATCGCCTCCGGCGTGCGTTTCCCCCTCCGTTCGCCCTGAGCGCAGTCGAAGGGCCTGCGCTGCGCGTGGGGCTTCGACTGCGCTCAGCCCGAACGGATGGGGATGTCGGGCCTGGTTTCACCAGGGCGCGTACCGAATGACGGATTGAACAGGCATCGGCGGGGGGGATCGCCGCGTGCCGATCATGGCGCACGGGCATAGGCTCGCGCCCGCACAGGAGAACATCATGAAATGGTTCGGCTGGAAAGCCGCCGGTCGCGAGGAATCGCGACCGGCGCTCGATCGTGCGCGCTCGCGGTTTGCGAGCGGGTTCGGGGTGGGGGAGGTGCCGCGCTCTTATGAGGCGCAGGTGCGCTCGCTGTATCTCGGCAATGCGATCGCGCAGCGCGCGGTGCGGCTGATCGCGGAGGGGATCGGGGATGCGCCGTTGCTGGGCGCGCCCGAGATCGTCGCGCTGGTCCAGGCACGATTGGGCGGGCAGGCGTTGTGCGCGAGCGTGGCGGCGCAGCTGCTGTTGCATGGCAACGCCTATGTGCAATTGCTGACCGACGCGCGCGGCGACGTGGTCGAGCTGTTCGCGCTGCGGCCCGAGCGGGTGACGGTCGAGCCCGACGCGGCGGGGTGGCCGGTCGCCTATCGCTACGGCGTCGGCGAGCGGTCGGTCCGGTTGGTTGCGGAGGATCCGGCGGGGCGGCCGCAGGTGGTGCATATCAAGGCGTTCCATCCGCTCGACGACCATTACGGGCTCGGCTGCCTGGCGAGCGCGGCGGGGGCGATGGCGCTGCACAATGCCGCGGCGGCGTGGAACACCGCGCTGCTCGACAATGCCGCGCGGCCCTCGGGCGCGCTGGTGTACGATCCCGGCGACGGGTCGAGCCTGTCGCGCGAACAGTTCGAGCGGTTGCGCGGCGAGCTGGACGCGGGGTTCGCGGGCGCGCGCAATGCGGGTCGGCCGATGCTGCTCGAGGGCGGGCTCAAGTGGCAACCGCTGAGTCTCACCCCCGCCGACATGGACTTTGCCGGCATGAAGGCGACCGCCGCGCGCGAGATCGCGACCGCCTTCGGGGTGCCGCCGATGCTGCTCGGGCTGCCGGGCGACGCGACCTACGCCAATTACCGCGAGGCGAACCGCGCGTTGTGGCGGCTCGCGATCCTGCCGTTGGCGGGGTCGATCCTGGCGGCGCTGGGGCAGGCGCTCGGCGGGTGGTTCGATACGCCGATGCTGGGCGTCGACCTCGACCGGATCACCGCGCTGGCGGAGGATCGCGAGCGGCTGTGGGGGCAAGTGAGCGCCGCCGATTTCCTGAGTTCCGAGGAGAAACGCGCGATGCTCGGCATCGCGCCAGTTGGTGTGGGAGATGCGTAATGAGTGGTGCATTGCTGGCGCAGTTGATGGCGCAGGGGTCGAGCGAGGGCGCGGACCTGACGACGCTCCGCGCGATCGCGGAGGAAGCGGGCGAAGTCGCGGCGACGCGCGCGCTGGCGCGGCTGGGGCTCGACGATGGCGCGGCGCCCAAGGACATGGCGGAGCTGCGCGAGCTGCTGGGCGCCTGGCGCGACGCTAAGAAGCGGGTGTGGAAGGCCGCTTTGGGGTGGGTCGTGCGGATCGCGGGCGCGCTGTTGTTGACCGGGATCGCGGTGAAGACCGGCTTCTGGGACTGGGTGAAGTGAGCTTGCGCTTTGCGGGGTACGCCGCGGTGTTCGACCGGGTCGATCGCGGCGGTGACGTGATCCGGGCGGGGGCGTTCGATGTTGCCGGTTCCGTGCCGTTGCTGTGGCATCACCGGGGGGCGCCGGTGGGGGTGGTCGAGCGGGTCGTGCCGGATGCGCGCGGGCTGCGCGTGATCGGGCGGATCGACGATCCGGCGCTCGCCGGGATGGTGCGCGGCGGGGGCGTTTCGGGGCTTTCGATCGGGTATCGCGTGCGGGCTGGCGTGCGCACGGGCGCGGCGGTGCGGGAGTTGACCGCGCTCGATCTGATCGAGGTGAGCCTGGTCGCGCAGCCGATGCAGCCGCTGGCGCGGGTGCACGCGATTTCGGACTGAGGGTTGACCGACGTGCCGTGACGCCTGGCCCCAAAAGCTGCCGTCATGCTGAACTTGTTTCAGCATCCACCGTGCAGCGGGCTTGGTCCGGACTCGCTGAGGGCTGGATCCTGAAACGAGTTCAGGATGACGCCGGGGGGCGGGGGCGGCTCTCCAAAATTCCAGAATCACAGGTTTCTTTGCCCGGCGGCGGTGTCGTCCGGGTGCTTTGGCGTGGGAGAATGACATGACCGATCACACGATGGATGCACTGGAAGCGAGTTTCGAGACGCAGGCGCTGGGCGGGCCGGTAAGCCGGCCAATGCTCGCGGGGGGCGGCGCTTCGGCGGGCGGCGGGTTCGAGGGGTTCCTGCGCAGCGGGGCGAGCGTGGAGATGAAGGCGTTTACCGGGGTGTCCGGCGACGCGGGTGGCTATGCGATCCCCAAGGAGATCGACAGCGTGATCGACGCGACGCTCAAGGCGGCGTCGCCGATGCGGGCGATCGCCAATGTCGTGCAGGTCGGGTCGGCGGGGTATCGCAAGCTGGTGACGACCGGGGGCACGCCGTCGGGCTGGGCGGCGGAGACCGATGCGCGGCCGGGCACCGCGACCCCGGTGTTCACCGAAATCGCCCCGCCGATGGGCGAACTCTACGCCAACCCGAGCGCGAGCCAGGCGATGCTCGACGACGCCGCGTTCGACGTCGAGGCGTGGCTCGCCAATGAAATTGCGCTCGAATTCGCCAAGGCGGAGGGGAGCGCGTTCATCACCGGGAGCGGGGTCAGCCGCCCCAAGGGGTTCCTCCAGGCGACCACCGCCGCCACGACCGACGCGACGCGCGCGTTCGGGACGCTGCAATATCTCGCGAGCGGGGTGGCGGGGGATTTCCCGACGACGCCGCAGGACCGGCTGATCGACCTCGTTCAGGCTTTGCGCGCACCATATCGGCAGGGCGCGGTGTTCCTGATGAACGCGACGACGCTCGCGCGGATCCGCAAGTTCAAGACCAGCGACGGGCAGTTCTTGTGGAGCCCGAGCCTGAGCGGCGCGACGCCGGGGACGTTGCTCGGCTATCCGGTGATCGAGAGCGAGGACATGCCCGACATCGCCGCGAACAGCCTGTCGATCGCGTTCGGCAACTTCAAGGCGGGGTATCTGATCGCGGAGCGGCGGGAGACGGTGATCCTGCGCGATCCCTATACCAACAAGCCGTTCGTCAATTTCTACGCGACCAAGCGGATCGGCGGGTGCGTGTCGAACAGCGAGGCGATCAAGCTGATGAAGTTCGCGGTTTCCTGAGCGGATCGGCGGCCAGAAAGGGCGGGCGGCGCGCGGTTTGGGGATGGATCGCGCGCTGGCCGCCGCGATCGTGGTGCAAAGGAATCGACATGATCGAGGATAATGGCCCGGGCGTGGTGACGCTCGGGGCGGGGGATCGTGCGCTCGCGGTGGCGGCGGTCAAGGCGGTGCTGCGCGTCGCGAGTGCGGACGAGGACGACCTGATCGTCGCGTTCGCCGAGACCGCGCTGGGGCTCGCGGAACGCTTCCTGGGGCAGGTGACGATCCGGCGGACGATGCGCGAAAGCTTCGGCGTGACGGGCGCGTGGAAGCGGATCGGCGCGGCGCCGGTCCGCGCGATCACGCAGGTCGAAACGGTGGCGGGGGTGGCGCTCGCGGCGATGACCTATGCGATCGACATTGATCCGCAGGGCGAGGGCTGGGTTCGCGTGAGCGATGGCGCGAGCGGCACCCGCGTGGTGGTGTTCGACGCCGGGATGGCGAACGACTGGTCGGGGGTGCCGGGGCCGATCCGGCAGGGGGTCGTATTGCTCGCGGCGCATCTGTTCGATGCGCGCGAACATGCCACGCCGCCGCCGCTCGCGGTGACCGCGCTGTGGCGACCGTTCCGGCGGATCGCGTTGCTGGCGGGAGAGCATCCATGATGGACGGGCTGAAAGAGCGCGGTCGCGCGATCGGCGAAGCCGCGGCGGCGCGCGTGCGGGGGCGGGTTGCGACGACTCTACGCGAAACGTTTCCCGAGGCGGCGGTGGAGGAGGTCGGTGACGACCTAGTCCTGACCGGACGGGTGACCGCTGACGATCCTCGGCTGCGCTGGATCGGGAGTTTGCTGCGATGAGCGCGGAGAGCGTGCTCCAGGCGGCGGTGCTGGCGAAGCTGCGCGCGGTCGCGGGGTTGAACGGCGTTTATGCCGGTCCCCCGGTCCGCGCGACGCCGCCGTTTGCCGAGCTGGGCGAGCTGATCGCGCTCGACTGGGGGGCGAAGGATCGCGCCGGGCGTGAGCTGCGGCTGCTGGTGACGCTGCGCGACGCGGGCGAGACGGCGGTGCGGCTGGCGGCGCTGATCGCCAGCGTCGGCGCGGCGATCGAAGCTTTGCCGCGCGACCTGCCCGGGTGGCGAGTCGCGAGCGTGGGGCTCGTGCGCAGCCGCAGCTGGGGGACGAGCCCCGGCCAGTGGAGCGCGAGCATGGATTACCGGATTCGCATGATGGAGGGTTTATGAGCGTGGAACGGGGCAGTGCCTTCTTGCTGAAGGTCGGGAACGGGGCGACGCCGGTCGTCTATCAGACGGTCGCGGGGCTGCGGACGACGCAGCTCAGCATCAACGGCGCGATGGTGGCGGTGACGTCGAAGGATTCGGGCGGGTGGCGCGATCTGTTGTCGGGGGCGGGGGTGCGCAGCGTCAGCGTGTCGGCGGCGGGGGTGTTCGTCGGGTCGGCGGCGGAGCTGCGGATCAAGGCGAATGCGCTGTCGGGGGTGCTCGACGATTATCGGCTGAGCTTCGAAAGCGGCGAGACGCTGACGGGGAAGTTCCTCGTTTCGCGGCTCGACTATGCCGGGGATTATAACGGCGAGCGCAGTTACACGCTGAGCCTGGAAAGCTCCGGGCCGGCGGTCGCGGCATGAGCGCGAACCCGGAGCGCGGCGAGGCGGAATTGCGCGTCGGGGGCGAGCGGCTGGTGTTGCGCCCGAGCTTCACCGCGTTGTGCGCGGCGGAGCGCGAGCTGGGGCCGCTGTTCGCGCTGGTCGAGCGCGCGGCGGCGGGGTCGCTCGCGCTCGGCGAGATGGTCGCGTTGTTCTGGCACTGCCGTGTCGATGCGCCCGAGGCGATGACGCGCGAGGCGATGGGCGAGAGCGTCGTGCGTGCGGGGCTTGCCGAGGCGACGCCGGTGTTGCGCGTGCTGCTCGGGCAGATCCTGGCGGGGCGGTGATGGAGCGGTTCGCCGAGGCGAGCGTGCGGCTCGCCGGGCTGGCGGGGGCGGTGCTGGGGTGGGCGCCGGAGGTGTTCTGGCGCGCGACCCCGGCGGAGTTGGGCGCGGTGGTGGCGGTGCTGACGGGCGCGGGCGATGCGGTCGCGCCGCCCGATGCCGCGACGATCGCGCGGATGCAGGAGGCGTTTCCCGATGGCGGATGAAATCGAACGGCTGGTGGTCGGTGTGCGCGCGGATACCGTGGGCTTCGCGAGCGACGTGGACGCGATGCGCGCATCGCTCGAGGGGCCGCTGGCGAACGGAGTGGACCGCGCGGCGCGGACGATCGAGGGTGCGCTGGGCAAGGCGGTGCGGACCGGGTCGCTGGGGTTCGAGGATTTGCGCAAGGTTGCGCTCGGGGTGCTCGACGACATCGCGTCTTCGGCGTTGCGGGGTGGGATTCAGGCGCTGTTCGGCGGGGGGAGCGGCGGTGGTGGGGGCGGCGCGGAACTGATGCCGCGACCCGGTCAGGGCGGGTGCTGTTGCGGGGGCGGGGGCTGGCCCGGCGGTGGCGGGGTGCTCTCGCTGCTCGAGGGTGTGTTCGGCGGCGCGCCGGGGCGCGCGACCGGCGGGCCGGTGTCGCCTGCACGGCCCTATTGGGTCGGCGAGCGTGGGCCCGAACTGTTCGTGCCGACCGCGAGCGGGAGTGTCGTTCCCGCAGGCGGTGGCGGTGGCGGGGGCGGGGGCGCGCGCGACGTTCGAGTCTCGATCACCGTGCAGGGCGGGAGCGATGCGGCGCAGGCACTGGCGGCGTCCAGCCGGCAAGTCGCGCGCGCGGTGAAGGCGGCGCTGAGCGCGGAGTGAGCGGGGTCGTTCGTTGGTAGTCCGACACCCGCCCCGCGCGGGCGTCATGCTGAACTTGTTTCAGCATCCACCGCGCGACGGGCGCGGACCGGACTCATGGCGCGGTGGACCCTGAAACGAGTTCAGGGTGACGCAGCCTGTGGGGTGGGCACACGTCCCCCGGCCGCCGCCCTGCCGTCATGCTGAACGGCGGACGCGTTTGCGAATGACAGAGAATCCCGGCCCCCGACCCGAACGGGTGGGGCGACAGGGCGGCGCGTGGGAGAAAGCACGATGGCCTATTGGCTCGCGACCAAACGGACGGTGCAGGCGGAAGGCGTGATCTCGCGGTTCGATCCGCGGTTCTGGACGGTCGACTTCCCGCGGCCGATGATGGCCGCCGTGACCACCACCGCGCCCGATGCGCTGCGGGTCGATGCGGTGTTCTATACGCCGGGCGATCTCGCCGGGGTGATCTGGGACGCGGAGGATACGCACGATCATCCGTTGCTGCGCTATGCGACGTCGCGGGATTTCCGCAGCTGTCGGCTCGCGTTTCGCTGGCGGTCCGCGGGGGTTGTGGCGCTCGACGCGGTCAACGGCCCGGTGCTGACGATCGAGGGACGCGATGCGGGCGGGGCGCCGCGGGCGTGGTATGTCCGGCTGTGGAATTACGCCACGGGCACGCCGGAGGACGCGCGCGTGACGCTGGATTTTGCGGATCTCGCGGGCGGATTCGTGCTGCCGGGCGAGGCGGATCCGGTGTGGGCGGGGGACGTCGACCGGATGTTCGTCTCGCTGGTCCCGCCGGGATATGTCGCGGGCGGGGCAACGCCCCTGGCGGCCCCGGTCGAGGCGTGGGTCGAACTGAGCGGGATCACCTGCGACGGATCGGGCGCGGTGCTCGCGATCGGGGATGCGATCGTTCCCGAACATGGCCTGTCGATCGCGAGCGGCTATGACGACAGCTACAATCTCACGCCCGCGCGGTTGCTCCGCAACGCGCTGTTGCTTGGGTATCGCGGGAGCATCACGCATTATGTCGGGATGAGCCACTATATGCGGCTCGAGGCGAACTCGGGTGGGTTTTACGTCGGACTCGCGGGCGGGGCGCTCAACGTGGCGGCGGCGGCATGGCACCGCGATTTCGCGGAGGGCGCGCGCAGGCTCGGCTACGACGTGATCTGGTCGCTGAGCTACGAACTGTTCGACGCCTATTGCTGGGGCGACTGGAAACAGCGCGCGTGGGATGGGACGCCCGCGCAGACCGGCTGGTCGCCGCCTTCGACGCTGCTGTCCCCCGCGCATGGCGGGGCGATGGGATATCTGCGGGCGGTGGCGGCGGCATTCCTCGGGATCGGGGTGGCGGCGGGGCTGGCGCCGAAATTCCAGATCGGGGAGCCGTGGTGGTGGGTCCTGCCCGACGGGCGCCCCTGCCTGTACGATGGCGCGGCGAGGGCGGCGTTCGGCGGGAGTCCGGTGCAGATCGCCACGCTCGCGAGCGTGACCACCGCAGGCGAGCGCGCGCTGCTCGATAGCGCGGGCGTCGTGCTGGCCGCGTCGACCGCGGCGCTGGTCGCGGCGGTGCGTGCGGTCGCGCCCAGCGTGCAGACGCATCTGCTGGTCTATCTGCCGACGGTGCTGGCGACCGCAATGCCCGAGGCCAAGCGCGCCAACGTGCCGCTCGGCTGGGCGCGGCCCGCGTTCGATGTCCTGCAGCTCGAGGATTACGACTTCGTCGTCGCGGGCGATGTCTCGGCGACGGCGCGCGGCGTGGCGGCGATGCAGGCGCGGCTCGGTTATGCCGTGGGGGAAACGCACTATTTCTCGGGCTTCGTGCTGCGGCCCGATCAGGCCGCCGAATGGCGCGCGATCGAGACGGCGGCGGGCGCAGCACGCGCGCGCGGGGCCGCGCGGACGTTCCTATGGGCCTTGCCGCAGGTGCTGCGCGACGGGTTCGTCCATTTCGACCAGGAGGAGACTGCGGTGGATCCGTTCGACGACGTGCTGTTCCCGATCTCGCTCGGGCGCGAGGCGGAGGTCAGCCCCGAATTCTCGACCGCGATCGTCACGAGCGGGGGCGGGCATGAGGCGCGCAACGCGAGCTGGGCGGAGGCGCGGACACGCTACGACGTCGGGCCGGGGGTGCGATCCGAGGCGGATATCGCCGCCTTGCTCGCCTTCTTCCGCGCGCGGATGGGGCCGGCGCGCGGGTTCCGGCTGCGCGATCCGTTCGATTCCAGTTCTGGCGGCGGCGTGCCGACCCCGCTCGACCAGCGGATCGGCACCGGGGATGGGACGACCGTGCGGTTCCCGCTCGTCAAGCGGTATGGCGATGCGGTGCGCCGGATCACGCGGCCCGTCGCGGGGAGCGTTCGCGTCGCGGTGGCGGCGAGCGAAACGACCCGCTTCACGCTTGTGGCCGGGGGATGGGTCGATTTCGACGATCCGCCCGCTGCGGGCGCGCCCGTGACCGCGGGGTTCCAGTTCGACGTGCCCGTGCGCTTTGCCGAGGACCGGCTGAGCGTGACGCGCGCGACCTTCCTGGCGGGTGCGGCGACGAGCGTGCCGTTGATCGAAGTGCGTGAGGAAGCGGCATGAGTTTCCTCGACGGTGCGCTCACCACGATCGCTTTGTGCTGGCGGATCGAGCGGTGCGACGGGATTGCACTCGGGCTGACCGATCATGACCGCGACCTGACGATCGACGGCCTCGTCCACCGCGCGGCGCCGGGGATGACGCCGTCCGCGATCCGGCGCAGCGACGGTCTCGACGCGGATACGATGGACATCACCGGCGCGCTGACGAGTGCGGCGATCACCGAGGCGGATCTGGTGGCGGGGCGGTGGGACGGCGCGCGGGTCATATTGTTCGCGGTCGACTGGACCGGCGCGGACACGACGCGCGTGCCGCTGGGGATCGGGACGATCGGCGCGGTGGAGACGCAGCGCGGCGGGTTTACCGCCGAGTTGCGCGGTACCGGTGCGATGCTGGAGGGGCCGGTGGTCGAACTGACCTCGCCCGAATGCCGCGCCGAGCTGGGCGATGCGCGCTGCCGGGTGCCGCTGGCGGCGCGACGGCGGATGCTGCGCGTCGTTGCCAGCGCGGGCCAAAGGCTGACGCTCGACGCGGCCGAACCCAGCGTGGGGGCGTATGGCGGGGGGCTGTTGCGCTGGATCGGGGGCGCGAACAGCGGGTTGCGCAGTGCCATCGCCGGTTCGGACGGCGCGAGCGTGACGCTGCGGAGCGAACCGCCGCTGGCGGTGGCTGCGGGCGACCTGGTCGAGCTGATCGAGGGGTGCGACAAGAGTCTCGCGACGTGCGCCGCCCGGTTCGGCAACGCGGCGAACTTTCGCGGCGAGCCGTATCTGCCGGGGATCGACCTGCTGACGCGCTATCCCGGCGCATGACGCGCCGCGACCACGCCGTGGTGGCGACCGCGCGGCGGACGATCGGCGCGCGGTTCCGGTTGCAGGGGCGGGATCCGGCGTTCGGGCTCGATTGCGTCGGGGTCGTCGCGTTCGCGGTGCGGGGGGCGGGATACGTGGGGGCGATCCCTGAGGGCTATGCCTTGCGGGGTGGCCATGCTGCGGAGATCGCGGCGCAGTTCGAAAGCGCGGGGTTCGTGCGCGGTCCGACGCTCGCGCCGGGCGGGATCGCGCTGTTCGACAGTGGGTGCGGGCAATTGCATCTCGCGGTGATCGTTCCCGGCGGGATCGTCCATGCCGATGCGATGCTGCGCCGGGTGGTCGAGCGACCGGGGCCACCGCCGTGGGCCGTGCTGGGCTGCTGGCATTTGCCCGATGACGAGGGAGACTGATCGATGGCGACGCTCGTTTTGACGGCCGTTGGGTCGGTGATCGGCGGGCCGATCGGTGGCGCGATCGGCGCTGCGCTCGGTAATGCGATCGACCACACTCTGCTGTTCCCGGCCAAGGGGCGCAGCGGGCCGCGCTTGTCCGCACTGCACGTCCAGACATCGAGCTACGGCACCCCGCTGCAGCGTGTCTTCGGGACGATGCGGGTCGGGGGGTGCGTGATCTGGTCGACCGAGCTGATCGAGAGCGCGGCGCGCAGCGGTGGCGGCAAGGGGCAGCCGAGCACGACCGCCTACAGCTATTCGGTGTCGTTCGCGGTGGCACTGTCGGCGCGGCCGATCCTGCGCGTCGGGCGGATCTGGGCGGACGGCAAGCTGCTGCGCGGGGTCGACGGGGTGTTCAAGAGCGCGACCGGGTTCCGGCTGCACCTGGGAGGCGAAGACCAGGCGGCGGACTCGTTGCTCGCGGCGGCGGAAGGGGGTGGCCTGACGCCGGCGCATCGTGGCCTGGCCTATGCGGTGTTCGAGCATCTGCAACTGGCCGACTTTGGCAATCGCATTCCCTCCCTGACCTTCGAAGTGATTGCGGAGGATGGGCCGGTGCCGATCGGGACGATCATCCGCGACCTTGCCGGGGGCGCGGTGACGGGAACGCTCGACGCGCCCGATCTGGTCGGGTTCGCGGCCTATGGCGACAGCGTGCGCAGTGCGATCGAACCGCTCGCCCAGGCGAGCGGGGGGTGGTTTTCGCCCGCGCCCGCGCTCGGCGATGCGCGGCTGGTGCTGCGGGGCGGGATCGTCCCCGATGGTGCGATCGACGACGGCACGGTCGCCCCCGCAGGCGCCTCCGAAGCGGCGCACGGCCGCAGCATTGCGGCGCTGGAGACGGTCGCGCGCGGGGTGACCGTATCGCATTACGATCCGGCGCGGGACTTTCAGATCGGCGTGCAGCGCGCGGGGCGTCCCGGACCGGGTACGCGCGAGGACCGGATGGAGCTCGTCGCGGCGGTGCATGCGGGCGCCGCCAAGACGATCGCGGAACAGACGCTCGCGCGTGGCGAGGCGGGACGCGAACGGCGCAGCGTGACGCTGGGCTGGGGCGCGATCGCGCTGGCGCCGGGCGCGCGCGTCACGATCCGGGGCGTCGGCGGCATATGGCGGGTTACGCGCTGGGGGTTCGAGCGGCATGTCGTGACGCTCGATTGCGTGCGGCTTCCGGCACCATCCGCCGCCGCGCGCGCGAGCCCGGGCCGCGTGCTGCCCGCGCCCGACGTGGCGGCGGGCACGACGGTCCTCGCGGTGACCGAGACGTTGCCGTTCGACGATAGTCTCCTGGCGACGCCGCGGATCACGATCGTTGCGGCGGGAACCCAGCCCGGCTGGCGGCGGGCGGCGGTGCTGTACAGCGTGGACGACGGTGTCCGCTGGATCACCGCGGGGACGACCGCCGCTGCGGGCGTGGTCGGGCGGATCGCGACGCTTCCGGGGATCGCCGCCGCAAGCTTGCGCGATGATATCAACCGGTTCGAGGTGGATCTGGCGCACGGGGACATGGCGTTGCTGAGCGCGAGCGCATCCGCGCTGGCGGGGGGCGCGAACCTGGCGCTGGTTGGCGACGAGATCCTTCAGTTCGGAACGGCGGAACAGATCGGCGTGGCGCGGTGGCGGCTGTCGTCCTTGCTGCGCGGACGCCGCGGGAGCGAGCGAGCGATCGGATCACAGGCGGTGGGCGACGGGTTCGCGATCCTGACCCCGTCGCAGGCGATGACGATCGACCTGCCGATGGCGGCGATCGGCGGATCGGTGCGGATCCTTGCGAGCGGGGTCGGCGATCTTGCCGGGCCGGCGAGCGCGACCCTGTCGTTGACGGGAACCTCGGTCGTTCCGCCGTCGCCGGTATTGTTGCGCGGGCGCGAAATCGGCGGCGGCGATGTCGCCATTTCCTGGGTGCGGCGCAGCAGAAACGGCTGGCAATGGACCGACGGGATCGACGCCCCCCTTGCGGAGGAGCGCGAGATTTATCGCGTAACGATCGACGACGACGGTCCCGCGCCGCGCAGTGTTTTCGTCGGCACCCCGGCCTTCCTGCTGCGCGCCGCAGAGCGTGGAAGTGGGACGATGATTGCCGTGCGGCAGGCGGGAACCCTTGGAGAATCGCCCCCTGCGCGATTGTGGATCAGCGGATGAACTGAATCGAAGGAACAGCACGATGAGCGACGAAACGACCGCACGGCTGGCGCTGCCGTTGCTGCAGACAGGGCAGGCGCAAAAGGAGCTGACGCATAACGAAGCGCTCGCCCTGATCGATATTGCAGTGCAACCGATCGTCGAGGCGATCGGGCTGACGGTTCCGCCGACCGCGCCGTTGCCAGGCCAATGCTGGATCGTCGGTTCCGCGCCGACCGGTGCCTGGACGGGACAGAGCGGGGCGCTTGCGGGATGGACCGCCGGGGGGTGGCGTTTCGTGGCGCCTACGGAGGGCATGTCGGCGTGGAGTTCCGCCGACCAGTGCCTGGCGCGCTATCGGACTGGGCATTGGGAGATCGGAATCGCCCGCGCAAACCGGCTGATCATCGCCGGTGCGCAATCGGTCGGCCCCCCCCAGCCCGCGATTGCGGTACCATCAGGTGGGTCCGTGGTGGATGTTATCGCCCGACAGACGATTTCCGAAATTATCACCGTATTACAGCAGCATGGACTGATTTTTGGCGTTGCCTGACAGGCGATTGCTGTGGCAATTCGGCAACAGATCCCGGCATTTGTTCGCTTGCGCGGAAACCTTCTGTTGGGTAGAGGGTTTGCGCTGTCCGAGTGACAACCAGAAGAAGGGGTTTTTTTATGCGGAAGCTAGCCGTTACCATGGCGCTTGCGACCACCGTTCTCGCCACACCTGCCCTCGCCCGCGACAAGTCGTGGTACGTCGGTGTCGACGGTGGCGGCATGATCGTCGAAGACATCAAGTTCAACATTGCCGGCGCGAACACCGCAGGCAACGTCGATCATCACTACGGCTACGACGTCGATGGTGTGATCGGTTACGATCTCGGCATGTTCCGCGTTGAAGCCGAAGTCGGCTACAAGTCGGCAGCAGTCGACGCGTTCCGTTCGACGGTTGCTACCACGGTTGGTGGCACGACGTTCGCTCCGGGCAACTACAACGGCGCAAACGGCCGTACCTCGGCACTCAGCTTCATGGTCAACGGCCTGCTCGACTTCGGTGACGATGACGGCATCCAGGGCTTCGTCGGCGGTGGTGTTGGTGCAGCACGCGTCAAGGGCCGCTACGACATTCAGGGCAACACCCAGTTCCTGAACGACAGCGACACGACCTTCGCCTACCAGGGCATCGCCGGTGTTCGCGCACCGATCAGCAACCACGTCGACGCGTCGCTGAAGTATCGCTTCTTCACCGCCGACAAGGTCCGCCTGATCGACGTTTCGGGTCGCCAGTTCGACGGCAAGTTCCGTACGCACAGCCTGCTCGCAGGTCTGACGTACAACTTCGGCGAGCCTGCTGCTCCGCCGCCGCCGCCAGAGCCCGTCGCTCCGCCGCCGCCGCCAGAGCCCGTCGCTCCGCCGCCGCCGCCGGCACCGGTCTGCTCGCCTGGTCCGTTCATCGTGTTCTTCGAGTGGGACAAGTCGGACGTCACGCCTGAGGCTGCTGGCATTCTCGACAACGCGATCGCCCAGTACCAGAACTGCGGTAGCGCACGTGTCATGCTCGCAGGTCACACCGACCGTTCGGGTTCGGCTTCGTACAACGTCGGTCTGTCGCAGCGTCGCGATGACTCGGTCCAGGCTTACCTGACCGCGCATTCGATCCCCGCTGGCGTGATCACCTCGGAAGCGTTCGGCGAGAGCCGTCCGCGCGTCGAGACCGCAGACGGTGTTCGCGAAGTGCAAAACCGTCGCGTGGAAGTCACGTACGGTCCGGGTTCGGGCAACTAAGCTCGACGCCTTACGGCACGAGAAAATCGGGGAGATCGGCTACGGCCGGTCTCCCCTTTTTTTGTGCGTCGACGGTGCGGAAACGGGGCATCGGTCCGGACTATCGTCCCGGGCTGGGACGCCGCGGCTAGCCTTTTCCCATTCTTGCGCTAAACGGGGTAGCACCTGGTAAACACCAGCCTGGCGGTACGCCTGTGGCCGGTGAGGGTCTGTTTTCGATTTGCCGCGCAGCATCCCGGCGATGCGCGTTCCGGGGCATTCAGGGGATTTTCAATGCGGATTACGATGATCGGTTCGGGGTATGTTGGCCTGGTCTCGGGGGCATGTTTCTCGGACTTCGGCCATGACGTGATCTGCGTCGACAAGGACGCATCCAAGATTGCGGCGCTGGAAGCGGGCCGGATGCCGATCTTCGAGCCTGGTCTCGACACGCTGGTCGCGACGAACGTCGCGGCGGGCCGGCTGAAGTTCACCACCGATCTGCACGCCGCGGTCCGTGGCGCGGATGCGGTGTTCATCGCGGTCGGAACCCCGTCGCGCCGAGGCGACGGCCATGCCGATCTCACCTATGTCTTCGCCGCGACGCGCGAGATCGCCGAGGCAATCGACGGGCCGGTGGTGGTCGTCACCAAATCGACCGTTCCCGTGGGCACCGGCGACAAGGTCGAGGAAATCCTGCTGGAACTGGCCGGTGATTTCCCGATCGCGGTCGTCTCCAACCCAGAGTTCCTGCGTGAAGGCGCCGCGATCGGCGACTTCAAGCGTCCCGACCGGATCGTGATCGGCACCGAGGACGACCGCGCCAAAGACGTGATGCGCGAGGTCTATCGCCCGCTGTACCTGAACGAGAGCCCGATCCTGTTCGTCGGACGGCGAACCTCGGAGCTGATCAAATACGCCGCGAACGCGTTCCTCGCGACCAAGATCACCTTCATCAATGAGATCGCCGATCTGTGCGAAGCGGTCGGCGCGAACGTGCAGGACGTGTCGCGCGGGATCGGCCTCGACAAGCGGATCGGTGGCAAGTTCCTCCACGCCGGGCCGGGCTATGGCGGGTCATGCTTCCCCAAGGACACGCTCGCGCTGCTCAAGACCGCCGAGGATTACGAGACGCCGGTCCGCATCGTCGAGGCGGTGGTCCAGGTGAACGACAACCGCAAGCGCGCGATGGGCCGCAAGGTCATCAAGGCGCTCGGCAACGACGCGAAGGGCAAGACGGTCGCGATCCTGGGGCTGACCTTCAAGCCCAATACCGACGACATGCGCGACGCCCCGAGCCTGGCGATCATCCAGAGCCTGCTCGATGCGGGCGCCACCGTGCGCGCGCATGATCCGGAGGGGATGGAGATCGCCAAGACGATGCTGCCGGGCATCACCTATTGCGGCGACGCCTATGAAGCCGCGACCGGCGCCGACGCGGTCGTCGTCGTGACCGAGTGGGACATCTACCGCGCGCTCGATTTCAAGCGGCTGTCGACGATCATGGCGTCGAAGGTCATGGTCGACTTGCGCAACGTCTATCCGTCCGCCGACGTCGAGCGCGCCGGCTTCGCGTACAGCGCGGTCGGGCGCTGAGCCTTACGCCGGGTCCGGCGTGGCAAGGGCAGCGCCCAGCCACGCCGGGACCAGCGCATCGCCGAGCGCTTCGATACGGCGCAACTCCACCATCAATCCCAGCTCGGGATAGGTTGCGCGGGTTCGGTCGCCTGCCTCGGTGAGCGGTGCGACCACGAGGCGACGGTTGACCTTCGCGCGGTGGTGCATGCGCGCCGTGTTTTCCTGTCCCGTATAACATCCCTTGGTAAAGCTGACGCCGTTCAGTTCGCGCGCGTTGGTCTCCAGCCACAAGGTCTGGTCGCTGCCGAGCTCGGCCTGGCCTTCGGTCACGCCGAGCGACAAGCGATGCTCAAGCCATCCGGTCGCCGGATCGCCGACCGGACCGAGCCAGCGGTGTCCGAGGTCCGCGAGCCGCGGGTCTGCGACACCCTGGCCGGCGTCGCGTGACCAGTGCACGGCACCCGCCACGGGCTCGATCGTGATCGCGCGGCGGAGCCGGTACATCGACAAACGTTTGGCGAGCGCTTCGGCGGCGGTCGCTTCGCAGTCGATCAGGATCGCGTCGTCATCGGCCCATAAAAGGAAATCGAACAGCGCCTTGCCCTGCGGCGTCAGCAACCCGCCCCACCGCGGCGCGGCCGCATCGAGCGTAGCGACATCCTGCGTGATCAACCCCTGCAGGAAGCCCCGCGTATCCTCCCCCGAAACGCGCAACAGCGCGCGATCGGCGAGCATGGTGCCGGACGGGAATGGGATCGACGGCGCGGGAAGGGTGGTTTCGGTCATCCTGACGAGATAGGACACCATTGGGCTTTGCATAAGAGGCAGTGATGGCAGCGTACGATCTGATCCTGAAGAATGGCACGGTGCACTTGCCGAGTGGCGCCGCGTCGATCGACGTCGGCGTGGTGGCGGGGCGGATCGTCGCGCTCGGTTCGCTGGCGGGCGATGACGCTGGCGAGACGCTCGACTGCACCGGGCTCGACGTGTTGCCGGGCGTGATCGATACGCAGGTCCACTTCCGCGAGCCGGGACTGGTCCACAAGGAAGACCTGGAGAGCGGCGCGCGCGCGGCGGTGCTGGGGGGTGTGACCGCGGTGTTCGAAATGCCCAACACCAAGCCTAATACCGATTCGGCGGACGCGATCGGCGACAAGCTGGCACGCGCGCATCACCGGATGTGGTGCGACCATGCGTTCTACGTCGGCGCGACCAACCATAACGCCGCCGACCTTGCCGAACTCGAGCGCTTGCCCGGAACCGCGGGGGTCAAGATCTTCATGGGGGCATCGACCGGGGACTTGCTTGTCTCCGAAGACGCGCGGCTGGCCGAGGTGCTCGCCTCGGGCCATCGCCGCGTCGCGATCCACGCCGAGGACGAAGCGCGGATGAACGCGCGCACCGGCGAGCGGATTCCTGGCGATGCCTCGTCGCATCCGGTGTGGCGCGATGACGAAAGCGCGTTGCTCGCCACGCGGCGGATTCTCGAGCTGGCGCGCGCGGCGCGGCGGCGGATTCACGTGTTGCACGTCACCACGCCTGCCGAACTGGCACTGCTCGGTCAGAACAAGGACATCGCGAGCTGTGAAGTAACGCCGCAGCATCTGACGCTCGCCGGGGAGGAAGCGTATCCGCGGCTGGGTACGCTGGCGCAGATGAACCCGCCGATTCGCTCGGGCGCGCATCGCGACGGATTGTGGAAGTGGCTGCAACAGGGCGTCGTCGACATTCTGGGGTCGGACCATGCGCCGCACACGCTGGAGGAAAAGTCGAAGCCTTACCCCGACAGCCCTAGCGGGATGCCCGGAGTCCAGACGCTGCTGCCGCTGATGCTCAACCACGTCGCGGAAGGGCGCACTACGCTCCAACGAGTCATCGACCTGACGAGCGCGGGGCCGCAGCGCGTGTTCGGCATCGTCGGCAAGGGGCGGATCGCGGTCGGCTATGACGCAGACTTTTCGATCGTCGATCTGAAGGCCCGGTGGACGATCGAGCAGGATTGGCTCGCGTCGCGGTGCGGATGGTCGCCGTTCACCGGCATGACGGTGACGGGTCGACCCGTTGGTACCGTCGTTCGCGGCAACCGGGTGATGTGGGAAGGGACGTTGGCCGAAAGCGCGATTGGCGAGCCAATCCGTTTCGAAGCGATCGATTTCGGCTGATCGCGCATGCGGAGAGGGGCCGGCGGACCGGCCCCTCTCTCGGAGCTTACTTCTTGCCGCGCAGCGTGTTGATGAGCGCGAGGCCGATCGTGCCGACCAGCGCTGCCGTCGCCCAAGGCTTTGCACGGGCGAAGTCGCGCGCCTGGTTGATCAGCGGGCCCGGGCCCGTCGCGATCGCGTCCTGCGCCGCGCCGATCGCCTTGTTGACGCCGCCGGTGATCTGATCTGCGACGCCTTCACCCTGCAGCTTCGAACTGCCGGTCAAATTGCCAGCGGCTTCCTTCAGCGAGCCGGTGACGTTCTGGGCTTCGCCCTTGAAAGTGTTCTCGTTCATCTGGGGTTCCTTTCGTATTTTGCCACACCGGTCCGGCATGGTTCGGGAGCGCAACGGATGAAACGCACAGTGGTGCCATCGAAAATGCGGGATCGCCTCACTTCTCGGTGAAGCGCTTCACTTTCACCGGGAGATCCTTGCCCTTGGTCCGGCGCGACGGGACCTGAACCGGATGCTTCTTCTTCCATTCGGCAAACGTCATCGGCCCATCGGGCGTGTCGATCAGGATTTCGTCGGTCGGTTCAGTCATGGGCGGGTTTCCGGTTCGCAAAGGGCCAGTCGACGACGCATCCGGCGAACAGCGCCCACCAGACGATCACCGGCTGAAACGCCAGACGCGGGATATGGTACCACAGGCTGAGGCCGCCGGTGCCATGCGTGATGTAATCGAACGCGTGTTTCACGTTGGCGGGATAGACGCAGACCGCATAGACCGCGAGCATCGTGCCCGCCCACCAGCGCAGGCGCGGCACGAACAGGGCGATCGCACCAGCCATCTCGCACAGCCCCGTCACCATGATGACGATGGGGGCAAAGGGCACCCAATCGGGGGTGATCTTGAGAAAGGGTGCTGGCACGAAGACGTGGAGGATCCCCGCCGCCATATACGCCAGCGCGAGAAGCGCGCGGAGGATAGGCCGGATCACCCGGCCCACGTCATCGCGGCCACGCGCCCCCCGGTCAGAACGGGAACCACTTCGACGTCTTGCTGAACTTCATATACCCGATGTTGATCCCCTGCCGCCAGCCGACGCCGAGCCGGATCGGGATGAGCACGGTGTTGCCTCGCCGCAGGTAGGTCGCGGCAAACCCGCCGACGAAATAGACGCGACCCTCGGCGGCCGGGAAGCGGTGAAACAGTTCAGCCGTGTCGTACAGATTGTAGACCAACACGAACACCTTGTTGGCGTCGCCGCCGAGATCGAAGCCGACCGAGGGGCCGGTCCAATAGACCGGCTGTTCGCCTTCGACCTTGTGGAACATCGTGCCCTTGCCATAGCGCAAGCCGACGACGATCGCGCCGGACGCTTCCCGGCCGGAAATGTAGGCGTTGGGTTGCCCCTGCTCCTTCAGCGTCCGCTCGAGGATGCCGGCGAGACCCGCTGCACCCTTGCCGAACGTTCCCTCTGCGGCCGCAAGCAGTTCCCCTTGCTGGAAAGTCTGACTTTGCGCCGCGGCGGCGTCCGCGCCGGCGCGCGCACCATCCTGTGCCGCAACGTCCGCCGGGTTGGCGGGTGGCGTGCCGGTGCCATTCGCGGGAGGATCCGGGTAGCGCGGCGATGGCGGCGGTGCGGTCTGCTGTTCCGGATAGGCCGCCTGGGGATAGGGCGGGGGCGTGCCGGTGTCGGCGGGATAGGCGTTTTGCGGGGTCTGCGCCGATCGCGCGGTGCTGGCCGACGGCGCGCGCGGGCTCGTGGCGGTATCCGACCGGGTAAGGTCGGAATCGATTGGCTGGTTGGGATCGATCGTGCGAACCTGCGCCTCCAGCGGGAGCGTTGCGAGCACGAGCGCCAGCATGGCCCCGACCTTCGGGACTGCAAACCAACTCGTGCGCATCGTCATTCTCCCCAGCATCATCATCGACCGTAGCGCGCCATGACATGACACCACAATGAACGCCACGACCGGCGGAGTCGATTTCACGTTGGATGACGTGCAAACGCGGTGTTGATCACAGCGATTAGCGCGGCTATAGAGCCACCTCGCCGTGACCTGGAGACGTGGGTGAGTGGCTGAAACCAACGCTTTGCTAAAGCGTCGTACGGGAAACCGTACCGAGAGTTCGAATCTCTCCGTCTCCGCCAGCGTTCCGTCACACGGACGATTACACATCCGGAAAAATCGACCAGGACGGACGGGCTGACCCTTGCGTCGGTACGCGGGCAAGTCGATGTGTCGCGTGAACCCGCTAATGACGCCTGCAAAGGGCGCCTCCTTAAAAGGCGGCGCCCTGTTTCCGGACAAATTCTGGGTACGTCGGTTTCGCGCGGCGAGTGAGCGCAGGTGGACCTGTACGATGCCGTATCGTCGGCAGCACGCATTGTCGTCCAATGCCGTCGTCAGGATGGCCGCCGAAACTTCGGCATAGCCCGTCGCGGTCGTGCACCCGCGGGGCGCGATTTACCGAGAAACGTGCAGTGTTGGGTAAAGCTTGCGGGGGACGAGCATGCGTCGCATCGGCTGGTCGCTGCTCGAGGCGTGCCCATCCGGATGGGAATCCGAACGGGTGACGGCGGAGTCCAGCCGCGGTGGGCAGCCTTTGAGGCTATCGATCCAGAAATCGTCGAGCACGCACCCTGGAATGGCGTCCGGGCTGACGACGGCGGTCAGGCAATCGAGGACCGAGGGATCCTGGCGGGGGCCGATGACGTCGACCACGTCGTCGAGCGTCATCCCCGGGGCAACCAGCAGACGCGCCGCCGCGGCAGCCCATAGCGCGTCCGCATCCGGCACGGATAACGTCAAGCTGATGCGATATTCCGGTTGCTGACCCGCTCCTGCGAGCTTGGGGTCTACGGCGCTATCGTTGGACACTTCGAACATCACGTAGAACTCCCAGAAAGGGCCAAGGGGCGGCTGATATCGCCGCGCGATAGCCCTGATTGCGTCGGAATAGACGGATAATATTGGATAAATATACTGAGGGAATGTCCCTAATATCAGGAAGAGGAATGAAAAATTAGATGTGTTCGGTTACTGGAGACGTCTTGCGGTACGACGGCTGAGTTCGCGTGAGTGTGCGATAACAACGCACAGTTCGGCATAGAGACGATCCCAGAACGGTGCCGGGATTTCGAAGCCCCGGTGCTCGTTCGGCTGCTGCATCACCAAGGTGACCTGATCGCCGCGCGCCAAGGCAAAGCGTGCCGGAAAGGGGCCGTCGACGGTTTCGTCAGGAAGTCCGTTGGGGAGCGCGAGCCGGGCGGCCATGATATAGCCGCACAGGACTTCGACGCCGTACCCATCGAGCATCGCACTGGGATAGAGCGGCCGATCGGGCCGGTTGAAGACAACCAGAGATCCTGTCGGATGCGCTTCCACACTCACCTGCAAGCGTGCACCGAAGGCGTCGATGATCTCGCGAACTCTGGGAAACACCGCGGATTCCTTCATAGATACCAGAGAGACGAAGCGGCTTTACGGAGATGCGCCGCCGCGTCGTGACGAAAAGGGCCGGGATGGCAAACCATCCCGGCCCTCTCCTTCGACCCCCCGGGCGAACCCGGGGTGTCGCCACTCCTTAACGGAACAGCGACGTGATCGTCTGCGGTGCCTGGTTGGCGATCGACAGAGCCTGCACGCCAAGCTGCTGCTTGACCTGAAGGGCCTGAAGTTTCGCCGACTCCTTCGCCAGATCGGCATCGACAAGATTGCCGATACCTGCGTCGATCGAGTCCGACAGCTTGCTCGTGAAGGTCGACTGCGCATCGATCTTACGCGAAGCCGAGCCGAGGTTGCTGAGCGACGTGGCGAGGTTGGTCTGGGTCGTTGTGAGCGTATCGACCATCGTGGCTGCCGCAGCAGCCGTGCTGATGTTGCCGCTCGCTGCGACCGTGACGACCGTACCACCGAGGTCGAGACCCTGGTTGGCGACCGACAACGTGTCAGCCTGCCAGCCGGTCGTCGCGCCGTCACTGTCCTGCAGCGACTGGAGCGCCGAAACGGCCCCGCCGCTTGCCTTCAACAGGTTGGTCCCGTTGAAGCTGGATGCATTGACGACGGTCGTGATCTGATCGCGAAGGGCGGTAAAGTCCTTGTTGATCTGGTCACGTGCCGGCTGATCGATCCCGGTGTCAGCCGCCTGATAGGCTTTCGCCTTCATCTGGTTGACGACGTCCGAGATCTGCTCCGCACCGGCAACCGCGACGTCCGTCACGCTCTTGGCGCGCGACAAGGACGACGAGACCGACTGCAGGCCACCCAGATCGCTGCGGAGGCTCTGCGCAGTGGTGTACGCTGCCGAGTCGTCCTTGGTCGATGCCACGTTGAGGCCGGTGGTGATGCGGTTCGACGTGGTGCTGAGCGCCTTGGTCGTCGACGTCAGGCTCTGGAGAGCTGCCATCGCGCCGGTATTGGTGTTGACCGAAAAGCCCATGATCATTCCTTCTTGGATAGAAGGCCGCTTCTGCAGCCTGGACCAGAAGCGCTGGCCCGCGACAAACCAAAAACCATCTTGGCTCGCCTCTCATTGTGGAAAGAAATATTGGACAATCAAAATTGAGTGGCTGGTTTATTTAGCGTTAAGACGGCGTTAGCCACGATCCGCACGGTGGCCGGTCAGAACGGAAACAGCGCGTCGTAAATCTGCTGTCCCCAGCGCGCCTGCTGTGCGTCGGTCAGTTGCCCGCGGCCGCCATAGCTGATGCGCGCTTCCGCGATCTGCGTATGGTGGATGCTGTTGTCGCGCGCGATGTCTTCGGGGCGAACGATTCCCGAGACGACCAGCTCCCGCAGTTCGAAATTGACGCGGACTTCCTGTTTGCCACGGATCAGCAGATTGCCGTTGGGCATTACTCCCACCACCGTTGCCGCGATCGTCATGTTGATCGTCTCGCTGCGGCTGGTCTTGCCGGCGCCGTTGGACGCGGAGGTGGAGCTGGTGTCCACCAGCTTGGACGGGTCGACCGCGCCGGGCAGGACCGATGCCAGCGGTGTCTGCAGCCCAAGCAGCGCACTGACCCCCGCTTTCTCGGACCCTCCGCGCGAGCGTGTCGTGCTGTTGTCGACCGCAGCCTTATCCGCGATGTTGATCAACACCGTCAGGATATCTCCGACCCGCCCGGCGCGCTGATCGCGGAAGAACGCGCCGCCGCCAGTCCGGAACAGCGAAGCGCTGGGCGGCGGCGCGATCACCGGGGCTGACGACGGTCCGCCGGCACGATTGGCGGCACCCTGAAGACCCAGCGACGCTTCGACCGCGGGATTGGGGCTCTCGTCCATCGCCGTCAGTTTTGGCGCCTTGCCGACCGCCTTGAGATGGCCCACCGCACCGCAACCGGACAACGCGGTCGCCAAGGCGACCAACACGACCATCTTCTTCATTATCGTTCCTTGAAACAGGGTTAGCGCGCCGAAATGCGGACCGTGCCGGTCGCCTCGACGACGCCGTCCAGCGTCTGATTGGTCGACAGGCTGACGACGCGGATGAAATCACCCGCGGCACCGCTCGCCAGCGCACGCCCCTGCGCGGTAATCGACAGGCCGCCGTCGCGCAGCGCGATCGTGACGGGCTCGCCGCGGCGGACCAGCTGGACCCGGATCACGTCCGAGCTTCGCACGATCGCGCCAGCGGAAAGCGCGCGCGACGCCTCCATCCCCGCCACATCCTTGACCAGCGCCACCGCGCGCGCTTGCGCGGCGGGCACTTCGCGGGTGGTGAAATCGCTCGCGCCGAGCACATCGCCCTTGGCGATGGCGCGGTCGAGCACCGGAACCACCACGAGCGGGGCGGGCGGCGTCATCCCGGTCTGGGCGTGGAGCTGCGCCGAACCAACGACGAGAACCGATCCCAGCACGAGCGCATGCGGCAAGCGCATTTCAGCGCAACTGGCTGGTGGTGGCGAGCATCTCGTCTGCGGTCTTCACCACCCGGCTGTTCATCTCGTACGCGCGTTGCGCGGTGATCAGCGCGGTGATCTCGCTGACCGGATTGACGTTCGACTGTTCGACAAACCCCTGGGTGAGCATTCCGAAACCGGGCTCTCCGGCGGACGCGACCGTCGCTTGCCCTGAGGCGGCGGTTTCAAGGAAATTGTTGCCACCCAGGGCTTCGAGCCCGGCCTCGTTGACGAACGTCGCCAGCTGAAGCTGGCCGATCGTCTGGGGCGTCGGCGTACCCGATAGCGTGACCTGGACTTCCCCCGTCTTCGACACCGTTACCGCAAGCGCGCCCTGCGGAACCGTGATGCCGGGCTGGACCGGAAAGCCATCCGCCGTGACGAGTTCACCCTGGTCCGAAAGCTGGAACGAACCGTCACGGGTATAGCCCGTTTCCCCGCTGGGCATGGTGATCTGGAAAAACCCCTTTCCCTGGATTGCGAGATCATACGGGTTATCGGTCTTCGCCAACGCCCCTTGCTCGGCGATGCGATAGATCCCGCCGGTTTTCACGCCGGCGCCGATCTGGATCCCGGTCGGCAATTTGGAATCGTTGCCGGAGGCGGCGCCGGCGCGGGACACCTGCTGATACAGCAAGTCCTGGAATTCCGCGCGCTGCCGCTTGAAGGCGGTCGTGCTCATGTTGGCGATGTTGTTCGAGATGACGTCGACGTTGGTCTGCTGGGCCAACATGCCGGTGGAGGCGATCGAGAGAGAACGCATGGAAAACCTTTCAGGAGAGGAAGTGCGGAAGCCGCAATCAGGTGAAGCGTCCGAGCCGGTCGATCGCGTTCTTGTGCATGTCGTCCATCGCTTGCGAGAGGCGCTGGCTCGACTGGTAGGAGCGCAGGACCTCGACCATCGCAGTCGTCTCGACGATCGACTGGACGTTGGAGCCTTCGACGCCGCCTGCGGTCAGCTTGGTCTCGGCAGCCGAAAGGACGCGGCCGTTCGTGCCGGCCATCAGGCCATCGCCGCGCGGTGACACCGTGGCTTCGTCGGCGAAGACCGTCACGCCGATCCGGCCAAGCACGGCCGCGCCGCTCATCACCGAACCGTCCTTGCCGATGCTGAGCGTCGCCTGCTGATCGGGCGGGACGTTGATCGGCTGGCCGTTCGCGTCGAGCAGCCGCTGCCCCCCGGCGGTGGCCAAATCGCCGGAGGCTAGCACCTTGACGAAGCCTGCGCGCGTGAAAGCGGTGCCGCCGTCGGGGGCTTCCACGCCGAAATAGCCCGCGCCGTCGATCATCAGGTCGAGTGCGTTGCCGGTCGGCTGGAACGCTCCCATCGCGGTGTCATGGATCGCGCCATAATCGAGCACGAAGGACGTGGTGTCCGCTTCGGGGATGTGCGTGTCGCCGCCCTTCTGGACATATTCGTGGAAGACCGGTTGCTCGCGCTTGAACCCGACCGTGCTGCTGTTGGCCATGTTGTTGGCGGTCACGTCCAGACGGCGCTGCAGCGCCTGCTCGTGGCTCAGCAAAACATAGGAGGAGACATCCATTCCTGCGCACTCCAGATAAATCGTCGTTCGGATCGCACTAGGCAGAAATTGCCGCGCACTTATCCTATATTAGAATGGAATTGTCCGAAGGGCGTGTGGTTGACGGTTTCTCCCGATCCCGCCCGAAACGAAAGGCGCGCCGTTGTCCTCATCTGAGCCTTCGAGTGAGATCATCGACGCCGATGTCGTGGTCCCGCCCGCCAAGCGTCCGCGCTTCAGCAAGCGGGTGATGGTCATCGTGGCGGCGGTGATCCTGCTGCTCGTGGTCGGCGGCGGGGTCACGCTGTATCTGATGACCAGAGGCGCCGCCGCGCCTGGCGAGCCGGTCGCCGAATCCCATGACGGGGCCGAGGTGACCTATATCGATGCGCCCGCGATGGTGGTGAACCTGCGGGGCGCGGACGGTGCCGCGCGGTTCCTCAAGATCCGTTTCACGCTGGTGCCGGTTTCGGAAAGCAAGGGGGAAGAGATCAAAGCCAAGCTGCCGCTGATCGTCGATGCGTTCCAGCCCTTCCTGCGCGAATTGCGACCGGAAGACCTCGCCGGGTCGGCTGCGGTGTTCCGTATCAAGGAAGAAATGCTGGTTCGCGCCACCGCCGCGCTGGGGCCAGGGAAGCTCAAGGATATCCTCATCCAGGACCTGGTCCAGCAATGAGCGACGATTTCATGGATCTGGACATCCCGGTCCCGACGATGCTCGCCGGGGACGGCGATGCGTTCGATCAGGCCGGGATCGATGCCCTGTTCGGCGGCAGCGCGCCGGTTGCGAAGAAAAGCGGTCTGAAGGCCGTTATTGAATCTAACGTGATCAGCCACGAGCGGCTCCCCATGCTGGAAGTCGCGTGCGAACACATGGTCCGCACCTTTGCGAGCAGCATGCGCAACCTGACGTCCGATGCGATCGACGTCAGCCTCGACGAGTTGACCTCGATCCGCTTCGGCGAATTCATGGGCCGGTTGGCGATGCCCGCGATGATCGGCGTGTTCAACGTGCCCGAATGGGATAATTACGGTGTCATCACCGTGGAATCGAGCTTGATCTACGCCGTGGTGGATGCGCTGCTCGGCGGGCGTCGCGGCGGGGCGCCGATGCGGATCGAGGGGCGGGCGTTCACCACGATCGAAACGACGCTGGTGTCCAAGATGCTCGAGCTGGCCCTGGCGGACCTGGCAACTGCGTTCGAACCGATCGCGCCGATTTCCATGGTGCTCGAACGGATCGAGACGAGCCCGCGCTTCGCCGCGATCGCCGGCCCGACCAACATCGCCGCGGTCGCCACCTTCCGCGTCGACATGGAAGGGCGCGGCGGCAAGTTCAGCATCCTGCTGCCGTATGCCACGATGGAGCCCGTCCGCGAGAAGCTGCTCCAGCGCTTCATGGGCCAGAAGGTCGGGCGCGGAAACATCTGGGAAGCGCATATGGCGGCGGAACTCCGCAAGACCGATGTCTCGATCGATGTCGTGCTCGGCGAGCGGACCCTGCGGCTTGAGGAAATCCGCGACTTTGCGGTCGGTCAGACGATCGGGCTGCACGCCTCCCCCGACGATGCCCTCGAAATCCAATGCGGCGGCGTGACGCTCGGTCGCGCGCAGATCGGGCAACGCTGCAACAATATCGCCGTCCGGATGGTCGCCGACATTTTCAAGGACATCAAGCGATGAGCTTCGCCACTTTAAGCAACATCATCACGATGCTCTTCTGTATCGCGGTTCTCGTCCAGAGTGTTCGCATGATGCGCTGCCTGCGCGCAGTGAAGGGCGACGAGTTCGCCGCAATGGTCGCGGCGCTCGACGCCTCGACCGCGCGCGCGCGTGTCGTGCTGGCCGATCTTCGCGAGATCCTGCGCACCGACTGCGCCGCCAACGCCCGCGTCATCGCCACCGGCACCGCGATGCGTGAGGAGCTGACGGTCATGGCGGGCATCGGCGATGCCGTGGCCGAACGGATCGTCGAGGCAGTCGCGAAAAGCGCCTCGGCCCAGTCCAAGGCGGTATCGGCCAAGCCGGCACCGGCCAAGCCGGCACCAGCCAAGACAGCACCGGCCAAGACAGCACCGGCCAAGGCAGGGGTGTCCAAGGCGGGGGTGTCGAAAACAGAGGCGTCGAAGACAGAGGCGTCCAAAACAGGGGCGGCTAAGCTTTCCAGGTCCAAGGCGCTGACCGCCAAGGTTCAGGTCACCAAGGTGGAACCGACGCAGACCGCGCAGCTGGAAACAGAAGTGCCCGTGCAGACAAACGCTCCAGCCCAGGCCGTCGCGGAGACGGCGGCATGATCCGCCGCCCTTCGTTGCTGATGCTGACCGCTGCCGCGGCGGCGATCTCGACCGTGACTCATGCCGTAGGCGTGGCCTCCCCGACGCCCGAAGCGCCGCCCACTCGGCTGGGCACGGCGATCAAGCAGGATATGGCGACACGGGACCAATCGACGACCCTGCGCAACCGGGCGCTGGTCCTGCGCGAACAGGCCGCTCGCGCCACCGAGGAACGGATCAAGAGCGATCTGCGCGCACGACAGCAGGCCGCCGATATCGTCCCCCCCGCCGGCGCGGCCGGGGCCACCGGTACCGCTGGCGGGGCACCCGTAGAAGGGGCGCAATATGATAATCTCGCCAAGATCTATCAGGCGATGAAGCCAGCCAAGGCCGCAATGGTGTTCGAACAGCTCGACATGGACGTGCAGATGAAGGTCGCGCAGCGCATGCGCGATCGGTCCACCGCAATGATCCTCGCGTCGATGACGCCCAAGGGCGCGGCAGACCTGAGCATGTCGCTCGCGCGCAAAGAAGCCCGCCGATCAAGGGACTACCCCGGGATCAAGCTGCCAAAACGTACGGGGCTGTGAGCCACAAGTGGATCGGCGGGGGCACGGCCAAAGAGATGCAAATCCCATTCGGCCCGACGGGCGTGAGATGGTCGTCAAGCCGCGCTGGCTAGGGACCCACAGTCCGCCAGAAATTCCATCTCGTGTATCCTAGCATTTCGCTTGGTTATAAAGGAGCTGATAGCGAATTGGCGTGGAGAGCCGGGGACTGATGATCGTCGTCTCTTCGACAAACTGGGGTCCAACGATCCGATATATCGTGGTCCGCTCGTTGTCGGCCGCGTGGAACTTCAGCAAAACGGCTTCACCGTTCGCTTTTGCCGATACATCGAAGACCTGCCCATCGTTGAGCTTCCACTGCGTCGGCTCCCCGCTTTTCAAAACGAGAATCTGCGGTCTGGTTTCGTACTTGATCGAGAACCGGATTGGGGAATTCGAGATTCTGATCTCATCTGTAACCGTGTTGGCCTTTCGCAGCCTGCGTGAGAAGTAGTCGGTGTTGGGAAGGCCGGAAACACCGCTCGTGATCGCTTTCTGCACGTCGTCGCTCCGTTCACGGTCCAGGACGTAGATACCGGAACGCACGCATTGCGGCGGGCTGGCGGAGCCAGAGGTCACGGTGGCCACTCCCGCCGCGGCCGACAAAGCCCAATGAAGCATCCCGTCCTCCTCAAATTCCGCTGCTCTCCGTGGTGGTGTAGTAACGATCCGCCTTGGCGCATAGATGAGGCCAACGCCGACGCTACGACAGGCAGCGGAAGCTTGCGGGGATCGCTGGCGAGCGAACGGATCCAGCATTACGGGGCCGTCGCACCGAATGTGGCTTATGGAACAGGCGTGCGATCCAGCCTGCGTCGCCGTGCAAAGCCTCGTCTCGCTCAGCTTTCGGCGGAGACTTCGACGATCAGGACGCGCGCGATACCCGGGTCCTCGGCGCACAAGGCTGCGGTCAGGTCGGCGCTGAGCCGCCGTGCATCCACCGCGGTTTGCGGTGAGGCGAACAGCCGCGAAAATTCGATCGCGCCCGCGACCGACACCGCCCGCAACTCGGGCAACCGCGCCGTCAGCCGCTCGAGGCTTGCCGAATCGTTTGCCGCCAGCACCAGTTTGAACCGCAACGACCCCTCGATCCGGTCGGACCCGATGATCGGGACGACGATCGCGGGCATCGCGACGAAGTGCGGCTCCAGCGGGAGCGAGGGGGCGCCAACCGCGCTCGCGCGGGCTGCCGAAGCAAGCGCTGCCAGCGCCACGACCTTGAGACATGCTTTGGCGATGGTTCGAACTCCGGCCCCGGGGGCACGGCTACCGCGCCCCTTTCTCCTATAATAGAAGAGAACACTCCCGAAGGAACATTCTATGAGCCGCGATCAGAGGCCGGGCCGCGTCAGTGTGGTCGATGCGGGGCCAGCGGCCACACCGGCTCGCCGCAGTGCCGATACTCCCGCTGCCGATAGCATTGCGCCAGCGGCACCGGATAGTGCCGGGCCGACATCGCATGCGCTGTTATGGTCAGTGGTGTTCCTGAGCGCCTGCATCGCGGGGGCCGTCGCCGTTACGTTGCTACCCCTGCTGGGCACGCACTGATGCGGTCCGTGCTCACGCTTGCCGCGACGACCGCCTTGATCGCAGCGTCTCCGGTGCCGGGCACTGCGCCCAGCCCGGTCGCGCCGACGAGTGTTGCGGCGGCGGTCGACCCCGCGCTGTCCGAGAGCGATGCCGACGCGGATTCCGCGATCGCCCCGATCGTCCCCGTTCGTACGCCGAGCGCGATCGTCCCCTTCGCCCCGAAGTTCTCCGATCTGCCGGGAGTCACCGCGCCGAGTGGCTGGATCGTGATCAGCCATGATCAGGCGTGGGCCGGCTTGATCGCGGCGACGCCTGCGGGCCGGCAGGAAGCGCGCTGGGCCTATGCCCGCAGCCAGATCGGGCTCGGCCGCGCGGCAGAGGCGCTGGGCGTGCTCGAGGTGATGCGGCAGGACGAACCCGATATCGTTCTGGTCCCTTCCTTCCAGCTTGCGCTGGGGGCTACCCTGACGCTGCTGCACCGTCCCGCAGCTGCCGTCGCCGCGCTCTCCACGGACGCCCTGGCCAATAACGCCGAGGCGTGCGCCTGGCGGATGCTCGCACTGTCCGAAGGCAATCTCCTAGGGCAGGCGGCTCAGCAGGTGCAATGCGCCTTGCCCGCGCTGAACGCGCGGCACCGCGCGGCGCGCGCGCCCTTCCTGCTGGCCATCGCACGCAGCGCGGCGATGCTGGGCAAACCCGCCGCGACGCTGCAATTACTCAAGGCGCTGGCCGCATCGGATCCGGCCGCCAACTTGCTGCGGGGGCGCGCCGAACTCGCGCTCGGACAATCGGCCGAAGGAGCGTTGCTGCTTGGGCGGGCGGCGACGTCGGGCGACCGGGAGCAACGCCTCGATTCCCAGCTCAGCCTGCTCGAGGACGCGGTCGCGCGCGGCACCGCGCAGCGCGACGTGCAAGCCAAGCTGCGCCACATTCGCTTCGTCTGGCGCGGCGGCGACATCGAACGGCGTGCGCTGCTGTTATCCTATCGCGTAGCGCGGGAGCACCACGACCTGCGTGGCACACTCGATGCGGGTGCAACGCTGTTCCGCTATTTCGACGGTGGGCCCGGGCGCGGCACGCTGGTCACCGAGTTGCAGGCGACGATCACCGCCGCGCTTGCCCCCGACAATCCCATGCCGCTCGATCAGATCGCAGGCCTGTACTGGGACTATCGTGATCTTTCGCCGGCCGGGGCAGGGGGCGACCTGCTCGTCGTGCAATTCGCGGATCGGTTGCAGGCGGCGGGGTTGTATGACCGCGCGGCCGAACTGCTCGACCATCAGCTGATGGTCCGCACGCAGGACATCGCCCAGGGGCCGTTGTCGGCGCGGGTGGCGTCGCTGTTCATCCTCGCCGGCAAGCCCGCGCGCGCGCTGGAGGCGATCCGCGCGACCGAAGCCAACGCCTATCCCGACGCGATGTTGTGGGATCGCCACCGCGTCGAGGCGGTGGCGCTCGATCAGCTCGGCCGGACCAACGAAGCGCTCGCCGTACTCCAGGAAGTCCCCGACGGCCTCGCGATCCGCGGCGAACTCTACTGGAAGCGGCACGACTGGAAATCTCTCGCTGCGGTGACCGAAGCGACGCTGACGCGGCACCGAACCGATGACCGAGGTCGTCCAGGCGAAGGTGCTGCGCTATGCGATCGCGCTGGCAATGCTGGGCCGCGAGGATGCGCTGGCGCGGCTGCATGACCGGTACGCCGCTGCGTTCCGGACGTTACCGACGGCCGCGGCGTTCGAAGCGCTGACCGCCGCGATCGGCGCGATCGACCCGGCCACGGTCAGCGCGGCGATGTCCGCCATTCCGTCGGCGAGTCCGGCCGGCGACATCGCCAATCTGGTCGATGCGGCGCCGGCGCCGAGCGGACCCACGGGCTAACCCGTGGGTCCGCGGACCGATTAGCGCAGATAGCTGACGAGGCTGAGCCCGGAGAGCTGGGAAAAGACCGAATAGCTCGCTTGCAGCATCGTCTTCTGCTGCGCGAGGTCGATCGCGACTTGCCCGAGGTCGGCATCCTCGTTGCGCGAGATGATGTCCTGCATCAGCAGCGATCGATCGGTTGCACGCGTACCGAGCGTCTCGGTCTGCGCCTGCTTGCGCCCGTTTTCGGCGTTGATCGCGCGCAGGCCGGTCAGACCGGAGTCGATCTGCCCGGCGGCTTTGGTCAGGGTGTCCAGCTGCGCTGCGGTCGGCGTCGTGCCGATCGTCCCGGCACCGGCCAGCGTCTGGAACGCCGCATACAGACCCTTGCCCAGATCGCTTGCGGTAATCCCATATTGGACGTCGACATTGTCCGACAGCCGGACCGATGCCTTAATCCCGTCATTGGCGAAGGCGGCCGAGGCCGGGGTGGCGATCGTATCGGCCAAGGTGTTGGGCAGGAACGGCGGCGCGTCGGTCTGCGCGCCCCCGAACAAGGCGGCGCCACTGTCCGAGGCGTTGAGCGACGCCCGGAACTGGTTGAACGCCGCGGTGATCGCGTCGTTCAGGCCCGCGCCCTGCTTCGTCCCGATCGCGGTGAGCAAATCCTGTTTCAGCGACGAGGCGCTCGTGTCGATCGCGCCGATATTCGTATCGTTCAGCGCCAGCGTCGTGCCGACCCGGGTCGATGCCTTGACATAGGCATCCTGCTGCGCGGTCAGCGAATGGGTCGAGAGGTTGCGCACCGCCTCGGTCCCCAGCGCCGCATAATCGGACGCCTTCTTGCCCGTCGCGAGCTGCAGCTGGGTGTTGGCAAGCAACTGCTGGGAATGCTGGATCGCGGCGGACATGGTGCGCTGGAGCGGGATGGTTGCGACGCGGGACATTGGAATTCCTATCTGATCATCGACAACAAGGTGTCGTACATCTGGCTTGCCGTGGTGATGACGCGCGCTGCAGCGGAATAGCTGCTTTGCAGCACGACCATGTTCGACAGCTCCTCGTCGATGTTGACGCCCGAGAAACTGTCGCGCCGGTTGACCGCATCGTCACGCCGCGCGGTCGCGTCGGCCAGCGACGACGTGGCCTGCGACGCCGCCAGTCCGGTGTTCCCGAACAGGCCGGCGGCGCGTGCGCCGGTCGAGATGATGCCGTCCTTGCCGAGATCGACCGTACCGGCGAGTTGATCGACGAACGCCGTGGCACCGCGATTGTCTCCGGCGCCCAGCGCCTTCGCGCCGATCGCCGTGCCGGTCTGGAAGCGTGCAAGCCCCAGCTTGGCGGGGGTTGCCAGAATATCCGGTCGGACCCCGGCGGTGGCGACCCCACTGCTGGCGCCGGTCAGCTGGACGATGCTGGAAAAGGACTGCCCCGTCCCGAGACGATTGGTCGAATCCGACGCGACCGCGAGCGTGGCTCCCTGGACGTTGGCGTTGGCGGCGAACTGGACCCGCCCCTTGTCGTCCATCGCGAAGCTGCCGAACTTGCCGAGCGGACTGGCGTTGAGCTGGGTCACCAGGTCGCCGAAGGTCCCGCCGACCGTGCCCGTCATCTTGTAACTGGTAAGTGCCCGGCCCGACGTATCGCGTAGCACGATGTCGCTCGTTTGACCCGCAGCGAAGCCATGCGGATCCGAGGCCTTGAATCCCGACGGTACCAGCGGACTGGCGGCGCTGCGCACCATGTCGTTCATGCCGAAATACTGCGAAAACCCCACTCCGCCGCGATCGCTCGGCTTGGTCGGGTCCTGCGCGATGACCACGCCGTTGCCGCCGCCGCTTGCCGTGATCGACAGCACACCCCCGGTAAAGGATGCGGTAGCGGCGCCGCCAAGCCCCGCGTTGATCGCTGCGACGGCATCGTCGAGCGACGCGGTCGCCGGCATGGCGGAGAAGTCGATGGTGGTCGACGCGACCAGTTCACCGCTCGCCTTGGTGACGGCGAAGACCGCCGACCCGGTGAACCCTAACCGGTCGGCGCCCGTCATTGCGGAAGGGCGACCGGCCAGCTGCGTCGGCGCGGGCACCGTGGTGCCGGCGTTCGAAACGGCGTTGAGCGTCTGTGACAGGCCGGTGAACAACACGCCGAGCTTTTCGGTGAACGCCGGGAGCGCGCGATCGCGCAAGTCGATCAACCCACCCAGTTTGCCGCCGACCGAAGCGGAATCGAGCTTGTCGCCGGTGGCGGCACCCGGACCGTTGTTGGTGTCGGCGAACCGCAGTGAGATCACTGGATAGGTCGTCTGCGCCGTGCTGCCACCGGATTCCGGCATCGACAATTGTCGCAAGCGGTTGTCGAGCAGGGGGATGCCCGAAGCCGTGTCGATCGCGACCCGGCCATCGGGCTGCTGTCGCACCGTGACCTTCATCATCCCGCTCAGTTCCTCGAGCGCGGACATGCGCTGGTCCTCGACCCCGGCCGAACTGTGCCCGGTCCCTTCGAGCCTTGCGACGCTGCCGTTGAGATCGTTGATCCGGACCAGCAACCCGTTGATGCGATCCACGCTTTGCACCACCTCGGACTGGACGTCGGCTTTCAGCCCGTCCACGTCCGAGCCGAGCTGGCCGATCGAGGTGATCGCATCCTGGACATTGGCGGTGAACCCCGCGACGGTCTGTGCCGATGCCTGCGTCCCCGTCATCGCCACCGCCGAAGCGTTGATCGCATCGAGCCGCGAGGGCAGCCCATATTCCGCGCCCGGCGCCCCGAGTAACGATTGCAGGCGGTCGAGATAAGACGACGTGACGTCCGCCGATCCCATGTCGCCGGCCCGGCGATAGACGGTTGCTTCCAGGAAGCGATCGGCGATCCGGCTGGGCTCGCCGATCGTTACGCCGTTCACACGACCCGAGGTGACGCCTGTGGTCTGAGTCACGCGCTCGCGGGCATATCCCGGCGTGCCGACATTGGCGATGTTGTTCGAAACCGAGCGCAATCCCGCTTGGGACGCTGCCAGTCCCGACATTGCCGATCCCAAAATCTCGTTCAACGACACGCCGCTATTCCCCCTGTCGGGCGGGAACCATTTCCCGCCCGGTCGTCCCGTGCTGGCTTATCGCTTCAGATTGCTCACTTCCTGCAGCATCTCATCGACCGTGGTGATGATCTTGGAGGAAGCGCTGTACGCCCGCTGAAAGCGGATCATGTTGGTGAATTCCTGCGCCAGATCGACTGTGGATGCCTCCAGCGCGTTGGCCGAAATCTTGCCCGAGCCGAGCGATCCGGGCGCGTTGATCGCGACGCCGCCGGACTGATCGGAAACCCCGTACGCATTGCCCGGCAAGCGCGTGAGGCCGTCGGGATTCTGGAAGCTGGCGAGCGGCAACTGGAACACCGCGCGCGACGAGCCATCGTCGAACACCGCGCTCACCACGCCGGACTCGGAAATCCGCGTCGACGCGACGCTGCCGAGCAACCCGCCATCGACGCTGGAGGAGATGAGCGACGAGGCCCCGCCAAACTGGGTGAGGCCATCCAGACCGCCATCGCTGCCCAGACCCAGTTTGATCGGCCCGGAGCCGGCACCGTTGGTCCAGGTCGGCGTCAGCGCGGCGAACAGCGCCGGGCTGGAACCCGCGCGATTGAGTGTCCCATCGCCATTGAACTTGATCGTCCCGCTCGCGAGCAGACCCTTCGCGACGTTCACGTCCCCGGCTGGCGTGGCGTAGATTTCGCCGACCCAGGTGTTGGTTCCGGTCTTGAGGAATGCCATGTTCACGGTGTGACTTCCCCCCTGCGCGTCCGTCAGGTCGAACGGGCGGGAGAATTGTGCTGGGGTCGTGCCTGCGGCGATGTCGCCCGCGGCATAGGTCCCGGTGAAGGCGGTGGCGTTCAAGTCGAGGTTGGCGCGCATCTGGAGCTTGCTCGTCGCTGCTGCCGTACCGGTCAGCTGGCTCACGCGGATCGGGACGAGCGCACCGAGGTTGCCGGTGTTCACGACGCCGCCCTGAGCGTCGAGCGGCCACCCTTGCAGATAATATCCGCCCGAATTCTTCAGATAGCCCTGGTCGTCCGGCGTGAACGAGCCCGCCCGCGTGTAGGCGATGTTGGCGTTGGCCCCGGTGCCGTCGCGGGTCACGAAAAACCCTGCGCCGGTAATGCCGAGGTCGGTCGAACTGCTCGACGCGCCGAGCACGCCTTCCTTGGAGACGAGCGACCGCGTCACGGCATTGACCCCGCCAGCAGCATAGGCGCTGGTGCTGGACTTGCCGCCGGACACCATCGTGCGGAACTGGGTATCGGCGTTCTTGTAGCCGATCGTGTTGATGTTGGTGATGTTGTCGGCAACGCTGGCCATCGCGGAGGCTTGCGCGCTCAGACCGGAAACACCGGCATACAGGGCGGAGTAGAGGCTCAAGGATATTCTCCGACAAGAAGGGACGAGCAGCACCAGTGGCACTCGTCCCTTAAATTGTAGGATGGATATCGAACAAACCCAATTGGCCCGCAAATTATCTGGGTTCGACGTGTCTCGCAGCGATAGTCCTATAATAAGGCATGCACCCTGTAGGACCAAAGCGATGACCCTTCGAATTTCCCTGCGTGATGGCGAGCAGATGATCGTCAACGGCGCGGTGATCCGCTCGGTCGGTAGAACCGATTTGTGCGTAGAAAACAGCGTCAATCTGCTGCGCGGTCGGGAAGTTATGCTGCAAAACGACGCCATAACCGCCGGCAAAACGGCTCTATTTCGCATGCATGATGGCGTATATCGACCCCGCCGGAGCGGCTGTGCACCACGACGAGATCGTCGGGTTCTTGCGAGATCTGATCATAGCACTGGAGGCGCACGATGCCAAGGCAGCCTGCGCCCGGTTCGCCCGCAAGGTCGCCAACGGTGATTTCTATCGCGCCTTGGCGGATTGCCGGATGCTGATCGAATATGAAACGGCGGCGCTTGGTCGCGCCGCATCGCAAGCCGCCTGAGCCCCGCGATGAAAGCGCTTGCCGCAGCCGCGCACGGGGTGCGCACTCTTCCGCGCGACCAGCGTTTCGGTCGTGTGATCGGGGTTCGGGGCGCCTTGATCGAAGTCGAAGGGCTCACCGGGGCGGCACAGATCGGATCGCATATCACCGTGGTCGCCGCCACCGGTAGCGTGGCGGCGGAAGTGACTGGACTCGATCGCAATGTTGCGCATTGTCTCCCGTTCAGCGACCCGCAGGGCATCGCGTCGGGTGCGCGTGCCGATCTCGTCGCCGGGCGGTTCGTCGTCCGACCCTGCGATGCCTGGCTCGGCCGGATGATCGACGGCCTGGGCCGACCGATCGACGGCAAGGGGTCGCTCCCCGCCGGGCCGGACTCGCGCCCGATCAAGGCGCCCCCGCCCCCTGCCGCGCAACGTGCCCGCGTCGGCCGCCGGATCGGTACCGGGGTGCGCGCGCTCGATATTTTCGCACCGCTTTGCCAGGGCCAGCGCCTTGGCCTGTTCGCCGGATCGGGGGTGGGCAAGTCGGTCCTGCTGTCGATGCTCGCGCGCTGGACCGGCTGTGACGTTGCGGTGATCGGGCTGATCGGCGAGCGGGGCCGGGAAGTGCAGGAGTTCGTCGAAGACGATCTCGGCGCGGAGGGCCTTGCGCGCAGCGTCGTCGTGGTGGCCACGTCCGACGAACCGGCGCTGATGCGACGCCAGGCGGCGTGGACCACGCTCGCGGTCGCCGAACACTTTCGCGATCAGGGTCTCAACGTCTTGTGCCTCATGGATTCTGTGACGCGCTTCGCAATGGCACAGCGCGAAATCGGCTTGGCGAGCGGCGAACCGGCTGCGACGAAAGGCTATACCCCCACCGTCTTTGCCGAACTGCCGCGCTTGCTCGAACGCGCTGGCCCAGGGCTTCCCGGCCAAGGGTCGATTACCGGGCTGTTCACCGTGCTGGTCGATGGCGACGACCATAACGAACCCGTCGCCGATGCGGTGCGCGGCATTCTCGACGGCCATATCGTGATTACGCGCCGGATCGCCGAACGCGGTCGGTATCCGGCGATCGATATCCTCAAGTCGGTGTCCCGCACGCTGCCTGGCGCGCTCGACGACGACCAGAACGCGCTTCGGCTCGCCGCCCGGTCGATCCTGTCGACCTATGCCGACATGGAGGAAATCGTCCGGCTCGGCGCGTATAAAACGGGGTCCAATCCCGATGTCGACCGGGCGATCACGCTGGCGCCCCGGATCGAGGCGTTGCTGACGCAGACCAAGCAGGATCGCGGTGACTTGACGCACAGCTTCGCCGCGCTCGCTACCCTTCTGGAGGATGCCGCATGAGCACGCCCTTTGATGCAACGCTGCGGCTGCGCCAACGCGAAATGGACGCGATGCAGGTCTCAATCAGCGTCGAGGTCAATCAGCTCGCGGTGATCGAGCAGACTCGCACGGCGATCGATCGCTCGGTTCGCCACGAGGCGCAGGTCGCCGCGACCGAATGGGCCTGCTCGGCGCATGCGTTCGTCGCCCGGATGCGCGCGCAGCGTGCCGGATTGCTGCACGAGCGCGCCTCGGTCGACGCCAGACTGACGCGCCTGCGCAGCGAGGCAGCCGAGGCCTATGGTGCGCTGCGCGCGATCGCGGGTGCTGCGGACCGCTATCGCGCCGAAGCGGATCGCGTTGCGGCAAGCGCCGAGCAGGAGCGGATCGACGACTTTTCGGCGGCCCGCTTCACGCATCGTCAGGCCGCGATCCGACGCTCGCGCGATGAGGGCGGGCGCGAGACGTGATCGTTTCCGGCGATCCAAGCCGCCTACCCGCATCCGACAAGGCTGCGCTCCTCTACGCTCAGGCGCGGGGGGACGTCTCCGCCAGACTGTGGCGCGCCGCCCTGGGGACCAACGACACCACCGAAGCACAAGCCGAGACCGCGTCCGCGTGTCCGGACTTCGATCTCGACGCGCTGCTGTCGCTGCTGGCTCCGACCACGACGGCGCACGCTGCGCCGCATCCGGTCGGGCTGGCTGGGCTGTCTTCGCAGGATCTTCCGGAGGACAATGGAGCGTTGCCCGATCCGATGCACTCGACGCGCGGACCGGCGACCGGACTAGGGCCCAATGATCGCTATTCCGGCGCGTTGAATGCCGCCGCCGCACGAACCGGCATTCCAGCGGCGGCGCTCGCAGCGATCGTAAATGCTGAAGCCGCCAAGAATTGCGATGGCAGCTGGAAGACCGGATCGCGCAATCCCCGCTCCAGCGCCGCCGGCCTTGGCCAGTTCCTCGGGGGCACGTGGCAAGGCGAGGCCGAGCGCGCCGGCACGTGGCTGCACGACGTCGCCACCCGCCAGGGCTGGCTCGGGGACACGGGCCGCGTCCTTCCCGCCGCGCGCTCGGCCTTGCTCGCGCTACGGTATGACGCCGCTGCCTCGATCAACGCCACCGCGGATTATGCGTTGCGCAGCGTGACCCAGCTCAAACATGCGGGGGTCGCGGTCGGGGAGGACGTCGCCAACGTTGCCAAGGTTGCGTACCTCGGCCACCACCTCGGCACCGGCGATGCAATCCGCTTCCTGCGCGGCGGGCTCGACAGCCGCCGCGCGAAGCTGCTGCTCGACGCGCAGGTCGGCGCCGCCAGCGCGAATCAGCGAATCGCGCACAGCGGCGACGCGGCAACCGCGCACCGGTCGTGGCTGCTCAATTATATCGAACGCAACGTGACACCATCACGCTTCGCAACGGAAGGCCTTGCGCTGGCAGGCAAATCAGTTCCCGCCGAGCGTGTAGATATATAGGAGCAGGTATTTACACATATAGGACATTAGCAATCCTATTAAGGTTTGGCGGCTAAACCGAAATGGCGCTGGAGGCAGTTTGTACGAGGCCTGCCGAGCGCGCTGTTAGGGGGATATCTCATGTCGAAGACCACGACTGCTCTGGAAGCCGCAGTTTCCATCGTTATCGAAAACACGCCCAAGACCGACGCCGTTGCGAGCGCACGCCAGCGCGCCACCGTCGACCGGGCGTTTGTTTCGATCCTCAAATTGATTGCGCCGCGGATCCGCCATTTCATCCGCCAATATGGTCTCGCCGGACATTGGGACGACGCGGAACAGTGCTGCGCGATCGCCGTCCATCGCGCGATTCAGGGTTATGATCCCGAAAAGGCCATGTTCACGACGTTCGTCAACTGGCAGATCCGGGGTGAGCTGCAGAGCCTGCGCTTCCGGTTGATGACCGACCAGCGCCCGTCGGCCAAGAAGGTCGATGCGACGACGATCTCGTTGCACGCCGTCGCCGCGGGGACCGATGGCGAGGAAGCTACGATCGGATCCATCATCGAGGACGAAGGCGCATTGGCCCGCACCGAAGCGGCGGCGTCGGACTATCTGGCGCATGCCGCGACGCAATCACTCGTTCGCGAGTATATCGATCATCAGCGCTCCGCCGGCATGGAGCAGTTGCGCAAGCGTCCGCGCCCGAAGCGCGTCGCAAGCGTTGCGGTGTCCGATCCCACGGCAACCCCGCCGCGCCCC
The DNA here is from genome assembly GCF_040546365.1 of Sphingomonas sp. PvP055. Classification (NCBI taxonomy): domain Bacteria; kingdom Pseudomonadati; phylum Pseudomonadota; class Alphaproteobacteria; order Sphingomonadales; family Sphingomonadaceae; genus Sphingomonas; species Sphingomonas sp. PvP055. The sequence continues at coordinate 602,781 of NZ_JBEPNS010000001.1, forward strand.
GTGCGGACGTCCGGTGTCTGCCCGCTCGAAATCGAGAAGCTGGAGCAGAAGCTCGGGCGCGACAGGGAAATCGTCGAACGCCGCGTCTTCGATGCGACCACCCTCGACGAGCTCGGTGCTGGCATCGGTATCACCAAGGAACGTGTCCGCCAGATTACCAAGCGCGCGTCGCGTGCGATCGGCGAACTTGCCGCTACCCATCCGCGCTTCGCGGTGATGGCGGAGTATCGCAAACCCGCGAGCCGCTCCACGCTCCGTGGCGCCACGCCCGTTCGCGACGTGCCCGCCGTAGCCATCCTGCCCGCCACGGGGCAGCTCCACAACACCCGCTCCAGCATCGTCGCCATAAGCACGCGTCCGGACAATCCGGGGCAGGGACCGGCAAACGACGTCCTGCTTGCGACATCCGTGCGGCCCACGCTGGCGGAGTCGGAGCGTACCGATGGCAATGCGAGAGGCGTTCAGATCTGGCATTGACCCGACCCGGGCAGACACCGCGGGGCGAGACATGCCCCGCGGAGTGTTGCGGATCCAACCGCAGCCGATGTCTGCGCACGCCATGCCATCCCATTGAGCAAGGGCTCCCCGCATGACCTATCGCCGATTGCTCCCAATCGAAGACAGCGAGCGCGGGGGCACGGGGTACCGACCTTCCGCCCTGGATGTCGCCCTGGCCGATGTCGCCGCCGTCGTGGCGTTTCACGCGCGGCCGCTATTGCGCGCCAACCGCGCGATCCTGTTGAATACGACCACCAGCACCGAAGACCATGCCCGGCGCCTGACGACACGGTTCTGGATGATCGACGGTACGCTCGCACAGGCACATCTCGCCGATCGACGGGATCCGCTGCGACGGTCGCTCGCCGCGATGCAGACGGGGGCCAAGGTTCTACTGGGCGAAATGATCCGCCGTTGGCCCGCGTACGCGGTTCCTCCCATCGTCGGCATCTTCACCGATGGCGGGGGCGTTGCCTTCTCGTCGGAACATCCATCGCCGCTGTCGCCGGACTGGCTGACTCGTCATCAGTCAGGGACATGCCCGACGACGACGTTCCTGCCGTTTGCGCCCGACGGAGCCTGGTCACGCCTGATCGGGCCGGTTGCGAATAATTTTGTACACTAGGCGCGATTGAATCTGTCTTGGCTGTCCTATACCTATCCAGGCCGGTGTCGTCGACATCGCGTTTTTCCGTACTGGATTGCGACCCCATGACAACACGAACCCGCTCCACGGCGCCGTCGACCACCAGCGGCGAACAATTGGCCGGGATGTCGGGCAAAGCGGAGCGATCGATGCTCGGCATCACGCCGGATCCCTATCGGGCGTTCGTCTTTCCCAACCGCGTCCGCGACCAGCGACAGCGCAAGGGTCTGCAGAAGCTGATGGCGCTCAGCGAGCGCATTCCCGAAATCCCCTATATTCGCCTGTCGAAAATCGAACGTGGAGAGATTTTCGCCCGTCCGGACGAATTGGTCCGCATTGCTGGTGCCCTCGCGATTGCGCCGGTCGACCTGTTGATCGACGTTGACGCCGCCGCGTTCGACATCGCGGCATGGGCCGTCCCCTTTCAAGCCGTACGATCCGCGAAGATTGCGGAGGAACGGAATGCCGTGCTTCTGGCTGCAGCCCTGCGGCTGCGTCGCAATCAGGACCGGACGCTCACGATCGCCGTGCTCGACCGCGATTACGGGTTGCCCGCGGTCATCCTGTCGCGGCTCGGGAATGCGCAGAAAACCCTCGATCGCTGGAACGAAGCGACCGTCAGCGCGATCTATCGCCTGTTCGGCGTTGATACCGGGACGATGCTTCAGGAAAAGATTACCGCACAATTTTTGCGGGGCGATCTCGACGGCTACATCGAGGCGATCACCGATCCGGAAGTTCGGCTCCTGCGCACGCGGCAGCGCGTCGCCGAATTGCGCGCGTCGCTTCTAGATACTGCCCCCGATGCAGCGGGCAAGCCCACGTCGCGCACCCCAAGTTCCCCCGCGCCCGCGGTGACGGAGAATACAGTCGCAGCTGAGACACGAATGCTGCGGGTGATCGGCACACCGTTGCCGAACGGCCTGATCGGCGACGCCGCTACCGATGCCGTCGTCGAAGCGCCTGCGCGCGCAGGCCCGCGTGCTTTTGGGGTGCGGGTGTGCCGTGCAACGCTTGGTCCCGGTCTGCCCGCGAATGCGATCGTTATCGTCGATCCGGACCGGGTTCCTGTTGTCGGTGGCGTCGCTGCGATCCGAACCGGGGAAGGGTATCGACTTGTCACCGTGACCTTCGATCGGAACGGCACGACCATGGGATATAGCGTCAGTCCGGATGTCGAGGTCAACATCGACGAGCTTGATCCGGCAGACGTTGCGTCGGTCATCAGCGCGGTCTTTCCCTGACGTCAAACCGCGCTCATTACTGTCGCAAGGTTGGTTCCATTCATCGCAACGCGTACCAATTCCTCACGGCATTTCACAACGGCCTAGGATAACATTCCTATAATGAATTAAAGCGTACCATCATTCGCACGTCGTGCGGCGGCTATCGTGGGATGCGCACAAGAGTGGAGCGCATGGTCGTGTCGTCAATCCCCGAACGGAAGGAGTTACTTCCGGATAGTCCTTCAGTCGCGGCCCCTTCATCGGTTTTAGCGCGCTTTCTCGACAGCCTGTTCCATTGGAGATCGCCGGATAGCCTGCTGATCGAACAGTTTCGAATCCTTCGGCTGCAACTCCCGGCGATGTACCTCACCATCGTCATCAACGTGCTGTTTCTCGTCTTTGTTTCGACACCCAAGGTCGGCAACGCGGTGTTCGTCATGCCGGCGTTCATTGGCTTGGTGATGGTCGTGCGGTTGGGAACGTTGGCGTGGAGGCGAACGCGCAAAACCAGACGGACGATTTCCGAGATCCGCGCCTCGATGATGATCACTTTGTTCCTGGCCGGAACCATCACCACTGGCCTGTATGCCTGGACTCATCTCATCGGCTTGAGCGACGTTCAATCGCGGACGTATGTCCCTCTGTTCACGACACTCTCTACAATCTGTTGCGCCATATGCCTGGCGAGTTTTCCGCTCGCTGCCTACATGGTGGTGGCGGTCGGGACGATCCCCATCTCGTTCTCCTTGATGCTGACGGGCGATACGGTTCTCACTAGCATGGGGGCCAATATCTTGCTGATCGCCCCGTTGATCGTCGCCATGATCTATCGGCAACACCAGCAACTCCGTCGCCTGGTGGCTTCGCGCAGCGAGATCGCGTTGGAAAAGGCCAAGGCCAGCCACCTGGCGTATCGGGATTCTCTTACAGGGTTGCCGAACCGCAGGCGGTTCCTCGACGAATTGGAGCAGGCACTGTCCGCCCTTCCGCGTTCGACCTTGGCGATCGTGATGATCGACCTGGACGATTTCAAGATCATCAACGACATGCACGGCCATCAGACCGGGGACGCGTTGCTCTGCGAGACTGCCCGGCGGTTCGAGCAGCTGGGCTTTGAAAATGCGCTGCCTGCAAGGCTGGGCGGAGACGAATTCGCCGTCCTCCTGAACGGCGTCGATAGTCTCGAGCATGCACGACGGTGTGCCGCCCAAATCGGTGCGGTCTTCGACCAGCCTTTCGTGTTTGCCGGTCAGACGTTCCGGCTGCAGGCTTCGCTGGGCATGGCGTATGACAGGCCCGACGTGACCACGGCGTTGCCGTTGATCAACCAGGCCGACCTTGCGATGTACGAGGCGAAGCGCCGACGGGACGACGCGACTTGTCTGTTTCAGCCGGACATGGAGGTTCCCATCCGGCGTCGCATGCGGATCGAACAGGCGCTTGCCACTCCGGCTGAAACCGACCTGATCCTGCTGCATTTTCAACCTGTGATCGACGCCGCGACCGGTCGCATCGACGCGTTCGAGGCGTTGGCGCGCTGGACCCATCCGACCCTTGGTGTCATTTCTCCGGCCGAGTTCATCCCGATCGCAGAGCAGTCGCGGATGACGGGGCCGCTGACGCTTCACTTGCTGTCGATGGCGCTGCGCGCTGCGGCGTCTTGGCCGCCCCGCATTGGCCTGTCCTTCAACCTTAGTGGTGCAGAATTGAATTCGCCGACCCTCGCGATCCAATTGCTCGCGGTGTTGGATGCGCATGGGTTCGATCCCGGACGCTTATCGATTGAGGTCACGGAAACCGCGCTGCTCAGCGACTTTACGACCGCTCGGGCAGCGCTTTGCGCGTTGCAGGACGGCGGTGTTCGCATCTTGTTGGATGACTTCGGCGCTGGATATGCGTCGATCGGGTATCTGCGCGAAATCAGGTTCGACGGTATCAAGCTTGATGGCAGCCTGATCTCGCCGCTGATGGAAAGCCCGCGCGCGATCGATCTATTGGTTGGCGTCCTGCATTTATGCCTGGCGATCGGAGCCCCGGTCACCGCTGAAATGGTTGAGACAGCCGGTCAGCACGATCTGCTGTGTGCGCTCCGCGTGCAGAAGCTCCAGGGGCATTTCCTGTCCAAGCCCTTGACGGCGGAGCAGGCAATTCATGCGTGCAAGTTCGATGATATTCGGGCGGCGGGGAAAGGTCTCGACCGTCAGTTACGTCTCCGCAGCGCCGGGCCTTCGCATTCATAATCGAGCTGCTTGCACCTTGTTGCGATGGAGGCGGATGCGCCTTGCGACAGTCATCTTCTAAAAGTCTGACGTGTCGACGGCTTCGTCCATCCAGACACGACGGAGATGGCCGCCCGTAACTCAAAATAAAAGCGACGATTTATCAATAATATAATATAGGATAGGTTTGTTTCTTCGACTGTGCTGCATCTGGCAGGTTGCCGATTCGGTAGGCGGCTGCTGACCGCGAGGGCACATGAAAATGGCAAGTACCGTCACTACGAAAGATCGGCTTTCCCATATTAGCGGAGATCGACGCTTCGCCTTACTCGTGGATGCCATCGAAGATTATGCAATCTACATGATCGATCCGGATGGCATCATCGCGACCTGGAACCGTGGTGCCGAACGGATGAAAGGCTATGGCGCCGACGAAATCATCGGGCAGCATTTTTCCTGTTTCTACCCCGCAGAAGAACGTGATCAAGGTGAGCCGTTACGGGCGTTGCGTCTGGCGAGAGAGACAGGGGCCTACAAGATCGAAGCATGGCGGCTTCGCAAGGGGGGCGAGCGGTTCTGGGCCGAAGTCTTGCTGGACCCGATCATCGACGAAGCGGGTGCCATATTGGGCTACGCCAAAGTTACGCGCGATCTGACCGAGCGGCTGGCGGCGCAAACCGCGATCGCCAGCGCACGCGAGGCCGTTGCGCAGGCGCAGCGGATGGACGCAGTCGGTCGCCTAACCGGCGGTGTCGCGCATGACTTCAACAATCTTCTGACAGTGATCCGTGGCAATGTCGACTTGCTGCAGGGACACGTCGGCAACGAAAGCCCGCAGGCAGTCTATTGCGCCGCCATTGCAGACGCGGCGAAGCGCGCGAGCAGCTTGACCGCTCAACTCCTCGCCTTCGCGCGTCGTCAGGCCTTGAAGCCAGTGGCCTTGGATTGCCGGGTCACCGTCGAAGCGTTGATGGACATGAGCCAATCGCTGGTAGGCCCCAACATCGCGATCACGCTTTCCGTACCCGTCGTGTCTTGTCCTGTGATGGTCGATCCAGGCCAGCTGGATACTGCCATCATCAACCTGATCGTGAATGCCCGGGATGCTATCACCGGCCGGGGGGAGGTTCGAATATCGGTGAAACACGTCCCACATCCGATGGAAGAGCGGGGGAACGTCGGTGGAGGCGGTTATATAACGATTACGGTGGAAGATACCGGCAGTGGGATCCCGCCCGACGACATCCCGTTGATTTTCGAACCGTTCTTCACGACGAAGTCCGGTGTCTTCGGAACCGGGCTCGGGCTTTCGCAGGTCTTCGGTTTCATCAGCCAGTCGGGTGGTGACGTCACGGTCGAAAGTACGATCGGAACGGGTACGGCGATCCGTCTCTGGCTGCCGCTGACGCATGAACCGCTGGAGGCACCGGTGCCACACGTCTCCGAGCCAGAGGCATATCGCAACACCGAACGGGTTCTCGTGGTCGAGGACAATGCGGCGGTTGGAAAGCTCACCATCGAAGTTATTGGCGAAATGGGGTGCGCCGCCGTCCTTGTCGGAGACGGCCACGCCGCGCTCGAGGAATTGCGCACGACACGATTGCCGTACGACTTCGTTTTCTCGGACATCGTCTTGCCAGGAATGACCGGATTGGAACTTGGTGCCGAAGTGCAGCGCCTCTACCCCGACACGCGCGTCGCGCTGACAAGCGGGTATAGCGATGCTCTTGTAGAAGAAGGCCCTACCGCGTTCGCCTTCATTCAAAAACCTTACACCGCCGCGCAGCTCGTGCTGTTCATTCATGAGTTCTTGGATCATGCGCGGAGGGACGGAGATACAAGCACCGGCACGCCGCCAGCGTTGCCGTAGCGGTCAGCATCCGTCGGTGCCTGTGATCCCGACGACGTTGCGACGGCTCGGCAGTGCTCGACCTTATCTTGCGCGGCAATCCGCGTTCCGTTCACGGCGTCGCGGCGAGCCGGACGAGCGCAGACATCGGCATGGGCACGCCGTTGACACCGAGTGATACAGATCCGTTTAGCGCGTTGACGTCGCTAACCGTGCCGACACTGTGGATCGTGACCGGGACTGCAACGCCAGCGGCGTTCAGGGCCGTCAGCGACAGGGTGTAGGCACCCGCTGCTGCCTTTCCGCCGTCAGCGAGCGTGCCGTCCCAACCATAACTGCCACTGTTGCCTGAAAGTTCGACCGTACGCGTGTCGACAACCTTACCCGCGGCGTTCGTGATCGACATCGTACCCGATGTCATCGCGCCGGTCCCTGAATAGGTCCAGCTCGCGGGTTTGGCACCCAAGCCCGAGACGGCGGAATTGAACTCCGCTTCGCGACCAATGAACCCCGATGCCTGTGCCATGCTTTGGGTCGATAGGCTGGCGAGGATGTCCTTCAACGTACCGCTCTGCTGCACGGTCTGCTCGACTTGCGAATATTGCACCAGCTGCTGGGTGTATTGTGCGCTGTCCATCGGGCTCAGCGGGTCCTGATTCTGCATTTGCGTCGTGAGCAGCTTCAAAAACATGCTGAAATCGCTGCCGATTCCCTTTGTTGCGGGAGGATTCGCTGTAGCCAGGGTCTGCGAGGTGGGGCTTGTGGATGGGGTGACGACAGACATTGTGCGCGGCTCCTATGCGATAACGTCGTAGCGACCGCTGGTGCGCAGCGATCGGTAGGGGGGTTGTTCGAATGCGGCAGACGTGCCGAAGCCGTCGGGCTCATCCGGTTTCGAGGGCCCGTTTTGCCACGGAGACCGGGACTGTCCGCTTCCGCGGTCCCCGCCGCAATCGAAGCGGAGGCTCTGGCCATCGCTTCGAAAACCGGCATCGCTCAGCGAACGGCTGAGATCCGCGCTGTCCCGGCGCAACATGTCGAGCGCAACAGGACTGTCGGCGGCGATTACCGTCCGCAGGCCGCCGCGATCGTCGAAGGACATGCGTACTTCGATCCGGCCAAGCTCGGCCGGATCGAGGCGAACGACGAGTTCGGCGCCGCCGACCGAGATGCGCCGGGCGATCTCCACCCCAAGGTCCTGCCCGATGTGCCCGGGCTGAGCCGAAATCGTTGGAACATGGGCTGGCGCGCCCGAGGACATGAGCGTCGCGATCGGTGGAACGATGACCGGGCGCATCGGCTCATTTGTCCCATTGCCGACGATCATCGTTGCTGGAGTTGCACCAACATCCGCTTCGGGAAGCAGCACGGTAAACGATGCCGTGGTCGCGGACCCTGCCGGATCGGCAGCGGCCGCCGAGGAGAGTGTCGCTGCGTCCCGTGTCGATACGCTCGTGTCCGCGATGCGGGACCCGGCGAGCGCCGTTGCCGGCGGCGGAACCGGCACCGCCAGGGGAACTGAAAGCATGGGCACCGGTATCGGCACCGCCGTGTCGGTGGTGGTCGTCACCGTCGGCATCGAGGGCTTCGCCGCACCGGCGCTGCGCGGTGATGGTCGGTCTCGGCTTACACGAGCCGACGTGGCCAGTTGCTCGGACCCTATGGCAAGTGAAGGCCGGTCGGATGGCAGAGACGGCGCCGTCGGAATCATGGGAATCGTGCCACCAGTCGGATCGGTCGTGGCTGGCTTGACCGCAATGGTGTGCGACGGATGCTTTTCCTCGGTGACGTCGGGCGATGCGGGCTCCAGGGGCGTGTCGGTCGTCGCCGCCCGAACGCCTGCACCGCGCTCCATGCCAGCGGGCACGTCCGGACTCACCGCAAGCGGAGTTCCAGCCGGCGTTCTGGGTGTGGATCCCGTGCTGACAATACCGGTGCTCTGCGTGTCCGGATTTGCCTTCGCCTTCGCCTGATCTGCAGCAGCCCGTGGGAGGGTGGTTACGGGCGGTGCGGCTTCGGCTAATGGTTCGGGAGGCGCGCTGGGACCGAAGTCCGACCCTAGCCGCGGGGCAACCGCACTGTCGGCTGCGGGCGGTACAGGCACCGCAACGCTTGCCGCGATCGGGGCAGGGATCGTCGTGGCGTGCTGGACCGCAATGGTGACAGTCTGGGCTGCCAGCATGTTGGGCAGAGCGGGCGCTGCGGACGAAAGCAGCGCAGCGCGCACCGCAAGGGGCTCGGCTGGTGGAACGAATGGCGTCGCTGCGGAAGACTGGCCAGACGCAATGTCCAAAGCAACGTCTGGAAGCGTGCTGGCTACGACCGTGTTCGCCGCGGCAACCTGCGTGGCAGTCGCCGTGCGGGGGGCTGGTAGTATTGCGCCATCGCTGGGCGTCCCCGAAGCCATCCCCTCACCGATCGCGCTCGCGAAACCGTCCGACGTCACAGTCGAGGGTGCAGGATCCCGTGACGGCCCTTGTGGCCAGCTTTTTTGTAATCCTGCCGTGGCGAAGTTCATCCGGATCCTTTCCGCGGAACGTCACGCCGCCTATTTCCTTATAGGATAATATATTGCCGAGAGCTGGTTTCAGCCGATCGTGCCGAGTGCACGAATGCGCGCGCGGGCGTGGATTTCGTTCTGCGACAGCACGACGGTCGCTGGCCGGACGCGCTCGATGATCGAGCGTACGAACGGGCGGATCGCGGGGTTGGTCAACATGCAGGGGATTTCACCGCCGGCCGCCAATCGATCGTACGTCTCGCGGACCGAGGCGATGAACGCCTGCAAGCTCGACGGCGCCATCGCGAGATGGCGGTCGTCACCCTGACCGATGATGCTGTCGGCGAATTCCGTGTCCCAATGCGCCGAGAGGGTGATGATCGGGATCGATCCCTCGCGCGTCTGCTGCGCCGAGATCTGCCGGGCGAGCCGACCGCGCACATGTTCGGTCATCTGCGTAAGATTATGGCTGAGCGGTGCGGCTTCCGCGATGCCTTCCATGATCGTCGGAATATCGCGGATCGAAATCCCCTCGGACAGCAGGTTCTGCAGGATCCGCTGGACGCCTGAAATCGAAATTTTGGCGGGCACGATCTCGGCGACCAGCTTTTCCGAATCCTTGTGGATTTCGGTGATCAGCTTGTGCGTTTCGGTGAACGACAACAAATCGGCGATATTGTCCTTCACCAGTTCGGTGAGGTGCGTCGTGATGATCGTGCCACAATCCACGACCGTCAGCCCGCGAACGCCCGCCTCGTCGCGAAGTGCGCGGTCGATCCACAAGGCGGGCAAGTTGAAGACGGGTTCGCGCGTTTCCTCGCCAACGATGCCCAGATTGCCGCCACCGGCGTTGATTACGAGCAGTTTGTCGAGCCTGATCTCGCCGCGCGCCGCTTCGGTTTCCTTGATGTAGACGATATATTCGTTGGCCCGGAGCGCCATGTTGTCGATGATCCGCACCGACGGCAGCACGAAGCCGAAATCGAGCGCCATCTGCCGCCGCAGCGCGCGGACTTGATCATCGAGCCGGGGTTCGGCGTTTGAATCGTTGATCAGCGGCAACAACGCATAGCCGATTTCTAGCCGGACCGCGTCGATCGCCAGCGTGCGCGAGACGGGTTCGTCGACATGTTGCGCGGCCACATCGGCTGTAGCCTCGGCGATCCGTTCGGCGGTCGCTTCGGCCTCGGCACGCTTGGTCATTTTCCAGGCGAGCCACCCGCACAGCCCCGCAAAGGCAGCGAACGGCACGAACGGCAGTCCCGGCATGATCGCGAGGCCACCCATCAGCACCGCCGCCATGCCGAACGCTTTTGGATAACGGCCGAGCTGGACGCCAAGCGCGGTGCCGGTCTTGCCGGTGACGCCGCCCTTGGAGACGAGCAGGCCGGCCGCGGTCGAGACGATCAGTGCCGGGATCTGGCTGACCAGCCCGTCGCCCACGGTCAGGATCGTATAGGTATGGAACGCCTCGCCGATCGGGACGCCGTGGATGACCACGCCGATGATCAGCCCGACCACGATGTTGATCGCGGTGATCATCAATCCGGCGACGGCATCGCCTTTCACGAATTTGGAGGCGCCGTCCATCGCGCCGTAGAAACCGCTTTCCGCCTCGATTTCGGTCCGGCGCGCGCGTGCCTCGACTTCGGTGATCATGCCTGCCGACAGATCGGCGTCGATCGCCATCTGCTTGCCGGGCATCGCGTCCAGGCTGAAGCGCGCGGCAACTTCCGCGATGCGGCCCGACCCCTTGGTGATGACCACGAAGTTGATCACCACCAGGATCGCGAAGATGGTGAGACCGATCACGGGCTCGCCGCCCATCAGGAATTCGCCGAACGCGCCGATCACGCCGCCCGCGGCATGACTGCCCTCATGGCCATGCGCCAGGATGAGCCGGGTCGAGGCAAGGTTGAGCCCTAGTCGCAGCATCGTCGCGATCAGCAGGATCGTGGGGAAGGCGGACAGTTCGAGCGGCTTTTCGATGAACAGCGCGGTCATCAGGATCATCACCGACAAGGTGATCGACAGCGCCAGGCCCATGTCGAGCAACAAGGGCGGCAGCGGCAGGATCAGCATCGCGATGATCGCGATGACGCTGCCCGCCAGCGCGAGATCGCGGTTGATCCCGAAGCGGCGGATCAAGGTGTTGAGGGTTGCGGTCATGTCCGGCGGTTCACAGCGCGGGTGAGACGGGAATCCCCGCCTCGATGAAGGTCTTCAGCTTGTTGCGCATCGTCCGCACCGAAATGCCGAGGATCGTCGACGCCGAGGTCCGGTTGCCGCGGCAATGGTGCAGCGTATGGAGGATCAGGTCGCGTTCCATGTCCTCGACCGTGCAGCCGACGAAGCCGTTGCGGTCGATCACCGTCGCGGGGGCAGCGCCAAGGCTGGCGCCGTCGATCGTCACGATCGCGCTGGCGGCAATGCTGGGATCGCGATTGAGCAGCACCGCACGATGAACGGTATCCTCCAGCTCGCGGACATTGCCGGGCCAGTCGTGCTTCTGAAGCAGGCCGATCGCCTCCTCGCCGAAAGGGCGTGCGGGAACATCGTTGGCGAGCGCAAAGCGATCAGCGAAATATTGCGCCATCGGGACGATGTCACCCGGCCGCGCGCGCAGCGGCGGCACCGCGATCCGCACGAGGCCAAGGCGCGCGAGCAAATTCCCCTGGAACAGGCCCTTGGCAACGCGCAGGTCGAGATCGGCGGCCGTACTCGCCATGATCCGAGCGCGGAGCGCGGACGGTTCGACAATCGGATGATGGACATGCTGCCCCTGCAACGCCGTAAGCATCCGTGCCTGGATAGCGGGCGACAAGGCTTCCACGTCGCGCAGGAACACCGTGCCGTCATAGGCTTCCTCAAGCCGTCCCCGCCGCCGCGCGATCGCACCGGGAAACGCCCCGACCTCGTGACCGAACAGTTCCGATTCGAGAATGTCGGTGCTGGTGCTCGCACAGTCGATCGCAACGAAGCGCCCGCGTCTCCCGGACGCGTCGTGCATCGCGCGTGCGAAGATTTCCTTCCCGCAGCCCGCTTCGCCGACGATGAGGAGCGGGGCATTCGAATGGGCCATCGCCAAGCCGAGCGCGAGGGCGCGGCCCAGCGCCGGGTCTTCGCCCACCATGCGGGTGCCGTGCTGCGCGACCGACAGGATGGCCGCGGCAATCAAGTCGGCCTGCGGCGGGAGCGGGACATAGTCGCGCGCGCCGGCGCGGATCGCAGCGACGGCCCGGTCCGCGGGCGCATCGATCCCGCAAGCCAGCACGGGGACGGCGATCCGTTCCGAGCGGAGTTGCGCAATGAAGCTCCCGACGTCTTCGGCGATATCGATCATCACGATATCCCCACCGTCGTCGCGCAGCATCAGCAAGGCGGTCTTCGCGCAGTCGGCCAGCGCGACATGCGCGCCTGCGTCGCGCGCCATCGCGGCGGCAAGGCGAAATTCGCTTCCGGGGGCACCGACGAGCAGCAAGTGAATCGGGCCGGTGGCGTGCATCGGTTCAGCGCTCCTGACGAACGATTTCGGTCAGCGTCACGCCGAGCGAATTTTCGATCATGACCACCTCACCGCGCGCGATCAGGCGGTTGTTGACGAAGATGTCGACCGGCTCCCCGACGCGTCGGTCGAGCTCGATGACCGCTCCCGCCTTCAGCTGCATCAATTCGCCGATCGCGATCCGCGCGCGTCCGAGGACTGCTTGTACCTTTACCGGTACGTCATAGACGGCCTCCAGGCTCGCTGGCCCCTCATCCGCCTTGGCGGTGCTATCAGGGCTGCCAAAGTCCTCCAGGGGCGGGAATTCGCCGGGCATGACTTCGGTCGCGGTGACGATGTCGTGCTGTTCGGTATCCATGGTTTCGAAGCTCTCCATCACGTGTTCATCCATTGGCGGATCACCGACGCCGCTTCAGCAGGGCTGCCGGAGATGGCGTCGCCGATCTTCTTGAGCGACGACGACTTGATGCGGCCGTCGACTTGCGCGAGCGCGATCTCCTGATCGAGCAAAGCGGTATCCTCGCCGGCGTCGCGCATCGCTTCGATCTGGAGCATGGCGTCGGGCTCGCCATTGGCGGCGCGTGTGGCCAGCGCTTGGGTCTCGGACGCCTGTGCGGCGAGCAACCGCACTTCCTCGGCCTGCTGCGCGGCGGTGATCTTGGGGCGGAGCATCTTGAGCGCGATCAAACCGACCGCACCGATGACCAACAGCTTGAGCAGCCCGAACAACTGGTCGCTCGATGCCCAGGAGAACCAGCCTGGCTTGGTGTCGGCGAGCGTGTCGACGGCGGCAAAGGTCATGTTCTCTACGACCACGCTGTCGCCGCGGGTGGCATCGAACCCGACCGCATTCTGGACCAGCCGGGTAAGCCGTTCGATCTGTGGGGCGGGCAGGCCCTTGCGACCGCCATCGACCATCACCGCGACGGTCAGGCGGCTCAACTTGCCGGGCGATCGCACGGTCACGGTATGGGTCTGGCTGTTCTCGTAGGTCGTGTCCTCGGACGTTTCGTTGCGGGCCGACTTGCGGCTGTCGCCCGTTGCTCCGGGAACGGCGGGCGTGCCCTGGTTCTCCGGCAACTGCGTCGCAACCGAGGCCCCTGGCGCGCTAGCGCCATTTTCGTTGCTCTGGTCGCCGCTTTCCACCGTGATCTGATGGCCGATCACTTGCTTGTCGGGATCGAACACGCTGGTTTCCTCGCGCGTCTGGTCCCGCCCGACCTGAGCGGAAACCTCTGCACGGACCTTGCCGGCGCCGACGATCGGCTCGAGCATCGCCTCGATCTGGGAGCGCAGGCGGCCTTCGATACCGCTTTCGCGATCGTCCGCCTGCGACGCCCCCGCTTCGTCGGCTTCGCCTGCACGGGCGAGTAGGGCACCGGACTGATCGACGATCGACACCTGTTCGGGCGATAGTTCTGGAACCGAGGATGACACGAGATAACGGATCGCCTGGACGGCGGCCGCCGGGAGCTTACCGCGCGTTTTCAAGGTGACGGCGGCAGTCGCCTTGCGCGATTCCGCAGCGAACATGGCGCGTTCGGGCATCACGATGTGCACGCGCGCACGGGCCACGCTATCAAGGCTTTCGAGCGACTTCTCGAGCTCGCCCTCGATCGCGCGCGTCTCATTCATGCGTGCGCGCGAAGACGACACGCCGAAGGGCTGTTCCGCGTCCAGCACGTCATAACCGACTTTGCCGCTCAATTTGTCGGCGGCCATCGCCATCCGCAGTTCGGGGAGCTTATCCTTTGGCGCCATGATCGAGCTGCCATCGGCGGACAATTGAAACGGGATGTTTTGCGCGGTCAGCTTGGCGGTGATCGACTGCGCGACGGCCGGATCAAGGTCTGTGTAGAGAAACCCCATCTCGCTCGAGCCGCCCCGCAGCGCGACCGCCGCCAACACGCCAAGCAACGCGAGCGCAACGCCGCCCATCATCATCAAGCGGCGCGTGCCGAGCTGGGCGATGAAGTTTCGCAATCCGTCCAAGGTCATCCCCGTTCATGCAGCGGGGCTACATTCCCCATCCTCCATTATAGGATAGGTCGACGGAAAGTTTTGCCGGGTAGGAAATTCTTGCCGTCAGACGGGCTGGGCGACGGCGAGCGGCTGATCGAGTCCAAGCTCGCTCAGGATCGCCGCACGGCGCGCGGCAGCGTTCAGCGCCAACCCGCCCTGCTCCCAGGATATCAGTGCATCGCCGACTGCGAGCGTCGGGTCGGCAACCACCGTAAGAGCGAGCCGACGCCGTTCGCGGCTCTGGTGACCGGCGATCAGTTCTTCGGTCTTGTCGACCAGCGCGGGATGGACGCGGATCTGCAGTTCCTGCCCGCGCGCAACCTGCGTCAGCACGCGCGCGATCGCTTCATCGATCGCGATTGCGGGATCCATTTGCAGCGCACGCGCCGCCAGACCATCCGCGGCGGCCATCGCGACGTCGGCTGCGGCGGTGGCAAGCCGCCGTTCGATCGCGCCAAATTCCTCCTCAATCGCTTCGATCGACGCCTGCATCGCATCGGTCGCAGCCAGCATGGCAGCGGCTGTTTCCTCACGCGCCTGCGCGAGGCCCCGTTCGAAGCCATCTGCCCGTGCGACTGCGGCACAGGTATCACGCTGCGTGGTCAACAGATCGATTTCTGCGCGCAACGTGATGACCAGCTCGACGGCGTCCGCCGGGAGGAGGGGGGCGCCAGCCTGCGGCATTGCGAATACGCGATCGAAGGCGAACGGCTTGACACCGAAGGAAATATCCATCTCTCAACCTTATCCCGAATTGCGCTAGATGATCATCGTGTCGTCGCTCTTCGGGTCGACCAGCATGATCTCCCCGCGATCGGCGAGGGATTTTGCCAGCCGGACCAGCGCGCTTTGTGCTTCCTCGCACTCACGTGCGCGGACCGGGCCCATGCCTGCCATGTCTTCCTTGAGCAGTTTGGCGGCGCGGTCGGTCATGCCTGAGAAGAACAGCTCGCGCATTGGCGGTGGCGCGCCCTTCAGGGCCAGCGCCATCTCGCGCTTGTCGGCGTTGCGCACGATTGTGGCGATCGCCGGCAACATCAGGTTGCCAAGATCCTCAAAGGTGAACATCAGCGCACGAATGCGCTCGGCAGCTTCGGGTGCGCGCTCGTCGAGCGCCGTCAGCATCGCTTCCTCGGTCGCGCGGTCCAGTGCGTTGAACACTTCTGCCATCGTTTCGTGCGGATCGCGTCGTTGCGAGCGCGCAAGGTTGCTCATGAACTCGCTCTTTAGGGTGTGTTCGACTTCGATTAGCACCTGTTTTTGGACGGTATCCATCCGCAGCATGCGCAAGATGACATCGACCGATAATTCGCGGGGCAACTCAGCAAGCACGCGCGCACCATGGTCAGATTTCAGCTTGCTCAGGATCACCGCGACGGTTTGTGGGTATTCATTCTTCAGATAGGTTGCGAGCACTGTTTCGCTGACGTTGGACAGTTTATCCCACATCGTCCGGCCGGAGGGGCCGCGGATATCTTCCATGATTTCCTTGACGCGATCGTCGGGCAGGATCCCGTCGAGCAGCCGCTCGGTCGTTTCGAACGACCCATGGAGCGAGGCCATGCTGGAGATTTCCCCCGAGAACTGGACCAGCAGATGCTCCACCACCGCCGACGGGACGCGGCCAAGCTGCGCGATCGCGCTCGATAGTTCGCGCACCTCGTCACTCGACAGCAACTCCCAGATCGGCGCGCCATGCTCCTTGCCGAGAGCAAGCATCAGCGCGGCGGCCCGCTCATGGCCAGAATACTTCTTGAGTTCGGGTGGCTGGGTGATCGGCGCCATCATACTCATTCGAAATCCAGTCGTAACGGAAAAGGTCGCCAATAAGTGAACGATGAAGCGTTCTCGTGACCGGCCTT
Source organism: Sphingomonas sp. PvP055 (assembly GCF_040546365.1). NCBI lineage: Bacteria > Pseudomonadati > Pseudomonadota > Alphaproteobacteria > Sphingomonadales > Sphingomonadaceae > Sphingomonas > Sphingomonas sp. PvP055. The sequence continues at coordinate 619,108 of NZ_JBEPNS010000001.1, forward strand.
CACCTATTATAGGAGTATGACGGACAAATCTCCGGGAAGGTCATGACGTGGCGATAAATCTTTCCAACGGCCTCGCGGCCTTGTCGATGCTTTCCGGGACCAACAGTTATACCGGTTTCGGGGCGATGCCCGCCGTCGATACGCTGGCGGTGCGCAAGGCCAAGGCGCAATTCACCCTAGCGGTGACGACGCCGCCCTGGAAGCAAACCGCGAGCACCACGCCGGAATCGACCCAGGTCTCCGCGATCAAGCGGCTGGCGACGATTATCGATAACACCGTTTCTACGCCGAACGCCGGGTCCGCCGACGTCCAGACCGCGTTCACGACGTACAAGGCGCTCGACAAGCTCAAGCTGCTTGCTACCGCCGCGGCGCGCACCACCGCCTCGTCGGCGGAACGCGCATCGCTGCAGGCTGCGTTCGGCAAGGGGCTCGCGGATCTTCAGACGTTTCTGGGGCAGGCGAGTTCGGACAAGGTCGAACTGTCGTTCGCGTTGCCGACACGTCGCGCCGAAACGGTGTCGCTCGCGAAGTCGGACCCGGTAAAGTTCAGCGGTACCGGCATTCTTGCGACGCGTGATGCGGCCCTCCCGAGTCTGACCGGGTCCGAGAAGTTCACCGTTACCCTCGACAAGCCTGGCGCGACCGATACCTTCACGGTCGATTTGACGAACACCGTCCAGCCGCCGACGCTCGATTCGGTTTCCAATGCGATCAACGCGGCAATCACGGCGGTTCCCATGCGCAATGCGGATGGCTCGGTCATTCTCGACAAGGACGGCAACTTTACGCCACGTTGGCTGGTCCGGTTCGTGCCGGACAAGAGTTCGGGAAAGTGGGGATTTGCCGTCAACGCGCCGAATGGCTCGGAACGCGTTTCGATTGACCAGATCGGTGCGCCTGACTCGCTCGTGGTCGCCAGCGGGCAAACCGCGGTTGGAGCGCCGGCGGTTTCGACGATCCTGCGGTTCGACGATCTTGCCGGAACGATGACGCGCAAGACGATCGCCACGATTGCGGGGATCGACACTGCGGCCACCGCAACGGCCAAGCTGACGGCCGCCAAGCCGGTCGTCGGTGCCGCTACTGTTGCGCCGTTGCAGGCAACCACCACCACGCAGGCAATCGCTACCGATGCTGCCGGCTTCAGCTATGCCGTCGGCACCAGCAGCGGTGATTTTCAGTCCAATCGCTCGGGCGGAAACCAGGATCTGTTCCTCACAAAGCTGAGCAGCGAGGGCGCGGTCGTCTGGCAGCGCAGCCTCGGCGCCTCGAGTGGCGCGCAGGGTGCCGCCGTCGCCATCGCCGCGAACGGAGACATTACCGTCGCCGGTACGGTGAACGGTACGTTCGACAGTTCCAGTTCGGATGGCGACATGGTCGTCGCGCGCTACAATGCCATGGGGGACGAGCGGTTCACCACCGTGATCCACGCCGCCGGCGCAGACACCGCCAATGCAATCGCGGTAGGCGCGGACGGATCCATTTTCGTCGGCGGAAAGTCGGCGAACGGCGGCGGCGATGGCTTCCTTGCGCGGATCGATTCCGCCGGTAGGCTGCAAGAGCGTCGCACGATCAACGAGGGCGGCAGCGAGTCCGTCACTGCGCTGGCAATCGGCGCGGACGGGAACGTGCTTGCGCTGACGAGCCATGATGGCAACGCCGTGGTGCGCCGGATCAGTGCGACCGCACTTGGCACGGATCTCTCCAGTCTGTCGTTAGGCCACGCGGATGCGCGGGCGATTGCGGTTGCAGCCGATGGCACGATTGCGGTCGCAGGGGCAACGAGCACGGCGCTGACCGGTGCCCAGGCCAATGCGATGGCGGGCGGTCGCGACGGGTTTGTTACGCGCATCGACAGTGCGCTGAGTGCAGGCACGACGTCCTATCTCGCGACCGGGGCAGACGACCAACTCGACAGCGTGGCGTTCATGAACGGTGCGCTGTATGTCGGTGGGCGAACCACCGGGGCGATGGATGGCACGCGGCGCGGCAGCGTGGACGGGTTTGTCGGTCGGATCGATGCGACCAATGGTGCGATCCAAAGCGTGACACAGTTCGGCCAGGCGACGTTCCAGACCGAGCCCGTGCGCGTTGCCGCTGGCGTTGGAGACGATACCGTGCTCGGCGCGCTCGGTCTGCATCGTGGTGCGCTCAATCCGGAAACGTCCGAGAAGCTCGTTGCACAAACCAGCTTGCGCGCAGGCGACGAATTCTCGCTGCGCATTCAGGGGGGCGCCGCCAAGAAGATCGTGATCCAGGCAGACGATACGCTGACGACGCTGGGCGATCGCATTCGGCGGTTGACGGGCTCTAAGGCAACGGTCGCCACCGCGACGGTGAATGGCGCCTTGGTGCTGCGCATCGATGCCAAGACCGGATCGTCGGTCGCGCTCGTCGCCGGTGCCAAGGGAAAGGACGCGCTTGGCAAACTCGGCCTTGATCCGACGCGCCTAGCGGTCCCGCCGCTTCCCCAGAGGAATGCGCCGAAGGTCCGACCCGGCGGCAATTTCGGACTCGCGCTGACCGAGGCCTTGAACGTCTCGACCAGCAAGGACGCGGCGGCAACGCTGAGCGTGATCAACAATGCGATCTCGACGACACAGACCGCCTATCGGTCGCTTTATTGGGACGCCGGCAAGGTCGCGTTGACGAACGGCGCGGCGCCCAACTCGGCCGGGACACCCGCGCAGCAGGCGCAACTTGCCAGCTATCAGGCAGCGCTCAACCGGCTGACGCCCGTCGCCGACGGCAGCATAAGCACGTTCTTCACAGGATTTTGATCATGTCCATTTCGACGCCCCCCTTGCTGGCCGGGATAGGCCAGGCGATGCGACATTTGTCCGATCGGCAGCGCGTCATCGCGCAGAACATCGCCAATAGCGAAACGCCCGGCTTCAAGGCGCGCGAGATGCCAGCCCCCAATTTTTCCAGCCTCGTGTCCGCGCAGGACACCGGCAAGCCAGCCGTCACGCGTCCGCGCATCCAGTTGAGCAACGGGATGTCTGCGCTGGGTGCGCGTCAACCGATGAACGGGAGCATCACCATCGATTCCGACGTTTCCGAGACCAAGCCGGATGGCAACAATGTCGTGCTGGAAGACCAGTTGCTCAAGATGGGCCAGATCCAGGCCGATTTCGCGACGATGACCAGCCTGTATCGCAAGCAGATCGGCTTGCTGAAATCGGCGATCGGGCACGGGCAGTGAAACACGGTCGGCCAAGGTCCCGGACACCGGGCTTGGCCGACCGCAATCGCGTCGCGGTTACAGGTTTGCGTTGACCGAGATCGGCGTCGCGAGTTCGACCCGGGATACGATCCCGCTCGCGCCATAGATTGCGCTGCGCATGCCGGACAGGCGCCGCGCTTCGGTCGCGACCGCGGCCATCATCTCGGTAGAAAGATCGATCTGGCGCTGCAGGACACGCGCGTTCGCCTCCGCCGATCCGCAAAGCTCTCGAATCGCCGCGCTCATCGTGTCGCGTGTTTCGTCGTCGAGCGTCGCCAGCCAGTCGGCGCGCGTCCGATCGTGCGTAGCGGTCGCAATTTCGAGCGAGGCAACGAGTTTGATCTTGGCCGTTGCCATCTCGGCAAAATCGCTGTGGCGGGTCGGTGACACGAGACGCGCGGTCTCCTCGTCCATGATCGCAGTCAGTGATTGGATGATATCGATGAACTCACTGGCCATTGCCGGATCCCCCTTGCATCTTGATAATCTGCGCCATGACGGCGGGTGCCAGACCGACACCCCCGTTCTTGGCAATTTCGGTACCGAGCTTTTCGGCCAGGATTCCGCGAAACATCGCTTCGCCGTGCCCGCCGGAAAACTGGTCCCCGACGTCCACGCTTTCCATCATCAGCTGAGTCATCTGGCCGAGAAAGACGGCTTCGAATTTCTCGGCGGTCTGCTTTGCGTTTGTGATCTTGGGTGAGGGCGGCGGCGTGGCCGCCGCACTGGTTTGCAGCGCTGGTGGTACCGACATCATTGCACCTCGATTTCCGCCTGGAGCGCACCCGCGCTTTTGACCGCCTGCAAGATTGTAATCAAATCACGCGGGCTGACGCCTAGGCGGTTGAGCCCGCTGACAAGCGACTTGAGCGAGGTCCCGCCGGTGAGCAGCGCGAGCGACCTGCCGCCGCCGTCGTCGACCGCGATCTTGGTCCGGGGCAGGATCGCGGTGGTGCCGTTCGACAGCGGTGCTGGCTGCGAGGCGACCGGCGATTCCGAGATGCTGATGGTCAACCCACCCTGCGCAATCGCAACCGGACTGATCTGGACATCGGTTCCCATCACCACCGTCCCCGATGCTTCGTTGATGACGATCCGGGCGCGTTGATCGACCGTCACTTCGAGATTCTCGATCGCCGAGACCAGACTGATCAACGATCCGCTGAAGCCGCCGCGTGCCGCGATCTCGACCGTTGCAGGATCGAGCACTTCGGCCGCGCCACCGAACCGTGCGTTGATGACCGCTGCAATGTGTTGCGCGGTCGTGAAATCGGGATTTTTGAGCGCCAGTTTCAGGCTGGTAGCATTCTTGAAGGCGAAGTTGACTTCGCGTTCGACGATCGCGCCGCCGGCAATCCGCGCCGAGGTCGAGACGCCGCGCGTAATGCTTGCGCCGGCGCCCTGCGCCTTGAACCCGGACAACGCTACCGGTCCCTGCGCTACGGCGTAGATCTCACCGTCGAGCGCGCGGAGCGACGACACGAGCAACGTTCCGCCTTGCAGACTGGTGGCATCCCCCAGAGACGAAATCTGTACGTCGATCTGCGACCCGGCGCGCGCGAACGGCGGCATGGTTGCGGAAATCGAGACCGCGGCGACGTTCTGCGTCTGCATCCGGGTGCCTCGAATGTTGACGCCCATGCGCTCGAGCATGGCCTGCATCGATTCTTCTGTGAACGGAACGTTTCGGATCCGGTCACCGGTGCCGGCCAGGCCGACGACGAGGCCATAGCCGACCAACTGGTTGGGCCGGACGTTCTCGACGTCGACGATGTCTTTGATGCGCGGTGCGGCCAGCGCGGCAACCGGCACGAGCATTGCCAGCAATGGGGCCATCAATGGAGCAAACAGCAGCACCGGAACCCGCCTCGAAACACAAGCAATGCGCATAAACATCCTGGTTTGGTGGAAATAGTTCACTTCTCTTCTTATAGGATAATAAGGAGCTTCTTTCGCGTTCCGGACAGGAGAAACCTTGCGCATCACCGGTCTTTCGCCGCCGATCCAGACTTTGCTCCTGACGGCTTTGCCGAAGGTGGCGCAATTTGCCACGGCGGAGGCGGCTGTGCTGCCGCCCACCCCGGCCGCGGCAGCGGCCCAACCGGTCAGTGTGGAAATGCTGGTGACGCTTGCCACCGTGGAGCCGTCGATCGATCGTCGGCGGCGGGTATCGGTCGACGCCGATCGTGGGTTGCGCGCGCTGGAGCGGCTCGAGGCGGCCTTGGCAGCGGGTCTGCCGGCGGTGGAACCGTTGCAGGAAGTGGCGGCCTGGTCGGCCGAACAGCGCGCGCCGGAGGACCCCCAGCTCGCCGGGATCGTCCGGGATCTGGAGCTGCGCGTCCGGATCGAGCTGGCAAAACACGAATTCATCGTCTGAAGGCGCTGCGTGCTGCTGGCGGGGACGGTGTCGTCAGACGCGCCGTTTGGCAAGCCGCATCACATAGCCGATGATCTCGGCCACGGCCTTGAAATGCTCCGTCGGGATCGGCCGGTCGATGACCGCGCTGGCGTAAAGCGCGCGGGCAAGCGGCGGGCTTTCGACAATCGGTACGCCGGCCGCCTTGGCGATATCACGAATACGCAGCGCGATTTCGTCCATGCCCTTGGCGACTACGACGGGCGCGGCCATCGCGCCGTGGTCATATTTGAGGGCAACCGCATAATGCGTGGGGTTGGTCACGATGACGCTCGCGGTCGGTACCGCGGCCATCATCCGCTGGCGTGCGCGCTGGATGCCGATCGCACGGATCTTGCCCTTGATCTTGGGATCGCCTTCGCTTTGCTTGTGCTCATCCTTCACCTCTTGGAGCGACATTTTCATGCGGGTGATGAAGGCGCGTCGTTGATAGACGAAGTCGAACAGTGCGAGCAGTCCCACCAGAATGCCGACCGTCTTGATCATCGCGCTGACGATCGCGCCTGCCGTATCCGCGATCGTCAGCGGTTCGGCGCCGATCAACTGGTCGAGCGCAACGAGGTGCGGCCGCACCACCATCGTCGCAACGGTGATGACCGCCACGAATTTCGCGAGCGTCTTGGCGAATTCGATCAGGGCACGCTTCCCGAGCATCTTGCCCAAGCCGGCGACCGGGTTGAGTTTCGAGAACTTCGGCTTCACCCGCGACCAGGACAGGGTCGGGCTGCCCTGGACGAACAGGATCAACAGCGCGAACCCGAACAACAAGCCCAGGATCGGCATCATCGCGCGGAACACCGCAATCAGGACTCCGGTGACAAAGGCCTGCGCGCCGTCGCTGTTCAGCGGATAATCGTCGGCATTGCCCCAGAGCCGCACTAGCATCGGCCCCAATTGTGCAAGTGTCCAACTGCCCATTCCCCCGGCGACGATGATCGCGGCGACGAACATCACCGCGTGGCGCATCTCGGTGGATGTAGCGACGTCGCCCTTGGCGCGCGCATCGCTGAGCTTCTTCTGGGTCGGATCCTGAGTCTTCTGATCCTTGTCCGCCACGGCTCAGACCCAACCCGTGTGAAGCCAAGCGACCATCGCGGCTGAAAAGGCGGTCAGGATCGAACCGATCAGCGTCGCGAACAGCGCCATGCCGAGCAGCAGGTTGAGCGGCTGTGCGATAAAGAAGATCTGGATCGCAGGGGCCAGCCTTGCCGAGAGGCCGAGCGCCATGTTGAACACGATTCCATAGATCAACAGCGGCGCCGCGAGGCTGATCGAGAGCGTCATCGATCGGCCGATCGTGAGAATCGCAAGCTGCGCGAAATCGGCTGCCGGTGGCAGGCCGCCGACGGGAAATACGGTGTAGGAGTGGACGATTGCGGTGATCCACAAATGGTGCACGCCCATGCCCATGCAGACGACCGCAGCGGCAACGCTCATCAGCTTGGACAGGACCGACGCTTGTCCACCTTGCGCGGCATCGTTGATCAGCGCCGACGACAATCCCACCTGGAGGCTGATGATCGACCCCGCCATAGCGGCGGCGAGGAACATGATCTTGATGATCATGCCGATCGCAAGGCCGGTCAGCAATTCGGCAATGAGAATGCCGGGCAGGGCGGTGCTGTGCTGCGCGATCGGCGCGATCCGTGAGCCGAGCAGGCTCCACAGACCGGCGGTCATGCCCAGCGCGAGCATCAGCCGGATCTTGCCCGGGATCGCGTCTTCGGAAAACACCGGCAATAGCATCAGCACTGCGCCGACGCGCGCGAACAGGATGAAGAAGGCGCTTGCCTCGGCGGGAAACCCCTCCATCTCAGCCGCTGACGATGTGGTCGCAAAGCTGCGCCATGAACGTGGACAAGGCATGGCCGATCATCGGCAACGACAGCAGCATTACGATGCCGATCGCCAGCAGTTTGGGGACGAAGGTCAGCGTCATTTCCTGAACTTGCGTCAGCGCCTGGAACAGGCCGACCACGACACCGACCACCAGCGAGGTGAGCAGCATCGGGCCGACGATCGTCAGCACTAGGATCATCCCGGCTTGCGCCAGTTCCATCGCGTCGAACGGCGTCATGGCGGATCAGATCTGCATGCGCATAATTTCGGAATAGGCATTCACCATCCGGTCCCGCACCGCGACCACAGTGTCGAGCGCGGTTTCGGCGGCGCCGACGGCGGTCACCACGTCGATCAGGTCACCCTTGCCCGCAACCTGCTTGGCGCTGGCGCTCTCGGCGCTGCGCATGTTGCCCGCTGCGTCGGTCACGAGTTTCTCGATCATCCCGCCGAAACCGCTGCCGGTGCCCGGGGTTGTTTCGGATTCGGTGATCTTGGGTAGCTTGGTCGCGCCAAGGACGCGGCCATAGGCCGAGGTTGCGTCAAATGCTCCGATCGACATGAATCAATTCCTTATTTGAGAAGGTCGATGGTGCGCATCGTCAGGCTCTTGGCCGCTTCGATCGCACTCAGATTGGCTTCGTAGGAGCGCTGCGCGGCCTTCATGTCGGCGCTCTCGACGAGTGCGTTGACGTTGGGCATCTTGACGTAACCGGTCGCGTCGGCGGCCGGGCTGCCCGGCTGATAGACACGCTGGAACGCACTCTTGTCCGACTGGATCGATTGGACCCGCACGCCGGCTGCGCCGGTCTCGTGGTCGACCTCCGATTTGAAGCTGGGGAGCCGACGACGGTAGGGATCGCCGCCGGCGGTGCGCGACACCGAGTCCGCATTCGCGAGATTTTCCGCGATGACCCGCATGCGTAGCGACTGCGCGCGCAGTCCCGATGCGGACACCTCCATAGACGACTTCAAGTTCATGGTTCAGCTCCGGCGGCCCCGTCGGCCTCCTTTTCGTTATAGGCAAAAATTGCCTAGCTACCCGGATAACCGGAAAGATTTTCCTATAAGTTAGAGAAAGGAGTGTCGTTGTATGTCCGTTCTCGAAAGCATCTACGTCGATATGTCGATCGTGCTGGGCTCCGCTCAGGTGCCGATCCGCCAGATTCTGAAGATGGGGCGTGGCGCCATGATTCCGCTCGATTGCGGGCATGACGATCCGACGCTGGTCTATGTCAACGACGCGCTGGTCGCGAAGGGACGGGTGCTGGTCGAAGGGGACCAGATGTCGCTCGAGATCACCGATGTCGTTCAGCGGGTCCGGAGCTGATGGACTTGCTCGCGCTGTTGCGCACTTTGGGCGGGCTCGGAACGGTGCTGGGGGCGCTTGCCGGTGCGCTCTGGCTGGTCCGCCGCTATGACATCCGTTTGCCTGGCCGCACCGGAATGATGCGGGTCAGTCGGCTCGAACTCGTCGAAAAGCTGCCGATCGACGCACGTCGCTCTGTCATCTTGTTGCGCCGCGACGGACACGAACATCTCATTCTGATTTCACCCGAAAGCCATGTGATGCTCGAAAGCGGCTTCGTGCGCGATGCGGTCGATCTCGCGGCACATCAGGCGGCGGTGTCCGCCTTGCCGCACGATCCGCCGCAGTTTAGTGCCGAGGTGGCCGCCGCCGGGGAAAGCTTTGCGGCATTGGTCGAACGGGTCCGGGATCACGCCGCGCCGAAGGGCGCCGCGCTGAAGGCGATGATCCGCCGCGCCGTCACGCCGACACCCCACGTCGCTTCCCCGCCGGACGACCCGGCTCCGCCCCGCGCCGAGCTCCCCCTGACGCCCCTGGACAAATCCCATGCGTAAAGTCGCTCTCCTGCTATTCGCGCTGACCGTCGCGATCCCGTCCAGCGCGCTTGCGCAAACCGCATCGGTCACGATGGGCAAGGGGTCGGTCTCCGGTCAGGCGATCACGCTGGTCATGATGCTGACCGTACTGAGCCTAGCGCCTGGCATCCTGATGACAGTCACGTCGTTTACACGGATCGTGGTGGCGCTGTCGCTGCTGCGGACCGGTATCGGCGCGCCCGGTGTGCCGCCCAATCCGGTGCTGATCAGTCTCGCGCTGTTCCTGTCCTTCTTCGTGATGGCACCGACCTTCCAACAAGCCTGGGAGCAGGGGGTCAACCCATACACCAACGGTCGAATTTCCGAGCAACAGGCGTTTGTGCGGACGTCCGAACCGTTCCGCCAGTTCATGCTGAAGCACGTCCACAACGACGACCTCCAGCTGTTCGCCGACCTGTCGGGCAAGCCACCGGTCGCGCGCGCGCAAGTGCCGCTGACGACGCTCATGCCGGCGTTCATGATTTCGGAATTGCGGCGCGCGTTCGAGATTGGCTTCTTGCTGCTGTTGCCCTTCCTGATCATCGATCTCGCCGTATCCGCTGTATTGATGGCGATGGGGATGATGATGTTGCCTCCGCCGACGATCGCATTGCCGATGAAGATCATCTTCTTCGTTCTCGTCGATGGATGGGCGCTGGTCGCCGGGTCGTTGATCAGGAGCTTTGGCGGTTCGGGCTAAGCGGCGCTGAACTGGTGGCGCTGAAGCGGTGCTGCTGTGCCAGCCAGTGCGACAGTTCGGCGAACGCCACCGTTTCCGAAAACGCCAGGCCGACCGTTCCCGGTGCGACCCAGCGCACCGACGCGCGTTGTGACTTCAGCCCGGGAATGACGACAACCACGCCATCGTTGAGTCGAGCGGGAGGAGCCAGAACGACCCGCGTGCCGCCCTGCGAAATGTTCTGCAGCAGACCTGGCACGATATGGCCGTCCAGTCGCAGCACGACCGGGCACCGCGCGGACAGGCGCAGCGACCGAGGCGATTGTGCGGTGGGCGCCAGCAGCGCAACGATGTCGACGGGCTGATCGAACTGCACGCCAACTTCAAAACGATCGGTCCAGACAACGACGCCAGCGACGGCGTTCCCGTTTTTCAAGTCAATGCCCACGCGCTCGCCCGTCACGAGTGCCGCCCGGGTCTCGAGCCGCATGCCGCCGGACGAGACGTTCCGAATGCGACACAGATCGTCCCAATTTTCGGTGGACAGCCGTGCGACGAGCAGGATCGTCGTCAGCCGATCATCGCGTTTCGGGAAGTCGGCTGGGGCCGGTCGCGGCGTATCCATCATCTCTGAATTCCTCCCCGTCATGTCATGATGGCTGGCAAGGTGAGCAATCACGCTGGTGTGGCCTGCATGATCACGACGCGGCGAACTTTGTTCATGCCGAAGGCTTCGCTCGCGGAAGCCGTCACCAGTTTGCGGAACACCGCGAGATCCGGAAGCATGCCGTCCGGCCCGCTCGCCATCGGTGCTCGAAAGGTGCGCATGTTGATCGCATCCAGCAGCAGCGGCAGACGTGCCGTTACGAAAGCCGCGTCGCTTTCTTCGGTTTCCAATTGAACCTCGAACGAGACGTAGCCGGACAAGCGCCCCGTGGTGGAGACCAGCGGGGCAAGGATCTTTCCCGTTGGTACGAACACCGGGGCGGCTTTCACCGGCGCGGTGGCCGCCGTCGCCGGAGACGGCAGCAACTGGTGGACGCCGAAAGCGGTCCCGCCGCCAAGGCCGACGCCGGCCACGAGGAGCAAGGGGATGAGGAAAGCCGCTTTCACCTTCGTTCCGATCAGAATTTGAAGCTGGAATCGCTGGGCAGCGTCGGTGCCGCCCCCAGCGCAACGATCGTGATGCGGCGATTTTCGGCTCGGCCGGGTTCACCGGGATAGATCGGTTGTGTCCCCGCCAAGGCGACGACTTCGGCGAACCGGTCCGGGGTGAGCCCCGCCGCGAGCATCGCCGACCGTGCGGCCAGTGCGCGGTCCGCAGATAGCCGCCAGTTCATCGCGCTCTGGCCTCCGAGCGAATCTGTATGGCCTTCGATCGCGATCTGCGCGCCGGATTTCGCAAGTTTGCGGGCGACCTCCCCGAGCATCGCGCTGGCGAACGGGTTGAGCACTGCCGTGCCGCCGACGAACATCGATCGCTGCGCGGTGTCCATCAAGCTGATGCGAACCCCGTCGCGTTCGGGTTCTACGCGAATGCTGTCCTTGGCATCCTGTGCCGCCGGCGCCGCCTCGAGCGCGACGCGCATTTCCTGCGCCATCACGCGCATCGAGGCGTCCGGAATGTTGGCGGTGCCGCCCCGCGAGATCCCGCTCTTGGCGCTTTCGGCGGAGGGCTGGCCGGTTGTGGCCTTGCTATCGGCCTGCGCGCGCCGCGTGCGACCGCCGAGGCCGGGCTGGTCGCCCGGGTTCGTGGTCAGCGTCGTCGAGGGGGAACTGTTGGCGGAGGCGGGCGAGAAATATTCGGCCAAGCCCTTCAAACGTTCCTTGTCGGGATTGGCGAGAAGCCAGAGCAGCATGAAAAACGCCATCATCGCCGTCACGAAATCGGCATAGGCAACCTTCCACGCGCCGCCGTGGTGCGCCGCATGACCGCCTTTCTTGACCTTGCGGATGATGATCGGGCGTTGGTTCGCCTTGGGAGGAATGGCCATCGCGGATCAGGCGGCGATCGACAGCGCGGAACGCAGCTTTTCCTGCACCGCACCAAGGCGGACCTTGCTGATCGCATCCAGCGACCCCGATCCACCCGCCATGCGGTCGATGAGATCGGCGCTTTCGTCGGCCCGCTGAATCACCAGATCAAAAGTCTGGAGCTGCTCCATATAGGCCATGGCAAACGCCTCGTCGGACACGAGGGTGTCCGCGAGATGCTCGATCAGCACGCGCATGTCCCGGATTTCGGCCGCGATCGCGACGTAGAGCGAAGCGGCGAGGTCATCGATATGTGCCATGCTCTAAAGGGCCTGTTCGGGAGTATGGAAAGGGATGGGGGACAGCGAAGGCATCAGAAGAGTTCGAGATCGCCATCGTTGCTGGCAAGGATGACTGGCGCCGCGATGATCTTGGGGATTTCCGCGACAGATCGCGATCGCGCCTTACCTTCGTAGGGTACGAATTCGACCTTGCGCGCCTGGGTGCCGCCGAGATCGCAATGACCGATGGCGATGCCTTCGGTTTCCATGAAACGCCGCGCGAAGGCGGCGTTGCTGCTGCCGATCGATCCCAGTCCCGCGATGATGTTGGCACCGCCGTACAGGTGCGCGCGCAACTGCGACCGTATGCCCCCACGGCGCATGAGTTCATTGATCAGCAATTCCATCGCGTGCACGCCGTAGCGGGCCATGTCGCGGTGGTGGACCATATCGTCTTTGCCCGGTTCGCCGAGCAGGAAATGGTTCATTCCGCCGACCCGGTTGACCGGGTCTTGCAGGCACACTGCGACGCACGACCCGAGCAACGTCGAAATGACGACGTCGGGTTCTCCGGAAACGTGATTTTCACCCTGGATGATGGAGACGCGTCGCATCGGATCAGGTCAGCTCGCCGAAGACGCGCTCGATCTTTTCCTTGAGCGCGGCAGCGGAGAATGGCTTTACGACGTAATTGTTGACCCCCAGCACCGCCGCTTTCTGCACGATCTCGCGATCGGCAGAGCCGGTGAGCATGATGAACACGGTTTTGCCGATCACCGGATCCTTGCGGACTTCTTCCAGGAACTGGAGTCCGTCCATGTCGGGCATGTTGTAATCGGATATGATCAGGTGGACGCGGTCGGCGCGGATCGCACCGAGCGCCTCGACGGGCCCCGCTTTGTCGCGGATATCCTTGAACCCCAGATCCTGAAGGGTCCGACGGATCATTGCGCGCATGCTGGTCTGATCGTCGACCACCATCACCTTGATTGCAGCTGCGGCTGGCATTGATCGCTCCCAAACTTATTTGCGGCAAGCGCCGAGGATAGCCTCGGGCATTGCGGACAGGTCGACTTCGCGCCCGACCGCGCCCAAGGCGAACGCAGCACGGGGCATCCCGTAGACGACACAGGTTTCCTTGCTCTGGCCGAGCGTGCGGGCACCGGCGGTGCGCATCGCGAGCAACCCCTCGGCGCCATCCGCACCCATTCCGGTGAGCACCACCCCGATTGCGGCGGCGCCAATCTGGCTGACCGAGCGGAACAACACATCCACGGCAGGGCGATGCCCGCCCACGGGATCGGTCGCGCGAAGCTTTATGCGACCGTGAACGCCGCCCATGAGCTCCATATGCGTCAGCCCGCCTGGGGCGATATAAACGTTGCCGCGCTCGACCGCGATGCCGTCCTGCGCTTCGGTGACGCGCAGCGCGCATTCCTTGTGCAAACGCGCCGCGAAGCCCGGCGTGAACGCCGCCGGCATATGCTGGACGACGAGAATCGGCGGAAAATCGGCTGGCAAGGCCTTGAGGATCGAAAAGAGCGCCTCCACTCCGCCGGTCGATGCACCGATTGCGATCACGACATCGCGTAGCGATCCCGGAGCGCCCGACGTGACCGGGACGATCGCGTCTGGTGCCCGTCGCACGGTCGATCGCGCGGCGGCCTTTACCGTCGCGCACAGTCGCGCGGAGTCGCGGGCGATCTCGAGCGGGTTGCCGGTTGGTTTGGCAATGCAATCCACCGCACCCAGCCGCAGCGCCTCGATCGTCGCTTCGGCTCCGCGGGCGGTCAGCGTCGAGCACATCACTACCGGCATTGGCCGCAACCGCATGATCCGTTCGAGGAAGGACAGGCCGTCCATCCCGGGCATCTCAATGTCGAGCGTCAGAACGTCGGGGTTGAGATCCTTGATCATGGCGCGCGCTGCGCTCGGTTCGGGCGCAAGGCCGACCACTTCGATTTCGGGGTCGGAGGACAGAATACGATTGAGCGCAGCCCGCATCGATGCACTGTCATCGACGATCAGGACTCTGACGGGAGGACCGCTCATTGTGCCGTTCCTCCATGCTTGACGTAAATCGTCTGGCCGCAATTGGTCATGCCGTTTGCGGCGGTACCGATCAGGCGTTCCGAATGGCCGATGTAGAGATACCCACCGGGGGCAAGCATTGACACGAAGCGCGCCTCTAGCTCGGCCTTTGCCGCATCGTCGAAATAGATCATCACGTTGCGACAGAAGATGACGTCATATTGCTGTCGCATCGGCCACTCGTGGAAGAGGTTGAGAACGCGCGCCGTCACGAGCGCCCGCGCGTCTTCCGCCATCACGAAGTCCGCGCCGTGGGGGCGCATCCAGCTCGTGCGATAAGCCGCCGGGACCGGCTCGACCGTCTCGGCGGAATAGACGCCGCGCTGCGTGCTTTCGACGACATGTGGCGCCAGATCGGTGGCCAACAGGCGAACGTCGCCTTGGCGCAACCAGCCCGCCGTGTTGCGATCCTGCCCGAGCAGGCACATCGCGATCGTATAGACTTCCTCGCCGCTGGAGCAGCCTGCTGACCAGATCCGAACGGGCTGACGGCGCGCACGATCCTGCAGCCATGGCAGCGTGGTGTTGCGGAGATGTTCAAAGTGATGATTTTCGCGGAAGAAATGCGTGTGATTGGTGGTCAGTGCGACAATCATTGCCGCGCGTTCGGTGGCATCCGCTTCGACCAGGCGCACATAGTCGCGGAAGGTCGTCAGCCCATGGTCGCGAAGCCGACGGCTCAATCGCGACTGAACCAACGTGCTCTTGGCGGTCGTCAAGTGAATGCGGGCATCGGTTTGCATGATCCGGGCGATCACGGCGAACTCGGCACTGCCGAGTTCGGCCGAGACCGACGCTTTCAGCCCACCGGGATCCACGCGTGGCGCGACGTCCTGCATCACGCGGCCAGATCGAGGTGACGCGTCAGGTTGAGCGCATCGAGATCAAGCAACAGCACCATGTCGGCACCCTCGACGATCGTGGCGCCTTCCTGCGCCCGCGGCGCGACCTGGATCAGACCGGCAATGACGTTCTGTTCGCCGATCTCGACTTCGGGCGCCGGCTGGATTTCGCTCGCCTTGATCAAGATGATGTCGGCGACTTCGTCGACCAGGAAGCCGGCCTGCTTGCCCGCGATCGTTACGACCAGAATACAGGAGCGTGAATGCAGTACGCTGGGCGTCCACCCGAGACGCTCGGACAGGCCGACCACGGGAACGACCGTGCCGCGCAGGTTGGTAACGCCCTTGATGTAGGCCGGCACGCTGGGGAGCGGGGTGGGCTCTTCCCATTCGCGAATTTCGATCAGCGCCTTCATGTCGATGCCGAACATCTGCTGCCCAAGCGAGAAGGTGACGATCTTGCGTTCGTCGGGAGTGTTTAGAGTGCTCATGCCGCCAATCCTTTCAGGGGGAATTTCGAAACCATTTGTCCTGGCGAGGACACCAGCGCGTCGATGTCGAGGATCAGCGCGATCGAGCCGTCCCCCAAGATGGTGGCGCCGCCGAGACCGCGGATCGGGTGGAGGTTCTGCTCAAGGCTCTTGATCACCACCTCGCGCCGGTCGTCGATCGTATCGACCATCAGGCCCACATTCCCGGCGGTCTCGCTCTCGACGATGATGACGAGCGATTCCTCCGGGCTGCGCCGGTCTTCGCCGACAAAACCGAACAGATCGGTCAGGCGTTTGACGGGGAGATAGGCGCCGCGCAGTTCAATCACTTCGCTGCTCGGCGTCATTGCGCGGACTTGGCCGGGTTCGGGCCGGACCGTCTCGATGACATTGGCGAGCGGCAGGACGAAGCGTTGTCCGGACAGGCGCACGATCATCCCGTCGAGGATTGCAAGCGTGAGCGGGAGGATCATCGTGAAGCTGGTACCGGCGCCCGGTACGGAGGTGATGTCCACCCGGCCGCCCAACGCTTCGACGTTCGATCGCACCACGTCCATCCCGACGCCTCGACCAGAAATGCTCGAGATGGTTTCCGCCGTGGAGAAACCGGGCGCGCAGATCAGCTGATCGATCTCTTCGTCAGACAGGACGGCATCGGCCGGGATAATGCCCTTTTCGACTGCCTTCGCTTTGACGCGGACGCGATCGATACCCTTGCCGTCGTCACTGACGCGCACGAAGATGCGCGCACCTTTCTGCTCGGCGGACAGGGTGATCAGTCCTTCAGGAGGTTTCCCCGCCGCGATCCGTTCAGCTGGACTTTCGATTCCATGATCGACCGCGTTGCGAATCATATGGGTCAACGGATCGCCGATCTTCTCGATCACGCCCTTGTCGACTTCCGTGGTCTCGCCGCTGATCTCCAGGATCACCTGCTTGCCGGTTTCGACGCCCAGATCGCGCAACATGCGCGGCACACGCGAGAATGCCTGTCGGATTGGCTGCGCGCGCAGCGACATGACATTGTCCTGGATCTCGCGAGTCAGCCGGGCCAGTTCTGGCAGTTCGACTCGTTCCTGATCGACCGGCGACAACCGATCCGACAGGATCGACCCGCGGATCACCAGTTCGCCGACCAGGTTGAGCAGCATGTCGAGCTTGTTGAGGTCGACGCGAATGGTTTGCTGGATTGCATCCATCGGGCGTGCTTCGGGTGGCGCGGCGGTGGTCGCCATCGCAACCGGCACGTCGACCTTTTCCACCAGGACCAGGCGGGGTGTCTCGACCTTTGTGGGCGCTTCCACGATTGCCGCGACGGGCGCGAGATCACGGGTAATCTCGACAAGCGAATCCGGTGCTACGAAATCGAAGCATTCGGCGATCGCGCTTTCCTCGATCGTGCCCGGTACGGACAGGATCCAGACGAGATAACTGTCTTCCGGATCGAGCTCGCGCAGCGTCGGGAGCGCCGAACTGTCGACCGAGACGATCGCGCCGCCCAGGCGTTCGACTTCACGGACGCTGAGCAACGGCTCGGCGCCGTTGGCAAGCGCAGCACGCGATGGACCGAACCGTACCGTCCAGGGTAACGGTGCGGCGTCTTCAAGATCGTCCAGCACCATTTCGACCGGCTCGAACCCAAACGGATCGAAATCCTCGATCGGTGCGATGACGGGCGTGAAGCCGAACTGATCGCTTGCGGGCTCGGGTACGACCGCGGTGGCGGCGACAGGCGGTACCGCGCCTGCCTTGGTGGCAAGTACTTCCTCGAGCAAGGCCAGCGCCGCGCCGTCGGCTGGGGTTGGCGCAGTGCCCTGCGCGGCCGCGACATGATCGGCCAGGATATCGAACGCGGTCAGCATCACCTTGGTGACGTCTGGGGTCGCTGGAATCTTGCCGCTGCGGACCTCGTCCAGCACGTTTTCAAAACAGTGCGAGAAGGCCAGCAAGGCGGCATGGCCAAACGCGCCGGAACCGCCCTTGATCGAATGGACGGCGCGAAACACACCCGCAATCACCTCTTTCGAGACGTCACCGGCGGCCATGGCGGACAGTCCTTGTTCAGCGACCGCCAGCCCCTCAGTGCATTCTTCGAAGAAGATTGCCTGGATTTCGTCGAGTTCGTCGTTCACGGGCACACGCGGCGGATCGCCGCCCCCAGCTTTTCGGCATCGAACGGCTTGGTGATCCAGCCAGTCGCCCCGGCGGAACGTGCGCGGGTTTTCTTCTCGTCGGAGAATTCGGTCGACAGCACCAGGATCGGGGTGCCACGGAACTGCGCGACCGCGCGAACCGCTTCGATCAGCTCGAAGCCGTCCATTTTCGGCATGTTGATGTCAGTGATCAACAGGTCGGGGACCACATCGTGCATCCGTTCCAGCCCGTGTGCGCCGTCATTGGCGCTCTCGATCCGAAAGCCTTGCGCGGTAAGCGACGTCTTGAGCAGCATTCGCATGCTGGCCGAGTCATCGACGGTGAGGATGAGCTTGCTCACAGGGAAATGTCCTTTCCGGCATCGAGGCCGATTGCATCGGCGAGCTGACAGCCGAGCACGCGTTCGGTGAAAGCCGCACTGGCGGCGGTGAAATGATACGGGTGGTCGTTCAGCGCCGCGTCGCGGCGTGCGGCGATGAGCAATTGCAACACCGCCTGGCCGACGCTCAGCATTTCCGATGCGTCGATCGTGGTCGTCGCGGCGCAATCGGACGCGATCACGAATTGGGTGCGCAGCGCGTCGGCGGTTACGGTGGTGCCGTGGCCGGTCAGGATGATCACGCCGGGTTCGGCATCGACCTCGAGGGAGGGGTCAGGCGGGGAAAGCATTAAGGTCATTTTTTGCCTCATCGAGTGTGGTCTCGAGTTGCTGGAAAGAAGGTGCGAAGTCCGACGGGACCATCCGCCGTGCGCACTCGATGGCGACCTGAGTTGGGAGCCCGTGGGCATGGCCGAGGATTGCGGTCTTCGCGATCGTGAACGGCTTGCAGTCGTCGTCCACGATGCTGAGCAGTTTCGAGGCGAGCGGTCCGACCAGACAGTAAGCGAGCAGCACGCCCAAGAAGGTGCCGACCAGTGCGCCACCGATCATCGCGCCGAGCACTTCCACCGGCTGATCGATCGACGCCATGGTCTTGATTACCCCCAGCACCGCGGCGACGATGCCGATTGCAGGAAGGCCGTCGGCCATCGTCTGCAGCGCTAGCTGCGGCATCAGTTCTTCGGCGTGATGCTTCTCGAGATCGTTTTCCATCGCCTCCGCCAATTGGTGCGGATCCTCGAAATTAATGGTCATCATCCGCAAGTAATCACAGATGAACTCGATCAGATGATGGTCGGCCAGAAGGCGTGGATACGGCATGAACAGCTTGCTCTCGGCGGGGTTGTCGAGGTGGGGTTCAATCCCTGTTGCGCCGCCTTTCTTGAAGGTGCTGAGCAATCCGAACAACATCGTGAGCAGGTCGCGATAATCGCTTTGTTTCCAGCGCGAGCCCTTGAACGCG
Organism: Sphingomonas sp. PvP055; assembly: GCF_040546365.1. Taxonomy (NCBI): domain Bacteria; kingdom Pseudomonadati; phylum Pseudomonadota; class Alphaproteobacteria; order Sphingomonadales; family Sphingomonadaceae; genus Sphingomonas; species Sphingomonas sp. PvP055. The sequence goes on from NZ_JBEPNS010000001.1 coordinate 638,331, forward strand.
CGCAAGATGCCCTTGCCCGCCTGCTTCACCGTCGCCATGGAATTACCGACGATGAAGGCACCGATCGCAGCGCCCACAATGGCGAGCAATTCATGCGGCAATGCTTCCAGAATTACGGCCATCTTGCCGCCCGACATCAGGAAGCTGCCGAAGACACATCCTAGGATGAGAAGAAAACCGACACCGTTGAACATGACGCGCTGAGACACTCCGAACTAGCCAATATCTATATTTATTATAGGAGAGGCGGGTGGTGAGGCGTGTGGTGCGGACAATTCTATCTGGCACGCGGCCTATGGCGCGTTATCCTGCCATTCGATGACCTTCATGTAATTGCGCAGCCGGTTGAGCTCCATTGCGGCGAGCAACGTGTTGTCGTGGAACGGCGCAACCAGTTCCGCGACGGCAGCGCTCCACGGCGCATCGCCATCGAACACCATGCCGAGGCCAAAGACTGCAGGGACATGCGCCCATGCGAGGCTTCGACCAGTCGATCGTGCCCCTTCAAGGAAGTCCTCGATCGCCGTCAGCACGCCGTTGCGGGGACCGCCCATATGGTCAGCCATCGCCCAGCCCTCGCCGCCGCGAAATCCCCGGTCGGGAACGAGGTCGGCGCGATCCAGCATCGTGCCGGCACCGAAGGTATGCGGATGACGAAAGGCCTGGGGGATCCGCTCGGGTGCATAATACATGTCGCGCCGCGCGGCGGGCCAGCTTACGTCGTGTAGGAATACGAGCAGCGGCTTTTCGTCCCGCTTGCTGGCAGCATCAGCCGCCTCGAGTTCGTGCAAAACCGTGAAGTAATTATGGTCCCCATCGATTACCCAGGCATCGACGTCGCGCAGGTTGGGAAGGACATCGAGGCTCGGCGCAGCAAGATGGGTCACGCCTGGCGCGGTCCGCGCCCATTCAATGAATTCGGCGCGCGGCGCGGGATCGACACTCGTGAGCCGACCCCCTGCTGCGGCGGCATGGTCGGCAAGCCGTTGCGACATGCCGCCAAATTCCGCGCCAATCTCGACGATGTGCTTCGCCCCGGCGATCGTAAGGCTACCGAGGATCAGGTCAGAAAATTCCGACATGGAATGGATCAGCAAATTGCTCATGAAATAGCCTGTGTGAGGACAGCGGAAGGTGTCGCTGCAAGGGGGGATGCGGCGGCGCGGGGCGCGATCGGGCGGAATACGACCGCAAGCATCATCGCGCGGGCATCGCGGCGCGGCGGCGGCGGGATCATCATGAACGCCGCGTCGTCCTCACATCGATACAGATGCGGAGCGGCCTGCTCCATGCCTTCGAGCGTGGGCACGGCGACAACTTCCTCCAGTCCGGAACGCTGCTGCTCGCTGAGGAACCGGTCCACCGGCATGAACACGACGCTGTCGACTTGAAGCCATTCGTAGAGCCGGCCGAATTGCAGCCCGATCGAAAAGCGGCAGTCGTCGATCGGGATCGGCGCAACGAAATAGCCGTCGTGCGTTGGTGTCGCGGTGATCGTGGCGGTATCAACCGTTCGGCCATCTGCGATCAGGATGGGAAGGGTGATCGTCTGGTCGATGAAATCGGCGTATTTGAGACCGAGGCCGAAGCGCTTGTGCGCCAGCAACGTCAGTTTGACGGCGAGCCCCTCGCCGTGCAGCTCCGCGGGTAAATACATCCGTTCCGCACCGCGCATGTAGAACAGGCCGCGCTGGCGCAGACCGCGCCTGGCGATGTCGGGATCGAACAGCGGAACGACATGGTCGATCCCGAGGTTCACATCATGCTGGAATCGCGCCAGCACGGCGAGTTCTTCCGGCATCGGCAGGAACATCAAACGTGCCAGCACGGCGACAGCAGAACTGCGCAAGCTCGCCATGTCGACCGTATCGGTCCGCCTTACGATCGCCCCGGCACTATCGCGTGCGTAGCGGATCGTACCTTGCTGGACCGCGTCGCGAGTCGCGCTTTGCGCGCCTTTGATTGCGTTGGCGGCGCGAACGGGACGGCCATCGACCGTATAATCGATCACCGAACCTTGCGCAGCGGTGCAGAGCTGTTCGAGTACGGCGACGTTGCCCGACAGCGCCTCCAGCGTGTTGGCATCGTAATGGTCCGCAGCGATGAAACCCCTCTTGTCCAGCCCCGGCATGTCCTGTTCTCGCAACAGCAGATAGCGGCCAGCGACCCCGACCGTGAGCCTTGCACGCAACATCTCGTCGATCTTGTTCTGGACCGATCCGTTGTAGCCGAGATCGACGAGCATCAGCACGTCGCCCTCGGTCGGGGCGACGGTGACGCGCAGGTATCGGATCAATCGGTCTGCAAAGGCACGCGACCGCTCGAGGATGCGCTTCATGCGCGGGGCTGTACGGATGACACGGACCAGCGCAGGAACGCCGGCGCCGGTCGGGAGGTCGCGCAGGATCGCGACAATCTCGTGCGAGGTGAACAGCAATTGCTTCAGGACCGCTTCGGTATCCGACACGATCTCCGCTTCTAGGTAACGCAATACATCGGCTTCGCTGCGGAAACACGCGGCGGTTGCGGTAAACCGGCTAATCTCAGTCGCGTGGCTGACGGTTCCATCCGGGTGAACTACGTCGAATACGAGCTTCGGCAGATGCCCGTCGCGCATCAGGAAAAGCATATGCACCTGGCCAGACGTCGTTGCGCGCAGCGTATCCGCTTCGCTGGCAATCCAATGCGCGAAGCCATGAAGCAGTGGACCGATGGTCGTGTAGCCGAGCCGCTCGGCAGGATCATTGACGCCAGGTTCGCCGATCGCGATCGTCGCGCGGTGCGGCTGGCTGTTCCTGTCTTCGGCCGTTGTGCCGACGTGGATCAGCGCGCCGGTCGCGGCTTCGAGCCGAAGACGCTGCTCGGTCGTCGCGGTAAATTGCCTGAGATGCAGCGCTTGTACGCCGGCTTTCTGCCCCCCGATGAGATCAGCGTTGCGGTTGTCGCCGATGTGCAGGATGTGCTGTGGTGAAACACCCAATTGCTGGACCACGCGATCCAGCAGGCCGTCACCCTTCGATACGCCCAACTCCGATGAACAGAAAATGCGATCGATAAGCGCGCGCACTTCCTCGCCGGCGGCTTGCGCAATCAACGTGCCGAGCTGTGTCGAATTCAGATACGTGTCGCTGACAATGACGATCGTCAGTCCGCGCGCCCGGGCCGTTCGCATCAGCGCGATGACCGGTGCGAAGCCGAAACAATGCCGCGCCTCCGCAGCAAGTTCCTGCGCAACCATTGCCGCGCGCTCCGAGATGTCGGCATTCGGCAGCAGTTCGGCGTAAATCTCGGCAATGCCGACTTCGGTCCGGCGATGCCGCAGCAAGGACGCCGTACGTGCTCGCTGCTCCGCCCAGATCCGCTGCATCGGGTTGGGGCCGTCGAGCGCGCGAAAAACGTCGCTCGGGGCGTGGGTGTCTCGCCACAGCAGCGTATCGAAACAGTCGAGCGACAGGACCTGGATGTCCGGCCGGCCATCGAGCGCGCGTGCTACATCGCCGGCAAGGATCGTGTCGTTCATGCAATAGACTTCCTGCCAGTGCCGGTCGCCCGATACGGCACCAGCGTCCCTGTCATTATAGGATAGAGTTCAGCAGTGCATGGATATGGTTTCTGCTGAAAATCCGCTAAAATAGGGGATCAGCTAGAGGAATTGCTATGTCGCTCCACGCCTATCACCGCGCGCGTACCATCGTGGAAACGCCTCGCCAGGCGGAACGCCGGCTGATGCTGGAAATTACCAGTGACATGATCCGGGCGAGGGATGCAGGGCAAGTACGGGGCGCGTTGATGCCCGCTCTGCATCGCAATCGTGAAGTGTGGGGGACGTTTGCTGCAGTGTGTGGAACGGTCGGAAACACGCTGCCCGATGGTTTGCGCGCGAGCATCATCTCGCTCGCGCTCTGGGTCGACCAGTTCACGAGCGACGTCGTTGCTGGTCGGGAATCAATCGATGATTTGATTGCGGTCAACCGTGACATGATCGACGGGCTGACAGGCGTCGGCGCTCCAAACTGAGCCTTGTCCCGCGCTTTTACCGAAGGAGTCATGGTCCGGACCCCGGGCCTTCGTGGTTGGGCGTGCGAGTGTAGCCCGTATCGAGGGCCCGCCGCACCCCAAGTGTTTGCGGCGATAAGGGCGGTTTGACTGATCGTTTCCGCTGACCGTTGGAGCCAACGCTGTCGTCCGAAATGGACTCGCGACGCCCGTCCTCCATTTTTCTGATCAATCTAGAAGCCGGACGTCGCTATGCGGCCTCCGGTTTTTCTTTGTTCAGCGCACATGGCTGCCGACATGTCCGCGCCGCGGCGCCTCGACGGGGGGGAGGTCGGTACGGTGCGATGGCATGGATCGCCGCCGTTCCTTGATTGCTGATCTGTAATCGGCGGGATCTGGGTAGTGTCTTGCGCTACCGTCGACGGCGAGATCCCCCGGATCGGACGTGGGTCATCCGCCCTGCAACCCGGGTTGAGTCTTCGGGGGGGGGCACACAGGCACGCTACGCTGTTTGCCCGGTACAAGTCCGATACTATAGTTTTTCGATAACGCAAAAACGCCCCATCTTCTGCGAAGATGGGGCGTTTTTGCAGTACGATTGTCGCACTTGAGTGCCTGCCGCCACGTCGCTGGGGCGGGCGTCCTTTCCTTTAGAACGCGTTCCAGTCATCCGCACCGGCCGAGACTGGCGCGCTGTGCTTCCCATTCGCCGCAAGCGCGGCAACGGGGGAGCGGTAGGGCGCCGAGGCCGTTTTCTTGGGTTTGGATGGCATCGGCTGGACGACCTGACTCACCTGCGGTCGACGTCCGGACGAGCCACTGTCGACTGTGAACATCGCGGCCTGATCGGACAGTGCGGTGACTTCGGTAGTAAGGTTCCGGGCAGCGGCGGATGTTTCCTCAACCATCGCGGCATTCTGCTGAGTCGACTGGTCCATCGCGCCGATCGCCGCCGAGATTTGCGTGATCGCCGAGGATTGCGCCGCGGCATCGTCCGCCATCGTGCCGAGCAACTTGTGGACTTCGCCGACATCGCTCGAGATATTGGCAAGTGCACCGTCGACCCGCTGTACAGCCTGAACCGCAGTGACGATGTCCGTCTGTGTCAGCGTGAGCTGATCCCGAGCGCGCTTGGCTTCCTCTTCTGCACGCATCGCCAGCGCCGAGACCAGATCGGCCACGACCGCGAAACCGCGACCGGCGTCACCGGCACGACCCGCTTCGACGGCAGCGTTCATTGCAAGGACGCGTGTCTGGAACGCGATCTTGTCGAGTCCCTCGATCACGCTGTCGATGCCCTTGGCGCTGTCACTGACGCGACCCATCGCCTGTACCGCTTCCTCGGCTGTGGCGCGACCGCCGCCCACCGTGGCAATCGCCTGGTCTGCCCGTGAGACCGTTTGCGTCGAGGACAAAGCGGTCGCCTTCAGCCGGCCATCGATCTGCACGAGCGCGGCACTCGTTTCCTCCAGGCTGGCGGCATTGCCTTCGGTGCGACGCGCCAGATCTTCGGATGCCTGAGCGATCTCGTTCGATCCGGTGCGGATGCCATCAGCGCTTTGCGTCACGCCGCCGATCAACCCGCGCAGCTTGAGCAGAGCACCGTTGAAGTTGGTTTTCAGGTCTTCGAAATTGTGCGGAAACTGCTTGTGAATATCGCCGGTGAGATCACCATCTGAAAGGCTTGCCAAGCTGGCCGATACGGTTTCGACGACATCGCGTTGCTGGGCTTCGTTTTCGAGCTTGGCAGCGGCGGCCGCTTCCTGGTCGCGCGCAGCGTCACGGAAGACGACAACGGTCTTGGCCATCTCGCCGACTTCGTCACCGCGGATGGCACATATCACCTCGATGTTCGTATCCCCCGTGGCGAGACGCGCCATGGTTCCGCGCAGATTTTCGAGCGGGCGGGTAATTCCGGCGCGCGCTACCAGGAAACTGAAGCCCATGACGACGATTGTGCCGACGATGCTGGCGACCATCACCATCCACGAGGTTGCCAGTGCAGTGTTGCTGAGTTTATCGGACGTCGCCGTGGAAGAGGCAATAAGGGCTTCGTTGAACGCGGTGAGCTTCTTGGAAAACCGGGTTGCAACGATATCGGCCTGTTGCACCACCTTAAGCGCAGCGTCGTTTTTATTCGCCATGCCAAGCGCGACCGCTTCGTTGGTCAGTTGATGGAGGGCTGATAGTTCAGAGCCGAAATCGGCCAAATCAGCCGCTTTGTCCGGGAAAATCTTTTCGGCAAAGGCGATCCGCGGCAGCGCACTTTCATACGCTTCCTTCTCGGCTACCCCGGCTGCCTTCGCCAGTACGCTGGCGCCATCGTACGCCACCGACTGATACGCGGAGCCGGTCATCACCGAGAGGCGCCGGTTGACCTGAGTCAGCTTAATTGTTGCCGTCAACTGCTTGGTGAGAGCCGAATAGACGGCATCGGTATTGCGGATCTGGCTTGAGCCGACCCACGCCACGGCGATGGTCAACAAACCCAGCATCGCCAGCATGGCGACGATCTTGGTCGTGATTCTGGTGTTCTCTAACAGTTTCATGAAGCATTCCTTGAGATCTGGCAGCAGGCGGTGCCGGGCACGTCGAGAGGAGGATCGGCTTTGCGATGGGACCACGATCCAGTCGTCGGTCCCGGTCGTGATGCCGTCATGAGCGTCGTGGTCGCGGCACACCTTGCCGGAATCGAATCGGTGCTCCGAAAAAAGGCGTGAAAGACATACAGGTCTCCGACCGAGCAATCGTATCAGCCCACGGGCGGACCCCACGAGCGGATCACTCATTGTAGGATGATCTGTCCTACTCGCAGTTTGCCGCTGGATAATTTCTGCGTGCCGACGGCGGGTTGTCCCGGGTATCTAGTATTACGTCGGGGATCGCCTGCGTTCTACTGAGGCCGGAAGGCGCTGCGCTGACACCGAGAACCCGTATCTGCCAAGCCGTGGCCGTGACTGCTGGCTGGTAGCATGCGGACGAATGTCAAGGACTAAAATGTGGACGCATCGAATGCGTTCATGCCCGTCCTATAATGGACTGTGTTCATTGTATCGAGGCGACCAAGAGATGTTCCAATTTCGGATTGCGCACTATGAGCCAATGCGCTGTCGCCGGTCCGTTTGGCTGCTCGCTACAGCTGGCATGGTATGGGCAGTGCCTTGTGCGGCCAAACCCACCGCGCCCGGCCCGTTGTTGACCGCCCTTGGTGCACCTGCCAGCCTGGAGATAAGTGGATCCGTCCGGTCCCGCGTCGAGGCGATCGACGGTCAGTTCCGACCGGCGCGCGCCACTTCGGACTTCCTGTGGTCAATGCGAACGACATTGTTCGCTGCTTACAAGCGTGGTCCGATCCGCATCGGCGGGGAAATCATCGATGCCCGCGGTTACGGTGAGAAAAACACGTCTTCTACAAGTAGTACGGAAGTCGATGCGGTCGAACTGGCGCAGGCGTTCGTGGCGGTCGGGATGGACGGTCGTTTCGGACTTGGATCGAAGGCGGCGCTCACCGGGGGGCGCTTCACGCTCGATATCGGGTCGAGCCGTCTCGTGGGCCGCACCGATTTTCCCAATACCGTCAATTCCTATACCGGGCTCAACTTCGACTGGCATGGGGCGGGAAAGGATCGTTTGGTCGCGTTCTGGTCAATGCCCCAAACGAGGCTGCCAAACCGAAACCGTCGCGATCCACGACAATGCGATCCGCTGGGACCGGGAAAGCACCGATCAGCAATTCTTTGGGGCAAGCTACGTCAAGGGGCGACTCCGGCATGATGTCAGCGGCGAGCTGTACGGCTACCGGCTGGCCGAGCGGGACTCTCCAAATTTGAGTACGCGCAATCGTCGTCTGATCACGGTCGGGGGGCGATTGCTGCGTATCCCTGGCGGCCAGTTCGATGTCGATGTTGAGGGCGCTTATCAATTTGGGAAGGCGCGAGCGACCATTGCCGCCACCGACCGCAGTGATCTCTCCGTGTCGGCCTATTTCGTACACGCCGAGTTCGGCCGAACGTTCGTTATAGGCTGGAGTCCGCGCGTCTCGCTCCATTTCGATCGCGCGAGCGGTGACCGCGGCGCGCCGGGTGAATATGGCCGTTTCGATGCCTTGTTCGGCGCGCGCCGTGCCGATTTCGGGCCGGTCGACCTTTACGGCCCGATCGGGCGGAGCAACCTTGTGTCGCCAGGCATCAGACTGGAGGCCAAGCCGTCGCGCCGACTGGACAGTTTCGTGATGCTACGCGAACTATGGCTGGACAGCGCTAACGATAGTTTCTCCTCGACCGGGGTGCGCGATCGAAGCGGCCAATCAGGCCGGCATGCCGGTGTTCAGATCGAGGGGCGGGTGCGCTATTGGGTCGTGCCTAAGCGGCTCCGCATGGATACCGGCGTTGCGCTGCTCGCGAAGGGGCGGTTCCTGCATCAGGCCTCGAATGCTCCTTCGACCGGAAGCACGCACTATGCCTATTTCGATCTTGCCACCGAATTCTAGGACGGGTGCTGGATGCCCCCCAGGAAGACACAGCACCGCCAGCCTGATACCTTCAACCGCTTATGTACTTTCCCTTAGGGACGGTCTGAGGCCGGTCAAATAAAAAATCTCCGCAAATGGACCGTTTGATGAAAATCGTTTTTTGAAACATCCTCGGCGACCACTGATCCTTGCGATGGGTGATTTGGGTTTGCGCAGCTTGTTGTCGGCTCAACTCGCAATGATTGGCGAGATGCCTATCATTTGTGCAGATCATCGTGATCCAGCCTTGAGTGAAGCGGTGCGACGGGCTGCGATTCTCGTCATTGGTGAAGTGCTCATTGCAACCCAGCCTTGGGAATGGGCGGAGACACTCCGGGATCAATGTTGGTCCAGCGAACTGATCATCATCGTCGATGCCATGCCGTTCGGCCAGATGCCCCACGGCACGTGTGAAGCCGACGGTATTGCCATTGTCGGTCGCGACCAAGCGGTTTGGGCCGTTCCCGACCTTATTCGGCAGTGGCAGGCGAAACCCGTCAACTTCCTCAGTCGGCAGGAATAAGGCCCGCTGAAAAAGCGATCCGCAGCGCTTCCGAAAGGCTGCGCACGCCGAGCTTGTCCATCATGTTGGCGCGGTGGATTTCTACCGTGCGTGGGCTGATGTCGAGTTCATGGCCAATGACCTTGTTGGCGCAGCCTTCGACCAGTCGGGCGAGGACCTCTTTCTCTCGGGTCGTCAGTTTCGCAATAGACGCCTGTGCGGTCTGGACCAGCGCAACCGAATGCTGATCGTGGTCCAACGTCGCAAACGCACTTTTGACCACATCGAGCAGGACGGTCGGATCACACGGCTTCTCGAGAAAGTCGAGCGCACCCAGCTTCCAGGCCTGTACCGCGATCGCGGTCGCTCCTTGGCCCGTCAAAATGATTGCCCCGAATTTGGGTTTCAGATGCTGGATCTGGCGTAGGACACCCAGGCCATCGGTACCCGGCATATTATAGTCCAGCAGGATACACCCGGGCTGCATCGTGTCGATGTCGGCCAGAAAGGCGTCACCCGAGCGATAGGGAAGAAGCAGGACGTCGGATTGCATCGATAGAAGGCCTTGCAGCCCGGCACGGACGGAATCGTCATCGTCGACAATGTATATGCTACGTGTCGTCATGCATCGCCCCTGCTGTGTTGGCTTATTCTCGGAAGCGTGAATCGAAAGATTGCGCCACCGCCGGCCTGGTTTTCCGCGCTGAAAGTGCCGCGATGTGCCTCGACGATGCGACGGGAGATCGACAAGCCTACGCCCATGCCATCGCCGCCCTTGGTCGAAACGAACGGCATATACAGGCGATCAAGCACTGCCGCGCTCATGCCCGGGCCAGTGTCGGCGACACTGAACTCGACCATGTCCGGATCCACCAGAGCGGTAGTGATCGTGATGATGCGCTGGCCTATGGGTGATTTAGCCAACGCCTCGATGGCATTGCGCAACAGGTTGACGAGAACCTGTTGCGTTTGCACGCGATCCGCCAGGACAGTCGTCGCTGCGGGATCGAGTTCGTATTGAAACCGGATGCCGAATGTCCTGCCGGCGGCCAGTGTCAAAGAAACCGCATCCTCGATGATCGCGTTGGCATCGACCATCTGCGCATCGACATCTTCCTTGCTCATGAAAGTCCGCATGCGTCGGATGATCTCGCCAGCCCGGAGCGCCTGCTCGCTGGCCATCCGGATGAACGCCTGCGCGCGTTCGATATTGGCTGAATCAGCGAGCAGCAGATCAGCCGATGCCAGGAAGTAGACGGCGGCGGCCAGCGGTTGGTTCAATTCATGAGCGAGGCCGGTCGCCATTTCGCCCATCGCACTCACGCGCGATATATGGAGCAGCTCGTCGCGCATATCCGACATGTCTTCCTCGGCCGCGTACCGCTCCGAAAGATCCTTGCAGAAGCCGGTGAACAGGTGCTGCTGCCCACCTTGAGATTCCCCGAGCCACAATTCAACCGGTACCGGGGTCCCATCACGCCGCAGCACCCACAGCACGCGCGGTTCGCCTAGGATGGGTTTTTCTCCCGTGGCCAGATAGCGAGAGATCAGGCCTTCCTGCTGATCGCCCAGCGAACTTGACGTCAGCATCTCGACATTGAGGCCGATTGCTTCTCCGGCGGGATAGCCGAACATGCGTTCGGCAGAGGCGCTGAAGGCCTTTATCGTCCCGGCCGCGTCGAAGATCACCATGGGCGAGGGGACGGTTTCCAGCACCGAGCGAAGCTGGTCTTCCTGCGCGCGCAGGGCCTTTTCGCGCTCATCGCGATCGGTCACATCGAGCAGGACGCCGATCGTCCGTTCCAAGCGACCGTCTTTATCATACAGGCAGCGAGAGGACCCCTCGATCGCGCGGACCCCTCCATTTGGGATGTGGATTTGGTAGTGGAAGCTGACTCGCTCCTCATGAGTCCTGGCAGCGCTGGCGATCGTTTCGGACATTGCGGCCATGTCGATGGGATCGACCCGTGCTGCCCACCCCGCCAGCGTTTCGATTTCACCTGGGTTGAAGCCGAGCCGCTGTTCCGCGCCGGGCGAAAAAGTGACTTTTCCTGACGCCATTTCCCAGTCGAATGCCCCGATTTCGTGTGCGCTTAACGCCAGATTCAAGTTCGTCTCGCTCTTGAATAGTGCAGCTTCGACCGCAACGCGCGCCGATATGTCGGTCATCGACTGGACCCAGATCGGCGCGCGTCCTGGAACGCAAACGCGCCGAACCCGCTCGATGACATGAACGGCCGATCCGTCGCGGCGACGCTCGACGAGTTCCCGCTCCGCGTCGTGCTGATCTTCCGGGCGAAGTGAAGAGGCGCGTTTTGTATCGACCGATTGCAACGCTTCGTATTTCCAGCGACCGATCATGTCCTCGCCGGACCAGCCATATAATTCCTCGCAACCCCGCGACCAATGAAGAATCTCGCCAGTCAGCGACGTCAGTGCGATGGGGGCAGAGGCCATGGCGTGGGTGATTTCGGCAAGGGCTTCATGCTCCGCCGAGATGCGAGACATCGACCAGAAGATCAAAAGCGCCAGTACGAAGATATTGACAGCAGCGCCCGCAATATCGAGCACGATTGGCGGTACGGTTCCACTATGATCGAGCGTAATTTCGACAAGCGCCGTCAAGGCAGGAATCAGGATGACGTACGGGAACACGCGTCGCATTGTTCCCGCCTGCGCCGAGTCCAGACTGAGCAGATCCGACCATCCGAATCTTCCCCGCCACAGCAAGAGCGCGATCGCCAGGAAACTCGCCTGAACGGCAGCCGGTACGGAGGGCAGGAAACGGACCGCCACGGGATCGGTTCGAACGCTTCCCAGGACGGAAATGCAAACGGCAAGGATAGAGATGCCCAGGACGATGCTGGCCGTCGTGATGACGATTTGTGTCGCGCGCCGACCCCGGCGCCAAGCCATTGCAGTGGCGATGGCCAATAAGATTAATGGTGCAACGGTCACGATATAGGGTCCGCCACCGGGACTGGCTTCGACTGTCGCGACCGCTTCCGGGAACTTCCCTGGATCGATGCGGACCGAGATGCCGGTGCTATCTTCGATGGCGATCAGGACCAGTACGGCTACTGTTGCGATAACAAAAACGTTAGAAATCTGATGCCTAGATCGTATTTCTGATAAAAGCGCTGCAGACATCGCAGCGTAACCGAGCGTTGCTAGGGGGTGTGCCAAAGAATCGTAGCGAGCTAAAAATTCGATATCTATTCTATCAGTAAAACCACTGAGCAATACCAGAATGCTGTAGAATATTTCTAAAAGTAAAAGAAGCGAGACACTGTTTTGCAAAACGCCATTTTCGTCGAGGGGGTTTTCCCTCTTCGTAAAAGAAACTGAATTTCGATTGTGGCTAAATTTCAAAGCGTCACGGTAGCGCATGGTTTTTCCAAAAAATACGCTTGGGTACGCAGTGATAGAAACAGTAACGCGCTAAAGCTATTTTTCGCAATTTAATTAATAATTATCATACTAACGAATGGTCGGGCTTGCCTAATGGGCTGTTTTGATTGTCAAACTTGTGTTGGCCATACGTCGTGCATTGCAGCGTCGAGCAAAACGGAGCGGGGGCGGCTTCAAGAAACATCTTTCCCCTTGAGCATCTGGAGCGGCACTCGATCGCGTAATTCACCGCATGAGCATGCCCGCTGCAGCGCTACCGTTCCGCATCGATCCTAGAGGAATACGAGACTGCGCGATTGCAAACGACGGACAGTCGCGTCGGACAGCGTACGAGCTTGGTAGGATCTGATGGCCTACCGTGGTAGCGGAGACTACCACTTCCCCCACGCCCCAACCCCGCTTTACGGGTTAGCGAGAAAGATGCTGCCGCTGCGATATGACATCGATGGATGAGACTTTGGAGGTGCTCGGCTGGACTCGGTTTTTTAGCGAGCAAGTTTCGGATGCGGAAGCAGAACTCTGTCATCCCGCCCGTGTGATGGCGGTCCACCGCGGCAAGATCGTCGTCGCTGACGCGGTCGGACAGCGTTCGATCACGCCCTATATCGCTGGCGCCCTGCCGTCCGACGATCACCCGACGGTCGGCGACTGGGTACTGGTCGATGACGCTACGTCGGATACGGTCCGCGTGCTACGGCGAATGAACCTGTTCAAACGACGTGCGCCGGGTGACCCGCGCAAGGAGCAGATGATTGCGGCGAATATCGACACCGTGTTCATCGTCGCCTCGTGCAATCAGGATTTCAGCGTTGCGCGCCTGGAACGCTATCTTGTGCTGGCACGTGAAGTCGGCGTGGCACCGGTCGTGGTGCTCACCAAGACCGACCTGACCGAAACCCCGGAAGAATATGCGGCGGCGGCCCGTGCGATCGAGCCGGGACTGCGCGTGGAAACCGTCAACGGTCGTGAACCCGCCGACGCGGCGCGGCTCGCCGCCTATTGCGGCATCGGCCAGACGGTCGCGCTGCTCGGGTCGTCCGGCGTCGGGAAATCGACGATCGTCAACACCTTGCGTGGTTCGGACAGCATCGCCACCCAGGCGATCCGCGCCAGCGACGATACTGGCCGCCACACCACCACGGTCCGCGAGATGCATCGGCTGGAGCAGGGCGGGTGGCTGCTCGACACGCCCGGAATGCGCGCGCTGCAATTGGCCGACGCGGAAGACGGCATCGCCGAAGTGTTCGACGACTTCATCCTCGCGGCGCAGGACTGCCGTTTCTCGAACTGCGCGCATGGCGGGGAACCTGGCTGCGCGGTGCAGGCAGGGATCTCGGACGGGACGCTTACCGTAGAGCGGTTCGATCGGTGGCGGCAGCTGGCGTCCGAGAATGTGGTCGCACCGGTCTATCCCAAACGACGGCGCTAGGAACGGTTTCGCCGACGGCGCTTATTGGTAGCGTAGCCGGTTGTCGAAGCCGCTGTTGCTCTTGGTCATCTTCGCGATCTTGCGGAGCGTTCCGCGAACGTTGCGTTCGAAGCGCACGTCGTCGTAAATGCCGGTCGTGCGGTATTCGTCCTGTGCGATCAGCTGTTTAACTCGGGCCGCCAGTGCGGCTTGGTCGTTCACGCAAAGATCGGCTTTCAGCGTGCGGCAGACCCATTCCTCGGCGGCCGCCTTGTCGTAATCGTCCTGCGCGTCGTAGCCGCGCCGGTCCGCGGCGGCCTGATCCAGCTTGGCCGCGTCGAACCGACTTTCCAGCCATTGCCGCACCAGTGCCGCGTCCCACGGTTTCGCAGCGTCGCTCATCGCTGCTTCTTGGCGATGGTCGCGGTGAAGTCCGGGTCCTTTTTCGCCACCCAGTCGACGAACTTGCGCACGTTGGGGTTCGCCAACAGGGTTTCCACGTCCATCCCGGCGCGCTGGAGTTCGGCGTTGGTGAAATTTGCCGTCAGCGTCTGTTGGCAGATCGCATGCATCGGAACGACGTCCCGCCCGCCGCGGCTTTTGGGTACGGGATGGTGCCAGACGATGGTCTTGCCCGTCGGCCGGCCGCACAGCCAGCAGATGGTCGCCGCCGCCGACGCGTCCTCGGCCGCGTGATCCTCATCGCCATAGGGCTCATGTCTTGAATGCTTGCGGCCCATGCTTCGATCTGAACCTCCAAACGTCCGATGTCCGTCTATAGCGATGCCCTACGCCGACACCAGCTTTGCCGAAATGCGAGATGACGAGAGGTCTCGAAGAAACGGCGCCAGTCTATTTCGGGCGCCGTAAGAGGTACCGCGTTATTGCGGATAGCACGGTGCCTCTAACGGGTGCCGTTACCGATGCAACGTCCGGATCGCGTCCACAATGACCTGTGGACTATGCAAACCTTTGTATACCGGGGGTGGAGCCCTATCGAGGCCGAGGAGGGTGTAGACCGCGGTCATTGCGCTGCGGATAGAATATTCGACGGTGAAAACGACATCATCCGGTTGCTCGGCATATTGCCCAATGAATGCCAGATTGGTCGATCCTTCCGGCACGACCAATGGCCGGTCGCCCGCCTTGCGGACCCTAAACTGGCTGGTGATATAGGGCATCGCGCAGGGAATGCAGATCGACGCCGCAAGCACTGCGGCACTGTCCGTGGCGGCGAAACGGAGATGGCCGAGCACTTCTTCCAAAATCTCCGCACCGCTGCAGTCAGCCATAGGCTTCTTCACGAAATCTCCCGGGCGATCGTGGAAGAGGCCGTACCCCCACCACACTGCGACGTCTTTGGGCTGGTCCGGAAAGAACGGCTGATGATAGATCGACAATGTGAGCAACCAGCTCGATTGCTTGAACGTGATCAGCCCTGCAGTACCAGCCGGTCCGCCGCTGAACCGTTCCATCAACTCCAGAAAGAGCGGATCGCGCACCGTGACAGTGAACGAGATCCAGGCGCTTTCGGCTATATCGCCATTGAACACAGCAGGGTTGCCGAAGGCGGACCGCCCTTCCGCAAGTTTCTCCCATAAATTCCACGCGCCTGAATGGTTGCTTGTGTCGATCCCTGGTGCGGCGGTCATTGATCCGAAGGTTTTGTCCGCGGTCATCGATCCGTTCGTGACATATACCCGATCGCCTGGAGCG
Organism: Sphingomonas sp. PvP055; assembly: GCF_040546365.1. Lineage (NCBI taxonomy): Bacteria > Pseudomonadati > Pseudomonadota > Alphaproteobacteria > Sphingomonadales > Sphingomonadaceae > Sphingomonas > Sphingomonas sp. PvP055. Next base: position 653,874 of record NZ_JBEPNS010000001.1, read on the forward strand.
ATCGCAATTGCCCCAGGGCCGTCCGCACCGAGCGTCGCGATGCTCGTAACGGTGATCGCGTCGCCGCCCGCGGCGAAACCAAGATCCTCGACGCGCACGCCGTGGCGGACCTGTACACCGTGCGCCGCCAGCCATGTCATCGCGGGGGCGATCATGCTGTCATATTGGTTGTACGCGGTGCGGTAGATGTCGTGCTGCACGTCGATCGTCGAGAAATGGTGAACGAAGCGGCGGAGATACCGGCGGAACTCTATTGCGCTGTGCCAGGGTTCAAACGCGAACAACGTGCACCATTCCAGCCAGAAATTCGTTTCGAAGAAATGGGGCGTGAAACAATCCGTTATGCGCTTGCCGTCGAGCAGTCCTTCGGGTTCGCCGATCAGTGTGACGAGGTTGATCCGGTCATGTTCGGTAAACCCCATGGTATGCGCGTCCGGAATGCTGCCGTCGCGGTTGACCAAGCGGGTCTTGGCGTCCCACGGAATCCTGGCAGCGGCGCGCTTGGTTTCTTCGGTCACCGAAATCGTCGGGTCGGTTGCCGAGGGGATCGAGCCGAACAGATCGAAAGTGCATCGGTACATCGCCTCGAACATGCGGCTGCCGCTCATGAAGTAGCCGGTTTCGGGGTTGCCGTGCGCGTCGAACGCGCCGCCCATATGATGGTTTTCCTCAAGGATCACGATATCCTTGCCGGCAACGTTACCGTCCCGGATCAGGATGACGGCACCGGCGACCGAGGCAATGCCGCCACCGACGAAAATATGGGTGCTCATGTAAAATGCCTTTTCAGAGTGTCGCTGTCTCGTTGGGCGGGTCAGCCGCCGCGGAAGTCGAGGACAACGCGCGAAGGGACGTCGCCCTTTTCAAGCCGGTCGAAGACGGTGTTGATCGCGGCGAGCGGTTGCAATTCGATGTCCGCCTTGACCTTGCCGTCGGCGGCGAATTGCAGGCATTCGGCCATGTCCTTGCGCGTCCCGACGAACGATCCGCGAACCGTGATGCAATTGGCGACCACGTCGAACAACGGCGTCGGAAACTCGCCCGGTGGCAGGCCGACCAACACGCACGTGCCGCGCTTGCGCGTCATCGCGATGCCCTGCTTGAAGGCGGTGATCGACGGCGCGGTGATCAATACGCCGTGCGCCCCGCCGCCGATCGCGTCGGCGAGCATCGCGGTGGGATCCTGGGTTTTAGCGTTGACCACAAGGTCCGCACCGAGCCGCCGCGCATGATCGAGCTTGCCGTCGTCGATATCGACCGCACAGACGTTGAGACCCATGACTTTGGCATATTGGATGGCAAGATGACCGAGCCCGCCACAGCCCGAAATCGCGACCCACTCGCCCGGCTTGGCTTCGGTTTCCTTGAGGCCCTTGTAGGTCGTGATGCCCGCGCAGATGAGCGGTGCGGCTTCGGTCGCGCTCAGTCCCTTGGGGATGTGCGCGACGTAGTTCGGGTCCGCCAGTACATATTCGGCAAAGCCGCCGTTCTTGGTGTAGCCGCCAAACTGCGCCTCGGCGCAGACCGTCTCCCACGCCGACAGGCAATACTCGCAGTGACCGCAGGCGGAATAGAGCCACGGCACGCCGACCCGGTCACCTTCCTTGACGATCGTGACTCCGGCGCCGAGCGCGACGACGATGCCGATCGCTTCATGGCCGGGGATGAAGGGCGGGTTGGGTTTGACCGGCCAGTCGCCTTTGGCGGCGTGGAGATCGGTGTGACAGACACCGCAGGCTTCGGTCTTGACCAGGATCTGGCCGGGTCCCGGCATGGCGACCGGGCATTCCTGCAGTTCCAGCGGCTTGCCGAAGGCGGTGACGACGGCGGCGTGCATGGTCTTGGCGATCATAGCATCTCTTTCCAGAACGGGAGGACCTCGGTCGCCTTCCGGCGGCGCTGACGGTCGAAGGGGAAGGTGTCCTGCGGGGGCGGTCAGGCAGGCGCCTTGACGTCGTGCGTGCGGACCAGCTTTTTGTTGACGAACTGCTGGATGCCCATGTCGCCTAGCTCGCGCCCGTAACCGGAATCCTTAATCCCGCCGAAGGGCAGTTCGGCGTCGGTCCAGTCGAGATTGTTGATGAACATCATGCCGGTTTCGATCCGGCTGGCGACCCGCCGACCGCGCACGACATCCTTGGTCCACACCGATCCGCCGAGGCCGAAGTCCGAATCATTGGCCAGCGCGATCGCGGCCTCCTCGTCCTTCACGCGGAAGAACGATGCGACTGGCCCGAAAAATTCCTCCCGGAACGCTGGGTTGTCCGGTGCGATATCGGTCAGGATGGTCGGTGCCATGTACGACCCGGGACGATCGATCCGTTTGCCGCCCAGCGCCAGCTTGGCACCGTGCGCGACCGCGCCGTCCACCTGGCGGACCAGATCGAGCAGCGCCTGCTCGGTCGACAGCGGACCGAGCGTCGTCTTCTCGTCCAGCGGATCGCCTGCCTCGAGCGCGGCGAGCGCCGCCGTGAACCGTTCGAGGAACGCGTCGGCCATGCTTTCGACCACGATGAAGCGCTTGGCCGCGCAACAGGTCTGGCCGGTATTATACATCCGGCCCCACACAGCCCACGGAATCGTCACGTCGAGATCGGCATCCTCCAGCACGATGAAGGCGTCGCTGCCGCCAAGCTCCATCGACGAGCTCTTGAGGTTTTTGCCCGCGCGCGCTGCAACGCTGCGCCCCGCCCCGACGCTCCCGGTCAGCGCGACGCCCCTGATCCGAAGGTCATCGACGACGGTATCGGACTGGGCATGGCTGATCAGCAGATTGGTATAGAGTCCGACCGGCGCGCCCGCTTCGATCAGCACCTGTTCGAACGCGATCGCGCACTGCGGTACGATCGCGGCATGTTTCACGACCATCGTGTTGCCCGCCATCAGGTGCGGCCCGGCGACGCGGGCGAGCTGGTAATAGGGGAAATTCCACGGCTCGACGCAGAAGATCACACCGATCGGGCTACTCTCCATATGCGCTTCGCCATTGGTGGGATGAAGCTTGACCGGGGCGAGGAAGCGTTCCGCGTTCGCGGCATAATAGGCCATGATCCGCGCGCTGAATTCGACCTCGCCGCGCGCTTCGCCGATGCGTTTGCCCATCTCGCCGGTCATGATCCGGGCCAACGCGTCGGCGCGGGTATGGAGGATTTCGCCAGCCTTCGCGATGATCCTCGCGCGGTCCACAAAGGACGTGTTGCGCCACGTCTGGAAACACGCATGCGCCGCAGCGATCTTGCGTTCGACCTCGGCGTCTTCGAGATCTTCGAACGTCTGGACGAGCTTGCCGTCGAACGGATTGACGCTTTGATAGGTCATGAAAATACAGCCTTTCTAACGCGAATTTCGGAGCTCCTCCCGGCGACATCTTTATTCACAAACGCCTCCATCGGTCCGCACGCTGCTGATCCCGCATCCTTCGCGAAATGCGGTTATGGTCGTCCAATCGAATGCCTTCGACTGGATCGGCATTGTGAAATAGGCGAGGGCGCAGTCTGATATCAGCGTCGGAAATTACTTAGGGGGGGCGATTTCGATCGTCTCGGGAGAACGGAACGCCAGTGTCGGGGGCGTCGATGATGCTCGCAATACGACGTCCAGCATGGTGCGACATTGAAACGAATGCGAACCAGCCCGGCGCTGGTCCCCAGAGAACGAACGCCATTTCACCGCGCCGGGCCAGATGCGATTGACGGCGCGGCGATATGCAGCGACACAGCAGGTCCTTGGGAGGGGACAATGGCTGTGACAAAGGCCTTTATCGGCGAGTTGATCTCGGAATGCATCGCAGTTGCGATCATCATCACGATCGGCAACTCGGCCGCCGCGATGTTCACTTTATACGATCCAAGCCCCTACAAGACGGCGTATTGGGGCGTCTGCATCACCTGGGGGCTGGCGGTCACGATCGCGATCTACGTCACCGGAGCCGTGTCCGGCACGCATGCCAATCCCGCGGTCACGCTGGCCCTCGCGATCTATCGTGATTTTCCGAAACGCAAGATCGTGCCCTATTGGGTGGCGCAAGTGATCGGCGCGATCATCGGTGCGGCGCTTGTCTACATGATGTACGGGCCGGTGATCGACAGCTTCAACCAGTCTCACGGCCTGACGCGCGAGGTGGGCGGTGCCGCTGGCGTGTTCTTCACGCATCCCGGAGACGGTATCACTCCGGTGCGCGCGTTCTTCAACGAGATCGTGCTGACCGGTATCCTCGTCCTGGGCATCTTCGCAGTGACCGAGGAATATAACACCCAAGCGCCGCGCGCGGATTCGAGTGCGCTCATCATTGGCTTGCTCGTTGCGATGATCGGGGGCGCCGGGGGCTATCTCGAAGCCTGGCCGATCAACCCGGCGCGTGATTTTGGTCCGCGGCTGTTCTGCTATTTCACGGGATGGGGATCCGCCGCCTTTCCCGCACCGCTCAATTACTGGTGGGTGCCGATCGCGGGTCCGTTCTGCGGCGGCGTTGCGGGCGCCAGTGTCTACCAGTGGTTGATCCGCCCGTTCCTTCCGTCGCGACAGGTCGCCGCCACGCCAGTGCCGGATCCGGCCTGGACCCGGATGGACCAACCACACTGATACGAACGAGCCATGGAGAGCATCGCATGACGTCCCCCTATATCGTCGCGCTCGATCAGGGCACGACCTCGACGCGCTGCATCGTGTTCGATTCGACCGCGACCCCGATCGCCGTGTCGCAGCGCGAGTTCGCGCAGCATTATCCCGCGCTCGGCTGGGTCGAGCATGATCTCGAGGATATCTGGCGCGATTCGGTCGCGATGCTGCGCGAGGCGGTCGCCAAGGCGGGGATCGACGTTGCCGACATTGCGGCGCTCGGTATCACCAACCAGCGCGAGACCGTCGCGCTGTGGGATCGCAAGACCGGCACGCCGGTCCACCGCGCGATCGTGTGGCAGGATCGGCGTACCTCCGACGTCTGCGCGAAGCTGAAGGCCGACGGGGCCGAGGCGATGGTGACCGAAAAGACGGGTTTGTTGATCGATCCTTATTTCTCCGCGACCAAGCTCGCGTGGATCCTCGACAATGTTTCGGGCGCGCGCGATGCGGCGGAGCGCGGCGATCTGGCATTCGGGACGATCGACACGTTCCTGCTGTCGCGGCTCACGCGCGGCAAGGTGCATGCGACCGACCCCACCAACGCATCGCGCACCTTGCTGTTCGACATCGCGGCGCAGCGATGGGACGACGAATTGCTCCGGCTGTTCCGCATCCCGGCGCCGTTGCTGCCCGACGTGTTCGACAATGCGCACATCTTCGGGGAAATGGACCCGTCGATCCTCGGGCGCGCGATCCCGATCGGCGGGATGGCGGGCGACCAGCAGGCGGCGTTGTTCGGCCAGGCGTGTTTCGAGCCGGGGATGACCAAATCGACCTATGGCACCGGCTGCTTCGCGCTGATGAACATCGGTACCGAGCCGATCCGATCGAAGAGCCGGATGCTGACGACCACGGCGTACCGGCTCGACGGGGTGCCGACCTATGCGCTGGAGGGGGCGATCTTCGTCGCCGGGGCCGCGGTCAAATGGCTGCGGGACGGGCTCAGGATCATCACGCGCGCGTCCGACACGCATGACATGGCGCTGCGGGTGCAGAACAACCACGGTGTCTACATGGTGCCGGCCTTCGTCGGCATGGGGGCGCCGCATTGGGATCCGGATGCGCGCGGTCTCATCTGCGGGCTCACGCTCGATGCGACCGAGGCGCATCTGGCGCGCGCCGCGCTCGAATCAGTCGCCTATCAGACGCGCGACCTGATTGAGGCGATGCGCGCGGACGCGCACCCGGATTCACCAGCTTTGCGCGTCGATGGCGGCATGGCGGTCAACGACTGGCTGTGCCAGTTCCTGTCCGACGTGCTGGTCGCACCGGTCGAACGCCCGGTCGGCGTGGAAACGACCGCGCTGGGTGCGGCCTTCCTGGCTGGGCTCGCCACGGGCGTTTGGGAAAATCTCGATGCGATCGCCAGCACCTGGTCGTGCGAGCGCCGTTTCGTGCCGACGATGGACGACGGCCTGCGGACCGACCTCATCGCCGGCTGGCGCAAGGCAGTCGAACGCACGATGCTTTAAGGGGCGTCCAACGCCAGTGGCATCGGTGTTGGCCGATTGCGCCGCGATCACCGCGCGCGACAAGGCGCGTCCTCAGGAGAAAATCTCGATGCGTCTTGCCCTTGCAGTCATGCTGTTGTCCGCCGCTCCACTGATCCAGGCGCAAGCGCCCAGTCCGGTACAGGCCCCGGCGGCGACGCAGGTGCAGGACGCGGCTCTGCTGCAATTCCTCGACCAGGCGTATGACGCGCAACTCGATCTCAGCCCGGAATCGCTGACCCAGCTCGGTCTCAAGACGCATAACGATCGCCTCGACGATTATACCGACGCGGCCGCGGTGCGCGCGCAGGCGCTATCCGAACGGCAGTTGCAGGAACTCCATGCCCGTTTCCGCCCCGATCAATTCGGCGAGAGCGCGCGGGTGAGCTATCGCCTGTTCGAATATCAGGTCGCGCGGGGGCGGGAGTCGTTCCAATTCCGCAAGTTGCGCTTTCCTGTCTCGACCAATGGCAGCCCGGCGGGCGACATCCCCGTCTTGCTGATCAACAACCACAAGGTCGATACTGTCGCCGACGCGCAGGCCTACATCGCCCGGCTACGCGAGACCGAGCGCGTGATGCGCGAAGTGTCGGCGACGATGCGCGCGCAGGCGGCCGCCGGGATCATTCCCAACAAGGTCAACTTCGCGCCTGCGCGGGCGGATGCGCGTGCGGTCATTACCGGAGCGCCGTTCGACAGTGGGCCCGATTCCACGCTGCTCGCCGACTTCCGCAAGAAGGTCGGCGCGCTCGATGCGCCCGCCGAGACCAAGACGAAACTGATTGCCGACGCGACTGCGGCGCTGACTGGGCCGTTTCGCAAGGGGTATGACACGCTGTTCGCAGCGCTCGACGCGATCGAGCCGCTGTCCAAGGGCAATTTCGGTGCGTGGAGCTTGCCCGATGGCGCGGCCTATTATGCCGATCAGCTGAAAAGTTCGACCACGACCAACCTGACCGCGGACGAGATCCATACCCTCGGCCTGCGCCAGGTCGCGGCAATTAGGCAGGAGATGGAGACGGTTAAGCGCGAGGTCGGCTTCAAGGGGACGCTCGAACAGTTCTTCGCGTACATCCGCACCGACCCCCGGTTCAAATATCCCAACACCGCGGAAGGGCGCGAAACCTATCTTGCCGATGCGCGCGCCGTGATCGCATCGGTGATGAAAGTCGCGCCGCGCTACTTCAGCATTTTGCCCAAGATCCCGCTCGAAGTGCGCGCGGTCGAAAAGTGGCGCGAGGGAACCGCGTCCACCGCCTTCTACAACCCGCCCTCGGCAGATGGGTCGCGGCCGGGGATCTATTACGTCAATCTGGTCGATATGAACCAGACGCAGAAGGTGCAGGTCGCCGGGATCGCGGCGCATGAGGGCGCGCCGGGGCATCACTTCCAGCTCGCGCGGCAGCAGGAGCTGACGGGCTTGCCGAAGTTCCGCAAGTTCGGCTTCTACGGCGCCTATGGCGAGGGATGGGGGCTGTATTCTGAACGGCTTGCGGACGAGATGGGGGTCTATACGGATCCATATGCGCGGTTCGGGATGCTGTCGCTGCAGGTGTGGCGGGCGATCCGGCTGGTGCTCGATACGGGGATCCATTCGAAGCGCTGGACCCGCGAACAGGCGATCGCGTACTTCAAGGCGAACAGTTCGGTGGCGGACAAGGACATCGCGCGCGAGGTCGATCGCTATTTCAACTGGCCGGGGCAGGCGACTAGCTACATGATCGGCCAGCTAAAAATCTCCGAGCTGCGGACGCGCGCGGAAAAGGCGCTGGGGCCGCGCTTCGATATTCGCGATTTTCATGAGGCGGTGCTGAGCCAGGGCGCCTTGCCGCTCGACGTGCTCGACGAGCAGGTGAACCGCTATATCGCGGCGAAGCGGGGGTAGCGGCGGCGCGCTTTCGCGGCGAGGAAAACGCTTCTATGCGAGCGGCTTGGGCATCCCAGCCCGGGCATGAAGGACCGCCGCCTTGACCAACCCATCGCTGTGGACGACGCTGTTCCGCTGCAAGCCCGTCGCCGACTTTGTCGTGGCAGGAGAAGGGCATAGCCACGGCCTCGGGCGGAAGTTCGGGCTGTTCCAGCTGACCATGCTGGGCGTCGGCGCGACGATCGGGACGGGGATCTTCGTCGCGCTCAACACCGCGGTGCCCGAGGCGGGGCCGGCGGTGAGCGTTTCGTTCGTGATCGCCGGGATCACCGCTGCGCTGACCGCGCTTTGCTATGCCGAGCTGGCGTCGGCGGTGCCGGTGGCGGGGTCTTCTTACTCCTATGCCTATGCAACGATGGGAGAATTGGCCGCCTTCCTGATCGGCGCGTGCCTGTTGCTCGAATATGGCGTGTCGGCCTCGGCGATTGCGGTGGGGTGGGGGCAGTATTGCAACGAGGCGCTAAGCCTCACCACCGGCTGGAAAATTCCCGATGCGATCGCGCGGCCGCCGGGGGCGGGCGGGGTGGTCAATCTGCCCGCGGTGGTGCTGGTCGGACTGTGCCTGACGCTGCTGCTGCGGGGCGCAAAGGAGTCGACTCGCGTCAATTCGGTGCTGGTTTTGCTCAAGCTTGCCGTCCTTTTACTGTTCGTCAGCGTCGCTTTCGCGCATTTCAACGTCGATAATCTCCACCCGTTCGCGCCGAAGGGGCTGATCGGGATCGGCTCGGCCGCATCGTCGATCTTTTTCTCCTACATCGGGATCGACGCGGTCTCGACCGCGGGTGAGGAGGTCGACAATCCGCGTCGCAACCTGCCGCTCGCGATCATCCTGTCGCTGCTGATCGTCACTGCCGCCTATATCCTCGTCGCGGTCGCCGCGGTCGGCGCGCAGCCGTGGACCGCGTTCAAGGGGCAGGAAGCGGGGCTCGCGGTGATCCTCCAGACGCTGACCGGAGCGGCGTGGCCCGCGCTCGCGCTGTCGCTCGGCGCGATCGCGTCGATCTTCAGCGTGACGCTGGTGGTGCTCTACGGCCAGACGCGGATCCTGTATGCGATGAGCCGCGACGGGCTGCTCCCCGCCTTCTTCCGCCGGGTCGACCCGGTGCGGCAGGTGCCTAGGCAGAACACCTGGGTGGTCGCGGGTGGGGTCGCGCTGCTCGCCGCGCTGGTGCCGCTCGACGTGCTGGTCAATCTGACGAGCATGGGGACGCTGATCGCCTTCGCCTCGGTGTCGATCGGCGTGATCCTGCTCCGCCGCAGCCGCCCGGACCTGCCGCGCGGTTACCGCGTGCCCTTCTACCCTGTTCTGCCGATCGCGAGCGCCGCCTTCTGCCTGTACCTGATCGCGGGGTTGCCGAAGGACACGTATCTGCTGTTCGCGGTGTGGCTGGGCGGGGCGGCGGCGCTGTACTTCGGCTATTCGCGGCGGCGGTCGGTGCTGGCGACGGGGGCGGCGGGCGCTTCGGAAGGGTAGGCGTCGGACGGACGTGGGGTGCGGATCGCCCGGTGGGTCGGGCGAAACCTTGGGGTGCGACGCTGTCAAAGAGCGGGCGGGAGCTTAGGCTTTCGGGGGCGTGTAGGACAGCGGCGGAGGCGCGGCGCGGATACGGGAGAGAACGTCTGGGGCGAAGGGTGCGCGGTCGGCTGACTCGCGCCTTTGCGGAGTTCCATGAAGGGCAGGTGGAGATCAGCTTCGACCCGGCCAGGCGCGACGCCACGCCGCGCGCGCGCGGGCGCGACTTTGCCGAGACGGCGCTGATCCCCCTTCTTCCGTCATGCTGAACTCGTTTCAGCATCCACGGCGCAACACGCTCGGACCGTCCCTGTGGAGCGGTGGACCCTGAAACAAGTTCAGGGTGACGGCGGGGGTGGGAGGGCGTGCGCCCCGAAGTCGTGGCGTTGCTTCCTCCGCGCGGACGCCGGCTCCTTATGATAAGGAAGGCCAATGACCGAGAGCGTGCGACATTCCGATCCCGGCTGGCTTGACCCCGCGGACGATGCGCCCGAGCTGACGGACGATCTCCTCGACGTGGCGGAAGTGTCGGTCGGCGGGGCGGTGATTCGCCCGGCGACGGGGTATCTCGGGCCGCACGGCGTCGTGCGCGGCCGCCCGGCGCAGCGCACGGTCGACTAGCTGTAAGGGACGCTGCGGCTCGACCTCGACGTGATCGACCGCTTCCGCGCCGACGGGCCGGGGTGGCAGGGGCGGGTGAATGCGGTGTTGCGCAAGGCGGCGGGGTTGTAGGAGACGTTTGAGCGCCCGATCGTGACGTTCGAGACTTGTTTCGGTTCGCCGCTCTTGGAACGTTAGCGTCGCGGTTTATTCCGCATCAAGTAATTACAGAAGTCCCAGCTTTGCAAAAAACGCCTCATTGCGAAGTCTCGCGTCGTGAAGCATTTTTGAATACGGAATAACTTCAACATATGCGTTATGAGGTGAAGAGAAGCCGAAAAAGCCTTCACCGTCAGTGCTGCGATGTTGGGCAATTGAGGTCTCTAGAATGTCCACCAGATTGTCGGTGAAGTCGGCAACAACGAAACATATGAAGCGCGTCGAAACAGGAATTGGCTTTCGGACTTTACCTGTTCGATCGACAAAATTGCCGCCTTTTCTGAATATTTTAACGTAGTCTAAGACTTGCTTTACTGGGTCATCGCCAGGCGCGTAGGCCTTTCTGCCAGGCCTTTTGAATTCAATAATGACAACAGGCTCGTCCGTCCCTTCACGATCAAACGCTAACGATCGGTCAAACACAACGGCAACGTCAGCCTCTTTGCCGCTATCTGATTCAGTTAAAAACGTTTTAAAAGGCTTGTCAGACTTAAAATAACTATAGAATGCTAATCTATCGTCAAGGAGCCATAGATTGTGGTCTTCGTATTCCAATGCTTCGCTGTCAGAGCGAATTGGAATAATGATATCATGAACAATTTCTTCTCGAAGATAGTCTCTCTTTTCCGGATCAGCATACGATATCGACTTATCGAGAAGATCTAAAATCTCTTTTCGTTTAACAACGTACTCTGCAAGAGATCCCTTTTTATCGGCATTTATCGCATCTGCGATTTTTTGTACGCGCTCAGCAAGGCTCTCAGACGGACCAGTCGCCAAATCGCGGATATCTCGTTTCGTTTCACGGCGTTGACGCCGGCGCTGCCGACTTAACTCAAGAAATATTTCCTCATCATCCTGGGCATTCAGAGAGAGGTGTTCGTTAACGAACTTATTTACGTCTCTCGTTACCGAGAGAAACTGTGGATTTTCTTTAATAACGTCTAGCGTAGTTTCTGCCTGCTTGGCTCTCACGGCAGAGATGTAATCGGAAAGGTGTTCTTTTGCTGAGTTGAGAGCTGCTGTGTGCAGCATTTTAAAATTCTCATCAGGGAAGGTGAAGCGGGTGCGTTCCTGATTTACGTGTTGGTCCAAGTATGGTCCCGATACCAAACCTACATAAATACAATCTTGATTATCTCCAACAAATCCCAAACCCAGCTGGTTATCAACTTTCTGTTGCCGAACCACCCGGCCATCGCCCACAAAAACAAGCCAATGCTTCCCACTGTCGTGGAACTTCAAAGCCTTTTTGATTAGAATATGATATACATCAACGCTTACTGGTTCTAATCCGCCTGACAGCGCAGCATCTAGCTCTACATGCTTTTCAGATACGATGTTTTCGCTAAAGAACTCAAGAAGCTTTATGTGGTTGTCCCTGTCCCCTAAAGTAAACAGTGGTACTTCATAAGACACAAAGTTCTTCAAAAAATGTCCGACGATATGCGACGCTATCGTTTCAATCTTTCTTGGACAGTGCGCGATATAGTCTGGTGCAAATGGCTCCAAATGGATCCTAGTCCCAATCTGGCCTAATTCACCAGCGTTGCGTACGGCGTGGTTGATTACTGGTCCCGCCGTATCGTCGCTTACGCGGAATTCAAAGGTTCTAGAAAAGACAATATCATCTGAGCTGAATACGCTTGAAACGATAGTGTTTTCAAAAACCTTAAGCCACGATAGGCGACCAACGCCCTTGCCGCCTCGCTCTATCTTTGAAGAGGTGTCAGCAGTTCGAAACGCGCGCCAATTATCTGCATTCAGTCCAATGCCATTGTCTTCAACTACAAAACCTTGGATTGGCGGATTCTCGTCTTCGCTATCCGACCTTATTACCTTAACGGAGATGCGACCAAGCTTTGGTGCCTCCCTGCCAAACCTAGCTTCGACAGCATGAAATGCGTTTGCTATAGCTTCAAATAACGGAAACAGTGCGTTTATAGGGGACGGTGAGAAACCCAGATTACGGACTCTACCCGCAAGACTAAACAGAAACTCGTCCGACTCTAATTCGCTCATCATCCGCCCCTTAGCCCGAAAGAGTATCCGAGCAGCTAGAATATACCAAAGGGTATATTATCAGTTCGGCTGTTGTTTCCGTTCCTTCAACAACGGCGCCAAATACTTCCCCGTAAAGCTTCCCTTAGCCTTAGCCACAACCTCCGGCGTCCCCTGCGCCACGATCTCCCCGCCCTTGACCCCACCCTCAGGCCCAAGATCCAGCACCCAGTCCGCGGTCTTGATCACATCGAGGTTGTGCTCGATCACGACCACCGTATTCCCCTGCTCGACCAACTGGTGGAGCACTTCGAGCAGCTTGCGCACGTCCTCGAAATGCAGCCCCGTCGTCGGTTCATCCAGGATGTACAGCGTCTGCCCCGTCGCCCTGCGGGAAAGCTCCTTGGCGAGCTTGACGCGTTGCGCCTCGCCGCCCGACAGCGTCGTCGCCTGCTGGCCGACCTTGACGTAGCCGAGCCCGACTTCCTCGAGCATCGCCATCTTGTCGCGGATCGGCGGGACCGCCTTGAAGAAGTCGACCGCATCCTCGACCGTCATGTCGAGCACGTCGGCGATGCTCTTGCCCTTGAACTTCACCTCGAGCGTCTCGCGATTGTAGCGTTCGCCGTGGCACACGTCGCACGTCACATAGACGTCGGGGAGGAAGTGCATCTCGATCTTGAGCAGCCCGTCGCCCTGGCACGCCTCACAGCGGCCGCCCTTGACGTTGAAGCTGAACCGCCCGGGCTTGTAGCCGCGCGCCTGCGATTCCGGGAGCCCGGCGAACCAGTCGCGGATCTGGGTGAAGCTGCCGGTATAGGTCGCGGGGTTGGAGCGCGGGGTGCGGCCGATCGGCGACTGGTCGATGTCGATGACCTTGTCGAGATATTGCAAGCCCGTGATCTTGTCGTGCTTGCCCTGGACGATCCGTGCGCCGTTCAGGGTGCGCGATGCGGCGGCGAACAAAGTGTCGATCGTGAAGCTCGACTTGCCGCTGCCGCTGACCCCGGTGATGCAGGTGAAGGTGCCGAGCGGGAGGCTCGCGGTGACGCCTTTCAGATTGTTGGCGGTGGCGTTGTGGACGGTGATCTTCTTGCCATTGCCCTTGCGCCGGGTCTTGGGCACCGCGACCTCGCGCCGGCCCGACAGATAATCGGCGGTGATGCTGTTCTCGTTGGCGAGGACTTCCTCGAACGTGCCTTGCGCGACGATATGCCCGCCGCGCACGCCCGCGCCCGGCCCCATGTCGATCACATAATCGGCGGTGCGGATCGCATCCTCGTCATGCTCGACCACCAGCACGGTGTTGCCGAGATCGCGCAGACGCCGCAGCGTCTTGAGCAGCATGTCATTGTCGCGCTGGTGAAGCCCGATCGACGGTTCATCGAGCACGTAGAGCACGCCCGACAGCCCGCTGCCGATCTGCGACGCGAGCCGGATGCGCTGCGATTCGCCGCCCGACAGCGTGCCCGAGGTGCGATCGAGGTTGAGATAGTCGAGCCCGACGTTGTTGAGGAAGCCGAGGCGTTCCAGGATTTCCTTGAGGATCCGCTCGGCGATCGCGCGTTGCTGGTCGCTGAGGTCGGCGGGGACTTGCTCGAACCATTTGAGCGCATCGACGACCGAGAGCCGCGTGACGCTCGAGATGTCGCGCATCCCGATCTTGACCGCGAGCGCCTCGGGCTTGAGGCGGCCGCCGTGGCAGACTTCGCACGGGGCGGCGCTCTGATATTTGTTGAGTTCCTCGCGCATCCACGCGCTCTCGGTCGAGAGCATGCGGCGGTTGAGGTTGCCGATCACGCCTTCGAACGGCTTCTTGACGTCGTACGACTTCTTGCCGTCGATGAAGGTCAGCGTGACGGGCTTGCCCTTGGTGCCGTGGAGGATCGTGCGCTGCGCCTCGTCCGGCAGGTCTTCCCAAGGGGTTTCGAGGCTGAAGTCGAATTCGCGCGCGAGGCTGCCGAGGACCTGCATGTAATAGGGCGACGGGGGGTTGGACTTCGCCCACGGCACGACCGCGCCCTTCTTGATGCTGAGCGCATGGTTGGGGACGACGAGATCCTCGTCGAACAGCAGTTTTTCGCCGAGGCCATCGCACGCGGGGCACGCGCCCTGTGGGGCGTTGAACGAGAACAGCCGCGGTTCGATCTCGGCGATGGTGAAGCCCGAGATCGGGCAGGCGAACTTCTCGCTGAACACGATGCGGCCGGGGGGCGCGTTGTCGCCGAGCACTTCCTGCTTGGGGGTATGGACCTCGACCGGATCGGCGGGGTCGACATAGGCGAGCCCGTCGGCGAGTTTCAGCGCGGCTTCGAAGCTTTCGGCGAGGCGCGTCGCGATGTCGGGACCGATGACGAGGCGGTCGACGACGACCTCGAGGTCATGCTTGAACTTCTTGTCGATCGCGGGGGCTTCGTCGATCTCGTGGATCTCGCCGTCGATGCGGACGCGGGTGAACCCCGCCTTCTGCCATTCGAGCAGCTCCTTCTTATACTCGCCCTTGCGTCCGCGCACGACGGGGGCGAGCAGGTAAAGCCGCGTGCCCTCGGGGAGCGCCATCACGCGGTCGACCATCTGGCTGACGGTCTGCGCGGCGATCGGCTCGCCGGTCGCGGGGGAGTACGGGATGCCGACGCGCGCCCACAGCAGGCGCATGTAATCGTAAATCTCGGTGACGGTCGCGACGGTCGAGCGCGGGTTGCGGCTGGTGGTCTTCTGCTCGATGCTGATCGCTGGCGACAGGCCCTCGATATGGTCGACGTCGGGCTTCTGCATCAGCTCGAGGAACTGGCGCGCGTAGGCGCTGAGCGATTCGACGTAGCGGCGCTGGCCCTCGGCGTAGATCGTGTCGAACGCGAGGCTCGACTTGCCGCTCCCCGACAGGCCGGTGATGACCGTCAGCGTATCGCGCGGGATATCGACCGACACGTCCTTGAGATTGTGCTCGCGCGCGCCGCGCACGGAAATATGAGTCAGCATAAGGCGAGTTCTACTTCTGTTCTGATGGGAGCGCCAGAGTGGGAAATAGGAAAGCGCGCGGCCGGTTACGAGGGTTCCGCAGGAAACGCGCTAGCGGTCGCCATAGGCGGGGAGCGCGAGCTTGAAGCGGATCGCCGCCGCGCGCAGTGCGAAGCCGCAGGCTGCGGCGATCGGGGCGGCGAGATTGGGGGATACGCCTGCCATCACCAGCGCGACATAGGACCCTGCGGCGAGTGCCGCCGCGGTCACGTACAGTTCGGGGCGCATCAGGATCGACGGTTCGCCTGCGAGCACGTCGCGGATAACGCCGCCGATGCATGCCGTCACCACGCCCATCAAGGCGGCGGGGACGGGGGGGATGCCGAACGCGAGCGCCTTGGCTGCGCCGAACACCGCGTACGCCGCCAAGCCCACCGCATCGAGCCAGTCGAGCGCGGTGCCTTTCCACCAGCGTTGCGGGGTGGTCCACACCAGCACCGCGACCGCGAGGCACGTTCCCGCGACGAGCCGGTCGTGCACCCAGAACACCGGCGCGCCGATCAGCAGGTCGCGCACCGATCCGCCGCCGGTGCCGGTGATCAGCGCGAAGAAGGTCGCGGTGACGAGCGTTTGCCGATGCCGGATCGCAGCGAGCGCGCCGGTGATCGCGAAGACGGCGATCCCGAACAGGTCGAGCCAGGGGAGGACGGAGCCGAATTGCCAGGGGAATTGCGCGGGCATGGGACTGGCCTAGTCGCTATTGCACGGAAACGGAATCGTTCTTGGCGCTCGCCTCTCCCCTTCTGCCGTCATGCTGAACTTGTTTCAGCATCCATCGTGCGGCAGGCTTGGTCCGGACTCGTGGAGGGCTGGATCCTGAAACGAGCTCAGGATGACGGGCGTGTGGGGGGAGCGCGATCCTCAGTAACCCTGGGCTCCGGCTTGCGCCGGAGCACGGGTCAGATCGTCGCGGGCACCCGCTTCCCTTGGGCGATATTGCTCTGGCGCCGCCCGTAGATGAAATACAGCGCCAGCCCGATCACGTTCCACCCGACGAAGCGCACCAGCGTCGAGGTCGGCAAGCTCGCGAGCAGGTAGAGGCAGCCCAGCACCGTCAGCGTCCCCACGACATACGCCGCGGGGCAGCGGAACACGCGCGGCATGTCGGCGGCGGTGCGGCGCAGCACGATCAGGCAGACGCCGACCGAAATGAACGCGATCAGCGTCCCCGCATTCGCCAACTCGGCGATCTCGTCGAGCCGGAAGAACCCAGCCACCGCGGCGATCGACAGGCCGGTCAGGAGCGTGATCAGCGTCGGCGATCCGGTGCGCTTGCTCACCGTCGCGAGCCCGCGCGGGAGCAGCCCGTCGCGCGCCATCACGAAGAAGATGCGGCTTTGCCCGTACATCATCACCAAGATGACTGACGGGAGCGCGATGACCGCCGCCAGCGCGATCAGCTGCGCGGCGAACGGCTCGCCCAATTGCCGGAGCACCAGGGCGAGCGGCTCGGGCGAATTGGCGAGCGCGGTGAAGGGGAGCGCGCCGATCGCGGTGATCGCGACCGCCATGTAGATCACCGTGCAGACCAGCATCGACCCGACGATCCCGATCGTCAGGTCGCGCTTGGGGTTCTTGGTTTCCTCCGCCGAGGTCGCGACCGCATCGAAACCGTAGAAAGCGAAGAACACGATCGCCGCCGCCGCCATCACCCCGCGCTTGTGCCCGCCGCTTTCGATCGAGCCGAAGCCGTAGGGCATGAACGGATGCAGGTTTGCGCTATTGAACGCGGGCAGCGCGTAGATCACGAACAGCGTCAGCGCGACGAGCTTGATTACGACGAGGATGATGTTGAGCGTCGCGCTCTGGCGCGTGCCGAGGATCAGCATCCCCATCACCGCGAGCGCAACCCCGACCGCGGGCAAGTTGATCAGCCCGCCGCCATGCGGCCCGACCAGCAAGGCGTGCGGCAGATGCACCCCCGCTGCCTCGATCCAGCCGACGAGATAGCCCGACCAGCCGACCGCGACGGTCGAACAAGCGAGCGAATATTCGAGGATCAGGCTCCACCCGACGACCCAGGCGACGGTTTCACCAAGCGCGGTGTAGCTGAACGTATAGGCGCTCCCCGCCGCGGGGATCAGCGTCGCGAGTTCGGTATAGGCAAGCGCCGCGCACCCGCAGACGATCCCGCAGATGACGAAGGCTAGAATGACGGCGGGCCCGGCGCGTTCGGCCCCCACGCCGACCAGCGTATAGATTCCGGTGCCCACGATCGCGCCGACGCCGAGCGCGATCAGATGCGGCCAGCTCAACGTCTTGGCGAGGCTATGTTTGTCGGAAACGGGGGACTCAAATGATTTGCGCGGTCCGAACATAGTCCCCATCCCCAGTCTCCGTCAGTTCGTTTGGGTGCCGAGCTGGCCCCGGAGATCGGTCAGCGTCGACTGGATGTGGCTTGCGAGCAACGTCGTCATCAGCGCCTGATCGCGGGCGAGCCAGGCATCCAGCAACCCACGATGTTCGAGATGCGCGCGATCCTCGCGCCCGGCGGGCTGGAGGTGCGCGACGACATAGCGTTCGGCGAGGATCGCGAGCCGCTCGACCATTTGCGTGGTGAGCAACCGGCGCCCCGGGCGGACGAGCGCGGTATGGAACACACGGTTGCGGATCGCCACTTCGGCAAGCCGGTCGCTCGCGGCGCTGTCGAGTTCCTCGAAGGCACTCTGCGCGATCGCGTGGTCCGCTTCGGTGGCGACGGTGGCGGCATAGGCAGCGGCGGCGGGTTCGATGCTGAGGCGCAGCGCGAAAATGTCGTCGGCTTCGGCCGCCGACATCGGCTGGACTGCATAGCCGCGATTGGGATGGCTGGTCAGCAGCCCTTCCTGTTCGAGCCGCGCGAGCGCTTCGCGCAGCGGAATCTTGCTGACACCGAGTTCGCTCGCCAGCGCGTCCTGGCGGATCGGGGTGTGGCCGGCGAGCTTTCCGGTAACGATCTGCTCGCGGACGATCTCGAACACCTGTTCGGACAGAGTGCGGACGACGATGCTCATGAACGGTCAGCTCCGATGGAAGGGACGAAGCTGCTGGCGACGCCGCGGCTCACGTAACCTGGAAACCTTCCCAGAACGGATCGCTGCGATCAATCCAGATCGTGTTGAAGCCGGTGGCAATCGCCGATCCCTCGATCGACGGAATGATCGCGGTCTGGTCGCCAAGCGTGGTCGCTGCCTCGACCCGGCCGATGAAGCGGCTGCCGATATAGCTTTCGTGGACGAAACGGTCGCCGGGGGCGAGCCGGCCCTGGTCGGCGAGATGCGCGAGCCGGGCCGAGGTCCCGGTCCCGCAGGGCGAGCGGTCGATCGCCTTGTCGCCGTAGAAGACGGCGTTGCGGCCATCCGCGCCGTCTTCGCGGGGAACGTCCGCCCACAGGATATGGCTGACGCCGCGGATCGTCGGGTCGAGCGGGTGGATGGGTTCGTAGACTGCGCGCACCGCGTCGCGGATCTTGCCGCTGAGGTCGATCAGGCGCGCCGCGCCGATCGCGTCGAGCCCGGTGTAGTCGCCCTGCGGCTCGATGATCGCGTAATAATTGCCGCCGTAGGCGACGTCGATCGTAAGCGGTCCGATCCCGTCGACATCGACCTGAATGCCCTTGGCCGCGACATAGGCGGGGACGTTGGTGATCCGCACCGCGGTGACCTTGTCACCCTGCGTCTCGTAGGCGACGTCGATCACGCCCGCAGGGACTTCGATCCGCAATCGGCCCGGCTCGGCGGGCTGGATCAGCCCGTGTTCGAGCCCGAAGGTCACCATCCCGATGGTGCCGTGCCCGCACATCGGCAGGCAACCGCTCGTCTCGATGAACAGGATGCCGACGTCGGTATCGCCGCGCGTCGGCGGGTAGAGGAACCCGCCCGACATCATGTCATGCCCGCGCGGCTCGAAGCACAGCCCGGTGCGGATCCAGTCGAACCGAGTCATGAAATCCTGCCGCCGCTCCGACATGGAGGCGCCCTTCAGGAGCGGTGCCCCGCCCGCGACGAGGCGGACGGGGTTTCCGGCAGTGTGGCCGTCGATGCAGAAGAAGGTATGGCGCATCGGCGGAGGCTATCAGGCGGCGTGCGCGGACGCGAGGGGTGCCGGGGGGGCAAGCGTTGGACGGGTGGCGGCGGCCTTCTCGACCATCGCGATCACTTCTGCGCGGCGTTCGCCGATCAGCGGGTAGCGCGGCGGCAGGACGCGTTCGGAGCCGCGGCCCATCACTTGCTCGGCGAGCTTGATCGACTGGACGAGGTCATGCTCGGCATCGAGGTGGAGGAGCGGCATGAACCAGCGATAGATTTCCATCGCCTTGGCATGGTCGCCGCGTGCGAAGGCGTTGACCAGCTCGACCGATTCGCGCGGGAAGGCGTTGGTCAGGCCCGAGACCCAGCCCTGCGCGCCGAGATACAGCCCTTCGAGCGCGACGTCGTCGAGGCCGGCGAAGAGCACGTAGCGGTCGCCGAACGCGGTCTTCACATCGGTGAAGCGGCGCGTGTCGGGGGCGGATTCCTTGACCGCGACGATGTTGGCGACATCGACCAAGGCGGCAAGCACGTCATTGTCGATCAGCGTTCGGTACGCCGGCGGGTTGTTGTAGAGCATGATCGGCAGGCCGACCGACTCCGCCACGCCCTTGAAATGCGCGACGAGTTCGTGCGGCTTGGGCACATAGACCATCGGCGGGAGCAGCATCAGCCCGTCCGCGCCCGCGGTTTCGGCGGCCTTGGCGTAGCGCACCGCGCGGCGTGTGTCATATTCCGAAACGCCGGTGATGACGGGCACGCGCCCGGCGACTGCCTCGACGATTGCGGTCAGCACTTCGACCTTTTCGTCATATTCGAACGAGTTGTTCTCGCCGACCGTGCCGAGCGCGATCACGCCGGTGACGCCGTCCTTGATGAGATCATCGACGACGCGCTGGGTGTCCGCCAAATCGACCGAGAGGTCTTCACGGATCTGCGTCGTTACCGCGGGAAAAACACCCTTCCATGCAACCGACATTGCGTCTCGACCTTTCTCGCTTGAACTTTATATAACGTATACGAAAATGTCGGTGCGGTGCAACAGGAGAATGCGCGGCTTTCGATCAGGCGCGCTGACGGCCCTCTTTTCGGAGTGAACAAGGGGGGTCGCCGCTGCGGTCGGCGCGATGCGGTTCGACAGTAAGGGGCAGAGAGTAGGGGCAGCCCAGTTCGACCTTATGCGGCGCCGCGCACGCCGAGCCGCGTTGCTTCGGGCAGTTGCATCGTCTGCTCGCGCATCGTCATCAACAGCGCGTCGATCGGCATCGGACGGCCGAGCAGGAACCCCTGCGCATAGCGGTAGCCGGCGAGCGATATCTCGATCAGCTGGGTTTCGGTCTCGATCCCCTCCATCGTGCACTCGAGCGACAGCGACTGTGCGAGGTTGCGGATCGCCGAGACCATGTTGCGGCCCGATCCGGTCGCCATGCCGGTAACGAAGGTGCGGTCGACCTTCAGAATGTCGAGCGGGAGTTCGTGGAGCGAACACAGGCTTGAATAGCCCGTCCCGAAATCGTCGAGCGCGGTGCGCACGCCGAAGCTGCGCAACCGCTGCAACGCCTCGCGCGCGGTCGCCATGTCGGTGACGAGCGACGTCTCGGTGACTTCGAACACGATCCGGCGCGGCGCGACGTTGGTCGCTACGATCATCCGGACGATCTCGCGCATCGTCGCGGGCGACATCAGGTCCTGCGCCGACAGGTTGAACGACAAGGCGATCGGATCGGGCAGCGCGGCCAGCCCTTCCAGGGCCTTTCCGAACAGGATCAGCGTGACCCGGTTGATGATCCCCATCCGTTCCGCCGCCGCGATGAAGGTGGCCGGGGCAATCTCGCCGAGGACCGGGGAGCGCCACCGCGCGAGCGCCTCGACGCTGCTGATCGTCATCGAGCGCGTGTCGAAGATCGGCTGGTAATGGACCTCCAGTTCGCGTTCGAGCGAGGCGACCTGCAACGCCGCCTCGACGCGCTGTTCGACCCGGATCAGCGCTTCCTGTTCGGGCGAGAACACCGCACATCCGCCGCGATGATGCGCCTTGACGTGGTACAGGGCGTAATCGGACCGGTCGAACAGCGCATGCGCGGTCGTCCCCGCTTCGGGATAGACCGCGATCCCTGCGGAACACCCGAGCGTCACTTCCATGCCGTCGATCGCGACGGGCGTGTGGATCGCCGCGCACAGTGCCGCGATCGCGGGTTCCGCCTGTTCGGCGGGTCCGTCGAACAACACGCCGAATTCGTCGCCACCGAGCCGCGCGATCGTCACCGCGCTGCCCGCGCGCAACGCCAGGCGATGCCCGATCGCATCGAGCAGGCGATCGCCATAGACGTGGCCGTAGGTGTCGTTGATCGCCTTGAACCGGTCGAGATCGAGCACGCCGACGCAGAAGGGGCGCGCTTCCGCCGAGTCCGCCGCCGTTCCGCGTGCGGCCAGTAATGCTTCCAGCGCTCCGAAGAAGAAACGGCGGTTGGGGAGCCCGGTCAGCGGGTCGGTATGCGCGAGTTGCTGGTTCTCGTCGCTCAACCGCTGCGCCTGCTGGCGTTCCACGATCAGCGCATTGCGCGACATGACGAGGCCCTGGAACACCTTGTGCGCATCCCGCAGGATGACGAGGAACACCACGGTGACCAGCGCGAGATTGATGCCGACCGCGACGAACACCGGATTCCCGCTGACCAGGCAATAGGTCACCAACGGCAGGCTGACGAGCGTGCCGACCGCGGCGGCGGCCCCGGGCAGGTGCGTCAGGCAGAACAGGCAGCACAGCACCGTCGTCCCGACGAACACGACGACATGGCCTTGCTCATACGGGCCGCCATAGGCGCCCAGCGACAGCGCCCAGGCGACGAACGCGACCGCCATGACCGACCCGAGGATGGTGGACTGCCGGATCACCCGCTGTGCCCCGTTTTCGGTGAGCATGTCGGGGGTCGGCGGCATCAGCCAGCGGAACAGGCGCGAGGCGATCAGCAGGATCAGCATCGCCGGGATCGCGTGGGTCAGCCACCGCGGGGCGAGGTTCGCATGCGTATAGGCCAACGCAACCGCGTTGATGATCAGCAGTGTGTACATCCACGGGACTTGCCGGCGGAAGTGCAGCAGCGTCGCGACGACCAGCGGTTGCTCGCCCGGCGGCAGATGGATCCTGGAAAACGGCATTGCGAAAAACCCCCGACACATATTCCGCTAAACGATAGGCGTTAACGTCCTGTTTTCATGGCCGTGGCCGGGTGCGACTACGGCGGTGCCGGAGCCGTCGTTGCGGCACCGGTTCGCGCCGGAGTCGCCAAAGGCCGTCGTCCGGTGCGGGATCGCGCCGGGATTGGCCGGACAGCCTTTTTCCGTCGGATTTTACGGACCACATGATCACGATCGGCCAATATGTGCTGGAGACAGGGGAACAGCGAAGACGCACCCGATGTATACGGATCGAAAGAGTGCAAATCTATGATACGAACAGTGTAAGCTATTCGGAGGAGGTCTAAGCTCCACTGGTCGCCGCAAGACGCGCGAGGCTGTCGGCGGCGTACTGCTGACCATTCGCCAGTAATGTAAGCTTGCCGTTTTCGACGGATACCTCGCTCACCATGCCTTCCGCCGCGATCGTCACGGGAATACTCGACCCGGCGGCATCGGTTGCGGTGAGTGACAAGGTATAGGTACCGTTCGGGGCACGTGCGCCGTGGCTGTCGGTGCCGTTCCAGCGGACCTGTCCGCTTGCGGGATCGACCGGCTGCGTCGTGACCGTATTGCCGTTGGCGTCGCTGATCGTCGCGAGCATCGTTTGTGGCGTTCGGTCGGCGGCGAAGCGCCAGGTGGCGTCGCCGGTCGAACCCAGCCCCGCGATGCTGCTGTCGAAACTCGCGACATGGCCGATCAGCGCGGCGGCGTTGGACAGATCCGCGGACGACAGTTTGGCAAGGATGTCCTTCAGCGACTGGTTCTGCTGGATCGACTGTTCGACTTGCGAGAACTGGACAAGTTGCTGGGTATATTCGGACGTGTCCATCGGCTTGAGCGGGTCCTGATTCTGCATCTGCGTCGTCAGCAATTTCAGGAACGTGGTCGAATCGTTGGTCAGCTTCGTCAGCGCGGATGATGGTGCCGTGGGGGTGGTTGCGGCGGCGGTGGCGGCGGTGGTCGTGGTCATGGGGGCGTCCTCAAGCTACGAGGTTGATCCGCCCGCTGGCGCGCAGGCCCGGGCGTGTGGGGGACGGCGCGCTGCGGCTGTCGTCCGGTTCGTCGTCGGGGCTGCGCGACGGGGCGGCGAACGCCCATCCGCGTTCGCTGCCGCTGCCGGGACCCGCACCGTTGCCGCCGGATTGGGTGTCGAAGCGGAAACTGCCGGCGTCGGCCTGCACCCCGGCTTGCGACAGCGTTTGCGCGAGCATGGCGGAATCGCGCCGCAACAGGTCGAGCGCGCTCGCGTGTTCGGCGGAGACGGTAGCGGTCAGCTTGCCGGTTGCGTCGATCTGCATCCGCACCTCGACTCGCCCGAGTTCGACCGGATCGAGCCGGATCGTCAGCGTATTCGCGCCGTCGCTTTTGGCATGCCGCGCGATCGCCAGCGCGACGTCACGCCCGAT
This sequence comes from Sphingomonas sp. PvP055, assembly GCF_040546365.1. Classification (NCBI taxonomy): domain Bacteria; kingdom Pseudomonadati; phylum Pseudomonadota; class Alphaproteobacteria; order Sphingomonadales; family Sphingomonadaceae; genus Sphingomonas; species Sphingomonas sp. PvP055. The sequence goes on from NZ_JBEPNS010000001.1 coordinate 677,855, forward strand.
GACCGCCGCGCGCGCGGTGCCGGCATCGATCGTCCGGCGCGGTGAGGCGATGGCGGGGGGCGGGACGCCGGGTTGCGCCGCTGGGGCTTGGGCAGGCGGAACCACCGGCGCGGCTGGCGGCGTTGGCGTGGTGTTCACGGCAGCGGGGGCGGGTGGTGACGCGGTTTGCGGCTCAGGCAATCCTGCGGGGGATGGCTTGCTCGGCTGATCCCCCGATGGGCTCGCTAGAAAGGTGGTATCGGCCTTCATCGCCGTGTCGTCCGTCGCCGACGCGGGTGAGGTCGATAGCGCGGCGGGCATTCCGCCAGACGAGTCGCCGCGGTGCGCGGCGATGGCGGCGGTCGTGTCCGGCAGGGGGCGAGACCGGGCGTCGGCCGGTGCAGCGGGAACGGGCGGGGGCGGCGCGACGATCGGTGCATTTGGCACCGCGACCGGCGGGGAGTCCGGGGGGGCGATCTCGTCCGGGATCGCGGTATCCGCCGATTTGGCGCGGTGCGGCGCCGCCGTCCGTGGAGCGGCAGCGGAATCGTGCGCCGCCGCATCGACCGGTGCGGGGGTGGTGGCGTCTGCTGCTTGTGGCGCTGCGTCGGTTGCGGCGGCTCCGTTCGCGATGGTGCCGGTTTTGTCCGTCGTGCCGGGCGTTCCCGGGGAGTGGGACGCCGTTGAATTCCGCACGACCGGCTGCACAGCTCCATCGGTGCCGGACGCGCGCGCGGGACCGCCGGTTTCGGCGGGTGCTCCCGACGGCGGCGCGATGTCTTCCGAAGGCGGGGGCGATGAAACGGGCGTCGGTGGCGTGACCGCGGTGCCGATCCCACGGGCAGTTTCCGTTCCCGCCGCCGCGATCGTCGCCGCGATCGTTAGCGGGGTGTCGCGCGGGGGTATCGTCGCCGTCACGGGCGCTGGGACGGGGAGCGTGGCCGGCGTGGTGTCTGGAGTGGTGCCCAGCGCGCGCTGGAACGCGCCGTCGGGAACCGTGCCGGGTTCGGCAGCGGGGGCAACGGCGGGGGACGACAGGTTCGATACGGCGGCAACCGGCGGCACGCGCTTCTCCCATCGGCCAGGCGTTGCACCATCATAGAGAGCGGGGCGGCCCATCGGTCGCAATGCTGCGACGACGTTCGCAGCGCCCATCGGGCGGGCGTCATGGCGGAACCGGGGTTCGCGCGCTCGGTTCATCGTGCGACGTCCCCGGCTGGGCGGTGGGGGATACCGCGCGGCATCCTCTTCCCCTAGCGGAGGCGGGGACTGACGGAGACGAACGGATGCGGTGGATATTGGGGATCGTGGCGCTGGCGCTGCTGACGGGTGCGGCCCCCGCCGAGCCACCGATGGTCCGGGTGCGGCTGGAAACGTCGGCGGGGCCGATCGTCGTTGCGGTCGATACGCGGCATGCGCCGAAGACCGCCGCCAATTTCCTTGCCTATGTCGACGACCAGCGGCTCGATGGTACCGCCTTCTTCCGCGCATCGCGGCGACCGGGCAAGCCGGGGCTCGGGTTCATCGAGGGCGGGATCGGCACCGATGCGCGTCGGCGGCTCGGCACCTTGCCGCTCGAACCGACCAGCAAGACCGGGTTGCGGCACGTCGACGGGGTGATTTCGATGGCGCGCTATGATGCGCTCGATTCAGGGACCGCCAACTTCTCGCTGATGTCCGGGCCGTTCCCGAACATGGACGCGCGGCCGGGATCGCCCGGCTATGCAGTGTTCGGCAAGGTCGTCGCGGGGATGGACGTGGTGAAGCGCATCCTCGCGATGCCGACGAGCCAGGGCGGCGAAGGCCCGATGAAGGGCGAGACGCTCCGCCAACCGGTGTCGATCCGCCGTGCGGTCCGGCTCGACGGAACGCCGCATCCGACCGGGCGGGTCAAGGTCTGGCAGTTGCTGCCACGGAAGTAATCGACCGCCGCGCCGGGGCGCGCGTCAGCGCGCGGCGGGCGGCTGCAGCAGGTCCTTATACTGCCGCGGTTGCGAGCGGAGATACTGGTTGGGGGCGACCACCGTCCCGCCCAGCGCCGCGGCGGCGTGCCACGGCCAGTGCGGATCGTAGAGGATCGTGCGCGCCAGCGCGATCATGTCCGCGTCGCCCGTCCCGATGATCGCTTCGGCCTGTTCGGGCTTGGTGATGAGCCCGACCGCGACGACCGGAATCCCGACCGCCTGCTTGACGGCGCGCGCGAGCGGCACCTGGTAGCTGGGGCCGACCGGGATCTGCTGGCGCGGATCGAGACCGCCGCTCGACACGTGCATCGCCGAACAGCCGCGCGCTTCCAGTGCCTGGGCGAAGGCGACGGTCTGGTCGCTGGTCCAGCCGCCGTCGACCCAGTCGGTCCCCGAGACGCGCATCGTCACCGGTTTGCCGGCCGGGAAGGCGGCGCGCACCGCGTCGAACACTTCGAGCGGGAAGCGCATGCGGTTTTCCAGGCTGCCGCCGTACGCGTCGTCGCGGTGGTTCGACAGCGGCGAGAGGAACTGGTGGAGCAGATAGCCGTGCGCGGCGTGAAGCTGGACGAGGTCGAGCTCCAGGGCGGCGGCCCGCTTCGCCGCGGCGACGAACGCGTCGCGCACCCGCGTCAGACCATCGCGGTCGAGCGCCAACGGTGCGGTGTCATCCTTTCCGAACGCGGCCGCGGACGGCGCGACCGTCTGCCAGCCATTGTCCGACCCTGGCGCGATCTGCGCACCGCCGCGCCACGGCAGGTCGGTCGAGGCCTTGCGCCCGGCGTGCGACAGCTGGACCGCGATCGGCATGTCCGAATGCCGCCGGACGCTGTCGAGCGTCCGGGCCATCGCGGCCTGGGTCGCATCGTCGTACAGCCCGACGTCGCCATAGGTGATCCGGCCCTCGGGCAGCACCGAAGCCGCCTCGATCGTCAGCAACCCCGCCCCCGACAGCGCAAGCTGCCCGAGATGGATCAGGTGCCAGTCGGTCATGCAACCGTCGACCGCGGAATATTGGCACATCGGGGCGATGACGATGCGGTTGGCGAGCGTGAGCCCGTCGATCGTCAGTGGTTCGAAGAGGCGGGGACCGGACATGGGAATTCCTTTACTTGGCGATCGCGACGACGTCGGTCCGCGCCGCGGCGAGATACCCGCCACAGACGAAGACCAACGCACCGATCGCATTGCCGATCGAGACGATCGCGAGATTGCGTACCATGCCCGCGATGCTGATCGACGGGTGATCGACCAGCAGCCCGAGCGTCAGCCCGGTCATGTTGGCGACCGAATGCTCGAACCCGGCGGCGACGAAGGCGAGCAGGATCCACGCCATCGCGATGCATTTGGCGGCATCGCCCTGCATCCGCGCCGCGGTCCAGATCGCGAGACAGACGAGCCAGTTGCACAGGATCGCCCGCGCCAGCAGCGCCAGCGCGCTCGCCTCCACCTTATGCGCGACATAGGCGTGGAACATCGCATTGGCATTGGCGAAGATCGCCCCGCCGCCGCCCGCCGCGAACACCAGCGACAGGATGACCCCGCCGACCAGATTGCCGACCCATACGACGACGATCATCTGGATCGCTTCCGACAGCGTGATCGTCCGTCGCGCGAGCCCGAAGCCGAGATACATGACGTAGCCGGTGAACAGGTCCGCGCCCGCGAACACCGTCAGGATCAGCCCGATTCCGAACGTTCCGCCCATCACCAGCGGGCGGACTCCGGCGGGCAACCCTGCGCCGGTGCTGAGCGCGAGGATCATTGCGATGCCGATGTACGTGCCCGCCAGCATCGCGCCGGTGAAGAACCCGAGCGGGGATTGCCGCAGCCCGGCCGCCTTGGTCGCGGCGAGCCTGGCGTAAGTGTCGATCGTCGGGGCGTAGCTCACGCGGGGACGTGCTTCGATCGACCGACGACGCCGGCGCGGACTACGCCCAGCTCGGCGCCGAGGTCGCTCCCGCTTGCGCGGACCGTCACCGGCACCGATTTGTACGACGGCGTAAAGCTTTGCGGATCATGATCTTCGAGCGCGATCAACGGCTGGGTCTCCGGATAATAGGATGCACAGCATCCTTCAGGCAGCGCGTAACGCACGATTGTAAGTCTTTGTACCACGCGATCTGCGCGCGCAAAATCGAGTGCGGTCGCGATATCGACCACGTCGCCTTCGACGAAGCCCATGCGCGCGATGTCGCGTTCGTTCATGAACAGGATGTCGCGCCGGCCGAACACGCCGCGATAGCGATCGTCGAGGCTGTAGACCGTGGTGTTATACTGGTCGTGCGCGCGCAGCGTCGTGAGGCGCAAGACGTTGGGGTCGCCGTTGGTCGAATCGTCCTCGAGCGTCGGCGTGCACAAGAAGTTCGCCTTCTTGCTGTCGGTGTTCCAGATCCGCAGCGCGGCGCTGTTGGGCAGGTGGAACCCGCCGGGCTCGCGCACGCGCCGGTTATAGTCCGCGAAATCGGGGAAGACCGCTTCGATCTTGTCACGGATCAGGTCGTAATTGCCGATGAACGCGTCCCAATCGATCGCGCCCTTGCCCTGCAGCGTCGCCTTGGCGATCTGCCCGACGATCCAGATCTCGGACTTCACGTCTGCGCCCGGCGGCTTGAGGAACCCGCGCGAGGCGTGGACCATCGACATCGAATCCTCGACCGTCACCGATTGCGGAACGCCCGCTTGCTCGTCGAGTTCGGTCCGTCCGAGGCATGGCAGGACATAGGTCGCCTTCGCCATCAGCAGATGCGTGCGGTTGAGCTTGGTGGTGATGTGGACCGCGAGATCCATGTTGGGGAACCCTTCGGCACACGCCTGCGGGTCGGACGAGGCGATCGCGAGATTGCCGCCGAGACACAGGATCGCGCGCGCCTTGCCGTCGCGCATCGCGGCGATGCTCTCGACCACCGAATGGCCGTCCTTGCGGGGCGGTTCGAACCCGAAGACGTCGCGCATCCGGTCGAGGAAGGCGGGCTTGGGCCGTTCGGTGATCCCGACGGTGCGGTCGCCCTGGACGTTGCTGTGCCCGCGGAGCGGACAGATCCCCGCGCCCGGCCGCCCCATGTTGCCGCGGAGCAGCAGCAGGTTGGCGATCTGCTGGACGTTGCTCGTCCCCGTGCGCTGCTGCGTGATCCCCATGCCGTAGCAGCAGATCGTCGCCTTCGAGACCGCGTAGATCTGCGCGACGCCTTCGAGATCCGCGCGCGTCAGCCCGCTGCCACGCTCGATCGCCTCCCACGTGGTTTCGCGCAGGTCGGCGATATACGCCTCGATCCCCGCGGTATGCTCGGCGATGAAGGCGTGGTCGAGCGTCGGCTCTGCGGGAGCCGCGCCGGCGTCGTTCGCGGAACGCGCGGCATCGTCGAGCGCGACCAGCGCCTTGGCGATGCCCTTGATTGCCGCGGCATCCCCGCCGACCTTCACTTGCAGATAGGTCGACGCGATCGGCGTCGCGGTGCCCGTTGCCATCTCGACCACCGACTGCGGCGATTCGAAGCGTTCGAGCGAGCGTTCCTTAAGCGGGTTGAAGACGATGATCTTGCCCCCGCGCTTCGACACTTCGCGGAGCGTCGCCATCATCCGCGGGTGGTTGGTGCCGGGGTTGTGACCGAACGACAGGATCAGGTCGGCATGGTCGAAATCCTCGAGGCTGACGGTGCCCTTGCCGATCCCGATCGATTTGGGAAGGCCGACCGAGGTCGCCTCGTGGCACATGTTCGAACAGTCCGGGAAATTGTTGGTGCCGTACAGCCGCACGAACAGCTGGAGCAGGAACGCCGCTTCGTTCGAACAGCGACCGGAGGTATAGAATTCGGCCTGGTCGGGGTGCGGCACCGCGGCGAACCCGGCACCGATCTCGGCGATTGCTTCGTCCCAGCCGACGACCTCATAATGATCGGTGGCGGCATTGTAGCGCAGCGGTTCGGTCACGCGGCCCTGATCCTCGATCCAGTGATCGCTTTGCTTCCAGATGTCGGAAACGCTGTGCTCGGCGAAGAACTTCGCGCCGATCTTCTTGGCGGTCGATTCCCATGCGACGGCCTTGGCGCCGTTTTCGCAGAATTCGAACGAGCTGGTGTGCTTGGGGTCGGGCCAGGCGCAGCTCGGGCAATCGAAGCCGTCGGGCTGGTTCGACTTGAGCAGCGTCTGCGCGCCGCTGGTGACGATCTGCTGCGCCTTGAGCGAGATGGCGACCGCCTTGAGCGCGCCCCAGCCGCCGGCGGGGCCGGTGTAATCCTTGATGCCATCGGGACGTTTGGTTGCCACGGTTGAATTCTCCAGCGCGACCCGGTGGTCGCGGCGATGCGGGCGGGCTCGCGTTCGAATCCAAGTGTGGGACGAATGCGCAAGGCCAGACCCGGGGGGCGTTATGCCCCCGGAGCCCCCCGGGAAAGGTGAGAATCCCGCAGTCGGTGATCGGGTTTATTCGTGGAACCGCGAATCGTAGCGTCCGGTCGAATCACGCCAGGGAAGTCAGCTCCGGTTGCGGATCGCATTCTTGATCGAGCGCGCGACCTGCAGCAACGGCTGGAGCAGCGCGTTCGTGTCGCTCGAGCCGAGCGCATGGATGTCGGTGCGCGAGGATTGCTGATGCGCGATGTGCGGGGTCGCGGCAAAGGCGCGCAGATCGGGGCGGGCCGCCCGAAACCAGGAATAGGCGCCGTCGACATGCATCGGTCCGCCTTCCGGGCTCCCGGGCTCGCGCGCCAGGATTGCCTCGAGATACGGGACCAGCGCCGCGATCGCGGGCTTCGAAAACGCGATGAAGTGCGCCAGCATCACCGCCTCGTCCGGCGCGACGGGGGAGAGCGGGCTTGTGGTCTCGGTCGCCGGGGAGCCGCCGTAGAAGACGTCCCACGGCTCGCGCGCCAGCGCCGCGAGCGTCCCCGGCAGCCGTGCCATCTCGCTGCGCGAAATGGCGACGTCGTCCTCCAGGATCAGCAGCGACGTTGCACCCGCCGCCCGCGCCGCCTGCAACGCGCCGAGATGGCTGAGAAAACAGCCCCGCGTGCCGATCGTCGGGAAACCGCCAGCGCTGTCCGGACGGGTCGCTTCGTGGAACGCGATCCTGCGCCCGTCGATCTCCGCGCCCAGACCCCGCAAGGTTGCGACCGCGCCCTTGCGGCGATCGACGCGATTCGGAAGGTTGATGATCCGTACCATGTCGAAGGTCGCGGAAAGCGGGTCCGAAGATCGTGGCTGAACCATGGACACGGGTTGGCTACCTTTCGAACATGCGGTGATCCCGCCAGAAATGGGCTGATACCGGCTCGGATCATCCGACGCCAGCCGGATCACATCAACGGAGGGCTCCCCCGGCGGGGAAATGATCTCGACGATGATCGGGAAAAATGGTGCTGCCGGTGAGGATTGAACTCACGACCTCAGCCTTACCAAGGATGCGCTCTACCACTGAGCTACGGCAGCAACTCCACTTTGCAGCGGAAGCGGCGTAAGAGACGGCTGAGCAGCGAATGTCAAGGAGCACATGCACAATGGCCGACACAAAAGACGAAAAAGCCGACCGTTTGGCAGCGGCGCTTCGGGAAAACCTCAAGCGGCGCAAGGCGCAGGCCCGCGCCGCCGATGCCGGATCACCGCCTGCGCCGCTCCCGGACGACGTTACGCAATAGGCGCGCATTTCTCCGCGAGCCACGTCCGCTCGTCTCCCTCGAGCTCTGGGCTGAGCACCGCGAACACTTCGCTATGATAAGCGTCGAGCCACGCGCGCTCGGCGGTGCTGAGCAGTTCGGGGAGAATCATGCTGCGCTCGATCGGGCAGAAGGTGAGCGTCTCGAACCCGAGGAACGGGGCGCCTTCGGAGAAATTGCGGTCCTCGACCAGCAGCAGGTTCTCGATTCGAATGCCGTATTCGCCCGCCTTGTAATAACCGGGCTCGTTCGAGAGGATCATCCCCGCGCGGAGCGGCTCGCCCGGGCCGCCGCCAGGGTAGAAGGGCTGGGCGATTCGCTGCGGGCCTTCGTGGACCGAAAGATACGCGCCGACGCCGTGGCCGGTGCCGTGCGCATAATCGAGCCCGACCTGCCAGAGCGGCCGGCGTGCGAAGCCGTCGAGCTGCCCCCCGGTCGTCCCCGCCGGGAACACCGCGGTCGCGAGCGCGATATGGCCCTGCAACACGCGGGTGAACCGGTCGCGCATTTCGGCGGTCGGCGTGCCGATCGGCAGCACGCGCGTCACGTCGGTCGTCCCGTCGGCATATTGCCCGCCCGAATCGACGAGATACAGTTGCCCAAGCTCCAGCCGGGCGTTCGATTCGGGAGTCGCGTGATAATGCGGGCTCGCGCCGTGGGCGCCGGTTGCGGAGATCGTGTCGAACGACGTGTCGAGCAACACCCCGGTTGCCTCGCGGAACGCTTGCAGCCGCGCGACGCAATCGAGCTCGGTCAGCGTGCCGTTGGGCGCCTCCGTCTCGACCCAGCGCAAGAAGCGCGCGAGCGCGGCGCCGTCGCGGACCGATGCCGCGCGGTGCCCGGCGATTTCAACCGGGTTCTTGGTCGCCTTGGCGAGCAGAACCGGATCACGGCGCGCTAGCACGGTCGCGCCGCCGCCTTCGAGCGCATCGAAGATCGCCGCGACCGCGCCGCTCGGGTCGGCGGCGATCGTCTTGCCGGCATAGTGCGCAAGGCCTTCCGCGAACGCATCGCGCGGGTGGAGGCGGATCGCGTTGCCGAGATGCTGGCGCACCGCATCGGTCAGTTTGTCGGGCGCGATGAACAGGTCGGCGGTGCCGTCCGCCGCGACGATCGCATAGGCCAGCGCGACCGGCGTGTGTGCGACGTCGCGACCGCGCACGTTGAGCAACCAGGCGATCGAATCGAGCGCGGTCAGCACGACCGCGTCGGCGTGTTCGGTCGCGAGCCAGTCGGCGATCTGCGCGCGCTTGGCGGCGGAGGTCGCTCCGGCGCGATCGTCGTTCTGCACGTCCAGCGGGGCGGCGGAGGGGGCGGGGCGATCGGGCCAGACCGCATCGACCGGATTGGTGTCGACCGCGACCAGCTCGGCTCCGCGCGCCGCCAGTTTCGCGCGCGCTTCCTCGACCCAGGCGCGGGTGTGGAGCCACGGGTCATAGCCGATCCGCGCGCCGTTGGCGGCATTGTCGCCCAGCCACGCCGCGACGCTCGTCTGCGGCACCGCGACGAACTGCCAGTCGTCAGCGGAGACCTGTTCGCGCACCTGCAGCGTGTAGCGGCCGTCGGTGAAGATTGCCGCCGCCTCGGGGAGCACCACTGCGTTGCCGGCCGACCCCTGGAAGCCGGTCAGCCAGGCGAGGCGTTGCGCATAGCCGCCGACATATTCGGACATGTGTTCGTCGGTCAGCGGAACGACGAAACCGTCGAGCCGATCGCGCTGGAGCTGGGCCCGCAGAGCGGCGAGGCGGGCGGCATGGGTCGACATCGGGAAGGTCTTTCGAGAGGGTTTCGGCAAGATATCTGACGCCAGATTAGGCCAACTGCTGTCGGGTTGCGAGCATCAAGCGACGCGAATGGCAGGATGCCGTCCCCCCGACGTCCGGCGGTGCGGCGTCCGTCTATAATGTTGGGCGTTACCGCAACCGCTAGGCTCCCTCGTCATGTCCATTGCAAAGCGTCTCCAGTTCGGTTCGGCGCTCATCGCTGCGATCGTCCTGCTGGCGATCGGCATTGCCGCCTACAGCATCAATCTCGTGCGGATCGGTGGCCCGGTCGCGGAGCGGATCCAGGCGGCGTCGGATTACGTTGCCGATATCCTGCCACCCCCCGCCTATGTGCTCGAACCGTATCTGGAGGCGACCTTGCTGGTCGACCATCCCGAGCAGGTCGAACAGCGCGCGGCACGGCTGGCGGCGCTGCACAAGGCCTATGCCGAGCGGCACGCATATTGGAAAACCGGGACGATCAGCCCCGAGCTCGCCGCCGCGCTGACCCGGGATGCAGATGCCCCCGCGCAACGCTTCTGGCAGCAGGTCGCGCGGCTCGAAGCCGCGGCGCGTTCCGGCGACGCGGTCGCGATGCGCGACAGCTATGCGGCGCTTTCCGAGGCCTATGCCGCGCACCGCACCCGGATCGACCGCGCGGTGACGATGGCGACCGACTATCAGGCCGCGCTCAAGCGCGATGCGCATCGCAGCCTGACCGCTGCATCGGGCGCATTGCTCGCGCTGGCGCTGACGATCCTCGCGCTGGCGATCGGTGCGGGCGTCTATCTGACCCGCAAGGTGATGGCGCCGCTCGGGGAACTGATCCAGTCGACAACCGCGTTCGCCGCGGGGCAGGACCGGGCGGTTCCGCATGTCGACCGCGTTGACGAACTCGGCGCGATGGCACGCGCGGTCGATGTGTTCCGGCAATCCGCGAGGGACCGCGCCGAGCATGACGCGCGCAGCTCCGCCGAAACCGCGATGGTCGCGGACGGCGTCGGGCAGGTCCTGCGCCGGATGGCCGCGGGCGATCTGCGGCACGGCACTGCGATCGACTTTCCGCCGAGCTACACCGGCGTCAACAGCGACCTCAACGGCGCGGTCGAGACGTTGCGCAAGATGGTCTGCGCGGTGGTCGAGACGACCAACCAGATCGCCGGCGCGTCGGGGTCGATCGCGGGGGCGACCGAGGATCTCGCGCGGCGGACCGAAAGCAGCGCCGCCGCGATCGAGGAGACGTCGGCGGCGGTCAACCGGATGGACGAGCGCCTGCGCAGCACCGCGGATGCCGCACGCAAGACCTCCGAAGGATCGCGCCAGACGCTCGACGCGGCGACCGAAGTCCGGAGCCGGACCGATGGTGCGATGGAGGCGATGCACCGCGTGTCGCGCAGCGCGAGCGGAATCGACGATGTGATCGAAGGGCTCGACAAGATCGCGTTCCAGACTCGCGTCCTCGCGATGAACGCGGCAGTCGAGGCCGGACGCGCGGGCGACGCGGGGCGTGGGTTCGCGGTGGTTGCGGATCTGGTGTCGACGCTGGCGATGTGCGCGGAGGAGGAAGCCAAGCGTGCCCGCACGCAATTGAGCGCGACGCAGCAGGACGTCTCCGTCGCGGTCGAGGCGGTGGGGCTGGTCGATGGCGCGCTCGCGACGATCCTGACGCGCTGCACCGAAGCCGCCGAACTGACGCAGGGCATTGCCGACGACAATGTCGCGCAGGCGAGCGCGATCGGCGAAATCAACAGCGCGGTGTCGCAGCTCGACCAGATCGTCCAGCAGAATGCGGCGATGGTCGAGGAGACGTCGGCAGCCGCGGCGGGGCTTGCGCAGGACGTGCGGACGCTGGCCGGTCACGCTGCCGCCTTCCGGTATGACTTGCGCGCAAACGACGTTCCCGTCGCGCGGGAGCGGCGCAAGGCCCGCATCGGATCGGCGCCGGGTAGTGCCGCCGACCGGCGCGGTCCGGCGCAGGACGCGCGCGCCAGGGTGTTGCTCCCCGCCTGAAGTCCCGGCCGCTTGCACGGCTCGACTTGCACGGTGGTGGCAGGGTAGGGATCGCGGATGACCGATCTCACGCCCCCCGTCGCCGCCACTCGCCCGCACAGCTTCACCGCGCACGGGATCACGATCGAGGATCCCTACGCCTGGCTGAAGGATCCGAACTACCCCGAGGTCACCGACCCGGACGTGCTGGCGTATCTGGAGGCGGAGAACGCCTATTTCGAGAGCGTGATGGCGCCGCACAGGTCGCTGATCGACCGGCTGTACGAAGAGATGAAGGGCCGCATCAAGGAAGACGATTCGTCGGTCCCGCAGAAGGACGGCGACTGGATCTACTGGACAGCGTTCGAGACCGGGGGGCAGTATCGCAAGTGGTGGCGTCGTCCGGTTGCCGCCGGCGACGACACGACGAAGGACGAGCTGATCCTCGACGAGCCGGTGCTGGCGGAGGGCAAGGAGTATTTCCGGCTCGGCGCCTTCTCGATCAGCAACAACGGCCTGCTGCTCGCCTATGCGATCGACGACAATGGCTCCGAACGCTTCGAGATCCGCGTCAAGGACCTCACCACGGGCGAGCATCTGGCCGACGTCATCCCGGGGATGCTGTCCGAGATCGTCTGGACCGCCGACGACAAGGGCTTCCTCTACGGCCTGGCGAACGACCAGTGGCGCACCGACAACGCGCGGCTCCATTGGCTCGGCACGCCGATCGCGGACGATATCGAACTGTTCAAGGAAGCCGACGAGGGCTTCCGCGTCGGCGTCAGCGAGACGAGCGACCGCAAGTGGATCGTGCTGTCAAGCGGCGACCATGTCACGAGCGAGATCTACCTGATCCCCGCGACCGATCCGCTCGCCACGCCGCTGCTGGTGTCGGCGCGCAAGGTGGGGCGTGAATATGATGTCGACATGCATGGCGACACGCTGTTCATCCACACCAACGACACCGACCCCAATTTCCGGCTCTGCACCGCGCACATCTCGGCGCCGGGCGAATGGGTCGAGAAGATCGCGCCGTCGCGGCATTTCTACATGACCGGGATCGACTGTTTCCGCGATTTCTTCATCGTCGATGGGCGCGAGGACGGGCTCGATCAGATCGAAATCCACCGCTACGACGACGCCATCGCGCCGCAGCGCATCCGTTTCCCCGAAGCGAGCTATGACGCGGGGCTCGGCAACAATCCCGAATATGCAATGGACGTGCTGCGCGTCGGCTACGAATCGATGGTCACGCCGGGGACCGAGTACGACTATGACGTCGCGACCGGCGAGCTGACGACGCTCAAGGTCCAGGAAATTCCCTCGGGCTATCAGGCCGCCAAATATCGCACCGAACGCCTCAAGATCACCGCGCGCGACGGGACCGAGGTGCCGGTCTCGATCGTCTATCCCGCTGACTTCCCCAAGGACGGGTCGCGCCCGTTGTTCCTCTATGCCTATGGCGCATACGGCTATGCGATTCCGCCGGGTTTCTCGACCGGGCGGCTGTCGCTGCTCGATCGCGGCTTTGCCTATGCGATCGCGCATATCCGCGGCGGCGACGATCTCGGGCAGCAATGGTATCTCGACGGCAAGCTCGAGAAGCGCGCGAACACGTTCAACGACTTCGTCGATGTCGCGAAGGGGCTGGTCGCGGACGGCTGGACCGCGGCGGGCAAGATCGCGATCGCGGGGCGTTCGGCCGGCGGCGAGCTGATGGGCGCGGTGGTCAATTCCGATCCCGAGCTGTGGGGCGCGGTGATCGCCGACGTGCCGTTCGTCGACGTGCTCAACACGATGATGGATGCTGACCTGCCGCTGACGCCGGGCGAGTGGCCCGAATGGGGCAATCCGATCGAGGACAAGGCGGCGTTCGAGCTGATCCGCGGCTATTCGCCGTACGATCAGGTCAAGGCACAAGCCTATCCGCCGATGTTCATCTCGGGCGGGCTCAACGACCCGCGCGTGACCTATTGGGAGCCCGCGAAATGGGGCGCCAAGCTGCGGGCGACCAAGACCGACGATAACGTGCTGCTGCTCAAGACCAACATGGGCGCGGGGCATGGCGGGAAATCAGGGCGGTTCGAATCGCTGCGCGAGGGCGCGGAGGAACATGCGTTCGTGCTGTGGCAGCTCGGCGTGGAGGGGTAAGGCTGCGCCTTCCGTCGTGCGGACGCGGAACAAGGGGACCTCGCCGGATTTAACCCGCGCATGACGATCGAAACCATCATCGCGAAATACGGCCTGTTCGCGCTGTTCGCAGGCGCCGGGATCGAGGGCGAGACCGTTGTCGTCGCGGGCGGGTTACTCGCGCACAAGGGGTTGTTTTCGCTCCCCGGCGCGATGGCGGCGGCGGCGGCGGGGTCGTTCGTCGCGGACCAGATCTTCTTCTCGCTCGGGCGCTATTTCCGCGACAAGCCGTGGGTCCGCCGCGCGCGCGCGAAGCCGATCTTCGCGCGCGCGCTGGGGTTGCTCGAACGCTACCCGATCGGGTTCATCTTCGCGTTCCGCTTCATCTACGGTTTCCGCACGATCAGCCCGATCGCGATCGGGACGACCAAGGTCTCGACCAAACTGTTCGTCGTGATCAATCTGGCCGCGGCGATCGTCTGGGGAATCGTGTTCACCGGAATCGGCTATCTGTTCGGGCACAGTTTCGAGAAACTGATCGAGCGTTTCCTCCCCGACAAACATGCGATCCTGATCGTCGGCGGGGCGATCGTCGGGATCGCGCTGCTGCTCGGGCTCTGGCGTTGGTGGCGCGGGCGGCGCACACAGGCGGCATGACGCGCTTCACGCTTTCGATCACCGCGACCCCCGACGACATCGACGAGCTCGGCCATGTCAACAATGCGGTGTGGGTCCGCTGGATCCAGCAGATCGCGGTCGCGCACTGGGAAGCGCTCGCGCCGCCAGACCAGCAAGCGGCGTACGTCTGGGTCGTGACCCGGCACGAGATCGACTATCGCGGCAACGTCGCGGCGGGGGAGACGGTGACGGGCGAAACCTGGGTCCCCGAACCGCCCAAGGGCGCGCGGTTCGACCGGCATGTCCGGTTCCTTGGCGCGGACGGGAAGGTGAAGGTTCAGGCGGTCACGACCTGGGCGCTGATCGACCGCGCGAGTGGCCGCTTGCTGCGCGTCAGGGACGAGATCGCGGCGCCGTTTTTGTCCAGCTGACGGAACCGCTTGTCGCCTCGGGGGCTTGAGAGGATGATCCCGTACAAGGAAAGGCCCGCGATGCTGGAACATCTTCCCCATTGGTTGGGTGCCGCGTTGCGCAGCGTGCGCGCCGGTGCCGACAAGTTGATTATCACGCAGCCGGTCCTCGGGCATGATTATGCGACCATCGAGGTCACTAGCCCCGCCTTCGCGCAGGAAGGGCGGATTCCGCCGCGTTTCACCGCCGACGGCGACGGCGTATCGCCGCCGCTGACCTGGGGCGCGGTGCCGCCGGGAACGTTGAGCGTCGCGCTCGTCGTAGAGGATGCGGACTCACCGACACCGTCGCCGCTGGTGCATGCGATCCTGTGGGGTCTGCCCGCCGATGCGGGGCGGATCGAGGAAGGGGCGATCGTCGCCGACGCGCATCCGGACGGCGGCGGGGTTGGGCGCAACTCCTATCTGTCGGAGGGGTGGCTGCCGCCAGATCCGCCGACCGGGCATGGCGACCATCGCTATGCGTTTCAGCTGTTCGCACTCGATTGTGTCGCGGAGGATCTAGGCGAGGGGCCGGGGCGGGGCGCGGTCCTCAATGCAATGGCGGGACATGTAATCGGCGCGGGGTTGCTGGTCGGGCTGTATTCGCGCGGCGAGACGGCTGCGGTGGTTCCGGAGGAAGGCGGGCCGGTTCTCGCCTGAGACCGTGTGATTTAATGGTTCCGTCGGCTGTTTTCCTGCGAAAACGAGAATCCAGAGCCACGCGGGACAACGACCGAACGTGTGCGTGACTCCGGGGCTCCTGCTTTCGCAGGAGAACCGGGAGTTTTCGCCTGGTTCGGTCCCCTACTCGCAGCGGGCTACGCTTATCCGCTGTTCCGCAAGGCCGTCGCGATCGCGTTGATCGAGAGCAGGATGCCTTCGCCGATCCGCTCGTCCTCATCGCCCGCGCGGCGGCGTTTGATGAGTTCGATCTGAAGCAAGTTAAGCGGCTCGATATAGGGGAGGCGCAACCGGATCGACGTCTCCAGCGCAGGATGCGCCTCGAGCAACCGTGACTGCCCCGTTACCGCGAGCAGCCCGTCATGCGCCTGCCGCCAACCCGCTTCGATCCGCGGGAAGATTGCGTCGGCAAGGCTGCGATCCTCGACCAGCGCGGCATAGCGCGCCGCGATCCCCATGTCGGACTTGGCGATCACCTGTTCCATGTTGGCCAGTGTCGCCGCGAAGAACGGCCAGCCCTGCGCCATGTCGCGCAGCAAGGCCTTGTCCTCGAACGCATCGATCGCTTGCCCCACGCCATACCAGCCCGGCAGCATCACACGCGCCTGCGCCCAGCTGAACACCCAGGGGATCGCGCGCAGATCCTCGATCCGGTCGCTCTTGGTACGGCTCGCGGGGCGCGAGCCGATCTTGAGTCCCGAAATTTCGGCAATCGGCGTCATCTCGCGGAAGAAGGTGCGGAAACCCTCGGTGCCATAGACGAGATTGCGATACGCCGTGAACGCGCTCGCCGAAAGCCGGTCCATCGCATCGGCGAACCGCTGTGTGTCGGCGGCGGACAAGTGATCCGGCTCGAGGCTGGCAAGCACTGTCGCCGAGGCCATTGCCTCGAGGTTGGTCATCGCACTGTCGCGCGTGCCATATTTGCCCGCGATCACTTCGCCCTGCTCGGTGATGCGGATCCGGCCCTGCACCGTGCCGAACGGCTGCGCGCGGATCGCGGCGAAGGCCGAGCCGCCGCCACGCCCGACCGCGCCACCGCGGCCGTGGAACAGCTGCATGCCGACGCCTGCGTCGGCGAACACCCCGCGCAAGGCGGTCGACCCCTTCGACAGGCTCCAGGTCGAGGTGAGATACCCCCCGTCCTTGTTCGAATCGGAATAGCCGATCATCACTTCCTGATAGCCGCGCGCGGCGGTGACCGCGCGCACCTCGGGAAGCGCGAACCATTCGGTCATGATCTCGGGTGCGGCTTCCAGATCGCTGATCGTCTCGAACAACGGCACCGCCATGATCGCGGCGAGCGGGGTTTGCCCGTCGTTTCCTTGCGGGCGGTACAGACCGACTTCCTTCAACAACACGTTGAGTTCGAGCAGGTCCGACACCGACTGCGCCATCGACACGATATGCTGGACGATGCACGCGGTGCCATAGGTGGCATGCGCGGTCGCGGCGGCGCGCAGGATTGCGAGTTCGGACGTGGTTTCGTCCGAATAGTCCGCAAACGCGCTGCCCAGCGGCCGCGCATTGGACAGTTCGTGGCGGAGCAGCGACACGCGCTGCGATTCGTTCAGCGCCAGATAGTCGCCCTCGACCCCTGCGACCTTGAGCAATTCGGCGACGACGCGTTCGAGCACCGCGCTGTTCTGCCGCAGATCGAGCGTCGCGAGATGGAAGCCGAACGTCTCGACCGCGCGGATCAGCCGTCCGAGCGCACCGCCCGACGACAAGGTCCCCCCGCCGCCCGCCGCGAGCGTGCGCGCGATGACGACGAGATCGGCGCGGAACGCCTGCGGGTCGGCATAGCGTTCGCCCTTGAGCGGCCCCGGGCGCGGTGCCGCCTTGCCGGTCAGCGCGAGATGCGTCGCGGCGAGCCGTGCGTAAATGCCCGACAATGCACGGCGGTAGGGTTCGTCGCTGCGGCTCTCGGCATTGTCGCCGCTGGCGTCCGCGAGCGCGGTGACCGCGGCGTCGGCGGGGGCGAGATCGGTCGAGATCGACAGTTCGGCGCCGAGCGCATGAACTGCATCGAGATAATGGACGAGCACCGCCTCGCTCGCCTTGGCCAGCGCGGCGCGCAGGCTGTCCGCGGTGACGAACGGGTTGCCGTCGCGGTCTCCGCCGATCCAGCTCCCGGGTTTGAGAAACCCCGGCGTGCGTTCGCCCAGCGCACGATCCCAGCGCTGGTACAGCGCCGGAAGCGCGGGCAGGAACACGTCGCGCAGATAGCTGAGCGCGGTCTCGACCTCGTCGGTGACGTACAGGCGTTCGCGCCGGAGCACGCGGGTCTGCCATAGCAACGCGATCTGCCGGAGGATCGCCTGCTCGATATCGTCGCCTTCGGGCGTGTCCGTCGCGCCGCCATCGCGCAGCAGCATCAGCGCGGCGATGCGGTTGCGGTGATCGATCATCGATTTGCGCCGCACCTCGGTCGGGTGCGCGGTCAGCACGGGGGCCAGCAGCGAGTGCTGGAGCAGCGCGATCGCCTTGGGCTTGTCGATCCCTTCGCGCGCGAGACGATCGAGCGCCGAGGCGAGATCCGCGCCCTGTTCGGCAGCGACGCCTTGCCGATCCTCCGCCAGATTGGCGAGCATCGAGAACAGCATGAATCCGCGGACGAAATCGAGCGTTTCGTCGAGATCCATCCGGTCGAGCCCGAGATCGACGCTTTCGTCGCCTGCCGCCCCGCGATGCCGCTCGACTGAGGCGGCGCGGATCGACTCGGTGCGTTCGTACAGGGCGTCGCCGCCATAGGCGCGGATCACGTCGCCAAGCAATTTGCCCAGAAAACGGATGTCGGGGTTGTTCGTGATCGAGGGGAGGTCAGCCATGTGCGGATGCTGCATTGCAACACCCGCCGGGTCAACTGTCACTGTGCGGCGGGCGTGGCGGGGGCGGTCGCGGGCGTTGCCTTTGCCCCCCGTGCCGCGCGGGCTGCGGCTTGTTCCTTGTTGGTCACCATGCCGTCCTTGTTGGCATCGGCTTCGTCGAACCGTTCGAGCCCGCGCGCGACGAATTCGGTCCGGCTGATCGCGCCGTCCTGATCGGTGTCGGCACGCGCGATCCGGTCCGCGCGGGTGTTGCCGAGTTCGAGCTTGCTCAACCGCCCGTCGCCATCCGCATCGCGTTCGTCGAAGCGCTTTTCGAGCAGCTGGCGGACCTCATCGCGCTTGGCGAGCGTCGGTGGTACGAAATCGGCAAGCGCGTCGTCGCTCGGTGCGGACTGGCCGCAGCCCGACGTTACCAATACCAGGGCCGCAAGCCCGATCATCCCCATACGCTGCATCATTGTCTCCCGAACCGAAACGCCGACGCGCACGTGTATTGGCGTCAAGCTTCGAGCTCAACGTCCCAATACAGCCAGTCGTGCCACGTATCGTGCAGGAAATTCGGCGGATAGCGTCGCCCGTGCTCCTGAAGGTGCCAGCTCGTTGGGCGGATCGCGTCGATATGGAGCGGCATTCCCGCCTGTTTCGGCGTCCGCCCGCCCTTCTTGAGGTTGCACGGCGAACAGGCGGTGGCGACGTTTTCCCATGTCGTCCGCCCACCCTGCGCGCGCGGGACGATGTGGTCGAACGTCAGGTCGTTTCCGGACCCGCAATATTGGCAGGTGAACTTGTCACGCAGGAACAGGTTGAACCGGGTGAACGCCGGAAAGGCGCTTGGCCGGACATATTGCTTGAGCGCGATCACCGACGGCAATTTGATCCGCTGGGTCGGGCTGCGGACCTCGCGCTCATATTCCGCGACGATGTCGACCCGGTCGAGGAACACGGCCTTGATCGCCGTCTGCCATGGCCAGACTGACAGCGGATAATAGCTCAGCGGGGTGTAGTCTGCGTTGAGCACAAGCGCAGGACAGCCATCGGGGTGGCGGATGAGATCGGGATGGTACATTCAAGCCCCCCTGTTCCTCGGTCGCGTGACGCTTCCTGCGCGGCTTCTTGCCGGTTAGGATGACGCTGTCATGACAGCGACGCCAATCTTAAACGAACACAGCACAGGGCGCGACTCAGGGTCAAGGGGAACGATCGGAGGGTACGCGCCCGGATCGGCGGATCGCGCCCGGATCGCGACGGCGCGATGACCGCGCAGATCGTCAGCCGGTTCGCGCCCAGCCCGACCGGGAAGCTCCACCTCGGCCACGCTTTTTCGGCGATCCAGGCGCATGATCGTGCCCGGTCGGAGGGGGGGCGGTTCCTGCTGCGGATCGAGGATATCGACGGGACGCGCAGCCGGCCCGAACATGTCGCGACGATTGAAGCGGATTTGCGCTGGCTCGGGCTGACGTGCGATGGCGCGGTGCTGTTCCAGTCGACCCGGCTCGCCGCTTATGCTGTCGCGCTCGATCGGTTGCGGGGCGAAGGACTGCTCTACCCCTGTTTCTGCACGCGCGCCGAAATCGCCGCGAGCCTGTCCGCGCCGCATGGGCCGGGCGCGGTCTATCCCGGCACGTGTCGCCATCTGGACGAGGCGGCACGCGCGGCGCGGATCGCAGCGGGCGCGCAGCATGCGTGGCGGATCAACATGGCGGATGCGGTCGCGCGGACCGGACCGCTCGCCTGGAATGACGAGCGCGCCGGACCCGTCGTCGCCCGGCCGGAAACGCACGGCGACGTGGTCCTTGCGCGCAAGGATGCGCCCGCGAGCTATCACCTCGCGGTGACGGTCGACGATGCCGCGCAGGGCGTCACGCATATCGTACGGGGGCTCGATCTGTTTGGCGCGACCGACGTCCATCGGCTGCTTCAGGCGCTGCTTGGCCTGCCGACGCCGGTCTATCGCCACCATGCGCTGCTCAACGATGCGGACGGCGTGCGGCTGGCGAAGCGCACCCATGCGCCCACGCTGGAGCGGTTGCGGCTAGCGGGGGAGGACGGCGTCGCTCTCGCGCAGAGCCTGCGGGCAGGGCAGGTACCCTCGGGCTTTGTGACCACTGGCTTTCTCGCGCCGAACGCCTAAGTTGATGGCATGAGCACTTTCCTGACAATCCTGCTGATTGCGGCGATGATCGCCACGGTCGTCGTTCTGGTCCGAGGCCTGATGGTCTTCCTGCTCGGTGCAAGCCAGCAGGCGCGCGACGGGACGGGAAGTGCGGACGGGATCAGCCCTTCGGCGATCAAGTCGAACAAGATGATGCAATATCGCATCATGTTTCAGGCGGTGGCGATCTTCCTGGTCGTGCTGCTGATGTGGCTCGCCGGCAAAAGCTGAGCCGACGACAGGCGCCGGTCCGCGGCGGGACCGGATCAGGGGACAGGTTTTGGTAAAGCTCAATCGCATTTACACGCGCACCGGGGATGACGGCTCGACCGGGCTCGTCGACGGGTCACGCGTCGCCAAGGACGATGCGCGGATGGCCGCGATCGGCGATGTCGACGAAGCCAACAGCCTGATTGGCGTCGCCGCGGTCGCGCTGCGTGAAACCGGCATTGAAAACATCTGGCTGGTTGCGCTGCTGGAGCGGGTGCAGAACGACCTGTTCGATCTGGGGGCGGATCTCGCGACCCCGGGCGAGGATTTCGCGCCGTCGGAGATGGTGCTGCGGATCGTCGCCGCGCAGGTGGAACGGCTCGAGACCGAAATCGACCGGATGAACAGCGAGCTTGCGTCGCTCACCAGCTTCATCCTGCCCGGCGGCACGCGCGGGGCGGCGGCGCTCCACGTCGCGCGCGCTACCGTGCGGCGCGCGGAGCGGACCGCCGTCGGCGCAGCTCGCGTGGTCGCGCTCAACCCGCTGGCGCTCGCTTATCTCAACCGTTTGTCGGATTATCTGTTCGTAGCCACCCGCGTCGTGAACCAAAACGCGGGTGGGGACGTTTTGTGGCGACCGGGTGCAACACGCTGATCGACGTCGGCGGGAGTTTGCCTCGCTGATCGGCCTGACGGGCCAGGATTTCC
Organism: Sphingomonas sp. PvP055; assembly: GCF_040546365.1. NCBI lineage: Bacteria > Pseudomonadati > Pseudomonadota > Alphaproteobacteria > Sphingomonadales > Sphingomonadaceae > Sphingomonas > Sphingomonas sp. PvP055. The sequence goes on from NZ_JBEPNS010000001.1 coordinate 698,983, forward strand.
GGAACGGACGAGGCGATGGCGATACGGACTGCCCCAAGGATTGACGCTGCGCCGCTGGCCGAGCGGTTCGGTGCGGTCCGCGACTTGAGTGTCGCGCTGGTGTCGCGGTTGTCGGATGCCGACGCGACCGCACAATCGATGGACGATGCTTCGCCCGCCAAATGGCATCTGGCGCATACCAGCTGGTTTCTCGAAACCTTCATCCTGCGCGATTTCGTCTCTGGATACCGGTTGTACGACGAGCGCTTCCCGTTCCTGTTCAACAGCTATTACGAAGCCGAGGGGCAGCGGCATGCGCGCAATCGGCGCGGGATGATCACGCGTCCGGCGCTCGACGAAGTGCTGGCGTATCGCGCGCATGTCGATGCGCAGGTGCTTGCGGCACTGCCCGACTTGCCCGCAGCGGCGCACGAACTGATCGCGCTCGGTTGTCACCATGAGGAGCAGCATCAGGAATTGCTCCTGACCGACATTCTCCATCTGATGGCGCAGAACCCGGTCGAGCCCGCGATCTGGCCCGCAGCGCGCAAGGTGCCGGTGGAAATGCCCGGGCGAATCGGGTGGATCGAACGGACCGCCGGGATCGTCGATATCGGTCATGACGGTGATGACTTTGCGTTCGACTGCGAGGGGCCGCGGCATCCAGCGTTGCTCAGCGCGCACGCGATCGCAGATCGGACCGTCGCCAACGGCGAGTGGGCGGCGTTCATCGCGGACGGCGGTTATACGGAACCCCGGCACTGGCTTTCCGACGGTTGGGCCTGGGTGCAGCGCGAAGGAATCACGGCACCGCTGTATTGGGAACAGCGCGATGGCCAATGGACTCGGTTCGGCCTCGATGGGCGTCGCGCGATCGATCCGGCGGCGCCGGTGACGCATGTCAGTTTCTACGAAGCGGACGCATATGCCAGCTGGGCCGGCGCGCGTTTGCCGACCGAGGCGGAGTGGGAAGCCGCGGCCGCGGCGTATGATGCGCGAGAGGGCAATTTTCTCGACGCTGCCGGCCCGGTCGAACCGCGCCCGTCGACGGGCGGTCCGGCTTTCTTCGGCGACGTCTGGGAATGGACCGGGAGCGCGTATCGCCCCTACCCGGGGTTCCGCGCGGTCGAGGGTGCGGTCGGCGAGTATAACGGCAAGTTCATGAGCGGGCAGTGCGTCTTGCGCGGCGGATCTTGCGCGACCCCGCGCGGCCATGCGCGCGCGTCCTACCGCAATTTCTTTTATCCGCACCAGCGCTGGCAGTTTACCGGCGTGCGGCTCGCCAAGGATGTTTGATGCTTAAGCCAGAAATCGAGGACGGTCAGGCGAGCCTCGCCGATCCGGCGTTCCGCCATGACGTGTTGCAGGGCTTTGCCCTGCGTCCGCGCGCGATTCCGGCCCGGTGGTTCTACGACCGCCGTGGGTCGGAATTGTTCGAGGCGATCACCGACCTGCCCGAATATTACCCGACCCGTACCGAGACCGCGATCCTGCGCGAGTGCTGCGCAGACGTTGCGCGAATCGCGGGGAACCGGACGCGCGGTGGTCGAGTTCGGTTCGGGATCGTCGACCAAGACGCCGATCCTGCTCCACGCGGTCAATCCCGCGGCGTATGTACCGATCGACATCTCGGGCGATTTCCTGCGCGAATCCTCGGCGGATCTCTCCGCCGCGTTTCCCGGACTGCCGGTGCTGCCGGTCGAGGCCGACTTCCTCAAGCCGATCGATCTGCCCGGGCAAGTGGTCGACACGCCCAAGCTCGGGTTCTTCCCCGGATCGACGATCGGCAACATGATCCCGCACGCCAGCGTCGATCTGCTCCGTGCAATGAAGATGTCGCTTGGCGAAGGCGCGATGCTGTTGATCGGGATGGACCGGATCAAGGATCAGACGACGCTCGAAGCCGCCTATGACGATGCGCAGGGGGTGACGGCGGCGTTCAACCTCAATCTGTTCGAGCGGATCAATCGCGAACTCGGCGCGACGATCCCGGTCGATGCCTTCCGTCATCGCGCGATATGGAACGACGATCGCGCGCGGATCGAGATGCATCTCGAGGCGACGCGCGACGTGACCTTCACGATCGAGGGGCGTCCGTTCGACATGGCGGCGGGCGAGACGATCCACACCGAGAACAGCCACAAGTTTGGCGCGCGCGATGCGCGGATCCTGCTCCGCGCGGGCGGGTGGACACCGGTTGGCGAATGGACCGATCCTGACGGCCGGTTCGCGGTGATCCTTGCCGAGGCACAGCCCGCCCGCCTCGCGCCGTGACACCGCTACATCCGGTCGCGGGAACCGGGTTCGACCGGGCGGCGGACGTCTATGCAACGAGCCGCCCGGGTTATCCCGATGCGATCGTGGACTGGATGCGGGACCGGCTGGGGATTGTTCCGGGTCGAACGGTGCTCGAGATCGGCGCAGGGACGGGGAAGTTTACAGCGTCGCTGGTCAGGACCGGGGCAGATATCCGCGCGCTCGAACCGATCGCGGCGATGCTCGATCATCTCCTTGCCGACTTTCCTGAGGTGCGGCCGCTGGTCGGGCAAGCGGAGGCAATCCCGCTCCCCGACGCGAGCGTCGATGCGGTGGTCTGCGCGACCGCTTTCCACTGGTTCGCGACTCCCGCGGTGATGGCGGAGATCCGGCGCGTGCTGAAGATCGGCGGGACGCTCGGGCTGGTGTGGAACCTGCGCGATGAATCGGTTGGCTGGGTCGAGCGGCTGTCGGTGCTGACCAACGCGCATCAGGGTGCCGCGCTGCGCGAACGGGCCGATGCGTGGCGGGACGTCTTTCCTGCCGAGGGATTTTCGCCACTTGAGGAAAGCGAATGGCCGTACGCGCATCAGGGGCCGGTGGAGGACGTCGTGGTCGGGCGCACGCTGTCGACCAGTTTCATCGCCACCTTGTCCCCGGCGGCGCGCGGAGACGTCGTCGCGCAAGTCCGCGACTTGATTGCCGCGACGCCAGAGCTGCAGCACGACCCGGTCGCTTTCCCCTATCTCACCAAGGGCTATGATTGCCGCCGCATCGCCTGATCCCTAAAGCGGCGTCAAACGCAGCAAAGGACAGGATATGCAGACGGTAGGTGTCATCGGCGCGGGCCAGATGGGGGCGGGGATCGCGCAGGTTGCGGCGCAGGCGGGGTTTCACGTGCTGCTCAGCGACGTGTCGAAGGACCGTGCGGACGCAGGCAAGGCGGGGATTGCCAAGGCGCTCGACCGGCTCGTTACCAAGGAGAAGATCACCGCCGAAGCTCGTGATGCGGCGCTCGCGCTGATCGAGCCGGTTGAGGGGCTGTCTGCGATGGCGCCGGCGTTCCTCGTGATCGAGGCGGCGACCGAGCGCGAGGAGATCAAGCGCGCGATCTTCGCCGAGGTCGGTAAGGTGCTCGCGGCGGACGCGATCCTGGCGTCGAACACCTCGTCGATCCCGATCACGCGGTTGGCGCAGGCCTCGCCCGATGCGGCGCGGTTCATGGGGGTGCATTTCTTCAATCCGGTGCCCGTGATGGGGCTGATCGAACTGATCCGCGGGCTGGCGACGTCGGACGCGACGGTCGCCGCGGTCGAGGCGTTCGGGCGCAAGCTGGGCAAGGAGATCGTCCACGCTAACGATGCGCCGGGGTTCATCGTCAACCGCGTGTTGATGCCGATGCTCAACGAAGCGTGTTTCGCGTTGGGCGAGGGCGTCGCGACGGTGCGCGATATCGACGTCGCGTGCCAGCTCGGGCTCAACCATCCGATGGGGCCGCTGACGCTCGCCGATTTCATCGGGCTCGATACGTGTCTGGAGATTACCCGCGTGTTGTTCGAGGGGACGGGGGATCCGAAGTTCCGACCTGCGCCGCTCTTGGTGAAGTACGTCGAGGCGGGGTGGTTCGGGCGCAAGACCAAGCGCGGGTTCTATGATTATTCGGGCGCGGAGCCTGTGCCGACGCGGTGATCCAAGGCTCCCCTCCCCTTCAGGGGAGGGGCTGGGGGTGGGGCTGTACAGATTACCGGCGTTGGTTCTGCTGGACTGCCCCACCCCAACCCCTCCCCCGAGGGGGAGGGGCTTTAGGGCCGCCTCAAATCCGGTGTTCGCCCTTGACCCAGCGCACCGTGCCCGAGCTCGCGCGCATCACGACGCTCTCGGTCGTCATGATCTTGCCCTTGCGCTTCACCCCCGCGAGCAGCGAGCCGTCCGTCACGCCCGTCGCCGCGAAGATGCAGTCGCCGCGCGCGAGTTCGGTCAGGTCATATTGCTTGTCGAGATCGGTCACGCCCCACTTGGCCGCCCGCGCGCGCTCGTCGTCGTTGCGGAACAGCAGCCGCCCCTTGAACTGCCCGCCGACGCAGCGCAGCGCCGCCGCGGCGAGCACGCCTTCCGGAGCACCACCGGCACCCATGTAGATGTCGATCGTCGTGTCGGGGTTGGTCGTCGCGATCACACCCGCGACGTCGCCGTCGCCGATCAGCATGATCCCGCAACCGAGCGCCCGCAGCTCGGCGATCAGCTTCTGGTGGCGTGGGCGATCCAGCACGCAGGCGATGATGTCCTTGGGCTCGACACCCTTCGCCGCCGCGAGCGCGCGGACGTTCTCGGTCGGCGACTTGTCGAGGTCGATGATCCCCTCGGGATAGCCAGGGCCGCACGCGATCTTGTCCATATAGACGTCGGGCGCATTGAGCAGCCCGCCTTCTTCTGCGATCGCGAGGACCGCGAGGCTGTTGGGGCCGGCGGTCGCGCAGATCGTCGTGCCTTCCAATGGATCGAGCGCGATGTCGATCTTCGGACCCTTGCCGATCGCCGAACCGACCTTTTCGCCGATGAACAGCATCGGCGCTTCGTCGCGCTCGCCTTCGCCGATGACGACGGTGCCATCCATGTACAGCTCGTTGAGCGCGGCGCGCATTGCTTCGACCGCGGCGGCATCGGCCGCTTTCTCGTCACCGCGACCGGTGAGGGTGGATGCGGCAACCGCCGCCGCCTCGGTCACGCGGACCATTTCGAGCACGAGCACGCGGTCGAGCGTCTTGGAGCGGGTAGCTGCGGTCATCGGGTATCCTCTTTGTCGTTTGTCGAGTGGACTAAGCGGGGAGGCAAAGGATGTCGAGGTTGGGGCATTTCTTAAGCCCCTCCCCTTCAGGGGAGGGGTTGGGGGTGGGGCTGTGTCTCGCAGAGCGCGCGCTCTGCTGGACTGCCCCACCCCAACCCCTCCCCCGAGGGGGAGGGGCTATGAGATTAGTCTCGCAGCAATTCGTTGATGCTGGTCTTCGAACGTGTCTGTGCATCCACGCGTTTCACGATCACCGCGCAATACAGCGAGGGCTTGCCGTCGCCGCCGCCCATGCTGCCGGGGACGACAACTGCATAGGGCGGGACTTCGCCGCGGAACACTTCGCCGGTCGCACGGTCGACGATCTTGGTCGAGGCGCCGAGGTATACGCCCATCGAGAGCACCGCGCCTTCGCCGACGCGAACGCCCTCGGCGACTTCGCTGCGCGCGCCGATGAAGGCGCCGTCACCGATGATGACCGGATCCGCCTGGAGCGGCTCGAGTACGCCGCCGATCCCGGCACCGCCCGAGATATGCACGCCCTTGCCGATCTGCGCGCAGCTGCCGACCGTCGCCCAGGTGTCGACCATCGAATTCTCGCCGACATAGGCACCGAGGTTGACGAAGCTCGGCATCAGGACAGCGCCCTTGCCGATGAATGCGCCACGCCGGACGATCGCGCCGGGAACGCTGCGGAAGCCCGCCTGGCGGAATTCAGCCGAACCCCAGCCGTGGAACTTGGAAGGCACCTTGTCCCACCAGTTGGCACCATCGGGACCGCCGGCGATCTCGGCCATGTCGTTTAGCCGGAACGACAGCAGAACGGCCTTCTTGAGCCACTGGTTGACGCGCCAGCCACCGTCGCCATCGGGCTCGGCAACGCGCACCGCGCCCGAATCGAGCTGGTTGAGCGCGGTTTCGACGGCGTCGCGGACCTCACCCTTGGTCTCAAAGCTTACCGTGTCGCGCGCATCCCATGCCGCGTCGATCGTCGTCTGCAAGTCGCTCATGCGTCCTCCATAATTGCGTGAAGCCACGCCGTCAGATCGGGCGTGGTGAAGTCGATAAAGCTGCGGTCCTGCTCGGCGGCGGCCTGTTCGGAGCCATTGTCGATCCACACCGTCGTCATGCCGATCGCCTTGGCGGGCGCAAGGTTGCGCGCCATGTCCTCGACGAACAGCGACTCGGTCGGATCGATGTCGAACGCCGCGCACAGCCCGGCATAGGCCGAGGCGTTGGGCTTGGGTTTGAGGTCCATCGCGTGGATGTCGTGGATCGCCTCGAAGCTCTCGCCGAGCCCGAGCCGGTCGAGCACGCGGCCTGCATATGGAGTATCGGCGTTGGTGAAGACGATCTTGCGCCCAGGCAGGCGCGCGATCGCGGCGGCGAGCGGGGCGTTATGCTCGAGCACGTCCATCTCGATATCGTGGACATCATCGAGGAAGTGATGCGGATCGACGCCGTGCTCCGCCATCAGCCCGGCGAGCGTCGTGCCGTGATCGAAGAAATACGCCTTCTGGATCCGGCGCGCCTCGACCAGGTCAACGCCCAGCGCCCGCGCGACATAGGCGGTCATCTTGACGTCCATCTGGTCGAACAGCCGCGCCGACGCCGGATACAGCGTGTTATCCAAATCGAAAACCCAATTGCGGATAAGGGCGAGGCGCGCGAGCATTGCGTGCGGGTCCTACGCGCAGGTCGCGCGGTGGGCAAGGTAGCGATGGCATGACCGGGAGACCGCGCGCGACACGATGCGCGGATCGCCGGGCAAGGGCCGGGACCAGGGGCGAATCGGAATGACACTGCAACGACGGTTGAGCATGCGGCTCGCGCGGACCACGGCCTTGGGGATTCTGGGTGCCTTGGGGGCGTGCAGTGGCGGTGGTGGGGGCGGCGTCGGTACCTTGCCTACCCCGCCGTCTGCCCCTGCGCCGACCCCGACCCCGGCGCCGACACCTACTCCCGCGCCCACGCCCACACCCACACCGACGCCTGCGCCGACCAATTACGACACGGCCGAATATCGCGCGACCGTCGGCGCGGTGTCGGCAAACGCGTTGGCATTGTATCAGGCGGGGGCGACGGGGCGGAACATCACCGTCGGGATCGTCGATAGCGGCGTGAACCTTACGAGCGAGGAATTCACCGGTCGCATTTCCGCGGCGTCCGCCAATGTCGCGGGCGGGACGAGCGCGGGAGACGAGGACGGGCATGGCACCGCGGTCGCCTTCACGCTCGCGGGGCGGCGCAACGATTCGGGGACGCACGGGATGGCGTTCGACGCGACGATCCTCGCGGCGCGGGCGGATGCGCCGGGATCGTGCGGCACCGGCGGCGCCGGGACCGACAAATGCACCTTCGCGGACACCGCGATCGCGCGCGGGATCGACCTTGCAGTGAACAACGGTGCGCGCGTCATCAACATCTCGCTTGGCGGGAGCGGGGTGGGGAGTTCGGTGGTCAACGCGGTCAACCGCGCGACCGCCGCCGGGATCGTCATCGTGATCGCTGCGGGGAACGATTTCGCGACCGACCCGACCACCGCGGTCAATCCCGACGGGTTCGCGCAGGTCGCCAACACCGCGGCCGCACGCGGGCTCGTCATCATCGCGGGCTCGGTCGGCGCGAACACAACCCGCACCCCGGGGGGCGACGCCATCTCCAGCTTCAGCAACCGCGCCGGCAATTCGTCTGCGCATTATCTCGCGGCGGTCGGGGAGGGAGTTCGCGCGCCCGACCAGACCGGTGCGCCGTTCCTGTGGTCGGGCACGTCCTTTGCAGCTCCGCAGATCGCAGGCGCGGCGGCGTTGCTCGCACAGGCCTTCCCCAATCTGACCGGGGCGCAGATCGTCCAGATCCTCTACGCCTCCGCGCGCGATGCGGGGACGGCGGGCGAGGATGCGGTGTACGGCAAAGGCGTGCTCGACCTGACGCGCGCGTTTCAGCCACTTGGTGGCACCTCGGTGGCGGGCACGCAGTCGGCGGCGTCGCTTGGGTCGAACGCGGTCCTGTCCGCGCCGATGGGGGATGCGGCGCAAGGCGCGCTGGGTGCGGTCGTCCTCGACGGGTTCAGCCGTGCTTTCGCGATCGATCTCGCGCGGACGATCCACCGCGATGGACCCGCGCCGACGCTGCTCGCCCAGTTGCAGGCGACGACGCGCACGATAACGACCGACGTGGGGAGCGGAATGAGCGTCGCGTTGACGGTCGCCCCCGTCACGAGCGGCGGCGCGAGCGTGTCGCGCCTGATGCTGTCGCGCGCCAATGCCGATCAGGCCCGCACGATCGCGGGAACGGTGACGAGCCGGCTTGGCTCGAAGGCCAGTTTCGCGGTCGGGTTCGCGGAGGGCGGCGCGCTGTTGACCGCCCGCCTCGTCGGGCGCGGCGACCCGGCGTTCCTCGTCGCGCGGGATCCAGTGCAGGGCGCGGGTTTCGACAGCCGTGCCCGCGGGTCGAGCGCGGTCCGCCGCCAGATCGGCGCGTTCGGCCTGACCGCCGCGGTTGAAAGCGGCGATGCGCTGTCACGCGATCCCGATGCGCTTGCCGCGATCCGCAACCGCTATCGCCGCTACGGATATGATCGCAGCGCGATCACGCTGGATCGTACGGTGGGGAATCTCGCACTGGCGCTGACCGGTACGCGGCTGGCCGAGCAGGCGACGGTGCTGGGCGCGCGCTTCGGCGACGCGCTGGGCGGGACGCGTGCGACGAGCTGGTTTCTCGATGGTTCGGCGCGGTTCGATGCGGGCGCGGGCTGGACGATCGGCGGATCGGTTCGGCAGGGCTGGACGATGGCGGACGTGCGCGGTGGCTTGCAGGGACGGGGAATGCTCCGCACCAATGCGTTCGCCGCCGACGTCGGCAAGGCGCGACTGTTTGGGATGCGCGACAGTTTCGGGTTGCGCATCGCGCAACCGTTGCGCGTCGCGCGCGGCGGGATCGATCTGACGCTGCCGACCGCCTATGATTACGACACGCTCGCGGTCACGACGTGGACCACGCAGCGGATGAACCTCGCCCCGACCGGGCGCGAGATCGACCTGGAGGCGCGCTATGCGCTGCCGCTGTGGACGGGGATGCTCCAGACCAACCTGTTCCTGCGGCGCCAGCCCGGCAATTTCGTCGCGCTGGGAGAAGATGTCGGCGCAGCGGCGCGGTGGTCGGTAGCATTCTGAAACGGGCTTCCCATATCGGGTCCATGACTGCTTATTCCCTGCTCGATCTCGTCCCCGTCGTCGAAGGCGGTAGCGTCGCCCAGGCGCTCCGCAACGCCGGCGACCTTGCCGCGCACGCCGAAAGCCTCGGCTTCTCGCGCTACTGGACCGCCGAACATCACGGCATGACCGGGATCGCGAGCGCCGCGACCTCGGTCGTGCTTGCGCATATCGGGCAGGCGACGTCGACGATCCGGATCGGCGCGGGTGGGATCATGCTGCCCAACCATGCCCCGCTGGCGATCGCCGAACAGTTCGGCACGCTCGACGCGCTGTTCCCGGGGCGGATCGATCTCGGACTTGGGCGTGCGCCGGGGTCGGACCAGATCGTTGCGCGCGCGATGCGGCGCAGCCTCAACACCGATCCCAACGCCTTTCCCAACGATGTGGTCGAGTTGCAGAGTTATTTCGCCGGTGACGGCCAGACGGGTGTCCGCGCGACCCCGGGGGCGGGGGCCGACGTGTCGCTGTGGATCCTCGGGTCGAGCACGTACGGCGCGCAACTGGCGGCGATGCTCGGGCTGCCGTACGCATTCGCGTCGCATTTCGCGCCGGATGCGCTGATGTCCGCGATCGACATTTATCGCCGCACGTTCCGCCCCTCGGCGGTGCTGGCGAAGCCGCACGTGATGGCGGGCTTCAACGTGTTTGCGGCGGATACCGACGCGGAAGGCGCGCTGATCGCAAGTTCGCAGGAGCAGGCGTTCGTCGCCTTGCGCACCGGCAATCCGCGCCAGTTGCCGCCGCCGGTGGAGGGGTATCGCGAGAGCCTTGGGCCACAGGGCGGCGCGATCCTCGATCACGTGCTGTCGTGTTCGGCAGTCGGCGGCCCGGCGAAGGTGGCACGCGAAATCGCGGCGTTCGTAGCACGGACGGGCGTGGACGAACTGATGATCGCCAGTTCGATCTACGATTATGCGGCGCGCAAGCGCAGCCTTTCGATCACTGCCGACGTCCTGCGCAACCACGCGATGGCGGCCTGAACCGAACGTTCCGCCTCGGTGGGTAAACGGCTTCCTTTTCGCAAGGTTTAGCGGCGCCGGACGGCGTGGACCGGTAGGGTGTCGCTAGATCTTACACTCGTGATTTTTGTGAATCGATGATGAATACTGCCGATCCCGGGGATAATGTGCCAAACGGTCGGTCGCGCCTTAGCCCCGGCAGGACGTATGGAGCCCCTGGAGGGGCATGAGGCATCTCTGATAAGATGCTGATTTACCACAACTGTCGCTCAAGCTTACACATCTCCGTCCAATACCCCCGACCGCCCTCCGCAGCGCATTTGGCACGAGAATTGCTACCTCGTGGCGGAGTAGTGTTTAGGAGTATGGAATGCGTACCAAGTTTCTCGTTGCAGCAGCTGCAACCGCGATCGCCATGGTTTCGACGAACGCCTATGCGGCCGCCAACCTGACCAGCGTCGCAATCACCGGCGTCGGCTCGCAGGGAAACTGGGCGACTTCGAACGACACGTTCACGTTGTTCATGCAGCACCCCTACCTCACCGGTCTGAACGCCGCGGACGGCAGCATCAATTTCGCGACGCTGAACGGCACCAACGACTTCCTGCTGACGGGTGAAGGCACCACGGTAAACCCCGGGTTCAACGCCTACGCAATCGTCTTCACCTTCGGTGACGGCGCGACGATCTCGGGCGCGTACAACACGCTGTTCGGCTTCTCGGCGGGCTCGAGCGCAACCGTTGGCAACACCACCTACACCGTGACCGATTTCGCCTGGAACCGTGGCGGTGGCGACCTCGTTGGCGCCAACACGATCGGCAAGAGCGGCGTTACCGATTTCGCGGGTCTCGCGCAGTTCGACGTGGTCGAGAGCGCAGTTCCCGAGCCCACCACTTGGCTCATGATGCTGGCCGGCTTCGGCATGGTCGGCGCTGGCCTCCGTTCGCGCGGCAAGGTCCGCACGAGCGTTACTTACGCCTGAACGCATCCGCGTTCACCGTTGACGGGAAAAGCCGTCGGTCCACCCGGGCCGGCGGTTTTTTCTGTTTGAGCGGATCGTGGGGCGGTGGGCGCAGTTTCGTTTGAACGCTGGCCCCTCGCGTACTGCCGCATCCGGTCAGTTGGCGGCGGGTAGTCGCAGCCGGACGAGCAATCCGCCAAGGTCCTCGCTCTCCTCGAGCGAGACGGTTCCCTCGTAGATCTCCGCGACGTCGCGGACGATCGCCATGCCGAGTCCGGTCCCGGGCTTGCCAGAATCAAGCCGCACGCCACGATCGAAGATGCGGATCCGCTCCTCCTCGGGAATGCCGACGCCATCGTCCTCGATCAGGAATTCGACGAAGCCCGAGTGCTTGGCGACCGTGACGAACACGCTGCCTCCGCCATACTTCGCGGCATTCTCGATCAGATTGCCCAGCATCTCGTCGAGGTCCTGCCGTTCGACATGGACCTGAAGATCGCGTGGGCCCGACGTATCGATGCGGACGTGGCGATACAGCACCCCGACCGCGCGCTCGACCGATTCCAGGCTCGGCCATACGTCGGCGCGACTGTGCGCGGACCCCCGCCGCCCGACCGCGCGCGCGCGGGCAAGATGATGATCGACTTGCCGCCGCATCGTTCGCGCCTCGCGCACGACCGTCTCGCCGAGATCGTCGGCCTTGGCGGTGGCGGCGTTCATGATGACGGTCAGCGGGGTCTTGAGCGCATGCGCAAGGTTGCCGGCATGGCGCCGCGCTTCCTCCGCCTGGCGTTCGTTATGCTCGATCAACGCGTTGAGTTCCTCGACCAGCGGCGCGACTTCGTTCGGCATCGGGCGCTCGACCTGCCGCGCCTTGCCCGCGCGCATCCGCGCGATTTCGTCGCGGACTCGCCGGAGCGGCCACAGCCCGTAAAAGGTCTGGAGCGCCGCCATCACGATCAGCCCGAACGCGAGCAGCAGGAAGCTGCGCAGCAGCGTCTTGCGCAACACGCGGATCTGCGCGTCGAGCCCGTCGCGGACCTGCGCGACCTGAAACCGCCACCGCACCTTCGATCCGGGGAGCGTCACGTCGCGCTCGACGATCCGCAGCTTCTCGGGCGGGTCCGCCTTGGGATCGACGAACTGGTTGCTGTCATAGGCGTGGACGGCAAGATCGGTATGATGTGCGCCGTACGCTAGCTTGCGATCCCACAACGAGCGCGAAGCATAGCTTTCCTGCCCCGGCGCGCTGACCTGATAATAGAGCCCCGAATTGGGTTCGAGGAACCGCTGGTCGGCGGGTTCGCGCGTGTTCAGCACTTCGCCCTCGGGGCCGATTTCGGCCGAGACGATCAGGGCGGTCAGCACATATTCCAGCTGATCGTCAAAATTGCGCGTGACCGCGGTGACGAGGATGCTGTCGAGCGCATAGCCGCCGCCGGTCAACAACAGCAGGATCCACCCGGCCGCGATCAGGATCATCCGGCGGCTGAGCGATCCCGTCGTCTTGACGCGCGGCAGGCCCCGCGGCTCCGCCTCGATCGGCGGGAGCGATACGGGCGAGTCCGCCTCAGCCATAGATGAATACCCGATCCGGATCAGGCATCGGGATCCTCGAGGCTATAGCCGAGCCCGCGGATCGTGGTGATGACATCCTGCCCGAGCTTCTTGCGGATGCGCGTGACGAACACTTCGATCGTGTTCGAATCGCGATCGAAATCCTGGTCGTAGATATGTTCGATCAACTCGGTGCGGCTGACCACCTTGCCCTTGTGATGGAGCAGGTAGCTGAGCAGCTTGTATTCCTGCGCGGTCATCTTGACCGATTCGCCGTTGAGCGTGACCTTGCCGCTCCGCGTATCGAGACGGACACCGCCCGCGGTCAGTTCGGACGAGGCGTTGCCCGAAGCGCGGCGGATCAGCGCGCGCAGGCGGGCGATCAGCTCTTCGGACTGGAACGGCTTGGCGACATAATCGTCCGCACCCGCATCGAGCCCGGCGACCTTGTCCGACCAGCTGTCGCGCGCGGTCAGCACCAGCACCGGCGCGGTGCGGCCTTCCTTGCGCCAGCGATCGAGCACCGTCAGCCCGTCGATCTCCGGCAGGCCGAGATCGAGAATGATCGCGTCGTAATTCTCGGTCGAGCCGAGGAAGTGGCCTTCCTCGCCATCGGTCGCGAGGTCGATCGCATAGCCGGCCCCTTCCAGCGTGCTCTTGAGCTGCTGGCCGAGATTGGGTTCGTCCTCGACGATCAGAACGCGCATGCAGTATCCCCTTGGACGGCGCCGATGGCGCTCAATTGCCGGTGCGGCCGAGGATCTGGCCAGAGCGACCATCGACCTCGACCCAGATGACCGATCCATTGCGCAGGAATTTCAGTGTGTAAATCCCACCCTCCGGATCGAAGTCGAACCCAAGATACAGCGCGCCGGGCATTGTCGGCACGACCCGCGCCTCGATATCCTTGGACGGAAGCCATCGTCCTTCGCGCCGGCCCCGCAGCGCTTCGCGCTGGTCGCTATGCTGCATCAACGCCGCAACTGGCCGCAGCGCGGGCGCAGGGGTTACGGCAAGTCCCACGAGAATGGCGGCTAGCATCGTCATTGGCTTGGCATAGCTACCGCGCGTTGAACAGCCTGTGAATGGTGCAACTTCCAGGATGAAATGAAGGGCGCTTCCTATGGCCATGCCGGACCCGCTCATGCCGTCGCATCCGCCACACCGCTTGCTTGCAACGCCCCCGCAGCCTAACGCGCCCGTCATGGCTGCACCTATTCTCGCATACGAAAATCTCGGCATCATTCAGGGCTCGGGCTGGCTCTTTCGCGGGCTCGACATCCACGTCGGTCCGCGTGACCGGCTCGCGCTGATCGGGCGCAATGGTGCTGGCAAGACCACGCTGTTGAAATTGCTTGGCGGCAAAATCGATTCGGACGAGGGGCGTCGTACGATCGTCCCCGGCACGCGCGTGATCCAGCTCGAGCAGGAACCCGCGATGACCGGCTGCCATACGCTCGCGGACTATGTCCTTGGCGGCGACGATGCGCCGCAGCAATATGAAGCCGAGGCGATCGCCGACAAGCTCGGGATCGACCTCACGCGAGAAGCCGCCAAGGCCTCGGGTGGCGAGCGCCGCCGTGCTGCGATCGTGCGGGCGTTCGCGCAGAACCCCGACGTATTGCTGCTCGACGAACCGACCAACCATCTCGACATCGGCGCGATCGAATGGATCGAGGAATGGCTCCAGCGGTTCCGCGGTGCGTTCGTCGTGATCAGCCATGACCGCACCTTTTTGACCAAGCTGACCAAACAGACGCTTTGGATGGATCGCGGAAATTTGCGGCGTGCCGAGATCGGTTTCGGTGGGTTCGATGCGTGGACCGAGCAGGTCTATGCCGACGAGCAGCGCAATGCCGAGAAGCTCGACGCGAAATTGAAGCTGGAGGAGCATTGGCTGCTGCGCGGCGTCACCGGGCGGCGCAAGCGCAACCAGGGCCGTCTGACCAAGCTGGTCGAGATGCGTGCCGAACGTGCGTCGATGGTCGGGCCGCAGGGCTCCGCCAACCTGACGATCGGCACCGACGACGCACGCTCGAAGGTGGTGATCGACGCGAAGCACATTTCCAAGGCGTTCGGCGACCGCACGATCATTGGCGACCTGTCGCTGCGGGTGACGCGCAAGGACCGGATCGGCATCGTCGGCGCGAACGGCGCGGGCAAGTCGACGCTGCTCAAGCTGTTGACCGGCGAATTGGAGCCCGACACGGGCACCATCCGCTTCGCCAAGACGATCGAGCGGATCGTGATCGACCAGCAGCGCAGCAAGATGGAGCCCGACAAGACGATCCGCGACGTGCTCGCGGACGGCGGCGACTGGATCGAGGTGCAGGGAATCCGCAAGCATGTCGTCGGCTATTTGAAGGAATTCCTGTTCGAGCCCGGCGTGCTCGACGCCAAGATCGGCACGCTGTCGGGTGGCGAACGCTCGCGGCTGTTGCTGGCGCGCGAATTCGCCAAGCCGTCCAACCTGCTGGTGCTGGACGAGCCGACCAACGATCTCGATCTCGAGACGCTCGACCTGCTGCAGGACGTGATCGGCGACTATGACGGGACCGTGCTGATCGTCAGCCACGACCGTGACTTTCTCGACCGCACCGTGACGATCACGCTCGGGCTCGACGGGTCTGGCACGGTCGACGTCGTCGCGGGCGGCTATGAGGATTGGGAGCGCCGCCGCAAGGCTGCTGCGCCGACCAAGCGGGGCGCGATCGCCAAGAATGCGACGTCCGCGCCGGCACCCGTCGCGGGCGGCGCGGCGCCGGGCAAGGTCAAGCTGACCTACAAGGACCAGCGCGATTACGAGTTGCTGCCCAAGCGGATCGAGACGCTCGACGCGGCGATCATGCGCGATCAGGAATTGCTGTCCGACCCGGAACTCTACACGCGCGATCCCGACCTGTTCGAGCGGTTGATGGCGGCGATCGGCCAGGCGCAGGCGGACAAGGACGCGGCGGAATTGCGCTGGCTGGAACTCGCGGAAATGGTCGAGGGGCAGGGGTAAGCGGCAGCGGCCTAGAAGCGGAACCCGCGGGCGACGGCGATTGCGATCGCCGCCGCACCGGCCGCACCGAGAACGGCCTTCCACAACCACGCATGATGGTCGTCGGTGGCGCCCGGTCGAGGGTCTGGTAGCTGGCTGCGGCCAGTGATCATCTGCGCGGTCAGGTTCTTGCCGCGCACCAGGTAAAAGACGATCGCCACCACGTGCACCGCGACCAGTGCGAGCAGGGCGTTGAAGACCCAGCCGTGGATCTCCGCGGCGAGCCGTCCCTGGTCGAAGCTGACGTAATCAGCGAGCGGCCCGGATTCGAGTCCGTCGACATCGACCGCGAACAGGCCGGCGCCAACCATTGCGCATAGCGTGACGAGCATCGCGACGACGCTCCATCCGCCAAGCGGGTTATGCCCCGGCGCGGGCGTGGCGTCCTGTCCGCGCACATACGCCAGGACCGCGTGCGGACCGCGCACGAACCGGGCGAAGCGCGCCGTCGGGCTGCCGACCAGACCCCAGTACAGGCGAAACAGCAGCAGGGCGAGGATCGTCAGGCCCGACAGGCGATGCCAGTCCATCAGGTGCTGCTCGCCGCTCCACCACGAAAAGCCGAGCAGGGCGACGAGTAGCCAGTGGAACAAGCGGATCGGCACGTCCCACACGCGCGCACCGCGGGTCGTGCCGGGTGAGGGGCGGGGGGACGCCATGTCGGTCAGGTTTCCTTGCGGAACTTGCGATGGCATCCGCCGCAGACCGCGCCGGTCGCCTTCATCTGCGCGCCGATCGCCGCCGCGTTCCCGGTGTTGCTGACCGCGACGAGCTTGTCGGCTTCGGTCACGAGCTTGGCCATCTGCGCATCGAAGGTAGCGCGGTCGGTCCAGATATTGCGCAGGGCTTCGGTCTTGAGGCCGGGTGCGGGACCGCTGCCTGCGGGGAACAGCTTGCCTTGTCCGCGCGCGGTCGTTGCGATCGTTTGCGCCGCCGCGACCATCTTGGCCTTGGCGGGCGCGCCGCTCTTGAGTTGCGCGCCGAGCGCCTTCATCGCGCCGCCCAGTTTCTTGAAGCCGGCCTGGCGGGTCGCCACGACGGCACTCGCCGATGGTGCCGCACTCGCCGCAAGCGTGCTGGTGAACATGGTGGCCGAGATGGCGATCGCGACGAGCGATCCCGTTTTGAAGGTAACCAGACGAGACATCCCTCATTCCTCCGATGGCAGCGCTGCCACACTTGTCTCGCATCTGCGTGCAATGCGCCAGTGAGAATTGCCGTCCGGTTCCTGGTGCGCGGTTGGCCGGAAGCCCGGCCTTGATCCGCTAGTGCGCGACGGGCTTCCGACCGAATAGCGCGAGGAGCCGAGGGACGATCAGCGCGAGGATCCCTCCTGCGACCAGTCCGACCAATGCGGAGGCAAACGCAAAACCGAACCAGTGGCCCACACCTGGCGCAAACGAGACCAACCGGGCGAACACCGCAGCAAGTGCCTCGGCCGCGTGCGGGATCGCGGTGAGATGGAATTCCTCCAGCCCATGTACCAGAATGCCGCCACCGACCCACAGCATCGCCACCGTGCCAATTTTCGCAAGCGCGCCGAGTACCACCGGCATCGCGGCGACCAACCCGCGTCCGACGGCGCGGGGCGTGGCGCCGGGTCGCTGCGCCAGGTGAAGCCCGATGTCGTCCATCTTCACGATCAGCCCGACGATGCCGTAGACACCCGCCGTGATCAGGAGGGAGACCGCCACCAGTGCCGCGGCCTGCGTGAGGATCGGCTGGTCCGACACTTCGGACAAGGCGATCGCCATGATCTCGGCGGACAGGATCAGATCGGTGCGCACCGCGCCCGCGACCTTCGTATTCTCCACCATCTCGGCGGTCTGCCCTTCCACGGCAGCCTCTTCGGCATGCGCGTCATGCCCCAGGAGGACGCCGAGGATCTTCTCCGCGCCTTCGAAGGCAAGATACAGCCCGCCGAGCATCAGGATCGGCGTGATGATCCACGGCAGGAACGCGCTGAACAACAGCGCAGCGGGCAGCAGGAACAACAGCTTGTTGCGCAGCGATCCCTTTGCGATCCGCCAGATGATCGGCAATTCGCGCGCCGGGGTAAGCCCGGAAACGTATTTCGGCGTGACCGCCGCGTCGTCCACCACCACGCCCACCGCCTTGGAAGACGCCTTCAACGAGGCCGCCGCGACGTCGTCGACCGAGGCGGCGGCAAGCCGCGCAATCGCGGCAACGTCGTCGAGCAGCGCGACCAGACCTGAGGGCATGTGTAAGCTTTCCGATGGAACCAACGCAGACGGGATGACGCCCGGTTATGGGGGAACCCCGTTCGGTGCTTATCGATCCGTGCGCCCCGCGCAACAGTGTCGCGCGTACGTTGGCCGATGCGGGCGTGGACAAAGTGCGCTATGGGACGCGCGGGCCGCGAGGGTCCTTAGGGGGGAGAAATCGATGCGGACGATGTGGACGAGTCTGGTTGCGACCGCGCTGGTCGCGGGGACGGTGTTGGCAGCGGAAGCCCCAGCGGCACCGCGGGCGGTGGCCTCTGTGCATTCCGCAAAGGAGACGCAGCGCGCAATCGCCAAGGCGCTGGCCGATCCCGCGCGCGCCGACGCACGCGGCGACGACGCCCGCCGCAAGACCGCCGAGGTTTTGGCGTTCGCGGGTGTCGGGCCAGGCGATGAAGTGGTCGATTTCCTGCCGGGCGGCGGATATTGGACACGGATCCTGTCAGGCATCGTCGGCAAGGCCGGACACGTCTACGCAATCTGGCCCGCTGAAGGCGCGAAATACGCCGAGAAGACGATCCCTGCGTTGGAGGCACGGCATCTGTCGAACACGTCGCTGATGGTCATGTCGGGGCCGGAAATGCGCGCTTCGGAGCCGGTCGATCTGGTCTGGACGGTCCAGAATTATCACGACGTCGCGAACACACCGGCCGGCGAAGCGACACTCGACGCGTTCAACCGGCAGGTGTACGCCGCGCTCAAGCCCGGCGGGACCTATGTCGTGATCGACCATGCGGACGCGCCTGGTAGCGGTCTTGCGGGAACATCGACCAAGCACCGGATCGATCCTGCCGCGGTCAAGGCGGAAGTCGTCAAGGCGGGCTTCGTGTTCGACGGCGAGAGCGACGTTCTGCGCAATCCCGCCGACGATCATAGCGCCGGGGTGTTCGACCCAACGATCAAAGGGAAGACCGACCAGTTCGTCTTTCGGTTCCGCAAGCCGCGCTGACCCGGACCGCCTGCCCGCAATCCTGGATTGCGATCAGGCGGCGGCCGCGTGGTCGTCCTGCAGGAATGAAACGAAACGATCGGTCGAGCGGAGCAGATCGCGCGCACTGACCGCGAGTTCGCCCGCGCTCCGGCTGACGTCGGCGGACAGGGATGAAGCGCTGCCCCCGGCTCGCGCAACATCGGTGATCCGCCGTTCCACTTCGTCCGCGGTCGCTGCGGCGCGGTCGGCTCCGGCATCGACGTCCTCTGCGGTCGTGCGCTGCTCGGCAGCCGCGGTCGCGATACCGGACGCCGCAAGCGACACCTGCTGGATGGCATCGCTGACGCTGTTCAGCTTCGTGCCCGTAGCGGCCACGCCAGCACGGATCCCTGAGATGAGATTTCCGATGCGGTCGCTGGCGCGAGTCGTCTCGGCCGACAATCCCTTCACTTCTCCTGCGACAACGGCAAAGCCACGTCCTGCGTCGCCCGCCCGTGCCGCCTCGATCGTGGCGTTGAGCGCGAGCAGGTTGGTCTTCGCCGCGATCTTGCGGATGTCGTCGAGAAACCCTTCGATCTGGACGGCGTGTTCCTCCAGCATCCCGACCGTCTCGACGCTCCGTTTCGCTTCGGAACGCGCCGTATCGGTCAAAACCGACTGACGATCCGCGGCGATGGCGATCGTCTGTACCGATTGCGACAGTGTCCGGATCGTCGCGGCAACCTGCGTGATGTCCGAAGCCGCGTGCCCGGCGCCGGCTGCAGCTTCATCCGCGTCGTGCTTCGTGCTGTCGGTAATGCTTTCCAACTGGACCGCGGCTTGTTCGAGCCGCTGTGTCGAATCTCCGATCATCTTGATCACCGACGTGACCGATCGTTCGAACTCGTTCGCGATGGTGACGAGCTCGGCGCGGCGTTCGTTGGCGGTACGGCGGGCCTGCTCCTCGCGCTGCTGACGCTCACGCGCGGCATCAGCGGCGGCGAATCGCGCCTGCTGCATCGCATGTTCGGTCTGGCGCCGCCCGTCCTCGGCGGTTCTCGCCAGCTCCTCCGCGCGCTGGAGCGCCGCTTGCTGCCCCAGGATCAACCGCTCGAGCTGGATCGTCAGCACCGTCAACACGCCGAATTGCAGTCCGACCGCAACGACGTGGAACAGAATTCGCCCGATATTCCCTGTTCCGGAAAACACATATTGCGGCGCAAGCCATTCGAGCGACACATGGTGCAGCGCCGTCAGCACCGTGGCGACCATGATCGGACGCCAGTCCGCCAGAATGACGAGCCCGGCCATTCCGACGAAGAAATACATGTGCGCGTCCATCTGCCACGCATGGCCCTTCAGCAGGAAGACCAGCATCGCGGGCAGTATCGCCGCAGTCGAGCCCATCAGCGTGCGTGCCGGCGCATCGTACCGCCCGCGCAGCGCAACCAACGTCGGCGCGATGTTGACGGCGACGCCGATCACGAGCAGCGGCATGCCGACGCCCGCGTCCAGTACGGCATTCCCGACGAGCAGCAGCGCAAGCGCCGCCCAACCGATCACGCCCCAGATCCGGACTCCGCGAAGCCGCATCCGATCCAGCGCGTTGCTCGGCATCGCGTCCGGCGCGAAGATCCGGAGCGAGGAGAATGATCTCAAACGCGCCGTCACGTCAGCGACCCCAAGACTTTGATAGTACCGCACCCCGCCGCTGGCGCGGCCAGGATCAGCACGTCGCCCGCCGGTATCCGCCGCGCGATCCGGGTGCGATCGCCAACCACCACGAGCGAGTTGGGCACCGGGCCATTGCCGAGCAGCATCGCCCCGCCAGCCCGTGCGAGAACCGCAACCGAGCTACCGTCCTGATGCAGCAATGGTACGAGCAGCAAAGCGCCGGACTGCGGCGGCCAAAGCGCCATTCCGATCAGCGATGCGACGATCGCTGCAAGCTGACAGGGGAGGGCCATTCCGATCGGGGGGTATCGCATCGTCCCGACGTACGGGACCGTCGGTTAACGCCGGGTAAGTCTACAGCCGATTTTGCTGAAACATCATACGCATAGGCTGCCGTCGTTCGGTCGTTAGTCGCGGGTCGCGCGCAGCGTCGCGCGGACGCCGTTACCGATGCCAATGCTGTCATATTCGACGATCGTCTGGAGGCTCTGTGCCATGGCCCGGATCAACTTGGTCCCGACGCCTGTCCCTTGCGGCGTGGCGTCCGGGCCCATTCCGACCCCGTCGTCCTCCACCGCAAGCCAGAAATGTGTCTCGCCATCGCCGCGGAACGAGACACGGACTTCGCCGCCGCCAATCGGGTAGGCGTATTTGCAGGCATTGCTGACGAGTTCGGTGACGATCACGCCAAGCGAGACCGCGCGATCGGTCGCGAGCCGGATCGGTTCCGCGAAAAGCGACAGCACGCGCGGTGCGGTCGGCGTCGACCAGGTTTCGCCAAGTTCGTCGACCAGCGCCTTGAGATATTCGCGCATGTCGACCTGCTCTACGTCGTTGCTGGTGTAGAGGCGGCGGTGGACCTGCGCGATCGCGGCGATCCGGCGCTGCGTATCCTCGAGCGCAAGGCGTGCGCCATCGTCCTGCAACGCGGCGGACTGCATCCGAACCATCGCGGACACGATCTGCAGGCTGTTGGCGACGCGGTGATTGACCTCACGCAGCAAGGCCTCGAGCCGGGCGTTGCTGGCGCGCAACTGATCCTCGGCCACCGCCTTGCCGCGTTCGAGCGCGGCGCGCTCCAGCACCTGTTCGAACGCGCTCGTCAACAAGTCGAAGAAGTCGCTGCCGACCGTCTTGACGACATAATCGGATGCACCCGCCTTGAGCGCTGCGACCGCGATGCGGCCTTCCTCGGACCCAGTGACGTAAACGACCGGGGGCGGGGCTGGGAGCCGGCGGATTGCTTCCAGCGTCTCGATGCCGTCCATGCCGGGCATGTAATGATCGACCGCGATGAGATCGAACACATGCCGCTGCGCCAGCGCGAGCCCTTCCGCGCCCCCCTCGGCAACCGTCACGACGAATCCATGCCGCGACAAAGCGCGCGCCGCGAGCCTGCGGAGGCCCGCGTCGTCATCGATATAGAGGACCGCCGGCCCGGTGCCAGGATCGGCCGCTGTGATCACCCGTGACCTTCGGAATCGGGAACCTGGATCACCGATAGGAACAATCCGAGCTGGCGGATCGCCTGCGCGAAGCTCTCGTAATTGACTGGCTTGGTGATGTAGACGTTGCAGCCGAGGTCATAGCAGCGCTGGATCTCGACCTTGTCGTCGGTGGTGGTCAGGACGACGACCGGCGTCCGCTTGAGGGGACCGTCCGACCCCTTGATCTTCGCGAGAATGTCGGTGCCGCCCATGTCGGGGAGGTTGAGATCGAGCAGGACGAGTGCGGGGCCGCCTTGCGCGGGGCCCTTGTCGGCGTTGAAGAGATATTCGAGTGCGCTCGTCCCGTCGGTGAAATGCTGGATTTCATTGAGAATTCCGGCGCGACGAATATTCTTCTCGATCAGGCGGGCGTGGCCCTCGTCATCCTCGATCATGATGATGCTGACGGTCTGGTGGTCGGTCATCTCAGCGTCCTCGGGTGTCGGTCTTGGCTTCCGTGTAGGTCGCCGGAAGGGTCAGGCGGAACGTCGCGCCGCGCCCAAGTTCGGACGAGACATCGATCACGCCACCCAGCCGATACGCCAAGGCGCGGACATGTGCGAGTCCGATCCCTTCGCCCGGCTGGTCCTGCGTACCCGAGCGGCGGAACAGGTCGAACACGCGCGCATGGTCGGATGGGGCGATGCCGCGGCCATTGTCCTCGATCTCGTAATGGATCCGCTTGCCCTCGCGCTTGCCGCGGACGACGATCCGTCCGGGGCGTGCCGGGTCGAGATATTTGACGGCGTTTTCGATCAGGTTGGAGAAGATCTGCTCGACGGCGACACGATCGCTGAAGAGGTTCGGCAAGGGCTGCTCCACGGTCAGCGTGGCGCCACGATGCTCGATCTGCTGGGTCAGGCTGGCACCGATCCCGTCGATCAGGACCGCAATGTCGAGCGGCTCGGCCAAGATCACCCGGCGACCCTGGCGCGACAGCTTGAGGATCGCGTTGATCAGCCGATCCATCTTCTGCGTCGAAGTGCGGATGAAGCGGATTGCCTCGGGCAAGTCCTCGCGCGCCGCAAGCCGCGCATCCTCGCTGACGATCTCGGGCGCCTTTTCCTCGGCTCGGTCGATCAATTCGGTGATCGCGCCGGTCGCTGCCTCGAGTTCGGCGGTGAACCCCATGACGTTGACCAGCGGGCTGCGCAGGTCGTGGCTGACGATGTAGGCGAAGCGCTGGATTTCCTCGTTCGCGCGGCTCAGGTCGGCAGTGCGCTCGTCGACCAGATCCTCGAGCGTGTCCGCGAAATCGCGGAGCGCGTCGCGCGAGGTCGCCAGTTCGCGGGTGTAGCGCAGCACTGTAACCAGCGTGATGAACGCGACGAGGACCAGCAGAAGCCCCGCCACCGCCAGTGTGACGTAGAAGACCTGCACGCTTGCCTGTTGCGCGGCGTCGCGGACGGCGAGCAGACGCCGCTCTTCGCGGACCATCGTGTCGGCCAGCGAACGCACCGCACGCATGCGGCGGATGCTCGTCTCCTGCTCAAACTGGGTCAGTGCGCCGGCCCGATCCCCCGCCTCTGCCGCCGCAATGGTGCGCTCGCGCTGCGCGGAGAGGTCGCCGACCAAACGCCGCATCGTCGTGATATTGCCTTGCTGGCGCGGATTGTCCTCTGTCAGCGTCGCAACCGTCCCGACGGCCTTCGGGACCGCCGCCATGGCGGTACGATAGGTTGCGAGATAGACCGGTTCGCTCGTCAACAGATACCCACGCCGCGCGGTTTCACTTTGCTCGATCGCGATCCGGGCGCGATCGATCGCCAATTCCACCTCGTAGGTGTGGTTGACTTCGCGGGTGTGATGCTCGTTCTGTGCGGTCGACCAGGCTGCGGCGACGCCAGCGGCGATCAGGGCGAAGAAGCCGATGGCCATGCACGTCACGAGAAAGCGGCCCATGCGCCCCTCGCTCACGCCAAAACTCGGAACCAGACGCGTATACATGAGCGCGTCCTTACGCAGCAGCAACGACAAAGACCAGTGACACTTGATAGATGCCTATCAATCTGTCGTTACTTTACAGCAACTTTCCCTGAGGCGACGGTCGGCCCACGGCGCCCCCGCCGCGTCGGCGGGCAAGTTCGGTCTCGGCGGTGAAGCGAACGTCCATGTCGCGGTCGCCAAGCATGATCGCGAGGGAATCGTCGCTGATCTCCTGCCAGCTCTTGCCGCGATCCGGTCCGGGGCGGATCACGCGCGGCAACAGGCCGGGGACCGCCGACCAGGCGAGCAGTTGCTCGGGGCCGACTTCGTTCAACATGTCGCGCAAGTGGAAGGCGGTGACATAGGCGTCGGGGAAGGCGCGATGTGCGGGAAGCCCGCGTTCGTGGATCATTCCCTCGGGTTTGCGCCAGTAGCGGAGCATCTGGTTGGAAAAGCTCGGCGTGTCCGGCCACAGCCGCAGCGCACACTTCCATGTGCAGATCCACGGCGCGCCGCGGGTCAGCGGTGCAGTGCAGAATTTCTGTTCGTAATCCGCGCGATGCGCAGCGAGCGCGATCCGGCGCGGATAGGGATCGAGCACCCCGCGCGCCACGTCGTGCCAGAACGGCGCGTCGGCAACCTGTTCGTCGAGGATGTGGTGGATCGCCTGAGTCAGCGGCGGGATCGGACGACCAGGATTCACGAGGCGTGCACCGCCTTCGCCTTCGATCTCCCAGCGGCCGTCCTTCTGGAGCGCGACGTCCTGCCAGCCGATTTCGCACACGCCGTGGATCGGCGGGCCCTCGCCGGTGGTCTCGAGGTCAATGACGCGGATGATCTGGGGGGCGGGGGGAGGCATTGCGCTTAAGTGGCGTGTTTGGCCGAGGATTGCGAGAGGCGTATCCGTCACCCCGGGACGAGCCCGGGGTGACGGTCCAACGCTTAGTGCGCGGCCTGCGGGCCACGCTCCAGCCCGCTCTTGGCGAGCTGATCGTCGATCATTCCGAGCAGGCGGTCGAGTGCGGCCTGGTCCTTCGCCTCGGCGCGCGCGACGAGCACGTCCTGGGTGTTCGAAGCGCGAAGCAGCCACCAGCCGTCGGGCGTGTTGACGCGCGCGCCGTCGGTGCGATCGACCTGCGCGCCATCGGCCTCGAGCCGGGCGAGCACTTCCTCGACGACTGCGAACTTGCGGCTCTCGTCGACCTGGAAACGCATCTCGGGGGTGTTGACCAAAGCGGGCATGTTGCCGCGCAGTTCCGTCACCGACTTGCCGATCATGTGCGCTGCACGAATAAAGCGAACTGCGGCGTAATGCGCGTCGTCGAACCCGTAATATTCATGCGCGAAGAAGATGTGACCGCTCATCTCGCCGGCGAGCGGGCTGTCGGTTTCCTTCATCTTCATCTTGATCAGGCTGTGCCCGGTCTTCCACATCAGCGGCTTGCCACCGAGTTCCTCGACGCGGTCATAGAGCATCTGCGACGCCTTGACGTCTGCGATGATCGTCGCGCCCCGGAAGCTCCTTGAGGACGGGTTCGGCCAGAATGGAGAGAATCTGATCGCCCCAGATCACGCGGCCCTCGCCGTCGATCGCGCCGATCCGGTCGCCGTCACCATCGAAGGCCAGTCCGAAATCGAGGTTCTTCTCCGCGACGAGGCGCTTGAGGTCGACCAGATTGGCTTCATCGGTAGGATCGGGATGATGATTGGGAAAATTGCCGTCGACATCGGTGAACAGCAGATGATGCTCACCCGGGAGGAACTTGACGAGCTTCTCGATGATCGGGCCCGACACGCCGTTGCCCGCGTCCCAGCCGATCTTGTAGGTGCCGCCCGCGAAACCCGCGACCAGACGACCGACATAGTCGTCCTCGATGTCGGCGGTCGAGACCGTGCCCTCGCCAGTCTCCCAATCGCCCTCCGCCGCCATGCGGCCAAGGTCCTGAATGTCCGCGCCAAAGAACGGCTTGTGCTGCAACACCATCTTGAAGCCGTTGTAGTCGGAGGGATTATGGCTGCCGGTTATCTCGATGCCGCCATCCACTTCTAGCGTGGCTTCGGCGTAATACAGCATCGGCGTCGGGCCCATGCCGATCCGCACGACGTCCACGCCGACCGCCGTGAGGCCACCGATGAGCGCGGCTTCGAGCTCGGGCGACGACAGGCGACCGTCATAGCCGACCGCGACACGGGTGCCGCCCGCCCGACGCACGCGCGTGCCGAAACCGCGGCCGATCGCGTCCGCATCGGCGGTGCCGAGGGTTTTGCCGACGATCCCGCGAATGTCGTATTCGCGAAGCGAAGTCGGGTCGAAACGATGAGTCATGTTGGTCCTCCTGGGGAATCTTGCTCTGGCCCAATCGACCAGACGTGTGAAAGTTCAAAGACTATGGTTTGAGCAGTACGTCGCGTGCCGCATTGATACGGCGGGTGAGTTCGGCGGATCCCCCCTTATCGGGGTGCAGCGCGGAGACGAGCCGGCGATGCGCGGCGCGAATATCGTCTGCATTTGCCCGCGGGCCAACACCCAGCACCGCGCGCGCTTCGCTCTCCTCGGGGCGCTGGATGCGTTGCGGCTTGGGCTTTGGCCGCAGCAGCAGCCAGGCACCCACCAACAGCGCGACCAGGAGCAGGACCTTGGTCATCAGGCGACTTGCGGCAGAACCGCCTCGGGCAGGGCGAGCGCGCCCATCATTTCGCGCAGTTCCTGGCGTGCGGCGACATGCGCCAGCCCCATCGCACCGAATTCGCCCGCGTCGAGCATCGTCAGCCCGGCGGGGAACAGTTCGCGATAGATCACGCGCTCGCCCAACCCAGGGACGATGCGAAACCCGACGCGTTTGGCAAGCTGATCGAGCGCTTCGGACACGCGGCGCATGTTGCGGGCTTCGATATGCTGGACACGGTTGCGCAGCACGACCCAGTCGATCGTCGACCCGTCCGCCTTGGCGCGCGCCTTGCGCGCGTCCCAGATCATTTCGGCGTAGAAGCTTGGGCGCGTGACTTTGTACGTCTCTGGGTGGACCTGACCGATCAGGTCGAAATCGACGAAACTGTCGTTCATCGGCGTGACCAGCGTGTCCGCGCGGGCCGCCGACAGTCGCCCGAAGCGATCGTCGCGACCCGGCGTATCGATCACGAGGAAATCGGTATCGTGCGCAAGATCCTCGAAAAGCTCCTCGAACCGTGCGTCCGTTTCGCCGTCATGCGTGGCATGGCGCGGGATCGGGAGCGGACGTCCGGTGCGTTGGACGGTTGCTGCGCGATTGTCGAAATATCGCCCCATCGTGCGCTGGCGATGATCGAGGTCGAACGCCGAAACCTTGGCCCCGCGCGCCGCCAGCGCGATCGCGACGTGCACGGCCGTCGTCGATTTCCCGGTGCCGCCCTTCTCGTTGGCGAAAACGATTATGTGTGGTTTTCGCGCAGCACTTGCCAACGGGATGGTATCCTACGTCTTGTTCGGTCGGGCCCGCCCCCATAGAAGGCCGTTCCGTCCTTACCGAAGGCCCAACCCGCGTGCAAACCATCCGTACACTAAGCGCGCTTCGCGCCGCGATCGCCGATTTCCGCAGTGGCGGGTCGGATATCGCGCTGGTCCCGACGATGGGCGCGCTGCATCGCGGTCATATTGCGTTGATCGAGACCGCACGGCGGCAGGGGCGCAAGGTCGTCGCGTCGATCTTCGT
Organism: Sphingomonas sp. PvP055; assembly: GCF_040546365.1. Taxonomy (NCBI): domain Bacteria; kingdom Pseudomonadati; phylum Pseudomonadota; class Alphaproteobacteria; order Sphingomonadales; family Sphingomonadaceae; genus Sphingomonas; species Sphingomonas sp. PvP055. The sequence continues at coordinate 726,669 of NZ_JBEPNS010000001.1, forward strand.
CAATCCCAAGCAATTCGGCCCCAACGAGGACCTCGCGCGCTACCCGCGCCGCGAGGCGGCGGACGCGCGGATGCTGACCGAGGCGGGATGCGACATCCTGTGGCTCCCCCCGGTGGAAGACATGTATCCGACCGGCTTCGCGACGAACATCTCGGTCTCGGGCGTCAGCGAGGGGCTCGACGGCGCAGCGCGGCCTGGCCATTTCGATGGAGTCGCAACGGTGGTCGCGAAGCTGTTCAACCAGGTTCGCCCGGATATCGCGTTGTTCGGCGAAAAGGATTTCCAGCAACTTGCGGTGATTCGCCGGATGGTGTCCGACCTCGATTTCGGAATCGAGATCGAAGGCGTACCGACCCAGCGCGATGATGATGGCCTCGCGCTATCGTCGCGCAACGTCTATCTCGATGACGGACAACGTGCGGCGGCGGTGGCCCTGCCACGCGCGCTGGGCGATGCGGCGCGCGCGATCCTGCGGGGTGACTCCCCCGCCGATGTCTTGGCGGCAGCACGAGATTCGCTGACTGGCGCGGGATTTGCGGTCGACTATGTCGAACTGGTCGATGCCGAAACGCTGGCGAGCGATGCGCCCGTCTTCCGCCCGCGGCGACTGCTGGCGGCAGCGCGGCTCGGGGGAACGCGTCTGATCGACAATCTGGATGTTCCGGCGATAGCGTAAGCCATTGGTCGTACGACCAAAGTTCCATGTAGCCGTTAACCTTTATTTGACTGCATCCGACGCACTGTCGGCAACAGAAATTGGTTAATCGGGACGGATCGACATGGGCACCAGCCTGAAGAACGCGAACTACCTCATCGCAAGCCGCATGGCAGAAGCTGCCGGGGGGGATGCTGATGCTTGTTACGAACTGGGTATGGTCTTTTCGAGCGGCGGGGCGGGCGTCGCGGTCGACCTGATCGAGGCGCACAAATGGTTCAACCTCGCGGCGGTTGCCGGGAGCGAAGCCGGCATGGCAAGCCGTAGCGAAATCGCCGAGGACATGACCGCGCGCGAAATCGCCGCCGCGCAGGCCTCGGCGCGCGCTTGGCTGCACGCGACGCAACGCCGCGCGGCCTGACGGTTTCGCCGGACGGGCGGTGGCATATCCCCCTCTTTGCGTAGCGACTGTCCTACAGCGGGGATCGACCCGCCGTGGCGGGAGTTGGGCCTTACGATAGCAGCAACGGATCCAGCTGCGCCCTTATGGGTGCAGGCACTCCGAAGATGCCGTAACGCCCCATGGCGGGTTCGCAGAGAAAGTCAGGCCGTTGAGCGTCCGAAGTATCGCGACATTGGTCGGCAAGGTGCTGCTCTGGGCGACGATCGTCCTTTGTCTGGTGATCACGCTCGTCCCGCGCTTTCTCGATGCGCGTTACTACAACGGCGCGGTGAGCGGACATTTCGACGGGCAACGCTTCTTCAATCCCGATGGCGAGCAGGATGACGTGGCGCCGCCCGGCGCCACTAAGGCCAACTTCCTGGTGCGATACCTCCTGCGCAGCGAGGGACGCCCGCGCTGGCCCGAACACGTCGCGATCCGCCCGATTGCCCCGCCAGATCGCGTCGCCGGACAGCGCATGGTGGCGACCTGGGTCGGGCATGCGACCGTGCTGGTACAGACGCAGGGTCTCAATATCCTGACCGATCCGGTGTGGAGCAAGACCGCCGGGCCGCTGGGGATCGGTCCCGCCCGCGTCGCCGAAACGGGGATCGCGTTCGACCGGCTGCCCAAGATCGACGTCGTTCTCATCAGCCACGATCATTATGATCATCTCGATCTGGCGACGCTGCGACGCCTGTGGAAACGCGACCACCCGCTGGTCGTGACAAGTCTCGGCAATGACAGCGTGATTGGACAAGCCGGGGTCCCCGCCCACGCGCTCGATTGGGGCGGGCGGATCGCCGTAAAGCCGAATGTCGAGGTGATCGTCACGCGCAACCATCATTGGGGTAGCCGCTGGATGACCGACCGTAACCGTGCGTTATGGTCGAGCTTCGTCGTTCGGCTGCCGGGCGGCAACGTCTTCTTTGCGGGGGATACGGGGCCGGGGGACCTGACCTGGGCCGATGCCGCGGCGAGCTATGGTCCGGTCAGGCTGGCGCTGATTCCGATCGGCGCGTTCCGCTTCGCGCCCGGGCAAATGGTGTCGGGAAGCCATATCGGCCCGATCGATGCCGCCGAAGTCTACCGCCGGCTGGGGGCGTCGACGGGGATCGGTATCCATTGGGGGACCTTCCATCTGTCCGCGGAAGCGTATGACACACCGCCGCGTTTGCTGGCTGCGGTCACGCGGGCCGCGGGGTTGCAGGGGTTCGGCACGGTTGCGCTCGGTCAGCCGAGCGTCATTTCACGCTATGTGGCGCGGGACCGTCCGGCGCCGATCGACCGGATCGAGATCGTCGGGCGCCTGCCCGCGGCGGCACGGGCGTTGCCGTAACGCTTTGTTTTGCGGGCTAGACGGATCTCACCGTGTCGATGGTGCTTCCTAAACTCAGCTTTTCACGGCGGGCGTCGGTGGCGGGGTTACGTCCCCGGGCTTGCACGGGCCGCTCCGGGTCGAATGGACGCGCATTTCCATGACGCCTTCGGCCGCGCCCTTTGCGTCAAAGCCTTCCGACTTCATCGTCAGGTCGCGATCGCCGGTCGCGTTGGTGCCGGTGACGGTCAGCTTGACCGTGCCCCCGCCATCCTGCGGGCAGACCGCGCTGAGACCGATCGACGCGCCGGTCTCGTCATTCTTGCCGATTTTACAGTTCTTTCCGCGCGTGCCGACTTGCTCCATCGTCTGCGCCAGATTCTCCTTCGCGGCGGCCTCGGGGGTCAGGCACATCGCGATCCCCGCCATCGAATCGAACATCGCCTGCATCTGCGCCTTGACCTGCGGAGTCGCGCCCTTGCCTTCGAGCCGCAGGATCTGGACCTTCTGCGTCCAGCTGCCGGGCTCGCGCTTGATCACCGGTTCGGGAGAACAGGCCGCGACCGCGAGGATCGGCAACGCGCAAGCTGCTGTAGCGATACGATAAAGGCGCATGATCTTTCCCCCGGGCGACGCACGCCGGGCGAATGACGCGCGCGATTGTCTGTGGCCGCATCCCTTCCCATATTGCTGCGTGATGGCAATCCAGATTCGCACCACGCTCGATGAACCCGAAACCGGGGTCAGCTTCGTCCCCCACCGTCCGGCGCGTCCGCCGAAGGCGGAAGGGGGCAAAAGGTTCAAGCTCGTCTCGGATTATACCGCGGCGGGCGACCAACCGACTGCAATCGCTGAACTTGTCGCCCAGACCGAGGCGGGCGAGCGGGACCAGGTGCTGCTCGGCGTGACCGGCTCGGGCAAGACCTTCACCATGGCGAAAGTGATCGAGGCAGTGCAGCGTCCTGCCCTCATTTTGGCGCCGAATAAGATCCTCGCAGCGCAGCTTTACGGCGAAATGAAGTCGTTTTTCCCCGAAAATGCGGTGGAATACTTCGTTAGTTACTACGATTATTACCAGCCCGAGGCCTATGTCGCGCGGTCGGACACGTACATCGAAAAGGAAAGCTCGACCAACGAGGCGATCGACCGGATGCGTCACGCCGCGACCCGCTCGCTGCTCGAACGCGACGACGTGATCATCGTGGCGTCGGTGTCGTGCCTGTACGGCATCGGGTCGGTCGAGACCTATTCGGCGATGATCTTCGACCTCAAGAAGGGCCAGACCGTCGACCAGCGCGAGATCGTCCGCAAGCTGGTGGCGCTCCAGTACAAGCGCAACGACGCGGCGTTCCAGCGCGGCAATTTCCGCGTGCGCGGCGATGCGCTTGAGATCTTCCCGTCGCATTATGACGACACCGCGTGGCGCGTGTCGTTCTTCGGCGACGAGATCGAGGATATCGTCGAGTTCGATCCGCTGACCGGAAAGAAGATCGCGAGCCTTGGCACCATCCGGATCTACGCCAATTCGCATTATGTGACGCCGGGGCCGACGCTCAAGCAGGCGATGGAAGCGATCAAGTTCGAGCTGCAGGAGCGGCTCAAGGAGCTGGTGCCCGAGGGCAAGTTGCTCGAGGCGCAGCGGCTGGAGCAGCGCACCAATTTCGATCTTGAGATGATTGCAGCGACCGGGTCTTGCGCGGGGATCGAGAATTACTCGCGCTTCCTCACGGGCCGCATGCCGGGCGAGCCGCCGCCCACGCTGTTCGAATATTTGCCCGAGAATTCATTGCTGTTCGTCGACGAGAGCCACCAGACGATCGGCCAGATCAACGGCATGTCGCGCGGCGATCACCGCCGCAAGCTGACGCTTGCCGAATATGGCTTCCGCTTGCCCTCGGCGATCGACAATCGGCCTTTGCGCTTCAACGAATGGGAGGCGATGCGCCCGCAGACGACCTATGTCTCGGCGACGCCGGGTGCATGGGAAATGGAGCAGACCGGCGGCGTGTTCGCCGAGCAGGTCATTCGCCCGACCGGGCTGATCGATCCCCCCATCGAGATCAAGCCGGTCGAGGAACAGGTGCAGGACCTGATCGTCGAAGCGCGCAAGACCGCCGAGCTCGGCTATCGCACGCTGGTGACGACGCTGACCAAGCGGATGGCGGAGGATCTGACCGAGTTCATGCACGAGGCGGGCTTGCGCGTCCGCTACATGCACAGCGACGTCGAGACGCTGGAGCGTATCGAGCTGATCCGCGACTTGCGGCTCGGCGTGTACGACGTGCTGATCGGGATCAACCTGTTGCGCGAGGGGCTCGATATCCCCGAGTGCGGGCTGGTCGCGATCCTCGACGCGGACAAGGAAGGCTTCCTGCGCTCGGAGACCTCGCTGATCCAGACGATCGGCCGCGCGGCGCGCAACGTCGACGGACGCGTGATCCTCTATGCCGATCGCATCACGGGCTCGATGGAGCGCGCGATGAACGAGACCGAGCGCCGTCGTGAAAAGCAGCGCGCGTATAACGAAGAACACGGCATCACGCCGACGACGATCAAGCGCAACATCGGCGACATCATCCAGGACGTGTCGAGCCGCGATCAGGTCACGGTCGAGATCGACGAGGACCGGCCGCACATGGTCGGCCACAATCTGCGCGCGTATATCGAGGATCTCGAGAAGAAGATGCGCGCGGCGGCGGCGGACCTCGAGTTCGAGACCGCCGGGCGACTGCGCGACGAGATCCGGCAGCTGGAGCAGGAAGAGCTGGGGCTTCCGGTCGAACAGCAGAAGTTGCCGATCATGGGACGCTCGAACGAGGGCAAGCCGGGCACGCGCAAGACACGGTATGGGAAGAGCCAGAAGATGCGCGCTGGGATGGCGGGGAGTTCTCGGCGGGCGCGGTAATTGGGGAATGCAAAATTGAACGGTGTCGGGCTGGCGTGGTAGATTCCGGACTATGCCCGAAACTGCGAGATCGTGCCGATGACCCGCACCGCCAAACTTTACTCTTGGATATTAGCCAACCCGAGATCGGCTATTCCATTCCGCGATTTTGAGCGACTATTGGCTGCGTTCGGCTTTTCGGTCAGGCGAACGACAGGGAGCCATCGCCAGTACGCGCATCCTAAAGTTCCTCACGTCTTGACCATCCAGCCCCGCGGCAAGGACGCCAAGACCTATCAAATCGAGCAATTTGTCGCTATGTGTATCGAGTACGATCTTACATTGGACGAATGATGGCACCGCGATACCATATCGACCTGTTTTGGTATGAGCCCGACTCGTGCTGGATCGCGAACGTGCCGGATCTTCGAAGCTGCTCGGCCCACGGCGATACGCCGGAAGAGGCGCTCGGGGAGCTTCAAATCGCCATGGAAGGTTGGTTAGAGACCGCGCGAGAGTGCGGGATTGCGATCCCTGAACCGCAATACCGTCACACAAGCCTGGCCGCTTAACTTTAGAGTTAGTCGACCGACAGGTCCTCGCTCGCGACATCGTAGTATTTCGACACGCGATCGGCGTACGCCTGGTCGAACGTCGGTGCGTTGCTCGCCCAGCTTGGGCCACCTTCCAGCACGCGGCGGTCGATCGTGACGATGTAGGTGTCGTTGACCGGATCGAACTGAAGCAGCGAGAAGGGGAGCGGGTAATAGGCCTTGCCCATGCCGAGGAACCCACCGATCGTCAGCACCGCATAGATCGTCTGGCCAGTGCGCTTGTTGACCATCAGCGTGAGGACCGAGCCGATCTTGTCGCCGTCGCGGCTTCGGACCTGCATCGCGTCGCTCTTGTTGGACTGGAGCAACAGCTGGGTGGGTTCGGTTTGTGACATGGATACATTCCTTCAGTTCGCGTGCGTAACGGCGACAGGGGGCTCTCGGTTCCGCGCGGTTTAGGGCTGGATCGGTGGGAAAAACGCGCGGCGGCGTGGGCGCTGCGGTTGAGCAGGCGGGCAGGTTCGCCCATAGACCCCGGATGCGTACCACTATCCCCTTGTTTGCGATGACCGTTCTGATGGGGACCGTGCTCGCGGCGTGCGTGGAAAAGCCCGTCGCTCCGGCGCGAGCACCTGCACCGCCGGTTGCTCGCCCGGCCGTGGTGCCGCGCCCCGTTCCGCCGCGCAGCAACGACTGGCGGGACTGGCCGGTCACCGTCGGGGATTGGACATATCGGCAGGATCAGGGCGGCTCGACCGCTTTGTTCGGCGCGCGGGGCAGCAACGCGCTGCTGACGCTGCGCTGCGACAACGCCAGCGCGATGCTGTACCTGTCGCGCCAAGGGATCGCGCGGACCCCGCTGACGGTCCGGACCTCGACGGTGGTGCGGAGCCTTCCGGTCCAGCCGACCAGCCCCGGTCCCGCAGGGGCCCCCGCCTATGTCGCGACGCGGCTCGCCGCGCGTGACCCGTTGCTCGACGCGATGGTGTTCAGTCGCGGTCGGTTCATCGTGGAACAGGGGGGCGCGGCAACTTTGGTGGTCCCGGCCTGGGCCGAAATCGCGCGCGTGACCGAGGATTGCCGGCGCTGATAGCGGCGTTGGATGGCGCTGCGCAGGCCGATGAGAATCGGACAATCCGGCGAACATTACAAGACTTGTTTCGCAAGAATATCTGATTCAAACAGGGCTCGTGACCAGCGCAGGTCACGCCGTTTCAACTGGCGAAAGGAGGTGATCCGATGTCTCATGGTTCAGCAATGGGGTCGGTTCAGTTCGTTAGGGAGACGCACCGCTAGGCCTTCGGGGAAACCCGTTCGATCGGCTGGCGGAGGGTATACTCCCTCATTCAACGCCGTACCCGTATCGAGGCACTAGCGGTTCGCATGGTCTCCCAAGCTGGAGCTTCCGGCCGCTGACCATGTCAGGAGGTTGCCGGGGTGTCGTGAAGACCCCCGGCAGCCTCTTTTCATTTGTACGGCAAGGCTTTGGGAACGCTTGTCCTCCCCATGCGATCATCGCATGATCGGCGGTGAGGGACCGACCGGGGGGAGACTGAGCGATGATGATCCGTGCTGCCTGTGCGGCCTTGTTGATGCTTCCCGGTGCTGCGGTTGCACAGGGTATCCCACGGGTCGAGGAGCAGTCGATCGACGCGCTGCGTGCGGCAATGGCGCAGGGTACCAGCAGCGTCGCGATCGCCCAGGCGTATCTTGCGCGGATCGCAGCGATGGATCGCACCGGGCCGACGCTGCGCGCAGTGATCGCGACCAATCCTGATGCGATGGCACAGGCGCGGGCGAGCGACGCGCGGCGTACGGCGGGCAAGCCGCTTGGCCCGCTCGACGGAATTCCCGTGCTGATCAAGGACAATATCGAGACCAGCGACCCGCTCGCGACGACTGCGGGGAGTCTCGCGCTCAGGGACAACGTCACTCGGCGCGATGCCCCGGTGGTCGCGCTGTTGCGCAAGCAGGGCGCAGTGATCCTCGGCAAGACCAACCTCAGCGAATGGGCCAATATCCGCTCGACGCATTCGATCAGCGGGTGGAGCGCGGTCGGCGGGCTGGTGCGCAACCCCTATGCGCTCGACCGGACGTCGTGCGGGTCGTCGAGCGGATCGGGCGCGGCGGTGGCGGCAAGCTTCGCGGCGGTCGCGATCGGGACCGAAACCGACGGATCGGTCGTCTGCCCGTCATCGATGAACGGGCTCGTCGGTCTGAAGCCGACGCTCGGCATGGTCAGCCGGACGCACGTCGTGCCGATCAGCCACAGCCAGGACACGCCGGGGCCGATGGCGCGGAGCGTCCGCGATGCCGCCTTGCTGTTCAACGCGATGGTCGGGGTCGATCCGGCCGACCCCGCGACACGGGACGCGCGGACGCACATGCACGACTTCGCGGCACCGCTTGCCACTGCGTCGCTGTCCGGCGTGCGCATCGCGGTGCTCCATCCGGAGATGCTTGACAGCCTGAAGGCGCGGTATGACGCATCGCTTGCCGTGTTGAAGGCGCAGGGCGCGGTGCTGGTCGATGTCGAGGCGCCCAAGCTCGAGGGCATTGGCGAGGCCGAACTGCTCGTCCTGCAGACCGAGCTGAAGGCGGATCTCGACGCGTATCTTTCCACCACGCCCAAGGCGGTGAAGACGCGGTCGCTCGATCAGGTGATCGCGTTCAACCAAGCAAACGCCGCCAGCGAAATGCCGTTCTTCGCGCAGGAGACGTTCGTTGCCGCTGCGCAGACGCGCGGGCTCACCGATCCGGAATATCTCGGTGCGCGGGCGAAGTCGCTTCGGCTGGCGGGAGCCGAGGGGATCGACGCGCTGCTGGCAAAGGCGCAGGCGACGGTGATCGTCGCGCCGACCTACGGGATGCCGTGGCTGTCCGACACGGTGTATGGCGACACGTTCAACGGGCCGAGCGCGAGCGAATTGCCAGCGATCTCGGGGTATCCGCATCTGACCGTGCCGATGGGGCTGGTGCGCGGCGTTCCGGTCGGCCTGTCGTTCATCGCGACGCGGTGGGGCGACCAGACCGTGCTCGACGCCGGCTATGTGTTCGAACAGGCGGCAAAGGCGCGGGTCGTGCCGAGCTATGCCGCGACCAACGACGCCGGTCCGGGGTTGGCCGGCGCGCGCTGAGGGGCGGGCGTCAATCCTGCAGCAATTCCGGGCGAATGTGAATCGCGGTCAACGACATGCGCACCTCGATCAGGAAGGAGGCGAGCGATGCGATCAGCAGGCCCATCGCGAGGATGAACGACAGCGCGACGACCGTGCCGATATGGAGCTTAACCAGTTCCGCGACGAACAGCAGCGCGACGACCAGGCAGGTCATCACCGCGCTCGACACTGCGAGCACCAGCGAGGCGTTGATGACGATCATGCGTCGGTCGAGCAGCCGCAATTCCCAGACGTGGCGGTCATGCTCGGGTCCCTGCGACGCGGGATGCAACGCCTCGAGCGCACGCGCGCGATCCACCACGCGCGACAGCCGCCCCGCCAGCACGTTGAGCAACGCGCCAATTCCCGCCAGCATGAACACGGGCGACAGCGATAGCTGGATCGTCTGGGCGATCGTCGTAACGGCGGGGTAAGGGTTCATTGCTCCTGTTGTGCGCAATGCGGCGCGCGGACGCAACCCGTTCTCCTGCCGCCGTTTCGTTCCGCCGCCCAGCGCAGGGAGCGGACGCGCCGGTGCCGCGTTGATACCCAATGACCGAACTCGAACGTCTGCAAGCCGAGATGGAAGCCGCTGCGGCGGCGCTTGATTTTGAGGAAGCCCGGCGGCTGCGCGACCGGATCAGCTTGCTCCGCGGGGGTGCCGATACGCAGGATGCCGCCGCGGCCGACACCGTGGGCCTGGTGCGGCAACGCCCCGGCGCGATGGGGCTCGGGTCGAGCCAGCAGCGCATGACGCCCCCCGCGGGCTGGACGCCACCGGTCAAGCCGGATCCGATGACGCGCGGTCGGTCGCGCAAGCGGTAGTTGTGCGGGTCAGACGCGCAGGTAGCGGAAGTACCAGACTTCACGGCCCTGGCGGCGGGCCTTGCGTTCGTAGCGCGTCTCGGGCCAGTCGTCCGGGCGGGTGAGGAAGTCGGCCGGGCCGGCGGCGGTCCACACGAAATCACGGCGTTGCCCCAGCACCATCATCGCCCAACGACAATAGGTCGGGTCGTCGGTGCCGAGCCGAAATTCGCAGCCGGGCTTCAGTTTCGCCGCGATCAGGTCGAGCGGGCCATGGTTGACCATCCGCCGCTTGGCGTGGCGCGCCTTGCGCCACGGATCGGGGTGCAGGAGGTACACGCGCGACAGCGATGCGTCCGGCAGCCGCTCCACCACGTCGAGCGCGTCGCCCATGTGCACGCGCACATTGTCGAGGCCGTCCTCGCGGATGTGCGTCAGCGCGCCGACCACGCCGTTGAGGAACGGTTCGCACCCGATGAAGCCGGTATCCGGCCGCATACCCGCCTGACCGGCGAGATGCTCCCCCGCGCCGAACCCGATTTCGACTTCGATCGGGCGATCGTCGCCGAACAGCCGCAGCGCGTCGAGCGGCCCGTCTTCGGGCACGCTGACTTGCGGGAGCAGGGTTTCCACGAGATCGGCCTGGCCCAGCCGCAATTTGTGGCCCTGCCGCCGGCCGTACAGGCGGCGTGTCGTCATCGGATCGGTCATAGGGGCGCGCGTGTAGCGCGGCTTGCCGCCGGAGCAAAGGGCCGCCGCGGTCGTTGCACCCTGACAACGAAGGGATGACGGCGATGGCGGAGCACCGCGCGAACGAATACTCGAGCGAACGTCCGGCCGATGCGGAGAGCGGCGGGGACGTCGACTCGATCAAGGCCGCCAACGCGCAGGAGCTCCACCGCGCCGTCCGCGAGTCGGGCGCGGAGGAACTGGAGCGACCGGTTTCGGCGCTGTTCTGGTCGGGGCTCGCGGGGGGACTGGCGGTGACCGCGTCGCTCGTCGCGGAGGGCGCGATCGCCGCGCATGTCCCGACCGGCGAGTCGCGCGCGCTGATCATCGCGCTTGGTTATCCGATCGGGTTCGTGATGGTGATCCTGGGCCGGATGCAGTTGTTCACCGAAAGCACGGTGACCGCGATGCTCCCGCTGGTGACATCGCCGTCGTGGGACGCGCTGCGGCGGACGTTGCGGTTGTGGGCGGTGGTGCTCGGCGCGAATTGCGTCGGGACGGCAATCGCGACGGCGGCGTTCGCGGGGATGGCGCTGGGGGATTCGTCGCTCGACGCCGGGATGGTCGAGGTGTCGATGAAAATCACCGAGCATGGCGCGATGGAGACCTTCTTCAACGCGGTGCCCGCCGGGTTCCTGATCGCGATCGTCGCCTGGGCGCTCCCCAATGCGCGCGAACACGCGTTGCTGGTCATTTTCGGGATCGTCTATGTCGTCGCGATCGGCGGGTTCAGCCATTCGGTCGTCGGGTCGAGCGAAGCGTTCCTGCTGCTATGGACGGGCAAGATCGGGATCGGCGGCGTGGTGAGTTTCCTGGTGCCCGCGGTAATGGGGAACCTGCTCGGCGGGGCGGGCTTGTTCGCTGTGCTGGCGCATGCGCAGGTGACGGACGATTGATCGCGGCGGAGAGGGACCGATTCGCGCAGTTCGGCCGTTCGGCGATTAAGTTTCGGAGATGTGGACGATGGGTAAAGTGACCAAGGCAGCCAAGGCGTTGACCCGCATCGACCGCAAGGTCACGCACGACGCCGCGAAACATCGCGATAAACCCGGCGTGAAGGTGCTCGGCGCGCTCAGCGAAGGCGCGGACCAGCCGCCGTTGCTACTGCTGGGCGCGGGGACGCTCGTCGTCGGCGCGCTGTTGCGCCAGCCGGTGATGCTGCGCACCGGAGCGCGGATGCTCGCGAGCGAGATCATCGCGACCGGGATCAAGTCGGCGATCAAGCGATCGGTGGACCGCACGCGGCCCAAGAAGGCGATCGAGAGCGGTGAGCACAAGTTCGAGCCGGGCGACAGCAAGGACCACGACCAGAGTTCGTTCCCGTCGGGTCATACTGCCGGCGCTGTCGCGGTTGCCGGTGCGCTTGCGAAGGACGCGCCCGTGGTCGGCGCGACCGCTTACGCGCTGGCGGGTGGGGTTGCCGCGATGCAGCTCCCGCGCGGCAAGCATTACCTGCTCGACACGATCGCGGGTGCGGCCGTCGGCTTCGTGGCGCAGCGGGCCGCTAGCGCGGCGGTGCGGGTGGCGGAACGCACGATCGTCCGCGCGGTCCAGCGGCGGAAGTAATCGGCCTTCCGTCCGGCGCTGATCCCGCTGGCCGATCCGGCGTTCACCATAAACGCTAAGTCTCGGTCAACATTGCAGATTTACACGGTTCGATGTCGAACAGGGGAAGTCTGCATGAAACTGGCGTTGTCCGCGTGCCTTGCGCTCGCCTTGCTGACCCCGACGGTGGCCATCGCGCAGGACCTTATCCACTGGGACGCCCCGGCGATCCCGAGCGACCGCACCGCCTCCTTCCCGATGGGAACACCGGTACGGCTGGCAACGCGCGCAGAACTCAATACCAAGGACGTTCGTGCGGGCGACCGCTTCTATCTCGAGGTCGCGGAGCCTATCGCCTATCGCGGACAAGTGGTGGTTCCGGTCGGTGCGATCGCCGTCGGCGAAGTCATGCGCGCTGAGCGCAACGGTCTTTTCGGCAAGAAGGGGGAACTCGACGTCCGGCTGCTGTCGATCCAGACACCGAGCGGGCCGGTGCGCCTGTCCGGGCGGACTGGACGCAAGGGGTTGGATCAGGGGGTGCTTGCGATCGGCGGTGCGCTGGTGATCGCTTGGCCGATGATGTTCATTCACGGCACGAGCGGGCGGTTGCCCGCCGACACGCTGCTGACCGGGTATCTTGCCGAGGATTTGCGCTTTTCGGTCGCGGCGGACGCGCAGGCCGCATCGGCGCTTTCGGACGGTAGCGGTTCGGCGGAACGGGTCCTGCCCGCGCGCTTCGACCCGGCCGCTTTTTCCGCCACGCAGCGGTAGCGTTCGTCGGGTTGGCGCGAATTGAGGGTCCGGGCGCGGCATCACCGCGCCCGGAGCATCATCAGGCGACGGCAGCCTTGAGCGCGTCGACCAGATCGGTTTTTTCCCAGGTAAAGCCATCGGCATCGGGCTCGCGCCCGAAGTGGCCGTACGCAGCAGTCCGCTTGTAGATCGGCGCGTTGAGCTTGAGATGCTCGCGGATGCCCTTAGGCGTCAGGCGAACGAGCTGCGGGAGCACTTCCTCGATCTTTGCTTCCGGCACCGTACCCGTGCCGTGCAGGTCGACGTAGAGCGACAGCGGCTCGGCGATGCCGATCGCATAGCTGAGCTGGATCGTGCAGCGGCGCGCGAGGCCGGCAGCAACGACGTTCTTCGCGAGATAGCGCGAGACATAGGCGGCCGAGCGATCGACCTTGGTCGGATCCTTGCCCGAGAACGCGCCGCCGCCGTGCGGGGCTGCGCCGCCGTAGGTGTCGACGATGATCTTGCGACCCGTCACGCCAGCGTCGCCATCCGGACCGCCGATTTCGAATGCGCCGGTCGGGTTGATGTAGATCTTGGTCGCGTCGGTCACGAAGCCCTCGGGCAGCGTATCCTTCATCACGCCAGCGACGTAGCTGCGGAGTTCTTCGTACAGCGCGGGGTTGGCGTTGTCGCCCTGGAGGCAATAGCCTGCCTTGTGCTGAGTCGAGACGACCAGCGCGGTCGCGCGGACCGGCTTCTCGTCGCGATATTCCAGCGTGACCTGGCTCTTGGCGTCAGGCTCGAGGAACGGGGCGGCGCCCGAATGACGGTCGGCGGCCATCCGCTCGAGGATCTTGTGGCTGTAATAGAGCGTCGCGGGCATCAGGCCCGGGGTCTCGTCGGTCGCGTAGCCGAACATGATGCCCTGGTCGCCGGCGCCCTCGTCCTTGTTCGCGCCCTCGTCGACGCCCATCGCGATTTCGGCGGACTGGCCGTGAAGGTTGTTCTCGAAGCGGAAGTTCTCCCAGTGGAAGCCCGACTGCTCATAGCCGATTTCCTTGACGGTGTTGCGCACCGCAGCCTCGATCTCGGCGAGCGCGCCATCGGCCCAGGCGCCGTTCTCGTACACGCCCTTGCAGCGGATTTCGCCCGCGAGGACGACGAGGTTGGTCGTGGTCAGCGTCTCGCACGCGATGCGTGCCTGGGGGTCCTTGCTCAGGAACAGGTCGACGACGGTGTCCGAAATCTGGTCGGCGACCTTGTCGGGATGACCTTCCGAGACCGACTCGGAGGTGAAGAGAAACGATGCGCGCATTCGGTGAAACCCTCGTCTTGGCACGACCCGGCGTGACCGGGACAGGCATATAAAGCTTTCCTTATATGTGCTCCTATCGTGCCCGTCGGCGGATGGCAATTGCCGTTAGCGCCAGCAGGGCGCCGGCCAGGAGCGCCATCAGGTTGCCCATACGCGCGAACAGGGTGGGTGGTGCCGCCGCCGGGATCGGCAGTTCGATCGCGCCGCGGGTCTCCCACGGGATCGAGGCGAGCACGCGACCGCGCGCGTCGATGATCGCGGAGATGCCGGTCGGCGTCGCGCGGATGATCGGCAGGCCTTCCTCGATCGCGCGGAGCCGTGCCTGCGCCAGATGCTGCGCGGGGCCCCAGCTGCCATACCAGCTGTCGTTGGAGGGGTTGAAGATCAGCGCGGGGCGATGCTTGCGGTCGACGATCGAGCCTGAGAAGATCATCTCGTAGCACAGCGCGAAACCGACCCGCCCGATACCGGGGAGGTCGACTCCATCGGGGCCCTTGCCGGGGGCGAAGTCGAGATCGCCGGGGACGAGCCGCGACAGGCCGATCGCGGACATCAGCGGGCGCAGCGGGAGATATTCGCCGAACGGCACCAGATGCGCCTTGTCGTAGCGGGCGACGATCCGCTTCTCCGCGTCGATCGCGAAGATCGCGTTGGTCGCCGACCGGATTTGCCCCGTGGCATCGAACAGCAGCGCGTTTCCGCCGGTGAGCACGACGTCGCGCGGGCCGAGCAGTGCCGCGATCCGCGCGCGGGTCAGGAACGGCGCGGACTCGCCGTAATATTGCGGCGGATAGCCATCCTCGGGGAGATAGCGCAGCGCGCCCTCTGGCCAGACGATCAGCCGCGGCGCGGCGCGCGGGCTTCCGCTGAGGCCAGCGAGCGCGCGCAGGTTGGTCTCGGCATAATCGTCGCGCGGGCGTTGCTCCTGGTCGAGATCGGGCTGGACGACGCGGACCCGTGGCGCGTTGGTGGGCGTGGGGGCGGCGGGAGTCGTGTCGATCGCCGACAGTGCGAGCAGCCCCGTGACGCCGGCGACCGCGAGCGGAAAGCGCCGGTGCCGCTGTGTCGCGAGCAGCAACGCGCCCGCGACCAGTACGGCGACTCCTGACAGCGCGTACGTGCCGAGATACCGCCCGCTCGCCGCGACCGGCGTCGGGAGCCAGAGTTCGGACAGCGGATTCCACGGATAGCCGGTCAGCAACGTCCCGCGCAGATATTCGGTCGCGATCCAGGCGGTGGCGAAGATCAGGACATAGCTTGCGTCCAGTGTCTGGCGTCTGAGCTTCCACGCGACCCCCGCCGCGGCCATCGGGAAGATCGCGAGATACAGCGACAGCAGCGCGGGCGCGAACCAGCCGAGCGCATGCGGCATCGCATCCTGGAAACTGAAGGCCTTGGCGATCCAGTTGTTGCCGATGGTGAAATGCGCGAAGCCGAACAGCCACCCGCGCCACAACGCCGCGCGTCGCGTCGGCGCTTGGTGCACCAGCCACATCCACGCGGCGAAACACCCGAGCGTGACGGGCCACAGCGCAAGCGGGGCGAAGCCGACCGCGGCGATCCCGCCGAGCAGGAAGGAGAAAAGGGCGGGGCGCTGAGTCATCGGGTGGCTATCGCGTGATCAGGGAGGGGACGCAACGTCGTGCTTCGATCCTCCCCGGAACGGGGAGGGGGTGTGCGAGCGTTGGCCTGCCCCCGGCAGGCCAAGAATGTGTCCGGGGGACACATTCTCGCTCGCACACCAGCCGCCTTCCGGCTGGTGGTGGAGGAGTGCGGCACAAGCGATGCGAGAGTGGCACGCCCCCTCCACCCTTTGCTGAATGCTCAGGGTCCCCCTCCCCCTGCGGGGGAGGATTTGGTAGGGCGGTTGCATGACTCGGCCCTTTCACCTCGCCTTCCCGGTCCACGATCTTGCCGCCGCGCGCGCCTTTTACGGTGGGACGCTCGGGTGCACCGAGGGGCGCAGCTCGGACGCGTGGATCGACTTCGACCTTTACGGCCATCAGATCGTCGCGCATCTCGACCCCGCCGCCAAGCCGGTCGCGGTGTCGAATGCGGTCGACGGGCACGCCGTGCCGGTCCCGCATTTCGGCGTGGTGCTGACGATGCCCGACTGGCACGCGCTCGCCGAGCGGCTGACCGCGGCGGGGACTCGCTTCGGGATCGAGCCGCACACCCGCTTCGTCGGACAGCCGGGTGAGCAGGCGACCATGTTCTTTTATGACCCGAGCGGCAACGCGCTCGAGTTCAAGGCGTTTGCCGACGACGCGATGCTGTTCGCGCAATGATACGCCAAGGCGTGAAGGACCTGCCATGAGTGAACCGATCGTCGTCGAAATCCCCCATAAGCTTGGTCTGGCGGCGGCGCGGGCGCGCGTCGATGGCGGGATCGGCAAGCTGGCGGGGATGTTCCCGGGCGGCGCCGCGGTCGATCATCGCTGGGAGGGGGACACGATGTTTTTCACCGTCGCCGCGCTGGGGCAGCGCGTCGCGAGCAAGCTGACGGTGGCGGAGGCCTCGGTCCGCGCCGAGGTCGACTTGCCGCCGTTTCTCGCGCTGTTCGCGGACAAGATCCGCGCCAAGCTGGCGAAGGAAGCGCCGAAGATGCTGGAGTAGCGCCCCCTACGCGAGTCTCCCCTCCCTGGAAGGGAGGGGTTGGGGGTGGGTCCGTTTGAAGAGAGTCCGGCGCCCGCCCCAGAGCGACCCACCCCCGGCCCCTCCCTTCCAGGGAGGGGACGGTTACTTCGCGCTGACCCGCCACACCGTGTTGCCCACGTCATCCGCGACCAGCAGTGCGCCGCCACGATCGAACGTCACGCCGACCGGGCGTCCCTGCGCCTCGCCCTTGGCGTTGAGGAAGCCCGTCAGCACGTCGACCGGCTTTGCGCCTTTCTTGGGAAAGCCGAGATCGCCGAACGGTACGAATGCGACCTTATAGCCCGACACCGGCACACGGTTCCACGAGCCATGCTCACCAACGAACGCGCCGTTGCTGTACGCCGCCCCCAGCTTCGCGTCGGTCGCGAAGGTCAGTCCGAGCGCCGCGACATGCGGGCCCATCGCGAAATCGGGACGCTTGGAATATTCCTGCAACGCCGGGTTCCCGGGCTTCACGCGCGTGTCTGGATAGCCGCCCCAATAATACCACGGCCACCCGAAGTTATCCCCGAGTCCGACGCGCGTGATATAATCGGGGACGATGTCCGACCCCAGCATGTCGCGTTCGTTGACCGCGACCCACAGTGCGCCCGATTTGGGTTCGAACGCCATCCCCTGCGGATTGCGCAAGCCCGCGCCGAACACGCGGAAGGTCTTCGCCTGCGGATCGACTTGCAGGATGTTGGCGCGATATTTCTCGGCGTCCATCCCGTTTTCGGCGATGTTCGACGACGAGCCAACGCCGACGTAGAGATATTTCCCGTTCGGATCCGCGAGCAGCGTGCGCGCCCAATGGTTGCCGCCACCGTTGAGCGCGATGATCTTTTCTGGCGTCGCGGTGATCTTGGTCTCGCCGGGCTTGAACGGCACGCGGACCAGCGCATCGGTGTTGGCGATGTAGAGATAGCCGCCGAGCAGCGCCATGCCGGTGGGCGAGTTGAGCCCGCCGATCAGCACGGTCTTCTGTTCCGCAACCCCATCGCCATTGCCGTCGCGCAGCAGGGTGATGCGGTTGGCGGAGGGAACGCCCGCGCCTGCGCGCCCGAGCAGATAGCGCATCACGGTATCGGTGATGCTGCGGCCCTTTCGCGGCGGCGAGTTGGTCTCGGCGACCAGCACGTCGCCATTGGGAAGGCGGTAGAGCCAGCGCGGATGCTCGAGCCCCTGCGCGAACGCCGCAACCTTGAGCCCCGCTGCGGGGACCGGAGTCGCCCCCGCGGGCCAGCCGACCGCCTTGGCGACCTTGGTCGTCGGGATCGTCTGTTCGCGCGGTGCGGAGATTACCGGGCGTTCGCCTTCGACCTGGGTGATCGGGAGCTGAGCGGGCTCGGGCTGGAACATCCACCAGAGGACCGCGACCCCGACGACGACCAGAATGCCGAGGATGATGAGAATGTGTTTGCGCATAGCCGCTTGATAGGACGCGGCGTCGCTCGGTGGAAGGGCTAGAGTTGGGGGTGCGCGTCATCCCCGCAGCCAGGGCAGGGGGAATCCCCTGATGTAGAAAAATGGCGGTGGCGCTAGCGCCACCGCCACGTTGCAATCAGCGGGTTCTCCCGCGAAAGCGGGAGCCCAGGGTTACAAGCGGTATGCCCGTAGCTCTGGGCTCCTGCCTGCGCAGGAGCACGGTCGACGTTACGCGACCGCAGGCTCGCCTTCGACATGGCCCGACGCGACGTCGAACCGGTCCGCGTTCATCACCTTGACCCACGCATCGACGAAGTCCTTGACGAACTTGTCGCCCGCGTCGGACGAGGCGTAGACCTCCGCCACCGTGCGGAGTTGCGAGTTGGCGCCGAACACCAGGTCGGTGCGCGAAGCGGTCCACTTCTTCTCGCCGGTCTCGCGCAGCGTGCCGAGATATTCCTCGTCGCTGTCGTCGCTGAGCTGCTTCCACGCGGTCTGCATGTCGAGCAAATGCACGAAGAAGTCGTTGGTCAGCTGACCCTTGCGGTCGGTGAATACGCCGTGGTCCCCGGCCTTGGGATGGTTCACGCCGATCACGCGCAACCCGCCCACCAGCACCGCCATCTGCGGGCCGCTCAGCCCGAGCAACTGCGCGCGGTCGACCAGCAGTTCCTCGGTCGGAACGCTGAACTTGACCGACAGATAGTTGCGGAAGCCGTCCGCTTTGGGTTCGAGCACGTCGAAGCTCGCGGCATCGGTCTGCTCGGCCGACGCATCGGTCCGGCCTGGCAGGAACGGCACTTCGATCGTCTTGCCGGCAGCCTTCGCCGCCGCCTCGATCCCGACCGACCCGCCGAGCACGATCAGATCCGCGATCGACACCTTCTTGCTACCCTGACCGTCGAAGTCCGACTTGATGCCCTCATAGACGCCAAGCACCTTGGCGAGCTGCTCCGGCTGGTTGACCTCCCAGTCCTTCTGCGGCGCGAGCCGGATGCGGCCGCCGTTCGCCCCACCGCGGTGGTCCGACTGGCGATAGGTCGAGGCCGACGCCCAGGCGGTCGTTACCAGCTCGGCTACCGAAAGCCCCGAATTGGCGATCGCCTGCTTGAGGCCGGGCACGTCGCCCGCGTCGATCTGCGGATAGTCCGCCTTGGGAATCGGGTCCTGCCAGATCAGGTCCTCGGCCGGAACGTCGGGGCCGAGATAGCGGACCTTCGGCCCCATGTCGCGGTGAGTCAGCTTGAACCAGGCGCGTGCGAAGGCATCGGCGAACGCCGCCGGGTCTTTCTGGAAGCGCTTGCTGATCTCGAGGTAAGCCGGGTCCTTCTTGAGCGCCATGTCGGCGGTCGTCATCATCGTCGGGACCTTGACGCCCGGGGTATGCGCCTTCGGGGCAAGCGTTTCCTCGGGGTTGCCGACCGGCTGCCACTGGTGCGCGCCCGCCGGGCTCTTCACCAGCTCATATTCGTGGTCGAGCAGCATGTCCCAATAGGTCTGGTCCCAGGTGATCGGCGTCGGCGTCCAGGCGCCTTCGATCCCCGAGGTGATCGTGTCGTCGCCGAGTCCGGTGCCGTGCTTCGACACCCAGCCGAGGCCCTGCGTCGCGATGTCGGCGCCTTCCGGCTCTACGCCGACGAGCGATGCGTCACCTGCGCCATGCGCCTTGCCGAAGGTGTGGCCACCCGCGGTCAGAGCGACGGTCTCTTCGTCGTTCATGCCCATGCGCGCGAAGGTCTCGCGCATGTCGCGCGCCGAGCCCATCGGGTTGGGGCAACCGCCGGGGCCTTCCGGGTTGACGTAGATCAGGCCCATCTGGATCGCGGCGAGCGGGCTCTCGAGCGCACGGCCCTCTTCTTCGTCGATTCGCGTATCGCCGAGCCATTCTTCTTCCGTACCGAAGTAGATGTCCTTCATCGGCTCGAACACGTCCTCGCGTCCGCCACCGAAGCCGAACACGGGTCCGCCCATCGATTCGATCGCGACGTTGCCCGCCATGATGAACAGATCGGCCCAGCTGAGCTGCTTGCCGTACTTCGACTTGATCGGCCACAACAGACGACGGGCCTTGTCGAGGTTGCCGTTGTCCGGCCAGCTGTTGAGCGGCGCGAACCGCTGCGAACCCGACGACGATCCGCCGCGCCCGTCACCGGTGCGATAGGTGCCGGCCGAATGCCATGCCATGCGGATGAAGAACGGGCCGTAATGCCCGTAGTCGGCCGGCCACCACGGCTGGCTGTCGGTCATCAGCGCGGTCAGGTCGCGCTTTACGGCTGCGTAATCGAGTGTGTTGAAGGCTTCTGCATAATCGAAATCGTCGCCCATCGGGTTGGCCGACAGACCGTTCTGCTGGAGGATTTCGAGGCTGAGCTGGTTGGGCCACCAATCGCGGTTGGTGCGGCCGAGCAGCGACCGCAGCGCAGCGGGCTCCTTGTTCGGATCGCTCAGCGGGCTGCCGGAGGTAATTGCGTCCATGGGTCTCTCCAATCGACTCTTCGTAATTTCGGAGGAGAGTTTGCCATGAACCAAGCGATCGATGAAATGCATTAATCCGAAGAGAGTGATCGGCTGGGTGATTATTGCGGCGGGGCGGTCCACCAGTCTCGCATCGTATTGGTCCCGTGCCGCCCCCAGGGGTAAAGGTGGATCGTCCTAGTCGTCGCGGCCTTCGGGCTCCGGCCTTGGCGGATGGAGCCGCAGGCTCAGCACGCGGCGCGTGTCCGCCGCAATGACCTCGAGCGTCCAGCCGCTGTCGTGGACGATACAGTCGCCGACCTTGGGCACATGCCCCGCGAGCACTGCGGCCAAGCCGCCGATCGTGTCGATGTCGCCATCGACCTCGGCGAGTCGCTCGTCGATCGTCTCGCCGACATCCTCGAGTTCGGCACGCGCATCCACGTCCCACGCGCCGCCGTCGAGCGGGACGAGCAGCGCGGTCGGCGCGTCGTCATGCTCGTCCTCGATGTCACCGACGATTTCTTCGATCAAATCCTCGATCGTAACGAGCCCCTCGGTCCCGAAATACTCGTCGAGCACGATCGCGAGATGGACGCGCTTCTGCCGCATGTCCGCGAGCAGATCGAGCGCGCCGCGCGACATCGGGACGTAGAGCGGCTCCCGGATCAGCGGCGCGATGCTGTCGGGATGCTCCGCGCCGGTCGCGAGGATCTGGAACACGTCCTTGATGTGGACCATCCCGATGATCGTATCGAGCTTCTCGCGGTAGACCGGCAGGCGGCTGTGCCCGGCCTCGGCGAACAAGGCGACGAGGTTTGCGAAACTCGTCGTTTCCTCGACCGCGACGATGTCCGCGCGCGGCACGCCTACGTCACCTGCGTCGCGCTCGCCGAAGTGGAGCAAATTGCGCACCATCGTCCGCTCGAGCAGGGAAAGATCCCCCTTGGCGTCGGGCGCTGGGTCGTCCTCATGCGCGTCGATCGCTTCCTCGAGCGTCGCGCGGAGCGATTCGTCGCCCGAATGACCCGAGATCCAGCTGCGGAACGACCGCCAGATGCTCGTCTCATGCCCCGGGGAGGCATGGGTGACACCGCCGTATTGCGTGGCGGTGCCGGTGGTACTTTGGCCGTCGGGCATGGGGTTACGTCAGTCCTCAGCGATTAGATACGGATCGGCGATGCCCAGCGCGGAGAGGGCCGCGATCTCGATCGCTTCCATCGCCCCCGCCTCGTCATCGTCCATGTGATCATACCCTAGCAAATGCAGCGTGCCATGCACGATCAAATGCGTCGCGTGGCTTTCGACCGTCACGTCTTTTTCCGCCGCCTCGCGCGCGCACGTCTCATAGGCAAGGACGATATCGCCGAGCAGCACCTCGCCATCGTCCGAATTCTGCGCGATCGTGTCGAGCAGGTCGGACTGGACCATCGGGAAGGACAGGACGTTGGTCGGCTTGTCCTTGTGGCGGTATTGCGCGTTGAGCGTCTGCACCTCGGCGTCGTCGGTCAGGCGCACCGAAATCTCGACGCTTGCCGCGCCGGTCGCGAGCTCGGCATGCGGCGTCCGTCCGATCGCCGCCAGCGCGGCGCGGGTGGCAAGCGCCTCCCAGTCGTGTTCGGGCCAGACGTCTTCGTGGGAGAGGGCTATTTCAAGCATCAGGCAAGATCCGTATGGAGGAAGTCGTCGCCCTTGTAGAGCAGGGTGGCGGCGTTGGTCTTGGCGCAAGCGTACGCAAAACAGTCGCCCATATTGAGCCTGGCGGGATGACCGGCGCCCTTGCCGTAGCGATGATACGCCTCGACCGCGGCGCGACCTTCGGTGGCGCCGATCGGAACCAGGCGGATCGCGAAGTCGGCAACGAAGCGCTCGATTTCGGAAGACGCGAGCGGGATCGGAACGGTCCTTTTCCTGGCGACGGCGCGCGCCGCCTCCCACAGCGAGATCGCGGAACACAATATCTGGTCGGCCGCGCCGAACCGTTCCTCGATCGCGGGTGACCCCGGCTCCCCGGTCATCATCGCGACCATTGCGGATGCATCGAGGAAGAGGATCAATCCCCGTCCTCGTCATTCAGCGAATCGTAAAACGCCTTGTCGGCGTCGAGACCGGTCGGTTCCCCTAGCGGATGGGCCGCGCGCCACGCTTCGAGTCGATCGTGGATGCTGCCGCTCCGTTCGGCCTGCAGGGCGCGTTTGCGATGTTCGAGCGCGTCGTGGACGGCCGCGGTCTTGCTGGTCCCCAGCAATGCGGCGACCTCGCGTGCCAGGTCTGCGGTGTCATGGTTCTTGATGTAGAGCGACGCCATCGCAGCCTCCGGGATATCCCAAATATATCTTCGGGATATCCCCAGGGTCAATCCGACTTGCCCTCATACGCCTCGACGATTCGCCCGACGATCGGATGGCGCACGACGTCGCCCGAACCGAAGCGGCAGATCGACAACCCTTCGACTCCCTCGAGCCGCCCGACCGCATCGTTCAGGCCCGAAGCGTTCATGCCACCGGGAAGATCGGTCTGTTTGGGATCGCCGCAGATCACCATCCGGCTGTTCTCGCCAAAGCGGGTGAGGAACATCTTCATCTGCGCGGGCGTGGTGTTCTGCGCTTCGTCGAGGATGATGAACGCGTCTGCGAGCGTCCGTCCGCGCATGAACGCGATCGGCGCAATCTCGATTTCGCCGCTGGCGATGCGGCGCTCGACCTGCTCGGCGGGGAGGCAGTCGTTGAGCGCATCGTACAACGGACGGAGATAGGGATCGACCTTCTCCTTCATGTCCCCCGGCAGAAACCCGAGCTTCTCGCCCGCTTCAACCGCCGGGCGCGACAGGATCAGCCGCTGGACACTGCCGGTGATGAGCTGTGCGACCGCTTGTGCGACCGCGATATAGGTCTTGCCGGTGCCTGCCGGCCCGAGCGCGAAGATGATGTCGTTGCCCAGCAATTGCCGCATGTAATGCGCCTGGGCGATCGTGCGCGGGACGATCGTCTTCTTGCGCGTGCGGATCATGATCTGCGGCACGGCGCCGCCGCCTGCATCTGCCTGCAGGATCCCCGCGAGTGTCGGTTCGCTCGACATCGCGATCACCGCGTCGATCAACCCAGTGTCGACCACTTCACCGCGCGCGATCCGGTTGTACAGACCGTGGAGCACGTCGCGCGCCTGGGCTACCGCCTCGGCCGTGCCTTCGAGCCCGACCTTGTTGCCCCGCGCGGTGATGTACACGCCCAACTTGTTCTCGAGCGCCAGCAGGTTCTGGTCGAACTCGCCAAACAGTTGCGCCATCAGTTGCGGACGATCGAACAGGACTTCGGTGCGGCTGCGATCGCCGGACTGCGCGGGGACTGGCTTACGGCTCATGCAATTCCTTTGCTGGGAAACGGCAGACGAGGGACGCCACGGACAATGGCGTTGAACGGAACGCGAACATGGGGAGTGATCCCACCTCCGGCAAGTCCATGACGAGCAAGGATAAGATCGGCGAGCACAGGGGCGGGGGAACCTGAAACGATCGTCGCGGCGACAGATCGTGGAGCAAATGCCCCGGTGGGTGATTGCGGCCGCAGGCTCAGCGCCGCACGCCGATGCGCGTCAACACGAGATCCGCCCCGGACAGGAGGATTCGCCCGACTCCCAGCATGATGTAGACCCACAAGGCGGGTGGGTTCGGCTTCCACTGGCCTGGCGCGAGATCGGAGGGGGCGGGGTCCGGGAACATCGCGATGATGCTGCTCGAAACCGGCGGGTTTGTCGAGGGGATGTGTGGTGATCCAGCCCAGGTAGCCGTCCGATCGTCGCCATCGGATACCGCGACCCGTTGGATCGCGACTTGCCGTCGACTGTCGGCGGCCAAGAACAGCGTTACCAAATGTTAGGACTCTCCTGCGAAAGATTGCCGCACTCGGAGAACGGCACATGGTTTTAACTGCACAGCTCTTTCTACAGGAAGACGATGCCGCGCTCGAGCAGGGGGTTAGCGGCCGTCAGGCGCCGCGTCGGCCGGTCGACGCCGGTGCTACGATTCGCGACAAGGACGCCCGACCGATCGACGCCAAGGTCGTGGACATATCCACCACGGGCTGCCTGATCGTCGTGGACGGCACGATCGCGGTTCCATCGGGCATCAGCATCGGGATCGCCGGGATCGGTCGCGTCTCCGCGCAGATCGTCCGGCGCAACGGATCGCGCTACGGATGTGCGTTCGACCAGCCGCTGAGCGATTCCGCGATTCAGGCGGCACGCGCGGTCGAGACCGTCGTGCCTTTCGCCATCGCCGGCGACCCGCTCCCAACGGGCGATGCCACGTCCGAAGCACTCCCCGAATTCCGTCGCCTGCCGATGCGCACGCGCGCGCTGGTCATCGTCGGCGCATCGCTGGCGTTGTGGGGCGTGGTCGTGACCGGAGCCGTCGCCGTGGTCGCCGCACTCGGCTGACGACAGCGCTTGCCGATAGTGCGCACGGGCCGGAGCCTGCGCGCGACCAGGACTGTTAGGCGACGACTTCCGTTGGTGCCGCGCCTGACACCGAGTTCGGCCCCGCCTGGACGATATCGACCGTCACCAGATCCCCGATCGCCGCGTCCGTAACCAAGTGCACCGATTGCAGCCATGGCGACTTGCCCAGCATCTGACCGGGCAGCTTGCCAGCGCGCTCGATCAGCACCTGACAGCGTCGCCCGACGCTGTCGGCGTTGAACGCCGCCTGATCGCGATTGAGCGCCGCTTGGAGGCGCTGCAGCCGGTCGTCCATCACGTCCGCCGGGACTTGATCCGCCATCGTCGCGGCAGGCGTGCCGGGGCGGGGCGAATATTTGAAACTGAACGCCTGCGCATAGCCGACCGCATCGACCAGGCTCAGCGTCTCCGCGAAATCGGCGTCGGTCTCTCCGGGGAACCCGACGATGAAATCCCCCGACAGCGCGATATCAGGGCGCGCCACGCGGACTCGATCGAGAATGCGCAGATAGGAATCGCGGCTGTGGCTGCGGTTCATCGCCTTGAGCAGCCGGTCACTCCCCGCCTGCACGGGCAGGTGGAGGAACGGCATCAGCTTCTCGATGTCGCGGTGCGCATCGATCAACCCTTGCGTCATGTCGTTGGGGTGGCTGGTCGTGTACCGGATCCGCGCGAGGTCGGGGATTTCGGCGAGCGTCGCGACCAGATGTTCCAGCCCGCGCGTCTCATCGGCCCAGGCGTTGACGTTCTGCCCGAGCAGCGTGATCTCGCGCGCACCGGCATCGACCAGTGACTTCGCTTCGTCCACGATCTGCGCGAACCCGCGGCTGACTTCGGCACCGCGCGTATAGGGTACCACGCAATAGGTGCAGAACTTGTCGCACCCTTCCTGCACCGTCAGGAACGCGCTCGGCGGAACGCGGCGGCGGGCCGGGAGATGTCCGAACTTCATGTCGACCGGCATGTCGGTGTCGAGCGCGGATTCCCCGCGCGCGGCGCGCGCGACGAGCGCGGGCAGGTTGTGATACGCTTGCGGCCCGACGACGACGTCGACCTTCGCGCGACGGACGATCTCCGCCCCCTCGGCCTGCGCGACGCAGCCCGCCACCGCGATCATCGGATCGTTGCCGTGTTTGCGCAGGCGACCGATGTCCGAATAGACCTTCTCGGTCGCACGTTCGCGGATGTGGCAGGTATTGAGCACGACCAGATCCGCGTCGGCGGGATCGGCCTGCGTCATGCCTTGCGCCGCCATCAGTTCGGCCATGCGGTCGCCGTCATAGACGTTCATCTGGCAGCCGAAGGATTTGACCGCGAAGGTCTGCGGCGCTTTGTGCGGGAGTTTGGGGGCCGGTGTCATGATCGGCGCGGCTATAGGCGCAATCGCGGCGCGACTGAACCCCTAGCCGTTGGGCGCGCGCGCATGATCCTTGATGTCGAGCGCGGCGGGGAGGGTCGGGCCCTTGCCGGCCCATACGTCATGCCCGATGAACAGCGGCACCGGGCCGCACATGACGACCGACAGCGCAACTTCGATGCGACGCTTGCTCTCCGCCGCGATCGCCTTTCGTCCCGGGAAATCGCGCGGATAGAAGGGTTCGAGGAAATGCACCGCGACGCGGAATCCGCCCTTGCGTGCGAGCAGCCGCATCGCGTTCGCCTTGCCGCTTTCCTCACCGATCCACGCGATGTCCGCGCCGACCGGGCCGTAATCGAGCAATACCGGCTGGACCATCACCCCCGGCGGCGGGGGCTCGAGGACCTTGAGCATCGACGTCTTGAACGGCAGCAGCGATCGCCCGTCGGTGGTGGTGCCCTCCGGGAAGACCGTCACCGACCAATTCTCCGCCAGCGTTTCGCGCAGCGCGTTGATCTGTTCGGCAACCCCGAGCCGATCCTCGCGCGCGACGAACACCGTACGGTTGAGCGTCGCTAGCCAGCCGACCACGGGGGCCTCGCGAATTTCCGCCTTCGCCACGAACGCGGTGCCGCTCGCGCCGGCAATCGCGCAGATGTCGACCCAGCTGACATGGTTGGAGATATAGAAGACGTCGCGTTTGAGCGGCACGCCGACCACGCGGACGCGTGCGCCGCAGATCCGCGCCGCGGTTCCCAGGAACAGCCGCGGCCAGGGCGACGAAAGCCGAACGAAGCGCCACAAATAATGCAGCGGGATCGCAAACAGCAGCGAGACCGCGAGCAACGCCACGCGCGTCCATAGCCGGATCCAGCCGAGCCGATTGATCGGGGGTGGCCGCCCGGCCGCCGCATCGGCGCGCGCGGCCACGCGCGCGGCAGCGGCTTCAGCCCTTGCGGTCAAGCGCGACGCCGTACAATTCCATGCGGTGGTCGACCAGCCGGAACCCCAGCCGCTCGGCAATCGCCTTCTGCAACTGTTCCAATTCGGGATCGACGAATTCGATCACCTTGCCGCTCTCGACGTCGATCAGATGATCGTGATGGGCCTCGGGCGCGGGCTCGTAGCGCGCGCGGCCATCGCCGAAATCGTGACGGTCGAGGATACCGGCTTCCTCGAACAGGCGAACGGTGCGGTAGACGGTCGCGATCGAAATACCGGGGTCGATCGCCGAGGCGCGTTCATACACCTTTTCGACGTCCGGATGGTCCTCGGCATCGGACAGGACGCGCGCGATGACGCGACGCTGGTCGGTGATACGCAGTCCCTTTTCGGCACACAGCGCTTCGAGATCAATATGACGGGGCATGCCGCCGATGTAGGCGTCTTCGAATTATTGCGAAAGAGGATAGTGACTCGCAACAGGCCCTTCTCGGCGCGGGGAAGGGCCTGTCGCGTAAGGTCAGCGCGTGACCGGCTTGCGGCGCTTGGTGCCGAGACCGATCTTCTTGGCAAGAGTCCGGCGCTGTTCCGCATAGTTGGGGGCAACCATCGGATAGTCCGCGGGAAGGTTCCACTTGGCGCGATACTGTTCGGGAGTCATCTGGTAATGCGTCATCAAGTGGCGCTTGAGCATCTTCAGCTTCTTGCCGTCTTCAAGGCACACGATGAAGTCAGGCTTGATCGACGAACGGACAGAAACGGCTGGTTCCTGACGAACTTCAGCGACCGGTGCAGGGCCACCAAGGGACGTCAAGGCACCGTGTACATTGGCGATGAGCACAGGGAGGTCCGAAACCGCGACGCTATTGTTGCTGACGTGGGCCGCGACGATGTCTGCGGTAAGCGTGATCAGGGTGTCCTGAAGCTCGCTGTTGATGTCCATGGGAATCCTTTCACACTCTATTGCGCACGATTACAGTCCGTGGCAGTGGCGGGCTATCGTCCTGCACTCAATAGAATGCAAGGATCAATTACGAAGATGACCTTAGCGCCATTATAGATTGCGTCGATATGTCAGGGCGTCGAATGCCTGACCGGCCGGCCCTCGATAGTATTGATGACGCTCGCCGACTTTTTCGAACCCCGCGGAGCGGTACAATTTGATCGCTTCGTTGCCACTTCGTACTTCGAGGTGCAGCGTTAGTGCACCCTGACTTGCCGAGTCCGTAATGACCGCGCGCAGCAACGCTCCCGCTACGCCGCGACGACGCACCGTTGGCACGGTTGCCAGCAACAACAGTTCCGCTTCGTCGATCACGCGTCGCGACAGCGCGAACCCCGCAGGGACGTCATCGATCGTCGCGATCGTCAGCCACACGCCAGGCATCGCCAGCAGGCCGAGTACCTGATTGCGCGTCCATGCCTCGCCGAACCTAGGGTCGAACGCGGCCTGCATCATCTGATCGACGATCGGCAGGTCGGCCACCACGCCGTGGCGCAGGTCGACCCGCACCATCGTGCTCATGCGGGAGCGCCCGTCATCGGTAATCGCGGCGCTGCGGGCTTGGCATCGGGCGCGCGGCCATAGATCGGCACCGGCGGCAAGCCTGCGTCCTGCGGTGGAAGCAGCACTGCATCCGCGGCGTCGGGCAACACGTCGTGCACACGGCGCTGTGGATCGATCGCGGTAATGAAGCGGACGCCGCTACAGAACAGTGCAAGATCCGGCGACAGGATCTCGAGGGCCGCTTCAGGGCGAAGCGAAGTAAAGGGAGCGATCGCGCGGAGGGGGGCGGCGAACTGTTGCATGAAGACTTCGCCATGCCCGCCTTCCAGCACGACCGCAAGTTCGGAACAGGCCGGATCCCTGCCGAATGCAGCGGCCGCGAGGAGCGTCAGCGACGTGTATCCGGACAGCGCCGCGCCCCAACCGAGCGCCAGCCCGCGCGCGGCGGCGATCCCGACGCGGATACCGGTGAAGCTGCCGGGGCCGCAATCGACGAGGATGTGGGACGCGCGGCCACCGTCGGGCAGCTCGGCGACCATTGCGATCAAGCGCTCGGCATGACCGCGCCCGACGACTTCATGCCGATGCGCGACCACGCCGTCCGCGTCGATCAGCGCAACCGAACACGCCGCGGTCGCGGTTTCGATGACGAGCGTCCGCATCGATCAGGCGATCGTGTTGAACATCTCGAACGCGGGCCGGGGCGAACGGTCGTAAACCGTCGCGGGATCGCCGTGGCCGAGGGTGGAAATGAAGTTGACGCTTACCGATGGCGTATCCGCGAAGAACGCCTTGTCGATCTTGCCGCCGTCGAAGCCCGACATCGGCCCGGTATCGAGACCGAGCGCGCGCGCCGCGATGATGAAATATGCGCCTTGCAGCGACGAGTTGCGAAACGCCGATGCCGCGCGCAGCTCGGCATTGCCGTCAAACCACGCCTTCGCGTCGACATGCGGGAACAGCATGGGGAGATGTTCGTGAAATTCGCGGTCCATCCCGACGATGACACTGACCGGCGCCTTGAGGATCTTCGGCGCATTCTGGGCCGAGACGCAGTCTGCCAGCTTCGCCTTGGCCGCATCGGACGTGCACCACACGAGGCGCGCCGGAAGCTGGTTGGCGGAGGTCGGGCCCCATTTCATCAGGTCCCAGATTGCGCGCGACGCGTCTTCTCCGACCGGGGTGTCGGTATAACCGTTGTAGGTGCGGGCGGTGCGAAAGATCCGGTCGAGCGCGGCGTCGTCGAGCGGGTTCATCAGATCGCGCGCACTTCGGTGACTTCAGGAACGTAATAGCGCAGCAATTGCTCGATCCCGTTCTTGAGCGTCGCACTCGACGAGGGACAGCCCGCGCAGGCCCCCTGCATCGCCAGATAGACCTTGCCCTTCTCGAACCCGCGATAGACGATGTCGCCACCGTCGTTCGCGACCGCCGGGCGGATCCGCGTCTCGATCAGGTCCTTGATCTGCGCGACGATGTCGGCGTCCTCGGGATCATCGGCAAAGCCCGTGTCGCTCGCAACGGTGATCTCGCCGGCGCTGCCGGGGCGGAACAGCGGCATGTCCGCGCTGAAGTGATCGAGCAGGATGCCGAGCACGTCGGGCTTTAGCGCGCTCCAGTCGGTCCCCGCCGCCGCGGTCACCGAAACGAAGTCGCTGCCGAAGAACACCCCGGTCACGTCCCCCAGCCCGAACAGCGCGTCGGCCAGCGGCGATGCTTCCGCATCCTCGGGCGTCGCGAAGTCGCGCGTCCCTGCGGCCATCACCGTGCGGTTGGGCAGGAATTTGAGCGTCGCCGGGTTCGGCGTCAGTTCTGTTTCGATAAGCATGAGTTCCATGTGGCGCGCAGGGGCGGGGATCGCAAGGGATGATCGCCGCCGATCCAATTCCCGAGCGCGCGCCTGTAGCGGCAGCCCCAATGCTGGCGGTGACCGAATTTCCCCGCTATCGTCAGGGCATGACATCGCTTCAGCGCAAGATGCGCCTCGCCCTTCTGTCGTCCCTCATCATCGGTGCCGCACCCCAGCAAGCTCCTCCGGCGGGAACCGCGCCCGCTCCGGCGACCACCCCCTCCGCCGCGCCGCCCGCCAGCGCCGCATCGATCGCGCAGGCCGGCGAAGCGGCGATCGCGAACCGCGATGCATGGCTGTACAAGGGCAGCGACATCACCCCGGATGCGGAATGGAAGTTCGGCACGCTCAAGAACGGACTGCGCTACGCGGTGCGCAAGAATGGCGTCCCGCCCGGCCAGATCGCGGTGCGGGTGCGGATGGACGTCGGCTCGCTGTACGAAACCGATGCCGAACGCGGCTATGCGCACATGATCGAGCATCTGTCGTTCCGCGGATCGCAATATGTGCCCGATGGCGAGGCGAAGCGGATCTGGCAGCGGATGGGCACGACCTTCGGGTCCGACACCAACGCACAGACCACGACGACGCAGACCGTCTACAAGCTCGATCTGCCGAGCGCGACTGCCGCCGGGATCGACGAGAGCCTCAAGATCCTGTCGGGCATGGTCTCGCGCCCCAACATCACCCCGACCGCGCTCAACGCAGAACGCCCGGCCGTGCTTGCCGAACAGCGCGAGGCCCCGGGGCCGCAGGTGCGTTTCGTCAACGCCCTCAACGCGACCTTCTTCGCTGGACAGCCGCTCGCGGATCGTTCGCCGATCGGTCATGTAAAGGAGCTCGAAGCCGCGACCGCGGAAAGCGTCAAGGCGTTCCATGATCGCTGGTACCGCCCTGAACGTGCGGTCGTGGTCGTCGCGGGCGATTTCGATCCGGCACAGCTCGAAGCGATGGTCGCCAAGAATTTCGGCGACTGGCGCGGGACCGGTGCGGCGCCCAAGGACCCGGATTTCGGCAAGCCCGATCCCAAGCAGCCGACCACCAAGGCGGTGGTCGAACCCGGCATCGCCTCCCGGATCGAAATGGCGATCCTGCGGCCGTGGCAGTACAATGACGATACGGTGATCTTCAACCAGAAGCGCCTCGTCGACTTCCTGGGGCTGTCGATCATCAACCGCCGGCTTGAAACGCTCGCGCGCTCGGGCGGGAGCTTCATCGCCGCGGCGGTGCGGCTCGACGATCCGTCGCGCTCCGCCAACGGCACGTTCGTGACCATCTTGCCGGTCGGCAATGCGTGGGAACCTGCGCTCAAGGATGTCCGCGCGGTGATCGCGGATGCGCAGAAAACGCCGCCGACCAAGGCCGAAGTCGAGCGCGAACTCGCCGAGCAGCGCGTCCAGTTCCGCACGCAGGTCGACACCTATCGCGCCGAAGCGGGCGCGAAGGAAGCCGATGACATGGTCCAGGCGGTCGACATCCGCGAGACGACCACCTCGCCCGCGGTGATCCAGAAGGTGTTCGAGGATGCGGTGGCGAAAGGCTTCTTCGCGCCCGACAAGATCCTCGAATCGACCCGTCGTATCTTCGAAGGGACGCCGCCGCGCGCGCTCATCTCCACGCCGACCGCGGAGCAGGGGATCGAGACCTCGCTCGCCAATGCGTTGAAGGCCAACGTCAAGGGGCTGGCGACCAAACGCCGGCGGCAGGGTGCGGTCTCGTTCGACAAGCTGCCCAAGCTCGGCGCGCCCGCCACGATCGCGTCGACCACCCCGATCAAGCCGTTCGACATGCAGGAATATACGCTGTCGAACGGGGTGCGTGTGCTGGTGTATCCGACGACGTCCGAGGATAGCCGGGTCTATGTCCGCGTGCGCTTCGGCAATGGCTACAATGCGTTGCCGGTCGACAAGGAATCGCCCGCGTGGGCCGCCGACCTCGCGCTGACCGCGGGGGGGATCGGCAAGCTCAACCAGGGCGATCTCGATGCATTGACGACGGGGCGGCGGATCGGCCTCGACTTCGGGATCGACGAGGATGCCTTCACCTACAACGCGCTGACCTCGCCGACCGACCTGTCCGATCAGTTGCGGATCATTGCGGCGGCGATCTCGGCGCCGGGCTGGGATCCGGCGCCCGTCGCGCGGGCGCGCAGCGTCGCCGTATCGGCCTATCCGGGGTATAGCTCATCGCCCGACGGCGTGTTGCAGCGCGACCTGGAGCGGTTGCTGCACGATGGCGACCCGCGCTGGGGTACGCCGAGCCTGCCCGCGATCGAGGGGACGACCCCTGCGAACTTCCGCGCCTTGTGGGAGCCGTTGCTCAAGACCGGTCCGGTCGAAGTGATGGTGTTCGGCGACATCAAGGCCGACGTCGCGATCGCCGCGGTGCAGAAGACGCTGGGCGCGCTCCCGCCGCGTCCTGCGACGCCCAATTTCGTCGCGCCCCCGGTCCGCTTCCCCGCGCACAACCAGACTCCGGTGGTCCGTACGCATGACGGTCCCGAGAACCAGGCTGCGGCAGTCATCGCCTGGCCGACCGGCAGCGGCGTCGCCGGGTTGACCGATGCCCGACGGCTCGACGTGCTCGCGGCGATCTTCAGCGACCGGCTGTTCGACCGGCTGCGGTCGCAGGCGGGTGCGAGCTACAGCCCGAACGTGTCGAGCAGCTGGCCGGTGGGGCAGCCGGGCGGCGGACGGATTCTCGCGATCGGGCAGGTGGCGCCGTCGAACGTCCCGCTGTTCTTCAAGCTGTCGCGCGAGATCGCGGCGGAACTGGTGTCCAAGCCGGTCGATGCGGATGAGCTCAAGCGGACGATCGGGCCGATGCAGCAATCGATCATGCGGCAATCGACGGGCAACCAGTTCTGGATGAATCAGCTCGACGGGGCGACCTATGATCCGGCACGAATCGTCGCGTTGATGCGTCTTTACAGCGACATTTCGACGATGACCGCCGCGCAGTTGCAGGAAACCGCAGCGAAATATCTGCGTCCGGAGCGCGATTGGACGATGCAGGTGGTGCCCAAGGGGAAGTAACGCCGCTCCCATTCCTTCCGTCATGCTGAACTCGTTTCAGCATCTACCGCGCAACGGGCCCGGATCGGACTTGCTGCGCGGTGGACCCTGAAACGCGTTCAGGGTGACGCCGGGAAGGTTCTACTTCGCGGAACGGTCGAGCCGCTACCCCCGCGCCGTCGCCGATCTCGCCAGCGGCACCCGCATCACGCGGTCGTTCCCGGTCAAAAACAACGTCTTCCCGCCCTCGCCGAACGCGCCATTGGCAATCGGTCCGCCATGCGCGAACCGCGCGATCGGTTCGGCTTCGGGGGTCATCAGGTAGAACCCGCCCGGCGCGCTGCAGAACAGCGTCCCGTCTGCCGCAACCTTCATCCCGTCGGGAAGGCCGGGTCCCTTGAGCACCGACGCATCGAAGAACACCCGACGCTTGAGCGGCAGCCCGCGCGCGTCGAGGTCATAGGCCATGATCCGCGGGGCCTTTTCGTCCGATACCGACACATAGAGCGTGCGCTCGTCGGGCGAGAGCGCGACCCCGTTGGGATAGGTCAGCGTGCCGTCGATCAGCACGGCGTCTCCGCCCGGTGTCCAGCGGTACACACCGTTGTGCGGTAGCTCGCGCAGTGGCGATGTGGCGCCGTCGACCAGGCCATACGACGGATCGGTGAAGTAAATCGCACCATTCCGTGCGATGTGGAGGTCGTTGGGGCTGTTGAACTTTTTGCCCTGATAGCGATCGACCAGCAGCGTGCGCTTCTTGCTCGCGAAGTCGTAGCGCATCAGCGCGCGGCTGCCGCTATCGGCGATGACCAACGCGCCGTCGCGACCGAGCGCAAGCCCATTCGATCCTGCCTCGCGGAACAGTTTGGGGTCGGGATTGGCGAGACCCGAGGGCGACAGGAACGGGGTGACACCGCCGGCGCGGGTCCAGCGGCGGATCAGATTGGCGGGAGGATCGGAGAACAGCAAGGCGTTACTCGCGGGAATCCACACCGGACCCTCGGCCCAACGGATCCCGCTCGCGATCGTCTCGATCCTGGTGCCCGGCGCGAGAAAGCGGTCCGCCAGCGGGGACAGCCGTTCGAGTGTCGGTTCGGTGCTCGCGGCTGCCGCCGTGCCCGACCAGACAGGGATCGTGGCGAGCGCGGCCATGCCGCCGATCATCGTGCGGCGGGTGGGGTGTGTCAGTACGT
Source organism: Sphingomonas sp. PvP055 (assembly GCF_040546365.1). Lineage (NCBI taxonomy): Bacteria > Pseudomonadati > Pseudomonadota > Alphaproteobacteria > Sphingomonadales > Sphingomonadaceae > Sphingomonas > Sphingomonas sp. PvP055. The sequence goes on from NZ_JBEPNS010000001.1 coordinate 761,644, forward strand.
GTTCGGCGGGGTCGGGCAGGGAGAGCTGATACGACACGATGGGCGATGTCCGGATATGGCGGATGGTGCGGCATCCTCGCATCCACCTCGACGCACGTCCAGCCACCACCGACGGTCAGATTAAAACGTTAAAATTTCAGTATGTTAGGACTTGTACAGTCCCTCCAGCCGCGCGCCATACACCTGCTTCAGCACGTGCCGCCGGATCTTGAGCGAGGGGGTCAGCTGCTCGTTCTCGATCCCGAACGGCTCGTCCGCGAGCACGAAGCGCCGGATCCGTTCGGTCAGCGACAGTTCGGCATTGACGCGTTCGACCGCGTGACCGAGCGCTGTGCGATATTCGCTGTTCTCGGCGAGACGCTTGAAGTTGCACGCATCGCCGTTCCGCGCGCACCATTGCTGGGTCCATTCGGGGTCGGGGACGATCACCGCGACCATGTACGGCCGCCGGTCGCCGAACAGCATCGCCTGCGAGATCTCGGGTTGCAGCGTCAGCATCCCCTCGACCTTCTGCGGCGCGACGTTTTCGCCCTTGTCGTTGACGATGATGTCCTTCTTGCGATCGGTGATCTGGATACGCCCCTTGGCATCGATCACCCCGATGTCGCCGGTATGGAGCCAGCCGTCCTTGAGCACACGCGCAGTCTCGGCGTCGTTGCGCCAATAGCCCTTCATCACCAGTTCGCCGCGCACCAGGATCTCGCCGTCTTCGGCGATGCGCACTTCGGTGTTGGGAAGCGGCGGGCCGACCGTGTCCATCTTGATCCCGACCTTGGGGCGGTTGCACGAAATGACCGGCGCGGACTCGGTCTGGCCATAGCCCTGCAGTACCGTAATCCCGATCGCGTCGAAGAAGGTGCCGACCTCCGGCGTCAGCGGCGCGCCGCCTGAGACCATCGCCTTGATCCGCCCGCCGAACCGCTTCTGGATCTTGGGACGGAGCGTCGCTGCGAGCAGCAGGTCCATCGGCTTGTCGAGCAACCCGGCCTTGCCCGCCGCCCGCTTGCTCCCGAGCGCCTCGGCACGCCCGAGCAGATAGGTCGAGAGCTTGCCCTGTTTCTCGACTGCCTTCGATATGCGCGCACGGAGCAATTCAAACAACCGCGGCACGACGACCATCATCGTCGGGCGGACTTCCTCGATATTCGAGGCGAGCTTGTCGAGGCCTTCGGAATAATAGATCTGCGACCCCAGCGCGATTGGGAAGAACTGCCCACCGCTATGTTCATAGGCGTGGCTCAGCGGCAGGAACGACAGGAAGATCTCGTCGTCCCAGCCGAAATCCTCCGAGATGATCGTGCAGCAGCCGAACACATTGTGAAGGATCGCGCCGTGATGCTGCATCACCCCGCGCGGTGCACCGCCGGTGCCGCTGGTGTAGATGATGCACGCGGTATCGTCGCGCGTCGCGGTGGTGCGGATCGTCGAGGGTTCGGCGGCATGGTCCGCGAGCAACTTGTCCCAATGGTGGAACTCAAGCGCGCCTTGCTGGCCGCTGCGAAGATCCTCGATGCTGATCACGATCTTCGCGGTCGATGCGCGGATCGCGGCGGGGAGCAACGTCTTGGCGAGCTTCGCGGTCGAGACGATCACCGCCTTCGCGCCCGAATTCTCGATGATGTGGGTGTGGTCGCGCTCGGTATTGGTCGTGTAGGTCGGCACGGTGATGCACCCCGCCGCCATGATCGCGAGATCGGCGATGCACCATTCGGGGCGGTTCTCGCTAACCAGCATGACGCGGTCCCCCGGCACCAGCCCGATCGCCTTCAGCGCGGCCGACAGGCTGGCGACTTCGCGCGCGGTCTGGGTCCAGCTACGCGAGCGCCAGGTGCCGCCCGCCTTGTGCCAGAGAAACGGCGCGTCGCCTTGCTGGGTCGCGCGGGCAAGGAACATCGCGACGAGGTTGGGGAAGGTCTCAAGAGTACGCATCGGTCTCTCCCTTTGGCGCGTCGTGTTCGACTGCGCGTGATTCTTCGGGCAGCTTACTCTGGCGGACGGTTGGCGAGCGCGCCAACCCGGACGATCTCGGTCCTGCTTCCGTCCTCGCCGATCGCGACGCCTTCGCTGCGCGGATCGGCCGCACCGACCCAACGGCCATCGACTCGTTCGATCGCATTCGCCTTCAGCCCGAGCGGCGCGCTCACCACGCGTTCGCCGAGCGCGCGGAGCGCCGGGATCATCGCGTCGAGCTGCGTGCCCTTTTCCGCCGCCGCAGTCTGACCCGGAGCATAGAGCAAACCAAGCGCGATCGCATCCTGCGCCGACATCTTCCAGTCGAGCACCGCGATCAGCGCCTTGGACACCTGCGCGATGATCGTCGATCCGCCTGCGGCGCCGAGCGCAATGCGGACCGAACCGTCGGGATTGTAGACGATCGTCGGCGACATCGAACTGCGCGGGCGTTTGCCCCCGGCGACGCGGTTGGCGACGAGATTGCCGTTCTTCTCGGGCACGAAATCGAAGTCGGTCAACTCGTTGTTGAGCTGCACGCCATCGACCGAAAGGCCCGATCCGAAATAGCTTTCGATCGTGGTGGTGACTTCGGCGACGTTGCCGCGCCGGTCGACCGTGACGAGATCGCTCGTGCCGGGGACGTCGGCGTTGGGGGCAAGCTGGCGCGGCGGGGCGCCAGGGGGCGTACCCGCACTGACGCTCGGCATCGTGCGGTCGGCCGCGATTAGCGCGGAGCGCTCTGCGAGATAGGCCGGATCGAGCAGGCCCTTGGCGGGCACGTCGACCTTGTCGGGGTCGCCGAGATACATGTCGCGATCGGCGTAGGCGAGGCGTTCGGATTCGGCGAACAGATGCCACGCGACCGGACTGGTCTTGCCTAGGCCCGACATGTCGAAGCGTTCGAGCTGCTTGAGGATCATCAGCACGCCGATCCCGCCAGATCCCGGCGGTCCCATGCCGCAGATCTTGTAGACGCGGTACGTGCCGCAGATCGGCGCACGTTCCTTCGCGCGGTAACCCGCGAGGTCGGCGAGCGTCATCTTGGACGGGTTGCGCGGCGAGGTGTTGACCGCCTTCACGATCCGCTGTGCGACCGGCCCCTTGTAGAAGGCGTCGGGGCCCCGCTTGGCGATTTTTGCGAACAACGCGGCTTGTGCGGGGTTGCGAAAGATCGTGCCGACCGCGACGGGTTGATCGCCGACGGGGAAGAACCGCGCCTGCGCGGCGGGATCGAGCCGGTCACTGAACCGGGCCAACCCGTTGTGGAGCCGCGGCGTGACCGTGAAGCCGAGCTGCGCGAGCTTGATCGCGGGGGCGAACAGCCGTGCCCAGGGGAGCACGCCGTAACGCTTGTGCGCGAGCGCCATCATCCGCAGGTTGCCGGGTACGCCGACGCTGCGCCCGCCCGGAACGGCTTGCGTAAACGGGAGGGGTTGGCCGTCCTTGCCATAGAACCAGCGTGCGTCGGCGGCGGCGGGGGCGGCTTCGCGTCCGTCGAAGCTGGTCGTCGCGTTGGCGCTCGCATCGTGGTGGACCATGAAGCTGCCGCCGCCGATGCCCGAATTCTGCGGTTCGACCACGTTGAGTGCGAGCATCGTCGCGATTGCGGCATCGGTCGCGCTGCCGCCGGCTTTCAGGATCTCGACGCCCGCCGCGGCGGCGCGCGGGTCGGCGGCGCTGACCATGCCGGTGCCGACCTGGGCAGCGGCAGGCTTTGGGTCAGTCCTGCGCGCGTCGAGCGCGGTCGGCGCGAGCAGGAGGAGGGCGAGGGTAACGAACGGCTTGTACATCGTTGTGACCGTAGCGGCCTTTATCGGGCAAGCAAGTTCGGGCGATGTCGGGAGCGCGCCCGGTCGGGCCTTACGGCTGGGTCGCGAGCAGATACTCCTGCCGCAGCGCATCGATCGGCTTCAGCCCCTCGCCCGTCTCGAAATGCCAGTAGGTCCAGCCGTTGCACGACGGTGCATTCTGCAAGGTCGCGCCTAGCTTGTGGATCGACCCCGTCGCGCCGCACAGGCTTTCCAGGCTGCCGTCCGCGCGGATCATCGCGCGGTGCTTGCGTCTGGCGTCGACCACGAACCGGCCCGGGGTGAGGAAGCCGTTCTCGACCAGCACGCCGAACGCGACCTTGGGCGCGGCCTTGGGGCTTTGCATCGTCTTGAGCATGCTCTCGTCGAGCGGAAGTGCGGCGGCGATGCGCTCCTCGGCGGCGGCAATGTAATCGGGCTCGCGCTCGATGCCGATCCAGCGTCGCCCAAGCCGCTTGGCGACCGCGCCGGTCGTGCCCGTGCCAAAGAACGGGTCGAGCACGACGTCGCCGGGCTTGGTGCACGCCAGCAGGATACGGTACAGCAAAGCCTCGGGCTTCTGCGTCGGATGGATCTTGATCCCGTCCTTCTTGAGCCGCTCAGGGCCGCCACAGACCGGGAATTCCCAGTCGCTGCGCATCTGGAGCTCGTCGTTGAGCGTCTTCATGCTGCGATAGTTGAAGGTGTAGCGTGCCTTCTCGCCCATCGACGCCCAGATCAGCGTCTCGTGCGCGTTGGTGAAGCGCGTGCCCTTGAAATTGGGCATCGGGTTCGACTTGCGCCACACGATGTCGTTGAGGATCCAGTAGCCGAGATCCTGGATCGCGGCGCCGACCTTGAAGATGTTGTGATAGCTGCCGATCACCCAGATCGCGCCATTGTCCTTGAGGATTCGCTTGGCTTCCGCCAGCCACGCGCGGGTGAACGCGTCATAGGCGTCGAGGCTGTCGAACTTGTCCCATGCGTCGGTCACTGCGTCGACATGGCTGCCGTCGGGACGCGCAAGATCGCCGCCGAGCTGGAGATTGTAGGGCGGGTCGGCGAAGATCATGTCGACCGACTTGGCCGGGAGCGCACGCATCGCGGCGATGCAGTCCGAGCGCAGGATCTGGTCGAGCGGAAGCTCCGCCATCGGCACGATCGTCGGGCGATTGCCGACCTTTATCTTTTCCAACACGCCCATAACCGCCGCCCCTGATTCACTGTCGCGCGCATCCCTGCGAATCTGGGGACTCGCGTCAAGGGGCGATGCGTTAACCGGATTCGTCGCAGATTCGTTTGCCTTGCAGAACATTTCGGGAAGGCGACCAGATGTTGAGTCCGGACTTATCCACAGGCGCAACCGCTGGGGTGTGACGCAAAAGACTCGGGCCGACGCTATTTGCGCGGGGATTTCGCGCGGGCCGCGTCGATCACGGCGTCGACCTCAGCCACGACGCGCTCGGGCTTGATTCGGTGGATGTAATGCGAGGTACCCTCGACGATGCGGTTGGTGCCGATCGTCGACAGCGCCGCCAATCGATCATGCTCCTCGCTCCAGATCGCTGCCATGCGGGGCAGCTCGGCGCGCGCGGCGACCAAGTCGGGCGGCAGGTCCGGGCCATCCGATGCGGTCAACACGCGCAGCGGCATCGCGCCATACCGTCGGCGCGGATCGACCACTATCGCGCTGCTGCGGTCGAACGATTCGCTCAGCGACACTTGGCTGCGGAACCGCGCGGGGTCATAACTGCGCTGCGTGATGGTGGCGCGCAGCAGCGGCGGGAAGTCCGCCGGATATTTCACGCAGCGACCGACCTCGGTCGAACTATGATCGGCACCGCCGACCAGATCGGCACAATGCCGCATCGCGCGCAGGCCGCCCGCCTCATATTCGGCACCAGCCGCGTTAAAAGCGGGAAGCTCGCGCGCAAATTGTGCCGCTTGGCCCGGGAAGCTCGGATCGACCAGCACCATCCCGGCGACCTGACCGCGATGCCGGTCGGCGAAGCGCAACGACTCATACGCCCCCATCGAATGCCCAACCAGCACGTAGGGCCCGGCGATCCGCCCCCGGCGCAGCGCGGCTTCGAGGTCGGCGGCGGTGGCATCGACGGTTTGCGTCGCCTCGCTCGGGCTGCTCAACCCAAACCCGGCACGATCCCAAGCGCAGACGCGGGTGTGCTTTGCGATATCGGGTTGGATCAAGCTCCACGACACGCCCCAATCGCCCAACCCGGCAGTCAGGATCACGGTCGGGCTGCCAGTACCCATGCAGGTCAGATGAATCGTCCGACCGTCCGCCAACCGTACCGAGTCCACGCCGCTGGCATAGGCATCGAGCGCCGGGTTGGTCACGGGCTTTGGCGAGGGGACTTGCCCCGAGGCGTCGGTACCCAGCAGCACGAACGCGCCGATAAGGATGGGGCCGAGGCGCTTCATATCCTAATTTCCGATGCTCAGGGTTGGCTCAGCGTGTGTAACAGATCAAACGACGCCGCAACGGGCGCGAAGCTGCGCCGATGGAGCGGGCACGGTCCGTGTTCACGCAAAGCACGCAAGTGATCCGGGGCGCCGTAGCCTTTATTGCTGTGCCAGCCATAGTGCGGGTAGGCCTTGGCATAATCGAGCATCAGCGTGTCGCGCGTGTGCTTGGCGATGATCGAGGCAGCGGCGATCGACAGACTGATGGCATCGCCCTTCACGATCGGGCTGGCGGCGAAATCCCATCTGGGCAAGCGGTTGCCATCGACCAACACATGGCCCGGCGCGCAGCCGAGCGCTTCCACCGCCAGCGTCATCGCCTTCATCGTCGCCCAATAGATGTTGAGCACGTCGATCTCGTCCGCCTCGACGATCCCGATCCCGACCGTCGCGCAGTCGCGCAGCCGGTCGTGAAGTCGCAGCCGCTCGGCGGCGGAGAGCTTCTTCGAATCGTTGATTCCGCGCGGGATGCCCTTGGAGGGCAGGATCACCGCGGCGGCGACGACGGGCCCGGCGAGCGGACCGCGTCCCGCTTCGTCGACACCCGCAACGGGTGCAAGGCAGAGTTTTTCGTGTTTGAGGCTAGGCATCAGGCAACCGCCATGGCGGATAGCGGCGGTTCTCGCCAGCATGGTAGAGACAGACCATATTCCCCGCAGGGTCGCGCAGCCGCGCCTCACGCCACAGCCAGCTTTGGTCGGTCGAGAGTTGATCGAAGACGATCCCGGCCGCCTGCAATCGTGCGACGGTGGCATCGAGGTCGTCGCATTCGAAGAACAGCGTTGCCTGCGCTTTCTGCTCGATCGACAGCGTCGCACCACCTGCCGTCTCGAACCGCGCGTAATGGTCTGCGCTTTCCACGATCTGGCGAAGCCCAAGGGCCGCATAAAAGGCACGCGATGCGGCGTGATCGGTGCTGCGCACGGTCACTTGGTTGAGCCGCAGATCCGCGCCGAGGTCGAGCCTGACCGCCTGATGCCCCATCGGACCGTGTCCACCCCCGAGGCCGGGCGCATCACGCAACGCCAGCCGCACGAAGGTACGCGCCGCCTCGACCGCTTGTGGCAGCGATCGTCCTTGCCCGAGCAGGGTGGCGATCGCCGAGGCGAGCGTGCAGCCGGTGCCATGCGTGCTCGACGTCTCGATCCGCGGGGCGGACCAGCGCGCGATTTCTCCGTCTAGCCCGATCAGACGGTCGATGACGTCTGCCCCTTCGACGTGGCCACCCTTGGCGAGCAACCGGCAGCCATGCGCAAGGATCGCGGCTTCGCCCCCCAGCGCCGCGAGTTCGGGCGTATTGGGGGTGACCACCGTGGCGCTCCGCATCAGCCGCGCGAAGGCCGCGATCGTCGCCGGGTCGGCGAGCGTCGCGCCGCTGGTCGCGACCATGACGGGGTCGAACACCACTGGCACGTCGAGCGCTTCGAGCCGTTTTGCGACCGCATCAGCGGTGGCGGCCGACCCGATCATCCCGATCTTCACCGCATCCACGCCGATGTCGGACACGCACGCATCGATTTGTGCGAGGACCATCTCGACGGGCACGGGCATCACCGCCTGCACGCCGCGCGTATTCTGCGCGGTGAGTGCGGTGATCGCGGTCATCGCGTGGCCGCCGAGCATCGTGACGGTCTTGATGTCGGCCTGGATGCCCGCACCGCCGCCCGAATCCGAGCCTGCGATGATGAGAATGCGGGGGGTCATGGCTGGTGGTGCGATCGGAAGGTTAGGGGAAAGTTAGGCGGAATCGGTTTGCAATCCTGCATCCGGCCGCTCGATCGCGGGGTTGGCGCGGGGAGCGGGCGAGAAAGGCGGATTGGCGGCATGATCCGACGATCATCGCACGAAACCACGCCTGTAGGACAGGTCCTCCGCATCCGGTCTGGCGCGCCGCGGCTCAGCCCTGTCCGCGTGCCGCCGCCGGGCGATGATAGCGCACGGTGCCTGCCGGATGCCGCGCGAGCGCCTCGTCGACGCGCGCGGGGCGGTCCATCAGCTCGCCGCCACAATTGGGGCAGCGGTCATCGAGTGCTTCGGCGCACGGCGCGCAATAGGTGCATTCGAACGAGCAGATGAACGCCCCCGCCTCGTCGGCAGGGAGGTCGGTACCGCAGCGTTCGCAGTCGGGGCGCATTTCGAGCATGGCAGCGGTTTTAGCGGGGGTTTTGCGCGGCGTCACCCCGGGGCGGGATCGCGGCACGATGAATGTGGGGCAAGACGCTTCGTTCTCCCGCGAAGGCGGGAGCCCAGGAGTCGCGAGCGCTACACGCCGTTTTTCTGCTTGGCTCTAGAGTCCCGTCTTCGCGAGACCTCTGCATAAAGGCAATCGGAGGTTTGATCGTCACCCCTGGCCCCAAAAGCTGCCGTCATGCTGAACGTGTTTCAGCATCCACCGCACATCAGGCATCGTCCGGACTCGCGGAGGGCTGGATCCTGAAACAAGTTCAGGATGACGGACGGTTTTGCAGAACGCTCGCCTTTGCGGAAGAACACCTAAGGTTTCGCAGCGTCCAGCCTTCGCGAGAAAACGGGGGGATTGGTGCGCCGTCAGTCCGCCCCGCCGCGACCCGCCCCCCGGTCATCCCGCCGCCGTCCGCACCGCGTCGCAGATGCGGTCGACCACCGCTTCGACTTGCGCGGCGTCGTCGCCTTCCGCCATCACGCGGATGACGGGTTCGGTGCCCGAGGGACGGATCACCAGGCGGCCCTTGCCCTTCAGCTCGGCATCGGCGTCGGCGATCACCGCCTTGACCGACTCCGCCTCGAGCGGCTTGCCGCCCGCGAAGCGGACGTTCTTGAGCAATTGCGGGAGCGGTTCGAAACGGTGGAGCAATTCGCTCGCGGGCACGCCGGACCGCGCCAGTTCGGCGAGGATCTGGAGCGCCGCGACGAGCCCGTCGCCGGTCGTGGCGTAATCGGACAGGATGATGTGCCCGGACTGCTCGCCGCCGACATTATAGCCCTGCGCGCGCATCGCCTCGAGCACGTGGCGATCGCCGACCTTGGTGCGAATCAGTCCGATCCCCTGCGTCGCGAGATGGCGTTCCAGCCCGAGGTTCGACATGACCGTCGCGACCAACCCGCCGCCCTTTAATCGCCCGGCACGCGCCCAGCCGCTGGCGATCGTCGCCATCAACTGGTCGCCATCGACGACATGGCCCTTCTCGTCGACCACGATCAACCGGTCGGCGTCGCCGTCCAGCGCGATGCCGAGCTGCGCGCCGGTTTCGATCACGGTGTCGCACAGCGTCTTGGGTGCGGTCGACCCGACGCCGTCGTTGATGTTCTTGCCGTTGGGGGTGACGCCGATCGTGACGACGTTCGCGCCGAGTTCCCACAACGCGGTCGGCGCGACGCGATAGGCCGCGCCGTTCGCACAATCGACGACGATCTTCATGCCGTCGAGCCGCAGGTTCTCCGGGAAGGTCGACTTGGCGAAATGGATGTAGCGCCCCTGCGCGTCGTCGACCCGTCGCGCGCGGCCGATTTCGGCGGCGGGGCTGAGCGGGATGTCGCCGTCGATCAGCGTCTCGATCGCGGCTTCGTCGGAATCGGACAGTTTGTAGCCGTCCGGACCGAACAATTTGATGCCGTTGTCGGCGTACGGATTGTGGCTTGCCGAGATCATCACGCCCAGGTCGGCGCGCATCGACTGCGTCAGCATCGCGACCGCCGGGGTCGGCATCGGGCCAAGCAGGACGACGTCCATCCCGACGCTGGTGAACCCGGCGACCATCGCGGATTCCAGCATGTAGCCCGACAGCCGGGTATCTTTGCCGATCACGACGCGGTGGCGGTGATTGCCGCGCCGGAAATGCGCGCCCGCCGCCATGCCGACCTGCATCGCCATTGCCGCGGTCATCGGGGCGGTGTTGGTCAGGCCGCGAATCCCGTCGGTGCCGAAATATTTTCTTGCCATCTAATGCGCATCCGTTCGGTTACAGGCGTTCACTTCATAAGCGGCGGAAACGCGTCGCGCATCTGCAAAAGGGCCTGCATGTCGCAATCCAGCCGTATCCTGTTGTCGCTCATCCTCGGGCTTGCCGTCGGCGCCGCGCTGGCGGGCTGGGCGCCGGGGGCAGTGGCGCTGACGGTGGAGATCGCCGGACCGATCGGGACCGCTTGGCTCAACGCGTTGCAGATGACGGTGCTGCCGCTGGTGTTCTCGCTGCTCGTCACCGGGATCGCCGCGACGGCCGAGGCGGCGCGCAGCGGCGCGGTGGCGGCACGCGCGATCGGGGTGATCCTGTGCGTCATGGTGTTCAGCGCGGTGATGGCCGCCATCCTGACGCCGCTGTTCCTGAACCTCGCGCCGATGCCCGCCGCGTCGGGTGTCGCGCTGCGCGCCGCGCTGGCGGGAACGGCACCGGCGGGCCCGGTCCAGCCGCTTGGTGAATTCCTGGTCGGGATGGTGCCGAGCAACGTCGTCGCGGCGGCGGCGAACGGCGGGTTCCTGTCGCTGATCCTGTTCGCGCTGGTGTTCGCCTTTGCGCTCGCCCGGATCGCACCCGAGCCGCGGGCGTTGCTGATCACCTTCTTCTCGGCGATCCGCGACACGATGCTGGTGGTGATCGGCTGGATCATCTGGATCGCACCGATCGGCGTGTTCGCGCTTGCGGTGACGGTCGCCGCGAAGACCGGGACCGCCGCGGTCGGCGCTTTGCTGCATTACATCGTCACCGTGTCGAGCGTCGGGGTGGTGGTGTCGCTGTTCGCCTTCCCAATCGCGATATTGGGCGGGCGCATCGCGTTGACCCGGTTCGTGCGTGGTGCGGCGCCCGTGCTGGCGGTGGCGATGAGCACGCAATCCTCGCTCGCCAGCCTGCCAGCGATGTTGCGCAGTTCGGAGGACATGGGCGTGCCGGTGGCGACTTCGGGCGTCGTCCTGCCGATCGCAGTGGCGATGCTGCGTGCGACGGGGCCAGCGATGAACCTTGCGGTTGCGGTCTATGTGGCGAACTGGTTCGGCGTCGAGGTCAGCTTCGCCACGCTGTGCGCGGCGACCGCGGTCGCGGTGCTGACGTCGCTGGGGTCGGTCAGCCTGCCCGGACAGATCAGCTTCATTGGCGCGATCGCGCCGATTGCGGTGACGCTGGGGGTGCCGGTCGCGCCGCTCGGCTTGCTCGTCGCGGTCGAGACGATCCCCGACATCTTCCGCACGATGGGCAATGTCGTGATGGACCTGGCGGTGACGCTGACCGTCTCCGCGCGCGGTGCGCTCGCGCCGATGAGCAGCGCGGACGCGTTATTGCAGGATCGCGCGGGCTAGCGCTGTTTGGGGCTTCTCACGGAATGGGAAGAGGGCAGGGCATCAAACTCTGGCGGTTGGCCCGGTTCGACCCGTCACTTTGCGCCGTAGCCGTTGTACAGCAGCCCGAAGAAGTCGCCCTTGTTCCACCGCGGTCGGGCGTCGCCATCGGCGATCTCGCGCGCGATCGCGTAGTTGGCGTTGACGAAGCGGATGCCCTGCGCCCAGTCGATCGGCTGCGACAGGTCGTCCGACACCTGGTGGTAGCGGTGCGCGAAGAACTCCGCGGTCGCGGCCTTGCCCGGACCCTTCTGCCCCGGCCACAGGAATACCGACGGCACGCCCTGCTGGACGAAGCGGTAATGATCCGAGCGGACGAAGATCCCCTGCGCCGGGTCGGGATCGGGCGACATCGTCACCCCGAGCGTGCCCACCGCCTTCGCGACGATCGGTCCCAGCGTCGAGCGATCCGCGCCGAACACGGTCATGTCCTCGAACGGATAGGACAGGATCGGCATGTCGAGGTTGACGTCGGCGACGATGCTCTTGATCGGCACGGTCGGGTGGCGCGCGAAGTAATCCGAGCCGACCAGCCCCTTTTCCTCGGCGGTGACCGCGAGGAACAGGATCGAGCGGCGCGGCGGCTTGCCTGACGCCTTGAAGCGTTTCGCCTCCTCGATCAGCGCGGCGATGCCGACCGCATTGTCCTCCGCGCCATTGTAGATCAGGTCGCCCTTGCCCTCGGCTTTGACCCCGAGATGGTCGAGATGCGCCGACAGGACGACCACCTCCTTGCCAAGTGTGGGGTCACTGCCGCGGATCATGCCCGCGACATTCGCGCTGGTGCCGGGCTCGAAGCTCGTCCGCAACGCGACCGCAAGGCTCGCGCCGAGGGGTTCGGCGGTGAAGCGCGCCTCGGCGTCGGTGCTCTTGGCGAGGATCGTCTTCCACGGCGTGCGGGCGCCCGCGAACAGTTTCGCCGCGCCGGTCGCGCTGAGCGTCGCGAGTTGCGGTGCGCCCGCCATGTCGCCGGTGCCGTCCGCCTTCGCCCAGGTCGTCCGCGCGCGATCCCAGGCGCCGCCTGCGGGGGGCAGCGCGGCGGGTGTCAGCAGGATCGTACCGACCGCGCCATGCGCCGCGGCGATCGCCGCCTTGGTCGCGCCGCTCTGGAAATGCGCGCGTTCCTCGCTCTGGAAGCTGGCCGGCGCACCCGCGAAGAAGGCGACGATCTTGCCGCGCACATCGACGCCCGCATAATCGTCGCGCTTATATCGTGGCGCGACGATCCCGTGCCCGACGAACACCACCGGCGCATCGAGCGTGGTCCGCGCCGCACCCGCAACTGCGCCGGGGGTGAAATCGTCCCCGAACAGCAGCGGTCGCGGGCCGGACCCCTTGCGCGTCAGCACGATGTCGCCGTGGTCGGCGGCACGATAGGCGACGAGCGGGACCTTCTGGAGATAGCCGCCGTCCTGCCCGGCGGGGACCAGCCCTGCCGCGAAGAATTGCGCCGCGACATATTCCGCCGCGATGGCATATTCGGGGCTCGCCGCCTCGCGCCCGCGCATCGCGTCCGAGGCGAGGAACAGGACATGCGCCTTCATCTGCGCCTGATCGTCGGGCAAGGCCGCGGGTGCGGTTTGCGCAGAGGTGGCGGGCGCGAGGACCAGCGTGGCGAGGACCGCGAGAAGGGCTTTGTGCATCATTCCCTCGGGGTAGCAGCGGCGCGGCGGGAGGCAAGCGGGTAGCGCAGGCGATTTCGGTGGCATGGCGGCATTCCGCTGCCTACATCTTTGACCATGCTCGATATCCAGACCAGCCTCGCCCAACCGCACGTCACTCGTCGCGCGGATTACACGCCGCCGGACTGGCAAGTGCCCGAGATCTCGCTCGATTTCGATCTGGACCCGGCGCGGACGCAGGTTCGCGCGACGCTGACGGTGGAACGCAGCGATGCGCATCATCGCCCGCTGCGGCTCGACGGCGAAGGGCAGACGCTGCTGTCGGTGATGGTGGACGGCGTCGCGATCAACGAATGGGTGATCGAGGACGGCGCGCTCGTGCTGCCGCTGACCGGCGCGTCGCATGTCGTCGAGACGGTCGTCGAGATCGCACCCGATCGGAACACGCAGCTGATGGGGCTCTACGCTTCGGGCGGCAATCTCTGCACCCAGTGCGAGGCGGAGGGCTTCCGCCGCATCACCTTCTTCCCCGATCGCCCCGACGTGCTCAGCCGCTACAGCGTGCGGATGACCGCGGACAAGGCGCGCTATCCGGTGCTGCTCGCGAACGGCGATCCGGTCGCGCAGGGCGACGCAGGCGACGGGCGGCATTGGGCGGAGTGGAACGATCCCTTCCCCAAGCCGTGCTATCTCTTCGCGCTGGTCGCGGGCGATCTCGCCGTCAACCGGGGCACGTTCGTCACCAGCTCGGGCCGGACGGTCGAGCTCGGCATCTGGGTTCGCGAGGGCGATCTGCAGCGCACGCATCATGCGCTCGATGCGCTCAAGACGTCGATGGCGTGGGACGAGCGGGTCTATGGCCGCGAATATGACCTCGACGTGTTCAACATCGTCGCGGTCGACGACTTCAACTTCGGCGCGATGGAGAATAAGGGGCTCAACGTCTTCAACAGCCGCTACATCCTAGCGGACCCCGACACCGCGACCGATTACGATTACGACGCGATCGCCGCAGTCGTGGCGCACGAGTATTTCCACAACTGGTCGGGTAACCGCGTCACCTGCCGCGACTGGTTCCAGCTTTCGCTGAAGGAAGGCTTTACGGTCTATCGCGACCAGACCTTCTCCGCCGACCAGGGCTCGGCCGCGGTCAAGCGGATCGAGGACGTGCGCGGGCTTCGCGCGGCGCAGTTCCCGGAGGATGCAGGGCCGCTTGCGCACCCGATCCGGCCCGATGCGTATCAGGAAATCTCGAATTTCTACACGGCGACGATCTACAACAAGGGCGCCGAGATCATCCGGATGCTCGCGACGATGCTTGGCGCGGAGCGGTTCCGTGCGGGCACCGATCTGTATTTCAATCGGTTCGACGGGACGGCGGCGACCTGCGAGGACTTCGTTGCGAGCCTCGAGGACGCGAGCGGGGTCGATCTCAAGCAATTCCGCAACTGGTACGGGCAGGCTGGCACCCCGCGCGTCACGGCGTCGTTGACCCACCATCTGGGCTCGGCGCGTGCCGAGCTGGTGCTGACACAGCGCACCCCGCCGACGCCGGGGCAAGCTGACAAGCTTCCGGTCGTGCTTCCGCTCAAGATCAAGCTGTTCGGCGCGGAGACCGGCCATGCGCTGACCGACGAGCAGACGATCCTGCTGACCGATGCCGAGCAGACGATCGTGTTCGAGACCGTCACCGAGCGGCCCGTCCTGTCGATCAACCGCGGCTTTTCCGCCCCTGCCATCATTGCGACCGACCGGACCGCCGAAGACCTCGCGTTCCTCGGCGCGCATGACGACGATCCGTTCGCGCGCTACGAGGCGCTGCAGCAGTTGATGCTCGACACGCTGGTCGAGGGTGCATCGAGCGGTCGCGCGGATCATGCCGCCGTGGTTGCGGCGGTGCGGGGAACGCTTGCGGATGCAGCGCTCGATGCCGCTTTCATCGCTGAGGCAGTGCTGCTGCCATCGGAGAGCTTCATCGGCGATCAGTTGGCGATCGTCGATCCCGAGGCGATCTTCCGTGCGCGCGAGGCGCTGCGCCGCCACATCGGGCGCGGGCTCGAGCCACAATGGCGCGAAGCGTATGACCGCTCGCAAAGCGACGGCGGCTATGTCTATTCGCCCGAAGCGAAGGGCCAGCGACGGCTCAAGGCGGTCGCGCTGGGGTATATCGCGGCATCGGGCGCGGTGGATGCGGGCGACCTCGCGTTTGCGCAGTTCGAGGCGGCGGACAACATGACCGACCGGCAAAGCGCGCTCGCGACGCTGGTCGGCGGGGATGCGCCGCAGCGCGAGCCCGCACTCGACATTTTCTACAACCGCTACAGCGACAATGCGCTGGTGCTCGACAAGTGGTTCTCGGTACAGGCGATGGCGCCGCGCGACGATACCGGCGCGGCGGTCGAGGCGCTGTCGCGGCACCGCGACTTCACGCTGGCCAATCCCAACCGCGCGCGGGCGTTGATCGGCGCGTTCGGGGTCAATCAGCGCGCGTTCAACGCGGCGTCGGGGGCGGGCTATCGGTTCCTGGCGGACCAGCTGATCGCGCTCGACAAGCTCAATCCGCAGACGGCGGCGAAGCTGATTCCGCCGCTCGGGCGTTGGCGGCGGTTCGATTCGGCGCGGGCCGGGTTGATGCGGGCGGAACTGGAGCGGATAGTGGCAACGCCGGGGCTGTCTAAGGACATGTTCGAACAGGCGTCGAAGAGTCTGGAAGGGTAAGGGGGGCGTCCCCTCTCCTCACACCGTCATCCCCGCCACTTTCGTTATCCCCGCGAAGGCGGGGATCCATACTGGCTGACGGTGCCCGTCTTATAAGCCGCTAGTATCAATGGTTTCCCGCCTTCGCGGGAATGACGGGGTTACTGTTTGCGGGAACGACGCAAAAAGCTCAGCGCGTCGCGGCAACCTGCGTGCGCGTAGCGGCATGCGCACCTTCGACCGGATGCAGCGTCACAAGCGCGATCGCGCCCAGCGCGAAACCGCCAACGAACTGCCAAACGAAATCCGACTTCAGGATGCTGCGCATCGTCTTACCTCTTCGCAACGGCAAAAGTGCCCATCGCGTCACGGCTCACATCGTCCTGATGCTGCACCGCGACAAGAGATAATTCGCAAACTCAGCGTTGCCGAAAGCTGAACGATCGTTTCGGCTGCGGTTCACCTCAAGGCGGCGCACGCCGCCTGGATCCGCTCGCATGCCGACGTGAGCAACGCATCCGACGTCGCGTAGGAAATCCGCATCGCGGGCGACAGGCCGAACGCCGCGCCCTGCACCGCCGCGACCTTCGCGTCGTCGAGCAGATAGGCGACCATCGCTTCGTCCGTGTCGATCAGCTTGCCCGATGGAGTCGACTTGCCGATCAGCGCGGAGAATTCGGGATAGACGTAGAAGGCGCCGTCGGGCTTGGGGCAGGTGATCCCTTCGGCAGCGTTGAGCATGCCGACGACGAGGTCGCGCCGCACCTGGAACGCCGCCGCGCGCTCCTTGAGGAACGACTGGTCGCCGTTGAGCGCCGCGACCGCCGCGGCCTGCGCGATCGAGCAGGGGTTGCTGGTCGATTGCGACTGGAGCTTGGCCATCGCCTTGATCAACCACGATGCTCCACCCGCATAACCGATCCGCCAGCCGGTCATCGCATAGGCCTTGGAGCAGCCGTTGACGGTGAGCGTGCGCTCGTAGAGCGACGGGCAGACCTGCGCGATCGTCGCGAAGTCGAAACCGTCGTACAGGATGTGCTCGTACATATCGTCCGAGAAGATCCAGACGTGCGGGTGACGTTCGAGCACGTCGCCGAGCGCCTTCAATTCGGCAGCGGTATAGGCGGCGCCGGTCGGGTTGGACGGCGAGTTGAGGATGACCCACTTGGTCTTGGGCGTGATCGCTGCTTCGAGCTGCTCGGGGAGCAGTTTGTACCCCTGCGCGGGGCCGGCCGCGACGAACACCGGCGTGCCGCCTGCGAACAGCACCACGTCGGGGTAGCTGACCCAATAAGGCGCGGGGACGATGACTTCGTCACCCGCCCCGACCGTCGCGACGATCGCGTTGAACAGCGTGTGCTTGCCGCCGACGTTCACGGTGACTTGGTCGGTCGCGTAGGTCAGGCCGTTGTCGCGCGCGAATTTCGCGACGATGGCGGCCTTCAACTCGGGCGTGCCGTCGACGTTGGTGTACTTGGTCTGGCCGTCTCGGATCGCCTTGATCGCGGCTTCCTTGACGAAATCGGGGGTGTCGAAATCGGGCTCGCCCGCCCCCAGGCCGATCACGTCGACGCCTGCACGCTTCAATTCCTGCACCCGCGACGTGATGGCAAGCGTCGGCGACGGCTTGATACGGTTGAGCGCGGCGGAGGGATTCATAGCAATGAGCCTTGGTCGGGTGGCAACGGACGCGCGAGCGCTTATCGTGCGAAGCGCGACGCCGCAACCGTTCGTCGCGCACGAATCAGTCCGCGAAGCGCGTTGCCGATGAAAAATTCGTTCGTCAGGTCCGCATGGGTGAGATGCCCTTCCACCGCGCGACCGCTTGCCAGCAAGTCGGCGCGCAACACCCCCGGCAACAATCCGTCGGCGAGGGGAGGGGTTACCAGCACATCCCCGCGCGGCACGAACAGCGAGGTGAAGCTTCCTTCGGTCAACCGGCCGTCCGGGCGTTCGAACACGACCTCGAAACAGTCGGAGTCTCGTCGCGCGGTATCGTAGAAGCTTCGGTCGCTCGTTTTGTGGCGCAGTCGGATGTCCGCCGGGGCGACCGGCAGGGGCACGACCTCCACGCTGACCGGTTCGGCGAGCGCGGCGGGCATCGCGCCGATTTCGACCGCGACCGCCCCGCTCGGCGAGAGCACGAGCCGCACGCGCGCAGCGGTCCGCAACCGGAAGGTCGCGGCCTGCAACTCGTTGCGCGCGATATGCCGGTCGAAGGCGAAGTCGAACGTGCGTGCACTTTCCGCCAGGCGCGCGAGATGCGTCTCCAGCAGCAACAGACCCTGGTATGGGTCGAAGGCCATCGTCTCGATCAGGTCGAAGCGCCGGACGTCGTGCGTCAGAAACGCGAGTTTGGCCTTCGCCTCGTCCCATTCCGCCGCGGGACTCGAATCGGCGACGATCCCACCGCCGGCGCCCAGGTCTGCAGTGTCGGCACCCTTGCGCCACGCGACGGTCCGGATCGCAACGTTCGCCATCGCATCGCCGGTCGCATCGAAGCGAGCGATCGTGCCGGTATAGAGCCCGCGCGGGCTGGCTTCGATCCGGGCGATGGCGTGCATCGCGGCGATCTTGGGCGCGCCCGTGATCGACCCGCATGGGAAGAGCGCCGCGAGCACGTCGACCGCATCAGAGCCTGCCGCAAGGTCTGCGGTGACGGTGGAAACCATCTGATGAACGGTGGGATAACTCTCGACCGCGAACAGGCTCGGCACGGCGACCGACCCGGGGCGGGCGATTCGCGCCAGATCGTTGCGCATCAGATCGACGATCATCAGGTTCTCGGCGCGTTGCTTGGGGTCCTGCGTGAGCGCGGCGGCGGCTGCGGCATCCGTGGCGTAACCAGCTTCGCGCCGCGCCGTGCCCTTCATCGGGCGACAGGTTAGTCGATCCCCCTCCAGCGCGAAGAACAGTTCGGGCGACAGCGACAGGATCGTCGCGTCGCCGGTATCGATCAACGCGCCGAACCCGGCCCCCGCCCGCGTCCGCAGCCGGGCGTAGAGCGACAACGGGTCGCCGTGGACCCGCATCCGCGCACGATAGGTAAGGTTCGCCTGATACAATCCGCCCGCGACGATCTCCGCCTGCACCGCCGCAAACTGCGAGTCGTAGGTCGAGAGCGCAATCTGGGGTTCGGGGGGCGCGTTCCACGCACCGGCGGGGTCGGGGAGCAAACCGGGAACGTCTTCGGGCGCGATCGTGCGATAGCCGTTAAACAGCCCGAACCACGCCAGCGGGAGCGATACGTCTCCCTCCGGAGCCACTCGACCGAGTGCGGGCTCGAACGCGGCCGCGGCATCATAAGCAAAATAGCCCACGGCATCGAGCCCGGCCTTGCGGGCCTCGCGCAGCGCCATCAGGACCGCGTCGATCTCGTTCAGGGTCTGTGCCGTAAGAATCCGAACTGGCTCAACATACAGACGGGCCGGCGCCCCGTCTGCGCGGGCATCGTCGAGCAATACGAAGGGCTTGGTCTGAAGACTGAGCATGGCTGGTTGCCAGATGCCCCGCTTGGCGCGTCCGGGGCAACCCCCGGCGTACGGTCTTTGTGCGAGGCTAGCGGATCCTTGCCCGACTTGCTCCAGCACCCTATCCATCGGTGATGAGCATTCCACCCCTCCGCGCAGCGATTGTCCCGGTTACGCCGCTGCAACAGAATTGCACGTTATTATGGTGTACGGCGACGATGCGCGGTGCGTTCGTCGATCCCGGCGGCGACCTGCCCAAATTGCGCGCGGCGGCGGCGCAGCACGGCGTGACGATCGAAAAGGTCATCCTGACGCACGGCCACATCGACCATTGTGGCGAGGCGAAGCCGCTTGCGGACGAATATGGCGTAGCGATCGAGGGGCCGCACGAAGAGGACCGCTTCCTGACCGCGACCCTGTCCGAGAGTGGGGCGCAATACGGCATTCCGGGGATCAATTTCGAACCCGACCGCTGGCTGGTCGAAGGGGATACGGTGACCGTCGGCGATCTCGTGCTCGACGTTTACGAAACGCCGGGGCACACGCCGGGGCACGTCATTTTCCACCATGCCCCATCGAAGCTCGCGATCGTCGGCGACGTGCTGTTCGCCGGATCGGTCGGACGAACCGACTTTCCACGCGGCAGCCATCCACAACTGATCGAATCGATCGTCACGAAACTATGGCCGCTGGGCGATGAGACGACGTTCCTGCCCGGCCACGGCCCGGCAAGCACGATCGCGCACGAGCGGGCTACCAACATGTTCGTCAGCGACGCCGCACTGGCGGCCTGAGCCACGGTCGGCCTGAGCGGTCGAGCGGGAATACCCGCGACCGCTCAGATTTCCGATCGGGACGACGTAGTCTTTAGCCCGCCGGGGCCACGCTCGGCGCCACGACATGCGTGGCAGGATGCCCCATCAGCGGCACCGCGATGGCATAGCCGCCAAGCCCGAGCAGCAAGCCAAAGGTCACGATCGTCCCGATCATCCGCCCGATCTTCAGGCCATCCATCCCCAGCGCGTGCAGAATGCGCGCGATCAGGAAGGCGGCGCTTGCCGCCCACAACCACCACGAGCTGCCCGATGTGAACTCGATCAGGGCGATCAGGATCAGGATGAAAGGCGCGTATTCGACAAAATTGGCTTGAGCGCGCATCCGGCGAATCAGCATTTCGTTGCCGCCATCGCCGATCATGACCTTCGACTTGGTCCGGACCGCCCCGATGCGAATCGCAAGCCAGAGGTTGATAATCGCCGCAGCGCCCGCGGTTGCGAGCGAGATCGTCATGTCTGAACCGGATATCATCGCAAATTGTCCCCTTATTCGCAGATCGAACCCGTCGCACGCGCGGGCAGCGCTTGCAACGCCGCGCAGAATCGCTATAGCCCGCCATCTTCGCGAGATGTCTGGCCGCCGGTGCCGCTTGCGCGGTCGACCATGACGTCGATTGCGTCGTACCTGGTTCGGGCTTATCGCACCGGTTTAGACAAGTATAAGGTTTCGCCGAAATGGCCGTCCCAAAAAGAAAAAACCACGCCGTCCAAGCGCGGCATGCGTCGTTCGCACGACTCGCTGACCATTGCGTCGTTTCAGGAATGCCCGAACTGCGGCGAACTGAAGCGTCCGCATAACCTCTGCACGGCGTGCGGCCATTATAACGGCCGCGAGATCGTCTCGGTCGAAGGCTGATCCTGACGGGATCGGCAACGGATCGTGCCATCGGGCGTGTATAGGGAGCTGCCAGCGTGACGAACAGCTCCCGTATCGCGATCGACGCGATGGGTGGCGACGAAGGGCTGGCAGTCGTGCTGGCCGGGGTCGCCCGCGCACGCCAACGGTTCCAGGATATGCATTTCCTGCTCGTCGGTGACGAGGAGGCGATCGCTGCCGAACTCAAACGGCATCCGGATCTCGCTCCGCACGTTGAAATCGTGCATGCGCCCGAGGTCGTTGGGTCCAGCGAAAAGCCTACGCAGGCGATTCGCCGGTCCAAGAAGACGTCGATGGGGATCGCGATCGATCTGGTGAAGCAGGGTAGGGCCGCCGCGTGCGTCTCCGCTGGCAACACCGGCGCGATGATGGCGATGGCGAAGCTGTCGCTGCGGATGATCCCGGGAATCGATCGCCCTGCGTTGGCCGGTTTGATGCCGACGCTGGGGAATAACGATACCGTCGTGCTAGATCTCGGTGCCAACACCGAGTGCGATGCACGAAACCTCATCCAATTTGCCGTGATGGGGGCCGCGTACGCGCGCACTTCGCTTGATCTCGCGCGTCCGCGAGTCGCGCTGCTCAACATCGGCAGCGAGGACCAGAAGGGGACCGACGTGATCCGCGATGCGGCGCAGGCGTTGCGCCATGCATCGCATCTCCCGTTGCAGTTCACCGGCTTCATCGAGGGCGACAAGCTGTCGCGCGGCGACGTCGATGTGATCGTATGCGACGGATTTTCCGGCAACATCGCGCTCAAGACCGCCGAGGGCACCGCGCGATTCGTTGCGGACTTGCTCAAGCGGGCGTTCCGGTCGTCGGTTCGTTCGAAGATCGGGTTCCTGATCTCCAAGCCCGCGACCGACCTGTTGCGGCATCATCTCGACCCTAACAATCACAATGGCGCGGTTTTCCTCGGCCTCAATGGGCTGGTGGTCAAAAGTCATGGCAGCGCCAATGCGATTGGCGTGGCGACTGCGATCACTGCCGCCGCCAAGATGGTGCGGGATGACCTGACTCGGCGAATCGTCGAGGACTTGCGTGAATTCGAGGCGAAGGCAGCATGATACGTTCGGTAATCGTCGGGACCGGTTCGGCCCTCCCGGCGCGGCGCGTGTCGAATGCGGAACTCGCCGAAACCGTCGATACGACCGACGAATGGATCGTCGAGCGCACCGGCATCCGGTTCCGCCATATCGCCGCCCCAGACGAGACGACTGCGACGCTCGCGGCGGATGCGTGCCGGGCCGCGCTTGGCGCTGCCGGTCTGGCTGCACAGGACATCGACCTGATCGTACTCGCGACCGCGACGCCGGACCAGACCTTTCCGTCGAGCGCGACCAAGGTTCAAGCAAGTCTGGGCATTAACGACTGCGTGGCGTTCGACGTCGCGGCGGTCTGTTCGGGTTTCCTCTACGCGTTGCAGGTCGCCGACAGCATGATCCGCGCCGGTTCGGCACGCCGTGCGCTGGTGATCGGTTCGGAGACGTTCAGCCGCATCCTCGACTGGGAGGATCGCACGACCTGCGTCCTGTTTGGCGACGGGGCCGGCGCGGTCGTTCTCGAAGGTCAGGACAATGGCGATGCGGGCGCGGAAGGGCGCGGAATCCTGTCGACTCGTCTGCACGCGGACGGACGGCATAACGAACTGCTCTACGTCGATGGCGGCCCCTCGACCACCGGAACGGTCGGCAAGGTGCGCATGAAAGGCCGCGAAGTGTTTCGCCACGCCGTCGTCAATTTGGCGGGTGTGATGACCGAGACCTTGGCAGCGTGTAGCCTTTCGGCCGAAGATGTCGATTGGGTCGTGCCGCACCAGGCCAATGCCCGGATCCTCGATGCCACCGCGCGCAAATTGGGGCTTTCTCCCGACAAGGTCGTCGTCACGGTCGATCAACATGCCAACACGTCTGCTGCATCGGTTCCACTTGCGCTCGACACCGCGGTAAAGGACGGCCGGATCAAGCGGGGTGACTTGATCGTGCTCGAAGCAATGGGCGGCGGTTTCACTTGGGGCGCCGCAGTCGTCCGTTTTTGAGGCAGACGTTGTTACGCTTCTGTAACTAGAGCTTTCCGTTTGCACCTTCTGTGTGTTAGACCAACGCCTTGCCGCTTGGGGAGGGATACCGGAATGGCACCTGCAGGAACGTTGACACGGGCAGATCTTGCCGAAGCACTACATCATCAAGTCGGACTGTCGCGCGCGGACTCGTCGCGACTGGTCGAACAGATCTTGTCGCACATGTGCGGATCGCTCGCGAAGGGTGAGAATGTGAAGATCTCGGGGTTTGGGACCTTTGTCCTACGAGACAAGGGGGAGCGGGTCGGTCGCAACCCAAAGACGGGAATCGAAGTTCCCATCGCGCCGCGTCGTGTACTGACATTTCGGGCCAGCCAGATGATGCGCGATCGCATCGTCGAAGCAGACTGAGCTTTACCATGACTGAAATGCCAACGCCGCCGATCAAGGCGGAAGGGGCTTACCGTACGATCGGCGAACTATCGCGCGATACGGGTCTGCCGCAGCATATCCTGCGCTATTGGGAAACGCGTTTCCCGCAACTGAGGCCACTTCAACGCGCTGGTAACCGGCGCTATTATCGTCCGACCGACGTGGCGCTGGTGCAGCGCATCGCAAAGATGCTCAACGAGGATGGCTATACCATTCGCGGGGTACAGCAGGCCTTGATGGCGGAGCGCAAACGTCCCGCTGCCAGGGCGCCGTTGCCCGCCGCGAGTTACGGCACGATCCTCGCCGTGCGCGAGGCCTTGGTCGAGGCATTGGAGCAGGACGCCGCGGCCTGAGGGCGCTCGCGCCGGACTCACCCGCCTCCGTTCGGCCTGAGCGCAGTCGAAGGCCCTTGCCTTACGCGCGGTGCTTCGACTTCGCTCAGCCCGAACGGACGCTGGCTATTGCTTCAAGGCTTAGCGTTCGCGCGTCGCCGCGAACGTGACCTTGGGGTAGCGATCCGCGACATAGCCCACGTCCCAAGCGGTCTTCGCCATGTAGACGGGGTTGTTGTCGCGATCCTTCGCCATCGACGTGCGGTTCAAATCCATGAATGCCTTGAGATCCGCCGGATCCTTCGCCGACACCCAGCGCGCGGTATCGTACGGCGCCATCTCGAGCCCCGCATCAACCTTATACTCCGCCTCGAGCCGCGACAGCAGCACCTCGAGCTGGAGCTGCCCCACCACGCCGATGATCCAGTTCGACCCGATCTCGGGGTAGAACACCTGCGTCACGCCCTCTTCGGCCATGTCGTCGAGCGCCTTGCGCAACTGCTTGGTCTTGGTCGGATCCTTCAATGCGACGCGGCGCAGGATTTCGGGCGCAAAGTTCGGCAGCCCGGTGAAGCGCACATCCGCGCGCTCGGATAGCGTATCCCCCACCCGCAGCGTGCCGTGGTTGGGAATACCGATGATGTCGCCCGGAAACGCCTCGTCCGCGAGCTCGCGCTCGCGCGCGAAGAACAGGATCGGCGAGTGGATCGCGATCGGCTTGCCGTGTCCGGTCGGGGTCAGCTTCATGCCGCGCTTGAACGTGCCCGAACACAGCCGCATGAACGCGATGCGATCGCGGTGGTTGGGGTCCATGTTCGCCTGGACCTTGAACACGAAGCCGGTGACGTCGGCACGCTCGGGGAGCACCTGCTCGGGCTCGGCGGGCTGCGGGCGCGGACCCGGCGCATGGCGGCCGAGCGCGTCGATCAGTTCAGCGACCCCGAACTCCTTCAGCGCCGAGCCGAAATAGACCGGGGTCTGGTCGCCGCCACGATACGCTTCGACATCGAACGCGCCATAACCGCCAAGCGCGAGCTCGGACTCGTCCTGGAGCAACTGCAGCCCCGCCGGGCTCAGCGTCGTAGCGAGCGCTGGATCGTCGAGCCCGGTGAACGACAGCGCCTTGCCGAGGAACTCGCGGCTCGGCCCCTCTGGCTGGCTCAGGCTGTTGGCGTGGAGATCGTACACCCCCTCGAAATCACTCCCCATCCCGACCGGCCAGCTCATCGGCGTGACATCGAGCTGGAGCATCTCGGCGATCTCGTCGAGCAGTTCGAACGGCGGGCGCCCTTCGCGATCGACCTTGTTGACGAAGGTGATGATCGGCACCGAACGCAACCGGCAGACTTCGAACAGCTTGCGCGTCTGCGCCTCGATCCCGCGCGCGGCGTCGATCACCATGACTGCGGAGTCGACCGCGGTCAGCGTGCGGTACGTGTCTTCGGAAAAGTCCTCGTGGCCCGGCGTATCGAGCAGGTTGAAGGTCAGCCCGTTGCGCTCGAACGTCATAACCGACGACGTCACCGAGATGCCGCGCTGCTGCTCGATCTTCATCCAGTCCGAGCGCGCACGCCGGTTCTGCCCGCGTGCCTTGACCTCGCCGGCAAGATGGATCGCGCCGCCGAACAGCAGCAGCTTTTCGGTCAGCGTGGTCTTGCCGGCGTCTGGGTGGGAGATGATCGCGAAGGTGCGGCGGTCGGACGTGTGATTCATCGCTGCGCTGTAGCGCCTCAGCCCTCCAACGTCACCTGCATCGCGCACGCCAGCGTCGCACCGGGCGCGATCTCGACGATGCCCGGTTTCTCGCGGATATCGCCCGCGAAGCCTGCCGGGTCGGCGATGCCGTGCCACGGCTCGATACAGATGAAGGCGGCACCCGGCTTGGTCCAGATCCCGAGCATCGGCATGTCGGGGAAATCGACCCGCAACTGCGGCCCGGTCGGCGCGCCATAGCGCACGCTGCGCGAGCGGACCGAATCCCAGATCAGCGCATCGCGTTCGAACAGCGCGTCATCAAGCGCGAGCGTGCGGCCGTCGAGGGGAGACGGGCGGCGCTGTTCGATGATCGCATTGCCCGCGAGTTCGCGCAGGGCGTCGGGTTCGTCCGCGGCGAAGACGATCCTGTGCTCGCTCCGCGGCAAGCCGTAAGGCAGCGGCCAGGCGAAGGCGGGGTGGAAGCCGAAGCTCGCGGGGAGGCTGGTGTTGTTGCGGTTCTCGATCTCCACCGAAATCGCCAGCGTCGCGTCGGTGATCGTGTAGGTCACGCGCAACGCGAAGGCGAAGGGATAGGCGGCGCGGGTTTCCGCATTGTCCTCGAGGAGGAACACCGCACGCGTCGCGTCGTGCTCGACCAACTTGAACAGGCTGCGGCGGGCGAAGCCATGTTGCTTCATCGGATAAGCGGTGCCGTCGACGTGGAGCACGTCGCCGTTCAATCGCCCGACGACCGGGAACAGCAACGGCGCATGGCCCGCCCAGAAGGCCGGATCGGCGTTCGTCATCAATTCGCGGCCATCCGCATCGTGGAGATGCGTCAGTTCCGCGCCGAGCGGATTGATCGCGGCGGACAGATGCGGCGTGGCGATGCGGATGAGTTCGGGTGCAGACATCGGACCATTCCTTCGAAGCGGATCAACGCGCCCTATCCATCGGGCTGGCGTCATGCCAGCGCATCGGTGGGTTCGAGCCAGAATTCAAGCGGATGGCAGCGGCGCCGATCAGCCGTCGACGCCAACCGCAGCCGCCACATTTGCAAAGCCGTCGCGTTCTAGCGCCTTTGCCAGGCCATGCGTGATCCTCTGTGCCAAGCCCGGTCCGCGATAGACCAGCGCGCTGTACAGCTGGACCAGGCTCGCGCCGGCGCGGATGCGGGCATAGGCTTCGTCCGCGCTGTCGATCCCGCCCGCCGAGATCAGCGGTATCGTGCCCCCGGTCGCCTTGCGGAAATCGCGCAACCGCTGGCGGGCGAGCGGTGCAAGCGGTGCGCCCGACAGGCCGCCCGTCTCGCCCGCATTGGCCGAGCGCAGGTCGGGGCGCGAGATCGTCGTGTTGCTGACGATCAGCGCATCGACGTGATGGTCGATCGCCGCGCGCGCGATCGCGTCGATCGCGGACGCGTCGAGATCGGGGGCGACCTTGAGGAACAGGCGGGGTGTCTTGCCGATCCGGCGCGCATCGTCTGCGGCGGCGAGCAGGTCGGTCAGTTCGCGGCCATGCTGGAGATCGCGTAGGCCAGGCGTGTTGGGGGACGAGATGTTGACCGTGACGTAATCCGCGATCGGTGCCGCCGCCGCGACGCCGTGGGCGTAATCCGCGATCCGGTCGGGCGCATCCTTGTTCGCGCCGACGTTGATGCCGAGCACCCCGCGCCGCTTCGCGGCCTTCGCGCGGGGGAGGGCGGCGTGGATGCCGCCGTTGTTGAACCCCATCCGGTTGATGACGGCTTCGTCTTCGACCAGGCGGAACAGCCGCGGGCGCGGGTTGCCCGCTTGCGGGAGGGGGGTCAGCGTGCCGATCTCGACGCTGCCGAAGCCTAATCCGAAGAAGCCGTCGATCGCTTCGCCGTTCTTGTCGACCCCGGCGGCGAGTCCGAGCGGGTTGGCGAAATTGAGCCCAGCCACGGTGGTCCGCAGGATCGGGGCGCTTTTGGGGGGCTTACTGGTGAATCTGGACAGCAACGCGATGGTCAGGCCATGCGCCTGCTCCGCATCGAGCGCGAAAAGGGCGGGGCGGATGAGCGGGAAAAGCATGGGGCCTGATGACACTGGTGCTGGCCCGCGTCAAAGCGCGCCGGTGTGTAGCGAGCCGTCCCCCGCCTCGCTACCGTCATGCTGAACTTGTTTCAGCATCCACCGCGCTACGGGCACGGACCGGACTCGTGGCTCCGTGGACCCTGAAACAAGTTCAGGGTGACACCAGCCTTCGACAGGGGTTGACCGACTCACCCTGCACCCCCATCTGCAATCCTACCAATATCGTCCGATTGGAGCTAATGCGTCTTTCCAGCCTTGCCGACTATGCCGTCGTGATGATGTCCGCCGCTGCGCGACATTGCGGCTCGTCGTGCCGGCTCAATGCGACGCTACTCGCCGAGGAGACCGGGCTGCCGCTGCCGACCGTGCAGAAGCTCGTCAGCCGCCTGTCCGCGGGCGGGCTGATTGAGAGCACGCGCGGCACCGGTGGCGGTTTCCGCCTCGCGCGCCCTGCCGCGGCGATCTCGCTTGCGGAGATCATCGAGGCGGTCGAGGGGCCGATCGCGATGACGACCTGTGTCGACGAGGGCCGGCACGACTGCGCGCTGGAAGGCGATTGCCGGGTCAAGCCGCACTGGAACGTCGTCAACGGCGCGGTCCGTGGTGCGCTCGACGGCGTCTCGCTGGCCAGCCTGTCGAGGGCACCGGCATGACCGACACCACCTCCTTCTGCCTTCGTGGCTTAGTGTCTTTGTGCGACCCAGATTTTCTCGCACAAAGCCACAAAGCCACGAAGAATTTTAGATTAGCTGAACGCCGCCACGCGGCAGGGATTGCATGATGGCTACCAAGAATGCGCAGGCCTATGAGGCCGTCAACAAGACCTATGAGTGGGGCTTCCACTCCGATATCGAACAGGACTTCGCGCCCAAGGGGCTGAGCGAAGACACCGTCCGGTTCATCTCCGCCAAGAAGGGCGAGCCGCAGTGGATGCTCGACTGGCGGCTCAAGGCGTTTCGCCTGTGGCAGACGCTGGAATCGCCTGATTGGGCGAAGCTCAATCTCGAACCGATCGATTATCAGGACGCGTTCTACTACGCCGAGCCCAAGCCGAAACCAAAGCTCGGCTCGCTCGACGAGGTTGATCCCGAGATCCTGCGCGTCTATGAGAAGCTCGGCATCCCGATCGCCGAGCAGAAAATGCTCGCGGGCGTCGAGGAGCTTGGCGAGGACGGCCAGCCCAAGCGCCGCGTCGCCGTGGACGCGGTGTTCGACTCGGTCTCGGTCGCGACGACGTTCCGCAAGGAGCTCGAGGCTGCTGGCGTCATCTTCCGCAGCATTTCGGAAGCGATCAAGGAATATCCCGAGCTCGTCCGCAAGTGGCTCGGGCGCGTCGTGCCGATGACCGACAATTACTTCGCTACGCTCAATGCCGCGGTGTTCAGCGACGGGACCTTCGTCTACATTCCCGAAGGCGTCCGCTGCCCGATGGAGCTGTCGACCTATTTCCGCATCAACGCCGAGAACACCGGCCAGTTCGAGCGCACGCTGATCGTCGCCGACAAGGGTTCGTACGTCTCGTATCTCGAGGGCTGCACCGCCCCGATGCGCGATGAGAACCAGCTTCACGCCGCGGTGGTCGAGCTGGTTGCCCTCGACGATGCCGAGATCAAATATTCGACCGTCCAGAACTGGTATCCGGGCGACGAGAACGGCAAGGGCGGGATCTACAATTTCGTCACCAAGCGCGCGCTGTGTCAGGGTAAAAACTCGAAGGTGTCGTGGACGCAGGTCGAGACCGGCAGCGCGATCACGTGGAAATATCCGTCGTGCGTGCTCAACGGCGAGAATTCGGTCGGCGAATTCTACTCGGTCGCGGTCACCAACAACCGCCAGCAGGCGGATACCGGCACCAAGATGATCCACAACGGCAAGGGATCGCGCTCGACGATCGTGTCGAAGGGGATCTCAGCTGGGCGGTCGGACAATACTTACCGTGGCTTAGTGCGGGTCGCGCCGGGTGCGGAGGGTGTTCGTAACTTTACGCAGTGTGATTCGCTGCTGCTGGGCGACCAGTGCGGCGCGCATACCGTGCCGTATATCGAGGTGCGCAACCCGTCGGCGCAGATCGAGCATGAGGCGACGACCTCGAAGATTTCCGACGACCAGATGTTCTACGCGATGCAGCGCGGGCTCGATTCGGAGAGCGCGGTTGCGTTGATTGTCAACGGGTTCGCCAAGGAGGTGCTGCAGCAGCTGCCGATGGAATTTGCGGTTGAAGCGCAGAAATTGCTCGGGATCTCGCTCGAAGGCTCGGTGGGGTGAACTTCGCCACACACCGGCGTGACGCTGGAAATATTGATACGAATTTGCGGAAGACAGATGCTTAAAATCACCGACCTCCACGCCGAAATCGATGGCAAGGAAATCCTCAAGGGCTTGAGCCTGCAGGTAAATGCGGGCGAGGTCCATGCAATCATGGGCCCGAACGGCGCGGGTAAGTCGACGCTTGGCTATGTGCTTGGCGGGCGGCCGGGGTATGAGGTTACGTCCGGCAGCGTCGAATTTGACGGACAGAATCTGCTCGAGATGGAACCGCATGAGCGCGCTGCTGCGGGGCTGTTCCTGGGTTTTCAGTATCCGGTTGAAATTCCCGGCGTTTCCAACGTCCAGTTCCTGCGCGAGGCGCTCAACGCGCAGCGTAAGGGGCGGGACGAGAAGCCTTTGTCGGGCGCGGAATTTCTGAAGCTCGCGCGTGCGCAGGCGGATTTGCTCAGCATGGATCAGGAGATGCTCAAGCGCCCGGTAAACGTTGGTTTTTCCGGCGGCGAGAAGAAGCGCAACGAGATGGTGCAGATGGGGATCGTCGATCCCAAGCTCGCGATTCTCGACGAGACCGATAGCGGGCTCGACATCGATGCGCTGCGGATTGTTGGTGAAGGCATCAACCGAATCATGCGGAAAAGCGACAAAACGGTGATCCTTATCACCCATTACGAGCGGCTTTTGAGCTATGTTGCACCCGATTTCGTGCATGTTTTGTCGGCTGGGCGGATCATTCGTTCGGGCGGGCCGGAACTCGCGGCGGAGCTGGAGCGCGAAGGCTATGCCGGGGTGGTTGCGTGAGCGGCGCGCGCAACAGCAAGCCCCTCCCCCTCGGGGGAGGGGTTGGGGTGGGGCAGTGCAGTGCACTGCATTCCGATGGTACTCTCTGCGAGGCTTCCCCCACCCCCTGCCCCTCCCCTGAAGGGGAGGGGAGATGACCGTTTTGGCAGTTCCGACCCGCCGCGATGAGACGTGGCATTATAGCAACCTCGAGGCGGTCGCGTCGGTCTGGCCCGTCCAGACCGAAGTGATCGACGTGCCCGCAGGCACATCGATCGCGCGCGTCATCGTGCAGGACGCCGCGACCGACACCGTCGCGATCCGCGATTACCGCGTGATCCTGCGCGAAGGCGCGACTGCGACGTTTCATGTGCTCAACACCGGCGGCAGTTTCGGGCGCGTTGCGATCGACGTGACGTGTCACTCGGGCGCGCATTTCGAGCTTGGCGGCGCGATGCTGGGGACGGGGGAGCAGACGCTCGAGATCGTCACCACGCTCAACCATATCGAGCCCAACGCGACTTCCAACCAGGTGGTGCGCTCGGTGCTCGGCGGGCGCGCGACGGGGTCGTATCTCGGCAAGGTCGCGGTCGCGCGGCATGCGCAGAAGACCGATGCGTCGCAGAGCGTCAAGGCGATGCTCCTCAGCCGCACCGCGACCGCGAATGCGAAGCCAGAGCTCGAGATCTATGCCGACGATGTGAAGTGCGCGCATGGCGCGACCGTGGGCGAGCTGGATGCGAATGCGCTGTTCTATCTTGCGTCGCGCGGGATTGCACCGGCGCAGGCCAAGGTGATGCTGCTCGGCGCGTTTATTGGGTCGGTGTTCGACGGGATCGACGATCCGGCCGAGCGCGCGCGGGTCGAGGCGGCGGCGCAGGCGGCGTTGGAGCGGATGTTGTGAGCGCGCGTGATCTGCTCCCCTCCCTGCAAGGGAGGGGCCGGGGGTGGGTTGGTCCGTTGTACGGGCCGCGTTCTCCCCTCATGCCGACCCACCCCCGCCCCCTCCCTTCCAGGGAGGGGAGGAGATGAACGTGATGACCGCATCGACAACCGCCGCGCTGGACCATGTCGCGGATTTCCCCGCCATCCCAACCGGCTGGGCGTATCTCGATACCGCCGCCACGGCGCAGAAGCCGCAGCCGGTGATCGACGCGATCACGCGCGCCTACGACACATCCTACGCGACTGTGCATCGCGGCGTGTACCAGCGTTCCGCCGACATGACGCTCGCCTATGAAGCCGCGCGCCGCAAAGTCGCGAGCTTCCTGGGTGCGGGCAGCGCGGACGAGATCGTCTTCGTCCGTGGCGCGACCGAGGGGATCAACCTCGTCGCGCACAGCTGGGCGGGGACGCAGCTCAAGGCGGGCGACCGTATCCTGTTGTCGCAGCTCGAGCATCACAGCAATATCGTGCCGTGGCAGATGGTCGCCGAGCGTGTCGGCGCGCATATCGACGTGCTCCCGCTGACCGCGGACCACCGGATCGACCTCGATGCGATGGCGGCGATGATCACGCCGCAGCACAAGCTCGTCGCGCTGGCGCATGTCTCGAACGTGCTCGGCTCGGTGCTCGACGGCAAGCGTGCGGCGGAGATCGCGCATTCGGTCGGCGCGAAGATCCTGCTCGACGGGTGCCAGTCGGTGCCGCGGATGACGGTCGACATGGCCGCGCTCGATTGCGATTTCTTCGTTTTCTCCGCGCACAAGCTGTACGGCCCGACCGGGATCGGCGTGCTGTGGGCGCGGCCCGAACTGCTCGAGGCGATGCCGCCGTATCAGGGTGGCGGGTCGATGATCGACAGCGTCAGCTTCGAACGCACCACCTACGCGCCGCCCCCGGGCCGGTTCGAGGCAGGAACGCCGCATATCGTCGGCGCGCTCGGGCTTCATGCCGCGATCGATTATGTCGAATCGATCGGGCTCGACAAGATCCACGCGCACGAAACTGCGCTCGTCACAATGACGCGCGAGGCCTTGTCGCAGATCAACTCGCTGACGCTGTTCGGGCCTGAGGATTCCGCTGGAATCGTTAGCTTTTCGATTCAGGGGGTGCATCCGCACGACATCGGCACCATCTTGGACGAAGCGAAAGTGGCGGTTCGCGCCGGCCATCACTGCGCACAGCCGCTGATGGCATCGCTCGGTGTCGATGCGACGGCTAGAGCGAGCTTCGGTGTCTATAACACCGCCGCAGACGTCGAGGCGCTGGTCCGCGGGATCGAGCGCGTGACGCGAATTTTTGGGTAGGACTTTCACATGAGTGACCGGATCGAGATCGAAGAGGTGACGGGCGTCGAGCAGCCCCCGCGCGCCCGCGTCGAAGCCGCAACCGAGACGTTCGAGCGCAAGCGCGACTATCTCGAAGGCTTTCTCACGCAAAAGCCGCAGGCCGATGCTGCGGGTGCGCCCGGCGGCGCGGTGTACGAAGGCGTGATCGAAGCGCTCAAGGACATTTACGACCCGGAAATCCCGGTCAACATCTATGACCTGGGCCTGATCTACGGCGTTGAAGTGACCGAGGCGGGCCATGCCGTCGTGATGATGACGCTGACCACGCCGCATTGCCCGGTCGCGGAGTCGATGCCGGGCGAGGTCGAGCTTCGCGTCGGGTCGGTCCCCGGGGTCGGTTCGGCCGAGGTCAACCTCGTCTGGGATCCACCATGGGATCCCGCCAAGATGTCGGACGACGCGAAACTCGAACTGGGGATGCTGTAATGGCGACGATCGCCCGCCCGCGGCCTGCCGCGCTCAACCTGACGCCGTCGGCCGAGGCGCGGATCGCGGAATTGATGCAGCGCGCCCCGGCGGAGGCGATCGGCGTCAAGCTGTCGACGCCCAAGCGCGGGTGCTCGGGCCTCGCCTATTCGGTCGATTACGTCAGCGAGGCGAAACCGTTCGACGAGCGGATCGATACGGCGGGCGGGACGCTGTTCGTCGACGGTGGTTCGATCCTGTATCTGATTGGTTCGACGATGAATTGGGTCGAGGACGACTTCACCGCCGGGTTCGTGTTCAACAACCCGAATGCCAAGGGCGCGTGCGGGTGTGGCGAAAGTTTTACCGTATAAGCAGCTCGATTGGTGCTTTGTCTTGGTTAATGCCCTTTAAATCCGTGCTGCAGCGCGGTAACGCCTTTGCGACGTCATAAGATCGTGAAGGAATCTCTCGATGGCCATTAAACCCCTGCGCAAGGCTGTTTTCCCGGTTGGTGGCCTGGGAACTCGGTTCCTTCCGGCGACCAAGGCGGTCCCCAAGGAAATGCTCCCCGTCGTCGATCGTCCGTTGATCCAATATGCGGTCGACGAAGCGATCGAAGCCGGCATCGAGCAGATGATCTTCGTCACCGGCCGCGGCAAGTCCGCGATCGAGGACCATTTCGACATTGCCTATGAGCTCGAAGCGACGATGTCCGCGCGTGGCAAGTCGCTCAAGCTCCTCGAGCAGACCCGGCTTGCGCCGGGCGCAGTCGCCTATGTCCGTCAGCAGGAGCCGATGGGCCTTGGCCATGCGGTGTGGTGCGCGCGCGACATCGTCGGTGACGAGCCGTTCGCGGTGCTGCTCGCGGACGATTTCATGGTCGGCGAGCCGGGCTGCCTCAAGCAGATGGTCGCGGCCTATGAGCAGACCGGTGGCAACATTATCTGCGCGCAGGAAGTCGCCGACGACATGACGCACATGTACGGCGTCATCACGCCGGGCGCGCGCGATGGCGCGCTGACCGAGGTCAAGGGTCTGGTCGAGAAGCCCGCAGCGGGCACGTCGCCGTCGAACCTCGCGGTGATCGGGCGTTACATTCTCCAGCCCGAGGTGATGCGGATCCTGGAGACGCAGGGCAAGGGTGCCGGCGGCGAGATCCAGCTGACCGACGCGATGGCACGGATGATCGGCGACCAGCCGTTCCACGGGCTGACCTTCCAGGGCAAGCGCTACGATTGCGGCGACAAGGCGGGCTACATGACCGCGAACCTCGCGGTCGCGCTGACCCGGCCCGAGATCGCCGAGACGGTCCGCGTGTTCGCGGTCGACTTGCTGAAGTAAGACCCTTCGCGGGCAGCGCGGCGCCTTCGCCGACGCTGCCCGTGCGGCTTCAGGCGGGGCGCTTCGCGGTGATGTAGCGGTGCTCGGTTCCCTCAAGACAGATTGCGGTCAACAGGCCGCTCGCATAGGCGCCCGTGTCGATCCCGATCCGGTTCGGGCGTTCGTCGGGTGTCTGGCTGATCGTGTGGCCATGGATGACGAAGGCGGGGTGCTGGACCGTGCTGTCCAGGAACGTCTCGCGAATCCAGCGCATGTCGGCGGCCTTCTGGTCTTCCAGCGCGACGCCCGGCTTGATCCCGGCGTGAACAAACAGATAATCCCCGAAGCGAAACGAGTCCGCGAAGCTTGCGATGAACGCGAGATCGCGTTCCGGCACCACCGCGCGGATCATGCGCGCGACGGTCGCCGCATCACAGGTGGCGAACGCAGCGACCTCGACGCCGTAGCTTTCGGCGAACTCATACCCGCCGAAGCTCAGCCAGTCGAAGATGCTGTCCTCGTCCGCGCCGAGGACGCGCAGCAGCATTTCCTCGTGATTGCCCATCAGGAAGACCGGATCGGGCAGATTGGCGCGGTTACGCGAGAGTAGCTGCAGGACGCCACAGGAATGCGGGCCGCGATCGATCAGGTCGCCGAGGAAGACGATGCGCTCGGTCGCGCACGGGCGGGCGCGGCGATCGGCTTGGATCTCGTCCACCAGATCCAGCAGCAGATCGAGCCGTCCGTGCACGTCCCCGATCGCATAAATGCGGCTGTCGGGCGGCGTCGTCGGCGGGGTGCGCTCGGTCTTGAAGAGGTTTCGAAACAATCGCACGGTCGGCTTTCTGTCGCGGATCGGACGGGACGACGTGCCCGTCGCGGTATCGCGCTAGAGGAAGAAGACGCCCTCCAGCACCGTCACGCACTGGCCGCCGAGAACGACCCGGTCGCCATCGAGCCGACACGTCAGATGCCCGCCGCGCGCGCTTGCTTGATAGGCGGTGAACCGGTCGCGGCCCAGCCGTTTCGTCCAATAAGGGGTCATCACCGCGTGCGCCGATCCGGTCACCGGGTCCTCGTCGATCCCAGCACCGGGGGCGAAGACTCGGCTGATGACGTCGGTGTCGTCGCCGGGGGCGGTGACGATCGTCAGCACGTCGGGTTCGGCGCTCCCCGAAACCACCGGGTCCGCTGGGGACGGACGGCCGAGCGCGCGGAAGTCGGGATCGAGCGCGCGGATCTGCGCGGCGTTTTCGAGGACGATCAACGCATAGCGGTTCGGGTGCCACAGCGTCTCGACCGCCGTGGTCAGGCCAAGCGCGGCGACGATATGCGGCAGCGGGCTCGGGTCGGCCGCCCAGGCGGGGAGCGCGAGTTCATAGCCGTCGCCCGCCCGCGTCACCGACAGGATTCCCGCCTTGCGGGTGCGGAAGCGCACCGTCGTCAGCGCCGAGTCGCTGGTCAGCACGTGATGCCCGCTCGCCAGCGTCGCGTGGCCACACAGCACGACCTCCGACGTCGGGGTGAACCAGCGCAGTTCGAATTCGCTCGCGCCGGTCGTGTCGGGAACGAGGAACGCGGTTTCGCTGAGGTTGTTCTCGGCGGCGATCGCCTGAAGGACCGCGTCGTCGAGCCACTCGGTCAGCGGCATGACGGCGGCGGGGTTGCCCTCGAACGGCTTGGTCGCGAACGCGTCGATCTGCGCGATGGGGAGCTTCATACCCGTTTTCCGAACCAGTGGGGGGTGACGTCCGCCTCGACCAGCGGATTGTCGGTATCGACATGCCCTTCGGGATCGAGGTGAATCAGCACCTCGACCTTGGGGAAGGCGCGGCGCAGCGCGACTTCGACGCCCTCGACGACATGGTGTGCCTGAGCGACGGTCATGTCGCGCGCGACTTCCATGTGGAATTGCGCGAAGTCATGCGCGCCCGAATGCCGCGTGCGGAAATCGTGGATGCCCTTGATGCCGGGCTGGCGCGCAGCGACCTCGATGAAGTCGCGGCGCATGTCCTCGGGCCATTCCTTGTCCATCAGCTGGTCGATCGCGTTGGACGAGGCGCGGAACGCGCCGTACGCCAGCCACAGCGCGATCACGATCCCGAAGATCGGGTCGGCGCTCCGCCAGCCGAGATACTGGTCGAGCACGAGCGCGATGATGACCGAGCCGTTGAGCAGCACGTCCGACTGGTAATGGACGTTGTCCGCGACGATCGCGACCGATCCGGTCTGGCGGATGACGGCGCGTTGATACGCAAGCAGCACCAGCGTCGCGAGGATCGCGATGATCGACACGCCGATGCCGAACTCGGCGCCCTTGGTCGGCTCGCTGCTCCCGAAGGCGAGCACCGCGCGCCACCCGATCCCGGCGGCGGAGGCGGTGATCAGCATGACCTGGAACAAAGCGGCAAGCGCTTCGGCCTTGCCGTGCCCGAAGCGATGGTCGTGGTCGGCGGGCTGTGCCGCCAGCCGCACGCCGTACAGCGTGACGCAGCTCGCCAGCAGGTCGAGCCCCGAATCCGCGAGGCTGCCGAGCATCGCGACCGACCCGGTCGTCCAGGCGGCGTAGGTCTTGAGCGCGATCAGCCCGCACGCCATCGCCACGCTGGCGAGCGCGGCGCGCACCGTATGCGGGATCGCGAGACGCTGTTCCTCGGTCATGGGTAGAGCAATCCTTCCGACCAGTTGCCGTCGGCGTCCGGTGTGAACAGGCGGCGTTCGTGAAGCCGGTGTGCGCGATCCTGCCAGAACTCGATCCGTTCGGGGACGACGCGGTATCCGCCCCAATGCGGCGGGCGCGGAACGTCGCTGCCGGCGAACCGCTCAGTCATGCGGGTGAAGGCCGCCTCGAACGTGTCGCGCGTGTCGAGCGGGCGCGATTGCTCGCTCGCCCACGCACCGAGTTGCGAGTCGCGTCCACGGGTGGCGAAATAGGCGTCGGATTCGGCGTCGCTGACGGGTGCCAGCGCGCCTTCGATGCGGATCTGGCGGCGCAGCGACTTCCAGTGGAAGAGCAGCGCAACCTGCGGATTCTCCGCGATCGCGCGCGCCTTGCGGCTTTCGCGGTTGGTGTAGAAGACGAAGCCGTCGGGGCCGTGGCCCTTGAGCAGCACCATCCGCGACGACGGGCGCCCGGTGGAATCAGCAGTGGAAAGCGCCATCGCATTCGAATCGTTCGGTTCGCTCGCGCGCGCTTCGGCATACCAAGCATCGAACAGCGTAAAGGGAGTGTCGGCCATCGCGGATCTGTAACGCGGCGCGGGCGGTGCGTCACCCTTGGCGTGTTGCGAGAACGGGACATGACCCGAATGCGGAACATCTACCCCGTCCGGGGATTGAATCGCATTCGCAACGACGGAGCGCGGACGATGGCGGCACGGGCCTATTGGCAGGGACAGATCCGGCTCGCGCTGGTGTCGATTCCGGTCGAAATCTACAGCGCGACCAAATCGGGCGCGCAAGTCAGCTTCAAGCAGATCCACGAGCCGAGCGGCAAGCCGATCCATTATGACAAGGTCGTCACCGGGGTCGGCCCGGTCGACACCGATGAGATCATGAAGGGGTTCGAATATGAGAAGGGCTCGTACGTCCTGCTCGAGCAGGACGAGATCGACGCAGTAAAGCTCGAATCGAAGAAGACGCTCGAGCTGACGCAGTTCGTCGATGCGAGTGAGATCGACGTGCTGTATTATGAGAAGCCGTATTTCGTGGTGCCCGCCGATGATCTTGCGGAGGAAGCGTTCATCGTGCTGCGCGAGGCGCTCAGGCGGACCAAGAAAGTCGGGCTTGGGCAGCTTGCGATGCGCGGGCGGGAGTATGTCGTCAGCTTGAAGCCGTGCGGGCGCGGGATGGTGCTCGAGACGCTGCGCTACGCCGACGAGGTCAACAAGGCGCAGGGGTATTTCCGCGATATTCCCGACGACGAGCCCGACGCTGACCTGATGGATCTGGCCGAGGCGCTGATCGAGAAGAAGAGCGGGGCGTTCCATCCGCAGGATTTCCACGACCGCTATGTCGATGCGCTCCGCGATCTGATCGAGCGCAAGCGCAAGTCGAAGGGCGGCAAGATCATCGAGGACAAGGGCGGGGATGCGCCCGCCAAGGGATCGAACGTGGTCGATCTTATGGCGGCGCTGAAGAAGTCGATGGGAGCGAGCGGGGCGAAGGCGGAGGACAAGCCGGCGGCGAAGAAGGCGCCGGCCAAGCGGACGCCGGCGAAGAAGCGTGCGTAAAGCGGTTGTTTCTCCCCTCCCTGGAAGGGAGGGGGCTGGGGGTGGGTTGGCCCGCGGTGGAGCCGGTCGCCCGTTTCGGAGCGACCCACCCCCAACCCCTCCCTTCCCGGGAGGGGAGTAGAAATGGCGCTCGATCCGCTCGAGAAATACAATTCCAAGCGGGACTTCGCGAAGACCGCGGAGCCTGCGGGGACGCTTGCGCCGGGGCATGGCAATCGTTTCATCGTGCAGAAGCATGACGCCAGCCGGCTCCACTGGGACTTCCGGATCGAAGTCGACGGCGTGCTCAAGAGCTGGGCGGTGACGCGCGGGCCGAGCATCGATCCCGACCAGAAAAGGCTTGCGGTGCGGACCGAGGATCATCCGATGTCCTATGCCGAGTTCGAGGGGACGATTCCCAAGGGCGAATATGGCGGGGGCACGGTGATGCTGTGGGACAGCGGCACCTGGTCGCCGATCGCGGGCAAGAGCGCGAAGGACCTCGAGCACGGCCATCTCCACTTCGTCCTCGATGGCGAGCGGATGAAGGGCGAGTGGATGCTGATCCGGCTGAAACCGCGCGGCAAGGAGAAGGGCGAGAACTGGCTGCTGCGAAAGGTCGGCGATGCGGAGGCTGGCGGAACCGATGTGCTGGTCGAGATCGGGCTGACGAGTGTTTCTACCGGTAGGACCATGGTGGAAATTGCGGAGGGGAAGAAGCCAACCAAACCCTCCCCGGCACGGGGAGGGGGACCATCTGCTTCTTCAGCAGATGGTGGAGGGGTTTCGAAACAGGCGAAGCGCTCGCCTTCCAACCCCTCCACCACCAGCCTGAAGAAGGCTGGCGGTTCCCCTCCCCGTTCCGGGGAGGAATTGACGTTCCAGGAGCCGCAGCTTTGCACCTTGGTCGACTCGGTGCCGACCGGGAACCAGTGGCTCCACGAGGTGAAGTACGACGGCTATCGCGCGCTGATCGCGGTCGCCAAAGGCAAGGCGAAGGTCTTTACCCGCTCGGGCCTCGATTGGACCGACAAGTTCCAGGCGATTGCCGACGCAGTGGCGAAGCTCCCGGTCGACACCGCGCTGTTCGACGGCGAGATCGTCGCGTTCAAGGACGGACGCCCCGATTTCTCGACGCTCAAGAACGCGATCGCGTCGGGCGGGGACATGACCTTCTTCGCGTTCGACCTCCTCAGCGTAGACGGCGAGGACCTGACCGGGCTCGCCAACAGCGCGCGCAAGGATCGGCTCCAGCCGCTGATCGATGGCAAAAACGCGCGCGTGCACTATTCGGAACATGTCGTCGGGCAGGGCGAGGCGCTGTTCGAGACGATGTGCCGCGAGGGGTATGAAGGTGTCGTCTCCAAGCGCGCCGATGCGCCGTATCGCGGCAAGCGGACGCAGGCGTGGCTCAAGATCAAATGCACCCGGCGGCAGGAATTCGTCATCGTCGGCTGGACCCCGAGCGCGAAGTCACGCGGGTTTGCGTCGCTGTTGCTCGGCGTCAACGGTCCGGACGGGATGGTCTATGCGGGCAAGGTCGGCACGGGTTTCGACACCGCGACGATGCTGGACCTGCGCGAGCGGTTGGAGAAGATCGAGCGCAAGACGCCGACGGTCGAGGCTCCGCGCGCGGCGGTGAAGGGCGCGCACTGGGTCACCCCCAAGCTCGTTGCCGAGGTCGCCTTCGCCGAGACGACGCCCGACGGCGTGCTGCGCCATTCCAGCTTCCTGGGGCTGCGCGAAGACAAGAAGGCGTCCGAAGTCGTCGCGGAAAAGCCCGTCGAAACCCCCGTCGAAACTGGCGAAGTCCCCAAGACCAACGTCAAGGTCAGCAACCGCGACCGCGTGATCTTCCCCGAATCGAACGTCACCAAGGGGCAGCTCGCGGACTATTACGCCAAGGTCGCCGGAATCATGCTCCCGTTTGCGGGCAACCGGCCGATCAGCCTCGTCCGCTGTCCACAGGGGCGCGCAAAACAATGCTTCTTCCAGAAGCATGACGCCGGGAGCTTCAAGGGCGATGTCGTGCACAAGGTGCCGATTCCCGAAAAAGACGGGTCGACCGAAGACTACCTCTATGTCGACGACGCCGATGGGCTGGTTGCCTGCGTCCAGATGGGGACGATCGAATTCCATGGCTGGGGATCGTCTGTCGCGACGCTCGAGCAGCCCGACCGGCTGGTGTTCGATCTCGACCCGGACGAGGACCTCGGGTTCGACGTGGTCAAGAAGGCGGCGGAGGATCTGAAGGAGCATCTCGCCGAACTCGGTCTGGTGAGTTTCGCGATGCTGTCGGGCGGCAAGGGCGTTCACGTCGTCGTGCCGCTCACCCCGCATGCGGAATGGCCTGCGGTCAAGGACTTCGCGGATCGTTTCGCGCGTGCGCTGGGCGAGGCCGAGCCCGAACGGTTCGTTGCGACCATGTCCAAGGCGAAGCGGAAAGGGCGGATCTTCATCGACTGGCTGCGTAACCAGCGGGGCGCAACCGCAGTGCTGCCCTATGTTGCGCGCGCCCGCGCCGGGGCGCCGGTCGCGGCACCGGTGTCGTGGACCGAACTCCGCGACATCGAGGCTGCGAACCGCTGGAGCGTTGGCGATGCGGACGCGCTCCTTGCTCGCGCCGCGTCGCCTGGATTGGCGGGATGGGGCGTTGCCGATCAAGTTCTGCCCGATCTTTGATTGTGATGTTGCGCATGCGAGGGACTTGTGGCCAAGTCCTTCGGGGATCAAAGGGGCCCGAGTGATCGTCACGCCATCCATTTGCCGTTCCCACGCGTCGGCAGGCGCACCGCGCCGGGCAGCGGAGCGCTCGCTTGCGTTCGGGCATGTCTTGCTCAAGGCCGGATGAACTGATGGCGACCTCTCCCTCCCCCTCCTTACTCGACGCCGGAACCCACGCCGCGCGCTGGATCGCGGAGTATCGCGCACGCGCCGGCGCGGGCGACGTGCTCGGCGCGCAGCCCGATCCCGCCTGGGCGGCGATGTTCGAGGAACTCGCGGCGGGCGCAGGCGACGACCTCGCCACTGCGCGCGACCGGGTGCAGCGGCATGCCGAGGACATCGGCACCGGCTTCCGCATCATCGGAGAAAGCGAGGAACGGCCGTGGCCGCTCTCGCCCGTCCCGCTGCTGATCGACAGCGACGAATGGCGGCATATCGAGGCGGGGATCGTCCAGCGCGCCGACTTGCTCGAAACCATCATCGCGGATCTGTACGGCGACGCGACGCTGGTCACGCGCGGGCTGCTTCCGGCGGCGCTGGTCGGCGGGTCGCCGCATTTCCTGCGCCCGATGGCGGGGCTGGTGCCGCCGGGGGGGCATCATCTGCATTTCGTCGCGATCGACCTCGGGCGCGGACCGACTGGGGAATGGCGCGTGCTCGCGGATCATCTGCGTGCGCCGGCGGGGGCGGGCTATGCGCTCGAGAACCGGCTGGCGATCGCGCGGACGCTCGGCGGATTGCAGGCGCGGCTCAACGTCGAGCGCCACGCGCCGTTCTTCGCGGCGTTCCGCGACGGGCTAGCGGCGGCATGTCGCCGGGTCGAGCCGCGGATCGGGTTGCTGACGCCGGGGCGGTATAGCGCAAGCTATGCCGAACAGGCGCATCTCGCGCGCTATCTCGGATTCCTGCTCGTCGAGGGGCCGGATCTCGCCGCGCTCGAGGACAAGCTTTATGTCCGCACGATCGGCGGGCTCAAGCGGGTGGATGCCTTGTGGCACCGGATCGACCCGCGGCTGCTCGATCCGCTCGCGTTCGATTCGCATTCGCGGATCGGAGTCGCGGGGCTGATCGACGCGGTGGCGGCGGGGAATCTCGTGATTGCCAATGCACCGGGCGCAGGCGTGCTCGAATCGCCCGCATTCGGCGCGTTCCTGCCGCGGATCGCGGCGCGCGAGACGGGGCGTGACCTGATCCTCCCCAATATCGCGACCTGGTGGTGCGGGCAGGATGCCGCGCGCGCCAGCGTGATCGAGGAACTCGACACGATGCTGATCGGCCCCGCCTTCGGGGTCGCGCCGTTGGGCTTGCCCGACGGGGTCGCGCGGCCCGGGACTGAAATCACGGGGGAGGCGCGCGCGGCGTTGCTCGCCGATCTGGAACGCCGTCCGCAGGACTATGTCGGGCAGGAGATCGTCCGCCTCTCGACCATGCCGGTGGTGACCGACACGGGGCTCGCGGCGCGCCCGTTCACGCTGCGCGTCTTCGCCGCACGCGGGGGCGATGGCCGCTGGACCGTGCTCCCCGGCGGGTTTGCGCGGATTGGCGAGCATCCTGATCCCCGC
The DNA here is from genome assembly GCF_040546365.1 of Sphingomonas sp. PvP055. Taxonomy (NCBI): domain Bacteria; kingdom Pseudomonadati; phylum Pseudomonadota; class Alphaproteobacteria; order Sphingomonadales; family Sphingomonadaceae; genus Sphingomonas; species Sphingomonas sp. PvP055. The sequence goes on from NZ_JBEPNS010000001.1 coordinate 804,775, forward strand.
GCGTCGGTGATGGGGCAGGGGACGTGGTCCGCCGATGTCGTCGTCCATGGCAGCGGGGAATCGGTCGCGCCGGTGTCGCTGCTCCAGCCTGCCGACACGATTCACGTTCGTCGCAACCCGGGGACGTTGCCCAGCCGGGTCGCGGACAATTTCTTCTGGCTCGGGCGGTATCTCGAGCGCGGCGAGGCGTTGCTTGGCGTCATCCGCGTGATGCTGGGCAATTCGATCGATGCCGATGCGGGCGCGGCGCTCGCGGCGGAGACGGTCGGCAAGCTCGTCGGGCTCGTCGTCAATGGTGGCGGGGCGCCGCATCCGGCGAGCTTGCGCCGCGCGGATCTCGCCGCCCTCGCGCGCACCGCGCTCGAGGACAGCGACTGGCACAGCGTGCGGACGATCAACCGGCTCGCGCGCGGAATCGGGCAGGGATCGCGCGACCGGCTGGCGGCGGACGTGATCCGCTTGCTCGACGCGCCCTTCCCCAGCCGGGGCGGGATGCTAGACCGCGCGGGGTCGCTCCAGCGGCGCTATGCGGCTTTGTCGGGGTTGTCGGCGGAGCATATGGGGCGGACCGCGTCGTGGCGGTTTCATGATCTCGGCCGACGGCTGGAGCGCGCGACGACGATGACGCGCGCCGTGCGCGCGTTCGGTCTGGCGCGAGCGTCGACCGACGATCTGTCGACGCTGCTCGACCTCGCCGACAGCCAGATCAGTTATCGCCAGCGCTATCTGACCGGGATGGCGCGGGTTCCGGTGGTCGACCTGGTCGCGCTCGACCCGAACAACCCGCGCTCGCTGGCCTATCAGATCGTGCGGATCTGTGAGCATCTGAAGGAGTTGCCCGTGCTCGAGGACGACGGGATGGAGGAGCCGCAGCAGGCGCAGGGCACCGTGCTCAACGCTATCGTGTCGACCGCGACTGCGGCGGCGCTGGATGCGGATATCCTCGGCGATGTCGAGCGGCGGCTGTTCCAATTGTCTGAGGCGATCGCGCGGCGGTATTTCCTACAAGGCGCGGAGCCGTTGCGCGCGGCGGGGATGGTGTTGGCGTGAGCCTACAATTTCGATCCACCGTCTGTGTTCCTGCGAAGGCAGGAACCCAGGGTTGCGCAAACCAACGGTGGATCGTGTCTGGGACTCCTAGGCTCCTGCTTTCGCAGGGGAACAATTCGGTATTCGCTGAGGCATCGTCCGTCCCGGGAAAGGCGATGCAATGATCTACGACATCCGCCACGTCACGCGCTTCGATTATGGCGGCAACGTCAAGTTCGCGCGGTGCAACCTGCGGCTCAAGCCGATCCACTGGTCGGGGCAGCAGTTGCTCGACTATGACCTGCGCATCTCTCCCGCCGGGCGCGTGTCTCCGGCGCGCGCGGAGGCGGGGCTCGCCAATGTCGTGCGGCTGGTGGTCGATGAACCCGTCCGCCATCTCGTGATCGAGAGCATCTCGCGGATCGACATCGATCGGCCGGTGCCGATGCCGTCGGACGGATCGCCACGCCTCCACGATATCGCGATCGCAGCGCGCGCGAGTCGCGATCCGTCCCCGGCGGGGCCCGCGAGCTATCTGTTCCCGTCGCCGCTGATTCCGCTCGATCGTGACATTGCGGACTATTGCGCGCTCGATCTCGACCCGGATCGACCCGCGCTCGACGCCGCGATCGCGCTGGCGCAGCGGATCCAGAACGACTTCGCGTTCGATCCGCATGCGACGCTGGTCGACACGCCCCCGCACGAGGCGTTCCTCAAGCGTGGCGGCGTCTGCCAGGATTTTGCGCAGATCATGATCACCGGCCTGCGTGCCGCCGGGCTGCCCGCGGCCTATGCCTCCGGCTATATCCGCACGATCCCGCCGCCTGGACAGGCGCGGCTCGTCGGGGCGGATGCGACGCACGCCTGGGTGCTGCTGTGGTGCGGGCCGGAGCTCGGCTGGGTCGGGGTCGATCCGACCAACGGGATCTGGATGGCGGGCGACCATATCGTGATGGCGATCGGGCGCGATTACGGCGAGATCGCGCCGATCGACGGGGTCGTGCTCGGGTCGAGCGCGCAGAAGATGGATGTCAGCGTCGACGTCGCACCTGTGCTAGAGACGGTCGCCTGAGATTTGCGCCCAGTATTTGCGCTGGGCGTACTGACTCCCCAACTATGGGGAAAGACCAACACCGGGGATAGAAGTGGCCGATCCGTACACGACATTGGGCGTCGAACGCACCGCCAGCGAAGCGGACATCAAGAAGGCGTATCGCAAGCTTGCCAAGGAACTCCATCCGGATCGCAACAAGGATAATCCCAAGGCCAGCGACCGCTTCGGCAAGGTGACGCAAGCCTATGATATCCTGAACGACAAGGACAAGCGCGCGCGCTTCGACCGGGGCGAGATCGATGGCGAGGGTAATCCTGCGTCACCGTTTGGCTTCGGTGGCCAAGCCGGCGGTGGCGGCGGGTTCCGCCCTGGTCCCGGCGGGCAGGGCTTCCAGGCGGACGGACCCGACCTCAGCGATATCTTCGAGGGCATGTTCTCCGGCGGCGGACGTGGCGGCGGCTTTTCCGGCGGGTTCGGCGGGTTCGGGCGGGGCCGCGAACAGCCCAAGGGCGCGAACGTGCTCTATAAGCTCGACGTCCCCTTCTCCGATGCCGCTGCCGCCAAGCCGCAGCGGATCACGCTCGCGGACGGCAAGACGATCGACCTCAAGCTTCCCGCGGGACTCGAAAGCGGGCGCGCAGATGCGACTTGCGGGCAAGGGCCAGCCCGGGCCGGGGGGCAATGGCGACGGGATCGTCACCATCGGGATCGAGCCGCATCGCTTCTTCGAGCGCGATGGCGACAATGTGTTGCTCGACCTTCCGATCAGCCTGTCCGAAGCAGTGCTGGGTGCGAGCGTGCGCGTGCCGACGGTCGAGGGCGCGGTGATGCTGACGGTGCCCAAGGGCGCGTCGTCGGGCAAGGTCCTGCGGCTGCGCGGGCGCGGATTCCACCGCAAGGATGGTACGCGCGGGGATCAACTCGTGACGTTGATGGTCGATCTTCCGGTCAACGACGATGCGCTGATCGAGTTCGTGCAAGGCTGGAAAGACCGTGACTTAGGGAACCCCCGGGGTGACATGGGCGTCTAAGCCCGAATGAGTGACGTTTCCCCCGAATCCCCCGAAGAGCGTGCGCTGCGTGGCAGCACCGGCAATTGTACCGAGCCGTCCGCGACGCCCGCCAGCCTTCCCGCCCGCGCCTGGGAAATCACCAAGCGCGCGCTGATCGGCGTTTTTACCGATGGGTTCATCCACGCGGGTAATCTTGCTTATCTGGCGCTGCTGACCGTTTTTCCATTCTTCATCCTGGCCGCGGCGATTGCCTCGCTGATCGGACAGAGTGCCGAGACGCAGCGTGCGGTGGCGTCGTTCCTCCACGTACTCCCGCGAAACGTCGCCGAACTGCTCGAAAAACCGATCCACGACGTGTTGCTCGCGCGGACGGGATCGCTGCTGTGGATCGGCGCGCTCGTCGCCTTGTGGTCGGTCGGGAGCTTCGTCGAGACGATTCGCGACATCTTCCGGCGGGCTTATGGCGTCAAGTCGAGCAAGCCGTTCTGGCATTACCGGATCAGCTCGATGCTGGTGATCATCGCTTCGGTCGTGCTCGCGTTGCTGTCGTTCCTCGTCCAGGGCGTGCTGACGGCGGCGGAGCGGTTCATCTATGCGCTGCTGCCGTTCGCGGAGGATATCGCGGGCTGGGTTGGATTGTCGCGCGCAGTGCCGGGCGTGGTCATGTTCGGCGCTTTATACATGCTGTTCCTGTCAGTTACGCCGTCCAAATACCGGCTCAGCAAATGCCCGAAATGGCCGGGCGCGTTGTTTACCACCGTCTGGTGGGTCAGCATCACCGCGTTGCTTCCGCTCGTCCTGTCGCAGCTTGGCAGTTACGATCTGACCTATGGCAGCCTTGCGGGCGTGATCGTGGCGCTGTTGTTCTTCTTTCTGGTCGGGCTGGGGATCGTGTTCGGGGCGCATCTCAATGCGGCACTGGCGGAACCCGCTCAACACGGGGTAGAGAGCATATCAGACCAACAGGAGGCGGTAACGGCGTGATGGAATTGATGGCGGGCAAGCGCGGGTTGATCATGGGCTTGGCCAATGATCGCTCGCTCGCCTGGGGGATTGCCAAGAAATTGAGCGAAGCCGGGGCGGAGCTGGCCTTCAGTTATCAGGGCGAGGCGATGGAGAAGCGCGTGCGACCGCTCGCCGAGCAGCTCGGCGTGGCCCGCCTGTTCGATTGCGACGTGTCCGACATGGCCGCGCTCGACGCCACCTTCGAGGATCTTGCGAAGGAATGGCCGACGATCGATTTCGTCGTCCACGCGATCGGCTTTTCCGACAAGAACGAGCTGCGCGGCGGCTATGTCGACACCAGCCTCGACAATTTCCTGATGACGATGAACATCTCGGTCTATTCGTTCGTCGCGGTGTGCAAGCGCGCAGCGGCGATGATGCCGAACGGTGGATCGTTGCTCACGCTGAGCTATTATGGCGCCGAAAAGGTCATCCCGCATTACAACGTCATGGGCGTCGCCAAGGCCGCGCTTGAGACAAGCGTGCAGTATCTGGCGGTCGATCTCGGACGCGACAACATCCGCGTCAATGCGATTTCGGCCGGGCCGATCAAGACCTTGGCTGCTTCGGGCATCGGCGACTTCCGCCTGATCCTCAAGTGGAACGAGCTCAACTCGCCGCTCAAGCGCAACGTCACGATCGAGGACGTCGGCGGGGCGGGGCTGTATCTGCTCAGCGACCTCGCCAGCGGTGTAACGGGCGAGACGCATCATGTCGACGCAGGCTATCACGTGATCGGGATGAAGGCAGAGGACGCGCCGGACATCGCGCTGGCGTAATGGCGTTCGCGCTGGATCACGTGCAGATCGCCATCCCGCCGGGGAGCGAGACCGAAGCACGTGCCTTTTACGGCGCGCTGCTTGGCTTGCGCGAACTCGACCGCCCCGCGAGTCTGACGGGGCGGAGCGGGTGTTGGTACGATCTCGGGCTGCACCAGTTGCATCTTGGTGCGGACGCGGACTTTCACCCGGCGCGCAAGGCGCATGTCGCGCTGACGACCGACGATCTTGCCACGTTGCGGGGGCGCTTGGGGGACGCGGGGTGCCCGATCGGCGAGGACGTGCCGATTCCCGGGCGCACACGGTTCTTTACCGAGGATCCGTTCGGCAACCGGTTAGAGCTGATCCAGCTGGATTGAGCTGCGATTGTGCGGGTTTGTCTTTATCGTATGTCGGGCTGGCCGTAGCGGGCGCTCTGAGAACGCCCACGCGCGGAAATCCCTTTCGTGTGTCGACCGCGAGCTAAATGCTGCAGTGTCTCGGCGGAACGAGCGTTCCTATCGTGGCGCTTTGTTTCCCAAGGATCTGGCAGGCCTTCCGACGCACATACGCTTCGTGCCCAGGGCTAAGCTTGCCGCCATCACTTTTTACCAAAGCGCTCACTTCGGTTCGCAGCGCAATCGCCCGTTTAAGCTTTTCAGCCTGCATCGTCGGCGTTTCCACAATACCGCCTCTATTAGTCAGGCCAGGCACATAGCTGCTGTAATTGGGCGAGTTCATACCCGTGCCGGAAACCGTAGTCTGCGCCGAAGCTGAGACCGCCGTCAACACTGCCGCCAAGCCTATAAAAATCTTCATAGATTGGTTCTTTCCTGCACCACAAGCACCAGCGGCCTGTCGTGGCGTGATGATCCGTCAGATTCGACTTCGTTGCAACAAGGAACGACTGCTTTCCGCCAAAGGCGTCCGTTCACCCGAACCAATCGCCAATCGGACACAGCGCCGACAAAGCCCATAGGCTTGACCCGCGCGCACAGGCGGATGACAGGGACTGCATGAGCTTCAACACCTTTGGCCACGTCTTCCGCTTCACAACTTGGGGGGAATCCCACGGTCCCGCGATCGGGGCGGTGGTCGATGGGTGCCCGCCGGGCATCCCGCTCAGCGAAACCGACATCCAGCCGTGGCTCGACCAGCGCCGCCCGGGCACCTCGCGCTTCACCACGCAGCGGCAGGAGCCCGATCAGGTCCGCATCCTCTCGGGCGTGTTCGAGGGGCGCACCACCGGCACGCCGATCAGCCTGATGATCGAAAATGTCGACCAGCGATCGAAGGATTATTCCGAGGTGGCCAAGGCGTATCGGCCCGGCCATGCCGACTACGCCTATGACGCCAAATACGGCTTCCGCGATTATCGCGGCGGCGGGCGCTCCTCGGCGCGCGAGACCGCTTCGCGTGTGGCGGCGGGTGCGGTCGCGCGGTGCGTGATCCCAGAAGTGACGATCACCGCCTGGGTCGAGGCGATCGGCGGCGATGCGATCGACCCGGCCAATTTCGACGTTGCCGAGATCGGCCGCAACCCGTTCTTCTGCCCCGATGCACAGGCGGCGGCAAGGTGGGAGACGCTGGTCGATGCAGCGCGCAAGTCGGGCTCGTCGCTCGGCGCGGTCGTCGCTTGCGCTGCCACGGGTGTCCCCGCCGGCTGGGGCGCGCCGCTTTATGCCAAGCTCGACGCCGAACTGGCGGCGGCGTGCATGGGGATCAACGCGGTCAAAGGCGTCGAGATCGGAGATGGCTTCGGCGCGGCGACGCTACGTGGCGAGGACAATGCCGATCCGATGCGCCCCGGCGCGGACGGTCCCGAATTCCTCGCCAATCACGCGGGCGGCATTGCGGGCGGGATCGCGACGGGCCAGCCGGTGACGCTGCGGGTCGCATTCAAGCCGACCAGTTCGATCCTGACGCCGGTTGCGACGATCTCCCCCACCGGAGAAGCCGCCGAGATCGCCACCAGGGGGCGTCATGACCCGTGTGTCGGGATCCGTGGTGTTCCCGTGGTCGAAGCGATGGTGGCGTTGGTGCTGGCCGACCAGAAACTGCTCCACCGCGCGCAGTGTGGCGGGGGAATTGGTTAATAAACCGACAAGTAGGTCGAAATCGGAGACGGAGAGAGCGACTAAAGCCGACTAGGGTCGTTTGTACCCCGACCCATTCGAAGGTCACGTCACAGAAGAGGACCAGACCCATGCGTATCGCAACTTTGGCAGCAATTGCCGCTCTCGGACTTTCCACCGCAGCCGTGTCGCAGATGGCACCAGCCCCAGGCGGCGCACAGCCCGGCGCGCCGGGTTCGATGCCAGGCGCACCCGGTTCGATGCCCGGCAGCCCCGGCGCACCTTCGACCATGCCTGGCGCGCCGACCGGTGCACCGGCAGACCCGTCGATGCAGCCAGCCACGCCGATGGCGCCGACCACCGCTGACCCAGCGACGTCGACCGACTCGGCTATGACGACCGGTACATCGACGGACACGACGACCACCACCAAGTCGAAGCGCACCAAAAAGCGCCCGATGTAATCTTGCTTCGGTAAGCTCGGAGAAGGCCCCGATCGCGCAAGCGACCGGGGCCTTTTTCGTGTCAGTCGGAGAAGGGATCGCGGACCAGGATCGTGTCTTCGCGCTCGGGGCTGGTCGAGACCAGCGCGACCGGGCATTTGATCAGTTCCTCGATCCGGCGGATGTACTTGATCGCCTGTGCGGGCAGATCGGCCCAGCTGCGTGCGCCCGCGGTGGTCTCCTGCCAGCCGGGCATGCTTTCATAGACCGGCTCGACCTCGGCCTGATCGGCGGCATGCGCGGGGAAGTAATCGAGCGTCTCGCCGCGCAATTTGTAGCCGGTGCAGATCTTCACCTCGTCGAACCCGTCGAGCACGTCGATCTTGGTCAGCGCGATCCCGGTGATGCCACCGACCGCCGCCGATTGCCGCACCAGCACCGAATCGAACCAGCCGCAGCGGCGCTTGCGCCCGGTGACGGTGCCGAATTCATGCCCGCGCATCCCGAGCTGCTCGCCGGTCGCGTCCTCGAGCTCGGTCGGGAACGGGCCCGAACCGACGCGCGTGGTATACGCCTTGGCGATCCCCAGCACGAAGCCGACCGCGCTCGGCCCGAGGCCCGAACCGCCCGCCGCGGTGCCCGAGATGGTGTTCGACGAGGTGACGAACGGATAGGTGCCGTGGTCGACGTCGAGCAGCACGCCCTGCGCACCCTCGAACAGGATCCGCTTGCCGCGCGCCTTGGCGTCGTTGAGCACGCGCCACGTCGGCTTGGCGAAGGACAGCACGAAATCGGCGATCTCGCGGAGCTCCTGCACCAACGCGTCGCGGTCGATCGGCGGCTCGCCGAACCCGGCGCGGAGCGCGTCGTGATGCGCGGTCAGGCGGTCGAGTTGCGCATCGAGCGAGTCGAGATGCGCGAGGTCGCACACGCGGATCGCGCGGCGGCCGACCTTGTCCTCATAGGCGGGGCCGATCCCGCGTCGGGTGGTGCCGATCTTGCCAGCACCGCTCGCATCCTCGCGCAGCGCGTCGAGATCGCGGTGGAACGGCAGGATCAGCGCGCAGGTGTCCGCGAGCATCAGCGTGTCCGGCGTGATCGTCACGCCCTGGCCGCGGAGCTTCTCGACCTCGGCCTTGAGCGCCCACGGATCGAGCACCACGCCATTGCCGATGACCGACGGCGTGCCGCGCACGATCCCCGAGGGGAGCAGCGACAGCTTGTAGACGCTCTCGCCCACGACGAGCGTATGGCCGGCATTGTGCCCGCCCTGAAAGCGCACGACGACATCGGCGCGCTCGGCGAGCCAGTCGACGATCTTGCCCTTGCCCTCATCGCCCCACTGGGCGCCGATTACTGCTACGTTTCCCACGGCCTGTTCCACACATCGTCTGTGACAAAGCGTGCAGCCCTAATGCGGGCGGGGCGGGGGGTCCATCCGTAAAGCGGCCTTTGGCGGCGGGTGGCGTGCGCGCGGAAGGTTAGGGGGGAAGTTAGGGGTAAACGCGTTGTCTTTTGTCGCTGGGGCGGTTTCGGGCGGCCTGGTGTCGGCTGAGGCGACAGCGGGGGCTGGGTCGACCGGGGGAAAGAGCGCGCGGAGGGTGGCAGGTTTGGGGATGAAGGACAGGGGGTTGGCGCGGACGTGGCTGGTTCGCGATCCAATAGTCTGGCATTGGACAGCAAGTCGCTGTGCGCGAGCAGACGAACAGCAGATGACCGTACGACCAAAGGGGGGAGTGATGGTCTTTCCATGGGTTTTTGTAGTGTCAATACTTGCCGAGCCTCCGGACTCTACACTGCTCTCGGAAGAAGCGCCTTCCAACGTCATAGCTGCATTACAAGGCGCCGATCGACAGCTTGCATTCGTCGACAATTGTCTGGAGCTCCGTTTACACGATTCTGCGGACGACGATTATGCACAGCGCGCGCGACGCTATTCGCAAGTTGAGCGAAGCCTGTACGAAATCTGGAGCCGTCCGAAGGGGGACTTGTTGATCGATCGACCCCCGGGGCGCAGGGCAAAATGTTCGCGAACGTCGATCCGGGCAGCCCTTCTGGCAGCCGACGCTGGCCTGTCGAGGGCGGAGCAGGGGTTCGCGATGGCGACCGTCGCGTTGCGATCCGGGGTGTGGATCGGGCCGTTGCACCTGTGTCACGAAACGGTGCGCGACGCGCGCGTTGATCGACAAGAGGGCAGGCCCGAGGCTGAGAACTGGGACGGTAACGACGGGCATCTGTCAATCATGCTGAAGCCTGCTGCCGCCAAGGCCTACGCGACCATAACGCGCCGCCACTTAGGGTCGCCTATGGCGGTTCGTCTGGGAGGGGAGCTCATCTCGCGACCGCGGATGAACGTGCCGATCACGGAAGGTTTGTTTTATCTCACCGGCCCCGAGATTGGAGTGTTGGAGGATGCCGCGAAGGAGGCGCTGGGGCCGTGTTAACGGCATCCGAAATACGCGGTCCTCGCAGTCGGATAGGCATTGGCCGGGTGACCAGCGTGAAATGTAGCCACCCGGAACGATCGATCATGCTTGAGGGGGCGCGAAAACGCGCAGCCGGTGACCGTCAAGATCAAGCGCGACGAAGGTGGTGCCGAAGCTCATCGGTGTGGGGTCTGGACGATGGAAAGGCCCCGGCGGCTCCAGTCGGCATGCATTGCTTCCACCGTGGCGACATCGGCGACGGCAAAGGCGATCTCGCTCGCACCCGTCTGACCCGTGCTTTCCGGCTCCACCGTCGCACGCGACCAAAGGCCCAGCATGACGCCGTCGCGGAGGGGCAGGATCGCGATATCTGCTTTCTGCTGGACGATGGGGATGCCAAGCAACGCGTGATAGAGCGCGGCGCTGGCCGCATGGTCCTGGACGTGCAGAAGCAGGAAAGTAAAGTCCGGCATGGAAGCACCTTTCGTATGCGCGGCACACAGAATCGGTGCCGACGAACGGAAGGCTACGACGTCACCCTGTCAGTTTCTGTCAGCAGTCATTGTTCGGGCACACCCTGGACGGCATGCCATTCCTTGAGCAGTTTTGCGCGACGGCCCGGATATTTCTCTGCAATGCCCTGGAGTGTGGCGATGCGGTCGATCCTGAAATGGCGGTAGCTCTGGCGTAACTCGCACCATGCCACGAGGACACGAACGCGATCGTAAAAGGCCAGCGCGATCGGCCAGAGGGTCCGCTCGGTGGCGTTCCCGAGCTCGTCGGCATAGCTAACATGTATCTTGTGTTCGGACCGGATTGCCCGACGGATTGTGGCAAGTTCGTCATCCCGTGCCGGAATGGGTGTGCCGGGCCCAATCAGCATCCCGGAAGCTTCGATGCCCGCCTTGAGATCATCGGGCAGGACGGCGCCGATCTTGGCAAGCACGTTGCGCGCAGCCTTGCCCAGGACGCCATCGGCCCGTTCGGAAACCCATCGCGAGCCCAGCACCAGCGCTTCGATTTCCTCTTCGGAGAACATCAGCGGCGGCAGCATGAAGCCCGGTCGAAGGACATAGCCGATGCCGGCTTCACCCTCGATATGCGCGCCTTGGGCCTTTAACGTCTCGATGTCGCGATAGACGGTGCGCAACGACACACCGAGTTCTGCGGCCAGAACGGCACCCGCCACTGCGCGCCGATGCTGGCGTAGCACTTGTATCAAGTCGAGAAGACGTTGCGCGCGGGACATGGCCGTGTGTTCTCCGTGCGCGATACTGCCATAATTTGGCAGGAGGCACTCTCGAAAAGAACGTGTCGCGGGAGGAGCATTTACCCCTCTGCTCCAACCGCCTGTTGCACCGCACCAAATTTCCCGCTATCCGCCCCCACATTCGTAAGGACCCGGTGAAAACCCGGGTGGCTATTCCGGCCGCCGATCCGCCGGACAACGCAATCCGCCAATTCAAACATCCGCGTGTCGCAAGGAAGCGACGCGTGTCGGCGGTCAATGCGGACCTCATTTTCATGAATACATTATCTCTTTCGCGCTACCGCGCCGAATGGTTCACCAGCCTTACCGGCGCGCGGCGCGACGTCCTCGCCGGCATGGTGGGGACGTTCGCGCTCATTCCAGAAGTCATCGCTTTCTCCTTCGTCGCGGGCATCGACCCGCAAGTCGGGCTGTTCGCCTCCTTCGTCATCGGCATCGTTATCGCCTTTGCGGGCGGGCGTCCGGCGATGATCTCGGGCGCGGCGGGGTCGGTCGCGCTGGTCGCCGCCGCGCTCGTCCACGCGCATGGTTTGCAATATCTGCTCGCCGCGACGTTGCTCGCAGGCGTGCTGCAAATCGTGTTCGGGCTGCTCAAGCTCGACGTGCTGATGCGCTTCGTCTCGCGCTCGGTGCGGACCGGGTTCGTCAACGCGCTCGCGATCCTGATCTTCTCCGCGCAGGTGCCGCAGATGCTGGGGGTGAGCTGGCATACCTATGCGATGATCGCGCTGGGGCTGGCGATCATCTACCTCGTCCCGCGCGTGACGACCGCGATCCCGTCGCCGCTAATCTGCATCGTCGTGCTGACCGCGATCAGCATCGCGTTTCCAATGCCGGTCCATGTCGTGGCGGATCTCGGGAAGCTGCCCGCGTCGCTGCCGACCTTCGCGCTCCCCAATCTTCCGTTCACCTGGGACACGCTGACGATCATCGCGCCCTATGCGGTGGCGATGGCGGCGGTCGGGCTGCTCGAATCGATGATGACCGCAACCGTGGTCGACGATCTGACCGAGACCAAGAGCGACAAGGCGCGTGAATCGACCGGGCTCGGGCTCGCCAATTTTGCCGCAGGGTTGTTCGGCGGGATCGCCGGGTGCGGGATGGTCGGGCAGACCGTCGGCAACGTCCGCTATGGCGGGCGCGGGCGGCTGTCGACGCTGGCGGCGGGCGTGTTCCTGCTGGTGGTGATGGTCCCGCTGCGCCCGTGGATCGCGCAGGTGCCGGTCGCGGCGCTGGTCGCGATTATGATCATGGTATCGATCAGTACCTTCTCCTGGGGCTCGCTGCGCGATCTCGCACGGCATCCCAAGGTGTCGGGCGTGGTGATGCTCGCGACCGTCGCGGTCACGGTGCTGACGCACGATCTGTCGATTGGCGTTGCGGTCGGCGTGTTGCTGAGCGGGGTGTTCTTCGCGTTCAAGGTCACGCGGCTGATGGACGTTGCGGTCGATTACGACGAAGCGACCGATACCCGGCTGTACGACGTGACGGGGCAGGTGTTCTTCGCCAGCGCCGATATCTTCGCGGACCGGTTCGATCTCGCCGATACCGCGCGCAATGCCCGGATCGATCTCACGCGCGCGCATCTGTGGGACATTACCGCGGTCGGCGCGCTGGAGGACGTCGTGTCCAAGATGCGGCGGCATGACATCGCGGTCGAGGTGATCGGGCTCAACGCCGCCAGCGCGACGCTGGTCGACCGGCACGCGCCGTTGTTGCGCGAACCGGCGCTGTAAGGGGTTGCGGGGCGGGCGGCGCATCGGCACCGCCCGACCCGGACCGCATCAGTCGCGGTCGCGGTAGAAGTCCTGGACGACCTCCCAGCCTTCCTCCGCGGTCTCGACGAAGGTGAAGATCTTGAGATCCTTGGCGCTGACCACGCCTTCCTCGACCAGCGCGTCGAAATTGACGACCCGGTTCCAGAAGTCGCGACCGTAGAGCAGCACCGGGATCGGCGCGATCTTGCCGGTCTGGATCAGCGTCAGCAGCTCGAACAATTCATCGAACGTGCCGAACCCGCCCGGAAACGCCGCCAGCGCGCGCGCGTGAAGCAGGAAGTGCATCTTGCGCAGCGCGAAATAGTGGAACTGCATCGACAGTGCCGGGGTGACATAAGGATTGGGGGCCTGTTCGTGCGGGAGCACGATGTTGAGCCCGATCGATTCATGCCCGCTTTCCGCGGCACCGCGATTGGCGGCTTCCATGATCGAGGGTCCGCCGCCCGAGCATACGACGAAGTGGCGCTTGCCTTCGGTATCGAGCGGAAATCCGCTCGCCAGTTGCGCGAGTTCGCGCGCGACGTCGTAATATTTGGACTTCTCGACCAGCCGCTCGGCGATGCGGATCGCCTGCTCGCGGTCGCCCTCGGCATTGTGCGCAATGTCCAGCAACGCCTGCGCCTTGGCGGGCTCGGGGATGCGCGCGGAGCCGTACATCACGAAGGTCGAGGCGATGTTGGCCTCGTCCATGATCAGCTGCGGCTTGAGCAGCTCGAGCTGGAAACGGATCGGGCGGAGATCCTCGCGCAACAGGAAATCCATGTCCTGGAAGGCGAGGCGATACGCCGGGGTTTCGGTCTGGGGGGTGCTGACACCGGTCTTGGCCTGTTCGGCATCGGTACGAGCGGCGGGGAATACGCGCGAAGGAACGTGCGTCTCATGCTTGGGGGACTGACTCATCCGCGCCAAATAGGCTTTCCGGCAGCGGATGAGAAGGCCGTCCGGCGGCAAGCACGCCGCCGCGATCGAGAAAGAGGTGGGGAGCTTCTGTTGCTCGGTGCTCCCCGTACCGCCGGTGTCCGCTTCTGTTGCCCGGTGCGGCCCGAACCGCGCTTAGCTTAGTAACCTAGACCGTGAGGCCTTGAGTTACGCTGCGATCGCGAGTGCTTCGTTATCGTTTGCACTTGTGGTTTTGAGCCTTTTGCAGGTTACTCAGCCCGGGAAAAAACAGCGCTTTTCGAAACACGTCGATCCTGCTTCGGCCCCGTCATGACCGGTCTGGCTGAAAGCCGTGGCCGGTTGTGGTGGAGCCGCCGGGTACTGCCCCCGGGTCCGTTGTATCTATTGCACGCCGCACTTTATCGCCATAGCCGGGCGAACCCGGCAAAGCCGATATAGGTGCTCGGTCGGGAATGGGAAGCCTGCAATTTGCTCGATAAAATAGGGCAGCGCCTTTGACTCGCCACAAAAGCGGTGCATGGGGTATAGTATCATGTTGACCCAACGTTCCCGCTATGCGCTGCGCGCGATGATGTTCCTGGCTGAAGCTCCCAAGGACAGCCCCCCGATCCCGATGAACCGGATTGCGCTGGAGGCGAACGTCCCGCGCAAGTTTCTCGAGCTGATCCTCGCCGACCTGCGCGAAGCGGGCTTTCTCCACAGCTATCGCGGCAAGATGGGGGGCTATTGCCTCGCGCGCCCGACGCACCTGATTTCGCTGGGCGAGATCATCCGCGTGATCGAGGGGCCGCTTGCGCTGGTGCCGTGCGTCAGCCGCACCGCCTATCGCTCGTGCAAGGATTGCAAGGACGAGGCAAGCTGCGCGATCCGTCACGCGATGATGCGCGTCCGCGACGAGACCGCCCGCATCCTCGACGGGACCAGCCTTGCCGATTCGGTATCGGAAGATCTGGTCGCCGCCTGAGCTGCTGTCTTGCCTGGCTCTGGAATTCCACTCTAGCGGGAAATCACAGAGCCAGCGCGGGTGGGGAACAGGAAGCGTTCCGCCCTTCTCTCACATTCGGTCGATAACCCCGGACGAGGTCGGCCGCCGCTTCAGCTCGTCGCGAATTTCGCGCAGCAACGTGACGTCGGCGGGTTCGACCGGCTCGCTTGGAGTTTCCGGTGGCTTGGGCATCAGCCGATGCACGCCGCGGACGATCAGGAAGATGATGAACGCGACGATCAGGAAGTTGACCGCCGCGGTCAGGAACGCGCCATAGCCGAACAGCGGCACGCCGGCCTTCTTGAGCGCGGCATAATCGGACGAGCCTGCCAGCGCCGCCGGCACCTTGCCGAGCACGACGAAGTAGCTCGAAAAGTCGAGGCCACCCAGGATGCGGCCGATCACCGGCATGATGACGTCGTCGGTCAGCGACGACACGATCTTGCCGAACGCCGCGCCGATAATCACCGCGACCGCCAGATCGAGCACGTTGCCGCGCGCGATGAAAGCCTTGAACTCCTTGAACATACACGTTCCCCAACCGATTTCATTTCGTGTCGCTATCGTACCCGGCTATCATGCGGGTGCAAGGTCTGGAGGGATCCCACAAATGAAGTACCGTACCCTGTTCGTCGCTTCGGCCGGTCTGGCGATGACGGCGTCGCTGTCCGGCTGCGGGCTCAACAGCGTTCCGACGCAAGAGGAAAACGCCAAGGCCAAATGGGCCGACGTCGAAAACTATTATCAGCGCCGCGCCGATCTCATCCCCAACCTCGTCGCGACCGTGAAGGCCGCTGGCGCACAGGAAAAGAGCATCCTGGTGGAAGTGACGCAGGCGCGCGCCGGCGCGAACCAGGTCAAACTCTCGGCCGATCAGCTCAACGATCCGGCGAAGGTCGCGGCGTATGAAAAGGCGCAGTCGAACGTGACGCTGTCGCTCCAGCGGCTCCAGGAGGCCTATCCCGAGCTCAAGAGCCAGGCGAATTATGCGACGCTGATGGATCAGCTCGAGGGCACCGAGAACCGCATCTCGACCGCGCGGCATGATTACAATGGCGCGGTGCAGAGCTACAACACCACGATCAGGACCTTCCCGGATGCGATCGGTGCGAAGATCTTCTACGGGGCAAAGCCGCTCGTGCCGTTCAAGGCCACGACGCCGGGTGCGGAAGCCGCACCGACGGTGAACTTCGGCAACAGCAACTGATCGGGGGGCTCAGAGGGCCCGTTTCATGCACATCCTGAAATCGCTTCTGCTCGCGGTCGCCGTGTTGTTCGGCACGACGACCGCGAGCGCGCAGACCTACCCCAAGTTCACCGGGCTGGTGGTGGATGCGGCCAACGTCCTGCCACCCGCGACCGAGGCTGACCTGACCGCGAAGCTCGAAGCGTTGCAGAAGGACACCAAGCGCCAGCTCGTCGTCGCGACGATCCCCAATCTGGAGGGCCGCGAGCTCGAGGAATATGGCGTCGGCCTCGGTCGCGCCTGGGGGGTGGGCCTCAAGGATGCGAATAACGGCGCGATCCTGTTCATCGCGCCGAACGAGCCCAAGGGCCATCGCGGGCCGCGGATCGAGGTCGGCTACGGGCTCGAGCCGATCCTGACGGATGCGTTCACCGGTCGCGTGATCCGTGATCAGATGATCCCCAAATTGTCGCAGTCGGGGGATATTCCCGGTGCGATGGAAGCCGGCACCGACGCGCTGATCGCACAACTGCGTGCCTCGCCCGAGGAAGCGAAGGCGGAAGTCGACGCGGCGGCAAAGGCCTTCGACAAGACGCACCGCCGGTCGGGCAATGGCGGCGGGATTCCGTTCGGCCTCATCTTCTGGGGCATGGTGATCGGCTTCGTTCTCCTGTCGGTACTCCGTCGCGGTGGCGGCGGTGGTGGCGGGGGCGGCGGTGGAGGCGGTGGCGGCGGCGGTCGTCAGTATCGCAGCGGCATCGCACCCGCGATCCTGTGGGGCGCGACGATGGGCGGCTGGGGCGGCGGTACCGGCGCCGGATCCGGCGGCGGCTGGGGCGGTGGCGGCGGTTCCGGCGGCGGGTCGGACGGCAGCTGGGGCGGCGGTGGCTTTACCGGCGGCGGCGGCGGGTCGTTCGGCGGCGGCGGCGCATCGGGGGATTGGTGATGACACGAACACCACGGCTCGGCGCCGACGACCATGCGCTCGTGCTCGCGGCGGTCCAGCGGGCCGAGGACGGCACCGACGGCGAAATCGTGACGATCGTCACCGATCGCTCGGACAGCTATGACGATACGGCGCTGCTGGTCGCCATATTGGCAATGCTGCTCGTCACCGCGTTGGCGACGGTCGATCCGGCGGGGGTCGAGCGGTGGTTGAGCGGTTTCACGCAAGGTTGGGATGCCGAGCCCGATCCTCGGTTGCTGGTCGGCCTGATCCTCGTCGCACAGACGCTGATGTTCCTGATCGTGCGCCTGATCCTGTCGCACATGCCCTTGCGGCTCGCGCTGGTGCCCAAGGCGATCCGGCGGCGCCGCGTGCGCGCCCGGGCGATCCGCTATTTCAAGGTCGGTGCGGAACGGCGGACGGCGTCGCGAGTCGGCATCCTGCTGTATTTGTCGCGCGACGAACGGATGGCGGAGATCGTCGCGGACGAGGCGATCCACCGCGCGGTCCCGGCGGAACGCTGGGGCGATGCGATGGCGGCGCTGGTCCATGAAACCCGCGGCGGAAAACCGGGCGCGGGCATGGCGGCGGCGGTCGAGCAGATCGGGCTGATCCTGGCTGAAACCTTCCCCAAGACCGAAACCGACCGCAACGAACTTCCCGACAGGCTGATCGAATTATGACCGCAGAGACGGTGTGGAGCGGCAAGTACATCAAGGTCATCAAGGACGGCACCTGGGAATATGTCGGGCGCGCGCGCGGCATCCAGGCGGCGGTGATCCTGGCGATCGACGATGGGCATGTCCTACTGGTCGAACAGTATCGCGTGCCGCTCGGCAAGCGCTGCCTCGAGCTTCCAGCCGGTCTGGTCGGGGATGAAGACGCCGGCGAGAGCGTGCTCGCCTCCGCGGCGCGCGAGCTGGAGGAGGAAACCGGCTACCGTGCGGACTCGGTCGAATCGCTCGGTTTCTTCCACTCCTCCCCCGGCATGGTGTCGGAAGGCTTCACGCTCGTCCGCGCGCGCGGATTGGAGCGAATCGGTGTCGGCGGCGGGGTCGAGGGCGAGGGGATCACCGTCCACCGCGTCCCGGTTGCGCATCTCGCGGCGTTCGTCGCCGAGAAGCGCGCCGCGGGACTGGGGATGGATGTGAAACTGTTACTGCTGCTGGGCGCAGGGATGCTGGCCGACGGCTAAGCGTCGCCCGGACCGGGAAACCGATAGCGCCGGGACTACCCGGCACGCTGATCGTTAGCGGAAGTTGTCCGCGTAGCTTTGCAGCTTGAGCGTGCGCTGCGGTGCCGCGACGATCGTGAAGGCAAGGCCTTCGCGCTCGGCATAAGCGACCGCGGCTTCCTGCGTCGGAAAGGTCAGGCGAACCTGATCGCGCGTATCGCCCGATCCGGCCCAGCCGGTGAGCGGGTCCGGCTGCTTGGCTTCTGCGGGAGCAAAATCCAGCACCCAGGTCGAGGTGCGAGCCCGTCCGGAGGACATGGCGTTCTTGGGGCGCTGATAGATTCGGGCGGTCGACATGAGGGCTCCTTATCGTGCTTCGCGCGCGCGCGCATCTGCGTTTTTTGTCCGGAGCGTTGCGGCGGCGGAGGCAGGGTCGTCCGGCCACGGATGGCGGGGATAGCGCCCGCGCATTTCGCGCGCGACATCGGCCCAGCTTCCGGCCCAGAAGCCGGCCAGGTCGCGCGTGGTCTGGATCGGTCGACCCGCGGGTGAGGTGAGGCTCAGCACCAGCGGAACGCGGCCACCTCCCACCATTGGATGGACGGCAAGCCCGAACAGCGCCTGCGGCCGCAACTCGACGCGCGGGCCGCCCTCGGCCGCATAGTCGATCGCATGGCCGCTCCCCGCCGGGCTGTGGAAGTGCGTTGGCGCAAGCCGGTCGATCGCGGTCAGCGCATCCCAACCGATCACTCCGCGCAGCGCATCGGTCAACGCGCCCGGGTCGATCGCATCGAGCCGCCGCTTGCCGTCGAGTAACGGCACCAGCCATTCCTCCGCCCGCGCGAGCAACGCGTCGTCATCGAGCGCGAGGTCCGCGCCGCCGTGCGCTGCGGCAAAGGCGGCACGGTGACGCAGCGCTTGCGCCGCGTCGCTCCACGGCAGCCGCGCAAGCCCATGCGTCCGGACCCCCTCCAGCAACGCCGCGGCGATCGCGCCTGCGTCGGCCTTTGCGTCCGGCCCGCTCGACAGGCGGAGCGCCCCCAGCCGCCGTTCGCGCCGCGCGACCACGCCGCCCGTGGCCGGGTCGAACGTTGCGTCCCGGTGCGTCACGATGCGGTCGCCGAACAAGCGCTCGATCGTCGCTAGGTCGATCGCGGCGGCGGACAGGATTCGCGCGCCCGAAGCGAGCCCCTGCGTCTCGGCGACCGCGAGCCATTCGGTGCGGGCGAGGCTGCTGGTCGGGTCGAGCTTGAACCCACGCCCGCCGACCGACGCCCAGGTCTCGCCCGATCCGTCGCGCCGCCGCGCGATGCGATCGGGGAAGGCCAGCGAAATCGCCGTCGCGGTTTCGCCGTCCAAGGTCGTCGGTTCGGTTTTGGGGGCGGATGCGACGAGCGTGGCCCAGCGCCGCGCGAGCTTGCGCCCGGCGTCGGCGCGTTGTCCGCGCTCCCCGCGCCAGCGGCGTCGGCGCGCGTCGAGATCGACGTCGTTTCCGCCGAGCCCGCGTTCGCCGAGCAGCACCGCCACTTCCGCCGCCGCCCCGCTCATGCCGAGCGCACCCGCGCGCACCAGCATGTGTCCGAGCCGTGGCGCGATCGGCAACCGTGCGATCGCCTTGCCGTGCGCGGTCGGGCGGCCATCGGAGTCGATCGCGTCGAGCGCGATCAGCCGCGCGCGCGCTTCCTGCACTGCCGCTTCGGTCGGCGGATCGAGCCAGCCGAGCGCGCGCGGGTCGGCGACCCCCCACAGCGCGCAGTCGAGCGTCAGCGCGGACAGATCGGCTTCGAGGATTTCGGGCGGGTCGAACCGCGGCAACCCCGCGGTCGCGGCTTCCTCCCACAAGCGATAGGCGACCCCCGGCCCCTGCCGCGCGGCACGCCCCGCGCGTTGCGTAACCGCGGCTTGGCTCGCACGTTCGGTCACGAGCCGGGTCATCCCGGCGGCGCGGTCATAGCGTGGCCGGCGCGCGAGCCCCGAATCGACCACCACGCGAATGCCGTCGAGCGTGAGACTGGTCTCCGCGATCGACGTCGCCAGCACGATCTTGCGCGCGGCCGCAGGATCGGGCGCGATCGCCGCGCGCTGCAACGCCGGATCGAGGCTGCCGTGGAGCTTGTGCAGCACGATTCCCGCGCCAAGCCCGTCGAGCCGTTCGGCGGTGCGCTCGATCTCCGCGACACCCGGCAGGAACGCGAGCACGCCGCCGGTTTCCTCGCGCAGCGCAAGCTTGATCGCGGCGGCGACCGAATCCTCGATCCGCGCTTCGCTCGCGCGACCGAGATGGCGCAGCGTCAGTGGATGCATCCGCCCTTCGCTCTCGACGACGGGGGCATTCCCCATCAGCCCCGAAAAGCGCGTACCGTCGAGCGTCGCCGACATCGCCAGCAAGCGCAGATCGGGCCGCAGCCCGGCTTGCGCATCGAGCGCGAGCGCAAGGCCGAAATCGCTGTCGAGGCTGCGTTCATGGACTTCGTCGAACAGCACGGCGGAGATGCCCGCGAGTTCGGGATCGTCCTGGATCCGCGCAACGAAGATCCCTTCCGTCACAACGGTGATCCGGGTTGCGGCGGAGCGCTTCGAATCCATCCGCGTGGCATAACCATAGGTCTTGCCGACGGGTTCGCCCGCTTGCGCCGCCATCCGTTCGGCCGCCGCCCGCGCCGCCAGGCGGCGGGGTGAGAGCAACAGGATCTCTCCGCTGCACCACGGTTCGGCGAGCAGCGCGGGTGCGACGGCGGTGGTCTTGCCTGCACCCGGTGGCGCCACCAGCACCGCGTTCGCGGACTGCCGCAACGCGTCGAGCAGCGCGGGGAGGACGGCATGGATGGGCAGGGCGTGTGTCACACCGCTTCCCTACCGCAGGTTGCCGCGGATGGAAGCGTGTCATCCCGTGGGAGGGATCGCGCGGGATGACGGCTTTGTCATCGCGTGCGTCCTAGTATCTCACGATCACGCGATGCTAGGCGGCTGAAATCGAACGCGGAGACTTCTGATGGCCGGGCATAGCCACGCGCACCATGGGCATGACCATGGCGGGCATAATCATGGGGGCCATGGCCACGGTGGCCATAGCCACGGTGGGCATGGGCACAGCCACGCACCGGCCAGCGGGCACGATCGCGCCTTTGCGGTTGGAATTGCGCTCAACCTCAGCTTCATCGTCGGCGAGGTCGTGTTCGGGCTGATGGCGCATTCGGTGTCGTTGCTTGCCGACGCCGGGCATAATCTGTCGGATGTTCTGGGGCTTGGCGCGGCATGGGCGGCAATCGCGCTCGGGCGGCGGTCGCCGTCCAAGCGGTTCACCTATGGGTTGAAGGGCTCGACGATCCTCGCCGCGCTGCTCAACGCGCTGTTGTTGCTCGTCGCGCTGGGGGCGATCCTGCTCGAGGCGATCCAGCGGCTCGCGGTTCCCGCCCCGGTCGATGGCCCGATGGTGGCGTGGGTCGCGGGGGTCGGCATTCTGGTGAATGGCGCGACCGCGCTGATGTTCCTGCGCGGGAGCGCGGACGATCTCAACATCCGCGGCGCCTATCTCCACATGGCGAGCGACGCGATGGTGTCGGCGGGGGTGGTCGTTTCGGGGCTGCTGATCTGGTGGACCGGGGCGATCTGGCTCGATCCGGTGGTCAGCATCGTCATCGCGGTGTTGATCTTCCTGCAGACCTGGGGGTTGCTGCGCGAATCGGTCGAGATGTCGCTGGCAGCCGTTCCACGCGGGATTGATTCGGATGCGGTCCGCACTGACCTCCAGGCGCTTCCGGGGGTCGCGCAGGTGCATCACGTCCATATCTGGCCGATGAGCACCACCGAAACGGTCCTCACCGCGCATCTCGTCATGCCGCAGGGGCATCCGGGGGATGCGTTCCTCCACGGCGCGCAGGCGATGTTGAAGGACCATTTCGGGATCGGCCATGCGACGCTGCAAGTCGAGCTCGAGGCCGATTGCGCGTCCGAAGCGGCCGATTGCACCGGCGCGTAAGCTACATCACCGCGCCGATGTTCTTGTAGGCGGTGGAAACCTTTGTCCCGAGCGACTGCATCCCGGCGATCGCCGCCACCGCGATCAGCGCGGCAATCAAGCCATATTCGATCGCGGTCGCCCCGCGATGGTTCTTCCAGATGTTCACGGACGGTGACTCCCTGCTGATCGTGCGGGGAGGTTCTGGACGGGGAACCTTGTGTCCGCGTGAGTCACGCCATCCGTAGGACTACGGTATCGCGGCCTAGTACGCTCGCGCTACGGCGAATTCGACCGCTTCGATCATGGCGTCCTTCGCCTGACCGTTGGCGAACACGCCAAGCGAGTCGATCGCGCGCTGGCCATAATGGCGTGCCCGCGCGAGCGTGTCCTCGACCGCCCGCGTCGAGCGGACCAAAGCGATCGCACGCGCGAAATCCTCGTCGCGGTTGCGGTGGCCTTCGATCGCGGCCTTCCAGAACACACGGTCTTCCGGATTGCCGCGCGCATAAGCGAGGATGACTGGAAGCGTCGCCTTGCCCTCGCGGAAGTCGTCACCCGCATCCTTGCCCATCGTGCCCGCGTCGGACACGTAATCAATCGCGTCGTCGACCAGCTGGAACGCAATGCCCAGGTTGCGGCCATAAGCATCGAGCGCGAGTTCCTCGCTCTCGGGCCGTTCCGCGACGACCGCCGATACGCGGCACGCGGCGGCGAACAACGCGGCGGTCTTCGCGCCGATGATGTCGAGATAGCGTTCCTCGGGCGTGTCGACCCGGCGGGCGGCGGTCAGCTGGTTGACCTCGCCCTCCGCGATGATCGCGCTCGCGCCCGCCAGAATGCCGAGCACCTTGAGCGAGCCATCCTCGACCATCAGCTCGAACGATCGGCTGAACAGGAAATCGCCGACGAGGACGCTCGCCGGGTTGCCCCAGATGAGATTGGCGGTGCGCTTGCCGCGCCGCAGGTCGGAGCCGTCGACGACGTCGTCGTGGAGTAGCGTCGCGGTATGAATGAACTCGACCGCCGCGGCGAGCCGATGATGGCGCGTGCCAGAATAGCCGAGCAGCCGCGCGCTCGCGAGCGTGAGCATCGGGCGCATGCGTTTGCCGCCGCCCGCGATCAGATGTCCGGCAAGTTCGGGGATCAGCGGGATCTGCGATTGCATTCGCGACAGGATGACCGCGTTTACCATGTTCATGTCGCCCGTGACGAGCTGAACCATGGGTTCGAGCGACGGGGCGGGCCGGGTATCGCCCAGGCGGTGGATCGTGGCGGTCATGTGGACTGCGATGTGGCCGCGCGGCGCCGCAAACGCAACCCTTTGCGGGTTGCACGGCGCACGTGTGTCGCTCAAATAGGCCCATCACGGGATAGGAGTACGCTGGTGTCCGACGAAACGCTCAACGGATACCGTCAGAGTATCGACAATATTGATGCTGCGCTGGTCTTCATGCTGGCCGAACGGTTCAAGGTGACCAAGGCGGTCGGTCGCTACAAGGCGTCGGCTGGACTGCCCCCGGCGGACCCCGGTCGCGAGGAATCGCAGATCGCACGGTTGCGCGGTCTGGCCAACGATGCGCAGCTCGATGCCGATTTCAGCGAGAAGTTCCTGCGGTTCATCATTGACGAAGTGATTCGTCACCACGAGCGCGTCCGCGACGGCGGCTAGCGCGACGCCCGGCCGGTCCGGGTCTACAGGGTCGCTACACGGGATCGTTAACGCGCTGTACCCGGCTCCGAACCGGTGGCAGACGGTGCGCCATATGGCGGCGCGGCGCATCGCGCCGGTCCGAAAGTGGAGCATTTCATGGCACTGAACCCGGGCACAAAGCCCGCCGGGACAACCGCGGCGGGGGATGCCGATCACGGCGTCAACGCGCCCGATCTGCAGGTCTTCGTCTTCGCGCTGTTTTTCATCTTCGGCGGGATCACCAGTCTCAACGACGTGATCATCCCGAAACTGAAGGACTTGTTCACGCTCAATTATGGGCAGGCGTTGCTGGTACAGTCCGCCTTCTTCGCTGCCTATTTCGTCTTCTCGCTTCCGGCGGCGGCAATCGTCCGGCGGATGGGCTATATGCAGACCGCCGCGATCGGCCTGTTGCTGATGACGATCGGCTGCGTGCTGTTCATCCCCGCTTCGTCGTCGGGCACCTTCGTCGTGTTCCTCATGGCGTTGTTCGTGCTCGCGATCGGCATCACGACGGTGCAGGTCGTCGCCAACCCGCTGATCAGCCTACTCGGGGCGCCGCGGACCGCGTCCAGCCGGCTGACCTTCGCGCAATTCTTCAACTCGCTCGGCACGACGATCTTCCCGATCGTCGGCTCGATCCTGATCCTCGGCAGCCTGGCCAAGGTCGATTCGAAGACGCTGACCGGCGCCGCGCTCGACGCGCATCGCACCGCGGAGACGCAGGTCGTCGTCCACACCTATCTCGGCCTTGCGCTCGCGCTGGTGCTCGTCGCGGTGGTGGTGTGGTCGCGGCGCAAGCGCCTGCCGCATACGGTCGAACAGCATGGCAGCATCTTCCAGGCGTTCGACTTGCTCAAGCGCCCGCGCTTCGCGTTCGGGACGGCGTGCATCTTTCTGTATGTCGGGGCGGAAGTCGCGATCGGGTCGCTGATCGTCAGCTATCTCGAACAGTCCAGCACGATGGGCTTCGACGCGGTCACCGCGGGGAAGCACGTCGCTTATTATTGGGGTGGCGCGATGGTCGGCCGGTTCATCGGCGCGTTCGTGCTGCGAGTCGTGTCGCCGGGCAAGGTGCTCGCGGGGGTCGCGATCGGTGCGGTCACGCTGATCGCGGTATCGACACACAGCACAGGTGCGGTCGCGGGTTGGTCGTTGCTGGCGATCGGGCTGATGAATTCGATCATGTTCCCGACGATCTTCAGCCTTGCCAGCGAAGGGCTCGGCGCGCGGGCCGCGGAAGGATCGGGTATCATCGCGACCGCGATCGTGGGCGGGGCGATCGTGCCACCGCTGACGGGGGTTCTGGCGGACCAGTCGTCGTTGCAGTTCGCGCTGCTGGTCCCGGCGTTATGCTATCTGGTGATCGCCAGCTACGGCGTCTTCACGCGCAAGCCGACCGTCGGATGACGATGGCGCGCGGACCGTTCCCGTCCGGAACGGTCCGCGCGTTCCGCCTTTACGGCATCGAGATCTGAACGATCGCGTCGACTTCGACCGCTGCACCAAGCGGCAGGGCGCTCACGCCAACCGCGCTGCGGGCATGCTTCCCCGCGTCGCCGAACAGTTCGACCATCAGGTTGGACGCGCCGTTCGCGACCTTGGGCTGGTCGGTGAAATCGGCGGTAGAATTGACGAACACGCCCAGCTTCACGATCCGCTCGACCCGGTGCAATCCGCCGAGCGCCGCCTTGACCTGCGCGACCAGCATCAGCGCGCAGGCCTGAGCCGCCGCCGCGCCGTCTTCCAGGCTGACGTCTTCGCCCAACCGACCCGTGATGACCGCGCCATCCTTGAACGGCAACTGTCCCGAAATGTGCAGCAGGCCGTTGACCTCGACGGTCGGTACATAAGCGGCGACGGGGGCAGCGGCGGCGGGCAGCGTTAGGCCGAGCTCGGCAAGCTTGTGGTCGATACGGTCGGTCATGAACAGGCTCCTGGGAGTAAGGGGTTTCAGGCCGGCAACCCGGCAGCGAAGCGATTCGCGATCCACGTCTGCGCAACCTGCCAATCGTCGATGCGAACGTGCGCATCGGGGGCGGGCGGCATATGGCGCGCGAGATCGGGTTCGGAAATCATGTGGAGGCGATGCACAGCCGGGGCATGCGTGGCGACCGAAGTGTGATGCACCGCGAGATCGTCGACGAACACGGTCACCGGATTGCCAAATTCTGCCATTAGCCGTGCCACGGGATCGCCCTTGCCGCCCTGGTTGGTTTCGACCCGGTAATCCATGTCGTGCCCGAGCAACTGCGCGATGCGCGGCTGGCGGTTGTGATCGCCCAAATTGGTCAGGATCACGACGTCCGCCACGTCGGACAAGGCGGACAGCGCCTCGCGCGCATGCGGAACGAGCGTCTGGCGGCTCATCTCGTTGGGGAAGAACCCATCGAGCAACGCCCACATCTCGTCCCGCGTCGGGGGCGGGGCGCCGTTGGCGCGCGTCATACTATTGGCGAAGTCACCATTTTCGATCGCAAACGTGATGTCGTGCGCCTCGCGCAGCCACACGCCAAAGTGCCGCACCATGTGCAGCAGCACTTCGTCGCAATCGCAAATCAACAAGCCCTTCAAGCATAGTCTCCAAAATCGTCCGGGCCTTCCAACGCCCGACGCGCAGCGGCAAGGTCCTCCGGACGCACCTCAAGCGCTTCGGCGCACGCAATAAGGTCCGGCTGGTGCGCCTCCAGAAAGGCGAGCATCGCCGCAAGCACGACGGGATCGTCCGCGCGCGTGCGGAGGTCTATCGGCGTCATCCCCGTCACGTCCAGCAGCCGCGTGGCGCGATCTGGCTCGCCTAGCGTCCATACCAGCGCACGGAGCGCAAGCTGCGCTGGATCGTTGTTTGTCAGCGAGGCACGCATTGCGTATTCGTAAGGTCCGTAAATGGGGAAACGCTGGCGTGGCAAAAAGGGTGCTCGTTGTCGAGGACAACGAACTCAACCTAAAACTTTTCTGTGACCTCCTGGAGGCGCATGAATATGTAACTGAGGGCGTGCGGGACGGGCGCGAAGCGGTCGTGCGCGCGCGCGCCTTTCTGCCCGACCTGATCGTGATGGATATCCAGCTGCCGCACGTCAGCGGCTACAGTCTGATCCTGCAGTTGAAAGCGGATCCGGCGCTGCGGGACATCCCGGTCATGGCGGTCACCGCTTATGCCGGGCGCGAGGACGAGGAGCGGATTCGCGCTGCCGGGGCGGACGCCTATGTGTCCAAGCCGATCTCGCTCGTCCGCTTCGTCGATGCGGTCGCCGCGTTGCTGTAGCAGCCCGCAACGACACGCCGAAACCGCAAACGCAGAAAGGCCGCAGGGCTCGCGCCCGCGACCTCTGGCCCAAGGCAAGCCCCGGGGACGGCAAACCGCTGACGCGGTTTACTTGATCTTGGCTTCCTTGAACTCGACATGCTTGCGCACGACGGGATCGTACTTGCTGAAGCTGAGCTTCTCGGTCTTGGTGCGCGGGTTCTTCTTCGTGGTATAGAAGAATCCGGTGTCAGCGGTGCTGACGAGCTTGATCTTGACCGTGGTCGGCTTTGCCATGACCTGAATTCCTGTGATCTGAAAATGCAAAAGCGGCGAACCGGTCGCCGCTCTCAAGCGTCGTCCGATGGCGGACACGCCCGGGAATGTCAACCAGAACGTGACCATGGGACGCTGTTGTGGGCGGATTTAACCCCACCTTTACCTCCCCGGCGGCACTATGCCGTCCAAGGAGTATCGTGTCATGACGCCAGCATCCGTTACCGACTCGCCCGATCCGGTCAGCTTGGTCGAACGCGTCAGCATGCTGGCGTTCCAGGCGGATTCCATGCCGCTCGCGATGCTGGCGACCGAAGTCGACGGCGCGCGCCACGCTGCGATCGCGTGCGGTCATTTTCAGGGCGCGGCGATTCTGCAGGCGATTTCCGCTGCCCTCGAGCGCGGCGAGCGGAGCGTGCTGATTGGTGCTTGGCTCGACGTTCTGCGAAGTGCGGTGCTACCCGGCCGGTTCGATTTGCGGTCGCGCGACTCGCATATCTCGAGCAGCGCGTTTCAACGCATCGGCTGACTGCGGGTCGCATGGACGCGTTGATGGTTGCGCTGGTCGCGGCGCTGCTGGTTCAAGCGAGTGACCGCACCTTGCTGACGAGCGCGATGCTGGGAACGCGTTTTGCCCAGAAGGCGCACTGTGTCGCGGGCATGGTGCTGGCGCTCGCGATCGGCAACGGGGTCGGCGCGTTCGGTGGTTCCCTGCTGGCGCCGTATCTTTCTCCGCCGGCGAGCGATCTGCTGGTGGCGCTGACCCTGCTGTCCGCCGGGATCAGTGGTCTGTGGCCCGTCACCGGGCGGACCAGTCCCGCCAGGCTCGGCGCATTCCCCGCGACGTTCGTGACGATCGGATTGCTTGCGATCGGCGATCGCACGCAGTTCATCACGGCGGCACTCGCCGCGCGCAGCGCAACACCGGTGCTGCCGGCTGTTGGTGCGATCCTCGGCGCGGTTGCAATCAATCTGCCCGCGGTGGTGCTGGGGGAGCGGTGGCTGCGGCGCCTCCCGCTGCGGCCCGTTCAAATTGTCGCAGCGCTGCTGCTGACGCTCGTGGGGACGGTTCAGGCGCTCGCTGCGATCGGTCTGATCTAGCTCTTCGATCGTAGAAAGCGAAAATTAGCGTCGCGCGCTGGGGAGCCAAAGCGGTATTGGACCGTTCCCGCAACGAACCCAAAAAGGACCGAGCTTATGGCAAACGATGCCCTGAACACGCCGACCGACCTGAAGACCAACGCGACTCGCACCGTCGCCGAGTCGCTCAACGGAATTCTCGCGGACTCGTTCGCGCTCTATATGAAGACCAAGAATTTCCACTGGCACGTGTCCGGCCCGCATTTCCGCGACTATCACCTGATGCTCGACGAGCAGGCCGCCGAAATCTTCGCGGGCACCGACGATATCGCTGAGCGCGTGCGCAAGACCGGCAACACCACGCTGCGCTCGATCGGCGACATTGCCCGGCACCAGACGATCGTCGACAATGACGTCGAGTTCGTCGGCCCCAAGGCGATGCTGAGCGAACTCCGCGATGACAACCTCAAGCTGGTCGAGGCCCTGCGGGCCGCAAAGGACCTGGCCGACGGGGCCAAGGACAATGCGACCAGCGCGATGATCGATGACTGGACCGATCAGGCCGAACGCCGCGCATGGTTCCTGTTCGAGGCTGGCCGCGAGGGCTGATCGCCCGAGTGTTCCGTCAGTGTTGTGCCGGACCGATGGTCAGTAGCCAGAGGTCCGGCGGCGCGTTGACGCGGAAGGGGACGAGGCTCGTTCCCACCCCGGCGGTCACCAGCGTAATCCCTTTGCCGGACCGCGTGATCCCGCACGGGTAATTCGCGCCCGTGAACGGGTTGCGAATCCCGAGCGGCTTCAATTCCACTTGCCCGCAATGCGTATGGCCGACCAGCTCGAGCGTGATCTCGTGGAGCAGGAATGGACGAGCGGCGCCGTGGCTGATCGCAATCGGAAGTCCCGGCAACCGGTGGACCGCTGCCATCGTCTTGGGAACGTCGTCCCGGTGATGGAAAAGATCGTCGAGCCCGGCGATCGTCAGCGCGCCGCGTGAGACTGCCTCGTTGTCGAGCACGCGGACGTTGGCGGCCCGCAGAGCGCGGCGAATGGCAGCGGGATCGGTATCGTAATCGTGGTTCCCCATCACCGCGACCACCCCGAGCGGGACGCGTACCCCGCGCAACGGCTCGACCAGTTGCGGTGCGAACGCGTGCGCGACGCTGGCGCGGTGGCCCGCGATATAATCCCCTGCGAGAATGACGAGGTCGGGCTTCACCCGATTTACCTGGCCGACGATCCGCCTCAGCCGTGCGGCGTCCATCGCTTCGTTGCCCATGTGAATGTCGCTCAACAGCGCAACGCTCACCGGGCGTGCACCTGCGGGCCAATCGCGGAACCCGATCCGCGCGGTCCGGACGATCGGATCAATCCGCGCATTATGATGCGCCCAGGCAAACAGCGTGACCATCACGATCATTCCGAGCAGGGCGCAGGCGCGGAGAAAGGCCATGGCGTCGGCCTAGCGTGGGGTCGTCGTCCTCACCAGCGATCATCCCGCTGGTGGAACAACCACCGCGCGCCCATGTTGTGATGCGATGCGCGCCTTTGCGGACCTCCTCGATCGATTGATCTACACGCGGTCGCGCAACGCCAAGCTGCGACTGATCGTCGATTATCTGCGCGTCACGCCCGATCCGGATCGCGGCTGGGCGATGGCCGCGCTGACCGGCGAGCTCGACTTGCCGGGCGTCAAGCCGGCGATGATCCGCGTGCTGATCGAGACGCGCGTCGATCCGGTGCTGTTCCGGATGAGCCGCGACTATGTCGGCGACACCGCCGAAACCGTCGCGCTGCTCTGGCCGACTCCGCCGGGGACGGTGGTCGAGGCGCCGCTGGGGATGGCGCAGGCGGTCGATACGCTGGCGCGGTTGTCGCGATCGGATACGCCGGCGGTGCTCGGCAAGATGCTCGATCAGCTCGATTCGGACGAGCGGTTCGCGCTGCTCAAGATGGCGACGGGCGCTTTGCGGATCGGCGTGTCGTCCCGCCTCGCCAAGACCGCGCTGGCGCAGGCGTTCGACCTCGATGTCGAGGCGGTGGAAGAAGTGTGGCACGGGATCGACCCGCCCTACACCGCGCTGTTCGACTGGGCCGAAGGGCGCGGCGCACAGCCGACCGCCGCCGACGTGCCGGTGTTCCGCCCGTTCATGCTGGCGCACCCGCTCGAGGACGGGCGAGTCGATCTGGCGGACTATGCGGCGGAATGGAAATGGGACGGGATCCGCGTGCAGATCGTCCATGTCGCGGGCGAGACCCGGCTCTACAGCCGCACCGGGGACGACATCACCGCCAGTTTCCCGGAAGTCGCGCGCGATTTCACGACCGTGGGCGCGGTCGACGGCGAGTTGATGGTGAAAGGCGATGCGCAAGGCGCGTCGACCGAAGAGGGCGGGGCCGCCAGCTTCAATGCGTTGCAGCAGCGGCTCGGGCGCAAGCTGGTGTCGGCCAAGATGCTGGCGGAGTCGCCTGCGTTCGTCCGGCTCTACGATATCCTGTTCGACGGCGACGAGGATCTCCGCCCGCTGCCCTGGACCGATCGGCGTGCGCGGCTGGAAGCGTTCACCGCGCGGCTCGACCCCGAGCGGTTCGACCTCAGCACGGTGATCGCGGCCGAGGACTTCACCGCGCTGGAAGGCATTCGCGCAGGCGCGCGTGACGGGGCGATCGAAGGCGTGATGCTCAAGCGCCGCGATTCCCCTTATGTCGGCGGGCGCAAGACCGGGCTGTGGTACAAATGGAAGCGCGACCCGCTGACCGCGGATTGCGTGATGATGTACGCGCAGCGCGGCAGCGGGCGGCGGTCTTCCTTCTACAGCGACTATACCTTCGGCTGCTGGACCACGGACGGAACGCTGCTTCCGGTTGGCAAGGCCTATTCTGGCATCACCGATGCGGAATTGAAGCAACTCGACAGCTTCGTGCGCAATCATACGACGGGGCGGTTCGGCCCGGTGCGCGAAGTGGACAAGACGCTGGTGCTCGAAATCGCCTTCGATTCGATCCACGAATCGAAGCGGCACAAGTCGGGGGTGGCGATGCGCTTCCCCCGGATTTCGCGGATTCGTACCGACAAGCCCGCCGCCGAGGCCGATACGCTGGAAGGCCTCAAGCGCCTGATCGTCTGACCTCTCGACACCGGTCGCTGCGCTGATAGTCTGCCCTGAAAAAGGGGGACTATCATGCACAAGAAGCTCATCGTGGCCTTGGCCACGATGTTGGCGGGCACCGCCGCCAATGCCGAGACGTTCGCGATCCAGGCGGGGCATGTCATCACCGACGCGGCGCGGCCCGCGCGCGGCGCCGCCACCGTGATCGTCACCGACGGCAAGATCGTCCGGATCGAGGATGGCGCGACCGCACCCGCCGGCGCGACCGTGGTCGACCTCCACGACAAGACCGTGATGCCGGGGATGATCGACGTCCACGTCCACCTCACCAGCAATTCGGGCGAGCCGTGGTATCAGGGGCTGACCCCGAAATATTCCGAACCCTATGCCGCCACGATTGGCCTGCGCAACGCGCTGATCACCGCGCGCGCGGGGTTCACCACGGTCCGTGATCTCGGCGGTCCGGCGCTGGCCAGCATCGCGATGCGCGATGCGATCAGCGAAGGCGGCTTCCCGGGGCCGCGGATTCAGGTCGCCGGCCCCGCGCTGTCGATCATCGGCGGGCATGGCGATTCGACGGTCGGCCTCTCGCCCAACCTGCGCGCCGCGGTCGATGCGACCGGGGAACAGTTCTGGGTCTGCACCGGCCCGCTCGAATGCGAGAAGGCGGTCCGCAAAATCGCGTCCTACGGCGTCGACGCGATCAAGTTCCACGCGACCGGCGGGGTGCTCGACGACGGCAAGATCGGCCTCGAACAGCATTTTACCGACGAGGAAATGAAGGCGATCTGCGACACCGCGCATCAGCTCGGATTGAAGGCGGCGGCGCATGCGCATGGCGCCAAGGGGATCGGTGCGGCGGTGCGGGCCGGGGTCGATTCGATCGAACACGGGACCTACGCCGACGACGCCGACGTCGCGCTGATGAAGGCGCGCGGGACCTATTATGTCGGCACGTTGATGGCGTTCAGCGGCCTCCAGCTGTACCTCGGCAAGGGCATTTATACCGCCAATACCGAGGCGAAGGCGCGCCAGACGCTGCTGGTGTGGGGCAAGGCGCTCAACCGCGCGTATAAGGCGGGCGTGCCGATCGCGCTCGGCACCGACGCGGCGGTCTTCCCGCATGGCCGCAACGGCGAGGAAGTCGGGCTGATGGTCAGCAAGGGCGGGATGACACCGCGCGACGCGCTGATCGCGGCGACCAAAGGCGGGGCGGATCTGCTCGGCCTGTCGCGCGAGACCGGGACGCTCGAACCGGGCAAGTCCGCCGACCTGATCGCGGTGACCGGCGACCCGCTGACCGACCCGGCGGCAGTGACGCACGTCAGCTATGTGATGGTGGAGGGCCGGGTCGTCCCGATGCGGTGAGGTGACAGCGCCGGTGGCCGCGGGTACCGTTCGGCCCATGACCGATTTGCGCCAGCTTTACCCCGAGATCGAACCCTATGCGACGGGGATGCTTGACGTCGGTGATGGGCATCACGTCTATTACGAACGCTGCGGGACGCCCGGCGGGACCCCGGCGGTGTTCCTCCACGGTGGCCCCGGCGGCGGCATTTCCGCCAGTCACCGGCGCCTGTTCGATCCGGCGCGTTACGACGTATTGCTGTTCGACCAGCGTGGCTGCGGCCAATCGACCCCGCATGCAGCGCTCGAGGCGAACACGACGTGGCATCTCGTCGACGATATCGAGCGGTTGCGGACGATGGTCGGGGTCGAGCGCTGGCTCGTGTTCGGCGGGTCATGGGGCTCGACGCTCGCGCTGGCCTATGCCGAGACGCATCCCGATCGCGTCAGCGCGCTGATCCTCCGCGGCATCTATACCGCGACCCCGGCGGAGCTCGCCTGGTATTATCAGTTCGGCGTGTCCGAGATGTTCCCCGACAAATGGGAAGGCTTCGTCGCCCCGATCCCGCCCGCGGAGCGCGGCGACATGCTGCACGCCTATCGCCGGTTGCTCACGGGCGACGACCCGGCGCGGCAGTTGGAGGCAGCCAAGGCGTGGACGATCTGGGAAGGCGAAACGATCACGCTGCTGCCCGATCCGGCGATGTCCGCGGCGTTCAGCGATGGCCATTTCGCGCTCGCCTTCGCGCGGATCGAGAACCATTTCTTCGTCCACGATGCGTGGCTCGAGGATGGGCAATTGCTGCGGGACGCGGGGCGGCTTGCCGGGATTCCGGGGACGATCGTCCACGGGCGCTACGACATGCCGTGCCCGGCGCGCTACGCCTATGCGTTGCACAAGGCCTGGCCCGACGCGGACTTCCATCTGATCGAGGGGGCGGGGCATGCCTATAGCGAGCCCGGCATCCTCGATCAGTTGATTCGCGCCACCGACCGGTTTGCCAAAGGCTGACCGCGTCGTGCCGTCAGGCACGCCTGACCTCCGCTACAGCCAGGACAATGAAAAACCCGGCAGACGTAAAGCCTGCCGGGTTTTCTGAACCAACGTCGGAAGCGTAGGGTTTACGCGATCGACGTCAGGTTGACTGCAGCCATCTTGCCGCGACGATCGACTTCGAGTTCGAACTCGAGACGGTCGCCCTCGTTGAGCGAGGTCATGCCGCCACGCTCGACTGCCGAGATGTGCACGAATGCATCGGGCTGGCCGTCGTCGCGCTGAATGAAGCCGAAGCCCTTCATCGCGTTGAAGAACTTGACGGTGCCCGTTGCCTTCTCGCCGGTCAGCGAGCGCTGCGGCGCGCCACCGGGAGCCGGACGACCACCGGGAGCAGCGGCATCACGCTCACGCGGCGGACCGCGGTCGGTGACGGCCATCGGCTCGCCGTCGATCTTGAGATCGGTTGCCGAGATACGGCCACCACGATCGACCAGGGTAAAGCCGAGCGGCTGCCCTTCGGCCAGACCGGTCAGGCCAGCCTGTTCGACAGCCGAGATGTGAACGAACACGTCTTCGCCGCCGTCATCGCGCACGACGAAGCCGAAACCCTTCTGGCCGTTAAAGAACTTAACGACGCCCGTGCCTTCGCCGACAACCTGCGGGGGCATCCCGCGGCCACCGCCGCCTCCGGCACCACCGCCGAAGCCGCCGCCGCCGCCGCTGCGGAAACCGCCGCCGCCGCCGCCACCGCCGAAGCGATCACCGCCGCCACCGCCGCCGCCGCCGAAGCGATCACCGCCGCCGCCGAAACGGTCGCCGCCGCCGCCGAAGCGATCGCCGCCACCGCCACCGAAGCCGCTGTCAAAGCCGCCGCTGTCGCCGAAACCGTCGCGCTTGTCGCGCCCGCGCCCGCCACGATCGCCGCGGCGTCCTTTATCGAAACTCATGCCCTGTTCGTCTTCCCGCTTCGTCCGACATCATTATAACAACCATTGCACCGGACGAAAGACGCAAGGCTTTGTGCACCAAACCGCTCGTGACACAGACTCGTGTTAGCCTAAAAATATAATCGCTGCGAACAAATTCGTCCAAATTGGGGCACGGCTCGCACCGATCTTGCGTAACCGTTGCAAGCGCGGCACAGGCTGCGCGCATATGTCCATCCTCTCGCTCCTGTCAGACCCCGCGGCCTGGGCCGCGCTCGCCACGCTGATCGTGATGGAGGTGGTGCTCGGGATCGACAATCTCGTCTTTATTTCGCTGCTTTCGAACAAGTTGCCGGAAAACCAGCGAGTCCGCGTGCGGCGTGTCGGGATAAGTCTCGCGCTTGTCATGCGACTTGTTCTGTTGTCGACGATTGCGTGGATTGCCGGCCTGACCGAGCCGCTGTTTAACCTCGGCTTGGCCGGTGCGGTCAACGATCATGGCCAGCCGTCGTTCGAAACCGCGTTTTCGGTACGCGATCTCATTCTGATCGCGGGCGGGATCTTCCTGTTGTGGAAGGCGACGACCGAGATTCACCAGACGATCGACCCGAATGACTCCGACGAGTCGGAAAAGGACGCGATCGACCAGAAGGGGCCAGCGACGCTTTCGTTCGGCTATGCGATCGTCCAGATCATTCTGCTCGACATCGTCTTCTCGTTCGATTCGATCCTCACCGCGATCGGCATGACCGATCAGTTGCCGATCATGATCGTCGCAGTGGTCGTCGCCGTCGGCGCGATGATGCTCGCGTCCACCCCGCTCGCCAATTTCATCGAGCGCAACCCGACCGTGGTGATGCTCGCGCTCGGTTTCCTGCTGATGATCGGCGCGGTGCTGATCGCGGACGGCTTCGGTGTGCATGTGCCCAAGGGGTATATCTATGCGGCGATGGCGTTTTCGGGCGTGGTCGAGGGGCTCAACATCGCGGCACGCCGTGGTCGCGGGCACAAGGCCGGGCATTGAGCGGCGGGCGATTCGCCGCTAGGGCCGGGCGATGAGCGTAACTCTCCACGAAGAAGACATTCCCGCAGACCTGTTCGCGCCCGGCGTGGACATTGCGGTGGATACCGAGACGATGGGTCTCATCACGCCGCGCGACCGGCTCTGCCTGGTCCAGCTGTCCGATGGCGGTCCCGACGAGCATCTCGTCCGCTTCGGCCCGGACAGCGACTATGCGGCGCCCAATCTGCGCGCGCTGCTCGCGGACCCCGCGCGGACCAAGCTGTACCATTTCGCGCGGTTCGACCTCGCGGCGATCAGCCATTATCTCGAAGTGACCGCAGCGCCGGTCTATTGCACCAAGATCGCGTCGCGGCTCATCCGCACCTACACCGACCGGCACGGCCTGAAGGAACTCGTCCGCGAACTCCTCGGGCAGGATATTTCCAAGGCGCAGCAATCCTCCGACTGGGGTGGCCCGGTGCTGAGCGAAGCGCAGAAGGAATATGCCGCGTCCGACGTGCGCTATCTCCACGCGATGCGCGAGGAACTCGATCGCCGTCTGATCCGCGAAGGCCGGATGGAGCTGGCGCAGGCCTGTTTCGACTTCCTGCCCGCACGTGCCGAACTCGATCTTGCCGGCTGGCCAGAGGCAGACATCTTCGCGCATGCCTGACGCCATCGCGATCCGGAGCGCACGCCAGCGCTGGGCCGCGCCCGGGAGCAGCCACGACCGGACGGTCGCGACGCTGCGCGTCCTGCTGCCGGTCGCGATCGGGATCATGGCGGCGTTCGTCGTCGTCCTGCCGCTCTATGCGGGCGGCGACGTGAGTTTCCTGCTAGACAAGAAGAAGGTCGAAGTCGCGCAGGAACGGATCCGGATCCAGTCGGCCACCTACCGCGGGCAGGACGACAAGGGGCAACCCTTCGCGGTCAACGCCGGCTCGGCGGTGCAGAAGAGTTCGGCCGAGCCGATCCTCCGGCTCAACACGCTGTCCGCCGAAATCGGTTTGACCGACGGCCCCGCCAACATCGTCGCCGACCGTGGACATTACGACATGGATACGCAGCAGGTGATGATCGATGGCCCGCTGAAGGTCGACAGCAGCGGCGGCTATCATATGACCACGCGCGACGCGACGCTCGATCTCAAGAGCAAGACGATCCAGAGCGGCGGCGCGGTGACCGGGACGGTGCCGCAGGGGACGTTCAGCGCCAATCACATGAAAGCGGACCTCGAAACCCATATCGTCAAGCTCGACGGTAATGCCCGCTTGCGGATCGTGCCGCGAAGGACGAAGTAAGCCCCATGCGCCGCACCCTGACCTTGCTGACCCTTTCGCTCGCCTGTGCCGGCCCGGCTTTCGCGCAGGGGCGCAATTCGCAGGCGCCGATCAATCTCAACGCCGATCACATCGAACTGCAGGACAAGGCCAACCGCGCTTTGTTTTCGGGCAACGTCGTGGTCAAGCAGGCCGAGATGACGCTCAACGCGCAGCGCATGACGGTCAGCTACGCCGGGCAGATCAGCACCGGCGCGTCCCCCGAGGCGCAACGGATCGATGCATCGGGCGGGGTGACCGTCACGCGGCCGACGCAGACCGCGCGGAGCAATTTCGCGGTGTACGATCTCAAGAAGGGCGTCATCACGATGCTCGGGTCGGTGACGCTGATCCAGGCGGGGAATACCGTCAACGGCGGTCGGTTGACGATCAACCTCGACACCGGTCGCGCGATCATCGACGGATCGTCGGTCGGCGGTGGCGGATCGACCAGCGCCCCCGGCACGACCACGTCGAGCAACGGTCGCGTCTCCGGCACCTTCTCGGTTCCCAAGCGCAACTGATCCGGTTTCCGGACGGATCCCTCCGTCCCCCGCGCGTGTAGCGCTTTCCCGACACGGGCGAGTGGCGTAGGGCGATCTCACATACAATTTTATGCACGAAGCTTGCCAGATGCCGCACGGTAAGGCTTCGGTAAGACCGAAATGCGAGCAGGGACGGGCAATGAGCGATACGCTGACTTCCACGCCGGGCCTTACGCTGGACTCCGCGCCGCCGATCGCGGAAGCGCCGGTGATGAACGGCCTGTCGGTCGTCTCGATCGCCAAGTCCTACGACAAGCGCCCGGTGTTGACCGATGTGTCTGTCTCGGTCGGCAAGGGCGAAGTGGTCGGCCTGCTCGGTCCGAACGGCGCGGGCAAGACCACCTGCTTCTACTCGGTGATGGGGCTGGTGAAGCCCGACTCGGGGCGCATCATGCTCGATTCGCAGGATATCACCGGGCTCCCGATGTACCGCCGCGCGATCCTCGGCCTTGGCTATCTCCCGCAGGAAACTTCGATCTTCCGCGGGATGACGATCGAGCAGAACATTCTGAGCGTGCTCGAACTCGCGGTGCCCGATCCGGTTGAGCGCAAGGTCCGGCTCGATACGCTGCTCGAGGAATTCGGGCTGACCCGGCTGCGCGAATCGCCCGCGATGGCGTTGTCGGGCGGCGAACGCCGCCGCGCGGAAATCGCGCGCGCACTCGCCGCCAATCCGTCGATCATGCTGCTCGACGAGCCGTTCGCCGGGATTGATCCGCTGTCGATCGCGGACATTCGCGACCTGATCATCCAACTCAAGCAGCGCGGGATCGGCGTGCTGATCACCGACCACAACGTCCGCGAGACGCTCGAAATCGTCGATCGCGCGTACATCATCTACGACGGCCGCGTGCTGTTCACGGGTTCGCCCGAGGAACTGGTGGCGGATGCCAACGTCCGTCGTCTGTATCTCGGCGAGGGCTTCTCGCTGTGATCCGCACGAGCGCTGCCCGCTAGCGATGTCGCTCGCGCCACGCCTCGACCTGCGCCAGTCGCAATCGCTGGTGATGACGCCACAGTTGCAGCAGGCGATTCGCCTGCTCGCGCTGTCGAATCTCGAGATCGAGGGGTTTCTCGCCGAGGAAATCGAGCGCAACCCGCTGCTCGAAACCGGTGATTCGACCGACGACGGCCCCACGCAGGAGCGCGAAGCCGATGTCGCCCCGCGCGACGAACCCGCGCCCGCCGACGAATTGTTGATGCAGGGCGGCGACACCGGCGAAGCCTCGCTCGATGTCGATTTCACCGCCGAGAGCTTTCACCACGACAGCGTGTCGGATCAGCCCGGCGGGGCGGGGATGGATGGCGCGCTCGGCCTCAACGGCGCGACCAGCGGTGGCGCGGGCAGCGAGGACGGTCCCGACCTCGATGCGTTTACCAGCGCCACGCTCAGCCTGACCGATCATCTGCTGGCGCAGGCGGGAACCGCGGTGGACGGGGCCGACCTGTTTATCGCCGCGCATCTGATCGACCAGATCGACGAGTGCGGCTATCTCGCCGCCCCGCTGCCCGACATCGCGGGCCGACTGGGCGTTACGCTCGAGCAGGTCGAGGCAGTGCTCGCGACGATCCAGACCTTCGATCCGACCGGCGTCGGTGCGCGCGACCTAGCGGAATGCCTCGCGCTCCAGGCGCGCGAGGCGGATCGCTACGATCCGTGCATGGAGAAACTGCTCGATCACCTCGATCTGCTGGCACGCGGCGATCTGTCGCGGCTGCGGCGGATCTGTCAGGTCGACGAGGAAGACCTGGCCGACATGATCCGCGAACTGCGCGGCTATGATCCCAAGCCCGGCCTGCGTTTCGGCGGCGAGCCGTCGCAGCCGGTGGTGCCCGACCTGTATGTTGCCAAACGCAAGGACGGCTGGGGGATCGAGATCAACGCCGCGACCTTGCCGCGCGTGCTGGTCAACCGGACCTATTACGTCGAGCTGTCTTCGGGGAAGAACGACAAGGCGTCCAAGGCGTGGCTCGGTGACATGCTCGCCAGCGCGAACTGGCTGGTCAAGGCGCTAGACCAGCGCCAGCGCACGATCATCAAGGTCGCGGGCGAGATCGTGAAGCAGCAGGAGGCGTTCTTCCTCCACGGTGTCGCGCACCTCAAACCGATGACGCTACGCCAGGTCGCCGAAGCGATCGAGATGCACGAATCGACCGTCAGCCGCGTGACCAGCAACAAATATCTGTCGTGCGCGCGCGGGCTGTACGAGCTGAAGTACTTCTTCACCTCCGCGATCCAGTCCTCCGACGGTGGCGACGCGGTCTCGGCGCAGGCGGTAAAATCTGCGATCAAGGCGCTGATCTCGGCGGAGGGGGATGCGATCCTCTCGGACGATACGCTGGTCGAGCAGCTGAAAGCGAAGGGCTTCGATATCGCGCGGCGCACCGTCGCCAAATATCGCGAGGCGCTGGGGATCGGCAGCTCGGTCCAGCGTCGGCGGGCGCGGGCGCTGGGGGCGGGGTAGAGCGGCGCTTCCGGTTGGAGAGTCGGGCAGAAGGGACGATGACGGTGCGGGTCGCGATCGGGCTTTTCGGGATGGTGTCGTCGGCGCTGGCGGGTACGTCCGCCTTTGCTACGCCAAGCTTTCCGTCGACGGGGCATCTGCTGACGTCGATCGCGCTGTCCGCGCCGTTCGGTGCGCATCCCGGGTGGCAGCTGAAGGTGACGCAAGACGGCACCGTGGCCGATCCGTTCGGCGAACCGAGCGACACCGTCCCCGGCGCGATCCGGCTCTGTCTCAGTTCCGACAATGGACGGACGTGTCGTCCGGGGCTCGACCGGATGCTCACCAGCAGCGTCCCCGGTGACCTGTTTACGCAACCGCATTTTCTGAACGATGCACGCATCGTTCAGCCCACACCGGGGCGCGCGCTGCTGCTGATCCAGGTCGCCAGCCTGCACGGCGGGAATGGGGATCAGCGCGTCGCCACGATCGCGCTGCGCTATGATCGGGCGCGGGATCGCTTCGTGCCCGCCTATGCCAGGCAGACTCGCCGCAACAACAACCAGGAAATCCGGTACGTTGCAGCCGGACCGCTGCGGGGCGCGATCATCGCCGCCGAGCCGACCGACGATGCGCCCTTCGGCTTCTGGATGACGGTCGACCGGCCCGATCCGACCAATGCCTATCGGCAGGTGCTGCGCTATCGCAGCGCGACACGCTATGGCGACGGCAATGCCCTAGCCGTGATCGATTCGGAAATGCCCGAGATCCAGCGGCGGCTCGCACTGTGGCATCCCGGATCGCCGCTCCCGCTGCCAGCCGGCGGGTGCACGCAGCCGCGCTTGATCGCGCATGCGCTCTGGTGTTCGCCCAACCCCGTCCCGCACATTCCCGGATGAAGGGCGCCTTGCAGGCGGCGGATCTCGCCACCCCAACCTGCCGTCACGACAGTTCGACGCGACCGCGGCATTCTATGCCTGGCTGGGGTTCGTGCAACCGTGGTGCGATGACGGGTGAATGCTGAGCGCGCTCAGTCGTCCTCGTCTTCATACCCCACCAGCGCCAGCGCGCGCGCCTTCATCTGGCGGGTGGCGCACCAATGGACCAGCGCGTCCTCGCGGCCATGCGTGACCCATACTTCCTTCGGCGCGATCTCGGTCAGCGTGTCGGTCAGTTCGTCCCAGTCGGCGTGATCGCTCAGGATCAGCGGCAGCTCGACCCCGCGCTGGACCGCGCGCTGGCGCACCCGCATCCAGCCCGACGCCATCGCGGTGATCGGGTCGGGCAGGCGGCGTGACCAGCGATCCGCCATCGCGCCCGGCGGCGCAATTACGACGTGCCCCATCATCTCCGCCTTGGCGGCGGTCGTCGCAGGGCGCAGCTCGCCCAGATCGACGCCGTGCGTCTGGTACAAGGCGCAC
The DNA here is from genome assembly GCF_040546365.1 of Sphingomonas sp. PvP055. Lineage (NCBI taxonomy): Bacteria > Pseudomonadati > Pseudomonadota > Alphaproteobacteria > Sphingomonadales > Sphingomonadaceae > Sphingomonas > Sphingomonas sp. PvP055. The sequence continues at coordinate 846,177 of NZ_JBEPNS010000001.1, forward strand.
AACCGCTCCAGCGCACCGTGAATGTAGATCGGCGCCGCATGCCCGCGCAGCCGCAGTTCGGCGATCACGCGCTGCGCCTTGCCCAGCGCATAGGCACCGACCAGCACGCACCGGTCCGGATTGGCGTGGAGCGCTGCGATCAATTTGTCGATCTCGTCGCCGGTGTCGGGGTGGCGGAACACCGGGAGCCCGAAGGTGGCTTCGGTGATGAACACGTCGCACTTCACTGGCTCGAACGGCGTGCAGGTCGGATCGGGGCGGCGCTTGTAATCGCCCGAGACGACGATCCGCTCGCCGCGATATTCGAGCAGGATCTGCGCCGACCCAAGCACGTGCCCAGCGGGGACGAAGGTCGCGCGGACATCGCCGAACTGGTGGCTTTCGCCGTAGGCGACCGGGTGCCCGGCCTGTTCGCCATAGCGTGCGTCCATGATCGCGAGCGTCTCGGGGGTCGCCCACACCGCGCCATGTCCGCCGCGCGCATGATCGGCGTGGCCGTGCGTCACCAGCGCGCGCGGGGTGGGGCGTGACGGGTCGACCCACACGTCGGCGGGCTTGACCAGAATGCCATGGGGTTGCGGATCGATCCAGTCGCCGAGCTTTGCCATCCCACCCATGTGGGGGCGCGAGTCCGCCACCGCCACCGCCCGCGTTTTATCGCACGAAAGGATGGCGCGGCAACCATTCGTGCGGCCGTGCATTCCTGTAGCGTAACGAACAGGAGGCTCTCTGATGCGCGCACTCACCCTCGGCCTATTGGCTGCTTCCACGCTGATCGCCGGCTGCGACGAATATGGTGGTGGTCGCCCGGGCTATTATGGCGATAATCGCTATGCCCAATATGATTATGACCGGCCCGATCCGGCGTATAACGGCTATGACGCGTCGCGCTATTATCGCGATGATCGCCGTCGCTATCAGGAGCGTCGTCTCGCCAACAACGACCGCGTCTATCGTGGCAGCGACGGCCGCTATTACTGCCGCCGCAACGACGGCACGACCGGGCTGGTCGTCGGGGGCGTCGCAGGTGGCGCGCTGGGCGCAGCGATCGCACCGGGCGGCTCGGGCCTGCTCGGCGCGCTGATCGGCGGCGTCGGTGGTGCGCTTGCGGGCAAGGCGATCGACAAGGATCGCGGCGACACGCGCTGCCGCTGACGACAGGACGGACGCGGTCCCCTTACGGGGGCCGCGTTCCGGCCAGACCGGAACGCTCCCGGTCATGAACCGTTGACGGACCTCCAGATTTACAGAGGTTCATCATGAGCAAGACGCACAAGCATCATCCCAAAGCCCCGCCCAAGCCGCACGCCAAGCCTGCGCCCAAGGCCGCGAAGCCGATGAGCACCGGGAAGGCGTGGTCGATCGGCGCTTTCGCCCTGGCCGCGGGCGCCGGTATCGCGGCGTTCCTGTCCCGCGGACGGATTGCGGCTTTATTGTCGGGATCGGCAACCGAGGGCCATGTGCCGACCGATCTGCTCGATCCAAAGCGCAATGCGGATGACCGTGCGGTCGCCGATTTCCGCCCCGACATGTCCGCACCGATGACTGCAGCGGAGCGCGAGGCGCTGCGTCCGGCAACTGGCCCCGCGCCGTCGCTGGTCTCCGATCGCGGAACGATGAACGCGCAAACGGGCGCCGCCAACTGACGAAGCGCTGACGTCCGGTCCAACCCCCCGGCCAAGGCCGGGGGGAAGCCGTCTAAAGACATCCCATTCCCCGGAGCGTCGTGCGAACGGCATCGTCCAACGACGTGCGCGGTTCGTGTCCCAGCATAGCCCGTAGACGGCCGTTGACGAGCCTGACTGGCCGATCCCAAAGATATTTCATCTTGAACACTTCGCGAAGCGTCGGCACGAATGGCGATATCAGCCGCATCACCCACCACGGTGTCTTGCGGACCGGCACCGCGGGATCGCCCAATGCTCGGCAGATCGCGTCGGTCATTGTCGTACCGTCGGCGTCCCACACCCCCTCCATGTGAAAGCTGGCGAAAGCGTCCAGCCCGTCCGTCTCCAGCAACTGTACCATGGTCTCGGCGACGTCGGGCAGATACGCCCATTGATGCCCGACGCCCCGTCTACCGGGATAGGTGATGGCAGCGGGCCGCTTGCCCGCCGGGACCAGTTGCGCGAACCAATTGTTCGCCGCTCCGGGGCCAAAGAAGTCACCCGCGCGCACGATCAGCACACGCCCCGCCTCGGTCTCGGCGAAGGCGCGCAGCCGTCGCTCCATCTCCACGCGGATCGCACCCTTGCGGGTGTTGGGATGCTGCGGCGCGTCCTCGGCAATGTCCGGAAAGGCGTCGCGACCGTAATTGTAGACGGTGCCTGGAAACAGGATCCGAGCATCATTCGCGCGCGCCGCGGCGATGGTGTTGTCGAGCATCGGTAGGACCAGCCGATCCCAGTCGCGATAGCCCGGCGGGTTCACCGCGTGGACGATCAACGCTGCGCCCTTGGCGGCGGCGGCAACGTCGCGCGTGACCATCGCGTCCCCGGCATGCCATTCGAAGTCATGCCGTGCCGCCACGCGGTCGGGCGCGCGATGCAGCGCACGAACGTGCCAGCCGCTTTCCCGCAGTCGTCGCGCGACGGCGCTGCCGATTCCGCCGGTTGCGCCCAGTACCAATGCGATCTTGCGTTCCATGGTTCGTCTCCGCTGTGTGTGGCGAAGAGATGCAGCCGATCCCGGTTGAACGAAATTGCCGAAATTCGTGGATCGATTATACGAGAACAGATGAGCGCACCGAGCTGGGATCTGTATCGTACGTTCGACGCGGTGTTGCGGACCGGTTCCTTGTCAGGCGCTGCGCGCAGCCTCGGGCTGACCCAGCCCAGCGTCGCGCGCCATATCGACGCGCTGGAACAGGCGATCGGGCGCGATCTGTTCGTGCGTTCGCAGCGCGGCCTGACGCCGACCGCCGCCGCGATCGAGCTTAGGCCCTACGCCGCGTTGCTTGCCTCGACCACGGCGGCCCTGCTGCGCACGGCGGATGGCGGTGCCGACACGGTCGCCGGAACCGTGCGGATCAGCGCGAGCGAAGTGGTCAGCGCCGAGCATCTCCCGGCCATGCTGGCGCGGCTGCGGAAGCGGCATCCCGCGCTCGCGTTCGAGCTTTCGGCGTCGAACAGCGTCGATGACCTGCTGCAGCGCCAGGCCGATATCGCGGTGCGCATGGTGCAACCGACTCAGCAGTCGCTGATCGCGCGCAAGGTCTTGCCGATCCCGCTCGGCTTGCATGCCCATGCGGACTATCTCGCGCGTCGCGGCGCGCCCACGACCGTCGCCGATCTGGCCGACCATGATCTCATCGGGTTCGACACGGAGACCCCGGCGATCCGCGCCATTGCCGAGCTTTTCCCCGAACTGAACCGCGCGGCGTTCGCGCTGCGGGTCGACAGCGACGTTGCGCAGCTTGCCGCGATTCGAGCGGGCTTCGGGATCGGCATCTGCCAGCTCCCGGTTGCCGCGCGCGATCCGCAGCTCGTCCGCGTGCTGCCGGATGGCTTCGCGATCGACCTCGGTGTCTGGATCGTGATGCACGAAGACCTCGGCAACAGCCCGCGATGCCGCGCAGTCTTCGACGCTCTGGTCGCCGAATTCGGCGCACCACCGCGCGGCGGCGGTTGACCCAAACCCGCGCAGCTGGAGCGGCACAGTCCCGCGAGATGCTCCGCCGCTGCGGCAGACCGATTGCACCGCGCGCACCGCCGCCCCATATCGCGCTGCATGAGTGGAAACGAAACGGTGTGGCACGGCACCACGATCCTGTCCGTGCGTCGCAATGGTCGAGTCGTCATCGCCGGAGACGGTCAGGTGACACAGGGCCAGACGGTCATGAAACCCAACGCCAAGAAGGTGCGGCGGCTCGGTGACGGCTCGGTGATCGCCGGGTTCGCGGGCGCGACGGCGGATGCCTTCACGCTGTTCGAGCGGCTGGAGCGCAAGCTCGAGCAGCATCACGGGCAGTTGCTGCGCTCGGCGGTCGAACTCGCCAAGGACTGGCGGACCGACAAGTATCTGCGCAACCTGGAAGCGATGATGATCGTCGCGGACAAGGAAGTGACGCTGATCCTGACCGGCAACGGCGACGTGCTCGAGCCCGAGGCAGGCGTCGCGGCGATCGGGTCGGGCGGCAATTACGCGCTCGCGGCCGCGCGGGCGCTGGTCGATTACGAAGCCGATGCCGAGACGATCTGCCGCAAGGCGATGGCGATCGCGGCGGAGGTCTGCGTCTACACCAACGACCGCCTGACGGTCGAAAGCATCGAAACGCCCTGAGCCAAGCAAAGCCCCTCCCCTTCAGGGGAGGGTGTTGGGGTGGGGACGTGGGAAACATGCCCCCCGCCCGAGGCACCCGGAACTGCCCCACCCCAACCCCTCCTCTGGAGGGGAGGGGCTTGAGAGAGACCCCCAACCCCTTCCCTGAAGGGAAGCGGCTTGAGAGAGACAAATGAACGACTCCCTTACCCCCAAGGCCATCGTCCGCGCGCTCGACGCGCACATCATCGGTCAGGCCGACGCCAAGCGCGCGGTCGCGGTCGCGATGCGCAATCGCTGGCGGCGGCAGCAGCTCGGCGACGATCTGCGCGACGAGGTGTCCCCTAAGAACATCCTGATGATCGGGCCGACCGGCTGCGGCAAGACCGAGATCAGCCGCCGTTTGGCCAAGCTCGCCGACGCGCCGTTCATCAAGATCGAAGCGACCAAGTTCACCGAGGTCGGCTATGTCGGTCGCGACGTCGAGCAGATCGCGCGCGACCTGGTCGAGGAAGCGGTCCGGCTCGAGAAGGAACGCCGCCGCAGCGCGGTCAAGGACAAGGCGGAGGAAGCCGCGCTCGCGCGGCTGCTCGACGCGCTGACCGGCAAGGGCGCGAGCGAAGCGACGCGGGAAGCGTTCCGCCAGCGCCTCCACGACGGCCATCTCCGCGACACCGAGATCGAGATCGAACTCGAGGCCGCGCCCAACATGCCGTTCGAAATGCCCGGCGGCGGCGCGCAGATGATCAACCTGTCCGAGATGATGGGCAAGGCGTTCGGCGGCGGCCAGATGAAGCGCCGCAAGCTGACCGTGCCGCAGGCGTGGGACAAATTGGTCGAGGAAGAGGCGGACAAGCGGCTCGACCAGGACGAGGTCAGCCGCGTCGCGCTCGCGGATGCCGAGGCGAACGGGATCGTCTTCCTCGACGAGATCGACAAGATCGCGGTGAGCGACGTGCGCGGCGGTTCGGTCAGCCGCGAGGGCGTCCAGCGCGATCTGCTCCCGCTAATCGAGGGAACGACGGTCGCGACCAAATACGGGCCGATGAAGACCGACCATGTCCTCTTCATCGCGAGCGGCGCGTTCCATGTCGCGAAGCCGTCCGACCTGCTCCCCGAGTTGCAGGGGCGCCTGCCGATCCGCGTCGAATTGAAGGCGCTGACCGAGGATGATTTCGTTGCGATCCTGAGCGACACCAAAGCGTCGCTGACGCAGCAATATGTGGCGCTGATCGCGACCGAGGGCGTCACGATCACCTTTACAGAGGACGGCATCCGCGCGATTGCGAAGATGGCGGCACTGGTCAACGGCGACGTCGAGAACATCGGCGCACGGCGCTTGCAGACGGTGATGGAGAAGCTGCTCGAGGACATCAGCTTCAACGCCGAGGACCGCGGCGGCGAGACGATCGCGATCGACGCGGCCTATGTCGAGACGCATCTCGCGGGGATTGCGCGCAATACCGACCTCAGCCGGTTCGTGTTGTAAGGGGCAGGTGGGCTCCTCCCCCGACCCGTTCGGGCTGAGCGAAGTCGAAGCCTTTTCGCGGCACAGGCATCGATCCTGCTGCGAGGGCCCTTCGACTTCGCTCAGGGCGAACGGAGTATGGGTGGGTCGGTGGTCGGGCTTACCGCGCCCGCTTCACCTTGCTGTACGGCGTGAACATCCCCAACCGGCAGCGCGGCCCGGGTATCCCGATCCCCCCACGCTGCAGCGTATAGATCTGGTCGTTCTGGCAAAGCTGCCCACTGCGCACCTCAGTGACGAGGATCGCATTGGAATCTAGCCCCGGACACGCCGCGGGCAAGTCGTTGCGCCAGATCCGGCTGCCGTCGGGATAGAGCAGCGTGTGATCGTCGATGATCTGCGGGTTCTGCGTCTGGCTGCCGAAACCGCGCAGACAATTCTGCGGCGCACCCGGCGTCCGATCCTTGAGCGCCGCATCGAGATCGCGCGTGTCGGAGGACGTCGCCGCCCCCAGCGCCAGCGCGGCGAGCGTGAGCCGGATCATGGCTTGCGATAGTGCGTGAACGCACCGAACGTGCAGCTCCCGTCTCGGAATACGCGAGACGAGATCGACCGTCTGGAGGATGTCGCCCCGGCACAATTGCCCGGTATAGGTGCGGGTTACGATCGCATCGCCACGCCGCAGCCCGAAGCAGCCGCCATTGGTGTCGGTGCGGTACAGGTCGTTCTTGGTGGAAATATACAGAATCGTATCGCCGATCCGCGTCGAGTCGCGATAGCGGGTCTGCTGTATGCATTGCTCGGGCTTGCCCGGCACCAGCCCGGCCAGACGCTTGTCGAGTTCGGCCGAGTCCTTGGCGGCCTGGCGTTCCTGGCTGGTCGTCCGCTTGTCGGCGGACAAGGCCGCGCTGCCGACGGTCAGCAGCACGACGGGTAATAACAGACGAATCATCAGATCATCCTCTGGCTGGCGTGTCCCCTGCCTGGGAGGATCGTACACCGTTCACCCCCGGAAAGCATCCTTCGCCGCACGCCGCTCGGCAAGCTGCTCTGCGGACGACGCACGAAGGAAGGGGTTGGTCGCCTGTTCCAGCGCGATCGTCGTGGGGACGGTCGGCTGCCCTGCCGCGCGTTTCGCATCGACGTCGCGCATCCGCTCTGCGACCGCGGCATTGTCCGGCTCAGCCACCACGGCGAAGCGACCGTTCGACGCGGTATATTCGTGCGCGCAATAGACGACCGTGTCCCTGGGCAGATCCGCCAGCCGCTGCATGTTGGTGAACATCTGCGCCGCAGTGCCTTCGAACAACCGCCCGCAGCCCATCGCGAACAGCGTGTCGCCACTGAACAACAGCGCATCGTCCGCCATGTGAAAGACGATATGCCCGGCGGTATGCCCCGGCGTCTCGATCACCCGCGCAACGTGCGCGCCGATCCGCACGCTGTCGCCCTCGCGCAGGCCATAATCGAGCGTCGGGATCCGGTCAGCCTCGGCCGAAGGTCCGCTGACCGTCGCGCCGAGCGCCTTGATCGCGGCGTTGCCGCCGGTGTGATCGCCATGCCAGTGGGTGTTCCAGATCTGCGAGATCGTCCAGCCGCGCTGCTCCGCCGCCGCGAGCACCGGTTCGGCCTCGCTCGGGTCGACGACCACCGTCTCGTTCGAAACGGTGTCGTGGATCAGCCATACGTAATTGTCGCTGAGCGCGGGGACGCAGACGATCTCGAGATCGGTTGCCATTACCAGACGCCGGTGTTGGGCATCGACGACCACGGCTCGGCGGGCGGGAGCGGGTCGCCTTCCTGGAGCAGTTCGATCGAGATGTTGTCGGGGGTGCGGACGAACGCCATGTTGCCGTCGCGCGGCGCGCGGTTGATCGTCACGCCCGAATCCATCAGGCGCTGGCACGTCTCGTAGACATTCTCGACCCGGTAGGCGAGGTGGCCGAAATTGCGGCCGCCGTCATACGCTTCCGGGTCCCAATTGTGGGTCAGCTCGACCTGCGCGTCGTGATCGCCGGGGGCAGCGAGGAAGATCAGCGAAAAGCGGCCCTTCTCATTGTCGATCCGGCGAACTTCCTCGAGGCCGAGGACCTTGAAGAAATCGATCGTCGCGACCGGGTCGGTGACGCGGATCATGGTGTGGAGGTACTTCATCGACAGGCGCTCCCATGCGGTTGCCTCGTCAGATAGGGGCGCGCCGGTTGGTCTGCCACCCTGGCGACGCAATCGGGACGCTTTCCCGCGCACCCCATCGCGGGCTTGTGACCGCCTATTGCGCGCCGCTGAACTGTTGCAACGCCGCCGCGGCCGCCTTGCCCGATGGACTGTCGGGGCGAAGGTTGGCGGCCTGCTGCCACGCCGCCTTGGCATTGGTCGCGTCGCCCGCCTTGGCGGCGATATTGCCCGCCTCGAGCTGGACGTCGCTGTCGTCGCCACCCAGCCGAAGCGCCTCGGCAATGTCCTTTTGCGCGCGCGGCATGTCGCCGGTGCGCCGTGCGAGCGTCGCCGACAACAGCCACGCCAGCGGGTCCTTCGGAACTTCGCTCAACGCCCGGTCGAGATCGTCGCGCGCGCCCTCCATGTCGTTCGCGGTGACGAGCGCCCGCGCCCGGTCGAGATGCGCTTCGCCAAGGTCCATGCCGGTCAGCGTCCCGCTCGCGATCGCGGCATCGAGCGCGGCGCGCGCCTTGCTCGCGTCGCCCGCCGCGAGCCAGGCGTTGCCCGCTTGCGCCCAATAGCCCGAGCTGCGCGCATCCTTGGCCTTCTCGGCGGCGGTGGCGGCGGTTTCGAACGCGATGGACGCGGCGGACCAGCGTTGTTCGCGACTATACGCCATGCCGAGGCACTGGCTTGCGAGGAACCCGCCGCCCGCAACCCGCCACGCGCCCGCCTCGGCTTCCGCACCCGCCGGGTCGGAGGTCGCACGGTCGAGACAATGCTCGTAGCGCGCGCGTTCGCTGGAGGCGGGGCCGACCGGGCCCATCGGCGTGGGAGTAGCAGCCTGGGCGAGGAGGAACAGGATCATAAGGCGGGCGTCACATCCTCGATCGCCTGGATCAGCAGCGCGATATCGGAGTCGCGCGACAGGCGGTGGTCGCCGTCCTTGATCAGATGCACCTGCACATCGGCTGAACGAACGAGTTCCGCCAGCCGCACGGTGCGGTTGTAGGGGACGTCGGCGTCGTTCATCCCCTGCACGAAGCGCACCGGGCAATCGACCGCGATCCCGCCCGACATCAACCGGTTGGCCTCACCCGATTGCCAGAAGGCGCGGGTATAGAGCGTCGGTTCGGGGCCATACGGCGAGGGACGTTCCATCCGCCCGTCGGAGAGCAACGCGAGCTTTTCCTCGGTGGTGAAGCCCCAGTCAGTGAAATCGGGCGCGGGCGCGACGCCGACCAGCGCCGCGACCTTCGCCGGATGATCCCGCGCGACGAGCAGCATCAGCCAGCCGCCAAGCGACGACCCGACGAGGATCGCCGGGCCGGTGACGAGCTGGTCGAGCACGGTCAGCACGTCGTCGCGCCAGTCGGCGAGCGTCTGGTCCGCAAACGCGCCCTCGCTCTTGCCGCACCCGCCATAATCGAACCGCACGAACCCACGGCCCTGCGCGACCGCCCAAGCTTCGAGCGCGAGCGCCTTGCTACCGGTCATGTCGGAGGCGTAGCCGGGGAGGAACACGACCGTCGGGCCGGTCCCCTTGGTGCGCTTGAAGGCGAGCCGGGGGCGTTCGGCTTTTGGGGTGATCATCAAATTACTCGCGGATAGGGTGGGGCATGGTTGCACTGACCATCGTTCTCCCGCGAAGGCGGGAGTCCAGGGTTACGGGCGTTGGACTCGGCAACTCTGGGCCCCCGCCTGCGCGGGGGAACCAAAGTTTTGGATAATAAGACGCGTCAGATCACGTAATCGACGCTGCGCACCTGTGCGACCTCGCCGCGTTTCACCACCATCTGGCGGTGAAGCTCGGCAACCGTCCGGCTCCCGCTGGTCTTGCACCACGCCGGTACGAACGCATGCACCACCGCGCCCAGACCGCCGACGATCATCGTCATCCCGAAACGCGACGCGACGCCGAAATGCTCGGTGTAGCTTTCGCCGACGGTGGCGGGATGGTCGAGGAACAGGCGGCGGAACATCGGCGTCTCCTTCAGGCGGCGGGCGTGCCGCGTTTCTGCGCGATCCGCGCCAGCACATCGGCGGCGAGCTGGCTGAGCGTATCGTCGCGGGCACCCATTATCACGATCCGGTCGCCGGGGCACGCCTGCTCGACCAGCCATGTCGCCGCGTCGGCACGATCGGCGATGTGCAGCGCGCGTTCGCCGATCCCCGCGACGATGTCGGCGCTGGTCACCTCGCGCAAGACGGTGCCGCCCTGATAGACCGGATCGGGCAGCACCAGCCGGTCGTCGTCGTGCAACTGCTCCCGGAACATCGCGATCAGTTCGTCCCGCATCACCTTGAGCGGGCCATAGCCATGCGGCTGGAACAGCACGAGCAACCGCCCGGGAAACGCGTGGAGCGTCGCCAGCGTCGCCGCGATCTTGTCGGGGTTGTGTCCGAAATCGTCGATCACCGTCACGCCGTCCGCTTCGCCGACCAACTCGAACCGGCGCTTGAGGCCGGTAAACCCCTCGATCGCCTTGATCGCGTCCTTGAGCGGCACCCCCGCCGCGCGCGCCGCGCCGAGCGCCGCGAGCGCGTTGGAAACATTGTGCGCCCCGGGCACGGACAAGCGCACGCGATAGGTCACGCCCTTCGCCACTAGGTCGAACGTGATTGCGGACGGGGCTGGGACGAGGTTGGTCGCGCGCAAGTCCGCGCTCTGGTCGATCGCGAAGGTCACCAGCCGTGCGGGATCGAGTGTCCGCGCCAGCGCCGCCGCCTCGGCATCCCCGACGTTGAGGATCGTCGTCTCCGCCTTGCCCGCGAACGCGCCGAACAGCGCGCGCAATTCCGCGAGCGACTTGTGGTCGAGGCTGACGTTGTTGAGCACCGCGATCCGTGGCTGGTACAAGGCGATCGACCCGTCGCTTTCGTCGACTTCGCTGACGAACGCTTCGCCATCGCCGACCAGCGCGCTCGCGAAGGGCGCATCGTCGCTCGCGAAATTCTTCATCACCGCGCCGTTCATCACGGTCGGATCGCGGTCGCAGGCGTGGAGGATCCAGCCGATCATGCCCGTGACGGTCGATTTGCCGCTCGTCCCCGCAACCCCGATCGGCAGCGCGCTCGCGTTGAACAGCGAGGCGAGCAGTTCGGGGCGGCTCAACCGCGCCGCGCCGACACGCTCCGCCGCGACGATGTCCGCGACGCTCGCCTCGACCGCCGCCGACGCCACGACGATCTGCTCCGCCGACGTCACACCCGAGCCATCCTGCGCGAACAGCGTGACGCCCTTGGCGGCGAGGTCGTCGAACTTGGCGGGCAGCCGCCCGGCATCGAGCGTCCGGTCCGATCCCGCTACGGTCGCACCGCGCCCGGCGAGGATCATCGCGAGCGGCATCATCCCGCTGCCACCGATGCCGACGAAGAAGTAGGGTTTGCCGTTAGTCATTCCCCGGCGCTATCGCGGGGCAGCATAAATCGCCACAGGAAATGGTATGAAGATCGGAGTGGTGGCCCCCGCCCGCGGGATCGACGCAGCGCTGGCGGCACGCGCGCAGGGCCTCGCGGCGATCATTGCGCCCGAGGTCGATCTGGTCGTCCACCCGCAATGTTTTCTGTCCAACGGGCATTTCGCGGGCACCGATGCCGAGCGTACCGCCGCCTTCGTCGACATGGCGAACGATCCGACGATCGACGCGCTGTGGTTCGCGCGCGGCGGCTACGGGTCGAACCGGATCCTCCAGGCGGCGATCCCGGCGCTGGGCGAGGCGGCGCGGCGCAAGACCTATATGGGCTTCTCCGACATGGGGTTCGTGCTCGGCGCGCTCTACGCCGCGCGGATCGGGCGGCCGGTGCATGGGCCGATGGTCTCGACCGCGGGCAGCGGCGACGGCGGCGTCGGCTTCAGTCGCGGCCTGCTGTGGCTGACGAAAAAGGATCGTTCGGTGCTCGAGCCCGGGCTCGACGGGCGACCGGCGGCGGCGTTCAACCTCGCGATCCTGACCGCGCTGATCGGGTCGCCGTGGCTCCCCGACCTGACCGACCATGTGCTGATCGTCGAGGAAGTGTCCGAACCGCTCTACCGGATCGACCGGATGCTGTTCACCATGGCGCATGCGACGCAGCTCAAGGGGATCGCCGGCGTCCGGCTCGGGCAGATCAGCGAAGTCCAGGCGAACGAACCCGAATGGGGCGAGACGATCGAGACGATGATTCAGCGCTGGTGCGGCGAGATGCGCGTGCCCTATCTCGGGCGCGCCGAGATCGGGCACGTCCGCAACAACCGCGTGGTGCCGTTCGGGGTCGCCTGACACGAAAAATCCCTGCGGCGTCCCGCCCGGACCGCCGGCTTTCTATGATGGTCCCAGCGAGGCGTCGCACGCCGTCCTATAGCGCGGGGTTTTCCTATGAACTGGTTTCGGGCCGATGCGCCCATTCGCTTGAAGATGCTGGTGTCCTACGGGACGTTCGTGGCGCTTTTGGGCGTCACGACCCTGTCCACCGTGCTGTTGCCGTCGTCCATGGCGGTGTGGGTCGCGCTGGGCGTAACCGGCGTTGGGGTCGTGCTGGCGCATCTGTTTCGCGAGGCGGTGTGCGTGCCTTATGTCTCGACCGTGGTGCGGATGGAGGGGCTCGCGGCGGGCGACCTCGACACGCCCATCGAATTTACCGAGTATAAGGATTGCGTCGGGCGGATGACCAAGGCGATGTTCGCCTTCCGCGCGACCGCGCAGGCGCAGCACGCGCTCAACGAGGAGGCGGAAATCAACTCGCAGATCGTCCGCCGCATGGCGGACAATTTCGGTCGCCTGTCCAACTGCGACCTGACCGCCGACATCGTCGAGGAATATCCGCCAGTCTATGCGCCGCTCAAGGCGAGCTTCAACGAGGCGCTCGGCAATTTGCGCGCCTTGCTCGGCTCGGTAATGACGAGCACCGGCAACATCCAGACCGGATCGAGCGAGATCGCGCAGGCCTCTGACGATCTCGCGCGGCGCACCGAAAGCAACGCCGCCAGCTTGGAACAGACCGCCGCCGCGATCCAGCAAGTCGATTCGCGCCTGAAAGCCACGGCGCGCGCCGCGACGCAATCGGTCGAGACCAGCGAACAGGCCAAGGTCGCGGTGCTCGAAGGGCGCAGCCGCACCGATGTCGCAGTCCAAGCGATGACGCGCGTGATGGATAGCGCAAAGGGCATCGACGACGTGATCGAAGGGCTCGACAAGATCGCGTTCCAGACGCGCGTGCTCGCGATGAACGCGGCGGTCGAGGCCGGGCGTGCCGGGGATGCGGGACGCGGGTTCGCGGTCGTCGCGGATCTCGTCAGCGCGCTGGCGATGCGTGCGGAAGAAGAATCGAAGCGCGCCCGCGACCAGTTGAGCGCGACTCGCGTCGACATCGGGGCCGCGGTCGACGCGGTGCAGAAGGTCGACGATGCGTTCGGCGTGATCCTGACATCGGGCGAACAGGCCGCGCAGCTGGCCGAGCAGATTGCCAGCGACAATGCCGCGCAAGCCAGTGCGATCACCGAAGTCAGCACCGCGGTCCACGCGATGGATCAATCCACCCAGCAAAATGCCGCAATGGTCGAACAGACGTCTGCGGCGGCGCGCAACCTCTCCGAGGAAGTGGTCCAGCTTGCCGCACAGGCGGACCGGTTCCGGGTAGAGCCGGCGCGGCATGCCTATGCCTGACCGCGCGGAAGACACCGGGATCACGCGCGGACGGCCGGGAAGGGCGACTGGGAAGACAAAGGGGCGCGCCATCGGTGCGCCCCTTTTGGCGGATGGGTCGTACGTTTCCACGACAGGGTGACGGATCGCGTGCGCTTGCCTATATCAGCGCACCCGGCTTAAGCCGCGGCCTTCATCCCTCACGGAAAGTCCTTGTCCTCATGTCCGCGCTGTTCCGCATCTCGCTACCCGACGGTTCCGTCCGCGAGGTTGCCCCGGGGACTACGCCGGCGGACATCGCCGCGGCGATCGGTCCGGGTCTCGCCAAGGCGGCGATTGCCGCACGCGTCGATGGCGAGCTCCGCGATATCATGCGCCCGTTCGACGGCGACAGCGCGCTCGCGCTCGTCACCGCCCGCGACGAGGCGGATGCGCTCGAACTCGCGCGGCACGATCTCGCGCATGTCATGGCGGAAGCGGTCCAGCACCTGTTCCCGGGCACGCAGATCACCTTCGGCCCGGCGACCGACGACGGTTTCTATTACGATTTCGCGCCGAAAGACCGCCCGTTCACCGACGACGATCTCCCCGCGATCGAGGCCGAGATGCGCGCGATCATCGGTCGCAACGAGCCGTTCATCCGCGAAGTGTGGAGCCGCGAGCAGCTGATCGAGACGTGGCAGCAGCAGGGCGAGACGTTCAAGGCCGAATGGGCCGCCGAGCTTCCCGATGGCGAGGAACTGACGATCTACCGTCAGGGCAAGTGGCTCGACATGTGCCGCGGACCGCACATGGTCTCGACCGGCAAGCTCGACCCGAACGCGTTCAAGCTGACGCGTGTGTCGGGCGCCTATTGGCGCGGCGACCAGAAGAACGCGATGCTCAGCCGCATCTACGGCACCGGCTGGCTCAACAAGAAGCAGCTCGACGCGCATCTCACGATGCTCGAGGAAGCGGGCAAGCGCGACCACCGCAAGATCGGGCAGGAAATGGACCTGTTCCATCTCCAGTCCGAGGCGCAGGGTTCGGTGTTCTGGCACCCCAAGGGCTTCATCCTGTGGCGCCAGCTCGAGGCGTACATGCGGCGCCGGCTCGACGCGGCGGGCTATGCCGAGGTGAAGACCCCGCAGCTGATGGACGCGCGCCAGTGGGAACAGTCGGGCCATTGGGGCAAGTATCGCGAGAACATGTTCGTCGTTCCCGACGAGATCCCCAACACCGACGATGACGCCGCGATCGTCAGCAACAATGCCGACATGATGGCGCTGAAGCCGATGAACTGCCCGGCGCACGTGCTGATTTTCCGCCAGGGGATCAAATCGTATCGCGACCTGCCGATCCGCATGGCCGAGTTCGGCTGCTGCCATCGCAACGAGCCGCACGGCGCGCTCCACGGCATCATGCGCGTCCGCCAGTTCACGCAGGACGACGCGCATATCTTCGTCCGCGAGGACCAGCTCGTCGCCGAGGTGCAGCAATTCTGCGAGCTGCTCGACAGCGTGTACCGTGACCTCGGATTTGAGGATTATGCGGTCAAGCTCGCGCTGCGCCCTGAGAAGCGGTTCGGCACCGAAGAGATGTGGGACAAGGCCGAGGCCGAATTGCGCGAGGCGGTGCTCGGCTCGAAGCTCAGCGAGTCGATCAAGGCGAAGTTCGAGGAACTGCCGGGCGAGGGGGCGTTCTACGCGCCCAAGCTCGAATTCCACCTGACCGACGCGATCGGGCGGACGTGGCAGGTCGGCACGATCCAGTCGGACCGCGTCCTGCCTGAGCGACTCGATGCATCGTATGTTGGTGCGGATGGCGAGCGGCATCGACCGATCATGCTCCACCGCGCGATCCTGGGGACGTTCGAACGCTTTATCGGCATCCTGATCGAGCATCACGCCGGGCGCTTCCCGCTGTGGCTGTCGCCGGTGCAGGCGGTGGTCGCGACGATCGTGTCGGACGCGGACGATTATGCGCGCGAGGTTGCCGAGAAGCTCAAGGCGGCCGGCATCCGCGTCGAGACCGATCTGCGCAACGAGAAGATCAACTACAAGGTGCGCGAGCATTCGCTGGCGAAGGTCCCGAACCTGCTCGTCGTCGGCAAGCGCGAGGCCGAGGAAGGCAAGGTCGCACTGCGCCAGCTGGGCAGCGACCGCCAGCAGTTCCTGACGCTCGACGACGCGATCGCGATGCTCACCGAAGCGGCCAAGGCCCCGGACCTGTAACGCCTGCGTTCTTAGCCCCTCCCCTTCAGGGGAGGGGTTGGGGTGGGGCAGTACCAAGCGCCACGCTCGGTGAGACACTGCCCCACCCCCAGCCCCTCCCCTGAAGGGGAGGGGAGTTTCCCAACGAAACACGCCCCTCGCGGGATCATTACATCCCACACGAGCGCATCTTCCGTTTTCCCCCGAAAACCCCTATATACACCTGTCAACGACCAGAGGAGCTACACCTATCCGACCCCCGATGAACCGCCAGGCGCCGCCGATGAATGGCCCTCGCTTCAATGAATTCATCCAGTCCGCCAAGGTCCGCGTGATCGACCAGGACGGCGAGAACCTTGGCGTGATGTACACGCGCGAGGCGATGGAGCAGGCGCGCGAGGTCGGTCTCGACCTGGTCGAGGTGTCGCCCAACGCCGATCCGCCCGTCGCCAAGTTCCTCGATGTCGGCAAGTTTAAGTACGAGGCGCAGAAAAAGGCGAACCTCGCGCGCAAGTCGCAGAAGACGCAGGAGATCAAGGAGATCAAGATGCGTCCGAACATCGATGACCACGATTACGACACCAAGATGAAGAAGGTGCTCGAGTTCATCGACGAAGGCGACAAGGTCAAGATCACGCTCCGCTTCCGCGGCCGCGAGCTCAGCCACGGCCAGCTCGGCATGGCGCTGCTCCAGCGCGTCCAGGCCGACGTGACCGAGACCGCCAAGGTCGAAGCCTATCCGCGCATGGAAGGCCGTCAGATGCTGATGGTGCTCGCGCCCAAGTAAGCCTCAAGGCATCGGTATCTACCGGTGCGACGGGCATCCCCTCCTTCCGTTCGTTTCGAGCGGAGTCGAGAAACCGGCGCTGGTGCCAGCTTTCTCGACTACGCTCGAAACGAACGGGGGAGGGGGCGACTTCACATCTTCACGCCGCCTCGACGATCCGCTCTCCCGCCGCCGCGCCCAGCAGCCGCCGCTCGATCGTCCGCAACCGGCTCCCGACGCCGATCTTCTCGCCCGTCAGGTCCGTCAGGTAGAACGTGTCCACCGCGCGTTCGCCGTACGTGGCGACGTGCGCCGAATGGATCGTCACCTTCGACTGGAACAGCGCATGCGCCAGTTGGTGCAGCAACGCGGGCCGGTCGCGCGCATTCACTTCGATCACGGTGAAGCGGTTCGACGCCTTGTTGTCGATCAGCACGTTCGGCGCGATCGGGAAGGCTTCCGCGCGGGTGCGCGGCAGCGGCTTTGCCAGCAGCCGGTCGACCAGCTTGACGCGGTTGGCGAGCGCATCCTCGATCGCTTTCTTGAGCCGTACGAGCTGCCCCGCCTCGTCGAACGGACGGCCGACCGGATCCTGCACGAGGAAATTGTCGAGCGCCATGCCGTCGCGCGTGGTGTGGATTCGCGCATCGATGATGTTCCCACCCGCAATGCTGATCGCCCCCGCGATCCGGTAGAACAGCCCGGGGTGATCCGCCGCATACACCGTGACGAGCGTCGCGCCGCGTTCGGGGTAAACCCGCGCGGCGATCGACAAGGCGGTGTCGCCCGCCTGCGCGATCAACGTGGCATTGTCGGCGATCACGTCCTCGGGCTCGGCGACCCAATAGGGCTCCGGCAATTTGGCGACCAGCGTGGCGAACGTCGCGGCGTCCCACCCCAGCACGTCGCGTAAAGCCGCCTGCTTGGTCGCGACTCGCTCGGTCCGGCCCTTCTGCTTGTGGCCGAGCCGCAGCACTTCCTCGGCCGATTCGTACAGGTCGGCGAGCAACTGCCGCTTCCAGCCGTTCCACACCCCCGGCCCGACCGCGCGGATATCGACGACCGTCAGCACGAGCAGCAGGCGCAGCCGCTCCGGGCTTTGCACCACGGCGGTAAAGTCGAGGATCGTCTTGAAGTCCGACAGGTCCCGCTTGAACGCGGTCGCCGACATCAGCAGATGCCAGCGCACCAGCCAGGCGACCGTCTCGGTTTCCGCGGGGTTCAGCCCCAGCCGCGGGGCGAGCCGCTCGGCGACTTCGGCGCCGAGCACCGAATGGTCGCCACCACGCCCCTTGGCGATGTCGTGGCACAGCACCGCGACGTACAATGTCCGCCGCGACACGATCTGCTTGAACAGCGCCGAACACAACGGATGGTCCGCATCGAGATCGCCCCGCTCGATCCGCGCGAGCAGGCCGATCGCGCGGATCGTATGTTCGTCGACGGTGTAATGGTGGTACATGTCGAATTGCATCTGCGCGACGACACGGCCGAAATCGGGAACGAAGCGACCGAACACCCCCGTCTCGTTCATCCACCGCAGCACCGTCTCGGGGTCGCGGCGGCTGGTCAGCACGTCGAGGAACAGCGCGTTCGCGGTCGGGTCTTGCCTTATGTCGTCGACCAGCTTCGCGTCGCGCGCGGCGGCGCGCATCGCGAGCGGGTGGATCTCGAGCTTGTGCTTGTCGGCCAGCGCGAACAGCTCGATCAGCCGCACCGGCTTCTCCGCGAGAAAATCGTCCGCCGGCAGCGCGAGCCGCCCACGCACCAGCGTGAACCCGTTGAGCTTGCGCGGCGAGCGTCGCAGCACCGGGAAACCAAAGCGCCGCCCACGCGCCGCGAACTTCTCGTCGAGATGCGCGAGGAACACCCCCGTCAGGTCGCCCGCGGTGCGCGCCTGGAGGAAATAATAATGCATGAACCGCTCGACCTTGGATTTGCCAGGCCGGTCGGCGAAGCGCATCCGTTCGGCAATCTCGCGCTGCAGGTCGAAGGTCAGCCGGTCCTCGGCACGGTTCGAGATGGCGTGGAGATGACACCGCACCGCCCACAGGAAATTCTCCGCGCGGTGGAACTGGCGATATTCGTCGCGGCTGAGCAGCCCGGCCTCGACCAGCTCGCCCGGCTCGGTGACGTTATACGCGTACTTCCCGATCCAGAACAAAGTGTGGAGATCGCGCAGCCCGCCCTTCGCCTCCTTGACGTTGGGCTCGACGACATAGCGCGTGTCGCCCATCTTGTGGTGGCGCACGTCGCGCTCGGCGAGCTTGTCGGCGATGAACTGGCGTGCGGTGTCGGCCTGGACCTCCGCCTTGAAGCGGCGCGCGGCCTCGTCGTACAGCGCCTGGTCGCCCCACACGTAACGCGCCTCGAGCAGCGCGGTGCGGATCGTCACGTCGCCCTTCGCCTGCCGCACCATCTCGTCGAGCGAGCGGCTGCTGTGGCCGATCTTCAGCCCCATGTCCCACAGTGTGTAGAGCATCGCCTCGATCACCTGCTCGGCCCAGGGCGGTTGCTTGCCGGGGGTCAGGAAACCGACGTCGATGTCCGAATAGGGCGCCATCTCGCCGCGACCATAGCCGCCGACCGCGATGACCGTGATGCGTTCGCCGGTGGTCGGGTTGGGATTGGGATAGATCCGCTGGACCATGAAATCGTAGATCAGCCGCAGCAACTGATCGACCAGGAACGCCTGCGCCGCCGCCGCTTCCAGCCCGCGCGAGGGATGTTCGATCAGCCGCCGCCCGATCTCGGCGCGACCAGCGTCGAGCGCCTGTTTGAGCAAGGCAAACGCCCCGGCACGCAGCGTGCTGGCGTCCCCTTCCAGCGCGGCGAGCGCATCGGCGAGGGTGCGGCGGTCGATGATCGAACGGCGCTGCGGGAGGGATTCGAAACGCGGAGGCATTCCCGGGTGATAGGGGGTGTGCGGTCGAACGTCACGCGGGTTGAACACGCGTGCGGGCTCCGATGCGTTTGGCGGCAATCCGCGGGATGCGTCCCGCTGCGCTTGATGCTCTAACCCTGCCATGACCAACACTTTCTCCCCGCTCGACCGCCCGATCTGGTACAGCCTGACGGGACGCCACGCCGCCCTTGCCATTGGCGGTGCGCTTGCCGTGCGGTTCCGGCCCGAGGTCAACCTGTTCGGCGCGGCGGCGGACGACTCGCCGGCGGCGTGTGCGGCGCTGGCCGCGCTGATCGAGGAGGGCGGGACGCTCGGGGTGCTCGAGGCGGACCCGGTGCCGGCGCTTCCGGGGACGGTCGTGGTGTCGGAGCGTCGGATCGACCAGATGGTCGCGACCCGGCTGAACCGGACGCCGCGCGCGCTGCATATCGTGCCGCTGGGCGATGCCGACGCGGACGAAATGCTGGCGCTCGCGACACTGACCGCGCCGGGGCCGTTCTTCGGGAGCACGCATCTGCAAGGCGGCTATGTCGGCGTGCGCCGCCACGGGCGGCTGGTCGCGATGGCGGGCGAGCGGATGAAGGTACCGGGGTTCAGCGAGATCAGCGCGGTGTGCACGCATCCCGACCATCGCGGACAGGGCTTCGCGCGCGCCTTGATGGAAGCGGTACTCGCACCGCTGCTGGAGCGCGGGGAGGGGGTGTTCCTGCATACCTATCCGGACAATCCGGCGGTGGCGCTCTACCGCGCGCTCGGGTTCGCGGTACGGCGGGAGATGACCTATACGGTGGTGACGCGGGGGTGAGGTCCGGCCCGGCGCATCCCCCGATCCGTCCTTCCCGCGAAGGCGTGCGTTCTGCGAAATTAGGCAACCGGTGGTTTGATCGTCACCCGTGCCCCAAAAGCCGCCGTCACGCTGAACGCGTTTCAGCATCCACCGCGCAACAGGCCCAGTCCGGTCTCGTGGAGGGCTGGATCCTGAAACACGTTCAGGATGACGGAAGGGGAGGGGTGCCCCCCTTCCTCCGCTCGGGAGCGGTCCGAAAAACGCTACCCCCGCGCCAGCCCCTTCAACCGGTACAGCGTCTCCAACGCCTCGCGCGGCGTCAGCGCATCCACATCCAGCGCCTCCACCTCGGCGCGGATCGCGTCGCATTCCTCTTCCTCCGCCTCGATCGCTGCGGCGAACAGCGGCAGGTCATCCAGCCCCGCCGCCAGCCCACCGGTCTTGGCGCGCCCCGCCTCGAGCTTCGCCAGCACCGCCTTGGCGCGTGCGATCGTCACCGGCGGCAGACCCGCCAGCCGCGCGACCGCCAACCCGTAGGACCGGTCCGCCGGCCCCTCGGACACCTCGTGCAACAGCACCAGCTCGCCCTTCCACTCACGCGCGCGGACGTGGTGGAGCGTCAGCGCCTCGCACCGCTCCGCGAGGCGCGTCAGCTCGTGATAATGCGTCGCGAACAGGCAGCGGCAACGATTGTCGTCATGGATCGCCTCGACCACCGCCCAGGCGATCGCGAGCCCGTCATAGGTGGAGGTGCCGCGCCCGACCTCGTCGAGAATCACGAAGCTGCGCGGGGTCGCCTGCGCAAGGATCGCGGCGGTCTCGACCATCTCGACCATGAAGGTCGAGCGCCCGCGCGCGAGATTGTCCGACGCGCCGACCCGGCTGAACAGCCGATCGACCAGCCCGAGCGTCGCCGCGGTTGCGGGGACGAAGCTCCCCGCCTGCGCGAGCACCGCGATCGCGGCGTTCTGGCGCAGGAAGGTCGACTTGCCGCCCATGTTCGGCCCGGTGACGAGCCACAGCCGCGAATCCTCCGACAGGCGGCAGTCATTCGCGACGAAGCGTTCGCCACGTTTCGCCAGCGCATCCTCGACCACCGGGTGCCGCCCGCCGGTGATGTCGAAACACGCGTGGTCGACCAGCTCGGGCCGTGCCCAGCCGCCTTCGCAGCCACGCTCGGCAAGCGCAGCCGCAACATCGAGCCGCGCGAGCGCATCGGCGGTCGTGGCGATCGCCTCGCGCCGGTCGAGCGCAGCGGCGACCAGATCCTCGAGATGCGCCGCCTCCGCCGCGAGCGCGTGTGCGCCCGCCTGCGTCACCTTGGCCGCGACTTCGTGGAGTTCGGGCGCGTTGAAGCGCACCGCACCCGCCATCGTCTGGCGGTGGATGAAGCCGCTATCGGGCTTCATCAGCCCGTCCGCCGACCGCGCGGGGACTTCGATATGATAGCCGAGCACGCCGTTGTGGCGGATCTTGAGCTGCGCCACCCCAGTCCGCGCACGGAAATCGGCCTCGAGCGCGGCGATCGCGCGCCGTCCGCCCGCGCCCGCATCGCGCAGGTCATCAAGCGCTGCGTCATAGCCCGCCGCGATATAGCCGCCGTCCGACGCATCGATCGGCGGGGATGGGACGAGCGCGCGCGTCAGCAGGTCGATCAGCGCGCCATGCCCGCGCAGGCGCGGGGCGAGGTCGGTAAGCAATGCCGGGGGGGCGGCAATCCCGTCGAGCCGCTCGCCCAGTCGCCACGCGCCGTCGAGCCCGTCGCGCAACTGCCCGAGATCGCGCGGGGAACCCCGCCCCGCCGCGAGCCGCCCGAGCGCGCGCCCGATATCCGCCATGCTCCGCAGCGTCCCCCGGAGCGATTCCCGCAATCCGCCGTCGTTGGTCAGCAAGGCGACCAGATCGAGCCGTGCCTCGATCGGCCCACGCTCCATCAGCGGCGCGCCAATATCCGCGC
Source organism: Sphingomonas sp. PvP055 (assembly GCF_040546365.1). Classification (NCBI taxonomy): domain Bacteria; kingdom Pseudomonadati; phylum Pseudomonadota; class Alphaproteobacteria; order Sphingomonadales; family Sphingomonadaceae; genus Sphingomonas; species Sphingomonas sp. PvP055. Next base: position 868,293 of record NZ_JBEPNS010000001.1, read on the forward strand.
CGAGCAGCCGCGCGCCCGCCGCGGTGACGGTCCGGTCGATCGAATCGAGCAGGCTGCCCTTGCGCGCGCCGGTGGTGGTTTGGGTCAGTTCCAGGCTTTCGCGCGTCGCCGCGTCGATCGCCATGTGCTGCGCGCTGGCGCCAAGCCGGGGCGGGCGCAGGAACGGCATCGCGCCCTTGGCGGTATGGTCGAGATACGCGACGAGGCCCCCCGCCGCCGACAACGCCGCGCGGTCGAACTGCCCGAACCCGTCGAGCGTCGCGACCGCGTAGAGCGCCTTCAGCCGCGCCTCGCCGCGCGCGCTGTCGAATTCCGCGCGCGGGCGCTGCATCGTCGCCAGCTCGGCAAAGTCGCTCGCATCGGACGTAATCGTCTCGGCGGGGCCAAGCCGCGCGAGTTCGGCGGTGATCCCGGCGGCATCGCACGCGATCAGCTCGAACCGCCCGGTCGAAATGTCGGCGGCGGCGATCGCCACCGCGCCGCCCGCCTCGCCGATCGCGACGCACCAGTTTGCGCTGCGCGCATCGAGCAACGCTTCCTCGGTCAACGTGCCTGCGGTGACGACCCGGACGATCGCGCGCGAGACGAGCGTCTTGCCGCTGCGTTTCTTGGCCTCGGCGGGGCTTTCGGTCTGCTCGGCGATCGCGACGCGGTGCCCCGCCTTGATCAGCCGCGCGAGATAACCGTCGGCGGCATGGACCGGCACGCCGCACATCGGGATCGGCACGCCGTGATGCTCGCCGCGCGCGGTCAGCGCGATGTCGAGGCAGGCGGCGGCGATCTTGGCATCGTCGAAGAACAGTTCGAAGAAATCGCCCATCCGGTAGAACAGCAGGCAATCCGCCGCCTCCGCCTTGAGCGCGAGATATTGCGCCATCATCGGCGTGGGAGCGGCGGCAGTCGGGGCAGGGGCGGGGGAAGCGGATGGCATCGCCGCTGGGTAGCGAAGATTCCCCCGCCCGTCATCGGGCAGATGCTGCCCGATGGTCTGGCGGGCTACCCAATCAGCGAATGAAGTAGCCGGCAACGCGCAAGCCGGCCTGTTCGCGCGTGAGGATGACGGTTTCGACCGCCTCGGGCTTGGTCGCGAAGCGCGTCTTGAACTGAAGGACCTGATAGTCGCCGTCCGGCACGCCCGGCAGCGTCTTCGTCTCTACCGCGCTTTGCAGGACGCGCGACGACACCAGCCCCAGCGGTTGCCGGACGGACTGGATCGTCGCGGTCCATTGCGCCGTGGGAAGGTTGGTCTGGAACAGGGTGCCCGCGGCGTTCCAGCTGGACTCCCACTGACCCGTATCGACCAGTTCGAGCCAGGCGTGCGCGATCGACGCGGCCTTCGTTTCGGCAGGCTTCTGGAGGGTCGTCGCGGCATTCCGCAGGGATGGCGGTCCGGCGCGGTCGGTCCCGGCCATCATCGAGAGAGCAACCGCTGCGATGAGAAGCGACATGATGAGCATTCCTCCGGTAAGCCACGCAATGCCGTATCCCGATGATCGGCGTGGTGCGGGCACCCCGGTCCCTGGCGCCGGAACCGCGGGCTCAGCACCCCCGATTTCCTTGGCCCCGAAGATATCGGGAGCCCCCGGCTCGGTTGCGGCAAGGCGTCGCGCCGCTTCGCGGCTGCTCGTCGCGCCCATCTTGCGCCGCGCATCCCGCAGTCGGTCATTAACGGTATGCACCGACAGCCCGAGCAGGTTGGCTATCGACTTGGCATCGTACCCTACCAGAAGCAGGCGCAGTGCCTCCTTCTCCCGCTCGCTCAAAATCATGTGGTTCCCCCTTTGCTGCCTTGCCGCCGGGAGGTCCGATTCATTCCCATGTCCTACACGCAGCGCCCCCGCTATCATCCGCATCGGTCTTTTACAGATTTGCTCCATCTTCCTCGCCGGGACAATGCCGGACACAAAAGCGAAAGCAACGTCGTCTTCGTGACGCCACCCGACGCATTCTGCAGCATTCCGGCGTTGGGTGGGCGCAGGATCGACGCAATCCGGTCCTCTTCTGCAGCGTTTGGCGGTCGTAGCGACGACTAGGGGCGTTCCCATCCGGGCAAAGTCGGCTTAAGGCAACCGCATCCAGGAGTGCGCGCCTCATGTCCGAAGAATCCAACGTCCAGTTTTCCGAGCGCGAGGCGCTGTTGTTCCACTCGGAAGGACGCCCCGGCAAGATCGAGATCATCGCGTCTAAGCCCATGGCAACGCAGCGCGATCTCGCGCTCGCTTATTCTCCCGGCGTGGCCGTCCCGGTCCTGGCGATCGCCGCCGATCCTTCCTGCGCCTATGACTATACGGCCAAAGGCAATCTCGTCGCGGTCATCTCCAACGGGACCGCGATCCTCGGCCTCGGCAATCTCGGCGCGCTCGCATCCAAGCCGGTGATGGAGGGGAAGGCCGTCCTTTTCAAACGCTTCGCTGACGTCGACGCGATCGACATCGAACTGAAGACCGAGGACCCCGACCGGCTGATCGACGCGATCGAGCTGATGGAGCCGAGCTTCGGCGGCATCAATCTCGAAGATATCAAGTCGCCCGAATGCTTTATCATCGAGCAGTCGCTGCGCGCGAAGATGAACATCCCGGTGTTCCATGACGACCAGCACGGCACCGCGATCATCTGCGCGGCGGGCCTGATCAACGCGCTGTTCCTCACCGGGCGCGACATCAAGACGACCAAGGTCGTGATGAACGGCGCGGGTGCCGCCGCAATCGCCTGCGCCGAGCTGATCAAGACGATGGGCCTGCCGAGCGATCATCTGACGATGATCGACCTGGGTGGGGTGATCTACCAGGGTCGCGACGACATCAACCAGTGGCAGTCGGCGCATGCCGTCAACACGACCAAGCGGACGCGCGCCGAAGCGCTCGACGGCGCCGACGTGTTCATCGGCGTTTCGGCGGCGGGTGCGCTGCCAGCGCACGAGCTGATGAAGATGGCGCCCAAGCCGATCATTTTCGCGATGGCCAATCCCACCCCCGAGATCACGCCGCCCGAAGCAAAAGCGGCGCGGCCCGATGCGATCATCGCCACCGGGCGCTCGGATTTCCCCAATCAGGTCAACAACGTCCTGTGCTTCCCGTTCATCTTCCGCGGCGCGCTCGACGTGCGCGCGACGACGATCAACGACGAGATGAAGATCGCCGCCGCGCGCGCGCTGGCGGCGCTCGCGCGGCAGCAGGTGCCCGAGGAGGTCGCGCTGGCTTACGGCGTCCACCACACCTTCGGCCCCGAATATATCATCCCGACGCCGTTCGATCCGCGGCTGATGGAGATCATCCCGGTCGCGGTCGCCAAGGCGGCGATGGATTCGGGTGTTGCGACCAAGCCGATCCTCGACCTCGACGCCTACCGCGAGAAGTTGAAGGCGCGGCTCAACCCGACCACCTCGGTGCTGACGCTCGCCTATGAGGGCGCGAAGGCGCACCCCAAGCGCGTGCTGTTCGCCGAGGGCGAAGAGGAAGTCGTGCTGCGCGCGGCGATCGCGTTCAAGGATGGCGGGTACGGCACGCCGGTGCTGGTCGGGCGCGACGACGTGCCGGACCGGTTGCGGTCGCTCGGGGTCGCCGATCCCGACAGCTACGAACTGCACAACAGCCGCAATTCGCCGCTCGTCCCGCGCATGGTCGATTTCCTGTACCAGCGGCTCCAGCGGCGCGGGTATCTGCGCCGCGATTGCGAGCGGATGATCAACCAGGATCGCAACATCTTCGGCGCGGTGCTGCTCCAGCTCGGTGAAGCGGATGCGATGATCACCGGCATCACGCGCACCTATGCGCACACGATGCGCGAGATCCGCCGCGTGATCGATCCGGCCGAGGGGCGTATCCCGTTCGGGATCCACCTGATGGTCGGGCAGAGCCATACCGTGTTCATGGCGGACACGACGATCAACGAGCGCCCGTCGGCCGAGGAACTCGCCGACATCGCCGAACAGACCGCGCTGGTCGCCCGCCGCATGGGGCATGAGCCGCGGGTGGCGTTCCTCAGCTATTCGACCTTCGGTAACCCCGAGGGCAATTGGCTCGAGAATATCCGCGCGGCGGTCGGCGTGCTCGACGGGCGGCAGGTCGGGTTCGAATATGAGGGCGAAATGGCCCCCGACGTCGCGCTCAACCCCAAGCAGCTCGCCAACTATCCGTTCGCGCGCCTGTCGGGGCCGGCAAACGTGCTGATCATGCCGGGTCTGCAATCCGCCAACATCTCGGCTAAGCTGCTGCGCGAACTTGGCGGCGACGCGGTGATCGGGCCGATGCTGGTCGGCATGGAGAAGTCGGTCCAGATCGCGCCGATGACCTCGACCGCGAGCGAACTGGTGACGCTGGCGGTGCTGGCAGCGGGCGGCATCGCGCGGTGATCCGCGGACACGCGGGGCCCCTATCGCCGCGTGTCCGGATCAAGGGATTGTGTGGGAGCATGAAACCGCGGCGAAGGGCCCCAGGTGGCTGCCCGACGAGACGGAATGTGCGCCCGGTGTCCGGCGAGCGTGAGCGACCAGTCTTTTAATCACCTGCCGGCGCCTTATCTTGCGATCGTGAGTGCTGTTCCCGACCTCGGCGGTCATACGTCGCTGTACCTGTTGATCGCCGCCGTGGTTGTGGTGATGTTGATCGCGCGGCGCGTGCCGTTCATCGGTCGGTTGCTGTCGTTCGGGTTGACCGCGGGGGCGATCGTGCTGGTGCTGGTGATCCTGTCCGAGCGCGCGCAATTCGACCCGATGTTCGCGCGGATGGCGCAGCGGTTCCAGATGGGGCAGCAACAGGCGGTCGGCGGCGAAACGCATGTCCGCATGTCCCCCGACGGGCATTTCTGGGTGCGCGTCAGGATCGGCGATTATGAGAAACGGATGCTGGTCGACAGCGGCGCGACCGTCACCGCGCTGAGCGCGGACACCGCCGCCGCCGCCGGAATCAAACCGCGCGATGCGATGGTGCCGGTGATGATGCAGACCGCCAACGGCACGATCGCGGCGCAGACCGCGACCATCGTGGAACTGCGGATCGGCAATGTCGTCGCGCGCGACGTGCCGGTGGTGGTGTCGCCCGCCTTCGGCGACATGAACGTCGTCGGGATGAACTTTCTCTCCCGCCTCAAATCCTGGCGCGTCGAGGATGGCGTGCTCATCCTCCAGCCGCATCACCCGCAGCAGGTGCGCTGAGCGGTTCCGCGCCGCGCGCTACCGCCCCAGCCGGGTAACATGCCCCATCTTGCGCCCCGGTCGCGTTTCCTTGCCGTACAGGTGCAGATGCGCGCCCGGTTCCGCGAGGATCTCCGCCCAGCGGTCGGCATCATGCCCGATCAGGTTTTCCATCTCGACCCGCGGCGCTCGCAACGCGGTATCGCCCAGCGGCAGGCCGCAGATCGCGCGGATGTGGTTCTCGAATTGCGAACAGGCCGCACCCTCGATCGTCCAATGCCCCGAATTATGGACCCGCGGCGCCATTTCGTTGAACACCGGGCCATCGGGCGATGCGAAGAATTCGCATGCCAGCACGCCGACATAATCGAGCCGGTCCGCGATCCGCCCGGCCAGCGCCGCCGCCTCGCCCCATTGCGACGCGATCTCGGCGGGCGCGGGCAGCGTCGACCGCGCGAGGATCCCGTCGCTGTGCTCGTTCCATGGCGGCGGATAGCTCACCATCTGCCCGTCCCCGCGGCGTACCAGCAGGATCGAGAATTCGTGGCTGAACGTGACGAACCCCTCGAGGATCGCCGGACGCTGCCCGATCGCCTCCCATGCAGCGGCGACATCGGCCGGATCGGTGATCCGCACCTGACCCTTGCCGTCATACCCCATCCGCAGCGTCTTTAGGATCGCGGGCGTCCCGATCCGCGTCACCGCCGCCTCGAGTTCGGCGAGCGTCTCCACCTTCGCCCAGGGGGCGGTCCGCCCGCCGATTTCGGCGACGAACGCCTTCTCCGCCGCGCGGTCCTGCGCGATGCCGAGCGCGGAGGGGGCGGGGTGGACCGGTACCTTGGCCGCGAGATACGCGACCGGATCGAGGGCGATGTTCTCGAACTCATAAGTGATCACATCAGCCGATGCGGCGAATTCGTCGAGCACGATGCGGCTGTGATAATCCGCGCGGGTAAAGCTCGACGCGGTCTGCGCGGCGACCGCTTCCTCGTCAGGCGCGAGGATCCGCACATGATAGCCCAGTTGCGCCGCCGCCACCGCGAGCATTCGCCCGAGTTGCCCGCCGCCGAGGATGCCGATGGTCGATCCGGGGGGAAGGGGGGTCATGCCGTAAGGTCCGTTCGGGAGGGGAGAGGCGGGAAGGCGTCGCGCGGTCTGGATGCGGACAGCGGGAGGCGCCGCATTATTCCGGGTCGGTCGCGACGCTTTCGGTCTGTGCCGCGCGCCACGCCTGCAATCGCGCAGACAGTTCGGCGTCCGAAAGCGCAAGGATCGCGGCGGCGAGCAGCGCCGCATTCTTTGCGCCCGCCTTGCCGATCGCCAGCGTGCCGACCGGGATCCCCGCAGGCATCTGGACGATCGAATACAGGCTGTCGACGCCCTTGAGCGCCTTGCTCTCGACGGGCACGCCCAGCACCGGTAAATGCGTCAGCGCCGCCGCCATGCCGGGCAGATGGGCCGCGCCCCCAGCGCCGGCGACGATCACCTTGATCCCGCGCTCCGCCGCGCCTCCGGCATAGTCGTACAACCGCTTGGGGGTGCGGTGCGCGGAGACGACCTTGGCTTCATGCGAAATCTGCAATTCGGTCAGGAGATCGGCGGCATGGCGCATCGTCTCCCAATCCGAGGTGCTGCCCATGATGATGCCGACCGAGGGTTCCATCGCTCGGCGGTAGCGGGGGGCCGCATGAAGAGCAACCGTCTCCATGGGCGAGGGGACCATCGGGCCCGGAACAATTCTTAGCGAGACACGTTTTATCAATGCTCTGGACCCGGGTATTGAGTCCGGTTCGTCGATTTTCAGGTCGCGTGCCAGACCAGTGTAACCGCCCAGCGGGGATATCGACGAATACAGCGAGTAGAAGCGTTGGCGTGTGGTTGCCAAAGGCGTAGCGCGTAATTCGGCCGTGCGGGAGGTCTCTCCGCATGCGGTGATAGCCAGTTGTTGTAGCGTTTGTATTGCTGTCAACGGATCCCGGCACATTATCGGGACGGCGCGAATTGGCCAGTCGAGACGGAGCGAACGGACGCGTTCCAACCGTCGGTTGGCCCGGCGAGAGCCACCCCGAACCCGTTCGGGGTGGCGTCGTTCGTCTTAGCGTTCGTTCAGGTAATACCGGTCGGTCGCGTTCAGGCCATCGTCGAGTTCGTAGACGATTGGCTGACCGGTGGGAATTTCGAGCGTGGTGATCTCATCATCCGGAATGCCCGACAGATGCTTGACCAGCGCGCGCAGCGAATTGCCGTGCGCCGAAATCAACACGCGCTGCCCGTCCTTCAGCGCCGGCACGATCCGTTCCTCCCAATAGGGCAGGACGCGTGCGATCGTGTCCTTCAGACTTTCGGTCGCGGGAATGTCGATTCCTGCATAGCGGCGGTCCTGCGACAGGTCATAGGCGCTGCCCGCTTCCATCGGCGGCGGCGGCACGTCGAAGCTGCGGCGCCAGATATGGACCTGCGCTTCGCCGTGCTTCTCCGCGGTCTCCGCCTTGTTGAGCCCGGTCAGCCCGCCATAATGCCGCTCGTTGAGCCGCCAGTCCTTCTCCACCGGCAACCACAGCCGGTGCATCTCTTCGAGCGCCAGATTGAGCGTCTTGATCGCGCGGGTCTGCAGCGAGGTGAAACACTGGTCGAAATCGAGCCCCTTCTCCGCCATCAACCGACCTGCCGCGCGCGCTTCCTCGATCCCCTTTTCGGTCACGTCGACGTCCCACCATCCGGTGAAGCGGTTCTCGAGGTTCCAGCTGGACTGGCCGTGGCGGATCAGGACGAGCGTTGGCATATGCGATGGTCTCCTTCCCCGACGGACGGCCGGGGACCCAGTTGCGCGCCGGGGTTATCGCTTGGGGTCGCTTCGATCAACCGTTGTGGCAACTCGGGCCGAGCACGGTCGTGCGGTTTAGACGAGGCGGCCTCGCTCTGACTTCGATGCCCGGCGGTTCGCGGCGTAAAGGCGGCTTCTGGGATACCGCGAAGGGATCCGTCACCCGAGCATCACCGTGGTCCCGCAAGATCCTATAAATAAATATTCAGTTACCGTTGTCTATCTGACAGCTTGTTTTTGCTTGTGAAAACTCTCTCCTATGCGTGCGCTTAGCAGACGTTTGCAGAGCCGAGGAACATCTTTGCTGAACCCTATCCTATACTTATTGATAAAGGGGAGCGCGTTAGGACATCGTCCAAGCGACATGCTCGGACGGATCAATGTCGATACTACGCGTTTGTTGGGTCTTGTTGGCCGTCAACACCTCGTCGGCCTGGTCGTCGATCGAGATACCAACCTCATACGCGGCCGTCGCCTCGGCTCAGAATGGGATCACCGGCCACGATGTGGATGCTTCCGCCTCCCGGAGCGGCGATAGAACCATTCTGATGTGGGGCAACTGGAACCCGATCAAGACGTCGCACCATTTCGTTCATGTTGGCGGTTGGTTTTGACGAACGCTTCTCCTGTGGTCGGAGAACGCTGCGCCCGGTGGCGAACGTGGGCAACCGTCTCAACGATACCACGGTCCTCCGATTTCCGCCGCTCGTCCGTGCGCGCGGAGATCGCGGTCGCGGTGTCGAACTGGGCGGCGTGGCGGCCCGACCCCGACCGTCCCTTTACCAACGCGCGGTCTGATCACGGGACGACGGTCACCGTACGCGCCCAAATCGTTCTCTAAGGAAACAAGCATGTCATTAATCGGTCAACTGAAGCTTTCCGGAAAACTCATTGCGGCATTTGCCGCGGTCATCCTCGTGGTGATCCTGTCCGGCGCCTATACGTATGTGAGCTTGAATAAAGTCGCGGTCATTTCAGAATCCAATGCGAACAACATTCACCTTGCTCAGGAAGGCGAGGCAATGCTGGGCGCGATCATCCAGCAGGAGAACGCGCTGCGGGGGTACGCGATGCTCGGTCGGGACGAGCTTCTTGTCGAATATCGGCAGAATATCGCCGCGTTCGAGATTGCTGCGAAGAGTTTCGAAAGTGGCCATCCGTTGGCGGATCAAAGCGATCGTCTGAAAGAGTTGCGCGCGGAAGTCGACGATCTCAACAACAAGCGTTTCGCCGAGTTGATCACGCTCGCGCAGGATCCGGCGACGCGCAGCCGTGCGCAGGAAATTTCCGGGCTCAAGCAGCTTCCCAAGGTCCGTGCGATCAGCGCCGCCCTTCGGGATCGCCAGCAGGCCATCATCGCCCAGCAGCGCGTTGAAATGATGGATGCAAAAAACGATGCGATAATGGCGGTGGCGCTTGGCGCGTTGGGCGCCGTGGTCGTCGCTGGATTGATGGCCTGGTCGCTGGCGCGCGCGATCGTCCGTCCGCTCGTTGGCATGACGGGAACGATGACACGCCTTGCTGACGGGGATACGAACGTTGCCGTTGCTGGAACCGAGCGGGCTGATGAAGTCGGAGAGATGGCGAAGGCCTTGCTCGTTTTCCGCGAGAACGCCCGCGCGAAGCAGATCGCGGACGCAGCTGCCGCGAAGGCGGTCGAAGAACAGGCGTTCGTGACGAACATGATCTCGGAAAATCTGGACCGCGTCGCCACGGGCGACCTTGCGGTGGAGATCAAAGCCGGATTCCCGCCAGCCTAAGCGGCTTTGCGCGCCAACTTCAATCAGGCGATCGCCAGCTTGCGCGAATTGATCGGCTCGGTGATCGAATCGACCAGTGCAATTCGCACGGGTTCATCCGAAATCGCGCAGGCCTCGGAAGATCTGGCTCGCCGCACGGAAGGGAATGCCGCGAGCCTGGAGGAGACGTCTGCCGCCATCACCGAAATGGACCAGCGCTTGAAGGCGACGGCCGACTCCGCGCAATTGACGCTCGAGCGGGCCGATGGCGCGATCAATACGGTCTCGGGTGGTCGCGGAATTGCCGACGAGGCGGTTCAGGCGATGACGCGTGTTTCGGAGAGCGCGAAGGGCATCGACAGCGTTATAGAAGGGCTCGACAAGATCGCGTTCCAGACGCGCGTGCTGGCGATGAACGCCGCGGTCGAAGCTGGACGGGCGGGGGATTCCGGACGTGGCTTTGCGGTGGTTGCGGATCTGGTCTCGGCGCTTGCGATGCGGGCAGAGGAGGAAGCGGGACGCGCGCGGGACCAGTTGACCGCGACCCAAACCGACATCGGAGCGGCCGTCAGCATGGTTCAACGGGTCGACGGTGCGTTGGCCAATATCAGTGGTGGGGTCAGCGAGGTGCATACGCTGCTTACCAGCATGGCGAGCGACAACAGAGCCCAGGCCTTGGCGGTAACCGAGATTTCCGCGGCGGTTGCGTCGATGGATCAGGCAACACAGCAGAATGCCGCCATGGTCGAGCAAACATCGGCCGCAGCCCGCAGCTTGAACACCGAAGTGAATCATCTCGCCGAGAAGGCGCAGCAGTTCAGCATCGATGGCGGCGCGCGCGGCGCAGTCAAGCCGCGGAGTTTCGTGCCGGTGGCGCCAAAATCGGCGAATCATCGGGCTTCGGGCGGCAATGCCACCATCGTCGCGAAGCTTGCAAAAAGCGGCGACGATTGGGCGAGCTTTTAAGCCGAGGCGGCGCCTGGAACAAGAACCAGGCTGCCGTGACCTACAGGGGGGCGAGCACGTAGAGGAACGGGCGCTCCTGTAGAAACACCTTGCCTTCCCGCGCCTTGGACCGGATGCCCGGTAAAACGGCGGGGAGGCTATAAGTGGATACAGCATCGGCAGCGACTTCGACGACGGCCGTCGCGCCGGGCAAGAGCCACTATGTCGTGCTGGACGGGTTGCGCGGCGTTGCGGCGTTGATGGTCGTGATCTTCCACACGTTCGAGGCCTATGCCGACAACGACCCGACGCGGCAGATCGTCAACCACGGCTATCTTGCGGTGGATTTCTTCTTCCTGCTGTCAGGGTTCGTGATCGCCTACGCCTATGACGATCGCTGGGGCCGCATGACCCGGTGGGAATTCTACGCGCGCCGCCTGATCCGGCTGCAACCGATGGTCGTGTTGGGCAGCATCATCGGCGCGGCGTTGTTCTACCAGCAAGCCGGGGGGCTGTTCCCCAAGATCGCCGGAACGCCTGTTTGGCAGATGCTGCTGGTGATGCTGCTTGGCTTCACGCTGCTGCCGCTTCCCAAGCAACTCGACATCCGCGGATGGGACGAGATCCACCCGCTCAACGGGCCGGCCTGGTCGCTGTTCTACGAATATATCGCCAACATCGCCTACGCGCTCGTCCTGCGCAAACTGTCCAGCCGCGTGCTGGTCGTCCTGATGCTGCTGGCTGCGGCGCTGTTGCTGGAGGTTGCGCTGCTCGGCCCGCGGCGGGACTTGGTCGGCGGCTGGTCGCTCGACGTCGCTGGGGTGCATATCGGGCTTGCGCGGCTGTGCTTCCCGTTCCTCGCGGGGATGCTGCTGATGCGGTCGGGAAAGCGCATCAAGACTCGACACGCGTTCGGCATTTGCAGTGTCTTGCTGGTCGCGGCGTTGGCGCTTCCGCGCATGGGCACGACACCGCATGACTGGACCAACGGGCTCTACGACGCGCTGTGCGTCCTCCTCCTGTTTCCACTGGTCGTGGCGATCGGGGCAGGGGAGAAGGCGGTCGACGGACCCACCGTCCGGATCGCGCGATTCTTCGGCGACCTGTCGTTCCCGCTCTATATCACGCATTATCCGCTGATCTACCTCTACACGGCTTGGGTGGTCGACAACCGCATCCCGCCGGCACGCGGTGCGATCTGGGGCGTCGTGCTGGTCGGGACCGCCGTGGCGGTCGCCTATGCCAGCCTGAAGCTCTACGACGAGCCGGTGCGCCGCTGGCTGGCGGCACGCTTCCTGGCCCGCGCGCGATCCTAGGCGCGGGGGTGCCTGGGATCCCGGTCAGTGGTCCTCGGGGGCGTTCCGGCACTTCGGGAACCCCCCGGCGACCTGCCGTGCGCTCCAGTTTTCATGCGGTGTCTTGGTGACGAGCAGCGCGGATGTCGCGTTATAGGTGGGTCTGAATGTCTGACCCGGGCCCTTCAGCGCACTGTCATGGAAACAGAGCTGCAGGCGCCCCGGACCGGCGGACAGGATGATGAAGCTCATCTCCCAGCTCCGATCGGTGCGCAGCAGGCGGGCTCCCGCAGGCGTTTGCTCGACCAACACGAAGTCATAGTCCGCGAAGGTCGTTTTGCCAGGAAGGCGGCGGGGACCGACGGAATTGCGGAAAGATGTCAGGTCCAGATTCTGAATGACGTCCCGTACTGCACGCGGCGCCGGAGTCGTCGCGAGCGCCGATCCACTTGAGAACACCGCCGCCACGGCGATCCACATGGCCCGACCCATTCCGATTGCTCCAACAAAGGTTGAGTCCAAGCGCCGCGGTAGTGTTCGCTCTCAAATCGTGTCGATCATGTCCGCAAGCACCGTCAAGCACGCATGCGCCAGCGTCTTCGACCGTTCGCCCGACCAGCCAAATTCGGCATCGGGGTTCGGATCATGATCCTTGAACGGCATCTCGAGCGTCATCGACACCGCCCCGAACCGCTCCGCCACCTGGTTGGTCGACATCGACAAGTTCGCGCGACCCGGTGCCGCCTTGTCATAGCCCTTGGCGGTCTGGAAATCGGGCGTCACCGCCTCGAGCCGCTTCCCAAAGTCGGTGTATTTCGCGCCCTGTGCCTTGGTCCACGACGGAATCCCCTCGAACCCTGCAAAGAAGTTCGCCGGGATCGCCTCGTCGCCGTGGACGTCCATCGCGAAGTCCACGCCGGTACGGTCCATTGCCGCCAGCACGCACAGCACCTCTGGGCTCTTCTCGGGCGTCGGGGTGAGCCATTCGCGGTTGAGGTTCACCCCCGCCGCGTTGGTGCGCAGATGCCCGCGGAACGACCCGTCCGGGTTCATGTTGGGCACGCAGTAGAAGGTCGCCTTCTCCAGCAGCCCAGCCACGCCCGCTTCGGTCGCGTCGGTCAGCCGTTCGAGCAGCCCCTCCATGAACCATTCGGCCATGCTCTCGCCCGGATGCTGCCGTGCATAGAACCACACGGGCTTGGCCCCCGTACCGATCTGCAGGCAGTCGATCGCGCGTCCGTCGAGCGTCTGGCCGAGCTCGTAATGCGTGACCCCCGGCGCGAGCGCGATCCGCGCGACCAGGTCGTCGTGGCGCTCCATCGTATAGGGCTGGAAATAGGCGAACCAGGCGAGGTCGCCCGTACCGGTCCATTCGAATTCGAGCACCCCATCGACATAGCGCGTCGGGATCATCCGCCAGTGGATCCGGTCGGTGCTGACGCGGACCTTGTAGCCCGGCCAGCCAAACGGATAGGCCGAGCCCCCGGCGTTGAGGATGCGGAAGGTGCAGGTCGCCCCCTTCACGCCCGAGGCGCGGAAGTGGAACCACTGGTAGAAATCCGACTGGCGGTCGTGCGCGATGTTGAGATCGATCCGGGCGGCATTGCTGCCCCCCGAATCGATCCCGACCAGCTGGATGTTGCCGCTGTCGAACGCGGCGTTGATGGCGATGCTGTGGGAGAAGGCGGTCATTTCACCGTGATAGTGCGCCCTGATTCGCCGGGGAACCCCTGGAACAGCGCTGCAGCCAATTTCCGCGCGACCGCATCGGGCTGCGCATCGCGTGCCCGGTCGTCCGCGCTGGTCTGCGCGCGGCCTTCCCAGATGATCGTCTGGTCGCTGCGACGCCGGATCTGCACCTGCATGTCGGTCAGCGCGATCGCGCGATATTTCGGGCGGCCGATCGGGAACGAAATGCCGCCCCCCAGGCCTATGCCGCCGCCCCGATACCCGCCGCCGCCGCCACCGCCGCCGAGGCCGATCTGCACGCCACTGCTCTGCGGCGTGGTCTCGCGGAACTGTCGACTATAGCCGACGACCGCGAGATATTGCGATGCGCCGGGCGTGCTCGCTGCGGTGAAGCCGTGCCGCAAGGCCTCGTCCTGCACTGCGTTGGCGTAGTTCTGGAATTCCAGTCCCGTCTCGATCGGGATCCGCTGTTGCGGGTTCTGCGGCGAGGGCTCGACCCCGACGTTCGAGCCATAGGTGCCATAGCGCCCGACCGTTCCGCGCTGCATCGGCTCGATCGCGATCGACCCCGTTTCGAGCGGTGCGCCGAGGTGGAAGCGCGTGACTTCCACCGGACCGCTGCGGGGCGTCGTCGCGCAAGCCGCAAGCGTGGATGCTGCTGCCAGTGCCAAACCCAAACCGATTTTCATGCGCTTGCGCCTTTAAGAGATCTTGTTGCGATGGGTAACGCTTCGACGCCCGGTTGGGGTTCCGCGGCAACCCGATCTTGACTAAGCCTCCCGTGCCCCATATGCGAGCGCCTCTTTTCCACATTCCAGAATTTGCAAAGCGAATCGATCATGAAGATCCGCAATTCCCTGAAGTCGCTCAAGGGTCGTCACCGCGATAACCGCGTGATCCGTCGTCGTGGGCGCACGTACGTCATCAACAAGACCAACCGTCGCTTCAAGGCGCGTCAGGGTTAATCACCCGATGCGTTCCGGGACGCGTGCCGTCGTTTTCGACGTCGGCAACGTCCTGTACGACTGGAACCCGCGGTTCCTCTATGAGCGCCTGATCGATGATGATCGGGCGCTCGATGCGTTTCTGCGGGATGTCGCGACCAAGGACTGGCACTTCCAGCATGACGCTGGCCGCCCCTTCGCCGAAACCTCGGCGGAGCTTGCGGTCGCGCATCCGGATCATGCCCATCTGATCGCTGCCTGGGGGCCGCGATTCGTCGAGCAACTCGGGGGCATGCTTCCGGGAATGGACGCGCTTGTGCGCGAGATTGAGGCGGCCGGCGTGCCGCTGTATGCGATCACCAACTTCTCGGGCGAGTTCTGGCCGCCGTTCCGCGAGCGCGAGGCGGCGCTGTTCGATCGCTTCGTCGACATCGTGGTGTCGGGCGACGAGTTGCTGACCAAGCCCGATCCCGCAATCTATCGTTTGGCGCTCGACCGGTTCGGGCTGGAGGCGGCAGACGCGCTGTTTATCGATGACCGCGAGGACAATGTCGCCGGCGCGCGGAGTGTCGGCATGCCGGCGGTGGTGTTCACCGATGCCGACGCGCTCCGCGCCGATCTGGTGAACCACGGAATTCTTAGCTGATCTGAAACGTCGTGCTCCTGCGCAGGCAGGAGCCCAGGGTTACAGGCGTGGCGCTTCGCAACTCTGGGCTCCTGCCTGCGCAGGAGCACGAGCGCAGCACGTCTGCGAGTGTGAAGGTGAACCCCGGGACGAGCCCGGGGTTACCAAAATCAGCCGTAATCCTTCAACTCGTCACCGACGATGCGCACGACGTGGAGCACGTTGGTCGACCCCGGCGTCTTGAACGGCACGCCCGCGATGAGGATCACGCGGTCGCCCGCCTTCGCCAGCTTGTGCCGCAGCGCCATGCGCTTGGCCTTCGCCACCATCGCCTCGAACGAATCGACGTCCTTGGTGTGGACCGCATAGGCGCCCCACAGCAGACCGGCACGCCGCGCAGTCTCGATGTTGGGGGTCAGCACCATCAGCGGCACGCCCGGCCGCTCGCGTGCGACACGACGCGCGGTCGAACCCGAAGCGGTGAAGCAGATGATCGCCGCCGCATCGACGGTGTGTGCGATGTTCTTGGCGGCTTCCGACAGGGCGTCGGCGGTCGTCGGGTCCGAATGGATCTGCGTGAAGTGGATCCGGTCGCCGTGCGTCGGGTCCTTTTCGACCGCTTCGCCGATCGCATTCATCATCGCGACCGATTCGGTCGGCCATGCGCCAGCGGCACTTTCCGCCGACAGCATGATCGCATCCGCACCGTCATAGATCGCGGTCGCGACGTCGGACACTTCGGCGCGAGTCGGCGAGGGCGACGAAATCATCGATTCGAGCATCTGCGTCGCGACGACGACCGGGCGGCCGAGCCGGCGCGACACTTCGATGATCCGCTTCTGCAGCGGCGGCACGCTCTCCGGCGGCAGTTCGACGCCGAGATCGCCACGCGCGACCATCACGCCGTCACATGCCTCGACGATTTCCTCGAGCCGCTCGATTGCCGAAGGCTTCTCGATCTTGGCGAGCAGCGCGGTCTTGCCGCCGATCAGCTTGCGCGCCTCGGCAAGATCCTCGGGTCGCTGGACGAAGCTGAGCGCGATCCAGTCGACGCCCTGGTCGACCGCGAAGGCGAGGTCGCTGCGATCCTTCTCGGTCAGCGCCGCCATCGGCAGCACGACGTCGGGAACGTTGAGCCCCTTGTTGTTCGACAGCGCGCCGCCGACAACGACGTCGGTAACGATCGTCGTCTCGGTGTGGCTGGTCACACGCAGCACGAGCTTGCCGTCGTCGAGCAGCAGGCGCGCGCCCGGCTCGATCGCCTCGAAGATCTCGCGGTGCGGCAGCTCGACGCGAGTCGCGTCGCCCGGAGTCGGATCGCGGTCGAGCGTGAAGCTGCTGCCGGTGACCAGTTCGACCCGCCCGCCTTCGAACTTGCCGACGCGCAGCTTCGGCCCTTGCAGATCCGCAAGGATGGTCGAGGGACGGTTGTAGGTCTTTTCGAGCGCGCGGATCGCCGCGATCACCGCGACCTTCGATTGTTGGTCGCCGTGGCTCATGTTGACGCGGAACGCGTCCGCGCCCGCTTCGAACAGCGTCGCGATCATTTCGGGGGAACTGCTCGCGGGACCGAGCGTCGCGAGAATGCGGACCTTGCGTGCGCGGGGGCTGATGGCCTTTGTCATGGAATGTCCTTGCCCTGGGGAGTGGCTTTGCGCGTGCCGCTCTAACCCCTATCTGCGCACGATCAACCTTTGGAGCGAGCGGAATGAGCGATTTGAACCAACTTGATGATTCGGTGGCGGCGGCAGCCTTCCGTCGGCTGGTGCTGCATCTGCGCCACCGCGACGATGCGCAGAACGTCGACCTGATGGGTCTGGCCGGCTTCTGTCGCAACTGCCTGTCCGATTGGGTGCAGGAAGCATCGCACGGCACGCTGGACAAGGATGCGTCACGCGAGACGATCTACGGCATGCCGTATTCCGAGTGGAAGACGCATCATCAGGGCGACGCGACACCCGAGCAATTGCAGCGGATGAAGGACAGCGTCGCCAAGAACGCATGAGCCTTGGCGGGCAGAGGGGACGCTTGGGGGGTGACGCGGGGCGCGCAGATGGGTAAGGCCCGCGTCCACCGCCATTCGCCCTGAACCGCCACCGAGCGTGTCGACCCGGCGTATCGCAAAGTGCCCGCTGATATGGCGCGGCACCCCCGATACGCTTCGACGCCGCCCGGCCCCTGTTCGGGAAGGATGGTCCACGATCTGTTTGCAGGGGACTTTTCATGAGCGAGACCATCGCCGCCGACCAGCTACGCCTTCTCATCGAGCGCATCGAGCGCCTCGAGGAAGAGAAAAAGGGCATCGCGGACGACATCAAGGACGTTTACGGCGAAGCCAAGTCGACCGGGTTCGACGTCAAGACGATCCGTACCATCGTGCGCCTGCGCAAGATGGAAAAGCATCACCGCGACGAGGCGGAGATGCTGCTCGAAACCTACAAGCAGGCGCTCGGCCTGGCGTAAGCGCCGAACGACCTACACTCTTGCCGTCATGCTGGACTTGTTCCAGCATCCACTTCGCCCCGGACGGTATGCGATGGGGCACAGGATAGGATGGATCCCGGACCCGGCGCCGGGATGACGCGCAGGCAAAGCAGAGAGACCCATGGCAGGCCATTCCAAATATAAGAACATCATGTACCGCAAGGGCGCGCAGGATAAGAAGCGCTCGGGCATGTTCTCCAAGCTCAGCCGCGAAATCACCGTCGCGGCGAAGATGGGCCTGCCCGATCCGGACATGAACCCGCGCCTGCGCATGGCGATCAACGCCGCCAAGGCGCAGTCGATGCCCAAGGACAACATCCAGCGCGCGGTCGACAAGGCATCGAAGGGCGATACCGAGAATTACGAGGAAATCCGCTACGAGGGCTTCGGTCCCGGCGGTGTCTCGCTGATCATCGAGGCGCTCACCGACAACCGCAACCGCACCGCAACCAACGTCCGCACCGGCATGGCCAAGAACGGCGGCAATCTCGGCGCGTCGGGCTCGGTCAGCCATGCGTTCGACCGGATGGGGCTGATTTCCTATCCGGCGTCGGCGGGCGATTCCGAGAAGGTGTTCGAGGCAGCGCTGGAAGCCGGTGCCGAGGACGTCCAGTCGAGTGACGAGGGTCACGAGATCTGGACCTCGAACGAATCGCTCCACGAAGTTGTGACCGCGCTGACCCCGGTGCTCGGCGAACCCGAGGGCGCCAAGCTCGCGTGGCGTCCGCAGACGATGGTCGAAGTCGGCGAGGACGATGCGGCAACGCTGTTCAAGCTGATTGACGTTCTCGACGACGATGACGACGTGCAGACGGTCTGGGGCAATTACGAAGTATCCGACGCGATCCTCGAGAAGCTCGGCTAATCCTTCCCTAAAAGGCCCTCCCCTTCAGGGGAGGGGTTGGGGTGGGGCAGTGTCTCACGGAGACTGGCCTAAGTAAGGATTTATCACGCAAAGCCGCAAAGCCGCGAAAAGAAGAAGTTCATGTCTCCCGGCGCGACGGGCTCGCCCCGGTATTTCCTGCCGCCAGTTCCGCGAAGCGGAGGATTGAACCCCGGTGATGCTCGAGACGGCGAGGGAAGGGGGGGCTTGAATCACTTCCCTACCTTCAATCTTCGTGCCTTTGTGGCTTTGTGCGAGACCCCCTTTCCTTGACCCGGCCAAACCCATGACAGTCCCAAAGCCTTCAACCTTCGCGCCTTCGCGCCTTTGCGTGAAATCCCTTTCTTTCAACCCCAACCCAAAATGCTGATCCTAGGCCTCGACCCCGGCCTCGGCACCACCGGCTGGGGCCTGATCCGCGCCGAGGGCAACCGCCTGAGCCACGTCGCCAACGGTCGCCTCAAGACCGACACCGCTGCCCCGCTCCCGCGCCGCCTCGCGCACCTTGACGCGATGCTTGCCGCGCTCATCGTCGA
This sequence comes from Sphingomonas sp. PvP055, assembly GCF_040546365.1. Classification (NCBI taxonomy): domain Bacteria; kingdom Pseudomonadati; phylum Pseudomonadota; class Alphaproteobacteria; order Sphingomonadales; family Sphingomonadaceae; genus Sphingomonas; species Sphingomonas sp. PvP055. The sequence continues at coordinate 887,388 of NZ_JBEPNS010000001.1, forward strand.
TCACAAGCCCGACGCCTGTGCGGTCGAGGAAGTGTTCGTCAATTCCAACCCGCAAAGCACACTCAAGCTCGGTCAGGCGCGCGGCGTTGTGCTATGTGCGGGCGCAAGAGTCGGTCTCGACGTGGGCGAATATGCCGCAACCCTGGTCAAAAAAGCGGTAGTCGGTGTCGGAAACGCCGAAAAAGCGCAGGTCCACGCGATGGTCTCGCGCTTGCTCCCTGGCGTGAAGATCGACGGCGCGGACGCAGCCGATGCGCTCGCGGTCGCGATCTGCCACGCGCACCACATGGCAAGCGCGCGGCGCATCCCCTGATTTCGCTTTCCCGTGCTGCGCCGTTCCGGGTACGTACCGGCTCCAAGCCGAACAAGAAGGGAGCTCCCGTGACGTCAGCGCCAAGTGCGACCCCGCCAAACGCGGCTCTGCGATGATCGCGCACCTGCGCGGCGTCCTCAGCGCAACCGATCTCGACCATGCGGTGATCGACGTCGGCGGGGTCGGCTATCTTGTCGGGGCATCGTCGCGGACCCTCTCGGCGATCGGCCCGGTTGGCGAGCCGGTCATGCTCCACACCGAAATGCTGGTCGCCGAGGATTTCATCCGCCTCGTCGGCTTCGCAAGTGCCTCGGAACGCGACTGGTTTCGCCTGCTGACCGGCGTGCAGGGTGTCGGCGCACGGGTTGCGCTCGCGATCCTGTCGGCGCTCGAACCCACCGATCTGGTCCGTGCGATCGCCGCGCAGGACAAGGCGATGGTCGCGCGCGCCAACGGCGTCGGCCCCAAGCTCGCCGAGCGGATCGTTCGCGAACTCAAGGACAAGACCGGCGGCATCGCGCTCGGCAGCGGCGGGGGCGGGATGGTCGCCCCGGTCGGCGCGGGCGCGGATGCGGTATCGGCGCTGCTCAACCTCGGTTTCCGCCCCGCCGAAGCAAGCAGCGCTGTCGCGGCGGCGGAAGAGGAACTCGGCAAGGGCGCAACACTCGACGCATTGGTGCGCCTGGCGCTCCGCAAGGCGGCGAAATAGGCTCGGCGCGGCCGCGCTACACCACGGCGCTCGGCAACGGCGCATCCGCCAGATGCGCGTCGAGATTGGCGATCACCAGCGCCGCCATTGCGCCGCGCGTCTCGACCGTGGCGCTCCCTTGATGCGGCGACAGGACCACGTTGGACATCGTCTTGAGCGCATCCGGCACAACGGGTTCGTCCGCGAACACATCGATCCCGGCGCCTGCGATCCCGCCCGTCTCCAGTGCGGCGACGAGAGCTTCCTGATCGACCAGGCTGCCGCGCGCAACGTTGACCAGCACGCCGTTGCGGCCCAACGCCGCCAGCACCGCGGCATCCACGATTCCCTGCGTCCCCGCCCCACCCGGAGCAGCGAGGATCAGCACGTCGCAGGCGGCGGCAAGCGTCGTGATATCGGGCAGGAACCTCCACGCGACCGGCTTCTGGCTGCGCGCGGTGTAGAGGATGTCACCGCCGAATGGCTCGGCCCGCCGCGCGATCGCGGCGCCGATCCGCCCCAGCCCGAAAATACCGACCTTGCGCCCACTCGCGCGGCGGGCCAGCGGGACATTCCAGCTACCCTCGCGGACGGCGGCGTCGTTCGCGGCAATCCGCCGTTCGACCGCGAGCCACAGGCCGATCGCGAGGTCGGCGACGTCGTCGGTCAGCACGTCGGGCGTGTTGGTCACGCGAACCCGACGCGCCTTCGCTGCGGCCAGGTCAATCCCGTCATACCCCACGCCGTTGATCGCGATGATCTCCAGCGCCGGGAGTCGATCGATCAGCGCCGCGTCCACCACACTGCTTCCCCCGCCGCAGATCGCCCGCGTCGTCGCGGGCGGATTGCCACGGTGGACCGTGAAGCGCTGCTCCAACGCAGCGACCAGATCGGGCGCCATGTCGGCGACGAGGTAGAGATCGGGAAGGTCAGTCATCGCCATGCCTTACCCGCTGTGCCTTGCTCCGCCCAGCCACCGCGCGCTATCGCCGTCGCATGACCGAAGACCGCATCCTCACCGCTGCCCGCACGCCCGAGGACGTCGACGCCGCGCTGCGCCCCAAATCGCTCGACGATTTCGTCGGGCAGAAGGCCGCGCGCGAGAACCTGCGCGTCTTCATTGCAGCGGCCCGGGCGCGGGGCGATGCGCTGGATCACGTGCTGTTCTTCGGGCCACCGGGGCTCGGCAAGACGACGCTGGCGCAGATCATCGCACGCGAGATGGGAGTCGGGTTCCGCGCCACCTCCGGCCCGGTGATCGCGAAATCGGGCGATCTCGCGGCGCTGCTGACCAATCTCGAGGACGGCGACGTGCTGTTCATCGACGAAATCCACCGGCTTCAGCCCGCGGTCGAAGAAGTCCTCTATCCTGCGATGGAGGACCGCGCGCTCGACCTGATGATCGGCGAAGGCCCCAGCGCGCGGAGTGTGCGGATCGATCTGCCGCGCTTCACGCTGGTCGGGGCGACGACGCGGCAGGGGTTGCTGACCACGCCGCTCCGCGACCGTTTCGGTATCCCGGTGCGGCTGTCCTTCTACACCGTCGAGGAACTGACGCGGGTCGTGACGCGCGCGGCGGGACTGCTCGGTCTCGCGATCACGCCCGAGGGCGCGACCGAAGTCGCGCGCCGGTCGCGCGGCACGCCGCGGATCGCGGGGCGACTGCTCCGCCGCGTCCGCGACTTCGCGCATGCCGCCGGGCAGGACAGTGTCGATGCGACCGCCGCCGACCGCGCGCTCAATCGGCTGGAAGTCGACAAGCTCGGGCTCGACGCGATGGACCGACGCTATCTCATGATGATCGCGGACATCTATCGCGGTGGCCCGGTCGGCGTGGAAACCCTCGCGGCGGGCCTGAGCGAACCGCGCGACACGGTCGAGGAAGTGATCGAGCCGTACCTCATCCAGCTCGGCCTGATCGCACGGACCGCGCGGGGGCGGTGCCTCAACGCGGGCGGGTGGAAGCACCTCGGGCTCAATCCGCCGGCGGGGAGTCAGGAAAGCCTGTTCGACAGCTGACACCGCGCCCGCGATTCTCTTGTGCGGCGCAAGATGGAACCCACCGCTGCAATCTGTTAGCGCCATCTCATGCCAACCGCAGCCGCCTCCGCCCGTGAAATTCTCGTCCGCCTCCACGATGTGATGGCGTCGCGTACGCCTGCGCAGGCAAAGCTCAACGCGGTGGTCGGGATCGTCGGCGAAGCGATGGCGAGCGAGGTCTGCTCGATCTACCTGCTGCGCGAGGGTGTCCTCGAACTGTTTGCGACCCGCGGCCTCGCGCAGGAGGCGGTACACGTCACCAAGCTGTCGCTGGGCGAGGGGCTGGTCGGCACGATCGCCGAACAGGTCGAGACGCTCAATCTCGACGAGGCGGCGTCGCATCCCGACTTCGTCTATCGCCCCGAAACGGGTGAGGATCGTTACCATAGCTTTGCCGGGGTGCCGATCATCCGGCGCGAACGCGCGGTCGGGGTGCTGTGCGTCCAGCACGTCGAATCGCGCCGCTACGACGATGTCGAGATCGAGGCGTTGCAGACCGTCGCGATGGTGCTGAGCGAGCTCATCGCCAATGCCGAACTGGTCGATGCGAGCGGTTCGGCAACGCTGCGCCCGCAATCCACCGCGCCGATGCGGATTGCCGGGCTCAAGCTGGTCGACGGTATGGCCAGCGGTTGCGCGGTGTTCCATCAGCCGCGCGTCCATGTCGAACACACCGTCGCCGAGGATGCCGAAGCCGAGCGCCACCGCGTCTATGCAGCGTTCGACAAGATGCGCGACCAGATCGAGCGGCTCGCGAGCCAGGCCGAATTTGGCGGCGGCGGCGAGCATGAGGAGGTCCTCGAGACCTACAAGATGTTCGCCTATGACGAAGGCTGGAGCCGTCGCATCAACGAAGCGATCGACAGCGGGTTGACCGCCGAGGCGGCGATCGAACGCGTGCAGCAACGCACCCGGATGCGGATGCGGCAGATCGACGATCCGTTGCTCGCGGACCGGATGCACGATCTCGAGGATCTGTCGAACCGCTTGCTCAGGATCGTCTCGGGGCAAATGGGTACCGCCGCGCAAATGGGGCTGCGGCAGGACACGATCCTGATTGCGCGCAATCTCGGGCCCGCCGAACTGCTCGAATATGATCGCCGCCGCCTGAAGGGCGTGATCCTCGAGGAAGGCTCGCTCACCGCGCACGTCACGATCGTTGCACGCGCGATGGGGGTGCCCGTGCTCGGTCGGGTCCGCGATATTCGGCGCTTGGTAGGGGAAGGCGATCTGTTGCTGCTCGACGTCACCGCGGGCAACGTGTTCGCGCGTCCGTCCTCGGCAATGGAAGAAGCGTTCGAGACCGCACTCCAGCTCCGCCAGAAACGCCGTGCGGTGTTCGCCTCGCTCAAGAACGTGGCCCCCATCACCAAGGATGGGCATCGACTGACGGTGATGGTCAATGCGGGCCTACGCGACGACGTTGCCGCGCTCGACATGACCGGCGCGGACGGGATCGGACTGTTCCGCACCGAATTCCAGTTCCTGGTTTCGGCGACGCTTCCCTCGCGCGAGCGGCAGCAACGGTTGTACCGTGACGTGCTGGAAGCGGCGGGGGACCGTCCGGTCGTGTTCCGCACGGTCGATATCGGTGGCGACAAGGCGCTGCCCTATCTCAACAAGGCCGATGCCGACGAGGAAAACCCCGCGATGGGCTGGCGCGCGCTGCGGCTGGCGCTGGAACGCGGCGGCCTGATGAAGGTCCAGGCGCGCGCCTTGCTCGAGGCGGCGGCCGGGCGGACGCTCAACGTGATGTTTCCGATGGTCAGCGAGCCATGGGAATTCGACGAGGCGCGTGCCCTGTTCGAAGCGCAGCGCGACTGGCTGTCGGCCCGCAACAAGAAGCTGCCGTCGGAAATTCGCTACGGGGCGATGCTCGAAGTGCCAGCACTTGCGGAACAGCTCGATCTGCTGCTGCCCAACATCTCGTTCCTGTCGGTCGGCACGAATGATCTCACGCAATTCCTGTTCGCCGCCGATCGGGCCAATCCGAAGCTTGCCGAACGCTACGACTGGCTGAGCGGCGCGATCCTGCGCTTCCTCGTGCGTCTGGTCGAACCGACCCGCGCCGCCGGGGTGCAATTGACGGTCTGCGGCGAAATGGGCGGCCGTCCGCTGGAGGCGATGGCATTGATCGGGCTCGGCATCGAACGCCTGTCGATCACGCCTGCCGCGGTCGGGCCGATCAAGGCGATGGTGCGTACGCTGGATCGTGCGGCCTTGTCCGCGCATATGGCGACGCTTCTGGCGGCTCCCCCGCGCGACATGCGCGGCGCGCTTGCCGAATGGGCCAGGCAACACGGCGTCGAACTGGCGTGAAGCCACGATGGTCGACGCGCAAGGCGTTGACTTGTCCGGCTCGCTTTGTGAGACACGGGGGCGAGGGCCGGACGCACCTGGGGCGCAACCGTACGGCCGGAGGACTGCATGACCGATCCGTTACCGCCGGAAGAGGCGACGCTGTTCCCCAAGACAGCTGGGGAGCGGTTGCGTGAAGCGCGCGAGGCCATGGGACTTTCCCTGGCTGAAGTCGCTGCACGCACCCGTATTCCCGTTCGACAATTGGAGGCGATCGAGGACTCCAATTTCGCGGCGCTGCCGTCGATCACCTATTCGGTCGGGTTCGCCAAGGCGTATGCCCGCGCAGTCGGCGTCGATGAAGTGTCGATCGGCCGGGACATTCGCGGTGCGGTCGACAAGCCCACTACTCCGCGCCGGGTCGAATATCAGGCCTATGAGATCGTCGAACCGTCGCGCGGGCCGAGCCGTGGCCTGGCGGTCGGCGCCCTCATCGCGGCGGTTCTGCTGCTGATCGGCGCAGGGCTATGGTATGGGACCAATCTCTTCCGTAGCGAGGAAAACGTGCCATCGAGCACGCCGTCGGTAGCGAGCACGGTGCCGGTCGCACCCCCGGCGAGCGCGCCGATCCCCACGCCGAAAAACGGACCGGTCGTCCTGACCGCGACCGACGAGGTGTGGCTGAAAGTCTATGATTCCGCGAACAAGACTCTGTACATCGGGACGCTCGCGCCGGGCGAGGCCTATACGGTGCCCGACGACGCGGTTGGGCCGATGATCAACGTGGGCCGGCCCGACAAGCTGCGCGTGACAGTTGGCGGACAGCCGATCGCCCCGTTGGGCGACGGCAAGCGCGCGATCAAGGACGTCAAGGTCGATCCTGCTGCGTTGATCGCGCGCGGGCAGCCGGCGCCTGCTGCAACCGATGCTCCGGCGGCGTCGGCTGGCGGTGCGCGTGGCGGCCCGGCAACGGGCAGCGCGCTCAACATCGCTGCGCCATCCACGACGAACCCCGAACCCGCCGCCTTGACGGGAGGCAACCGCGCTGCGCAGTGACGCCCGGTAGCTTCGCCTTGATTTGTCCTTGTCTCGCATCGGGGGGTGCATGATGCGCCGTTTTCCAGTCGTCACCATCCTGCTCGCGGCGTCCGCACTCGCCACCACGCCCGCCATGGCGCAGTCCAACGTCGAAGGTCGCGTCGGGCGGCTCGAGAGCGAGATGCGCGCGGTGCAGCGCAAGGTGTTCCCGGGCGGCAACGCCTATGTCGAACCCGACAATGTCGCCGCGCAGCCCCAGACCGTGATTCCCGGCACCCCGTCGGCTAGCCCGGTGGCAGACCTGACCGCGCGGGTCGATTCGCTCGAATCGCAACTTCGCCAGATGACCGGTGCGGTGGAGACCAATCAGCATCGGATCGACGTCATGGAAGGGCGTCTCAAGACGATCGAGGCGGATGCCGCTGCGGCGCGCGCTGCGGCACCGCAGCCGAGCGTGACCCCCGGCGGGTTCGGCAATACGGCGGCCGACCAGCCGCCGATGGAGCGTCCGGCCGATCGGCCCGCTCCGGCGCGGGGCGGGGGTACGCTGGAAGGACCGACGATGGGCGATCCGACGCGCGGGGCCCCTGCCACCACGAATGCCGCGTCGACGGTCAGCGTCGAGCGACCCGAGACCGGCGATCCGGCGGAAGACACGTACCTCTACGGCTACCGGCTCTGGACGGCGAAACAATATCCCCAGGCCGAGACGCAGTTGAAGGCCGTCGTCAGCAAATATCCCAAGCACAAGCGCGCCAGCTATGCGCAGAACCTGCTGGGCCGATCGTATCTGGATGAAAACAAGCCATCGCTTGCCAGCCTCGCGTTCTACGACAGTTACAAGAACTGGCCGGACGGCGACCGCGCCCCCGAAAGCCTGTTCTATCTCGCGCAGGCGCTGGTCAAGCTCGACAAGCCGGCAGCGCAGGTGTGCAAGGTCTACACGGAGCTACAGCGGACCTATGGCGCCAAGGTCGATGCGGACGCGCGCATGAAGGCGGGCGTGGCCAAGGGGCGCGCGGCATCGAGCTGTTCGTGAGATGACGGGCCCCGTCCCGGGGCTCGATCCCGCGCACGTCGCGCGGTTTGGCACGGATACGGTGCGCACGTTGGGCGGGCCGTTGCCGGAGGAGGCGTGGCTCGCGCTCGCCGTATCGGGCGGGCCCGACAGCATGGCGATGCTGGCGCTGGCAACCGCGGCCTTCCCTCACCAGGTTCTGGCTGCGACAATCGATCACGGCTTGCGCGCTTCCGCGGCGGCGGAGGCGGCAATGGTCGCCCGATGGTGTGCCAACGCTAGCGTGCCGCACCAAACGCTCGCCCTGCATGAGGAGATCGGTCCGCGCGCGATCCAGGCGACTGCGCGGACGTTGCGCTATGACCGGCTGGGGGAATGGGTCGCCGAAACGGGCGCCGTCGCACTCGCCACCGCTCACCATGTCGACGATCAGGCCGAGACCGTGCTGATGCGTGCGGTGCGCGGCAGCGGCCCGGCCGGGCTGGCGGGCGTGCGGCCGTATCGGTTCCAACACGCCGATCCCGCGGCAGTGCTGCAGTCCTCCGGCTTTGCGATCATCCGGCCTATGCTGGGCTGGCGCCGCGCCGAATTGCGCGCGATCGTCCTCGCCGCCAACATCCCGTTCGTCGACGATCCCAGCAACGCCGACCGGCAGTTCGAACGCGTACGGGTGCGCGGCCTTCTGGCGGATACGCCGTGGCTCGACCCGGCGGGTCTTGCCCGAACCGCGCATCACGCTGGCGAGGCACACGCTGCGCTGGAGGAGATCGCCGCGTGGCTGTGGGACGATCGTCTGCTGGACCGGGGCGAGGGCGTGATCGCGCTGCGGATCGCGGACCTGCCTCGCGCCGTGCAACGTCTGCTGGTGCGCAGAGCCATTCTCGCCGTGCGGCATTCCGCGCGAATCACCCGCCCGGCGTTCGACCTCGCCAGCAACGTCGAGTCGTTTCTCGATGCGATTCGGATTGGCGTTTCGGCGACGCAAGGCGGCGTAATGGCGTTCCCGATCGCTGATATCGTGCAATTTACGCCGGAACCGCCGCGCCGATCGCGCTGATCGACGATTCCGCCGCGGCGTTCCATTGCCATTAATCCTTCTGTGCTTATCTTCAGCGTTCGAGAAAGGTACGATCAACCCATGAACGACAACGAAAAGCCGCCCGAAGGGCCGAACCCCTGGATGAAGTCTCTGCTTATCTGGGTCGGCATCCTGGTGGCGTTGGCGCTGTTCGTGACCTTGATCGATACCCGCACTGCCGGAACGGGCGCGAACCAGATCGCCTATTCGACGTTCCTCGACAAGGTCGAGGCCGGGTCGGTTCGGGACGTTAATATCGCGGGCGAAGTCGTCACCGGCAGCTATTCCGACAATACCAAGTTTCGCACGTTCGCGCCGCAGGATCCGCGTCTGACCGACCGCCTGCGTGAAAAGGGCGTCGTGATCAGCGCCAAGCCGGAAGAAGGCGCGCCGATCTGGCAGATTCTGCTGATGCAATCGCTGCCGTTCTTCCTGTTCCTGGGGCTGGGGTATTTCGTCCTGCGGCAGATGCAGAAGAATTCCGGCTCGGGCGCGATGGGTTTCGGCAAAAGCCGCGCCAAGATGCTGACGCAAAAGGAAGGTCGCGTGACCTTCGACGACGTCGCCGGCATCGACGAGGCCCGCGAGGAGCTTCAGGAAATCGTCGAGTTCCTCAAGGACCCGACAAAGTTCGCGCGCCTTGGCGGCAAGATCCCGAAGGGCGCCTTGCTTGTTGGCTCGCCGGGTACTGGCAAGACCCTGCTCGCCCGCGCGATTGCGGGGGAGGCGGGGGTTCCGTTCTTTACGATTTCGGGATCTGACTTCGTTGAAATGTTCGTCGGCGTCGGTGCAAGCCGTGTCCGCGATATGTTTGAACAGGCCAAGAAGTCCGCTCCGTGCATCGTCTTCATCGACGAAATCGACGCGGTCGGTCGTCATCGCGGTGCCGGGCTTGGCAACGGCAATGACGAGCGCGAGCAGACGCTCAACCAGTTGCTGGTCGAGATGGACGGGTTCGAAGCGAACGAAGGCATCATCATCATTGCGGCAACCAACCGTCCCGACGTGCTTGACCCTGCGCTGCTGCGTCCGGGCCGGTTCGATCGCCAGGTCGTTGTGCCCCGGCCGGACATTGAAGGCCGCATCAAGATCGTCGAAGTGCATATGAAGAAGGTGCCGCTAGCACCCGACGTTGATGCCCGCGTCATTGCGCGCGGCACGCCGGGCTTCTCGGGCGCGGATCTTGCCAACCTCGTCAACGAGGCCGCGCTGACGGCGGCGCGCAAGGGCAAGCGGCTGGTCGCGATGGCCGAGTTCGAGGAAGCCAAGGACAAGGTCATGATGGGTGCGGAACGCCGCTCCATGGTGATGACCGAGGACGAGAAGCGGATGACCGCCTATCACGAAGCCGGTCACGCAATCGTGTCGATCCACGAAGCGGCGTCGGACCCGATCCACAAGGCGACGATCATTCCGCGCGGTCGGGCGCTGGGCATGGTGATGCGTTTGCCGGAGCGCGACTCGTACAGCTACCACCGCGACAAGATGTACGCGAACCTTGCGGTCTCGATGGGTGGCCGGGTCGCCGAGGAAGTCATCTTCGGCTATGACAAAGTGTCTTCGGGTGCATCGTCGGACATCCAATATGCGACGGGTCTGGCACGCGACATGGTCACCAAATGGGGCATGTCGGACAAGGTTGGTCCGGTGGAATATTCGCAGCCGGAAGGGGAATCGTTCCTCGGCTATTCCAACTCGCAGCCGGTTCGCATGTCCAACCAGACCGCTCAGCTGATCGATGACGAAATCAAGTCGATCGTTCAGGGTGGTCTCGATCGGGCAAAGCATTTGCTGACGCATCATATCGATCAGCTACACCTGCTTGCAGGCGCATTGCTCGAATATGAGACGCTCTCGGGCGACGAGATCAAGGCGCTCATCGCCGACGGCAGCCTGTCGCGCGATGACGGACCCAAGAGCCCGTCGGTACCGGGCGCCGGAACGTCGATCCCTAAGACACGTCGTCCCAAGGGCGGCGGCCCGTTCGGCAGCCCGACTCCCCTCGGCGCCTGACTCGAACTGATCGCGCCTCACCGTTGAGAAGAGCGTCGTTCCGGATCGGAACGGCGCTCTTTTCGTTTTAGGGACAGGCCGGTCACAAAAGGCACCGTGGATGGCGGGGGAAGTCGTCCCTTGGGTATCCTCCACGCGCACGCCGTGTGATTTCGCTTTGCGGCGGCACCCGTCGCCATGATAGCGACTCCGAAATGACCGATGTAGCCGCCCATGTCGCAGACCTGACGCTCCGTTCGCGTGCCGCCGCGCGTGTGCTGGCAACGGTGCCAACCGAAACCAAAGCCGCAGCATTGCGCGCGGCCGCGGCGGCGCTCGTCGCGGCGGAAGCGACGATCCTCGCCGCCAATGCCGCCGACGTGGCGAAGGCCGTCGCCTCAGGTCTTTCCTCGGCAATGCTGGATCGGCTCCGGCTCGATTCCGGCCGCGTTCGCGCAATGGCCGATGGCGTCGTGGCTGTGGCGGGGCTTGAGGACACGGTCGGCGCGACGATCGACGAGCGGACACGCCCGAACGGTCTCGTCCTGCGGCGCGTGCGCGTGCCGATCGGCGTCATCGGCATCATCTACGAAAGCCGCCCCAACGTCACCGCGGATGCCGCCGCGCTCGCGGTGATGTCGGGCAATGCGGTCATCCTCCGGGGTGGATCAGAGGCGATCGAGAGCAACCGAGCGATTCACGCGGCGATGGTTTCGGGGCTGACCGCGGAGGGTGTTTCGGCGGATGCAGTCCAGTTGGTCCAGACGACCGATCGCGCCGCGGTCGGCGCGATGCTGGCGGCAGACGGATCGCACGGAGGCGCCGCGATCGATCTGATCGTCCCGCGCGGCGGCAAGGGCCTCGTCGCGCGCGTCCAGGCGGAAGCGCGCGTGCCCGTGCTCGCGCATCTCGACGGGATCAACCACGTCTATGTCGACGCCTCAGCCGACCCTGTGATGGCGAAAGCGATCGTGCGCGATGCCAAGTTGCGGCGGACCGGCGTCTGTGGCGCGATGGAGACGTTGCTGATCGATCGCGGATATGGCGATCCGGACGGCCTGGTCTTGGCGTTGTGCGATGGCGGGTGCGAAGTTCGCGTCGATTCGGCGCTGTCGGGGCGATTGCCGGCACTGCCCCAGGCAACGGACGCCGATTGGGATACCGAATACCTTGAGGCGATCGCTTCGGCGGCGCTGGTTGATGGGGTCGATGGCGCAATCGCGCATATCGATCGGCACGGATCGCATCATACCGACGCGATCGTCGCCGCCGACCCAGCCGTTGCCGAGCGGTTCCTCGCCGAAGTCGACAGCGCAATCGTCCTGTGGAACGCGTCCACCCAGTTTGCGGACGGCGGCGAGTTCGGCCTCGGCGCCGAAATCGGAATTGCCACCGGGCGGCTGCACGCGCGCGGCCCGGTCGCGCTCGAAGGGCTTACCACCTACAAATGGATCGGCTACGGTACGGGACAGATCCGCGGTTGATGCGGGTCGGTCTTCTCGGCGGCTCGTTCAATCCCGCGCATGGCGGCCACCGTGCGATCAGCCTCGCCGCGCTGGATGCGCTGGGGCTGGACGAAGTATGGTGGCTGGTCTCGCCCGGCAATCCACTCAAGGATAGCCGTCGGGATATGGCGCCATTCGCCGCGCGCGTTGCATCCGCGACCAAGATGGCACGCCGCGCACCGATCCGCGTCAGCGCGATCGAACAGCGTCTGGGCACGCGCTACACCGTGGATACCGTCACGCGGCTCCGCCGGCTTTACCCCAGAAAGCGCTTCATCTGGCTGATGGGCGCGGACAATCTCGCGCAGTTCGATCAGTGGAAAGGGTGGCGCACGATCGCGCGTGAGGTTCCGATTGCGGTGATCGCGCGTCCGGGGTATGACAGCGATGCTCTCGCGGCTCCCGCGATGGGTTGGTTGCGGCGCGCTCGTCGGCCCGCATACCAGGCGAAGAACTGGACGCAGTGGAGATTGCCGGCCCTCGTGCTGTTGCGCTTCCGCCCCGACCCGCGCTCCGCGACGCAGCTTCGTGCTGCAGACCCCGCCTGGCAGCGGCATTTCCTGCCAGATGCTGTCACTTCCCCTACCGAATAGGAATCGCCTTGGCTTCAACTTCTCCTGTGTATCGCGCGTCCGAACCCGATGAGGTCGAGGCGTTGCATCGGCTCGTGCTCGCGTCGCTCGACGACGACCAGGCGGTCGATACCATTTCGATCCCGCTGGCGGGCAAATCGACGATCGCCGACTATATGGTAATTGCGAGCGGCCGCTCGACTCGGCAGGTCGCCTCGATGGCGCAGAAGCTGGCCGAGAAGATCAAGGGTGAACTCCGCCGCTCGACCCGGATCGAAGGCTTGCCGACCGCGGACTGGGTGCTGATCGATGCCGGCGACGTGATCGTCCACCTGTTCCGCCCTGAAGTCCGCAGCTTCTACAATCTCGAACGGATGTGGGCCTTCGGTGATGCGCCGACGCCGCCTGCCACGCCCGATCCGTTCGGCGGCGAAGCGTAACACGCGCCGGCGCTGTGACCGGGGCAGGGGTAAGGGCAAATGCTGCTGCATATCATCGCGCGCGGCCGGATCGGGCGCGGGCCTGAGGCCGAACTGGTCGAGCGTTATGTCAAACGGCTGAACTGGCCCTACAAGCTGACCGAACTGCCCGACACGGGTGGCAAGATGCCGGTCCTCGAAGCGGGAACGCGTGTCGTTCTGCTGGATGAGACGGGTGTCGTGCTGCCCTCGCGCGACATCGCCGCGACGCTGGAGAAATGGCGGGACGGTGGGGTGCGCGAAGTTCGCTTCCTGATCGGTGCGGCGGACGGCTTCGACGATGCGGCGCGCGCGCAGGCGGATCTCCTGCTGAGCTTCGGGCGGGCGACGTGGCCGCATCTGCTCGCTCGCGCCATGCTTGCGGAGCAACTGTGGCGCGCCACGAGCATCCTGGCCAACCACCCCTATCATCGCGAGGGTTGATCGTGCGGTCGCGCACGCTCGTGACCCTGGTGGTGGCGGGGACGCTATGCGCGGGTAGCATGGCGCCTGCGCAACCGCCTGCGGACCGGCGCACCGAACTTGCGCGCGCGCGCGCGCAATCGGCGGCAGCGGCAGCGCGCTCGACCGCGCTGGAGCGTCTAGCCGAGGGCGAGCAGAATCAAGCGCGCCAAGCCCTTGCCCGGGAGGCTGCCGTCGCCGCGCGGATCGAACAGGCGCAGGCCGACATCGTCGCGGGGCAAGCGCAAGTTTCGATCGTCACACGTTTGCTGGACACCCATCGTACCCGTCTGGCGGCACAGCAACGCCCCGTTGCGCGCCTGCTTGCGGCGTTGCAGGCGCTGTCGCAGCGCCCGGCGCTACTGGCGGTGATTCAGCCCGGATCGCTCGACGATCTGGTCCATGTCCGAGCGGTGTTGGCGGGCGCAATGCCGGTAATCCGCGCGCGGACGGAGCGCGTCCGGACGGATCTCGCGCAGGCGCGAACGCTGCAGATGCAGGCCACGCTCGCGGGGCAGGCGCTGGCGGAAAGTCGGTCGCGGCTCGAAGCGCAGCGGCTGTCGCTCAGTCGTCTCGAACTGGCACACCGGTTGCGCGCGCGCGCCTTGGGGCGCGACGCCGTGTTCGAATCGGATCGTGCGATCGCGCTTGGCGAAACCGCGCGCGAGCTTGTCGACCTGATGGACCAGGCCGGTGCCGAAACCACCACCGAACGCGCGCTTGCGGCCCTTCCGGGGCCGGAACCCCGTCCGGGTGTCGCGGGTGCGACGATGGGCGCGATCTGGCCGGACGGTGCGCCGTATCGCCTGCCCACGACCGGAAAACTCGTCACGGGCTTCGGCGAGGTGTCGGACGCGGGCGTCCGGTCCCGCGGTTTGACCGTGGCGCCCACCGCTGGCGCACCGGTCGTCGCCCCGGCGGCGGGGCGGGTCGCCTTTGCGGGGCCGTTCCGCGGATATGGGACGATCGTCATCCTCGATCATGGCGCGGGGTGGACCTCGCTCGTCTCCGGGCTCGGCGCAACGTCCGTGGCGGTCGGCACTCAGGTCGGCGCGGGCGCGCCGATCGGCACTGCGCCGGCTGGCGCTGCGCCCCGCGTCACGGTCGAACTTCGGCGGCGCGACCGGCCGGTCGATCTCACGCCGCTGCTGGGCTGATCGCTGCGGCGGCTTGTTCCGCTTCGGTTCATGCGCCATGTGCAATGTTGATCCTGCAAACCCGGCTACGGTACAGCGTACCTTTCCGCCGCTCGAGTATTTCGCCGATGTCGCGTTTTTCAACGTCCCTGCTGCAAGCGACCGCGATTGCGGGAGTGCTGGCGATCGTTCCGGTGGGAACCAGCGCGATGGCAGCGGTCGATACCGGCACCTACCGCGAGATGTCGGTGTTCCTCGACGTCTACAATCGCGTGAAGGCGGAATATGTCGACAAGGTCGACGACAAGACGCTGGTCAAGGGCGCGATCGACGGGATGCTCGCGGCGCTCGACCCGCATAGCGCGTATGAGACCGGGCTCGATTACGACAATCTGCGGATCCAGACGCTGGGCAGCTACGGTGGCCTCGGCTTGACAGTGACGATGCAGGACGGGGCGATCAAGGTCATTGCGCCGCAGGAAGACACGCCGGGCGGGCGCGCCGGGATCAAGTCGGGCGACTATATCACCCACATCAACGGCAAGCTCATCTTCGGCCAGTCGCTGGACGAGGCGATCACCCAGATGCGCGGGCCTCCCGGATCGAAGGTCAGCCTCACGCTGCTGCGCCCAGGCCGCGACAAGCCGATCGTCGTCGCACTGATCCGCGAGAAGATCGTCCAGAAGCCGGTCAAGTGGAGCGTCAAGGACGGCGTCGGCGTCATCAACATCAACGCATTCTCGGAACATACCGGCGATGCCGTGACCGCCGCGATCAAGGGAATCCAGAAGCAGTTGGGCCGCGATCCGCTCGGCTACATCGTCGACTTGCGCGACAATGGCGGCGGGCTGCGCGACGAATCGATCGCGGTTGCGGACAATTTCCTCAGCAGCGGCGAAATCGTCTCGCAACGCGGCCGCGACAAGGCGGATATCGAGCCTTTCTATGCCGAGAGCTACGTGAAGGGCGATCTCGCGCACGGGCTGCCGATCATCGTGCTGACCAACGCAGGGACTGCGTCGGCGTCGGAAATCGTCGCAGGCGCGTTGCAGGATCATCACCGCGCGCTCGTCATGGGCGAACGCTCGTTCGGCAAGGGGTCGGTCCAGACCGTGATCGATCTCGGCGCGAACGCGGCGCTGCGCCTGACGACATCGCGCTATTACACGCCTTCGGGCCGGTCGGTGCAGGAGGGCGGGATCGAACCCGATATCGCCGTGCCACAGATCTCCGATCCGGATTATAAGTCCCGCCCGGTGTTCCGTGAGGACGATTTGCGTCGCCACCTCATCAACGAGGTCAAGGCCGACAACGCCGCGATCGAGGAAGACACCAAGACCGACCCGCGTTTCGCCGCCACGCCCGAGCAGTTGAAGGCGAAGGGGATCGAGGACTTCCAGATGAACTATGCGTTGCAGACGATCGGTCGCCTCGGCACCGCTGCTCCGCGGTCGGCAACGGCGGCCAAGTAGGATGACTGCGGAACGGTTCCCGCTTGCGCGCCTGTTGGCGCTGGTCGTGCCGGGGGCGCTGCTTGGCGGCGCGCTCGTGTCGCAATATGTCGGCGGGTTGTACCCGTGCGAATTGTGCTGGTTTCAGCGCTACCCGCATGTCGTTGCGCTCGTTCTTGCGGTCCTTGCGTTCGTCCTGCCGGGGCGGGGGACGCAGCGCCTGCTCGTCGCGCTTGCCGGGGTCGCGGTCCTAGTCAGCGGGCTGATCGGCGTCTTCCACGCGGGTGTCGAATATCACTGGTGGCAGGGCTTCACCGAATGCACGTCGACGATGACCGGCCCGGTCACGATCGAATCGATCATGAAGGCGCCGATCGTGCGGTGCGACGTCGCGCAATGGACGCTCGGCGGCATATCGCTCGCGGGGTTCAACGCGGTCTTTTCGATCGGCGGAGCAATCGCCATCTTCTGGGCATTGCGGAGGAAATGAGCATGAACTGGAAACCGGGCGATGCGCGCCGCGCGACCAAATCGATGATCCGGGTCGATCAGGCCGGGGAATTCGGCGCGACCCGCATTTATGCAGGCCAGCTCGCCGTGCTCGGGGACCGCAGCCCAGCCGCGCGCGCGATTGCTGGCATGGCGAACCAGGAAGAACGCCACCGCGCGTTCTTCGATGCGATGATGGCGCGGCGTGGGGTTCGTCCGACGCTCCTCGAACCGATCTGGAACGTGGCGGGCTTCGCCCTCGGCGCGGCAACCGCGGCGATCAGCCCGGAAGCGGCAATGGCGTGCACCGCCGCGGTCGAAACCGAAATCGACAAGCATTATGAGGATCAGCTCGTTGCCTTGGGCGACAGCGACCCGGAACTGACCGACGCGATCCGCGACTTCCAGGCCGAGGAAATCGAGCACCGCGAAACCGCACTCGCAGCGGGCGCCGAAAACGCAATCGGCTATCCGGTCCTGAGTGGGCTGATCCGGCTGGGCTGCAAGGTCGCCATCGCCACAGCCAAGCGCATTTGACGGAGACCCCGATGACTCGATCCCTGTTCCCCCGGCTGACCTTCTCCGCCGCCGCGCTGGTGGCGGTGGGGTCGGCCCTGATCGTATCTGCGCCGGTCGCCGCACAGAACGTGCCCGCCCCGACGATGACGATCTACGGCAACCAGAAATGTCCGACCGACACCAACGGCAACGAAATCGTCGTGTGTGTCCGGCGCGCGCCGGGCGAGCAGTTCCGCATTCCGAAGGAATTGCGCGAACTGGAAGTCACCCCGCAGAACCAGAGCTGGGCAGCCAAGGCCGAAGCCAATGACAAGGTCGGAGTCGAGGGCATCGGAAGCTGCTCGACGGTCGGTGCCGGCGGCGCGACGGGGTGCCTCGCGCAACGCGGCCAGCAGTGGAAGCGCGAGCGCCAGGCCGCCAAGGGCGATCAACGCGCCGTCGATCGGGCGCTCGAATAACGTGATCAGGGCGGGACGTCGCACCGTGATGCTGCTTCGCTCCGCCAGTTGAGCGCGCTCGACCGCAAGGTGCCGTCCGCAGCGGTTCGGGGGCCGCATGCGGTCGCGGCGATGCTGTTCGGCCTCGTCTGGATATCGTGCGTCTGGTTCGGGTCCTACGCCCTCAACCCCAATACGGCGACGCGCCTGTTTGCAGCCATTACGCTCGTCGAACGGGGGGACGCGCGGATCGATCGATATCAATCGCTGACGATCGACAAGGCGCAGTTCGGGCAGGGCGATGCGCGGCACTATTACATGGACAAGGCCCCCGGCATGACGCTGATGGCGCTACCTGCCGTGTGGGGCGTCGACCGCTTGACCGGCACGGAAGCGAGCGATCAGATCATCGACATCGCCAATCCGCGGCTGACGGCATTTCTGCGGGCGCGCCTCAGCGTCGCGGTCGCGTCGACCGCAGCGATCCTCACCGCCTTCGCCGCGGTCCTGTTGCTCGACCTCGGCACCGGGATTACCGGAAGTCCCGCCGCCGGGCTATTCGCGGCGCTGGGTTATGCGATGGGGTCGATCGCTTGGGGATGGTCGACCAGCCTGTTCGGCCATGCGCCGGTCGCGGCGCTGTTGTTGATCGCCACCTGGGCGATCTGGCGCGGTACCGCTGGCGCCACCGAGGAGGCGCGCGGGCGGTATCCGGTGATGGCGGGGCTCACGCTGGGATGGGCCGTCGCGATCGAGTATCAGTCCGCATTGAGCGGCGTCGCGATCGGCGTCTGGGCACTGTGGCGCACCCGGCGCTTCGCTGCGCGCGCGCGCTGGCGGATCTATGGCGTCACGCTGGTCAGCGCGGCGGCGGCGTTCGTTCCGGTGGTCGTGTATAACGTCATCGCGTTCGGCACGCCGTTCATGCTCGGATATCAAGGCGTGGTCGGGTTCGACGGGATGAACCAGGGGGTATTCGGCCTGACCTATCCAAAGCCCGCGATCCTGTGGGAAATCCTGTTCGGGCTTCGCCGGGGTCTTGTGTGGGTTTCGCCCGTGCTGCTGGTCGGGGTCGTCGGCCTCGTCGGGATGATCCGGCGCCCTGACACCCGCGACATGGGCTGGCTGGCGGTGGCGGTGATCGTGGTCGTCGTGTCGATCAACGCCTCTTATTATTATTGGGACGGCGGCGCTTCGATCGGGCCGCGGCATTCGGTCCCAGCCATCCCGTTTCTCGCGATCGGGCTCGCGCCGTTCTGGGCGTCGCTGCGGGGCCCGCGTCTGCGCCAGGCGGCAATCGGTTTGCTGGCGCTGTCGATGGTGATCAATCTGGTCATCGCCAGCACCGACATCTTCGCCCCAGAAGCGTTGGCGGCGCCCGCCTGGACGCGCAACTTCGTCGGGCTATTCCTGGCCGGCAAGCTTCAGACCTTGCCCAATCTCTTCTTCGGCTGGGGCGCGTGGTTCGGGTTCGCGCTGTATCTTGATATCGCGCTGCCCTTGCTCGCGCTGATCGTATGGCAGACGCGCCGGGCCGAGCGCGCCCTGTCAGAATAAGCGACTGCCGTTCGGGACACGCTGGTCCGGCGCGATCAGCACGACCTCGCCCGCTTCATCCGGGAAACCGAGCGTCAGCACCTCGGACATGACGGGGCCGATCTGGCGCGGCGGGAAGTTGACCACCGCCGCGACTTGCCGCCCGACGAGCTGCTCCAGCGTGTAATGCACCGTGATCTGCGCCGAAGAGCGCCGGGTGCCGATCTCGGACCCGAAGTCGATCACCAGGCGATAGGCGGGCTTGCGCGCCTGCGGGAACGGCAGCGCCTCGACGATCGTCCCGACGCGCACGTCGACCTTCAGAAAATCGTCGAATGCGATCTGTCCTGCGGTCTCGGGGGATGAAGGCTCAGAAGTCGACATCGTCATAATGTTTCGGTGCCATGATTCCCTCCATCCGCTCTGACAGCAGCGGACGGAAGCTCGGGCGGCTCTTGAACCCGCGATACCATTTCGCGGTCTGTTCGTGATTTTTCCAGTCGATCCCACCGAGATAATCCGCGACCGAAATCTGTGCCGCGGCGGCAAGATCGGCGAGGCTCATCGTCGCACCCGCCATCCAGTTGTGATGGTCGAGCAGGTAATCGGTGTAATCGAGATGTCGCACGGCCGCTTTCATTGCGTCGCGAAGCCGCTTCGAATCGGGTGGTTCCTTCGTCACAATGCGCTTTTCCATGCGCTCATGCAGCAATGGAGCGACGATATCGGCGAAAAATTGCGTGTCGAACCACGCGACGAGGCGGCGGATTTCCGCGCGGCTGGTCGCGGTGCCGTTGATCATCGCGGCCTTCTCGACCGTTTCCTCGAGATATTCGCAGATCGCCATGGAATCCATCAACAGGATGCTACGGGACTGGTCCGCCAGCACGGGGACTTGCCCCGCCGGGTTCATGTCGAGGAATTCGTCGCGCCGCTCCCATGGGCTTTCGCGGACGAGTTCATAGCCGATGCCCTTTTCGCCCAGCAAAAGCCGGACCTTGCGCGAGAACGGGCAGAGCGGGAATTGGTAAAGTTGCCACATACGGTCGTGGTAGAAGCTGTGGGACGCAGGGGGAAGATGGCGCGGGGGTTTAATCGGTCAGACGTTACGGCGTGTGGCCGGACAGCGCCGTTGAGCGCGGCTGGCCCGGGCGCGCCTCCTGCCGCGTGCCTTCCGTGACGATCCCGCCATTTTCCTCGACGACCACCTTCGCGATCGTATCGCCGTCCGTGACGAACGCGAACCTTAACGCACGCCCCGGTGCCTGGAACGTCGCGACGTCGATCGCGACGAGATCGGCGGACATGTGCCCGGATACGATGTGAAGCTGTCCTTGGGCGAGGGTAACGGCGATGTCGCCCAGCGGTGACGTGTGCCGCCCGACATAGCGCTGCAAGGTCGCCACGGGTATATTGATCGCGGCCGAGGCAGGCGGCTCGACCACGGGGCCATGCGCGTAGCTGAGCACGCGACGCATCCGGGGCGTGCCTCCCACGTCCTGCCACACGACCGCGAACCGCGCTTCGCCATCGACCCGTTCGGGTTGGCCGTCACACCGGGCATAGAAACGGTGCCGTCCGGTCAGCATCGCGCCGAACCCCGGCACCGGATCATAGGAGAGCGACCCCGCAACCAGTTCGCGGCGGACATGAAATCCCTTCGTACCGCAAGGGCCGTCCATCAACGACGCGACGACCGCGTCGCGCGAGACCGTGGCGCCGGTCTTGTCATGGTAGAACTCGACATCGGGCGTCATCATCGCTTCCATGCGCCTGCGGTCGCATGTGTTGAACGCTGCCCAGAAGGTGTCGTCCGCCGCCCTGATACGATCTTCGGTTGGTAGGGGAGCGGGGGAGTGCGTACCAACGAGCGTGGTTGCGAGCAGCGCTATCGGATGAAGCATCGACATTTCGTCCCAGTGGCGGGTTCGGTCATTCGAACTGTGTTATTCGAATAATACGCTACTATCGCCAACTGGCAAGCGAGTGGGTCGAGGGGAAAGGGAGGAGAATTTCCGACTGGTGACTTACGCCGGGCATGGCACCACGCTCCCCGCGATCGGGAAGGTTGCGGGCGCGGCTCGGGATGGCTCTTTTGGGAGAGCAAGAGCAGTTGCGTTGAACGGGCGTCGGTTTCCTGTCGCCCGGCCCGTATGCCCGGACGTCCGGACCGCAGCCTTACCCGTTCCTGCCGAAGGGACCCATCCCATGGAGTTGCCCGACGGAGCGGATGTCGACTTCTAGCGGTCGGCGTCCAGACCGAGCCCGCTTTGCGCCAGGACCGCGCGCAATCGGTCGGTCGTGCGCTGGAGTTCGGCGGTCATGCTCGCGACTCCCGTGGCGGCCTTGCCGGTCGCGGCAATCGCGCCCTTCGCGCCTTGGTGGAGGTGATCCGCATAATGGGGATCCTGCCGGGCGATGACGTCCGCCAGCGTATCCTCGGGCCGGATCCGCGCGCTGGGGTCCGCGAGTTGCGCGACCGGACCGACGTGCGTCTGGAGCAATGCGTTTGCATATTGGTCGACGACCGCGGCGAGCCCCTCCTGAATGAGCGGGTTCGACAGGAGCGCGCCCACCTTCGCCGCGTCGATCTGCGGCGACGGGCGTGGGGCAGGCTCATGCGCCAGCGCGGGAGTGGCGGCGGTGAGGGCGAACAAACCTAGGAGATACAGACGCATGGCGTACCTTTTGGACTGCGGTCAGGCGTCGCTGATAGCATCTTTTCGAAGGTACGTCGATCCGTTGGGCTGGTGGCGACGCTGCGCGGCAGTCAAAGGTTACGGGCGGGGCTGCCCGCAACCTCTGGCTCCTGCCTGCGCCGCATCACGGCGGCGCTTATTATTCCGCGGCAACCTGCTCCACTCGGTCGTCGATCGGATGTGCAAGCCGGGTCAGCATTTCCTTCGGCACCACCTGCCAGAACCGATCCACCACGCGGCCCCAATCGTCGAGCAACGCGCCCGACCATTTGCTGTCGGTCGCGGCGTGGTGCGCCCGGACCATGCCGAGCAGCACCGCTTCCCAATGCAGCGACGACAGGCGGTTCCATGTGATGTTGTCGGGGTTGGCACGCCGCGCGAAGCTGCCGTCGGCGTCGTAGATGAACGCCATCCCGCCGGTCATCCCTGCGCCGAAGTTCGCGCCGACCGGGCCGAGCACGACCGCGGTCCCACCGGTCATATATTCGCAGCCATTCGCACCACAGCCCTCGACCACGACGTTCGCGCCCGAGTTGCGCACGGCGAAGCGTTCGCCCGCCTGGCCAGCCGCATAGAGGCTGCCCGACGTCGCGCCATACAACACAGTGTTGCCGATGATCGTGTTGTCCTGCGACACCAGCGGCGAGCTGACGACCGGGCGCACCGCGATGATCCCGCCCGAAAGGCCCTTGCCGACATAGTCATTGGCGTCGCCGAACACCTCGAGCGTAATCCCCTTGCACAGGAACGCGCCGAGGCTCTGGCCCGCCGATCCGCGCAACCGGACGTGGACGTGCCCGTCCGCCAGCGCCGACATGCCGAAGGTCCGCGTGATTTCGCTCGACAGTCGCGTGCCGACCGCGCGGTGCGTGTTGCGCACCGAATAGGTCAGCTGCATCTTCTCGCGCCGGCTGAACACCGCGCCCGCATCCTTGATGATCTGCGCATCGAGGCTGTCGGGGACTTCGTTGCGGCGCCCGGTCAGGCTGAAGCGGCGCTGGTCGTCGGGTGCATCGACCTTGGCGAGGATCGGGTTGAGATCGAGATCGTCGAGATGTTCCGCGCCACGGCTGACCTGACGCAGCAATTCGGTCCGCCCGATCACTTCGTCGAGGCTGCGGAAGCCGAGCCGCGCGAGGATGTCACGCACTTCCTCGGCGATGAAGGTCATGAGATTGATGACCTTTTCCGGCGTCCCGGTGAACTTGTCGCGCAGCTTCTGGTCCTGCGTACAGATCCCCACGGGGCAGGTGTTGGAATGGCACTGCCGCACCATGATGCACCCCATCGCGACCAGCGACAGCGTACCGATGCCATATTCCTCCGCGCCAAGGATCGCCGCGATCACGATGTCGCGCCCGGTCTTGAGTCCGCCGTCGGTGCGCAGCTTGATCCGTCCGCGCAGGCCGTTGAGCGTCAGCGTCTGGTTGACCTCGGACAGCCCCATTTCCCACGGCGTGCCGGCATATTTGATGCTGGTCTGCGGGGAGGCGCCGGTGCCGCCGACATGCCCCGCGATCAGGATGACGTCGGCATGCGCCTTGGCCACGCCCGCCGCCACCGTGCCGATCCCGGCGGACGAGACGAGCTTGACGCACACCCGCGCGGTCGGGTTGATCTGCTTGCAGTCGTAGATGAGCTGCGCGAGATCCTCGATCGAGTAGATGTCGTGATGCGGCGGTGGCGAGATGAGCGTCACGCCCGGCGTCGCATGGCGCAGCTTGGCGATGAACTCGGTCACCTTGAAGCCGGGGAGCTGCCCGCCCTCGCCGGGCTTGGCACCCTGCGCGACCTTGATCTCGATCTCCTCGCAAGCGTTGAGATATTCCGCGGTCACGCCGAAGCGACCGCTGGCAATCTGCTTGACGCCCGAATTGGCGTTGTCGCCATTGGCGCGCGGCGAATAGCGTTCGGTGTCCTCGCCCCCTTCACCCGACACCGCCTTCGCGCCGATCCGGTTCATCGCGATCGCGAGCGTCTCATGTGCCTCGGGGCTGAGCGCTCCGAGCGACATGCCCGGCGTCACGAACCGCTTGCGGATCTCGGTGATCGCCTCGACCTGGTCGACCGGAATGCCCTCGTCGGGATATTTGAACTGGAGCAAGTCGCGCAGATAGACCGGGGGCAGCGCCTCCACCCCGCGCGCGAATTGCAGATAGGTCGAGTAACTGTCGTTCGCGACCGAGTTCTGCAGCAGATGCATCAGCTGCGCCGAGTAAGCGTGCGTCTCGCCGGTGTGGCGCTGGCGATAGAAGCCACCGATCGGGAGCGTGGCGACGCCCTCGTCGAACGCCTTGTCGTGGCGAAGCTGCGCGTTGAGATGGAGCGAGGCATAGCCTTCGCCCGAGATCTTCGCGGGCATCCCCGGGAACAGGTCGTTGACGAGCGCACGGCTGAGGCCGACCGCCTCGAAGTTATAGCCACCGCGATAGCTGGAGATCACCGCGATCCCCATCTTCGACATGATCTTGAGGAGGCCCTCGTCGACCGCAGTGCGATGCCGCTTGAGACATTCGGCAAGGGGCAGCTCGCCGAACAGCCCGCGCGCCTGGCGATCCGCGATCGACGCTTCGGCCAGATAGGCGTGGACGGTGGTCGCGCCGACGCCAATCAGCACCGCATAATAATGCGTGTCGAGGCATTCGGCGGTCTGGATGTTGATGCTGGCATAGGAGCGCAGCCCCATGCGGACGAGGTGCGTATGCACCGCCGCCGCCGCGAGCACGCCCGCGATGCCGATCCGGTCGACGCCGATCGCCATGTCGGTCAGGAACAGTTCGCTCTTGCCCTGGCGCACCGCCGTCACCGCTTCGGCACGGATGCGGGCGATCGCGGCACGGAGCGTCTCCGGCCCGCCGCCTGCCTCGAAGGTGCAGTCGATCTCTGCCGCCTGCGCGCCGAAATGCGCCTTGAGCTGCGCCCAAGCGGTGCCGTCGAGCACCGGAGACTGGAGCACCAGCACGCCGTCGCGCCGGTCCTCGGTGTCGAGGATGTTGGCGAGATTGCCGAAGCGCGTCTTGAGCGACATCACATGGCGTTCGCGCAACGGGTCGATCGGCGGGTTGGTGACCTGGCTGAAATTCTGCCGGAAGAACTGGCTGATCAGGCGTGGCTTGTCCGAGATGACCGCGAGCGGCGTATCGTCGCCCATCGAGCCGATCGCTTCCTTCGCACCCTCGACCATCGGCGACAGGATCAGCTCCATGTCCTCGAGCGTCTGCCCCGCCGCGACCTGACGGCGCGTGAGGTCGGCACGATCGAAACGCATGATCGCGTCTTCGGCGGGCTGCGGCAGCGCCTCGATCCGCTTGAACGCGCCGATCATCGCTGCGTAATCAGCCTCACCCGCGATCTGATCCTTGATCGCGCGGTCATGGTACAGCACGCCCTCGTCGAGATCGATCGCGAGCATCTGGCCCGGCCCGAGCCGGCCCTTCTCGATGATCGTCGATTCAGGCACCACGACCATCCCGCTTTCCGACCCGACGATGACGATCCCGTCGACCGTGCGGACATAGCGCAGCGGGCGCAGCGCGTTGCGGTCCATCCCCGCGACCGCCCAGCGGCCATCGGTCATCGCGAGTGCGGCGGGGCCGTCCCACGGCTCCATCACCGATGCGAGATACTGGTACATGGAGAGATGATCGGCGGGCATGTCGATCGAATCCGCCATCGCCTCGGGCACCAGCATCAGCTTGGCGGTCGGCGCGTCGCGGCCCGAGCGGCAGATCGCCTCGAATACCGCGTCGAGCGCTGCGGTGTCGGACGCGCCCGCCGGGATCACCGGCTTGATGTCTTCGGACTGATCGCCGAACGACAGGCTCGCCATCTTGATCTCGTGGCTGAGCATCCAGTTCTTGTTGCCGCGGATCGTGTTGATCTCGCCATTGTGCGCAAGGCAGCGGAACGGCTGCGCCAGCCACCATTGCGGGAAGGTGTTGGTCGAATAGCGCTGATGAAAGATCGCGACGCGGCTCTCGAACCGCGGGTCGCGCAGATCGGGGTAGAATACCGACAAGGATTCCGCGAGGAACAGGCCCTTGTAGATGATCGACCGGCACGACAGCGAGCAGACGTAGAAACCCTGGATCTGCGCTGCGATCACGCGCTTCTCGATCCGGCGACGGACGAGGTAGAGGTTCTTCTCGAACTCGGCGGCGGTCTGTTGGTCGGGCAGGGGGCCCGCGATCATGATCTGCTCGATCTCGGGGCGAGTCGCTTGCGCCTTCTGGCCGATCACCGACACGTCGACCGGCACCTGGCGCCAGCCGTAGATGGTATAGCCTTCCTCGATGATCGCGCTTTCGACGATCGTGCGGCACGCCTCCTGCGCGCCGAGATCGGTACGCGGCAGGAAGATCATCCCGACCGCGAGGCGGTTGGGCATCTGGCGATGGCCCGAGGCGGCGACCGCATCGTCGAAGAACTTGAGCGGGAGATCGATGTGGAGGCCCGCGCCATCGCCGGTCTTGCCATCCGCATCGACCGCGCCGCGGTGCCAGACGGCCTTCAGTGCATCGATCGCGGATTGCACGACGCGGCGCGACGGCGTGCCATCGGCCGCGGCGACAAGTCCGACGCCGCAGGCGTCACCCTCGAATTCGGGGCGATACATGCCGTGTGCGGCGAGGCGGAGGCGTTCGGAGTCCATGTTGGTCATGATGTGCCCTTGGGGTCTTGCAGCTTGTTCTCTTCGGTACCCATCGCCTTGGCTAGGCGCGCTTTCTCAGCCAGGGTCAGGTCTTCCATCCGTCGCGGCGGTGGCAGCGCGGCGGTCGCCTTGGTAGCAGCCTCCATGAAATGCGGCATTTGCTGCATCATCTTGGGCATCATGTCCTTCATCGTATTCATGACCGCCGGGTCGGTCATGATCGTGGTGACGGTCGCCGCATATTTCGCCCCGGTCGGCGTTCCGAAATACCGATCCAGATCGGTCAGCTCGGTTAGCGAGAAACGATTGGCATAGGCATGCGCCATCCCGTCGCGAAGCTCGGGCTCCATCGTCGTGAAGAAGTCGCCCATCGCCCCGAGCATCGCGTGCATCGTGAGTTGCTGACGCTCTTCCCACCGCGGGTCGTAGATCGCCATGATCTGGGTGAGATCGATCTTGTCGAGTTTCTGCGCATCCTCGACCTTCATTCCGCCCATTTGCGCGATCTGGCCGAGCGGCATGGCTTTGATGGCACCGCCCACGCCGCCCATGATCGAGTCCATCGAGCCCGACATGAGTTGCTTGTAGACGCCGGGGGGCAGTAGCCGTGCAGCG
The DNA here is from genome assembly GCF_040546365.1 of Sphingomonas sp. PvP055. Taxonomy (NCBI): domain Bacteria; kingdom Pseudomonadati; phylum Pseudomonadota; class Alphaproteobacteria; order Sphingomonadales; family Sphingomonadaceae; genus Sphingomonas; species Sphingomonas sp. PvP055. Next base: position 914,383 of record NZ_JBEPNS010000001.1, read on the forward strand.
ACGCGCCGCGCTACCGCCAGCCGGGCGGGATCCGTCGGCGCGCCGGGGTGTGCGGCAGTTTGAGCAACGGATGACGGCACGCCTTGGGCAAAGATCGGTGATCCGACCAAAGCGAGCGCGCCCGCGATGATACAGGCGTATCTCACGCCGCGACCTTTGCGGTCCGCGCCTTCGCCTTCAGGAAGTTATGCATGGTCGCCGCAACGTCACGTCCGTCGCGGATCGCCCAGACCACCAGCGACGCGCCGCGCACGATGTCACCCGCCGCGAACACGCCGTCGAGCGAGGTCATCAGCGTCTTGTTGTCGACCAGCACCGTGCCCCAGCGCGTCACGCCAAGTTCGGGCGCATCGAACAGCCGCGGCAGATCCTCGGCGTCGAAGCCGAGCGCCTTGATGACGAGATCGGCCTGCAGATCGAACCCGCCTTCGGGGTCGATCTCGGGCGCGCGCCGACCGCTCGCATCGGGGGCGCCGAGCCGCATCGCGCTCGCCTTGACGCCGGACACGCGGCCTTCGCCGACGAAGCTTTCGGGTGCGGAGAGCCAGACGAACTCGACGCCTTCTTCCTCGGCGTTGTTCACTTCGCGCTGCGACCCCGGCATGTTGGCGCGGTCGCGACGGTAGAGGCACTTCACCGACGCAGCATCCTGACGGATCGCGGTGCGGACGCAGTCCATCGCGGTATCGCCGCCGCCGATCACGACGACATGCTTGCCGGCCGCGTTGAGGCTGCCGTCATCATACGCGGGGACGGCATCGCCGAAATTCTTGCGGTTGGAGGCGGTGAGGAAGTCGAGCGCATCGACCACGCCCTCGCGCTCGAGACCCGGCGCCTTGATCGCACGCGCCTTGTACACGCCGGTTGCAATCAGCAGCGCGTCATGGCGCTGGCGCAACTCGTCCAGCGTCGCATCGCGGCCGACCTCGAAGCTTTCGTGAAAGACGATTCCAGCCGCCTTGAGCCGCTCGACCCGGCGCATGATGACCGGCTTCTCGAGCTTGAAGCCCGGAATGCCATAGGTCAGCAGCCCGCCAGCGCGGTCGTAGCGGTCATAGACATGGACCTCATAGCCGTTGCCGCGCAGATATTCCGCTGCCGACAAACCCGCGGGTCCAGCGCCGATCACCCCGACCGACTGGCCGCGGGCAGGCCCCACCATGACCGGTTCGACCCAGCCCTGTTCCCAAGCGGTGTCGGTGATGAACTTTTCGACCGAGCCGATCGTCACGGCGCCGTGCCCCGAAAACTCGATGACGCAATTGCCTTCGCACAGCCGGTCCTGCGGGCAAATGCGACCGCAGATCTCGGGCATGGTCGAGGTGGCGTTGCTCAGCTCATACGCTTCGCGGAGCCGCCCCTCGGCGGTCAGGCGAAGCCAATCGGGGATGTGATTGTGGAGCGGGCAATGCACCGAGCAATACGGCACGCCGCACTGCGAGCAACGTCCGGCCTGTTGCTCAGCCTCGGGAGCCGCGTAACGATCCGCAATCTCCTGAAAATCCTCCGCCCGCAGTTCGGGCGCACGTTTTGCGGGATACGCCTGATCGCGATCGACAAACTTGAGCAGCAATGAGTCAGCCATGCACGCATCCTTTCGAGGAGGCGGCGCATATCGTACTAATATGTCGCTGTCACCGAAAAACTATCACATAAGACACATATACTGACCTATTAAATTGCCGTCGGCTGGTTGTGGTAGAAATCCATTGCTGACTACGGGGATAAAGGGACCGAAGTGGACCTATAGCGTGGAAAGCCACGCCAATGCGATGGCGCCGGCAATGATCCGGTACACCGCGAAGGGAACGAACCCGTAGCGCGTCACCACGCCGATGAACCATTTCACCACGAGCAAGGCGACGACGAACGACACCGCAAACCCCAGCGCGATCGCACCGAGCCCGACACCCTGGCCGCTCATCATCTCGTGCCGGTTCTTGACCAGCTCGAGCGCCGTCGCGCCGAGCATCGTCGGAATTGCGAGGAAGAAGCTGAACTCCGCCGCCGTCCGCCGCTCGACCCCAAGCGCGAGGGCGCCGAGGATCGTCGCGCCCGACCGACTGACGCCGGGGACCATCGCGAGACACTGCAGGAAGCCGATGCCGATCACCTTCGTGAGCGGAATGTCGGCAACCCCGACAATGTCGCTCTTGGGGGCAAGCCGCTCGACCGCGATGATCGCAAGCCCGCCGACGATCAGCGCAATCGCAACCACCTCGGCATTGCCGAGCAACGCCTCGATCTGCTTGTGGATCGCAAGGCCGATCACCGCGGCGGGAATAAACGCAACGAGCACGTTGCGGACGAACAGCAGCGATTTCGGCTCGCGCTTCATCACCCCCATGCCGACCGCCCAGAATGTCCGCCAGTAGAGTGCGACGATCGCGAGGATCGCGCCCAACTGGATGATCACGTTGAACGCCCCCCAGCGTGCCGCGTCATAACCGAGCAGCTTGGTCGCCAGAATGAGATGGCCGGTCGAGGAAACGGGCAGGAACTCGGTGACCCCCTCGACGATGCCGAGGAGGATGATGTTGATGATCTCGTTCACGTGCGTTCCCTTCTACGGCTCCGCGAGGCCGGCCATCGATCGCGGACCTCGCCGGCTTTGTCAGGCAGCGATCGGTGCAGAGAAGCGACCGCCCTTGCGGTAGCGCACCAGCCATGCCGGCGCGACCGCATCGAGCGGCGTCGGCGTGATTCCGAGCGTATCGAGTCCGCTCGCCCCCGCCGACACGACATTGTCGGTCGCCAGCATCTTCCACTGGTCCTTGGTGATCGGCGCGCCCGGCAGGAAGCCGAGCCCCGCGATTGCGGCACCGATCGAATCGGGCAGCTCGACGATCCGGCGTTTGTGGCCGGTCATCTTGGCGATCCAGCGGATCAGCGCGCCCATCGTGATCGTGTCGGGGCCGCCGAGTTCGAAAGTCTTGCCTGCCGCGATCATGGGTTCGTCCAGCGCCTTGACGACCGCTTGCGCGACATCGCCGACATAGACGGGCTGGAACGTCGTGCCCGACCGCAGCACCGGAACGACCGGCGCGCTGCCGATCATCGCTGCGAATCGGTTGAGGAACTGGTCCTCGCGACCGAACACGATCGACGGACGCAGGATGGTCGCGGACGGGAAGGCGGCGCGCACCGCGGCCTCGCCATCGCCCTTCGAGCGACCGTAAGCCGAATCCGACGCACTGTCCGCACCGATCGCGGACATATGAATCAGGGTCTCCACCCCGGCACGCGCTGCGGCCTCGGCGACGATTCGGGCGCCATCGACCTGAATCTTCTGGAAATCGCCGGCGAGGATACCGACCAGGTTCACCACCGCATCCGCACCGGCGACCGCGCGCGCGATCGATTCGGGTTTGGTGATGTCGACCGCGACGAACTGCGTCTGGCCGAGGCCCCCCAGGGGTTTCAGGAAAAAGGCCTGATGCGGATCACGCTGTGCGATTCGCACACGCGTGCCGCGTTCCAGCAGCGCCTGCGCCACATAGCGACCGAGGAAACCCCCGCCGCCGATCAAAGTCACCAGCTTGTTGTTCATCGAAGCGCCTTCTCGAATGTCGATCTGTCCTCTGCCTAGCATCGTGCGTGTTGACAAGACCAACGACGCTCCCCTAAGGCCCGCCACCTACCCAGTGCCCGGATGGCGGAATTGGTAGACGCACCAGCTTCAGGTGCTGGCGATCGCAAGGTCGTGGAGGTTCGAGTCCTCTTCCGGGCACCAGTCTATCGATTTGGGCACTATCTTCAGCACGCAATGTCTGCTGGCATCGCGTTGTCTTGACTTGTTGGAAAATGTTGCTCAGATGTTCTCGCCGCAGAGATAGCGGGGGGCGGCATGATTCAGATATCCGATACCGAGCGACGACGCGCTTTTGCGGTTTGGTTGCGGACCGGAAGATGGCCAGCCGCCACCATCGCCGACGACGTCGAAGTTAAATTCAATCCTTGGCATGATCCTTATAACGGGCGTTTCACGTTTGCGCCTGGCGGAGTTTCCTCTTCTGCAAGTCGGCGGTTTGCCCGCTCAGGTTTGGGAATGCGGGAACTGCCGGTCGCAGCGAGGGGAACTGATCACAAGGCCCCGGCTGTGCGCAACAGCGTGTTGGAACCCACAGCGAACCAAGCGCGGCCACCCGCGCGGCCTGGTCCCGCGATGGGGCGTGGCAGCAACACTCGGGCGTTTGAGGATCCGATGACGCTTGAACAGTCCTTTCCCGGGCTGCGCAATGCACCCGTCCGCACAATCGTCGCCGCTGCCGACAACCTCTTCGACCTGACCGGCCCAGCGAACAGATCACAAATGGATTTTCTGCAAGATCAGTCGCGCCAACTTACTGCCCAAGCCAAGGCGCTCGACCCAAAATGGCATTATGACGAAATCGGTCCAACCGACGCTTTCGGAACGCCGATCGTCACGGTTCAGGGTCTCAGCGCTAAGGTGGACGATTTGCGCTTTCAGCGCGCCGCATTGGTGGCGCGCGTGAAAGGCGATTACAGTCCGCTCCAAGTCGAGACATTGCGGTTCGTTCAGCAGCGCGCGGACGACGCCTATGATCGAGGACAGGAGTTGCTTAAGTCAGGTCGGCTGAAACCGCGGTTGCATGACCGGGAGGCCTTGGGGAACTATGTCGATCAGCAAGTCCGGAAAGGGCTTCGCGAGCGATACAATCAACTCGGCATCGACTCGGCCGGCCCAGGTCCGGTCCGGGTCAACCGGAGGGAGAATGACAGTTCCGATCTCACCTACCGCCGCCCTGATGCGCGCGTGAAGGATGTCGCATTCGACGTTACCCTTGCGCGCAAGACGCACGGTACCGCGCAGGTGCGCGGATTCTTTAATACCGATTTCCGTCCGAGCCGCGTCGTCATTATCCGTCCGAGTCAGCTCGGTACCAACCACACCTATGTCCTTACCCGTCCGGAGACGAAATGATGACCCGGCCCAACCCATACTTTAATCCAAAGCCCTATATCCCGGCGTCGCTAAGCGAGATAAACGATCAGCTCGGATCGATGATTCTCTTTGCCCCTACGTTCTTCGATCGAACCCTCGTCTTTGATCATAATATCGACAGTGAATTCGACAAGCTAACTGGAGGTTTTGACCTGGTTCGAAAAAAATTGGGGGAAGAACGTTACGCCGTGCTTATCGATGTGGCCGCGCGTGCCAAGGCGCTCTTCGCCGCCGATCAGGACGACACAAACGGCAAGACCGACGAGGGACGCGCTCTGCTCTTCGAAATCGAAGACGTATTGCGCGATGCCCGCCGCAGTCGCGTCAAGGCTAAACTGGCTGACGACGACGGGGAAATTACTGGCGATTGACGTAAATTCTCCAATGATCTGAGTGCCCATCTTCGTCCCCTGCGGGGCACCAGTCTTTAGATGACTAGGCATAGTACAGGACGATGGTCGGCTTCCGGTTGGACCGCCACTGCGTTGTCTTGACTTGTTGGAAAATGTTGCTCAAATGTTCTCGTCGTATCGATGGGGGCGAGGCGGCATGGCACAGTCTGCAAATGACGAGCGACAAACAGCGTTTTCTCGATGGCTGCGAACAGGCAGGCTGCCACGCATTTCAAGTCCGGACGTTGTCGAGTTCAAATTCAATCATTGGCATGATCCTGCCGACGGTCAGTTCACTTTTGCCGGATCAGGGCATTACTATGGCGGTGCCGGGCAGAAACCAGAGCCGGACCCCAGTAATCGTTCACCAAGAGTCGGTCATCGCGGACAGCGTGGGGCAGGGTTGCGAATGGCGACGATACCGCGCAGGGAAACGGTATCTTCCGAAAAGCCGATACGCGTTGGCAAAAGCCCGGGAGCTCGCTCAACGCCTGCCTATCGGTCGGTAGTCAATTCCTCGCGACCGGTCGATTCGCCAAGCCTGATTGCGGAATTCGTCGGAGGAGTCGGCGAAGGCCTTCACGACGTCGCCTCGGGCACTTTCACCGGAGCGTATTCCGTACTCACGACCAATCCCATCACCACAGTCCAGAATATCGGGATTGGCGTGGCGCGTACAATCGATGCAGTGCTCGTCGCCGACGCTACGCCGATGCGCATCCACATCTCGCGTGCAGCGGATGCCGCTGCGAACGCCTCCGCGCACGATTGGGGGAGAGCAACGGGGCTAGTCGCTGGCAATGTCGTGGTGGCAGCAGTGCCCGGGGCAGTGATATCCAAAGTCTCAGCATTAAGCGCAGCAAGTGCGATTGCGTCGGAGACTCTCTATAAACCGCCGGTAATTCATTGGGTGAAAGAAAATTTAAATAGTACAAAGGCCTGGAAGGCATACAATGATGCAGCAACTGGTGCGCAGGCGGGCTTGGCGCCCGCATTGGCTCGAACGATGGCGGATGGCTCGGTAAGACTAGTCAAGTTCGATGGTGTATTTGAGCATTACGTCGTCGATCGAAAGTGGGCGATAAGGGATATGCCACATGCCCGAGCACAGGTGCTGCGCCAAGCGGATGTTCTGGCACAACACGATATAGTTGGACTGTGGGAGGTGCCTACTCCCATCCAAAGAGTTAAAGCTTTCAAACTTTTAAAGAAAATGAACGTCACGAACATTGGTGTCAAGGTAATGAAACCATGATAGCTGCTCAGGTCGCGCGAATCGTTGCTAATTTTGTCATATTTTGTGAGTTGTCGGACGACGACGTCGTTGATCCCGACGAGGCTTGCAGGGTGATGGAGGTTCTTGGCAGTCAGCTTGAAGCGATGGACAAACCTTTCCTGAGGGAACTCGTCGATGCGTTCCCGATAATTGCCGTGGAATACACCAGTGAGGCGCAGGAATTGGTACGTGACTTGCCGTACGGCTTCTATCTTGAAGAAGCACTTGCTTCGGATGACCCTGTGAGGCTGGCCGAGCTGGAGGCCATACGGGATGCGAGGCCGTAGATATCGAAACGAAGCGTAAAGCTGGAGTTGCGATCAATCGCGCTGTTCTATCCTGTCAACAGCGGTGCTCTTCGATCGTCTGGGGTAATATAGAAATTTTCCAATTATCCAAGTGTCCGTCTTTGTCCTATACGGGGTGCCGGTCTTTAAACTACGCCACCTATTGGAGCGTCCTTGTCGATTGCGACGGCCTGCTGGTATGCCGTTTTCTCGATTTCCCGGAAAATGTTGTTCAGATGTTCTTGCCCCAGAGGTAGCGGGGGCGGCACGATTCAGATAGCCGATACCGAGCTAGCCGATACCGAGCGGCGACGGGTTTCTTCGGTTTGGTTGCGGACCGGTAGATGGCCGACCGTTACCACTGCCGACGACTTCGAAGTGAAATTCAATCCTTCGCATGATCTGGCTGATGGACGGTTTACGTTCGCGCGTTCGGGGCGCGCTTACGGGCGCACCGGGGGGAATGGATCCTCCGGTAGCGGGAGGTCCGGCAGCGGCGGGAGTCCTCGGCCACGATCCGCAGCGGCGCCGCACTCTCGATCTGCGTAGAATTTCCATCAGCCACGCGCAGCTCCGTCGCCCAATCCCCAAGACATAAATTCGCGCCCAGTGGCGGCATCGCTGAGAGCCGCCAAGCCAAGCCCCAACGCCGAGATTGGTTGGACTGGTGGGGGATTTACCGCTGGTGGCGGCGGTCGCTTCGGGGGTGGCGGGGCTTCATCGAGCGAGCTCTGGATTGATGATCCAGTACAGCAGCGGCAAGTCTCAGACAGAGCCACAGCAAAGAGAAAGCAGCAAACAGCAGATTCGCGGACAAGGCTTGAAGAACGGCCCGGAATATTTAGTATTGTGCCACAGCTGCATCGCGAAGTTCGCAACGGTTACGAGTATCAGATCGACGACAAGGGGCGAACGCGACGTTTCCGGTGCACTTGTACTGGCCGGCAAGAAGATGCGGTCGCGCACGGCACAGGCGCAGGCAGGCGACGTAGAGTGGCAGCCTTCGGATGATGGCGGTCGCTACAACGCTGCGCGATTCAATTGGCCAACCGAGGCGTTCAATCACTTCGCGCGGAATGCCAATTTCAATCGCGGCGGTTATCGCGTGCTCGAGGATGAATGGGCGAGAGACAAGCGCACCGGACGTGCCGTGACGGTCAGAATCGTCCCGCAGTTCGATGGCGGATCGGTGCGCCCATCGGTGATCGATGTATGGTGGACGGTCGACGGCAATAGAAAGAGCGCGAAGTTTCGCAACGAACGATCGGAGAGAAACCGTGGGAAATGACGAAATCAACGCCCTGCTCAACGAGATTGGGCAATTGCTGGCGGCGGATCGCGATTATCCAGTCGAACCCACGCTCCTCTATGCCCAGCTCGACGACAACATGGTCGGAGAATCGATCTTCAAGGAACTGGGCAATCAGGTCCTCTATCGTTGGGCGGTAAACAGGCGATTGCCTGATGCGTTGCTTGAACTGTGGGAGGCGCAGGAGGGCGAAGAGCGATGGATGGAGCTGGAGTATCTGTGTCACGACGGCAGGTTTGAGGTCGTCTATATCTATACCGACGAGATTGATCCCAACGAGGATGTCGTCGAGCGTCGCGCGCGTGCGGTTCAACGGCGTTTCGGGGAGAAGCCGATTGTCTATTCGCCCTGGCCACCCGAAATCGAGGGGCTGGATTATAATCTGTAGGGTGCGAACTTCTCGACCGTCAGGCGTAGGCAGAGAACCCGCGACTGCGGTTTTTTCGACACGGTCGTGATCACCGATGTTGTCTCGTGTCTCGAGTCTCGGTGAGATCGTGTTTGCCGTTTCCTAGTGGATGGCGTCGCTGGTGCGAAGTCACTTCGATACGAAGGCGCTTTGCGGGTTGGCGGCGACCATCGCGGCACCGTCTAGGTCGAGGAGATCCACGTCTGCGATCGCAGAGCCTGCTTCTCTGCGCGGTGGTGTCTTTCAGCTGAAACGCTTGCAACGTGCGTCTCGACAGTTGTTCGATCACTGCGTCCGTTCCGGCGGAGGCGTCGATAACGTTCCAGTTCGTCCGCCAGCGGCTGACCTAACGGACTGCCCAGGATTCGGCGTCCTTAAGTGTCGAAAATGTCATGGAACCATCGGTCGAACGGGTCGCTTTCCGCGAAGATTACGGTGGTGGAAGGACGTTGGAATGGCAGGCTGCCTGAGTTGGATTCACTTTGGCGACCTGCACGTGGATGAGGCGGATGGCTTCGAAGGGTTGAGCCGGTTCGAAACGCTGGCACGCATTGCGCAAACGCAGATCGGCGGCGCAGTGGATTTCGCGTTTCTCCCTGGCGACAATGCGAACCATGGCACCGTGGCGCAATATGAAGGCATCCGCACGGCGATGAAGGTGCTCGATCGACCATGGCACGTTCTGGCCGGCGATCATGATTTCGAACCCGGCGACCTTGTCGCGATGCGCGCGATCACAACGAAGGATGCGCCGTATTCGGAGCGGATCGGCGACTATCGCTGCCTGTTTCTGGATATCGTGTCGGCGGGACACGGCGGCCCCGATTTCCGGATCGATCCCGCCCAGCGGCGCTGGATCGAGCGCACGTTAAGCGCGGCGGATGTCGCTGGCGAGCGTGCGGTTGTATTCATGCACGCATATCCGGGTGATCTGCGCGACGATCCCGATGGTATTGCCGCCCTGTTCGCAACACATCATGTCGCGTTCGTCGATACCGGTCACACGCATTACAACGAACTGCTCAACGACGGTCGCGTCATCTATGGTGCGACGCGATCGACCGGGCAGACCGAAGAGGGCGCACCCGGATTCTCGGTTGTTACGCTCGACGATGGCGTACCAAGTTGGTGCTTTCAACCGTTCGACGCAGCCTGGCCTCTGGTCCAGATCACCTCGCCCGCCGATCGTCGCCTGATCACCGACCCAGCCAACACGCTTCATGTTCCTCAAGGCGGCTTTGTCGTGCGGGCGAAAGTCTTCGGCGCGACGGAAAGCGCTTCCGCTTATCTCAACGACGGGGATGAGATCGCGATGGCGCGAGTTGCGGGCGAGCCTGCTCTGTGGAGCGCTACCATCACCAATGTCCCGGACGGCCTTCATCGGTTGGTAGTGCGGTCGGGCGGCAGTGAGGATGTGATCGACGCGTTGGTCCGCAGCGAAGGATCGACGCCGAAGCGCACGGCGCCCGTTGGGCTCGGGCGCGACGTCCACGCGATCGGTGCATGGCTGGAACGCGGGATCGACGGGGCGCAGCGCGGGCCGAACAAGAACGGAGCCGATTGGTGAGTGACGACCAGGTGGCGCTCAAGGGCAGTACACGCGCCCGCGGCGCGCTTGAGGCGCTCAACTTCAGCATGGCGGATATGCAGGCGGGGATCGGCCCGTTCCTCGGTGTGTTCCTGCAGGGTAAGGGCTGGGCGACCGGCGCAATCGGCACGGTGATGACCATCGGCGGTGTAGCGGGCATGCTGATGACTGCCCCAGCAGGCGCACTCATCGATGCGACCAAGAAAAAGCGCATCGCCGTGATTGTTTCGGGCATTTTCACGGTGCTTGCGTCGACGCTGATCTGGTTCTCACAAAGCATCTGGGTGGTCGCCACGTCTCAGATCGCGACTGCAATCGCCGGCGCGGCGATTGGCCCGGCGGTTGCGGGAATCACGCTTGGTATCGTTCGGCAAAACGGGTTTAACCGGCAGAACGGGCGTAACCAGGCATGGAACCATGCCGGCAACATGGTCGGCGCGGCGCTGTCGGGGTATCTTGGCTGGAAGTTTGGGTTCGGCGCGGTGTTCGTGCTGGCTGCGCTGTTCGGCGTGCTCGCGATCGTGTCGGTGCTGATGATCCCCGAAGCGGAGATTGATCACCAAGCCGCACGCGGTCTCGAGAAAGACGATGGCAAGGACGATGACGCGGGCAAGGCGGAGGGGTTCAAGATGCTCCTGCACAACAAGCCGTTGTTGATCCTCGCCGCGAGCCTTGCCTTCTTCCATCTTGGCAATGGCGGGTTGTTGCCGCTCTACACGCTCGCGGTCGCGTCCAAGGACGTCAACCCGGCAATCTTTGCGGCCGAGATGATCGTCGTTGCGCAGGCGGTGATGATCGTCGCAGCAATCGTCGCGATGCGTTCGGCGGAAGCAAAAGGCTACTGGCTCGTCATCCTCGTCACCTTTCTGATTTTGCCAGTGCGCGGGCTGATCGCCTCGTATTTCATTACCTCATGGGGCGTCTTTCCGGTCCAGATCCTCGACGGTATCGCGGCTGGGCTGCAAAGCGTCGCGGTCCCTGGTCTGGTCGCGCGGATTCTTGCAGGGACTGGTCGGGTCAATGTCGGGCAGGGTGCGGTGATGACGGTGCAGGGCGTCGGCGCCTCGCTCAGTCCTGCAGTGGGCGGCTGGATTGCGGAAGGTCTCGGGTACCACGTGACCTTCATCTTGTTGGGTGCATTCTCGCTCGTATCGATCGCACTTTGGGTAGGCTTTGCTGGATCGTTGAAGCCCGCCTGTGCCGGAAAACCCGGGGCGCCACTTCGGGCGGTGGCGGCCTGATGCTGCCATATGGCGGCTGAGGTTCGTGCAACAGCATGGGGCGAGCAACCGCCCCATGCTGTTACAATCGATCAGCCTTCGATGAAGGCAATCAGGTCGGCGTTGATCCGGTCGGCATGCGTGACCGGCATGCCGTGCGGAAAGCCGGGGTAAGAGATGAGCTTAGCGCCCTTCACGATCTCGGCTGACATCTTGCCGGTGGTCGCAAAGGGAACGACCTGATCGTCTTCGCCATGCAGCACCAGCGTTGGCACGCTGATCGCCTTCAAGTCCGCTGTGAAGTCCGTTTCAGAAAAAGCCTTGATGCCAAGCGTATGCGCGAGTGCAGAACCCATCATGCCCTGCCGCCACCAGTTGAGGCGCACAGCTTCCTTCACTTCCGCGCCCCCGCGGTTGTAGCCAAAAAATGGGAGGGTGAAGTCGTAGTAGAATTGCGAGCGGTTCGTCGCGGTCTGCTCGCGCACCATGTCAAAGACGTCCATCGGCACGCCATCCGGGTTGGTGTCGGTCTTGACCATGATTGGCGCGACCGCGCTGACCAGCACCGCCTTCTTGACCCGGCCGGGCTTTGCACGGGCGACGTAGCGGGCAACCTCGCCACCACCGGTCGAGTGGCCGACGTGGATGGCTTCCTTCAGGTCGAGCGCGTCGGTGAGCGCGATCACGTCGGAGACATAGGTGTCCATGTCGTGGCCGTCCGCCGACTGAGTCGAGCGGCCATGTCCGCGGCGATCATGGGCAATGACGCGATAGCCCTTCTGGACGAAGAACATCATCTGCGTGTCCCAGTCATCCGAACTGAGCGGCCAGCCGTGATGGAACATGACGACGGGCGCGTCCTTGGTGCCCCAGTCCTTGTAAAAGATTTCAGTCGCGTCGGCGGTGGTGATGAAAGGCATAACGGCTCTCCTCAAACGTGAGTGGATACGGGTACGCTACAGGGTCTGGTGCAGGTCAGGCAGCGTCGACGAGGACGATCTCCGCATCCTCGATCGCGGTGACGCGAAGTACCGCCTCATCGGTTATAGCGGCGCCATCCCGTGCTTCCAGGCGGGTGCCGTTGACCTCGACCGTGCCCGTCGCCGGGACGAGATAACCGTGGCGATCGGCGCCGAGCGGATATTCGGCGGTCTCGCCGGCCTTGAGCGTGGCCGCTACGATGCGCGCGTCGGTACGGATTGGCAAGGCGTCTGCATCGTTCGCGAAGCCGCTCGCCAGCGTCACGAATTGACCCGAGCGTTCGCCCTTGGGAAAGGGTTTTGCACCCCATGAGGGCGCTTCGCCGCGTGTCTTTGGCTCGATCCAGATCTGGAAGATGCGGGTGGTGCCCGGCTCCCTATTGTATTCGGAGTGGCGGACGCCCGATCCCGCGCTCATCACCTGCACGTCGCCAGCTTCGGTGCGGCCGATGTTGCCGAGCGAGTCCTGATGCGTGATCGCACCTTCGCGGACATAGGTGATGATCTCCATGTCGTTGTGCGGATGGGGCGGAAAGCCGGTGCCGGCTGCGATCGTATCGTCGTTCCAGACACGAATGCCGCCCCAGCCCATCCGGGCTGGATCATAGTAGCTCGCGAACGAGAAGTGATGCTTGGCGTCGAGCCAACCATGGTTGGCACCACCGAGGCTGGCGGAGGGACGACGGTCGATCATGGTTCGGTCTCCGGGGAGCCCTGTTGCTCCGATGACCTCAAGATGGCCCCAGTTCAGACTTGACGAAACGGCAAGGTTGGCATTTCATCCTTTCCGAAAATGATGAAGCGACTTCCCGATCTCGAAGCGTGGGCGATCTTTGCCAAGGTCGCCGAGCATGGCTCGTTCTCCCGTGCCGCGCGCGCGATGGGCATGTCCGATCCCACCGTATCCAAAGCCATCGGACGGCTGGAAGCGCGTCTTGGTCTCACGCTGATCGCGCGCACCTCACGTCGCATCGCCCTGACCGATGCCGGCCGCGCCGCACTGGAGCGGGCATCGCGAATCCTCAGCGAGGGCGAAGCGGTCGAGGACGAGGCCGGTGAGCAGTCAACGGTGCCGCGCGGACGCGTGCGTATCAGCGCACCGTTGTCGTTCGGCATCGCCTATCTTGGGGCAACGCTCCCAGCCTTTCTCCAGGCTTATCCCGAGATCAACGTCGAATTTTCGCTAAGCGACCGCAAGGTCGATCTGGTGGCGGAGGGGTTCGATCTGGCGCTCAGGATCGCCAGCCTGAACGATTCCTCGCTGTTGTCGCGCCGGCTTTGCACAGTCCGGCTCCTGCTGGTCGCGTCTCCCGAGTATCTTGATCGTCACGGCATGCCGACGCACCCGGCCGAGCTAGCCGTACATTCTGCCTTGGCCTATACCGGGGGAGCGTCGCGAAGCTGGCGCTTTACGCATCCCACGTTCGGGGAGGAAACCGTCGAACCGCAGGTGCGCGTCTGGACCGACAACGCCGATTTGCTCAACCCCGCTCTTCTTGCTGGGCAGGGGCTCGCGATTCAACCCGAGTTTCTGGTCTGGCAGGAACTTCGTGATGGCAAGTTGAGGCGTGCAATGCCGGATTGGTCGGTGACACCGCTAGGTCTTCATCTCGTCATGCCACCTAGTCCCTTGCGTCCGCTTCGGGTTCAGACTCTCATCGATTATCTTGGCCGCGAATTGGCAAGAGCGCCCTGGGATTGCGCGTAGGCAAGCAGCGTACGTGGGAATACCGCCGTCCTGTCGCTGGTCCGTTCAGGCGTCGATGGAAGGGCTGTCGGACTCCCGTAGAACGAGACCTCGCGCGACCTTAATCGCCAAGCTTTAGGGGGGTGAGCGCCGTTCGACCGCACGCGATTACGGTGTTTCGTGGGCGCGGCGTCACGCAAACGCCTTCAATCGCGAAACAGCAGCGGCGCCATCTCCCGCAGGCTACGGCGCCACGTCAGGAACTCGTGCGCCGTGTTTTGGGAGACGTAGAAAACGCTGTTGATCCCGGCCGCCTTGAGCGCCGCCGCGTTGGCGCGCGGGTCGGACGGTGGAGCGCCGGGTGGCAAGTTCGGGCGCGCGCGGTCGAGTTCGCGGCTTCCGAAACTGACGAAGACGAGCTTGACCTTGTCCTTGAAGCCGGGCGTGCCCGTTACATCTTCTAGGGAAACGGTACCGCCGCTGAGCAGACCGATATAGCCAAACGTGTCGAGGTTCTTGGGAGCGATCAGCTTGGTCTCAAAGCCACCCATCGACAGCCCTGCCATGGCGCGATGCGCGGGGTCGGTCACCGTGTGGAAATGGGTGTCAACGTAAGGGATCAGCTCGTTCACCAGCACCGTCTGGAACGGGCGAATGTCGAAGCTTGCGAGGCCGCCCGGGGCGCCAGGTTTTATATCGTTCGTCATGCCGTAGGTCATGACGATGATGAACGGTTTTGCTTGGCGTGCGGCGATAAGGTTGTCGAGAATGAGGTTTGCGTGGCCCTGATTCGACCAGGCTGTCTCATCCTCGCCCCATCCATGTTGCAGGTACAAGACAGGATATCGCGCGGCCTTGGCGGCATCGTACCCTGGCGGGGTGTAGACGAATGCACGTCGCTGGGTGCCAGTGCTTGGCGAGGGGAACAGGATTTGTTGCACATTGCCGTGCGGAACGTTCTTCATGGCGTAGAAATCGGCATCATGGGCGGGAATCTCGATCCCGCTCTCCCAGCGCGTGGAGCCATAATAGTTGAGTGCGCCCGGATCGTTGAATGTGCCCCCGTCCACGGTCAGATGGTAGTAATGGAATCCTTCGTCCAGCGGCCCCTCCGAGGTGCCGACCCAGCTCCCGTCGGGAGCCTTGGCCAGAACAGTGCCACCCCTGCCGCCCAGCCCCAGACTGACTTTTACCGCCTTCGCATCAGGTGCAACGATGCGAAAACGGGCGTAGCCTTGAGAGTTCACCTGAGGATATTGCTGTCCCGGCTGATTGACCGATGAAGGCTTGAAATCTTCGACAGGGGGCGACGTCGCGGTTTGGGCGGATGCAGCGCCGATCGAAAGAAGTGCAGCCGAGATACCGGCAATAACTGATCTCACGTCAGGCCTCCTCCACCGGTTCCGCTCCTAGCGTGAGCGAGAATCCGAATAGTCGGAGTTATTGCACCGTCAGTGCAGGGTGGCAAGCGAGTCGCGTAAAGGTTTTGTTCTATGAGTCGCGAAATCGTGACGCCAGGTAGTCAAGAGGCTCTCGTGGCGACATTTGTCCGACAATAAAGAGTTTATGCTGGTAACGGTCAATTGCAAAACGCCCTAGTCACCATTTCTCGGACTGACGTGATTAAACTGCCGGCTGCACAAGTCTTACTTGTCGATCGAAAGCAGATTGGTGCTTATGCGCCAAATGCGCGAGTACAAGTAGAACGTTACTCCCCTGCTCAACCTCCTTCCCGGTTCCGGCGCTTCGTGGATCAATCCTTGCCGATCGTCGTCCGGCGAAGGGTATCGATCAACACGCGCAACGCCGGGGTGACATGCCGGTTCGGATAATAGAGATAGCAGCCCGGGAAGGGCGGACACCAGGCGTCGAGAACCTGAATTAGCCGTCCGTCGGCGATCTCGTCAGCAACGTCGTGTTCCAGCATATAGCCCAGACCCGCGCCGGCGCGGACGGCAGCCGCCGCAAGCAGTTCGTCGTTCACGATGAGTTGACCGCCGGGCCTGAACCGGATGTCACGATCGTCGCGTTGGAATTCCCAGGGCAGCAGGCCGCCGCCGCCGAGAAGCCGGTAATTGACGCAGTTATGGCCTTCCAGATCGGCGGGCGTGGCGGGTAAAGCGCGTGTCGCGAAATACTCTGGCGTGCCGACCACCACCGTCCGGAGCTCCGGGCCGACCGGAACCGCGACCATGTCCCGATCGACCGTTTCCCCTAGGCGTATCCCCGCATCGAAACCTCCCGCGACGAGATCGACAAGTCGGTCCTCGACGATCACTTCCACCGAAATGTCGGGATGCTCGCGCAGGAAACGCGGCAGTGTCGGCGCGAGCACCGTTCGCGCGGCGTACCCGAACGTGGTCAGCCGGATCGCGCCCGAGGGCACGCCGCGCCAATCGGCAAGCGCTGACAGACCTTCGGCAAGTTCGGCCAGCGCCGGATTGAGCGACCGCAGCAGGCGTTCGCCGGCCGCGGTCGGTGCGACACTGCGCGTCGTACGGGCCAGCAGCCGGACACCGAGCCGCTGTTCCAACGCCCGCATCGCATGGCTGAGGGCGGACGGGGACAAGCCCAGTTCGGCGGCGGCGCGCGTGAAACTCCGCACGCGGGCGACCGCTGCAAAAGCGGCAAGGTCATCCAGATCGCCGCGCTTCAATGCTGCATCCTGCTCATAAGCTCTTGTCGCGAATGGCGGCTAATTAAGGCTCCAACAAGGTCTATCTTCGGGGAGACTTGCAACGGAGATACAGCAATGACCCTCACGACCTATCGCGCGCTTGGAAGATCCGGCCTGACGGTAAGCCCGCTCGCGCTCGGCACGATGACGTTCGGGGCGGGACGCTGGGGCGCGGACGAAGCGACGTCGCGCTCGATCTTCGACGCCTATGTCGAGGCGGGCGGCAATTTCGCCGATACCGCGGACGTCTATTCCGGGGGCAACAGCGAAGTAATGCTCGGGCGGTTCATCGCCGAGCGCGGCAATCGCGACCGGATGGTGATCGCGACCAAATCCGGCTTCCCGCGAACGGAAGGGACGCCGCTTTCAGGAGGCAATTCGGCGCGCAACATCCGTGATGGAATCGAAGGGTCGCTGCGCCGCCTGGGTACTGACTTTATCGACCTGTACTGGACGCATGTCTGGGATCGCACCACCCCACCCGAGGAAGTCCTGCGCGCGCTGACCGATGCGGTACGGCGCGGGGATATCCTCTATTACGGCTTCTCCAACGCGCCGGCCTGGTACGCCGCGCAGATCGCAACCTTGGCGCGGGCGCACGGATTGCCCGAGCCGATCGGCCTGCAATATTCCTATTCGCTGATCGACCGTGGCGTGGAACTGGATGTCGTTCCGGCGGGGCAGGCGCTCGGCCTGGGGCTGGTCGCGTGGAGTCCCCTCGGGGCGGGGTTGTTGACTGGGAAATATGGACGCGAGAAGATCGCCGCGGCCGGCCCTGCGGGAAGCCTCCCCAATCGCGCTGGCGACGCCACGAGCAGCGGAAGCGACGGGCGGTTGAACGGCGACAATCCCTTCGGCGGCATGTTGTTCACGGACAGGAATTTCGACGTGGTGGACACGCTGCGCGCCGTCGCAGGCGAGATCGGTCGGCCGATGGCGCAAGTCGCGCTCGCGTGGGTCGCGCAGCGGCGGGGGGTAGCGTCGGTGCTCATTGGTGCGAGCCGGCCGGAACAGCTCCGCGAGAACATCGCCGCGCTCGACATTGTGTTCGACGACGACCAGCAGGCCCGGCTTGACGCGGCGGGCGCGCCGCCGATGCTCAATCCCTATTTTATCTTCGACTTGCCGCGCAGTACGATCTTCGGCGGGCGGGATGTCGCACCCTGGGCGGCGACCACCAATTGAGACCGCATCCGAGGAGCGACTCTGCGGCGTTACCGTAGCGATTGATGTTTCGCGGCTTTTGCCCGAAACCGTGCGGCTATGACCCAAGCCTTCGCAAAGACACGAGAATGGCACGACGTCGATCGCGCGCAGTTCCGGTCGGAGATCGTGCCCTTGCGCCGACCCGCGGTGCTGCGCGCGTTGGCGAAGGACTGGCCGGCGGTGCGCGCCGCCGGGCGGTCACCGGAAGACCTGTGCAATCACCTCCGCGCCAGTGATCGCGGGAAGCCCGTCCCGGCGTTCCTCGGGCCGCCACAGATCAAGGGCCGGTTCTGGTATCGCGACGATCTGCGCGGCCTGAATTATCAGCAGCGCATCGCGCCGATCGCCGAATTGCTCGACGTGTTGCTGAGTGTGCAAGGCGATGCCGAACCGCCGGCCTTCTATGCGGGTGCGATTCCCGTCGCGGAGAATTGCCCCGACTTCGCCCGCGACAATGCGACCGATATCGTCGGTGCGGACGCGAGCCCGCGCCTCTGGATCGGCAATCGCGCGACGGTTTCGACGCATTTCGACATGTCGGAGAATGTCGCGGTCGTCGTCGGGGGGCGGCGGCGCTTCACCTTCTTCCCGCCCGAGCAGGTGCGCAATCTATACGTCGGCCCGTTCGACTTCACCTTTGCGGGGCCACCGGTCAGCATGGTCGATTTGCGCGCGCCCGATCTGGAGCGGTATCCGCGCTACGCCGAGGCGATGGCGACCGCGGAGGAAACCGAGCTCGAGCCCGGGGATGCGGTCTACATTCCCTATATGTGGTGGCATCAGGTCGAGGCGCTCGATCCCGTCAACGTGCTGGTCAATTACTGGTGGAACATAGGTGAACGGACGTGGCCGGGCTCGCCGTTCAAGACGTTGATGCACGCGATCATGACGATCCGTGATTTGCCGGAACGCGAACGGGCGGTGTGGCGCGCGTGGTTCGATCATTACGTGTTCGACGGCGGGCATGACGCGGTCGCGCACCTTCCCCCCGGCGGGCGCGGTGCGCTTGGCGAGATGACGCCCGAGCGGGTCGCGGCGGTGAAACAGTATCTGATGGACGAACTGCGGCGCTGACCGCGCTCGAACCGCCGTTTCGATTCAGCGGCGATCGATCGCGCAATAATGGTCGATGAAGACCTGATGGTCCGGCATCCGCGCGACGCTTCCCTCCATCGCGGCCGCGATCCGCGTCATGCGCGCGGCCAGTTCGTCCGGAGGCAACAGGTCGGCGATCGGATGGTGGCTCCGTGGCACGACATTCTGCCCATGCAGCACCGCAAGCCAGCTCGTTTCGCTGAAAAGCTCGCTATCCTCCCGGTACAGGCGCGCATTCTCACGGAAAATGGCGATCCGTTGTTCCAGCGACGCGGGCACCACCATCGTCCTGCAGCGGTTCCAGAAGGCGCTGTCGTCGCGGTCGGTCGCCTTGTAGTGGAGCACCAGGAAATCGCGGATCTGTTCGTATTCGATCCGGGTGCGCCGGTTGTAATAGTCGATATCCGGCGTGTTGAAGCGCTTGTCGGGAAAGTTGGTCAACAACCGGGCGATCCCCGACTGGATCAAATGGATCGACGTCGATTCCAGCGGTTCGAGAAACCCGGCGGCCAGACCCAGCGAAACGACGTTGCGGTTCCACGCCTTGCGCCGCACGCCAGCCTTGAAGCGCAGGAAGTTCGGTTCGGATATCGGCTTGCCGTCGAGCCCGGCGTCGAGGACCCGCAGCGCTGCGTCGTCGTCGATATGGTCCGAGCAATAGACGTGACCGTTCCCGGTCCGCGATTGCAGCGGGATCCGCCATTGCCACCCAGCCGCCTTCGCGGTGGCGCGCGTATAGGGAATCGGGTCGGCGACGCGTTCGCAGGCACGGGCGACCGCGCGGTCGCAGGGAAGATAGCTGCTCCAGTCGTCATAGCCGGTGCCCAGCGCGCCCTCGATCAGCAGGCCGCGAAACCCCGAGCAATCGATGAACAGGTCCCCGGCCACCACGGTCCCATCGTCGAGCAGCAATGTCTCGACATGCCCGCTCTCGCCGTTCAGCCGGACATCGACGATCCTGCCCTCGACCCGCAGCGTTCCCGCTGCTTCCGCCAGTTCGCGCAGATAGCGGGCAATAAAGCGCCGCATCGAACTGATAGGCATACGCGATCGTCGCAAGCGGCGAATGGACGAGCGATGGATCGGGGCGCTGGAACTTGCCGGCACGCGCTGCGCCGACACCGATACTGTAGCGATCGAGCGGAAGCGCGCCGCCCGCCTGCGCCTGGCGATACCAGAAGTGATGGAAGTGCACGCCTTCCATTTCCTGGCCGTAACTCCCGAAGGGATGGATGTAGCGCTGACCCAGCCCGCCCCAGTCGACGAATTCGATCCCCAGTTTGAACGTGGCGGCGGTGCGCCGGACGAAGTCGTTCTCGTCGATACCGAGCAACCGGTTGAAATACTGGATATGCGGGATCGTCGCTTCGCCGACCCCGACCGTGCCGATCGCTTCGGATTCGATCACGCGGATGTCCAGGCCGCCCGCCGCCAGCACGCGCGACAGCGCCGCCGCCGCCATCCAGCCCGCCGTTCCACCGCCGACGATCACGATTCTGCGGATGCGCGCGTCCTCCACCGCGCCTACGCCGCCTGCGCCGGGCAGAAGTGCGCGATGAACTGCTGGTGCGTCGGCATCTGTTCCGCCGCCGCCTGGATCGCGCGCTGCATCGATTGCAGACTGTGTGCGACGTCGCCGCTGGGGAGCGTGGCGATGATCGGATCGAAGGTCTTGGGGACGACGCGCTGGCCAAGCAGCACCGCGACCCAGCTCGGTCGCGCGAACAGCTCCTCTTCGTACCGGAAGACGCGTCCCGTCTCCCGGAACAGTGCGATCTTGTGGTTGAGCGTGTCGGGCAGGGCCATCGTGCGGCAATGGTTCCAGAACGCGGTGTCGTCGCGCTCGGTCGCGGCATAATGCAGGATGATGAAGTCGCGCACCTGTTCGAATTCGGTGCGCATGTGGCGGTTGTATTCGGTGCGGACGATGTATGGAATGTCGGCCGTAGGGAACAGCGAGATGAATCGGCTGATCCCCTCCTGGATAAGATAGATCGAGGTCGACTCCAGCGGTTCGAGGAACCCCGCGGCGAGCCCGATCGCGATGCAATTGCCCGTCCAGAAGCGCTTCCTGCAGCCGGCGGTAAAGCGGATCTGGCGCGGATCGGCCAAGGCCGGGCCATCGAGCCCGCCCAGCAGAATGTCCGCCGCGGCATCGTCCGACAGGAACGCGCTCGAATAGATATGGCCGTTACCGGTGCGCCGTTGCGTCGGGATCCGCCACTGCCACCCCGCCCCCCGCGCAGTCGCACGGGTATAAGGGGGGAGCGGCCCGGCGTGTGCGCTCGGCACCGCCAGCGCGCGGTCGCACGGGAGCCAGTGGCTCCAGTCGTCATATCCGACGTCGAGCGTGTCGGCGGTCAGCAACGCCCGAAAGCCGGTGCAATCGAAGAAGAAGTCCCCGTCGACCGCCCGACCGTCGACGAGGTCCAGCCCGGCGATCGCGTCCGCGTCGGCGGCGCGGCGGACGTTGCGCACGATCCCTTCCACCCGGCGGACCCCCCGCGCTTCGGCATAACGGCGCAGGAAGCGCGCATAGAGCGTGGCATCGAAATGATAGGCGTAGCGGATCTGCGACCGGACCGAGCGCGGGTTCGGATCGGGCAAGGTGAATCGGTTCGCTTGCGCTGCCACCGCGCAAAGGCTGTAGGCGTCGATCGCGGAGGGGTTTCCATCGGCGCGGCTGCGCAGCCAATATTGATGGAAGTCGATCCCGCGCATGTCCGCGCCATGCTGGCCGAACGGGTGGAAGTAGCGGTCGCCGACTTTTCCCCAGTCGACGAACTGGATCCCGAGCTTGAAGGTTGCGTGGGTGGCGGCCATGAACTCGGCTTCGTCGATCCCGAGCATCTGGTTGAAGGCGAGGATGTCGGGGATCGTCGCTTCGCCGACGCCGACCGTGCCGATCGCGTCCGATTCGACCAGCGTGATCGTCACGTCGCGCGGTTCGAGCAAGCTCGACAGCGCCGCCGCGACCATCCACCCTGCGGTGCCCCCGCCTGCGATGACGATCTGTTTCAGATGCGGTGCTTGCATGGTCATCGCCGGTTGCGGAGCAGATATTGCTCCAGGTGCGCACGGTACACGTCGCAGTCCGGCACGGTCGCGACCGACTGTGCGATGCTGGTCTCCAGCGTGCTCAGGAAGGCGTGGACCTGTGCGGATGGCGCACGATCCGCGAGCCGGTCGTGCCGCGCCGGGCGCCGCCCCATGCCGAGATGGAGGATCGTCCAGTCCTCCGGGTGAAACGGTTCGAGGTCATAGGCGACCAGCAAGCCGCGGTTCTCGAACATCTCCAGCTTGCGCGCCAGCTTTTCGGAGGGCGGTTCGTCGCGCGCGGCGTGCCAATAGGGCCTATCGGGAAGCCCATCGGTGGCGACCAGCGCGCGGTCGAACGCCGCGGCGTGGTCATGATCTTCCTGGAAGCGCCGGTTATATTCTGTCCGCTCGACCCGCATTCCCGGCGCGTTGGGGATGAGCGACAGCAAGCGCTCCACGTCGCGTTCCAGCAGCATCATCGGGGCGGGCGTGCGCGGTTCGAGGACATATGCGGCGTGGCCGATCGCAACGCAATTCCCCGCCCAGGCGTGGCGGCGGTGGTGGAGTGTCGTTTCCGCGATGCGGTCCGGTGCGAGGGCATGGGCCGCAAACGCTTCGTCGGCCTGCGTCGGATCGTAAACCGTGACCCGGCGGGTGCGGCCGCGCAGCGGCGTGTCGCTGCGCCAGCCGTACGGTGTCGGCGTTACGGTTCGCACGGGTCGACCCGGCCGCGCGGCGGGGGCGTCGCTCGCGGCGATCCCGATCCGGCGGCCCGAGCGGGTTTCTGGTTCCAGCGCGGACAGCACTGCCGCGGCAGGCCCGCTGCAATCGACGTACAGGTCGGCGTTCAGCACCGTGCCGTCGTGCAGCCGCAGCGCGGAAATCACGCCAGCATCGACGTCTACGGCAGCCAACGCTCCTGCAATCCGCCGGACCCGGCCCGTGGCAGCGGTAGTGGCTGCCGCGAACACGCCGGCATAGCGGTCGGGATCGAACTGATAGCCATATTCCGCGCGGCCGAGCGGGTGTTGCGGCTTTCCGGCCGGGTCGTCGCGGGGCGGATGCGCGAAGGCACCGCGCTTCGCCGCCATTGCCCCCGCAAGATAGGGTTCCAGCCGGTCGATCCCGACCGCCGCCAGATAGTGATGGAACACGACGCCATCCACCACCGGGAAGGGCAGCGCGAAGCATTGCGTCCAGGATCGCTTTCCGCCCGCCCAATGGTCGTAGCGGGTCCCCCACGAAAAGGCGGTATCGCTATCGAGCGTCACGGCGGGTTCGCCGACACCCGCCGCGAGATTGAAGGCATAGGCGGACGGCGACGTGACGGTGCCGTAGAACAGGTCGCTTTCCGCGGTGCCGCCAATGTCGACGAAGGTGATCCGGGTCGCGGAGGCGACTTGCCTGGCGAGCGTCGCGACCGTCATCCATGCGGCAAGCCCGCTTCCGCAGACGAGGATATGCGCGATCGGGCTGGCGGTGTGGTCGGCGGTGGACTGCACGGTGGTCGCTACGCCGCCGTCGCCGGGACGGACAGGCTGCCCGCCGCGCCGATCCGCCGGATATAATCGGCATGGTCCGGCGTCGCACGGACCGCCCTGGTGACGGCGTCGTGAACCGCGGCGGCGCGCGCGGCGAGGGCGGCGTCTCCGATGGTATTGGCGCGCGGATCGTACCCCTTCGGGAGCAGGTTCTGCCCCATCATCACCGCCACCCAGCTCGGCGGGAGGAACAGCCCGAATTCGTAGGGGACGACATAGCCGCGCGTCGTCCACGCCTCGATCTTCTCCTGCAAGCTGTCGGGCAGTTTCAGCGCGCGGAAATGCCGCCAGAACGGGCTGTCGTCGCGTTGCGTGGCGACGTAGTGGAGCAGCAGGAAGTCGCGAACACGTTCGTAGTGCAGCCCCATCCGCCGGTTGTATTCCGCCGTGCTCGGCGCGTCGAACCCGCGATCCGGAAACAGCGCGAGCAATTCGGTGATGCCGTCCTGGATCAGGTGGATCGACGTGGATTCCAGCGGCTCGAGGAAACCGCCCGCCAGTCCGATCGCAACGACGTTGCGCTTCCAGAATGCGCGCCGTCGCCCGGTGGTGAAAGCGAGCCGCCGCGGTGCGGCCTGCATCGGTGCGTCGAGGTTCTCGATCAGCTGCCGTTCGGCCTCGTCGTCCGATATGAAGCTGTTGCAATAAACGTGCCCGTTGCCGACGCGGTGCTGGAGCGGAATACGCCATTGCCATCCCGCCGTCCGTGCCGTCGCGCGGGTGAACGGACCGAGCGGACCGCGGCTTTGCGTCGGCACCGCGATCGCACGGTTGCACGGCAGCCAGTCGCTCCAATCGTCATACCCCGCCGCGAGCGCGCCCTCGATTAAAAGGCCGCGAAAACCGGAGCAATCGATGAACAAATCGGCAGCAAACACGCGTTGATCGGCGAGAGAAACGGCCTGAACGAACCCTGAATCGACGTTTAATCGCACGTCTTTTACCATGCCTTCGACGCGCTCGACGCCCCGCGCTTCGGCATAACGGCGCAGGTAAGCGCCATAGCGTGATGCATCGAACTGGTAAGCATACCCAAACGTCGATTCAAGTCGATCGAGGTCCGATATCGGGTGTTGGAAGCGGTTGTGTTCGGCCGCCACGATCGGGAACGAATAATCGTCGAGCCGCCCCGCCGCACCCCCCGCCGCGCCCGATGCGCGCAATCGCAACCAGTGATGGTAGAAGGGAACACCGTCGATCGCCGGGCCAAAATCGCCGAACGGGTGGATGTAGCGGTCTCCAATCCTACCCCAGTCGCAGAACTCGATGCCGAGTTTGAACGTCGCCTCGGTTTCGCGCATCAACTCGGCTTCGTCGATGTTCAAGGCACTGTTAAACGCCCTGATATGCGGCAAAGTGGCTTCACCGACGCCAACAGTTCCGATCTCCGCCGATTCGATCAGCCGGATCGTAACAGGTAATCCCGCGAGCTTCTTCGCCAGCGCAGCCGCCGTCATCCAACCAGCCGTGCCGCCCCCGACGATGCAAATGCTGGTGATTTCTGATGCGCATGCGCGCGCATCGGCGAACGGCTTCTCTGGCATCCTCTCCTCCTGTGGTTGCGGTAGCATCGCGTTCGGATTGGTCCAATACCGGGAGTTCAATTTTGTAGCCGGAGGACAAGGATTTGACGCGTCAAATCGCTGCCAAATCGCCGGAAATGTGCGGATTTCGGGCCGAAACGGATTTATTTTGAAGACCCCATTGCGACGCAAATAAGTCGGAGTATAAAAGTTTCATTCACTCGGAATCCGCGGTGTGATGGCCAACAATGGCCACATATCGGCAAAGCGGATTGATAGGGTGGAAACTGGGAGTAGCCGGAACAAATCCGGTTTGGAGGGGATGAATCCATGCGATTTCTGACGCGTACGGCCGTGCCATGTTCGGCGAAGGGCCTTTTGCTCGCGACATCGGCAATTTCACTCCTTTCCATGCCGGCAGTAGCTTTGGCTCAGTCGTCGCGTCCGCGCACTGACATCGTTCCGCCGGAACAGACCGAAGTGCCGCTGCAGGACGACAAGCAGATCGACTCGGCAAGCCCGACGGCAACCCTTCCGCGCAACACCTTGCCTGCCGGTGATAACGATATCGTCGTGACGGGTATTCGCGGCGCGCTCAATTCCGCCAAGGAAATCAAACGCCGCGCCAGCACCTTCGTCGATTCGATCAGCGCGTCGGACATCGCGACGCTGCCCGATCTGTCGGTCGCCGAAGCGATCGGGCGTATTCCGGGCGTCACCATCTCGCGCTTCCCGACGGGGGGTGCCAGCCCCGATTTTCCGTCACCTGAAGGACGCGGCAACCTCGTCCGCGGGCTCGGGTTCGTGCGTTCGGAATTCAACGGTCGCGACGCGTTCAGCGCCAACGGCGGTCGTGCGCTCGATTTCTCGAGCATCCCGCCCGAACTGGTCGGCGGGGTCGACGTCTACAAGAACCAGAGCGCCGACCTGATCGAGGGCGGCATCGGCGGCACGATCAACCTGCGCACGCTCGAGCCGTTCGATCGCAAGGCAGGCATCTTCGCCGTCGCGTTCGACACGACCTATTCCGATCTGCGTAAAAAATGGTCTCCCGCTGGTAGCGTGACCATTGGGAACCGGTGGAAGACGGGGATTGGGGAATTCGGCCTAATCGGTTCCTTCTCGCAATCGATTCTCAACTCGCGGATCAACGGTTGGCAGCAGAATGCGCCGATGCCGCGTGTGCTCGACGCAAGCGGCAATATCCCTGAAACCTCGCTGACCGGCGCGAACAAGCTAGGCGAGTTCACCGGGGTCAATCCTTCGCAGATCATCGGCGCCACACCCGGTTTCCAGATGCGGACCAACGACGTCGACCGCGACCGCAAGAGCTACTATCTCGCCGGTCAGTGGAAGAACGACAGCATGCAGCTGACCGCGAAGTACATTCGCGTTGATCTCGACATCGACAGTGTCGAGCGCACGCTGGAATGGTTTCCCGAGCACGACACGGGCACCACCATGGGCGTCAGCAACATCAAGCTGAACCCCAATTTCGGTTCGGCGGGGCTTCCGATGTGCAGCGGCCCGGGCGGTTTCCCGGCTAACCCGGGGGATTGCGAAACGCTTATCCCGGTCAAGGGCGGCCTGATGGAATCGGGGTTCGTCACCAATAATGCGGATTCATGGACCGGCGCGCGCGGTGCACCGGTCGGGTCGCTCGGCATCGGCAAGCAGGAGCGATCGCGCACGCAGGATTTCACCGTCAACTTCAAGTGGAAGGTGAGCAACCGTCTGAGCCTGACGCTGGACGGCCAATACACCAAGGCCAGTGCGAAGCAGCGTGAAATCTGGGGCGGGATGAACACCTACCTCAACTGGAACATCAAGCAGAATCTCGACCATCCGACGATCGATTTCGTGATCGACCCGGCGCATCGGTTCAATCCGGGCCAGACCCGTTTCACCGGAGACGCCGATGCAGCGAACGGCAACCCGGCTGTGTATATCCCGCATCCCACCAACAGCGGCGACCTGAACGGTGCGAACTGGCAGTTCGCCGCCGATCGCTTCCAGGTCGGTACGGGGGATCTCTACGCTCTGCGCGGGGATCTAGCGTATGACGTGTCGGGTGGCGACGGGCTCGCGAGCTGGTTCGATAGCATCAAGTTCGGTGCGCGCTTCTCGGAACGCAGCCAGGTCAATTCGGAAATGGCGCTTAACTGGGGGTCGATCGCGCCGGCGTGGGATGGCCGTGGCGGCTTTGCCGTAGCGGGGACCTTCAAGGATCCGGCGGCGGGTTTCCAGTCGGTTGATTTCAGCAAATTCTTCCGCGGCGGTGTCGTCGGCGGCGCGAACAGTTCGTTTGTGTTCGTCAACCAGTCGCTACTGTCGGATTATACCAAGTTCCGGAATTACATCGCAAGCGAGCCGCAACTCGGTGCGAACTACGGCTGGGTGCCGCGCGGCGTCGCGGACGGATCGAGCTTCGGGAGCGCGGTGTTCCGGCCGGAAGACACCTCGGACATCACCGAGAAGACAAAGAACGCGTATCTCCGCGTCGATTTCAAGCAGACCTTCGGCAACGGCATGTCGATCGACGGTAACGTAGGCTTGCGATATGTGCGGACGGACCTGACATCGGCAGGGTTCCAAGCTTTCCGTCCGTTCGTGGCGGACGTCCAGACGCCGGCGGTCGACCCGGTGACGGGTATTCGGACTCGCACCGACGACGCCGAAAGCCGCGACGATCCGGCGGATTTCCTGCCGGGGGCCATCGCCTATGCGGCGCAGGCGGCGAAACCGATCAAGGTCGACCTAGTCGACGAACGGTGGTTGCCGTCGTTCAACATGAAGTGGAACCTCAATCGCGAAATGCTGATCCGCTTCGGCTTCAGCAAGGGGCTCAGTCGCCCGAACGTGCAGGACCTGCGCGCGTCGCAGGAATATGTCGTAACGACCAACCGCACATCGTATCCGCCGATCACCGACGTCAATGATCCGCTCCGCGGCATAGACCGTGGCGCCGTGGACATTCGTGTCGGCGAAGTCCGGGTCAGCCGCGGCAACCCGTTCCTAAAACCCACCACCGCGAACAGCTTCGATCTGTCGTATGAATGGTATTTCAAGGGCGGGTATCTGTCGGTCGCGGGCTTCTACAAGGACTTGTCGAACATCATCACCAACGGTGACCTAGTGCTGGGCGACGTGACGCTGGACGGGACGCGGACGCAAATCATCTACAACGGTCCGGTCAATCAGGCGAAGGCCAAGGTTAAGGGCATCGAAATCGGCTATCAGCAATTCTTTGATTTCCTGCCCGGTCCGCTCAAATATCTCGGTGTGCAGGGCAACTATACCTATATTGACGCTTCCACGACGCCTCCGGGCAACGGCGTGGACAGCGACGGCGACGGTGTGCCCGACGACGTGACGACCGTGTTCCGCTGGGGGGTGAGCGACCTGCTCGGCCAGTCGAAGCACATCGCCAATGCGGTCGCGATCTATCAAGACAAGCGGCTGGAAGCGCGCCTCGCCTATAACTGGCGGTCGGAATATCTGACCACCTATCGCGATTATGTTACGGGCAACCCGATCTATAACTCCGCGGCGGGGTTCCTCGACGCGTCGCTGAAATACACGCTGGGGCGGGTCCAGTTGCGCACCTCGATCGCCAACATCCTCGATACCAAGAGCAAGGCGCGTGCCTACATCGATCAGAGCGGTCAAATGTACGACCGCTTCAGCTTCCTTAACGATCGCCGCATCGTGGTCGGGGCGATTTTCCAGATGTAGACCGACACAACTAGCGCGACATGCCGGGTGGTGAGGCGCCCATCCGGCATGTTGATACGCTGATTCACGGCCTTTAGACAAAGTGAGAAGGGATCATGCGATGAAAGCGTTTGTCCTGTTCGCAATAGTCGTCAGCGTATCTGGATGCGTCACCGCCGCCCCGTCCTACCAGGCCGCCGCCGGCCCGGGCGGGGTTGGCTATTACGCTTCTCCCGCCGCCGACGGACGGATGACCGTGACGTATACGGGGGCGGAGAGCATGCCCTCCGAACAGGTTGCGCGCTTTGCATTTCTGCGCGCGGCGGAGTTGACCGTTGCGGCGGGGCAACCGGTTTTCGCCGTCCTTGAGACACGGACGCACCAGGTGGAAGCGAGCAGGACGAGCAGCCTGTCGTCGCGCGCCGGTCCCAATCTGTCGGGCGGGTCGGTCTCGGCCGGAACCGGCAGTCCGGGCGACCAATCGGGGGGAGCTCCGGGGGTTAGCAGTCCGTCGGTCCCGACTGGTCCGAGCACAGGGGGGTTCGGTGGCGGCGACGTCCCGTATCAGATGCTCGAACGATGGCAGCCGCGGCAGGTAAATCAGACGGTCCTGCTCGTGCAGATGGCCGCGGATCGCGAAACGTTGTTGCGCGGCCAGACCAATCCGCCGCAGATTTTTGCGGCAAAGGATGTCATCGCAGAGATCACGCCCAAAAAGTAACGGCCTGCATGGGGGCGTGCTACCGTCCCGGGCTAGGTCTTCACGCCCTCGAACGGAGGTAAAACGTCGACACCGCCGAGACAGTGCGACCGTGTCCGGCAGACTTGATCCGAACGATCATCGGTTGCTGTCCGATAGAGCCTTGACGGCGACCTTTCACACGGGTTTGAGCTGTGCCGTTGCGCCGTCGATCCGGCACCTTACGGTGTGGGCGACGGGAGGGGGTGGATGTGGCGGATATCAAGCCGGAGGATCTGAGCTACGACCGGACCTCTATGTCCGTCCGTATCTCCAAAGCGCTGACCAGCAGTATGGGGAGAGGCGCGCTCACGGCGCGGAAACTTCGGGGCGACGAGTCCGGGACGTTGTGGACGCCTTCGCGCAAAGCGTTGCGGCGCTTGGCAGTCGCTGAACGGCAGCCGCGGCGCGACGTCATTATGATACGCCTGACCCTCGAGCGGAAGATCGACATTTTCCCGTCGCCGGCTGCGATGGAGGCGAGGTGCGTCCGGATCGTCTCCAACCGGATACCTTCATCGAAGCGTAGTTGCCTGATCCAGCCGTATCAAAGCACGCTGGCGACCGTGGTGGCGAACGACATCGATGCCTATGACGCGATCAACGCCACGAACGCGCTCCACTGCTATGTTGCCGACCACGACGGGGTCAGCTGAAAAATCGTAAAGGAGAGTTCCCCCATGTCCGACACCCATCCGCTCGCGCAGCGCGAAGCCGTGCACGCGCGGTCTTTGGCCGATCCCGACGGTTTCTGGCTGGAAGCGGCCGAGCGGCTCAACTGGATGACGCCGCCGACGCGCGCGGGCGACTGGTCGTTCGACAAGGATGATTTCCGCATCACCTGGTTCGAGGATGGCGTGCTCAACGTCTCGGTCAATTGCATCGACCGGCATCTCGAAGCGCGTGGCGATCAGGTCGCGATCCTGTGGGAAGGCGACGACCCCGCGACCGAACCGCGCTCCATCACCTATGCTGAGCTGCACCGCGAAGTGTCGCGCTTCGCCAATGTGCTTAAGGGACTGGGCGCGAAGAAGGGCGATCGGATCACGCTGTACATGCCGATGATCCCCGAGGCGGCGGTCGCGATGCTCGCCTGCGCGCGGATCGGCGCGGTGCATTCGGTGGTGTTCGCAGGCTTCTCCGCCGAGGCGCTCGCCGGGCGGATCGAGGATTGCGACAGCCACATCGTCATCACCGCCGACGAAGGCCGCCGCGGCGGGCGCGCGGTGCCGCTCAAGGCGTGTGTCGACGAAGCGATCACGATTGCGGGCAAGGTCGACCATGTCCTCGTCGTCCGCGCGACCGGGGCCACGGTCGCGATGACCGAAGGGCGCGACGTCTGGTATGACGAAGCGGTCGCGCCGGTCGGTGACGATTGCCCGCCCGAGCCGATGGCGGCGGAGGACCCGCTGTTCATCCTCTACACCAGCGGATCGACCGGCAAGCCCAAGGGGGTCGTGCATACCACTGGCGGCTATCTGCTGTGGGCGGCGATGACGCATGCGACCGTGTTCGATTATGCCGCGCCCGAGGTCTATTGGTGCGCCGCGGATATCGGCTGGGTCACCGGGCACAGCTATATCGTCTACGGTCCGCTCGCGAACGGCGCGACGACGTTGATGTTCGAGGGCGTGCCGACCTGGCCGACCGCGGCGCGGATGTGGGAAGTGGTCGACCGGCATCAGGTGACGACGCTCTACACCGCCCCGACCGCGCTGCGCGCGTTGATGAAGGAGGGCGATTCCTTCGTCACGGGCACGAGCCGCGCGTCGCTCAAGGTTTTGGGGTCGGTCGGCGAGCCGATCAATCCCGAGGCGTGGCGCTGGTATCACGACGTCGTCGGCGAGGGGCGCTGCCCGGTGATGGACACGTGGTGGCAGACCGAGACCGGCGGGCACATGATCACCCCGCTCCCCGGCACGCCGCCCAAGCCGGGGTCGGCGAGCTTGCCCTTCTACGGGGTCGATCCGCAGTTGCTCGACGCCGAGGGGCAGCGGCTGGAGGGCGCGGCCGAGGGCAATCTGGTGATCGCGAAATCCTGGCCGGGGCAGATGCGCGGGTTGTGGGGTGATCCGGCGCGTTTCTTCGAGGCGTATTTCAGCCTGTATCCGGGGGTCTACACGACCGGCGACGGCGCGCGGCGCGATGCCGACGGCTATTGGTGGATCACCGGCCGGGTCGACGACGTCATCAACGTGTCCGGGCACCGCATGGGCACCGCCGAGGTCGAGAGTGCGCTGGTGCTCCACGCCGATGTCGCGGAAGCGGCGGTGGTCGGCTTCCCGCATGACGTGAAGGGGCAGGGCATCTACGCCTATGTCACGCTCAACGCCGGGGTCGAGCCGGACGAGACGCTGCGCAAGGGGCTGCGCGACTGGGTCCGGCACGAGATCGGCCCGATCGCGACCCCCGATGCGATCCAGTTCGCGCCCGGCCTGCCCAAGACTCGCTCGGGCAAGATCATGCGCCGCATCCTCCGCAAGATCGCCGAGGGCGATACCGGGGCACTGGGGGATACCTCGACGCTGGCGGACCCGAGCGTGGTCGATGCGCTGGTGGCGGATAGTCAGGCGGCGAAGGCGTAAGGCGCGGGAGCACGGCACGGGTTCGCGAGCCGGGTTGGAAACATCCCGGCGGAACGCGCTGCGGTTGACCGGGTTGTGGGGTGGTCAACGATACAGGCCACCCCGCCCCATGCAGCACCTCGTCACCGAACATCTCTCGATTGCCTATACCGAGCATGGCGACCCCGCCGGACAGGCGGTGTTGCTGCTGCACGGCTGGCCCGACGACGCCTCGACCTGGGACGCGGTCGTCCCCGCGCTGACCGAGGCGGGCCTGCGCGTGATCGTGCCGAGCTTGCGCGGGTTCGGCGAAACGCGGCTTGGTGACGGGCCGCGCACCGGCAACAGCGCGATCCTCGCGATGGACGCGATCGCGCTGATGGACGGGCTCGGGATCCAGCGGTTCATGGTCGCGGGGCATGACTGGGGATCGACCACCGCCGAGGCGCTCGCGATCGGATGGCCCGAGCGGGTCGAGCGGATCGCGTTGCTGTCGTCGATGCCGCGGATGGGCGGCGCGCCGACCCCGCCGTTCGAACAGGCGCAGCGGACCTGGTATCACTGGTTCATGGCGACCGCGCGTGGCGCCGAAGCCGTGCGCGCCGATCCCAAGGGTTTCGCGCATATCCACTGGGTCAACTGGGCACCGCGCGGCTGGTTCGACGCGGCGACGTTCGACCGCGTCGCGCAGTCCTTCGCGAATCCGGACTGGGTCGACGTGACGCTCCACAGCTATCGCGCGCGCTGGGACGAGGCCGCGCCCGATCCGCGCAGCCAGTGGCTCGAGGACAAGGTCAAGGCGACGCGTTCGCTCGCGCTGCCCGCGATCTACATCCAGGGCGATGCGGATGGCGTCAATCCGCCGTCCGCCAGCGCGGGCGTGCCGGACAAGTTTACCGGGCCGTTCGGCTATATCCGGATTTCAGGCGTTGGCCATTTTCCGCAGCGCGAGCACCCACAGGCGGTCGCGCGCCACCTCATTCATCTTTTCACCGGCGACCCCCAGAGCCTCGCCGACACGCATGACCGGAGTTTCTATATGACCAAGACCAAGCCCCTCCTCGAGGGCATCGCCGCCGCCGGGATCATCGCCGCTGCCGCGTTCGGCGTGGCACGCGCGCAGAGTGGCCCAGCGACCAATGCGCTGAGCGAAGTCGCGACGTTCGACCATCAGGTGACGGGCGTCGCGGTCACCGCCGACGGTCGCCGCTTTGTCAACTTCCCGCGCTGGACCGACGATGCGCCGATTTCGGTCGCCGAAGTGATGGCCGACGGGTCACTCAAGCCCTATCCCGACGCCAAGTGGAACAGCTGGCGCAACGCGCGCGCGACCGAGCTGCCGGTGGGCGACTATTTCGTCTGCGTCCAGTCGATCGTGCCCGACGGCCACGGCAATCTCTGGGTGCTCGACCCCGGCGCGCCGGGCAATGAGAAGATCCTCGAAGGCGCGCCCAAGCTGGTCAAGATCGACCTTACCACCAACCGCGTCGTGAAGACGATCCTGGTGCCGGGCGACGTCGCGTTGCAGGGGACGTATCTCAACGACATCCGCTTCTCGCCCGACGGCAAGACCGGCTACATCACCGACAGCGGGACGCGCGGCGCGATCATCGTGATCGACCTCGACAGCGGCAAGGGCTTCCGTGCGCTCGACGGGCATGTCTCGACGCAGATCGACAAGACCGTCAAGGTGACCACCGACGGCAAGCCGCTGGTCCGCCCCGATGGTCGCCAGCCTGCCTTCTCGGCGGACGGGATCGCGATTTCGAACGACGGCAAGACGCTCTATTATCAGGCGCTGACCGGCAAGACGCTGTACTCGACCGACACCGCGCTGCTGCGCGAGGGTGTGGCTGAGACGGCGCGCGAGGCGGGCGTGAAGACGGTCGCGCAGACGCATGTCGCGGACGGGCTGTGGATGAGCAAGGCCGGGACGCTGTACCTGACCTCGCCGACCGACAATGCGATCACGCGGCTGGTGGGGGATCATGTCGAACCGGTGCTGAGCGATCGCCGGTTGCGCTGGCCGGACACGTTTTCGGAAGGGCCGGACGGGCGGATCTATGTGACTGCGAGCCATATCCAGGACACCAACTGGTTCAAGCCGGGCACGCCGGCTTCGCTTAAGACGCAGCTGTTTGCGTTCATGCCGGGGAAGGGTGGGCGGCGCTGAGGGTTTCCCTCACCTGTTCGTCCTGAGCGAAGTCGAAGGACCTCTTGCCAAACGGACCGCGGTCTGTGGGGAGGGGGGGCTTCGACTTCGCTCAGCCCGAACGGGGTGGGGGGCAAGCTTTCACTCCTCCCGTTCGTTTCGAGCGAAGTCGAGAAACCGGGCACAGCGCGGGTTTCTCGACTTCGCTCGAAACGAACGGTGGGGGGGCGATCTCGCCTCCCCACCACCCTATGCACCTCACCCCGCCGCGATGAACCCGCCGATCCCCGCCAGCGCAAGCGACGCTGCGGGAAGCGCGGTCGCGTCGAACGAGAGGCGCAACCACCGCGCGTCGCGCGCCTTGGCGAACGGCAACCGTTGCGTCGCGAGCGCATAAGCGATGTTGGCGAGTTCGCCCGCACCCGCAGGCTCCCACTTTTTGCCATCGACGCTGGTTTCGCAGCGATAGCCGCGCGGCGGCGAAACGTTTTTGGCGAGCGTGCGCGACGGGGTGATGCTCACACCCGCGAGGCGCACCGTCTTGCCCATGTCGATGGTAACGGTGGACGGCGTGCCGGGCGTCGGTGCGGGGGTGGTCCAGCGCGTTGCGGCATCGTCGTCGAGCAACGCTTCCGCGCCGGGCGACGAGGCCGATACGATCCGCCAC
The DNA here is from genome assembly GCF_040546365.1 of Sphingomonas sp. PvP055. Lineage (NCBI taxonomy): Bacteria > Pseudomonadati > Pseudomonadota > Alphaproteobacteria > Sphingomonadales > Sphingomonadaceae > Sphingomonas > Sphingomonas sp. PvP055. The sequence continues at coordinate 949,414 of NZ_JBEPNS010000001.1, forward strand.
CCTGCGGTCGACAGGATCGTCGGGTCCTTGCGCGTGCTGGGTGCGACCTTGACCGGCGCGACCTGGCGGAACAGCGCGATCTCGCTGATCGCGGGGCAGGCAGGCGCGTCGAGGATGCGCAAGCGAAGCCGCCGCGGGGTGATCGGTTGCGGCAAGCGGATGATGCGCTGCGCGCCGATCGCTTCATGCTCGGCGAGCGTCTTCCACAAGCCATCCACCTCGGCATCGACCGCGAAGCGCGTGACGCGGACGCCAAGCGGGAGATATTCGCGCAACCGGATCAGGTCGAAGCTGCGCCCCGGCGGCAGGTCGAGCGTCAGCGTGGGATTGTGGTCGGCGTCGGGTGTCGACCAGTAGCTGTCGTCGCGCCCGTCGAGCACGCGCGCCGCAGCGAAGGCCGCGCCGCGTTCGGCGCTGGCATGCGCGACCGCGCCTCGCGCGAGATCGGTGCGATAGGTCGCCGCCTGTGCCGCGCCGAACGAGGCGAGCACCGCCGCGTCGGTGTCGGCGATGCGCCCGCGCCGGTCGGGCGGCAGGTTGAGATTGAGGTTGGTGCCGCGCCCGACTGATTCGTCGTACAGCTTGAGCAGACGGTCGGGCATCTTGACCTTGCCGTCCTCGTCCGCGTGATAGAACCAGCCAGGGCGGATCGACACGTCGGTCTCGGCGGGCCACCACAATTCCGCGCCGCGCACGCCGCTATTGCCCTCGGCCTGGACATAGGGGTGGTTGGGCATCGTCGGCCAGCACGGGTCGCCCGCGACGCCGTCCTCATTCCCGACCCAGCGGATGTCCGCGCCGAGCGGATCGAAGGTGCACGCCATCGGCTGATGCTGGTGGACGAGCGCGACGGTCGTCTTCCAGTCGTAATAAGCGGGGGCATCGATCTTCCGCGTCTCGCGTGCGCCGCCGTAATAGCCGTCACCGCCGTTCGCGCCGTCGAACCAGAATTCGAACAGCGTGCCGTAGCGCGTGCAAAGCTCGACGATCTGCTTGCGGAAATAGTCGACATAGGCGGGGCGGCCGTATTCGGGGTGATGCCGGTCCCACGGCGACAGATAGAGCCCGAAGTCGAGCCCGGCGCGGCGCGTTGCCGCCGCCATCTCGCCGACGATATCGCCCTTGCCGTTCTTGTAGGGCGTGTTGCGGATGCAGCGTTCGGTCAGCAGCGTCGGCCACAGGCAGAAACCGTCGTGATGCTTGGCGGTCAGGATGATCCCGGTCATCCCGCCCGCCTTGGCCGCCGCGACGATCTGGTCGGGGGAGAAGTCGGTCGGGTTGAACAGCTTCGGGTCTTCGTCGCCGTAGCCCCATTCCTTGTCGGTGAAGGTGTTGATCGAGAAATGGATGAAGGCATATTGCTGGCGCTTGTGCCACGCGAGCTGGCGTGGCGACGGCGTCGCGCCCCACGGCTTGGGCGCGCCGACAGGGGACTTGCCGAGCGCGGGGGCAGTCAGCGCGGGAACAGCGGTGGCGGCGAGGCCGGAGGCGATCACCGCGCGGCGCGAGAAGCTGGTCATAGGAATCTCCAGGGTCATGCCGAATGGCCGAAGGATGGGGGACGATCGCCGCGTGCCGCGCCGAAGCCGGGGTTGGGTTTGGCCGACATGGTGAAGCGGAGCGTGCCACCGGCGCTGAGCGTGGCGTGGTCGATCCAGCTCTTGGTCCAGGGTTTGCCGTTCCAGGTGACCGCAGTGACATAGGGCGTATTGGCGCGGTTACCTGGGGCCTCGATCGTCAACGTGCGGCGGTCACCGACGCGCACGACCGCGCGTTCGAATAGGGGCGAGCCGAACACATAGACCGTCTCGACCGGATCGACCGGGTAGAAGCCGAGCGCCGAGAAGACGAACCACGCGCTCATTTGCCCGCAATCGTCGTTGCCGATGATCCCGTCGGGCGCGTTGCGGTACATCTCGGTGCACAACCGCCGGACCATCGCCTGCGTCTTCCACGGCTGGCCGGCATAGGCATAGAGGTATGCGGCGTGCTGATCAGGTTCGTTGCCGTGCGCATATTGGCCGAGCATCCCCGAGATGTCGGGCGGGGCGTTGGCGGGGAGCGTCGAGGGCGCGGAGAACATCGCGTCGAGCTTGGCGGCGAACGCCGCGTCTCCGCCGACATGCGCGATCCGGCCGTAGATGTCGTGCTGGTTGAGGAAGGTCGCCTGCCAGCCGTTCGCCTCGGTATAGTCGCGCCAGCCGGGGCGCGGCATGTGGCCGAGCTGGATCGGATCGTACGGCGTCCACCATGTGCCGTCGGCGAAGCGCGGGCGCGCGAAGCCCGTCTCGCGGTCGATCACATTGCGCCAGTTGCCGGAGCGCTTGAGCAGGCGATCGGCGTCCGTCGTCGCACCGGCGGCGCGGGCGATCTGTGCCGACGCCCAATCGTCATAGGCATATTCCTGCGTACGGCTGACGCTTTCGAAGACCTTGTCCGCGGGGACGTAGCCGAGCCGGTCGTACAGGTCGCGCCCGAGGCTGTTGTCCTTGTCGGGGGCGGCGAAATCGAAGCTGCGCTTGGCGATCGCGGGCCAGGCGGCGGCGTAGTCGGCGGGAATGCCTTTCGCGCGGGCTTCGGCGAGCGGAACGACGCCGTGCCAGCCGATCATCGTGCCGGTTTCCTTGCCCTGCAACGGCCACACCAGCGGGCCATAAGGGGATTGCTGCGTCTGGCGGATCAGGTCGTCGATCAGGCTCTTGGTGCGCACCGGCGCGATCAGCGTCAGCAGCGGATGGAGCGCGCGATACGTGTCCCACAGCGACCAGCTGCTGTAGGCGGCCCCGCCGCGCGGGACCGTGTGCGTCTTGCCGTCTAGCCCGACGTAACGCCCGTCGACATCCGAGAACAGCGTGGGCGCGAGTTGCGCGTGATACAGCGCCGAGGCGAGGATCGTGCGCTGGTCGGTGGTGCCGCCCTCGACCTGAACCGCGCTGAGTGCGTCCGCCCAGCTTTTGCGCGCGGCGCGCAAGGTGCGGTCGAAGTCCCAATGCGACGCTTCCGCCGCAAGGTTGGCGCGCGCGCCCGCGACGTCGACGCCCGAAATGCCACAGCGCAGCAGCAGCGGTGCCGAGCCCGCATCGTCGAAGTGGAGCGCGAGCTTGAGCCGCTTGCCCGCGACTTGCCGGGTGCCGGCGGGCTGCTCGACATCATCGTCGCCGTAGAAGGTCACCCGGTCGGGGCGGCGCGAGCATTGCAGCGCGAAGTGAATGCGGCGGCCTTTCGCCCAGCGGAACACGCGGCGTCCGCCAGTGATCGCCCCGTCGGCGTCGATCGCGAGCGTCGCATCGTCGATCAACGGGGCCTTGTCGGAGGTGTCGTGGACGAGATGCGACAGGTCGATCAGCACATGCCCCGCACCGCGCGGGAAGGTGTAGCGATGCCAGCCGGTCCGCTCGGTCGTGGTGAGTTCGGCGCGCACGCCCGATTCAAGCTGGACGCGGTACGATCCGGGCTCGGCGACTTCGTTCGAATAGCGCTGCCGGTAGCCCGCGTCGGGATTGTCGATCGGCCCGGGGAGCAACTGCACCGGACCCGTCGTCGGCACGACCAGCACGTCGAGCATGTCGCCGATCCCGGTGCCCGACAAATGGGTGTGGCTGAACCCCATGATCGAGCCGTCGCCGTGATGATAGCCCGAGCACGTATCCCAGCGCGTGACGTCGGTATCGGGGCCGAGCTGGACCATGCCGAACGGCAGGGTCGGGCCGGGATAGGTATGCCCGTCGCCGCCGGTGCCGACGAACAGGTTGGGCGCGCTGGCGGCAGGGCGCGAGGCGGCGCGGAGTGGCATTGCGCTGGCGAGAAGCGCGATGGCGGAACTGCCGATCAGAGTACGACGGTCGATGCTCACAAGGTGCCTTCCAGCAAAGCGGGGCGGGTGTTGGCGACACGGACGATCAGCTCGCCGAACAGGCCGTTGGCCCAGGCGAACCACGAGCGGGTGAATTGCGCGGGATCATCCTGGTCGAAGGTTTCGTGCATGAAGCCGGTGCCCGCGTCGGTATCGCGCAGGGTCTTGAGGCAGGCACGGATCGTTGCGGGGTCGTTGCTCGACAGGCTGCGGACGATCAGCGACATCGGCCAGATCTGGCGCAGACCGACATGCGGCCCGCCGATCCCTTCGCCCGCTTTGCCGCGGAAGAAATAGGGGTTGGCGGGGCTCCACGCGGCGGCCTGGGTGCGCTGCCACAGCGGGTCGTTGGCGGGCACGCAGCCGAGATAGCCGAGGCCGGACAGCGAGGGGACGTTCGCGTCGTCCATGAAAATCGCATTGCCGAAGCCGTCGACTTCATAGGCCCACACCTCGCTGCCATCGCGCAGCCGCATCCGGCCATGTTCGACCAGCGCCCGCGCGACTTCGTCGGCAAGCGCGGTGGCGTCCTGCGCGAGGGCAGCGTCCCCGCGTGCGCCCTGTGCGACGACCGCGAGTTCACGCAAGGCGGTGACCGCGAACAGGTTGGACGGAATCAGGAAGGGATAGAGGCACGCATCGTCCGACGGGCGGAATCCGCAATGGATCAGCCCGACCGGGCGCGACGGGTTGCCATAGCCGTCGAGCGGCATCGTCTCGATGTTGCGATCCGATTTGCGCAGGAAACTATAGGGGCCGCGACCGTCTTTGCGCTGTTGCACGCGGAAGGTCGCGATGCTCAGCCGCGCGGCTTTGGCCCAGCGCGCGTCGAACGGCGCGCGATCGCGGGTCGCCTGCCAATAGCCGTGCGCGAGCCGCATCGGGTAGCAGAGCGAATCGATCTCCCATTTGCGCTCGGCGACGCCGGGTTTCATGTCGGTCTTGTCGGACAGCGACCAGCTCAGGTCGGTCTTGGCGGTCGGATCTTCCATGAACGCATTGGCATAGGGGTCGATCAGGATCGAGCGCGCCTGTCGCGCGATCAGCCCGTGGAAGACTCGGCGCAGCGGCGCATCCTCGCGCGCGAGATGGAGATAGGGGGTCATCTGCGCCGAGGAATCGCGCAGCCACAGGCACGGGATGTCGCCGGTGATGACGAACGCATCGGGGCCGCCGTCGACCGTGCTCAGTCTGACGGTGGTGTCGAGCGTGTTCGGATAGCAGTTGGCGAACATCCAGCGCAGCTTGGGATCGCCGATCTTCGCCGAAACCCGCGCGATCTCGCGCTCGACCGCGCGGCTGGTGAAGCGGCGGGCGCCGACCGCAGGCCGCTTGCTCGGCAGCGAGGTCGCACCGAGCGCGGGCGTTGCGGTGAGCGTGGCCCCAGCCACGCCACCCAGGATGGCTTCGCGGCGTGTCACGATCATTTTGGAAGCTCCTGCCGGGTGCCGGTGATCGTCAGGTCGATCCATGCGCCCGGCGCGGTGCCGGGCTGACCGCCGCCGACGAAGATGCGATACGCACCCGGCTCGACCGTGCGCGTGCCGTCGCGCGCGACGAGGCTGAGGCTGCGCGGATCGAACGTGAAGCTGGCGGTGCGGGCCTTGCCGCGCGGCACTGCGAGGCGGGTGAAGCCGACGAGCTGGCGCTGGAGGACCGGGGTGGTCCCGCCCGCTGCGGCGGCGGTGGTCGGGACGAGATACGCCTGGACGACCTCCTCGCCGTCGCGGCCGCCGGTATTGGCGACGCGAACCTGCACCGTGGCGCTTTGCCCGGCGGCGACGCTGACGCGCGCAACCGGTGCGGTATAGCCGTAGCTTGTGTAGCTCAGGCCGTGGCCGAAGCCCCAGGTCGGGGTGCCGGTAAAGTAGCGATAGGTCCGCTCCTTCATCCCGTAATCGACGAAGGCGGGCAGATCGGTCGTGTTGGCATAGAAGGTGACCGGCAAGCGACCCGACGGATTGTTGCGCCCGGCGAGCGTGTCGGCGATTGCGGTGCCGCCCGATTCCCCCGGATACCAGGCGGCGAGGATCGCGTCGGCGTTGGCGGGGTCGAGCGCGACCGCGCTGCCGCTGGTGAGCACCAGCACGATCGGCTTGCCCGTCGCCTTGAGCGCCGCGATCAGGCGCTGTTGTGCGAACGGCAGCGCGATGTCGGTGCGATCACCGCCGACGAAACCGGGGACGCTGACCGACAGCGCCTCGCCTTCAAGATCGGGCGACAGGCCGACCGAGACGACCACGACGTCGGATGCGTTCGCTGCCGCGACCGCCTCGGCGATCAGCGGCTCGGCGGGGGGGAGCCATAGCAGGCGAACGCCTTCGTCGTCGCTGACATGGTCGAACTCTAGTTTGAACGCGACTGGGCGACCATCGCTGGTGAACGGAACGTCGATCCGGCCCTTCTTGATCTCGCCTTGCGACAGCGGCTTGCCGTCGATCCACAGCCGCGCGGCATCGTGCGACTTGCAATATTTCCAGCAGGCGGGGGCATCGACGATCAGGCGATACGTGCCCGGCCCTGGGGGTACGAGCTCGCCGGTCCAGCGTGCGCTCCACTGCGCGCCCAGGCCGGGGGCGGGGGCTGCGCGGTTGGTGTCATGGTCGATGTGACGCTCGCGCCGCGTCGCGACGGGCGTCCCGGTCGCGCCGGGGGTGGCGAAATACTCGGCCTGCAAGCCGGGCGCGCCGTTCGAGCGGAGTGCGGTCTCGGGAATCGGGACGGCAGAACCGTCGGCCAGCAGCGAGCCTTGCGCATAGCGGACGTTGGCTGCGCCGAATTCGCGGCGAATCCCTTCCAGCGGGGTGACCGGGGTGATTGCGGTGCCGTGGTAATTGCCCTGAAGCACGCCGACGTCATCGGCGTCCGCACCGATCAGCGCGATCCGCGTACCAGCCTTGAGCGGCAAGCGGTTGGCGTCGTTCTTGAGCAGGACGATCGCCTTGCGCGCGGCTTCCAGCGCGACCGCGTGATGGTCGGGCGTGCCGATCTCCTTGGGCGAAATCTTCGACCACGGGCTGGTCGCGCCATACGCGATGCCGAGCGCGCGGCGCGCATCGAGCGCGCGTTGCAGCGAGGTGTCGATTTCCTGCTGCGTGACCAGCCCGCGCTTCAGGGCCTCGGGCAGCGCGGCATAGGTGTTGCCGCAGTTGAGGTCGGTCCCGCCCTTGAGCGAGGCCGCGGCGGCACCCGCGGCATCGAGCCGGTAATGATGGTACATGTGGACGTTGGCGACCGCATCGCAATCCGACACGGTGAAGCCCTTGAAGCCCCAGTCACGTCGCAGCCGATCGATCATCAACGGCGCGTTGGCGCAGGCGGGGACGCCGAGGATCGAGTTGTACGCGCACATCAGCGACTGCGCCTTGCCCTCCGTCACCGCGAGGCGGAACGCGGGCAGATAGGTCGCTTCCAGATCCTGCGGCGACGGATCGACGTCGAAACTGTCGCGGCCCGCCTCGGGGCCGCTGTGGACCGCGAAATGCTTGGGCGTCGCGATCACCTTGGGGTGCGCGGGGTCGGGGCCCTGCAAGCCGGTGACGAAGGCGACGCCGAGCCGCCCGGTCAGATACGGATCCTCGCCATAGGTTTCCTGCCCGCGGCCCCAGCGCGGATCGCGGAAGATGTTGATGTTGGGCGACCAGATCGTCAGCCCTTCGTAGATCTTGCGATCCGCATTGACGGGTTGCGCATTGAACTTGGCGCGTGCCTCGGTCGCGACGACGTCGCCGATCCGCTTGAGCAGCGGCGCATCCCACGTCGCGGCCATGCCGATCGCCTGCGGGAAGACCGTCGCATAACCGTTGCGCGCGATCCCGTGGAGGCCCTCGCTCCACCAGTCATAGGCGGGCAGCCCGGCGGCGGGATCGGCGGGCGCACTGCTCTGGAGCTGCGACGCTTTCTGCTCGGGTGTCATGGTGGCGAGGTTGGGCGACACTTGCGCGGCCTCGGCAGCGAGCAACAACCAGATCATCGGCGGGATCCCAGCGAACGGAGGGTGAGGGCGGCGGCAAGCGCCTTCGGCGTGGCCTTGGACGTGACGGTGATCGTGCGGCTCTCGCCGGGCAACAGGTCGAACCCGTCGTCGGACGGATGCGCGCCGATGCTGCCGAAATCGAGCATCACCGCGCGCGCGAACGCGGTTGCGCGCACCGTTACCGTGTCGCCCGACCAGGTCGCGGTCAGGCCGGGGTCGGGGTAGCGCATCGTCTTGGGGACGCCGCGTTCGATGATCGTGCGGCTGACGACCGCATCGCCGATCATCAGTTCGGCGACCGCATAGCTCGTCGTGGGGTCGGCGCCTGCAAACAGCGCCGCATCGTCGAGCTTGGCGACGTCGGTTGCGGACAGTGCGGGGAGCGTGGTCTCAGCGCCTTGCTCGGCGAGCGGTTTGCCCGTCATGTCGAACGCGCGGACTCGCCAGCGTGCGGCGATCGGGGTGGTCGCATCCGAGACCAATGCGATCCGGGTCGCCATGTCCTTATGCTCGGCGACGATCACCTGCGGCGCGAAGAAACGGCGCGCGGCATAATGGAGCAGTTTCCAGCGGCCACTATAGTCGATGCTCGACCAGGAGATCGACGGCCAGACGTCGTTGAGCTGCCAGTAGAGCGACCCCATCGTCACCGGGCGGCACGAGCGGTGGTGAAGTGCTGCGAGCGCAATCGCCTCGGCCTGGTTGACCTGGCTGAGATAGACGAAGTCGGCGATGTCCTTGGGCTCGCCGAGCCGGTCGCGCATGTAGAGCAACAGGCGGTCATTGCCTTCGCCGGCGAGGAACTTCTGGTGCGCCTTGAGCACCGGGCTGGTCGGCTGGAGCGGGCCGTTGCCCGCGAAGCCGCGCACCGTCGCCATGTCGGGCATCGCCTGGAAGCCATATTCCGACATGAAGCGCGGGCAGGCGTCGAGGTAGCGTTCGACTGGCTTGGAGCCGGACCAGACGTCCCAGAAATGGCGGTCGCCTGTCTTGTCGGTATCGGTCGGACCGTCATAGTCGTTCGAGGGCGAGCCCGGCCAATAGGGCGTGCCCGGCGAGCGCGTCAGCACCGCATCGCGCAACACCCGGTCGAACAGCACCGCCATGCCGACGCCGATCCGCTCCTGCTCGTCCGCGCCGACGACTTTCTTGAACGCCTTGCGATCGCTCCAGTTTTCCCAGCCCGACAGGATCTCGTTGCCGCCCGACCAGAGGACGACGGACGGGTGCGTGCCGATCCGCTCGACCTGTTCCTCCGCCTCGATCTGGACGTTCTTGCGGAAGGCGGCATCGGGCGGGGTGACCGATCCGCCGAACATGAAGTCCTGCCACACCATCAGGCCCATCTCGTCCGCCATGTCGTAAAAGGCGTCGTCGAGATAATAGCCGCCGCCCCAGACGCGCAGCATGTTCATGTTGGCGTCGCGTGCCGCGGTGAGCAGCGGGCGCATCGATGCAGGTGTGACGCGGGTCGGGGAGCTGTCGAACGGGATCACGTTCGCGCCCTTGGCGAAGATCGGGATGCCGTTGACGCGGAACCCCATCGCGCCATTGTCGCGGATCAGCTCGACCGTGCGCAGCCCGATGCGGCGGTCCGCGGTGTCGGTCGCGGTGCCGTCCTGCTCGAGCGCGGCGGACACGCGGTACAGGGCCTGCGCGCCGTACCCAACGGGTTGCCAGCGTTGCGGGCGCGCGACCGTGATCGGCAGCGAGACGGCGTTCGGTCCGGCGGCGAGTGTGACTTGCTGGGTAACGGTCTGGTTGGTGCCGCCGGGGCCGGTCAGCGTGACGCGGATCTGCGCGGGGCCGGGGCGATCGGCCTGGATCGTGGTTTTCGCGAGCAGCCGTGCTTCGGCATCCGACAGCGCATCCTGCTCGACGCGCAGCGTATCGATCCGCGCGCTGTCCCACGCCTCGAGCCGCACCGGGCGCCACGGCCCGACGTTGAGGATGCGCGGGCCCCAGTCCCAGCTGTAATTGTACTTGGGCTTGCGGATGTAGGGCGAGGTCTGGCGGCCCTTGGGCTCGTCGCCAAACGCGGAATCATATTCGCCTGGAAGCGACGCCTTTTGCGCCATCACCATCGGCTGCAACGTCTTGATCGGCGCGGCGAAGGTGACGAGGATTTCGTTCGCGCCCGGCTTTAGGAACGGTTTCGCGGCGATCCGCCAGCGGCGATGCGCGTTGTCGGCGGTCAGCACCGCACGCCCGTTGATCGTCACGGTCGCGAAGGTGTCGAGCCCGTCGAACACCAGATCGAGATGATCGCGCGCGAGCATCGCGGGCGTCACCGCGAGCGTCCGGCGATATTGCCAGTCGGTCCGCCCGACCCACTGGATCGCGGCTTCGTTGGTGGCGAGGAACGGATCGGGCACGCGGTGGCGCGCGATCAGGTCCTGCTGGATGCTGCCGGGTACGCGCGCGGGGAACCAGCGCGCCTCGGAACGATGCGCGGCGATCGCGGCACCATCCGACGGCGCGATCCGCGCCTGCCAGCCGTCGTCGAGCTGAATCGCGGACCGCGGCGCGGCTGCAAGCGGCGCGGCGACCGAGGCGAACAACGTCAGGACGAAGGCGCTGCTCAAAGCCTGGCGCATCAGCGGCGCTCGGTCAGCTGGACGGCCAGCGGTGCGTAATTGGGCCCCTCGGCTGGCGACGTGAATTGGAAACATAGGTCGTGGTCACCCGTCATTCGTGGAAGCGTAGCGGAAAAGGTCATGCGCGTCGGCGCGGTCGCGGGATCGGGCAGCGGAAAGCTCGCGATCACTTTGGTCGGCGGCGCGTCCATGGCGGGCACGCGACCGCTGGTGTCACGGCATCCGAGCGAGACGAGCAGTTCGCCATAAGGCGTAACGCGGAAATGCTGGCGCACGTCCGCAGTATCGTGCGCCAGCCCGAAATTGCGGGCGATCCGCGCGACGTCGACGGTGAAGCCGCCCGCGACATCGAGCGGCGCGGCGGGATATACGCTGCACGTGTCGAACACGCCGATGTGGACGGTGGGACCGTTGGTCTCGGCATCCGCGGTCATCGGCATCCGCAACCCGAACGACCGTCCCGGACAGGCGACGAGATCGGACGGCATGCGCGACAGCAAGGCCGTGCGGCTCGTGGCGAAGTCCCGGACCTTTGCGGTGGCGATTCCCTCGGCATCGAACGCGGCGGCCTTGATCGTCACGCCGGGCGCGACGATTAGCGGGGTGGCATAAGCGGCGGACCGCGCGGTCGGTGCGCTGCCGTCGAGCGTGTAGCGGATCGTGCCGACCGGCACCTGCGTCGCGAGCGTGACCGTCACCTTGCCCGTGCGGAGTGCGTCGCCGCGCGAACCCTGTAGCGTGTAGCCGACCGCAAAAGCGCTGTCCGCCACCTCGATCCCGCCCCGCCGCCAGCGCGCGACTTGGGGCGCTAGCCGCTTCGAGAAACTGGAAAAATCGCGCGGTGCGCTGGACCACGTCGTTTCCGCCAGTGCCGCCGCGCGGGGGAATAGCGCGTGCTGCACCTGATAAGGGGTTACGAGGTACTCGCTCCATGCATTCGCTTGCGCGCCAAGCACATGTTTAGCGCGCGCGGGATCGATCCCCTCTGGCATCGGATCATAGGCATAGATTGCCGCAAGCGTCTGTACCTTCAGCCGTCCCGGCGGTTCGTCGGCGTGATCGCTTTGAAGATTGTCGAGGTACAGCATCGGGTCGGGCGACAGGACGACATCATGTCCAGCGTTCGCCGCATCGACCGCGCCCTTTTCACCACGCCACGACATCACGGATGCAGACGGGGGCAACCCACCCTCGAGGATCTCGTCCCAGCCAATCAGCCGCCGACCCTTGCTCGCAAGATACCGGCCGAACGTGTCGATCAGCCAGCTTTGCAACCCGTTTTCGGTCTTGATGTTCAGCGATGCCATTTGCGCTTGCACTTGGGGTGAGCGTTGCCACTGGTCCTTGATCGCTTCGTCGCCGCCCAGATGGACGTAACTGCCCGGGAACACCGAGATTAATTCGTCGAGAACCGCCTCGACGAACGCAACACCCTTAGGGCCGGGGTTGAGCAGATACGGATTTATCCCCCAGTCGTGCGACACGGCGGGGCGATCCCCCAATACGCCAAGCTCCGGATAGGCTGCGACCAAAGCCTGCGCGTGGCCCGGAAGATCGATTTCGGGAACGATCGTGATCCCGCGCTCGGCGGCATAGCGCATTAGCGCGCGCAATTGGGTCTGCGTATAGAAACCGCCGACGCGCGTTGTGGGGGCGGCTCCGCCGGTCGATGGGGGTGTCCGATACGCGCCGATTTCGGTCAGCTTCGGGTAGCGTTTGACTTCGAACCGCCAGCCCTGGTCGTCGGTCAGGTGCAGATGGAGCGTGTTGAGCTTCACCGCCGCCATCTGGTCGACGATCTGGTACAGCGCGGGGAGTGGCTGGAAATGGCGCGCGACGTCGACCATCAGGCCGCGCCAGGCGAAACGCGGGGCGTCCGAGATCGATACGCCCGCGACCGTCACCGGCTTGCCGAACGCCTGGTCGGGGCTAAGCAGTTGGGCGAGCGTCATCGCGCCGTACACGAACCCGCTGCGGGACGCGGCGGCGATCCGGATTCCACCGCCGGTCACGTCGAGCCGATACGCTTCTGGTCCGGTGATGGTCCGGTCGCGGACGAAGCGGATCGTGGCGTCGGCATTCGCGACCTGCAACGTGATTCCGCGCGTCGTCGTCACGCGGGCGATCAGCAATTGCGCAGCCGAGGCGGCTTCTGCATCGCCGGGCGGCACCGCAATGGTGGTGCCGGTGACGACTCGGACCACGCCCGGCGTGGTGGTGATCGTGGCGGGGAGCGGCAGCAACGGCAAAGGCTTGGCAACACCAGCGGATTGCGCCGAAGCCGAAGAAATGCCGAGAACCGCGGACATCATCCCGACCGTGCCGATCGCCCAGCGAAGCGTATGCGCAGATCTTGCCACGGTCGTTCCTCCAGCGTCGCGCGCATCCCACACCGGCGGCACGCGACTGCAGCGGGGTCTAACCAATATAAGTCCACTTGCAACCCGCCCGAACGTCGTCGTTGCCCCGATTGCTTCGTGCCACCATCGTAAGGCGGCGATACCAATCCTGCGAAAAGACTATCCCGATTGATCACCTTAGACACATTGACTAGTCTGAACACACGATGACCGCGTGAACCGGGATGTCGGCGCGGGCGCGACAAGGGGTGGGTTTTGGCTTTTACACATCAAATCGGGGCATTTCGCGAGGGAAACCCAGCGCCTTTGTACCTTCAGCTGCAGCAATTGATCCGCGATGCGATCAATCAGGACGTACTCGCGCAGGGCGATGCGATCCCCGCCGAGCGCGATCTGGCGACCGATTATGACGTGTCGCGTATCACGGTGCGCAAGGCGATCGGCGGGTTGGTCGAGGAAGGGTTGCTGACGCGGCGACGTGGCGCAGGGACGTTCGTGACTGGGCGCGTCGAGAAGAGCTTCTCCAAATTGTCGTCTTTTTCCGAGGACATGGCGGCGCGTGGCAAGACCGCGTCGAGCAGCTGGATCAGCCGCACGACCGGGACGGTCGACCCCGAGGAAGCGATGTCGCTGGGTCTGTCGCCTGGAACACCGGTGTACCGCTTTCACCGCATTCGGATGGCCGACGATCAACCGATGGCGCTCGAATTCTCGACCATCGCTGGATATTGCCTGCCCGCGGTCAGCGCGGTGGAAGAATCGCTTTATACTGCGCTCGATAAGGCCGGAAGCAGACCAGTTCGGGCACTTCAGCGGTTGCGCGCGATCCCGTTCGGGGCGGAACATGCACGGATGCTTGGGGTCGATGCGGGGCATCCCGGGTTGCTGATCGAGCGGCGCGGATTCCTGAAAGATGGGCGGGCGGCGGAGTTTACGCGCTCCTATTACCGCGGCGATGCCTATGATTTCGTGGCGGAACTGTCGGATCTCTGATCGCCCAAGCGCCTGTCCTTCCCCGGAGTTATGCCATGAACCGTCGTCAGCTCCTGCTCGCCTCCGCGGCGAGCGCGGCGGGAGTCGCGAGCGGTAGTTTTGCCCGCGTTCCCCGACAGATAGCTGCAGGAGATACGGGCGCGGTGCCGATGCCGCAACCGACGCGGACCCTGCCGTCGATGCTGCCTGAGACCGATCCGGCGCGGATCCGGCTCGAACGCGGGTGGCGGTTTCAGGAGGGGGATGTCGTCGCGGCGCCGCCTGCGAACCACGAGCAGACCTATCTCAGCGTCAAGGCCGGGGAATGCGCAGGGCGCTGCGGCAATGGCATTCGATGATTCCGATTGGCTGGAAGTAAGGCTGCCGCATGACTGGGCGGCGGCGCAACCCTTTGTCGAGACAGCGAATATTTCGCAAGGCTATCGTCCGCGCGGGATCGGCTGGTATCGCCGGACGCTGCGGCTGGACCCGGCGGACCGGGGCAAGAGGATCGAGCTGCAGTTCGACGGGATCGCGACCAATGCGACGATTTGGCTCAATGGCAGCATCGCCGCGCATAGTTGGTCGGGGTATACCGGAATCACCGTTGATTTGACGCCGTTTGCGCGGTTCGGGGACGCGGAAAACGTCGTTGCGATCCGTGTTGACGCACAGGCGATGGAAGGATGGTGGTATGAGGGCGCGGGGCTGTATCGCCATGCCTGGCTGATCCGACGCGCACCGGTTGCAATCAAAAGCGACGGGATTCACGCCGATCCACGCCAGAAAGACGACGGATCGTGGCAGGTTCCGGTCGTCGCAACGCTGTTTAGCGTCAATCGCACGACGGTTTCGGTCATCGTCGAAACGACGCTCCGAAATCCGGACCAGAAGATAGTATCTCACAGCGAAACGACGGTCAAGATCGCGCCGTTGGAGGATGCCGACGCGACGCTGACGCTCGACGTGGCGGCACCCGAAGTGTGGTCGATCGACGATCCGCGGCTCTACACGCTGGTCACCACGGTACGGCGCGACGGGGTGTTGGTGGACGAACGCCGCGTCGCGATCGGGTTCCGCACGATCCGGTTCGATCCGGCGTTGGGCTTCCACCTCAACGACCGGCATGTGAAGATCAAGGGCGTCTGCCTGCATCAGGATCACGCGGGCGTCGGGGTCGCGGTGCCCGATGCGTTGCTGCGCTGGCGGCTCGAACGGTTGAAGGCGATGGGGTGCAATGCGATCCGCTGTTCGCACGGCGCGCCCGCGCCCGAGCTGCTCGATCTGGCTGACCGGATGGGGTTCGTCGTGATGGACGAGAACCGCCAGTTCAACCCGGCCCCCGACTATCTCGCGCAGCTCGAATGGCTGATCCGGCGTGATCGCAACCATCCGAGCGTCATCCTGTGGTCGGTGTTCAACGAGGAACCGATGCAGGCGACCGAGGCGGGCGTGGAGATGGTCCGGCGGATGGCGCATGCGGTGCGCAAGCTCGACGACAGCCGCCCGATCACCGCCGCGCTCAACGGGTCGTTCTTCGATCCAGTGACGGTCGCGAACGTGGTCGATGTCACCGGGTTCAATTATTATCAGAACGACTACGACCGCTTCCACGCGATGTTCCCCAACCGCGCGATGACGAGTTCGGAGGATACCAGCGCGTATGAGACGCGCGGGGCCTATGCGGGCGATCCGGCGAAGCACATCGCCTCTTCCTATGACGTGGAGAATGCGAGCTGGGGTGATACGCATCGCGCGACGTGGAAGAAGATCGCCGAGCGCGCGTTCGTCGCGGGCGGGTTCGTGTGGACCGGGTTCGATTATCACGGCGAGCCGACGCCCTATGCGTGGCCGACGATTTCCAGCTTCTTCGGGGTTCTCGACCTGTGCGGTTTCCCCAAGACCGCGTTCGACATCCACCGCGCGCACTGGATCGACGATGCGCCGGTCGTCAGCCTCGCGCCGCACTGGAGCTGGCCGGGCCACGAGGGGCAGCCGATCACGGTGCTGGTGATGAGCAATGCGGAGCAGGTGACGTTGCGGCTCAACGGGCGCGAGCTGGGTACGCAGGCGGTGGATCGCTGGATGGGGAACAGCTGGACGGTGCCTTATGCGCCGGGGCGGATCGAGGTCGTCGCGCTGCGGGGCGGGCGGATCGTCGCGCGGGCGGCGCACGAGACGGTGGGGGCTGCGGTTGCGCTCCGCCTGACGGCAGCGCGCAGCGTGATGGCGGGGGATGGCGAGGATACGCAGCCGATCACGGTCGATGCGATCGACGCGCGCGGGCGGCATGTGCCGACCGCGAACCTGCCGGTGCAATTCACGGTGACGGGGGCCGCGATCATCGGGCTGGGGAATGGCGATCCCAACAGCCACGAGCCTGAGCAGTCTGCTGCGGGCGCCGGTGCACGGTCTTTGTTCAACGGACTGGCGCAGGTGATCGTGCGCGCGAGCGCGGGGCGTGGGCGGATCGCGATCGAGGCGCGCGCGCCCGGGCTGGCCCCGGCGCGGCTCACGATCGACCAGCTTGCGGTCGCGCCCCCGGCACAGGTGGCGGTGACGCCCGCGCAGCAACGCATCGCGCAATGGCGGCGGTCGACGCCGTTCGACGCGCGACCGTCGCCCGAGCTCGCGCCGAGCGATGGCGACAATAACAGTTGGGCGTTCGTTGCGAGCGGCACCGCGACCCCGCCCGGTTCGGGCGGGCGCTGGCGCGTCTATCGGTCCTCGATCGTGCCGTGGCGGGCGGTCGGCGCTGGCGGGGGGCGGTTGCGGTTCGCGGCGGTCGGCGGGCGTGCGGAACTGTGGGTCGATGGCGTGCGGGTCGCGGACAAGCGCGATATCGCACCCGCGCCGATCGACGCCCGGATCGCGCCCGGCGGGGGACCACGGCGGATCGTGTTGCTGGTCGAAGCGGATGCGGCTTCGGCATCCGGGGTGATGGGGCCGGTGACGCTGTCGGCGCAGTAGGGCGCGCACCCCGCCGAAAGCCGCAAGCGCGACCCTCAGAAAAGCGAGGTGAGCAATACGCCGAGGATGATCGCGGTGCCTGCGACAATCTGCCGGGCGCTCATCGTCTCGCGAAAGAACCGGTGCCCGGCGATGGCGGCGATCGGCGCCTCGATAATGCCGAGCGCGCGGACGGGCGCTGCCGGCGAGAGCGCAAGCGCCACGAACCACCCGACCGAAGCGCACGCGCCGCACAGTCCGGCACCCAGCGACGGTCGCCAGGCGCGCAGCACGTTGGCAAGCGTGGCGGGGTCGCGCCACGCCAGGAACAGGACCATGAAGGCGGTCTGCATCGCCTGCACCACGGCGACGCAGACGATCGCGGCGAAAATCGGATGCTGCGCATCGAGCGCGAGGGCGGCGTGCCGGAAAGCGTTGAGCGAAAACCCGAAGAACAAGCCCGACCCCAGACCGAACGCCGCCCCGGACAGCGAGGCGCCAAGCTGCCGGGGCGAAGGCCAACTGAGCGCGGCAAGCCCGATCGTCGTGATTCCCACACCCAGCCAGGCGATGCCGCTGATACGATCGTCGTAGATGACCAGCCCGAGCAGCGCCGCCAGCGGCAGCGAGCTTTGCTGGAGCGCCGTGCCGACCGCAAAGCCGGAACGATGCATTGCGTTCAACAGCGCGGCGGTCGCGAGAATCTGGCTTGCTGCCCCGACCGATGCCGAAAGCCATAACGCGCCCGACCAATGCAGCGCGCCATTCGGGACGACCAGCAATGCCACCAGCACGAAGACGACCGAAAACGGCAGGCCAAACAGGAAGCGCACGAGGGTTGCGCCCCACGGGCCGGAGGTCGTCATGACGCTGCGCTGCAGGGCATTGCGACCGACCTGGAAGGTCGCTGCCAACAGCGTCGCGGGTATCCAGACAGGGTTGGCCATGACGTCGCCTTAAGGTGCGCGACGATCGTCGTCGCCCCGTTTACGCTTGCCGCTCCGCGTGCCGCGAGGGCGTTCGCGGTGGGGCGTTACGCGCTTGCGAGACGCCCCAGCACCGCTTCGTCGCCAAGCAGATGAAGCACGCCCTGCGCAGGACGTGCGACGCCGTGGACGCCGAGCGCCTCCAGCGCAGCATCGTTCACGCGCGCGCCATCGCGAACGGTGACGCGCAGGCGACCATGATATTGCGTGCTTTCCGCGACATTGTCCGTACCGCCCAACGCCGACGTGAGCGCCGGTGCCAAGGTCAACGTCGGGGCGGGGGTTTCCTCCACGACGACTGGGGTAGGGGCGGGGGCGGCGACCGCAACGCTCGGAGCCACCACCCCAGCGTCCATCGCATCGCGAATCTCGACGGCGACGATATCGGCGACCGGGCCAAGCACGACTTGCAGCGCGGTGGCCGACGGGCGGATCATCCCGCGCGCGCCGAGCGCCTTGAGCGCGGCATCATCGACCAGCGCCTGATCGCGCACGACCAGCCGCAACCGCGTCGTGCATGCGCCGACCGAGGCGAGATTGCCCGCGCCGCCGAGTGCCTGCGTGAACGCCTGACCGCGCCCACCCGCCGCGACGGGGGCCGCCGCGACCGGGGTATCCGTCAACGGCTCGCGGCCCGGCGTCTGCAGGTCGAGCCGCGCGATGAAGAAGCGGAACAGCCCGTAATAGAGCGCGAAATACACCGCGCCGACCGGGAGCAGCATCAGCGGGCGGGTCGCCTTGCCGAAGTTGAGGACGTAATCGAACAGCCCCGCCGAGAAGCCGAACCCCATCTTGACGCCGAGCAGGTCCATCACCGCCATCGACAGGCCGGTCAGCACCGCATGGATGCCGAACAGCACGGGGGCGAGGAACATGAAGCTGAACTCGATCGGTTCGGTCACGCCGGTCAGCATCGAGGTGAGCGCGAGGCTGAACAGCATCCCGCCGACCGCCTTGCGCCGCTCTGGCCGTGCGGCGTGATACATGGCGAGACAGGCGGCGGGGAGGCCGAACATCATCACCGGGAAGAACCCCGCCATGAAGCTTCCGGCGGTCGGGTCGCCCGCGAAGAAGCGCCGCAGATCGCCCGTCGTGCCGTGATAGTCGCCGACCACGAACCATGCGATGTTGTTGAGCAGATGGTGGAGCCCGGTGACGAGCAGCAGCCGGTTGAGCAGCCCGAACACGAACACGCCGACCGCGCCCGAGCCGGTTGCGGCGAGGCTGATCGCGTCGATGCCCGCGCTGATCCCCTGGAACGCGAACCCGACGATCGCGGCGAGCACCAGACCGGCGAGCCCGCTGACGATCGGCACGAAGCGCCGCCCGCCGAAGAAGGCGAGATATTCGGGCAGCTTCATCGCGGAGAAGCGGTTGTAGAACAGCCCGCCGACGAGGCCCGACAG
Source organism: Sphingomonas sp. PvP055 (assembly GCF_040546365.1). Classification (NCBI taxonomy): domain Bacteria; kingdom Pseudomonadati; phylum Pseudomonadota; class Alphaproteobacteria; order Sphingomonadales; family Sphingomonadaceae; genus Sphingomonas; species Sphingomonas sp. PvP055. Next base: position 968,513 of record NZ_JBEPNS010000001.1, read on the forward strand.
GATCCCGATCGGCACGTCGAGCCGCGCCATGACCTTCGCCTTCCACGCCGCGGTGGCGAGGTCGACCGCGGGGCCGGTGAAGCCCGACAGTTCGGACGGGGGCACGACGAGCAGCGTCTTGCCCGCCTCGGTCGTGACGAGGAAACAGGTGACGCCGGCGAGGCAGGCGGCGCCGTTGCCGTCACGCGCGAACCCGGTCGCAACGCCGAGCGCGAACAGCAGACCGAGATGGTCGAAGATCGCCTGGCCCGCCGCACCCATGAAGGGGATGCCGAGCAGATCGGGCTGGCCGAGCCGGAGCAGCAGCCCCGCGATCGGGAGCACCGCGATCGGCAGCATCAGCGCGCGCCCGAGCGATTGGAGTCCGGCGAGGAGCGTCTTCATGCCGGGATCTCCTGGGCGGCAAAGCGGCGGGCGAGCGCGCGCACTTCGGTGGCGGACGCGCATGCCAGCGCGGCGCGGGCATGATCGCGGCACGCCTCCATCGTCAGCGCGCGGACGCACGCCTTGATCGTGGGGACGACCCCGGGGGCGGCGGACAGTTCGGTCACGCCGAGCCCGAGCAGGATCGGTACCGCGAGCGGGTCCGACGCGAGGCTGCCGCAGACGCCGGTCCAGCGACCGCGCGTCGCGCCACCGCGGCAGGTCTGGTCGATCAGGCGCAGCACCGACGGATGCAGCCCGTCAAGTGCGCTCGCCACCGCCGGATTGGCGCGGTCCATCGCAAGCGTATATTGCGTCAGGTCATTGGTGCCGATCGACAGGAAATCCGCCTCGCGCGCGAGCGTATCCGCGGTCACCGCGGCGGCGGGGGTCTCGACCATGATGCCGAGCTCGATCGCGGTGGTGATGCCGAGCTCGTCGCGCAGCCGGTCCAGCACGAGGCGGACGCTGCGGACTTCCTCGACCCGCGAAATCATCGGCAGCATGATCCGGCACTGGCCGATCGGCTTGACCGCGAGGATCGCGCGCAACTGGTCCTCGAGCAACGCGGTATGCGCGAGGCCGACGCGGATGCCGCGCAGGCCGAGCGCGGGGTTTTCCTCGGGCGCCATCGCCAGATACGGCGCGGGCTTGTCCCCGCCGATGTCGAGCAGCCGGACGATCAGCGGGCGGCCTTCCAGCGCATCCGCGATCGCCTGATAGTCGTGATGCTGTTCGGCGACGGTCGGCGCGGTGTCGCGTTCGAGGAACAGGAATTCGGTGCGGAGCAGCCCGCAGCCCTCGGCGCCGTTCGCGACGGCGGGGGCCGCCTCGACCGCGGCGCCGAGGTTCGCGAACACTTCGATCCGGATGCCATCGGCGGTGTGGCAGGCGATCGAGGCCTGCGCCAGCGCTTCGGCGCGTTTGCGCGCGGCGGCGGCTTGCTCGGCCTCGGCGTCGGCGATCTGGCGCGCGTCGGGGGTGGGGAGGACGATCCCGCTATTGGCATCGAGGACGATCCGCGCGCCTTCGGGAATCGCGAGCGCCGCGTCGCCGACCGCGACCAGCGTGGGCAAGGCCATCGACGCGGCGAGGATCGCGACGTGCGACGTCGGCCCCCCGCGCGCGATGCACAGCCCGCCGAGCCCGTCCGCGATCGCGATCAGGTCCGACGGGAGCAGGTCGTCCGCGATCAGGATCGTTCCGGCGGGATAGGCGTGCCGCTCGCTGGTGCCGCCGACCAGCAGCGCGAGCAGGCGGCGTTCCAAATCGAGCAGATCGCCCGCGCGTTCGGCGAGGCGGGCGTTGCCGCCTGCGCGCAGGATGTCGGCCTGCGTGCGGATCGCGGCGCGCCAGGCGAAGCCAGCGCTTTCGCCGCGCGCGATGCCGGCCTCGGTCGCGGCGTGGAGATCGGGATCGTCGAGCAGCCCTTCATGCGCGACGAGGATCTCGCGCGCGGGCCCCTTGAGGGTGGCGGACTGGGTGGCGATGTCCGTGCGGAGCGCGGCGAGCGCGGTGTCGAACGCGGTGCGTTCGGTCGCTTCGCCGCGGCCTTCGCGCGGGACCTCGACGTCGCTGACCTGGTGATGCCGGACCAATCCGACCGCGAGCCCCGGTGCCGCACAGACACCGCGGAGCGCGCCGTCGGGGAGCGGCGTGGTATCCTCGGGCTGGACGACCGTGACGACGGGATCGGGCGCTTCGTTCATGCCGGAGGCGAGCAGCGTGACGAGCGTATCGGCGGCGGTGGCGGCATCCTCGCCCTGCGCGACCACGGCGATCTCGTCGCCGAGTGCGATGCTCAGCCCGAGCAGCCCGGTCAGGCTGCGCGCGGACGCACTGCGCCCGTCTTTCTCGATCGTGAGCGTCGCGCTGGTCTCGCGCGCGAGTGCGGCGATCCGGGCGGCGGGGCGCGCGTGGATGCCGTGCGGCAAACCGATCCGGAGCGTGCGGCGCGCGGTGGTGGTGGTGTCGGCTTGGGGCGTGGCGTTGTGGTCAGGGGCGGGCGCGGGTTCCGCGGCCATGGTGTGGAGCGTCATCAGCGGCGCGCCGATCTTGACCCAACCGGCGGGGGCGATGTCGGTGAGCGTGAAACCCGTCGCATCGGTCAGCAGGATCGGCGTGACGACCGCGCTGGCTTCGCGCACCAGCAAGTCGAGATCGAAGCGGATCAGCGCGTCCCCCGCGGCGACCCGGTCGCCCACGGCAACCAGCGTGGTGAAGCCGGTGCCGTTCAGCGCGACCGTGTCGATCCCGATGTGGATCAGGATCTGCGCGCCGTCGTCGGTCTCGATCGTGATCGCGTGGCGCGACGCCTGGAGGCCGATGATCCGCCCGGCGCAGGGCGCGTGGAGCGTGTCGCCGGTCGGGTCGATCGCTACCCCGTCGCCCATCATCCGGCCCGCAAACACTGGATCGGGCACGGCCTCGAGTGGCGTAACCCAACCTTCTAAAGGGGCGGCCAGGATGATCGACGCCATGATGTCTCCTCGGTGGGGGTAGGGGATGCGCGGTCAGGCGGCGCTGGCGTGGTGGCGCGTGGCCTCGCTCAGCGTGCCGCCGATCGTCGTGGACACCGCGTTGAAGTCCGCGTCCAGCACGACCCAATCCGCGCGCTGCCCGACCGCGAGGCTGCCGTGCGTCTGCGACAGGCCGAGGAACGCCGCCGGGTTGGTCGCCGCCATCGCCGCCGCCTGTGCAGGCGCGATGCCGAGCTGAACCACGGTGTTGCGGACGGCGCGCGCCATGTCGAGGTCCGAGCCCGCCAGCGTCCCGTCGGTGCCGACGCAGCGGCCGCCTTCGACGTGGATCTGGCGGCCCTGGAGCACGAAATCCTTCACGCGCGCGTTCACGCACGGCATCGCATCCGACACCAGCATCATCCGGTCGAGCGGACGCGCGCGCAGCGCGATACGCAGCGCCGCATCTTCGACATGGAAGCCATCGACGATCAGCCCGCAATAGACTTGCTGATCGTCGAGCGCGGCGCCGACCACGCCGGGCGCGCGGTGGGCCAGCGGTGACATCGCGTTGAACAGATGCGTGACGCCAGTGATCCCGGCGGCAAAGCCGTCGCGGGCCTGCGCATAGGTCGCGTCGCTATGGCCGAGGCTGACCAGCACGCCCGCCCGCGCGAGCGCCGCGATCCGGTCGAGCGCGGCGACTTCGGGCGCGAGCGTGACCATCACCCGGCCCCGGCGCGGCGCGAGCAGGACGTCCATCAACCGGTCGTCGAGCGTGCCGAAATGCTTCGGGTCGTGGATGCCCTTGCGCGACACGTTGATGACCGGGCCTTCGATATGCGCGCCGACCACGCCGGGGACGCCCGCCGCGATCGCCGCGTCGGTCGCGTCGAGCGCGTGCGCGATCGCGTCGGTCGAATCGCTGATCAGGGTCGGCAGATAGCAGGTCGTGCCATAGGGGCGATGCGCTTCGCCGATCGCCGCGATCCCCTCGACGGTGAGGTCGGCGTTGAACAGCACGCCGCCGCCGCCATTGACCTGCGTGTCGATGAACCCGGGCATCAGCCAGCCGCCATCCAGATCGATCGCGCCCGGACCCGCATTGGCGTCGAGCGCGACGATTCCACCGTTCTCGACGTCGATCGTCGCCGCGGCCTGCACGCCGTGCGCGGTGACGATATGGCCGTTCACGAAGCTGAGCGAAGTCATAATGTGCGGGTTACCTTGCTGAGATGGCTCGGCGCATCGGGATTGTAGCCGCGCGCGCGCGACAGGGCATCCGCCATGCGGTAAAAACTCTGGATCATCAGGATCGGCTCGATCGCCGGATCCGCCTTGGCGGCGGGAACCGCCGTCGCCGAGGCGGTTTCGCCATCCGCGCGTGCGTCGGCGAGGCAGACGACCGCGCCGCGCGCGGCGAATTCGGCGGAGGCCGCGCGCACGTCATCGCCCGCAACGTCCGAGGTCGCGAAGGCGATGATCGGGAAGCCCGGCCCGACGATCGCCATCGGACCGTGGCGCACTTCGGCCGAACTGAACGCCTCGGCATGGAGGCCGCAGGTTTCCTTGAGCTTGAGCGCGGCTTCCTGCGCGAACCGCGAGGCCGATACCGCGACCGATGACGAACAGGTTGTTCGCGTCCTGGAGTGCGGTGCCGACCGGCTGCCAGTCGAACGCCCAGGAGCGGCGGAGCAACCCGGGGAGCGCGGCGACCGCGGTCTGAAGCGAGGCCTCCTGCGACCATTCGGCGACCAGCGCGGCGATCGCGGCGAGCGAAGTGATGTAGGATTTGGTCGCGGCGACCGAGCGTTCGACACCCGCCGACAGCGCGATCAACGTGTCCGCCATCTCGGCCAGCGGGGAGGTGGTGTCGTTGACGATCGCGACGACGTGCGCGCCCGCGGTCTTCTGCGCGGTGACCGTGGCGAGGAGGTCGGGGCTGCGCCCGCTCTGCGAGATCGCGATGCACAACGCGTTGCCGCGCGCCACGGGGGCGGCATAGACCGAGGCGACCGATGGCGCGGCGGAGGCGACCAGAATGCCGATCCGCGTCTCGATCATGTATTTCGCATAAGTCGCGGCATGATCGGACGAACCGCGCGCGCAGGTCACGACGAGCGACGGCGGCGCGGCGCGCAGCGTGGCGCCAAGCTGGGCGAAGGCGGCGGCGTTCGCGGCGAGCATCCGCTCGACCGCGGCATGGGCCTCTTCCGCTTCCAGGAACATCAGGGTCGGTCCCGGCTTTACCGTGGACGTGTCAGAATTGGTGTCGTGCATCGCCTGTTCCATCCAGTATGCGACATGTCTAGGTAATATATTGGTCCTATTCAAGCCGGCAAATGAATGATCCGCGACAGTTCTGCGACACGCGTGGCGTCGGTTGTGGCGGTGTCCGGGCCGACGAATCCGAAGCGCCGTTCGGGCAGGGCGTCGTCCACCGGGTGGACGGTGCGGCATGACGCATGCAGCTCGCGTATCCCGGTCGCGAGGATTGCCGGGGCGGTCTCGGCGGAAACGCCGCTTCCGGCGAGGATCGTGATCCTGCCATCGGCTCTGGCGTGGAGCGCGGCGAGCGTTGCCAGACCGTCGATCGCGCGGGGGGTGCATCCCGATGTGAGGATCCGGTCGAACCCCAGCGCGATCGCTGTTTCGAGCGCGGCGATCGGATCGGGTACGAGATCGAACGCGCGGTGGAGCGTCGCCGACAGCGGCGACCCGCGATCGGTGCCGAGCGCGCGGGCGAGGGCGATCCAGCGGGCCAGCAGCGGCGCGTCCAGCGTTCGGTCCATAGTGCTCGCGCCGATCACGACCCCGGCGAGACCGGCGTCGGCGGCGGTGCGGATATCGTCTGCGATCAGCGCCTGTTCCGCCGCGTCATAGACGAAGCCACCCGCGTTCGGGCGCGCGAGCAAATGCACCGGCAACGGGGCGGTAGCGGCGATCCGGATCAGCGATGCCGGCGGGGTCAGCCCGCCGACCGACAGAGCGGCACACAGTTCGATCCGGTCCGCGCCGCCGTCGATCGCGGCGGTGAGCCCGCCGACCGTCTCGACGCACACTTCGAGCGCGGCACCCGCGCGGCGGGGAACGGTTTCACGCAAACTCAGGCCTGGAATAGCGACGCTCCCTTATGCACCACGGTCCGTCCCGCCATGTCGGTGACGGCGTAGGTAAAGCCGGGCAGCAGGCAGAATGCGCCGACGTTGCCATGGGGGTCCAGCGCGAGAAACCCGACCTGTACCCCACGGATCGCCGCGCCGCGCAGATGCGCGATATGCTTGACCACCTCTTCGCACGCGGCCTGCGCGGATTTGCCCGCGCGCATCGATGCGACGACGCGTGCGGTCCCCGCGATGCGCGTGACTTCCTCGCCGAGCCCGGTCGAGGTCGCGGCGCCGACGCCCGCCTCGACATACAGCCCGCTGCCGACCTGCGGCGAATCGCCGACGCGGCCGCGCATCTTGAACGCCATGCCCGAGGTGGTGCAGGCGCCCGCGAGCCGCCCGCTGGCATCGCGCGCGAGCAAACCGATCGTATCATGGTCGAGCGCGCCGCCGGGCGTCCGCGTGATCTTGTTCTCGCTATTGGCTTCGGGGCGGTAGTGTGCGGTCTTGAGCCACTCGCGCCAGGCCTTTTCGGATTCGGGGGTGAGCAGCGACTGTTGCGGAAAGCCCTGGTCGCGCGCGAACCGCGTCGCGCCTTCGCCGACGATCAGCGTGTGCGGGGTCTTCTCCATCACGCGCCGCGCGACCGAGATGGCGTGCATCGTGTTCTCGAGCGCGGCGACCGCGCCGACGTTGCCGGCATCGTCCATGATCACCGCATCGAGCGTGACGTGTCCGTCGCGATCGGGATAGCCGCTATAGCCGACCGAGTGATTGTTCGGGTCCGCCTCGGGGACCATCGCGCCGGCTTCGACCGCGTCGAGCAGCGACCCGCCCTTGGCCAGGCGTGCGTAAGCGGCGTCGTTGGCGGCGGCGCCGAAATCCCACGTCGACAGGATCTGCGCGCCGCCCTTTGCGGCTGGCGCGGCCAGCGCGCGCGTCATTGGAGCGGCGCCCGCCGCGGCGGTCAGCAGCGCGAGAAGGGAACGTCTGGTGGTCATGCATGCCCTCTTGCGAAACGCCAGTTGTGACATTCATGCCATAGTCTTTAATAAAGTCAAAAAAGTTTCTGAATGGTTACCCATAGGTATTGACCAAGGTCTCGTTTGAAGGGAACCTTTAGGCATGCAGCGGTCGCCTGGGGGGCGCGCTGCTTTCTAAAGGGGGGATGTTCCAATGCCGTTTCGTTACGCGATTTCGTTGACTGCCATGGGCGCCGCGCTCGCCCTGAGCGCGCCTGCCAATGCGCAACAGGGGAGCCCTGCGCCCGCACCGGACGCTGCGGTGGATCCGGCAGTTTCCGCAGAGACCAAGGCGAGCGTGATCGCCGGGCAGCCGGTCGTCGCCGCTGCTTCCGACGACAGGGACATCATGGTGACCGGGACGCGGATCACCCGCCCGAACATCGCGTCGGCCGCGCCGATCACGTCGGTGACGGCACAGGACATTCGGGCGCAGGCACCGACCAATATCGAGGAAGTGCTCAACCGCCTTCCGCAGATCGCGCCGGACAGCCAGCAGAACTATCAGGATTCGGACGGGCGCCAGCGGATCAAGCTGCGCAGCCTCGGGTTCGAGCGGACGCTGGTGCTGATCGACGGAAAGCGTCTCGGCACGCAGAACGGCCAGGATACCGGGATCATCCCGGTGTCGTTGATCGAACGGGTCGACGTCCTCACCGGCGGCGCGTCGTCGGTTTATGGTTCGGACGCGGTCGCAGGCGTCGTCAACTTCGTGATCAAGCCCGATTTCAAGGGCATCCGGATCGACGGCAATTACAATTTCTACAACCATCAGAACCGCGACAATATCGTCACGCAGCAGGCCGCGCGCTACGGGTTCCCGGTCAACACGAGCCTGGTCAATGACGGCGGCCGTGCCGACGTGACGCTGACCGCGGGCACGGCGCTGTTCGACGACCGGCTCAACGTGTCGGGCTTCGTCAACTACAAGCACGCCAATCTGGTCGAATACACCGCACGCTCGACCTCGGCGTGCCAGCTTACCCAGACCGACAAGGACGGTCCGCTCGGTTGCTCGGTGTCGACCTATACCCCGAACGGCTATATCTCGCCGCAGTCCGGTGCCAACAGCGGTCTCGGCTTCGTCAACACGCCGACCGGCGGGCGCAGTTTCGTGCCGTATAACGGGCAGCCGGGCACGTCCAACGCCGCCAACCCCTATGACGGCTATTCGTACCAGCGCGCGTTCGAGCGCGTGAATGCGGGCGGGTTCGCGTCGTTCAAGGTCAAGCCCGAGATCGAGCTGTACGGCTCGGCCTTGTGGTTCCGCGACGAGTCGACCAACCGCGTGCCGACGCGCGTGTTCGCGTTCAACAGTTATGGGTCGACCCCGTATCAGGTGAATTGCAACAACCCGTTCCTGTCGGCCTCGCAGGCGACCGCGATCTGCGGCGCGGCGGCGGGCACCGGGGCGACCGCGCCGCTCGACGTGCGCTATCGCTTCGACAGCGCGCCGTATCTGCTCGATACGTACATCAACAGCGGGATCCGTGCGACGGGCGGTATTCGTGGCAAGGTCGGCGATGCGTGGACGTATGACGTCGGCGGCGTCTATGCGCGCAACCAGCAGGACTATATGCCCGCGACGCTCCCCAGTTTCGGGCGGATCAACAATGCGCTCAACGTCGTGAACGTCAACGGGACGCCGACCTGCACCGCCACCGTCAACGGCACCGACCCCGCGTGCGTTCCGTTCGATGCGTTCAGCGCGCGGAACACCAACCAGTCGCTGGTCAACTACATCTTTGGCGGCGTCGATGCGGAGAAGCAGCGGACCGTCGGCATCCTGTACGACCTGCAGGCGAACGTAACCGGTGATCTCGGCAAATACGGCATCACATCGCCGTTCGCCGAGGACGGCCTCGCCTTCGCGGCGGGTGTCGAATATCGCGAGGAGCGGCAGTTCTCGGTCGCCAACGCGGCGTTCCGCGCGGATAACGGCGGGACCGATTCGGATCGCAGCCAGCACGTCTGGGAAGGCAACGTCGAAGTGCAGGCGCCGCTCGTCCAGCACAAGCCGTTTGCCGAGCTGATCCAGGTCAACGGCGGGCTTCGCCTGTCCAAGTACAACATCAACCCGGACACGTTCACGACGTGGAAGGCGGAAGGGCTGTATTCGCCGGTGCGCGACATCGTGCTGCGCGCTTCGTTCAACAAGGCGCAGCGGGCGCCGACGGTGGTCGAGGCGTTCCAGGCGAGCAACATCAACTTCTCGCGGCAGGGCGGATCGCAGAACGATTTCTGCGCGCCCGTCCCCCGGCAGATCGCCGACCCGAACAACCCGGGCAAGACCATCACCACGACGGTGCCGGTCGCCTCGCGCGAAGTTTGCCGCGCAACGGGCTTGTCGGACGCGCAATATGGCAGCGCGTTGCTGCTGTGCCCGGACAGCCAGTGCACGGTCCGCTCGGGCGGGTTCACCGCCGATCCGGAAACCGCCTACACGCAGACCTATGGCATCATCCTGAAGCCGCGGTTCGTCCGGGGCCTGGTGTTCTCGGTCGATCGGTACCGGATCAAGATCAACAACTCGCTCGGGTATAACGACGACAGCTATTACACCGATGGTTGCCAGCGTTCGAACGGCGATCCGTTCTTCTGCTCAGGCATCGTCCGCGCCGCCAACGGCACGCTGTATGCGCCGCTCAATTCGAACGCGACGAGCGGGTTCATCCGCGCGGGGACTACCAATTACTACACCTCGATCGCGCGCGGTTGGGACTTCCAGTCGCAATATGCGCTCGGCCTCGGGTCGGTCGGGCGGATGGACCTGAGCTTCAACGGCTCGCTGACCACCTTTGCCGGTGGCCAGGATTCCCCGGTCCAGCCGTCGCGCAACTGCGCGGGCTATTACGGCAACGGCTGCGGTCAGCTGCTGCCGAAGTGGAGCCACGGGTTGCGCGCGACCTATGTGACGCCGGACCAGGTGTTCAACGCCTCGTTCAACTGGCGCTATGTCGGCGCGCTGGTGAGTGCGAACAACTCGGGCGATCCCGCGATCGGCGGTACGCCGGAGCGTGCGCAGACGACCTTCGCGCGGATCTCGCCGGTGAGCTATTTCGATCTCGCGCTCACTTTCAACATCGCGAAGCGCTACAGCCTGCGGCTGATCTCGAACAACCTGCTCGACAAGGCGCCGCCGATCTTGCCGAACTCGTACAATATCAGCCTCGCGCGCAGCAACACGATCCCGGCACGGTATGACAGCCTGGGCCGTAACATCGCGATCGGCTTCACCGCGAAGTTCTGACCGTCAGGAACGGGGACAGGTCGCGACATGGACGCGACCTGTCCCACGCCTCGGAAGGCTTCTGCCGTGGTTTGACCTGCGGTGTCGCAGGCGGCATCTGGTGGCAATGACCATCCCTATGCTTTCCCGCCGCGATACGCTTGCCGCCCTGACCGGGGCCGCCGCGATCGCCGCTGCCCCCGCGATCGCTGCGCCCGCGCCGTCCGCCGCCGCGTTGCTCGACCGGCTCGCCTGGGGATTGCTCGACATCGATCCGGCGCAGGCGACCAGTCTCGGGGTCGATACCGGCGCGCATGCCGGGCTGCGCGGGCGGCTCGACGATCGGTCCCCGGACGGCGTGGCGCGGCGCCAGCGCTTCCTGTCGGACGGGTTGCGCGATCTGGCGCGCGTGCCGCGGCAGGGGCTCGACGAGTCGCTGCTGACGAGCCTTTCGGTGACCGAAAGCGCGTTCCGCACCGCCCTCGACGGGATGGCGCTGCCGTACGGTGTCGCGACGATCGGCAACTGGCGGAACACGCCGTACGGTGTGATCCAGAACGTCGGAAGCTGGCTCGACGTGCCGCAACTGCTCGACGGCAGCCAGCCGGTAAAGACCGCCGCCGACGCGACCGCCTATCTCGCGCGGCTGGCGGCGATGCCCGCGCAGCTCGACGGGGAGACGGTTCGGATTCGGGCGGCACGGCTGAAGGGGCTGGTCCCGCCGTCGTTCCTGCTCGAAAAGACGATCACCGGGCTGACGCGGACGCTGGCGACGGTCGATGCGGCCGATGGCCCGCTGATCGGCCCGCTCGCGCGCAAGAGCGGGGCGATTCCGGGCGATTGGGTCGCACGCGCGCAAGCGATCGCGCGGACCGCGATCGGCCCGGCGCTGGAGCGCCAGCTCGCCGAAATCCGCGCGCAACGCGCGGTGGCGACCGATGCGGCCGGTCTCGGCACGCGCCCGCACGGCCCCGAATGGTACGCCTGGGGGCTGCGCGCGGGGACGACCACGCGGCGCACCCCCGCCGAGATCCACGCACTCGGCCGCGCCCAGCTGATTGACTTGCAGGCGCAGATGGACACGATCCTCAAGAGCTTCGGTCTCGCGCAAGGCACCGTCGCAGCGCGGTCGGCAGAGTTGCAGAAGCGGCCCGAGATCGCCTTCTCGAACGACGACGCCGGGCGTGCGCAGATCGTCGCGTACATGCAGGGCAAGATCGATGCGATCCGCCCGCGTCTGCCGCAGGCGTTCCGCACGCTGGTCAAGGGCAACCTCGAAATCCGCCGGATGCCGCTGGCGGAGGAGCCCGGTGCGCCCGCGGCGTACGGCGGCCCGGGGTCGCTCGACGGGACGGTACCGGGCAAGATCTGGGTCAACCTCGGCGATCCGACGATCCACAACAAGGTGACGATCCCCGACCTGGTGTTCCATGAGGGCATTCCGGGCCATGTCTGGCAGGGGGAATGTGCGCAGAAGCTGCCGCTGATCCGATCGATCCTGGCGTTCAACGCTTATACCGAGGGCTGGGCGCTATATGCGGAGATGCTCGCCGACGAACTGGGGATGTATCGGGACGATCCGGCAGGGCGGCTGGGGTATCTGATGGGCCTGTCGTGGCGTGCCGTGCGGCTGGTGATCGACACCGGGATCCACGCGATGGGCTGGACCCGCGAGCAGGCGCTGGCGGAATTCATCGCGGCGACCGGGCTTCCGCGGAGCAACGCGGTCAGCGAGGTCGAACGCTATTGCGCGTGGCCGGGGCAGGCGTGCGGGTACAAGCTCGGCCAGACCGAAATCGTCGCGCAACGCGACCGCGCCAAGGCTGCGCTGGGCGGACGGTTCGACGTGCGCGATTTCGATCAGGCGGTGGTCGAGGGCGGGAACGTCCCGCTCGACGTGCTCGCCGACAACGTCAGCCGGTACATCCAGCGCGCGAAAACCTGACGCCGCACGGTGGTCAGCGCAGGCGTTTGAACCACGGGGCGGCGTCGTCGCCGTAGAGCAGGAGGATCGCAAGACCCTCGGCCCCTAGCTGGATGACCGACAAGGCGATCACCGCGACATCGCTGTCGCCCATCGGCGCGATCGCCCCGATGCCGCGCAGGAACGCCGCGCTGGTGCCGAGCCCGAGCACCCAGCGCAGGCCGAGCGTGTTGCGCGCGGCCGGCGACTTGGCGAAGACCACGAGCAGCATCATCGCCACCGCGAAGGCGATCCCCAAAATGCGGATCGCCTTGATGCGCAGCGCCAGCGTGTCCGCCGCGTCCGGCGCAATTGGGAAACCGAACGCGGGAGTCTGCGTCGCGTACAGCGCGAGAATCCCGGAAACGATCACCGAAAAGCCGAACATACCCGCAAACAAGGTGATCGAAAGCGGGCGCTGCACGGCTTTGTCTTCCACACTGGCTACGGCGGGTGTCGGATAAACCAGGCAGGTTTAAGATTTTCCTGCGGAAGCGGCGGTGTCGTGCCGCGGGTCGGTGATGGTGAGCCCTTCGGTTGCCCAGCGTGCGCGCGACTGGCACGTCTCCCCGGTCGCACCGGGGTATGGCTCGGCGGGGGCGGGATCGTCGAAGATCCGGATGCAATAGACGTCGCGGTGCGGTTCGTAGCGTGCCCGGTAGGTATTGGTGGTTGTAGTGCGGTTGCGCGCGGCGGGCGCTGGCGGTTCGGCGGGGGCGAGAGCGGGGGATGTAATGCCTGCAAGGCTCGCTGCGGCAATCAGGACGGGCACGATCATGCGGAAACTCCGGACGGTGTGAGGCGCCGCCCATGCGGCGCATCCGGCCCCATGCGATAAGTGTGCCAATATACTAACACACCAAGTTTCCGGGAGATACGCGCAGTCGGTGGGTCGGTGTTGGCGGCAGGCTCCACCAACCTTTGGCGTAAAGTCCGGATTTATCGGGCTTAACACCTTCGTTCGCGCGGGAGGTGGCGGATCGCGAAGTATGGCGTCCGTCCCGGACAGTGCCCGGGTCGTGGCGTTGGAACGTCATCAACGGTCATTTTGGCGCAGACGGGCTTGACCGCTCGATTGCGGAAGACCACGGCCAAGGACATTCCGTTCGACCCGGGGGGCCTGTTCTTCCCGACTTTTTAAGATTGTATGCCCATGCGCCTGTCTCGCCTGTTGTCACCTTCCTCCAGCGACCTGGCGATCGACCTCGGCACCGTGAACACCGTCATCTACCTGCGCGAGAAAGGGATCGTGCTGAACGAACCTTCGGTCGTCGCGCTGGAGACGCTGGACGGGGTGCAGCGCGTCCGCGCGATCGGCGCGGAGGCCAAGCTGATGCTCGGCAAGACCCCCGATGCGATCCGGACGATCAGGCCGATGCGCGACGGCGTGATCGCCGACATCGATGTCGCCGAACAGATGATCAAGCATTTCATCGAGAAGGTGAATGGCGGGCGCAACTGGCTGTCGCGCGGGCCTGAGATCGTGATCTGCATCCCATCGGGCGCGACCCCGGTCGAACGCCGCGCGATCCGCCAGGCGACGATGAACGCGGGCGCGCGAAAGGTTCATCTGATCGAGGAGTCGATGGCGGCCGCGATCGGCGCGGGGCTGCCCGTGGCGGAACCGATCGGCGCGATGGTGGTGGATATCGGTGGCGGGACGACCGAGGTCGCGATCCTGTCGCTGCGCGGGCTGGCGTACAGTACCTCGGTGCGCGTCGGCGGCGACCGGATGGACGATGCGATCGCGTCGAGCATCCGCCGCAAGCACAATCTGATGATCGGCGAGGCGACCGCCGAACAGATCAAGTTCGCGATCGGCACCGCGCTGATCCCGGAGGACGGCGTCGGCAAGGAAATGCGCGTGCGCGGGCGGGACCTGCTCAACGGCGTGCCGAGCGAGATCACCGTCAACCAGGCCGAGATCGCGCAGGCGCTTGCCGATCTGGTCGGGCAAGTGATCGAGGCGGTGCTGTCCGCGCTGGAGAAGACCGAGCCCGAACTCGCCGCCGACATCTTCGACCGCGGAATCGTGATGACGGGTGGCGGCAGCTTGCTTGCGGGTCTCGACACGGTGTTGTCGGAGGCAACCGGCCTGCCGGTGATCGTCGCCGAGAATGCGCTGACGTGCGTGGCTGTCGGCGCGGGGCAAGCGCTCGACGACCAGGTCTTCCACGGCGTGTTGACGACCGCGTAACCGCGCGCGTGTCCGCCGTGACGCGCTGATCTATATGGGAGTTTTATGCCGCCGGGGTTCGATCGCTCTCGAACCTTAACGGCGCGCGCGCCTATCTGACGCTTGGCTTGATCGCACGCCGCCGGGGTCCACCGGCCGCGCGACAGGATCGGGCCGAGGAGTCGCATCATGCTTTCGACCGTCGCTTCGACGTCAGACCAACCGCCCTGCGTGCTGATCGTGGGGCAGGATGCCGCGGGGCACTGGCTGGTCCAGGACAACCGCGGATGCCTCGAGGGGCGCTTCATTTCTTTGTCGACCGCCATGGCCTTCGCGCGCAGCGAAGGACATTCGCTGCCCGGCGCGCGTATCGTGCGCGCGACCGCGCCGCTGGTGCCGACGATCTCGTTCGCGAAGGTCGAGCCGTGGGAAACCGCCGAGCATTGGCGCCACGCGGCTTGACCGCGTCCGATCCCTATTTCCAGGACATTTTGATGACCTATCTGGCCGATCACAGCATAATGCTGTCCCCGAACGCGCGCCGGTCGCCCCGACCGCGCACCCTCCTGCGACCGCGCCGCGCGCCACGGTGCCGCGATCCGCGCTGGGCCGCGCTGGCGGCGGCGTTGACCGCGCTGCGCAACGCCAACCGGCACAGCGTCCGTATCGTCGATGCGGATTGCGGGACGGGGACGCTGCTGCTGTGCGCGGTGCGCCATGCGCGGACGCTGGGGTTCTCGGCGATCGAGGCGCGCGGGATCGGGGCGACGCCGCAGTGTATCGGGCGGGCCCGGAGCGCCGCTTCCGACGTGCGGGATCCCGCGATCGGGATTGCGTTCGAGACGGGCGACATCGTCGCCGCGCTCGGGTCGGAATGCGATCTGCCGGCGGACATCGTGCTGTGGCACGGGGACGCGCGCCACGCGGCGCAGCATCAGGCGCGCGCGCGTGCGATCGCGGGCGCCGGACGGACCGTGATCGCCGACCCCGTACCGACCGAAACGCCAGTGCGGGGAGAGGCTGCATGACGCACCGGGACATGCTGTGGCGCGGCATCGGAGTCGCGCTGTTGGCGGCGGGGAGCGTCGTGGCGTCGCTCGAGCGGATCGGGGAGAGCAGTTTGCCGGGGCTGGTCGGTTTCGGTTTCGCGCTGTTCGGGTTCGTGCTGATCGTCCAGGGCAAGCGCGTGCCCGCCGCGTTCCGGGTCGAACGCAGCCGGCACAAGCGGTTGCCGCAAACGCTCCACGCCCGGCGCGGGCGCAGGACGGCGCAGCGCCATGACTGACCTGATGCAGGCCATCCAGCCGTTCGCGCTCCGCGACGGGGTGCTGCATGCCGAAGGCGTCGCGCTGCCCGACATCGCCGCCGCCGTGGGGACGCCGACCTATGTCTATTCGAGCGCCGCGCTGCGCAGCGCCGCCCGCGCGTTTCGCGAGGCACTGGCGCCGATCCGGCGCAAGCATCTGGCGTTTGCGGTGAAGGCCAATCCGAACCTCGCCGTCCTGCAGCTGCTGGCGGAGGAGGGGTACGGCGCGGACATCGTCTCTGGCGGGGAGCTCGTCCACGCGCTGGCGGCGGGGATGCCCGCGTCGGGAATCCTCTATTCCGGGGTCGGCAAGACCCGGCGCGAGCTGGTCGCGGCGCTGGATGCCGGGATCGGGCAGTTCAACATCGAGCTGGAGGAAGAGGGGCAGATGCTGGCGATGCTCGCGCGCGCCAGAGGCGTACGGGCGACCGCGGTGCTTCGCGTCAATCCGGATGTCGATGCGGGGACGCATGCCAAGATCTCGACCGGGCGGAAGCAGAACAAGTTCGGCGTGGCCTATGCCGATGCCTTTGCGATCTATGGTCGGCTGGCGGCGCTCGACGGGCTCGACCTGTGCGGCATCGCGATTCACATCGGGAGCCAGCTCGCCGATCTCGCGCCGCTGGAGACTGCCTATCGTCGGACCGGCGCTCTGATTGCGGCGTTGCGCAGTGCGGGGCATCGGATCGATCGCGTCGATCTGGGCGGGGGTCTGGGCGTTGCTTACCGTCCGGGCGAGCCGATGCCGCGGGCCTGGGCCTATGGGATCATGGTGGACCGCGTCACGCGCGACTGGGACGTGACGCTCACGTTCGAACCCGGGCGCTTCATCGCGGCGGCGGCGGGGGTACTGTTGACCGAAGTCGTGTGGATCAAGCCCGGCGCGCCCGACCCGCATGTCATCGTCGATGCGGCGATGAACGACCTTGCACGGCCCGCGCTATACGATGCGTTCCACGATTTCGTCGCGGTCGAACCGAACGGGGCGCGAATGGTGGCGAACATCGCCGGTCCGGTCTGCGAAAGCGGCGATACTTTCGCCACGGGGCGCGAGATCGACCAGGTGAAGGCGGGTGACCTGGCGGTGTTCCACACCGTCGGGGCCTATGGCGCGACGATGGCGTCGACGTACAATTGCCGCGCGCGGATTCCCGAAGTGCTGGTCGACGGCGACCGGTTCGCGGTCGTCGCGGACCGCATCACGCCCGAGACGATGTTGCGGCACCAGCACTTGCCCGAGTGGACCGCACGCCCTGCGGTCCGGCGCGCGGCATGACGGGGAAGCCGCACGCGGGGGCACCGGACGACGCACGCATTGAAGCGAGCGGCGCGATCCGCCCGCGCATGACCGGGCGCCTGTCGCTCGGCCATGCGCGGACCGCGCCGGGGGGATCGAACCGGCGCGGCGGCGATCAGGCGTCCGGGTAATCCGCCGCGAGGCTGGCGTCGCGGTGCTGCTCGATTTCGGCCGACCGGGCGCGGAGTTTGTCGGTGACCGCGTCATAGCCCCATTTGCCGAGCACGAGATGCCGCGGCGGATTGGGATCGACCGTCAGCGCGATCATCGCCTCGCCCGCGCGGACGGGATCGCCCGCCTGCTTGCCGCTGACACCACGCGTATCCGCGAGACGTTTGCCCGCGGTATTGGCGTAATCGGCGATCTTGCTTTCGGTCTGCTGGAGCGAGCGGCCCGCCCAGTCGGTGCGGAACGGACCCGGCTCGACACAGGTGACGTCGATCCCGAGCGGCGCGACCTCGGCCAGCAGTGAATCCGAAAAGCCTTCGACCGCGTGTTTCGAGGCCGCGTAATAGCCCGACGCCGGAAACCCGACGAGGCCCGCGACCGAGGTGATGTTGATGATATGCCCGCTCTTTTGCGCGCGCATGTGCGGCAGCACCGCGCGCGTCATCGCGAACAGGCCAAACACGTTGGCGTCGAACTGCTGGCGGATCTCCGCGTCCACGCCTTCCTCGATCGTGCTCTGGTAGCCGTAGCCCGCATTGTTGACGAGCACGTCGATCCGGCCGAACTTTTCGATTGCGGCGTTGGTGACCGACTCGATCTGCGCCTGGTCGGTCACGTCGAGCGCCAGCGCGAGGACGCGGTCGGGGGCGGCCTTGGCGAGGTCGGCGACGCGATCTGCGTCGCGCGCGGTGGCGATCAGGCGCCAGCCCCGGTCGATGATCAACTGCGCGAGGTCGCGCCCGAAACCGGTCGAGCAGCCGGTGATCAACCATACGGGGGAGGGGGAGAAGGCCATGCGCGTTTCGCTTTCCGGGTCAGGGGTTTGCAGCACAACGGCTTACCAAGTGGGGAGTTCATCGCTTTTCGACCGGGCACCGCATCCGTTCGCGCTAAGGGTTGCCGCACGCGTCGAATGGTTTCTGAGCCCCTCCCCTTCAGGAGCGTCGGGGGAACAGCGCCCCGCGCTGTTCAGGCCATGCCGGGGGCATGACCGACCCGACGCTGGGTTGGGGTGGGGCAGTGCCTCGCAGAGAGCGGAGTTCTGCTGGACTGCCCCACCCCCAACCCCTCCCCTGAAGGGGAGGGGCTTCTTTGCATCATCCTTCGTCGGGGCCGGTCGCCGCCGCCGGGCGTTGAGCGCGCGATATCGGGGCATGGTGCCCGACCAAGGAGATCATGATGCGGACGTTTACTGTAGGCAATCCGATAACGCTCGATACGCTGGCGCTCGGCGAGAGCGCGGATCCGGGCCAGCCGGGCGCGGGCGAGATTCGCGTCGCGCTGCACGGCAGCTCCCTCAACTTCCATGACCTTGGCGTCGTGACCGGGCGGATGGGAGAGGCTGCGGGCCGGATCCCGCTGGCCGATGGCGCGGGGCTGGTCGAGGCGGTCGGCGACGGCGTTACCGAATTCGCAGTGGGCGACATGGTCGTGTCGTGCTTCTTCCCCGACTGGCAGGACGGGACGCCGACGATCGGCGACTTCAGCCGCACGCCCGGCGACGGGATCGACGGCTTCGCGCGCGAGGCGGTGGTGCTGCCCGCGACCGCCTTCACGCACGCGCCCAAGGGCTATGACGCGGTCGAGGCGGCGACGATCACCACCGCAGGCCTGACTGCCTGGCGCGCGCTGGTCGTGGACGGCAAACTCAAGCCGGGGGACACCGTATTGTTGCTCGGGACCGGCGGCGTGTCGATCTGGGCGTTGCAGATTGCCAAGATGATGGGTGCGGTGGTCGCGATCACTTCGTCGTCGGACGAGAAGCTGGAGCGCGCCCGGGCGCTGGGGGCGGATCACTGCGTCAATTATCGCGACACGCCCGAATGGGGCAGCGCGATTCTGGAGTGGACCGGTGGGCGCGGGGTCGATCACGTCGTCGAGGTCGGCGGGCCGGGGACGCTGGCGCAGTCGATCACGGCGGTGCGCGTCGGCGGGCATATCTCGCTGATCGGCGTGCTGACCGGTGGTGCGGGCGACGTGCCGACCGCGGCGCTGATGTCCAAGCAGGCGCGGTTGCAGGGCCTGATCGTCGGCAGCCGCCGCGAACAGCAGGAATTCGTCCGCGCGCTGGAGGCGAGCGGGGTACGCCCGGTGGTCGACCGCCGCTTCCCGCTGGAGCAGTTGGCGGATGCGTTCCGTTATGAGGTGGGCGCGGGGCATTTCGGGAAGATCGGCGTGGAGTGGTGAGGGGGTAGCTGGAGGAAGCGGGGGCGGGCAATTTGCGGGCTGGGGAGCCGGTATCTGGTCCGCTACCTGGCAGCTTGCTGCCCCCTGCCGTCTCCCCTTCCTGGAAGGTGGGTTCGTTGGGGAGAGCGTGGCGCGCGCCGCTGGCCAACCCACCCCCAGCCCCTCACTTTCAGGGAGGGGAGTGAGATGGGCTTGCGTTCGACCGTCGGTCAGGCCGGCACGGTGTCGTAGACCACGACCTTGCGCCACAGTGGCGCGCACGTCTTGACGAAGGCGAGGTGCGCGGGATGCTCCTGATAGGTCTTTTGATCGGCGATCGTGTCGAACAGCATCAGCTCCGAAACATCGAAGCTGGAATCGACCACATCGCGCTGTTCGGTTCCCGCCGGCACGCCGACGTGGAGCGCGCGCACTTGCGGGACCGCGGCAAGCGTCTTTAGTCCGGCCACCAGTTTGGCGCGGTCTTCGGCATTTCCCGGACGCTTGAGCCAGAAGAACACCTGGTGGCGCAGCCCGCCCGCTTCCGCGGCCTTGGCCGGGCCCGTGATCGCCGCTGCTGCGGCCGCAAAGGCGATTCCTGTCAGTGCGTCTCTCCGGTCCAACCCCACGCTGCTCCCTTGCTTGTTCAGACCGTACACGTCTTGACGGCCTGCGCGAGCGCGGTCAGCGGATCGCCGACCGGCATGAATTCATGAGCGAAATAGCCCTTGAAGCCGAGGTCGGCGACGCACTTGGCGACCGCGTGCCAGTCCACTTCTTGCGTGCCGTCGAGATTGTGACGCCCCGGCACACCGCCGGTGTGGAAGTGGCCGAGCCACTGGATGTTCTCGCGGATCGTCGCGATCAGGTCGCCTTCCATGATCTGCATGTGGTAGATATCGTACAGCAGCTTGACCCGCGGCGAGTTGACTTCCTTGCAGACCTTCACGCCCCACGCAGTATGGTCGGCCATGTAATCGGCATGGTCGCGCTTGCTGTTGAGCAGTTCGATGCAGATCGTGACGTCATTGTCCTCGGCGATCTTCTTGACGCGGTTGAGGCCGATGACGGCGTTGGCGGCGCCTTCCTCGTCCGACATGCCTTTGCGATTGCCCGAGAAGGCGATGACGTTGGGGACGCCCGCCTTGGCCGCCTGCGGGATGCCGACGCGGAACGCCTGTTCGATCGCATCGTGGTTCTCGCGCCGGTTGAGGCCGTTGGGGATCGTCATCGGGGCGGCGGCATAGCCCATGGTGCAGCGCATCCCGTATTTGCGCGGTGTCTCGTAATCGGCGGGTTCGAGCAGATCGATGCCCTGCAACCCCATCTTCGCCGCGGCGGCGCAGAGCTGGTCGAGCGGGATCTTCTGGTAGCACCAACGGCTGACCGACTGTTTGAGCCGACCGGCCGATGGGGCGGCCAGGAGGGGGCCAGGAAGTCCCGTTGCCGCAAAGGCCGCGAGGGAGGATCCGATGATGGTGCGCCGCGTGATCATGCCCGCATCCTAAATGAGAAGTGCGGCACGGCAAGCTGTTGTCTTATAAATTCGGAAATAGAGTCGGGCGGGGCGCGTCAGCCCCGCTTCTGCAGCGCCTGCCAGTGCCGCAGCCCCTCGGTGCGGACGACCTGCGCAATCGTGGCGGGGGTGAGGCCCTTGCGCGCGGTGTGCGGGAACAGCACGGTGGTGACGTCGCCACCGATGCTCTCCATCCGTTCGATCACGCGGCGGCATGTGCCCGCGTCGGTCCGCGCGACGCACAGCTCGCGGCCGAGCGCGCGGTGCAGCGCGAGCGAGCCTTCGCCGAGCTTCTCGAACGGGCCGGTGTCGGCGACGATCACCGGAACCGTCCGCCCGTGCGCGATCACCACGCCGAAATCGCCGACGTCGACCCCGGTCTTTTGGGTGAAGCGGCCCTGTTCGTCGCGCGGGCCTTCCCACGGGATGACGACATAGGGGATCTTGTCCGCGTCGACCGGCGTCTCGCCGCCCTTGCCGTCGGGGAGCATCAGCGACGTCGGGCATTGGTCCATCCTGCCATGCGCGGGGCTGCACGCGAATGGTGACCCGTCGAGATCGACCGCGAGCTTCGCGACATAGGCGACCGCCTTCCCCGGCAGGCGGCGGAGCGCGGTGACCGCGTTCGGGTCGTTGCGACACCCGTGGACCTTGTGGCCGTGGAACCGGTCCGCGCGATCACACGTGCCGAATTCCTGGCGATACGCTTCGTCGATGGGGTCGCCGGCGGGGAGCGCGACGCCCGCCGGCCACGGGGCGGATGCCGCGTGGACGGGGCGCGACGGCGGCGCCGCGGCAGCCGTCGTCGCGCCCAGCAACAGGGTGAGGCAGGTCAGGAAAGGTTTCATGGTTCAGGACGTCGCAGCGGCTCGAGGATCGGTCGCGCCTTCCAGCCGGGCGTCTTCGGCGATGATCGCCTTGGGCACGGTCGGCAACGACGCATAGGGAAGGGAGCGGTGGAGGGTCAGCGCCCAGCGATCGAGCCAGCCGTCGCCGTTCGGCCCGACATAGGTGTCCGGGGTGCGGTAGGCCGGATCGCGCATCGCGGTGTCGAGCGAGACGACACGCAGATGCTGGTCGCGGAGGATCGCGGCGAGATCGTCGATGCTCGCGGCGTTGAGATGGCTCGCGTGGAGCAGGAAGACGAACGCGGGCTCGCGGCCGAACAGCGCGCGGCCCGCCTGCCGGTACCACGGCACGATCTGTCGGGTGTAGGCGAGGTAGGCGGCGCGGATCCGCTCCGCTCCGGCACGGTCCCCGCGCGCGATCGCGGCGTCATAGGGCGTGGCGAAGCGCCAGTCGGAATTCTCCATCGTCACCGGCGCGACGCGGTAGCCGTGGGTGTCGAGCCATCCCTCGAACCGGTGGCGGACCGCGTGCGTCAGGCCCGTCTCGAGATAGGGATAGCGATACCAGCGCTCGCGCCGTCCGCGCGCGGCGAGCAGCGCGCCGGTTTCCTGTGCGCCGTGGGCAACGTCGGCGATATACGTTTCGACCGGCACGGCGTTGAGCGAGAGGTGCGAATAGCTGTGGTTGCCGAGGTCCATCCCGGCGTCGAGCCACTGGGTCAGCATGCGGACGCGGTCCGCCCGATCCGGGGTTGCCAGCTGGGCCTCGTTGACGAACCCGGTCGCGGTGTCATGCGCGCGCTTGAGCCCCGCGAGCAGCCGCGTGGTCATCGCCGCGCCGTCCGCCGCCGACGTTTTTGCGCCGAATACGGGCAAGTCATCGAAGGTCAGCGCGACGGTTCCGCTGGGGGCAGGCGCGGCGATGGCGGGGGCCGTCGCCAGGCTCAGCAATGCCGTTGCCACCATGCGGAACGCTGAACCGAACGGAGAGATTTTTGCGGGCATCGCGACGGGCTTTCGGGTGAGAGGTGGTCGCGGGGGTGCCGTCACGATGCGCGCGCGCTAATTCCCGGCGACAACGATACCGCTGTCGCCGGAAAGCGGCAGACCGCGCGGGATCAGCGCGCGGGTTGTGCTGCGGCGGCCTTGGCCTTTTGCTTGTAGTGATGGTGCGCGATCACGCAGCCTGCCGCTGCGCCGGCGATCGCATGGTGGTGCGCGTAATGGCCGGCGACCCCGCCGGCGACCGCGCCGCGGATGCAGCCCTTGGCCGATGCGGCGGTATCGAGCGCGATGGAGCTGGTTGCCAGAGCGAAGACGGCGAGTGCGGGCGCGAGAAGCTTGGTCATGAGATCCCTCTACAACGGGTGGATCCCGGTTCTGCGCTTCGCTGGATGACGCCGCAGCATCGCGGGCATGAACTTCCTGTCATGCCCGGCAGGGGGTAGTCTTAGACTTTGGCGGAATAGATCATCCGGCCTTGGCCGAGCCGCGCGAAGACCTGGTCGAGATCGCCTTCGCTGACCGCGAAACAGCCCTGGCTGCGGCCGAGTTGGCCGTGCGTGCGGACCATCTCCGGATCGGCATACCACGCCGAATGCACCACCAGCGCGCGCTGCAACGCTCGGTAGTTGGTGGCATCCAGCCCGATCAGCCGTTGCGACCGACCATGTTTGCCGACGTAATAGTCCGACGCGACGAACGCGCCTTCGCTCGATGCGTTCGACCCCTCGTTGTTCGAGAAGCGCTGGAGGTAGCCGGTGTGCGACGGATCGCTGCCGCTGCCGTGGGTGACGAGCAGCGTCGTCGCCATGCCGTTGGCCATGTCGACCAGATAGAAACGCGGCTGCGCGGACGAGAGCGAAAAATCCGCGATCGCGATGCGGTCATGGTGCGGAATCTGCGACCCGTGGCGCTGCAGCGCGGCCAGCGCATGGCGCAGCAATTCGGGGCGGACGACTCGCGTGGAGGCGAGTGGCTGGATCGTGGCAGGCGCCATCGGCCGGCCGAAAACGGGCGCCTGCGCACGGGCCGGAACGATGGTCGAAGCGCCGAGCATTGCCAGGGCGGAGCCCGCAAATGCGCGACGTGAAATGGTAAGTGACTGATCTTGCACGGTTTGGAACATGTCCCTCGTCGTTGATGGCTCTGCTTTACCATATAAATGGGTATCAGTGTCTTAATCGGCGGGGTTCGATCCCCGTTCGAGACGGTTTCCGTCCCGCGACTTGGGCGGTTCGTCGCAAAGCGGCGGTTCGGCTTGGCCGAATCGCACCGCTGGACGGGGCGTCAGGCCGGAGTCGGTGCTGGAATCGGGCGGATTCCCGGCATTGGGCCGACGGTGGGCGTCGCTATATCGGGTCGATGGCTTTTTACCAGACCGACCTGTTCGCCACGCCCGCCCCCGCCGGACTGACCGCTGCCGAGGCGTTTCTGTCTCCGGCAGAGGAGCAAACGGTGATCGCGACGATCGAGGCCGCGGACCTGACGCCGTTCCGCTTCCAGCAGTGGCTCGGCAAGCGGCTTACCGCGTCGTACGGCTGGCTTTATGATTTCGAGCGCGGGAGTTTCACCGCGGTCGCGCCTATTCCGGACGTGTTGTTGCCGATCCGCGCGCGGGCGGCGGCGTTTGCCGGGCTGGCGCCCGACGCGCTCGTCCAGGCGCTGCTGATCCGGTACGATCCGGGCGCGGGGATCGGGTGGCATCGGGATCGCCCGATGTTCGAGCATGTCGTCGGCTTATCGCTCGGCGCGCCCGCGACGATGCGGTTCCGGATGCGGGACGGCGAACGTGGGGCGCGCGCGACGTATCGGCGCGAGGCGCAGCCGCTCGCGCCGCGCTCGATCTATCACCTGTCGGGCGAAGCGCGCTGGGCGTGGGAGCACAGCATCGCGCCGATCGAGGCGACGCGCTGGTCGCTGACGTTCCGCAGCCTGTCCGAACGCGGTCGGATGGAGGCGCGCCGCGGCGGCGTGTGAGGCCTCAGGTCTTCGCGGCGCGTGCGGCGCGGCGGCGCTGTACCCCGCGCACGGTGCCGACCAGCCGCGACAGCACCAGATCCTCGATCCCGGCATAGCCGAGCCCGAGGTGGTCGGGTCGCACGCCGGTCGCATCCCCCAGCCGCAGTCCGCCGGTGCGCAAGCCCGCGCGCCCGATCCGCGCCCAGCGCCGCGCGGTTTCCCAGCGGATCAGCTTGGCGTTTTCGCGATCCGGGCGGTGCGTTGCCATGAAATCCTCCTGCAACGTGACCAGCGCCGCGCCGACGCGCTCCAGCGTGGCGCGATCGGGGACGGGCTGGTGCGCCATCACATGCGCAACGATCAGCGCCGCCGTGTCTGCCGCGGCGTCCCCGAAGCGCGCGGCATAGACGCCCGCGAGCACGCGCGTGGCGCTGTCGCGCATCGCGGTCGCCTGGCGCTGCGACGCGCCGGCGGCGTGACGGCGATAGGTGAGCAGCTCGGTATCGATCCGCGCGACCCCGCCGATCGGCAGGATGCGGTGGTAGAGATCGAAATCCTCGGCATAGAGCAGCTCGGGTCGGTTGAACGGATCGAGCCGGCGCGCCGCGTCGGTGCGGATCATCACCGAGGACCAGACCAGTGGGTTCTCGATCTGCAACAACCACGCGATCAGCGCTGGCGTCGACACCGGCGCGAGCGGGGAGGGCATGATCACGCCGTCCTGCAACACATTGGCGGCGGTGCCCACCAAGGCGACCGCGGGATGCATGTCGAGATAAGCGACCTGCCGCGCGAACCGCTCGGGGTGGCACAGATCATCCTGGTCGAGCGCCGCGATGCAGCGCCCGCGCGCGAGCGCGAAGCCCGCGTTGCGCGTCAGCACGACGCCGCGATTGCGCTCGGCGCGGATCAGGCGGATGCGCGGATCGTCGATCGCGGCGACGACTGCGACCGTATCGTCGGTCGAGCAATCGTCGATCACGATCACCTCGAAATCGGCGAGCGTCTGCGCCTGCAACGACGCGATCGTCTCCGCGACCAGCGCGGACCCGTTGTAGGTCGGGATGATGACGCTGACGACGGGGTCGGGGGCGGTGAGAAACGTCATGCGACCGCGCGCACCGCGCCGCCGAGCACCTGATCGACGATCATCGCGCCGACGTCGTTCTGCCATTGCCACAGGCCGTTCGCCTGCCCCGAGAAGCTCGCTTCCCCGCCCAGATGCCCCCAGGGCACGAACCCGGCGGCGAGCCCGATGCCGTACAGTCCCGGGATCGCGGCGCCATCGGCGGCGACCACCCGGCAATGCCGGTCGACCATCGCGCGTCCGTCCTGCGCGGCGAGCGCGATCGCGCTGCCGTCGCTGTCGCGGACGTCGAGTACGCGCGGACGATAGCCGAGCGCGGCGATCACCAGATCCGCTTCCGCCAGCCGCGTCCGCACGAACGGATCGTCATTGCCCGCGACGCGGTGCGCCACGACGCGCGGGTCCGGCGCGCGTCCATCGACGCGCAGCATCCGCAGGACCAGTTCGCGTGCCTCCAGCCGGAACCCGGCGAGCCGATAGACGAAGCCGCTGACCGCACAGATGTCGTCCGGGCCGAAATCGGTGAACCCGTCCGCGCGCGCCGCTTCGGGGGTGGGGTAGAAGGGGCGCAGCGGGCGGCGGTGGAGCAACGTGATCGCCTCCGCGCCGAACGGGATCGCCGCGGTCTTGAGCAGGAGCACCGTCGTCGCGAGCGCGCTGGTCGACCCGCCGATGATGACGATCCGCGGATTGCGCTTGCGCGAGAGCAGATCGATGATCTTGGCGGGGCCGCCGAGCGCGAGCGCTTCGTCCGACTGCATCAGCCGATCGCCCACTTCGCTGACGAGCGACACACCGCCGACCTGCTGCGCGGCGAGCCGGTCGAGCGGTTGATGCCCGCCCGTCGCGATCACGACCGATTGCGAGAGTTGATCGAACTCCACGCCGTCCGCGATCCGGCGCATCCGGCTCGACCACAGGCCGGTGGACGTGCGCGTCGTCGACAGCACGTCATGCCCGGTCAGCACGGTTCCGCCATGCCGCCCGACCAGGCCGTGCAGCCGTTCCCCCGTCGCGCGGACGAACGGGCCCGCCTCGACCAGCGGGACACCGAGCGCACCGATGTGCCGCGCGACCGCACGCCCCGCGGGATGATCCGTCAGCGCGGCGATCTCGGGATGCGGATTGTCCTTCACCGCGCTCAGGAAGGTTTCGGCGGTGCTGTCCGACGTGATGCCGTACCGCCCGATCCGCCCCTCGCCGAGCGAGTCGCCGCGTTCCGCAACGATGAGCCCCGATGCGGCGAGGTCCGCGAGGCGCCCGCGCTTACTCGCCGCGGTCAGCATCGCGGTGCCGGCCGGGCCGCCGCCGACGACCAGCATCGATGCGATCGCGGGGGCATGCGGGCGAGCGGGGACGCGGTCCTCGGCGGCCAGTACGCGGTGGATGCGCTCGACGATCTGCGTGACGTCGTCGATCCCCATCGCATCGGTGACGGGGAGCGACAGCGAGCGTGCGCCGACCGAATCGGCGACCGGGGTTGGCAGGAAGGTCGCGCGGCGCTGGAACAACGGCTGTTCGCCGAGATGCGGGCTGAAATAGCGACCGACACCGACTCCCGCCGCCTCGATCGCGGCGGCGATCGAATCGCGCCGGTGCGCGAGATGGTCTGGCAGCAGGATCGGCATGAACTGGCTCGCGCGGCGCCGACCGGTCGCTTGCTGGAAGGAGACGCCGACGAGCTGCTCGCGGTACGCCGCCTCGAGCGCGGCGCGGTGATCGCAGATCGCGTCGATCTCGGCGAGCTTCGTACGCGCCATCACCGCGATGACCTCGGGCAGCTTGGCGTTCAGGCCATCCAGCGTCGCGCTGCGTCCCGCCTCGAACCCGAAATTGGCCATCGCGCGCAGCCGCGCGATCAGCCGCGCGTCGCCCGAATGGATCAGCCCGCCCTCGGCGACCGCGAAGGTCTTGGTCGCGTGCATCGAATGCACCACCGCGAACGGTGCGTCCGCGCCGAAACCCATTCCCGAGTCGTCGATCGTGCCGAGTGAGGCAGCGGCATCGATCACCACGCCGACGCCGGTCTGCCGTTGCAGCCAGGCATAGCGGTCGAGATCGATCGCGGTGCCGAAGGTCGCGTACGGCAGCAGCACCGCGATCCGGTCGCCATGTTCGGCGAGCAGGCGTTCTTCCTGCGCCGCGTTCGCGGTCCAGTCCGCCGGGTCGATGTCGCAGATCAGCGGGGTCAGCCCGGCCCAGATTGCCGCCTGTGCGGTCGCGGCGAAGGTCAGCGCGGGCATCAGCGCGTAGCGCCCGTCCGGCTGCTCGCCGACCGCCTCGCGCAGCGCGACCATCAGCCCGATCGTGGCGTTGACGACGGCCAGCGTCGCACCTTGCCCGCCGAACAATTGTGCGGTCGCATCCTGTTCGAATGCGCGAACTTCGGGACCGTTGTTGCTGAACACGCCCGACGCCTCGACGCGCTGCAGGGCCGTGCGGTGCTCGCTAAGGCGCGGGGGGTTGGGGGCGATCAGGGGATAACGCTGCATCGAGGGGCGCCTGGGCTGGGAATGTCCCGGCGGCTTGTGCCCCGAAGCCTCCTAAAAACCCGTTACGCCCCCCCCGTTACGCTCCCAGACGCGGTCAGCCTTCGCGCGCGACCGCGAACCCGGCGAACGACTGGTTGACCGGCATCAACTCGAGCGTGTTGATGTTGAGGTGCTTGGGCTGCTCGGCGACCCACAGCATGGTGGCGGCAATGTCCTCGGCGGTCATCGGGTTGACGCCGCCGTAGAGCTTGTCCGACGCGGCCTGATCCCCGCCGGTGCGGACGGTGGTGAATTCGGTCTCGACCATGCCCGGTTCGATCGAGGTGACGCGCACCCCCTTGCCGTGCAGGTCGGCGCGGAGACCCAGGCTGAACTGGCGGACGAACGCCTTGGTCCCGCCGTACACATTGCCGCCGGCATAGGGGTAGGTCGCCGCAACCGACGACAGGTTGATGATCGCGCCCTTACGCGCGACGATCCCCGGCAGCAGCAGCCGCGTGACAGTGACCAGCGCGGTGATGTTGGTGTCGATCATCGTCTGCCAGTCGTCGAGCTTCGCCGAATCGGCGGGCGACGTACCGAGCGCGAGACCGGCGTTGTTGATGAGCAGGTCGATATTCGCGAACTCGGCTGGCAATCCGGCGACGGCGCTTTCCAGCGCGGCGGTGTCGCGGATGTCAAAGGCGAGCGTGTGGACGGTGTCCGCGCCGAGGGCTTCGGTCAGCGTGTCGAGACGGTCCGCGCGACGCCCGGTGGTGACGACGCGCCATCCGGCAGCGGCGAAGGCATGGACGGCTGCCGCACCGATCCCGGCGGTCCCGCCAGTGATGAAGGCGGTTCGCTTGGTCTCGGTCATGGATGGGGTCCATTCGCGCTGTAAAGGAATGGTGCCCGAGGGCGGATTCGAACCACCGACACTGCGATTTTCAGTCGCATGCTCTACCAACTGAGCTACTCGGGCACACCGGGCGACCCCGCTGGGGCCGTCTGGGAAGCGGCCTCTTAGTCGGGAGATTTCGTGCTGTCTAGCCCGTCTTCTTCATCTCCGGGCGGAGTCGTCACAGGAATTGCATAACCTTCGCCCAACCATTGCAGCAGGTCGCGGTCGCGGCAGCCCTGGCTGCAGAAGGGGGCGTGCGCCTGCGACAGCGGTTTGCCGCAGAGCGGACAGGGTTTGTTGCGGGGCATCAGGCGCTTTCGAAGATCGGGGTGACGCCGGTACGCTGCGCCAGCGCGGCGGTCCAGGCGGGGTTGGCGCGGAGCGCCGCGTGAACGCGCGGACTGACGCGGTGATTCGCCGGGGCCGGGGGCGGGGTGCGCTCGATTCGCCGGAGCAGCGCGCGCGCCTCGGCCGCGGCGGGATCGGCGCGGAGGAGTTCGGGGAGCGACGCGCGCGGGCGGCGGCGG
The DNA here is from genome assembly GCF_040546365.1 of Sphingomonas sp. PvP055. Taxonomy (NCBI): domain Bacteria; kingdom Pseudomonadati; phylum Pseudomonadota; class Alphaproteobacteria; order Sphingomonadales; family Sphingomonadaceae; genus Sphingomonas; species Sphingomonas sp. PvP055. The sequence goes on from NZ_JBEPNS010000001.1 coordinate 998,140, forward strand.
ATGATCTGGACGAAGCCGAAGCCGTTCATCGCGGTCCGGTCGAACGGTTGCGGTAGGCCGGCGTCGATCGCGGCGTCTACTGCGGCGCGTGCCGCCTTGCCGGTGATCGTCGGGAAGTCGATCCCGATCGATCCGCCGATATCCATCCGGACGATCGCCGCCGCGACCGCTTTCGCCGCAGCGAGCGCGAGCGGTTCGAGCGGGGGATAGCCGTCGACGTCGAACAGCGTCATCGCGGGCGTGGGGCTCATGCGAAGCGCGCCACCGACCGACCCGTGGAAGACGATGTCGCCGGTCATCGCTTCCTCGAGCACCTCGGACCAGCCCGCCGCCTCGAGCGCATCGGGTTCGTGCGCGTGGAGCGTGCGAACGGGGATGCCGCTTGCGGTGATTCGCGCGAGCAGGTCGGGGCCATCGCGCGGGGGGCCTTCGGCGGGGGCTACGCGCGGGAGCTTGGTGCGCCTGCCCTCGGGGATCGCTTCGCGAATCAGTTCGACCGTCAGCGCGGCACCCTGCGTGATGCCGGGGGGAAGCGGCGCCAGCATCGCTTCGCCGCCGTCGAAAGCGACTCGGCCCTCGCGGCCTTTGACGGTGATTTCGATCAGGCGGGCAGGGAAGACCGCGCCGAGTCGCGGGCCGGGGCGATCCAGCTCGATCCGGGCTTCGACGATCACGCCGTCGACCACCAGCGCGGCACGGGCTTCCCCGATCCCGGCCTCGTGGAGCCATTCAGCCAAGCGGCACACCCGCCGCAAGCAGCAGCGCGCGCGTTTCGAACAGCGGCAGGCCGATGACGCCAGAATGCGAGCCGGACAGGAACCGCACGAACGCTTCCGCGCGGCCCTGGATCGCATAGCCCCCCGCCTTGCCCAAACCCTCGCCGCACGCGACATACGCATCGATCTCAGCGGGGGAGAGCGGCTTGAACGCGACGATCGTGTCGGACAGGCGCGCGCGCAGCTTGCCGGTCGCGTCGATCACGCAGACCGCGGTCAGGCAATGATGGCGGCGGCCGGACAGCGCGGCGAGCATCGTGCGCACCGTGGCATCGTCGTCGGCCTTGCCGAGGATCCGGCGCCCGAGCGCGATGGTGGTGTCGCCCGACAGAATCACCTCGCTCGGCGCACGCTCCACCGCGCGCGCCTTGGCGGCGGCGATCCGCTCGACATAGACACGGGGCGGCTCGGCCTTGAGCGGGCTTTCGTCGATGTCGGGTGCCGCGATGCGCGCGGGCGTCACCCCGAGCCGCGCGAGCAGATCGCGGCGGCGCGGTGAAGCGGAGGCAAGAACGAGCGTCATGGCAGTGTCTTCCCGGGCGGTTCCGCCTGGAGAAGCGGGCCCGTTACTTGAAGCGATAGGTGATGCGACCCTTGGTGAGATCATACGGCGTCAATTCGACCAGCACTTCGTCGCCGACCAGGACGCGAATCCGGTTCTTGCGCATCTTGCCGGCGGTGTGGCCGAGAATTTCGTGGTCGTTTTCGAGCTTTACGCGGAACATGGCGTTGGGGAGAAGCTCCACCACCTGTCCACGCATTTCGAGCAGTTCTTCCTTGGCCAAACAAACCTCTAGCAATGTCGGGGAAATATCAGAACGCGGCCCTTAGCCGAAGGCGCGCCAAAAGGGAAGCGTGGGGGTTCAAGACGCCGACATGATGCTCCCAGTCCGACGGTTTGATCGTCACCGCCCCCCCACAGCTGCCGTCATGCTGAACTTGTTTCAGCATCCACCGCGCAACAGGCACGGTCCGGACTCGCGGAGGGCTGGATCCTGAAACGCGTTCAGGATGACGGATAGGGGGCGGCCAACTGAGGAGGAGCGGCGCAAGCCGTCAGCCGTGGTTGCCGCAGGGCGTTTCCATCAGTTCGACCAGCACGCCCCCCATGTCGCGCGGGTGGACGAAGACGATCGGCGTGCCGTGCGCGCCGATGCGGGGTTCGCCGAGAATCGTCGCGCCCTTCGCCTTGAGATTGGCGACCGCGGCGTGGATGTCGGGGACTTCGAAGCAGACGTGGTGCTGCCCGCCCGCCGGGTTCTTGCGGAGGAACCCCGCGATCGGCGAGCTGTCGTCATACGGTTCGATCAGCTCGATCTGCGTGTTGGGGGTGTCGATGAAGCACACCTTCACGCCTTGCGCGGGGAGATCGAACGGTTCGCCGATCCGCGTCGCGCCCATCAGGTCGCGGTAGACGGCGATCGACTTCTCGATCGATGGCGTCGCCACGCCGACATGGTTGAGGCGGCCGAGCTGCATCGCTTTATTCCTCGTCAGCGGTTGCCGTAGTGACCGCCGCCGCCGTCGGCGTTGGAAGCGGGACCGCCGAACGCGGCGGGACGACGCCCAGTTGGTACCCGCAGGCGCTCAGCACGCGCGTGACCGGCGCGTCGGTCGGCGGGCCGGTGAACGTGACGTCGACCGGCGTATTGTCGGGGTTAATCACCCGGACCTTGATCGCCTTGCCATGCGCGATCTGCGCCGCGAGCGTGGTGACGATCGCATCCTGGCTGGTGAACGCGCCGCTGCCCGGGAATTGCCAGTTGGCGCCGAGCCAGCCATTGTCGTCGATGTTCATCGACACCGGGCGCGGTTGCGCCGCGGGAAAGCCACCGCGCGGAATGAACTGGATCGAGACGATCTTTTCCTTGGCGGCATCACATCGCACCACCAGCCGCGCCTTGCCGTCGTCGGACCAGACCGACGTCGAGGTCGCCGTGCTCGCCGCGCCGACCTTGGTCGTCACCAGCCACGGCACCGGGGGCGTGGCGGCGACTTGCAAGAGCAGGGCGAGCAGCATGGCTTACTTCACGCCCGCGCCGACGACGCTCTCGGGCAAGTCCTTGCCGAACACGCGCTGGTAATATTCCGCCACCAGCGACCGCTCGGTCTCGTCGCACTTGTTGAGGAACGACAAGCGGAACGCGAAGCCGACATCGCCGAAGATCAGCGTGTTCTGCGCCCAGGTGATGACCGTGCGGGGGCTCATCACGGTCGAGATGTCGCCGTTCATGAAGCCGCGGCGGGTGAGATCCGCGACGCGGACCATGTTCTCGACCTCGGCCTTGCCGGTGGGCTTGTCATATTCGCCCGACTTGGCGAGCACGATCCGCGCCTCGACTGCCGCGGGCAGATAGTTGAGCGTGACGACGATGTTCCAGCGGTCCATCTGGCCCTGATTGATCTGCTGCGTGCCATGATACAGGCCCGACGTATCGCCAAGACCGACCGTGTTGGCGGTCGCGAACAGGCGGAAATACGGGTTAGGGCGGATCACCCGATTCTGGTCGAGCAGGGTCAGCTTGCCCTCGGTCTCGAGCACGCGCTGGATCACGAACATCACGTCGGGGCGGCCCGCGTCATATTCGTCGAATACGAGCGCGGTCGGGGTCTGCAACGCCCAGGGGAGCAGACCTTCGCGGAATTCGGTGACCTGCTGGCCATCGCGCAGCACGATCGCGTCGCGGCCGACCAGATCGATCCGGCTGATGTGCGCGTCGAGGTTGATGCGGATGCACGGCCATTTGAGGCGCGCCGCGACCTGTTCGATGTGCGTCGACTTGCCGGTGCCGTGATAGCCCTGGACCATCACGCGGCGGTTGTGCGCGAAGCCCGCGCAGATCGCGAGCGTGGTCGGCGCATCGAACACATAGGCCGGGTCGAGATCGGGAACGCGCTCGTCGGCTTCGCTGAACGCGGGGACTTCCATGTCCGAATCGATCCCGAACAGATCGCGGACTTTCACCATGCGATCGGGCGCATCGAGGATCGTCGTCTCGCGGCTGTCTGGCTGGGTGTTGGGGATATCGGTCATGAGGGGGGCGCTCTTACAGAAGGTCCGCCCTCCCTAGCCGTTCGGGGCGCGCCAAGTCGAGCCGTCAGTTGCATCCGATCTTTGGCGGAAGTTCGAAAAACGTGCAGAAACGCGCGGCCAGCGCGACATCGCCGCTGACCGCAAGGCGCCCCTGCGCAACCATGTCCGGCAAGGGGGTGGTGCCGAACAGCGCGGGCAGGAACGCGTTGGGCTCGCCCGAAAGCACGGCATTGGCGTGGTCGATCATGCCGCGTTCGATCAGCACCGTGCCGTCCACGATACGCGCGCCATAAGCGTCATTGCCCATGCGAAACCCGATCGTCGCGTCGAAGCCGTCGGTACGCTCGGGCAGGAGCATCATGCGAAGCGCGAGCATCAGCGAGACGGGCGAAAACGGCAGCGAGGGATCATGCGCCGGGGAGCGGAGCGCCCAGCGTCCGAGCGCCATGACGATCGGTTCGGCTTCCAAGCCCCACGGCGTCAGCGCATAGACCTGAACAGCCGCGGGGGGCGGCGCGCTTTCCCGCGTCAGGATGCCAGCGGCTTCAAGCGTTTGCAGCCGCTGTGTCAGGACGTTCGCGCTCACGCCCGGCAGGCCGTCGCGGATCTCGCCGAAACGACGCGGGCCGAGCAGGAGCTCCCGCACGATCAGCAGCGCCCAGCGTTCACCGAGGAACTCGAGCGCGAGCGCGGTTCCGCAGGCGTCGCCATACCAACGCTTCGTGGTTATCTTTTCTAACTTCATGGTTGTTTTTGCTAACCAGTCGGAGCAGACTTTGCAAACGACGAGTCGCAAAGGGGAGAGTGCGCCGTGGCGAAGGGAATCTTCATCAGCCTGCCGGTTGCGGACGTGGCGCGTTCGACCGCGTTCTACGAGGCGATCGGCTGCACGCGCGATCCGCGTTTCTCCGGCGACCAGGCGGCAGCGATGGTCTGGTCGGATACGATCACCTTCATGCTCGCGCGTCACGACTTCTACGGCACCTTGACCACGAAACCGATCGCAGATGTCGCCGCGACCAGCGCCGCGCTGTTCGCGCTGTCGTGCGATACGCGGGACGCGGTCGACACGTTCGCCGCGCGGGCGATCGCCGCTGGGGGCCGAGAGGTCCATGGCGCGGAAGACCACGGCTTCATGTACTCGCGCGGGGTCGAGGATCCCGACGGCCATGGGTTCGGGCCGGTATGGATGGATGAGGCGGCGACGGACGCTGCCATGGAACTGGCCTGACCGCGCTTTAACGCGACTGACATCAGGAGAGGATCGCATGACGCCGAGTATCACGACCTTCCGGTGGGTTCCGCCCTTTGCCTGCGGGCACGTGCGGGATATTCGGGCCCGCTGGGCTTTCGAAGAAACCGGCATCGCGTATCGCGTAGACCTGGTGGACAGCGCCAAGACCCCCGAACATCGCGCGTTCCAGCCGTTCGGGCAGGTGCCGACCTATCGCGACGATACGGTCGCTTTGTTCGAATCGGGGGCAATCGTGCTCCATATCGCGCGGCAGGCCCCGGGGTTGCTGCCGCCCGATCCGGCCGGGCAGGCACGTGCCGAGCAATGGGTGATCGCGGCGCTCAATTCGGTCGAGCCGTTCGCCAACGATCTGGTGATGGTCGACCTGTTCCAGGCGGACGAGCCGTGGTCGGCGATGCGGCGCCCGGCGGTGGTCGAGGCGCTGCAGACGCGGCTTGGCGATCTTGCCGCGGCGCTGGCCGACAAGCCGTTCCTCGACGATGCGTTCAGCGCAGGGGATCTGATCATGGCGTGCGTGCTGCGGATCGTGCCGCGCGACGCGATCCTCTCGGGCTATCCGACTCTGCTTGCCTATCTCGATCGCTGTACCGTGCGCCCTGCCTTTCAGAAGGCGCTGGCGGACCAGCTTGCGCTGTATGCGCCCGCGTCCGATGCGCCTGCTCCAGTGGCGGAAGGGGTCCTCGCATGACCTACGTCGATGGCCTGGTCATTCCCGTCAGGGCGGGGACCGACAGCGCGGGCTATGCGCGTTTTGCCGAGGCGATCGCGCCGATCTTTCGCGACCATGGCGCGACGCGCGTCGTGGAAGGCTGGGCGGACGACGTGCCGGACGGAAAGCAGACCGACTTCCGGCGCGCGATCCAGGCGGGCGACGGCGAGACGGTCGTGTTCTCGTGGATCGAATGGCCCGACAAGGCGACCCGCGACATGGGCATGGCAAAGGTGCGCGCGGATCCGCGGATGGTTTCGACCGGCGTCGAGATGCCGATCGACGGCGCGCGGATGATTTTCGGCGGCTTTCAAGTGGTGCTCGACTGCTGATCGACCTGGGGAGGGGAACGACGATGACAAACGCCTATGGCACGCCGATCTGGTATGAACTGGTCAGCCCCGATCCCGGTGCTTCGCGCACCTTTTACGACAAGGTGCTCGGGTGGGAGATCGAGGCCGAAGCGCCGGAAGGCATGGATTATCGCATGATCGCGACCGGGTCCGGCAATGTCGGCGGGGTGATGCGGCTGACCGCCGAAATGGCGACGGGCGGCGCGACGCCGAAATGGCTGTTCTACATCGGGGTCGAGGATGTCGACGCGACCGCCGCGGCGGTCACCGCTGCGGGGGGCGCGGTCCTGATGGCGCCGTGGAGCCTTCCCGGCATTGGCCGCATGGCGGTGGTCGCGGATCCGCAGGGCATACCTTTCTATATCATGCGCGGCGATAGCGATGAAGCGAGCACCGCGTTCGATGGCGCGGGCATTGGCAAATGCGCCTGGAACGAACTGGTCACGTCAAATCAGGCGTCGGCCAACACGTTCTACGCCAAGCTGTTCGGCTGGACCTATCCGGACAAGATGACGATGTCGGGGGATCTGGGCGACTATGTCTTCGTCCATGCCGCGGACGGCGAGATCGGCGCGACCATGCAGCGTCAAAGTCCGGAGCAGACATTGGGCTGGCAATTCTACTTTCGCGCTCCCGATATCGAAGCATCGGCGGCGGCAGTGCGCGACGGCGGCGGGGCCGTGCTGATGGGGCCGCACGAAGTTCCGGGCGGAGACCGCATCATCGTCGCGACCGACCCACATGGAGTGGCCTTCGGCGTGGTCGCGTCCGCCGTACCCGCATGACCGTGACGCTCCCCCGCTAGCGGGGGCGCACTCGACCGCGACGGAACTGCCATCCAGGGTGAGGAAAGAATCCATGTCGAGCTGTGCCGTTTCCCCGACTCCCGTGCACGAACTGCGGATCACGCGCCTGATCGACGCACCGCGGGAAGCGGTGTGGCGGGCTTGGACCGATCACCTTGCCGAATGGTGGTGCCCCGAGCCGTGGACCGTGGAAATCGTCGAGCAGGATGCGCGACCCGGCGGTCGCTCGGCGATGATCATGCGCGGGCCGGCGGGCGAGGTCATGCCGCAGGAAGGGGTGTTCCTCGAGATCGTTCCGATGGAAAGGATCGTTTTCACCGACGCCTTCACCAAGGGATGGATTCCGGCCGGACCGTTCATCGTCGGCTTCATGGAATTCGCCGACGAAGCGGGGAAGACACGCTATTCCGCGGGCGCCCGGCCACTGGACCGAAGAGGCGTGCGCGCAGCACGAGGCGATGGGGTTTACCGAAGGCTGGTCCAAGGTGGCCGAACAGCTGGAAGCGGTCGCCAAGCGGATAGCGTGATTAGCCGCGCGGTCACGCGAACGCGGGTGCGCCCTTTAACTGCGTATAGGCGCTGATCACGTCCTGCAGCTTGGATTCGAAGCTGCGGTCACCGCCGTTGCGATCCGGGTGATAGCGCCGCACCAGCTCGGCATAGCGTTCCCGCAATGCGCGCCGGTCGACGTCGGTCGCGAGCCCCAGCACCTTGAGCGAGCGCCGGTCCGCTTCGGACAACGGTCGCCCGTCCTTACGCTGTGCCTCTGCCGCACGGCGGAAACGCGCGCCGATCGCGTCGAGCGGATCGTGGAAATCGGACCATTTCGGCGGCACGTCCGCGCCCGAATGCGCGAACGCGCGCGTTTCGCGTTCCCATCCGGAGAAGGGCCGTTGCTGTTGCTGGATCTCGTCGGGGCTCATGCCGGAGAAGAAGTTGTAGCGCGCGTTGAACGCACGAACATGCTCGAGGCAGAACCAGCGATACGGTCGCGGCCCCTCGAACCCGTTCGCCGGGCCGTCTTCCGGAGGCGCGCGGAATTCGCCCGCTTCGGTGCAACCGGGATAAGAGCACGGGCGTCCGGTCCCCTCCACGCGACCGTGGAAGCGAGCATTGGGTCGGTCTTTCTTTTCGGATTCGCGCGCCACGCAGGCTCCCTGAGGATGCAAAAGCGCCCTATATAGGCGCGATGATCGAACCTTCCAGCACCGCCGCCCCCTCGATTCCTCTGGTCAAGGAGATCGAGAATCGACTGAATTCAGCGCTTTCTCCAACGCGTCTCGACATCAGCAACGACAGTGCGCAGCATGCCGGGCACATGGGGGACGACGGCACGGGCGAATCGCACTTTTCGGTGACGATCGAAGCCCCCGCTTTCACCGGCCTCTCCCGGGTGCAGCGGCAGCGGCTGGTCAACCAGGCGCTGGCGGATCTGCTGCGCGATCGCATTCATGCCCTTGCGATCCGCGCGAGGGCTCCGGGAGAATGAGCGTGCGCTACGGGCTGTGGTATTGGCCGAGTATCCAGGGACGCGGCGAGTTCATCCGCCTGCCGCTCGAGGCCGCGGGGATCAATTATGTCGATTGCGCGCGCGAACAGGGCGCGGAGGCGCTGGTCGCCAATCTGGAGAAGCACGCCGCGAAGCGCGGGTCGTTCGCGCCGCCGTATCTCGAACTCGACGGGATGGTGATCGGTCAGGTCGCCAACATCCTGCTGTATCTGGGCGAGCGGCATCAGCTCGCGCCGTCCAATATGGCGGACCGGTTGTGGCTCAACCAGTTGCAGCTGACGATGTCCGACATGGTCGCGGAGGTCCACAACGTCCACCATCCGGTCGACATGATGGCCTATTACGAGGACCAGAAGACCGCCGCGCTGGGCGCCGCCGATGGGTTTCGCGACGAGCGGATCCCGAAATTCTTCCAGCATTTCGAACAGGCTGCGGCGTCGCATAGTGGGGACTGGCTGGTCGACCATCGCTGGACCTACGCCGACACGTCACTGTTCCAGATCGTCGAGGGGCTGCGCTACATGTTCCCCAAGCGGATGGCGGCGATCGAGGCGGACTATCCGCGCGTGATCGCGATCCGCGATCAGGTCGCCGAACTCCCTGGGATCAGGGCATATCTCAAGAGCGAGCGGCGCGTGCCGTTCTCGACCGAGGGCATTTTCCGTCGCTATCCTGAGCTGGACGGGGAATGACGGAACGTGCCCTGCGTCCGGCGGCGCGGATCCTGTTGCGCGATGCGGCGGACCGGGTGCTGCTGTTCCGCTTCGATCCCGACGATCGCCCGCCGTTCTGGTGCACGCCGGGCGGCGCGCTCGACCCGGGGGAGGATTATGCGACCGCGGCGCGGCGGGAATTGATCGAGGAAACCGGGATTTACGCCGATCCCGGGCCCGAAGTGCTGCAACGCGACGTCGAGTTCATCACGATCGAGGGCGTGCCGGTCAGCGCGGACGAGCGGTATTTCCACGTGCGGACGGACGCCGATGCGATCGATACGACCGGGCACACCGCGCTCGAACAGCGAGTGATGACGCGCTGGCGGTGGTTCACCGCCGATGAACTGGCGGCCCTCGACGAACCGTATTTTCCGAGCGATCTCAGCGAGATCCTCCTGGCACTGGAGCCTGACTCGTGACCAATGACGATCTGATCCTCCAGACGATTACCCCGGTGACGCATGACCTCGGCGGGTTCAAGGTGCATCGGACCTTGCCGTCGCGGCCGCGGACGATGGTGGGGCCGTTCATCTTTTTCGACCAGATGGGGCCGGCGGTGCTCAGCGTGGGCGAGGGGATCGACGTGCGGCCGCATCCGCATATCAACCTTGCTACAGTGACTTACCTATTTGCAGGCGCGATCGACCATCGCGATTCGGTCGGGAGTCTGGCGACGATCGAGCCGGGCGCGGTCAATTTGATGACGGCGGGGAGCGGGATCGTCCACAGCGAGCGGTCGCCCTCGGCCGAGCGGGCGCAAGGGCCTGAATTGTCAGGGATTCAAACGTGGATCGCGCTTCCTGAAAAGGACGAGGAGATGGACCCGGCGTTCGAGCATGTCCCGCGCGACAAACTGCCGGTCGTGGAGACGCCGGGGGCGAAAGCGCGCGTCGTTATGGGTCGTTTATGGGGCGTTTCGGCGCCGACCACCACCTATGCGAGCACGATTTACGCCGATATCCTGCTGGAACCGGGCGGTTCCGTGCCGATCGATCCGGCCGCCGACGAGCGCGCGCTGTACGTCGCGATGGGCGAGGCGACGCTCGACGGGATGACGCTCGAACCGATGACGCTGTATGTAATGCGTCCGGGGATCGCGGCAACCTTGCGGTCGGCATCGGGCGGGCGCGTGACCTTGTGCGGGGGCGAGGCGTTCACGACGCCGCGGCATGTGTGGTGGAACTTCGTCTCGTCGCGGCGCGACCGGATCGACGAGGCCAAGCGCGCGTGGACTGCGGGCGAGTTCGCGCGGGTGCCGGGGGATGAGAAGGAATGGATCCCGATTCCGGCAGTGCCGAAAACGGTTAGCTATCCTTGAGCTGACTTGAAGCCCCTCTCCTTTAGGGGAGGGGTTGGGGTGGGGCGGTGTCTCATCGAGAGGCCGGTCTGGCTGGACTTCCCCACCCCCAACCCCTCCCCTGAAGGGGAGGGGCTTTAGAAGAATTGAAAAGGGAGAGAGACAGTGGTTGAGGACCTGCACCGGATCGAGCTTCCCACCGGCGTGACGCTCGATGTCGCCACCGCGGGCGACCCGGGCAAGCCGCCGGTCATCCTGCTCCATGGCTTCCCCGAATCGCACCGCACCTGGCGCGAGGTGATGCCCGAGCTCGCGCGCGACCATTTCGTCGTCGCGCCCGACCAGCGCGGGTTTGCGCGGTCGTCCAAGCCGGCAAACGTCAGCGATTATACCCCCGACAAGATCGTCGCCGACCTGCTCGCGCTCGCGGACCATTTCGGGATCGCGGCGTTCACGCTGGTCGGCCATGACTGGGGCGGCGCGATCGCGTGGATGGCGGCGTTGCAGAACCCCGCGCGGATCACCCGGCTCGTCATCATCAACGCGCCGCACCCGTTCGTCTTCCAGCGGACGCTGTTCGACGACATGGCGCAGCGCGAAGCCAGCCAGTACATCCGCGCGTTCCGCAATCCCGACATCGAGAAGCATGTCGAGGGGATCGGCCTGTCGGCGTTCTTCGACGGCAGCTTCGCCAAGCATGCCGATGCCGCCAGGATCGCGGACGAGAAACCGATCTATCTCGACCAGTGGAGCCAGCCCGGCGCGCTGACCGCGATGCTCAACTGGTATCGCGCGAGCGCGATCATCGTGCCCGCGATGGACGAGACGCCCGAGCGGCCCGCGTTCCTCGACGCGCCGTTCCCGCCGGTGCGGCAGCCGACGCTGGTGCTCTGGGGGATGAAGGACGTGGCGTTGCTGCCGAGCCAGCTCGAGGGGCTCGACGCGTTGGTGCCGGATCTGACGGTGCGGCAGGTCGACGCTGGGCATTTCGTGCCGTGGGAGAATGCGCCGGCGGTGGTCGCGGCGATCCGGGAATGGCTGGGGTAGGGCGCGCTACCTGGCGTTCCCTCCGCTCAGACCGCGATTCTCGCCGCCTCGGGCAACGCCACCAACGGCGCATCGCCATTCCCCCCGCCGGTATTCACCCAAGTCCCATGCGCATGCGCGGTCGCGAGCGGTTCCCACGCGCCATCCCCCGGCCAGCTCCGCGCGCGGATGATCTGGTGGCCGAGCGCTCGGTCGGGCTCCATCGTCACCCAGCCGAGCGGGCGGTCAGGCGTGGCGCGTGCGCCCGCCGCCTGCATCGCCACGCGGATCCGCTCCGCGACCGGCTCGGGCAGATATTGCCACACGACCGAATGCATCAGCACCCGCGTCACCCCCGCCGCCTGCGGTTCGGCGAGCCGTGCCTCGACCCAGTCGGCGGCATCCGCGCGGACCAGATCGACCCCGCGCTCCCCCAGCATCGCGATCGCGGTGCGGACGCGGGCGAGCCGTTCGGGTGTCTCGGGCCAGACATAGGCCGCGAGCCGCGCGGCGACCGTCGGGTCGGTCGCGTCCGCCGGCTGGATGTCGCAACCGCGCACCGACACGATATCGAGCGGGACGAACCTGGCAGGGGGACCCGACCATTCGGGGCGGATCGTCACGGGCGAGTCCGCAGGGCCATAGAGCGTCCCGCCGAGATCGAAGCGATAGCGATCGATCAACAGGTTCAGCCCCGCGCTCGACCCGATTTCGAGCAGCTCGATCTTCGGCCCGTGCCGCTGCGCCAGCGCGATCACCCCGAGCATCAGCGCGCCCGAGCGCCCTGGTTCGTTGGTTTGCGGCGGGCCATCGAGCCACGGGAGTAACGCCGCGGCATGCTCCGCGAACACGCGTTCGAGCGTCGCGCTGATGGCGGCGGGATCGGTCACGCGGCCCGCATAGACCTCCGCCAGCCCGGCATCCTGCCCCGCCAGCACGAGCGCGTGCAGCCCGCCGAACAGCCGCAAGGGCAGCGCATCGCGAGTCGGCTCGCCCGGCCAGTCGAGGATGCGCGCGCCGATCGGGCTGGCGCGCGTGACGCCTGCCGCTACCGCCGCGCACATCCGGGCGTAGATCGGCGCGCCGTTGCGCTCGCAATAGTGTTGCTGGATCAGGAAGGCGCCGCGGTTGGTCTGTTCGTCGGCCATTGAACCAATCCTTTTTGCGCGGCGTTTGGTGGTCTCTCGGGTGTTGTTGCGCCCACCCCCCCGCCCAAGTAAAGCCCCGACCCATATGGCCGATCCGATCATCATCGCCGTCCCCAAGGGGCGTATCCTGTCCGAAGCGGTTCCCTTGCTGGAACGTGCTGGAATCGTTCCCGAAGCGGCGTTCCGCGACCCGGAGTCGCGCGCGTTGCGCTTCACCACCAACAATCCGGGGATCGACCTGATCCGCGTGCGCGCGTTCGACGTCGCGACGTTCGTCGCACATGGCGCGGCGCAACTCGGGATCGTCGGGTCGGACGTGCTGGCGGAGTTTGACTATTCCGAACTGTACGCGCCGGTCGATCTCGGGATCGGGCATTGCCGGCTGTCGGTCGCCGAACCTGCCGATCTCGCGGCGCATGACGACCCGCGCGGGTGGAGCCACGTGCGGATCGCGACCAAATATCCGCATGTCACCGAAGCGCATTTCGCCGCGCGGGGCGTGTCGGCGGAGTGCGTCAAGCTGAACGGCGCGATGGAGCTGGCGCCGCTGCTCGGGCTGGCGCCGCGGATCGTCGATCTGGTGTCGTCGGGGCGGACGCTGAAAGAGAACGGGTTGGTCGAGGTCGAGGTGATCTGCGAGGTTACCAGCCGGCTGATCGTCAACCGCGCGGCGTTCAAGACGCGCGGGCAGATCGTGCCGCTGGTCGAGGCGTTTCGCCGGGCGGTTGCGCAGGAGATGGCGGCGTGAGTGTGCTTTCTTTGCTTAAGCCCCTCCCCTTTAGGGGAGGGGTTGGGGTGGGGCCGTGCCTGTTATCAACGGCATGTCTGCTGGACTGCCCCACCCCCAGCCCCTCCCCTGAAGGGGAGGGGAGCTTAGTATGATCCGGCTTTCCACTTCCGAACCTGGGTTCGACCGCGCGTTCGAAACCCTCGTCAACGCGCGGCGGGAGGCCGACGCGGATGTCGCGCGCGATGTCCGGACGATCATCTCCAGCGTCCGTGACGAAGGCGATGCCGCGCTCCACGCGTTCACGCGCAAGTTCGATCAGCACGATCTCAACGAGACCGGCTGGCGGATCGAACGCGCGGAGTGGCTCGCCGCGTATGAAGCGCTGACGCCTGAATTGCGCGATGCGCTCGATCTCGCCGCGGCGCGGATCCGGACGTATCACGAGAAGCAGAAACCCGCGGACAGCGACACGACCGACGATGCGGGCGTGCGGCTCGGCGCGCGGTGGAATGCGGTCGCGGCGGCGGGGCTGTATGTTCCTGGTGGGCGCGCGGCCTATCCCTCGTCGGTGCTGATGAACGCAATCCCCGCCAAGGTCGCAGGGGTCGACCGGCTGGTGATGGTCACGCCGACCCCCAAGGGTGAGGTCAACCCGCTGGTGCTCGCGGCGGCGCATGTTGCCGGCGTCGACGAGATGTGGCGGATTGGCGGCGCGCAGGCGGTGGCGGCGCTCGCTTATGGTACCGGGCGGATCGGCGCGGTCGATGTCGTGACGGGGCCGGGCAACGCCTGGGTCGCGGAGGCGAAGCGGCAGTTGTACGGCGTGGTCGGGATCGACATGGTCGCGGGACCGTCCGAAATCTTGGTCGTTGCGGACGGCAAGAACCGCGCGGACTGGATCGCCGCCGACCTGCTGTCGCAAAGCGAGCATGACCCGACCAGCCAGTCGATCCTGTTCACCGACGACGCCGCCTTCGCGCGCGCGGTCGCGGAGGCGGTCGATCTGCAGATCGGTACGCTCTCGACCGCCAAGGTCGCGCGCGCGGCGTGGGATGCGAACGGCGCGATCATCGTGACCGCGAGCCTCGAGGAAGCGCTACCGCTGGTCGACCGGCTGGCGCCCGAGCATCTCGAACTCGCGTGCGACGATCCGCAGGCACTGTTCGATCGCGTGCGGCATGCCGGATCGGTGTTCCTGGGGCGGCATACCCCGGAAGCGATCGGCGATTATGTCGCGGGGCCGAACCATGTGTTGCCGACCGGGCGGCGCGCGCGCTTCTCGAGCGGGTTGTCGGTGCTCGACTTCATGAAGCGGACGAGCTTTCTCGAGCTGGGCGTGCAAGGGCTGGCGGCGATCGGGCCGGCGGCGGTGGCGCTGGCCGAGGCCGAGGGGTTGCCCGCGCATGCGCGGTCGGTGGCGTTGCGGCTGGGGTAAGCGGGAACCCCGGCCCCGGACTATCGCGGCGCGGCTTCGATCAGGCGTCGCACGGTTTCCGGCGAGGTCGATCGGGTCGAACGGCTTGAGGATGACGCCGACCGCGTCGTCCAGCTCTGGCCGGCTGGCATCGCTATCGTGTCCGCGCGCGGTCATGAACAGGGTTGGCGTGCGGCCGAGCCCCGATCGCGTGCGTAACGCGGCGAGGAGCGTGATCCCGTCCATGTCCGGCATCATCAGGTCCAAGATGATCGCGTCGGGGCGCCACGGATCCGCATCGATCCGCCGCAGCGCTTCCGTGCCCGAACCCACGGCGCGGACTTCGATTGCAGGATCGAGCGAAAGCGCGAGGCCGACGATCGTGCGGATGTCGGCGTCGTCGTCGACATACAGGATCCGCAGCGGCGTGGTCATGCCGCCATCCGCGATTCGAGAATCCGGCGGACCGTGGCCCTGAGATCGGGAAGGGTTTCGCGCGATTTGACCAGAACGGCATCCACCTTGCGCGCCGCTTCGGGCGCGATTTCATGCGCGGTGAAGATGATCGTCGGGATCGCCGGGCCCCTGCGCATCGACCAGCATCGGGAGCAGGCACAGCCCGGAGCCGTCGGGCAGATGCAGGTCGAGGATGACGAGGTCGGGGCGCTCGGTTTCGATCAGCAGACGGGCCGTCGCGAGGTCGGTGGCCTTGAGCACGCGCGCGTCGGGGTGCAGCGCGGTCTCGGCGACGGCGAGCACGTCCTCGTCGTCCTCCACGTGCAGGATCGTCGCGCGCGGACTGCCGGACCGACCGGTCGCGCGGTCGATCGCATCGCCGAGCCGTCGCGGATCGACCGGTTTTACCAGCCAGTCGACCAGATCCAGCGGAACGGAAACGTCGACGGCGCTACGGTCCGAGGCCGAGACGATGATGATCGGCAGGGTCGCCGTACCGTCGGCGGTACGCAACGACCGGGCGAGCGAGAGGCCGCTTTCGTCGGGAAGATGGAGATCGAGCAGCAGCGCCGCGAACCGGCGAGTCGCCACCGCATCGCGCGTGGCGCGCGCGGTTTCGACGCGCTCTGCGGCATAACCGAACTCCGACACCATCGTCTCGAGCATACGCCCCACCGTGACATCATCCTCGCAGATCAGAACGCACGGTTTCGAAGACGGCTCCGCCGCTGTTTCGGTCGAGGGCTGCAGAGCGATCGCGAAGGCGAAGCGCGACCCGCCGGCGGGGCGATCCTCGAACCAGATGTGCCCGTCATGCCGCGCGACGATCTCGCGCGAGATCGCGAGCCCAAGCCCGGTGCCGACGCCCTGCTGGCCATCGGCGCGCTCGAACCGGCCGAAGATGCGGTCGCGGAACGCAACGGGGACGCCGATGCCCTCGTCATCCACCGTGACGATCGCCTTGCCGGTCCCCGCGTCAATCCGCAGCCCGATCTGGACGATGCCGCCGGTCGGCGACGCGCGGACCGCGTTGGAGACGAGGTTGGTGATGACCTGCAGCAAACGGTCCGCATCGCCGAGCACGAGCGCTTGCGTTTCGGGCAGCGCGCACGCGATCTGCACCGATTCCGCCGCCGCGAGGCCCTGGCTGCCGAGTGCCGCCCGGTCGACCACCCCCGCCAGATCGATCACGCTGCGCGCGAGTTGCAGCGTGCCCGACTGAATCCGATCGATGTCGAGCATGTCGTTGATCAACCGGATCAGCCGCCGCGAATTGTTCTCGGCGATCTCGATCAGCCGCGCCGCGGGTTCGGGAATCGCTCCCGCCGAACCGGCGCGCAGCAGCCCCAGCGCGCCGACCACCGACGTCAGCGGCGTCCGCAGTTCGTGGCTGACGGTGCTCATCAGCGCATCCTTCATCCGCTCGATCCGCTTGCGTTCGGACACGTCGCGCGCGGACACCACGATGTGCGCGCCGTCGGGCAGATGGATCACACCGAGCGTGACGTCGACCGTGATCGCGTGGCCGTCGCGGTGCACGACGGTACGGTCTGGACGATACGGCTGCGCGAGCGGATCGCCGGTCGCGCGCAGCCGTTCCAGGATCGTACCGGACCCGCGAATACCGCCGGTGACGGTCGTGACGTCGCGGCCGATCAGCTCCTCGGGAGCATAACCCAGCAGGGTCGACGCGGCGCGATTGATCGTCTCGATCCGACCGGCAGGATCGATGATCGCGATCGCGTCGACCGTGCTGTCCAGGATCGTGCGGTTGCGCTTGGCCGCGTCATACGCCTCGCGCCGTGCCGCATACCGCGCGCCGCTCTGCCGCCAGAAGGCGATCGCCGTGACAAGCGTGATGACTGCCAGGACGACGATTCCGACCCAGATGGTCATCAGGCTCGCATCGGTCCCGCGCTGAAAGGCCGCGAGGCTGCGATCCCGCCGTTCCCCGGCGGAAGCGACGATACTTTCGGAGAGCGCCCGCATTTGCCCCATCAGCGTCGCCCCGTCGCCACGCGCCACCCGCTGCGCCGCCGCGTCGAGCCCGTTGTCGCGACGGAGCGCGATGACCCCGTCCATCTCCGAGAACTTGGCCGCTGCCAGGCTGTGCATGGCGTGGAGCCGGTCATGCTGGGCAGGGTCGCTTCGCAGATCGTGATCGAGTTCCGCCAGGCTGACGAACACGGATTTGCGCGCCGCGGCGTAATTGGCGAGGAACCGGTCCTCGCCGGTAATGACGAACCCGCGTTGCCCGGATTCGGCGTCGGCGATCCGCGGAATCAGCGTTGCGGCGATGGCACGCCGCTCATAGGCGGTCCGCGCGGCGTCGCGCAGCGTATCGCTGGTCGAATATTGATAGTGCAGCCCCGCCGCCATCAGCATCAGCAGCAGCGGGCCGGTCAGCGCGGCCAGGATAAAGCGCGTGGCATCGGGCGGTGCGGGGATCGTGGGGTCGCGCGGGGCGCTCATAGAGGCTCGGCCGCGGCGGCGGCCCCCAGTAACGGCTGCATCGCGAGCAATGCCTGCGCGCGGTTGGTGACGCCGAGCTTGCGGAAGATCGCCGACATGTGCGCTTTCACGGTCGCTTCGGTGATGCCGAGGTCCCCCGCGATCTGTTTGTTGAGCCGCCCGTCCGCCAGCGCGAGCATCACCTTCAACTGCGCGCCCGACAGCGTCGATATCAGATCGCGCGCGGGCCGGGCGGGGCTGGCGTCATGATCGGCGGTGGCGTGGTTTTTTTCCGGAAAGACCGGCTTCCCCGCGACGATCTCGCGCAGGGCGGCGGTCAGCCGGTCGAGCGGCCAGCTCTTCGACAGGAACCCGACCGCGCCGAGCGCCTGTGCCGCTTCGATGACCGAAGACTCGCGGTTCGACGAAACGAACGCGATGGGGGTTGCGCCCAGCAAATGCTGCAAGTGCAGCAATCCCGAGAAGCCGCGCGAGTCGGGAAGCATGAAGTCGAGTAAAACGAGCCGGTATCCCTTGCGGCGCTGCGCAATCACGCGGCCAGCTTCTTCGATGGATCCGGCCGTATCAATCATGACACCGGGAACAGCGAGCTTGACCGCCAGCATCAAGCCTTCGCGTATCAACGGATGATCATCCGCGATCAATACATGCCCCGCCACCATTGCGCGTAAGATCTCCCGGGATAGTCCTCGTAAGAGGGTGAACTTTTCGGTACGGGTAAATGAGGGTACGCACTTCGTAAACCGAGATCAATGTCTTGAAACAAGAAGTTGATAAAGCTGAATGGCCGGTCTGCACTATTGTTCCCGGCGTCGGTAAAAGGGTCCGGTCCACGGATTTCCTTCAAGAAGTGGTAGCAGATTGGTTTGCCACCGACTGCTTGACCATTGCCTCGGCGATCGCGAATCTGGCTGTGCGGCCGGTGCCAGACCTCGTCATCGTCATGCTGGACGAGCGTCCCCGCGACCATCTGCTGCTGGCGCGACAGATCCGCGCACTGCCGGGCCCGATCGGCACGGTTCCTGTTCTGGCGTACGCTACTGCCGACCTCGACGAGACGGTGCTGCGGGACAATGGGATCGATGCCGTGTTGCCGACCCGGTGCAGCTTCGCGGAAATCGCGGATACGGTCGCCGGTTGGAGCCCGGCCGGATGGCTAGATGGGATCACGCGGCTTGCTGCTGCCTTTGGTGCTGCCGAAATCGCCCCGATCGTCGCGGCCTTCCATACCCAGATTGGTGAGGCGGTTGCCGAGCTCGACCATTGCACCAACCGCACCACCGCGCATCAGATCGCCGGGATTGCCGGAACGCTGGGGTTTCACCGACTCGGGCAAAGCTGGCTTGCGGTGTCCGAAGGCGACGAAACGATGCGCGATTCCGCCAGGCGCGACGCGCGTGTCGCGCTGCACGCTCTTAACCGCCCCCGTTAGGCACGACGCCTCACCAACACCGCGCATCCGCACGAAAGCTTCGTCCAGTTTCGACCAGGCGCCGGGATCGAAAAGAATAGCAAACCTTCTCCAGGCGTTAGACTTTGGTCGCAGATCATCGTCCGCATCATCCGCAAGTAGGATCGCATTAACCTCGCCCAGCTTGAGTGCCGTTAGCGCAACGGTGGGCGATGAACGTGCAACTCGGGAAGGGCAGCGACAGGAACAACAGGCGGTACGCGCCGGGTTGCTTCGTCGCGTCTGCCGCCGCCGCAGTCCTTACGGCTACGCCTGCACTGGCCGCGACGCAGGCCGGCAGCGCGATTGCCAATACCGCGACGCTGACCGCGACGACCGACGGCGGCGTGCCGCAGTCGCTGAGTTCCAATACAGTCACGCTCACGACCGCAGAGATCCTGGACGTCACGATCGCCGCCGACCGCGCGACGGCGGAAACGCGCGGTGGCGAGACGGTCGCGGTCGGCTTCGTCGTCACCAACACGGGTAACGGGCAGGAAGACTATACCGTCGTTTTCGGCAGCGGATCTTCGGGCGTAGCGGTCGATCGGCTCGTCATCGATAGCGATGGGGACGGCGTCTATACCGCGGCGACGGATCGGTCGCTCGCGCCGGGCACTGCGGTATCGCTCGCGCCGGGGCAGAAGACGCGGGTCTTCGTCCTGCTCGATGGCGCGCAAGTCGGCGCCGCCGCCACGATCACCGCGACCGCCACCGCGCGGACCGGAAGCGGTGCGCCGGGGACGGTCTATCCCGCCGCGGGCGACGCGGGCGGTGACGCGGTCGTCGGCGCGACCAGTGCGACTGCCAGCGCGACGACGCAGCTCGGCCCGACGGCGGGCGTGCCGATGCTCGCCAAGTCGCAGAGCGTGCTGTCCCCCGACGGCGGCGCGCGCGCGGTGCCGGGCGCGATCGTGACCTATCGGTTGCTCGCGAGCTTCCCGGCCGCGACTCGCGGCGTGGTGATCGACGACGCGATCCCGGCGGGCACGACGTACGTCGCGGGCAGCCTCAAGCTCGACACCGTCAGCCTGTCCGATGCGAACGACGGCGACGCGGGGAGTGCCGGCGCAACCGCGATCCGCGTCGCGCTCGGCGACGTGCCCGCGGCGGCAAGCCGCGACATCCAGTTCAGTGTGAAAATCCAGTGAGGAGCCAGTCGATGCCCAACCCAATCCGTACGATCGCGCCGATCGCGATACCGCTCGCGGCGCTGCTGTGCGCTGCCCCCGCGCTCGCGGCAGGCCCGTTGCAGGTCGAAGCCAAGGTGCTGACCGAACAGAAGACTCGCGCGGCGGACGGCACGGTGCGGGTCGCGCTGGTGCCGGCGCGTCGGATCGTTCCGGGCGACCGCGTCACCTTCGTGCTCGCGTACCGCAATACCGGCGCGCAGCCGATCGGGAATGTCGTGCTCGACAACCCGGTTCCCAAGGGCATCGCCTATCGCGCGCCCGCCGCCACTTCCGCCGCGCCCGATCTTTCGGTCGACGGCAAGACCTTTGGGCCGCTTGCCAGCCTGCGCGTCGCCGCCGCCAACGGCACGACGCGCGCCGCGACCCCCGACGATGTCACCCATGTCCGGTGGCGGCTCGAGCGTCCGATCACGGCCGGCGCGCAGGGCCAACTCGCCTTCGATGCCGTCCTGCGATGATCCGCACCACCGTCCAATAAAAACACCGTGTAACAGGGAGTATACAACATGTTTCGAAACAGGGTTCGAACCTTGCTGCTGACGGGGTCGGCCGCGGTCGCCACCGTCGGGACCGCGCACGCGCAGACCGCGGCGCAGAATACGACGGCCGGCACGAGCATCAGCAATACCGCGTCGGTGACCTACACCGTCAACGGCACCGCGCAGACGACCAACTCGACCACCGCCACCTTCGTGGTCGATCGCAAGGTCAACTTCACCGTCATCGCGGACCAGGGTGGGACAAAGACGCAAGTGAACCTGGGGCAGGTGGATGCCGTCACCAAGTTCAAGGTGACCAACACGACCAACGGCATCCAGGATTTCTACCTCGATCCGGGTCAGTCGCTGATCGCCGACGGGCTGGTCACCGGGATCGACGATTTCGACATGAGCAGCCTGCGGGTGTTCGTCGATTCGAACAACAACGGCGTGTATGATGCCGGGGTCGATACCAAGACCTATGTCGACGAGCTCGCGCCGGATGCGTCTGTCGCGGTGTTCATCGTCGGCAACGTGCCGGGGTCGGGAACGCTCAGCCAGGCCAACGTCAACCTGCAGGTGATCGCGGCGGCCGGTGGCCTGTCGAACACCCGCGGCGACCTGCTGGTGCCGACCTTGCTCAACAGCGACGCCACCGTGGACATCGTCTTCGCCGACGACGACAATGACGGGATCGGCGTCGATCTTCCGCGCAACGGCGAGGGACGCGCCTATGCCTCGTATGAAATCGGGACGCGCAACGTCGCGCTGACGGTGACCAAGTCCGCGCTGGTGCTGTCGGACGGGGTCAGTTCGCTCAACCCCAAGGCGCTGCCGGGGGCGCTGGTGCAATATTGCCTGTTCGTCCGCAACGCCACGCTGACGGCGTCGGCCAACGGCGTCCAGCTCAACGACATCGTCCCCGCCAATACCACTTATGTTCCGGGATCGATCACGATCGGTACGCCGGGCGGCACCTGCGTGTCGCTCGGGTCGACCGAGGATGATGATGCGGACGATGCGACCGAGACCGACGGCGTCACCGCCTCGTTCAACAGCACCAACCGCAACGTCAACGCGATCGTCGGGAACGTCGGCGGCGGCGGTACGGTCGCGGTCGCGTTCAAGGTGACGATCAACTAGCCGCCTTCGCGCTCAATACTACAGGAGAAGTGTCCCTCCGGCGCGCGAAACCCGCGCGCCGGGGAACGCCCCGCCATGTCCAGATTCAGGCATATCGCGCACCTTGGCGCCCTTGCAGGGCTTGCCGCCGCCGTCCCCGGGACAGCGGCCGATGTGACGCGCATTGCCAATACGGCGACGCTCGGCTTCGACGCCTCGAGCGGCCGACAAACGATTTCCTCGAATACGGTCGCGCTCGACGTGACGCGCATCAAGCGTCCGACGACGCTCAGTTTCCGCCTGTTGCCCATCGGGTATCAGTTGACCGGGCTGAAGTGCGAAACGTCACCGCGAAAATTCACGCCCGCGCCGATCGACGTCGCGACGCTGGCCGCGGCGCCGAAGGTGGCCGCGATCGACATCACGTCACCGCTCATCCTGGTGCTCGACAATGTCGGCGGCAATCGCGACCCCAAGGTGCGCGAAACCTCGCACATCACCGTGACCACGTCGACCACGACGGGCGAAATCGACCTGCTCGAAACGGACGTCGACACCGGTGTGTTCGCGGGTGGTGTTCCCGAAAGCGGCGGCGGCTCGCCCGAACTCGCGCCATGCGACGTGACCCGCGGTCGCGGCGTCAATTTCACGCTGTCGTTCACCGAAGACGACTTCAGCCTCGCGTCGAGCGCGTCGGTGCTGGTCGATCCGGCGGGCTATGTGTTCGATTCGGCCACCGGCGCGCTGATCGACGGCGCGACGGTGTCGCTGCTCGACGACAACGACCAGCTCGCGATGGTGTTCGGCGACGATGGCGTCAGCCGCTACCCGGCGACCGTCATCAGCGGTGCGCAGGCGACCGATGCGAGCGGTCGTCTCTACGATTTCCCGCAGGGGAATTACCGTTTCCCGCTTGTCGCGCCCGGCGTCTATCACCTGCGGATCGTCCCGCCCGGGGTCTATACGGCGCCGACCACGCGGTCGCTGACCGACCTCACCGCCTTGCGCGACCCCAAGGGGCTGCCGTTCATCCTGAACGACGCGTCCTTCGGCAAACGCTTCAAGATCGACACCCCCAACCCGTTCTATTCGGACATTCCGCTCGATCGCGCCGGGCCGAGCGCGCTGTTGCTCGCCAAGACCGCATCGGTGCGCGAGGCGTCGCCGGGGGATTTCGTGCAATATCTGGTGAGCGTGACCAACCGGGGCACCGACACCGCGCGCAACGTTCATCTGACCGACATCCTGCCCGCCGGCCTGCGCTATGAGCGCGGATCGACGCGTGGCGCGAGCGAGGCCGTGCCCGGTGCGGACGGGCGCACGCTCGATTTCGCGGTCCCGCCGATCCCGGTCGGGCAGCGCGTCGACATTCGTTACGTCGTGTCGATCGCGCCGGGCGCGCCGACCGGCGAGGCGCTCAACCGCGTCCTTGCGGCGGGCAGCGCGGGCGCGACCAGCAACGAGGCGGCGGCATCGGTGCGGATCACGCCATTGCTGTTCACCAGCGGCTTCACGCTGATTGGTCGCGTGACCGAAGGCGGCTGCGGCGATCCCGACAGCGGGCGCGTCGGTATTCGGGGAATCCGGCTGGTGCTCGAGGACGGGACCTTCGTCGTTACCGACAAGGGCGGCTATTATCACGTCGAGGGCATCCGCCCGGGCCGACATGTCGTCCAGCTCGACACCAACAGCCTCCCCGCCTCGCACGAGCCCGTCGCCTGCGACAGCGACACGCGCACCGCGGGCAGCGCGATCTCGCGCTTCGTCGAGGCCGAGGGCGGGCTGCTCAAGCGCGTCGACTTCCAGCTCCGCCCGACCGGCGTCAAGGCCGCTGCCGCCAATGCCCTGCCGATCACGGTGGCGAGCGACAGCGTGGCGGCGGGCGACCGCGACTGGCTGACCGGGCAAGCGGCGGGGACCGAGATCCTGTTCCCGACCGCCGACACCAACCCACGCGCGCCGGTGACGCGGGTCGCGATCAAGCATCTTCCCGGGCAGCGGGTGGCGCTGAGCGTCAACGGCACGCTGGCCGACGTGCTCAATTTCGACACCACCGACACCAGCCCGGACAAGACCTTCGCGGTGTCGCGCTGGTCGGGGCTCGGGCTCAAGGACGGCGACAACCGGATCGTCGCGCGCGTGCTCGACGACTCGGGGCAGCTCGTCACCACGCTGGAACGCACGGTGCATTCGTCGACCGCCGCCGTCCGGGCGACCTATGCCGCTGCGCAAAGCCGGCTCGTCGCGGACGGCCTGACTCGGCCACTGATCGCGGTGCGGGTGACCGATCGCGACGGCCGCCCGGTCCGCGACGGGACCGTCGTCCCGTTCGCCGTCGACCAGCCCTACACCGCCGCGCTCGACGCCGACCTGGCGCAGCAGCGCCCGCTCGAAAGCCGTGGCCGCGCCGCCGCGACCGCGCGCGTCACCGGCGACGACGGCCTCGCGTTCATCGCGCTGGAACCGACGACGCAGGCGGGTGCGGTGCACGTCTCGGTCGCGCTGGCGGAGAAGGAGCAGGTCCACACCAGCGACATCCGCGCTTGGCTGTCAGGCGTGGCGCGCGACTGGATGGTGGTCGGCTTCGGCGCGGGCACGCTCGGCTACGATACGCTCAAGGCGCACAGCCGCATGCTCCCACGCGGGATGCGCGGCGGGGTCGTCACCGACGGGCAGCTCGCCTTCTACGCCAAGGGCCGGATCAAGGGGTCGTGGCTTGCGACGATCGCCTATGACAGCGATCGCAAGATCGACCGCAGCCGTGGGCTGCTCGGCACGATCGACCCGGATCGTTATTACACCGTCTATGGCGACGGCTCGCAGCAGGGCTATGACGCAGCGACCCAGCGCAAGCTGTACCTGCGGCTCGAACGCCGCAACCTGTACGCCATGCTCGGCGATTTCGAGACCGGGCTGACCGACACGCAGCTGACGCGCTACAGCCGCACGCTCAATGGCGTGAAGGCCGAATATCAGGGCAATCGCATCCTGTTCAGCGCGTTCGCGGCGAACACCGACCAGCTGTATGCGCGCGACGAGATCCAGGGGAACGGCCTGTCCGGCCCGTATCGCCTGTCAGGCCGCGACATCGTCCCCAACAGCGACAAGCTGCGGATCGAGACGCGCGACCGGATCCGGCCCGAGCTGGTGCTATCGGCCAAGTCACTGACTCGCCACATCGATTACGACATCGACGCGAGCGCGGGGACGATCCGCTTCCGCGAGCCCGTGCTGGGGCGCGACGGCGCGAACAACCCGGTGTTCATCGTCGTCGATTACGAAACCGAAGGCCGCACGCGACAGCTCGCGGCGGGCGGACGCACCGCGATCCGGCTGGCGAAGGGCCGCGCGCAGATCGGCGCGAGCCTGCTGCGCGACGAGAGCGCGGGCAACGCGACCGTCGCCGGGATCGACCTCAAGGCCAAGCCGACCGCCAACACCGAAATCCGCGGCGAGATCGCGACCGGCGGGCGGCTGGGCATCGGATCCGGGCGGGCGTGGCTGGCCGAGGGCGAGGTCCACGTCCGGCGCGCCGACGTGCTCGTCTATGGCCGCAGCCAGGACCGGAGCTTCGGGCTCGGCCAGCAGAACGTGGTCGAGGCGGGGACGCGCAAGTTCGGCATCGACGGGCGCGTCGCGCTTGCCGACAAGCTCGCGCTGACGCTGACCGCGTGGAACGCGACGCAGCTCGACACCCCCGGCACGCGCACCGCCGCCGAGACCCGGCTCGAATATCGCCGGACGCACGGGACGCTGTTCGTCGGCGGGACCTATGCCGACGACCGCGGGATCGATGGCCAAGCGCGGCATTCGCGACTGCTGACGCTCGGCGGGACGCAGGACCTGTTCGGCGGCAAGCTGGTGATCGGCGCGCAGGCGCAGATCGCGCCGGGTGGCGACAAGGAGAGCGTCGACTTCCCCTTGCGCCAGCAACTCACCGCCGCGTTGCGGGTGCGTGAGGGGATCCGCCTGCTCGCCGGCTACGAGATTTCGCAAGGGCGCGATTTCACCGCCAACACCGCGCGCGTCGGGTTCGACGTCGCGCCGTGGTCGGGCGCCAAACTGATGAGCACGCTCAACCAGCAGGCCGCGAGCCAGGCGGAGCTGCCGGTCGGCAACACCGCGTCGACCGGCGGCGAGAACGGCCAGCGGACCTATGCGCAATATGGCCTCAACCAGTCGATCAAGCTCGGCAAGCGCTGGACCTTGGACTTGACGCTCGACGCCAACAGCACGCTGCGCGGGCGGGTGCCGACCGGCGCGCTGGTCAACGCCTTCGCGAGCACCGCCAACACGCCGATCGCGGGGCAGTACGGCAATGACGGCGACTATGTCGCGGCGACGCTCGGCGCGGGCTATCGTGCCGAACGCTGGTCGTGGAACGGGCGCGTCGAATATCGCCGGTCCGACCAGAGCAACCGCTGGACGATCAACACCGACGCGCTGCGCTCGCTCGGCCAGGGCCGGACGCTGGCGGCGAGCGTGCGCTATTCGGACCTGACCGACACGCGCGGCGCGCGCGCCGCCTTCGGCACCGCCGACCTCGCGCTCGCGCTGCGCCCGCAGGACAGCCGCTGGTCGCTGCTCGAGCGGCTGCAGGTCCGCAACGAACATGCCGATGCCGGGATCACCGGCACCAACGTGATCGGCGTGCCCGCCTTCGGCGGCGGCTTCCAGTCGACGCTGCGGCTGATCAACAACGTCGCGGTCAACTATCGCACCGGGCCGGAAGGCGCGGGCCACGGGTTCGAGGCAACGGTCTATTATGGCGCGAAATGGGTGCGGGGCGCGTTCGGCGAGGACGATTACACCGGCTATATCGACGTGATCGGGTTCGATCTGCGCCGCGACCTGGGCCGCCGCTTCGACATCGGGGTGCAGGGTTCGGTTCAGCACGCCTGGGATCGCGGCAGCGTCGCGTTCAGCGGCGGGCCGTCCGCGGGCGTGTCGCCTGCCAAGAACGTGTGGGTTTCGGTCGGCTACAACATCACCGGCTATCGCGACCGCGATTTCGAGGCGGATCGCTACACCCGCTCGGGCGCCTATGTCACCGCCCGCCTCAAGTTCGACCAATGGTCGCTCGGGCGCGCGGGTCGCACGATCTTCGGGGGGGCGAAGTGATGCGGCGGATGATGGCCGGTCTCGCGGCGCTGGGTGTTGCCATCTTGCCCGCTGCGGCACGCGCGGATCCGCTGACCGTGACCAAGACCGCGGCGGTCGTCTCGGACCAGATCAGCACCGTCGCGCCCAAGGCGCTTCCCGGCGCGACGGTCGATTATCGCGTATTGTTCAGCAACCCGTCGGGCAACCTGCTGACCCCGGTGCGCAACATCACCATCGACGACGTCTTGCCGACGCGCGTGGTGCTGCGCGTCGCGGATATTGCCGCTGCGGGGAAGGGGCCGGTCGAGTTTCTCGACGGCAGTCTGCTGGGGCTCGGGCTGGGGGGCAGCGGGCTGAGCTGCGGCTTCACCTCCTATGCCAGCACGACCGACTGCATCGACTTCTCCGACGGGACGAGCTGGAGCTACGTCCCGAGCCCAGACGCCGACGGCTATGACGCGCGGGTCCGCGCGATCCGGGTCAAGCCGGTCACCACTTTCGCAACCAACGGTTCCTTCCAGATCCGATACAGGGTGAAGATCCAATGACCTACATGCCACCGATCGCGAAAATGGGCATTGTCGCCGAACGCCGCGAGGACCAGCGCTACCGGCGTGTCCTTGCGACCGGCAAGCTGATCCTCAACGATTGCGAGATGTTCTGCTTCGTCCGCGACTTGTCGGTCGGCGGCGCCAAGATCGAGACGCTGACGGTGCCGCCGATCGGGCAACGGCTTGCGTTCGAGATGCGTGGGCTCGGCCCGTGCGGCGCGCGCGTCGTGTGGAACCGGGAGCATCTGGTCGGGCTGGCGTTCGATACGCCGCAGGATCTCGCCACGGTGTCGGATCGCGGGACGCGGCAGGGCTATTGCGCGCGCGCGCCGCGCTTTGCGACCGATCGACTGGCGCACCTGCGGGTCGCGGGGGCGACGGTCGCGGTCGAGCTGGTCGATCTGAGCGCGGGTGGCGCGCGGCTGCGGGGTGTCGAGGGGCTTCGCTGCGATACGCCCGCCAGCCTGATCTTCGATCATATCGCGCCGCGCCGGGGTTTCATCCGCTGGGCGCGCGACGGCGACGTCGGGTTGCAATTCACGCCCATCCTGGATTTGCCGACGCTGATGCAGATCCTGCGCTGACGCCGCCGCCGATGCGGGGGGTTTTGGGCGCTTGGCCCGCCGCGCAAAACCCACGGTTCCCGTCCGCGGCTTTTTCGCTTAAGGGCCGCGCAATGTCTTCCCATTCCACTCCCCGCACCGCCCCGCGCTCCAAGGCGCGCGCCGCCGCTCGCCTTGCCGCCGTCCAGGCGCTGTACCAGCATGACATGGAAGCCACCGCGATCCCGGTGCTGCTCCATGAATTCCACAATCACCGCCTCGGCGCGACGATCGAGGATGCCGAATATGCCGAGCCCGAAGTCGATTTCTTCGACGACGTGGTGAAGGGCACGACCGCGCGCCTGTCCGAGATCGACACCGCGATTGCGGGCAAGCTGGCGGCGGGGTGGAACCTCGCGCGGCTCGACAAGGCGATGCGTGCGATCCTGCGCGCGGGGACGTATGAATTGCTGGCGCGTGCAGATGTGCCGACCGGCGCGGTCATCACCGAATATGTCGACGTCGCGCACGCGTTCTTCGACAAGCGAGAGTCGGGGTTCGTCAACGGGCTGCTCGACGCGATCGCCAAGGACGTGCGCGGCTGAGCATGGCGGAGGTCATCAACCTCCGCCGCGCGCGCAAGGCCCGCGCGCGCGATGCGGCGGCGGAAGGGGCCGCCGTCAACCGCGCTGCGTTCGGGCGGACCAAGGCGGAGCGCGATGCCACGACAGCGGACGCCGAGCGGCAGGCACGGCTGCTCGACGGAGCGAAACGCGAGGAGTGAGCCCTCGCGCCCGATCTGCCAGCGATCGCTAGTCGATGGTCACTGCGACGATGCGCCAGGCGCCGTCTTCCTGTTCGAGCGTGACCGTCTCGACCGCCTCCGCCTTGTTCGCGAAGGCAGTGCGAAATTTGACCACCTGATAGCCTTCCGGCGGCGCCGGTAAATATTGCTGGCTCTCCAGCACACGCGAAACCATTCCTCCCAACGGCACGCGTGCTTTGTTCGATGCCGCCGTCCAGACTTGGACCGAGTTGGCCTTGCGGAATGCCTTGCCGGTCAGGCGATAGCTGTCGTCCCAGCGGGACTGGTCGAGCAGCGCCAGCCAATTCCGGGCGGTGTCGACCACCGCTGCATTGGGCGCCTTGGCGCTATCTGCCGGGGGCGGCACGGGGGGCGCACTGTGCGGCATTGCGAGGAGCGCAAGGAGCGCGAGGGCAAGCGTCATGACGAGGACTCCGATCAGCATTGCGGGGCGGCGAGCGGCCGGCCCGACGCCCTTGCCGGGCGCCTCGTCCTGATCCGGCGCGGAGGAGGGCGCGTCTTCCCCGATTTGCGTGTCCCCGGACAATTCGGGGGTGGGCGGCGCGCTTCGCTCGCCCTCGGCTTCGAACAGGATGCGCGCGGCCTCGCGGCTGCTCGACACCGCCATCTTGCGGCGCGCGTCGCGGAGGCGTTCGTTGATCGTGTGGACCGAGAGGTTGAGGCTGCGCGCGGTGGATTTGGCATCGTGCCCACGGACGATCAGGCGAAGGGTCTGCTTCTCCTTTTCGGTGAGCGTGCCGATTCCGTCTCTTGCCGTCATGGTCATGGCGAAGACCCTAGTTGCGCGCCGTGGCGCGGCTACCCCGAAAAATTCGTACCTGTGGTGCTGCCACTCCCGCTAGACCCCAGCGCATGACCGAAGCCGAATTCCTCGTCGCCCTGCGGCGCCTGCCGCTCCATCCGGGCGCGCTCGATCTGCGCGACGATGCGGCGCGGCTGGGGGATCTGGTGCTCACCACCGATACGCTGGTGGAGGGGGTGCATTACCTTCCCGACGATCCGGCGGGGGACGTGGCGTGGAAGCTGGTCGCGACCAACTTGTCCGATCTCGCCGCCAAGGGGGCGGTGCCGCTGGGGGTAATGCTCAACTATCCGCTGCGGGCGGTACCGTCTTCGCCGGAGGAAGCGGGACATTGGGACGCCGCTTTCCTCGAAGGCTTTGCGCACGCCCTGACGATGCTCGCCGCCCCGCTGCTTGGCGGCGATACCGTATCGCTGCCGGCGCACGCCCCCCGAGTCATCACGCTGACCGCGATTGGCCAGGCCAGCGCCGCACCGATCCGGACCGGCGCGCGCGCTGGGGACATGCTGTACGTGACCGGTACGATCGGGGACGCCGGGGCCGGACTCAGCGTGGCGCAGGGGACGGTCGGTCCCGCCGCGCTGCTCGCCGCTTATCGCCGCCCGCAGCCACGTCTCGTCGAAGGTCGTGCTCTGGCCGGCGTCGTCACCGCGATGATGGACGTTTCCGACGGTTTGCTGATCGACGCGCAACGGATGGGCGCGGCAAGTGGCCTTGCCGTCATGGTCGATCTTGCCAAAGTCCCGCTCTCCGACGCCTATCGCACCTTCGCCGGGGATGACCGCGCCGCCAGGCTCGCAGCAGCGACGGCGGGGGACGATTACCAGCTGTTGTTCGCAGCCGCCCCCGGCGTCGCTGTCCCTTGTGCGGCGACATGCGTAGGCCTGTTCGCCGCCGGCAATGGCCTGATGCTCGTCGATGAAACCGAAGCCGTTCCGATCCCCGGCAATCTTGGGTTTCAGCACAACCGGTAAGCCCAAGCCGCGCGCGCTTGCCAACCCGTCCTCCACCTGTAGGATGACCCCCAAGAGCGGGGACGAGACCGCAGTCGCGATCCTTGCCAACCCTCAGGGAAAGGAAACGCATGACGATCGTCTATGCCGCCATCATCTGTGGCCTGATCGCCGTCGCTTACGGCGCGATCACCAGCCAGCAGGTCCTCCGAGCGCCCGCGGGCAACGAAAAGATGCAGGATATCGCCGCCGCGATCCAGGAGGGGGCGAAGGCCTATCTCGGGCGGCAATATCGCACGATCGCGGTGGTCGGTGTCATCGTCCTGCTGTTGGTGTGGGTGTTCCTCGACGGGATGCGGACGCCCGTCTCCGCGCTGAGCTTTGCATTGGGCGCGGTGCTGTCGGGCGTGGCGGGGTATGTCGGGATGAACATCTCAGTCCGCGCGAACGTGCGGACCGCGGAGGCGGCGCGGACCTCGCTCCAGGGCGGGCTGACGATGGCGTTCCGCTCGGGCGCGGTGACGGGGTTGCTCGTTGCGGGGCTCGGGTTGCTGTCGATCTCGGGGACGTTCCTGTATCTCGCGGGGCCGAACGGTGCCGACGCGGGCGCGCCGGTGGTGGTCAAGGCGCTGACCGCGCTGGCGTTCGGCGCATCGCTCATTTCGATCTTCGCGCGGCTGGGCGGCGGCATCTTCACCAAGGCGGCAGATGTCGGCGCGGATCTGGTCGGCAAGGTCGAGGCGGGAATTCCCGAGGACGACCCGCGCAATCCCGCGACGATCGCCGATAACGTCGGCGACAATGTCGGCGATTGCGCGGGGATGGCGGCGGATCTGTTCGAGACCTATGTCGTCACGATCGGCGTGACGATGATCTCGGTCGCGCTCGCGCTCAAGAATGCGGATCATTTGCTGAGTGTGATGACGCTGCCGCTGATCGTCGGCGGGGTGTGCATTTTGACCTCGATCCTTGGCACCTATGCGGTGCGGCTTGGGTCGGGCACGATCATGGGGGCGCTCTACAAGGGGTTCTGGCTGAGCGTGGGCCTGTCGATCCCGGCGATTTATATCGTCACGCGCTACACACTTGGGGACATGGATGCGCGGATCGGCGGCAACGCCTTCCTTGACGCCGCCACCCCCGAAGCGATCGCGGGGATGGCGGCGACGAGCTTTACCGGCATGCAATTGTTCTGGTGCATGATGATCGGGCTGGCGGTGACCGGCCTGCTGGTGTGGATCACCGAATATTATACCGGCACCAATTTCCGCCCGGTCCGCTCGATCGCCAAGGCGTCCGAGACGGGGCATGGCACCAACGTGATCCAGGGGCTCGCGATCAGCCTCGAATCGACCGCGCTACCGACGCTGGTGATCGTCGTCGCGGTGATCGCGGCGTATCAACTGGCGGGGGTGATCGGGATTGCTTTTGCCGCGACTGCAATGTTGGCGCAGGCAGGGATGGTGGTTGCGCTCGATGCGTATGGACCGGTGACCGACAATGCGGGCGGGATCGCCGAGATGGCGGGGCTGCCCGATGACGTGCGGCATCGCACCGATGCATTGGACGCGGTCGGCAACACCACCAAGGCGGTGACCAAGGGGTATGCGATCGGGTCGGCGGCGCTAGCAGCGCTGGTGCTGTTCAATGCCTATACGTCGGATCTGGCGCGTGATTTCCCGACGCTTACGGTCAATTTTGCTTTGTCCAACCCTTACGTCATCGTCGGGCTGCTGCTCGGCGCGTTGCTGCCCTATCTGTTCGGCGCGATGGGGATGACCGCGGTCGGGCGCGCGGCGGGCGCTGTCGTCGAGGAGGTCCGCGCGCAGTTCCGCGACAATCCGGGGATCATGCTCGGCACCAGCCGGCCGAATTATGCGCGGACGGTCGATCTCGTGACGCGTGCGGCGATCCGCGAGATGATCGTCCCGTCGCTGCTCCCGGTGTTGTCGCCGATCCTGGTGTATTTCGTGGTCACCTTCGTCGCGGGGCAGGCCGAGGGGTTCGCGGCGCTGGGCGCGATGTTGCTCGGGGTGATCGTGTCGGGGCTGTTCGTTGCGATTTCGATGACGTCGGGCGGCGGCGCGTGGGACAATGCCAAGAAGTTCATCGAGGATGGGAATTACGGCGGCAAGGGGTCCGAGGCGCATAAGGCGGCGGTGACGGGGGATACGGTGGGGGATCCGTATAAGGATACGGCGGGGCCGGCGGTGAATCCGATGATCAAGATTACGAATATCGTGGCGTTGCTGTTGCTCGCCGCGCTGGCGGCGGCGGGGTGAGGGGTGCGTGTCGTCCGCCCTGCCCCCCGGCGAAGGGGAGACCTTTGCAAGGCAATCGAAGGTTTGATCGTGACCCCTTGCCCCACAAGCTGCCGTCATGCTGAACTTGTTTCAGCATCCACCGCGCAACGGGCTCAGTCCGGACTCGTGGAGGGCTGGATCCTGAAACGCGTTCAGGATGACGGACGGTTTTGCAAACCTCTCGTCTTCGCGGGATGACGGAAGGAGGCGGCGATCCCGTTCTCTTCAACCAATGGATTGGGGTGAACAAAGCCCCGCCTTACGCTACCACGCGGCCAACGTTTCCAAGGACAAACCGATGCCCGACCCGATGATCCAGACCGAGCGGCGCGGCGATGTGTTGATCGTGATGCTCAACCGCCCCGACCGGCTCAACGCCGCCCCGCCGCAGATGTTCGCGGACCTCCGCGCCGCGCTGACCACGCTGGACGGCGCACGGGCGGTGCTGATTGCGGCGGCGGGGCGGGGGTTTTGTTCGGGTGCGGATGTCGGCGGTGGGGCACTCGGGAGCGAGGACCCCGGCAACGCGACCTTCAAGGCACTGACCGAAGCCTATAACCCGACGATCGCCGCGATCGCCGACCTGTCCGTTCCCGTCGTCAGCGCGGTGCGCGGGCCTGCCGCGGGGATCGGGTGCAGCCTCGCGCTCGCCGCCGATTTCTGCGTCGCGAGCGAGACTGCCTATTTCCTTCAGGCTTTCGTCAACATCGGGCTCGTGCCGGATGGTGGCGCGTCGTGGATGCTCCCGCGGCTGATCGGCCGCGCGCGCGCGACCGAGATGATGCTGCTCGGCGAACGCGTTCCGGCCGCCAAGGCGCTCGACTGGGGGATGATCCACAAGGTTGTGGCCGACGACGTGCTCGATGCCGAAGCGGTCGCATTGGCGGAACGGCTCGCCGCCGGGCCGACCGTCGCGATGGGGCTGATCCGGCGCCAGATCCGCCATGCTTACGAGGCCGACTACGCCACGGCGATGCTGCGGGAGGCCGAAAACCAGCGGCATGTCCGCGGGACCGCCGATTCGATGGAAGGCGGCATGGCCTTCTTGCAGAAACGAAAGCCACAGTTCACAGGAACCTGATGGTAGAGATTGAAACCAATTCGGGTGAGGATGCCGGCAGCACGCCGGCCCCGCGCGATCTTCCCGAGCCGAGCAAGCGCCCGACGCTCGATGCCTGGGCGGCGGCGGCGGCGAAGGAGGTCAAGGGCAGGGACCTGACCTGGCACACGCCCGAAGGGATCGACGTCAAGCCGCTGTACACCGCGGCGGACGTGGCGGAGATCGACCCCGGTCTCCCCGGCTTCGCGCCGTTCACGCGCGGCGTGCGCGCGTCGATGTATGCGGGGCGGCCGTGGACGATCCGGCAGTACGCCGGGTTTTCGACCGCCGAGGCGTCGAACGCTTTCTACCGCCGCAACCTCGCCGCCGGGCAGAAGGGGCTGTCGGTCGCGTTCGATCTTGCGACGCATCGTGGCTATGACAGCGACCATCCGCGCGTGACCGGCGATGTCGGCAAGGCCGGCGTCGCGATCGATACGATCGACGACATGAAGATCCTGTTCGACGGGATTCCGCTCGACAAGATGTCGGTCAGCATGACGATGAACGGCGCAGTGATCCCGATCCTCGCCTTCTTCATCGTCGCGGGCGAAGAACAGGGCGTGCCGCAGCATTTGCTCGACGGGACCATCCAGAACGACATCCTCAAGGAGTTCATGGTCCGCAACACGTATATCTACCCGCCCGCGCCTTCGATGCGGATCATCTCGGACATCATCGGCTACACGTCGGCGCACATGCCGAAGTTCAACTCTATCTCGATCTCCGGCTATCACATGCAGGAAGCGGGCGCGACGCAGCTTCAGGAGCTGGCGTTCACGATCGCGGACGGGCGCGAGTACGCCAAGGCGGCGATGGCGTCCGGGCTCGACCTCGATGCGTTCGCCGGGCGGCTGAGCTTCTTCTTCGCGATCGGCATGAACTTCTTCATGGAGATCGCCAAGCTGCGTGCGGCGCGCAAGCTGTGGCACCGGGTGATGACCGATCTCGGCGCGAAGGACGAGCGTTCCAAGATGCTGCGGACGCATTGCCAGACGAGCGGCGTGTCGCTGACCGAGCAGGACCCGTATAACAACGTGATCCGCACCACGGTCGAGGCGATGGCGGCGATGCTGGGGGGGACGCAGAGCCTCCACACCAATGCACTCGACGAGGCGATCGCGCTGCCGACCGACTTCTCCGCACGGATCGCGCGCAACACGCAGATCGTGCTGCAGGAAGAGACGGGGATGACCAAGGTCGTCGATCCCCTGGGCGGCAGCTATTATATCGAGAGCCTGACCGAGGAACTCGTTGAGAAGGCGTGGGAGATCATCCAGCGCGTCGAGGCCGAGGGCGGGATGGCGCAGGCGGTCGCGGCGGGATGGCCCAAGGCGATGATCGAGGAAGCGTCTGCCGGTCGTGCCGCGCGGGTCGACAAGGGCGAGGACGTCATCGTCGGCGTCAACAAGTACAAATTGTCCGAGCAGGACCCGATCGACATTCTCGACGTAGATAACGTCGCGGTGCGCGAGGCGCAGATCGCGCGGATCGCGAAGTCCAAGGCAGGGCGTGACGAGGCGAAGTGCCAGGCGGCGCTGAACGCGTTGCGCGAGGGTGCGCGCAAATCCTCCCCCGCCATGGCGGGGGAGGGGGACCGTAAGCATTCAGCGAACGGTGGAGGGGTCGATCCGGGCGCAGCGTCTGTGGCGGAACCCCTCCGTCAGCCTTCGGCTGCCACCTCCCCCGCCGGGGGAGGAATGGAGTCGAACCTTCTCGCGCTTGCGGTCGAATGTGCGCGGCAGCGGGCGACGCTTGGCGAGATTTCCTCCGCGATGGAGGATGTGTTCGGGCGCTACGATACCGTGCCGACGCCGGTTTCGGGCATTTACGGCGGCGCGCATGAGTTCGACGCGGCGTGGCAGGGGCTGAAGGAAGGCGTCGTCTCGCTCGAGACGCGCAATGGCCGTCGCCCGCGGATGCTCGTCGCGAAGATGGGGCAGGACGGGCATGACCGCGGCGCGAACCTCGTGTCGTCGGCGTTCGGCGATCTCGGGTTCGAGGTGGTGCCGGGGCCGTTGTTCCAGACGCCCGCCGAGGCCGCCGCGCTCGCGATCGCGCGCGATGTCGACGTGGTGGGCGCGTCGTCGCTTGCGGCGGGGCACAAGACGCTGATCCCCGAGCTGATCGGGCATTTGCGCGAGGCGGGGCGCGGCGACATCAAGGTGATCGCGGGCGGAGTGATCCCCGCGCAGGATTATCAGGTGCTGCGCGATGCGGGCGTGCAGGGGATTTTCGGGCCCGGGACCAATCTGGTCGAGGCGGCGGGCGAAGTGTTGCGATTGCTGGGGCATAATATGCCCCCGGTTGAGGGAAATGTGGAATGACTGATGGACTGACCGCCGTTCAAAGCCCCTCCCCCTTGGGGGAGGGGTTGGGGTGGGGCCGTGCAGCGGACTCAACCGATGTCGGGCTCGGTGAGACTTCCCCCACCCCCATCCCCTCCCCTGAAGGGGAGGGGCGGACCAGGAACGACTGGACGCGCCAGGAAATCGCCGCGTTGTTCGATCTTCCCTTCGACGAACTGATGTTCCGCGCGCAGACCACCCACCGCGCGCATCATGCCGCGGGGCAGGTGCAGCTTTGCACGCTCTTGTCGATCAAGACCGGCGGCTGCCCCGAGGATTGCGGGTACTGCAACCAGTCCGCCAGCGCCGACACCGAGCTGAAAGCCAGCAAGCTGATGGACGTTCGTGCCGTCCTGCAATCCGCCGCGCAGGCGCGCGACGCGGGGTCGCAGCGGTTCTGCATGGGCGCGGCGTGGCGCAACCCCAAGGACAAGGACATGCCCGCGATCATCGAGATGGTGCAGGGCGTCCGCCAGATGGGGATGGAAACCTGCATGACGCTCGGCATGCTGACGCCGAGCCAGGCGGAGCAGCTCGCCGACGCAGGGCTCGATTATTACAACCACAACATCGACACGAGCCCCGAGAAATACGCCGAGGTCATCACCACGCGCACCTTCCAGGACCGGCTCGATACGCTCGATCATGTGCGCGAGGCGGGGATCAACGTGTGCTGCGGCGGGATCGTCGGGATGGGCGAGACGCGCGGCGACCGCGTCGGCTTCATTCATGCGCTCGCCACTTTGCCGCGCCACCCGGAGAGCGTGCCGGTCAATGCGCTGGTGCCGGTCAAGGGCACGGTGCTCGGCAACATGCTCGCCGACACGCCGCTCGCCGCGATCGACGAGATCGAGTTCGTCCGCACCGTCGCGGTCGCGCGGATCACGATGCCGCTGAGCATGGTGCGCTTGTCCGCTGGGCGCGAGAGCATGTCCGATGCGACGCAGGCGCTGTGCTTCATGGCGGGCGCGAACTCGATCTTCACCGGCGACAAGCTGCTCACCACGGGCAATGCCGGCGACGACAAGGACGCCGCGTTGCTGGCCAAGCTCGGGCTCGTCCCGATGGTTGGGGAAGAACCGATGCGGAAGGAAAAGACATGCTGTTGATCGCGTTGCTGATGGCCACGGCCGCGCCGGTCCAGACCCAGGCGGCAATGAACCGCACCGCCGGGTCGAGCTATGCGCAGGCCGATGCGGCCATGACCGCGCAGTGGAAGCGGACCTACGCCTATATGAAGCGCCGCGACGCGCAGGACACGTCGCGCGGCGGCGGGTTCGGTTATGCGGGCGCGCTGCTCGAGAGCCAGCGCGCGTGGCTCAAGTTTCGCGACACGCAGTGCGTGATCGAGGGCGGGCAATATGCGGGCGGGTCGGCGCAGGGCATGACGATGGCGGCCTGTCGGACCAGCCTGACGCGGGCGCGCACTGCGCAGCTCAAATCGATGATCTGGTACCAATAACGATCAGTCCGCACCCGGCATCCGGTCGGGGAGACGGCACAGTTTAGGGCGAGCGATGTTCAAGAAAATCCTGGTTGCGAACCGCGGCGAAATTGCCTGCCGCGTGATGCGGACCGCAAAGAAGATGGGGATCGCCACGGTCGCGGTCTATTCCGACGCGGACGCGCGCAGCCCGCATGTGCTGATGGCGGATGAAAGCGTGCGTCTTGGGCCGCCGCCGGCGGGCGAGAGCTATCTGCTCGCCGACCTGATTCTGCTTGCGGCCAAGGAAACCGGCGCGGACTGCATCCATCCCGGCTACGGCTTCCTGTCCGAGCGCGAGAGCTTTGCGCGCGCTTGCGCCGATGCCGGGATCGCGTTCGTCGGGCCGCCGCCCAAGGCGATCGCGGCGATGGGCGACAAGATCGAGTCCAAGAAGCTCGCCAAGGCGGCCGGCGTCAACGTCGTCCCCGGTTTCCTCGGTGAGATCGCCGACACCGAGGAAGCGGTGAAGATCGCCACCGACATCGGCTATCCGGTGATGATGAAGGCCAGCGCGGGCGGCGGCGGCAAGGGGATGCGGCTTGCTTATGCCGAACAGGATGTTCGCGAGGGCTTCGAGGCGACCAAACGCGAGGGGCTGGCGTCGTTCGGCGATGACCGCGTGTTCATCGAGAAGTTCATCGAATCGCCGCGCCATATCGAGATCCAGGTGATGGGCGATCAGCACGGCAACATCGTCTATCTCGGCGAGCGCGAATGTTC
This sequence comes from Sphingomonas sp. PvP055, assembly GCF_040546365.1. NCBI lineage: Bacteria > Pseudomonadati > Pseudomonadota > Alphaproteobacteria > Sphingomonadales > Sphingomonadaceae > Sphingomonas > Sphingomonas sp. PvP055. The sequence continues at coordinate 1,036,819 of NZ_JBEPNS010000001.1, forward strand.
GATCCAGCGGCGGCACCAGAAGGTGGTCGAGGAAGCGCCGTCGCCGTTCGTGACGCCCAAGATGCGGAAGGCGATGGGCGAGCAGGCGGTCGCACTCGCGCGGGCGGTTGGCTATTATTCGGCGGGGACGGTCGAGCTGATCGTCTCGGGCGCGGATACGACGGGGGAGGGGTTCTACTTCCTTGAGATGAATACGCGGCTGCAGGTCGAGCATCCGGTGACCGAGGCGGTAACAGGGCTGGATCTGGTCGAGCTGATGATCCGGGTGGCGGCGGGTGAGGCGCTGCCGTTTTCACAGGACGATGTGACGCTCAAGGGGTGGGCGATCGAGAACCGGGTTTATGCGGAGGATCCGTATCGCGGGTTCTTGCCGAGCACTGGGCGATTGGTGCGGTATCAGCCGCCGGAGAGTGTGGGCACGCCTTATTCGACCTTTAGCCCCTCCCCTTCAGGGGAGGGGTTGGGGTGGGGCCGTGCAGCGGACTCCACCGACGTCGGGCTCGGTGAGACCGCCCCCACCCCCTACCCCTCCCCTGAAGGGGAGGGGCAAGAAGGAGAAGGAGAGCCCTACGTGCGTGTCGACGATGGCGTGCGCGAAGGCGGCGAGGTCAGCATTTTCTACGACCCGATGATCGCCAAGCTCATCACCTGGGCGCCGACGCGCGAGGAAGCGATCGACGAGCAGATCGCCGCGCTCGATGCGTTCGAGATCACCGGCCCCGGCAACAACATCGACTTCCTATCCGCGCTGATGCAGCACCCGCGCTTCCGGTCGGGCAATATCACCACCGGGTTCATCGCCGAGGAATATCCCGACGGCTTCCACGGCGCGCCTGCATCGCCCGAGCTCATCCGCGACTTGTCCGCGATCGCTGCCTTCGCCGCGACCGCCGAGGCGGATCGGGCGCGCCGCATCGACGGCCAGCTCGGCAAGCGGCTGCGCCCGCCCGCGCAATGGTCGGTCAAGATCGGCGAGGCCACGCATGTCGTCGACATTTCGACCGACGGCGTCACCGTGGACGGCGAAGAGCTGGATATCGCGCTGCAATACACCCCGGGCGACCGGATGGTGCACGCCGAGATCGAGGACACCGACCTGAGCGTGAAGATCGTCCGCACGCGCGGCGGCTTCCGCCTGACCACGCGCGGCGCGAGCCACGAGGCGCGCGTCTTGCCCGCGCATGTCGCGCCCTATGCGCAGCACCTGATCGACAAGATCCCGCCAGACCTGTCCAAGTTCCTGCTGTGCCCGATGCCGGGCCTGCTGATGCGGCTCGACGTCGGCGTGGGCGACAAGGTCGAGGCGGGGCAGCCGCTCGCGGTGGTCGAGGCGATGAAGATGGAGAACATCCTGCGCGCCGAAAAGGCCGGGACGGTCAAGACGGTCAACGCCAAGACCGGCGACAGTCTGGCGGTCGACGCGGTCATTCTCGAAATGGAATGACAGAAACGGGCTCCGCCGCGACACATTGCGACAATTAATCGATGGACCGCGACCGGTGTGTTAGTCACACAGGACGTATGCGGCTTCGATCCCTCCTGTTGCTCTCGCTGACGGTGCCGATCGCGGCGTGTACGGTCGGTCCGGATTACCATCCGGCGACCCCGACCGCGCTGGGCGTGCCCGATACCTATTCGGTCCCGCTTCCGGCGCAGGCCAGCGGCGACCTGACCGCGTGGTGGACTCGGTTCGACGACCCGCTGCTCACCAGCGTGGTCGAGCGCGCGCGCGCCAACAATCTCGATATCGCGCAAGCGGTCGCGCGGTTGCGGCAGGCGCGCGAGGCGCTGGTCCAGTCGCGCGCGCAATTGCTGCCGACGGTGAACGGCTCGTCGGGCTATACGCGCTCGCAAAGCATCGTCGGCGGGACGACCACCTTGCCCGGCGGGGCGACGGTCATCACCGGGCGCGGATCGGGCGATACGCTGTCGCTCGGGCTCGACGTGCAATATCAGGTCGGCCTGTTCGGCGAGGTCCGGCGGACGGTCGAAGCGAGCCGCGCGCAATATGAGACGTCGGGCTATGATCTGGCGACGGTGTTGCTCTCGACCGAGGCGGAGGCGGCGCGCAACTACATGTTGGCGCGGCTGTATCAGGCACAACTCGCCAATGCGCGCGCGTCGCTGCGCGTGCAGGACGACAATCTCGAGATCGCGGGTTTCCGGGTTCAGGCCGGGCTGGTGTCCTCGCTCGACGCCGAACAGGCACGCTCGCAGCGCGCGACGACCGCCGCGACGATCCCGACGATCGAGCAGAATTACAACGCGGCGGTTTCGCGGATTGGTGTGCTGACCGGGCAGGCCCCGGGCGCGCTCAAGGCCGAGCTGGCGGCAACGCGATCGATTCCGACCGGCCCGGACAGCGTCGCGGTTGGGGTACCGCTCGACACATTGCGCCAGCGCCCCGACGTCCGCGCCGCCGAACGCCAGCTTGCCGCGACCACCGCGCAGATCGGCGTGGCGAAGGCGCAGCTTTATCCCGCGTTCGCGATCAGCGGGAGCCTGTCGACCGACGCCTCCAAGATCGGCAACCTGTTCCAGACGATTGCAGGGCAAGTGTTTGCCGGGCTGACGCAGGCGATCTTCAACGGTGGGCGGCTTCGTTCGCAAGTGCGGAGCAGCGAAGCCGCGGCGGACGGGGCGTTTTCGGCGTACAAGTCGACCGTGCTGCAAGGGCTGGAGGACGTCGAGAATGCGGTCGTCGCGCTCGATTCGGCCAAGCGCCGTGCCGAACAGTTCACGATTGCGCTCGATGCGGCGAACACCAGCGCGATCCTGTCGCGTAGCCAGTATCGCGCTGGGCTGACCGATTTCGTCACGCTCAACACGACCGAAACCGCGCTGCTCAACGCCCGCAACGGATTGAGCCAGGCACAATCCGACCGCGCAACCGCGTTGGTGCAACTGTTCCTCGCGCTCGGCGGCGGGTGGGACAGCCGCGCCGATCCGACCGCGCTGATCGCACCCCCCGCGTCCAACCCCATCGTCCGGCAGGAACGCTAAATGGCCACCACGCCCCCGACCGCACCCAGCCCCGATCTGGATGCCTTCCTCGGCACCAAGCCCGTTCCCGCGTGGAAGCGTTGGGGCAAATGGGTCCTCGTCGCGCTCGGCGTGATCCTGCTGCTGCTGGCGCTCAAGAGCTGCTTTGCCGGCGACGCCAAGCCCGAGTACGCGACCGCCGCGGTCGAACGCGGCGCGCTGTCGGTCAGCGTGTCGGCGACGGGGAAGCTCGCGCCGACCAATCAAGTGCAGGTCGGGTCGGAACTGTCGGGGCTCGTCACCAAGGTGGTGGTCGACGTCAACGACCGGGTGACCAAGAACCAGCCGCTCGCGCTGGTCGATCCGTCGCGGTTCCAGGATACCGTCAACCAAAGCCAGGCCGCGCTCGACGCGGCGGTCGCCACGGTCGCGCAGAATCAGGCGACGCTGGCGCAGGCGAATGCCACGCTGTCGCGGTTTGAGGAAGTCAGCCGCCTGTCGGGGGGACGCGTGCCCGCCAAGACCGAGCTCGACCAGGCACGCGCCGACCGGGATCGCGGGATCGCCAACGTCCGCGCCGCGCAGGCGAACGTGGTGTCGGCGCGCGCGACGCTCTCGTCCAACGCGACGCAGTTGATTAAGACGGTGATCCGCTCGCCGGTCAACGGCGTCGTGCTCGCACGGCAGATCGAACCGGGGCAGACCGTCGCGGCTTCGTTTAGCACGCCGACGCTGTTCGTGATCGCCGAGGACCTCAGCCGAATGAAGCTTGCGGTCGCGATCGACGAGGCGGACGTGGGGTCGGTCAAGGAAGGGCAAAGCGCGACCTTCACGGTCGATGCCTTCCCGGGCAAGACCTTCCCGGCGGATATCACGCGCGTCGATCTCGGGTCGAACCTCAGCGCGTCGACCAGTGCGTCGGGCAGCACGACGACCACCACCTCCACCGCGGGGCAGGTCGTTTCGTACAGCGCGACGCTTTCGGTCGCGAATGCCGGGCTGCAGTTGCGCCCGGGCATGACCGCGACCGCCGATATCGTGACGACCGCCAAGCCCAACGTCCTGCTCGTTCCCAACGCCGCCTTGCGGTTCAAGCCCACCGATACCGGGGCTTCGAGCGGCGGCAGCGGGATTGCGGGGGCGCTGGTTCCCCGTCCACGCCGCCGTGGCGGCGCGGGCAGCGGCAAGGGCGAGACGGTCAAGCGCGGGGGTGCGCAGACGGTCTATGTGCTTGCCGCAGACGGGACGCCAAAGCCGGTCGACATCACCACCGGCGAAAGCAATGGATCGATGACCGAAGTCCTTGGCGGTGCGCTCAAGCCCGGCGACAAGGTGATAACCGGACAGCTCGCGAAGGATGCGACCGGCGGGGCGAGCGGGCAACGGCGGCGATCGGGCGGGCAGGGCGGTGGCCAGTAATTCCGCCTCCCCGGCGGTGTCGGAAGCGGCTGCGGTCGCGCCGATCATTTCGCTCCGCGACGTCACCAAGCGCTACGGAGACGGCGCGACTGCGTTCCTCGCGCTCAAGGGGATCGACCTGGACATCGCGCAGGGCGACTTCGTCGCGGTGATGGGCGCGAGCGGATCGGGCAAATCGACCACGATGAACATCCTCGGCTGTCTCGACGTCCCCACGGGGGGGACGTTCGCGTTCAAGGGCGTCCATGTCGAGACGCTCGATCGCGACCAGCGCGCGTTGCTCAGGCGCAAGTATCTTGGCTTCGTGTTCCAGGGGTTCAACTTGCTCGCGCGGACGACCGCGCTCGAGAATGTCGAACTGCCGCTGCTGTATCGCGGCGACGCCAAGGGCGCGCGGCGGGCGGCGGCGATGGCGGCGCTCGACAAGGTGGGCCTCGCGAACTGGTGGGACCATACGCCCGCCGAACTTTCGGGCGGGCAGCAGCAGCGCGTCGCGATCGCGCGAGCGATCGTCACCAGTCCGGCGGTGCTGCTTGCGGACGAGCCGACGGGGAACCTCGATTCGGAGCGTTCGGTCGAGATCATGGAATTGCTGGCAGGGCTCAACCGCGACAGCGGGATTACGGTGATCATGGTGACGCACGAGCCCGACATGGCGGCGTTCGCGCGGACGATCGTGCATTTCAAGGACGGGCTGGTGGAGCGGATCGACACGCAGCATCGTGCCGGGGAGGAACCGGCGTGATGCGCGCAAGAAAAAAGCCCCTCCCCTTCAGGGGAGGGGTTGGGGGTGGGGCTGTGCAGTTAACCCAGCGTTGCTATGCTGCACTGCCCCACCCCAACCCCTCCCCTGAAGGGGAGGGGCTAGAGTAATGTTCGGCACAACCCTCTCCCTCGCGCTGCGCTCGATCGCGCGGCACAAGCTGCGCTCGTTCCTCACCACGCTCGGGATCATCATCGGCGTTGCGGCGGTCGTGACGATGGTCACGCTCGGCAAGGCGACGACCGCTGCCGTGCAGAAATCGATCTCTTCGCTTGGCACCAATATCCTCCAGGTCCGCCCGGGGCAGGGCTTCGGACGGGGCGGCGGCGGCCCGCGTCCGCCCGATTTCAAACCACAGGACGCCATCGCGATCCGCGACCAGATCGCGGGCGTCACCGCGGTCGCGGCGCAAGCGGGGACCACCGCGACCGCGATCTATGAGGGGGCGAACTGGTCGACCACGCTCAACGGCACGACCAATGCCTATTTCCAGGTCCAGCCGTGGCCGCTGACCGAAGGGCGGTATTTCACGCCGGCGGAAGAAGCCGCGGGCAAATCGGTCTGCATCATCGGCAATACCGTCAACACCAACCTCTACCGTGGCGGTTCCCCACTCGGCACGCGGATGCGGATCGGCGGGATTTCGTGCGACGTGATCGGGCGGCTCTCGGCGCGCGGGCAGGCCGGGTTCGGCGGCGACCAGGACGATGTCGTGATCATGCCGCTCAAGGCGGTGCAACGCCGCTTCACTGGATCGACCGATCTCAAGCTGCTGCTGGTCGGGGTCGATCAGGCCTATGCGACCTCCGCGGTCCAGGCGTCGATCGAGGATCTGCTGCGCGAACGCCGCAACATCACCGGCGGCAAGGACGATGACTTCAACATTTTCGACACCGCGCAGATTTCGGCGACGCTGACTCAATCGACGACGCTGCTGACCGGGATCGTCACCGCGGTGGCGGGGATCAGCCTGGTTGTCGGCGGGATCGGGATCATGAACATCATGCTCGTCTCGGTGACCGAACGGACGCGCGAAATCGGCATCCGCCTTGCGATCGGCGCGGTGGCGGGGGAGGTGCTGCTGCAATTCCTGGTCGAGGCGATCGCGCTGTCGATGCTCGGCGGGGTGATCGGGCTGGTCGTTGCGCAGGTCGCGGTGCTGTCGCTGACGGGGGTGATGAAGGTCGATTATCTGTTCGACCCGCAGATCAACATGATCGCCTTCGCCATCTCGGCGGTGATCGGGGTGGTGTTCGGCTATTTCCCCGCCCGCCGCGCCGCCGCGCTCAACCCGATCGACGCCCTCCGCCACGAATAGGCGCGCGCAGCGCAGCAACTTCCTCTCTTCTACCTTTGTGGCTTTGTGGCTTTGTGCGAGTCCATCGTCTTCTGAAGAAGGCAGGATGGACTCGCACAAAGGCACAAAGCCACAAAGAGAAGCAGAGTTTGTAGGACGCTTGCGCGTCGATGCGTGCGCGGGCAGGAGCGGGCAATGACTAGCTGGAAATTGAGCCTGCCTTGTACCCGCGCCGAGGCCGAGGCGATCGATGCCGCCGAGGACATTGCGGACGGCGTCGTGCTGATGACGACCGAACTCGAAGAGGACGATCGCGAGCATTGGCGGCTCGACGCCTATCTCGAGGCCGAGCCAGACGCCGCGACGATCGCCGCGATCCAGGCGCTCGTCCCCAGCGCGGTGGCGGTGGTGCCCGAGATCGAGGCGCTGCCCGAAGAGGATTGGGTAACGCTCAGCCAGCAGGGACTCGAGCCGATCACCGAGGGGCGCTTCGTCGTCCATACCAGCGTGCATCCGGTGGACGTGCCCGTCGGCGGACGGGCGTTCCTGATCGACGCCGGGCAGGCGTTCGGAACCGGCCATCACGCGACCACGTCGGGGTGTCTCGCGATGCTCGACCGGATGGCGGGGCAGGACGTCACGCGGGCGATCGACATCGGCACCGGGACCGGGCTGCTCGCTTTCGCGGCGCGGCATCTGTGGCCGCAGGCGGAGATCGTCGCGACCGACATCGACCCGCGCGCGATCGTCGTCACGCGCGAGAATGCCGAGCGCAACGCGGTCGAAGCGATCGACCTGATCGTGGCGGACGGGACGCTCGACGACGGGATCGTCGCGCGGGCGCCCTATGATCTGGTGATCGCCAACATCCTGGCGGGACCGCTCGTCTCGATGGCGCCCGAGATCGCCGCGATCGCCGCGCCGCGCGCGACGATCGTGCTGGCGGGGCTGCTGGAGACGCAACGTGCAGACGTGGTGGCCGCGTTCACGGCGTGCGGTTGCACGCTGGAGGAGACCGATCGCCGCGGCGACTGGAGCGTCCTGCGGCTCGTGGCAGGGGCGGAGCGTCATGTTCCAACCGCGCCGATCGACCCCAAGGGCCGCGATGGCTGGGCACTGGACCTGTAGCGTCCGGAGGCGTGCTCCGCGTCCCCTTTGGCGGGACGCGGATCAGACCGTCAGCCGATCACTTCGCTGATCATCTGCTTGGGCTTGGCGTCGGTGAAATTGGCGACGTCCCCGAAGATTTCGGCGGCATGCGGGCCGTTCATCGCCTGCTGGACGTCGCCCATCGTGGCAAAGGACAGTTCGGCGACGATGATGAACGGCGGCGGGCTTCCATCGGGCCCCGGCATGCCCTTGAGCACGCGCGTGCCCGACAGCTCCGCTTTCCAGCGTTCGCGGACCAGCGGCATGTGCTGGTCGAGATAATAATCCTCGTCGAACCGGCCCGCCGATTCGTACAGCACGCTGACGACGATCATGGTGGTTTCCTTGTGCGTATCGGTCATTTTTTTCCTAACGCGTAAGCCTGCGTTCCGGTGGTGATCATCGTGTCCTGCGGCAGAATTTCTGCAACGGGGACGTCGGGCAAGGTCGCCAGCGTGCGATACAGGGGGGCGAAATCGGTCTCCACCGTCACGCGCAGCAATTCCTCGAAGCTCGGAATAACGAAATAATTCTGCTGGAAGTCGTCGATGCGATAGTCCGTGCGCATCACGCGTTCCAAATCGAAGGCAATGCGGTTCGGGCTCGCGTCATCGAGCGCGAAGCGGCTTTCGGCGAAGCTCGATACGATTCCTGCGCCGTAGATGCGCAAGCCCTCGGGCTCGGCGATCAACCCGAATTCGACCGTGTACCAATAGAGCCGCCCGAGATATTTGAGCGCGTCGAGCCCATGCGCGCGCTGCCCGCCGCGGCCGTAGGCCGCGAGATAATCGGCGAATACCGGATCGGCGAGCATGGGCACATGGCCGAACACGTCGTGAAACACGTCCGGTTCCTGGAGATAGTCGAGCTGATCGGCGCGGCGGATGAAATTGCCGGCGACGAAGCGACGGTTCGCCATATGGTCGAAGAACACGTCGTCCGGCACCAGGCCCGGCACCGCGACGACCTGCCAGCCGGTGAGCGCCATCAACCGTTCGGACAGTTCCTCGAAATCGGGGATGCCCGGTTTGGACAGCTTCAGTACATCAAGCCCGCGTAGATACGCGTTGGAAGCGCGTCCCGGCAGCAGTTTTGCCTGGCGTTCGAACAAAGTATCCCACACGCGGTGGTCTTCGTCGGTAAACGCGCTCCAGTTCTGCGGAATGGTCCAGTCGGCATTGGCCCCCGCGGGAGGGGCGTCGAGAACATGCGTATCATCGGTCATCCATCGCCTCTATCATAGCGATTGCTGCGGTTGAAACAGGAAGCGAATGCGACAGTTACGCCTATCGGTCGGAGCCGGCCTCCTCATCCTGCTTCTTGCGCTGGGGAGTTACGGCATCGCGGGTCTGGTCGGCGGCATGATCGCGACCAATAGCGGCTCGATGCGCCCGGCGGACGGTATTCCGGTGATCGTCGAGAGCAACGGAGTCCATACCGGGCTGGTTCTACCCAAGGTCGCAGCGGGTGTGGATTGGCGCGGTGTGTTGCCGGCGGGGGATCTCGCCGATCCGCGTTATGCCGCTTATGACCACGTCGCGATCGGCTGGGGCGACCGCAAATTCTACGTCGAGACGCCGACCTGGGCGGACGTCCGGCCGATGACGGTGCTATGGGCGGCGCTTGGAAGCGGGCAAACCGTCATGCACGTCGAGCATATCGCCCCGCCTCAAGCAGGGGCCGATTCGCGCGTCGTCTTGCTGCGCCCGGAGGAATATCGCCGCTTGGCCGCGTTCATTCGCGCAAGCTTCGCGCCACGCGGCTGGCATCGGACGGGATACGGGATGGATGATGCCTTTTACGCCGCGGTCGGCCATTATGACGCAATCCACACCTGCAACGACTGGACCGGCGACGCCTTGCGCGCGGCCGGCGTGCGGATCGGGGCGTGGACGCCCTTTGCGATGACGGTGCTCGAATGGTTCCCGGCGTGAAGCCGCCCTCTCGCTTCCTCTGGGCAGCAGAGTTGCCGCGCGCCGCGTTCGGGCTGGCGTCGTTGCTGGGCGCGCGCCGCAAGCTCGGCACCGCGCCGCGCGGAGACGGGCGGCCGGTTCTGCTGCTTCCGGGGATGATCAACAGCGATCGGTCGATGGCCGTGCTGCGGCGGTACCTGCGCCACCTCGGCTATCGCGCGGAGGGCTGGGGGCTGGGGCGGAACCTCGGGGTGCGGGCGATCGGCTATGAGGGGACGCTGCTGCTCGACCGGATCCGCGCACTGCATGCCGAAACCGGCAAGCCGGTCACGCTGATTGGGGTCAGCCTGGGCGGGATCATGGCGCGCTATGCCGCGCACCGTCTTCCATCGGAAGTGGCGGAAGTCATCACGATCAGCTCGCCCTTCGCGGGATCCCCCCGCGCGACCAACGTGTGGCGCACGTTCCAGCTGTTGACCGGCGAGCAGATCGATTCCCCCTCGGTGCTGGCGCAACGCAAGCTGGTGGCCGAGCCGCTTCCGATGCCGTCGACCGCGATCTGGAGTCGCAGCGACGGCTTCGTCAACGGCATGATCTGTCACGATGCAAACGGGCGGACGATCGAGGTTCGCAGCAGCCATGTGCTGGTGCAACTGCGCCCCGAAGTGCTGCTCGCGGTTGCGCGCGTGCTTGGGGAGAGCGTGCGTACGTCCGCCGCCTGATCCCGATCAGCAGTCGTTCCGGCGCTCCTCGCGGCATTCCCGCTGCGCGCGCTTGCGCTCGCGGCCTTCGCGTTCCTCCTGCTTGCGCATCTTCTTGCCGTAATTGCGGTCGGCTTCGGACTGGCTGGTCGTCGTCCAGTCGACGGTCTTGCTGACGGCCTTGACCGGGAAGGTGACGATGCTGGCGGCGGTGCGGACGCAGCCTCCGGCAAGCAACGGAAGCATCGCGGTGGCGAGCAGCAGGCGGTAGTTCATCGGTTTTCCTTCACGGCGTCGCGGACCTTTACCCCAATTCCGGGGAAATCGGTGAAGAAACCGTCAATACCGAGCGCCAGATAGCGACGTATTGCCTCCTCAATCTTGCCATGCGTGGCCGGATCGACGCCGTTTTGCAGGCTTTTCGGCAGGAAGACATTCTCCGCGCGGAAGGTCCAGGGGTGGAGCCGCAGCCCGGCGGCATGCGCATCTGCCACCAGCGTCGTCGGGGGAGCATCGCCATTCTGGATCATCGCGAGCCCGGGACCGATCCCGTAAGCATAGCTTGCAACGGTCTTGAGCCCGGCGGGGGTGACCATTGCGGCGTAGCTCGGGGTGGCGTGGTCGGCGGGGCCGCCGCTTGCGTCCATCAGCTGGATCAGGCGCAGCCCGGTCATGCGGTGCAGCCGTTTCAGATTGTCCACCTCGAACGACTGGATGAACACAGGGTCGGTCGGCTTGCTCCACCCGGCGGCCTTGAGTTGCGTGACCAGCAGGGCTTCCATCGGATGGCCGATGCTCGCGAAATAGGTCGGATGCTTGGTCTCGGGATAGATGCCGACGACCCGGCCACCGACCGAATGGCGTTTGGCGAGCGCGATCACCTCGGCTAGCGTCGGCACTTCGAACTGGCCGTCATATTTGACGTTGTCGGGACGCAGTTTGGGAAGCCGCTCGACCGCGCGGAGCGTCTTGAGCTCGGCGAGCGTGAAATCCTCGGTGAACCAGCCGGTGTGGCGCTCGCCATCGATCAGCTTGGTCGTGCGGCGCGCAGCGAATTCGGGGTGGGTCGCGACGTTGGTGGTGCCGGTGATGTCATTCTCGTGACGCGCGACGAAGACATTGTCCTTGGTGAGGACGAGGTCGGGCTCGATGAAATCGGCGCCTTGTTCGATCGCAAGCGTATAAGCGGCAAGGGTATGTTCCGGGCGCAACCCGCTGGCGCCGCGATGCGCGATCACGATCGGCGGGGAGAGCGGGTGGGCGAGCGGTTGTGGCGCAGGAGATTGCATCGGCGCACCGTGCGCCATTGCGGATGCCACCGCCAGCAGCGACAGTGCCGCCAGCCGCGTCACTCCGCGCCGAACGGGGCGAGAATAAAGCCGAAACCCGCGCGTTTCTGCGGAAACCAATTCATTCATGTTCGTTAACCCGTACTGAAAAGGAGGCGCTGCCCCATGCAATTTACCATCAACGGCGAAACCCACGACGTCGAACCCGATATCCGCGCATCGTTGCTCGACGTGCTGCGCGAACACGTCGGTCTGACCGGCACCAAGAAGGGCTGCGACCACGGCCAATGCGGTGCGTGCACCGTTCTGGTGAACGGGCGCCGTATCAATTCGTGTCTCACGCTCGCGGTCATGCATCAGGATGATGACATTCTGACGATCGAAGGGCTTGGCAGCGCGGACAATCTGCATCCGATGCAGGCTGCGTTCGTCAAGCATGACGGCTATCAGTGCGGTTATTGCACCCCCGGGCAGATCTGTTCTGCGGTCGGGATGCTCGACGAGGTCAAGAAGGGCTGGCCGAGCCATGTCAGCGACAAGCTCGATAGTGTCTCGCTCAGCAACGATGAGATTTCGGAGCGGATGAGCGGCAATCTGTGCCGGTGCTCGGCCTATCCCAACATCGTGGATGCGATTTCGGAAGTTTCCGGGCTGACGCCCGCGCAGAAAGAGGCGGCGGACGCATGAAGACCTTTGCCTATAGCCGGGCGGATAGCCCTGAAGCCGCGGTCGCCGCGGGTGGTCGCTTCATCGCGGGCGGGACCAATTTGCTCGACCTGATGAAGCTGCAGATCGAGACGCCGGAATCGCTGGTCGACATCAGCCGGCTCGACCTTGCGAAGATCGAAGAGCGCGAGGATGGCGGTCTGACGATTGGCGCGCTCGTTCCCAACAGCGACCTTGCTGCCGATCCGCGCGTGATCGCGGGCTATCCAGTGCTCAGTCGGGCGTTGCTGGCGGGTGCCTCGGGCCAGTTGCGCAACAAGGCGTCGACCGGGGGCAATCTGCTCCAGCGGACGCGCTGCTATTATTTCTACGACAAGGCGACTGCCTGTAACAAGCGCGAGCCGGGCACCGGTTGCTCCGCGATCGGCGGGGTGAACCGCATTCTGGCGATCCTCGGCACGAGCGAGCATTGCATCGCGACGCACCCGAGCGACATGGCGGTCGCAATGCGGGCGCTCGATGCGACGATCGTCACGTTGAAGGCAGACGGCGACCGCCGCCGGATCGCGATCGGGGACTTCTACCGGCTCCCGGGCGACACGCCGCAGATCGAGAACGTGCTCGAGGCGGGGGAACTGATCACCCACGTCGAATTGCCGACGCCGCCCAAGGGTGAGCAGCTGTACCGCAAGGTGCGCGACCGTGCGTCCTATGCGTTCGCGCTCGTTTCGGTGGCCGGGATCGTCTCGGTCGAGGACGGCAAGATTGCTTCCGCGGCGCTCGCGTTCGGTGGTCTCGGCCCGATGCCGTGGCGCGACCCTGCGGTCGAGGCTGCGCTGATCGGGCAGGCTCCATCTGATGCCGCGTTCGCCGCGGCGGCCGATGCGCTGCTCAAGGATGCCAAGGGCTATGGCACCAACGATTTCAAGATTCCGCTTACGCGCCGCACCCTGATTGCGAGCCTGCGTGAGCTGACGGGAGTGTCCGCATGAGTACCACCAATGCACTGAAGATGGACAAGCCGGTTCCCGACAGCTTGCTCGATACGAGCACGCAGGGAATCATCGGAAAGCCGCTCGACCGCAAGGAGGGGCCGCTCAAGGTCTCGGGCGCGGCGACCTACGCCGCCGAATATCAGATCGAGAATCTGGCGTACGGCGTTCTGGTCGGTGCGCCGTTCGGCAAGGGCAAGATCACCGGGATCGATTCGGATGTCGCCAAGGCCTTGCCCGGCGTGATCGACGTGGTGACGGATTTCGACAAGTTCCTCACGACACCCGCGCAGGGACTGGCCCCCAAGGCACCCCAGGGCGTGGAGAACGTTCAGTATTTCGGCGAAATCGTCGCGATCGTGCTGGCGGAGAGCTTCGAAGCCGCACGCGACGCAGCGCAGCAGGTCGTGATCAACCACGAAGCGGCGGACGATGGCCGGTATGATTTCGAGGCGCTGAAGGGCGAGGCCGAGAAGCCTGCCAAGGGCGACATCCCCTCGCATTTCTCGCAGGGCGATCTCGACAAGGCGATGACCGATGCGCCGGTGACGCTCGACGTCACCTTTACCACGCCGAGCCAGAACAGCGCGGCAATGGAGCCGCATGCCAGCATCGCGACTTGGGACGACAGCGGAATGCTGACGCTCCACGGCTCGTATCAGATGCCCGGCAATGACGTCGAACAGCTTGCGGCGGCGCTGGGTGTCAGCAAGTCGAAGGTTCGGATCGTCGCGCGCTATGTCGGCGGCGGCTTCGGGTCGAAGCTCGGCATCGCGCCCGAATCGGTCGCGGCGGCGCTTGCGGCCAAGGCGCTCGGGCGTCCGGTCAAGGCGGTGATGGCGCGCCAGCAGGTGTTCGATGCGACCGTGCGCCGCTCCAATACCGAGCAGCGGATCCGTCTCGCTGCGACCGCGGACGGCAAGCTGACCGCGATGGGGCATGAAACGCTGACGTCGAACCTGCCGGACGATGATTATTTCGAGCCGACGGGTCAGGCGACGCACTTTATGTATGCGGCGGAAAACCGCGAGATCAACCACGACATCGTCCGGCTCGACTGGTTGTTGTCGGGTTCGATGCGCGCGCCGGGTGAAGCGGTCGGGATGCTCGCGCTGGAAGGCGCGATGGATGAGCTGGCGGAAAAGCTCGGGATCGACCCGATCGAGTTTCGCAAGATCAACGAGCCCGAGATGGACCCCGAAAAAGGTGTGCCGCATTCGTCGCGCGAACTCGTGCGGTGCATGGACGTCGGTGCGACCAGCTTCGGCTGGGACAAGCGCAACGCGACCCCCGGAACGCGCCGCGAAGGCGAGTGGCTCGTCGGCATCGGCATGGCGGCGGCAGCGCGCGCGAACATGCTCCAGCCTTCGGAAGCGCGGGTAACCTTGTCCGCGACGGGGCGTGCGACGGTCGAAACCGACATGACCGACATCGGGACGGGAACGTACACGATCCTCGGGCAGATCGCGGGTGAAGTGCTCGGGCTTCCGCTCGAGCATGTCGACGTCGAGCTGGGGGACACCAACTTCCCGACAGCAGCAGGGTCGGGCGGGTCGTTCGGCGCCGGGTCGAGCGGGACCTCTGTGTATCTCGCCGCGGAAGCGATCCGCGAGAAGCTTGCCAAGGCGATGGGGGTCGATGTCGACGCGCTGACGCTCAAGGACGGTCATGCGATCGCTGACAATCGGCGCGTGCCGCTCGGTGAGCTGGCAGGCGAGGGGATCGTCGCGATCGGCTCGATCAAGCCGGGCAAGCAGGAGAAGGAGACGACCCAGTCGTCCTACGGTGCACATTTCGCCGAAGTCGGCGTCAATGCGGTGACGGGCGAAGTTCGTGTCCGCCGGATGCTCGGGGTATTCGCGGCTGGGCGGATCCTCAATGCAAAGACCGCGCGATCGCAGTGCCTTGGCGGAATGACCTTTGGGATCGGCACCGCGCTGACCGAGGATCTGATCCACGATCCGCGCAACGGGAAGTTGGTGAACCGCGATCTCGCGGAATATCATCTGCCGGTGAACGCGGACGTCCCGCAGCTCGAGGTCGAGTTCCTCGAGGAACGCGACATCCACGCCAACCCGATGCACGCCAAGGGTATCGGCGAGCTGGGGATCTCGGGCGCAGGTGCGGCGATCGCGAATGCGGTGTACAACGCCACTGGCATCCGTGTGCGGGACTACCCACTTACGCTCGATAAGATCTTGGAAGGCCTTCCCGAACTGTAAGGGCCGGCCGCGCGCGGGGAACATCATGGCCGATTTCAAAATGGACGCCGATCACTCCGGCCTCGCGCTGGAGCGTGGGGTCCAGGGGGTGCTCGGCGCCGGGCTCGACCGGAGCGAGGGCGCGCTCAAGGTCAGCGGTGCCGCGCGCTATGGCTATGAACATCCGGTCGCGGGGGAGGTGGCGTACGGCTATCTGATCACCGCGCCCGCTGCCAGGGGCAGGATCACCGGGTTCGATACCGCTGCCGCGCGAGGCTTGCCGGGGGTGCTCGACGTGATCGTCGACGACCCCCGCATTCCGCGTCAGGCGGCGGCGTTCGTTCCGGCGCACGCCGGCAACGACGAAATTGACCATTGGGATCAAATCGTTGGCGTCGCAGTCGCGACCAGCTTCGAGGCGGCGCGCGACGCGGCGAAATCGGTGACGATGACGATCGCACCCGAACAGGGGCATTTCGACACGATGGCGGGGGTTGGCGATGCCGACGGTCCGCCCACGGATTCGCGCCTGCAGGATATGGCCAAGGGCGATATCGACGCGGCGATGGCCGATGCCGCGGTTACGATCGACCAGGTTTATACCACCCCAAATCAGGTGCATGCGGCGATGGAGCCGCACGCGTCGGTCGCGGTGTGGGAAGGTGACACGCTCACGCTCCATTCCAGCTTGCAGATCCTGCATGCCGCCAAGGGCATCCTCGCCAAGTCGGTCGGGATCGCGGCGGACAAGGTTCGTATCCTATCGCCTTATATTGGCGGTGGTTTTGGCGGGAAAATGCTCGGGCCGGAGGCGGTGCTTGCGGCGATCGCGGCGCAAAAGGTCGGGCGCCCGGTGAAGATCGCGATGGCGCGATCACAGCTGTTCCACAACATCTATCGCCGCACCGATACGCATCAGCGGATCCGCTTAGCCGCTGATAAGGATGGAAAATTGACCGCGCTGGCGCATGACAGCGTGGTAAGCCAGGGGCCGGACGGCGGGTTCATGGAGCCGGTCGCATTGGGGTCGATCGCCTTGTACGATGCGCCGGTGCGGCACTTCACGCACAAGATTGTGACGCTCGACATGGTGCAGGCGGGCGCGGTGCGGGCGCCGGGTGAGGCGGTCGGGATGCTCGCGCTCGAGACGGCGATCGATGAGCTGGCCGAGGCGCTCGGGCGCGATCCCATTGATTTTCGCAAACTTAATGAGCCGCCGGTCGACCCGATGACGGGCGCGCCGTTCTCGACGCGGGCGCTGGTGGAGTGTCTCGACAAGGGTGCGGAGCGGTTCGGCTGGGCCAACCGTGCGCCGCAGCCAGGGCAAGTGCGCGACGGCGAGTGGCTGATCGGGATGGGGATGGCGGCGGCTGTCCGGATCAACCTGCTGGTCGATTCACAGGCGCGCGTGACGCTTTCGCCCGACGGACGCGCGCGAATTGAGACCGATATGACCGATATCGGTACCGGAACGTACACGATTCTCGGCCAGATTGCGGCGGAATCGCTCGGTTTGCCGATGGATTGCGTCGACGTGATTCTGGGCGATACCGATCTGCCGCCGGGCGCCGGATCGGGCGGGTCGTTCGGCGCGGCGAGCGCCGGATCGTCGGTCGCGCTCGCGTGCGAGGATATCGTCGCGACGCTCGCCGAGCGGATGCAGGCGGACCCCAAGGACATGACGCTCAAGGACGGCCATGCGATCGCGGGCAACCGCCGGGTGCCGCTGTCCGAGCTGGTCGGGAGCGAGCCGCTCGCGGCGCTCGGCAAGATCAGCCAGGGCAGCAACGCCAAGACCTTCAGCCAGGCCGCGCACGGCGCGCAATTCGCCGAGGTCGCGGTCAACAGCGTGACCGGCGAAGTGCGCGTGCGGCGGATGCTCGGTGTGTTCGAGGCGGGGCGGATCCTCAACGCCAAGCTTGCGCGGAGCCAGGCGATCGGCGGGATGATCTGGGGGATCGGTTATGCGCTGATGGAAGAAGCGGTGCTCGACCAGCGGCACGGCGCGTTCGTCAATCATGACCTCGGTGAATATCACATCCCCAGCCATGCCGACGTGCCGCCGCTCGACGTTCTGTTCGTCGAGCATATCGACCGGCATGCCAACCCGATCGGGGTGAAGGGGCTGGGCGAATTGTCGATCTCGGGCGCGGGTGCCGCGGTGACCAACGCGATCTACAATGCGTGCGGGGTGCGCGTGCGCGACTTCCCGCTGACGCTCGACAAGATCCTCGGCGGGTTGCCGGATATGTGATTCCTTGGGGAGGGGGCTGTGCGATTAGGGTGATGGCCGGTTTTGCGGCACGCCCCTCTCCCCGGCCCTCTCCCGCAAGCGGGAGAGGGAGTAGAAATGGCTGACAATGATTCCGTGCTGAATGCCGCCACCCAGTGGAAGGGTGCGCCGCTTGCGCTCGCCACCGTGGTGTCGACCTGGGGCTCCGCGCCGCGTCCGCGCGGGAGCCATATGCTCGTCCACGCCGATGGCCGGTTCGAGGGATCGGTCTCGGGCGGGTGCGTTGAGAACGACATCCTCACGACCGCCGCCGAGGTGATCGCGGGGGCGCCGTTCCAGCTCAAGAATTACGGCATCGCGGATGCCGCCGCGTGGGAAGTCGGGCTGCCGTGCGGGGGCGAGATCTCGGTGCTGGTCCAGCCGGTGTCGGCGGAAGGCTTCGACCCCGAACTGTTCGACCGGATCGCCGAAGCGCGCGATGACGGCAAGGCGTTGCAGGTCGTGACCGATCTCGCGTCGGGCCAGAGCTCGCTGCGCCCGCAGGAGGGCGCGGCGTTCGTCAACCGCTATGATCCCCCGCGCCGGTTGCTGATCGTCGGCGCGGTGCAGATCGCACAGGCGCTCGCGGGCCTCACGCGCGAGATGGGGATCGCGACGACCGTGATCGACCCGCGTGCGCGCTTCCTGACCGAGGAGCGGTTCCCCGGCGTCACGCTCGACGATCGCTGGCCCGACGAGGCGGTCGAGGCGCTCGATCCCGGTCCCGCGACCGCGGTGGTGACGCTCAGCCACGATACCAAGATCGACGATCCCGCGCTGATCGCGGCGCTGGCGCATCCGACCGCCTATGTCGGGGCGCTCGGCTCGCGCCGAAGCCATGCCGCGCGGCGCGAGCGGCTTGCGGCGGCGGGCGTGTCCGAGGCGGACCTCGACCGGATCGACGCACCGGTCGGGATCGACATTGGCGCGGTCGGCCCGGCGGAAATCGCACTATCGATCGCCGCGGCAATGGTCGGTGCGTTCAACGCGGATCAACGCAAGAAGGGATGAGCGCGATGCTGACCCCCGAACAGTGCGTGCTGGTCCTGCTTGCGGCGGGGCGATCGGTACGGTTCGGGGATGTGGACAAGCTCCAGCAGGACTTCCTCGGCAAGCCGCTCGCCTTCCATGTCGTGACCGCGCTGGAAGCGATGCCGTTCAAGGCGCGGCTGGCGGTCTGCTCGGGATCGGACCTCGACTTTGCCAGCCGCGGCTACCGCGTGATTCACAATGACGATCCGGGCGACGGCATGTCGGGCTCGGTCAAGCTCGGCGTGGCGGCGGCGCGCGCGATCGGGTGCGACGCGGTGGTGATCGCGCTGGCGGACATGCCGCGCGTGACCGCGACGCACATCTATCGCTTGCTCGAGGCGGCAGCGGGGCGGGATGCAGTGATCGCATCGAGCAACGGCGTCCACCCGACCCCGCCCGCGGTGTTCGGGGCGGATCAGTTCGAGGCGTTGCTGACGCTGGAGGGCGACGAAGGCGCGCGCGCGATGGTACGGGCGGGGCGGCATGTGATCGCGCCGGAAGCGGAGTTGCTCGACGTGGATCGGCCCGAGGATCTGGCGCGGTTGCGCAGCTTGCGGTGAGGCAGGCCGCGTAACTCCGGTGTAGCCGATCGCGACCCTGATGCCGTAGGGTCCCCGTGTCGCGGCCGATGGCGATCCCACAGGCGTGCGATGCCGACGGTCTCAACGACGAGTATGCCATGCGCCGTTTTCTTGCTTTCCCCGCGATCAGCCTCGCCCTGCTCTCCGCGTGCAGCCACAAACCGCGGATCGTCACGGCGCTCCCACCGCCGCCCGTGCCTGCGCCGCTGCAACCGACCATGCCGGCCGGGGCCTATGTCGGCATGCGGACTCCCCCGCGCATGAGCGATGGCCGCTATCTCACGCCCAATCGCAATCTTTCCGCCGACGGCACGGTCTGGCATTTGCGGGCTGCGCTGAACGTCGCCGCGCTCGCGTGCCGGGGGGCGGACGAAGACAGGATCGTGGCGAGCTACAATGCGCTGCTGACCCGTCAGAAAGCGCTGCTCCAGACGGCGCAGGCGCGGCTGTCCGCCGAGTATAAGGCGCAAGGCGGCGCGTGGCAGGACCGCTACGACGACCAGATGACGCGGCTCTACAATTTCTTCTCCCAGTCCCAGGTCCGCGAGCCCTTCTGCCGCGCCGCCGCTGCCACCCTCGCCGACAGCGCGACATCGACGCCAGCGACCTTTCCGGCCTTCGCTTCGGACCGTCTGCCGGTGCTCGAGAAGCCTTTCACGGATTTCTTCGCCGCCTATGACGCGTGGCGCGCCGGAAGCGTGACGGCCAATCGCATGGCGAGCATGGGGGGTGTGCCTGCGGCAGCAGCCTCGAGCGGGTGGCAAGCGGGTTCGGCGATCGCTGCGACAGCCGCGCGGCTCGGGAAGTGAGACGATCATTGCGCGTTTTGTAGGAGAGGAATGCCGAACGGCTCGGCAAAACGTCTAGGACTAGCAGATCGAGTTAAGCGGCGTTTTGACCAGAAACGCCCGATGGAAGACGGCAGCGTCCGTGAGAGACTGCTCGAAAGCAAACAGTCGGTCCGAATTGACGGACATCACCGGACCGATAAGGTGTGCCCTTGGGGGAGAGATTTAATGTCCATAACTGTTCGCGTCGCACTTGCCATCTTTGCAGCGACGATACCCTATTCAGCGGTGGTAGGCTCGTCCGCACCGAACCAAACGAGCCAAGACGATCAGCAAGTTCAGCAGTTTCTTTCGGCTCTAAAAGCTGGAAAAGGTCAAGAAGCTGTTCACACCTTATTGTCATCGTCTCCATTGTGGGCACAACGCGCCGGCGCAAGCGAACAAATGGTTGGACAGATAGACGCTGCCGTTAAAGCTTACGGACCTATAGTCTCTTATGAAAAGTTGTCATCGACAAATCTTGGAACAATGGCAATCCGAGAGTATTACTTGATACAGCATCGCGACATGGTCACCCGATGGGAGTTCGATCTCGTACGAACCCCAAGGGGATGGAGCGTTGGCTACTTTCGGATTCACCGATCAGCCGAATGCTTGGTTTTCATAATCATAGCGTCTTACAAACGAAAGTGTAAGGCAACTGTCATCTTCATAAGCTTGCCTTCTTGAAGCAGCCTTTCGTTTAATCACCGAACTCGCGACCTTCGCCGTCGGCGAGAATGACGCCGAGCGGACGGGTGGGAAATGTCCAGGATCGTACATCGGTCTGTGTCCGCGAGCTGGAACGGGTGAAGCTGAAGTCCTCGAACTTCAACCACCGCAAAAAAGGGCCGCGAGCATGTCTGCTCGCGGCCCTTTCCGTTTGCCCGATCGGGGCGACCGATCAGATGAAGCGGTTGATTAGATTCTCGATCCGCTCCTGACGGCCCGAGCGCGGCTGCGGGTCGATGCTGTGCTCGACCGCGAGATCCGCGATCCCTGCCAGATCGAGACCACCGACCTTCTGGCCGAAGTCCGCATCCCAGCCGGCGTACCGCTCGGTCTTGATCGCATCGAGGCGACCGTCCTCGATCAGTGCTGCCGCATTGAGCAGGCCCTTGGCGACGACGTCGATCGCGCCGACATGGCCGTGGAACAGGTCGACCGCGTCCATCGACTGGCGGCGGACCTTAGCGTCGAAGTTGAACCCGCCGGTGGTGAAGCCGCCCGCGCGGATGATCTCGAGATTGGCGAGCGTCAGTTCCTCGACCGAGTTGGGGAACTGGTCGGTATCCCAGCCATTCTGCGGATCGCCGCGGTTCGCGTCGATCGAGCCGAAGATGCCGAGCGCCGCTGCGGTCGCGATCTCATGCTCGAAGGTGTGGCTGGCGAGGGTCGCGTGGTTCGCCTCGATGTTGACCTTCACTTCATTCTCGAGGCCGTAGCGCTTGAGGAAGCCGTACACCGTCGCGGTGTCGAAATCATACTGGTGCTTGGTCGGCTCGAACGGCTTCGGCTCGATCAGGATCGTGCCGGTGAAGCCGATCTTGTGCTTGTGCTCGACGACGAGCGACAGGAAGCGCCCGAAATTGTCGAGTTCGCGCTTCATGTCGGTGTTGAGCAGCGTCTCATAGCCCTCGCGACCGCCCCACAGGACGTAGTTCGCGCCGCCGAGGCGATGCGTCGCTTCGAGCGCGTCACGGACCTGCATCGCGCCGAACGCGTACACTTCCGGGTTGGGGTTGGTAGCACCACCGGCGGCGAAGCGCGGGTGGCTGAACAGGTTGGCGGTGCCCCACAACAGCTTGCGGCCCGACGAGGCCTGCAGCTTCTCGAGATGGTCGACGGCTTCGGCGAAGTTGCGGCGATGCTCGGTGATGTTGGCGGCATCCGCCATCACGTCGACGTCGTGGAACGCGTAGAAGGGGATGTCGAGCTTGGTGAAGAAGTCGAACGCGACTTCACGCTTGGCCGCCGCTGCCGCCGCGTCGTTCGCGCCGGCATGCCACGGGCGGTTGAACGTCCCGCCACCGAACACGTCCGAACCCGGCCAGCAGAAGGTGTGCCAGAAGCAGGCGGCGAAGCGCAGATGGTCTTCCATCCGCTTGCCCATGACGACCCGGTCCTTGTCGTAATAGCGGTACGCCAGCTCGTCGTCGGTCTCGGGCCCCTTGAAGCTGATCTGGGGGATGTCGGCAAAGAAATCATTGGCCATTGGGGCGCTCCTTCAAAGGGTCAGTTGGATGCGGTAAGGGGGGAAATCGCGGCATAGGCAGCCCGGAACGCAGCTTTCTTGGGTGCGAGCCGGGCGGTCAATTCCGCGTCGGGGGTGATGCGGTGCGAAACGGGTGGGGCGACGCAAACCTCGGCTGGGGTGCCGCCGTCGACCGCGAGTTGCGCGAGCCGCGCCGCGCCGAGCGCGGGGCCGACTTCGCCGCCCTGGAGGTAGACGAGGGGCACGTCCATCGCCGCCGCGAGCGTCTCGCCCCAGTAGCGCGAGCGTGCGCCGCCACCGATGACCGCGAGCTCGGCGACTTCGGTGCCCGCTTCGCGCAGCACGTCGAGCCCATCGGCGAGCGCGAAGGCGACGCCTTCGAGCACCGCCTGCGCGAGCCGGTTGGCGTCGGTGTCATTGTCGAGCCCGTAGAACGCGCCGCGGACCTGCGCGTCGTTGTGCGGCGTGCGCTCGCCCGAGAGATAGGGGAGGAAACCCTCGGGGCCATTCGCGATGCCAGCCGCCTCGGCGCGCTGGAACAGTTCGGCGGCGCCGGTCGCGCCGGTGAGGCGGGCAACCCAGTCGATGCAAGAGGCGGCGCTGAGATGGACCGACATCTGGTGCCACATGTCGGGCAGGCAGTGGCAGAACGCATGGACCGCGCGCGCCGGGTTGGGGCGGAACTGATCGTTGGCGACGAAGATCACGCCCGACGTGCCAAGCGACAGCAACGCCTTGCCATCGGTGACGACGCCGACCCCAGCCGCACCACCGGCATTGTCGCCAGCGCCACCCGCGACCGGGACCTGCGGGATGCCCCAGGCTTCGGCGATGTCGGCGCGCAGCGTGCCCGCAACGTCGGTGCCCTCGACCAGCCGCGGCATCTGCGCCTCGGTGAGGCCACAGGCGGCGAGGAGCGTCTCGCTCCAGCGGCGGCCCGCGACGTCGAGCCACAAGGTGCCCGCCGAATCCGACATGTCGGATGCTTTCTCGCCGGTCATCCGCAGCCGGACGTAATCCTTGGGCAACAGTACCGTCGTGACCTGCGCGAAGATCTCCGGCTCGTGGCGGCGGACCCATTCGAGCTTGGGGGCGGTGAAGCCCGGCATCACGGTGTTGCCGCCGACGGTGCGGAAGTCACCCGTCGCCTGTTCCAGCGCGGCGCATTCGGCGAACGAGCGTCCGTCGTTCCACAGGATCGCGGGACGCAGGGGCTTGTCGTCCGCGCCGAGCAGGGTCGCGCCGTGCATCTGCCCGGCGAGCCCGATCCCGCGGACCGCGCGGCGCACGCTAGGGTCGATCGCGAGGACCGCCGCGCTGGTCGCCTTCCACCAGTCCTCGGGGTCCTGTTCGGACCACAAGGGCTGGGGACGCTGGACGGTCAGCGCGGCGACGCCCTGACCGACGACCGCGCCGTGCGTGTCGAGGACGACGGCCTTGACGCCCGACGTGCCGATATCGATTCCGAGAAACATCGCCTGCCTTACTTTACCAGCGGATCGATCGTCTGGATCGTGCCGTCCGTGTTGAAGCGGAGTTCGGTGACCTTGACGTTGCGGAGGTGGTTCTTGTTGCTCAGCTGGGTGTCCGCGTAGAACAGCCACCATTTGCCACCGGTCTGGATGATCGAATGGTGTGTCGTCCAGCCCTGCACCGGCAGCAGGAAATGCCCGCGATAGGTGAACGGACCGTACGGGTTGGTGCCGGTCGCATAGTTGAGGAAGTGCGTGTCGCCGGTCGAGTAGGTGTAGTAATATTGCCCGCCGCGCTTGAACACCCACGACGCCTCGAAGAAGCGCTTCTCATGGTCGCCGCCGAGGATCGGCTTGCCGTTCGCGTCGAGGATCACCGCGTCGCGTGGCGTTTCGGCGAGGCTCTTCATGTCGGGGTTCATCCGCGCGACCTTGCCGGTCAGCGCAGGCTGCGTGTCCTGTCCGAGATCGGTATCGCTGCCGTTGGGATCGAACTTGCCGTCCTTCCAGCGCTGGAGCTGGCCGCCCCAGATCCCGCCGAAATACATGTACGCCTTGCCGTCGGTGTCGGTGAACACCGCCGGGTCCATCGAGAACGCGCCCGCGATCGGCTTGGGGTCGGCCTTGAACGGGCCCATCGGGTTCTTGGAGGTCGCGACGCCGATCATGAACTTGCCGAGGCCGTTCTTGTCCTTGGTCTTGTCGCGCGCCGGGAAGTACAAATAGTACGTTCCGTTCTTATAGGCGGCGTCGGGCGCCCACATCTGCTGTGAGGCCCAGGGCACCTGCTTCACGTCGAGCGCGACCGGGCCGACCGTGACCTTGCCGCCGATCCGGTCCATCCGCAGCACGCGGTAGTCGCGCATCGCATATTGGTTGCCGAGATCATCGTCCGCGGTCGGAGTCGGGATGTCGTGGCTGGGGTAGACGTAGATCTTGCCACCGAACACGTGCGCCGAAGGGTCGGCGGTGTAGATCGAGGTGACCAGCGGCTGCGACAGGAAACCCTTGGGGTCGGACGGCGTCGCGGCGGAATGATCCTGCGCGAGCAGCGCCGCACCGGATGCCAGGCCAACCACGGCCAAGCCGCTTGCCGCGGCTAAAAACAGGCCTTTCTTCATCGCACTTCTCCCGAATCTCGCGCTCGTTGGCGCGGGTTGGGGCAAAGGTAACGCTACCAAGATGGTTCGACAAGGATATTCGACGGGGGGCGGGCTGCTGGTTGGTGTCGCCTGCTCTTCCGGCATCGCCGCGCAGGCGCAATCTTCGTATGAAGGCGAACGGCGGCTTGATCGTCACCTGCGCCCCAAAGGCTGGCGTCATGCTGAACTCGTTTCAGCATCCACCGCGCAACAGGCAGAGTCCGGACTCGCGGAGGGCTGGATCCTGAAACGGGTTCAGGATGACGGACGGTTTGGCAGAACGGGCACCGTCTACCGTTCCCCCGTCGCCAGCCGATACCCCACGCCGGGTTCGTTGATCAGCAAGCGCGGCGCGGCGGCGTCTTCCTCCAGCTTCTGCCGCAGACCGCGGATCACGATCCGCAGATAGTCGACGTGCATCTGGTGCGCGGGGCCCCAGACCGTGCGCAGCAATTGCGTGTGGCCGATGACGCGGTCCGGGCGCTTGGCGAGTTCCGCCAGCACGTCATATTCCTTGGGGGTCAGGTGGACGGCGTTGTCGCCGCGCCGGACGCGGCGATGGTCGAGGTCGATCTCGACATTGCCGGCCCGGACCAGCACGCGTTCGGCCTGAGTCGACAGCCGGTGGCGGAAAGCGGTGCGCAGCCGCGCCAGCAATTCCTCGGTATCGAACGGTTTGGAGACGTAGTCGTCCGCGCCCAGATCGAGCGCGGCGACCTTTTCGCTGGTGTCGTCGCGCGCCGACACGACGATGACCGTCGCTTGCGAGCGGGTCTTGATCAGCTGGATGAGCTCGAGCCCGTCGCGGTCGGGCAGGCCGAGGTCGAGCAGCACCGCGTCGGGTTTGGCGATGTCGACCAGCGACAGGCCCTCGCGCGCGGTGCCGGCTTCGGACACGCCGTAACCGGCGCGTTCCAGGGCGACGCGCAGCAACCGGCGGATGTGCGCGTCGTCCTCCACGATCAGGACTTTCTGGGCAGGCATGGCAGGCGTGTTACGGCCGCTTGGTCATTCGGTCGAGCGCAAGGTTGAGCGCGAGCACATTGACGCGCGGTTCGCCGAGGAACCCGAGCAGCGGCGTCTCCGCGGTCTGCGCGACCAGCGCGCGCACCTGGGCCTCCGCGATCCCGCGCGCCTTGGCGACGCGGGCGGTTTGATAAAAAGCCGCCTCGGGGCTGATATGGGGGTCTAGCCCCGAGGCGGAGGTCGTCACCAGATCGGCGGGAACAGTTGAACCTGGTGCCGTAACGCGTGCAGCGGCGATGTCCGCCGAAACCCGATCGACCAGCGCCTTGCTCGTCGGACCCAGGTTCGAACCGGACGAAGCGGCGGCGTCATAGCCCTTGCCGGCCGCGGACGGGCGGCCGTGGAAATAGCCCGCGCCGGCAAAGCCCTGACCGATCAGCGAAGAGCCGATCACGGTTCCCTTCGCGTTGCGGAGCAGGCTGCCGTTGGCGGCGGACGGCGCGATCACCTGGCCGAGGCCGGTGAGCGCGAGCGGATAGAGGATGCCCAGCAGCAGCGCGAACAGGAGCGTCAGCACGATCGCGGGACGAAGCGCGGATTTGAAATCGGTCAGCATGGTGCAGATCCTCAGGCGAGGTGGAGGCCGGCGACGACGAGGTCGATCAGCTTGATCCCGATGAACGGCGCGATCAGCCCGCCGAGGCCGTAGATCGCGAGGTTGCGGGCGAGCAGCGGGCCAGCCCCCATCGGGGTGTATTTGACGCCCTTCAGCGCGAGCGGGACGAGCAGCGGGATGATCAGCGCGTTGAAGATGATCGCCGACAGGATCGCGCTGTTGGGGCTGGACAGGCCCATCACGTTGAGCACGCCCAATCCGGGGTACAGCGCGATAAAGATCGCGGGGATGATCGCGAAATATTTCGCCACGTCGTTGGCGACCGAGAAGGTCGTCAGCGCGCCGCGCGTCATCAGCAACTGTTTGCCCAGGCCGACGATCTCGATCAGCTTGGTCGGATCGCTGTCGAGGTCGACCATGTTGCCCGCCTCGCGCGCGGCTTGGGTTCCCGTGTTCATCGCCACGCCGACATCGGCCTGGGCGAGCGCGGGGGCGTCGTTGGTGCCATCCCCGCACATCGCGACGAGCTTGCCGCCCTGCTGTTCCTTGCGGATCAGCGCGAGCTTGTCCTCGGGCGTCGCCTCGGCGAGGAAATCGTCGACGCCCGCTTCGGCGGCGATCGCGGCGGCGGTGAGCGGGTTGTCGCCGGTGATCATCACCGTGCGGATTCCCATCCGGCGCAGCTCGACGAAGCGTTCGCGCACCCCCGCCTTGACCACATCCTTGAGCGCCACCGCGCCCAACAGGCGCCCGTCGCGGAGCACCGCGAGCGGGGTCATGCCGCCGCGTGCGATCTCGTCGGTGATGCGCTTGAGTTCGACCGCACCCGCAGCGTCGGCGGGGAGCGTCTTGAGGATCGAATCGACCGCGCCTTTCAACAGGGTGACCCCGCCGATCTTCACGCCCGAGGCGCGCGTCTGCGCGGTGAACGGGATGATCTCGGCGTCGTCGGGCAGGGTGGCGGTCTGGTGGAACGTGTCGCGCGCCAGCACGACGATCGAGCGGCCCTCGGGGGTTTCGTCGGCAAGGCTCGCGGTCATCGCCGCTTCGGCCAGCGTTGCGACGTCGATCCCGGCGAGAGCACGGAATTCGCTCGCCTGACGGTCGCCGATCGTGATCGTGCCGGTCTTGTCGAGCAGCAGCACGTCGATGTCGCCCGCCGCCTCGACCGCGCGCCCCGACTTGGCGAGGACGTTGAAGCGCACCAGCCGGTCCATTCCTGCGATGCCGATCGCCGACAGCAGCGCCGCGATCGTCGTCGGGATCAGCGTGATCAGCAGTGCCGCCAGCACCGCGACCGAAATCCCGCCGCCGGCATAGTTGGCGAAGCCCGGAATCGTCGCGACCGCGATCAGGAAGATGATCGTCAGGCCGACGAGCAGGATCGTCAGCGCGATTTCGTTCGGGGTCTTCTGGCGTTCGGCGCCTTCGACCAGCGCGATCATGCGATCGAGGAAGCCCTGGCCGGGTTCCGCGGTGACCTGCACCGTGATCTGGTCGGAGAGGACGCGCGTGCCCGCGGTGACGGCAGACCGGTCACCACCGGCCTCCCGGATGACGGGGGCGCTCTCGCCGGTGATCGCGGCTTCGTTGACCGAGGCGACGCCGACGATGACTTCGCCGTCCGCCGGGATCAGGTCGTTCGCCTCGACCAGGACCGTGTCGCCCTTGGCCAGCTGCGTCGCGGGGACGAGTTCCCACGCGCCCGCCACGCCGATCAGCCGCTTGGCGGTCAGTTCGGACTTGGCGGCGCGGAGGCTGGCCGCCTGGGCGCGCCCGCGGCCTTCCGCGAGCGCTTCGGCAAACGTGCCGAACAGCACCGTCAGCCACAGCCAGACGATCAGCTGGATCTGGAACGCGGCGGCGAGCGGCTCGCCCCCCATCGCCAGCAGGATGGTGAGCAGCAGGGCGACCACGGCCGTGGTGAAGAGCACGGGGTTCTTCACCAGCTGGCGCGGATCGAGCTTCTTGAAGGAGTCGCCGATCGCCGGGACGATCAGCTTCGCCGAGAACATGGAGGATGCGGTTGCCATTGTCAGGACCTTCAGGAGAGCTGGCCGTTGATCATCGCGAGATGATCAGCGATCGGGCCGAGGGCGAGGCTGGGCAGGAAGGTGAGGCCGCCGAGGATCAGGATGATCCCGACGAGCAATCCGATCCACAGCCCGCCCGTGGTCGGGAACGAGCCCGCGCCGGCAGGAATGTGCTTCTTGGCGGCGAGGCTGCCCGCGATCGCGAGCACCGGCACGATGATGAAGAACCGCCCGAGCCACATCGCGATCGACAGCATCCCGTTGTACCAGGGCGTGCCCGCGGAGAGACCCGCGAAGGCGGAGCCGTTGTTGGCGGTCGCCGAGGTAAAGGCGTAGAGGATCTCCGAGAAGCCGTGCGGCCCCTTGTTGAGCGGCCCCGCGAGACCGGCGGGCATCACCGCGCTCAGCGACGTCAGCCCCAGGATGCACAAGGGCAGGATCGCGATGGCGAGGACCGCGAGCTTGACCTCGCGGCTCTCGATCTTCTTGCCGACATATTCGGGCGTGCGCCCGACCATCAGCCCGGCGACGAACACCGCGAGGATCGCGAACAGCAGGAAGCCGTAGATTCCGGCGCCGACGCCACCGATGACGATCTCGCCGAGCTGCATGTTGAACAGCGGGATCATCCCGCCGAGTGCTGTAAAGCTGTCGTGCATCGCATTGACTGCGCCGCACGAGGCGGCGGTGGTGACGACCGCGAACAGCGAGGACGCGACGATGCCGAAGCGGACTTCCTTGCCCTCCATGTTGCCGCCGGCGACGCCGATGTGCTGGAGGATCGGGTTGCCCTGCGCTTCCTGCCAGTAGCAGACGGTGATCCCTGCGAGGAACAGCACGGTCATCGCGCCGAGGATCGCCCAGCCTTGCCGGGTGTTGCCGACCGCCTTGCCGAAGGTCCAGGTCAGCCCGACGCCGATCGCGAAGATCGACAGCATCTGGACGAGGTTGGTGAGCGCGGTGGGGTTTTCGAACGGGTGCGCGCTGTTGGCGTTGAAGAAGCCGCCACCGTTGGTGCCGAGCATCTTGATCGCTTCCTGGCTCGCGACCGGGCCGAGCGCGATCGTCTGCTTGACGCCTTCCAGCGTCGTCGCGTCGACCGACATGGCGAGCGTCTGCGGCACGCCGCTGACGATCAGAAACAGCGCATAGACGACGCAGATCGGGAGCAGCAGGTACAGCGTGACGCGCGTCAGATCGGCCCAGAAATTGCCGATCGTCTTGCTCTCCCGCCGCGCAAAACCGCGGAACAGCGCGAAGCCGATCGCAATGCCGGTGGCGGCGCTGAGGAAGTTGTGGATCGTCAGCCCGAGCATCTGGCTGAGGTTCGACATCACCGCCTCGCCCGAATACCACTGCCAGTTGGTGTTGGCGACGAACGAGATCGCAGTGTTCATCGCGCCGTCCGGCCCGACGCCGGCAAACCCGCTCTGGTCGAGCGGCAGGAACGCCTGGAGCCGCAACACCGCGTAGGTCAGCAGCACGGTGACGAGCTGGAACAGCAGCATGTGGACCGCATAGCGGCGCCAGCCCTGCTCGACCGTCGGGTCGATCCCGGCGAGCTTGTAGAAGCCGGTCTCGACGGGGCTGAGCACGACGTGGAGCGGGGTGCGCCGCCCCTCGTAGAGCGCGAACAGCCACATCCCCATCGGCTTGGTGATCGCCGCCAGGACGGCGACGAAGAGCGCGATCAGCGCCCATCCCTGAATGGTCATCGATGCAGGTCCTTCAGAACCGCTCGGGCCGGACGAGCACGGCGACGAGATACAGCAGGAGGGCGACCGCGGTCAGCCCGGCGATGGCGAGGTGGAGTGTCATGTCAGGCCCCTTCAGGCTTCGTCGCACAGGCGGACGAAGGCGAGGGTCAGCAGGAACAGCCCGCCAAGAATGGCGAGCCAGAGAAGATCGGGCATGTTGGGGCCTTTCCCGGCGATGCCGCCCCGAATGGCGGCTTCCGAGGGGCGAGATAGGCGCGAGCCGCATTAAGGTGCGCCGGGTAAGGCGGGCGCGCGGCATTAAGAAAGCATAAGGATCGCGGCGTGGCGGTGGCGTTGTCGGGATGGGGTGCCTAGGCTTTGTTCGTGATTGTCCGTTACCCCGCCACCGTCATTCCCGCGCAGGCGGGAATCCCTTCGTTCCGTTGGCCCGCGGAGGTAGGGGCGGGCCTTGACGAAACGACGGGGGCGTTGCGTCCTGCCGAAAGGGCTTCCGCGTGCCGGTAATCGACGACCGACCGTCCCCCGAGGCGCTGCTGCGTGCCGCACGGCGGGAGTCGCGGGGGAAGCTCAAGATCTTCCTCGGCGCGGCGCCCGGGGTGGGGAAGACCTTCGAGATGCTGCGCGAAGGCGCGGAGCGGCTGAAGGCCGGGACCGACGTCGTCATCGCGATCGTCGAGACGCACGGCCGCGCCGAAACGCAGGCACTGGTCGCGCCGCTCGAGGTGCTTCCGCGGCGCCAGATCGCCTATCAGGGGCAGACGCTGGACGAGATGGACATCGACGGCCTGCTCGCGCGCGCGCCGCAGCTCGCGCTGGTCGACGAGTTCGCGCACACCAACGTCACCGGCAGCCGCCACCCCAAACGGTGGCAGGACGTGATGGAATTGCTCGACGCCGGGATCGACGTCCACACCACGCTCAACGTCCAGCATGTCGAAAGCCTCAACGACGTGGTCGCCAGTTTCACCCGCGTCCGCGTGCGCGAGACGGTGCCCGACAGCGTGTTCGACGATGCCGAAGTCGAGGTCGTCGATCTTCCGCCTGACGAGCTGATCGAACGCCTCAAGGCGGGCAAGGTCTATATCCCCGCCGAGGCGACTCGCGCGCTCGACCGCTTCTTCTCCAAGGCGAACCTGTCCGCGTTGCGCGAAATGGCGTTGCGCCGCGCCGCGCAGAGCGTCGACCAGGCGATGCTCGAGCATCTCGACATCCACGCGGTCGGCGGCACTTATGCCGGGGGCGAGCGCGTGCTGGTCGCGGTCAGCGAACTCCCCGGCGCCGAGGCGCTGGTCCGCACCGCCAAGCGGCTGGCGGATGCGCTCAAGGCGCCGTGGCAAGCGGTGTCGATCGAGACGCCGCGCAGCGAAGGGTTCACCGACCAGCAACGCCGCCAGATCGCCGACACCCTGAGCCTCGCCGCCAGCCTGGGCGGGACGATCGCGACGATCCCCGCCGAAAGCGTTGCCGCAGGCCTCCGCACCCAGATCGAGGAAATGCGCGCGACTCAGCTGGTGATCGGCAAATCGGTGCGCAGCCGGTGGTTCCGGCTCCGGCATGGCTCGGTGGTCGAGGCGATGTTGTCGGGGAATGCCGGGCTGGCGGTGCACGTCATTCCGGCGGGTGCCGCGCCGCCGAACCAGCCGCGGCGCGTGGCGCTCGCGGATCGCGGAACCGCGCTCAAGGCCGCCGCGATCGTCGCGCTGATCGCGCTGACCGCGGGGTTCTGCAAACTGG
The DNA here is from genome assembly GCF_040546365.1 of Sphingomonas sp. PvP055. Classification (NCBI taxonomy): domain Bacteria; kingdom Pseudomonadati; phylum Pseudomonadota; class Alphaproteobacteria; order Sphingomonadales; family Sphingomonadaceae; genus Sphingomonas; species Sphingomonas sp. PvP055. The sequence goes on from NZ_JBEPNS010000001.1 coordinate 1,068,799, forward strand.
TCGAGCCGGTGATCGGGGTCGGCGGGATCGACCTGATCTTCCTGCTGCCGGTCATCATCGCGTCGGGGGTGTTCGGGCTGTGGCCCGGCGTGACGACCGGGGTGCTGGCGGGCTTGACGTACAATTTCCTGTTCCTGCCGCCGCTCTACACCTTCACGATCGCGGACCCGCAAAGCCTGCTGACGATGTTCGTGCTGATCGGCATCGCCACCTTCACCGCCAACCTCACGGGACGGCTGAAGGCGCGCGCGACGCTGGGCGTGCGCGGCGCGCTGGAGAATGCCGCGGTCGCGGCGTTCGGGCAGGCGCTGACTCGGGTATCCGATTGGGAAGCCACCAGCCGGACCGTCAGCATCGAGATGGCCCGCCTGCTCGACCTGGACGTGATCGTGCTCGACGATCGCGGGGGGCAACTCGTGTGCAACGCGGCCTCGACCGAAGTCCTTCCGACGCTTGGCCCGGTCGATCGTGCGGCCGCCGACTGGTGCTGGAGCAAGGGCGAGGCGACCGGCGCGGGGACGGGTACGCTGGTCTCGTCCGACTGGCAGTTCCAGCCGCTCAAGACGTCGCTTGGAGTGCTGGCGGTGGTGGGGCTGTCCGCCTCCGATGGCGGGGATCCGGTCGGGGCGGGGCGGGCGGTGCTGCTGGCGACGCTGCTGGGGCAGGCGGCGCTGGCGCACGAACGGCTCAAGCTGGAGGACCAGGTTCGCGAAGTGTCGGTCCTTCGCGAGCGCGATCGGTTGCGGGCGGCGTTGCTGTCGTCGATCGGGCACGATCTGCGCACCCCGCTGACGTCGGTGGGGGCGGCGATCGACGCGATCGCTCGAGATCATCCCGAGTCTCCGGCGGTGCCGGTCGCGCGGAGCGAAGTCGCACGGTTGCGGCGGTTTCTCGACAATCTGGTGGACATGGTCCGGATCGATTCGGGCGCGCTTCGGCTGGCGCCCGAGGCGATCGACCTGACCGATGCCGTCGCCAGCGCGGTGCACGACCTGAAGCCGCTGCTGCTCGCCAACCGGATCGCGTTGCGGGTTCCGCCCGATCTGCCGCTGGTGCAGGCCGACCCGACGCTGCTGCACCACATCCTGATCAACCTGCTGGCCAACGCCGCGGTCCACGGCGGCGCCGGGGCGATCGAGATCGGGGGAAGCCGGATTCGGGATGGGGTGACCTTGTCGGTGCGCGATCACGGACCCGGCCTGCCTGCGGGATCGGAAGCACAGGTGTTCGAGACCTTCGCGCAGGGGCGCGGCGGGGACCGGCATGGCGGGAGCGGTCTAGGCCTCGCGATCGCCAAGGGCTTTGCCGAGGCGATGGGCGTCGGGATCGCCGCGCAGAACGACCCCGACGGGGGCGCGAAGTTCACGTTGCGCTTCGTGCTGCCTTAAGCGGGATTGCGGGTCTGGCGCCGCGACCAGGCGGCGGCGACCCAGGTGGCGAGCATCGTCTCGATCCCCTTCGGTCGACCGGTCGATGTCCACAACAGCAGCAGGATCGCGCCGTACACCGCGAGCGCGCTGCCCGCGCAGACGGTCAGCCCGGCGGCGAGTGGAACCCCCGCGAGCCCGTGCAGCCGATCGCGCATGACGAGCAGCACCAGCGTCAATCCCGCCGCCGCGACCATTGCGCGCCACGGGCCGGCGAGTTGGCGGGCGACCGAGACGTGGAGCAGCCTGCGGACGAACAGCATCGTCACCAGCGCCATGACGAGGGCGATCGCGAGCCGGGCCGCGATCACGCCCGCAATCCCGTACAGCCAGGCGCAGACGATCACCGATGGCAGCCCGACCGCCAGTTCGATCAGGTTGCGCTTCAGGGAGATGTCGGTCCGGCCAAGCGTCGCCGACAGCGCGCCGAGCGGGGCGGTGAGGAGCGGCGGGATCAGCGTGAGCGCAAGCCATTGCAGCATCGGCGCGCTTGCGTGCCACTTGGCGGAAAGCGCGAGGCGAATGGCGGGTTCGGCGAGCAGGCTGAGCCCGAGCATGACCGGAACCCCGACCGCGAGCACCGAATGGACCGTCTGCAGATAGGCGGCGACCAAGCGGTGCGGATCCCGCTTCATCGTGCCGAAGGCCGCGAGCAACGGTCGGTCAATCGGCTTGAGCAGCGCTTGTTCGGGCACCGCGGCGATTTCCCCCGCAAGGACATAAGCGCCGAGGTCCGCGCGCGACACGATCCGGCCGAGCAACAACCGATCGGCTTGCCAGTTGAGCGCGCTGACCAGTTGCGCCGCGGTCGACCAGCCGACGTAGTGCGCGAAGTCGGGCCAGTGTTTGAGCGAAAGACGGGGGCGGTGTGGCGCGAACCCATAGCTTGCCAGCATCATGACGGTCGGGTTGACGACGGTGCCGATCGCGAGCGCCCAATAACTGCGCGTCGAGAGCGCGAACGCGACCGAGCAGCTCAATGCCGCGCTTTTCCCGAGCAGTTCGATCATCAGGTCCCGGCGAAAGTCGATCACCTTGGCAAACCGGATCATCGCCGGGCTGAGGAGCGACCGCGCGACCGGGGCCGCGCTCAGGACGCAGAGCAGCACCGCCAGCCGAGGATCGTGATAGAGGCGCGCGAACGGTTCCGCCGCGATTCCGATCACCGCCGCCAGCGAGACTCCGCGCAGGAGGCCGATCGTGAAGGCGGTGTCGAGGAGGCCGCGGGTGACCGCATCCGACCGGAGCAGGACCTGGTTGACCGGGAGTTCGAACACCGCCTCGACGATCTGCACGACGGTCATCGCTACGGCGATCAGGCCGAAATCGGCGGGGACGAGCAGATTGGCGAGGATCAGCAGGCCGACGAAATCGATCGCGCGCGTGGCCAAACGCGCGGCGATCAACCACGCGGCACCGGCCGCGATGCGGTGCGCCATCGCAGGCTGCGCTTGCTCCGTCATCGGCGAACAGGCGGGGTCGTCTGCGTCCGGGGGGAGTGTGTCACGTCACGGTCTCGATCCCTATAATAAAGTCCTGTGGGCAGATTCGAGTAAAGGCTAACGTGGTATGGGATGAAATCCGATATTACTCTTGGTGCAAATGAGGTATTCCAAATATAGACGCTTAAAAACCGGATCTATATTATGTGTATCCAGGAGCGCTACTAAGCTTTACCGATCTTTCCGTGAAAGAGGCGGTCGTCATCAACGGGAAGTTCCTGTCTGCACCGATGACCGGGGTTCATCGGGTGGCGACTGGTCTGGTCGAGCAGATCCATTGCCATCAGGCCGAAATCGAAGAGATGTTCGGGACGCGTGCCACGATCGTAGCGCCGCGCACGGTCGTGCAATCGGATCGTTTTCCGGGAATGACGATCGATTCGCGCAGCGTTCTGAGCGGGCAGGCCTGGGAACAGCTGGAGCTTCCCGTGCGAACGCGGGGCAAGCTGTTGCTCAACTTCTGCAACCTCGCGCCGGTGGCATCGGCGGCGGCGATCACGATGATTCACGACACGCAGGTGTTTACCAGCCCGGACTCCTATGCGCGCGCGTTCGTGCATTTCTATCGCACGGTGCAACCGCTGCTCGGTGCGCGGGCGGTGCGGATCCTGACGGTGTCGCGCTATTCCGCCGAACAGCTCGTCCGCTGGAAGGTGGCACCCGCGGAGCGGATCCGGGTGGTGCACAACGGCGTCGACCATGCCTTCCAGACGACGCGCGATCCCGCGATCCTGCGGGACCTTGGGCTTGGCGAACGAAGGTTCGTTCTCGCGCTGTCGAACGTGCAGGCGCACAAGAACCTCGCGGTGCTGCTGGAAGCGTTCGCCTCCGACCGTCTGGCGGATCTGACGCTCGTGCTGTTCGGCGCAGCGGGTCGCGCGGAGGCACTGGCGGCGGGGCTGGTGGTTCCGCCCAACGTGCGTTTCGCCGGGCGCGTCTCGGATGGCGCGTTGCGCGCGCTGACCGAGGCCGCGCTGTGTTACGCGATGCCGTCGCGGACCGAGGGCTTCGGCCTGCCGCCGCTGGAGGCGATGCTGTCGGGCTGCCCCGCCGTGGTCAGCCTCCGGGGTGCGTTGCCCGAAGTGTGCGGCGATGCGGCGCTCTATGCCGATCCGGATCGCCCCAAGGTCTGGATCGCCGCAATCCGCGCGTTGGCGGACGATCCTGCAAAGCGGGCGAAATATGCGGCGATGGGGCGAGCTCGCGCAGCGGGCTTCACGTGGGCGCGCGCCGGGGAAAGCCTGATGGACGTGCTGCGCGAGGTCGCGCGCGAGCGGCGCTGATCCTCGCGCGGACCGGTCATCCACGATCCGCAACCGCCTGCGCGACGACCGCGGCAAAGCCCTGGCGAAACCGGTCCGGATCGAACTGGCGCGCGCGGGCTATCGCCGTCAGGGGGTCGAAGTGCGGGAGCCACGCCTCGAACCGGTCGAGCCCCGCGATCAGCGAGTCGACCGTCTTGTGGTCGAAGAACAGGCCGGTTTCCCCGGCGACGACGGTTTCCAACGCCCCGCCGCGCCCGAAGGCGAGCACCGGGCGTCCCGATGCCATGACCTCCACCGGGATCAGCCCGAAATCCTCTTCCGCCGGGAAGACGAGCCCGCGCGTGGTCGCATAGGCAGCACGCAGGGCCGCGAAATCCGCGCGCCGGGTGAAGCGGATCGTCGGCCCCGCGCGCGCCTGCAACGCCGCCAGCATCGCGCCGTCACCGATAACGTGGAGCTTGCGACCGGTGCGCGTGAACGCATCGACCGCGAGGTCCGGGCGCTTGTACGGGACGAGCTGCCCGACCAGCAGATATTCGTCGGTGACGTCGCGGCTGGGGGTGAACAGCGCCGTGTCGACCGGGGGATAGACGACCGTCGCGTCGCGTCGCCAGCTCTTCGCGATCCGCGCCTTGATATACGCGCTGTTGGCCATGATGCGGTCGGGGCGGGCGGCGCTGGTCGTGTCCCATTGCCGCAGCGACGGCGCGAACAGCGGCATCATCATCCGCGTGGCCCAGCCCCCGGACGCGCGATATTGCGCATATTGATCCCAGACGTAGCGCATCGGCGAATGGCAATAGGTGAGGTGGATCGCATCGGGGCGGGTGATGACCCCCTTCGCCGGCCCCGCTTCGCAACTGATGACGAGATCATAGGCTTCGAGATCGATCAGCTCGAGCGCGCGGGGCATCAGCGGGAGGTACTTCTGATAGTGCCGCTTCGCGAACGGGAGCTTGGCGATGAAGGTGGTGTGAATGTCGTGGTGTAAAATCGTCGACGACATCGCCGTGCGATCGACGACATGCGTGAAGATGTCCGCGTCGGGATACATCCGGCATAGAATTTCGAGCACGCGTTCCCCGCCGCGCATGCCGACGAGCCAGTAATGAATGATCGCGACACGCACCGTGTTTCGAGCCCCCCCCCCAGGACCGAAACAGTGTAAAACCCCTGGTGCGCCAGTCTATGCGATGAAACGAGTAGGCGATCCTTGGCGTGATCGCCAAGAATAGGTCACGATACGGCGTTCCACTGCGTTGGGGAGCCGGGTTGTTCTGCGATTACCCATTGATAGGGCGTTCTGGCCCAGGACGCGATGAAGCTGGATCGGCTGTCGAGCACCATGTCGCCACCATCCAGCCGGGCGACCAGCACCGTGTGCAGGCCGAGATCGGTGCGATAGACGATCGCGAGGAACAAACGTTCGGGCGGGAAGCCGGCCTGAAGCAATTCCAGCCGCTTTTGGATCGCCAGATCCTCGCAGTCCCCAACCGCGTTCCGGCCCACGCCACTGGGGCGCCACAGGTCGCCGACGCCATAGCTGGCGCGATCGCTTTGCTGGCGGACATGCGCGTTGATCGTCGCGTCGACGCGCTTCAGCAGGCGTAGCCGCGCGCGATCCGCCTCCGGATCGGTCGCGGTAGCGGTCAGCATGGCGTTCCCTGCGCCCGCCATCGTCGCACACACTGCGGGTTGCGACCGGCAAAGTTCGTCGAGGCCCGTCGGCATGGCGGTCGCGGCGCCGAAGGATACGAACGGACGGGGCGCGGGCTTCGCGTGTGCGATGTTCGCCCCGAACAGCAGAAAGGCGACGCATAACCAGAAGATCCTCACGACACCTGCTCCACCGTTGAAAGTGGCGGAGCCTTGCTCAGGCGGGTCTTAGGATTTGGTTATGCGGTGCAAGTGCCTAATTCGAAATACCGGCAGGACAGACCTATGGATGAAGATCCAGATCGTCCGAAAGATATAGCTTCATTCTTGAGAATGAGGTCGTTTGAAGGAGGATGGTTTTTCTTTCGTTAGCCACGACTCCAGCTCCTGTTATTGTACGTACTTCGAAGGGTGTCGTGTCTTTAGGAAGAGTCGCAAAGTTGCAAGGAGCAGTCGAGCAAGAAGAGGTGTTCACCAAATCTGGCTATAGACGTGATAATCTCATGAAGTTGCTCGGAACGGGTGCGAAGTAATCTAAACGCAGTATTGTCATCCGGGGCATGGATATCCCAAATGGAGCGCGCGAGGTGGTGCGTCGTGGGGATCTTCCGAGGAAGTATAGTTGCGATGTCGATAAGTCTGGCCGTGCCGGCATCGCCAGCGACGTCGCTGTCCCTTGCGGCGCAAATGGAAACCGCCGTCGCGCAGGATCCACCCGAAACCGATTACCCGCTGGGGGTTGCCGACAAGGTCCGCATCATCGTCTTCGACGAGCCGTCCCTTTCCGGAGAGTTCACGGTCAACGCAAACGGCGCGCTGTCGCTGCCGCTGATCGGGGACGTGCGCGCGGTCGGCCAGACCGCGACCGAAGTGGCGACGGTGATCCGGCGGCACTTGATGGATGGGTATGTGCTCCAGCCCCGCGTCAGCATCGACATCCTGACGTTTCGGCCGTTCTACATCCTTGGCGAGGTCAACAAGCCCGGGGAGTATCCTTACTCTTCGGGGCTCACCATCGATGGCGCGGTGGCGACCGCGCAAGGCTACACGTACCGCGCGGACAAGCGGAAAGTCTTCATCAAGCACGCTGGTGCGGCGCAGTCGGTCAAAGCCCGGATCGCGCCTGATCTCAAGGTGCGTCCGGGCGACACGATCAGGGTCGGGGAACGGTATCTGTGATGCGGCGACAGCGCGAAGACACTCATCGATGGAGGGCAATGTGATCAGGTCGACGGCAGTCCGAGCTCTCCTGCTGATTCTGTCGGGCGCGTGGTTCGGCAGCGATCTTCCCGCCACCGCCGCGGGTCTGCAGGACCAGGAAGCGCCGGTTCCCGGCGTCCCGGTGCCAGCGGCGCCGACGCAAGCCGATCGCGAGAAGCAGGTTTCTGCATTGGCCGCGGTGCTGCTCGCCGCGCTGAAAGCCGGCGGCACGCAAACCGCGCAGATCGAGGCGCAATTGTCGCTGCTGATCGGCCAGGCCCAATCGGGCTGCGGCGATTCCAAATCCGCGCTGACTCAGGCGGCGGGGCAGGCTGGGGCGCTGAGCGATGCGGCCAAGGTCGCGCTCAAGAACATCTCTGGCGCGCTGGAACGCTGCGAGACCGAAGGCACCGGCGCACTCGCCGATGCGCAATCCGTCCTCCAGCAGGGAACGACGCTGGGCCTGTCCGGGGGAAGCTCGAACTACACCCCGCCGCAGACCGCGACGACCGGCGGGGGAGGCGCGTGACCTGGTACGCGCCGTCTTGGGGACGCTCCCTCGGCGCGGGAATCGGCCTGATCGGGGCGCTGGGGGCGACGCCGGCGGTGGCGCAGAACGTTGGCGACAGCTTCGTCGTGCCCAACTTGCCGATCGACTATGACCGCGGGCGCAACACGGGCGTGCTCGATCGTTCGCGGCCTGAATTCGACGCACTCGGCCTCAAACTCGGCGGCTTTACACTATTTCCGCGCGTGGAATCGGCGCTTGGTTATGAGGACAACGTCTATCAGACCTCGTCCAACCGCAAGGCCGACGCCAGCGCGACGGTGGCGCCCTCCGCGCGCTTGGCCAGCACCTGGTCGCGGCATTCGCTGACGCTCGAGGGCGGGGCCGACATCAAGCGGTTCCTGACCGAAACCCGGCGCAACCAGGACAGCTGGCGCATCGTTGGAACGGGACGCTACGACGTGGGCGGACAGATCACGGTGTCGGGGGCGGCGCGGACCGAACGCGCGACCGAGCCGCCGACCTCCGCCGCCTATCCCAGCGCCGCCGCCGCGGCATCGCAATATCAGAGCACGCAGCTTCAGGCGAACGCGGGCTATGCGGCGGGTCGGCTTCGGCTGCAGGGCGGTTTCACGTTCGGCGCGCTCGCGTTCGAAGATGTGCTCACGTTCGGCAATGGGGTCATCAGCCAGAGCAACCGCAATTCGCACACCAAGAGCGGATCGGGCCGCGTGGAATATGCGATCAGCCCGGACACGTCGGTGTTCGTGCAAAGCAGCTACGACCGGATCGACTATGCTCGACCGCTGGCGACCGGCATCCCCAACCGGAGTTCCGACACGTTCCGCGCGCTGGGCGGCGCGACGTTCGATCTCAGTACCTTGCTGCGGGGGTCCTTGGGGGTTGGCTATATTCGGCGACGGTATGACGCGGCGCTCTACCGTCCGATCGGCGGGATCACCGCGGAAGCGCGGGTCGAGTATTTCCCGACGGCGCTCACCACCGTCACACTGACCGGGCGGCGCCTGATCGAGGATGCGTCGTTCCTCAATTCCGGCGGGTTCGTCAACACTACGGTCGCGCTGCGGATGGACCACGAGCTGCTGCGCTATGTCCTGCTGAACGCGCAGGTCGGGTATGAGCATGACACCTTCAAAGACACCAACGCCACGCTCGACATCGTCCGCGCGAGCGCCGGCGCGCGCTATGTGCTGACTCGCGTGTTCGGGGTCGGGATGTCGGTCCTGCACGATCTGCGATCCGCGCATGGCACAGGCTCGGGGCCGTCCTATCACGAGACGCGGGTGCTCCTGTCCATCGTCGCGCAGCGATAACGGCCGCCATGACGAAAGCGCCCGCATGGATATGAAGACCGAACCCTCGATCCTGGTGCAAGGCAGTCGGCTCGACCAGAGCCGGCATATCGGACGAAAACCGGTCACGCTGGCATCGCTGGGGGGCGTCCTTCGTCGTCGCTGGCGGATCATCGGCGCGATGGTTCTGCTGACGATGCTGGCGGCGGTTTCGGTCGCGGTGTTGATCACGCCGAAATACGATGCGGTGGCGCGGATCCGGATCACCCCGGCGCGACAGGCGCCGCTGGATTTCGAGACCGCGAAGGACCCGCCGCTCGACCAGGCGCTGGTCAACACCGAGATCGCGACGATCCGCTCCCGCGACATCGCGCGCCGCGTGGTGACGCGCTTCGGGCTGCAGGGGGACCCGGAATTCGTGGGGGCGGGGGGTGGGGCGCACGCCGACACGATCGCGACTGCGCGGGCGATCGAAACCGCGACGTCTGCGGTGCTCCAGCGTCTGACGGTGGCGCAACAGGAACGCAGTTACGTCCTCACGATCGGGGTTCGGTCGCGCGACGCGAGCAAGGCGGCGCGGATCTCCAATGCGCTGGCGCTGGCCTACATCGACAGCACCGCCGACGTTCAGGCGAGCAGCGCGACCCGCCAGACCGCGACTGGGCAAGCCGCGCTGCTCCGGCTGAGCCGCGAAGCCGAGGCCGCTGCGGCCAGCGTCGCGCGGTATCGGGCGGACAGCGGGATCGTCCAGGGCGGTGGGGTCGGCACGATCAACGATCAGCAGGTCGGGCCGATCGCGCAGCAGCTCGCGTCGGCGAAGGCGGAGGCTGCCGCGTTGCGCTCCAACGTCGCCGCGGCCGAGCGCCAGATCGCGACCGGCGGATCGGACGCGGTGTCCGCGGTGCTGTCGGCGCCCGTCATCACCGACTTGCGGCGTCAGCGCACCGAGGCCGAGCGCCAGCGCGCGCAACTGGCCGCGCGGTATGGCGAGAAGTTTCCCGCGCTGATCCAGAGCAAGCAGCAGATCGAGGCGCTCGACCAGCAGATCCGGCTCGAGCAGACGCGGATCATCGAAGGATTGCGAAGCGAAGCGCGGTCCGCCGCGGCCAAGGCGTCCGACCTCGCGCAGCAACTCGCGGTGCTCAAGCAGGAAATCGCGGTCAACGGGCAGGCGGCGGTGCGCGCCGAGGGACTCCAGCGCAAGGCGGATGCCGCAACCACCGCGTACAATCGCATGGCCGGAACGGTCCAGCAGGCGGCGCAGGCGCAACGCAGCACTGAGCCGCAAGCGCGGATCCTGGAAAGCGCCGTGGTGCTGGCGCGGGCCGACCTATCCCAATCGTCCCGCGATCGGGGTTGCCGGGTTGCTGGTCGGCTTCGTGCTCGGGATCGGCGCAGCGGCGGCGGCGGAGGCGTTGCAAACCGCGATCCGGAGCTCGGAAGATGTGGAGACGATGCTGGGGGTGACCTTCGTCGCCGCGATCCCGCAATTGCGCGCGCGGCGGTTGCGCGATTCCGAAGGGCGACGGTGTACCCCGGCCGACACGCTGCGCGATCGTCCGATCTCCGCCTATTCCGAAGCCTTCCGGACGATCCGCGCGTTCATACGGCCCGGGGGCGCGAAGATCATCGCGATCGGATCGACGCTGCCGTCCGAAGGCAAGACGACCTGCGCGCTGTCGCTGGCGCGCGTCATGGCGTTGTCGGGGGACCGTGTCCTGCTGATCGACTGCGACGTCCGTCGCGCCGGACTGGCTGACGGCTTGGGGCAGCGACCGATCGCCGGCACGCTCGAGGTGCTGCGCGGTGACATCGACCTGGCGCACGCGACGATCCGCGACGAGATCGGCGGGCTCGAGCTGCTGTGCGTGCGGGCGCCGACCTTTACCCCGATCGACCTGTTCGACACCGGTGCGATGGCGATGCTGCTCGATCAGGCGCGGACGCGGTACGATTACATCCTGCTCGATACGCCGCCGCTGCTCGGCGTCGCGGATGCGCGCACGCTGGCGAAGCTGGCGGATGGCGTGGTGTTGCTGGTCAAATGGAATGCGACTCCGGTCTCGGCGATCGACAGCGCTTTGGCCGGGCTGGAACAGGATGACGCGCACGTGCTGGGGGCGGTGCTCACCATGGTCGATCCGCATTCGGAGGCGTTGGGCGGGCAATATTATTCGGCGCGGTACAATCGCTATTACCAGCAATGACGCCGGGCCCCGCCCGTGACGCTATGGGGCACGCGCGACGGCGACGGGTCTCGCCGGTCGCGATCCTTGGCAGTCTTGCGTGTCTTGCCGGGTGCGTGCTCGCGGCGCGCGTAACGCGGGACGAGTGGCTCGCCGCGGACCTGGTGCAAGCGGTGGCCGATCGGTCCGCGACGGTGCGCGATGCTACCCTTGAGGCGTATGGCGATCGTTCCCCCGCAGGATTGCCGATCCGCGCTGCGGCCCCCTTGTCACAGCTCGCGTTGAATGGCGCGCGGTCCGGGGCCAGTCCCGGCTTGCGCGCGATCAACGCGGCGCGGGCGGATCGCCTGATCCGCCGTCTCGCGCGAACGCGCCCGGACTGGGATGCCACGCTGCTGCTGGTGACGCAGCGCGAACTGCTGGTTCACGGCGCGGCCACGCCCACGGCGCTCGCGGCGTTCGCGGCAAGCTACCGCGTGCGTCCGTTCCATAATCGCGCCGCGATCTGGCGGATCGCGTTCACGCGGCTGTATTGGCGCGACCTCGATCCGGCGACCCGTCGCGCCGGGATTGCCGAGGCGGTCTGGCAAACGCGCTATGACGACGGCCAGCGTGGCGCGATCGAACGGCTGCTGGGCGATACCCCCGCCGGGGTGGCCTATCAGCTGCGGATGGCGGCGATCGGCCACGGCGCGAGGTGAGGCGCGCGGGGCGGGCGGCGTCTAGGATCGTCCCGAAGCGTGCGCCCCCAGACGATCCCCAGCAGCGCCGCGCTCAGCGCCGCAATCGCCGGGACGTTGAGCGCAATATCGACCATCGACCCCACGACCGCGACCGCGACCGCGAACAGCATCGCGCGCGCGATCGCGTTCGATCGGTCGCTGCCGATCGTCGTGGTTCGCGCGACCCGCACGACCAGCGCGGCCAGGGTTAAGAGGAGCAGGACCACGCCGGGCCATCCCGCTTCGATCGCTAGCTGCAGGATCGCATTATGCGCTGCCCCGAAATCGCCGACCAGCAGCACGGTTTCGGGCGTGAGGTGGCGCTGGTTCACCGCATCGAATCCGCCGAGGCCATAGCCGGACAGCGGCGCGGTGCGGGCAAGGTCGGCATAATGGCGCAAGACGGACAGGCGCCCGGACCCGTCGTCGCCAAGCGCGCCGTACCGGCTCAGCGCGCTGCCGGACGACAGCCCCAGCACGACCGCGAGCGCGAGCAGCGCGACCGCCGGGAGCCAGCCGCGGCCAGCACGCGGGAGCGCGGGGAAGCCGACGGCGTAGGCGAGCTGCGCGACCACCGTCGCGGCGAGTGCGGTCCGCGATTGCGACAGCGCCACCAGGCTGAGTGCGATCACGCTGCCTAGCGCCGCGATCGTCGCGGCGATCGGGATGTGCCCGTGGGGTTGCGTGCGCCAGGCGCGCCACCGGTCCCGCGCGATGCCGTGCAACAGCAAACTCATCATGCCGTAGCCGATCCCGGCGGCGTTGGCGTTCCCCATCAAACCGGCGAAGCGATGATAGCGGTGATCCACGATGACGCGTTGCATCATCGCCGGATCCCCGAACGCGCGCAGCCCGAGCGTCACGGCGATCAGCACGCCGGCGAACACGCACAGCCACGTCGCGGTTGCGTAAGCGAAGCCGGGAACGCGGCCCGCGGTGGCACATCCGACCAACAAAGCCACGAGCGAGAAGGCGTGGCACCAGCCGAGCGCGAGCAGGTCCGGGGCCGCCGGACGCGCGATCAGATCCGGCGCGATGCCCGGGACGAAGGGGAGCGCGGTCCACCCGAGCAGCAGGCAGGCCGGCAGCGCGACCGGCGCCATCCGCGCGACCAGCCGGCGATCGCTCGGCAACGTGGCGAGCGCGAGCGCGACCCAGCCGAGGTCGAGGGCCGCCGTCGCGGCGGTCAGCACGGCGCTGTTGGCGCCCCCGAGGGCAAACGGCAGCATGAGGATCAGCGCCAGGCTTCGCGCGCGCCACAGGAGTCCCGATGTCGGTCGGACCGGGCCGCGCGGCCGACGCGCGCGTGACGTCGGGCGACGCCGGCGGGCAACCGTCCTAACGGGCGCCACGCTGGAGGAGGACCGCGGGGACCGTCAGCATCATGATGCGTCCGTACAGGCCAAGGCTGCGGTGTCGGGCGAACACGACGTCGAGCGCGATCCGGCGGCGATAGGTCGTGTTGTTGCGGCCGCTGACTTGCCACAAGCCGGTGATCCCGGGCCGCATCGCCGTGTAATGCACGAAGCGCCGACCATATCGGGGGATCTCCGCCGCAACGATCGGACGTGGGCCGACGAGACTCATCGACCCTTGCAGGACGTTGATGAGTTGGGGAATCTCGTCGATGCTCGACCGCCGCAGGAACTTGCCGAGCGGCGTGATGCGCGGGTCTTGCTGCAGCTTGTGGTCGTACGACCATTGCATTCGGGCGAGCAGATCGTGTTGCAGCAGGAACGCCAGACGTTCGTCGGCATCGCGGCGCATCGTCCGGAACTTCAGGCAATAAAATTCGCGGCCCTGATAGCCGACGCGCCGTTGGCGATAAATGACCGGACCGTCGCTGGTCATTTTGACGAGCAGGGCGACCAGGAGCGACAGCGGTCCGAAAAAGGTCAGCAGGACAAAGCTGATCGAAATATCGAGGATGCGCGTGATATCGCGCGGAATGGTTGGCAAACCCATCGCGGTCGGGGCGACCTCTGCGAGATGAACCATAGTCTCCTCGATGTCCTCAAAGCCTGCACGGGTCCGCGGTACAGTCTTCGAAGAGTGGGGCGCGCAATACGATGCGGTACAACGTCGAAGAAGGCGATCAGGGTATCGCAACACGGGTTGGGGCACAAACAAAACATAGGGTCTATCCAACGGAAAACACAGGAATAAACCATTCGAAGTAGGTCGATTACGCCATGCTAAGTATTGGATCGAGGGAGGAGGACTTTGACCAGACGACGGGCGTCGACGCTGTCGGTCTATTGCGCCGGAATCGCCAGCGATGGCTTCGTTCGGCGGGTCGTCGGGAAGTAGACGGTCGGCCGCGTGCGCGCAGGCTGTGGGGATGGCGGTACGTTTGCCGCGCTCCCGGGGGGACCGATCGCCAAAGTCAGTGATGTCGGCACCGGTGCGGGGACAGGGCTCGCGATGGGGGTGCTGGCAGCCGGATCGCGGTCCGCGCTTGCCCCGACAGGGATTGGGGGAAGGGGCGGGGCGTCCGGTAGGGCCGTCGCCGTGCTCGGACTGGGTAGCGGCTGTGCCGACGGGGTCGATGCCACGTCATAGCCGTCATAGGGTCTGGGCGGACGGTAGAAGATGTGGTGGCCGACGATCGCGACCTTCAAAAGCTCGCCCGCCCAGCGCGGTACGACCCACACCGTGTGGTAGTGCGTGGCTTGGCCCGCCGTGGGAGAAACTCCGCCGTTTAACGCCGCATCGGCAATCGCGCGGGCGCGCGCCATGCCTGCTGCTGCCGGACGGCGGACCAACGATCCGTCGCAGGCGAAGGTGAACTGGCATCCGGTCGGGCGGTCCGCGCCTTGATACACCACGCCGCACACCGTCTTGGGATAATGCGGGTTGCGCAAGCGGTTCAGGACGACTTGCGCGACCGCGCGCTGGCCCGATGGCGGTTCGCCGTCCGCTTCGTAATAGAGTGCGGTCGCCAGACAGGTCGATGCGGCGGCGCGATCGGGTTCGGACAGCCAGCGTGCGTCGAAGGGCGGGGGCAGCGGATTGATCCGGGTCAACGGCCGTGCGTAATTCTCCGCAAACGCCTGCATCGCGTCGAGCGCGCGCTTTTGCTGAGGGAGATAGGTTTCGAGCGGAAGATCGTCCGGAGATGCGGGCGCATCAGCCGGACCGTTGCCGGGGATTTGCACCTGAAGATCGCCGATCGCCAGCACATCGGGACGGTCGGCGATCGCCAGATACACCAGCGCCAGGGTGATGCCGAGCAGGCACGTGATGCCGGCGCCAACGAACACGATCGACAGGCGGGCCGGGGCCATCATTGCTCCTGAATCATACCAGAGGCGTAACAATGTCAATCCGCGTGAAGCGACGGTGGGATTGGGCGCGATACCGCGCCGATCCCACCGCCCGCCGTTGCGTTACCAGTTCAAGCCGACTCGCCCATAAACGTACCGCCCGTTGAACCCGAACGGCGAGTAATAAGGGAAGCCCACCAGACCGGTGCTGTTGAGCGCGGTCCCGCGCGACGAAGCGATCCGGACGTAATCCGGGTAGGTATCGAACACGTTGTTCGCCCCCACCGCGAGGTTGAGATTGCGCATCACCTTGTAGCGCAGCTCCAGGTCGAAGATCGTATGGCGCCCGGTGTGGATGTCGTCTGCGGCGAAGCCCGTGCTGCTCGGCTGGTTGACGTCGCCGTAATAGGACGCGCGCGCGGTCGCGCCGAGCTGGTCGAGCGACCAGTCAATCGTGCCCACGACCTTCTCGCGCGGGGTCCCCTGTTCGAACGACACGATCCGCTGGCGGCTGAAGATCGGGAGCGTGGTGGTGCCCGTGGAGGACGTGATCGTCGCGGGCGCCGGCGCGCGGGTGACCTTGATGTCGTTGATGTTGGTGGCGGCGGTTAGGTCGAACGTGCCCGCGGCCCCGGTCGCCTTGCGGTAATGCGCGACCACGTCGATCCCCTTGGTGGTCGAACGGATGCCGTTGAGGAAATAGCGCCCCGCGGTGACCGCGGTGATCCCCTCGTCGCGCAACCGCCCGATCACGACCGCGCCGCTGAGGTTTTCGGACAGCGCGATCTGGTCGCGGATCTTGATGTGATACGCATCGACCGACAGATCGAACCCGCCCGAGCGGATCACGAACCCGGCGGACAGGTTGCGCGCGCGTTCGGGCTGTAGGGCTTGCCCGCCCAGCGCACGGCCGACCAGGCTGGTCGAGGGGAACAGGCCGGTCTCGACGATATTGCCGTTGGTCAGCACCGATGACGTGGAGGTGAAGAACTGCTGCTGGAGCGACGGCGCGCGGAAGCCGGTCGAGGCCGTGCCGCGCAGCGCGAACCAGCGCGTGAAATCATAGCGCGCGGTCAGCTTGCCCGTCGCGGTCTCGCCGAAGTCGGAATAGCTTTCCCCACGTACCGCCGCGCCGAGCGTCAGCCCGTCGATCGGCTTGGCTTCCAGATCGACATAGCCCGAGACGTTGTCGCGGTGCTCGTTGACGGCGTTCGACGGCTGGAACCCGGGGAACCCCTGCGCCCCCGAGCCGAGCGCGCTGCTCGCGCCGGGGGCACGGTTGTACGAGGTCGGCTCGCCCGCGCCGATCTTGAAGCCTTCGCGGCGATATTCGAGCCCCCAGGCGATGTTGATCGTGCCTTCCCCGAACGGCTGTTCGCGCGATACGTCGATCCCGCCGACCAGCTGGTCGTAGGTCAGCTTACCGTCGTAGAAGCTGGTCTGCGATGCCGCGCCGTACGTCGAATTGCCCGAGTTGCGCGTGTCGAAGTTCAACTGGTTGCGCCCGTAAGACAAGTTGAAGTCGACCTTCCAGCCGGAGAGTTCGCCGCGGATCCCGCCGGTTGCGGTCAGGTCGTTCGAGACGACGTTGATCAGCGGGGTGAACCCGTCGGGATAGAGGCTGGCGAGCGCGGCCGCGTTGGCGTTGTTGTCGGTCCCGCCGTTGATGCGCGGGGTCGCGGCGCTGGTGCTGTCGCGATACTGGTATCCGCCGAAGCCGTAGAGCGTCCAGCCGGTGTCGCCGAGCGGCTTCCCGGCGTTGATGTAGCCGCTGTACTGCTGGACATCCGGATCGCCGAAGCGCGAGCGGACCCGGATCGGGGTCTTGCGCGGGTCGAAGTCGCCCCGGCTGGTCGGGTTGCGGTCGAGATATTCGCCCGACAGCGTCAGGAACCCGTCCGTCCCCAGCCCGATGCCCTGCCAGCCCGCGACCGTCACGGTCTCGCCGTCGCGCTCGCTGCGGTTACCGCGCGCGGTGGTCACGTCGGTGATGTACTGGCCGTAGGTCACGGTCGCGCCGCCGCCGCTGCGCGCTTCGCGCAACCGCAGGTTGACGACGCCGGCGATCGCGTCCGAGCCATATTGCGCCGCCGCGCCGTCGCGCAGCACTTCGATCCGGTCGAGCGCGACCGAGGGGATGGTGTTGAGATCGACCGCCGCCGCGCCGCGCCCGACCGATCCGTTGGTGTTGATCAGCGCCGAGGTATGCGCGCGGACGCCGTTGATGAGCACCAGCGTCTGGTCCGGCGACAGGCCGCGCAGCGTCGCGGGACGGACCGAATCGGTGCCATCGACGGCGGAGGAGCGCGGGAAATCGATCGACGGGACCACTGCGGCAAGCGCGCTGGCGAGTTCGGTCGTGCCCTGCCGTTGCAGCGTGGCGGCGCTGAGCACGTCGACCGGCGCGGCGCTGTCGAGCCGCGAGCGACCGGTCGTGCGCGTGCCGGTGACGACGATGTCGATGGGCTCGGCGGGGGCTTCGGCGGGGCTGGCGGATGCCGCCTCGGGCGCGGCAGCGGGCGCGACTTGTGCCTGCGCGCTGGTCGAGACCGCGAGCGCAAGCGTCGAAACGGCAACGGCGAACAACGGCCGAGGGGTGATCATGACAGCGGTCCCTTTTGAAGATGCGTGCAGACGCTGTGCGTTCTGGCGCGTTTATGACGATCCCGTGACAGATCGCTGTCGACGGCGACGCAAAGAAATCCGTTATGGGCGCGGGGAAAAAATTGGCCCGGCACGCGAAGTGCCAGGCCAAGGTGGACGCGGGAGCTTACCCAGCGTGTCCGTCATCGACCCATCGGATCGAAAGGCTATTGCGCGTTGCCGGCAGCATCGGCGGCATTGAGCGGGGCGGCATCGTTCGCCGCCGCAATATCGTTGTCGAACGCGTCCGGCGCCGTGGTGTTGGCATCCGCTGCGGCCGGATCGTTCGGCACGGTTTCGTTGATGATCACCGCATTTGCCGCATCGTCATGCTTGGCGCAGGCAGAGACCGTCATCAATGTGGTGGCGAGTGTCGCCGCCGTCAGAAAAGTGCGTAGCATCCTTACCCTTTCAGAGTGGTGAACCGTCATCGCGCGGCCGCTGCGATGCGCAGCGACTGCCCGATCAAACCAAAGAACGCGCGGCTTTCGGCGGACCGGTCGGCATCCCATTCGGGGTGCCACTGGACCCCGAGCACGTCCGCACCGCACGGACGCGCGCGGACCGCCTCGATCAGCCCGTCGTCCGCGGCGGTGGCTTCGATTGTGAGCCCAGTGCCGAGCCGGTCGATGCCCTGTTCGTGGACCGAATTGACGCGCATCCGCCGACGCCCGGTCGATGCCGCGAGCACGCCGCCCGCGCCGAGCTCGACATCGTGGCCATGGCCGAACAGCGCCTGGTAACAGCCGTCCCACGATCCGCGGTGATGGCGTTCCGCACAGGTCGCGGCGGACAGCGTTCCGCCGAACAGCACGTTGATCTCCTGCAAACCTCGACAGATGCCGAACACCGGCTTGCCCGCTTCGATCATGCTGCCCGCCAGCGCGAGCGCCACCGCGTCGCGGTCGGGGTCGCAGCGCTGTCCCGCGGGCAAGGGCGCGCCGCCATAGCATTCGGGCGCGACGTTCGAGCGCGAGCCCGTTAGCAGCAGGCCGTCGAGCAGCAGCGTGAGCGCGGCGATGTTCGCGTCGTCGCGCACTGCGGGGACGAGCACCACCGCCGCGTCCGAAAATCGCGTCAGCGGCGTGATGAAGCGCGTGGCGACCGCCTGCACCGGGCGATCGCGCGTTTCGTTGCAGCACAGCACGCCGATCACCGGGCGCGCCGGACCGGACGCGAGCGCAGAGCGCTGGAAGCGGGCGTGGATCATTGCGCTGCCGCCCGCTGGAGCACGTCGCGTAGGTCGAGCCCGGCGGCGTCGTCCAGGCGGATCGCCTCGGGCTGGACCACCACGCTGTCCGCCGGAACGTCCGACAACAGCCAGACATTCCCGCCGATCGTCGCGCGCGCGCCGATCGTCACGCGACCGAGGATCGTCGTTCCGGCATAGATCACGACGTCGTCGCCGATGATCGGGTGGCGCGCATGGCGTTCACGCACATCGTCGCGGGTCAGCCCGACCGGGCTGCGCGCGCCGAGCGTGACGTGTTGGTATAGGCGGACGCGCGCGCCGACGATCGCGGTTTCGCCGATCACCACGCCGGTGCCGTGATCGATGAAGAAGCTCTCGCCGATCGTCGCGCCGGGGTGGATGTCGATCCCGGTGTGCTCGTTGGCGATCTCCGAGATGACGCGGGCGACGATCGGCGCGCCGAGATTATGGAGTTCATGCGCGATGCGGTGGTGCAGGCTGGCGATCGCACCGGGATAGCAGACGAGGATCTCGTCGACACTGCGCGCGGCGGGATCGCCGAGAAACGCGGCTTCGACGTCGCTGTCGACCAGGCGGCGGATGTCGCCCAGCGTCGCGGTGAACAGCCGCACCATCGTCGCGGCATGATCGGGGTCGAACGGGCCGGCCTCCTGTTGCCAATAGCCGAGTTCCGCGCCGATTTCGCGCTCCAGTTCGGTCAGCGCGGCGAGCAGCCGCGCGACGACGAACTGGTCTTCTTCAAGCGGGGATCCCCGAAAATGCCCGAGACGGCGCGGATACAGCGTGGCGGAGAGCAACCCCACGACCTGCTCCAGCGCACTGCGGGACGGAAAGCTCGCGACGTCGCGCGCCTCGTCCTGACGGTTCCGCCAGGCATCGCGCGCGTTCCGCAGATCCGCGACCGCCGCGTGAACCGGGGACGGCGGGGTCGCGGGGTATGACCGCTCGGCGAATGCAGTGTGGGTCGTCATGAGAACCTCCGGCACCGATCATATCCCACCAGGTCAGTATGATATAAAAGAATTGCTTCGGTCGGTGCAAGCATGGCTTTGCGGACGTGGCGGATCGATTGGGCCAATAGCGTGCTGTCCTGCGCGCGCTCGCGCAAACGCCTGCGCAGACGGGCGACTCACGATATCGGAGCTTCTTCATGTCTTCACTCGCGCCGACTTCGCGCTCGGCCTTGCGTCTGCCGTTCGGCGCGCAAGTGTTGCTCGGCATGGCGATCGGGCTCGCGCTGGGTTTTGCCGGGCGCAGCTTCGATGGCCCTGCGGCTGCGGTGCTGGCCGAGGCGCTGCATACGCTCGGCCAGATTTTCGTGCAGTTGTTGAAGGCGCTGGTCCCGCCGTTGGTGTTCACCGCGATCGTCGCGTCGATCGCGGCGCTGCGCGACCTCGAGAATGCGGCGAAGCTGGTCGTGCAGACGCTGCTGTGGTTCGCGCTGACCGCGCTGATCGCGGTGACGATCGGGATCGTGCTGGGGCTGGTGATCGAACCGGGGCTGCACGCCGGGATCGACCGCGCCGCTGCCAAGTTGCCGTCGAGCAGCGGGTCGTGGCTCGATTTCCTCAAGGGGCTGGTTCCCGCCAACGTGTTCGGGATCGGCGCGTCGACCACGATCGAGGATGGCGTCGCCAAGACCGCGGTGTCGTTCAACGTGCTGCAGATCATCGTCGCGGCGATCGCGATCGGCGCGGCGGCGGTGCGGACCGGGGAGGGCGGGGCCGGGTTCCTCGCGTTCAACGCGTCCGCATTGATCGTTTTCCGGCGGCTGTTGCGCTGGGTCATCGCGCTCACGCCGATCGGTACCGCAGCGCTGATCGGCGATGCGGTGATCCGCTACGGCTGGAGCTCGCTGTCCGCGCTCGGTGCGTTTGCGGGCGCGGTGTATCTCGGGCTCGCGCTGGTGCTGTTCGTGGTTTACCCGCTGCTGCTGCTCGCCAACGGCCTGAGCCCGCTGCGCTTTTTCGCACGCGCCTGGCCGGCGATCCAGCTGGGGTTCGTGTCGCGCTCCTCGGTGGGCACGCTGCCGATGACCGAGCAAGTCACCGAACACGGTCTGGGCGTTCCGCGGGCCTATGCGGCGTTTGCGGTACCGCTCGGCGCGACGACCAAGATGGATGGGTGCGCGGCGATCTATCCGGCCTTGTCGGCGATCTTCGTCGCGCAGTTCTTCGGCTTGCAGCTGCATGCGTCGGATTACGGTCTGATCGCCTTCGTGTCGGTGATCGGGTCCGCCGCGACCGCGGGGCTCACCGGCGCGACCGTGATGCTGACGTTGACGCTGTCGACGCTTGGCTTGCCGCTGGAGGGCGCGGGGTTGTTGCTTGCGATCGACCCGATCCTCGACATGGGACGCACCGCCGTCAACGTCGCGGGGCAGGCGCTGGTCCCGACGATCGTCGCGAAGCGTGCCGGGATCCTCGACATGGCGGTGTTTGGGCAGGATTCCGGTGGCCGCCCCGTGCCGCGCGGTGCGGAACGCTCGGCGATCTAGCGCATCCGGTTGTTCCAAGGCATTGGCGCGCGGTGCAATTTTGGCGCTCGCTACACGGTCTGAGCAAGGCCGGCGGTACGATGCTGGATCCTATGTGGCGATCGCGAGCGCGTCCGACAGGCGGACCAGTTCCGGCAAGGAGGTAGCGCCCATCTTTACCATCACCTGACGGCGGCGGACCTTGACGGTGATCTCGCTGACGCCGAGCTCGCCCGCGATCTGTTTGTTGAGCAGGCCCCGCACGACGCGCGCCATGACCGCTTTTTCGCCGTCAGAAAGCGCATCGTAGCGCCGTTTCAACGCATCTTGCCGTCGATTTTGCGCACGGTGCGTCTCGTTTACCGCGATTCCGCGATGGATTGCGTCGAGCAGTGCCTGATTGTCGAACGGCTTTGCCAAAAACTCGATCGCACCCGCTTTCATCGCGCGCACCGACATCGCTATATCGCCATGCCCGGTGATGAAAACAACCGGCAAGCGGTTCCCGCGTTCCACCAGCTGGCGATGGAACTCCATGCCGCTCTGGCCGGGCATCCGCACATCCAGAACGAGGCAGGCGGGTGCATCGACCGGCGTGGAATCAAGGAAGGCTCGGGTCGAACCGAACAGCGTCGCCGCGAGGCCGACCGAGGCGAGCAGATCCTCCAGCGCCGCCCGGACCGAGGGATCGTCGTCGATGACATAGACCATGGGAGCAGGCTGCGTATCCGCGGTCATGCGGCGGCGCTCCCATTCGCCGGGAGCCGCACATGGAAGCGCGCGCCGTGGGGCTTCATCCGGTCGACCCAGATCGCGCCGCCATGCGCCTCGACGATCGTGCGGATGATCGTCAGGCCGATTCCCGTTCCGCCGTGCTTGGTGGTCCAGAACGCATCGAACAGGCGGGGCAGATGCTCCTCGCGGATGCCCGGCCCGGTGTCGCTCACCGAAAGCTCGATATCGCCGTTCGCGTCGGAGACGGCGGCGATCGCCAGCGATCGGCGGTGCGGCGGGACGGTCGCCATCGCTTCGATCGCGTTCAGGATCAGGTTGCACAGCACCTGCTGCAACTGGACGCGGTCGCCCTGCACCAGCGGGAGCTGGTCGGCCATCGCCAGATCAAGCGCGATGTCCTGCCGGTCGAGCTCGGCGTGCGACAAGGCGATGGCCTCCTCGATGACGCTGTCGATCCGGATCGCCTGCCGCTGCGGCGGTGCGCTGCGCGCATGGTCGCGTACCCGTGCGATGATGGTGCTGGCGCGGTTGGCATCGGCGATCACCCGGTCGATCGCGTCGCGCGCACGCCCCACGCCGGGCGGCTCCGTGCTCAGCCAGCGGAGCGCGGTGTCGCCGCTGCTCGCGATCGCCGCGAGCGGTTGGTTCACCTCATGCGCGATCGAGGCGGCCAGTTCGCCGAGGCTCGTCACCCGCGCCACTCGGATCAATTGCGCGCGTGCTTCATAGGCGGCGCCTTCCGCCGCAACCATCTTCAACGCGAGATAGGTGGTGATGCAGATCGTGGACAGGCTGATCGCGAGATTGACCACGCCTGCCTCATGCGAGCCCGATTTGGTCAGCAGGAAACTGACCAGCGTGAGCAGGAGGCAGATCCCGGCAAGACCGACGACATAGCGGCGCGGGAAGCGACCGACCGCGAGCAGGATGACCGCGATGTAGAAGATCGCGGTCGCGATCTCCAGATCGGTCAGCGTGTCGGAAATGAAGATGGCGGCCATCACCAGCGCCATCACGGGCGCCCGCACCGCAGGCGACTGGAACGCGCGATATCCCCAGGCGGCCGCCGCCGGAATCGGTCCTGATGGTGCGCGCGGAGCGTCGCTCATGGTGTTCTGCGCCTTCATGCTCGCGGGCGGCACCGTGGCGTCGATGGCCACGACGGGGATGCGAGGTCCCCCTGCATAGAGCGCGGCGCGCGCGGTTCCAATCGGAAGCGCGGGCGCGCTATACCTTCGTATAGCGAGCCTTTCCGAATGGACTGTCGCCCCAACCGGCGGCGCGACCTATCAGCCCGGGGTCGGCCGATGCCCGGACGCCCGCGACGGTTCGTCGATCGGATGTTCGTCCGGTGCGATGACGGGGACTGACCAGGGGGATTGCGATGCCGAACGGCTTCAAGGCGACGCCGTTCGCACGCGGCGGTCGCGGATTAATGCCGCGCACGATCCTCGGATCGACCGCGCTCGTGCTTACCGCCCTGATGCTGGCGGGGTGCGCGGCAAAGCCGTCGCTGCCGCCCGTGGAGGCGCCTGCGTTCATCGTGCACGGGAACCGGGTCGTGGTTCCGGCAGGATCGCCGCTGCGCGCGCGGCTTACCATTGCCGCAGTTAGCGATGCGGACATCGCGCAGCAGATTGCCGCGCCCGCCGTGGTCGAGGCCGATCCCGCCGCGCAGAGCCGCATCCTGACGCCGCTGGCAGGGCGAATCGTCCGGCTCGGCGTGCGGCTCGGCGATCGGGTGCGCGGCGGACAGATGCTCGCGGAACTCGCGTCGCCCGACATGTCCTCGGCGCTTGCGGACGATGCGCGGGCGCAGAGCCAGCTGCGGTTGACGAGCGCGGCGCGCGACCGCGCGGTGGGGGTGAAGGCGATCGGCGGTGCCGCCGACAAGGACGTGCAGCAGGCGCAAGCCGATTATGCCGCGGCGCAGGCGGAAGCGGCGCGGACGCGCGCGCGGTTGCGCCAGCTCGGCGCGTCCGGAGCACGGCGCGGGAATGGCCTTACGCTGACCGCGCCGTCCGCCGGGGTCGTCACCGAGCTTGCCGCCGCACCCGGCGCGTTCTGGACCGACCTGACGGCGCCGCTGATGACGGTCGCCAACATCGGCACGGTCTGGGTGACCGCCAACGTCGCCGAGGGGGATCTCGCCGCGATCCGCGCGGGGCAGCCGGTCGGGATCAGCTTCGCGGCCTATCCCGGCGAGACCGTTGCCGGGCGCGTACAGTCGATCGCGCCGTTGCTCGATCCCGACACGCGCCGCGCCAAGGTGCGAATCGCCGTCGCCAACCCGGACGGGCGCTTCAAGCCGGGGATGTTCGCGAGCGTCCGTTTCACCGCGCCGACGACAGCGGCGCCGAGCGTGCCGACCACGGCGCTGCTGCTCAAGGACGATGCGACCACGGTCTATGTCGAGGTCGCGCCCTGGACGTTCGAGCGGCGCACCGTCGACACCGGCACGGAGCAGGGCGCGCGCACCGCGATCCCGCACGGCCTCGCGGCCGGGCAGCGCGTGATCGCCACGGGTGGCGTATTGCTCGATGATTGAGCGGTTCATCCGGCTCGCCATCACGCGGCGCCAGATCGTGCTGCTGATCGCGGTCTTCATCGCCGCCTATGGCTGGTATTCGTGGCGGCAGTTGTCGATCGAAGCCTATCCCGACATCGCCGACGTCAGCTCGCAGGTGATCACCCAGGCGCCCGGTCTTGCCGCCGAGGAGGTCGAGCAACAGATCACCGTGCCGCTCGAACGCGCGCTCAACGGGACGCCGGGGCTGGCGATCATGCGCTCCAAGAGCACGTTCGGCCTGTCGCTGATCACGCTCGTGTTCCGCGACGGGTCGGAGGACTACTGGTCGCGGCAACGCATCCAGGAACGGATCACCGGGGTCACGCTGCCCACGGGCATCACGCCGGGGCTCGACGCGCTGACCTCGCCGATCGGCGAAATCTATCGCTACACGCTCGAATCCGACACGCTCGGCCAGCGCGAACTGTCCGAACTCCAGCAATGGGAGGTCATCCCCGCGCTGTCGCAGATCCAGGGCGTGGCGGGTGTCAACAATTTCGGCGGCATCACCACGCAATATCAGGTCGAACTCGACCCCGCCCAGCTCGAGCGTTTCGGCCTTTCGCTGAAGGCGGTCGAGGGGGCGATCACCGCGAACAACCACAGCACCGGCGGCAGCGTGATCACGCGCGGCGAGCAGGGCTATGTCGTGCGCGGCGTCGGGGCATTGCATGACCTGACCGACCTCGGCAGCGTCGTCGTCACGCAGAAGGGTGGATCGCCGGTGCTGATGCGCGATCTCGGCACGGTGCGGCTGAGCCAGGTCGAGCGGCACGGGATCGTCGGCAAGGACCGCCATGGCGACACGATCGAAGGGATCGTCACGCTGCTGCGCGGCGAGAACCCGTCGCGCGTGATGGACGATGTCCATGCCAAGGTGGCGGAGCTCAATGCGGCGCTGGCGCGCAAGGGGGCACGGATCGTGCCCTATCTCGATCGCTCCGATCTCGTCCACACGACGGTCGACAAGGTGTCGCACACGGTGTTCGAAGGCGTCGGCCTCGTGCTGATCGTGTTGATCCTGTTCCTGGGCAGTGCGCGCAGTGCGCTGATCGTGGCGATCGTGATCCCGCTCGCGATGCTGATCGCGTTCATCCTGATGAACCTGACGCATGTGCCGGCCAATCTGCTGTCGCTCGGCGCGATCGATTTCGGGATCATCGTCGACGGCGCGATCGTGATGATGGAATCGCTGCTCCGCCGCCGCGAAGCGCGGCCCGACAAGCCGCTGACGCGTGCCGAGGCGACCGATGCCGCCGTTCAGGTCGGCCGCCCGATCTTCTTCGCGACGATCATCATCATCACCGCCTATATGCCGTTGTTCGCGTTCCAGCGGATCGAGGCCAAGCTGTTCACGCCGATGGCGTTCACCGTTGGCTATGCGCTGCTGGGCGCGCTGCTGGTGTCGCTCGCGCTGGTGCCGGGCCTTGCCTATATCGCGCTACGCAAGCCCGCCAAGACCTTCCATAATCCGGTGCTGGCGTGGATCGATCGTGGCTATGCGGTGGTGCTGCGCCGCTGCCTCGACGTGCCGATGCTCATCTACGGTATCGCGGGTGCCGCGGCGCTGGCGGTGGTGCTGCTCGGCGCGTCGGTGGGGCGGGAGTTCCTGCCGGCGCTCGACGAGGGCTCGATCTGGCTGCAGGTCCAGCTTCCGAGCGGAATTTCACTGGAGAAGGGCAAAGCGATGGCGAGCGAGCTGCGTCGCGTCGTCCGCAGCTTCCCCGAGACGTCGCATATCGTCACCCAGCTCGGTCGCAACGACGACGGCACCGATCCCTTCACGCCCTCGCACATCGAGGCGAGCGTGGGGCTGAACCCTTATGGCAGCTGGCCCGCCGGGGACAGCAAGGCCGATCTGATCCGCCGGATGGATGCCAGGTTCAAGACGATGCCGGGCTTCCACGTCGGGTTCAGCCAGCCGATGATCGACGGTGTGTACGACAAGATGGCGGGCGCGCACAGCGAGCTGGTCATCAAGATCTATGGCGACGATTTCCGCGAGTTGCGCCGGATCGGCGCGGCGATCGTCGACGTGCTGGACGCAACGCCCGGCGCCGCCGACGTCGCGCTCGACCAGGAGCCGCCGCTGCCGCAGCTGGTGGTGCGGGTCGATCGCGCCGCCGCCGCGCGGCTCGGGGTGAGTGCGGGGGACATCACCGATCTCATCCAGACCGGGATCGGCGGCGAGGGGATCGACCAGATGTACGTCGGGGACCGGCGCTACGATATCGCGGTGCGGTTCCCCGCTGCGGTCCGCAGCACCGTCGCCGAAATCCGCACCCTGCCGATCACGACGTCGACCGGCGCACAGGTGCCGCTGTCGGCGGTGGCAGCGGTTTCGCTCAAGTCCGGGGAGAGCACGATCACGCGCGAGATGGGGCATCGCCATCTGACCGTGAAGCTCGGCTATCGCGATGGCGACCTGACCTCGTTCCTGCGCGACGCCAAGGCCAACATCGCCGCCAAGGTGCGGTTCGACAAGGGTGCCTATCGTCTCGAATGGGGCGGGCAGTTCGAGAATCAGGCGCGGGCGGAAAGCCGGTTGGGGATGATCCTGGCGATCATGTTCGGGGCGATGGCGTTGCTGCTCTACATCCAGTTCGCGCTGTTCCGGCAGGTTTTGCTGATCCTCGGCGCGGTGCCGCTGGCGACGCTGGGCGGGCTGGTCGCGCTGCATCTGACCGGCGCGACGCTCAACGTCGCGTCGGCGGTCGGGTTCATCGCGCTGTTCGGCGTGGCGATCCAGAACGCGATCATCATGGTGTCGAACCTCAACACCCACCGCGTCGATGGCGAGGGGCTGCTGGAGGCGGTGCTGCACGGCGCGGGCGAGCGGTTGCGCCCGGTGCTGATGACCGCGACCGTCGCCACCATCGGCATGCTGCCCGCCGCGCTCAACACCGGGGTCGGCAGCGACGTCCAGCGCGGGCTGGCGACCGTGGTCGTCGGCGGGCTGATCGTCGCGACCGCGCTGACGCTGTTCGTCATCCCGACGCTCTATTTCGTGATCGAACGCGCGGTGTCGCGTCAGTCGGGACGCCGGACACCGCAGCCAGAGACGGGAGCCTGATCCGATGCGCCTGAATTCCGCCCTTCGCGCTACGGCGTCGCTGGCGTTCCTGCTGGTCGGGGGGTGCGCGGTCGGCCCTGCGTTCCAGCGACCGTCCGCGCCGGTGGATGCGGGCTATGCGAACGTGCCGAAGACGCAGCCTGCCCAACCCGACAGCCAGGTGGTGGTTGCCGGGGCGGACATTCCCGCCGACTGGTGGACGCTGTTCCATTCGCCGGCGCTCGACACGCTGGTGCGCCGGGCGATCGCCGCCAACCCCGATCTCGCGGCTGCCCGTGCGGCGCTCCGCCAGTCGCAGGAACTGGCGAAGGCCGATCGTGGGGCGTTGCTGCCCGGCGTTGGTGTCGGCGCTTCGACGGCGCGCGCGCGCAATCCTGGCGTGCTGGCGTCGCCGCTTCAGTCGAACAGCAACCTTTACACGCTCAGCACCGCTCAACTGAACGTCGGCTACACGGTCGACCTGTTCGGCGGGGTGCGTCGTCAGGCAGAGAGCAGCGCCGCCGCGGCCGAGGCGCAACGCTTCCAGACCGAGGCGGCGTATGTGACGCTGACCTCGACCGTCGTCGTCGCGGCGATCACCGAGGCGTCGTTGCGCGCGCAAATCGCTGCCGTCGAAAAGAGCATCGCCGCGCAGGGCCGTATTCTGGAAATCCTGCGCGCGCGCCTGCGCCTGGGCGATGTCGCGCGCGCCGACGTCGCCGCGCAACAGACGTTGCTTGCCCAGACCCAACAAGCGTTGCCGGCGCTTACCCAGCAGCTCGCGCAACAGCGCGATCTCATCGCCGTGCTGGCGGGACAAATGCCCGATCGCGCACAGCCGCGCCTCGAGCTTGCGGAAATCGCGCTGCCGCGGGATCTGCCGTTGAGCCTTCCGGCCGCACTGGTCGATCAACGGCCCGATGTGCGTGCAGCAGAGGCGACGCTCCATGCCGCCGGTGCGCAGGTCGGGGTGGCGATCGCCGCGCGGCTCCCCGCGATCACGCTTGGTGGCAGCGCGGGCGGGTCATCGACGCGGTTCGCGACGTTGCTCGCGCCCGACAATATCCTCTGGAGCGTGGTCGGCGGGCTGACCGCGCCGCTGTTCGACGGGGGCACGCTGCGGCATCGCCAGCGCGCGGCCGAGGCGGGGTATGACCAGGCCAAGGCGCAATATCGCGGCGCGGTGCTGCGGGCTTTCCAGAACGTCTCCGACACGCTCGCCGCGATCGGTGCGGATACCGAAGCACTCCACACCGCCGAGCGGGCCGAGGCGGCGGCGACCGACAGCCTTGCCATCGCGCGCGGACAGGCCCGGCTCGGCGCCGTTGCCCCGCTGCAGGTGCTGAGCGCGGAGCAGGCCTATTGGCAGGCGTCGGTGACGCTCCAGCAAGTGCGGGCGGCGCGCTATGTCGATACCGCCGCCTTGTTCCAGGCGCTGGGGGGCGGGTGGTGGAACCGGCGCGGTCCTTGACCGCTGCCGCCTAAAGCCACTTGGTGCGTTTGAACCAGACGAACAGCGCGGTGCAGATCACGACGATCACCCCGAGCACGACGAAATAGCCGTATTGCGTCTTCAGCTCCGGCATGTGTTCGAAATTCATGCCGTAGATTCCGGCGATCGCCGTCGGCACCGCCAGGATTGCGGCCCATGCCGCAAGCTGGCGCGTGATCGCGCCGGTGCGCTGTTGTTCGAGCAGGTTACTGAACTCGAAGACCGAGGTCAGGACCTCGCGCAGGTCGTCGACCATCGCCTGGACGCGTCGGACGTGGTCGAGGACGTCGCTGAAATAGGGTTTCGCCTCGCGGTCGATGCACGGCAGGTCGAGCCGCACGAACTTGCCCGCGACTTCGCCCATCGGCACCAGGATGCGCTGGAAGCGGATCAATTCCCGGCGGAGCGCGAAAATGCGCGTGATCTCGTCGCGGCCGAGGAAATTGTCGATGGTGTGCCGCTCCATCTCCACGACCTCTTCCTCGATCGCTTCGACCATCGGCAGATAGCCGTCGACGACGAAGTCGAGGATCGCGTGGAGGACATAGTCGACGCCGTGCATCAGCAGCGTCGGTGCGGCCTCCAGGTCGGCGCGCAATTCGGTATGTGCGCGCGCCGAACCGTGGCGGACGCTGATGATGTGGCTGTGCCCGACGAAGATCGCGGTCTCGCCATAGGCGATTCCCGCATGCTCGAGATGCGCGGTCCGGGCGACGACGAACAACTGATCGCCATAGATGTCGACCTTGGGTAGCTGATCCGCCTTCAAGGCGTCCTCGACCGCGAGCGGGTGGAGCCCGTAGGTCGCCTGGAGCGTCCGCAATTCGGCTTCCAGCGGATCTGCGATCCCGATCCAGACGAATTCGGACTTGTCGCGCGCGCAATCGACCTTCTCGTCGATCGCGATCTCCCGAATGCGGGCGCCGTTCCGATACAGATACGCTGCGACGACCGTCATGAAGATGCCTGCCAAACCATGATCAACGCGAGCGCGCTAGCAGAGATTACGGCGCGGACCAGTGGTTTCGTGTCTTTGATTTCCGGGGAAAAGGCAGTTTGTGAAGGCCGTCAGGCAGGACCTTACCGACGGAAACCGGCGACCGCGCCGCAGCGAGGAGGGGGTTCCTTCATTCGCGCAGCCAATCGGTCGTGATCTCGCCCTTATGCCCCTCTGGCGCGAGCACGGCGCGCAAGGTTTCCAGCAGCGGCGGCAGCGCTTGCGTGAAGGCGTAGGGCGGATTGACGATATAGAGGCCCGCGCCATTATAGATGCCGGGCTGATCGTCATCGTACAACCAATGCTCCACCCGCAGCATTTTCGGGATGCCGAGTTTGCGCAACTGTTCCGTCCACTGCCAATGCGTGGCGCGGTCTTTCAGCGGATACCAGATTACCGTCACGCCATGCGCCCACTTGCGGTGCGCGGCGGCCAGGGTGGCGGTGATACGGGCGCGTTCATCAAGCTGCTCGTACGGCGGATCGACCACCACCACGCCGCGCGCGGTGCGGGGCGGCAGCAACGCCAGCCAAAGCTCGTAGGCGTCGCGCTCGTGCACGGCAGCGGATGTATCGCGCATCGCACCGCGCAGGGTATAGGCGTCCTCAGGGTGTTTTTCGTTCAGGATCAGGAAATCCTGCGGGCGCAGAAGCTGCGCCAGAATTCGCGGCGAACCGGGGTAGAAGCGTGTCTCGGCCTCGCCATTCACTGCCTTTACGGCGGCGTGGTAGTCGCTCAGCAAGGGGTTTGGGTCGGCCAGGGCCCGCAGCACGCCCTGGGTGGATTCGCCGGTGCGCCCGGCCTCCTCGCCCTCCAGATCATACACTCCGCAGCCGGCATGGGTGTCGATCAGGGTCAACGCGCCCGGTTTTTGCTGCAAGGCCCGCACGAGGGCAATCAGTAGGCTGTGCTTCACGACATCGGCACTGTTGCCAGCGTGGAAGGAATGGCGATAATTCATTGCGGCTCAGAATCCTGAATATTCGAGTTCATGCATGCTTCCGTGCGCGGTTGGCGGACGGGAGGCGAGACAAGGAACCAACACGGTCCTGGTAGAAAGCCGGGCGAAAGGCTTCAACGCCTTATGCGACAGGCGTCAATCCGCCTTGACGATCGTAACCAGAGGCCGAGACGCCGGGCGCCGGGAGCGGCGATGACCGAAATCCGGACAATTGCGCCGTCTTCCCCGTTCCCCCACATCTGACACGCGCTCGTCACGCGGGCGCCGGAAGCGGTCAGGCGAGTTTGCGAGCAGGGGCCTCGGCCTCCTGCCGATCCGCGGTGTCGAACACGCCGCGGTCGCGCTGGAGCGGGGCATAGACCTGCTCCGTGCGATGCCGGATCATGCCCGGCGTGAGGTTATGGTCGTGCGCGGTCACTACGCGACAGTGGCTCGCGTCCAGCGCGATCGTGCCGCCAGCGATGCGGCCGCGTTGCCGACACAGCAGGACGAACCGCCGACAGACCCGCCGGATCGCCATCGCGTGACCGAAGTCGCTGCCGGCGCGCCGTGAGCGCGATCCGCCAGAAGTAGGCGAATCCCCGCACCTTATGGCTCAGCCGAAACCAGTAGAACCGACGGATCCCCGCATGCGTCCGCACAGGCTGTGTCCAGTCGAAGCGGACCGCAAGAATATCCGCGATGATCGCACGACGCGCGCGCTGGTCGCGGAAGAGATATTTGGCGTACAGGGCGCCGTCCCCGAAGCTGTAGCCCGCGAGCAACCGGGTTTCATCGCTCGTATCGCGGCGCCCGTGATGATGATCGACCACCATCAGCGGGTCATAGCGAATGGCGACACCGAGACCTGCTGCGCGAAACAGGAGATCCGTGTCCTCTGCGGAAACGAACGGCGCACCGGCACCGAAGCGTTCATCGAAGCATCCCGTCGACCGCAGGATATCGGCGCTGAACGCCAGGTTCGCGCCCATGACGAAACCGCCCGGGAATCCACCCGGAGGCGCGATCATCGGGTGGTCCTCGAGCTTGATCGTGACGGGGAGATCGGCCGGGTTCCCCAGCAGGATACGGCCACCGATAATCGCCGGTCCGCTGACCCGGTCAAACGCTGCGCAGACGGCGGTGAAATACGCTTCGTGCAGGACACAATCGTCATCGGTCATTGCCACGATCCGCCCGTTGCAGAACGCGAGCCCGGCGTTGCGCGCGCGGGCGAGCCCTGCGTGCGGTTCGTCGACGAGACGGACCGGAAAAGCCTGCCGGCCTTGCCATTCCGCCAATCGCTCCGGGGTGTCGTCGACCGAGCCATTGTCGACCAATATGACCTCGACGGACGTGCCGCCGGCATACTTCGCCGCCCGCTCCACGGACTTGAGGGTCGCCGCGAGCGAAGCCGCTCGATTGCGCGTGAAGATGAGCAGACTGACGTCGATGGCGGCCGTCATTTCGCGTCGACAAGTCGTTCGGCAAGAACCAGGGCCTGTTCGATCGTCATGGCCGGTGCGACGGTTACATCGCGGACGGGCCAGGCATCCATGTACGCGGCAATCTTGCCGTAGTCGTTGTCCAGCACGACGTGAGGAATACCGAGCAAGTCCGCGAGGATGTGACCGTGCAGCCGGTCCGTCACGATGATCCGGCCCCGTGCGAGCAACCGCAGCCCGCGGTCGACGCGTGCGAGCGCTTGAGCCTCGCGCGCTTTGGCATCGACTCCGACCGGAAGATCGGCATCGTCGTCGAGCCAATCGACGACCACGGCTGGGTCGCTCGGCGGGATCGCATAGCCCTGGCGTTCGTCGTCGGTGCGCATCAGCATCAGCACGTCACCCTGCGGTGCGGCGCGCGCTTGCGGGCCGAGCGCATAGGCCGAGTCCGGCGCGAGGTGCGTCGGGCAGGCCAGATGCTCGCGCGCGAAGTCCAGGCTGCGGGTGTCGCGGACGTACAGGACAAAATCCGGGTGGTCGGCGACGAGCGCGGCGAACCGGGCAACCTGCGCCGGCACGCGGAAGTGGATCGACTGCGGTAGCTGCACGACCGTCCGATCGCGAACCCGTGTCAGGATGTCTTCGCGGAACCGCTGGTGATGCGGCCAGATGTCGCCGAGGTTTCCGCCACCATGCAGGAACAGGATCCCGTCGGTGCAAGCGTCCTGGAAGGCAGCAAGGTCGAAATCATGCCAGGTCGAAACGTAGCACGGATCGCGCCCCGTGATCTGTCGCAACAGTGCGAGTTCGCCAAGCCAGATCGCGCTGTCGCCGACATTCGCATGGTCCGGAAAATCGACCAGCGCGTAGCGTGAACCATGCGTGACATGTGTTCGATAGGCCGCTGCGAGCAGCGCGTGCCGGTCTGCCAGATGATCCCTCGCCGTCATGCCGACGGCCCCTGGTCGCGGCCGACCACGTCCCGGTAAAGGTCCTCGCAGCGATCGAGCCACCGATCACGGGTAAAGGCTTTCGCGACGCGATCGCGTTGCGGCGCGCGGGGGCGTTGGATCGCGGTCGTGATGGCACGAGCGAGGGCGGAAACGTCGCCGGGCGGCGCGAAGCACCCCGTCTCGCCGATGACTTCCCGCAAGGCGCCGCGGTCGAACGCCGCGACCGGCAGGCCGCAGGCCATCGCCTCGATCGCGACCAGGCCAAACGGTTCGTCCCAGCACGGGGTGAACACGAACGCCGACGCACGGCCGATCTCGAACGCCACTGCCGCCGCGTCCAGATGCCCGCCATATCGGATGCTGCCGCCCAGCAACGGCACGACGTCGGCGTCCCAATAGTCCCGATCCTCGATCGGTCCGAACAGCGTGAGCGGGACGCCCGCGATCCGCGCCGCCTGCACTGCCAGATGGGGGGCCTTGTCCGGCGTCATCCTGCCGAACCAGACCGCGCTGCCATCGCCCTCGGGGACGAACGGCCAGGCCTGGAGGTCGATGCCATTGTGCAGCACCGAGGCCTCGCGTGGTGGGCCGTCCGGCCACCAGGCGGCAAGATGGTGGGCCGAGGTCGCGGTGAGGCGGTGAGTCGGTGCGATGCTGGCGTGCACGAACCAGCGGAGCGCGTCATAAGGCGGGACGTGCAGCGACGTGACGGTCGGCACGCGCGCGGTCCGCGCCGGCTCGAGCGGAAAGCGATGCAGGCTGTTGTTGTGCAGCACGTCGAAGCCACCCGCGGCGATCCGGTCGCAGGCGGCGGCATAGCTATCGTCGAGATGCGCGATCAGCGGTGCGAAGCCGCGATGCTCGGCACCGGGGAAGGTCCGGTCGTAATGTGTCGGGATCACGGCATCGATCGTGAAGCGAGGATCGCTGTCCCCCGACGCGAACAGCACGACGTCGTGCCCGCGCGCCTGGAGCCCTGCCGCCAGATGCCAGCATTGCGATTCCATCCCGCCGGCAAAAGGCTGGGCGATGGGCTGGCGGACATGGCAGAGGACAGCGATTCTCATCGGGCGGTCATTCGGCCGCAACGGCGCGCTCGGTCGCTGCCAGCCGGTCTTCGAGCAGGCGGATGACGGTCGCCGTATTGGCATAGGGCTGGTGACTTTGCTGCCCGGTCAGCGCGAAATCGGCGGCGTCGGGGCGGCGCAGGATCCGGATCGACCGACCTGGGGTCAGGTCGATCAGGCCCATCAGGCGGAATGCCTGGAGCCAGTGGCCCATCGTCCGATAGCCCCATTTGGTTTCGAACAGCTCGGCATTGCGGATCACGCTGTCGAGATGGTGCACCGGCGGCATGTGGTGGGGATGATATTGATGATAGGCGAGACCGCCCTTGATCCACGCGATCGCGACACCGGCTTCGTCGAGGACCTTGCCGAAATCGGTATCCTCGCCGCCATAGCCGACATAGCGCTCGTCGAAGCCGCCGAGGCCGAGGAACGTCGTCCGCCGCATCGCGAAGTTGAGCGACCAGAAACAGCGATAGTCGGTGCAGATCTCGATGCCCTCCGGCGGAGGGCCGCGGCGGTCCGAATGCTTCACCGCAATCTCGGCGAACCGGTCATACTGCCAATCGCCGTCGGTTGCGCCGCCCGGCAGGTACAGGACCTCGCCCATTAGCAACCCGTCGAAATGCTCGAGGAACCCGGCATAGTCGGCGAGCAGCGTCGGTGTCGGGATGCAATCCATGTCGAGAAACACGATCAGGTCGCCGGTCGCTACGCGGGCGGCGGTATTGCGCGCCGAAGCGAGCGGCAGGGCATCCGCGACGACCTGTACCTGCCGGATCGGAAACGGCGCTTCGGGCAAATCGTACAGATCGTCCTGCATGACCGCGACGATCAGTTCGCGCGGCATCAGCGTCTGGCGGATCAACCCGCGGACGACGTTGACGAGATGGTCTGGACGCCCCTTTGCCAGGGTGACGACGGAAACTTCGGTCATGATGATAGCTCTGCCTGGAAAAAGGGGACGCGGTGTGGCGGCGGTTGCCGGATCAGAACGCGTCGAGCGGGTAAAAACGTTCCTCGGTGATTTTTTCGGTCCGCTCGGTCATCGCCGTGACCCCGCCGAACTGAAAGCCGAGTTGCGACCCATACGCCGCGCAGGCGGCGATCCGCCGCGCGCGCGTTTCGCGCGTAAGCTGTTCGATCACCGCCGGCATGGCGGCAACGCGGTCTTCGCGGTCGGCATAAGGCCAGTCTTCCCACAGCAATACGGTATGACCGGCACAGGATCGCCGTATCGCCTCCAGAACGACGTGATGGTCGACATGGTTGCCAAGGCATAACGGCCCGAGGACGAGCGTGGGCCGTTCGGTCGCGAGGAGCCGGGCCAACGCCGCCGCGACATCGTCGACGATCCGGTCTTCGGGGAGACGTTCGGCGAACAGCATCTTTGCCGAAGTATAACCGCGGTGCGGTGCCTCCAGGAACGGCAAATGGATCGCGCGTGCGCCAAGAGCTTCGCACGCGGCCTGATCCTCGCCACGGCGCAGCGCCATATAGTCGACGTCGGGACCCAGCCCCTTGTCGAGCTGGCACGCGAGCGCGAACCCGGTCGGGTGCGCGACGTTGCCGGTGAAGCAAGTTGCCACCGTGACGGCCCACCCCTGATCGACACACGACGCAAGCAGCCCGCCAGCGGAAAAGGCGGCATCGTCCAGATGGGGCGATAGCGCGAGCAGCTTCATCGGTCGGTCACAGCAGATGCGGCTCGCTGCGGAAGCGGCAAGGCGTCATCGGCAGCGCCGTGTCGAACGCGGTTTGCGGACGATGACGCAGGTCGTGGTAAATTCCTCGGATCTGCCGCCCGACCGCGTCCCAGCTGTACACCCGGCGGCATTCTTCCAGCGCGGCCGTCGCCAGACGCGTGCGCTGGCCCGGATCGGTAACGACCCTGGTCAGCGAGGCCGTCAGCGCCGGTACATCGCCAGGATCGGTCAGAATGCCATTCTCGTCATCACGGATGCAGTCGACCACACCCACGGCATGGCACGAGACGACCGCGAGACCGCACGCCATCGCCTCAAGGATGGTGTTCGAAAACCCCTCGGCATAGGTCGGCGACACGAAGACATCGTGCGCGCGGTAGAGTTCGGGGACTGCGTCATAGTCCGCATAGCCGCTGAACGTCACGCGATCGCCGAGCCCAAGGTCGGTGGCAAGCGCCTGTGCAGGCTCGACGTCGGGGCCGATGCCGGAGATGGTCGCGCGCCAGTCGCCGCGGACCTCCGGTAGCGCCTGGAGGAAGTCGAGCACGCCTTTGCGGCGGTCGACGCGGCCGTGGTAGAGCAGGCGGACCGGCCCTTCGGGCGCGTCCTCGCGTGCCGGGGTGAAATGGGCGGTATCGACGGCCCCCGGAACGATCGTGAACCGGTCGAGCGCGGTGCCGAGCCGGTCGTGGACTTCGCCCGCGAAACTCTTGCCGCCGATCAGCAGCGCCCCTGCATGATCCAGCACGCGCACCATCGCGAGCCGGTGCGTCTCGCAGCATGAGCCGACCCAGTGGCCATCGCCGCCCTGAATCGACACGACGCAGGGCAGGCCGAGGCGGCGGGCAGCGATCATCGTCGCCCAGCCGGTCGGATAGCCATATTGCGCGTGGAGCACGTCGAACGGCGCGCGCGCATGTTCGCGTGCGATGGCGTCGACCAGGGCGTCGATGTCGCGCTCGAAATCGCCGTTATCCTGTTCGCCCAGCGCTTCGAGCCCGATCACGTGCACCCCCGGCACCGCGGGCGGCGGGCCGCCGCCGTAAACAGCCGCACGCGCCGGATCGCCGTAATATTGGCTCACCATCGTCACGTCGTCTCCGCCCGCGACGAGTTGGCGCAGAAGGTTGATCGCGTAGATCGACATGCCGGAGATCGCCGGGAAGAACCGGCGCGAGACAAAGCACACTCTCATGCCGCGATGCTCCGGAGATAGGCGATCGATTCGGGGATCGCGGCGTGTGCCCGTGGGCTTTCGCGCGACAGTTCGACGCAGACCAGCCGGGTGAAGCGGATCGCCTCAAGCGCTGCGAGCACCGCGGGCATGTCCATGTCGCCCTCACCGAAAGGCAGATGCGTATGGTCGCCGCGCCGCATGTCCTCGACCGCGACTGTGCCGATCCGGTCGGCATAGCGCCGGATCGCATCCGCTGGGTCGATGTCCTGCGTGACGAGGCAATGGCCGGTGTCGAGCGCGAGCCTGAGCCGCGGATGGCGTTCGACGAGTGTGTCGTAATCGCCGACCGTTTCGATCAGCATCCCCGGTTCCGGCTCGAAACTCGCGTCGACGCCGACACGCTCGGCATGGTCGAGCACCTGTTCCAGCCCCGCGTCGAGCCACGATCTTGCCTCGGCGGAATCGACGCCCGTCTTTGGAACGCCCGCCCAGAACGACACGGTCTCGCTGCCGAGCCGCGCCGCCACGTCGAGCGCGCGGCACAGGAACGCAACGCGCCGCGCGCGCCCGTCCGCGTCGGGGGTGATCAGCGTCGGTTCGTGCTTCTGGCGCGGATCGAGCAGATAGCGCGCGCCGGTCTCGATCACGCTGCCGAGCGACACCGTGGCGAGCAGCGCGGCGACGCGGTCCGCTTCCTGCTCCCAGCGCGGCGCGAACGGATCGAGGTGATGATGATCGAGCGTGAGCGCGACCCCGGCATAGCCTGAATCCGCGATCAGCCGCAGGGCATCGTCGAGCCGGTGGTTCGCCGCGCCGTTGGTGTTGTAGGCGTAGCGCAGGGTCATGCGGTCCCCCGTTCGCGCGCAAAGGCGACGTGATGCGCCTCGGGCTCGCGGTAAAGCGGGTAGAGTGGGCCGACGAGCGCGTCGGCGGCGGCGGTGTCGAACAGGGGGTGGCCAAGCCGTTCGGCATCCGCCGGAGTCAGGCGAATGCGGCGCAGCGTCTGGCTTTCGTCCGCCCCGAACCGGATCAGCGGCGATTCGAGCGCGAGCAGCTTCTCGGTGTTGCGCGCGCCGATCCGGTAATAGCTCATGGTCTCGACTTCCATGCCGGGGACGATGACCTTAACGACCGAGATCGCGCGGTCGGCGGGCGACATGTCGACATAGAGCACGTCGAACCCCGCCGCCTCGACCGCGGCGCGGGCGGTGGCGGCGCGCGCATGGCCGTCAGGTGCGGGGAGCGTGGGCAAGGCGTCGAAGCGGTGCGATCCGCGTTCGGACAGGACCGACTCGGCGAGCCACCCCCGCAAGGTAGCCGCATCGCGCCCGGTCCAGTCGCGCATCGCGTCGAACGCGCGACTGTCGCTCGATTTCGCGGCACCCCCGGCCTGCGCCATGAACCGCGCGACATAGCCCGCGGGCGCGACCTGCGCGACGAGATCGGCGGGGCCATGCGCGAAGGCCTTGCGCGCGCGGCTGGCAGCGAATTCGGTCAGGCATTTGTCGAGCGCGGCGGTGCGGTCCGAATGACACGCCTCGCCGCAGGCGGTCACCATGATCGGCGCGGCGGGGGGCGTTTGTTGGTCGACCCCGACGCAATAGAGGTTGGGCATCCCGAACTGGTCGGTCGCGAACTTCGGCATCGCGCGGATCCCCGCCGCGTCGAACCGGTCGAGGATCGCACGCGTCGACGGCGCGAGGCTGATGTCGAGATCGAGCATCACCCCGCGGTCGAGCGCGCGGAACAGCAGCCCGTTGCCGTCGCGCTGGAGGATCTCGCACAGCCCGTGCCCGATCGCCCAGTCGAGGTCGGGGCCGGCGCCCATCCCGTTCGAAATGATCGTGGTGAACGGCTGGTAGCCGGGGGTGAGTTCCTTCGACGAATAGGCCGCGAGGTCGATCGGCACGAGCACGCTGGAGCCATCCGCCCAACGCCTGGCCTCCACCCATTCGAGCACCGTCGCATGATCGACCGGCGACCCCGCGGGGAGGCACAGGGTCAGCGGATCGGCGACAGCGCGCGCACCGAGGCTGCGGACCAGCTCGGCATAGCTCCCGCGCGTCTTGGCGCGCGCGCCGAGCGTCAGCGTCGGCCACACCATCTCGGCGATCTCGCCAAGCCCGCCGAGCACCGCCGCCTCGTCGGTCGCGCCATAGCCGACGCCGTACGGCATGATCCCGCGCAAGCGCGGGATCCTCCGGGAACAGCGCGACGACCCACACGGGCAGCCCGAGCCGGTCGAGCGGGTGGATCGGGAAGGCGACGACATCGCCCTTGGGAAACGCGTCTAGATACGCATGCGCGGCAGGGCCGAGATCGGCGGGGAGCCCGGTCCTCACAGCGCGAGCCTCCGCACGCCGGGGGCGCGCGCCAGCCCGTCGTCGAGCGCGGCGAGCGTCACCGCGCGATTGACCTCGGGGGCATATTCGAACGGGGTCAGCACCGCGTCGAAATCGAGCGGGGCGATGGCGTCGCGGTAGCGGCGGAGTTCGGCGTGAGTCAGCGGGATATCCTTGTGAAACGCCTTGTGGCTCGAAATCGCGTGCGAGCGGCCGGCGGGGTCCTGATCGATCTTGAACATGTCGCCGCAGAACAATCGACGTCCCGGCGCATCGTGGAGCGCGGCCTGCCCCTCATAATGCCCGCCGACATGATGCAGCGTGTAGCCCGGCGCGAGTTCGAGCGTGTCGTCGAACGGCATGGTGACGCGGAACGCCTTGGTGAGCTGCAGATCGTCGCGCTGGATCGCGACCACGTCGGGGTCGAACCGGCGCTGAAGCTGGAACAGCGCGCCGTATCCGTGCGCATGGCTCGCCGCGAGAAACGCGATCCCGCCGAGCGCTTCGATCTGCTCGAGCATCGCGTCCGAATAATAGGGTGCTGCCTCGAACGCGATGTTGCCGCCGTCGCGCACGATCAACCAGCCGGTCCCGGCGAGCCCAAGCGCAGGCGTGGTGGTGAACGCCCACAAGCCGGGTGCAACTTCGCGCGCGGCACCGTCATGCGTCGCAGCGACGTCGGCCTCGGGGAGGAAGCGCCAGCCGTCCTCGGGCAGGTCGTTGCGGACATCGGTGCAGACGGGGCAATCGGGCGGCGCGAAATGGCGCTGCCAGAACCCGCAATTGGCGCAGGCGAACCAGCTCAAAGGCATGAACGTGCTTCCTGATAGGCCCGGTCGAACAGCCGCATCAGCGCCAGATCGCGGGGCATCGAAAAATCATGCGGTCCGCCGCGTGCCGCCGCCATGAACGCAGCGGCCTGCGCGGCGAAGGGCGATGTCGCGGTGTCGAAGGCGAGCGGCGTCTGCGCGCCGGTGCTGCCGCATTGCTGCACCAGCGTGCCGCCTGCGGTCTGGCCCATGGTGTCGGTCGCGATCAGCAACCCGCGCTCGCCCAGCACCTCGAGCCGACGGCGCGGCAGGTTCTCCGCGCAATTATAGGCGACGTGGCTTTGGAACAGCACGCCCGACGCCGAGCGGGCGCTCAGCATCCCGCCGTCGTCGACCGCATAGGCGTGAATCCGGCGTTGCAGCGCGATCGCCAGGTCGACCAGCGGTTCGCCCAGCAGTCGCTCGGCGAGATCGAGACCGTGGAGCGCGAGATCGATCACCGCGCCGCCACCCGCACGGACCGGATCGGCGCGCCAATTGTCGTGCGCGCCGCCGTCGGGGGTCCAGTCGGGATCGACCCAGCAGGCGTAGAGGATACGGATCGCCACCGGGCGACCGATCGCATCGTCCGCGACCGCCTCCGCGATCCGGCGATGCGCGGGGTGATGGCGCTGGTCGAATGCAGTGCCGTAGAGCGGGCCGTCTGCGACCGCCGCCGCCATCGCCTCGCCCTGTTCGAGTGACGCGGCGATCGGTTTCTCGCACAGCATCGGAATCCCCGCCGCCGCACAGGCGCGGACGGGGGCGAGATGCGCATCGTTGGGGGTCGCGATATAGATGAGGTCGCACAGGCCCGATGCGAGCATCGCCTCGGTCGTCTCGAACGCGGCGATCCCTGCCGCCGCGGCGCGGGTGCGCGATGCGGGCGAGGGGTCGGCGATTGCGGTCACGACCCCGCCCGCCGCGGCGATCCCCGGCGCCATATAGTCGCGCGCGACCCAGCCGTAGCCGACAATGCCCCACCGCATCACCAACGCTCCGGCAAATCGACCAGGCGGCGCAGGCGGACGTCGTTCGCCGCGAACGGACGCGCGTCCGTGGCCATCGCCCAGTAGCATCCTCCGCCATATTCGGCGTGATAGCGCGGGGACGGCCAGTGCACCGCGCCATCCGCATCGATCAGCGGGTTGCGGCGCAGCGTCGCCTCCGCCGGGGGCAGGGCAAGGCCCTTCACGACGGGGCGGGGGGCACCGGCTCCCTCCACCAGCGACCATGCCTCGACCGATGGATCCTCCGTCCAGCCGCTCGGAGTCGGCGTTGCGCAGGTCATCAGTGCGTCGAGTAGCACGCGTTCGTCATAGACACGCGCATCCGGAAACAGCGCCGCCCACCCTGCAGCGGACAGCGCGGGGCCCATCGCCCCCGCCGCGTGGCCGGCATTGTGGAGATGGCTGATCGCGAGCATTCCGCCCCCCGTCCGCGCGGCGCGCAGGCGTGCGGCGACTCGTGGCTGATCGGGGAGGAAGTAAAAGGCGTCGTGACACATCACCAGATCGAACCGCGCGTCCGCGATCGGCCACGGCGCGGCGGCATCGAACACGACGTACCGAGCATCGGGCGCGACCCAGTTCTTGGCCAGCCAGCACTTGGCGAACACCACGTCCGCGCCGAGGCACTCTGTCCCGCGACGCGTCAGCTCGCGCAGGTAATGGCCAATCCCGCACGCCAGTTCGAATGCGCTCCCCGGGGCGGAGCCGTGCGTTTCAAGCAAAGCCAGCCCGGCGAGATAGGTCGGGTCGCTCCAGCGATAGGCGAAATAGTCCGCCACCGGGCCGAGCCGCAGCAGCGCCATCGCCTCGCGCAGCGACAGCGTGTCGCGTTCGCGGACGAGCCGTTTGAGTTCGGTCAGGTCGGTCGCGGGGCCGGTCCACCACGCATCCTGATCGGTCAGCAACGCAACCAGCGCGTCATCGGGGCAGCCCGCATCTAGATGATCGAGCGCGACCGCCGCCAGCCCTTCGCTGTCGACCCGGAGATAAGGGATGCCGTCGACCACCGGCCAACGCTCGCCCGGTGCGGCGAGCGAATGCGGCGTGTCATGCGCAAGCGCGCGCCCCGTAACGGGCGACACCAGCGGCATATCGGGAAACACCAATGCGGGCATCAGGCGAGCCCGGCGTCGGCGAGAATGCGGTCGTGGAACGCCTTGACCGGGCCGTCATGGACCAGCCCGTATTCGTCGAGCACGATTTCCATGGTCAGTCGTGCGGCGCGCAGATGCTGCTCGATCTCGAGGACGCGGTCGAGCACGTCGGCGACGTGGAACGCGCGTGCCTCTGGCGTAACGTCTCCCCCGATCGGTATGAGCGCCGCCGTCACCACCGTCGCCAGGTCAGGCGCGGTCGCCGTGAGTTCATCGAGGCACGCTTGACGCGCGGTCGCGATCGCGGTGTCGAGCCGGTCGCCGAGCAGCATCTCGCCCGAATAGCCGCTGTCGGGCATGTCGGCATTGTGGAAGTGGTGCGCCATGCCCGCGAGGAACACCGCGACCGGGTCCGCGCCGTGCCACGGGCTGGCGAGCACGCCGTACACCGCGACCATCAGGCAGTGTTCGGCGTGGTTCTCCGCCGGCTGCAACAGAATGCGGGGTTGCCCCGGGCAAGTGACGCCCGCCCGCGGTTGGCGCGCGAGCTTGCCGACGAAGCTTGGTACCGTGCCCGGGGCGGGTCGCCCTTGCGCGAGCGCCGCGCGCAGCCGCTGCGCGAGCGCTGGATCGAGGTTGCCGGTCACTTCGTCGAACGCGCGTTCGAGCACGGTCACCGTATCGTCGCCAAGCCCGAGCGCGGCCAGCGTCGCCAGATCGAGATCCCCCAGCCGCGCCGATACCAACGCCGCGCTCACGACTTGCGCCATTACCGCGGCGGGGGGATCGCCGCGCAGCAGCGCCGCCCAGCCGAGCCCGAACAGCCGCTCCGCGATCGAGCCAGGCGCCTGCGCCGAGAAGACGCGCTTGAGGTCGCCCAGCTCGCGCAGGAACGGCAGCGCGGCGGGGGTCAGCCCGGCGGAGGGCACGAGGGCCTCCGCCGCGCCGGACAAGGGCGTTTGGCTCACGCGGTCTTGCCGTCGAGCCAGTGATCGAGGATCGCCTGCTGCTCGGGGACCGCATGGACCGGCTTGCGGCCGCCGCTCGTCTGCGGCAGCTTGAAGAACAGCCCCATCTGGTCCTGCACGCCGCCTTCGCCGCGCTGTTGCGCGAGGTCGAGGCACCGCGCGATTTCGATCGCGAGCGGCGCGGCGAGGATCGAGTCCTTGCACAGGAAGTTGAGCTTCAGCTGCATCTTCTGGCCCATGAAGCCGGTCAGATCGATGTTGTCCCACGCTTCCTTGTCATCGCCGCGCGGGCGATAATAATGGATCATGATGATGTGATCCTCGACCGGATAGCCGAGGATGTCGTTGAGCACGCTCCCCTTGGTGCCGAGCTTCGACGCCAGCGACTTGGGATCGTCGAGCGCCAAGCCGTCCGAATTGCCGAGGATGTTGGTCGAGAACCAGCCGTCGACGTGGAGCGCCCGGTCGCGTAGCGCGGGCGCGATCACCGTCTTCATGAAGGTCTGGCCGGTCTTGCCGTCCTTGCCTGCGACAGGAACGTTGCGCTCCTCCGCGAACTCCGCGAGCGGCGCGATGTCGGCGGCGACCGACGGCGTGAAATTAGCGTAGGGCGTGCCCGAGTCGATCGCAGCATAAGCGTAGAGCATCGCCGGACTGATCGCGGCGTCATCCTCGTCGAGCCCGCGCTCGAACGCCTCGCGCGATTGCAGCGCGGCGTCGTCCGCATGCGGGACGCGCTCGGTCGAGGCGAGATTGACGACGACGACCCGGTCGAGCCCCTTTTCCGCGCAGAAGCGCCGCAAATCGGACTGGATCTGCTGGATGGCGGCGCGGTGACCGCTCTCGAGCTTGTTGGTACCGTCGATATTGGCGCAATAGCCGGTGCTGCCCGCCGCCTTCCACGGGCGCATGGTGTTGAGCGCGGCGGCGCCGTCAGCCAGTTCCTTGTCGCCGATCACGCCGTGCCGCAGGGCGCACGCGCCGAGCGAGTCCTCGGTCAGATCCCATCCGCCGAATTCCAGATCGCGGTAGGCGACCATGCCGGCCACGTCGCGGTCGGCGAGGGGAAGCCCGTTGAGGCTGTTCGACCCTGCCTTGATCATTTCGATACCCGCGATCGCG
The DNA here is from genome assembly GCF_040546365.1 of Sphingomonas sp. PvP055. Taxonomy (NCBI): domain Bacteria; kingdom Pseudomonadati; phylum Pseudomonadota; class Alphaproteobacteria; order Sphingomonadales; family Sphingomonadaceae; genus Sphingomonas; species Sphingomonas sp. PvP055. Next base: position 1,113,654 of record NZ_JBEPNS010000001.1, read on the forward strand.
GTGGTGGCGACCGCGCCACCCACGCCTACGATCGCCACGCCAAGCCGTTCTGCCATGTCTCAATCCCTACTGCGGCCCGCTATGGGCCAACGGGATCGTTAACCAGCTGGTAGGGATGGACTTCGTAGAATCGGGCGCGCGACGCGAAAAAGCGTTTCGGCCGTTACATATGTTCCTGCACGCGGGTTTCGGAGTGATCCATGTCACCGCGCGCACCGACCGGGGGCAACCAGTCGGTCGCGACTTCGCCGTGGCGATCATGGAAGTCGACGAGTTCGGCGAGCCGGTCGACATCGTTGATGCGAATGACGCGCGCGTTGCGTTCGACCAGCCCGGTTTCCTCGAGCGCCTTGAGCGAGCGGCTGACATGCGTCTTGGTCAGCCCCACCGCGTCGCCGAGATCCTGCTGGGTCAACGGGAGTTCGAACGTCGATCCCGCATGGCCATCGACGATGCGCAACCGCGAACGGATGTCGAGCAGCAGCGTGGCGATGCGCGTGAATCCGTCGGTTCGCCCGACCGACGTCAGCCGGTCCGCCATCGCGACTTGCTCCGATGCCGCCACCGCGAACAGCAATGCCCCGAGCCGCGGATGATCCCGGAACAGCCGCCCGAATGCGGCCTTGGGCATTTCGTAGAGCGTGGTGTCGCTGACCGCGCGGAGCGTCGCGGCGCTATATCCCCAGGCGATCGAGAAGGTCGCGGTTATGTCGCCGACGAAGTAGAACCGAAGGATCTGTCGCCCGCCGTCCTTGAGCTTGACCGATCCGTGCAGCCAGCCGCTTGCCACGATATACAGACTGTCGCAGCTCTCGCCTTCGTGGACGACGACGTCGCCCGGAGCGAAAGGAGCGTTCGCGACGTTCGAGCCAGCGCAGCGCGTCACGCTCCGAAAAGGTCAGCGCCAGGTGCTTCGACAGGCGCGCTTCGAGAGGACTTTCAAGCATCGGGCGTTTTCTTACGGGCTGGTAAGCGACGTCCGTATCTTGCATTTGCAATCAGCGAAAGGGCCCAACGCTCTTGGGTGTCCGCTAAGACCCTGCGTTAGCGCCCTCGTTTTCAAAGGTATCATCCGGCAATCCGCTCGACGATGATCGTGATCGCTTCGCGATCGAGAGGCGCAGGGTCGATCGAATTGTGGATGCCGATCCCCTCGATCAGCGCATCGAGCGCGCGTGCGGTGAGCGGGTCGAAGAAGCGGCCCAGAGCGGCACGGCTGCTGTCCATCCAACGTTGCATGACCGCGCCGACCGGTGGGTGCCGGGCTGCAAAGGCGTATAATTCGTAGCTCAACAGCAGCGTGCGCGGTTCCGCCCAAATCTGGTTCGCGATGATGTCGATGACGGCCGTACACGCCGTGGCGCGGTCCGTCGCAGCCGCGATGCGCGCGCGGAAGGCCGCTGAGGATTCCTCAGCGAGTTGCAGGAAGGCCGCGGTGAGCAGATCCTCCAACGTCGCGAAATAATAAGTGACCGAACCGAGCGGCACCTGCGCCGCCTCCGCGATGCGGCGATGGGTCGTCGCCGCGGTCCCGAGATCGGCGATGACCGCAAGCGTCGCATCGATGATGCGCTGCCGGCGTGCCGGATCGTTGGGCCGGGTCTGCTGGTTCATCGCCTCTTTACCCCGTTTTCGACATGTGTACATATGTACATAACATCGAGGGTGATTGGAAGGGAGCGGCTATGACCGAGGATCGAGTGAGCAGGCGAGCGGTAATCGGGGGTGCTGCTGCACTTGCGGTCGCGGGCAATGCTGGCGGCGCGGCGGCGCAGGACTCGGCAACCTTGGCGCTCGGACGCCGTGATGGCCATTGGCTGAATGCACCCAAGTCGTGGAAGGTCGCAGCCAGTGGCGACCTGACCCTCGTTACCGACAAGGGCAGCGATTTCTGGCGCGAGACGCATTACGGCTTCACGCGGGACAGCGGTCATTTTCTCGGTTTCGCCGCGCCTGCCGCCTTCACCGCCCAACTGCGCATTCGCGGGCAGTATCAAAAGCTCTATGATCAGGCTGGCATCATGGTTCGGGTCGACGAGCGACGCTGGGTCAAGGCGGGGATCGAATTGTCCGACGGGCGCGCGATGTTGAGCAGCGTGCTGACCGATGGAAAGTCCGACTGGGCAACCGGCCCCTACGAGCATGACGCACAGGATTTCTGGATGCGTGCGACGGTTGCCAAGGGTGTCCTGCGGTTGCAGGTTTCGGCGGACGGCAAGACCTGGCCGCTGGTTAGACTAGCGCCCTTTCCGATCGCCTCCGCCTATCAGGTCGGACCGATGGCGTGCACGCCCGAACGGGCCGGACTGGAGGTGCGCTTTTCCGACCTGAGCATCACCGCGCCGTTGGGCAAAGACCTCCACGACCTGAGTTGATCGCGATGACGCAAAAGGAACGGATGTTGGCGGGTGAGCTTTACGTCGCCGACGACCCGGAACTCGTTGCGGACGCGGCGCGTGCTGCTGAATGGCTCGACCGCTACAACCGGTCATCGACAGCGACGCCGGCTGACCGCCATGCGTTGTTGACAGAAGGGCTTGGTCACGCGGGTCTGGGTGCGACGATCCGACCGCCGTTCCACTGCGACTATGGCTATAACCTTCATCTGGGGGAGGGCGTGTTCCTGAATTTCGGGTGCACGGTGCTCGACGTAGTGGCAGTGCGGATCGGTGCAGGCACGCAGATCGGTCCGGGGGTGCAGATCCTCACCGCCGATCATCCGCGCGATCCGGATCAGCGTGGCCAGATGCTCGAGTTCGGTCGGCCGGTCGTCATCGGCCGGAACGTCTGGATCGGCGGTGCGGCACTGATCCTGCCTGGCATCACCGTTGATGATAATGCGATCATCGGCGCAGGCAGTGTCGTGACGCGGGATGTTCCCGCTGGCGCGACCGTCGCGGGCAACCCGGCGCGCGTCCTGAAATAGGGGCCGATCACGCATACACGTCCGTTCGCGCACCGAGATGGTGGCCATACGGGTCTAGGAATGTCCGCAAATCGGCCCGTGCCGGCGTAGGCGAACATCGGCCTATCTCAGAAGTGTTTGCGTTCCAGCGTCAGCCGCGGATCGGTGCAGAGGCCGCATGCGGGGCCAGTAAACCGCGCTTCGGCGGCCTTTGTCCCTTTCAGCTTCCAATCGAGCCATGCCGTCACGACTTCGGCACCGACGCCGCCATGCGGTTGCATATAGGTGCCGCCATGACCGACCGGGATGTTCACCATTGCCGCGGGAATGGTCTCCAGTCGCCGGTAGTCGTCGGTGCCGTTGGGATAGGCAATGTCGGTCGGGCCACCCAGGATATAGAGGACCGAGCCGTGCAGCGTCTTGAGCAGCGCCTTGTCGGATACCACCCCGCTCAAAGGGTTCGTCCCCGCGGCGAAAAAGCCGCTGTTCATGATGACCGACGTCGTAACGCGCGGGTCCTGCGCGGCGTTCAGCGCCTGCAGGCCGCCGCAACTCCAGCCCGACACGGCGATCCTGTCGGTCGCGATCCGGCCCTCGAACGGGCTGCCGGCGCGGCGGTTCTCGCGCTGCGCCCAGTCGATCGCGTCGGTGAGCAGGCGCGTTTCGGTCGCGGTCGTCAGCTTCGCACCGGGCTTCGGCGGGGCAGGGGCCGCCGGTGGGGCGGCGCGCGGGATCGTACCCGAGGCGATGACCAGATATCCGTGCGACGCGATCTCGAGCAGGTGGTTGCGCGAACTGGTGCCGTCGGCGCTGCATCCGCCATTGCCGAACACATAGATAGGCAGCTTGTCCGAACGCGCCGGTGCAAGATCGCTGGGGCGATAGACGACGTGGTTCGGAAGATCGGCTCGCGCTTCGAAGATCGCGGGATAGGGGCCGCTGCCGTGTTCTGCTTCCTGGCTATGGACGATCGAACCGATCGTTACGGCTGCAAGCGCAAGCAAAAGAGGCACGACACGCATACGATATTCTCCCCCATCTTTCGCGCATCTTGTATGACTATTGACGCGGTGGATAGCGGCTTTTACGCTTCGCTCGATACACGCCCGAAACGAGGCGGCGATAGGGGAACAGGATATGGCCGGACCGCTCATCGACCGTAGGCGTGCATTGATTGCCTCGATGGCGGCAGGCGCCGGCCTGGCCCTGCCTGCGGCGCAGGCGCAAAGCATCGGCACCGCGTCGCGCAAACCCGGGCGGGACGGCACGACGCCGCGCAGCGCGATGGCCAAAACGCGATATGGCCCCGTGCGCGGCTATGTCGCTGGCGACGTTTTCACCTTCAAGGGCATTCCGTACGGGCAGGACACCGGCGGCGAAAACCGCTGGTTGCCCGCCAAGCCGCCGCAGCCGTGGACCGAGCCGTACAACGCGCTCGCCTATGGCGCGAACAGCCCGCAGACGCCGCATAATTTCCGCGCGGTCGAGCATACGTTCCTGCAGCAATGGGACGACGGTTTCCAGGGCGAGGACATGCTCAAGCTGAACGTCTGGACGCCGTCGCTCAGCGGCCATCGCCCGGTGATGGTGTATTTCCATGGCGGCGGCTTCGCCTTCGGATCGTCGTATGAGTTGGCCTCGCACGACGGTGCGCAGATGGCACGGCATCACGACGTGGTGCAGGTGTCGATCAACCATCGGCTCAACGTGCTGGGGTTCCTCGACCTTACCGAGGTGGGTGGGTCGGCCTATGAAGAATCGGTCAATGTCAGCATGACCGATTGCATCGCGGCGTTGCGCTGGGTGCAGGAAAACATCGCCGCATTCGGCGGGGACCCCGACACAGTGATGATCTATGGCCAGTCGGGCGGCGGGTCGAAGGTCACCACGCTGCTCGGCATGCAATCCGGCAAGGGGCTGATCCACCGGGCCGCGGCGCAATCGGGGGGCGGCGGCGCGTTGCCGACGGCGGAGCAGTCCCGCGAATATTCACGGCGGCTGGTCAAGCATCTCGGCATCGCGCGAAACGACATCGCGGCGCTCCAGAAAATGGCGTGGGCCGACCTTTCTGCCGCAAGCGGCACCGTGGCCGGTGAAATCAACGGGCCGATGGTGCGTGGCCTGGGCGGGCCGCCGGCAACGCCGCGCGTGGGCGGCGGGCCGACGCTCGACGGCAAGGTGATCGACGTCCGATCGTTCGCCGATGTCGCGCCCGAGGTGTCGCGCACCGTGCCGATGCTGATCGGCAATACCAGTGAAGAGGGGATGCGCTGGGGATCGAACCCGAGCGAGGTCGAGTGGCGCAAGGACCTGACCGGGCAGCTCGGCGCAGGCAAGGCCGATGCGCTGATCGCCTCGATGCGGAAGGCGCACCCGGAAAAGGCGGTTCGCACATTGTCCTACGGCGTGCAAAGCATCGCCTATCGCAATCGGGTGCAGGATATGGTGCGGCTCAAACACGCGCAGGGCGGCGCACCGGTCTATCAATATCTGTTCCAGTGGCAGTCGCCGCAGCTCGATGGGGTGGCGGGCGCGTGGCATACTGCCGACCTCGCCTTTTGCTTCGACAATACCGCGCGGTGTGAACAGGGCACGGGCAATACCCCCGAGGCGCAGCGACTGGCGCGCACCATGGCCGGGGCGTGGGCGACCTTCGCGCGAACGGGCAACCCCAGCCAGCCGGGGCTGACCTGGAGCCCCAGCGACCCGGTCCGTTGCCAGACGATGGTGTTCGACAACCATTGCCGAATGGTCGACGATCCCGAAGGCGAGTCACGTCGGATCTTGCTGCGCGCTTGACGACCAGGCCCCGGTTTTCCGGGAGCCTGAAACGCTCGTTCGATTGATCATCATAACCGCACAGATGCTGGCAGGCACCAAGCAGGCGTAGCGCGCGGCCGCTTCTGTATCGATCGAGACCGGCCGGTTGCGTGCGCGCTTGGGCGGACTTTCCGTCCGCTACGCCGCCGCTGCGCACAGCTTCACCTATTGCGTCAGGCGTATCGAGGGTTCGGTCAGATCGCCACTTAGATGGGTCGGCGTAATATCGTGGCGCCGATTGACCATTTCACGAACATTAACATTCATAAAACAAAATCGCAGAATGCCAAAAAAATAATTGCACTTAAAAATCCTATACGATACGATAAGAGTAATAAAAAAAGGGGAGTAGGATGGCTAGATCGCGTTTGCGCAGCATTGCTGCGTCAGGTACCGCTTTGTCTATTGCGCTGTTGCTTACGGAAACTGCCTTTGCGCAGTCCGTTCCGCCAGTACCCACCGCCTCCCCGGGGAGCGCCGAACCCGCTGACCAGGCCGAAGAGGACCGCCCTGCGGTACCCACGCCGGTTGCCGGCGATCCCGATATCATCGTGACCGGGACGGCCATTCGCGGCGTTGCGCCGATCGGGTCCAATCTCGTTTCGGTGGGTGCCCAGACGATCGAGAAGACCGCTCCGGTCAACCTGTCGCAACTGGTCAACACCGTTCCGTCGATCAGCACCGCGGGTTCGCTTGCCCAAGGCGAGAACGGGTTCTCTTATTATTCTCCGCAGATCCACAGTCTCGCCGGCTCGTCGTCGAACACGACGCTCGTCATCGTCGATGGCTTGCGACTCCCGGGCGGCGGGACACAGTTTAGTCAGACCGATCCCAACATCATCCCGGTCAGCGCGATCCAGCGAGTCGAGGTTCTCGCCGACGGCGCATCGTCTGTGTACGGGTCGGACGCGGTTGCAGGCGTGGTCAACTTCATCACGCGGCGAACGTTCGACGGGTTCGAGTCCAACGTTCAGTACGGCTTCGCCAAAGACTATCACAACGCCACGGGCAATTTCATCTGGGGCAAGACCTGGACGTCCGGCGGCGTCTATGTCGCGGGGTCGATCGTAGAGCAGAACACGCTGTACAATCGGGACCGGCCTTTCACCAGTCTCGGTGACTATCGCCCGATCGGCGGGACCAACACGAACAGCTTCCAGTGCAACCCGGCGACGATCCAGGTCACAAGTGTTTCCTCGGGTGCGGTGCCTTCCGGTGTCTACCTTTCGCCCGACGGCACATCCACCGTCGCGAACACGCAGGCGAATTCGCCCTGCAACAACTCGGTCTATGGTGTTCTGGTCCCTGGCCAGGGGCGAGGCAACGTCCTCGTTAAAGTCGTCAACGACTTTTCGGACAAGCTGAGTGTGCAGTACATGCTCAACTACAACCGGCAGAAGACGCATTCACCGTTCGGCCCCGGCGGGATCACCGCTGCCACGGCGTTTGGCCCGGGCGGAACCACGATTCCCGGACAGGTCAACCCGTTCTTCCGCGCACCGGCCGGATCGCCCAATGCCACGCGCGAGGTCATCAACTACCTCGCGGTCACGCCCGACGGTCAATACGGCGAGAGCGAGTCGCAGAGCGACGTGATCTATTCGACCGCGGTGTTCGACTATAAAATCACCGACAACTGGACGGTGACGCTGAGCGATGCGTTCGGGTGGAACCGCTCGGCGCTCAATACGGTCAACGGCTTCTGCGGCGCCTGCGCGTTGCTTGCGCTCAATGGCACGGCGCAGTCGTCGGGCAGCACGACCGCGACGAATATCGCCGGGCAGAACGTCATCGCGCTCAACCTGCCGCTGACGACGGCCAACGCGCTCGACGTATGGAACCCGGTCGGTTCGAACCGCACGTCTGCGACCGTGTTGCGCAACCTCTACCGCGCGAACAGCGAGAATACGAACTACAATACGTTCAACCAGATCCGGCTCGGCGTACAAGGGGGATTGTTTGATCTGCCCGCCGGCCAGCTCAAGGTTGCGCTCGGCGGCGAATATCTGTGGCAGGAGCAAACGCAGAAGATTTCGGGATCGAACAACACCGGCCCGACCACTACCGGGTCCAACTTCCGCGTCTACAACTACGGACGGAAGATCAAGTCGGTCTATACCGAAGTCTACATCCCGGTGATTTCGCCGGAGATGGAAATCCCGCTGCTCTACAAAGTCGATCTGAGCGCGGCGGTGCGGTACGATAGCTTCAGCGACGTCGGCGACACGACCAATCCTAAATTTGCGGCGAATTGGGAAATCGTCAAAGGCCTCAAGATCCGTGGCAATTGGTCGAAGGCATTCGTCGCCCCGCCGATCGGTGTGATCGGCGATCCCAGCCAAGGCTATCTGTACGCCTCTGGCAGCATCGGGACCAACGGCGTGATCAGCGTGCCGACCGCAAGCTATCCGGCGGTGGTCAACATCCCCGGTGCGGTCGCGGCGAATACCAGCAACGCCTGCACAACTGCTGTTGCCGTTTGCCAGATCGGACAAGGCAATTCGGGGCTGCGGCGTCAGCTCGGAGGCGGGTTCACCAACGAAGTGCCGCAGCGCGGCCGGAGCTGGTCGGTCGGGGTCGATTTCGCGCCGCAATTCTTGCCCGGATTTGTTGCGGCGGGGACCTATTTCCACAACACGTTCATCGGCGGCGTATCCTCGCCGAGCCCGACCGCGATCGTCAATTCGGCGGGCTTGCGCAACCTGCTGACGCTGTGCCCGGCGAGCTGCACCCAGGCGCAGATCGACACCTTCGCCAATATCGCCAACGGGGCGACGATCTCGGGCGCAGTGCCGCCTGCGGTCTATTATCTGATCGACCAGAGTTCGCGCAACGCGCTCAACCTGACGGTCGAGGGGATCGATGCGCAGTTCAGCTACCACACGCCGAAGTCCGGGCTGGGGCAGTTCACGATCGGAACCGCCCTAACCTATTTCACCAAGTTCAAGCAGAACTTCGGGGGCGGCAGCGAGTTCAGCATTCTCAACACCTCGGGCTACAACACGACTTTCCCGTCGGTGCAGTTCAAGAACCGCGCGCAATTGGGCTGGACGTTGAGCGGGTTCTCGACCGACCTGTTCTGGAACCACATCGGGGGGTATCGCAACTTCAGCTCCACCTCAGTCCTGCCGATCACGGTCGATGCGGCTGGCAACCCGAATGGCGGCGGCGATCCGGTCAAGGACGGGAATACGTTCGACCTCCACGTCCAATATGAGTTCGGCGGCGAAAGCTTCGCGCGCGGATGGCAGGTGTTCGTCGACGTGCAGAACCTGTTCGACACCAACCCGCCTTTCTACAACGGCAACACGGGCGGCATCCTCGGCGGGGCGGCGGGCTATAACGGCTTCGTTTCCAACCCGCTCGGACGGCTGACGCAGCTCGGATTGCGCGTGAAGTTCTAATCTTCGCGCTACCGTGCGCCGCCCCGGATATCCCAGTCCGGGGCGGCGCTTTTGTTTGACCAGACCGTTCCGCCGCCGGTCGCGCCGGGCTTCACCATCGCGGGAAGCCAGCCGCTCGCCGAATAGCCGCTACTGCCGCCCGCCAGATTCGACGGTGTAGCCGTGCATTCCCGACGCATAGGGGTTGACCGCGACGCGCGTTCCCATCTGGCCGACGGGACCGCCGAAGCTCGCGCGGTGCCAGCGGCCCTGTGCCGCGCTGATCACGTCGCCGGCGGAGGCGGTGAAGACGGGGATGCCTTCGACCTGCAGATCGACATTGCCTTCCATCACGAACCAGAATTCGTCGTAGCCGACATGATAATGGCCGAGGTTGGACGCGGGCGGCGTCACCGTCGCGCGGCCGCGGATGTTGTTCACGAACAGATGCTGCGCTGCGATGAACGCGCCCGGACGGGCGCCGCCGCCGACTACGTCGGTGTAATAATCGAGGTACGGCTTGTTCGCCGCGTCATACCCGCCGGGGCCACCCGTCGCGAGGCGCTGCTCATAGACGAAGCCATCGACTGCCTTGGGTTTGGTCGTGGTCGTTTCGACCGGGTAGAGCGGCATGTCGCTGGCGGCATGGATCTCGAAATACAGCAACGGTTCGCTGCCGGTCGCCGCGAGCGTGAAGGGGACGCGGAACGGAATGTCGAGCTCGAACCCCTTGCGCGCGGTGAACGGCGCCTGCCCGTCGATGCTGACCGTCGCGGTGCCGCTCCACACGATGATCGCGGTACGATTGTCGGAATAGGCGACCGCCTGCGTCCTCTCGCCCGCGGCGATCTGGTGCCAGTCGGCGACGATGTCCTTGTTGCGGATGATCGGCTGCGACCAGCGCTTCTCGTTCTTGTGGAGCGCGAGCACGTCGGCGAGTTTCCACCACGGTTTGTTGGGTGCGACATAGGCGGAGTAGGGCGTCTTCTTGGGCGCCCAGACGCGCATCGGCGGCGGCGGGGTGAAGCGCGCGCGCGGGGTGGCTTCGGACGGCGCGGGTGCGGATGCGGGGGGCGGCGCGGCCTGCATCGCAGCCGCCGTCGCCGGAAGCAGCGCGGCGAACAGCAGCGGACACGCGGCTTGCATCGGATGGATCTTCATGGCTCAATCTCCCCGTCGCGCCGAAGTGATCGGTCGCTTATCATATATGATATGATGCTATTCTGCTCTACAAAGCAACCGGCAACACCCGTCGTCGTTGCGACCTTAAGCCTTATTCCGGGGAAGTCGGTATGATCGTGTCCGTCCTGTTGGGTTTCCTTGCGACCACCGCGCAAAGTTCTGCGCCACCGGCGCAGGCATGCCGGACGATTGCCGACTCGGCTGCGCGGCTCGCCTGTTACGATGCACAGGAACGCGCAGAACCGAGTGCGCGTCCGGCAGCGCCGTTGGCGACCGCGCCCGCCGCCGTACCCAACGCAGCGCCGCTCGTGGCGATCCCACCCGCACCGGTTCCTGTCGCCGCGCTTCCCGCCAGCACGTCGAGCGCAGACATCATCCGCGATGCACCGACCGGCCGGATCGCGACCGTCACGCGGCAGCGCTATGGCCTGTACCGGCTGACGCTCGACGACGGGCGGACGTTCGACACTGCGACCGACCGCGCCGCGCCGCCCGCCGCGGGGACTGCGGTGCGGCTTCGGCGCAGCGTGATCGGCACGACTTTCCTCGACGCGCCCGGTCAGTCGCCGATCACGGTAAGGCTGGTGCGGACACCGCGCTGAGCATCGGCTCGGGCGCGGGCTCGATCAGGCGGCGCGGGTCGACGAAGGCCCAGGCGATCGTGCCGACGAGCACGATCGTCGCGCCCATGCCGAACGCCGCGACCCAGCCATATTCCGCCGCGATCCACGGCGTCAGCGTCGAGGTGATCGCACCGCCGACCTGGCAGCCAACGTTCATCACCCCCGAGACGACCCCGGTGTGCCGCCCCGCGATATCCGCGGTGACCGACCAGAAGGCGCTCTGCGAGAGGTAGATCGCCCCGCCCCCGAGCGCGAGCGTCATCACCGCGAGCGGGACGTTGTCGACGCGCGATCCGATCAGCAGGAACACGCCGGTCAGCACGAACGACACCATCGCGAGACCCGACCGCCCCCAGTACAGCCCGAACCGCCGCGAGATCATGTCGTTGAGCACGCCGCCGATCAGGCACCCCGCGGTCATCGCGAGGAACGGCGCCATCCCGAGCAGCGCGCTCGACTTGAGGTCGAGCCCGCGCGCTTCCGCCAGGTAGATGAAAAACCACGAGAAGAAGATCCAGATGACATAGCCGAACGCGAAATAGCTGAGGAACAGCCCCCACATGTTGCGGCTCGACAGGATCGCTCGCCAAGGGATCGCGACGGTGTCCTCGGGCGGTCGCGTAAGCCCCGCCTCGATGTGCGCGAGCTCGGCGGCGTTGACCGAGGCGTGATCCTGCGGCCGGTCGCGCGCGATCGTGTACCAGATCAGTGCCGCGACGATGCCGATCGCGGCGCAGACATAGAAGGAGGCGCGCCAGCCCGACCCGGCGATGATTGCGGTGATCAGCGGCGGGGTCAGCCCCGATCCGGCGCCGACTCCGGCGAAGATCAGGCCGTTCGCCTTGCCGCGCTCCTGCGCCGGAATCCAGCGCGACACGAACTGGTTGCCCGCGGGATAGACCGCCGCTTCGCCAATCCCGAGCCCGAAGCGGACGAGCGCGAGGAACAGGATCGCATGCTGCCCCTGCGGCGGGACGAGCGCGGTCAGGATGCTGAACACGCCCCACCACAGCAACGCGAACGTCAGCAGCTTGCGCGGGCCGAGCCGGGCGGCAAGCCATCCGGCGGGCACCTGGAATGCGGCGTAGCCGATCAGGAACGCGCTGAAGACATAGCCCAGCCGGATCTTGTCGATGCCATATTCCGCGCGCATCTGGACGCCCGCGACCGAAATGTTGGTCCGGTCGAGAAACGCGATCGCGCTGATCACGAACAGCATGAAAACGAGCTGGATTCGAATCGTCGAGCGAACGGTGCTGCCCATCAAACGCCTCCCCTGCTTGCGGTAAGCCCGCATAATATCCTATAGGATTTATGGTGTAGGCATACTATAGCGCTGCGTAAAGACCGGTCAGACACCGGCGGACAGGATTGGGGAGGGTTGGCGATGCGCATCTCACGCTGGGGCTGGACGATCGCGACGGTGCTTATCGGCACGATCGGGACCGCCGCGTTTGCGGGTCCGGTGGCGGACAAGGTCGGCCACACCGATCCCGCCAAGTTCCGCAAGCTGACCGCAGTCCATTCCGGCGCGGGGGGCATGGCGTTCGCGCCGCTGCTCGGCACCGACGCGCTGAGCACCAACCTGATCTTCATCCACCGCGGCGAAATCGCGCCCAGGAGCGGGATCGGGCAGCATTTCCACAACCAGTGCGAGGAGATGTTCGTCATCCTCGACGGCGACGCGCAGTTCACGATCGACGGGCGTACGTCGACGCTCGCCGGTCCGGCGGCGGTGCCCGACCGGATGGGGCATGCGCACGCCATCTACAATGCGGGCGACCGCCCGCTGCAATGGCTCAACGTCAATGTCGGGATGACCAAGCGCTACGACACGTTCGACCTCGGCGATTCACGCGTCGGCGCGGCGATCGATCCGGTGCCGCAGTTCATCAGCATGCGGCTCGACCGCGCTTTGTTGCGCCCGATGCAGGCGATGGACGGCGGGCAGGGCGCGGTGCTGTATCGCCGCGCGCTGCAGCCGAGCGTGTTTGCGACACCGTGGAGCTTTGTCGATCACCTGCTGGTTCCGCCCGGCGCCTCGGTCGGCAGCGCGACGAAGGCCGGGATGAGCGAAGTCTATTATGTCGTCGGCGGCGAAGGCGAGATGACGATCGCCGGGGAAGCCGTTCCCGTCCGCACCGGCGACGCGGTCCCGGTCGACGTCGATCAGCCGCGCGCGATCCGCCAGCGTGGCGCCGCGCCGCTCGAGTTCATGGTGATCGGAATCGCGCGCGATCAGGCCGCCAAGGCTGCCTACGCCGCCGCGACCACGCCGCGCCGCTAACCTCCATATTTACGAAGGGAAGAGACATGCACCGCAGGACTTTGCTCAAACTGCTCGGCGCGACCGGCGCCAGCGCGACGATCCCGGCGATCGCTGTCGCGCAATCGCCGCGTGCCGCCGCTGGCGGTAAGGCGATCGTGCTCTATTGCGACCTTGCGATCGATCCGGCGCGCGAGAAGGAAATGCTTGCTGCGTTCCACACCCGCTTCCGCCCGGCGGCGGAAAGCTTTCGCGGACGCGGCTTTCTCGATCTCAAGATGCTCAAGCTGCGCACCGTCATTCAGGGCGGTCCGGCGCCCGCAGCGGGGATCAACTATCGCTTCCAGCTCACCTATCAGAGCGAGGCGCAGCGCCAGGTCTGGGTCAAGTCGGCGATCCACCAGCAGGTCTGGCCGCTGATCGAGGATACGGTGCTCAACAAGGACTATCTCGTCCTGCTGACCGACGCGGTATGATGCGCGTGTCGATTTTCGCGCGGCGCACCGTGGCTGTGCTGGCGCTGACCGTCGCGGTCGGTGCGACCGCGCAGACCAATGCGCCGCAGGTCGAGCGGGTCGATCCCGCACTCGACGCGCTGATCGCGCCGACTGCTGAGGTCGAGCGCGTCGCGACTGGCTTCACCTTCACCGAAGGCCCGCTCTGGCATAAGGGGCGACTGTGGTTCTCGGATGTCGCGGGGGACCGGATGCGCGCGGTCGACGCGGCGGGCAAGGTCGAGCAGTTGATCGCCAATGCCGGCGGCCTGCCCAATCCCCCGCCGGGCAAGAACATCGGGCCGAACGGCATGACGCCCGACAAGGACGGCAGCGTGCTGATGGCGCAGATGGGCGCACGGCGGATCGCGCGGGTCGATTCCGCGATGCGCGTGACCGGCGTGGTCGATCGTTATCGCGGCAAGCGGCTCAACAGCCCCAACGACCTCGTCTTCGCGCGCGACGGGGCTTTGTGGTTCACCGATCCGCCGTTCGGGCTGTTCAATGGCATGAACAAGGATCCCGCGAAGGAGCTGCCGTATAACGCAGTGTGGCGCTACGCCGGCGGCACGCTGACGCCCGTCATTAACGATCTTGCACTGCCCAACGGGATCGCCTTTTCGCCTGATGGGGCGACGCTCTACGTCAGCGATTATGCGGTCAACACGATCTACGCCTATCCCGTCGCGGCGGGCGGCAAGCTTGGCGCGCGGCGCACCGTGATCGCCATGCCCGACGGCGGAGAGGGTGGCGCGGACGGCATGAAGGTCGATACGCGCGGTAATCTGTGGGCGACCGGGCCGGGCGGGATCCGGATCATCACCCCGCAGGGCAAGGTGCTCGGCCAGATCCGGCTGCCTGAAGTCGCGGCGAACCTTGCGTTCGCCGGGGATGGTCGGACGCTGTACATTACCGCCTCGACGAGCGTTTATCGGTTGCGCACCAAGGTCGCGGGCGTGCTGCCGCGCTATGCGCGGTAGCGGTTGATACGGATGCGCTGACCTGGTCGTGCCGGGACGACGGATGTGAAGCCGTCAGGGTGTGCTGGTTCCCGCCGGTGCCGCGCCGGCGGTTTCAACCGGCGCGTTGTTGGTCGCCAGATAGTCGGTCACCACCGCCTGTTCCTCTGGCGTCAGCTCGGCACCGCGGTCGACCATCGATTGCATGACCGCCTCCCAGTTCGCGCGCGTCTTGCGCACCCCGGTCGCCTGCGTTGTCGCGTGGCAGAACCCGCAGCGCTCGTTGATCAGCACCAGCCCCGGGCCGGGGGGCAAGGCGGGCGGCGGGGCGGTCGGCGGGGCGGTTGGGGGCGCGGGCGGCGCCTGAACCGCCCAAGCGGCAGGCAGCACCGCCGCTAAGAAGGCGACGACCGCCCCCGAAAGAAGCACTTTGCCGAACGCCATCGTACACCTCATGGAAGCGAATAAGCGACGACCGCGTCGCTCGTCGCCGGTTGGAATGCGAACCCGCCGGTCGCGACGACCGCGACCATTTGCTTGCCGCCGCGCGGGCGGTAGGTCATCGGCGTGCTGTAGCTCGAGGCGGGCAGCGTCGTCGTCCACAGCGGCTTGCCGGTGCGCGTCTCGAACGCGCGGAACATCGCGTCGCGCGTCCCGCCGATGAAGGTTACGCCGCTCGCCGTCGTGATCGGCCCGCCCGCGCTGAGCACGCCGACATCCTTGAGCGCGGGATCGGCATTGCTGCCGAGCGTCGTCCGCCACGCGACCTCGCCGGTCGCGACCGACACCGCGACGAGCTCGCCCGCCTTGCCCTTGTGGCACGGGATTCCGCTCTCGGGATCGCTGAAATAGGCATAGCCGCGCTTCATTCCCCAACTGCCGTCGGGCTGCTGCGCGAGCTGTTGCGGGCTCGCGAGCTGGTTGAGGTTGATGACGTACAGCCCGGTTGAAGGATCGAACGACCCGCCGCCCCAATCACTCCCGCCGAGGCTTCCGGGGAAGAAGTTGACCGACGAGTCCGCGCGCAGCGGCTGGAACATCTTGCTGGGGACGATCGTCAGATCCTTGACCATCTTCTCGCACGCCGCGCGCAGTGCAGGCGGTCCGTCAACGATCTCGTCCGCGTTCCAGCTCAGCCGCGTCAGCGGCGCGGGCTTGGCGGGCATCGGCTGCGTCGGCCACGGCTGTTCGCCGGGAACGTCGGTATCGGTCGGCACCGGGACTTCGCGCACGTCGAACACCGGTTTGCCGGTGACGCGGTCAAGGATGAACATGATCGACATCTTGTTCATCACCACGATCGCCGGGATCGTCCGCCCGCCACGCTTGATGTCGACCAGCGTCGCGACTGGCACGTCGACATCCCAGATGTCGTGATGCACCGTCTGGAAATGCCAGAGATACTTGCCCGTCTTGGCGTCCACCGCGACGATCGAATTGCCGTATAGGTTCTTGCCCTTGCGGTCCCCGCCCCAGCGATCGAATGTCGGCGCGCCGAGCGGGAGATAGGCGATGCCGCGCTTGTCGTCGACGACGACGAAGGTCCAGGCATTGACCCCTGAACGCCCCTTCCAGCTCTCGCCGTCCCACGTTCCGAAATTGGCTTCGCCCGGCTGCGGGATCGAATGGAAGGTCCAGACGAGCTTGCCGGTGGCGGCATCCCAGGCGCGCACGTCGCCTGCCGCGCCCTTGGTCGGCATTTCTTGGACGCGCGATCCGGTGATGATGAGGTTGCGATAGATCGCAGGCGGCCCGCTCATACCGAGCGGCGCGCGCGTGCCGTTCATCACCTCGGGGGTTTTCATGGTGATCGCGCCCTCGGTGCCGAAGCCCACGGCCGGTTTCCCGGTCTTGGCGTCGAGCGCGTACAGTTTGCCCGCGCGTCCGCCGAACACGACGCGCGGCGCGATGCCCTTGCTCCCCGGCCAATAGGCGACGCCGCGAGTCGACGGCTGGTCGTTGGCCGGGAGCGGGAACACCCACAGTTCCTTGCCCGTCGCCGCATCCAGCGCGACGACGCGACGATACGGGGTCGCGAGATACATCACGCTATCGACCACCACCGGCGTCGCTTCGGACGCGGAGAAGCCGGTGCGAAACTTCTGCGGTACGCCGTCGGGCATCGGGATCGTCTCGCCCGTCGTTCCTGCGGGGCGCATGTGATACGTCCACGCAGGTTGCAGCTGCGCGACGTTCGCCGGGGTGATCTCGGTCAGCGGGGAATTGCGCGCATGCCCCTCGTCGCGTCCGTAGCTTGCCCAGTCGGTTGCGCTCTTCCCGCCCCCGCTTTGCCCGATCGCTGCGGCTAGTGGCAACGCCAGCAGTGTCGCGGCAATGCCGACACGGGATGATCGTCGCACGGTCCGGTGGTTCAAGGCAATCTCTCCTATCATGCGCGTCCACCAGCAATTTTGGCAGCGTGCATTGTTTCGATTATGGGAGGATGCTAGCAACCTGTCGGATCATATACAATATGATCCGGAGCGTTCGTCGGCTAAAGGCGAGTTTCAAGGGGAGAAAACCGGATGCCAAACTTGCCGCTCGCGGGTCTGCGTGTACTCGACATATCGCAGGTCATGGCCGGACCGTTCTGCTGCATGCTGCTTGGCGACATGGGCGCGGACGTGATCAAGATCGAACCCCCGCGCGTCGGCGATTCGACGCGGCATTCCATGGGGTTCCGCCTGAAGGGCGAGGACAGCCCGGGTTTCCTGGCGCTCAACCGCAACAAGCGCAGCATCACGCTCGATCTCAAGGACGATGCCGACCGCGAGGTGCTCTACGCGCTGGTCAAGACCGCCGACATCGTCGTCGAGAATGCGCGTCCCGGCGTGTCGAAGCGGCTTGGCATCGATTACGACACCCTCGCGGCGATCAACCCGCGACTGATCTACGCGAGCATCTCGGGGTTCGGCCAGACCGGGCCCTGGGCGCAGCGTCCCGGGTTCGACCTGATCGCGCAGGCGATGTCGGGCGTGCTCAGCTCCAACGGTTTTCCGGGCATGGAGCCCGCCAAGAATTCGATCGCGGTCGCTGATCTCGGGGCGGGGCTGTTCTCGGTTTACGGGATCCTCAGTGCTGTGATCGGGCGGCAGACCTCGGGGCAGGGGCAATATATCGATGCGTCGCTGCTCGAGGCCGCGATGGGCCTGTCGATCTGGGAAACGACCGAATTGTGGGGCACGGGCAAGTCGCCGACGCCGATCGGTTCGGCCAATCGGATGTCCGCGCCGTATCAGGCGGTGCTCGCGTCGGACGGCTGGTTCGTGATCGGCGCGGCGAATCAGGGATTGTGGCTCAAGTTCATCGCGGTGATCGGGCGCGCCGAGCTGCAGGATGATCCGCGCTATGCCAACAACGCCAACCGCGTCGCCAACCGGCTGGTGCTGATCGAGGATCTCGCGCCGACCTTCCTGACGCGGACCAAGCAGGAATGGATCGACGCATTGCTCGAAGCGGGCGTGCCCGCCGCGCCGATCCTCGATTACGGCGAGGCGGTCGAGAGCGAACAGGCGATCGCGCGCGACATGGTCCAGATGATCCCGCATCCGGTCGAGGGTCAATTCAAGGCGCTCGGCTTTCCGGTCAAGATGCGCGGCACGCCGCAGGAAGTTCGCCTGCCGCCACCGCTGATCAACGAACATAGCGCGGAGATCCGGCGCGAACTGGTCGAGCGCGGGTTGCTTGCCGCCGAGCCGGAGACGGCGGAATGAGCGCGGCACAGCTTCTGTTCGAGCGCGACGGTCATGCCGCGCATATCCGGTTCGACAATCCGTCCGCGCACAATGCGCTGACCGGCGAAATGTGGATCGCGCTGCGTGATGCCGCACGCGCGATTGCGGCGGACCCGGCAATCCGTGTCGCGACGTTCCGCGGGGTTGGGGGGAAGGCGTTCATCTCGGGCACCGACATCAGCAAGTTTGCGGACTTCACCACGGGCGCGCAGGGCGTCGCCTATGAGCGCGAAATCGACGAATGCATGGCGGCGGTGGATGCGATCCCCTGCACCACGATCGCGATCGTCGAGGGCTGGGCGGTCGGCGGGGGGCTCAATATCTCGTCCGCCTGCGACTTCCGCATCGCCACCAGCGATGCGCGGTTCGGCTCGCCGATTGGGCGGACGATCGGCAATTGCCTGTCGGCGGCGAGCGTCGCGCGGATCGGGGCTGCGGTCGGGGTGCAGTTCGCCAAGCGGATGGTATTGCTCGGCCAGTTTCTAACTGCGGAGCAATTGCTCGACAGCGGCTTCCTGCTCCAGATCGTAGAGCGCGATGCGATCGACGCTGAAGTTGCGGCACTGTGTGCTCGCGCGATCGAGAATGCGCCGCTGACGACGCGCGTCACCAAGGAAACGATCCGTCGCATGACCCACGCGGATCTGCCCGCGATCGAGGATCTGATCGACCAGGTCTATGGCAGCGCGGATTTCCGGAGGGGTGTCGGCGATTTTCTCGCACGGACCAAGCGCGTCCCCGACTGGACCGGCGACTGAGCGTCACCGGTCCGTCGGGGTCCGATCAGGCGGGCTTCTGCGCGATGATCTTGACGTTGGACATCATCGGCGCAGCGGGTGGCAACGCGACCTCGCCGGCGGGAAAGCCGTTCGACTGTAAAACATAAGCCTCGATATCCGACACCGTGCGCCCGCTCAGGCTGCCCGGCGCACTGAGTGGCATCGTCGTCTTGATCCGGGTAAACAGATCGCCCGCCGAGGTATTGTTCCAGTTGTTGAGAAAGCCGGCGCCGGTCAGCGCAGGCGCAACGTCGATCCCGGCAAGGCTTTCGCCGTGGCAGGCCGCGCAGCTCTCCGCATAGGCCGCCTTGCCGCGAGTCGCCTGCTCCGCCGTATAAGCACCCGTCCAGACGGTCTTCTCCGCCGTTTGCGCGCGCGTCGCGACCGCTCCGCCAAACGCAATCATGCTGGCGACAGCGATCATCCCGGTCGTGGTCATCTTGAACTGGGCCATCATGCTTTTCCTGGAAGACGGTACGCGATTAGCTCGGCGCTGGTGTTGCCACCGCCGGTTGCTACGACAATATATTGTTTTCCTTCAAGGCGATAGGTCATTGGCGAGCCGCTTTGCGGGGCGGGCATGTAGACGGCCCCCTTTTCCTCGCCAGTCGCCTTGTCATACGCGCGCAGCATCGCGCCGCGGATGCCATATTCATTCGTGTAGAACCCGGCCTCGCCACAAATCACCAATGTCTTGGTCAGTAGCGGCCCGAGATTGCCTGCCCGACCGGTGCGCGGGATCTTGAGTCCCTTGAGCGCGGGGTGGTTGCGGATGTTGTCGGGGGTCTCGCCGTGCGCGACCTGCCATTTGAGATCGCCCTTGGTGAGATCGATCGCGGTGATCCGGCCGTACGGCGGCTTGAGCAGCGGCAATCCCTTGATCGCAAGGAACCCGGGAGGAAGGCTTCCGCCGGGGCGACCGCCGGGTCCGCCGCCGGGTTGTCCGCCGGGACGCGGTACGCCGGGAGGCGGGCCGTCGGGGCCGAGCATCCCGCCATAGCCGCCGCCACCCGCTGCGCCCATGTTCGTCTGCGGTCGTGGTGTGGCACCCGCAATGCCGTGGATTTGCGGAAACTGCGAAACCTTGTCGTTGGCGTTGGGGACGATCCCGATCACGCTCGGCTGGTTCTTCGAATAGACGTAGACGATGTGCGTTTCAGGATCGTAGCAGCCGCCCGGCCAGTTGGTCCCGCCCTGGATGCCGGGGTTTGTAATCGTCCCCCAGCGCCCCGGCTTGCTCACGACAGGCGGCGTATAGAGCGGCCCGATCTTGTAATTCTTGACGAATTCCACTGCCTCGGCGCGCAGCTCTGGCGTGAAGTCGATCAGATCGTCGATCGTGACGCCCTGCACGTCATACGCAGGCGGCTTGGACGGGAACGGTTGCGTCGGCGCGTACCATTCGCCGGGAACGTCCCCCGCCTCGACTTTGCGTTCCGAGATCGGCCAGATCGGCTTTCCCGTCTCGCGGTCGAGCACATAGAGGAACGCCTGCTTGGTCGGCTGCGCGAGCGCCTTGACCATGCGGCCCCTGACCGGAATGTCGCACAGGATCGGGGCACACGGGATGTCGCGGTCCCACAGGCCGTGATGGACGAACTGGTAATGCCATTTGCGCACCCCCGTCTCCAGGTCGAGCGCGACGAGCGACTCCCCGAACAGCGCATTGCCGCGGCGGAACATCCCCATCTCGTCCCCGGTCGGCAATTCTACAGGCACATAGACCAGCCCGAGCCCCTCGTCGGCGGACATTTCCGCCCATACGCCGGCATTGCCCGCTTCGTCCGCGTCGCCGTTGATCCAGCTGTCGTAGCCGAACTCGCCCTTCCGCGGGATCGTGTGGAAGATCCACTTGCGCTTGCCGGTGCGCACGTCGAACCCGCGGACATAGCCTTTGACGTTCTTGCGCACCGTCGGCACGTCGCCCGCGCTGTGTGCCGCACCGACGACGACCGTGTTGCGCGCGATCAGCGGGGTGGCGTGCAATCCGACATCCGCGGTCTCGACATCGAGCTCCTGGTCGAAGTCGCGTTTGAGGTCGACGATCCCGTTGGTCCCGAACGCCGGGTCGGGGATTCCCGTCGCGGCATCGAGCGACACGAGCTGATAGCCAGTCGTGACATACAGAATCCGTTCGAGCGTCCCGTCGGTCCAGTAGGACACGCCATGCCCCGACAATTGCCGCGGCGAGTTGAGCGCGCGCTGCCCCTCGTCGAGCCGGTGCATCCACAGCAATTCGCCCGTCGCGGCGTCGATCGCGATACAATCGCGGCGCGATCCTGCGGGCAGGTACAGCCGTCCCTTGATCAGCAACGGCGTCGGCTCGAACTGGAATTCCTTGCGTGCGCCGAGCACGTCGGTCTTGAAACTCCACGCGACTTCGAGGTCCGAGAAGTTCTCCGCGGTGATCTGCGCGAGCGGCGAATAGCGCGTATTGGCCTGGTCGGCGGCGTAATGCCGCCATTCGGTGTCCTTGCCGTCGTCTTGGGCGGGCTGCGGGGCCTGCAACGGCGCAAAGGCGAGCGTGGGGGTGCCGAACCCTGCCGCGACGACGGTCGCGGCAGTGCCGCCCAAGAGTCTGCGTCGAGATATATCCCACATCGCGCGTGTTTCCTCTCCAATCATCCCAATTCAGCGATGAGCCTGTATCCGGCTCTTACCAGCTGACGGCGATGTACTTGATCTCGCAATATTCGATCAGTCCGTGATGCGATCCCTCGCGTCCAAGACCGCTTTGTTTCATGCCGCCGAACGGCGCCGCCGCATCCGAGACCAGCCCGCGATTGACCGCGACCATCCCGCATTCGATCCGCTCGGCGATCTGCAGCGCCTTTTTCAGGTCTTCCGAATAGACATAGGCCGCCAGACCATATTCCGTGGCATTCGCCAACCGGATCGCGTCTTCGGGGTCGTCGAACGGGATGATCGCGGCGACCGGACCGAACACTTCGTCCTCGAGAATGTCCGACCCCGGCTGGACGTTGGCGATCACCGATGGCGGATAGAAGAACCCTTCGCGCTCCAGCGTCTTGCCGCCGAGCCGGACGTCCGCGCCCTTGGTGACGGCGTCCGCGACCAGCCGCTCGATCTTGTCGATCGATGCCTGGTTGATCATCGCGCCGCACTGCGTCGCGGCGTCGCACCCCGCGCCGACCGTCATCGCGCCCATCCGCGCAACGAGCTTCTCGACGAACCGGTCGTGGATCCCGCGCTGGACGTAGAAGCGGTTGGCGGCGGTGCAGGCTTCGCCCGCGTTGCGCATCTTGGCGACCATCGCGCCCTCGATCGCCGCGTCGAGATCGGCATCGTCGAACACGAGGAACGGCGCGTTGCCGCCGAGTTCCATAGAAGCGCTGACCACGGTGTTCGCCGCTTCGCGCAGGAGGATCCGCCCGACTTCGGTCGATCCGGTGAACGAGAGTTTGCGGACGCGCGAATCGTTGAGGATCGCGCTGCATATCGGGCCGGGGTCGCTGGCGTTGAGGACGTTGATGACGCCTGCCGGAACGCCCGCGCGGCGCATGATCTCCGCCACCGCAAGGGCGGTCAGCGGGGTTTCCTCGGCAGGCTTGAGGATGCAGGTACAGCCCGCAGCGAGCGCAGGGGCGATCTTGCGGGTCGCCATCGCCGCGGGGAAATTCCACGGCGTGATCAACAGTGCGACGCCGATCGGCTGGTACTGCACGAGGATGCGGTTCGCGCCGCCGGGGGCGATCCCCATCTCGCCGGTGATGCGCACGGCTTCCTCGGCATACCAGCGGAAGAATTCGGCGGCATAAGCGACTTCGCCGCGCGCATCGCTCAGCGCCTTGCCGTTTTCGAGCGAGATCAGCTGTGCGAGCCATTCCTGCTCGGCCATCATCGCATGGAAACAAGCGAGCAGGATGTCGGCGCGTTTGCGCGGCGGTGTCGCCGCCCAGCCCGCGGCGGCGGCAGACGCCGCGTCGACCGCGGCAATGCCTTCGGCGACGCTGCCATCGGCGACCGCGGTCAGCGTCTCGCCGGTCGACGGATTGATGATGTCGATCCGCGCGGCGGTGGCGGAATCGACCCAGGCGTCGCCGATCAGCAATCCGGTCGGGATCGCGAACGGGGCCGGGCGGTTGCCGGCGGCGGGGGGCGTATAGCTAAGCGAGGTCATGCGGAAATCCTGATCTCAAGCAGCGACGAGCGACGCACGGTCGCCCGCGAACGCCGCGCGGGTAATGGTGGTCATGGCGGGCAGGTCGAGCGGGCGCGGGTTGTTCTTGATCAGCCGCGCCGCATCGAGCGAATGTTCGGCGACGAAATCCTGCTGGTCTGCACGCAGCCCTAGCGCTTCGAGCGAGAGTGGAATGTCGATCCGCGCGAACAGGTCGGCGACCGCGTCGATGAACGCTTGCGACCGGGCTGCTTCGTCTTCGCCCGTCAGCCCGATCAGTTCGGCAAGCTCGGCGAACGCGGGCGCGCACGCCGGGCGGTTGAACTGCATGACGAACGGCAGCAGCGTCGCGACGCCGAGCCCGTGCGCGGTATGCGTCAGATTGCCGACCGGATATTGCAGCGCATGGGCCGCCGCAGTCCCCGCCGTGCCGAAAGCGCACCCCGCCGCGAGTGAGGCGAGCATGATCCCCTCGCGCGCCTCGATATCGCTGCCGTCGCGATACGCGCGTTCGAGATATTTAAAGACGTTGGTGACCGCGAGTTTCGCCATATGGTCGGACAGCACGTTCTTGCCGACGAACACATGCTCCTCGGTCAGCATCGCGTCGATTGGCCGTGCGAGCGTCGTGAACGCCTCGACCGCGTGGGTCAGCGCGTCCGATCCCGAGAAGGCGGTCAACGCGGGGGGGCAGGTGACCGTCAGCTCGGGGTCGCAAATCGCGACTTGCGGGATCAGATGCGGGCTTGCGATCCCGACCTTCGCGCCGCGCTCTTCGTCGGCGACGACCGCAACCGGAGTCACTTCGGATCCGGTACCCGACGTGGTCGGGATCGCGATCAGCGGGATGACCGGGCCGGGCACCGCGAACTCGCCATAATAATCGCGCACGCTGCCGCCATGCGTCAGCAGCACCGCAACGACCTTGGCCAGGTCGATCGAGCTGCCGCCGCCGACGCCGATGACCACATCGGGCGCGAACGCGCGGACCTGGTCGATACAGGTGTCGATCGACTGCAACGGCAGATCGGGGATCGTGCCGTCGAAGACGTGGCGTTTCGACGCCATGCGCCGCGAGATCGGCGAGCATCGCGGCGAACTCGGGTTGCGCCGCCTGGCGTTCGTCGGTGCACAGCAACGCGCGCCGACCGACCCGTGCGGTCGTCGAGCCGAGCGCGGCACGCTGGCCGCGCCCGAATAAAATGCTCCGCGGAAGCCGCAGCGCGCCGAACATGGGGGGGGTGTCGTTCACTTTTTCGTGCCGCCTGCTGTTTTGAGATATGCGATGACGTTGGCGCGATCCTGCGGATCGCCGACCGGGGGGGCCATCATCTTGGTGCCGGGCACGACCTTGGTCGGCGCCGACAGGTATCGCGAAAGCGTGGCGTCGTCCCACTTGAGCCCCGACGCCTTCATCGCGGGCGAGTAGGGATAGCCGGGGAGCGTGCCCGCGCGGCGGCCGTGAACGCCGGAGAGGTTCGGTCCGATCCCGCCGGTCGCCGCCGGGTCGACCCGGTGGCACGCGGCACAGCGTGCGAACACCGCCTTGCCCTTGACCGCATCGCCCGCCGCGGGGGCGGCAACGCTCGGCGACACCGGCATCGCGCCTGCCAGCGCGGCGAGGGCGAGACCGAAGGATGCTGGAAACATCCGTCGGTACGGACGCGGCATCATGCAGGTTCCTCCGCAAGCCGATACATTGGCTTGGACGCGTCGATCGTGAACGACAGCAGGCAGGCGACGAGCGCGAGCCCGGCAATGACCGCGAAGGCCGAGGCCCAGCCGTAGTGGGTCGCCAGCCACGCGGTCAGCGCGACCGCGATCGCCGCGCCGATGTTGCCGGTGGTATTCATCACCGCAGAGACCGAGCCGGCAAATTCGCCGCCGACGTCGAGCGTCACCGCCCACGATACGCCCACCGTCAGTTCAAGCGCGAACAGCGCGAGCGCAAACCAGGCGATGCTTACCTCGGGGGCTTCGGTATACGCCGCAAACAGCACCGCGATCGAAGAGACGAAAAAGCCTCCGGCGAGGACGGCGCGCCGCGCGAACTTCACGTCGCCGGTCCGCTTGAGCAATGTATCCGACAGCACGCCGCCCGAAATGTCGCCGATCAGGCCAGCGACGAACGGCAGGCTCGCGAAAAGGCCGAGCTTGGCGAGCTCGATCCCGCGCGCGGCATTGAGATATTTCGGAAACCAGCTGAGGAAGGTGCCGATGTCATAGGCGTAGCAGAAGTACATCGCGGCCAGCAGCCACATCTGCCGGTTCGACAGGATCTGCTTCCACGGCACCGCGCGTTTGCCGGTCTTGAACGGGCCGAGCGCGTCGGTGATCCTGGCCAGCTCGGCTTCGTTGACCCGCGCGTGTTCGCCGGGCGTGTTGCGATAGAAGGCATACCAGCCGATCGCCCACAGGATGCCGACCGCGGCGAAGATCAGGAACGGCAGCCGCCAACCGAGCGACGACATGCCGATCAGCGCCACCACCACTACCGGTGTGATCGCCGCTGCCGAACGGGAGCCGGCGTGCGTCGTACCCTGCGCGATCGCGCGCTCCGACGGCAGCATCCAGCGCGACAGCGCGCGGTTGGCGATCGGGAAGGAGCCCGCTTCGCCCATGCCGATCAGAAACAGGAAGACGGCCATCGATGTCGCCGACCAGGACAGGGTCGTCAGCGCGGTCAGCGCCGACCACCAGACCACCACGCAGGTCAGCGCGGTGCGTGGCCCCACCTTGTCCCCGAACCAGCCGCCGGGGATCTGGAACAACGCGTAGGCAATGCTGTAGCTGAACAGCACCCAGCCCATCGTGATCGTGTCGAAGGAGAACTCCTTCTCGATGAACGGCGTTGCCACGGACAGCAGCACGCGATCGAGATAGGTGATGAAATACGCGGCGACGACGCACGCCAGCACGAGATACCGCGTGCGGCTGGCCTTGAGACGCGTGCCGACGGAGCCGAGGATCGCGGCCCGGGCGCCGGTCATTGAACCGCTGGCCCGCAGGCATCCGCTGCGCGCCCGATGCAAGTCTGCCAGATCGTCGGAACCTTGCGGCCTGCGATATAGACCGCGTTGATCGCGCGGGTGTTGCGGATATCCGCGACCGGATCACGATCGAGCACCAGCAGGTCGGCCCATTTGCCCTTTTCGATCGTGCCGGTCTGCGTCGTGCCGAGGAACTTGGCATTGGTGCCGGTCGCCGCGGTGAGCGCCTGGAGCGGGGTGACGCCCGCCTTGACCATCAGCTCGAGTTCCCAATGCGCGAAATAGCCGGGGAAGCGCGCGGACGGCCCACTGTCCGTGCCCATGCCGTAGGCGACGCCATTCTTCGCTTGCGTCGCGAAGTTCGCCATCGCGTTGCTGAACGCCGCTGGGTATTTGGGA
Source organism: Sphingomonas sp. PvP055 (assembly GCF_040546365.1). Taxonomy (NCBI): domain Bacteria; kingdom Pseudomonadati; phylum Pseudomonadota; class Alphaproteobacteria; order Sphingomonadales; family Sphingomonadaceae; genus Sphingomonas; species Sphingomonas sp. PvP055. Next base: position 1,140,329 of record NZ_JBEPNS010000001.1, read on the forward strand.
AAGAGTGGCGAACTGCCGAGCTTCTGCTGCCGCGCAGGTGCCTTGAGCGCGGCGATCGTCGTCGGCGCGACTCCGCGTGCAAAGAACGGATCGTCGACGAACGGGAGCAGCGTATAGGTGAACGACGCCTCGCGGCTGAGCGTGGAGGCAAGCTGCCACGTCCCCCGCGCCTTCATCGTGCGCGACAGTTCGGGCCCGGCGGTGCGGTCGCGGATCTGGTGCATGAAGACGTCGATGCCCTCGCGCGTCAGTTCGGCGGCATTGTCATAATAGAAGATGTGCCCGGCGGTCTTCTTGCCCGCCTTGTGCGCGGTATCGATCACCGCCTTGCTCATCGCGTAGGGCATGCGTTCGGCGATCGTCGAAAATTCGTCGTCCATCCACAGCTTGATGAAGTCGTCGCCTTTTGCGACTTCGCGCGTCACCATGGCGCTCGCTTCGGCGGGGGTCGCGACCATCTGGTCGAGCCCGGGTACGCCGCCATAGCTCCCCTTGAACACCACTCCGCGGCCCGCGGTATAGGCGCGCGCCATGTCGATCCGCCCGATGCGCCGCTGGTCGGCGATGACGTCGTGGATCGCATCGCCGTCGGTGCCGAGCGTATAGACCGACGTGACGCCATAAGCGGCGTACAGGTGGAGCTGTCGTTCGATATTCGCGCGATTATAATATTTCGCGTAATTCTGGTCGACGCCATCGACCAGCCCAAGGTGGACGTGGCTGTCGATGATCCCGGGCATCAGATATTTGCCACGAAGATCTTCGGTCGTCGCAGACTTGGGGGCGGGCGCTTTGGCCGCCGGGCCGACCCAGCGGATCCGGCCGTCGACCAGGACCAGCGACTGATCCGTGACCGGTGCGCGCCCGGTCCCGTCGATCAGCGTGAAATGCTCGAGCACCACGGTTTGCGCGTGCGCGCTACCCGCAAGGAGCAGCGCGGACATGGCCAGACCAACGCTTGCTGCTCTTCGCTTTGATGGATCTCGCCGCCGTTGCAGCATCGATCGCCTCTCCCATTCATATCCTATAGGATTTGAGTAGGTTGTAGGTTCGGTGGTGTCAAGCGTAGTGAGGTGCTTACCGGGACCTGTCCTCGACGTTATTCGTCGGTCGCGGCGAGTACCCGATCCATGCGTTGCTGCGAACATTCCAGATGTCGTCGCACCGCCTGCTCAGCCGCACCGGGATCGTGTGCAACCAGCGCATCGATGATCAAACGATGCTCAGCCGCAGCCTCTTGCGGCGCGTTGGTGTGATAGAGGGCACGGAAAATATGGAGATGCGCGTGCAGCCGTTCGATCGTCTCCGCGATCAACCGGTTGCCGCTGCCGGTTGCAATCAGCCGGTGGAGCGTCGCATCCGCCTCGGCAAATCGGGAATAGGCATGCGCATCCCCGTCGGCGATGCTCGACATGTCGCGACCGACTGCCTCAAGGATCGCGATCGACTCGTCGGTCATTGCTTGCGCCGCGCGCGCTGCCGCATAGGGTTCGATGAGCTGGCGCAGCGTGTAGAGGTCGCGAACGTCCTCCCGCGACATTTGCGCACTCGCGCGGTAGCCCACGTTGGGCAATTTGGTGACGAGCTTCTCCGCCTCGAGTTGGCTCAGCGCCTCGCGGATCGGCGTTTGCGAAATGCCGAGCTGTCGCGCCACGGCGTCGATCGCGATCCGCTCTCCGGGGGCAATCTCGAGGCTCATCAGCATCGCCAGCAGGTGCTGATACGCATGCTCTACCATGGTTGGACCGGCTGTGTTGCGGGGCCCTCGTAGTCCGGAATGCGAGGGAGCGTGTCGGCTTACGGGCGGTACATTCGTCGTCATACCAGTTTAATATAGGATTCGCTGATCCAGCGGAAGCTGAACGCCCGTATTCTTCGTATTTTCGCGTCGCGATCGATACTGCCCGTCGCGTCGCTGATCCCGTGCTGCCGGTACAGGTCTGTTGCCTTCATGCCCCCCGCACGGGCGCGCATCTCCCCGCGAACCATGCCTCGAGTGGGCAAGCGAATGGCGACGCGGGATAAATCTCGAAGAGGCGCCTTGGACGCAGAAGGCAAGTGGCGGAGCGGGAGGGATTCGAACCCTCGATACGCTTTTGACGTATACTCACTTTCCAGGCGAGCGCCTTCGACCACTCGGCCACCGCTCCGCATGTCCTGGACAGATGCGTGGCCCTAGAGGGTCGGCGGCGGCTGTGCAAGCGTGCCGATCGACGTCGCGCAAATCAGCGGGGATTGCGCTGCGGCGGACGCGCATGTCACCATGCCGAAATGATCCTGTTTCCCCATCTCCTGTCGATAACCGCCGCGGCCCAGGCCGTGCCCGCACCGTCAAAACCGACCGCGACGCAGATCGCCGCGGCGGCGCCCGCTGCGGCATGGGGGGCGATCAAGCCCGAGGATCTGCTGCTGATTGATTTTGCCGACGGGCAGCGCAGCGTGATCTGGCTCGCGCCTGAATATGCGCCGGTGCACGTCGCGAACATCCGCATCATCGCGCGTAGCGGCTGGTGGAGCGATGCGACGGTGTACCGCGTCCAGGACAATTACGTCACCCAATGGGGCGATGCGACCGAGAAGAAGCCCCCCGCCGCCGGGATCACCCGGCGACCCCCGGCGGAATATGAGTGGGCGTGGGGCGCGCATGGCCAGATCGTGGCCAATCCGTTCCGCGATGCCTATGCGTCGCGGACCGGGTTCAGCGCGAGCGGCTGGCCGCTGGCGGGGGATGGCAAGCGCCAATGGCTGCCGCATTGCTACGGCATGGTCGGCGTCGCGCGCGATCTTGCGCCCGATACGGGGACGGGCGGGGACCTGTACACCGTGATCGGCCATGCGCCGCGGCATCTCGATCGCAACATTGCGGTGGTCGGACGGGTGATCGACGGGATGGGGGCGCTGTCGGCGTTGCCGCGCGGGACTGGCGGGGGGCTGGGCCTGTACGAGGACCCGAAGATGCGCGTGCCGATCAAGCGGATCACGATCGCGGCGGACCTGCCGCCCGCCGAGCAGGTCGCGTATGAATTCCTGCGCCCCGGGACACCCGCCTTCACCGCCACGCTGGAGGCGCGCGCCAATCGCGGGCTGCCGTTCTTCACCGTCCCGGCGGGGACGGCGGACCTGTGCAACCTGATGGGTCCGGTACGGAAAATGACGCCGACCGGGTAAGGGGACGGCGCTTCGTTAGCGCCCGACCCAGTCCGCCACTTCGACCGCAACCTGATTGGCCGCTGTGTTGAGCGCAGCGCCAACCGGACCCGCCTCGATCTTGCTGACCGGCACACGCGCTTCGAAACGGCGCTTCTCGACGACCTTGCCAGTGCTGCGGATCAGGGATCCGTCAAAGGAGACGATCGCCATGTTGGTGCCCGCATCCACGCCGAACGACCGCAATTCCCCCGACAACACCGCGCCCGGATCCGAGAAGGATTGCGCGCTGCTCAACACGATTCGCCCGGTGCGTGGCGGAAGCGTATCCGACAACAGCCGTGCGAACATCCGCGACGGCGGCTCGACCCATTGCGCGTTGGCGACATAGGCGATCGTCGTCGTGCTGGATTGCACCGGTACGCGCACGCCCGAGATCGACTGCGCGACGGCGGGGACCTGGATCGTGATCGTCGGCGACGTGCTCGACGACTGCGTCTGGTTGACCGGCAGCGTGTTCGCGGAGGTCAGCGTCATCAGGAAGGGCGGCGGCTTGGCGCCAAAGCTGATGCAGCCGGACAGCGAGGCCAGCGCGGCCACGGCGAGCAGCGATTTCGAGGTCGAACGGATCATGGTCACTGTCCCTTTCCGGGCTTGTAATCAGGCAGCTTCGATTGGCCGACCAGCGCCCCCGCGCCGCCACGATCGACCTTTTCGGCGACCGAGGTGAGCGCCATCGACATCTGCCGCAGGTCGTGAACGAGCTGGCCGACCTCGGGGATCGTCTGCTTCGAGAAGGCCTGGAGCCCCGGGCGCGCATCGCCGATCGCCGCATCGAGCGTCTCGGCACTATGCTGCGCCGAGGCGATCGTCTTGTTGAGGTTGGCCATCACCGGCTTGACGTCGTCTTTGAGCACGCCGTTGGTCGTATCCGCCAACTGCCCGATCTGCTGGGCGGCAACGCCCGCCTTCTGGATCGCAAGCCGCGTCTCTGCCAGCGTCGCCGCGATTTCAGGACCCCGGTCTGCCAGCGCCGCGCTCAGGCGGTTGGTGTTGGCGAGGATGCCCTGGATCGACTGCTGGTTCTTGTCGGAAAGCATGTCCGACAGCCGCTCGGTCAGTGTCGAGATCCGCTCGAGCAATTGCGGCGCCGAGCTCAGCAACGCGCCGAGGCCACCCGGCTTGGTCGGGATCGTGGGTACGCCGTTGGGGCAATCCGCGAGCGGGTTCTCGGCCGGGCAGGTGATCGGCGGCGCACCCTTGACCGCGCCATCGAGCTGGACCGTGCTGGTGCCGGTGAAGCTGCCCTGCAACGAGGCCGTCGTGCCGATCAGGATTGGCGTGTCGGGGTTGACGCTGATGCGGACGCGGACGAGCGAGGGATCGGGCTTCCACAGCGCGATTTCCTTGACCTGCCCGGACACGACGCCCGAGAAGGCGACGCCCGACCCCTTCGCCAGGCCGTCGACCGACTGCTTGAAGAAGATGTCATATTCCTTGTCGGTGGCGGTGCCCCAGCGCAGGATCCAGACCAGGAACAGCAGCATCACCGTCAGCAGGATGAGCACGACCGAGCCGACCAGCACATGGTTCGAGCGGGTTTCCATCAGCTATTGCCCTTCCGCTGCAGCGTCAGCATGTTCGTTGCGCTCCAGTGTCGCCACTGCGGCCCGGCCGCGCGGGCCCTTGAAATATTCCTGGATCCACGGATGGTCCAGCGCGAGGAGTTCGTCGATCGTCCCGACCGCGATCACCTTCTTGTCCGCCAGCACCGCAATCCGATCACAGATCGCATAGAGCGTATCCAGATCGTGCGTGATGAGGAAGACCGTCAGGCCCAGCGTCTTTTGAAGCGACCGGGTGAGTTCATCGAACGCCGCCGCCCCGATCGGGTCGAGCCCGGCGGTCGGTTCGTCGAGGAACAGCAGTTCGGGGTCCATCGCCAGCGCGCGCGCGAGTCCTGCGCGTTTGCGCATCCCACCCGACAGTTCGGACGGATATTTAGGACCGGCATCAGCGGGAAGGCCAGTCATCACCACCTTGTAAGCGGCGATCTCGTCGAGCAGCGCAGGGTCGAGCCCCGGATAGAATTCGCGCAGCGGGACCTGAACGTTCTCCGCCACGGTCAGCGTCGAGAACAGGGCACCGCCCTGAAACAGCACGCCCCAGCGCTTCGTCAGGTCGGCCAGCTCGGTCGTCTCGCGATTGAGCGTGGATTCGCCGAACACCTCGATCGATCCCGATTTCGGCGTCTGCAGCCCGATGATCGACCGCATCAGCACCGACTTGCCCGTACCCGACCCGCCGACGACGCCGATGATCTCGCCACGCCGGACCGACAGGTTGACGCCGTCGTGGACCAGCTGTTCGCCGAACCCGTTGACGAGATCGCGCACCACGATGACGTCGTCGTTCTCTTTGCCTTTTGCGTTGCCGGTTTCCATCACACCCACCCGATCGAGGTGAAGAACACCGCAAAGAACGCGTCGAGCACGATCACGAGGAAAATCGCCTGAACCACCGCGGCGGTCGTGCGCGTGCCGACTTGCTCGGCATCGCCCTCCACCAGCATCCCCTGGAAACATCCGGCCATCGCGATAATCAGCCCGAAGAACGGCGCCTTGATCAGCCCGACGTACAGATCGGTGACCGGCACGACTTCGCGGATGCGCTGGACGAAGGTTACGGGGGGAATGTCGAGCGAAATCCAGCACAGCAGCCCGCCGCCGACGATCGCGATGATCGACGCGTACATGCCGAGCAGCGGCATCATCACGACCGACGCGATCACGCGCGGCAACACCAGCGCCTCCATCGGTGAGACACCAATCGTGCGCATCGCATCGATTTCCTCGGTCAGCTTCATCGTGCCCAATTGCGCGGCGAACGCCGAGCCCGACCGGCCCGCGACCATGATCGCGGTCATCAGCACGCCGAGTTCGCGCAAAGTGAGTCGCCCGACCAGATTGATCGTGAACACTTCGAACCCGAATTGCTGCAACTGGACCGAGCCCTGCTGTGCGATCACGATCCCGATCAGGAAGCTCATCAGGCCGATGATGCCAAGCGCGGTCACGCCGACGACTTCGAACCGCTGGACGATCGCGTTGAAGCGAAAGCGTTGGGGGTGAGTCGCGACATTCCAGAAGGCGATCAGCGTCGCGCCGAAAAAGCCGAGCAGGCCGTACAGGGTCTGACCTGACTGAACCACCGCATCGCCCAATTCGCCGACCACGCGCTGGAAGCTGCCGACCGGGGCGGGCCGCATCGCGACGGGTTGGTCGGCTTTGGCGACCTGTTCGAGCAGATGTTCGCCGTCCGCATCGAGCCCGATGATGTCGGCCTGATGCTGCGCTGCGAATCGATGGACGACCCAGGCACCGACCGTGTCGATCCGGTCGACGCCACTCAGGTCGACATGCGCGACCTTTTCGGTGGAATCGCGGAGGCGTTCGGGCAGGTCGCCGATCCGGGCGAGCACGAGGCTGCCGGTGAAGCGTACCGTGTCGCTGTCTTGGGAGAAGGCGGCCGTGTCGGTCATGCGCGCCTTCCTTGCTGCAATCGGGGTGGATCGGCAAGCGTTGGTGTGGTTTGAACGCCGCTATGCACCAACTTGCCGTCTATGACATGGACAAGACCCTTACCTACGCCCCGACCTGGACCCCATTCCTGGTCGCCACCGCGCGCGCAAATGCGCCGTGGCGGCTTGCTCTGTTCCCGATCGTGGCAGTGGCGGGGCTCGGCTACACGCTGCGCCTGATGGGCCGTGCGCGGTTGAAGGAAATTGCGCAGCGCTTGCTGCTCGGTGGCAACATGACCGAAGCCGACGCGACGCGTGCCGCGAATCGCTTCGCTGCAACCGTCGCCGAATCGGGGGTTTATGCCGGCGCGCGTGATCAGATCGCAGCGGACCGCGCGGCGGGCTACCGGATCGTCATGGCGACCGCGTCGTATGGGTTTTACGCCGAGGCGATCGCGGAGCAACTCGGGTTCGACGCGGTGATCGCCACCGGCGTGGTGCGGGAGAATGGCCGAGTCCGCGCTCGGATCGACGGCGAGAATTGCTACGGTCCCGCCAAGTTGCGCATGATCGAGGCATGGATGGCGGGGCAGGGGATCGCGCGCGACGACGCGGTGATTCGGTTCTATTCCGATCATGCTTCCGATGCACCCGCGCTCGAATGGGCGGACGTCGGGATCGCGGTGAACCCGCATCCGCCGCTGCGCGCGATGGCCGCGCTGCGCGGGTGGGCGGTCGAGGACTGGAAGCGGTAACGCAGCGCTGGCGTGTTGAGCGTCACAGGGCTGTGTCGATCGCGTGGATCGCGAGACCGACCAGACCGCCGACGATCGTTCCGTTGACGCGGATATATTGCAAGTCCTTGCCGACCGCATTCTCCAGCCGCCGCGTGATCGTCTGCGCGTCCCAGCCCTGAACCGTTTCCGACACCAGGCGAACGATCCCGTCGCCATAGTCCGCCGCAAGGCCGACCACCGCGCGCCGCACGAACCGGTTGATCGTCAGGCGCAACCGCGGGTCGGTCTGGAGCGTCCCGCCCAATTGGCGCAGCGCATCCCCGACCGGTCCCGCCAGCACGCGATCGGGATCGCGCGCGAGCTTGAGCATGCCGGTGCGTGCCTGCTCCCATAGCCCGTCGAGCCAGCGTTGCATCGCGGGATTGTCGATGATCTCGCCCTTCACCGATGCGACGCGTTCGCGCATCCGCGGATCGTGCATCAGATCCTGCGCGAGCGTGGCGAGCCCTTCCTCCGCCTTTTCGCGCAGTGGGTGGTCCGGGTCCTCGGCAATTCCGGAAAGCAGCCCGTTCAGTCCGGCGATGATCTTGTTCGCCAGCGTTTCGTCGAGCCCGGTCCAGCGCATGACGGACCCCGACCGTTCGCTGACCATTGCGCGGACCAGATGCTCATTCGCCTCCAGCACCCGCGCGGCCCAGCGCACGATTCCGTCGAGCAGCGGGAGGTGGCGGTCCTCCGCGATCGCCGCGGTCAGCGCCTGGCCAAGCAGCGGCGCTGCATCGAGCGCGCGCAGGCGCTGCCCGATCCCGGCCTTGACCATCCCGCCGAGCCGCTGCTGATCGAACGCCTCGAGCATATGCGCGGCCAGCCGCGACGCACCCCGCCGCAGCCGCCCGTCGCCACCGGGCGGGTTGGCGAGCCAGCGCCCCGCCGCGCCCGCAATGTCCAGCCCGTTCATCCGCCGCGCGACGACGCGCGGGATCAGGAAGTTGTCGCGCAGGAAGGCAGCGAGCGTGGTGCCGATGCGATCCTTGTTGCGCGGGATGATCGCGGTGTGCGGGATGGGGAGGCCGAACGGATGGCGGAACAGCGCGGTGACCGCGAACCAGTCGGCTAGCCCGCCGACCATTGCCGCCTCGGCAAAGGAACGGACGAAGCCCATTGTCGTGCCAAACTGGGTTCGCGGGTCGTAGAGCGTGCGCGCCACGAAAAAGGTGATCGCCATCGCCACGAGCAGCCCGCCGGCGATCCAGCGCATTCGCACCAACCCCGCCGGAGGTGCCTCGAACGCACGGGGAGGGGGGACACGTCGCATCACGGGACCAATCCCCCAAGCCGCGGATTGTTCAAGCGTCGATACGCCCAAGCAACGTTTTTTCCGCGGAATGGGGGGCTACGGCGCCTATTCGGCCGGCTGCGGCTTGTCGTCACCGGGGTGGTACGGAATCCGCCCGGGGTCGCCCGGCCCCAGCTGCGGCGGGGTCGGCGGACGATGTTCGATCAGCGGGCCGCCATCGTCGCCGGGACGATAGGTGAGCAGGCGCCGCCGCAATACCGGCCCGACCCGGCTTTCGATCCCGACCGCGAGGCTGAAGCTTGCGGGCACGATCAGCAGCGTCAGCACGGTCGACAGGATCAGCCCGCCGATCACGGTGATCCCCATCGGCACGCGCGACGATCCGTCGCCGGTCAGCGCGAGCGCAGTCGGCATCATCCCCATCACCATCGCGACGGTGGTCATCACGATCGGCTGCGCGCGCTTGTGCCCGGCATCGATGATCGCGGTGACGACGTCGACGCCCTTGTTCATTTCCTCGAGCGCAAAGTCGACCAGCAGGATCGAGTTCTTGGCGACGATCCCGAGCAGCATGATCAGCCCGATATAGACTGGCATCGAAATCGGCGTTCCGGTGACGGCAAGCCCGATCAATCCGCCGAGGGGCGCCACAAGCAGCGACATAATGTTGATGAACGGCGGCAAAAGGCGACGATACAGCAGCACAAGGACGGCAAAGAGCAGGAAAATGCCGGCAACCAGCGCGATAATGAAGTTCTGAATCAGCTCTTCCTGCCACTTGGACTCGCCCAGCACGAGCTCCTTCACCCCGATCGGCATCGTCTTGAACAGCGGAAGGTTGTGGATCTCCTTCTGCGCAGTGCCGCTGACGACGCCGGGCGCGAGATCGGCACCGATCGTCAACTGGCGCTGCTGTGCGACGCGTTCGATCTTGGTCGGCCCGGCCCCGAAGCCAATGTCCGCGACGACGCTCAACGGCACCGATCCGCCGCTCGCAGTCTGCACCGGCAGGTTCTGGATCGTCGACAGCCGCTGGCGCGAGTCCTGGTCGAGCGCGACGCGGATCGGTATCTGACGGTCGGACAAGGAGAATTTCGCGCTGTTCTGGTCAATGTCGCCCAGCGTCGCGATCCGGATCGCACTGGACATGGCGGCGGTGGTCACCCCCATGCTCGCGGCGAGGTCCATGTGCGGCGTGATGACGATCTCGGGCCGCTTGAGGTCACCGCTGATGCGGGGCGCGACCAGATCGGGCAACTTGCTCATCTCCTCGACCAGCTTGGCACCGGTTTCGGCGAGGATCTTGGGATCGTCGCTGCCGAGCGTGATCGTCAGCGCACGGCCAGCGCTGCCCCAGCCGCTCGACGAACGGAACGAGACCCGCGCGTCGGGGATCGTCTGGAGCGTCGGCGCGAGCGCACGTTCGAAATCGTAGCTCTTCATCGTGCGCTCTTCCTTCGGCTTGAAGATCGCGGTGACGCGACCGTTGCCGACGAAGGCGCGGGAATAGACCGACTCGATGCTCGGTTGCTTTTGCAGGATGTCAGCGACTTGCGCGACGACCGCCTTGGTCTCGGCAAGCGTCGTGCCCGGCACCATTTCGATCGTCGCGGTGCTCGAATCGCTGTCACGCAGCGGCTGGAACGTCGCCGGGATCGACATGAACAGATAGATCGTCGCGCCGAACGCGACCGCACCCGCAAGGATCGCCGACCAGCGATGCAGCAGCGTCCAGCGCAGGATCGCCATGTAGCGATCCATGATCCAGCCCTCGCCATGCGAGGCCTCGCCATGCGCCTTGAGGAAATAGGCGGCGAGCATCGGCGTGATGAGGCGCGCGACCGCAAGGCTCATCAGCACCGATGCCACGACGGTCAGGCCGAAGTTTTTGAAGAACTGGCCGGAAATGCCCGGCATTAGGCCGACCGGGAGGAACACCGCGACGATCGCCATGGTCGTCGCGAGCACCGCGAGGCCGATCTCGTCGGCGGCGTCGATCGACGCCTGATAGGCGGATTTGCCCATGCGCATGTGCCGGACGATGTTCTCGATCTCGACGATCGCGTCATCCACCAGCACGCCCGCAACGAGGCTGAGCGCCATCAGCGTCATGTTGTTGAGCGTGAAGCCGAGCAAATCCATGACCCAGAAGGTCGGGATCGCCGACAGCGGGATGGCGAGCGCGGAAATGATCGTCGAGCGCCAGTCGCGCAGGAAGACGAACACGATGACGACCGCGAGCAACGCGCCCTCGACCATCGCTTCCATCGCCGAATCATATTGCTGCTTGGTGTATTTGACCGAGTCCGAGATGCGCTTGAAATGCACCTTCGGGTTGCGTGCCTCGAGCGCGGCGAGCTTCTTCTCGGCTTCCTCGAACACGGTGACGTCCGACGCGCCCTTGGCGCGCTGGAAATCGAACGACAGCACTTGCTGCCCGTTGAGCGCGGACGACGAGCGTTGCTCGGCGTACAAATCCTGCACACGGCCAAGGTCGGCAAGCTTGAGCGTCTGGCCGAGGCCGGTGGCGATTTGCGTCTGGCCAAGCTGGTACGCGCTCTGTGCGTTGCCGAGCACGCGGACCGACTGTTCGGATCCTGCCAGCTGCGCGCGGCCGCCCGCGGCGTTGAGATTGACCTGACGCAACTGCTGGTTGACTTGCGACGCGGTCAGACCGTGCGCGGAGAGTTTCGCGGGATCGAGGATGACGCGGATCTCGCGATCAACGCCGCCGTTGCGTTGCACGCCGGCAAGGCCGGGCACCGACAGCAGTTCCTTCGCGACGTTGTTGTCGATGTACCAGCTGAGCTGCTCGACCGTCATGTCGGTGCTGATCGCGGCATAGCTCGCGAGATCGTTGCCGGTGGTGTTGGCGCGCATGATCTGCGGCTCGAGGATGCCGTCGGGCAAGTTGCTGCGGATCTGCGCGACCGCCGAGCGGACGTCCTCGACCGCGCGGTCGATCGGCGTGCCGATCGCGAGCTGGACGACGGTTTCCGACTGGCCTTCGGTCACGGTCGAATCGATCTCGTCGATTCCCTGGAGGCTGCGGAGTGCGGCTTCGACGCGCTGGGTAACCTGCGTCTCGAGTTCGGTCGGCGCGGCGCCGGGCTGGCTGATTTCGACGATGACGACCGGAAAATCGATGTCAGGCTGGTTGTTGACGTCGAGCCGGGTGAAGCTGACGATGCCAGCCATCGTCAGCATGAAGAACAGGACCAGCGACGGGACCGGGTTGCGGATCGACCAAGCCGAGATGTTCCGGAAGCTCATCGTGCTATCCCTGCTTTGCCGTCGCCGCCGCAACCCGCGTCGGTCTGACCTTCTGGTCCGGCGTCAGGAACGCTCCTGCCGACAGGACGACCCGTTCGGTGCCGTTAAGCCCCTCGACGATCGAAACGCCCCGATCCGAGACTTCGCCGACCTTGATCGAACGCCGGACGATCTTGTCGCCAGGCCCCATCACATACACGAAATTGCCCTTCTCGTCGCTCTGGATCGCAGAATTGGGCAGTTGCGGTACGTCCGTCATGCCCGAGACGACCGAGGCGGAGGCAAACCCGCCCGGGCGCAGCGCCGGATTGTACGCGAGCGCAATGCGCGCAATGCCCTGTCGGCTCGTGGGATCGATTACGGGGGAGACCTGCCACACTTCACCCGTGAAGCTGTCGCTGCCGCCGACCGGCGTTACGTTTGCGCGTGCCCCGATCCGCAATCCGCGCAGGTCGCTTTCGCTGATCTGGGCGCGCATTTCCATCTGGCCGCCTTCCGCGAGGCGGAACAGCGTTCCCGTGCCGGGCCCGACGATCTGGCCCGGCTCGACCGCGCGAGTCAGTACCAGGCCCGCCGCGGGCGCCCGAATGTCGAGCCGATTGGTGCGCGCATTGGCCTCCCCAAGCGTCGCCTGCGCGACCCGGACGCGCGCTAGTGCCGCATCGCGGGTCGCTGCCTTGCGTTCGAGGTCTGCCTTGGACAAGAAGCCGCGCGTCACCAGCGTCTGCGCACGATCGAGTTCGGATTGCGCGATCGCGGCATCCGATTTCGCGACCGCGATCTGTGCGTTGAGCGATGCCGCGGTCTGCGTCTGGACCGAGCGATCGACCAGCGCGAGGACCTGGCCCTTGGCGACCCACTGGCCGGGCTCGACCAGGACGCGCGTGACCATCCCGCCGTCTCCGGCGACACCGACCGGCATCTCGCGGCGCGCAGCGAGCGAGCCGGTCGCCGAAACGACGCGCGCGACGCTCGACCGACCCGGTACCACCACCGACACCAGCGGCAATTGCTCGACCGCTTTGGCGACCGGCTTCGCGCGGCCCAACGTGAAATAGGCGATCGCCGCCACGATCAGGATGACGGTGATGATTCCGACGATCAGCCCGGTCCGCCCGCGGCGCGGTGCGTCCGGACCGGGGAGCCCGAGTATCTCCTCATTGCCGATCGCACGCGTCTCGTAATTCATCTGAGCCAATCCAGATCCTCAGGGTCTTGCGACCCTACCCCCGCCCGTGCCGTCCATGAACGGCAACCGTGCCTGCAACACTGTGTTATAGGAATAAACCACCAACCTCAAGAGGGGTAATTATCGTGCGTTACATGCCGCTTTTCGAAGCGCGCCGCAAGGTAAGCATGGCGTGTCGCTACAGGAATTGAACGTGTGCTGCCCGGCGACGCCAGACACGTTGGAAGCCGTTCCAGTATCCGATGATGCTGTTCAGCGTTTTAGTACGGCACGTCCGGGGTGATATTGGCGTGTCGCATGCGCAGCGACGTCTGCCGGGTAGAACCACACGGGGCGAAGTTTGCCGCCGGCATAGCGCGCTGCCTGATCGCGGAAATGCGGGGAGGCCGGATCGCCGCTTTCGCCCCCCGCGGTCACCGCCCAGGCGTGGACCTTTGGCCCGAACTCGACCACCGCGACGAAGCTGTTGCCGCTCGATCCGTACAGCTTCTTCGTGTTTGGATAGGGGCGCGCGCCGAACGAGGCGAGGCTACCCCATTGCGCCGAGGTGAACGGTACCGGGATGCTCGGCTGCGCGTCGTCGAAATGCGGCTGGATCGAATCGTCGAGCCGCTGGAAACGATTGATCTGGCCCCAGCCGACCTGCCACGTTCCGAAGTCGCGGGTGAGCTGGTCGGCGGCTTCGCCCAGTGCGTCCAGTTTCCGCGCATCGGGAACGCGGGTGGCGATGTAATCGGGGACGTTGATCTGCTCGGCCTGAATGAAGGTACCCGCTTCGCGCCACATCTTGCCGCCCCACAGCACCCCGAGCGTGGTCGCGACCGAGTCCGCCCCCCAGCGATAGTTCCAGCCGCGCAGCACGCCGATCGGCCCCGCTAATTTCGCGCGGCGCGCGTCCTTGTCGGGCAGCGCGTCATACGCCTTCAGCAGTGGCGGGATCAGCCGCGCGAAGGCGGGCAGGTAGCTGTCATAGGCGGCGGCCATCAGCCGTTCGGGCGTGAAGTCGTGCTTGCCCGTCAGAAGCAGATCGGCATGGACCCCGCGCGGGTTCTCGCCGAATGTGTCCATATAGCGGGGGTAATCCTTGGCCTTGGGACTGTCCGGCCCCGCTGCGCTCCACGGCCAGTCGTTGGTGTTGCGTACCCAGCCGACGCCGGGGTCGATCGCATTGGGCAGCGAGGCGACGGTGTGCAGGCCCTTCCAGTCGGTCGCGGGATCCGCGCCGTCGACCGGCTTGGCATAATCGAAACCGTCGTTGCGAACGGGTACGAACTGCGGGTGAAGATAGGCGATCTGTCCCTTTGCGTCGGCAAACAGCGTGTCGTTCGACGAATTGGCCTGGCGCTCGGCGACTTTCATGTAGCTGGCGAGGTCCTGCGCCTTGGTCCTGAGCCAGCTTTGCTCGAGCGCGGGGACGGGCTTCCACATCAAGGCTTGCGTGATCCATTTGCCGCCCTGCGCCGCGACGACTGGGCCGTGGTGCGTGGCGTAGGTGGTGAAACTGCGGCGTGCGAGGCTCCCGTCCGCCTTGCGATAGGCGAGGGTGATGGCGCGGGTCGTGACGGGCCGCTGGTCGGTGCCGTAGCGGTAGGTGATCGCGTTGCCGGCGCGCGTGATGTCCTCTGCGAAGGAATCGACATTGTCGACGCCCGAGGAGGTGTGCATCCACCCGGCTTTCTCGTTGAAGCCTTGGTAGATGAAGAACTGGCCCCAGGTCGACGCGCCGTAGGCGTTGAGCCCCTCGCGACTGGTCATTTGCAATTCGGCGCGGAAGTAGAAGCTGGTGTGCGGGTTGATCAGCAGCAGTGCGTGCCCGTCGACCGTGTTGCGCGGCGCGATCGCGATGCCGTTCGATCCGCGGGGTTCGCGGGGGACGGGGCCGGCGTCTTCATGTGCCACCGCGATGCGTTGGCCTCCATAGAAGGCGGCGAGATCGGTCAGCGAAATGCGTTCGATATCGCCGCCGATGCTGCCTTCGGTGAACGACAGCGCCATCCACGGTTCGAACCGCGTCAGCACTTTGGGGCGAATCCCGGGATGCGTCGCGAGGTAATAGTTGAGCCCGTCCGCCCATGCGCGCATCAGCGCCTGCAGATAGGCGGGGCTCTCAGCATAGCGCGCTTGCAGATCGATCGGGTCGGCGAACAGACGCTGGCGGAGGTCCGCCCACAAGGCGGTCTCGCCCTCGGCTTCGGCGGTGCGGCCGAGCGCCGTCAGATAATTTGCTTCGATCCGTGCGAAATCGTCCTCCGCCTGCGCGTAGATCGCGCCGAACGCCGCATCCGCATCGGTCGTGCCGCGGACATGCGCGATCCCCCAGGTGTCACGCGTGATCGTGACGCGGGCAGCCTCCGCCTTCCAGCGCGCGCGTTCCGACGGGGCGGGCGCGGCCGCCGGCGACAGCAGCGTCGCCGCCAGAAGGAGAGCGGCGCGCTTGCGCATGGCGGGGGCGGGGGTATCCATGAGGGCGAGGCTATCGGGCATCGTGCCTCGCGACAACTCTTGGGGTGGATGATGCGGCGGATCGCGAAGACGTGGCTGATCGGGGTGGCCTTGCTGGCGATAGGCGCAGCACCTGCACCGACGCGCACGATCCTGTTGCGACCCGCTGCGGTGTTCGACGGGGTCGATCCAGTCGCGCATCCCGGATGGCAAGTGCTGGTGGCGGGCGAACGGATCGTCGCGGTCGGTCCGGCGCTCGCGGTGCCGGCGGGCGCGGAGACGATCGACTTGCCGGGCGAAACGCTGATGCCCGGAATGATCGAGGGGCACGGGCACTTGTTCCTCCATCCTTATAACGAGACGTCGTGGGACGATCAGGTGCTCCACGAACCGCTCGCGCTGCGCACCGCGCGTGCCACGGTCAGCGCACGGGCGACGTTGCTCGCGGGCTTCACGACCGAACGCGATCTCGGGACCGAGGGGGCTGGCTATGCCGATGTCGGGCTCAAACAGGCAATCGCGCAGGGGATCGTGCCGGGGCCGCGGATGCTCGTCGCGACACGCGCGATCGTCGCAAAGGGGGCGTATGGCCCCAAGGGGTACGAACCGGGCGTCGACGTTCCCCAAGGGGCTGAGGAAGCGAGCGGCGTCGATGACGTGGTGCGCGTCGTCCGCAGCCAGATCGCGGCCGGGGCGGACGTGGTGAAACTGTACGGCGACTATCGCTGGGGCCCGGGCGAGCCGAGCCGCGCGACCTTCTCGCAGGCCGAGATGACCGCCGCGGTCGCCGCCGCGCATGACGCGGGTCGGACCGTCGCGGTCCATACGTCTACGCCCGAAGGCATGCGCCGCGCGATCGCGGCGGGGGCGGATACGATCGAACATGGCTATGGTGGCACAGCCGAGATCTTCCGGGCGATGGCGGCGCGCAAGATCGCCTTGTGCCCGACGCTTGCCGCATCCGATGCGGTGTCGCGCTATCGGGGATGGACCGGCGCGGACCCGGTACCGCAGGCGGTGGCGGAGAACCGTACTGCGCTTGCGCTGGCGCGATCGGTCGGGGTGCCGATCTGCATGGGGGGCGACGTCGGTGTGTTCGCGCATGGCGAGAATGCGCGCGAAATGGTGTTGCTGGCGGAGGCCGGAATGCCGATCGCCGACGTGCTGATCGCGGCGACCTCCGGGAACGCCCGCGCCTTCCACCTGACCGATCGCGGCAGCATCAAGCCGGGTCTGCTGGCCGACCTGATCGCGGTCCGCGGGGACCCGTTGCACGCGCTCGACGCGGTCCGCCGGGTCGATTGGGGGATGAAAGGCGGAGTCGTCGTACCGCGCTGACCGCCAATTCATGCTGTTAAAACGAGTTATAATTCTGCTGTGAAAACAGCATGTTAATAAATATGTACCGATCGGACGGTATATTCTTCTTGCAATGCAGCATTCGCGGCGACACCTTTGTGACCGCATTGCGGCGGCATGCCGAAAGAGCAAGGCCGCGCTGGCCGGCCAGCCAAAGCGATGCGCGACATGGGGATCATAGAGTGACGACTTCATATGTGGGCATCTTGCGCCCGGTATTCGGCGCGACCGCGTTGGGGCTGCTTGCTGCCTGTGCGCAAAAGGCACCGCCGCCGCCGCCGGTGCCGCAAGTCAGTGTCGCTATACCGTTGCAGCGCGACGTCACCGATTGGGATGAATACGTAGGCCGGTTCGAGGCGATCCAGGACGTCGAACTGCGTCCGCGCGTTTCGGGAACGATCGAGCGAATCTTCTTCAACAACGGCCAGCGCGTGAAGAAGGGCGAAGCTCTCTTCACGATCGATCCGCGCCCCTATCAGGCCGCGCTGGCGCAAGCGCGTGCGCAAGTCGCCAAGGCGCAGGCGTCGGTGACCAACGCGCAATCCGAACTCACCCGCGCCAACGTGTTGCTCAAGGCCGAAGCGATCGCGCGCGAGGAATATGAGACCAAGCTCGCCGCGGTCCGCACCGCGCAGGCAGACCTGGGCGCCGCGCGTGCCAATGTGACGACGGCGCAACTCAACCTGGGCTTCACGACCGTCCGGTCGCCGATCACCGGGATCGTGTCCGACCGGCGCGTCAGCATGGGCAATTATGCGACCGAGGCCACCACCGTCCTGACGCGAGTCGTCTCGACCGATCCGATCTGGTTCTCGTTCGAAGGGGCCGAGAGCTTCTATCTCAAATATTTGCGCCAGGCGAAGTCCGGCGAGCGCGGCTCGTCGCGCAACACCGCCAACCCGGTCGAAGTCCAACTCGCCGACGAGAAGGGCTTTCGCTGGCACGGCAAGATGGAATTCGTCGACAATGCGATCGACCCCAATTCGGGGACGATCCGCGCGCACGCCGTCATCGCCAATCCCGATGGCTTCCTGACGCCGGGCCTGTTCGGTCGCGCCCGGTTGCTGGGCTCCGGCCATTACCGCGCGATGCTGGTGCCGGACGAAGCGGTCATCACCGACCAGACGCGCAAGCTCGTCTATGTCGTCGGGAAGGAAGGCAAGGTCATCGCTCGCCCGGTCGAGACCGGTCCGCAAGTGGAGGGGCTGCGTGTCGTCAAGTCGGGGCTCGCGCCGACCGAGCATGTCGTCATCGACGGGATCACGACGCTGCAACCCGGCGCGACGGTCAAGGAAAACCTGGTCAAGATGAAGCCCAAGGCGGCGGACACCGCGCCGCAATCGACCCAAGAAAGCGCGCCACCCGCCTCCGACGCGACCGCGAACTGAGGCGCAGCCAGTGAGATTTCCCCATTTCTTCATCGATCGCCCGATCTTCGCGGCGGTCCTGTCGATCCTGATCATCGTGTTCGGGGTCGTGGCGTATCCGGGGTTGCCAGTCGCGCAATATCCCGAGATCGCGCCGCCGACCGTGGTCGTCAACGCGACCTTCCCGGGGGCGAACGCCGAGACGCTCGCCGCCACCGTCGCCGCGCCGCTCGAGGAATCGATCAACGGTGTCGAGAACATGATTTACATGTCCTCGTCCGCGACCGGCGACGGTGCGCTCGCGATCACCGTCACGTTCAAGCAGGGCACCAATGTCGATCAGGCGCAGGTGCTGGTGCAGAACCGCGTCTCGACCGCCGAGCCGCGCCTGCCCGAGGAAGTCCGCCAGATCGGCGTGACGGTCCGCAAGAATTCCCCCGACATTCTGATGGTTGTCGCGCTGACGTCGCCGGATGGCTCGCTCAGTTCGTCCTATGTTTCCAATTACGCCACGACGCAGCTGATCGATCGCTTGTCGCGTATCCCCGGCGTGGGTGGCGTGCGCGTGTTCGGTGGGCGCGACTATAACATGCGCGTCTGGGTCGATCCCGATCGTGCGGCGTCGCGCAACCTGACCGTCGACGAGATCGTCGCCGCGGTCCGCGCGCAGAACGCACAGGTCGCCGCGGGGTCGGTCGGGCAGCCGCCGTTCAACGAGGGCGGGACCGCGTTCCAGCTCGGGATTCAGGCGACCGGACGGTTGACCAAGCCCGAGGAGTTCGGTGCGATCATCGTCAAGCGGGACGATCAGGGGCGGCTGACACGCCTGCGCGACGTTGCGCGGATCGAGCTGGGCGCGCAGGATTACACGATCAACGCGATGCTCAACAACAAGTCGATGACCGCGATCGGCATCACGCAGTTGCCGGGCTCGAACGCGCTCAGCACGGCGGATGCGGTGAAGGCGGAAGTCGCCAACGTCGCCAAGAGCTTCCCGCCCGGCCTGACCTATTCGATCCCGTACAACCCGACCGAGTATATCCAGGCGTCGATCGAAGCGGTCGAGCATACGCTGGTAGAGGCGCTGGTCCTCGTCGCGCTGGTCGTGCTGCTGTTCCTGCAAAGCTGGCGTGCTGCGATCATCCCAATCATCGCGATCCCGGTGTCGCTGCTCGGCAGCCTCGCGGTGCTCGCGGGATTTGGTTTCTCGCTCAACAACCTGTCGCTGTTCGGCATGGTGCTCGCGATCGGGATCGTGGTCGACGATGCGATCGTCGTGGTCGAGAACATCGAACGCCTGATGGAAGAGGAGGGGCTTTCCCCGCGCGATGCAGCGCACAAGACGATGGACGAAGTGTCGGGTGCGTTGATCGCAATCGCGCTCGTCCTGTGCGGCGTGTTCATCCCGACGAGCTTCATTCCGGGCATTTCGGGGCAGTTTTACCAGCAGTTTGCGCTCACAATCGTCTCCGCAACTGCGATTTCCGCCTTTGTGTCGCTGACTTTGTCGCCCGCGCTCGCCGCTTTGATCCTCAAGCCCAAGCATGATGCCGAGCCCAAGCCCGGTATCCGTGGAGTCGGCACGCGGTTTGCCCGCGGGTTCAACCGTGGGTTCGACTGGCTTGGCAACCGCTTCGGCAAGTTCACCGCACGCGCGATCCGCAGTCTTGCGATCATCGGGATCGCCTATGTCATCCTGATCGGGCTTGCCGGATGGCGCTTTGCCGCGACCCCGACCGGGTTCATCCCGGCGCAGGATCAGGGCTATCTGATCGTCGCGGCGCAGTTGCCGCCGGGGGCTTCGCTCCAGCGGACCAACGAACTGATCAAGCGCGCGGCCGAGATCGCGCACAAGAACCCGGCGACGCAGGATACGGTCGCGTTCGCGGGGCTCGACGGCGCGACCTTCTCGACCGCGTCCAACGGCGGCGCGATGTTCATCACGCTCAAGCCGCACGCCGATCGTGGTGCCGCGGATGCGATCGCCAACGAGATGCGCAAGGCGTTCGCGCCGCTCAGTGCCGGGTTGCTGCTCGTCATTCCGCCACCGCCGGTGCGCGGGATCGGGACCGGCGGCGGCTGGAAGATGCTGATCGAGGATCGCGGCAATCTGGGGTTCAAGGCACTTGAGGGTGCAGCGTTCGGGATGATGATGAAGGCGAACCAGACACCGGGGATCACCGCCGCGTTCACCAGCTTCAACAACCGTACGCCACGCCTGTTCGCGGACATCGACCGCGAGCGCGCCGAGCAGTTGGGCGTGCCCGTGTCGAGTGTGTTCTCGACGCTCGGCAGCTATCTGGGGTCGTCGTACATCAATGACTTCAACTATCTGGGGCGGACCTACCGCGTCACCGCGCAGGCGGATGCGCCGTATCGCGATCAGGTGTCCGACGTCGGACATCTGCGGACTCGGTCGGCGGCGGGCAACATGGTGCCGCTGGATGCAGTGATGACGCTGCGCAACGATACTGGCCCGTATCGCGTGGTGCGGTACAACCTGTATCCGTCGGCGGAATTGCAGGGCGACACGTCGCGCGGCTATTCCTCCGGGCAGAGCCTGCAGGCGATGGCGAAGATCGCGAGCGAGACGTTGCCCAAGGGCATGAGCTACGAATGGACCGAGATCGCGTTCGAACAGCAGCAGGCGGGCAATACCGGCTCGCTGGTGTTCGGGCTGGCGGTGCTGTTCGTGTTCCTGCTGCTCGCGGCGAATTACGAGAGCCTCGTGCTGCCGTTCGCGGTCATCCTAATCGTGCCGATGTGCCTGCTCGCGGCGATCGTCGGCGTGAACCTGATGGGGATGGACAACAACATCCTGACCCAGATCGGGCTGGTCGTGCTGATCGGGCTTGCCGCGAAGAACGCGATCCTGATCGTCGAGTTCGCGCGCGCCAATGAGGATGTCGGGATGGAGCTCCATGCCGCCGCCGAACATGCCGCCGAACAGCGTCTCCGCCCGATCCTGATGACGTCGATCGCGTTCATCCTCGGCGTGTTGCCGCTGGTGCTCGGGTCGGGGCCTGGCGCGGAAATGCGCAAGGCGTTGGGCGTGGCGGTGTTCTTCGGGATGATCGGCGTGACGACGTTCGGCCTGCTGTTCACGCCGAGCTTCTATGTCATCAGCCGCAAGGGGGGCGATTGGGTCGCCTCGAAAATGCGCCGGAAGCGTGGGGCCGCGACGGAGGACCATCCGCCCGCACTGCCCGCTCCGGAAGGGAAACCGGCATGAAGCGTATCCTGAGCGTCCTTCCTGTGTTCGCGCTGTCGGCGTGCGTCGTCGGGCCGAACTACAAGACCCCGACGACCCCGGTGCCGCCAAAGGGTGGCGCGTTTGCCGAGGCCGGGATCGGCAAGGGAGTTACCCCCACGCCGTTGCCCGACCATTGGTGGCGGCTGTACAACGATCCCGTCGTCGACCGGCTGGTGGCGGACGCGCTGGCGCACAACACCGACATCCGCGTTGCGGCGGGGAACCTCGAGCGCGCGCGTGCCGTCCTGTCCGAACAGCGTGGCGCGCGGTTGCCGACCACCAGCCCGACCGCGAGCTTCACGCGCGCGCAGATCAATACCGCGAGCCTTGGCTTTGGGGGCGCGGGGACGGGTGTCGGGACTGGCACAGGAACTGGGACCGGAACCGGGACGGGAACGGGAACCGGAACCGGAACCGGAACCGGAACCGGCGGTGCCGTGACGCCGCAGTCGTTCGTGTTCAACAGTTTCAAGCTCGGCTTCGACGCCTCTTATGAGGTCGACCTATTCGGCGGCATCACCCGCGCGATCGAGGCGGCGCGCGGCGACGTGCAGGCGGCGCAGGCGCAACTCGACGCCTCGCGCGTATCGGTCGCCGCGGAAACCGCGCGCGCCTACGCCAGCGCGTGCAGCAACGCGCAGCAGCGGGCGGTCGCCACGGAGACGGTCGCGTTGCAGCAGCGTACGCTGGGCCTGACCAACACGCTGTTCACCGCCGGGCGCGGCACGCGGCGCGACGTCGATCGTGCGGACGTGCTGCTCGCGCAGACGCAGGCGACGATCCCCGGCTTCGAGGCGGAGCGGCGCGCGTCGCTGTATGCGCTGGCGGTGCTGACCGGCCTGCCGCCCGAACAGATCGACGCGGCCGCCAATGCCTGCAAGGCCCCGCCAAGAGTGCACGATATCGTGCCCATCGGCGACGGTGTCGCGCTGATCCGCCGTCGCCCCGATGTGCGCGCGGCGGAGCGGACGCTTGCGGCGGACACCGCGCGGATCGGGATCGCGACCGCGGAGCTGTACCCGAAAATCTCGCTGCTCGGGTCGATCGGCCTCAACGCACAGCGCGGCAGCCAGTTGTTCAAGAGCAGCGCGGTGACCTATTCGGCCGGCCCGCTGATCTCGTGGAGTTTCCCCAACCAGACGATCGCGCGTGCGCGGATCCGCCAGGCGCGCGCCGGCGCGGATGCTAGCCTCGCGACCTTCGACGGGCGCGTGCTGACCGCGTTGCAGGAAGTCGAGCAGGCGCTCGCCCGCTATTCTGGCGCGCTCGATCGCAACGCCGCGTTGCGCCGTGCCGAAGCATCGAGCAGCGCGGCGGCGAAACTGTCGCAACTGCGCTTCGATTATGGCGCGGACAGCTTCCTGCTGCTGATCCAGGCCGAACGCGATCGTGCCGATGCACGCGCCGCGCTGGCGCAATCGGATGCGGCGGTGGCGGATGCGCAGATCAGCCTGTTCAAGGCGCTCGGCGGCGGGTGGGAAGATGCCCCCGCGCCGGTCCGCCGCGAGCCGGTCGTCCAGCCGTGAAGCGGATTCGCAGCGCCTTGTTCACGCCCGCGTCCAACGCACGCGCGATCGAGAAGGCGCGCGGGCTCGACTGCGACGCGGTGATCCTCGATCTGGAGGACGCGGTCGCGCCCGACAGCAAAGCCGATGCCCGTGCGCAGGCGATTGCGGCGGCGCGGGTCGGCGGGTTCGGCGATCGGTTGCTGGTGCTGCGCGTCAACGCGCTGGACACTGACTGGGGCGAGGCGGATCTGGAGGCGGCGCGTGGAGCCGGGTTCGATGCGGTGCTGCTGCCGAAGGTGTCGCATCCCGACGATCTCGCGCTGGCACGCGCGACGCTGGGCGATGTGCGTGTGTGGGCGATGATCGAGACGTGCGCGGCGATGCTTGCCTTGCCCGCGATTGCAGCGGCGCCGGGGCTTGGGTGCCTGATCGCGGGGACCAATGATCTGGCGAAGGAGATGCGCTGCACGCCGGGGGCTGACCGGATGCCGTTGCTGCCACATCTGGTGGGAATCGTCACGGCTGCGCGCGCGCATGGGTTGATGGCTTTGGACGGTGTTTCCAACGTGCTGGGCGGATACGCCAGAGCTGGCGGCGGAATGTGCGCAGGGTGCGGCGTTCGGGTTCGACGGAAAGACGCTGGTTCACCCGGCACAGATCGCCCCGGCCAACCGCGCTTTCGCGCCATCGGCGGAGCAGGTGCGCTGGGCAGAGGCGGTGATCGCGGCGTTCGCCTTGCCGGAGAATGTGCGGCTGGGCGCTATCCGCGTGAACGGCGAGATGATCGAGCGGTTGCATCTGGCGCAAGCCGAGCAAATCGTGGCTAGCGCCTAACCCAAACCGGCGAAGCCAGCAGTCCTTCTTCTACCTTTGTGGCTTTGTGTCTTTGTGCGAGAAAATTTAATCACGCAAAGGCGCAAAGCCGCGAAGAGAGAAGGATTCCTGTTTCTCGCGCGGCATCTTCTTGCTCTTCAATCTTCGCGCCTTTGCGCCTTTGCGTGAGAAAGTCTTTTTCTCGCACGAAGACACAATGCCACAAAGGTAGAAGGCAGGAGTGAAAGCCTGCGGCGCTGTTAGCGCAGCACGCGTCCGGCGACTGCATCCAGCTTCGCCAACACTGTCGGATCCCGCGCGTCGGGCGCGGTGATCAGCGCGTGGTCGAGCACCGTATCGAGCGGCGAGGGCGTCCGTTCGGGCGGAAGTGCGGCGACTAAAGCCGCAACCGTTTGACGCGCAATCGCGCCGTTCGCGCCCATTTGCTTGATGACTTCGCTCACCTCCACGAACGCCGCTTCCTCCCGCCAGCAATCATAGTCGGTCACCATGCCGATCAGCGCGTACGGCAGCTCCGCTTCGCGCGCGAGCTTGGCCTCTGGCATCGCGGTCATGCCGATGACGTCGGCGCCCCATTGGCGATACATCAGGCTTTCCGCCCGCGTCGAGAATTGCGGGCCTTCCATCGCGAGGTAGGTCGCACCCTTGGTGACGTTGCCGCCCGCGCTGGCGACGGCTTCCGCGGCGAAGGCGGACAGGCGGGGGCAGACCGGCTCTGCCATCGAGACATGCGCGACCATGCCGGTGCCAAAGAAGCTGGGGGTCCGCTGCGTGGTGCGGTCGATGAACTGGTCGACCACGACGAACCGGCCGGGTTCGAGCTCCTCACGGAGCGATCCGATCGAGGAAATCGCGAGGATATCGGTGCAGCCGACGCGTTTGAGCGCGTCGATATTGGCGCGTGCGTTCAACTCGGACGGGCTGATGCGATGCCCGCGCCCGTGGCGTGGCAGGAACACCAGCTCGACCGCACCGATATTGCCGAACAGCAATTCATCCGAGGGCGTACCCCACGGCGTATCGATCCGCCGCCATTCCGGATTTTCCAGTTGATCGATCGCATACAGCCCGGAACCGCCAATGATCCCGATTTTCCAAGTTGCGCTCATGCCGTTCCCGATTCCTGTTCCAGACGCGCGAGCCATGCTTGCGCTTGCTTGGGTTCCCCAACCGCGTCCGATCGCACCGGTCCGCGCGCCGCGACGAAGTCCGCGTAGAGCGCAAACGGCTCCATCCCCAGCGTGTCGCGCAGATCGTCGATCGTCTCGCCCAATTCGATCAACGCTGTGACGGTCGCGACCGACGCCGGAGTCTCGCCCTTCTTGCCCTGATGCCCGAACAGGCCCCAGCGCCCCTTGGCGGTGGTTTGCAACGCTGCGATCAGCGCGGTGCGATAGTCGGTTTCATGCGCGATGCGGTCGGCATCGATCCGGGCGAGACGATCGGCACGCGCCATCAGATGACCTTCATGTCGCTTTGATAATGATACCAGGCGAAGATCGCGGCCGCGCCGCGATGCGGTCGCCACGCTTCGGCCAGTTCGCGCACCAGCTTCTCGCTTGGGCGCGCTTCGTGGCCGAGCAGGCGCCCGATCTCGATCTGCACCGCCAGATCGCCCGCGGGCCAGATGTCGGTGCGGCCTTCCGCGAACAGCAAATAGATTTCAGCTGACCAGCGCCCAATGCCCTTGACTGCGACCAGCTTGGCGATCGCTTCCTCATCGTCCTCGGGCAAATTGGCGAGATCGAGTTCTCCGCTGGTGACGAGCGT
This sequence comes from Sphingomonas sp. PvP055, assembly GCF_040546365.1. Lineage (NCBI taxonomy): Bacteria > Pseudomonadati > Pseudomonadota > Alphaproteobacteria > Sphingomonadales > Sphingomonadaceae > Sphingomonas > Sphingomonas sp. PvP055. The sequence goes on from NZ_JBEPNS010000001.1 coordinate 1,166,025, forward strand.
GGAAAGGCTCCGCGCATAGCTCGCCTTCTGGCGCGACAGGCCCGCGGCGCGGAGTTGTTCGTCTGTCGCGGCGATGATGTTCGCGGGATCATCGAGGCTGCCGACGATCCCCTCAAGCTTCCGGTACGTTGCCTGCGCCGAGGTCACGCTGACCTGCTGCCCAATGATCGTGCGCAACAGCGTGCCGAAGCCGCGCTCGCTGATCCGCGGCGGGGGATAGCCGATCCGCTCCAGCGCCACCGCGAACGCGGGTTCGCGCGCGGCGAGCGCGTCCATTGCTTCGGTCAACTGTTCTGTGGTCAAGCCCATGTCGAACCCCGTGCTTGCCGCTTGCGTCGCGGCGCTCGGCTGGGCATGGCAAGCGCGACGCAGTGATACAAGGATTCACCTATGCCCAAGCTTATCGTCGTGACTCGTGAAGGGGAAGAACGCGAGATCATGGGAGAGGCCGGCCTTTCGGTGATGGAAGTCATTCGCGACGCCGGGATCGACGAGCTGCTCGCTCTGTGTGGTGGTTGCTGCTCTTGCGCGACGTGCCATGTCCATGTCGACCCGGACTTTGTCGCCAAACTTCCCAAGATGAGCGCGGACGAAGACGATTTGCTCGATTCCTCCGCCGATCGTAACGAAACGTCGCGTCTGTCGTGCCAGGTCGCCTTCACCGACGCGCTCGATGGCCTCAAGGTGACGATCGCCGCCGAGGATTGAACGGTATCCCCTTAAGCCTCTCCCCGGCCATTGCCGGGGAGAGGCTTAGGAAAAGAATGCTACCGGCTCGCTGCCGCGTAGAGCGCGATTGCAGCGGCGTTGGAGACGTTGAGGCTCTCCATCTTCGGCGAAATCGGCAACCGCGCGAGCTCGTCGCAATGCGATGCAGTGTTCTGCCGCATGCCTTCGCCCTCTGCCCCCAGCACCAGCGCGACCCGCTGGGTGCCCATTGCCTGATTGAGCGTTTGCGTCGCCTCGCCGGTCAACCCGACCCGCCAGAACCCCGCTTCCGCGATCTCGTCGAGCGCACGGGCCAGATTGACTACGCGAACCCACGGCACGATCTCGAGCGCGCCAGACGCCGCGCGTGCGATCGTCCCCGATTCGGGGGGCGCGTGCCGGTCTGGCGTGACGATCCCAAGTGCATCGAACGCCGCCGCCGAGCGCATGATCGCGCCGACATTGTGCGGGTCCGTGACCTGGTCGAGCACGATCAGCGGACGCTTGTCGTCCTGCCCCTGCTGCAACAGGTCGGCGAGCCACATGTCCTCGAGCGGTTCGACTTCGATCACGATGCCCTGGTGCGGCGCGTCGCCCGGCACAAGCCGCGCGAGGTCGGTCACTTCGGCAAACACGATCGGCACATCCGCGGGGATGTCGAGCGCCGCGCTCGCTTCGCGCGTCGCCCAGATCTTGCGGACGACGCGTTCGGGGTTCTCGAACGCAGCGGCGACGGCGTGCCGCCCCCAGAACCGCGGGCGGCCCGCCGGGGCCTGGGACGGACGATGTCCACGACGTGCTGCCATCAACGCTGCTCCAGCTTTACGAAACGCAAGTTAGTCACGATTATTCTTCCTCGTCGGAATAAGCGAAGGGGTCGGTCGCGACCGGCTTGGTCGGCAATGGCGGGCGAGGCAAGGCCTTGTCCGCATTTGCTGCATTGACCAGGAACGATGCGAGGATCGTCGCGCCCTGCCGCATGTCGTCGCCCTTCAGGTGATCGAACGTGTCGATGCTCGAATGGTGCACCCGGCTGTCATAGTCGAGCGGATCCTGGATGAACTGGAATCCCGGCACGCCGACCGACTGCAGGAAGACGTGATCGGTCCCGCCGGTCTTGCGGATCACCACGTCGGTCGCGCCCATCGGTGCGAACGGCGCGAGCCAGTCGCGGAAGATCGGCACCACCGCCGGATTGTTCTCGACATAGATGCCGCGGATCTTGCCCGAGCCATTGTCGAGGTTGAAATAGGCCGCAAGATCGCCCCAGCCCGGGCGTGGCGTGATCGGCCAGCGGTTGGCCCAGCCGGTGTAGAGTTTCAGCCCAGTCAGCTTCGGGTCGCCGGGGGTGCCGCGCGTGGCGAGATGCTTCTCGACATAGGCGAGCGAGCCGAGCAGCCCCTGTTCCTCGCCCGCCCACAAAGCGAAGCGGATCGTCCGCTTGGGGCGGATGCCGGTCTTGGCGATGATCCGCGCGGCCTCCATCACCATCGCGGAGCCGGCGCCATTGTCGGCGGCGCCATCGGCCGCGACCCACGAATCGAGATGCGCACCCGCCATGACATAACCAGCCTTGGGGTCGGTTCCGGGAATTTCGGCGAGGACGTTGTACGCTTGCGTATCGCTGTCATCGAACCGCACGTCGCTGGTGATCTCGAGCGTTGGGGCGGGGCCGACCTTGGCAAGGCGCGCGAGGCGGCGGTAATCTTCCGCCGCGATCTGCACTGCGGGGAGCGACGGCGTGTCCCCGACCCCGAACGTATAGCCTTCGCCGCTGACGAGCTTCCCGTCGCGATACGCCATGGTCGCCATCGCGACCGCGCCTTCCGCCTTGAGGAACGCATCGAGTTTCTTGGCATAGTCGAGCCGCTTGACGCGGCGGTCGACCGCGTCGGGGTCGTAGGTCGGCTGCTGGTACTGATCGAGCTTGCGCAATTCCTCCGCGGTGTAGCGCTCGAACGCGGCTTCCTTCGGCTCGGAGCCGGTGTCGGGGAGGGTGACGAGCACGATCTTGCCCGCGAGCTGACCGTGCCATTTGGCGAAATCGCGCTCGCGCTTCATCGGCGCGACGATGATCGGCGCGCGGAGCGGGCCGTTGGTGGCGGGCGTCCAGGCGATCGGGATCGCGGTCAGCGGGATCGGGCGCGGGGTGAGCATCCGCACGCTGGAACTGACGATCGACCAGCCGCGGCCGAAATCGAACCCCTCCTTGTGGACGTTGCGCAGGCCCCACTCGGTGAATTTTGCCTGCGTCCAGGCTTCGGCCTGCCGCATCGCGGGGGAGTTGGTCATGCGCGGGCCGATCACGTCGGACAGGTGCGCGGCAATCGGCATGACGTCGCTGTGCGCGGTGCCTTCGTCGAGGATTCGGGCGAGTTGCGCGCGGTCACCGCTCTGCGCGAACGCGGGCATCGTGGCGACGAGCGCGACGGTGCTGGCAAGAAGCAGGAATCGACGCATGATAACCCCCCGGTCGTTGAACGCCGCCCGACCGGCGACAATCTGACCGGTATGCGGGCAGCGCGACCGGTGCAAGCCCGACCCGATTGTACAAATTCCCGCTGCTGGGGCGTTGACAGCACGCCAACCGGTCGGCATTGGACGCCCTCGCTTTTCGGAGCGACCATCCCCCCGGGGATGCGAGCCTGGGGACAGGTGGCCGAGTGGTTAAAGGCAGCAGACTGTAAATCTGCCCGTGCAAGCGTACGCTGGTTCGAATCCAGCCCTGTCCACCATCTTCTTCCGGCGGTTCCGGAAGATTTCAGCGTCAGAGAGCAGGTCGATGTCGCCCCTTGGGGGGACATGATCGATCGGTGCGCGGGCGTCATGTGCGCCTGGCGCCGCGTACGAACCGATCCGGCGTGACTGCCGGGTTCGTGGGTCGGCGGGATCTTTACAGAACCACGGCGTGCGCACATCGTCTCGCAGTTTTCGAATACTCTTCCCTGCCGGGCAATGGCGTCGTGCCAGGGCCTTACCCTTCCCGGTCGATCGACCAACCGTCAAGGATTCGCCATGCGCCGCGTCGCCATAGTTCACGGCCATCAGGGCCGCGTCGGAAGCGCGTTCGCGTCGCGTCTTGCGCGGGACGGGTTCGAGGTGATCACCGGGGAGGCGATCTCGCGGATCGAGTGGCCGATGATCGACGCACGCGCCTATCTGTTCGACTGCGCCTACCAGCATGAGGATCCGGTCGGGCACGTCCAGCGCGCGGCGAAACACCTCGAGGATTGGCGACGTCTGGGCGGGATGTTCATTCCGTCGTCGATGCATATCGGGACCGATACGGCTTACGGCCGCGCGAAGCTGGTAATCGAACAGCTCGTCGCCTTTTATCGTGGCGAAGGCGCCAATGTCGTGACCGATCGGATCGGGTATTTCCCCGGCGACGGCGTCGCGGGGGACAAGAACAACCCGTTCTACCATGAGTTGGTGACGGGCGACGTGCTCTACGCCCGTGTCATGGCGCGGTTGGCGTCCCATGCGGAACGGCCGGTATCTGGCGAAGCGGTGCGGGGAGCAGCGCCGTCGATGCACGCAGTGCAGGCGACCGTGGCGATCTCGAAAAGCTGAAGCCGGACCAGGAACGCAGCTGCCGGATTATCGGGGTCGGCGGTGGAGCGGGTAACGGGAATCGAACCCGTGTATTCAGCTTGGAAGGCTGCTGTACTACCATTGTACTATACCCGCAACGCGTTGGCGTCACACCGTCATGTCGGCGGCGCAGGCTACCATGAGTGGGCCACCGTCCGTCGATGGGATGGCCATTCGCATGATCGCGCACTGGCGGTCAATATCCCGCCGACGTTTCCGCGACATTCCTTCCGTCACCTGGAGACGGATTCGGAGAGGCTGGGCCAGACTAGTATGCGCCGATCCGCTCAGGCGTTCGCTTCGGAATTGTCGATCCAATAGCCCGCAAACGCGACCAGGAAGAGCAGGATAACGACCAGCACCACCGCGACTGGTTCAAGCGTACCCACGGCGCGTTTCAGCATATCCAAGCGATCATCTCCTACTCGTCCGGCAAGCGTTTTCTCTCCGCCGGTGTCCGACGGGAGATATGAGCCGCGACTATTACGCTCTCGGCGGGGGATCGTGGGGATCGCCCATCCGATGTTCAAGAGTGTATGGACCGACGCAAGATTCACAACGGGCGTTAACGCTTCGTTAATCCTATCTTGCCCGGCGTGTGGCTCAAATCGGGACGGCAACGTTCTGGCTGGTTGATGGCCAGCCACGATGGACAGCGGACGTACGAACGGGCCAGCGGTCTGCGGCGGCAATCCGCCGCAAAAAGTTTCTTCTGCAACCATTCCTGACGTCATTGGGCCTTGGCGTGCGTTACGGAATCGGCGACAGGCCAGCGAAACAAGCGAAGAGGATGCCATGCGGATTATCGATCATCATATCGCCGGGCTCGCGAATGGCGGGGCAGCTGGTGGCGCGACCCGGACCGGTGACGTGTTCGACCCCAACACCGGGCAGGTCCAGGCGACGGTGACGCTCGGCACGCAGGCCGACCTCGATACGGCGATTGCCGCCGCGCAAAAGGCGCAGCCGGGCTGGGCCGCGACCAACCCGCAGCGCCGTGCGCGCGTGATGTTCGAGTTCAAGCGGCTGGTCGAACTGCATATGGACGAGCTCGCCGAGCTGCTGTCATCCGAGCACGGCAAGGTGATCGCGGACTCGAAGGGCGATATCCAGCGCGGGCTCGAGGTGATCGAATTCTGCTGCGGTATCCCGCATGTGCTCAAGGGCGAGTACACCCAGGGCGCGGGGCCGGGGATCGACGTCTATTCGATGCGCCAGCCGCTCGGGATCGGTGCGGGGATCACCCCGTTCAACTTCCCCGCGATGATCCCGCTGTGGATGTCGGGCGTCGCGATCGCGACGGGCAACGCGTTCATCCTCAAGCCCTCCGAGCGTGACCCTTCGGTCCCGGTCCGGCTCGCCGAGCTGTTCCGCGAGGCGGGTTTGCCCGAGGGCATTCTCCAGGTCGTCCATGGCGACAAGGAAATGGTCGACGCGATCCTCGATCATCCCGCGATCAGCGCGGTGAGCTTCGTCGGCTCGTCCGACATCGCGCATTACGTCTACAAGCGCGGCGTCGCCGCGGGGAAGCGCGTCCAGGCGATGGGCGGGGCGAAGAACCATGGGATCGTCATGCCCGATGCGGATCTCGATCAGGTCGTCGCGGATCTGTCGGGTGCGGCATTCGGCTCGGCCGGCGAGCGCTGCATGGCGTTGCCGGTCGTGGTGCCGGTCGGCGAGAAGACCGCGATCGCGCTGCGCGAGAAACTGATCCCCGCGATCGCCGCGCTGCGGGTCGGGGTCTCGACCGACAAGGATGCGCATTACGGTCCGGTCGTCAACGCCGCGCACCGCGCGCGCATCGAACAGTGGATCCAGACCGGCGTCGACGAGGGCGCGGAGCTGGTCGTCGACGGGCGCGGGTTCGAACTGCAGGGGCATGAGAAGGGGTTCTTCATCGGGCCGTCGCTGTTCGACCATGTCACCCCGTCGATGGAATCGTACAAGGAAGAGATCTTCGGGCCGGTCCTGCAGATCGTCCGCGCCAATGACTTCGAGGACGCCGTCCGGCTTCCGAGCGAGCATCAGTACGGCAACGGCGTCGCGATCTTCACGCGCAACGGCCATGCGGCGCGCGAATTCGCGGCGCGGGTCAATGTCGGGATGGTCGGGATCAACGTTCCGATCCCGGTGCCGGTCGCCTATCACACGTTCGGCGGGTGGAAGCGCAGCGCGTTCGGCGATACCAACCAGCACGGCATGGAAGGCGTCAAGTTCTGGACGAAGGTCAAGACCGTGACGCAACGCTGGCCCGATGGCGGCGTCGGCGACGGCGCAAATGCGTTTGTGATTCCGACGATGGGCTGAGCCCGCGTCTGCTCTGCGACCCGATACCAAAAGGCCTATCATGACCGACCAGTTCGACCTCACCGACGATCAGCGCGAGATCCAGGAGCTCGCGCGCCGCTTTACCGCCGACCGGATCACCCCGTTCGCGGCGGAGTGGGACGAGAAGCACATCTTCCCGCGCGACACGATCAAGGCGGCGGCGGAGCTGGGCTTCGCGTCGATCTACGTTTCCGAGGAATCGGGCGGGATCAACCTCGGGCGGCTCGAAGCGGCGTTGATCATGGAGGCGATGGCCTATGGCTGCCCGTCGACCTCGGCGTTCATCTCGATCCACAACATGGCGAGCTGGATGATCGACCGGTTCGGCGGGCAGGGGGTGAAGGACAAGTACCTCCCGTCGCTCGTCACGATGGACCGGATTGCCAGTTACTGTCTGACCGAGCCGGGCTCGGGCTCGGACGCCGCCGCGCTCAAGACCCGCGCGGTCCGGGATGGCGATCATTATGTCGTCAACGGCACCAAGCAGTTCATCTCGGGCGGCGGTGAGAACGAAGTTTACGTCACGATGGTCCGCACCGGTGAGGACGGCCCCAAGGGCATTTCGTGCCTCGTGATCGAGAAGGACATGCCCGGCGTCAGCTTCGGCGCGAACGAGCGCAAGCTCGGCTGGCACTCGCAACCGACCGCGCAAGTGGTGTTCGAGGATGTGCATGTCCCTGTGGATAACCTTGTGGGTGGGGAGGGCGAGGGGTTCCGCATCGCGATGATGGGGCTCGACGGCGGGCGGCTCAACATCGGCGCATGTTCGCTCGGGGGCGCCCAGCGGTGCCTCGATGAATCGATCGGCTACACCAAGGATCGCAAGCAGTTCGGCAAGGCGATCGGCGATTTCCAGAATACCCAGTTCATGCTCGCGGACATGGCGACCGACCTCGAGGCGGCGCGCGCGCTGCTGTACATGGCGGCGGCCAAGGTCACGGCGAACGCGCCCGACAAGACCAAGTTCGCGGCGATGGCGAAGCGGTTGTCGACCGACACCGGCTCGCTGGTCGCCGACCGAGCGCTCCAGTTGCATGGCGGCTACGGCTATCTGATGGATTACCCGATCGAACGCTTCTGGCGCGACCTCAGGGTGCATTCGATCCTCGAAGGGACCAATCAGGTGATGCGGATGATCATCGGGCGCGAACTGACGCGCCAGTAATCCCGCGAAGCGAAGCCCCTTCCTCTTCGGGGCTTTGTGGCTTTGTGCGAGAAAGAGTCTTCGCGCACGAAGCCACAAAGACACGAAGACAGTGATGAGAGACCGTGCATGACCAGCGACGTCCTGACCTCGTTTGAAGGGCCTGTCGGCCGGATCCGGCTCAACCGCCCGAAGGCGCTTCATGCGCTGACCACCGACATGTGCACTGCGATGCTCGATGCGCTCGACGCGTGGCGTGCCGACCCCGCGATCGAGGCGGTGCTGCTCGACCACGCCGAGGGCAGGGGCTTCTGCGCGGGTGGCGACATCCGGATGCTCGCGGAAAGCGGCGCGGCGGATGGCGTGGCGGCGCGGGCGTTCTTTCATACCGAATATCGGCTCAACCATCGGCTGTTCACTTATGCCAAGCCAACGGTCGCGTTCATGGACGGGATCACGATGGGCGGCGGCGTGGGGATCGCCTGCCCGTGCGATTTCCGCGTGGCGACCGAGAACACCAAATTCGCGATGCCCGAGACCGGGATCGGCCTGTTCCCCGACGTCGGTGGCGGCTGGTATCTGTCGCGACTGCCCGGGCGGATCGGGCAATATCTCGCGCTGACCGGGCACCGGCTCGACGGGGCGGAGTGCCGCGCACTTGGTCTTGCGACGCATTACGTGCCGAGCGCGGCGCTCGACGATGCCAAGGCACGGATCGCTGCCGACCCGCAGGCGATCGCGGCGACGCTCGACGCGCTCAGCGAGACCCCGCAGGACGCGAAGATCCTTGCGCAGCGCGAGGCGATCGACCGGCTGTTCGCTTCCGACGCGCTCGAGGACATCTACGCGGCGCTTGAGGCCGATGGCGGGGAATGGGCGACGCAGCAGCTCGCCACGCTTAGGACCAAGTCGCCGCAGACGATGAAGGTGTCGCTCCGCCTGCTCCACGAGGGCAAGATGATGGCGACCTTCGAGGACGAGATGCGGCAGGAATATGCGATCGGCTCGCGCGTCGTGCAGCGGCGCGATTTCCTCGAAGGCGTCCGCGCGGTGATCGTCGACAAGGACAATGCCCCGCGCTGGGACCCGGCAACCCCGGAGGACGTGACCGATCACGTGATCGACCAGATCTTTGCGCCTCTCTCTCCAGCCGATGAATGGACCCCGGCATGACGTACGAAACGATCCTCGTCGAACAGCGCGACCGCGTCACGCTGATCACGCTCAACCGCCCCAAGGCGCTCAACGCGCTCAACAGCCAGATCCTCGCCGACTTGCTCGCAGCCATGGCGGCGTTCGATGCGGATCCGTCGCAGGGCTGCGCGGTCATCACCGGCAGCGAGAAGGCGTTCGCGGCGGGGGCGGACATCAAGGAGATGCAGGCGCAGGGCTTCGCCGACATGTACGCGCATGACTTCTTTGCCGGGTGGGACCGCTTCACCCGCAGGCGCAAGCCGATCATCGCGGCGGTCGCGGGTTATGCGCTCGGCGGCGGGTGCGAGCTCGCGATGATGTGCGACTTCATCCTCGCCGCCGACAGCGCAAAGTTCGGCCAGCCCGAGATCAAGCTCGCGGTCTCGCCGGGCATGGGCGGCTCGCAGCGGCTGACGCGCGCGGTCGGCAAGGCCAAGGCGATGGAGATGTGCCTCACCGGACGCATGATGGATGCGGACGAAGCCGAACGCGCCGGGCTCGCCTCGCGCGTGATCCCCGCCGCCGATCTGGTCGAGGAAGCGGTCAAGGTCGCCGCGACGATCGCGGGCATGGCCCCGCTCGCGGTGCTGGCGAACAAGGAAATGGTCAACGCCGCGTTCGAAACCAGCCTGAGCATGGGCGTCCAGTTCGAACGCCGCCTGTTCCACGCGTTGTTCGGGACCGAGGACCAAAGCGAAGGCATGAGCGCCTTCGTGGAGAAGCGCCAAGGGGTGTGGACGGGACGATAGAACTTCTGCCTCCCCTCCCGCTTGCGGGAGGGGCCGGGGGTGGGCTCCCGGCTGGAGGTGGAGTGGATCATGGCAACCGGGCGCCCACCCCTCAGTCCCCTCCCGCAAGCGGGAGGGGAGGAAGGAACAAGAGACATGGCACGCATCGCATTCATCGGGCTCGGCAACATGGGCGGCGGAATGGCCGCGAACCTCGCGAAGGCGGGGCATGACGTCCGCGCGTTCGATCTGTCGGCGGAGGCGCTCGACCGCGCGAAGGCGGCAGGCTGTTTGCCCGTAGGGTCCGCCACCGCGGCAGCGGATGGGGCTGAAGCGATCGTCACGATGCTCCCCGCCGGTCGCCACGTCGAGGCCGTCTATGCCGAACTGTTCTCCGCGCACGTCTCGCCCGCGACGATTTTGATCGATTGCTCGACGATCGACGTCGCCACCGCCAAGCACGTTGCCGCGCTTGCGCTCGCCAACGGCATCACCGCCGTCGACGCGCCCGTGTCGGGCGGGATCGGCGCGGCCAATGCCGGCACGCTGACCTTCATGGTCGGCGGGACCGACGCGGGCTTCGCCAAGGCCAAAACGGTCCTGGAGGCAATGGGGCAGGCGGTGATCCACGCCGGCGGCAACGGCACTGGCCAGGCGGCCAAGATCGCCAACAACATGCTGCTTGGGGCGACGATGGTCGCGACGTGCGAAGCGTTCCTGCTGGCTGAGAAGCTCGGACTCGACGCACAGACCTTCTACGACATCTCCAGCGTCTCGTCGGGGCAAAGCTGGTCGATGACGCGCTATTGCCCGGTGCCGGGGGTCGGACCGGAAACACCCGCCGACCACGATTATCAGGGCGGTTTCGCGACCGCGCTGATGCTCAAGGATCTCAAGCTCGCGGCGGAAGCGGCGAAAGACGCGGATGCGAACACGCCAATGGGCGCGAAGGCGGCGGACCTCTACCAGCGGTTCGCGGACGCCGGGCAGGGCGGCCTGGATTTTTCCGCGATCATCAAGATGCTGCGCGGGTGACGCGTACGGTGCCGCTCAGTCGCACCGGCTGGGCGGCCCGCCATACCGCGCGAGATAGCTTCGGAGATCGTTCTGCAGCGTCAGCGCCATACGAATCGACGAATCCTCCAAACCTTGTCCCGCCCGCTCGATATCGAGATCGCCGCGTGCAACCATCTCCAGCACCAGCAATGTCCCCGAAGACAGGTCGAGACCGATCTCGCGACACAACTCGCCGACGGTCACGCGGGGGGCCGCGCATTCGAGCTTGAAGCAGGCGAGCGCGACATCCCATTTGAGGCCCGCAAAGCGGTCAGGCCCGAACGTTTCGATCCGGCTGCGGCGTGCGCGAAGCATTCGCGAGACCGTCAGAAAATCGGTTTCGAGCGTCCCGATCGGGGCGGTATCGATCAGGCACCGAACCGTCGCGATGAGCCGGCGCGGGCCGATGCCGTCCGATATGACCGATGCATGATTCTGCACACGCCTGAGCTTTCCGTCCGATCGAACGTAGCTCTTCGTCAGCGTGACCGGGTCGCCGGTTTGCCGCATCCACTCGACCACCGCGGTGTGCCGCGCCTGTTCCACGGGGTTGGTGAACTGGACGGCAACCTTCCCGATCAGTTCGCGTCGATCGCGCCCAAGGACCTCGCAATAGGCATCATCGACCGAGAGATAGGTTCCCGTCAGGTCAGTCAGCACGTGGGCGGTCGGCGCGGCAGAGTCGAGAAAACTTTGCAGGTTCATCACGTCCATAAATCTTGGGTGCAGATTCAATGCCCTAATTGATCCTTTTGCGCTATGGTACAGTGCCGGTCCGGCGGGTATCCAAGAGTGCACCGCTTTGCTGGGAGTGTCGCGCCATGCCTATGGGCGAATTCGGGGGGACGAATGCCGAGACGGGAGCCGTCGGCTCCGATGCGACCGGCGAGTCCACGGCAGCGCAGGCGCCGGGAAAGACCGAGGCGATGGCCGCCGTCATGATCGATACCTTCGGCGCGCGCGCATTGGCCGTCGTACAGGCGGAAGTCGACGCAGCGACACCCGAACAGCCGTCGGTCGCGGAAACATGGCAGCGGATCGCCGAAGCGATCCGCGACATGATCGCCGCGGCGGACGATCCTTCGCAGTAATTCAGAAGCGCAGGTCTTCGTAAACGCGCGAGACGTCGCCGTTCCAGGCACCGTGATATTTCTCGAGGAGCACCTCGGCGGGCACCTTGCCGGTGCGGACGACTTCGCGCAGCGGATCGAGGAAACCCGTCTCGTTGCTCCCGCCGCCGTCGAGCCGCGCGCGTGCGGTCAGGCCGGCGTGCGAAATGTCGAGCACCTCGCCAGCGATGTCGCGCAGTGTCCGTCCGCCCGCGATCGGCGCGTCGAGTCCGAGGCGCGGGACCGAATCGCGCAGCGTCTGCCGTTCCTCGATCGTCCAGTGCTTGACGAGGTCCCACGCCGCATCCAGCGCCTGATCGTCGTACAACAGGCCAACCCACAGAGCAGGCAGGGCACAGATCCGGCCCCACGGACCACCGTCCGCGCCGCGCATTTCGAGGAACGTCTTGAGACGGACTTCGGGGAAGGCGGTCGACAGATGGTCGTTCCAATCGTCGAGCGTCGGCGTCTCGCCCGGCAGGACCGACAATTCGCCCTTGAGGAAGTCGCGGAACGACAGCCCCGCCGCGTCGATGTAGCGGCCTTCGCGGTAGACGAAGTACATTGGCACATCGAGCGCATAGTCGGTGTAGCGGTCGTAACCAAAGCCGTCCTCGAACACGAACGGCAGCATCCCCGTGCGCGCCGGGTCGGTGTCCGACCAGATATGGCTGCGGTAGGACAGCATGCCATTGGGCTTGCCCTCGGTGAAGGGCGAATTGGCGAACAGCGCGGTCGCGAGCGGCTGCAGCGCGAGCCCGACCCGGAACTTGCGCACCATGTCCGCCTCGGACTGGTAATCGAGGTTCACCTGAATCGTGCAGGTGCGCAGCATCATGTCGAGGCCCATGCTGCCAACGCGCGGCATGTGGCGCAGCATGATCGCATAACGGCCCTTGGGCATGATCGGCAGTTCGGCGCGAGTCTTGTCCGGCCACATGCCGAGACCGAGGAACCCGATCCCGAACTTGTCGCCGATCGCCTTGACCTGTTCCAGGTGACGTCCGGTCTCGGCGCAGGTCTGGTGGAGGTTCTCGAGCGGCGCGCCCGACAGTTCGAACTGGCCGGCGGGCTCCAAGCTGATCGAGCCGTCGCTGCCGGACATGGCGATGACGTTGCCATTCTCCTCGACCGGCTTCCAGCCATAGGCCTGAAGCGCATCGAGCAGGTCGCGGATGCCGCCCTTCTCAGTGTAGCTTGGCGCATGATGATCGCTGTCGGCGTAGACGAACTTTTCGTGCTCGGTGCCGATCCGCCAGCGTTCGGGCGGCTTTTCCCCGGCTGCGAAACTCGCGACGAGCTGGTCGCGCGATTCGATCAAAGGCGAGGTCTTGATGGTGTCGGATCGCGTCGTCATCGTCGCGCCTTAGCGCTGTGGGAGGCCGCCCGCCAGCAGGTTTCGATCCGCCACCTACCAATCACCGCGCGCGGCCATCCACAGCGCGGTTGCAGCAGCGGCGGCGGTGTCCGCGCGCAAGATCCGGGGGCCCAACGTGATAGCGACGGCACTTGGCACGGCGCGGATCGCGTCGCGCTCGGCATCGTCGAATCCGCCTTCGGGACCGATTAGGATCGCGGCGCTCGCTGGTCCCGTGCGCATTGCTTCCGCCGCCGGCACCCCGCCGGTTTCGTCGGCGAAATAGAGCGCCCGGTCCGCCGGCCAGTCGCGTAGCAGGCTGGCGAGTTTGACGGGCTCGGCCAGTTCCGGGACCGCGGTTCGTCCGCATTGCTCCGCCGCCTCGATCATGTGCGCACGAAGGCGCTCGCCGTTCAGTCGGTCTATGATGGTCCGCCGGGTCAGCACTGGCAACAGCCGCGCGACGCCGAGTTCGCACGCCTTCTCCGCGACCCAGTCGATCCGGCCCTTCTTGATCGGGGCTGCGCACAGCCACAGGTCGGGAACATGTTCTCGCTCGCGCAGCCGTTCGGTGACATCGAGCATCAGGTCGCGCTTGCCGACGCTGGCGGCGATGCCGAGCCATTCCCCCGATTCGCCGTCGAACAGCTTGACCGGATCCCCCGCCTTCATTCGCATGACGGTGACGAGGTAATGCGCCTGTGCGCCCTCGATGCGCAGCGGTCCGGGCAGGAGCGGGTGCTCGACGAACAGGCGCGGGGTGGATTGCGGCGGCCAGGCGGGGGTAGCGGGCATGGAGCCTCGTAGAGCGGATTGCCCGCGCAACACAATCGCGTGTCGCGGATCCTATCGGAAGCCCTGCGTTCCTGTTCCCGTGCTATCGCTGTAAAACAGGCAGTCGAAAGCCGGGGAAAAGCACATGACGGGGTACGGCAGAAGGGTCTGGGTGCTGGCGGCGGGCACGTCGAGTGTGGCGGGCTATGTCGATGCGGTCGGGTTCTTGAAACTGGGCGGGCTGTTCGTGTCGTTCATGAGCGGAAATTCCACTCGGCTTGCCGTCGGCATGGTGGTCGACCCGCAAGTCGCGCGCATGGCGATCACGTTGCTGGCGGCGTTTGTCGGGGGGGTGATTGCGGGCACGCTGATCTCGGCGGCGGCGGGATCGTGGCGCAAGCGCGTGATCCTGCTGGTCGTCGGCGGGTTGCTCGCGCTGTCCGGGGCGCTCGACCTGTATGGTTGGGGTGGCTGGGCGACACCGCTGATGGCGGCTGCGATGGGATGCGTGAACACCACCTTCCAGCGCGCAGGCGAAGTCAGCATCGGTGTCACCTACATGACGGGCACGCTCGTCAAGTTCGGGCAGCGGCTGGCGGATGCATTGCTGGGCGGCCCGCGCTGGGGATGGGTGCCGTATCTGGCACTATGGCTTGGGCTGGTCGCCGGCGCGGTCGCGGGGAGCGTGATGTACCTTCGCTTCGGCACCGCGAGCATCTGGGGCGCGGCGGGGGTGGCGGTGGCACTGGCCGGGTTTGCGATGTCGATCGGGCCGGTCGCTCCCTCGCGCGTTGCCCGAGTTCGTCCGTAGGGCCGGACCGCCCTCGCTAGGAGGGCACGCGACGAATATGACAGCGCGGATCGGAGATCGTCCCGGGACAGCGAGGCAGGGCTGCAGTAGTATGTGCTCGAATCGCACCTATGGGGTAATACATGCTATATGGTTGGAGCCCGTCAATCGGTGATCCGACGGTTTATGGGTGGTTGACAGTATTTTTCTATTTTGTAGCGGCAGCAATCAGTTACTGTAATTGGCACGCTAACCGTCTCCCGACGCGACCAGGACCAAACGCATTCTTCAGATCCCGTGCACGGCGGCGGTTTTGGATTGTAACAGGATTTGTCCTGTTGGGCCTTGGGATCAACAAGCAGCTCGATCTTCAGACACTGCTGACCGACATCGGACGCGCCACCGCGCGGGAACAGGGGTGGTACGACGCGCGTCAGGGCGTCCAGCGGCAGTTCGTTAGCGCGGTCGCCGTCATAGCGCTGGTGTGCGGCGCGACCCTGCCTGTGCTCGCGCGCCGCGCCGGGCGATGGGAAATGGCCGCAACCATCGGGCTGGTCAGTCTGTTTGCGTTCGTCGGGATCCGGGCCGCGTCGTTTCACCATATCGACGCGGTGCTGAGCAGCACTTGGGCCGGGGCGAAAATCAACCATGTGATGGAATTGGGCGGGATCGTGGTGATCGCGTTGACTGCCTTGGGGCGCAAAGCGCAGGATCGAAGGGGACGCCACCCGAAGCGCTGGGGCCGGGTATTACAGACCTAGCGTCGGCGCATCCCGGCGCGCACCAGCATCAGGAGCAGCGCGACGGCGATCGTACCTAATACGACCCAAGCGGCGACCATCCCGACGCTGCGCGCGACGGCCCACAGCAAGGCCTCGAAAAAGCGTCCGATCGCAACGGAAAGATGGACCAAAAGCGGGTTCTCCGGGCCAGCGGGCACGTGTTGTCTGAGGTGGGGGCCAGGCAAATGCAAAGAGATGATGTGGCGGACGCGGCTTCAAAAAGCGAGGCAGAATGACGCCGGTCAACGTCCTTTCTCTCTGCCACGCGGAAAAATCACCTTCAGGACAAGGCGTAAATCCCATTTCCGAACAAGCGGTTCGTCGGCGTCTGGGAACCACTCGTCGTACGTGTCGTTTCCACACCGGTATTACAGATCGTCACCGATCGTTTCTAAAGGGAGAAATTCATGTCCGATTACCGTCGCACCGACCCCGTCGTCGAAAAGCGCAGCGGCGCTGGCCGCACCATTCTGATCATCCTCGTGGTGATCGCCGTCGTCGTCGGCCTGCTGTTCGCGACGGGTTTCTGGAGTGCGAATGTGACCAAGAGCGGCGCCCTGCCGGAAGTTTCGGTCAAGGGCGGCGAGTTGCCGAAGGTCGACATGGATTCGAAGGAAGTGGTCGTCGGCACGTCCGAGAAGACCGTCGAGGTCCCCAAGGTGAAGACCGAGAAGGAAACGGTCTCGGTCCCGACCATCGGCGTCAAGGACGACAACAAGTAAGTCGTTCTTTCGAGAACGTTCGAAAGGCCTCCGCCCCTCCGGGACGGGGGCCTTTTTTATAGGACGCAGCGTCGGTCGGGTTTCGGTCCCGCGTAAAAGCGGCGTGCCGTATTTCCCCGGCCTGTCGTCTTGCGCTACGGCACACCGATGGCTGCCACCGATCCCCGTGCTCCGCATCTGACCCCCGATACCGAACATCGCGGAATGGTCGGCTTGATGCCCACAGCAGCGCGACCATTCGCCTTGCTGGCGCGCTTCGACCGACCGATCGGATGGTGGCTGTTGTTCTGGCCCGGCGCGTGGAGCGTCGCGCTGGCCGGGGGGGCGGTCGAGCGGTGGGATCTGCTCCTGTGGTTGTTGCTCGGGAGCATCGCGATGCGTGGCGCGGGATGCGTCTTCAACGACATCGTCGACCGCGATCTCGACCGGCAAGTCGCGCGCACCCGCAGTCGCCCGCTGGCGAGCGGCGCGGTATCGGTAAAGGCGGCGGCGATCTGGCTGGTGCTGCTGTGCCTGATCGGGCTGGTCGTGCTGCTGCAACTGCATTGGTTCGTGGCGGTGATCGCGGTGTCGAGCCTTGCCCCCGTGGCCGCCTATCCGTTCATGAAGCGAATTACCTGGTGGCCGCAGATCTGGCTCGGGCTGGTGTTTTCCTGGGCGGCGCTGGTCGGATGGGCGGAGATCGCGCGGACGCTCTCGGTGCCCGGGCTGCTGCTGTACGCGGGGTCGATTTGCTGGGTGGTCGGCTATGATACGATCTATGCACTTCAGGACCGCGAGGACGATGCGCTGATTGGCGTGCGCTCGTCCGCCTTGCGCATGGGACGCCATGTGCGGGCGGGGGTCGCAACATTCTACGCGGCGGCACTGGCGTTGTGGGCGGCGGCAATCTGGCTGTTGCGCCCGGATTGGCTGGCGGTCGTCGCGCTGCTGCCGGTCGCGCTGCATTTCTTGTGGCAAGTGGCGACGCTGCGACCCGAAGACGGCGCAGGCGCGCTGGCGCGGTTTCGGTCGAACCGCTTTGCGGGATTGCTTATGTTCCTGGCGTGCGTGGTGGTGGGCACGACGATCTGATCCGCGTGGCGCGCGCGGTGACGAACAGCGAAAGCGCTCTAGCATCGGGCGGTGCGACGCCTTAAGTCCAAGCGATGCTAACCCCAGATCAGGCGCAGGACCGCGCCGCCGCTATCGTCACTCGTGCCACCGCCGCCGGAGCCGACGCCGCCGATGCCGTCTATGCCGCCGATATGTCGCTCGACATCTCCGTGCGGCTCGGCGCGCTCGAGGATGTCGGGCGGTCGGAAAGCGCCGAGCTCGGCCTGCGGGTGTTCGTCGGCAAACGGTCGGCCAGCGTCTCGACCTCGGATCTGTCGGAGGCCGCGATTGCCGAGCTGGTCGACCGTGCAGTCGCGATGGCGCGCGAGGCGCCGGAGGATGCCTGGGCCGGGCTGGCGCCCAAGGAACGGTTGATGCGTGGCGCCCCCCCGCTGCTCGATCTCGACGATGGCGGCGAGGCGTCGCCTGAAAGCCTGCGTGCCGTCGCGCAAGCCGCCGAGGACGCGGCGCGCGCGGTGCCCGGCGTCACCAACAGCGAAGGCGGCTCGGCGAGCGCATCACGATCGATCTGGGCGCTGGCGACGAGCCACGGCTTCGCCGCAGCCTATGCGGCGACCGGCTATGGCGTCTCCGCGAGCGTGCTGGCGGGTTCGACCGAGGGCGGGGGCGAAATGGTGCGCGATTATGCGTATCATTCGACGCGGCATCGCCGCGCGCTGGACGCACCCGAGACGATCGGGACCAAGGCGGGCGAACGCGCGGTCGCACGGGTGAACCCCGGCCGATTGGCGAGCGGGCCGATGCCGGTGGTGTACGATCCGCGGGTCGGATCCAGCCTGTTGGGGCATCTGACGGGTGCGATTTCGGGCGCGGCGATTACGCGCAAGACGAGTTTCCTGCTCGATGCGCTGGGCACGCAGGTATTTTCGGACGGCGTCACCGTGCTGGATGATCCGCATCGTCCGCATGGACTGCGCTCGCGTCCGTTCGACGGTGAGGGGCTGCCGGTCAGCCCGTGCGCGATCGTCGAGCACGGGATGCTCGAAACGTGGCTGCTCGACAGCGCCGCGGCCCGGCAATTGGGGATGGAGCCAACCGGCCATGCTGCGCGCGGTGTCGGCGGTGGACCCGGTGTTTCGCCGAGCAACCTCCACATGGTCGCGGGCAAGGTGCCGGTGCAGACGCTGATCGAGGACATTGCGAACGGGGTCTATGTCACCGAGCTGATCGGCATGGGCGTCAACGGCGTGACGGGCGATTATTCGCGCGGCGCCGCAGGGTTCCGCATCGTCGACGGCAAGATCGCCGGGCCGGTCGCCGAATTCACGATCGCGGGCAATTTGCGGGAAATGTACCGTAACCTCATTCCCGCCAACGACCTTGAGTTCCGCTACGGCACCAACGTCCCGACGCTGCGGGTCGAGGGGATGACCGTCGCCAGTGGTTGAACCCGGACTGGCGGACGCGGTCGCGGCGATTGCCGCCGACGCGGGTGCGCTGGCGTTGCGTCAGTGGCGCACCGACTTCGCGCGCTGGGAGAAGGCGCCGGGCGACCCGGTCTGTGCGGTCGACCTGGAAGTGAACGCCTTCCTGCGCGAACGCCTGTCGGCGCTTCTGCCGGACGCAGGATGGCTTTCGGAAGAGACCGCCGACAATCCCGACCGCCTCGCGTGCGCGCGGCTGTGGGTGGTCGATCCGATCGACGGGACGCGCGACTATATCCGCGGGCGGGACGGTTGGGCGGTGTCGATCGCGCTGGTCGATAACGGGCGGCCGGTGATCGGCGTGCTCGACGCTGCGGCGCGCGGGCAAGTGTTTCGCGCTGAACTGGGGCAGGGGGCGTGGGGCAACGGCATGCGGCTGGCGGTCGGCGATCGGCGCGTGTTTAGCGGATCGCGCGTGCCGACCGACGCTCTGCCCAAGGTCGATCGCGATCTGGTCGCGGTGGCGAAACCCAATTCGATTGCGCTTCGGATCGCGATGGTCGCGGCGGATGAGGCAGATCTGGTCGCGACCTTGCGCTGGGGTTGGGAGTGGGATGTCGCTGCTGCCGTGCTGATCGCAGCCGAAGCGGGGGCGGCCGTGAGCGATGCGCTGGGGCAGGGGCTGACGTTCAACACGCCGCGGGCGCAGGCTTTCGGGGTGGTGACGTGCGTGCCGGGGATCCATGCGGCTGCGATCGAGCGGTTGCGGGAGCGCGCTGTGGCGCTTTCTGGGTGAGCTTGCTGAGGGGGTTGCTTTGCTTTGCGGCCCCACCCCAACCCCTCCCCTTAAGGGGAGGGGCTAAGAAGACAAAAGGATCTCCCTTCCCCTTCAGGGGAGGGGCTGGGGGTGGGGGGTGTCTCACCGAGAACCCACCTCGCCGCTCAAACAACAACCTCCCGCATCTCCCCCGGCGCAAGCCCCTCGATCGTCCATTCCCCGATCCGCCAGCGCACCAGCCGCAAGGTTGGAAACCCCATCGCAGCGGTCATGCGCCGCACCTGCCGGTTGCGCCCCTCGCGGATCGTCAGCGAGATCCAGCCATCGGGCACACTCTTGCGAAACCGTACCGGCGGATCGCGCGGCCATAACGCGGGATCGGCGATCCGCTCGACCTCGGCCGGCAGCGTCATTCCGTCCTTGAGCAGCACGCCCTTTCGAAGCGGCGCAAGCGCGGCGTCATCCGGGTCGCCCTCGACCTGGATCAGATAGGTCTTGGGCAGCTTGAACTTGGGGTCCGCGATCCTCGCCTGCAGACGGCCATCGTCGGTCAGCAGCATCAATCCCTCGCTGTCGCGGTCGAGCCGCCCCGCGGGATAGACTCCCGGCACCGTGACGTAGGTGGACAGTGTCGGTCTGGGACTGGGCGATTTGGCATCGGTGAATTGCGACAGGACGTCATAGGGTTTGTTGAGCAGGATCAGGCGCGCCATTGCCGCTCCCTACGCGCAAAGCCCCTCCAACACAAAAACGCCGCCCGGAGAGTCTTCGGGCGGCGTTTCGGTCTGACGGGCAGGGTTAGGCTTACATGCGGAACGAAACCGATCCGACGAAGGTCCGGCCGTTCTTGTAGAAGGCGGTCGGGCGATCCGGCGTGCCGTTATATTGCAAGTACGTCTCGTCGAGCAGGTTCTGCGCGTTGGCCGTGAACGTGATCGAATCGTTGAGCTTGAAGCTCGCCGAAAGGTCGACCTGATTGTACGGCGCGACCATCTCGCGCGACCCGAGGCGACCGATCGTGCGGAAGTAGGACGACCGGTAGCTGTAGCTCAGCCGCGCCTGGAACGGACCCTTCTCGAAATAAGGGATCACGTTGACGGTGTGCTTGGACAGATACGGCAGGTTGAGCGCCGCGCCCGTCACATCGACCGAGGATGTCTTGCTGTCCTGATACGAATAGTTCGCCTGAAGCCCGAATCCACCCCAGATTTCCGCCTGACCCGACACGAGCGCGCCGTTGACCGTCGCCTTGCCGCCGTTGATCGGCCGCGAGACGTTGTAACGGTTGTCGAGCTGCCCGGTCAGCGAGTTGAACAGCGTGACGTTCTGCTGACGGATGTTGATGATATAGTTCGAGATCTCTCGGCGGAACAGCTCGACCGCCAGCAGCGTACCGGCGCGCGGATAATATTCCGCGGTCAGTTCGTAGTTTACCGATTCGTACGGCTTGAGATCGGGGTTGCCGCCGCCAGCGTCGAAGGTCGTGTCGTTCTGCGTGATGGATGCTGCCAGATCCTGGTAGCGCGGACGCGAGATGACCTTTGCCACCGCACCGCGGAAGATGATCTGCTGGCTCGCCTCATAGGCGATGTTGAGGCTTGGGAGGAATTTCAGATAATCGGTCGTCGAGGTCGTCGGCACCGGGGCAGGCGTCGGGTTCGCAACCGTCGGCAGCGTCAGCGCATAGTTGGAAACGTCGCGCGTATAGACAAGGCGACCACCAATGTTGCCGCGGAACCCGCCTTGGTTGAAGTTCGCCTGCAGGTACGATGCCGCGACGGTTTCCTTGACGCTCGTCGTCGCGCCCACCTTGGTGATCAGCGGCGTGTTGATCGAATTCGCCAGGATGTCGATCACCGACTGTTCCGGCAGGTTGAGGTATTGCGTGGCGTTGCCGTTGCCGCCGCTACCGCTGAACGTCCCGTCCGGCGTCGCGAGCGTGGTGACCCCAAGCTGCGATCCGAGCTTCGACGTCGTCAGGTAGGTGTTGATGCCGCGGCCGTCGATCCGGTTGAGGTGATCGGTGACGCGCGACCCGAGCAGCACTTCGGTGAACGGCCCGAACGAGACCGGGATGGTCGCGTCATAGCCGCCGAAGATGTCGCGGTCGGTCGTGACGCTGAAGTCCTGTCCGCCGATCTGCGCGCCGTTGAGCTGCGTGCCGTTGACGATGACCGGACGGCCCTCGATCTGCGCGGCGTTGTTTCTCGGGTTGGTGAAATAGTTCGCAGCGTTGGTCGGATCGCCGACGAAGTTCACGGTCGCCGAGTTCGGCGTGAAGGCATAGCTGTAAGGTAGCTTGGTCTGGACGTTGAACAGATATTCCGGGTTGCGCCCGCCGGTCGCCTTGCTCCAGCCGCCCGCGAACGCGATCTTCGCGCCGCCCGAGCCTTCCCAGTCCGCAAACAGGTTGATGTTGTCGGTCTTGAGCTTGGTCTTGCGGACGAGCGTATCGAGCTGCGCGCTCTGGTTCTTCGCGCCTGCGAACGTGGCGCCGGTGACGGTGCCGTTGGCGATCGTCGCCGAGGTCAGCACGTCACCCGTCCACGCGCCTGGGATGGTGTACATCGACTGGCTGTAGTTGTTGTAATTGCCGTCAATGTGCAAGCCGTTGAGCGTCAGCGTCAGGTTCTGCACCGGACGATACTGGACCGTGCCGGACACGCTCTTGCGCTCGCGGGTTTGCTGAAAATAGGCATAGTTGATGCCGAACGGCGATGCGGCCTTGTACAGGTCCGAGATCGTCCCGCCGTTGATCGTCGCGCCGGGGCTCTTGAGGCTCAGCGTGCCGTCGGCGGCGCGGTTGACGAAGGGGCTGCTGTAGGTGCCATTGGCGTTGGGGGCGACGTTGTCATAGCCGAAGAACTCGACGCCTGCGCGGGTCAGGCTCTGCTTGTCGTAGGTCGCGGCGACGAGGAAGCCGAAGGTGTCGGACTTGTTCTTCCAGCTGTAGAGGCCCGACCCCCGGATGTTCCCCTTGTCCGAACGATCGTTGTACGTGTAGCCGCCCGACGCGAAGATCGAATTGGCGGGGGTGTCGAGCGGACGCCGCGTGCGGACGATAACGGTGCCGCCGAGGCTGCCTTCCTCGACCCGCGGTTCCGGCGACTTGTAGACTTCGAGCCGCTCGACCAGTTCGGGCGCAAGCAGCGAATAGTTGAAGGTACGGCTCGACGGATCGTTGTCGTTGCCACCCCAGTCGGCAGAGGCGAGCGCGTGGCCGTCGAGCAGCATGCGGTTGAGCGCGGGGTCGGTACCGAGGATCGCGACCTTCTCGCCCTCGCCGAAGCGACGATCGATGCTGACGCCCGGGATGTGCGACAGCGATTCTGCGACGTTGCGATCCGGGAACTTGCCGATCGCCTCTGACGTGATGACGTCGACGACGGCGTTCGCCTTGCGCTTTACGGAGATGGCGCTGCGGAGGCTTTCCCGCAGTCCGGTAACGACGATGTCGCCGTCAGAGGAGTCTGCGGGTGCTGTTGCCTGGGCGGTCGCTGCTGGCGCTTCGGCCGGCGCGGTCTGCGCCGCTGCGGGCAGGACGGTAAGCCCCGCGAGAATGGTCGAGCTTAGCAATCCGGTATAAAACTTCATGAAATCCACCCCTTAGACCGGCCCGGCAGCAGTAGACTGCTCAGCGCCAAACGCCCCGCTGTTGCCGGGCAACCAACATTCCAACGAAAGGTCCGGCATTGGTGTGCTCTGGTGACCTTGTTTTGCCCCGATTGAGTAACAAAGAAGAAATAATAAATCTATTCCCAATTTCGTTGACATAGCGACGTTGGATCGGACCATTCCTTAAATAATATAGTCTAAACAATAACTTAGAAAGGCGTCGGAAGTCAGAAGACGCTGCCGCGCGGTCGCAGATCCTCCCAAAGTATGAACAATACCGAATTTCTGAAATGGTTTTGCAGTCCCGGGGCAGCGGTATGGTGCGCGGTATCTGTGGCGGGCCTGGGGGCGGCGATATCAGGTTGCGCACCGCCAAACCGTAGACATCTCAATGACGTACAAAAAAAGCCGCCGACCCGAACGGGTCGACGGCTTTTTGTCATGTCAGGCGGTGTGCCCAAACGCGGAGATTACTCCTTGTTCAGATACTCACCCGCATCGGCGTCGCTACCATGACCGCTGGTGGTGACGGCTGCGAGCGGATCGCTCCCGGCACCCCCTGAGTCGCGCGCGGACCGCGCGAGCTCTGCCTCATGCTCTTCCTTCGCCGAGTTCGGCGCGACGATCGCAACCTCGGCGAGACGCCGCTGCTGGACCCGCAGCGCCGCATCGCGCGACGAAGCGGTGACGCGCAGGCGGTTTAGCCCCGCACCTGTACCCGCCGGGATCAGGCGACCCACGATGACGTTCTCCTTGAGACCGGTCAGCGTGTCCTTCTTGCCCTGCACCGATGCTTCGGTGAGGACTCGGGTGGTCTCCTGGAACGACGCCGCCGAGATGAAGCTGCGGGTCTGCAGCGACGCCTTGGTGATGCCGAGCAGGACAGGCTTGCCCTGAGCAGGACGCTCCTTCTTGTCGATCTTCGAGTTGATGTCGTCCATCTCGTCGCGATCGACCTGTTCGCCCGCCAACAGCGTGGTGTCGCCGCCGTCGGTGATCTCGACCTTCTGCAGCATCTGACGAACGATCGTCTCGATGTGCTTGTCGTTGATCTTCACGCCCTGGAGACGATAGACCTCCTGGATTTCCGACACGAGATATTCGGCCAAGGGCTCGATGCCGAGCACTTCCAGAATGTCATGCGGATCAGGCGAGCCGCCGATAAGGTTGTCGCCGCGCTTGACGTAATCGCCTTCCTGCACGTCGATGACCTTCGACTTCGGCACCAGATACTCCACGACATCACCGCCGTCCTCGGGCTGGATACCGATCTTGCGCTTCGCCTTGTAATCCTTGCCGAACACCACGCGACCGGAGACCTTAGCGATGATCGCATTCTCCTTCGGCTTGCGCGCTTCGAACAGCTCGGCAACACGCGGCAGACCGCCGGTGATGTCGCGCGTCTTGGCGCTTTCACGGCTGACACGGGCCAGAACGTCACCGCCCGAAACCGTCGCCCCATCCTCGACCGAGAGCGTAGCGCCCGCGACGAGCATGTACCGACCGGCTTCCTCGGCGCTTTCACCCGTGAGGGTAAGGCGCGGACGGAGATCCTCCTTGGCCTTGGTGGTCGCGCGATATTCGATCACGACCCGCTGCGAGATACCCGTCGCTTCATCGGCCTGCTCGACGAGCGTCTTGCCCTCGATCAGATCGACATACTTCACGACGCCGGGGTTCTCGGTGATCACCGGCATGGTGAACGGATCCCACTCCGCCAGACGATCGCCCTTTTCGACGATGTGGCCATCGTCGAAGAGCACGTAGGCGCCGTACGGAATACGGTGCACCGCGCGCTCGCGGCCGTCCATGTCGACGATCGCGATTTCGCCCGAACGGCTAAGCACGACGCGGCGGCCACGCTGGTCGGTGATGGTGCGAAGATCACGATATTCCATCGTGCCGTCGGCCACTGCCTCCAGGTTGGACTGCTCATTGAGCTGTGCTGCACCACCGATGTGGAAGGTACGCATCGTCAGCTGCGTGCCCGGCTCACCAATCGACTGCGCCGCGATGACGCCGACCGCTTCGCCGATGTTCACCGGAGTCCCGCGGGCGAGATCGCGCCCGTAGCACTTGCCGCAGACACCGATCTTGGTCTCGCAGACCAGCGGCGAGCGGATCTTGCACGACTGCGTCCCGATCGCCTCGATCCGCGCGACCATCGGCTCGTCGAGCAGCGTGCCCGACGGGATCACGATCTCGCCGGTCTTGCTGTCCACGATGTCCTCGGCCGTGGTGCGGCCAAGGATGCGCTCGCCGAGCGATGCGATGGTCGAACCGCCCTGGACGATCGCCCGCATCTCAAGTGCGCGCGTTGTGCCGCAATCCTCCTCGATAATGACGCAATCCTGCGACACATCGACGAGACGTCGCGTCAAATAGCCCGAATTCGCGGTCTTCAGCGCCGTATCCGCGAGACCCTTACGGGCACCGTGGGTGGAGTTGAAGTACTCAAGGACGGTCAGGCCTTCCTTAAAGTTCGAGATGATCGGCGTTTCGATGATCTCGCCCGACGGCTTGGCCATCAGGCCGCGCATGCCGGCCAACTGCTTGATCTGCGCCTGCGAACCACGCGCACCCGAGTGGGCCATCATGTAGATCGAGTTGATGTCCTTCTCGCGGCCCTTCATCGGGCCGTCGTCATAATGCCGAACCGCCTTGATCTCGTTCATCATCGAGTTCGCCACCAGGTCGCCGCAACGGCTCCAGGCGTCGATCACCTTGTTGTACTTCTCTTGCTGCGTAATCAGGCCGTCCTGATACTGCTGCTCGAAGTCCTTCACTTGATCGCGCGTCTCGTCGACCAGCTTTTCCTTGTCCGGCGCGATGATCATGTCATCCTTGCCGAACGAAATGCCCGCCTTGAACGCATGCTTGAAGCCCAGCGACATGATCGCGTCGGCGAACAGCACCGTGTCCTTCTGGCCGGCGTGGCGATAGACCTCGTCGATCACGTCGCCGACATCTTTCTTGGTCAGAAGGCGGTTGACGATGTCGAACGGCACCTTGTGGTTCTGCGGCAGGCACTCGCCGAGCAGCATGCGACCGGGGGTGGTCTCATAGCGCTTGAGGTACTGCTTGCCGTCCTCGTCGGTCTGCGGGACGCGGCTGATGATCTTGGTGTGGAGCGTGACCGCGCCAGCCTCGATCGCGTGATGAACCTCCTGCATGTCGGAGATCATCATGCCCTCGCCGGGCTCGCCTTCCTTGAGCATCGACAGATAATAGAGACCCAGCACCATGTCCTGCGACGGTACGATGATTGGCTTGCCGTTCGCGGGCGACAGGATGTTGTTGGTCGACATCATCAGCACGCGGGCTTCGAGCTGCGCCTCCAGCGACAGCGGCACGTGGACCGCCATCTGATCGCCGTCGAAATCGGCGTTGAAGGCCGAGCAGACCAGCGGGTGCAGCTGGATCGCCTTGCCCTCGATCAGCACGGGCTCGAACGCCTGGATGCCCAGACGGTGAAGCGTCGGCGCGCGGTTCAGCATCACGGGATGCTCGCGGATCACCTCGTCGAGGATGTCCCAGACTTCCTTGCGCTCCTTCTCGACCCACTTCTTCGCCTGCTTCAGGGTCATGGACAGACCCTTGGCGTCGAGACGGGCGTAGATGAACGGCTTGAACAGCTCGAGCGCCATCTTCTTCGGCAGGCCGCACTGGTGCAGCTTGAGCTCAGGCCCGGTCACGATGACCGAACGACCCGAATAGTCGACGCGCTTACCGAGAAGGTTCTGACGGAAGCGGCCCTGCTTGCCCTTGAGCATGTCGGACAGCGACTTGAGCGGCCGCTTGTTGGCGCCCGTGATCGTGCGACCGCGGCGACCGTTGTCGAACAGCGCGTCGACGGCCTCCTGCAGCATGCGCTTCTCGTTGCGGACGATGATGTCCGGCGCACGCAGCTCCATCAGGCGCTTCAAGCGGTTGTTGCGGTTGATCACGCGGCGATACAGATCGTTCAGATCCGACGTCGCGAAACGACCACCGTCCAGCGGCACCAGCGGGCGCAGCTCGGGCGGAATGACCGGAACGACCTCGAGAATCATCCACTCCGGGCGGTTGCCTGAATCGATGAAGCTCTCGACGACCTTGAGCCGCTTGATGATCTTCTTGGGCTTCAGCTCGGACTTGGTGACCGCGAGCTCTTCGAGCAGCTCCTTGCGCTCGCCTTCGAGATCGAGGTCCTGGAGCATGATGCGGACGGCTTCCGCGCCGATGCCGGCCGAGAAGGCGTCTTCGCCATACTCGTCCTGCGCGTCGAGGAGCTCGTCCTCGGTCATCAGCTGGTACTTCTCGAGCGGGGTCAGGCCCGGCTCGATCACGATATACGCCTCGAAGTACAGCACGCGCTCGAGCTGCTTCAGCTGCATGTCGAGCAGCAAGCCGATGCGCGAAGGCAGCGACTTGAGGAACCAGATGTGCGCGACCGGGGCGGCCAGCTCGATGTGGCCCATGCGCTCACGCCGGACCTTCGAGACGGTGACTTCGACGCCGCACTTCTCGCAGACGATGCCCTTGTACTTCATGCGCTTGTACTTGCCGCACAGGCACTCGTAATCCTTGATCGGACCGAAGATGCGCGCGCAGAACAGGCCGTCACGCTCGGGCTTGAACGTGCGATAGTTGATGGTCTCGGGCTTCTTGATCTCACCGAACGACCAGCTGCGGATCTTGTCCGGGCTGGCGATGCCGATCTGGATCTGGTCGAAGGTCTCGGCCTTGACGACCGGGTTCGCGAAATTGGTCAGTTCGTTCATGGAGATGAACCTTTCCTCGAAATCTTACCCCCCACCCGCTTGCGGGAGGGGGAGGGGCCCAGCCTCTTCAGGCTGGGAGGGGGTGGGCACCCGGAAGCGACCGTGCGGTCCGCCGCGGGCCGGGAGCCCACCCCTCATTCCCCTCCCGCAAGCGGGAGGGGAGGCTCGTGTTACTCTGCCGCGATCGCGACGCCGTCGCTGTCGAAATGCTCGGTCGTGGTCAGCTCGATGTTGAGGCCGAGCGAACGCATTTCCTTGACGAGAACGTTGAAGCTCTCCGGAATCCCGGCCTCGAAGGTGTCGTCACCCTTGACGATCGCCTCATAGACCTTGGTGCGCCCGACGACGTCGTCCGACTTGACCGTGAGCATTTCCTGCAAGGTGTACGCAGCGCCGTAGGCCTGAAGCGCCCAGACCTCCATCTCACCGAAGCGCTGACCACCGAACTGCGCCTTACCACCCAGCGGCTGCTGCGTGACGAGCGAGTACGGCCCGATCGACCGGGCGTGGATCTTGTCGTCGACCAGATGGTGCAGCTTGAGCATGTAGATGATGCCCACGGTGACCTTGCGATCGAACTTGTCGCCGGTGCGCCCGTCGAACAATTCCGACTGACCCGACGGATCGAGACCCGCCAGTTCCAGCATCGCCGATACGTCGGCTTCACGAGCACCGTCGAACACAGGCGTTCCCATCGGGATGCCGGTGCGCAGGTTGTCCGTCAGCTCGATGATCTGCTCGGCGGTCCGCGCCTCGATGTCTGCGGCGTAGTGATCGCCGTACACTTCGAGCAGCCGTGCCTTGACCGCGTCGGGCATGTCGCCCGCCTTGGGTTCGGGGTTGGCGTCGCGCCAATCCTCGAGCGCACGGTGGACCTGTTGCCCCAGGTTACGGGCAGCCCAGCCGAGATGCGTCTCGAAGATCTGACCGACGTTCATGCGCGACGGCACGCCCAGCGGGTTGAGCACGAGATCGACCGGCGTACCGTCGGCGAGGAACGGCATGTCCTCCGCCGGCAGGATCCGCGAGATGACGCCCTTGTTCCCGTGACGGCCGGCCATCTTGTCGCCCGGCTGCAGCTTGCGCTTCACCGCGACGAAAACCTTGACCATCTTGAGCACGCCTGGCGGCAGCTCATCACCACGCTCGAGCTTGTCGCGACGATCGTGGAACTTGTCGAGGATCAGCTTGGCGGCATCGTCATACTGCGTCTTGACCGCTTCCAGATCGCTCTGGGTCTTGTCGTCGGCAACCGCGAACTTCCACCATTCGTGACGATCGACGCTGTCGAGGACGTCCTGGTCGATGACCACGCCCTTCTTCGGCCCGTTCTTGGGAACGGCGGTTGCCGTCTGGCCGATCAGCATCTCGCGCAGACGCGACCAGGTCGCGCGGTTGAGGATGCTGCGCTCGTCGTCCGAATCCTTCTTGAGGCGCTCGATCTCTTCGCGCTCGATCGCCATCGCGCGCTCGTCCTTGTCGATGCCGTGGCGGTTGAACACCCGGACCTCAACGACCGTACCCGCAACACCCGGCGGCAGGCGGAGCGACGTGTCGCGCACGTCCGACGCCTTCTCACCAAAGATCGCGCGGAGCAGCTTTTCTTCCGGCGTCATCGGGCTTTCGCCCTTCGGCGTGATCTTGCCCGCGAGAATATCGCCCGGTTCGACCTCTGCGCCGATGTACACGATGCCAGCTTCGTCGAGGTTGCGGAGCGCTTCCTCGC
This sequence comes from Sphingomonas sp. PvP055, assembly GCF_040546365.1. NCBI lineage: Bacteria > Pseudomonadati > Pseudomonadota > Alphaproteobacteria > Sphingomonadales > Sphingomonadaceae > Sphingomonas > Sphingomonas sp. PvP055. The sequence continues at coordinate 1,195,673 of NZ_JBEPNS010000001.1, forward strand.
CGACGTTGGGGATATCGCGCGTGATGTCTTCCGGCCCGAGCTTTGTGTCGCGCGCCATGACTTCGAATTCCTCGATGTGGATCGAGGTGAAGACGTCGTCCTTGACGATACGCTCGGAGATGAGGATCGAATCCTCATAGTTGTACCCGTTCCACGGCATGAACGCGACGAGCGCGTTACGGCCGAGCGCGAGCTCACCGAACTCGGTCGACGGACCGTCGGCAATGACGTCGCCAGCATGGATCACGTCGCCCACCTTCACCAGCGGACGCTGGTTGATGCAGGTGTTCTGGTTCGAGCGCTGGAACTTCATCAGCGTGTAGATGTCGACGCCCGACTGGCCGGCATCGATCTCGCCGGTTGCACGGATGACGATACGCGCCGCGTCGACCTGGTCGACGATGCCAGCCCGCTTGGCCGAGATTGCAGCACCCGAATCGCGTGCCACGGTCTCTTCCATGCCGGTGCCGACGAACGGTGCCTCGGCCTGGACCAGCGGAACCGCCTGACGCTGCATGTTCGAGCCCATCAGTGCGCGGTTGGCGTCATCGTTTTCCAGGAACGGAATGAGCGATGCCGCGACCGAGACGAGCTGCTTGGGGCTGACGTCCATAAGGGTGATGTTGTTGGGGATCGCCATCAGGAATTCGCCCGCCTGACGCGACGAGACGAGTTCTTCGACGAAGCCGTTGGTCGAATCGAGCTCGGCGTTGGCCTGCGCGATCGTGTGCTTGGCCTCTTCCATCGCCGACAAGTACACCACGTCGTCGGTCACCTTGTGGTCGACGACCTTGCGGTACGGCGTCTCGATGAAGCCATACTTGTTGACGCGGCTGAACGACGCGAGCGAGTTGATCAGACCGATGTTCGGGCCTTCCGGCGTCTCGATCGGGCAGATACGGCCATAATGCGTCGGGTGAACGTCGCGGACTTCGAAGCCTGCGCGCTCACGCGTCAGACCACCCGGTCCAAGGGCCGACACGCGACGCTTGTGGGTGACTTCCGACAGCGGGTTGGTCTGATCCATGAACTGCGACAGCTGCGACGAGCCGAAGAATTCGCGGACCGCGGCAACCGCTGGCTTCGCGTTGATCAGGTCGTTCGGCATCACGGTCGACACGTCGACCGACGACATACGCTCCTTCACAGCGCGCTCCATGCGGAGCAGGCCGACGCGATACTGGTTCTCGAGCAACTCGCCGACCGAACGCACACGACGGTTACCGAGGTTGTCGATATCGTCGATGTCGCCCTTGCCGTCCTTGAGGTTCACGAGCGTCTTGACGACTTCGAGAATGTCCTCGGTGCGCAGCGTGGTAACGGTGTCCTCGACATCGAGGTCGAGACGCATGTTGAGCTTCACACGACCGACAGCCGACAGGTCGTAGCGGTCGGGATCGAAGAACAGGCCGCTGAACAGCGACTCTGCGGTCTCGAGCGTGGGCGGCTCGCCCGGGCGCATGACGCGGTAGATGTCCGACAGCGCCTGCTCGCGTTCCTCGGCCTTGTCGACCTTGAGCGTGTTGCGGATCCACGGGCCCGTCGCGACGTGATCGATATCGAGCAGTTCGATCCGATCGATCCCGGCCTGGTCGAGCAGCTCAAGGTTCTCGGCCGACACTTCGTCGCCCGCCTCGATGTAGATCTGGCCGGTGTTGTCGTTGATCAGGTCATAGGCGCTGTAACGGCCGAAGATTTCCTCGGTCGGGATCAGCAGGTCGGTCAGGCCGTCCTTAGCTGCCTTGTTGGCTGCGCGCGGGCTGATCTTCTGGCCGTTGGCGAACACGATCTCGCCGGTCTTGGCGTCGATGATGTCGTACATCGGCTTCTGGCCACGCCAGTTTTCAGCCTGGAACGGGATGATCCAGCCACCTTGGCCACGGACGAAGGTCACGCGGTTGTAGAAGTGGTTGAGGATTTCCTCGCCGGTCATGCCGAGCGCGTAGAGCAGCGCCGTCACCGGCAGCTTGCGCTTGCGATCGATGCGGACGTTGACGATGTCCTTGGCGTCGAACTCGAAGTCGAGCCACGACCCGCGATACGGAATGACGCGCGCGGCAAACAGATACTTGCCCGATGCGTGGGTCTTGCCGCGGTCATGGTCGAACAGGACGCCCGGCGAACGGTGCATCTGCGAGACGATGACACGCTCGGTGCCGTTGATGATGAAGGTGCCGTTGCCCGTCATCAGGGGCATGTCGCCCATGTAGACGTCCTGCTCCTTGATATCGAGGACCGAACGCGAATCGGTATCGGCATCGACCTCGAACACGATCAGGCGCAGCGTGACGCGCATCGGTGCCGCATAGGTGATACCACCGCTGGCGACACTCGTCGGTGTCGAACTTGGGGGGCTCGAGCTCGTAATTGACGAAGTCGAGTTCGGCGGTGCCGGCGAAATCGCGGATCGGGAAAACGCTGCGCAGCGTCTTCTCGAGACCCGAGACATAACCGATCGCGGGGTCAGAGCGCAGGAACTGCTCGTAGCTCTCGCGCTGGACCTCGATCAGGTTCGGCATCTGCACGACTTCGTGGATGTTGCCGAAAACCTTGCGGATACGGCGCTTGGCGGTGCCGCTTTCTGCTGCGCGCGGCTTGGCCGTGCCCTCGTTGGTTGCCTTGGTCGCCATGGAGTTTTTGCCCTCAAGCTCTAAATTCGTGCCCGGAAACGCCCGGGCGGGCACGCCGAAAACGCAAAAAGCCGCATGTCCTCCGCAAGGCGGAACGACAGCAGCTTTCATGCGTCTCGTAAAACCACAATCCCAATACGATCGACATGCTGCGCGACGGCACGTCCTTTCCCGAAGATTATGGTCGAATGCGCCATATAGGGACGGTGCGGGGACGTGTCAAATCGTGGGTTGACGGAGTTTTGCACGGTGCGCGCCTGTGATAGGGCGAACAGAGCAGGCGGCGCGGCGAATTGGTCGCGGGTACCGGAAGCGCGGCTTTGGCGGTTGCGCTATTGTCGCTATGGGCGGTGCCGTGAAAAACATCCCCCGCACCGCTCCATTCCTGTTCGCACTTCTGTTGGCAACCCAGGCGGAGGCGCAAACGTCCACGCCCGCTACACCGCTGTCTGATCTTGACGGGTTCAGCCTGCCATCGTCGCGCCCCACGCCAAGGGTCGCGCCCGACGCGGAGCCGACGACCGGCGCCTCGGCGCCGCGTCCGACGGTGACACCGACACCAGCGCCTGCCGCGCCGGTGGTCGCTGCGCCTGTGCCACCGCCCCGCGTCGTCCCGACCGTGCGCGTCACCCCGGTCGCTCGACCATCGAGCGAACCCGGCGTGACGGTGCGCGTGCGGCCGGCGCCGGTCGCGACGCCCACCCCGGTCGCCGCGCCGACGCCCGCCGCGCTCGAGCCGGTCCCGACGCCGACGGCCGCGCCGGTCGCTGTGGTGTCGCCGACGCCTGACGGAGCGAGGACGACGCCGGTTGCTCCGTCTCAAACCGCGCAGCGGGGTGAAGCGGGGACGTCTTGGGTGTGGCTGGTCTTGGGCGGGCTGGGGGTCGCGATTGCTGGCTTTCTGGCGTTGCGCCGGCGGAAGGTCGATGCGAATGCCCCCACTTTTGCGGATGTTGCCAATGATGTTGCCGATGCTCCGTTGGTGATGCGGGCGGAGCCGGCACCGGTTGCCACAGCCGCGCTTGAGTCGCGCGCGCGGCTCGAGATCGATTGCGTCGCGACGCGGGCCGGGACCAATCTGCTTAGCGTGGCAGTCGATTATCGCATCGTAGTGCGCAACGTCGGCGACGCGCTGGCGAGCGGGATCCGGCTCGATCTGCGGCTGCTGGGGATGGGGGCGCAGCACGACGCGCTGCTGGACGCGCTTTTCGCGCTGCCGATCGAGAAATCGATCGCCGCGCCGTTCGATCTTCCGCCGGGAACTGCGGTCGATCTCAGTGGGATGGCGATGCACCCCAAGGAAACGATCGAGACGGTGGAGATCGGTGGGCGGCGGATGGTCGTACCGCTGCTCTCGGTCAATGTGCGCTATGGCTGGCTGGAGGGCGGCGCGGGGCAGACTGCGCGACCGTTCGTGATCGGGGTCGATCCGGGGACGGGGGGGCGGTTGCAGCCGTTCCGGATCGATAGCGCCGCGCGGATGGTGCAGAACATTGCGATCATCGCGTACACCGACGGCGTAACCCGCTGACCGAGCGCCGTTTGTCGGGAAGGATAAGGGTGAACGAGGACGTTCCGGGCGCTGTCCGGGGTGACGCCATTAACCGCCGATCATGACCGGTTTGCGCCCATCCGGAACCGGTTTTCGCGCAGTATGACTACGGTTCGCGCTGTTTTGTCGCTGGTTTGGGTAGCAAAGCGGCGGCGGCAGGTCGTTCCGGGGTGTCGAACGGACCCTGCGCCACGGGCAGGAGCGTCGTGCGCGCTTCCTCTCCGAGATCACGCGCGACCAGTTCCGCCCCCAGCTTTACCCTCGGGCTGGCGGCGGCAGGGACGGCGTGAACGACCTTCGACAATCCTTCCACCGCACGGTCCGGGGCGGCTTTCCCGGCGACGCCGAAACTGTCGTAATAGGCGATGAGCGGGAGGATGCCCTCCGGGTCGAGATGGTTGGCCTTGACGAGGACGCGTCGCGCATCCTCCAGCGACTGCCTCCGGTCGGCGGCGGGGGTGCGCGCCGCCAGTTGCGCAAGCGCCGTGCCTTTCCACACCAGCGCCCGCGTATCCGTCGGCGATGTGGCGACCACGCGTTCGGCGGCCCCCAGGCATTCGTCCGCATTCCCGGCGCGACATTCCGCCTCCGCCAGAAGCAACGGGTGTTCGATGAAACCGGGGAACTGCCGCGCATTCTCGCGGAGCCGCCCGAGCCAGGCCGAGCGGCGAGCAATGGCGGTTGCGCGCGCGCTGCTGCCTTCGGCCGGCAGGCCGATCCGTGCCCCAAGCTCGAGCCGACCCCGGATCAAGCCAGCCTCCGCCCGAGTCAGGCGACGGACGATCGGCGCAGGCGCGCGTTCGGCGGGAAAGGTCATGCGTTCCGCTTGAACCGCGCGTCCCCGATAGGCGTTCACGGCGCGCTGGAGCTCGGCCGGATTGCCCAAGGCGCTTGCCGCGCTTTGTGGATCTGCACCTTGTGTCACGGCACTGAGATAGGCCCGCAGCCGCGGTTTCCAAGCGTCCGAGAAATACAAGAGGTGGACCAGCCGCCACGCCTGATAGGGAGTCCAGGCGCGGCCTTTGCCCGAGAGGTAGTGGCCATTCAGGACGTCCGTGACCGGATAGTCGCCGTAATGCTCCATGACCTGACGGAAACCAGACGGAAGCTGTCCGTATTCGACGGAGGTTTCGCCAGCCACCATCGTCGCGAACAGCTCTCCGAAGCCCTGCAGAAACCAGCGCGGATAGGCTGCCGGAAAGTAGGTCATCAGGTAGTTCTGTGCGAAGCCGGCGTAGAGACGGGATTGCGCCGACTGGCAAACCGCGATTTCGTTCACGGGAAGCTGCTTGAGCAGGTTGAAGACGTCGTACCCCTCTTCCCCGGTCGGACTGATCGTGGGGTTCAGGAAGAATTGCGCCACCGGAGGATCAGCGTCGCCACCAACGCAATTGCGGTTCGTCGGACGCCCGAGCGACGGTTGTAGCACCAGATTCACGCCGTCCTCGGTCGTCGCGAGAACGGACCCCTCTTCGCGGGGGTCATAATAGATCGTCTTGGAAAAGGCCTGCGGAAACGGCCCATATTGCCAGCGCAGGTCCGTCAATCGAAGCTGCTCGAACGCTCCGGCATTGCCGATCATCGTCACTGCGATCTTGATCGTCTCGTCCGGCGCGTCCGCCCGACCGAACAGGGCGGAGAGCAGAAAGTGCAGCGTTTCGAGATCGTGCGCGGTCCGTCGCAATCCCGGCTCACTGCTTTGGCTGAAAACGACGACGTGGGGCGTTTCCGCTACGCGCCAGTTGCTCATCTCCTTCTCGGAATCGCGCGTCCTGACGCCCGTGACCGTGATCGGCATATCGCCGTTTCTCACCGGTGCCGTCAGCTGCGCGGGCGCGGGCAAGCCCACGGAAGCACCCGCGAGGAAAAGCATCCACCGCGTCTTCGTTCGAAGCCTCACATCGCCCTCCCGCGTATCCGGATCGTGATGAAGCGCCTGGTCGGGTCCAAAATCAAGGTTCTTGGAAGCGAAGTCTGCGCGGTCCGAATGGTGGCATCTACAAGATCGCCGTCTTCTCATGGAGGTAGTCCGAAGACGGCGCGACGTCATTAGGTCGCAAACGTCGGCAGACGTTGGCGGTCAGCGATGGGGACGGAAAGGGATACCCCGAAATCCGGATCGTCTTGGTGTCGATAGGACGCGAGTCCGAAACTGACGACGTTCCGTTACGAGTTTGGCAGGCTCAAATCGACGGTGTGCCATGTATTGCATTCGAGTGCGCCGGTCTGAACGCGCCGCGTCCCGCTGGGGTCTTTACCGTTCGCGATCGTGCGCTCTGGAAATGCTACTCTTCCATCCATTTGCGACGGGCAGGGAGAGAAAGTTTGTTTTCGGCGGAAAAGATCAAATAAGCGCATTTCAAATTAGCCAAACTTCCGAGCAAGACACTGCCAAGCTTCACAGAAAGCCGGAACTGTACGCGGAAAATGCTACGTTTAATCTAGGGTGTCGCTCACTCTTACAACGCATTCACGCCGGTTGAGGGCGGTGCGTGCATCTGACCATGGTTAACACTTGTCTGCCACCTGACCGCGTCTCCGCCTGTCGCACAGGACGATGAATCCTGACATTCTGCTGCACTGCAGCGTGCGAAACGGCGGGTTTCTGCGGTTGGCACGAAACTTGTTAACCTTTCAGCCGTGTCCAACTGGACCAGCAATTAGTAAGAGGGTAGCGAGTATGAAGAAGATTTTGAGCGCAGCAGCCGTGGCGCTGCTGGCAACGGCCGCTCCGGCGTTTGCCGCTGAGAACATCACGGAAAACCTCACCGCGCAGTTCAACAACCCGCTGGGCGCAACCACCACCGGAACGTTCTTCGGTCAGGTTCGCGTGACCGTCAGCGGCACCGGCTTCTCGAATGGCCAGACCGTCAACGACGCGTTCTTCCAGACGGTTTCGCAGGCGCGCAACTCCGGCCTGTACCAGCTCGCCTACACCGCCGGCACGTTCGCTTCGACCGGTGCAACGCGCGCCCAGGCCGCAGCGAACTCGATCGTCGGTGCCTTCCCGACGTTCAACGCGAACAACACCTACTCGTTCGTCCTGAACACCGGTCTGACGCAGGCGAACGCCAGCGTCCTGTCGTTCGGCGTTGCTGACGATGTCTATCGTGACAATGGCGGCGCGTACAACTTCACGGTTTCGTCGGCTGTTCCTGAGCCGGCAACGTGGGGCATGATGCTGATCGGCTTCGGCATGATCGGTTTCGGCCTGCGCTCGTACAAGCGTTCGTCGACCAAGGTCACCTACGCCTGAGCGTAAAACCTTCGGGTAGAGATACCGCCGTCTCGCTTGCGAGACGGCGGTATTTTTTTGTCCGGCGTCGGTCGGGCCGTAGCGCTCAGTCGCGATACTTGATTTCCAGGAAGCGGCCGCGTGTCTCGAGCAAGTCGAGATCGCCTTGCGCGAGTTGCGCGGACATCTGTCCGATTTCCTCGTCGATCACGCGCAGGCCATCGGCAAGCTGCGCGTCGGGGGTGCGGCCGTTGCGCTCGACCGTGCGCAGCGCGGCTGGAACCTTGGCATAATCGCGCAGCAGTTCGGGAAGCTGTTCGCCGACCAACTTGCGCACCTCGGTTGCGGCGGGCTGCTGCTCGTCGAGCGTCTGCAACTGCGGTGCGAGCGCCTCCAGTCGGACGCCGATGCCGTCGACCAGCGTCTGCGCCGGCGCCGGGAGCAGCGCACGCTGGGTATCGAGCCATTGTTCGGTCATCAGCGGGAGCGCCTTGAGCGGGACGGCGTGCAACTGTTCGGCGCGGACGGTCGGGGTCAGGCTTGCGAAGAGCAGGGTCGCGGTGACGATCGCCATCACCACGAAGACGAGGAGCGCGCCGCCCATCCCGAGCGGAACGAACCAGCCGACCGCGATGGCGGCGACGAGGATCGCGAGGTCGGCGGCGGCGGCATACCCGACGCGTTTCGCCAGGCTCGTCGCGGCGCGCCGGCGCCCCCGCTGCAGCGCGCGCGCGGCGCGTGTTCGATCGAGCATCTCTCCGGCACGCGCAACCTGGCGGTCGACGTCGGTCATCGGATCACTCCGCTTCCAGCTTGAAGGTATCGCCGGGGCCGGACAGCCGGTTCTGTGCGGCCCCCTCAGCGCGCGCGATATAACCCTTCGACTTCTCGACTTCGTTCGACAGCGTGCCGACCGTCGTTTTCATCGAATCCAGCGCCTTGAGCTTGAAGCTGTCGATCGCGTCCATTGTGTCATAGATGTTCTGGAACGCGCGCTGGAGCGTCTCGACCGGGATGGTCGAAGCGGCGGCCTGTTCGTGGATCGTCGCGGTCTGCGACTTGAGCAGCTTGCCGGTCGCATCGATGATGTTCGCGGTGGTCGTGTTAAGCGCGGTGATCTGGTCGAGCACGAGCCGCTGGTTGGCGAGCGCCTGCGCGACCGTCACCGCGGTGCGCAGCGCGGACACGGTGGTGGTCGAGGCACGGTCGACACCCTTGATCAGCTCGACGTTGTTCTTCTTGACCAGATCGAGCGCGAGATAGCCCTGCACCGTCACCGCCATCTGCGTCAGCAGGTCCTGCGTGCGCTGGCGCACGTAGAACAGCGCGCTCTCGCGGATCGCCTTGGCCTTGGCGGGGTCGCTATGGTCGAGGTCGTTCGCCTTTTCCTCGAGCCGCGCGTCCATTTCCTTCGACAGCACGATCATCTGTTCGAGCCGCCCCATTGCGGTCCACAGGTTGCTGCGCTCGGTATCGATCGCGGCATTGTCCATCAGCAGCTCGTCCTTGCCGCGCGCGAGCGTCTTGAGGATCGCCGAGATGTGCGACTGCGAGGAGCGGTATTTGTCGAAATAGGTGTTGATGCTGCCGCCGAACAACTTGGACATGATCCCGCGGCTGGAGATCAGCTTGCTGTTGGTCGAGGGGTCGAGCTTCTCGATCGTGCGGCGAAGCTCGGTCAGGTCCGCGCCGACGCCGGTGTCGCCGTCCATCGCCTTGACCGGGCGATCGAGGAAGCGGTTGGATTGCTCGGCCGCCGCGCGGATCTCCTTCTGGCCCATCGCCGCGATCGCATCGACGCGCTTGCCGAACTCGGGCGAATTGACGTCCTGCGCGACGAGATCGTCGACGAAGCCCGCGACCTTGTCCTGCAACTTGCTGCGGACGCCGTCCTCCACGGGGACGAGGCCGATCGCTTTTTCGGGCGCGAGGACGGGAACGGGATCGGGCGGGGTCAGGACCAGCCCGGACGCCGCGGCATCCGTATCGGTCGGTGCAGTCGTCGCCATCGTCAATCTCCCACTTACGCGTCGCCCATAAATGCCGCCGATCCCCCGACGCTTCAAGTGTATTAACACAACACTACACGCAAAACACGGGGACTGTAACGCTAGTGCAATGGTTTCGTCGCCATACCGCAACACCTCCGGCATACCGCAGCGCGGCATAAGGGGAAACATAACATGCGTAAGGTCATCACGTTCGCGGCATCCGCGGCGTTGCTCGGTTGTTGTTCGTCGGCGGCGATCGCCCAGACTCTGGTGGTGCCTGCTGGGGCGCCGGATGTCCAGGCCGGCGAGGGCGGCGACATCGTCGTCACCGCGCAGAAGCGCGAGCAGCGCATCCAGGACGTTCCGATCACCGTCAGCGCGGTGACCGGCGCGCGGATGGCGGAACTGGGGGTCAATTCGCTCGCCGAGGTCGCGCTCTACATTCCGGGTCTGCGGATTCAGGAGCAGAGCGCCAACAATCCGGGCTTCGTCATCCGCGGGATTACCTCGGACAGCGGATCGTCGCAGCAGGGCGCGCGCGTTTCGCTTTACTATAACGGCGTCGACATCTCGCGGACGCGCGGCGCGTATCAGGATCTGTACGATCTGGAGCGGATCGAAGTGGTCAAGGGACCGCAGGCGACGCTGTTCGGTACGGCCTCGGCGGTCGGTGCGGTCAACATGATCTCCGCGCCGGCGCGGGCGGGCACGTCGGGGCAGCTGATCGGGACTTATGGCAATTACAATCGCGGGCAGGTGTCGGGCTTCGTCAACGTCGGCAACGATACGCTCGCCGGGCGGCTGGCGTTCGCGTACAAATATCACGACGGTTTCGTCCGCAATATCGCAGGCGACCCCAAGGTTCCGAACCAGAACCAGGGCAAGGTCGACCAGGACGATCTCAACGGCCAGGACCAGCGCGGCATTCGTGGGTCGCTGCGCTGGGCGCCGAGCGACCGGCTGACCGCCAATCTCGTGCTGAGCTACGACGGCCAGCGCAACCCCGGCACCGCCTTCCGCTCGCGCGCGCTGGCGCCAACCGGCGGCAATGGCGGCGACTATGCCTATGCCGAGCTGTCGGGCTCGCCGTTCAGCGAAACCGTGCTCGGCGCGCGCAAGCTCGGGCTGAAGCGTGACGTCTATGATGCCAATCTGACCGCGACCTACGAGCTTTCGCCCGGCGTCACCTTCACCACGGTCAACGGCTATCGCAAGTTCAACAGCAACGAAGTGTTCGACGCGGACGGTGGCCCCGCCTGGTATCTCGAATTTGCCGAGGACGCGCGGGGCGACCAGTGGAGCCATGAGGGGCGGTTCAACTTCACCGGCGACACCTATCACGCGTCGTTCGGCTGGAACGCGTTCTTCGAGAACAACCTGCAGCGGGTGCCCTTCTCCACCGAGGAGGGGACGTACATCGGCTGTTCGGTTTCGCCCGCGTTCGCCGCGGTGCGCGGGGCGCTGGCGGCGAACGGTGTGTCCGGGTGCGTCGCGCCGAACGGCACGGTCACCGCGGCACGTGCGACGTCGGTCCTCTCGCGGGGTGCGCTGACGCAGCTGCCGTATCAGTCGGTCTTCACCAATTACGGGACCAACGACACCTATTCGGTCTTCGCCGACGGAACGTGGATTCCGGTGCCGAAGCTCGAAATCACCGCGGGCGCGCGCGTGCTGATCGAGCGGCGCAAGTCGGGCTACAGCTCGGTCCAGCCGAACTCGGTGCTGCTGGCGGGGCTCGGCGTGCGCACCAGCCTGCTCGGGACCGCCAACACCAACGGCACGATCTTCCGAGCGGAGAAGAGCTTCGCGGCGATCCTGCCGCGCGCCAACGTGCTGTACCGCATGACCGATGCGATCAACCTGTACGCGACGATCAGCAAGGGCCGCCGCTCGCCGGTCGTCCAGCTCGCGGCGGCGAGCGTGGGCGGGCAGGTCGTGCCCAACCTGCAGATCGTCCCCGACGAAGTGGTGTGGAACTACGAAGCCGGGATCAAGGGCACGGTCGGGCCGTTCACCGGGTCGCTCGGTGCGTTCTACCAGGACTATAACGGCTTCCAGGTCTCGGTGACCAACAACGGCGCCACCACGACGCAAAGCGCGGGCAAGGCGCGCAGCCCGGGCGTGGAAGCGGAGGGCAACCTCAAGCTCGGCCGCTTCGTCCAGTTGTTCGGCAACTTCGCCTATGTCGACGGCAAGATCGCCAAGAACGCCAGCTACGGCGTCTATTCGGGCGCGCGCTTCCGCCTGCAGCCGCAATATACCGCGTCGGGCGGCGCGACGATCCGCGTGCCGGTGCAGACGATGACGCTCTACGCCACGCCGTCCGCGACCTATCAGAGCAGCCAGTTCTTCGAGCTGCCCAACAGTGCGGCGATCAGCCAGGGTGCGTATGCGCTGGTCAACCTGCGCGCAGGCGTCGAACTGGAGGGCGGCAAATATGCGATCGGCGGGTTCGCGCGCAATCTGCTCAACCGCAAGTATCTGATCGATGCGGGGAACACCGGGGGTGGGTTCGGGATACCGACCTACATTCGTGGCGAACCGCAGGTCTACGGGGTGGAACTCAGCGGGCGTTTCTAACTAACGGGCTCAGTACCTTGCCTGATCCTCCGAATAGACCGCATGTTACCGTAACGATATATTGCTGGTATCATTCTAATAGGGTAAACCTCCTCCACAATAAGCGGGGGCGTTTTATGGCGGTACTTGATCCTACGATCGATTCGGATGTGGTATTTTTCAACGAAGAGAAGTGCCGCGCGATCGGAAAGTCGCTGCATGACCAATATGTATCGGCTAGCCCGTTTCCAAGTATCGTCATGGACGACTTCCTGAGCCCGGACTTGTTGCGCAAGGTCTTGTCCGAGTTCCCCAAATCGGAGGGCAAGACGTATTTCGACCGTTCGCAAGAGCGGTTGAAATACCAGTATCCGCCCAGCGAATGGGGTGGGCCGATTACGCATAGCCTGTTCAGCGCGTTCAATAGCGACGCCTTTGTCGGCTTTCTGGAGGAGATGACTGGGATAAGCGGGCTGATCGTCGATCCGTCGTTCGTCGGCGGCGGGCTGCACGAGACCAAGCGTGGCGGCCATCTGGGGGTTCACGCCGACTTCAACCAGCATGTCCGGCTCAATGTCGTGCGCCAACTCAATCTGCTGATCTATCTCAACGAAAACTGGGAGGAGAGCTACGGCGGCAATCTCGAACTGTGGGACAAGAGCATGAAGACGCGCGAGGTCAGCGTGTTGCCGGTGCTCGGGCGGGCGGTCGTGTTCACGACCACGCTCGACAGCTACCACGGCCAGCCCGACCCGGTGATGTGCCCGCCGGAACTGTCGCGCCGGTCGATGGCGCTTTATTATTACAAGGCGGTGGAAGGCGGGCTCGATCGCGTCCCCAAGCGCACCACCGCGTTCCAGGTGCGCCCAAGATCGACCGATCAAGTCGACTGGCGGATCCGGAGCAAGCATTTCCTCGACGACTGGGTCCCGCCGGTGGTTCGCCGCCGGATCAAGCGGATCTGAATCACAACCTCACCCTACAGGGGCATCGGGCCGGGTGGCGCACGCGCCACTCGGCCCGCGCTCGTTTCGCCCCCGCCCTTGTTGCAACGCAAGGTTTCCGCTAGGGGCACGCGATCCTTTTTCCCGATTTAGCAACGAGACACCCATGAGCCTCCGCAATGTGGCCATCATCGCACACGTCGATCATGGCAAAACGACCTTGGTCGACCAGCTCTTCCGCCAATCCGGCACCTTCCGCGACAACCAGCGGATCGAAGAACGTGCTATGGATTCCAACGACTTGGAAAAAGAGCGGGGTATCACCATTCTCGCCAAGCCGACCTCGGTCGACTGGACGCCCCCGGGGGAATCCGAGAGCATCCGCATCAACATCGTCGACACGCCCGGCCACGCCGATTTCGGCGGCGAAGTGGAGCGCATCCTCAGCATGGTCGACGGCGTCGTCCTGCTGGTCGATTCGTCGGAAGGCGCGATGCCGCAGACCAAGTTCGTCACCGGTAAGGCACTGGCACTCGGCCTGAAACCGATCGTCGTCGTCAACAAGGTCGATCGTAACGACGCGCGCATCCAGGAAGTGCTCGACGAAGTGTTCGACCTGTTCGTCAGCCTCGACGCGAACGACGAGCAACTCGATTTCCCCGTGCTCTACGCCTCGGGCCGCAACGGCTATGCCTCGACCGACATGGACGCGCGCGAAGGCACGCTGATCCCGATGTTCGAGACGATCGTCCAGCATGTTCCCGCCCCCAAGGTCGAAGTCGCCGGCGTTCCGTTCACGTTTCTCGTCACTTTGCTCGATCGTGACCCCTTTTTGGGACGTATTCTCACCGGTCGCGTCAACTCGGGCGTGGTCAAGCTCAACCAGGCGATCCACGCGCTCGATAACGACGGCAAGATCATCGAGACCGGTCGCGCCTCCAAGATCCTGTCGTTCCGCGGGCTCGACCGCGTGCCGGTCGACGAAGCCAAGGCCGGTGACATCATCAGCCTCGCGGGCCTCTCGGTCGCGACCGTCGCCGACACGATCGCCGACATCACCGTGACCGAGCCGCTCCACGCGCAGCCGATCGATCCGCCCACGCTGTCGATGCGCTTCGCGGTCAACGATTCGCCGATGGCGGGCCGCGAGGGCACCAAGGTGACCAGCCGCATGATCCGCGAGCGCCTGTTCCGCGAAGCCGAGAGCAACGTCGCGGTCAAGGTGACCGAAGCCTCCGACAAGGACAGCTTCGAAGTCGCCGGGCGCGGCGAGCTCCAGCTCGGCGTGCTGATCGAGACGATGCGCCGCGAGGGCTTCGAGCTCGGCATCAGCCGCCCGCGCGTGCTATTCGGCGAGGACGAGGAAGGCAAGAAGACCGAGCCGTACGAGACCGTCATCATCGACGTCGACGAGGAATATTCGGGCACGGTCGTCGAGAAGATGAACCTGCGCAAGGCCGAGATGACCGACATGCGGCCCTCGACCGGCGGCAAGACGCGCATCACCTTCTCCGCCCCGTCGCGCGGGATGATCGGCTATCACGGCGAGTTCCTGTCGGACACGCGCGGCACCGGCATTATGAACCGCCTGTTCGAGCGCTATGGCCCGTTCAAGGGCAACATCGAGGGCCGCAAGAACGGCGTGCTCATCTCGAACGGCTCGGGCGAAGCCAATAACTACGCCCTGGGTCCGCTCGAGGAGCGCGGCATCCTGTTCGTCGGCCACGGCGAGGCGCTGTACGAGGGCATGATCGTCGGCGAGAACGCCAAGCCGGACGACCTCGAGGTCAACCCGATGAAGACCAAGGCGCTGACCAACTTCCGCGCTTCGGGCGGCAAGGACGACCAGGTCCGCCTGACCCCGCCGAAGCGCGCGACGCTGGAGCAGGCGATCGCGTATATCGACGACGACGAGATGGTCGAGGTGACGCCGAAGTCGATCCGGCTGCGCAAGCGGTTTTTGGATGCGAACGAGCGGAAGCGGGCGTCGCGGGCGAAGCTGAGCAGCTAAGGCGGGTCGCGCGCCGCAGCAGCGTAGCTGCGGCGTGCATCCGGCGCCCCGTCCGGCCGGCCTCGCCCGAAGCGAGGTCCGACGGCGTGGCTTTGCCACGACGGGCCTGAGATGCCCGTCGCGTTGGCGAGGGCGGCCTGTTCGTGTAAACCGAACACATGCCCATCGTCAGCATCCACAATGCCAAGACAAACCTCTCCCGCCTGATCCAACGGGTACTAGCGGGCGAGGACGTCGTTATCGAGCGTGATGCGAAACCGGTCGTCCGCCTGGTGCGGACGGGCATTGCAGTCTCTGTGTCTAAGAAGCCGTTACTTGGGGCGATGAAAGGACGAATGGGCGACATCGGCGACGAGGCGCTTGCCCCTTTGCTCGACGAGTACCTCGGCCTCGATCTAAGGAGCGACAAGCCGCTTTGAGGCTGTTGCTCGCTACCCACGCTCTGGCGTAAGTATTCATCTACAGCCGGACTTTCGCGGCGGACACCCGCCTAAGTTGACCGGACAGCGCAACCGCTCAATGAAATCGAACTAGCGCGGGGGAATTTCGTCGGCGAAGCTGCCGATTAAAGACGTTTGAGAGCAGACTCGCGAACGGACAGTTGAACTCACCGGCGTCCCTGCGGGCTCCGGGTCCTGCTCTCATTTGCAGTCTCGGATCAATTTGCTCGAAGGTTTCAAAATGCGTGCTACGCTACCATGGTTAGGGGGGGCGGCATTTGCGGGTTCGGCATCTTATAGCGCTAAAAAAGCGGCAAACGGCAGATACTGCCGTTTGGTCCGTAAAAGACTTGCCGCCACGGCATTGCCCAATTTACACTAAATCTCGTCCCTCTCGGGCTGGATGGCAGTGGCGGTCTTTGAGCGCTGCGGTTGATGGGCACGAGTTCACCATGGTTGCAATCTGCAATCCCAACCGTGGTAACTGGAAATCAATGTTGCTAGTTAAAGTCGGCGAGGACCATTCTGTCGTAGCCAGATTCGAGCATCATGAAAGTCATCCCGGCGTGCACGTCCATGCGCACTGCGAGCGTGGCGGAATTGAGATCGGACCTATTGGCATCAACGGTTTGGTTCGAATTCCGCCAGCATCAATGACGCATCGACGCCAGAATGCGTGGACGCTGTCGACATTCTGGACCGCAGCAAAGTCGTTCTACCGTATTGATGATCAACCTGGCCCACTATTTACATATGCTCCCTGAAGACTTTTCCAAAACGCTATGCGCAGCCTTTTGCGGCGCAATAAACGTGCGTCCTGTTCCAAGCGGGTATGCCGTTAGTTCCGCATTTTCCGATTCATCAGGTGACAAGATTACCTTCTATTTGTCGGAAACTGCCGACGGCTATCAAATTGAGGACGATGGTGATTATCTCGCGCACCTCATTGCTCGCGATATACCAATTGGTGAAGGTACGAGGGGGCAACTTCTAGATGCTATATTGGAGCAAGGCAAAGCCTACTGGGATAGGGAAACTTTTGAAATTAAATCTGGTTCTTTTCCAGCTAAAGATTTGCCAAATCGAACTATTGAGTTCTTGTCCTCTTTGATACGAGTTCGGGACTTGGAACTGGTGACGCGGGAGGTGGTAAATTCGACGTTTCGAGAAGATGTTGTATCAGCTCTCTTGCATCGCTTTGGCTCAAATATATCTATCAAGGATCACGGTGTCGTTGCGAACGACTTTGCGGAGTTTCCTGCAGATATTGTACTTCAACCCGCGTCAATGGTTGATGGTGCTCGGCCTGGAGCAATCTATTTAATCAGCTCGAATGACAAGTTGAACGAAGCCTTGTTGGCGTTTCAAGAGAAACAAATGCAGGGCCGTGAGGATTTTTCAATACTAGCCTTGATCGAAGAGCCGGATATGAAAGTTATCAGTAGAAAGAGGTTCCAACGCGCACAAAACAGGTCGTTGCCAATGCCGATATTTCGGGGGGATGAAGAGGCGGCAATGACGAGAATTGCCCGAGAGTTACATCTGCCGATGCGAGCCAATGTTTAATCAAGCAATACTAAAGAACAAACCAAGCACAAACCCCTGTCCTACACACCCCCATCCTGCCTAATCTGCACGCCACCACCCCAACAGGAGGCAGCGCCATGCAGAACCGCACCCCCGTCGCGCGCAGCGATCGGCCGGATCTTCCCGAGTTCGCGCCCGTGCCGCGCAAATACCGGCATGATGGCTGGACGCCCGAGCGGCAGAAGGCGTTCATCGAGGCGCTCGCCGATACCGGCTGCGTCAGCCGCGCCGCCGCGATGGTCAACATGGCGCAGGCCAATTGCTACACGCTGCGCCGCGCGCCCGGTGCGGAGGAATTCCGCCGCGCGTGGGATGCCGCGCTCGACTTCGGGTTGCAGCGGCTGAAGGACATTGCGTTCGAACGCGCGATCGAGGGGTATCAGGTGCCGGTGTTCGTCGGCGGGCGGCTGATGGGCTATCGCCGCAAGACCAATGACGCGCTGCTGATGTTCTGCCTGCGCCACTATGGCCATGACGCCGAGGGGCGGCGCACCACCATCGCTTATTACAGCGCCGCCGCGATGGCAGGGGCAGGGGCGGGGGCGGGCGCTGGCGCGCGCACCGGGGGCGACGCAGCCGGTGCTGAGGGGGATGGAGCGGCGACGGCGGTGGCGCAGGCCTCCGCGACGATCCGGACGGTCACGCGCGGGCGACTCTCGGTGGCGACTGGCGGGGCCGCGGATCGCTGCGACGCGGCGGGGGATGCCGCCGGGTCGGACGCGCACGCGCAGGCCGCGCGGCAGGATACGCTCGCGGCGACGCTCGACGCGTTCGACGGGGTGACGCTCGATGCTACCGCCGCCGCTGCGATCACCGCGGCGGTCGAGGATTGCGCGGCGCGGCGGCGCGCGGCGGATGCGGTGATCGCGGCGGGGGGCGACGATGCGATCGCGCAGAAGCTCGCGGACGGGCGGGGCGGGCTGGTCAAGATCGGCTGGCTCGACGAGCAGCATTGGGGGCAGCTCGAACCGACCTATGAGCGCGACCCGGCGGACGCGTTCGGCGATGCCGCGCAGTTCGACGAGACGCTGTGGCCCGACGGGACGCTCAACGACGGGACGGGGATGGACCCGCGCTTCGTGCACGAACTGCCGTGGTCGTGCGCGGGGGTGGACTTGCCCGACGCTCCGCCGCCGCAGCGCGAGGACGACGCCTCCGACCCTGCGTGACGGGCGCTCCTGCGGGGGCGTGGGGGCTCGTCCTTTCGGACAGTGTTACTTCCGGACCACAGTCCACCGTCAAAAAACGTTCATATGTCATTAACCCTTGTTCCGCGTCGCAACATCGTTTCAAAATTGCCCATGACATTGGGGGATGATGTCTCGGAAGCGTGAACAGGGGAAACATGTCATGCACGAGCCTACGGTGAAACACCTTCTCGGGACGAGTGCGCTCGTCCTCCTCGCGGCGATTGCCGCTGCACCTGCACAGGCGCAGGTCGCCACACCCGACGAAACCGCGGCGCCCGCCGACGACATCGTCGTCACCGGGTCGCGCATCCGCCGCAGCCCGCTCGATTCGGACAAGCCCGTCGTCACGGTCGACCAGACGTCGATCGCGCGGACCGGGCTGACCTCGGTCGCGGACGTGCTCCAGCGGCTGCCGAGCGCGGCGGGCGGGCTCAACACCAAGGTCAACAACGCGGGCAACGTCGGCGGGCCGCCCGACGGCACCGGGGTGAGCTCGGGTTCGGCGGAAGTCGACCTGCGCTATCTCGCCGCCAAGCGGACGCTGATCCTGGTCGACGGCCTGCGCTTCGTGAACGGGTCGGCGGCGGGGGGCATTCCCGCCTCGGTCGATCTCAACACGCTGCCGACCAACATGATCGAGCGGATCGAAGTGCTCCAGTCGGGTGCGTCGCCGCTCTACGGGTCGGATGCGGTGGCGGGTGTCGTCAACATCATCACCAAACAATCGCAGGTCGGGCTCAAGGCATCGGCGCAATATGGCACCTATCGCCAGGGCGACGGGCACACGCAGAATTACGAGGCGAGCTACGGCGTCCAGAACAAGGCGAGCGGGACCTCGGTCGTGTTCGGCGGGAATTACACCAAGCAGGACGGGGTGAGCACCGCCGACCGCAAGATCTCGCAATGGCCGACCCCGGGCGCGACGAGCTGCGCGGCGGGCGGCTGCTCCAGCGCGACGCCGGGCGGGCGGTATGACGTGCTGGGCGGGAGCTATACGCTCAACGCCCCCGTGATCGGCCGCAACAGCGTGTTCCCGAGCGACTTCCGCCGCTACTCCTCGGCGACCGACAGCTGGAACTTCGCGCCGTTCAACTATCTGCTGACGCCGTCCGAACGCTATGGCGCGTTCCTCAACTTCAAGCAGGCTTTGTCGGATAATGTCAATTTCCGCACCAAGCTGATCTACACGCATCGCCACTCGCAGACGCAGGCGGCGTTCCTGCCGCTGTTCGTCGGGCCGGATGCGGGGAACGGCAATCTGCTCGACACGATCTCGATCGACCGGACCAACCCGTTCAATCCGTTCGGGGTGACGCTGTCCTCGGGCGCGGACGGGACGCCGGCCAATTATTCGACGATCCGCCGCCGCTTCGTCGAGGGCGGGCAGCGCGTGTTCACGCAGGATGTCGATACCTTCTCGGCGACGATGGGGTTCGACGGGTCGTTCCATGTCGGCGAGCACAAGTGGTTCTGGGACGTCAACGGCGTCTATGGCCTCAACGATGCGCACCAGTTGTTCACCGGGAACGTCAATGCGGCGAACCTTGCACGCGCGCTCGGCCCGGTCGCGAATTGCACCGGGGCGTGCGTGCCGTTCAACATCTTCGGCGGCGCGACGATCGGCGGGGCGGGGTCGATCACGCCGGAAATGCTGCGCTACGTGACCTTCGACCAGCGCGACAAGAGCCTTCAACAGCTGTGGGACTTCACCGCCAACCTGTCGGGCGAGCTGATCGACCTGCCCGCGGGACCGATCGGCGTCGCGATCGGCTATGAGCATCGCGACCAATATGCGAGCTATGATCCCGATCCGCTGATCGTTGCCGGGCTCGGCGCGGACGTGCCGACCAGCCCGGCGCGGGGCGGGTTCAACGTCGATGAAATCTACGGCGAATTGCGCGTGCCGATCCTGAAGGACGTGCCGTTCTTCAACCGGCTCGAACTGGACGGCGCCGTCCGGCATTCGAACTATTCGTCGTTCGGGAGCAACACCACCTTCACCGCCTCCGGGCTGTGGAAGCCGGTCCCCGACCTGCTACTGCGCGGCGGGTTCGCGGAGAGCCTGCGCGCGCCGAGCATCGGCGAACTCTACGCCGGACCATCGCGCTTCGACGCGACGATCGACGATCCGTGCACCAGCGCTCCAGGCGGATCGTTCCAGACCAACGCCACCGTCCGCGCGAACTGCATCGCCAACGGGGTGCCCGCGAACGGCAGCTATATCGAACCCAATGGCGGGCAGCTCGGCGTGTTCTCGCAGGGGAACGCAGCGCTGCGCCCTGAAACCGCAAAGACCTGGACCGCGGGCGGGGTCTATAGCCCGTCCTGGGGACGTGGCTTCTCGCGCGGGCTGAGCCTCGAGGTCAATTACTACAAGATCGACCTGACCAACGCGATCGACTCGGTGCCCGCGTCACTGACGCTGTCGCGTTGCGCCTTCAACGCCGATCCGGTCAGCTGCGCCGCAGTGCGCCGCACGCCGGCCGGGCAAGTCGGGGGGATCAACGGGCGGTTGCTCAACCTCAACGCGATCCAGACCGAAGGGCTCGACGGGACGTTCCTGTTCCGCTCGAAGGACGTCCGCGGTGGGACGGTCGGCCTGATGGTCAACGCCGCGTATCTGCTCAAGTACAACATCGTGCCGCCGGCGGACCTCAACGCGCCGGTCCAGGAATATGCCGGAACCGAGCGTGGGAGCCCGGACCAGGCGTATCCGCGCTTCAAGTTCAACGCGACGCTCGACTGGTCGACGCCGGGTTATGGCGCATCCTTCACCGGGCGTTACATCAGCAAGGTCGACGAACGCGACGGCATCCACACGATGGGTGCGACCTTCTACGGCGATGCGCAGGTCTATCTGTCGCCGGCGTGGATGGATTACCGGTGGCGGCTGACGCTGGGGGTCAACAACATCTTCAACAAGGCACCGCCGCCGTGCTTCACCTGCCAGAGCGCGAACTTCGACCCGACGACCTACGATCTGCCGGGGCAGTTCGGGTATGCGCGTCTGTCGTTCGGGTTCTGAGCGCAGGGGGTCTGATCCGTCACCCGGGGGGCAGCCCCCGGGTGACGAAGAAGCATCCCGCGATCACCCGGTCAGGTGATAGTGTCTGGCACGGTCGGCCACGTCGGGCTCGATCGCCAGCGCGGCGGTGCGATCGGCGTTGGCTTTGGCGGTTTGCCCGGTGCGCTGGAACACCAGCCCGCGCATGAAGCGGGACCAGGCGTTGCGCGGTTGCGCGGCGAGGACGCGGTCATAGTCGGCGATCGCCTTGTCGGTTTCGCCGCGACGGAAATAGACCAGCGCGCGGCTGTCGAGATAGGACGGGTCGCCGCTGCGGATCCGCAAGGCGGCGTTGCAATCCGCGAGCGCGCGATCGAGATCCTGATTGCCGAGCGCGCTGGCCCAGCATCGACCGTTGAGCGCACGCGCGCGGCCGCTGTCCTCGGGGTGGAACTTGAGCCACGCGTCGAAGCTTGGCACCGCGCGATCCGCGGCACCGACTTCGGTGTACAGCCCGGCAAGCTGCAAGCGGGCGTCCGAGGCGGGGGCGAGCGCGGCGTCGGCTGCTTCCAGATCCTCGCGTGCGCCCTTGGGATCGCGGGATTCCATCCGCAACCGCGCGCGCGCCAGACGCGCGTCGGCATTGCCGGGCGCGAGCAGGATCGCGGCGTCCAGGTCGCTCGCGCCGAGCAGCATCTGACTGTTGTTCAAATGCGCGATCCCGCGCTGGATCCGATACTCGGCCTGCTTCGGCGCGAGCGCGACCGCCTTGTCGAAATCGGCGAGCGCGCCGGTGAAATCGCGACGGCTGGCGAGCAGGGCGCCGCGCCGGCTGAATTCGGCGGCGTCGGTCGGCACGGGTGCGGTGTCGCTCAGGTCCAACGGCTTGCCGGTATTGTCGAACGCCCCTTTCGGATTGATCCCGAACAACGGGCCGCCTTCGTAGGTGATGTACATGCGGTGGTTGGTGTTATCGACATAGAGATGATGGGTCAGGAAGAAGTCGACCCCGATGAGCATGTCGACACCGAACAGATCCTCATCGATGATATCGATCGACGGTTTGGCGATCGCCTCGCCGCCGAAATCGATCGTCGCCAGGCGGGCGGTCCACGCCCGCCTTCGCCCGGTGCCGAGACCGTAAGCGAAGTTCGACTCGACGACGCCGGGAGTCTGCGGGGTAAGGCCGATCCGCCGCGCCGCGGACAGAGCGAGGTAGGACCTCTGGGCTCCGGTATCGAACATCGCCTTCATCTTGACGCCGTTGACGGTGATCGTCCCGATCGTATGGCGCTGCGTCACGCTGGTCGGCATCAGCGGTACGATCGTGAAGGGTTTGCTGCCGACCCAATAGGTCACGCCGCCGTTGCGGCACCCGCTCGCTTTGGTCAGGTGGACGATCCCATGGGGAAGATCATAATCCGCATCAGCGAGGCCGAGGATGTTCTGTCCGATCAGCCCGGTCCGCCCGGTATCGGTTCCGCCGACCGCGAACACCAATTGCGGCAAGGTCTGTCCGCCGATCGTGAAGTCGCGGGCCGTCGTCTGCCGTAGCGCGGTCGTCCCGCCGATCCCGGTCATTTGCGCGCCGGGCGCGACATCGCGGATGGTGAGGCCGAATTCGGCGGCGTTGGCCGGGGCGATCGTGCTGAAGAACGCGCCGCTATCCAGGATGAATCGCGCGTCGCGCCCCGCGATCTGCGCGGTGACCATCGGGCGGCGGCCCTCCATCGTGACAGGGATCGTGAGAAAGCGGGCGAGGCGGCACTCGCCTTGCGCCGCCTGCGCCGCCCCGGGTGACAGCACTGCGCCCGCCATGAACGCCTTGATAAAACTCCAACGATTCATGGCTTTCCCCTTGATCCCGCCGCTGCGCGTCGATCGTTCCCCTGACGCATTCGCTGTGCAACATCACCATGAAACAGCGCGCCGGGGAAGGGGGCACGATCGCAAGCGTGCGAGGTCGTTACCGCGTTTCGGTCGGGACGAAGGTCCGCCGGCCGGCCGGGCATTTGTCGAAGGCGTGGCATGCGACCGCAGGCATGCTAAGGGCACCGTCATGTCTAACATCCGCAGCAATGCCGGGACCGTCACCGTCGATGGTACCCTTTATGATTGGCGCCTCGAGCGGGAGCCGCAATGGTCGGATGCCGACGGCTGGAAGGGAATGACGATTTCCTTGCTGGAGCAAGACTGTCGGCGCGAGGCGCTGATGGAATTCCCCGCCCCCAAGCGGCTGCTCAAGGGGCTGCCGCGCGGGCGACTCCAGATCGACGACCCGACCGTCTCGCGCTGCGTGCGGGCGGCGCTGGTCGCGGGGTGGGAGCCGACGTCACGCGGCAAGCCGATGGTCTTTACGGTGGACGCCGAGGGCAACTGAGGCCCTATCCGTCGTATCATCCGGCGGGTTTCACCCGTGCCAGAACACCCGCACCGCATCGAACAGCGTCGCGCCCGCCAGCGGGCCGATCAGCAGCATCAGCAGGTTGAACCCGATGATCCAGGTGGTGAGCTTCTCCGCCCGCTTGGTCATGCGCCGGGGCGGGGGTTTGGGAGTCCACGGCTCCGGCGGGGGCCAGCCATTCTGGAAATCGACGAACATCCGGGACTCCACTTCTTGGACGACTGTACCCGAAACGCGGGGTTGCGGACAGGGCTCCACCAGCATCCCGGTCCGATGGATCGCTCGTACGATCGCACCGCGTTGCAGGGCGCTTTGCGGCGAAAGGTGAACGCGCGCTAAACACCGTATTCCGCGTCAGTTCAGGCGGTAGGCGGCATATCCTGCAACACGCTAGCCCCCCATGCGTTTGACGACCACAGGGCCTGCTGGATTGAGGAGATTGGACATGAACAGCTTGTTGAAGAAAGTCGGTCTCGGCTTCGCGCTTGCCGCGACGGCACTGACCGCAGCGGCCCCCGCGGATGCGCAGCGCTGGCGCGGCGGCTATGGACGCGGTTATGGCTATGGGTATGGCGGCGGCTACCACGGTGGCTATCGCGGGTATAACAACGGCGCGGGCACCGCCGTCGTTGCCGGGATCGCCGGGCTGGCGATCGGTGCGGCGCTGACCGCGAACCGCAACGACCGCTACCGCGACGATTATTACCGCCAGCGCGGGTACCAGCCTTATTATGACGACGGCTATTACCGCAGCCACGGCTATTACCCGAATGACGGCTATTACGCCTATCGGTCGCAGCGCGACTGGGGCCGGTGCTGGGTCGAGCGGCGTTACGACCGCTATTACGACGATTATGTCCGGGTGCGCGTCTGCGATTGATCGCAGCGCACTCCGGCTCGAATGCGCGAACGGCGCGGTCTGTGGACCGCGCCGTTTTCGTGTCTGGCATATTGCGCCGTTTTGCGTCATGAGCGCGGTCATCATGACCGATACCGATCTTCCCCCAGACCGCCTCTCCTCCAACCCGCGCAGCCCGTTCTTCGACGAGGACACGCTGTCGCGCGGGATCGGGATCCGCTTCAAGGGTGCCGAGCGCACCGACGTCGAGGAATATTGCCGGTCGGAAGGCTGGATCCGCGTCGCGCTCGGCAAGAAGGTCGACCGGCACGGGCAACCCCTGACGCTGAAGCTGTCGGGCGAGGTCGAAGCCTGGTTCGAACGCCCCGCTGAGGGCGATGCGCCTTCCCAGGATGCGTCCGAAGCGGGCTGACGCCCGCCGCGTCCCGGCTCAGGCCGCCAGGCGGGTTCGGGGTGCTGCCGTCCCGCCGATGACGATGAACTTTGCCGCCTGCTGCGCGAGTGCGGCGACTTCCGACGTCAGGCTGCGCGCCGCGGCGGAGGTTTGTTCGACCATCGCGGCATTCTGCTGCGTTGCCTTGTCCATCGCGTTGACCGCAGCGGACACCTCGGTGATCGCGGTCGACTGTGCCTGATTGTCGACCGCGATGTTGGCGAGCAGCGTGTGCACCTCTCCGACGTCCTTCGCGATATTGAGCAGCGCGCCGTCGACGCGCTGGACTCGTTCGACGGCGGTGCCGATGTCGGTTTGGGTGGCGGTGAGTTGCTCGCGCGCACGACCCGCCTCTTCCTCGGCGCGCTTGGCCAGCGCGGAGACGAGATCGGCGACGACCGCAAAGCCGTTGCCCGCCTGTCCGGCGCGACCCGCCTCGACCGCGGCGTTCATCGCCAGGACGCGGGTCTGGAACGCGATCTTGTCGAGCCCTTCGATCACGGTGTCGATGCCCTTTGCGCTTTCGCTGACTCGCGTCATCGCCTGAACGGCTTCGTCGGCGATCCCGCGGCCGCCCGCGACTGTCGTCATCGCGCCGTCCGCGCGTTCGACCGTGCGCCCCGCTGCAATCGCGGTCGCCTGCAAACGCTGGTCCATCTGCGTGATCGCGGCGGAGGTCTGTTCCAGGCTGGCGGCGTTGCTTTCTGTACGCCGCGCCAGATCCTCGCTGGCGTGCGCGATCTCGTTCGATCCGGTGCGGATCGTGGCGGTGCTGCTGCTGACCGACCCGATCAAACCACGCAGGCTTTGCACCGCGGTGTTGAAGCTGAGCTTGAGCGCGGTGAACGGCGCCTGGAGATCGGCGGTGACTTCGGCGGTCAGGTCGCCCGCGGCGAGCGCAGTGAGCCCGGTGCCGATGCTCTCGACGATCAGCGCGGCTTGCGCCTGCTTCGATGCTTCGGCCGCCTGTAACTGGTTGCGAAAGGCGAGCATTGCCTTGGCCATGTCGCCGAGTTCGTCGCCGCGCTCCGCCCCGGTCACTTCTGCCGCCAAATTGCCCGACCCCAATTCCCGCATGGTTGCGGCAAGGCCCTCGATCGGGCGAACGACCTTCCGAACCGAGAGCTTCACGAAGCCGATCATCCCGGCAATCCCAAGCGCGAGCGCCACGAAGAGCGACACGATCGCGATCAGCCCGATCCGCTCGCCATTTCGCGCGGAGATCTTGCTGTTGCTGTCGATCGCGTCGGAGGCGGCCCCCATCGACCCTTCGAGGGTACGGAACTGCTCGAAAAAGCCCGGCAACATGCGTTTTGCCGTTGCGGGGTCCTCCTTTATTTTTCCAATAATTTCGATTGCCGCATCGACATAGGCCTTCATCGGAACGGCCAGTTTGGACGTGACCGCGACGACATCCGGTGAGCCGTCGTAGGCCGCATCAGCGGCGATGCCGCTTTGCAGATCGGTGACATGCGCGCGCACGTCCTTCAGGATGTCATCATATTTGATGTCGCTGCCGGCTTCGACCGATTGGAAGGCGGCGAGCACGTCGCTTCGGATCGCGTCGTGCATCATGTCTGCGCGCTCGTGGTTGGCGAACAGCGCCGACGCTTCCGTCTGCTGCCGAAGGGCGGCGGACTGCATCCACGCTGCACCGATCCCGGTACCCCCGGAAAATGTCATCAGGCCGACGAGTGCAAACCCTGCGAAGCGGAGGGCGCGGCTGAGCGACATGTCTGGGCGCGAGGCGGTACTTGTTGATCCTGACATTTACGACCTCGTTCGAACACTGGCTCATCTCCTTCCTATAATATCGGAAAAAGCCCGAGGCGGAGGACGGTCGATGAATTTAATGGTCAGGTCCCGGTCTCGCGGCGTTGCGGCGGTGCTCGCATTGGGGGCAGCGTGGTCCGGTCCCGCTTTTGCGCAGACGGTAATCGCGGACATACCGGCGCCCGCGGTTGCCGCGGTGGAGCGAACGATCACGCTGGAGGGCAAATACATCCTCGACATGATCGGCGTGGCCGATGGTGGCGAACGGCGCGGGGTCGGGGTGCTCGGCAATGCCGAACTGACCGCCGAGGCTGATCTGGACCGACTGATCGGGTGGGGCGGCGCCCGTGCGCACGTCCACCTGCTGAGCAACCACGGGCGCGCGATCAACACGCTGGCAGGAACCCTGCAGGGGATCGACAATATCGAAGTGACCGAGGGCCGGACCAAGCTGTACGAAGCCTGGATCGAGCAGACGTTCGCGGGTGGCCGGGTCGGGCTGCTGGTAGGCCTGTCGGACCTCAATGCCGAATTCTACCAGAACGATGCGGCCGGGCTGTTGATCGCCCCGGCGTTCGGGGTCGGGTCCGAACTCGCCGCGACCGGACCCAATGGACCGTCGATCTTCCCCTCGACCGCATTGACCGTACGGCTCAACGTCGCAGTGGGCGCCACCGGCTATGTCCGCGCCGCGGTCGTCGATGCGCGTGCAGGGGTGATCGGCGATGCGGCGGGGATCGATCTCTCGATGCGCGATGGCGCGTTGCTGATCGCGGAGGCCGGGACGACTCGTGGCGGGAAGCTGGCGGTGGGGGCGTGGCGCTATACGCGGCGACAGGACGACCTGTTCGCGCTGGACGCCGCCGGTGTCCCGCTCCGCCGCATCGCGACGGGGGCGTATCTGCTGATCGACCAGCGTGTTGCGGGCGACGATGCGCGCGGGGTCGACGTGTTCCTGCGGGCAGGCATTTCCGAAGGGCGGACGACGCCGTTCCAGGGCGGCTTCCAGACGGGCGTGCTGTTGCGGGGGTATGTCGCGGGGCGGCCCGCGGGGCAGTTCGCCTTCGGCATTGCGCAAGGCGTGCTGTCATCGTGTTTTCGCGCGACCCTGCAGGTGGCGGGAAGCGACGCGTCGCATGCGGAGACGGGGCTGGAGATCAGCTATCAGGACCGCATCGCCCCGTGGCTGTCGGTGCAGCCCGACCTGCAATTCATCCGCCGGGCGTATGCGGAGGCGGGGCAGCGCGGGACGCTGGTGCTGGGGTTGCGGTTGATTGCTGGGTTTTAAAAGGGGGGGGCAGCTTGCTGGACTGCCCCACCCCAACCCAGTGGCGGGTCGATCAGGCTCCCAGCCTGATCTGAACCGCACGGGGTGCGGTTCACCCGCCACTCCTGAAGGGGAGGGGCTTTTTTGCTTAGTGGACGAAGCGTGCGACGACGTCGCGGTAGCTGCGTGAGACTTTCACCTGCGCGTTCGACTGGAGCACCAGGAAGCATTCGCCGTTGGTGTGCGGCTTCACTTCCTTGACGAGGTCGAGGTTGACGATCGTCGAGCGATGGACGCGCTGGAACCGGCGCGGATCGAGGCGCTTTTCGAGATCCTTCATCGTCTCGCGCAGGATCAGCGTGTTATCGCCGGTGTAGATGCACATGTAGTCGCCGGCGGCATCGATCCGCTCGATCGTGTCGACGTCGACCCGGAAGATCTGCCCGCGATCCTTGATGTTGATGAGCTTCTCGAAGCGGTTCGAGGAAACCTGCTCGCCGCCGTCGGTGAGGTTCTCGACCGAGTCGGGGGCGATCTCGGCGATCACTTCCTTGAGCCGGTCGACCTCGACCGCGCCGCGCTTTTCGGAAAGCCGCTGGCGGACACGGTCGAGCGTATCAGCGAGGCGGCTCTCCTCGACCGGCTTCATCAGATAATCCACGGCATCCGTTTCGAACGCTTTGAGCGCGTGGTCGGAATAAGCGGTGACGAAGACGAACAAGGGGGGCTCGACCTCCATCAGCCCCTGGACGACCGAGAAGCCGTCGAACCCCGGCATCTGGATATCCAGGAAAACGAGGTCGGGCTTGTGGGTCTTGATGCTGCGGATCGCCTCGCGGCCGTTCTGGCAGGTGTCGATGATCTCGATGTCTTCATGCGCCGCCAGCCGGAGCTGAAGCCCCTGGGTGGCGAGTTTCTCGTCGTCGACGAGGATGGTTCGGATCGTCATGCGGCCTCTTTCTTCGGTTCCTCGAGCTGGAACGGGATTTCAATTTCGACCCCGAATCCGCCCCCCGGGATCGATCGTGTCTCGAACTTGTGATCCGGCCCAAACGCCTGGGCCAGTCTCTCCCTGATATTGGCAAGCCCGACCCCAGTGGAAAGGGGATGGCTCTGAGAAACGCTTGTCCGCGTTTTCGCTTCGTTCAAGCCGGGACCGGTGTCGGATACGACGATCTGCACCCGATCCCCGTTGAGCCGCGCGCTGACCGAGATGTCGGCGCCGTCTTCCTGCGGCGTCACCGCATATTTGATCGCATTCTCGACGAGCGGTTGCAACAGCAGCGACGGCAACCGGGCTTGCGCCGCCCGCGGGTCGACCTCGAATTCTGTACGGAGTCGTTCCTCGAAGCGCATCTTCTCGATTTCGAGATACAGTTTCAGCGTCTCGAACTCCTGCTGCACCGTGACGTGCGCGGTCGGTTCGTTGGCGAGCGTGTAGCGCAGGAACGACGACAGCCGCCCGAGCATCGCGTTCGCGCGCTCGGTTTCCTTGAGCAGCACCAGCGTCGAGATCGAGTTGAGCGTGTTGAACAGGAAATGCGGGTTGAGCTGATAGCGCAGCATCGCGAGCTGCGCCGAGGACGCGGTGTTCTCGAGCGTGGCGAGCTGGTCGATCTGTTCCTCGACGATCAGGTAGAAGTTGATCCCGAAATACAGCGCAGTCCAGCCGGCGAGCACGGTGAAGTTGAGGAAGATCGTCCCCAGCACGAGGCTGACCGTCAGGCCGGGGGTCGACAGCTTGATGAACGAGAAGGAGAAGGCGTCGAGCACCGAATAGAGCAACGTCGCGATCGCGAGCGTGACGATCGTCAGCAGCGCCATCGCGAGCCGCGGCTGGCGGCGGTACATCTGGTACAGCGTCGAGAGCAGCAGCGTGATGCTGTAGCCGACGATCGATTCGATCACGACCGGGATGAGCACCGACAGCTCGCTCGCGTTCGAGATGCTCGAGACGCCGCGGAGGATGAGGTAGCCGGTCCAGCCGGCCGCCTGCAGCGTCCAGAAGGCGCGGCTCTTGTCCTCGAAGAACGGCCGCGAGAAGAGGGTGGGCTTGGTGGTCAGCGGCATGGCGCGCGTTCTAGCCCGCACTGGCGGGAAGCGCAAAGCGCGCTATGATCGCGGGGTCCCGAGGAGCACGCTATGATGCGACCGGGCCGAGTGGAGAGGTTGCCATGAACGACATGCCCGACCGTGCACAGTTCACCGCGATGGAGCACGGAACCCAGGCCGACTGGCGCATCATCGGCGCGCATTTCGGTGATTTCGCGAAGACGTTGCCGGGGCGGGTGCTGACGCATCTCAAGCTGCTCGACGGCGATTATGGCGGGTTCCCGGTCGACCGGCTCGAGCATTCGTTGCAGACCGCGACGCGCGCGCATCGCGACGGGCGCGACGAGGCGTATGTCGTGATGGCGCTGTTGCACGACATCGGCGACACGCTGGGGACGTACAACCATCCCGAGATCGCGGCGGCGATGCTGCGGCCGTTCGTGTCGGAGGAGTTGCACTGGATCGCCAACACGCATGGCGTTTTCCAGGGCTATTATTTCTTCCACTACATCGGCGCGGATCGCGACTTGCGCGAGGCGTATCGCGGGCACCCGCATTTCGAGGCGTGTGCCGAGTTTTGCGAGAAATACGACCAGGCGGCGTTCGACCCGGCGTTCGAGAGTGCGCCGCTGGCGTTCTTCGAGCCGATGGTGGGGCGGGTGTTCTCGCGGCCGATCAACTCGATCTATGCGAAGGCTGCGGCTGCGGCAGTTGGGGCTGGGGGTTAGAACATCCCCAAAATCTGCCGTCATGCTGAACTCGTTTCAGCATCCACCACGCAACAGGCACGGTCCGGACTCGCGGAGGGCTGGATCCTGAAACGCGTTCAGGATGACGGCCGGTCTTCCAGAACGCGCGCCCGTGCGGGAAGGGCGAAGACAAAAAATGGCCGCCGCTCCCCGAAGGGAACGACGGCCAGGTGTCTAGGAAGCGTTGGAGCGCGGCTTAGAAGCTGAACCGTGCGCCGAGACGGACCGAGTAGAGCGAAGACCCGTTCGCGGTCACGAGCTGGTCGTTGACCACCGTGTTGGGGTCGTAGTTGCTGTACTGATATTGCGAGCACGGACCAGCGGCGCCAGCAATGCACGAAACGCGAACGACTGCCTTGGAGTAAGGGAAGTTCGCCCGCAGCTGCTGGCCCCAATCGGAATTGATCAGGTTCAGCGCGTTCTCGATATCCGCGAACACCGAGACGCGCGACTTGCCGATGAAGGTCGGGATCTGCTGCTCGAGATGCAGATCGATCTTCGTGAACCACTTCGAGCGGAAGCCGTTGCGCGGCGCGATCTGGCCGCGATAGTTCTTCAGGCCGGTCGACGTGATCAGCGCTTCGACCGCACTTTGCGTTGCGGCGTTGGCATAGACGACCTTGGCGTCGTTCACGGTCGGCACGTAGAACAGGTAGCGTGCGTTGGTGCTGACCGTGCCGAACACGTTGCCCGCCTGGCTGCGCGTCGTGTTGTCCTGGAAGGTGTAGCTGTACGGCGAGCCGCTGCGCGTTTCACCGAACAGGTCGAGCCGCGTCTTGTAGTCGCCGATGAACGCGTGCTCGAACGACACGTTATACTTGAACGAGCTGCGGACTTCGTCGTTCGAATGGCCATAGGCGCCGAAGTTCGGATCCAGGGCCGCGCCGTTGCCGTAGATCGACGACGCCTGCGACGAGGTCAGGCCGCCAGCGTCCTTCACCCACTGATAGGTGTAGCTGCCGCCGATGCCGAGACCGAAGTCGAAGTCCTTGCGCGCATGGATGACGCCGACATAGCCGACACCCTTGGTGGTGTTGGTCAGCAGGTAATCCGCGTTGGTGTCCGACGGGTTCGACGTGATCACGCTCGAATAGCGTGGGCGCCCGTCCGGCGTGAGCGTGCCGTTCGCCACCGACCGGATGTCGGTCACGATCACCTGGTTGCGGACCTTCGAGTAGAGGCCATCGACACCGAAGTTCCAGCCATCACCGAGCGGCCCGAGCGGACCGTCATAGTTGATCGACAGCGTGCTGCGCAGCTGCGACGGCAGCTTGAAGTTCGGCGCGAGGGCGTTGATCGAGGTGAGGTTGTTCTGCGTTGCCGACTGCAGCGCCGTATTGGCGGCGGCCGGGACGGTGTTGATGTTGACGTTCCGCAGGATCGCCGCACCCGAGGCGTTGGTGACGTTGTTGAGCTGGTAGATGCCGCCGTCGGTCTGCCGCGCGCTGACCGTGACGTTGGCGATGCCCGTGTTCGAGAACGAGTTGCCCGAATATACGTCGGGCGAACCCGCACCGAAGATGGCGACGCCACCACGGACGCTGACGTGGCGGACCGGACGGTAATCGAACGAGAAGCGCGGCTGGAACAGGCCACGGCCGCTGATGAACGACGCGTTGGAGAAGCCGTAGCGGCTGAAGAAGACCGGGTTGACCGTGGGGCGGCTGTCGGAGCCGAACAGGTCGTAGCGCAGGCCGGCCGAGACGTTCAGGTTCGAGGTGACCTTCCAGTCGTCCTGCAGACCGAACGTATAGGTGCTGTAGCTGAAGTTCGCCGCGGCGTCGTTCGGGTTGAGCGAAGGCGCGTTATTGTAGCTGAAGCTTTGCGCGTTGCCCGCGTTGAAGTCCGCGATCGAGTCGAAATAATAGGTTCCGGCCGACGGATTGACGAACGCGTTGAAGGTCGAATTGTGCTGATACTCGGTCAGCAGGCGCAGGTTGTGATCGCCGGCGCGCAGGTTGGCCAGGAACGACCCGCCATAGGTGGTGACGCGCAGGATGTTGGTCTGGCTCGGGCCACCGGCACCGATCTGGACCTGGGGGACCCCCGAGGCGCACGTCGTCGAATTGGTCGTAGAGACGGAGGTGCCGTTGTTCGAGCGATCCGACGTCGGCGCGGTGCAGACCGCGAACTGTGCGGAGCGACCCGTCAGCGGGACCTGGCCGCTGGTGTAGCGCTTGTACAGGCCGCGGACTTCGGTCGAGAGATTGCTGCCCCAGTCGGAGTTCAGCTGACCCACGCCGGCATAGACTTCGTTCGGCTTGGTGTAGGCGTTCGACGCCAGGCTGAGCGCGTTGGTCGCGGTGGTGGTCGGGACGATCAGCGCATCCTTGGTATAGATGCCGGTGACGGTCAGACGCTGCGTGTTCGAGAGGTTGGCGGACAGCTTGCCGACCAGGCGATCATCCTTGTCCCCGTTGGTCCGGACGATCCCGCCGGCGTCATAGCCATAGCGCGACTTTGCGGTGGCGACGATGCTGTTGACCGTTGCCGACGTCAGGCCGTTGACCGGCTGGCCGGCATTGTCGTCGACCGTACCGTAAGGCAGCGGCACTGCGGCGCGGACACGCTCGCCGGCGATCATGAAGAACAGCTTGTCCTTGATGATCGGGCCCGACAGTTCTGCGCCGTAATCTTCCGACTTGAACTTCGGCTGCGTGATCTTGCCGGTGGTGTTGGTAAGATACGGACGCGTGCGGTTGCCCGTCAGCCCGTCGCTGCTTTGCGTGTAGAAACCGGTGCCCTGGAAGCTGTTGGTGCCCGAGCGCAGGACCGCGTTGATCACGCCGCCCTGGAAGAAGCCTTCGCGGATGTCGTACGGCGCGACCTTGGTTTCGAACTGACCGATCGAGTCGAGCGGAACGGGGCCACGACGCGACGGCAGCGCGTCGGGGTTGAGGCCGAAGCTGTCGGTGATCGGAACGCCGTCGATGGTGAAGCGGTTGAAGCGCGGGTTCTGGCCCGCGAACGTGACCTGGCGGCCGTTGGTCGAGCTGGTGTCGAGCGTTGCGAAGGGATCGCGGCGCATGAGATCGCGAATGTCGCGGTTGACCGAAGCGACCTTGGAAATGTCGTTGGCGGTCAGCACGGTCGTCGGGCCGCTCGCGGTGGTGCCGGCGCCGCGGACACGGCTGGCGGTCACGACGATATCCGGACCTTCGGACGCGCCGACTTCAACCGGAAGGAGGAAGGGCTGGCCTGCGACGGTGAAGACGTCGGTCACCTCGGAGTTGCCCTGGGCGCTCGTCACGCCGACCGTGTAGGGACCGCCGATCGGAAGGCCGGGCGCGTTGAACGTGCCCGCCGCATCGGTCGTCAGATCCCGAACCGTGCCGGTCGCGCTGTTGGTGATCGACACCTTTGCCCCGGCGACCGGGGCGCCGCTGGCCGTCACGGTGCCGCGAATGGTCGACGTAGTTTCCTGCGCACTTGCGGCAGCAGGAATGATCAGCGCCGCTACGGCCGCGCCAAGGAGCAGATTGTGTCGCATTGGGGTCCCCCTACAGGATCTCGGAAACAGCGATCCCGGTGGGCCTGTGACCCTGTCCGCATCGTCTTGCCCGAGCCACTGCACGTGAAATATTTCGGTTGGATGACACTCGCAATGGAACTTATCGCGTATCTGACAATCCGTTCATGGTGCGTTGCAAAATAGCATCACATCGCCTGCGCAACGATCTCCGCCCAAGCCGCTTCATCGATGACCGAAATGCCGAGATCCGCCGCTTTCTTGAGCTTGGATCCTGCGCCCGGGCCCGCAACCACCAGATTCGTCTTCGCCGAAACCGACCCCGCCACACGCGCGCCGAGTGCCTCAGCCTGGGCCTTGGCTTCGTCGCGACTCATCGTTTCGAGGCTGCCGGTGAACACGATGGTCTTGCCCGACACCGGGGATTCGCGGGTCTCATGGACGACGTCGAGCGGCTTTACCTCGCGCAGCAATGCCGCGACGACCGCGCGATTGTGCTGTTCGGCGAAGAATTCGAGCAATGCGTCGGCGACTTCGGGGCCGATCCCCGCGGTCTCGATCGCGGCGGCGAGCGTCTTGCCGCGACGGAGCACGAACTTGGCGTCGGTCTCACCGAGGACGGGCTTTGTCGCGCGGCGGACGCGGAGCGCGCTGCGCACCATCGCCGCGAATCCGCGCGCCGACACATAGCGCCGCGCGAGGTCACGCGCGGTGATTTCGCCGACGTGGCGGATGCCGAGCGCGAAGAGGAACCGGTCGAGCCCGATCTCGCGGCGCAGGTCGATCGCGGCGATCAGCTTGTCGACGACGAGTTCGGACATCCGCTCGCGCGTGATCAGTGCCGCGCGGTGGGTGTGGAGGCGGAAGATGTCGGCGGGGGAGGCGATCAAGCCGTCGCGGAAGAACTCCTCGATCCGGACGAGCCCGAGGCCGCTGATGTCGAACGCGTGGCGCGAGACGAAGTGGATCAAGCGTTCGACGCGCTGCGCGGGGCAGATCAGGCCGCCGGTGCAGCGCACGACGACTTCGCCCTCGCCGCGTTCGGCGAGCGAGCCGCATTCGGGACAGGTGGTCGGGAAGGCGAAGGCGGGGCGGTCCTCGTCGCGGGTCAGGACCTCGACGATCTGCGGGATGACGTCGCCGGCGCGTTGCAGCACCACGCGGTCGCCGACGCGCGCGCCGAGCCGCTCGATTTCGTCGGCATTGTGGAGCGTCGCGTTGGTGACGACGACTCCGCCGACGGTTACGGGCGCTAGCCGTGCCACCGGGGTGAGCGCGCCGGTGCGCCCGACCTGGATGTCGATCGCGGTCAGCGTGGTCTCGGCGCGCTCGGCGGGGAATTTGTGCGCGATCGCCCAGCGCGGGGTGCGGCCGACGGTGCCGAGGCGGGCCTGCCAGTCGAGCCGGTCGAGCTTGTAGACGACGCCGTCGATGTCGAACGGCAAGTCGGCGCGGGCGTGTTCGATGCCGCGATAGACCGCGAGCGCGGCCTCGGTCGTGGTCGCGTGCGCAAAGCCCTCGGCGATGGGGAAGCCCCAGCCGCGGATCGCCGCGACGATGTCCGCCTGCGTATCGCCGGGGAGGGCGCTGGTTTCGCCCCAGCCCCAGGCGAAGAAGCGCAACGGGCGAGTCGCGGTGACGGCGGCGTCCTTCTGGCGGAGCGATCCGGCGGCGGCGTTGCGGGGATTGGCGAACTGGCGGGCTTCCTTCCCTGTTGCCTCCGCCTCGGCGAGAAGGCGCGCGTTGAGCGCGGCGAAATCGGCTTTCGCCATGTACACTTCGCCGCGCACTTCGAAGACGTCCGGCGCGCCTTTGGGCAGGGTATCGGGGATGTCCGGGATGTGGCGGACGTTGGCGGTAACGTCCTCGCCGACCTGCCCATCGCCGCGCGTCAGCGCCTGGACGAGCTGGCCTTTTTCGTAGCGGAGCGAGCAGGACAGGCCGTCGATCTTGGGTTCGGCGGTGAGATCGACCGGCGTATCGGCCGGAAGCGCGAGGAAGCGGCGGACGCGCCCGACGAAATCGGCGACGTCCTCATCCGTGAACGCATTGTCGAGACTGGTCATCGCGCGCGCGTGCGCGACCTTGGCGAGATGCGCGGCGGGGGCGGCGCCGACTTGCGTATTGGGCGAGTCGCTGCGGATCAGCTGCGGGAAGGCGGCTTCGAGCGCGGTGTTGCGGCGGACCAGCGCATCATAGTCGGCGTCCGAGAGTTCGGGCGCGTCCTGCGTGTGATAGAGGGTGTTGTGACGGGCGATCTCAGCGGCGAGGTGCGCGAGTTCGGCAGCGGCGTCGGTTTCGGTCTGGGGAAGCGCGGGGAGGGGAGGCGTGGCGGGCATGGCCCTGCGCTAGCGGAGGGCCGTGCCGTACATCAAGCTAATCGTCTTCGCTGGCGTCCATTTCGGCGAGGTGCTTGGCCTCTTCGTTGGTCGAACGGCGTTCCGCGGTCTTTTCGGCGCGGGTGGCCATTTCGTGCCAGGCTTTGGCTGCGCGAAGCCAGCGGCTGCGGACATTGTCCAGCGTCGCGGACGCTGCATCGGTTTCGGCCTGAACGGCGCGATCACGATAGAACATTGCGGTCGTGTTCGTAGGGGGTCTCCACGCATGAAAGAAACGCGCTCGCCGGGGGGAGACGAGCAAGGGTGCCGCCATGACGGCGACACCCCCGGATCGTAAACCGATCAGGCCTGGGCGAGCTTTACAGCCGAGACCTTGCCGCGACGATCTTCTTCCAGCTCGTACGAAACGCGCTGGTCGCGATCGAGCGTCGCCATACCGGCGGCTTCAACCGCGCTGATGTGGACGAACGCATCACCACCGCCGCCCTCAGGCGCGATGAAACCATAACCCTTGTCGGCGTTGAAGAACTTAACTGTGCCGATAGCCATAACGTATTCCTTAAGCCCGGACGGTGCCCCGATTGGGCAGCTTCCGGATGGGGCCGAGATCGAAGACGAATGCGACGTCCGGCCCCGGCCGGCGCATCCGATGGCGTTTGATCAGCCGTGCGCGGAAAAACCGCAGCGAACAGGCTGACCTGAAAGGGAAAGAGAGAAGAACAGAGACCACGTCCGGTGTGACAAGCGGGAGCGCGGGACGTCTCTCAGCCGCGCGATGCTTGGGAGCGGTGTCGCGCGATTTGGGTGGTGTAGCAGGTTATTACGGGGTTGTCGCGGTATTTGCTCAACCGATGATTGCGGGGGGCCGCGATCCACCATGGCTTTCGCACAATTGGTCGCCTGGAGTACGGCTTCTGCTCCTGCCGATCCCCCGGGGGAGCGCAACTGAAAGACGTCGTTGCGGCTGCGCTAGACGCTTTCCAGCAACCGGTCCGCCTGCGCGCGCGCCTCGGGCGTGATCTCCGCACCCGACAGCATGCGCGCGATTTCCTCGCGGCGGTCGGTGTCGTCGAGTGGGGTCACTCCGGTGCGCGTCACCACGCCGTCATGCCGCTTGGCGATCAGCAGATGCTGTGCCCCGCGCGCGGCGACTTGCGGGCTGTGCGTGACGACCAACACCTGCGTGCCGCCCGCGAGCCGCGCGAGCCGGTCGCCGATCGCGCTCGCCACCGCGCCGCCGACGCCACGGTCGATCTCGTCGAAGATCATCGTCGCGGCGCTGCCCTGTTCGGCCAGCGCGACCTTGAGCGCGAGGATGAAGCGCGACAATTCGCCGCCGCTGGCGATCTTGACCAGCGGCGCGAACGGCGCGCCGGGGTTGGTCGAAATCTCGAATTCGACCCGGTCCTTGCCCGCCGACGACCACGCATCGGCGGTCGCGGGCGCGACCACGGTGCGGAAGCGCGCGGCGTCGAGCTTGAGTGGCGAAAGCTCGCCGCGCACCGCAGCATCGAGCCGTTCGGCGGCGGCGGTCCGCGCCTTGGTGAGGGTGGTGGCGGCGCGATCGAACTCGGCGCGCGCGGTCGCGAGCTTGCGTTCTAGCGCGGCGATGCCTTCTTCCCCCGCGTCGAGCGCGGCCAGCTTCGCCTCGAGCTCGGCGGCGAGCTCGGCCAGATCGTCGGGCTGGACGCGATGTTTGCGCGCCATCCCGCGCAGTTCGAACAGGCGAGTCTCGTCATCTTCCAGCGCGGACGGATCGAACCACAGATCGGTCTTGGCAATGCGCAACTGGTCCTCGGCGACCGCGCCCTCGATTACCGCGCGATCGATTGCGGCGAGCGCTTCGGCCAGCGCCTCATGGTCCTCCGCCACGCGTTCCAGCACGCGGGCCGCCTGGCGGAGCTGGGCAAGACCGCCGTCGGAGCCTTCGAGCCATTGCTCGATCGCGGAAAGGTCGGCGGCGATCTTTTCCGAGCGCTGCATCGACCGGCGGCGCTCGGCGAGGGTTTCCTCTTCGCCCGGTTCTGGCGACAGCGCGCGCAGTTCGGCGACGCTGTGTTCGAGCCATTCGCGGTCGCGCGCGGCGCTTTCGATCGTCGCATGCGCGGTCGCCAGTGCGCCCTCGGCGGCGCGCCACGCCTTGTACGCGCCTGCCGCCGGACTGGTATCGACTCGCCCGAACGCGTCGAGCAGGGCGCGGTGCCCGCGCGCGTTGAGCAGGCCGCGATCGTCGTGCTGGCCGTGGATCTCGACCAGATGCTGCGCCATTTCGCGCAATAGTCCTGCCGATGCTGGCTGATCATTGACGAACGCGCGGCTGCCGCCGTCCGCCTTGACGATACGGCGGATCATCAGCGGTTCGCCGGGTTCGGTATCGAAGCCGTTCTCGGCGAGCAGTGTGGCGATCGGCCCTTCGGGGGCGGGCGTATCGAAGGTCGCGGTGACGACCGCCTGCGTCGCGCCTTGGCGCACGAGCCCCGCCTCGCCACGACCACCGAGCGCGAGGCCCAGCGCGTCCAGCAAGATTGACTTGCCCGCGCCGGTCTCCCCGGTGAGCACACCCAGCCCCGCGACGAAGTGCAAGTCGAGCGCTTCGATCAGGACGACGTCGCGAATGGCCAGCGAAATCAGCATCGTGCCGTCGCCTCTAGACTATCCTGCGCCGTTCCGGAATTGTTCTTTGCATCCGGCGCCGGCGGAACCGGGGACACGCGGCTTATTGGACCGGATTGGGGTTGTTCGGGTTGGTCGACGATCCGCCCACCGGCGCCGCGCGCGTGTCGCGGTTGATCTCCTTCGACTTGGTCGGGATGCTCAGCGCGCTCGTCAACGGTACGATCTGCTGGCCGGGCTGGATCGCGGCGACCGCGACCGGCGGATATTCCTGCGACAGCTTGTAGGCGCGCGCATACCAAGGCGTGCCGGGATAGTTGGCGCCAAGCACTGCGGCCGCCTTGCGCGCTTCGTCGGGCACGCCGAGCGCGAGCGATGTTTCGGTCAAGCGCATCAGCGCTTCGGGGACATGGGTGGTCGTCTGATAATCGTCGACGACGCGGCGGAACCGTCCGCTCGCCGCGAGCCAGAGACCGCGCCGTTCGTAGAACCGGCCAATCTCCATTTCCTTGCCCGCCAAGTGATCACGCACGAGATCGACCTTGAGCCGCGCATCGGCGGCATATTTGCTGTTCGGATAGCGCCGCATCAGTTCGCCGAGCGAATCGAGCGCTTGCTGCGTGATCTTCTGGTCGCGCGTGACGTCGCTGATCTGCTCGTAATAGCCGAGCGAGACGAGGTAATAGGCGTAGGGCGCGTCGCGGTTGCCCGGATGCACCGACAAGAAGCGCTGCGCCGACTGGATCGAGGCGGTGTAATCATGCGCGAGATAATAGCTGAACGCGCTCATCAACTGCGCGCGGCGCGCCCAGACCGAATAGGGGTGCTGCCGCTCGACTTCGTCGAACAGCGCAGCCGCGATCTTATAGTCGCCCTGGTCGAGCCGCAGGCGTGCGGTCGTGTACAAGGTGCCCACGTCGCGCGCGACATACGGAATGTCGGACTTGCCACGCTTCGCGCAGCCAGCGGTGGTGAAAGCGGTGGCGGCAATCAGCGCGAGCGCTGTGGCACGAAACAGGGGCGAGCGGGCATGGGGGGTACGCATCGGGGGTGGTCTTAGCCGAACCGTCGAGGCGCGAACAATCCTTTTCACCGTGCTTTCCCGTACGCACCCTTCCGGCTAGCGCTTTTCCCTTGAACGTTGCAGTGCTGGCGCGGATCACATCGCGCCAGTGCCGCGTTTGCGCCATTGGACCCTCCAGGAGAAACACCCCCGTGACCGCTACTTTGCTCGCCACCAAACGCGTTGAAAAGCCATGGGGTCGCCATACCTTGTGGCCCGGTTTTGCCAATCCGCCCGCGGACGGCGAAAAGGTCGGCGAGGTGTGGTTCCAGACCCCGCACGCAGGCGAACCCGATCTCCTGGTGAAATATCTTTTCACGAGCGAGAAATTGTCGGTGCAAGTCCACCCCGACGACGCGGCCGCCCAGGCGGCAGGCTATCCGCGCGGCAAGGACGAGGCGTGGATCATCCTCGCGGCGGAGCCCGATTCGACGATCGCGCTCGGGACGCTCGAGCCGATGACCAAGGACGCGCTGCGGGCTTCGTCGCTCGACGGATCGATCGAGCATCTGCTCGACTGGAAGCCGGTCAAGGCGGGCGACTTCTTCTATTCCGAAGCGGGCACGGTCCATGCGATCGGTGCGGGCGTCACGCTGGTCGAGATCCAGCAGAACGTCGACCTGACGTATCGGCTGTATGATTACGGCAGCGACCGCGAACTGCATCTGGATGCGGGCGTCAAGGTTTCGGACCCCGTGCCGTTCGTACCGCTGCCGACTCCGCCGCAGGACGGCACCGACCGTATCGTATTGGCGGAAGGGCCCAAGTTCGTGATCGAACGCCTTGCTGGCGGCACGCACACGATCGATTTGCCCGCTGGGCTGACCGGCTGGCTGGTTCCGCTGACGGGCGCGGGCGTCGTCGACGGCGTCGCGTTCAAGGCGGGCGAATGCCTGACGCTGGAAGGCCGGTGCGACCTTACCGTGGATGCGGGCAGCGATCTGGCGTTGGCCTATCCGGGCGCGAAGCGGATCTGATCTGGAGCCCGCCGCTTCGGGGACTCCCCGAAGCGGCGGATCTCAGACCTGCAAGCCGACCGCGCGCTGCGCGGCGGCGAGGGTCGGTGCCGCCAGCGTCGTGGCGCGCGCCGCACCGTCCGCCAGCACGGCGGCGACCGCGGCGCGATCCTCGAGCAGCGCCGTCAATCGATCGCGGATCGGCGCGAGCGTCGCCACCGCGAGGTCCGCCAGCGCGGGCTTGAAGACGCCGAACCCCTGACCGGCATATTGCGCCAGCACCGCATCGGGTGTGCTGCCTTCCAGCGCCGCGTAGATCGTCACGAGATTGCGCGCCTCGGCCCGCTCCGCCAGATCCGCCACCGCTTCGGGGAGCGCGTCCGCGTCGCTCTTGGCCTTGCGGATCTTGCTGGAAATCAGATCGTCGCTGTCGACCAGATTGATCCGCGATGCGTCCGACGGATCGGACTTGGACATCTTGGCGCTCGCGTCGCGCAGGCTCATGATGCGCGGCGCGGCCTTGGAGATCAGCGGTTCGGGGAGTGCGAAGGTGTCGCCGTAATCGGTGTTGAACTTGACCGCGATGTCACGCGCGAGTTCGAGATGCTGTTTCTGGTCCTCGCCGACGGGGACGTGCGTTGCCTGATACAGCAGGACGTCGGCGGCCTGCAGCACCGGATAGGTGAACAGCCCGACGCTCTGCGTCTCGCCCTTCTTGCCCGCCTTGTCCTTCCACTGCGTCATCCGGCTGAGCCAGCCCATCCGCGCGGTGCCGCCGAGGATCCAGTGGAGTGCGCTGTGCGCGGGTACGCGCGCTTGGTTGAACAGGATCGACCGCTTCGGATCGATCCCGCACGCGAGCAGCGTCGCCGCCATTTCGGTGGTGTTCGCGTCGAGCTCCGCGGGGATCACGGGCTGCGACAAGGCGTGGAGATCGGCGAGGAAGAACAGGCAATCGTCGCCCGCGGGGATCGCATCCTGCATCGCGACCCATTGCCGGATCGCGCCGAGATAATTGCCGAGGTGGAGATTGCCGGTTGGCTGGATGCCGGAAACGACGCGCATGGTCAGGTCTCTTACGTCAGGCGCGTTTGCGCTTCAGGAAGGAAAGATCGTCCCGGGTAAACGCCCCGAGCACGAAGGTCATGATCGCATAGACCAGCCCGCCCGCGGCGACCAGTACGACCATCGCGCCGGTCCGGATCATCCAGGTGCCGTGCGTATAGGGGGCGAGGAGCCCTTGCAGCAGCCACAGGATCAGCCCCATCGCCAGTGCCGCAAGCGCAAGCCGCCACGCGCGGCGCTTGAGCCGGGCGTCGGGTTCGAAATGCCCGCGCTGGCGCAGGGTGCGATAGAGCAGCACGACGTTGAAGGTCGACGCCAGCGCGGTCGCGAGCGGCGGCCCCATATGTTTGAGCGGAATGATCAGCGCGAGGTTGAGCAGTAGGTTGACCCCCATCGACATCGTCGCGAAGCGGACCGGCGTCTTCGTGTCCGACCGTGCATAAAAGCCCGGGGTCAGCACCTTCACCAGAATGTAGCTCGGCAGGCCGATCGAGAAAGCGGCGAGCGCTTGTGCCGTATAGAGGGTGTCGAGCGTGCCGTATTTGCCATGCTCGAACAGCGCGGCGACGATCGGCGCGCCGCACAGCACCAGCGCGACCGTCGCGGGCAGGGTGAGCAGCAACGCGAGTTCGAGTCCGCGGTTCTGCGTCGTCATCGCGGTCGCCTCTTCGCCCGCGGCGAGTTGGCGCGAGATCAGCGGGAGCAGCACCGTGCCCAGCCCGATCCCGATCAGGCCCAGCGGAAGCTGGTTCACGCGGTCCGCCAGATAGATATAGGTGACCGACCCGTGCGGCAGCAGCGAGGCGGCCAGCGCGGTCGAGACGACGAGGTTGATCTGCACCGCCCCCGCACCCGCCGCGGCAGGGAGGATCAGCGACAGCATCTTGCGGACGTCGGGGGTCAATCGCGGCATGCTGAACCCGAGCCGGACGCCGTTGGCACGGCACGCCCAGACCAGCCAGCCGAGTTGCAGTACCCCGGACACGCTCACCGCGACCGCCTGATTCCGCGCAGTCCCCGCCGGATCGCTGGCATGGAAGACCAGCAGCGCGGCGATCAGCGTCAGGTTGAGCAGGATCGGTGCGGCCGCATTGACCCAGAATTTCTGCAGCGAGTTGAGGATTCCGCCGAGCAGCGAAACGACGCTGATGAGCATGAGATAGGGGATGGTTAGCCGCGACAGCAGCACCGCGAAATCGAATTGGTCCGAACGGACGTCGTTGAAGCCACCGGAGAGCAGATACGTCACCGGCCAGGCGGCGAGTTCGAGGATGACGGTCATGACGATCAGGATCGGCAGCAGCACCGACAGTACGTCGCGCGCGAAGGCGAGGCCGGTGGGGAGGCCGTCTCCGGTCTTGTCGCCGACCTTCTGGTTGAACATCGGGATGAACGCTGCCGAAAACGCACCCTCCGCGAACAAGGCGCGGAACAGGTTGGGCAGGCGGAACGCGACGAGGAACGCGTCCGACGCGAAGCCGGCGCCGACATAGCGCGCGAACAGCGAATCGCGGACGAGCCCGAGGATGCGGCTGGCAAGCGTAAGGCTGCCGATCGATCCGAGCGCGCGGGTAAGGTTCATCGAGTCGGGCCGCTTTCCAAGATCAAATGTGCGCGCGACCCGGTATCCCCCCGGCGCAGCGCCGGGGGGACGTCATCGGATCAGGCCGAGCCGAGCGGGTTGGCGGTCGCGCCGGCTTCCTGCTGCGCGAGGAAGATGCCGCCGAAGTCGATCGGCTCGAGCAGCAGCGGCGGGAAGCCACCGTCGCGAATCGCATCGGCAAGGACGCGGCGCGCGAACGGGAACATGAGGCGCGGCGCTTCCGCCAGCAGGAACGGCTGGAGATGTTCGGCGGGGAAATTGCGCAGGCCGAACAGCCCGGCGTAAGAAAGATCGACCAGGAACGCGACCTGTCCGTCGGCGTCCGCCTTCACTTCGATCCGCAGCACGATCTCGTACACATCGTCCCCGACCTGTGCCGATGCGATGTTGAACTGCACGTCGATCGCGGGTGCGGTCTGGTTCTGGAAGATTGCCGGGGCGTTCGGGTTCTCGAAGGAGAAGTCCTTGATATACTGCGAGATCATCCCGGCTGCGGGGGCGGTGTCCGCCCCGTTGGCGAGAGGCTCACCGGCAATCCCGGTCGAAGTGATGAAGCCGTCGTCCTGCTCGCTCATGCAACGCGTCCTTAATGTCCGTACTATAGATATCGCCACGGGTGGCGCAGTCGAAGCCGCGCGCGTAGCAGGGGGGCGAGCCGAGTTCAACGGGCGCCGGTTGTCACGCACGTGGCGCATCATTTGAAACCTTCGTGCGTTGCGCCTATGTATCCCTGTCTGCCAACCCGCCGGAGGCCGCGTGTTCCTATTAGTTATTCTCGCGATGATCGCCGGTTTCA
Source organism: Sphingomonas sp. PvP055 (assembly GCF_040546365.1). Lineage (NCBI taxonomy): Bacteria > Pseudomonadati > Pseudomonadota > Alphaproteobacteria > Sphingomonadales > Sphingomonadaceae > Sphingomonas > Sphingomonas sp. PvP055. The sequence continues at coordinate 1,240,257 of NZ_JBEPNS010000001.1, forward strand.
TGGCGCTCCAACTGTATCGAGTCCTGGGCAAGCGCACCGGGCACGAACAGCCTTTGCCCAAGCCAGCGGAGGACAGGGCGCCCCTGACCCTCGTCCCGCGCCCTGTCGAAGCGATCGCTGAATCACGGGAGCCTGCAAGTCGGCTGGTCGAACCCAAGGCCGAGTCGGGCATTCGCTCGATCATTTCGGCGGATTCGTCGTTCGACGTCGCACGGTTCCTCCAAGGCGCGCAGGCGGCGTACCGGATGATTCTGGAATCATACTGGCAGGGCGACACCGAACAACTGGATTGGCTCACCGAAGCCGGCGTTCGCGATGCGTTCGTCGCCGCGATCGACGAGCGCAAGGAAGCCGGTCACAAGCTCGAAAATCGCGTCGTCTCGATCGAAAAAGCGATCGTCTCTGATGCGGTACTCGACGGCAAGGTCGCGCGCATCACGGTTCGCTTCGATGCCGACATCGTTGCGATTACGCGAGACGCCGAGTCGGTGGTGATCGCCGGGTCGATGACCGACGCGGTGGAAACGCATGACGTGTGGACCTTTACGCGGACGCTGAAGAGCAGCGATCCGAACTGGAAGCTCGCCGACACCGACGAGGCGTGATGACCGTGCAACGGGGGGAAGTGGCCCGTATGCTGCCCTGGCGGGGGCTGTGTGCCGGTGTGGCGATGCTGCTGTCGGCGTGCGGTGGGCAGGTCGAACGACCCGCACCCGTATCGCGTCCGGCGCCGGTCGCCCGGCCCGTTCCCGCGACGCCGATCAAAGCCGTACCGACGGTTGCCGTTCCCGGGAGCGTCAACGCCGTCGCTTCGGGTTTTGTCGCTGGTCCACCGGTTGCCGACTTGCCGCTGCGCGAGGAGGATGCAGTGCGCGCGGTCGTTGCATTCCGAACGTCGTGCGCATCGCTTCAGCGGCGGACGGATTCGTCCGGACTGACGCGGGGCAGCGACTGGCAGGCGGCCTGTGCCGCAGCGCCGACAGTTGCCCCTGGCGGTGCACGCGCCTTCTTTGCCCAATATTTCGAGCCGGTGCAGGTCGGCGACGGCAAGGCTTTCGCCACCGGATATTACGAACCCGAGATCGCAGCGTCGCGCCAGCCGGTCCCGGGCTATGCGGTGCCGATCTACGGTCGCCCGAACGACCTGATCGACGTCGACCTCGGGCTGTTCAGCGATTCGCTTAAAGGCCGCAAGATTCGCGGTCGCGTGTCTGGGTCCAATTTCGTCCCCTATGACGATCGCACCGCGATCGAGCAGGGGACGCTTGGCGGGCGGGCGCCGATCATCTCTTATGCGGCGGATCCGGTCGCGTTGTTCTTCCTGCAGGTGCAGGGTTCCGGGCGGCTGCGCATGCCCGACGGATCGATCGTGCGGATCGGCTACACGTCGCAGAACGGCCGCGACTACACCGGTATCGGTGCGCTGATGAAGCGGCGCGGGCTGCTCGGGCCGGGGCAGACCTCGATGCAGGGGATCGTCGCGTGGCTGCACGCGCATCCCGACGAGGCAACCGCGATCATGCGCGAAAACAAGAGCTACGTCTTCTTCCGCGAGCAGGCGAGCGCGCCGCAGGGCGCGCTGGGCGTCGCGGTGACGGGCGGCGTGAGCGCTGCAGCGGACCCGAAGTTCGTGCCGCTGGGCGCGCCGGTCCTGTTGTCGATGGACCGCGCGGACGCGAGCCGGCTTTGGATCGCGCAGGATACCGGCGGGGCGATCAAGGGGCCCAACCGGATCGATACCTTCTGGGGTGCCGGGCCCGACGCGGAGGCAACCGCTGGCGGCATGTCGGCGCGCGGTACGGCGTTCCTGCTCGTGCCGACCGGGACGATCGCACGCCTGACGCAGGAGAGGGCCAATGGGGCACCGATCCCTCAGCCCTGACGAGGCCGCCTTATGGGTCCGCGTCATGTCCGGCGTGCGTCCCATTGCGCGCCGACCGGCGGAACCCCTGTCGAAGAAACCGGTCAGTCCATCCGCCGCCGCTCCCAAACCGGCCCAAGCGATCAAGCCCAAGGCAGGATCGCTGCCGCCGACGTTGACGATGGTGGTGAAGCCGTCCCGGTCTCCGGCGTCCGTCTTCGCGGGAACCGGCCCGACGGTGCCGCCGCGTGCCGTGCGCGCGCAACCGCCAGTCGTTGCCAACACGCTCGACGGGAGCTGGGACCGCAAGCTCTCGCGCGGTCTGGTGTCGCCGGACCGGACGGTCGATCTCCACGGGCATACGCTCGCCAGCGCGTATGATCTGCTTGACGCGGCCCTGGCGCAGGCGATTCGCGCGGGGGACCGCACCGTCCTGCTCGTGACGGGAAAGCCACCGCGTCCGGCAAGCGAGCGCCCGCATGCGCGGGGCGCGATCCGGGCGGCGACGGGGGATTGGCTGGCAGGCTCCCGGCACAGCTCCGCGATCGCGGCCGTCCGGGCGGCACATCCAAGGCATGGTGGCGCCGGCGCGCTGTACATTGTGCTCAAGCGACCCCGGGGTCTTTAAAGCAATAGCAACCCTGCGTGTGGGAACAGGCTTGGCGGTCGCGGCTGGCCGTGCAAAGTGACGGTCTCCCCGGGCCGGTCGGTCGAATGACGAAAAGGATCGCTGGAATGGCTCCGTGCGCGTAATATTGGTCACCGGATCGGCTGGTTTCATCGGCTATCATCTTTGCAAGATCTTGCTGGCCGAAGGCTTTCGGGTCGTCGGGGTCGATTCGATGTCCGATTATTACGACGTTGGTCTGAAACGCGCCCGGCACGCCGACTTGCAGCGCAGCAATGCCTTCTCCGCGGAGGAATTCGACATTCTCGAGGCCGACCGGTTGATGGACTATACTACGCGGGCGCGCCCCGACGTGATCGTCCATCTCGCGGCGCAGGCCGGGGTCCGCTACAGCCTTGAAAACCCCCGCGCTTATATCGACACCAACGTGACGGGGACGTTCAACGTGATGGAAGTCGCGCGGGCGTTGAAGGTTGCGCATCTGCTGATGGCGTCGACGTCGTCGGTGTACGGGGCGAACGAAGCGATGCCGTTTGCGGAGACCGACAAGAGCGACACGCCGCTGACCATCTACGCCGCCACCAAGAAGGCGAACGAAGCGATGGCGCATAGTTATGCGCACGTCTGGGACATTCCGACGACGATGTTCCGCTTCTTCACGGTGTATGGACCGTGGGGGCGGCCGGACATGGCGCTGTTCAAGTTTACCAAGGGGATCCTCGAGGGGACGCCGATCGAGATCTTCAACCACGGCGACATGTGGCGCGATTTCACCTATGTCGAAGACCTGGTGCGCGGCATCCGGTTGCTGATCGATGTCGTGCCGGAGCGTCCCGCGTCGGCACAGGACATCGTCGCCGGCGACAGCCTTTCGCCGGTCGCGCCGTATCGGATCGTCAACATCGGCAATTCGGACAAGGTCCGGCTCGAGGATTTCATCGAGGCGATCGAGGCGGAAGTCGGCAAGCCGGCAGTGCGCCAATATCTGCCGATGCAGCCCGGCGACGTGCCCGCCACTTGGGCGAACGCCGATCTGTTGCGCCGCCTGACCGGTTACGCCCCTGCGACGGACGTTCGCACCGGGGTCAAACACTTCGTCGCATGGTATCGCGGCTATTACGCCACGCCTGAACAATAACGCCTAGGAACCGACGCAGAACTTAAGTAGGCGAAAAATGGCACGCCTATGGTTCGAACGTTGCGGTTCAGGGCAAGGATAAGAGATAGAGCATGACGGTCGAAAGATGCGGAATCATCCTGGCAGGCGGATCCGGGACGCGGTTGCACCCCCTGACTCAGGCGGCGTCCAAGCAGTTGATGCCGGTCTACGACAAGCCGATGATCTATTATCCGCTGTCGACGCTGATGCTCGCGGGGATCAAGCGGGTGCTGATCATCACGACCCCGCATGAGCAAAGCGCGTTCCAGCGGTTGCTGGGTGATGGCAGCCGGCTCGGAATCTCGATCACCTACGCAGTGCAGCCGGAGCCCAACGGGCTGGCGCAAGCCTATCTGATCGGCGCCGAGTTCGTCGACGGAAAGCCGTCGGCGCTCGTGCTTGGCGACAACATCTTCTACGGTCACGGCTTGGCGGATCTGGTCGATACGGCGAATGCTCGCACGGCTGGTGCGACGGTTTTCGCTTATTATGTCCGCGACCCGTCGGCGTACGGTGTGGTTGCGTTCGACCCCAAGACGCGGGCGGCGATCGATCTCGAGGAAAAGCCGAAGAACCCGAAGTCGAACTATGCGGTGACCGGCCTGTACTTCTACGACGAGCGCGCGGTGGATTTCGCGCATCAGCTCAAGCCGTCGCCGCGAGGCGAGCTCGAGATTACCGATCTCAACCGGATGTATCTCGACGCGGGCCAACTCAACGTCGAGATCATGGGGCGTGGCTATGCCTGGCTCGATACCGGTACGCATAATTCGCTGATCGACGCGGGCAATTACGTCCGCATTATCGAGGAGCGGCAGGGCCTCAAGATCTGCTGCCCCGAGGAAATCGCGTGGCGCAAGGGCTTCATCGATTCGCCGCAGCTGGAGCGGCTCGGCGGTGAATTGCGCAAGAGTGGCTATGGCGATTACCTGCTCGGCCTGCTCGAAGAGGGGCATCCGCAATGGTGAACGTCATCAAGACGCCGATTGCGGACGTCCTGATCCTCGAACCCAAGGTGTTCGGTGACGATCGCGGCTTTTTCCTCGAAAGCTGGAACGACACGACCTTCAAGGACCTCGGGCTCGACTGGACGTTCGTTCAGGACAATCACAGCCGCTCGGCCAAGGGCGTGTTGCGCGGACTGCATTATCAGCAACCCAACCCGCAGGGGAAACTGGTGCGCGTGGTGTCGGGCGCGGTGTTCGACGTCGCTGTCGACATCCGCAAGGGGTCGCCCACGTTCGGCCAATGGACCGGCGTGCACCTGAGCGCGGCGAACAAGCGGATGTTCTGGGTCGGCCCGGGGTTGGCGCACGGGTTCCTCAGCCTCGAGGACAACACCGACTTCCTCTACAAGTGCACCAGCACCTATTCGCCCAAGGATGAGCGCGCCTTGCTGTGGAATGACTCGCAGGTCGGGATCGACTGGCCGCTCGACGGAATCGAACCGACCTTGTCCGCGAAGGACCAGGTCGCGCAGACCCTCGACCAGATCGCCGCGTCATGAAGGCGCTGATCGTTGGCTCCGGCGGACAGCTTGGCCATGCCCTGATCGCCACGGCCCCGGCAGGGGTCGAGATCGTCTCGGGCGACCAGGACGTGCTCGACATCACCGATGCCGCGCGGGTTGCGGCCTATGTCCAGGAGGTTGCGCCCGACGTGATCTTCAACGCCGCCGCGTACACCGCGGTCGACAAGGCGGAGAGCGATGCGGCGCTCGCACAGGCCGTGAACGGCGATGCGGTCGGCTACCTGGCCGCCGCAGCGCGCTCGTTTGGCGCGAAGCTCGTCCATGTCTCGACCGACTTCGTCTTCGACGGCAGCGGGACCACGCCGTACGCGCCCGATGCCACGCCGGCACCGCTCGGCGTCTATGGCAGCACCAAGCTTGCCGGTGAACGGGCGGCTGGCCCGGACGCACTGGTGGTGCGCACCGCTTGGCTGTACGGCCCGGTCGGCGCCAACTTCGTCCGCACGATGCTGCGGTTGATGCAGGCGCATCCGCAAGTCCGGGTCGTCGGCGATCAGGTGGGGTGCCCGACCTACGCGCCCGCGTTGGCGGCGGCGCTCTGGGGACTGGCCGAACGCGGCGTGACGGGTGTGTATCACTTCAGCGACGGCGGGCAGGCGAGCTGGTACGATTTCGCGGTCGCGATTCAGGAAGAGGCGCTCGCCGCAGGCCTGCTCGAGAAGGCCGTCCCGATCGTGTCGATCACCACTGCGGACTATCCGACGCCTGCCCGGCGCCCGGCTTATTCGGTGCTCGACTGTTCGGCGACCTATGCCGCGCTCGACCGTGCGCCGACGCCGTGGCGCGACAATCTCCACATCATGATCGAAGAGATCCAGAACCATGGCTAATCTGCTCGTTACCGGTGGCGCCGGCTTCATCGGCGCGAACTTCGTGCATTACTGGCGCGCCAACCATGCCGACGATGCGATCGTCGTGCTCGATGCGCTGACCTATGCCGGCAATCGCGCGAACCTCGACGGGGTCGAGGCGGTCGACTTCGTCCACGGCAACATCCTCGACACCGATCTGGTCACGAAGCTGTTGCGCGACCATGCGATCGACACCGTGGTGCACTTCGCGGCGGAAAGTCACGTCGACCGCTCGATCCTCGATCCCGACGCGTTCGTCACGACAAACGTGCTCGGCACGCACAGCCTGCTGCGCGCCGCGCGGACGGTGTGGCTCGACGGCGGCAGCGGCACGCCGCATCGCTTCCACAACGTCTCGACCGACGAAGTCTACGGGTCGCTCGGCCCGACGGATCCCGCCTTCAGCGAAACCACACCCTATGCACCCAATTCGCCTTATTCGGCATCGAAGGCCGGGGCGGACCATCTGGTGCGTGCCTATCATCACACCTTCGGGCTGGACGTGACGACGACGAATTGCTCGAACAATTACGGCCCGTTCCAATTCCCCGAAAAGCTGATCCCGCTGTTCCTGATCAACGCGCTCAACGGTCGTAACCTGCCGATTTACGGCGACGGGATGAACGTGCGTGACTGGCTCCACACGTCGGACCATTGTCGCGGGATCGAAGCGGCGCTGCAGCGCGGCACGTCGGGCGAAGTCTATAACATCGGTGGCGGGGAAGAAGTCCCCAACCTGACCGTGATCGACGAGATCTGCCGCAGCGTCGACGCGGCGTTTGCCGCGGATCCGTCGCTGGCCGAGCGCTATTCCAATTCGCCCGCCGCGCGCGGGGAAGCGACTGCGACGCTCAAGACCTTCGTCGAGGATCGCAAGGGCCACGACCGCCGCTACGCGATCGACGAACGCAAGGCGCGGGCGGAGATCAATTACACGCCGGCGCGTGATTTCGCGGGTGGCCTCGCGGATACGCTCGCCTGGTATCTCGCGAACGAAGCGTGGTGGCAGCCGATGCTGGAACGCGCGAAGCTGACCAGCAAGTAAAAGCGGGTCCGCGGTTTCAAGCTGACGCGCTTCTTCCCCGGCGCGGGCCGGGGAAGGGGTAGCGTTGGCTAGTTCTTCGTCATGCCGTAGGTGTTGAGCAGGTCGTAGAGCATCGGGCGCGAGATGTTGAGATCACGCGCCGCCGCCGACAGATTGCCGTCATTGAGCGCGATCGCCGCCGCGATCGCCGAACGATCCGCGCGCTCGCGCGCGACGCGCAATTCGGTGCGTTCCATTCCTTGGGTGGTCGGCTCGAAATCGAGATCCTGCGCGGTGATCATTGATCCTTCCGCCATGATCGTCGCGCGACGGATCCGGTTCTCGAGTTCGCGGACGTTGCCGGTCCACGGCCAGTTGTTGATCGCGGTCAGCGCATCCGGCGCGAACCCCTTGATCCGCGCCTGTTTCCCGGTGTTCATCTTGCGCAGGAAGAACCGGGCGAGGAGCACTGCGTCCCCCGGCCGCTCGGCGAGCGAGGGGATGCGGATCACCATTTCGGCAAGTCGGAAGTAGAGATCCTCGCGGAACTTGCCTTCCTGCATCAGCGTGGTGAGGTCCTGATGCGTCGCAGTCACCACGCGCGCGTCGATCGGGATCGGCTTGCGCCCGCCGACGCGCTCGATCACGCGCTCTTGCAGGAAGCGGAGGAGCTTGACCTGCATCGCGAAGGGGACGTCGCCGATTTCGTCGAGGAACAACGTGCCGCCGTTCGCCATCTCGATCTTGCCCACCGTCGCCTTGACCGCGCCGGTGAACGCGCCCTTTTCGTGGCCGAACAGCTCGGATTCGAGCAGCGTTTCGGGGATCGCCGCGCAATTGATCGCGACGAAATTCCCACGCGCGCGCGCGCTCTTGGTGTGGATCGCCTTGGCAAGCAGTTCCTTGCCCGTGCCGGACGCGCCCAGCAGCATCACCGACGCATCGACGTCGGCAACCTTCTCGATCGTGCGCAGCACCGTCAGCATCTGCGGCGCGCCGGTAATGATGCCCTCTGCACTGGCAAGCTGATCGGCCTGTTCGGCGAGGCGGCGGTTCTCGGCTTCGATCTCCGCCAGATGGAAGGCGCGCCCGACGATCAGGCTGAGATCGGTGATGTTGATCGGCTTCGAATAGAAATCATAGGCGCCGAGCGCGATCGCCTTTTGCGCGCTTTCGCGGGCTTCATGCCCGGAGGCGACGATCACCTTCACCGTCGGGTTCTGTGCGATCAGCTCGCGGAGCGTCGCGAACCCTTCGGACGTCCCGTCCGGGTCTGGCGGCAGCCCCAGGTCGAGCGTGATGACCGCGGGGTTCTCGGTGCGCTGCGCGGTGAGCGCGGCTGCACGGTCGCCCGCGGTCACGACCTCATAATCGGTGAACGCCCACTCGAGCTGCGCTTGGAGATCGAGATCGTCCTCGACGATCAAAAGTTTTGGTTTTTGGATGTTGTCGACCATGTCCGCCATTACCTAATCACGCACGTCGCTTAGCGGAAGTTCGATGGTGAAGACGCTGCCATGCCCCTCGGTGCTGGTCACGCGGAGCGATCCGCCCATTCCCGTCACCAACGCCTTCGCTTCCGCAGCGCCGATTCCGAAGCCACCGCCCTTTGTAGAGACAAAAGGCTTAAACAAGCCCTTCCGGATGAAGTCGGCGGACATGCCGATCCCCTTGTCGGCGACGGTAATCAGGCATTGCCGATTCTCGGCTGTTGCAGACACCACCACGGGCTGGTCGGCAGGACTGGCCTCGATCGCATTCTGGACGAGATGGTCGAGCGCAAGTTTGAGCTTCTCCAGATCGCCGCGCGCCTGCGCGCCCGAGCGTAGCCCGATCGAAAGCGAGCGTTGATCGACTCGCCCGGTCACCACGGTATCGATCAACCGGTCGATGTCGATGCTCTCGGGCGTCGCGGATTGCAGGACCCGGTCCGGCGACAGGCGAGCAAGGAGCACGTTCATCTTCTGAACCGCGCTCGTCAGGCTACGGCTCATTTCGGCCTGGAACTTCGGGTTGGAGCCGTGTTGCTGCGCGTTGCTGGCGAGCAGCGACAATTGGCTCACGACATTTTTGATGTCGTGGATGATATAGGCGAAGCGGCGGTTGAATTCCTCGAACCGACGCGCTTCCTCGAGTTCGAGCTGCTTGTGCGCATCCGACAGATGGACCGCCGCTTGCTGGCCGATGACCTTGAGGAGATCGAAATCCTCCCAGTCGAGTGCGCGTGCCAGGCGTGGCTTTGCGAGGATGACGACACCGATCATCGTCGACAACCAGATCAGGGGGACCGCAACCCAGGCGTCCCCGATCGCTTCGCTGTCGTCCGTCTGGTCTGACGCCGCGAACGTGTTGCGCGTTTCGGGATCCAGCGTGGTAATCAAGCCCTGCTGGAGTTGCGCCCGTTCTACCTCGGGGAAGCGGACCACGCCATTTCCCGGCATTGCGCGATGGCCCCAGCTCCACGCTGCCGCCACATCGAAAGCGTGCTGGTCGCTCGTCATCAGGAGCAGTCCGGCGGGAGACTCGGTGACGTCGGCGACTGCCTTGACCACGCGTTCCTCGAGCGACAGGGCAGACCCCTTGGAATCCGAAATCGTAGCGCTGAACCGCAGCCATTCGGCACGGTAATCATAACGGTGACGGAACAGGTTCTTGACGATGATGACCTTGAGCCAAGCGCGCGTTCGGCTGGAGAACAGCACGATCGCCCCCAGTGCGGACAACGCCAGCACCGCCCCGATCGCAATCGCCGGGCCGGCCGCGGTTTCGAGCGTGGTGCCGGACCGCGCGACGATCGACATGCTCACGAAATACAGGCCGATCGCCACCAGCGAGAGCGACTGGAACGTCGCTTTGCGGGACAGCGCGATCTTCCAATGTTCGCGGCGGCGCGCGGCGACGAGGAAGAGGGGGACGAGCAGCAGCGCGAGGACCGGACGTCCGATGCTCAACGGTTCGGCGACGTGATATCCGAGCAGCCCGACCGTGTAGAGGTTGAGATCATAAGCGTTGAGCATGCCGAGCGCGAACAGGATCAGCCGGAAGCCGGTGCCGCTGTTGCTGGTCAACCCGTTGTACAAATTGTGCAGATAGATGATGAAGCCGATCGCCAGGAGCAGACGGCACGCGATCGTGACGAGGGCCCAGGTCATCGCGCCGGGGGTCTCGGGAGCTTGGATCAACCCCATCACCGCTGCAACCGCGCCAAAGACCGAGAGCGCTCCGAGCACGGTCGCGCTGTGCGTCCTCCGTCCGGAGGAATCGGCGAACGGATGGGTCGCGTTCGCGAGATAGACGAGCCAGGCCAGATTGCGGAACAATTGCGCGCCGACGATCAGAAGAAGGTCTTGCGATAGTCCCGACACGGCCCAGGCGGCCATGCCGACAAAGGCCAGCACCAGGGTCGGTGCGCGATCCCGTCCGGTTCCGAGGGAAACACGCCATGCCGCCAACATGGCATAAGCGACGCCGGTAGCGACGAGGATCCAGAACAACACCACCACCACCGTCTACACCGTCGCCATCGCTTTGGCGTAAAAAATTGTGACGATCGATTGCCTATTAATGGGTCATTTGCGTCTGCCCAATTCGGGCCCACGGTCCACACAGTGAGCGACCGGAAAAAGAGGATCGGGATGTCGAATGGTTCGACATCCCGATCCTTACAGATGTCAGGCGGTGAGGCGCGCGGCGCGTGGCTGGCGACGTATGGCCAGACCAAGCATTGCGAAACCGGTAACCATCATGACCCAGGTCACCGGCTCAGGAACGACGTTGAGGACGAGCGGCGCAGGATCAGACGAGAACTGTCCGCCAGCGGTCGCGCGGAACGACTTGAGCGACTTGTTGGTGTCGATTCCCAGGCCCGCGGTGAGGGCGCTGAACGACGTGGTCAGATCGCTGTTGTTTACGTTCGAGAAGTCGAGAAAGTCCGACGTAAAGACGATGTTGTTTCCGCCTTCGGTCGATCCACCCATGTTCACGTTGCTGCCGTTCTTCGTCCCGGACATGGCACCGTCGAACGTCACCGTGAGCAAGTTTGCGCCGGCAGCAAAGGTCTTGGTCGCGAAGAACGGACTGGTCAGCGTGATGGCTTGCGTAGACGTAAAGGTCATGAACCCCGAAATCGTGGGCTGAACCAGAGTCGACCCTGCGGCGATGGCCTGCTCGTTTGCGGTCGCTGCTGCCGAGAGCGTGAAGTTGGCAACGGCATTGGAGATGACGGCGCTCAGCCCCTTCTGGAGGAAGCTGAAATTAACTTGGGTCGCGCCGACCGACGTGCTGGTAGCTGTCGACGTGGTATAGATGTCAAAGTCCGACGTGCGGCTAGCGCCGGTTCCGGAATTTACCAAGCGAATGTTTTTGGTAGGGCTGATGGAGGAGAAGGTTGCAAACGTCTGGACGTCAGCGGACGCCTGCGTAGCGCCAACCGCTAAAGCGGCGACCGCTGCAAGACGATATCCTGAACGGAAAAGCGATTTAAACTGCATTATAAGGAATCCTTGCACGAGAACAGTTGTACACTCTACTCGCGCCAAGGCACTATACCGGTACCGTTAGCGTATTTCATGCTATGCAATATCAATGCCGGTTTTAGACTTTTGATATTTCAAGGGGATAGAGGTAACCAGAAGTTGAAAGTGTAATAAGTTCTTACACCGTAACGATCTTAATCACGTCCACTTGTTTGCAAATCGCAGGTCTTCGCCAAGATGTAGCCTGCGACAGAACGATCTTCGCGGGCTGTAGCCGAAAGGGGAGTAAGAAAGAGCCGTTGATCGTTGCCTGAGAGTTGTTCAGGCTTCCGTTTGCGCCAAGGACTTTCGAGTTGATGATCCCACGCAAGAGGCGGTGTTTGCGAACCGGCGTCCGCTTAGCGGAACGGCATTTGTGCTCAGGAACCGCGCCGTCCTCAAGAGGATCGGTTGATCCTATACCGATGCAGCTTGCGAGGCTGCGGATATCAAGCAAAGAAGACGAGACCAGCTATGCGCGCAAACCGCGAGCCTGGCGGTAAACAGCGGCATGGACATATGGATAAACCACAGCACTTCGAATGCCTGCGATGGATAGTCGCTCCAAGCACACGGGTTCCGCCTATGCGGCGTTGTAAACTATAGCGACAGTTCGCTGCTGTTACCGTGCTTCGATCACAGAATGGCGTGGATACTCACGCCGATCGCAGACCACAGCAGGATATTGAGCGATACCATGATGCCGATCTGTCCGAGCCTGGACACATGTCCTTGTCGATCACGCCGCGAGGTTGCGTCGTCATTCGCCGTGAACTGACCGTTGAGGACGATCCCCGCGTCGAGCGCCAAGCTCAGATCGCGTGGGTCGAGCGGCGTGACGAATTCGCAGCCGTAGCTCAGCCCGAGCCGTCGCACCACACGCGCCTCCCGGGGTTCGATCCCCGCGAGCTGCAAGCTGACGCGCTCTCCGCGCGACAGGCTGGTCGTCGTCGACATGCCGAACCCGTCGACCGAAAGGTTCTCGATGAAGATATCGATCGGTTGCCGCTGCGCGTCGCGGAGCGTCGCCGGTCGTGCCGTCGGGATGCGGGTGGTGGAGCGTCCAGCGTTCGATAGCGTGGCGGCGAACATCATGGTCTTGCTCACTCTCCTAAAGGGCACTCACTCACGCATCGTTCAACGTGCGTCGTGTCATGTTTGTGCCATAGTGCGAACGATTGCGGAAGGGCTTTGGTGATCCGGTACGACTTTTTCGTCTAACGGGTATGCTGATGGCGTTGCGCCCGCCCGCTACAACCGTCTGGATGACCGCGTTTTTATCTAGCGGCCTGAAAACGGCCGGGTGTGTCGTTACCCTAATCTTTACCAATCCGCGGCAAATAGACGGTATCCCAAGGCTGTCAGGTCCGCATTCATGAAATTGCACGAGAGCGTCGAGCGCAGATTGTCCGAGGCGTTTGGCCCGGAAGAGGCACGCAAGATCGATCCGGAAACGGGTCCACGCGCGCTGGCGCTATTGTTCGCGATCCAGAACGTTTCGGTCGATCCCGCGCAGATGCGCCACGAACTGGGGCATGCCGAACCGCTGACAGCGCGCGATATCGTGCGGTTGGCGCGTCGGCAGGACGGGGCCAAGGCCAAGTCCGTCACCGTCGAACCCGGCCGGCTGTCGCGGCAACCGCTTCCGGCGCTCGCCAGTGGACCCGGCGGGATGGTTCGTGATCGGGCGGCTCGTCGAGGACGGCGTGTTGATCCAACGTCCTGGAAATGCGGTCGAAAAGGTCGATCGCGCGACGCTCGATGCGCTGTGGGACGGCGAGCTGATCCTGCTGACCACACGCGAAGCGCGCGGGGCGGGTAACGGTCGATTCGACCTCAGCTGGTTCGTGCCGCAGATCGTCCGATACCGCCGACTGATCGGCGAAGTGCTGCTGATCACCTTTGCACTCAACTTGCTCGGGCTGGCGGCACCGCTGCTTTTTCAAAACGTTATCGACAAGGTGCTGGCGCATAATGCGCAGACGACGCTCAATGTCCTGGCGATCGGCTTTGTCGCGGTTTCGGTATGGGAGACGATGTTCGGGTGGATCCGCAGCCGGGTCTATGCCGAGACCAGCCAGAAGATCGACGTCGAGCTCGGCGCGCGCCTTTTCCGACACTTACTCGCGTTGCCGCTGAGTTATTTCGAGAAGCGCCGTGTCGGCGATACGGTCACGCGGGTCCGGCAGCTCGAGACGATCCGCGAATTCCTGACGACCGCGTCGCTCAGCGTGCTGGTCGATCCGCTGTTCGTTTGCGTCTTTTTGGCGGCGATGTTGGTCTATTCGCCGCCGCTTTTCGGCATCGTGGTCGTCAGTTTGGTCGGTTATGTCGCCGTTTCGGTCATGGTCACTGGCACATTGCGCCAGCGCATCGAGGAAAAGTTCGAACGCGGCGCGGCGAGCAACGCGCTGCTCGTCGAAAGCGTCAGCGGGATCCAGACGGTCAAGGCCGCCGCGGTCGAACCCCAGTGGCAGGATAGATGGGAACGCCAGCTCGCCGCGACAAGCGCCGCGTCGCTCCGCGTCACCAACGTCGGCAGCACCGGCAGCCAGGCGGTCGAGCTCATCTCCAAGCTGACCTTCGCCGCGATCCTGTTCTTCGGCGCCAAATCGGTGATGGGGGGGACGCTGACGCTCGGCGGGCTCGTCGCGTTCAACATGTTCGCGCAGCGTGTGTCGGGGCCGGTGATCCGTCTCGCGCAGCTGTGGCAGGATTTCCAGCAGGTGCGGATTTCGGTCGCGCGGCTGGGCGACATCCTCAACCATCCGGTCGAGCCGCAGGCGACCTCGCGCGTGACGCTCCCCGCGATGAAGGGCGGGATCACGTTCGAGGCGGTGCGCTTCCGCTATGCGGTGGACAGCCAGCCGGCGCTGGACGGGGTGACGCTCGACATCGCGCCGGGCGAATCGATCGGGATCGTCGGCTCCTCGGGGTCGGGCAAGTCGACGCTGACCAAGTTGCTCCAGCGGCTGTACCTCGCCGAAAGCGGTCGCGTGCTGATCGACGGGATGGACATCGCGCAAGTCGATCCGACCTGGCTGCGGCGGCAGATCGGGGTGGTGCTGCAGGAGAACATCCTGTTCAACCGCTCGATCCGCGAGAACATCGCTTTGGTCAATCCGGCGATGCCGCTCGACCGCGTGATGCGTGCGGCGAATCTGGCGGGGGCGCACGGCTTTATCCTGCAACAGCCGCAGGGCTATGACACGCCGATCGTCGAGCGCGGCGTCAACCTCTCGGGCGGGCAACGCCAGCGGATCGCGATCGCGCGCGCGCTGGTCACCGATCCGCGGATCCTGATCCTCGACGAAGCGACTTCCGCACTCGATGCCGAGAGCGAGGAGATCATCCGCAACAATCTGAGCGCGATCGCCAAGGGGCGCACCGTCGTCGTCATCGCGCATCGCTTGTCCGCCGTGCGCGACTGCAACCGCATCGTCGCGCTGGAGAAGGGCAGGATCGTCGAGGTCGGCACGCATGACGAACTGATCAAGAAGGGTGGACGCTATGCCGAGCTCCACCGCCGCCAATCGGGCCTGAAGGATATCGCCGCATGAACGCGCTGACGACCAACTGGCGGATGATCTCCGCCACGCTCGCCGAGGAAAAGGCCCGGAACGTCGGGCGGTTGCGGATCGACGATGCCGCGTTCCTGCCCGCCGCGCTCGAAGTGATCGAGCGACCGGTGTCGCCGACCGCGCGGATCACGGCCAAGGTGCTGCTCGCCGGCGTCGCCGCGCTGGGGCTGTGGCTGACGCTGGGGCGGACCGACATCATCGCCTCGGCGCAGGGGCGGATCGTGCCGACCGGCGCGGTCCAGCTGGTCCAGCCGGCGGAAGCGGGCGTGGTCCGGCGGATCCTGGTGCATGACGGCGACCATGTGAAGAAGGGGCAGGTGCTCGTGCTGCTCGATCCGACCGTCTCGGCGACCGATGCGGCGCAGGCGCGCAAGGCGCTCGACACCGTATCGTTCCAGGTCGCCCGGACGCGGGCGGTGGTCGATGCGCTCGACGGCAAGGGCTTCCGCTTCGTCGCCCCGGCGGGCACCGATCCGTCGGCCGCCGCCTTGCAGGAATCGCTCGCGCGCGCGAAGCTGGCCGAAGTGAACGCGTCGATTCAGGCGCAGCAGGCGGGCAATGCCGTGGCGAGCGCGGAGATCGGATCGGCGCGCGCGGAAGTCGCCAAGCTGACCGAGACGCTCCCGCTGCTCGACGAACAGATTTCGGCCAACGAGCAATTGCTCGCCAAGGGGTTCGTATCGAAAATGAAGGTGCTCGAGATGCGGCGCCAGCGGATTGCGCAGGTGCGCGACCGCGATAGCGCGCTGCAATCGATCCGCCGCGCGACCGCGCAGGCGGGCGGGGCCGCGAGCAATTCGAGCAAGGCGCGTGCCGATGCACGCTCTGCGTTGCTCGACGAACTGGTCAAGGCGACGGCAGAGATGCGGCTGCGCCAGGACGAACTGGTCAAGACGACCCAGCGGACCACGCTCCAGGCGCTGCGCGCGCCGGTCACGGGGACGGTCGGGCAACTGTCGGTCCATACCGAGGGCGGGGTGGTCGAAGCCGCAAAGCCGATCATGACGGTGGTTCCGGGCGACGGGAAGCTCGTCGCCGAGGTCAAGCTGCTCAATCGCGACGCGGGGTTCGTCAGCATCGGGCAGAAGGTCGGCGTGAAGCTCGATGCGTTTCCGTTCACGCGCTATGGGTTGATCCCCGGGCACGTGCTCGGGATCAGCCCGGATGCGGTCGACGACGAGAAGCTCGGCCCGGTCTATGTGCTACGCGTCGCGCTCGACCGGACGCGGATGGCGCGCGGCGACCGCGACGTGCCGGTGACCTCGGGGATGATGGTCACCGCTGACATCGTGACGGGCGACCGCAGCTTCTTCAGCTATCTGACGAGCCCGATCGACGAGGCGCGCAAGACTGCGTTGCGCGAACGGTAGGGGGTGGCGAGGAGGTCAGCGCGATCGGGGCCGCGCAACGACGTCTACCAGCCAATGCTCCAGCGCGGAGCCGACACGGTCCCAATTTTGTTCTGCCGCACGGTGATGCGCACGGTCCGAATAGGCACGCCATTCCTCTTCGGACATTGCTCCGATCCGAAGGATCGCGTCCGCCATTCCAGTCCAATCTTCGTTGTCTAACAAGATGCCGGAACCGTCGTCGATCAAGTCCGCCGCGGCGCCGGCATTGAGTGCAATAACCGGTGTTCGACAGGCCATCGCCTCGAGGATCGGCAGACCAAACCCCTCCCTGCGGCTTCCAAACAGCCAAACGTCACAGCTGGCGTAGATTGCCCGCAATGTTTCCTGCTTCGGCGAGATGGTATAATCGATCCAAGAGGGAAGGGGGAGTTCCTTGGTTGGCGCATGATGCCCGAACGCAACGACCTTGATATTCGGCATTGTGTGCCTGACCCGATCCAACGCCTTTAGGACGAGATCCGTGCCTTTTCGGGGATCCGGTGCGTAGACAAATCCCATCGTAAGGGTCTTTTGTTTCGACCGCGGCTCGGCATGAAACAACGTGTGGTCGACCGCATTGGGCAACAGCAGCACGTCGCGCTGGCCAAAGGTATCGGTGAGCAATTTGTGGAGATAGGTGGAGATCGCGACTTTCGGTCCCCCCATCCGCATTACGTGATCTACACTGTGCGACGGACCGCCCCAGGTTTCATAATCCTGGACCAGATGCACCGGTGTGCCCTTCGTCGCCGGAAGGTCCTGAAGCCAGTCCATCGTTGCCCACCACGTTGCAATGATCAGGTCGGCGTCTGGAAGATCATCGGCAACGAGGGGCGCGCGGTGAGGAACGACCGTCGTACGGTCCTGCAAGGACCCGAGGTGGTCGCTGTGCTGTTGTCTCGGTCGCAAGGTTTGCCGATGCCTTAAAGCGCGCAGTTTTGCTCGTAACCCTGGCTGTGCCTTGGTCGGAGCGACGATGCGCACGTCGTGACCGCTGGCAAGTAGCCGTTGGCCAAGTGCCGACACGACCCGAAATCCACCACTATTGTCGATCGACGCGGCCACGATCGTAATCCGCATGTGTGGCAAACCTGTCATTGCATCATTTTCGCGTCCCATCAGCGACGGGGCTCATTCGCAGCCAGCAGCGCCCTGTACTTTGGTGCTTCCGCGTTAGGTTGAGCATAGCTGCTCTTGGCGCCCCAGCTGCCCCAGCGCGTCCCCTGACCACCGATGCTGCTATATGCGCAGAACAGCGAACAGCCGAGGTGGACCTGTCCGCGCAAATTCTCGAGATACAGGTCGTACATTGCCGGGTGAGTCTGCGCGGCACCCAGTGCCGGATTGTACGGCAAATCTGCTTGATTTTTCGGCTGAAGATGCTGGCCACCTTCGTAGACCACGTAGCGCAGTCCTAGCTTCTTGGCGCGCTGCGCAGCACTCAGTGCCGCACCAGGCTGCGCCTGTACGGCAATGACGTTGCGTAGTTCCTTGATGACGTCGTCGGCCGTCAACGCAGCCCCACGCTCGGCGAAATACTGATATTCCTCGTCGCGAGGCCCAAAATAGCCGCTCTGTGCAACCGCATCGCAGCCCCCGTTTGCCATAGTCGCGTCGATAGTGCGGAGCGCGACGTCTAGCCAAGCGGTTTGTGTCCCGCAAACGCGTACGGTGCGCGACCTGTCCTTGGCGGGCCAGTTGCGCTGCCAGACTTGGAAAAAGTGCCCGAACAACGCCCCGATCCGTTCTGGATGGTTCGTGCCCTTCGTCTTGGCGGCATCGTTCCATGCTTTGCCGCCTTTCGCCTCAACGATCGCGCCAAGACGTTGTGAGTTCAGCATCCAGCCAGCCTGGAAGAACTGCCAGTTCCAGATTTCGTTGGAAACCTCGACATAAGCGGTCAGCTTGGGGTCAAGCTTGGTGTGCACCAGCTTGGCCATCTCAGCGATATATTCGTCCGTTGCGCGGTGCGGAATGCAAAACCAGGGATCGATCCCTAAGGTATTCGCGAGCGCGATCATGACTTCAAGTGCGACGCCGCCGGAGAAGCGACGGTCAAACGCATTAGGTGCACGGCTTTTCGTGTCGTCAGGATTACCAGTTTTGGGGGTCATGGTATAAAATGACGGGAGGCGGCGGCTCGACCATGACTCTTCGATCGAATTGTTGGTCGCGCCCCAGTCCATGAACCGCAATGCATGGAACGGACGACAGAAGTCGAGGAATTCGGGCAGGAACGGATTCTCCGCGAGATCGATATGTTCGCTCGCGATCGGGACGATACGCATGTTCTGAACGGGATTCGCAGGGTTTGATCGCTCGATCGAGATCCCTTCCGTCAACTTCCCGTTTTGGGTCATCTCAAGGAGCGCGCGGCCGCGTCCCTGACTGATCACGCGCGTGCCCATCACGCCTCTGAACACGCCTTCACCGTCGTGAAGAAGAACATATTTTCCCGGCTTAAGGGTGTTCGGGAGAAGGGTGAAGACACACTGGGGCGGCATCCCGTCAACCTTCATCGGCACTTCACGGGGATAGCCGTTAGTGTCGAAGGTGAACGCATCCTGCTGATCTGTATTCCATTCACCACCGCCGGACGTGTTGTGAGTCATCCAGGGCCGGGCGCCCCACATTAGGTTGTGAAACGGGAAACCGGGCGCGTAATCAGAAATAGCCGCGAGGTTCATGCCAATCGGCAAATGCGGCATTTGGGACGGCGGAACGACAGGGCCGGGCCAGTTCAGGTCCTGCGGCATGGCGCGCGCGCAGGAACCGAACATCAGGGCGCTAATTCCGGCACCCGACCATCGCAGTAGATTTCGTCTATCGATCAGCATTTCGTGGCTATATACGCGACCTTCCTCGCTGACCATCCTTGGCGATCCACCCACTGGGCGTCCGCAACGCGGATCACGCGAAAGCTCTGTGGTGTTGCTCGAGTTCGGCGTTGTTCCAATACGGTGAGATTTGATGGTCATGAAGCGGTTGACGGCACTCCTCTCGAACGCCGACACCTTGCGTCAGCGCGCAACGCTGGCCAGCGTATGGGCGGTTGCGGGGTTTGGCATGCAGCGGGTCATGCAGTTGGCCTCCAACCTGATCCTGACTCGGCTGCTGTTCCCGGAAGCCTTTGGTCTGATGACGTTGGCCAACGTCATCCTGATCGGTCTGGCGATGTTCAGCGATGTCGGGATCAAGCCTGCGATCGTTCAGAGCGAAGATGGCGCGAAGGACGAGTATCTCAACACCGCCTGGACGGTACAGGTCATCCGTGGCTTCATCCTGTGGGGCGTGTGCTGCCTGATCGCGTGGCCGGCGGCGCTCGTTTACAAGCAGCCGGTGCTATTCCCGTTGATGTGCGTCTTGGGGGCGACCGCGGCGATCAACGGGTTCGCCTCGACGACGCTGGCGCTGCGCGAAAAGAAGCTTCACCTGGGGGCGTTGGTCACGGTGCAGGTCGCCGGGCAGTTCATTACGCTGACCATCACCGCATTGTTCGCGTGGTGGCTCGGAACCGTCTGGGCGCTTGCTTATGGCGGCGTTGCGGGGGCGTTTGTTTCTACGGTACTGGGTTTCGTGGCGCTGCCGGGGCATCGTCACAAGCTGCACCTTGATCCGGTCGCTGCCCGCAACCTGTTGCGATTCGGTCGGTGGATCTTTGTCTCCACGATGGTCACCTATCTGGGCGGCCAGGGTATTCGCGCGATTCAGGGCGGCCTGATTTCGATCGAGACGCTCGGCATTCTGGGGATCGCAACGACCTTCGCGACGATGCCGGCCGAACTTGCGACGCAGGTACAGAATCTGGTCGGGTTTCCAGCCCTATCGGAAGCGCGGATCCATGGGCAGGAGCGGTTCCTGGGGACCTTCGCCAAGATCCGGACGCGGATCCTGCTGGGGTCGCTGCCGATCTTCTTTGTTCTCGGGCTTGCCGCGGGTCCTTTGATCTGGGGGCTGTACGATTCCCGCTACCATGCGGCGGCGGGGTACATGGCATTGCTCTGTGTGACCGGGCCGATCGGGATCGTGTCCGCCGGCTATCAAAGCGCGTTCATGGCGTTGGGCAAGGTTAGGCTGCACGCCAACCTGATGGCAGTGTTCATGGTCACGCGGATCCTCGGCACCGTGCTCGGGTTCTACGCTGGCGGGACCATCGGCATGCTGATTGGCGGGGGCATCGCAACGTTTGTCGGCTACATTTACGTCGCGTACATGGCCGCGAAGGACGGTCTGTTCTCGGTGAAGGTCGATGCCCTGTGTCTCGGCCTGATCGTCGTGATGTCGATCTTCATCAAGATCCTGTATTTTTAAGGCCGAGGTGGGCAACCGCCGTTTGCGTAATTCCGAAATCGGACGGCGGCGCCATGGGTGCCGCCGTGTCCGGCGTGGCGTTCCGTAACGGCCGCCGGGGTGGTCGCAAGCCCAGCGCCGCGCCCGCGATTGCCAGCGTGACAATAATCGGGCGTTGCGGAATTGAGGTAAAGGCAAGCATCACGCCAGCCGCAAGCAGTGCACCGAAGGCGAAGCCGCCGAACGTGCCCGTCGGGGCATGGCGGTTCAACCGGTGCCTTTCAAGAAGCAGCCGTGCCGTCGGATAGTATAGCACGATGCAAAACAGGACCACGCCGATCACGCCCAGTGCCAATCCGAAATAAAGATAGCTGTTGACGAAATCGATGATTCCTTCGCCCTGGCGCATATCCTCCATGCGCGCCATCACATCATCCATCGAGTCCCCGATAATCGGGTTCTTCCAGAATTCCTCCATGCCGCGGTGGAAGAGTTGCTGGCGATAATCAACGGTATTTTGAGCGTCCGCGGTGCCCCCGCCGTTGGAATTGGACCGAGCGAAATATACGGCGGCAAGCGGTGCCAGCAAGGCAGCAGCCTTGGCCAATCCCGCACTTCCGTAATGGTAGAAAGCATAGCAGACCAGAACGACGGCCGCGCCGATCATGCCCCCGCGCGATTGCGGTGCAAGGATACCGAGCCCGATCAAGGCCGGTACGACATAGCGCGCGGGCCCGTTTCGAAAGTCGCGGTGACACGCCAGGGCGGCGGCGAATGTTATGACCAAGGCAAAGCCCGCGCTCGTTGCCTCGTCAAGTGGACCATAAGCCCGCATCGAACCGTCGCGAAACTTGACGACTAGACCAGGCAAAAGCACCTGAAACTTATTGTATAGTGACGTATAAAGCGGCCAGTGGACTCGAGACTCATACGTCAGGATGGCAGCGAGCATACTGCCGATCCCGGCCAGTGTGAGGAGGAACGTCCGTCGATTTGCGGCTGATCGCATGCATTGGTCGATAACCAATACGGGAATACCA
Organism: Sphingomonas sp. PvP055; assembly: GCF_040546365.1. Taxonomy (NCBI): domain Bacteria; kingdom Pseudomonadati; phylum Pseudomonadota; class Alphaproteobacteria; order Sphingomonadales; family Sphingomonadaceae; genus Sphingomonas; species Sphingomonas sp. PvP055. The sequence goes on from NZ_JBEPNS010000001.1 coordinate 1,262,127, forward strand.
TAAGACATAACGACCGCAAGGATTTGTCTTAACCAGTTCGTCGCACTTGTCCCGCGGATCGCAATGATGATCAGGAGCAAGACGAATGCGGCGAGTGCGATATTCCATCGCGCCGGTTCCGCCCCCCGATCCTTTTGCGTGGATGCGATTGCGACCAATCCGCCAAGTCCGAGTGTCGATTGAAGCGTCCATCCGAACAGATAGATGCCCCCAATGCTCAGACTCGCGGCAAGCGCGGGCGTTAGAAGGCATCCCACCACCATAACTACCAACAATTGCTTTTTCGTCCGCGCGAGAAGAATCGGGATCAAGAAAACCGCCAGATGGGCAACGGGAAAGTATGGACTGATGAATAGCGCCGAATTGAGCGCCGTGATGACGATGAATGGAAAATGCCCCACCACCATCTTGCTTTCCCGCTTCAGAATCGTGAAGTAAATTGCCCATCCGATCGCCAAAACGACCTCAAGGTAGGCAAAATTCTTGGCGAGTGCTAGCATGGTCTGCTCGAGATTGGCTGCCCGTCAGCGGCGGCAGGGGTGGTCGACCCCTTCTCCTAAGAGCATTCGACTGATGAGGAAAGTGCGCCGATTCTCTTCCTGAGCTCGATGGAACGAGCGCTCGGTTAAAAAACGGAGGTTGGCCAAATTTTAACCAAACACGCTAGCAATTCTCATACGGCACTTGCAGTAAGACACTGTCCAAAGCACTGACTTTGGGGAAGTAAAGATGACTGATACGCTCGCCATTGGAATGAACCTCGCTGGTGTTAGCTATTATAGCAGCCAGTTTCCGTTTTTAGACCGCTTCAAGACATCGGGCGCTTGGACTGTCCGTGATAACAAGTATACTCCAATGGGCCCGCCGCCACTTAACGCGAATGGATATCCGGCCGCCATACCGGCGGGCGGAGCGTCGATGTACGCGATGGTGGAACTTGATCCGGCATCGCTTTCAATGCCCGACGTTTATGTTCTTCGGTACAAGGGCGAGGCAAGTTTTTCGATTTCCTCCAGTCAAATTATCAGCCAGAAACCGGGTGAAATCGTTTTCCGGTATAACGGTTCTTCTCAGGCGCAGCTTAGCATAAACGCTTTGAATTCGGCGAACCCGCCATCCAGCATACAGATCGTAAGGCAGGACCAACTTCCCTTGCTTGACGCCGGCGAGATCTTCAACCCTGCGTTCCTAGAGAAAATCGACCCTTTCTCAACGTTGCGCTTTATGGATTGGGGGGCCACGAACGGGTCAAAGGTCACAACCTGGGACAGCCGCAAATCGATCAACGCTGCCTCCTGGTCAGGCAACGTTCCGATCGAGGTGATGGTCGCGCTAGCAAACAAGACGCACAACAACATGTGGTTGAACATCCCAGCGGAAGCGGACGACCAATATGTTCGGAATGCCCTGCAATATGTCCACGACAACCTCGATCCGACGCTGAAGGTTAAGGTCGAGTATTCGAACGAGGTCTGGAACTGGCAGTTTACCCAGGCGCAATATGCGCTGAAGATGGGCAACTTGCTGTTCGGTAAGGACGTGAACGGTGACGGGGTCATTGACCGCAATAACCCGGCTGAGCATGTGGGGGACGGCTACACGCAATTTTATGGATACCGGTCTGCTCAAATCGCGACCATTGCGAAAGGCATTTTCGCGGACGCGCCGAGCCGTCAGGAGAGCGTTCTTTCTACGCAGACTGCCTGGCTCGGGCTTGAAAACGGCATCTTGAAGGGTGTTGCACGGGTTGGTGATGTCTCGAAGCTGTTCGACGATTATGCAGTCACGACCTATTTCGATCTCGACAAGGTAAGTGAAGCAGATCTTCTGGCTTGGTCGCGCGCCGGGGATGCCGGAATGGCCTCCGGAATTTCGGCGTTCAAGGACTCGCTGGCTCGCGTGCAGGCGCAAAGCGTATATCAAGCGGCAGTCGCGAAAAAGTTAGGTCTGGACCTCGTTGCTTACGAAGGCGGCGTCAGCACGGCGTCCTTGCGCTACTCCACTGCAGCGCAGCCCGAAATCCAGGCGTTCCTCGAGCGTCTCAGCGACGATCCCCGGATGGCGGATCTCTACAACCAGATGGCGGCCGGCTTTGCGGCGGCAGGTGGCACCGAAATCAACGCGTTCAACAACGTCGGCCCGTCCTCGAAATACGGCGAATGGGGTGCGCTCGCCAGCACCTATGACGCAGGCAGCGCAAAATATGATGCGTTGGTGGCGCTGGCCAATGCGGGGCGGACCGCTGCCAATCCGGCGGACACGATCTCGTCCGGCGACAAGCTGGATGTCGCCACCGCGCTCAACCAGTATGTCCTGAATGCGACCCAACGGAATCTCGCCTTCGGTGGCACCGGTGCGTTCGTCGGGACGGGCAATGCGCTCGACAACGTCATCCTCGGCGGCGACGGCAAGAATACGCTTTCGGGCGGCGCTGGTCAGGATCGGCTGGTCGGCGGGGCCAGCGACGATGTGCTCGATGGCGGCACGGGCGCCGACACCATGGTCGGCGGAGCCGGAAACGACGTCTACATCGTCGATGACGCAGGCGATGTCGTTACCGAACTCGCCGCGGGCGGGAAGGACGAGGTGCGGACCTCGCTCGCGAGCTACACGCTGGGCGACAACCTCGAGACCCTGACGTACACGGGCACCGCGGCCTTCAAGGGCACGGGCAACGCGCTCGACAACCTCATCACCGGGGGGGCGGGGAACGACGTTCTGGATGGCGGGATCGGCGCGGATACGATGATCGGCGGCGCTGGCAATGACACCTATGTCGTGGACAATGCGGGCGACGTCGTCACCGAAGCGGCGGACGGTGGGACCGACGAAATCCGCACGACGCTCGCCAGCTTCACGCTTGGTGCCAATCTCGAGAACCTCAGCTACACCGGGACAGCTGCGTTCACCGGAACGGGTAACGCGCTCGACAACGTCATCACCGGCGGTGCAGGCAATGATACGCTGTCGGGCGGGGCGGGGAACGACCGGCTGATCGGCGGCGCGGGGAACGATGCTTTGCTCGGCGGTGACGGCAACGACTATCTCGACGGCGGCGCAGGTTCCGACAAGATGACCGGCGGCGCGGGCGACGATACCTATGTCGTCGACACGTATGCTGATCAGGTGATCGAACTGTCCAACGGCGGCAACGATACGGTCAATACCACGCTGTCGATGTACATGCTGTCGAGCGATGTCGAGAACCTGCGGTATCTCGGGTCGTCCAACTTCATCGGCATGGGGTCGGCCAGCGCCAACGCCATGTGGGGCGGTGCGGGCAACGACTATCTGTGGGGCGGGGCCGGCAACGACACGCTGTACGGCAATGCCGGCGACGACGTGCTGGACGGCGGCGCGGGGGCGGACACGCTGTATGGCGGTGCCGGGAACGACACGTACCTGGTCGACGACGTCAACGACAAGGTGATCGAACTGGCCGGGGAAGGGACCAACGACGTTGTTCGCGCCAGCGTCAGCTACACCCTGTCCGACAATGTCGAGACATTGTGGCTGGACGGCAATGCGGCGATCGACGGAACCGGCAACACCGGCGCCAACACCATCACCGGCAATGCTGCCGCCAACGTGTTGCGCGGCGGCGGCGGGAACGACATCCTGCGCGGCGGTGGCGGGAACGACACGCTGTACGGCGGCACGGGGGATGACCAGTTGTTCGGCGATGCCGGCAACGACACGCTGTACGGCGGCGGGGGCAAGGATTTCCTCGACGGCGGTGCTGGCGCGGATACCTATCGGTTCCTGCCGGGTGAACTCGGCAAGACGGCGGCGACATCGGCGACCGTAGTGCTGGGCGCAGGACAGGGCGACAAGATCAACCTGAGTGCGATCGACGCCAACACGGCCACGACCACGCGGGACGCGTTCCGCTTCGTCGGCAGCGCGGACTTCACCAAGAAGGCCGGTGAGCTTCGCGTCCAGGCTAGCGGCAGCGACTGGATCGTTTCCGCCGACACCAACGGCGACGGCGTCGCCGACATGGTGCTGACCGTGAAGTCGACCGCGGGCGTGTTGTCGACCGACTTCGTGTTCTGATCCAGAGGCCCCTGCCGGAAGGGCTTTCCTCCCGGCAGGGGTCTCTGACCTCAGTGCGGCGTGCTGCGCCGCCGGTTCCGCTGCCAGCGCAGCGCGATCCTAAAGATCTTCGGTCCTTCGACCAGATAGCGCCGGCCCAGCCGTCGCGGGCTTCCGGCGAGGCGCCAGAACCATTCCATCCCGGCCTGCTGGACGATCCGCGGCGCGCGCACCTGCGCCCCGACGATGAAATCGACTGCCGCGCCGATGCAGAAGGCCGTGCCCGTGACCGTTCCAGCCGCCGCCATCTCCGACGCGAGGATTTCCTGCTGCGGCGCCCCGACGGCGAGCAAGGTGAACCGCGCGTTCGCCGCCGCAACCGCATCGACCGCGGCCTGCCGCGCCGCGGCGTTGCGGCGTAATCCCATCGGCGGTTCGTGGTGAACGATCGTGATGCGCGGATATTGCGTTCGCAATTGCGCGACCAGCGGGGCGCTCGCGCCAACGATGCACAAGCGGTCGCCGTCCTGCAGGACCGAACCGAACAGCGCGACGATCAGATCGCTCCCGGGAACGACGGTCAGCGCGATCCCGTAGAGCTTGGCGAGCCGCGCGAGGACGCGGCTGTCGTTGAGGCACAGCAGCGCCCCCTGATAGACCGGCCGAAGCTCGGGCTGCGCGTCGATCTGGACCATATGGTCGACGTTCGGCGTGACGATGTAGCCGAACCGATCCTCCGCAGTCCGCGTCCGCAGGAACGCGACGACCTCCGCTGCCGTCACGGTGTCGAAATCGAGGTCGAGGAAGGTCGTCCTTGGAAAACGGTCGTTCCGGGGAACGTCTGGTTGTCGCGTCGAGGTCACGGCAATCTTTCCCCTGCTGATGAACGGCGCTTCCGGTGCCAGTTTGGCAACCCCGACGTCAAGCGCCGACCATCATGCGGTTGACAAGCGGGGGCCCCGTGAGGCTAGCCCAGCCAATGGATCGAATTGTGTCGCCCTCGCCGGATTCGCGGCCTGAAACGATCGGCGCGCACGTGGGCGTCGTCATGATCGGCCGCAACGAGGGCGAGCGTCTGCGCCGTTGCATTGCCTCGACCAGCGGGACCGCTGCCCGCGTTTACGTCGATTCCGGGTCGACCGACGACAGTGTGGCGTGGGCGCGTTCGCAGGGCGTGACGGTGGTGGAGCTTGCGGTACCGCCCAAGTTCACCGCGGCGCGCGCGCGTAACGCCGGGCTGGAGCGGTTGCGCGAGGATCATCCTGGGCTCGTCTTCGTCCAGATGGTCGACGGCGATTGCGAGCTTGCGCCGGGCTGGCTCGATGCGGCGCGCGATGCGCTGGAACGCGATCCCGGTCTTGCGCTGGTGTTCGGTCGCCGGCGCGAGCGCTTCCCGGAACGGTCGATCTACAACGCGTTCTGCGATGACGAATGGAACGTCCCCGTCGGCGAAGCCGCTGCCGGTGGTGGCGACGTGATGGTGCGGGTCGATGCACTCACCGCGATAAACGGCTATGATGGCGAGATGATTGCGGGCGAGGACCCGGACATGTCGATCCGGCTGCGCAAGACGGGCTGGCGCCTGTACCGCATCGACCATGAGATGACGATTCACGATGCGGCGATCCTGCGGTTCGGCCAATGGTGGCGCCGGACCGAGCGTTCCGGCCACGCGTTCGGCGAACTCGCGGATCGGCATCCGGGTCTGCGAGAGCCCGATTGGCGGCGTCAGTGCCGCAGCATCCTGCTGTGGGGCGGGGTGTTGCCGATTCTGGTGCTGGCGATGGTGCTGCTCGCGATCGTGTTCGGACCGCTCTGGCTGGTGCCCGCCGTTGCGTTCGCCGCGGTGTGGCCGTTGCAGGCGCTGCGGATCGCGGCGCGGCGGCGTGCGACGCTGCAACCGCGGCAGGCGTTGCTGACGGGGGCGTTCCTGATGATCGGCAAGGGGGCCGAGATGATCGGACTGGCGCGCTTCCAGATCGGGCGGCTGACCGGACGACGCTCCGACCTGATCGAATATAACAGCGGCCCCGTGCGCAAATGAGCGATACGCCATCGCTATGGGCGCAGATCCGCGAGGATTGGGTGGCGCATGGTCGCGATTGGACGCGTCCCGGCTTCCGCGCGGTCGCGATCCATCGCTTCGGCGTGTGGCGGATGGGGGTCCGCCCCAAGCCGCTGCGCATTCCGTTCAGTCTGCTGTACCGGATGATGTTCCGCCGATGCCGCAACAATTATGGCATCGAACTGCCCTATTCGGTCGTGCTCGGACGTCGTGTCGTGATCGAACATCAGGGCGGGATCGTGATTCACGGCAATAGCGTGATCGGCGACGATTGCGTGATCCGGCAGAATTGCACGCTCGGCATCCGGCGGATGGATGCACCCGACGACGCGCCAATCCTCGGGGTGGGGGTCGACGTCGGGGCGGGGGCGGTGATCCTCGGCGCGGTCCGGATCGGCGATCGCGCGGCGATCGGCGCGAATGCGGTGGTGCTGGCGGACGTCGCGCCCGGCGCAGTCGCGGTCGGGATTCCGGCAAAGAGTATCAGCATGAGGGAAGTCCGATGAGCGACGCCGTTCCAGCGACCAAGGTCGCCGTCATCATCGTCAATTATCGGACGCCGGAGCTCGCCCTGTCGGCGGCGCGCGCGGTGATGTCCGACCGGGCGGATAACCCCGGGTTGCGTGTCGTCATCGTCGATGGCGGATCGGGGGATTCCTCCGCCGACGTGATCCGCGCAGGCGTTGCCGATCCGGCCTTGTCGGAGTGGGTCGAGCTGCTCGCACTGCCGATCAACGGCGGGTTTGGCTGGGCGAACAATCAGGCGATCCAGCGGCTGCTGCAATCCGTCGATGCGCCCGATTATCTCCACGTTCTCAACCCTGATACGGAAGTTGAACCGGGCGCGGTGACCAAGCTGCGCAAGGTGCTCGACAGCCATCCGCGCTGCGCCGCGGTCGGCAGCCTGCTGCTCAATGCGGATGGCAGCGAATCGGGGTCGGCGTTCGGCACCATGTCGCCGCTGCGCGAACTCGTCCGCGGGTCGCGGGTCAACACGCTCGGGCGCGTGCTCGGGATCAAGCCGATGCTGGTTACCGAACCCGGTGAGGCGGCTTGGGTGACGGGGGCGAGCACGATGTTCCGTGCGACCGCGCTCAAGCAGTCCGGCTTGTTCGATACCGGCTTCTTCCTCTACTTCGAAGAAGTCGAGCTGATGTCCCGGCTGGGTAAGGCGGGCTGGACGATCCGGCACGAGCCCGCCAGCCGCGTCCGCCACATCGGCGGCGCGTCGACCGGGGTCAATTACGAACGCAAGGCGGCCAAGACCCTGCCGCCGCTGCCGCGCTATTGGTACGAAGCGCGTCGCCGGATGTATGCGCGCACCCACGGGCGGACCGGAGCGACGCTGGCGAACGGTTTCTGGATCGCGGGGCACGGTGTGTATCTGTTGCGGCGCGCGATCGGCCTTGGTGGCCAGCACTTGCCCGTCGCCAATGAAGGACGCGATCTGTTGCGGCACGGAATGCTGCCCAGCAAGGCCGACCTGCAACCGCACGTCGCCCGGTGGAACGACCCGATCGATCAGCCGCCGGCCTGGATGGCGACACGGCGGGGGTGATGCCGCCGTTTATGCTCTACGAAAAGGTCGCTGACCCGAACGGCGTCAGCGCTCCGGACCCGGCTTAGGGATCGATCCGTTCGGTTCGCGTCCAGGCGACGCGCTGGCGGCCGGTTAGCAACCGGGCATACATCGCCAGTTTCCAGACCAGATAGCGGGGCAACCGAACCGCTGCGTCGCGGTGCAGATGCATGCGACCTTCGCCCGCCCATGCCAACACGACGACCGCACCCAGCAGCCCCAGCAGCAGCACCGCGACGATCACCGGAACGGGCGAAACGCCCAGCACCGCAGCAACCGCGAGCACCAGCGTGATCGCCACGTTCGCGGCAAGCAGCATCGACAAAGGCGGGACGCACAGATGCACCCCCATCCAGAACCGCGACCAGTTCCGCCGCGCGATCCCGGATCCGAGCAGCCCAAGCCCTTGGCGTCGCGCCATCGCGAGGAAGCCGCCTTCCCACCGCGCGCGCTGCGTGCTCGATCCGTCGTCGCTGCTGCAATCCGAGCGGACGGTCGCCCCGTCGAAATAGGTAGCGGGCTGCCCGAGTTCGATCAGGCCGATCCCGATCGCGAGATCCTCGACGACGTTTCCGGTCGCCAGGTCGAGCGCGGCGTAAGGCGCCCACGGGAACGCCATGCCCGATCCGGTCAGGATCGCCGCGCCGCCGATCCGCCGAATCCCGCGCTGGCGGATGCGGTTCTTGACGAAAAAGGCGAAGTTCGAAATCTGTACCACGGGCGGTGCGGTCGGTGCGGGGCGGAACAGATACGCTGCCTGCGCCGCGCGGCCCGTCGCCATCACGCTGTCGGTGAGTCGCGCGAGCCCGGCGGGGTCGATCTCGCAATCGGCATCCACCACCACCACCACGTCGGGCGGCGACGCGGCGATATGATCGCGCCCGAACGCCAGCGCATAGCCCTTGCCGCGGCGGACCGCGTCCTGTCGCTCGATCACCTCGAGCCCCATGCCGCGGGCGACGGCGGCAGTCTCGTCGCTGCAATTGTCCGCGATCAGCACCACCCGCGTGGAGGCGTTCTGCAACCGGACCAGCCCGGCGCCCGAAGCCGCGAGCGTGCGTTCCTCGTTATGCGCCGGCACCAGCACCACCACGCGCTTGTCGCGCGCAGGAGGCGGGGGGCTATGGTCGGAACGCAACCCGAGCCCGGTTTCCAGCAGGAATGCGGCGTCGATCAATGCGACCGGCGCCAGCGCGACCGTAGCGAGCACGTCGAACGGACCCATCACCCGATCCTCCGATTGGGACCGGACGCGCAATCGCCCCCGATTCGATTTCCACTTCGCACGACCGTCCCCTGTTGCCGACGTCCTGTCCGGTCCCGGCCGCGGCCGATCCTATCAGGAGTAATAGGCGTCGTAATAGCGCTGCGTGCCGTAGCCGAAGCCATAATCGTCGCCGCCGACTCCGCCCTTGTAGCGGTTGAGCACGGTGCCCATGCAAGGCGCCGGACGAAGGATTTCCAGCGTGTCCTTGACCTGGCGGGCGGTCGTCTTGCCTTCTTCGACGATCATCAGATACGCGTCGATTTCGCGCAGGACGATCGAGGCGTCGTCGTTGGCGAAGGCGGGCGGCAGATCGCAAATGCAGATCACGTCGTCCGGCAATTTGCGCATCGCCGAGACGAGGGTGCGCAACCGTTCCCCTGCGAGCAGCTCGGCCGAGCTGTGCTCGGTCGGGAAGGAGGGGAACACCGTCAGCCCCGTACCGGTGATTTCGCGCGAAGCGGCGTCGAGCGAATCGACTTCACCCGCCAGGAAAGTGTTGATGCCGACGCCTTCGGGAATCTCGAAGATCTCGGCGATCGACCCGCGCCGCAAATCGAGGTCGAACAGCAAGGTGTGCGTGCCCGGGATACGCGACAAGGATGCCGCGAGGTTGGCCGCCATGAACGACTTGCCGACGCGCGGCGTGGCCGAGGTGACGCCGATCACCTTCCACTGGTTCGCGCGCATGATCTTGACGACTTGCGAGCGGAGCAGGTTGAACGGACGCGACCGGCGATCACGGCTGTTGAAGCCGAACACGCCACGCCGCGGAGAATCAAACTGTTCGATCGGCTCGGCAATGCTTTCGGGCGACAACACCAGATCCGGCGCGGCACCGTCGGTAGTCGAGGAGTTCCAGGAACGCGGCATAGGGTACCTTATGTCGAAGAGGTAAGGCGCAGGTTAAGCAGCGGCTTTGGGGGCGTTCGAACGACGGCGTGCGGCCTTCTTCGAGATCACCGGAATAACCGCGAGCGGGGGAGCGCCGGTCAGGCGCGTAAGCGTCCCGACGCTCCGGATCGGTCGTGCGATCAGCTCGAACAACAGCGCCAGACCGACACCGAGCGCGAGGCCGCCGAAAATGCCACCCAGGATCAGCATGGGGCGGTTCGGCTGCGTCGGGGTATCAGGCGTGACCGGCGGGTCGATCAGGGTGAGCCGCTCGCCGCGCTGTTCGTCCGAAATCTTCACGACCGAACGGGCGTTGAGCAGGTTGGTCTGGACACGACCAAGGTTGACGCGAAGCACGTCGGCACGCGCCTGCAACTGCGCGACCTGCTGCGCGATGATCGGCCCACGGGCTTGCGCCGCCGCCATCGTCGACGCGCGACTTTCCGTCATGGACTTCGCACTGCGCAACTGCGCGATCGCCGAGTTGTTTGCTTGCAACTGACGCTGGACCACAGACGAAACGCTGTTGGTCTGGAACGCCGACGCGGTCGATTTCGCGGCTGCGAGACGGCTCTCGGCAAGCTTTACGTCGGGGTGGTCGTCAGAATATTGCGCGCGGGCGGCTGCCAACTGCGCCTGGGCGGCGATCACGTTGGGATCCCGGCCAACGGCGGGCTTACCGACCTGCGCCTGCAATTCGGCGTTCTGGCGCTGCAACGACGCGATCTGACCGTCATAGTCGCCGCCACTGGTCATCACGCTCACGCCCATGTTCGAAGCCGCAAGTGCGGCGCCGTTCTGGCCGGTGATGCGGTTGATCTGGGTCTCGATCGCACTGACCTGCGCCTGGAGGTTGGCCTCCTGGTCTTCCAGGAACCGCGCATTGGTTTGCGCTTCTTCCTGCGTCTGGGATGCGTCGAGCTTGAGCAGCCGGTCGACGAAGGTCTGTGCGACCAATTGCGCTTGCGGTGCGGTCGGATAGTCGAACGTCAACGAGAAGGCGATCGACCCTTCCTTGCCGCCGCCGCCGACGTCGGCATTGACCGCGGTCAGCCCGGTCGCATCGCGCATCCGCGCGACCAACGCCGACAATGGCTCTGCACGCGCCGACGCGTTGTAGAGGTTGTTCGCCTGGATCAGGCCGACGAGATCGGGGCGACTGAGGATCTGCTGGCGAATCTTGGCCATGCGGCGGTCGATGACCGTGTCGCCCGGGCCCGCTGCCGCGGTCGTGTCGCTCGGCAGGTTCTGCGATTCCACCAGCAACGTCGCGCTCGACCGATAGGAGCGCGGGAGCAGGAAGGCCGCCGCGATCCCAGCGATGCTCAGGATCACGAAGGGGACGATGACGAACCAGCGCCGCTCCCACAGGATGACCGGCAGGCTGCCGATGAAGTTGGAGGATGTGTCCGACTCCTGGCCCTGTGCCAGATCGAGTTCGTCGTTCATCGAATGTCCCCGAGGCGCACTGCAACGCCAACCATCCCGCCAAAATCGCTGGGACGCTTCGAGTTGCCGCCGAAAATCTTGCGGTAGTTGGCAGAGGTGATCAGACGCAGGCGCTGACGAAGCTGGCGATCATAGCCGACCGACGCACGCAGATACTCGTTGCCGAAGAGCAAGCCATTTCCGGGGATCACGCCGATCCCGGTGCCGATCCCGTTCCCGGGCGTGCTGTTCTTGCTGTAGTCTGCCGATGCGTGAATGTTGCTGCGCTCGGTCAGGCGATACGAATAGCTGCCCCCGGCCGAGGTCGAGATTTGCGTGCCGAGCGTGCCGGTCGGCAGAACGGCGCGGTTGGCGGTCAGGCAATAGACCGAGCGGATGCCGCGACGGCAGAAGGCGAGCCTGCCCGACAGTGCGGTCTGCGCGCCGCCGATCTCGCGATTGATGAAGGAGATGCCAAGAGCACCGTCCAGCGTCCAATATTCGTTGATCCGTGCGGTGGTCGTCGCCTGCACCGAATAGACGGTGGTGTCTCCGCCGACGGTCGAATAATCGTAACGCGACGCCGTTCCCTGAAGACCCGCCTGGATATAGGCATTGAGCTGTCGGCTGTATCCGACCGAGCCACCGTAACCGGTATAGTCGCCGAGCGCGTTGAACCCGCCGCCGGTCGCCTGTGTGTTGGAGTAGCGGGAATCGATGATGAACGCGCTCGCGGTGGCGACGTCGCGCGCCGAGAGCGTCGCGGTCACGTCGCCGCCGGCGTTGAGCGAGCGGCGCCGCGCACCGATTCCGAACAGCCCGATGTCGGTGCCGTTGTTGACGGGGAGCGTGTCGATCGGAAGCGGGTTTACCGGATCGGCAATGCTGCCGGTTCCTGGGGTGCTGCCGATTGGATTCACCGTCACGAAGCGATTCGAGAGATCATTGGTCGATCCGACCAGCGAACTTGCCGCGCTTGCGTTCAGATGCGCACGGATGTGCTCCGACGGAACGAACGCATAGTCCACCCCGGCCGAGTAATTGTCCGATCGCGTGTAGCGGCTGAAATACTGCTGCACGTTTGCATCGACGTTGAGCGTGAGCACGCTGCGTTCGCGCAGGAATCGCAGTTGCGGTCGAATGTCGACCTGCACGAATCCTGCACCCGTATTGGATCCTGTCGTCGCGAAGGGATTGTTCGAATAGCCGAGCGAACTCGATACGTCCGCGCTCAACCGGGTTTCGGTGGTTTGCGCGAACGCAGGGGTCGCCGCGGTAATCGCACACAGCGCAAGACAGGTACGCGCCCTCACGGTACGATCACCGTGTCACCGCTTTCCAGCTGCGGAAGACCGGCGAGGTCGCGGCCGCTGGGGTTGCCCTTGAGGATGTCGGTCAGCCGGACCTTGATCACGTTCAGCCCGGTTCCCGACTTGCGCAGGATCGCGACGTTGCCGACATCGGCGAAGTCGGCAGGACCGCCCGCCATGACCAACGCCTCGAGCACGTTGACGTACCGGCCCGCAGTGAAGGCACCGGCAGCCTTCACCTTGCCGGCGACGCTGAACTGCAAGCCCGTCGGCGCCTTGACCGAAACCGTGACCTGCGGAACCGTATCGCGATATTGCGACCGCAGACCCTTGGACACCAGCGTCTCGATATCGGCCGGCAGCTTGTTCAGCGCGTCGATCTGCCCGACCAGCGGGAAGGAGAAGGTGCCGTCCGGCAGCACCTTGACGACGCGCTGCAGGCGCTCTTCGCCCCAAACGTAGATCTCGATCTCGTCGCCCGGATTGATCCGGTATGCACGCAACTGTGTCGGCGCGTTCGGTGCGGATTGCGCAACGGTTGGAACCGCAAGCGCCAGAAGTCCCACCGCCGCACAATGACGTGCGGTTCGTCCCGAAAAGATCATAGCAATTTCCCTGTTCACCGGTTTTGTCGTTCCTAGCGCAACTGCACTAGACTACGCTAGTGAAAGCAGCCTTAACGCCGCGTTTATAGGGCGACTGGTGATTGCTGTATCGGCCATCCCAGATGAAGACATTGACAACGCGCGTCCGGCCCCGGCACGGTCGACGTGGCCTAACCTTACGCATCATCGGATGATTTCCTGCAATGAAGCCTTTGCCTGCACGGTTCGCAGCGGCGCTTGCCGCGTCGCTTCTCCTCGTCGGGGGGGTGAGCGGGTGTTCGACGAAGGACTCGCGCGCTGCGGAAGCAGCGGCCTTGGCTGATACCGCACTGCAGCAAGGAGACTTCGCTGCGGCGCGACGCAATATCGATACGGCGATCAGGAATCGCGACGATGTCAGCGATTATTGGCTGACGTCGGCGCGCATTGCACTCGCCACGCAGAACTTCGGTAACGCGTTCAATGCGTTCGAAAACGTCTATCAACTCGACAAGGGCAATCTCGAAGCGCTTCGGCAATTGTGCCAGCTGGGGCTGACCGTTCGTTTGCCTGACAAGGTCGATCGCTATGCGGATCAGTTGCTCGTCATCAATCCCAACGATTCCTTGCCGTTGACGATGAAAGGGGGCGCCGCGCTGCAACGCGGAGACTGGAAAAAGGCGATGGCGTTCGCGGACCGCGTGCTCGCCATCAGCCCAACCGATGTCGGCGCGTTGATCCTCAAGGGGCAGGCGCTCGCTTACAAGGGGGATAATGCTACGTCCGCCAAGCTGATCGAGGAATCGCTTGCGACGATGGGTGATCCCACCTCGCGGTTGGTGTTCCTGCGGGATCTGTATCTCTCGAACGGCAATCGTGAGGGATATCAGAGAACGTTGGCTCGCCTCGCCAATGCCAACCCAAACGACACCCGAATGCAACTCGATTACGCCGACTGGCTGTATCAAACGCAACGTCCGGACAGCGCGTTCGACTTCGTGATGCCGGTGCTGCGACGGAACCCCAAGAATATCGCCCTGGCGTCCCAGATCCTCGAGATGTGGTTGGACGAGGGGCGCGACGCGTTGTCGACCAAGCAGATTCTGCTCGGCGGGCAGGAGGATTCGCTCGAGATTCGCGCGACGTTCGCGCAATTCGCCAACGAGACCGGGCAACCCGACCTGGCACTGCGCGTGTTGGGGACAGCCGTCCCGAAGGGCGCCCCGGACGCTGGCAACTCCAACGCCAAGGCCGCCATGGCGTTCGCGATCGGATTGAACGGTGCGGTTCAGGACGCATTGGGGCGGTTGGAAGACATTCTGGACGTAGACGCCACGCAGCCGCGTGCCTTGCTGGCACGCGCCCGGTTCCGCGCGGCAACGAAGAACTATAGGGGCGCGTTGTCGGATGCCCGGCAGTTGGTTACCGACGACATCGGCAATATCACCGCACGGTTGGCGCTGACCGATATTCTGCTGGAGCAGAACCAGCCCGATCTTGCCGAGAGTAATTTGCGCGAGGCCTTGGGTGTGGTCCCGTACTCGACGCGGGCGGCAGCTCGGCTCGCGAAATTGCTAATCGAGCGGAACGGGCAGCGCGAAGCAGCGTCGACGGTCCTGCGGGATATGGCGCGCGCTGCGCGGATCAGCCCGCGGGCAGATGCAGTCGTCGCCAGTTTCCACCTGTCCGACGATCCGCTATCGCGGTGACGGCGGAGTAACGACTGCCTGCGTCACGGGGGCAGACGGCACAGGAACCCGAGCCTCCGTTGCGGAGGCCCGGATTATGGTCGGGTCAGGGCGCGGTAGCGGGGGCCGTGGTGGTGGCACCGGCTGCGGGCGTCTTGGGCGGCGCGAAACCGGGCTGATAGGTGATCTTCGCGGACGCACGCGCGGCTTCCAGCTGCTTCTGCATCGCATTGCCGAGCGACTGGCGGCGCAGCAACTCGAGCGCCGCGGGACGCGCTTGGGCGTCCGCGGTCGGCGCGGGCGTGGTCGCGGTGATCACGCTTGCCACGATTTGTCCCTTGTCCGGCGTCACGAACGGTTCGCCCGCAGGAAGGGCGGCGATCTTGGCCGCGACGGCCGGAGCCAGCATCGCGGTGTCGAGCGTGTTGGTGCCGCGCGTGAAGCGGATCCCGGCTGCCGACAGCGTGGCCGCGACCGCCTCGAGCGAATGCGCGGGTTCGAGCTGGCGGAGCACCGCCTGATCGCTCGGCTGCGGGAACGAGATCTGGTCGAGCGTGTAGCGCTTGCGCTGGCTGAACAGCGTCGGGTTATCCGCGATGAACTTGTCGACGGCAGTGGCATCGGGGAGCGAAACGCCCTTGGCGGCCTTGGTCGTCAGCAGGTTGATGATCAAAGCGTCTTCGCCGCGGCGAAGCTGTTCGAGATAGCTCGGCGATTTGTCGAGACCTTCCGCCTTGGCCTTCTGGACGAGCAGTTTGCGATCGACGATCTGCTGAACGACCTGCGCCATGATCGCCTTGCGGTCGGCGGTGGCGGGAATGTTGGCGCCCTGCAACTCGGCGTTGACTTCCTGCTGCGTGACTTCTTCACCGTTGACGACGGCGACCACCTGGCCGCCGACCTTCTTGTCGCAGCCGCCGACGAGCAGGAGCAGCGCACCGGCCCCGGTGATCAGCATGGTCTTGTTGCGCATCATTCTGTTACCCTTTTGTGGTTCGTTAAAAGGCGGTTGTACTGGTAGTCCACGTCAGGCCGGGCCGACGAGCACGGACTTCATCCGCGGGCCGACGGCGCGGTAGAGCGAGGCCGCAAATTGGTCGAGGCTCGTCCGGGCATTGCCTTCGCCGATCGTCGAGATCCGCACCAGAACACCGTCCGGAATGATGCCGCGCAGGTTTTCCTCGACCACGGCGAGCTTCTGTTCCGACCATTTGCGCGGGAACAGATGGCCCAGGCGAGTCCAGTAGATCATCTGCTCGGTCCGCAACTCGGTTTCCGCAACGATGAAACGTGTCGGAATGTCGACCCCGGGCGCAAGCGTGACGTCGCGATCTTCGATGTCGGTCAGATGGAACCCGCTTGCCGGATAGCAGACCTCGGGGCGGTGGACCTGGATCGTGCCATCCTGCGATCCGGCATAGGCGATCAGCATCATCATCGTGCTGCCATCGGCGCGTTTGTAGACCCGCGTCACCAACTCGCTGTAAAGCTTGTCACGCAACTGGTCGGCCGGGGGCAGCACCAACCCGCTCGACGCTTCGAAATGCCAGCCGTCGAAATCGTGGGGCACCAGCTTGTCCAGTTTGGCGGTGCCGAGCGTGCGCAGTACCGTCCTGGGTTTCAGGGCGAAGGCGGCACCTGCGGCGGCGAGCAGCGCGGCCCCCGCCAGGATCTGGCGGCGGGGCAAGTTGGCGACTTCGGACGGAGCCGTCGCCCCGGGTGCGTCGATGATCGATTCGGTCATGCGAGGTGTCCTGCGGGTGCCCAACGTTGGCGCAGCGGTGTGAAGAGCCAGTCGATCACGAAGATGCTCAGCAACGCGGTGACGAACATCGTCATCCCCGCCAATTCGTGGAAGAAGCCCTGACCGGCGGCCTCGCCGAAGTGATAGGTGATGAGCAGCAGCATCAGCACGCGCACGAGGTTGGCAAGCACCGCGATCGGCACGATGCACGCCACCAACAGCAGCATGTAGCGCCAGTTCGAACTGTGGCGAAGATAGGTGTAGAACAGGCCCAGCGCGGTCAGGCTGATCAGCGAATTGAGGCCGGCACAGGCCGCCGCGACCAGCATCTCATATTGCCCGATCTGGATCGTCACCCCCGACCCCGCGACGGGATAGCCGAGCAGGTAAAGGATATCGACGGACCATTCCGAAATGGCGATCTTGAGCGGCTGCGTCATCGCCGCGAACAGCGTGTCGGGCGGCGGAAACACGAAGAGCAGATAGACCAGCGGAAACCAGACCGCACCGACCGCCGCGCCGCCGAACAGCGCGTAGAACACCGCGACCAGGCTGAGGTACATGACGATCGATTCGATCTCGATGATCGACGTGATCCTTGCCAGGATGAACAGGGCGAGGAGCGGCACGAGGATCGCTATCGCCAGCAGGAGGTTGCCGGGTCGCGCCACCGCCGTGATGCGGTGCCGTTCGCGCAGCACCAGCCAGATCCCGGTGGCCATCACCAGCGGACCATGCGCGCCCTGTTCGGTACTCCAGCTTTCCTGTGCCACCGTCAGCATCGTCGGAATGGTGAACGCGAGCGCAGCGAGGATCAGGAACACCATCGCCGGCGTCCAGGAACGGAGCCGCGTCGTGATGTCGGGGGGAGCGGTTGTGGTCAACATCACGCGGTGCCTCGGCGAGAGCAATTTGGGAAGGATCGACCCGAATCGGGAACACCGAATGGGGGCAGATAGGACAAGCAATCGTTATGATGCTCGGGCATGCGACGGAGGACCCTCCGGCACATTACCGAGCAACGCTCACGTGCGCTGCAAGGGTTTGAGAACATACCAGATATAGGCAAGGATCGCGACGATCGCGATGACCGCCAGCGCATGCTGCTCATGATTGCCGAGGTAATTTGCCACCGCGCAGCCGATCGCCGGGGGGGCGTAGTGGATCATCTTGTCGCTCGGCGTCTCCGCGGTAGAACGTTGCAAGAAAAGAATGATAAGTCCGGCAAAAATGGCCAGCGTCATCCAGTCGTAAGGCGTTTCCAAGTGTTTCCCTCCCAATCCCCATGTCGTCGCCGGCACAGGGCGGATATCTGCCAATTCGTCTAGTTACGGCGCTACAGGTAAATAGCCTCATAACCGTGATGAAGACATCGGCAATTTTACAGTCGATCGCGGTAGCGGCCGACGCCGGGAATCCGGCGTCAATAGGCCTTGTCGTGGACGATCACCCGGAACGTCGCGAGCATGATCGCAATGTCGCGTCCGAGCGTCCAGTCGTTGAGATATTCAAGGTCCGCCTGCAGCCGTTTGACGAGATCGTCGCGTTCGCGTGTCTCGCCGCGCAGGCCGCGGACCTGCGCGAGCCCGGTGATCCCGGGCTTGAGCGCATGCCGGTGCCAGTAGCGTTGGTCGACTTCCCAGAAACGCTGCTCGCCGGCAAGCGACCCAAGCGCGTGCGGGCGTGGACCGACGAGGCTCATCTCGCCACGCAGCACGTTGAACAACTGCGGCAGTTCGTCGATGCTGACCGCCCGGATCAGCGCGCCGACGCGGGTCACCCGGCGGTCGTTCCGCGTGATCGAGCGGTTGCCGTCGGCGTCGCAATCCGCGACGTGCATCGAGCGGAACTTGAACACCGAGAACAAACGGTTGGACCGGCCGAGCCGCTGCTGGCGGAACAGGATCGGTCCCTTGCTGTCCAGCTTGATCGCCAAGGCGACGGTCAGCAGCAGCGGCGACAGCGCAATGATCGCGGGGACCGTGACCGCCAGGTCCATGATACGCTTGATAGCGCGATTTCGGACGTCGAGCGGACCTGAGGCGACCTGCATGACGCTCTGGCCCTCGTACCGCATGATCCGGTTCGCGCCCGCCTCGTCGAATTCGGGCGCAAGCACGAACCCCTGGACGTCGGTCCCCTTGAGCAGCAGCGACCACGCCGCGCGATCCTCGATCGCGCAGCACACCAGCACGAAATCCGCGCCGCGCACGGCGGTGCCGAGACGATCGAGCATGTTGGGGTCGCGCAGATTGGGGCGCAGGCCGTAAGCGGCCGCGTCGATCACCCACGCGTCGCCCAGCGGCGGTAGATCGCAATTGTCCACGATGATGAGTTCGGTGCGCATCACCGAACCGAGCGTGTGCTTGACGACGCTGTTGAAGCTGTAGCGTCCGATCCCGAGCAGGACGATCGCCAGGAACGCGCCGGTGGCGAACACCAGCCGCGAAAATTCGAGCGACGCCCGCGAGAAGAAGGCGACGAACAACACCGCCGCCATCGCGAAGATCAGCGCGCCGACGGCCTTCGCCATCCCGCGCTTCCAGTTGAGCAGGACGTGATAGCCATAGGCGTTGCCGTTGAGCGCGACGAGACCGTAGATCGGCGTGACGAGGATCGCCAGCCGCAGGCCGTTCTCGCCGAACGTCGGCTCCGACCGCAGCAATCCCGCGATCAGGAAGCCGAGCAGGATCGCGACGACGTCGAACACCGCCAGCAACACGTACAGTTGAAACCGACGCGTCTGTTTGGATATGGGTGTCGCCCCGGCATGTAGGCGTTGGAATTCAGTTTCGCCGTCTGCTTTCTGCAGCATGTCTCTGGCAGACTCCGGTGCAAGCAAGGCGTGGAACAGGGAAAACCCGCGAACTGCTTGTTCCCGCGGGACTTCTTTCGCGCCACGCACAAACCCTCAGGACAGGCGGACGCATCGATTAATCGGTCGGTTGCGTAACATCAACAGCGTTGTTGAAGGAATGCAGAGACTGCAGTCCGGGGGTCTGTCGCTAGGGGCGATCGGTTAACGCTCTCACGCGAACGGAGAGCAACATGCCCCGTACGTCAAACCATGTATCTTACCCGTACAGATATTGCATGCGCGAAATCCTTCATCTGGGGGCGATCGATCATGAATGATCGGCATCCCCTGTAATGTCCGGTAATCATGACCAAATCCTGTTAATAGCAGGTGAACCGTCCGCCAAGAAAAGGTCGGTGCCCGTCACCCCGCTCGCGAAAGGACGGGTTTCGGGGTAAGATAACGCTATGCCGCCCCCCGTTTTTTCAGCACCGCTTCGCGCTCCCCACGTCCGTGCGACCTTGGCCGAGACATCCAATGGTATGGTGACTGCGGCGGTTGCGTTGGGCGTCGAAGTCCGCCCGCTTGCGCATGCCGACGGATGCAGTCTTGCCGAGCCGATTCGGGCACGAATCGATATCCCGCGCCGCGATGCGGCAGCGATGGATGGCTATGCTCTGGGCGCCGATCCCGTCCTTGGCGCGCCACTGCGGTGGGAGATCGTCGATACGTCCACCACTGTGCTGTCCGGCGGCAAGGCGATGCGCGTGGCTACTGGTGCACCGTTGCCCGGAGGGGCGATGTGCGTTCTTCCGATCGAACGCGCCATCGTCACGGACGGTTGGGTCGAATCGGATGGTGCAGCGCTCGAACGGTCGGGCATACGGGCGCGGGGGTCGGATCTGCGGTCTGGGGCGATTGCGCTGGCGGCGGGGTGCAGGATTGGTCCACGCGCGCTGGTCGCCGCTGCGGCGGCGGACGTTGCGACGGTGGTGGTCCGACGCAGGCCACGCGTCGGCGTGCTGGTCCGCGGGGCGGGGCTGGTCGCACCGGGCGATGCCGCGGCGTCGCGCGACGCAACTCCCGACGTTTTGGGTCAGGCGCTGCTGTCATTTGCTGCGGTTTGGGGCGGGCGTCCCGGCGATTCCGTGCGAATCGGTGACGATTCGGACGTGTTTCTCACGGCGGTATCGGCAATGCGCGATCGCGCCGACGTGATCGTGCTGGTCGGCGGCGCGGCGCACGGCGCGCGCGATGCGACCAAGGACGCGCTTGGGCCGCTCGGGCTCAAGCTCGGGTTCGATGGCCTGGCGATTCGTCCGGGCCGACCGACGTGGTACGGGCGGATCGGCGAAACGCACCTGCTCGCGCTGCCTGGCAACCCCACCGCTGCGGTGACGGTTGCGCGGTTGCTGCTTGCGCCGTTGCTCCTTCGGCTGGCGGGCGAGGACCCGGCGGCAGCCCTCGCGTGGGAGCCGATGCCGCTGCTTGCGCCGGTTGTGTCGACCGGGGCGCGCGAGGCGTTCCTGTGCGCCACGGCGGAAGCGGGGGGCGTCCGCGTGCTGGATCGGGGCTACGATACGGCGGGGCAGATGATGCTGGCGTCCGCCGATCGACTCGTCGCGCGCCCGGCGCACGGACCCGCGCTGCCGGTCGGCGCATCGGTGCCGTGCCTGCGGTTCTGAGCGCGGATCCTATGCGCTGGTGGTACCGCGCAAGGCGGTGAGATCGTCCTGAAAATTGACGTTCGGGATCGGGTCTTCCAGCGCCAGCGCCTGCGCGTCGATCGTCCGCGCCCAGCCGCGCATCGATCGATCGTCCGCGCTCGACAGTCGCGCGATGAGGGCATCGGCGCAGGACGAGGGCCATAGCCCGATCACCGGACACCCGCGGACGAACACCGGCGCGCCGATCGCCGTGAGCCGTTCGAACAGGTCCGCCGGCAGCGCGGGCGTGTCGCCCGGAATCGACAGCACTGCCGAATGGCCGTGCCGCTGGGCATGATGCAACGCCGCCGCAAGGCCACCGAGCGGGCCAAGCCCGGGGGCGGGGCGATCGGGCAGGCTCGGGACACCCGAGACGCTGCGTCCGCAAACGACGACCGCGTCCGTCCGCGCCGTCAGCCACGCGATCGCATGATCGAGCAGCGTGCGGTCGCCCAGGCGCGCGGCGAGCTTGTCGCTGCCGAAGCGGCGGGATTCCCCGCCTGCCAGCACCGCGCCCAGCACGGTCATGCGACCAGTCCGGGCGCGGAGGCGGGGCAGAGTTGCAGCGTCAGCGTATCGGATCGCACCAGCGTGGCGAGCGTCAGCCCCGCCGCCGCCGCACGGTCGAGCGCCAGCGCGGTGGGCGCCGAGATCGTCGCGAGCAGCGGACAATCCGCGCGCACTGCCTTGTCCACCAGTTCGAACGAACAGCGCGAACTGAGCAGCGCGAACCCGCCGTCCCAGCCGATCCCGTCCCGCGCCATCGCGCCGATCAATTTGTCGAACGCATTGTGCCGGCCGACATCCTCCCGCACCAGCAGGATCGTCCCGTCGGCTCCCGCGAGCGCGGCGGCGTGGACTGCGCCCGTCTCCCGATTGAGCGGCTGGTGATCGCGCAACGCCGAAGCCGCCGCGAAGAGCGCCGCCGCGTCCGCCAGGCTGCGCGCGGTGACGTGCGGCAATGGCGCGAGCGCACGGTCGAGGCTGTCGCGCCCACACAGCCCGCAGGCGGAATCGGTGGTGCGCGGGCGCATCCGTTCCATCACCGACACCGGGTCCGGCCGCACGCGGTCGACCCGCACGATCACGCCGATATCGAGAGCTGCGACATCGATGCTCGACAGGTCGTCCGCTGCGGCAATCTCGCCCTCCGCAAGCAGCAGCCCGACGACGAAATCCTCCAGATCATGCGGCGTCGCCATCATCACCGCGAACCCAACCCCATCCAGCTCGATCGCCACCGCGATTTCCTCGGCAATTCCGCGTCGGGAGCGGGTGCGCTCGCCGCTCGGGGATAGCGTCTCGAGGAGGGGGGCGGCGGCGCGGGTTGCGATAGTCTCGGGCATCGCCCGACGTAACGCACGGCCCGCGTTGGTGGAAGCGTCGCGGAAATTTGCAACGCGCGGAAAAAGCGTCGGCTTCGTTCGGAACCGAAGCCGTTCGCCACTCGCTTCGCTGGCATCATGCTACACTTGGCCCATCGTGCGATCGGGCCGCGAGCGATGGGAATGACCATGTCCGACCACAAGATGTCCCACACACCTTCGCAGATTGCCGATCTTCCCGACGATCTGCCGCATTCGCCGGGTCCGGCTGGCGGTTGGGGGTCGCTGCGCGGGATCGCCAGCGTGTTCGGGGAAACATGGTCGAACCCCGCATCGCTCGCGTCGCTGGGCAAGCTCAACAAGCCGAAAGGCGTCATGTGCGCGTCGTGCGCCTGGCCCAAGCCCGCCAATTATTCCGCGTTCGAATTCTGCGAGAACGGCGCGAAGGCGACTTTGTGGGAATCGACCAGCGCGCGGTGCGGTCCGGCGTTCTGGACCAAGCCGGGTCATAGCGTAACCGAGTTGCGGTCGTGGCGCGACCATGATCTGGAGATGACCGGGCGGCTGACGCATCCGCTCCGCTACGATGCCGAGACCGACCGCTATGTCGAGACGACGTGGGAGGAGGCGTTTGCCGGGATCGCTGGGGTGCTCAAGCCGCTCGATCCGGACAGCGCGGTGTTCTACGCCTCGGGCCATGCCGGGCTGGAGGCATCGTATCTCTACGCATTGCTGGCGCGTGCCTATGGCACCAACAACCTGCCGCAAAGCTCCAACATGTGCCACGAAACGACATCGGTAGGCCTGACCAAGGTGATCGGCTCGCCGGTCGGGACGATCGTCTGGGACGATCTGGAGCAGGCCGACGCGTTCTTCTTCTTCGGGCAGAATCCGGGGACCAACAGCCCGCGCTTTCTCCACCCGCTCAAGGACGCGAAGGATCGCGGCGCGAAGATCGTCACGTTCAATCCGATCGTCGAGCAGGGGCTGGTGTCGTTCGTCGATCCACAGAGTCCTGCTGCCATGCTGACCGGCAAGGAGACCCAAATCTCCGATCAATACCATCAGTTGAAGGCGGGCGGCGACATCGCGGCGATGCTCGGCATGTGCAAGGTCGTGGTCGAGGCGGACGATGCCGCCAAGGCCGCCGGTGCCGCGCACGTCATCGATCACGCGTTCATCGCGCAGCACACCACCGGCTTCGATACGTTCCTCGACCGCTGCCGTGCGGTCGCCTGGTCCGAGATCGAGCAGGAAAGCGGGCTGAGCGAAGCGGCGCTCCGCGATGCTGCGCAGGTCTATATTGCCGCCAAGAACGTCATCGGCGTCTATGGCATGGGGCTGACCCAGCACGCGCACGGTGCGACCAACGTGGCGATGCTCGTCAACCTGCTGCTGTTGCGGGGGAATATCGGGCGGCCGGGGGCAGGGTGCTGCCCAGTGCGCGGGCACAGCAACGTCCAGGGGCAACGCACCGTCGGGATCGCCGAGAAGGTTCACCTGGTCCCGGTCGACAAGCTCAAGGCGCTGTTCCACTTCGACCCGCCAGCCGAGGATGGCATGAACATCGTCGAGGCGAGCGAGGCGCTGTTCGAGGGCAAGGTCCGCGCGTTCATCTCGCTCGGTGGCAATCTGGTCCGCGCGGTGCCCGATCAGAAGCGGATGGAGCAAGCCTGGGCGTCGCAGGACCTGACGGTGATGGTGTCGACCAAGCTCAACCGCAGCCATCTGTTTCCGGGCAAGCTCGCGTACATCCTGCCGTGCCTCGGTCGGTTCGAGGAAGATGAGCAGGCGAGCGGTCCGCAGACCATCACGACCGAGGACAGCTTCTCGATGATCAGCGGGTCGATCGGGCATCGCACGCCCGTCTCGGACAAGGTGATGAGCGAACTGGCGATCGTCACCGGCATCGCCAAGGCGACACTGGCGCCGAGCGAGCATCTGAAATGGGACGCGTGGACCGCGGATTACGGGCTGGTGCGGGATTTGATCGAGCAGACCTACCCGGACGATTTCCGCGCGTACAACCAGCGGATGTATGAGGCGGGCGGGTTCTACCGCGGCAATGCGGCACACGAGCGAGTGTGGAAGACCGAATCGGGCAAGGCGGTGTTCACCACGCCGGGCGAACTCAACGCGATCGGCTTCCAGGATGCGCCCGGACGTTTCCGCCTGATCACGCTGCGCTCGAACGATCAGTTCAACACGACGATCTACGGCTATTCCGACCGCTTCCGCGGGATCGAGGGGACGCGCGACGTCCTGTTAATGAACCCGGAGGATATCGCCGAAGCGGGATTGAGCGACGGTCAGAAGATCCGGCTGATCACCGACGTGGACGATGGGCAGGATCGGCAGCTCGGCGGTCTCACGCTGACCGCGTACAAGATCCCGCGTGGGACGCTGGCGGGCTATTATCCCGAATGCAACGTGCTGGTGCCGATGAGCCACCACGACGAATTGTCCAAGACACCCGCGAGCAAGTCCGTGCCCGTCCGAATCGTCGCGGACGTCGATGCGGCCAAGGCGTGATCGTGCCGCGCCGTGCCGGTCGACGGCACGGCGCAGTTCGTGAAATCAAGCGGATTTCGTCAGCAGGCTGCCGACTCAAGGGGTGGACAGCCCCAAATCGATCCACCGCCCAGGCCAGCGGGCCGACGAAAAGTTGATGAAATATGAAGACGGTGTTGGCTGTTCTGGAGAAGGAGGTGCGAGCGGCCGCAATTTCTAATGCTCTAAAGGTGGTATTGCGTCGAGAAGGATCTAGAATGAGCAATGCCATGATTTAGGAGGGCGGGAAGATTACGCGCCTTTTGTCGGAAACCCTTCGAACCGTGACACTCTCCGTCTGTCCTTTCCGGGGACGTGATCGTCTCTCGACGGATGCCGCATATTGCGACAATCCCGTTTTGACACAGTCGTACGCCGCATTATGGACTGATCGTGAAGCGTTCGCGATATGAGAAGGATCTAGGATGCGCGTACGGCTGAAATCGGTGCGGGAAAATCCGTCGTACGTGCTGCTGGCGCTGTGGATCGTCCTCGTGGTTGGGTTCTTTACCTGGCAGTCGGGGACGTATCGCGGCGTGGTTGCGTTGCTCGCCGAATGGCAGTTCAACGAATTCGGCGTGTATCATCCGCTGCTGACGTTCCTGATCTTCATCCTGCTCCTGGCCCCGTTGCCGTTCCTGTTCACTCGTCGGCGGCGGAAGGCGGTTCGCGCGACAAACCTGAACGCCGAAGCCGTTGCCGCGCAGAACCACCTCGCGCGGGCGATCCATGATTCGACGATCTTTCTGAACATCCTGCTGCTCACGGCCGCCGGGTGCCTTATCGCAGCGGTGATCGCGCTCATCATGATGGTGATGCTCCCCAGCGCGCAAGGGCCGATGCAGCGGATTACCGCGAGTACCACGATCCCGATGGTTCCCACGCAGGGCCTGACCGAGCTGCACGGCACGATCGTCTACACCCGGACATCGGCGTTCGACGAGGATCTGTGGCTGGCACGTCGTAATGTCCGTTTCGCGCCGATGACCGATCCGGGCGCCGATCCGTCGGACATCCGGTATTTCATCGAATTGTCGCCGACCGACGGATCCGCACAGGCCGCGGCAGTGAGCGCGCGTCAGGGGATCCTGGTCGCCGATGGTCTGCCGGGGGAGTTGTACCGGCTGTACCGCTATGCGGGCTATCACGTCGTCCCGACGCACTATGTGCTGTTCCGCTCGGCGGCGACGATGCGCTGGCCGTATATCGTGTGGATTGCTGAATTCGGCGTGGCGGGGCTGCTGATCGGTATTGCCGCGCTTGCCCAGTGGTTCCGGCGCCGCCGCCTGATCCGACGGGAACGGACCGCGACGGTGGAGGTCGCGGAAGCTTAACGAAACACTAACCACGTCCGCGCACCCGCTGTTTAGGCTCATTCGGGCATTGAGACCGTGTGTTCTTGCTCAAGCCCATCCTTGCGCTCCCCGGCGTCTTCGGCTTGCTGGCGTTTGCTGGCCTGTCGTTGACCGCGCACGCGCCCGTCGTGCAGGCGCGGGCGGTGGTCCCGCTGAGCGATGTCGCGCGTGCCGCGGTCCCCGTCGCGAGTGCGCAAGACGATGATGCGGCCCCGCCACTGCAACGGCGCTTCCGCCGATCGCGCGATGGATTGTTCTACGTCACCGCGCGGGTCAACGGAGTTGCGGTACGCTTCCTGCTGGATACCGGCGCGACCATGGTCGTCCTGACGCCGGCAGACGCGACCCGCGTCGGCGCGGCGTTTGGCGGACCGGCGCGACATACGATGATGGAAACCGCCGCTGGGCCTTCGGCGATCGATCGTATCACACTCGATCACGTCGCGATTGCCGGACATCGCATTACGGATGTCGATGCAGCGGTCGTGCGGCGCGGGTTGAAGGTCTCGCTGCTCGGTCAGGACCTGCTGTCGCAGCTGGGGCCGGTCACCATATCCGGCAACGCGCTAGAACTGAACTGAAGTTCCGAACCGGCGATCGCGCGGCGCGGGCCGGTTCCGGCTTTAGCGCGATCCTGCGACGGACAAGGTGCCACTACGCCGACGCCGCAGAGCGCCGCCGATCATCAGGAACCCGCCGAGCAGATACAGCCACGTCGACGGCTCTGGAACTGCGGATACGGGGGTGGGATTGTTCGTTCCCGTGTTTGGATTGCCCGTTCCGCCCGTGCCGGGCGTACCGCCCGTTCCTGGTGTACCGCCGGTGCCGCCGGTTCCGGGTGTGCCGCCGCCAGGGCTTGCAACGAATCCGGGCGCGCCGGTGACGGCCTGCGCAATCACGGGGGAGAACGGTTGTCCTGCTCCTTCGGGCGCGGGGCTTCCGGTTGCGACATCCGCAACGACATCCTGTACAAACGGGATGGCGTTCGGGTCGGCGACCGTGTCTCCAGCGGACGATACGGGGGGCAAGCCGCGCGCGAACGCTACACCTGGATATTCGGCGCGGCGCGTGCCGCGATCGGCCGGCGGATTGCCGCTACGCGTGGCCGCGGGACCGCGCGGTCCAGCCAGACCCGACAGATAACTGGCACGGCGTGCGGGACCATCCGAATCAACGGTCGCGGTGAAGGCCTTGGGCAGGCCGCCATCGGTAATGAAGACTGCACGTGTATTCTGCGGTGCTGCGGCAGCAATCAGGAATACTACGCTCAGCGCGCCGACCGTAACGGTGCGGGCCGTGTTTTCGCCGCGGTTCAATTCGGATACTTGCTCAGCCATCACGGATCTATAGCATCGTCTAGCAAAATTGCGACCTGTTTCATCATGGTGATTCCCGCTGTGGGACGGGTTTCATTTAGGGTAAGGCACGCTCGGTGCCCAAGCATGCCGTTGGGTAGACAGACAAAACGGGGTGGGAAATGAACCTTTCGGTGGCTTGCTCGTGATTCGACCGCATGGGACCGTTCGCGGCCCGATCCTCCTCAGCGTCGCTGCCGCTACCGTATTGAGTTTGGGGGGATGCGGGGGCGCGCCGAAACCACCGTATGATGATTCGCAAAAGCTCGTGCGAGCAACCCTCAAGATCCTGACCAACGATGGCAACGTGATTTGCGTCGACAATCGCACGAACGGAAAGCCGCTGGCGATCTTCGCGACCATGGCGGTCGCCCCGGCGCCGTCGCGCCGCCCGCTGGCGTGGCATCACGTCGTGCCGCTGCGGTCGAGTGAGGCGCTGACGACGCGGCAGATCTATCAGGACACGATCGTCGATAAGCCCTCGCACATCCCCGACCCCACCAACACCACCCCCGCGCTTGGTTTCCTCGAGCAGCAGCAGCTCAACAATGCCGCCATGGTGCAGTCACGCAGGGGGCATACCAGGACGGTCGATTTTCCCGGTGGCTTCGACAACCCGCGCGTCGATGCGCGCTGGTGGCCGTTCGTCCGGCTATCGCGCAAATGCTATCTGAAATACGTCGTTTCGGATCCGGTGTGGATGGACGATCTGGGCTTTGTGACAATCAATATCGAGCATTGGGGAACGACCTACGCGTTCAAGCGCCGCGATCGGGATTGGGTCGCGGTCGGGCAATGGAGCAACTGGCTATTCTAAGCCGCGCTCAAGTCGCGTCGTCGCCGAACAACGGCAGCGCGACGGGGCCGTCGGCAAGCGAATCGAAAGTCGACACGGTCACGCCGACCAGCCGGATGCCCTTGACCGGCGGCAGCACCGACCGGATCAGGTCGGTGCTGGCCGTGTGCAGTTTCTCGGCGGTATCGATCGGGCCGGGATAAGTGCGGCTGCGCGTGATCTGCTGGAAATCGGTGTATTTGACCTTCACCGTCACCGTCCGGCCGAACGCCTGCGCCTTGTCGCACCAGCCCCACACGTCGTCCGCCATCTGCCGCACTCCGGCTTCGATCTCGATCGGGTCGAGCAGGTCGCGGTTGAACGTCGTTTCCGAGCCCGACGATTTGCGGATCCGGTCCGGATCGACCGGGCGATGATCCTCGCCGCGTGCGATCGCGTGGTACCAGTCGGCAGCATTGCCGAAATGCGCGCGCAGGAAGGCGATCGGCTTCGCGCGCAAATCGGCCCCGGTGGTGATTCCCAGCGCCTGCATCTTCTTCGCGGTGACGGGGCCGACCCCGTGGAAGCGTGCGACCGGTAACGTCTCGACCCACGCCGCGCCCATGTCGGGCGTGACCGCGAACTGGCCGTTGGGCTTGCGCTGGTCGGACGCGAGCTTCGCCAGGAACTTGTTGTACGAGATTCCCGCCGATGCCGTCAGCCCGGTCTCCTCGAGGATTCGCGCGCGGATCGCCTTTGCGGTCGCCCAGGCGGTCGGCAGGCCCTGCACGTTGGCGGTGACGTCGAGATACGCCTCGTCGAGCGACAACGGCTGGACGAGCGGCGTATACTCCCGGAAAATCGCTTGGATTTGCCGCGAGACCTGTTTGTAGACGTCGAACCGTGGCGGCACGAACACCAGATCGGGGCAGCGCCGCAGCGCGGTTACCGATGGGAGCGCCGACCGCACGCCGAACACCCGCGCCTCGTAACTCGCCGCCGCCACGACGCCGCGCGCAGCGGCATGGCCGACCGCGATCGGTTTTCCGCGCAGCGATGGGTCGTCGCGTTGTTCGACCGAGGCGAAGAACGCGTCCATGTCGACATGGATGATCTTGCGGGGCGGCGGCGGCTCCATCCGCGCCTATTAGGACAAAACGAACGGAAGGGGAACGCTTTAGCGCATCACCCGAGCGCGTCCGCCGCAGTGCCGATCGCCGCATGGACCCGGTCGAGGTCCGCATCCGTGATGCTATAGGGCGGCATGACATAGACTGTGTTCCCCAACGGGCGCAGCAGCAGGTCCGCGTCGCGGAACCGCTTGAGCAGCGCGGGACCGAGGCTGGACAGATATCCGCCGCCCGCCGGATCGACCAGATCGACCGCGGTGATCGTCCCCAGCGTCCGCGCGCCGCGAATGTTGCGGTGACCGGAGAGCGCGGCGAGGTGGCGTGCCTGTCGCGCCGCGAGATCGGCGATGCGCGCGCGGACAGGCTCTTCCCGCCATATCGCGAGGTTGGCGTTCGCCGCCGCGCAGGCGATCGGGTTGGCGGTGTAGCTCGACGAATGGAAGAACATCTTCGACCGGTCGGTCGAGAAATGCGCGTCGTAGATCGCGTCGGTCGCCAGCGTCACCGCGAGCGGGACCGCGCCGCCGGTCAGGCCCTTCGACAGGCACAGGATGTCCGGCACCACGCCCGCTTGTTCGCATGCCAGCAGCGTGCCCGTGCGGCCCCATCCGGTCATCACTTCGTCCGCGATGAACAGCACGTCGTGCCGCGCGCAGATCGCGCGCATTTCGGCGAGCACCCAAGCCGGATAGAACAGCATCCCGCCCGCGCCGAGCACCAGCGGCTCGACGATGAACGCGGCGGGCTGCTGCCGACAGGCTGCCTCTAGCGCATCCAATGTGGCCTGTTCGTGCCCCGCGGCCGGGAAAGGGATCGTCCCCACGTCGAACAGCAATGCGCCATACGCCTGGTTGAACACCCCGCGTGCCCCCACAGACATCGCGCCGATCGTGTCGCCGTGGTAGCTGTGTTCGAGCACGAGGATCCGGTCGCGCGGCGTGCCGCGATTGGCCCAATAGCCCAGCGCCATTTTCAACGCGACCTCGACGCTGGTCGAGCCCGAGTCCGAGAAGAACACGCGCGTCAGCGCTGGCGGCAGCAACGCCGTCAGGCCGCGCGCGAGCGTCTCGGCGGGTTCGTGCGTCCAGCCGGCGAAGATGATCTGATCGAGCCGCTGCGCCTGCTCGGCGATCGCGGCCATGATGCGCGGGTGGCAATGCCCGTGCGTCGTCACCCACCAGGATGAGATCGCATCGACGATCCGTCGCCCATCCGCGGTGTGCAGGATCGCGCCTTCGGCATGGGTGACGCGCGGGATCGGTTCGCCGAGCCCGTGCTGCGTGAACGGGTGCCAGATCGGCGAGTCGATCATCGGAATGCCGCCAGGTCGAAATGCTCGGCGAACGCGGCGGCGAGCGTCGCCGCGTCGAGCGTTTGGAGGCGGGGCAGGCGGCCCAGACGGGGGACCTTGCCGATCCGGGCGATCGTCGCTTCGCTGTCGGGTTCGGATTCGCCGATGAACGCAACGCCGAGGATCGGCACGCCTCGCGCGCGCAGCGCCTCGATCGACAACAGGCTGTGGTTGATCGTCCCCAGCCCGGTGCGTGCGACCAGCACCACGGGGCGGGCCCAGTGCGCGAACAGGTCCGCGAACAGCAGATCGGGGGTGATCGGCACCAGCACCCCGCCCGCACCCTCGACGACCAGTGGCCCGGTCACGGCGGGGAGCGCGAGCCGGTCGAGCTCGATCGTCACCCCGTCGATCGCCGCCGCGCGGTGTGGCGAGCATGGGGTGGCGAGACGATACGCTTCCGGCAGGATGTAAGAGGCGGGCAATCCCGAGAGCGCGGCGACGCTGTCGGCGTCGCTGCGGGGATCGAGCCCGGCCTGCACCGGCTTCCAATAATGCGCGCGCATGGCCCCCGCGAGCGCGGCGGAGAAGACGGTCTTGCCGACGTCGGTGTCGGTCCCGGTGACGATGACGGTGGGGGTGGTCATGGCAGGATCTCCCGCAAGGTTTCGGCGAGGCGGTCGATCGCGGCCTCGTCCACGTTGAGCGTCAGCGAAATCCGCAGCCGCGCGGTGCCTGCCGGGACGGTCGGCGGGCGGATCCCGCGAATGTCGAACCCCGCCGCCTGGACTGCCGCCGCCACGCGCATCGTCGCGGCGTCGTCGCCGATCAGCAGCGGCAGGATCTGCGATCCGGTCGGCGTCACGCCGCACGGGGCAAGCACGCGTTCGGCATGCGCGATCAACGCCGCCAGCCGCGACCGCCGCGCGGGTTCGTCGGCCAGGATCCGCAAGCCTTCGCGCACCGCACTTGCCATCAGCGGCGAGGGCGCGGTCGAGAAGATGAAGCCGCGCGCGCGGTTGACGAGG
Source organism: Sphingomonas sp. PvP055 (assembly GCF_040546365.1). NCBI lineage: Bacteria > Pseudomonadati > Pseudomonadota > Alphaproteobacteria > Sphingomonadales > Sphingomonadaceae > Sphingomonas > Sphingomonas sp. PvP055. Next base: position 1,294,030 of record NZ_JBEPNS010000001.1, read on the forward strand.
AAATCGCGCGCCACCGCCGGGCCGCACACCAACGCGCCCTCGCTACCGAGCGCCTTGCCGCACGTCCGCAAGGTGATGACGGTCTCGCGACCCTCCAGCGCCGCCGCCAGACCGCGACCGTCCGGCCCGAACACGCCGGTCGCATGCGCTTCGTCGATCAGCAGCATCGCGTCGTGCCGCGTCGCGACCGCGAGCAGATCGTCGAGCGGCGCACGATCACCGTCCATGCTGTACAGGCTCTCGACCGCAATCCATGGTCGCCCCGTCGCGCCGGTCGCGCGCCACTGCGTGATCACCGTGTCGACCGCCTCCGCATCGTTATGTGTCGCCGCGCGGGTTTCGGCGCGGCCGAGCCGCATGCCTTCGTGCGCGCTCGCGTGGACCAAAGCGTCGTGGACGACCAGATCGCCCCGTTGCGGCAAAGTCGCGAGCAGTGCCGTATTGGCAGCGTAGCCGCTTGCGAAGAACAATGCGGTCTCGCTGCCGAAGAACGCCGCCGCCTCGGTCTCCAGCGTTTCATGCTCGGGGTCGTTGCCGCGCAGCAGCCGCGATCCGCCCGAACCGATTGGAACGCCACGCGCCAATGCGGCGGCGACCGAGTCGCGCAACCGAGCGGATCCCGACAGCGCGAGATAGTCGTTAGACGAAAAATCGGTTCCGCTGCGCGGCTGGAGCCGGCGAAGGCGGGCTTGCCGTTCGATCGCGCCAAGGTCCTGCTGGTGCGTCGCCCACACGGACGGTGTCGCGCCCTCACGCCAACCGCTTTCGGTAGCGTCGCGGTTTTGCTCGATATTCCAGTCCATTGTCGTCAACCGTCGAAACCCTTCTGCCGCACTATCCACGATCTTCCCGCTGCGCTTCGAACGCGGGGAGCATCTAACGCTGGACGTTCCTCCGTCGCAGGTAGATGCAAGGCGCACCGCATGCCACCACGAAGGGCGTATCGATGGGACCGTGGCTAATATGCTGAGACGTGTCATGATTTTCGTGATCGGAATCGCGGCGCTCGGTACGGTGGGGTTCGGGGTGTTCGCATGGCGCCCGTCGATCGCCAGGATTCCCCGGCCGGATGCCACCCGCTTCGCTCCGGCGCTGGTTGCCAAAGGCGCGGTCCTCGCCAGTGCGGGGAATTGCGCGCGCTGTCATACCGTCCGCGGTGGTCAGCCCTACGCGGGCGGTTATGCGATGAAAACTGCTGTGGGAACGGTCTACGCCACCAACATCACGCCGGACCCGAAGACCGGGATCGGCAACTGGTCCGAACAGGCGTTCGATCGCGCAATGCGCCAGGGTGTCCGGCGGGACGGCGCGCATTTGTTTCCGGTTTTCCCCTATGGCCATTTCAGCAAGCTCGCGGACGGCGACGTCGCCGCGCTTTACGCCTATTTCATGACGCGGACCCCGGTCTTTGCGCGGGAGGAAAGTTCGACGATCCCGTTCCCGCTCAACGTCCGCGCGCTGCAGGCGGGGTGGAAAGTTGTGTCCTTCCGGCCCGGTCGCTTCGTTCCCGACCCCGAACGCAGCGCAGAATGGAACCGCGGTGCCTATCTGTCCGAAGCGGTGGCGCATTGCGGTGGATGCCATACCCCGCGCGACATCCTTGGCGCGGAGAAGACGGCGCTGGCTTATACGGGCGGGCGGAGCGACGGCTGGACCGCACCTGCGCTCCCCCCGGCTCGAGGTGCGGCGGCGTGGTCGCACGAGGATTTGGTGACGTATCTGTCGGGTGGGACCAGCCCGCGTCACCGCGCGCCCGCTGGGCCGATGGCGGCGGTGGCACGCGGCCTTGCCAAACTACCCCCCGCCGATGTTGCGGCGATCGCGACCTATTTCACGAACCGCGCCGCTGGCGTTGGAGGCAAGCCGACGTCGCACGCGGTCACCCGGTAACAGCCCGCAGACCGGGGGGCACACCGCGCGACGCCTTGGCGATCCGGTCGAGCGCTTGCGCTTCGATCTTCTCCAGCTCGCCGAGTGTTTCCGCGATGGCGTCGCGTTGCGCATCAAGCCGGTCGATCCGTTCCCGACAGCGTTCCGCCAGCGCGCGCATCTGTTCCACATGCTGCGGGTCGGCATCATACAGGTCGAGAAACTCGGTGATGTCCGCCAGCGTGAAGCCGAGACGCTTGCCGCGCAGGATCAACTGCATCCGTGCGATCTCGCGCTTGGTATAGACGCGGATCGCACCGACTCGTCCGGGCGTGATGAGCCCGCGGTCTTCGTAGAAGCGCAACGTCCGTGGCGTGATGTCGAGCATCCGCGCGACCGCGTTGATTCCCGTCAGCTCTTGCCGGTCTTCCAATCCGCTCCTCCAATGACGCGTCGAGGAATGAGGGCGCGCACCCGCCCCGGAAGGGCAAGGCGGCGTGCCGCGCGTCTTGGGTGTGAGTGTCGCGGATTTGCGACGATAAGGGAAACGCCATCTTTCCGTCGGATCGAGGAACCGTCCGGAACGTCACCTAAGGCGTTGCCCAAGTGTCACGTTTCACGCCGCATCGCGCTTTCTCGATGCAAGAATGCTTGACGCTGCCGCTCATCCTTATAGGCGACGTCGGACATGCCGTATACGGCATCGGGCTCGCGCATAAGACGGGGGCCGAACGACGACGGACGACCGCACAGATGTGGCGTCCATACCGAAACGTCCGTGCCCCAGCGGGTCGACGGGCAGGTTGGAGAGGATAGAGGATGTCTTTGCTGATCATCAGCGCACTGCTTGCCGTTGCACCGGTTGCCACCGATACCGTGATCGGTCGCTGGAAGACCGAAACCCACAATGCCATCGTCGAAATCGCGCGCTGCGGCGCGTCGATCTGCGGGCGGATCGTGACGTCGGATGCGCTCCGCGCGAATCCCGGCATGAAGGACAGCAGAAATTCCAACGCCGCCCTGCGCAGCCGCCCGATCGAAGGGATGCTGTTCCTGACCGGCTTCAAGCCCGACACCGATGGCGTGTGGAGCAACGGTCAGGTCTACAACGCCGACGACGGCAAGACCTACAATGGCAAGATTACGCCTGTCGGTGCCAACCAGTTGAAATTGCGCGGCTGCGTCTTCTTCCCGCTGTGCAAGACACAGACCTGGACGCGCGTGCGCTGACGCTTTCCTCCTCCGCTTACCAGTACAGGAAACCTCAATGCCAATTCGTTTCAAAGCCCCGTTGCTGGGCGCGACCGCGCTTGTCTCGTCGATCGGTTTCGCCGGCGTCGCGCATGCCGACGCCTTCTACCTAGAGGCGCAGTCCGCGCGCGGTGCGGGCCGTGCGTTTTCGGGGGAGGCCGCCGATACCGGACCTGCATCGCTGTGGTGGAACCCCGCCGCGATCGCCGGGATCACCGATGCTGAAGCCGCTGTCAGCGCGACCGCGATCCTGCCCAAGGGCGAGGTGATCGACAATGGTACGCTGATCCGCCGCCCGGGGCAGGCGTTTGCGCCGGTCGGTGGCAATGGCGTGTCGCGCGACCCGATCAACAATGGCGTCCTGCCGAGCGGCGCGATCGCCTATCCGATCAACGACCGGATCGCGGTCGGCCTCGCGGTCACCTCGCCGTTCAGCTTCACCACCGATTACGACGCCAACAGCTGGGCGCGCTACAGCGCGGACAAGACGCGGCTGCGGACGATCGACATCCAGCCTTCGGTCGGCATCGTCCTCACTGACTGGCTGCGGGTCGGCGGCGCGCTCAACGTCGAATATACCGACGCCTTCCTCAGCAACCAGCTCCCCAACGTCCTTGCATCCCTTCCGGACGGCACGCAGACACTCAAGGGCCACGGCTGGGACTTCGGCTGGACCGCGGGCGTCCAGCTCCACAACGACATCGCCACCGTCGGCATCAGCTACAAGTCGAGCATCGAGCATACGCTGACCGGCCAGCTCAACATCTACAATCTGGTCGGTCCGCTCGCCGCATCGAACACGTCGCTGTCGGACGTGCAGGCGAAGTTCCGCACCCCGGGGCAGGTGATGGTCGCGGGGCGTCTCAAGGCGACCAACGCGCTGACGCTCAACGCGCAGGTCGTCGCGTATAACTGGAGCAAGTTCGACGCGATTCGGCTCGGCGCGCCGCTCAACGTCGCGCTGCCCGAAAATTACCGCGACAGCTGGAGCCTCGCGGGCGGCGTCGATTATGCGCTCAGCCCCAAGGCGACGGTGCGTGCCGGTCTCCAGCGCACGATCACGCCGACGCAGGACGGCTTGCGCGACGCGCGCGTGCCCGATGCCAACCGCTGGACCTATGCAGCGGGCGGCAGCTACCAGCTGACCCCGCACATCGCGCTCGACGCGGCGGCAAGCTATGTCGACTTCAGCGACACGACGATCGACCGCGTGACCGCGGCCTATGCCGGAACCCCGGCGCAGACGCCCGTCGTCACCAACGGCCTGTTGCGGAATGCGCATGCCGTCGTGCTCTCGCTCGGGGGGCGCGTGACCTTCTGACCGGACGGTGGGGAGGCTAAAGGCTTCCCCATCGCCCGTTCGGCGAAAGGATCGTGGAGGCAACTGCGCGTCCCGGTTCGGGAACGCACCCAAGGCTTACAACAACAACCGTTGGCGTTTCGCGCGGATCACGGCACAACGGACTTATGGGCGTAACGTCAACAGTCTCTACTCTTGCCGAACTTGCCGAACTTGCAGGCGTTTCGGTCGCCACCGTATCCCGGTCGCTCTCCGGTAACACCGTGATCGCCAAGGCCACGCGCGAACGCATCGTCGCGCTGGCGAGTGAACATGGCTTCCAGGTCAATCAGGCCGCGCGCAACTTCCGCCTCGGGCGGACCGGTGCGATCGGCGTGGTCCTGCCGCTCGGGCATGAGGCCGAGCAGCATCTCTCCGATCCGTTCTTCATGAGCCTGTTGGGGCCGCTCGCCGATGCGATCGCGGATCGCGGGCATGACCTGCTGCTGTCGCGCGTCATTCCGAACGACGATCGCTGGCTCGATGCGATCGTCGATGCCGGGCGCGTCGACGGCGTCATCGTGGTCGGCCAGTCGAACCAGATCGACGCGATCGAGCGTGTCGCGCAACGCTATCGCCCGGTGGTCGTGTGGGGCGCGACGATGCCCGGCCGGATGCAGACCACCGTCGGCACCGACAATGTCACGGGCGGGCGGCTCGCCGCGGACCATCTGCTCGCGCAGGGGCGGCGGCGGCTGGCGTTCTTTGGGAATACCGACGTGCCCGAATTCGCCGCGCGCTACGCCGGGTTCCAGCAGGCACTGGCGGCGGCGGGAATCGAACCGGCGGCGCTGCTGCCGGTCCATTTGACCAGCGAAGCGTCGTACAGCGCGATCGAGGCGTATCTGGCGAGCCACGCTTCCCCGGACGGCATCGTCGCCGCGTCCGACGTCATTGCGATGAGCGCCTTGCGGGCGCTGACCGGGCGCGGGAAGCGGGTGCCGCAGGACGTCGGCGTCGTCGGCTATGACGATGTGGTGATCGCGATGCACACCAATCCGCCGCTGACGACGGTGCGACAGGACGTCGCGCGCGGCGCGGTGACGATGGTCGACCTGCTGTTCCGCCGGATTGCCGGCGAGGACGTGCAGTCGGTGGCGATGCCGCCCGAACTGATCCTGCGCGCCTCCGCCTGATCAGGGGCGGGCGCGCGTATCCGGCGTGCGGACGAACCACGTCGCCACCGCCGCCGCCAGCATCATCCCGCCGCCCAGCAGCAGCACGTTCCGTGGATCGCCGCCCAGCAACGGGCGATAGGCGAGCCACACGAACAGGATCTCGATCATCATCGGGATGACGATGAACATGTTGAAAATGCCCATGTACACTCCCGTCCGCTCGGGCGGGATGGCGTTGGCGAGCATCAGATAGGGATTACCCATCAGGCTGCCCCAGCCGATCCCGATTCCGATCATCGCGACTATCAGCAGCGGGATCGACCCGGTCGACGCGATCGTCATCATCGCCAACCCCGAAGCCACCATCGCGACCGCGTGGATCGGTCGCGCGCCGAAGCGCCGCGCGAACGGCACCATCGCAAAGGCCGCGACGCAGGCGATGAAATTGTAGAAGGCGCCAAGCTGTCCGTTGAGCAGTCCGGCGTCGCGGAAGCCGACGCTGGTCGGGTCGCTGGTGTTGAACACGCCGCGCGCCAGCGCGAGCACGACATACTGCCAGTAACAGAACATCCCGAACCACTGGAACAGCATCGCCACCGCAAGCTGGCGCATCGTCGGCGGCATGTCGCGGATCGCCGCGGCAAGCCCGCTCAGGGTCGAGCGCAACGACAACGGGTCGGCGGTGATCGCGGCGTCTTCCTCGCGGGTCAGCGGCAGTTCGGGGACGCGCCATACCGACCACAGGATGGTGGTGATCGACAGCACCGCGCCGATCAGGAAGCTGATCCGCGTGATTTCCGGGATCCCGTTGCTGTCGAGCGTGTCCTTGTTGATGCCCCACCACACCAGCAGCGACGGCGCGAGGTAAGACAGCGTCTGCGCCAGTCCGGTGAAGGCGCTTTGCGTCAGGAAGCCGAGCGGGCGTTGCGTCTCGTCGAGGCGGTCGCTGACATAAGCGCGATACGGCTCCATCGTGACGTTGTTCGCGGCGTCGAGCACCCACAGCAAGCTCGCCGCCATCCACAGCGTGCGGCTGTAGGGCATCGCCAGCAGGCACAGGCTGCACAGAATCGCGCCGACGAGAAAATAGGGGGTGCGCCGCCCGAGTCGGGTACGGGTGCGGTCGCTCATCGCGCCGATCAGCGGCTGGATGATCAGCCCGGTCATCGGCCCCGCGAGCCAGAGGAGTGGCATGCTGCCCTCGTCCGCGCCGAGATAGCTGTAGATCGGCCCCATGTTGCTCTGCTGCAGCCCGAAGCTGAATTGCAGCCCGAGAAAACCGAGGTTCATCTGCAGGATACGGGCGAACGACAGATGCACTTTGCCGGCCGATACGCTGGTCACGTCTCACTCTCCCCGTCGACGAACTGTTGCCGTCCTGCAACGCGCTGTAGCTGTTTGCGCAAACGATTGCAAATTGTGCTTGCAATCGTTTGCGAGACGGGATTAGGTCCGGATCGAGCCGAATAACCGGCCGTTCCGTTCCAGGAGAGTGACATGTTGAAAGGGCGCACCCTTTTCCTTGCGACGACCGCGTTGATGGTCGCCGCCCCGGCTTATGCCCAGCAAGCGCCAGCGGCCAGCCCGCCCGCCGAACCCCAGATCGATACGCCAACCGATACCGCAGCAGCGAGCGGCGACGACATCATCGTCACCGCGGTCGCGCGCGGCCAGAACCGGCTCGACAGCTCGGTCTCGGTCAGTTCGATCAGCAGCGACGCGATCGCGCAGGCCGCACCGCGCTCCGCCGCCGAACTGTTCCGCAGCCTGCCCGGTATCCGCTCCGAATCGTCGGGCGGCGAGGGCAACGCCAACATCGCGGTGCGTGGCCTGCCGGTCGCGTCGGGCGGCGCCAAGTTCCTGCAGCTGCAGGAAGACGGCCTGCCGATCCTCGAATATGGCGACATCGCCTTCGCCAACACCGACATCTTCCTGCGCGCGGACTTCAACGTCGCGCGCGTGGAAGCGGTGCGTGGCGGGTCGGCCTCGACCTTCGCTTCCAATTCGCCCGGCGGCGTGATCAACCTCATCTCCAAGACCGGCGAGCAGGAGGGCGGCTCGATCCAGGGAACGGTCGGGCTCGATTACGGCGAATACCGCATCGACGCCGATTACGGTGGCAAGCTGAGCGATACGCTGCGCTTCAACGTCGGCGGTTTCTACCGCGTCGGGGAAGGGCCACGGCGCGCGGGCTATGACGGCAACAAGGGTGGCCAGATCCGCGGCAACATCACCAAGACCTTCGATCGCGGCTTTTTCCGGCTGAACGTTAAATACTTGGACGATCGCGCCATCGCCTATCTGCCGAGCCCGGTTCGTGTGACGGGGAGCAACAGCGACCCGAAATACACCTCGCTGCCGGGTCTCAGCGCGAATAGCGACACGATCCACAGCATCTATTTCACGCGTGCGGTCACGCTCGACGGCGCCAACAACCGCGAGGTCGACGATATTCGCGACGGGATGCATCCGGTCGTCAAGGCGGTTGGCTTCGAAACCGAATTCGAGGTCGCCGACGGATGGAAGGTCAGCGACAAGTTCCGCTATTCGGACATTTCCGGTCGGTTCATCTCGCCGTTCCCGGCGAGCGTCGACACCGCGCAGAACCTAGCCAATGCGATCGGTGGCCCGGGCGCGATCCTGAGCTATGCCAACGGACCCAATGCGGGGCAGCTTTACGCCAACCCGACGACCTCGAACGCGATCGGGGTCGTGCTGTTCAACTCCAAGCTCAACAGCCTGAACAACATCACCAACGACCTGCGGGTCAACCGCCGGTTCGCCGCGGGGGCGGGGACGGTCGACTTCTCGGCGGGTTTCTACAAGTCGCGCCAGACGATCGACATCGACTGGACCTGGTCGTCCTATCTGCTTGATGCGCAGGGCAACAACGCCGCGCTGCTCAACGTGCAGACCGCAACCGGGCTGTCGCGGACCGACAATGGGCTGGTTGCTTACGGCGCGTCCTATTTCGGCAATTGCTGCCGCCGCAGCTACAATGTCGATTACGACACCAATGCGCCGTTCGCGTCGATCGGCTATACTGGCGGCGGCTTCAACGTCGACGCCAGCGTTCGCTACGACACCGGCAGCGCGCGCGGCTTCGTGGTCGGCGATGGCCCGGTGACAAGCTTCGACGTCGACGGCAACGGCACGATTTCCTACCCCGAGACGCAGACGACGATCCTGCCGATCAACAACCCGCAGCCGGTCAATTACAACTTCCACTATGCGTCCTATTCGTTCGGCGCGAACTATCGCCTGGCGAGCGACCTCTCGATCTTCGCGCGCTACAGCCGCGGGGGTCGTGCGAACGCGGACCGGTTCCTGTTCAACCCGAACAACGTCAGTTCGGTCTCGGGCCGGCTCCAGCCCGGCGCGCGGCCGGTTGATTTCGTCCGGCAGGCGGAAGGCGGGGTGAAGTACAGCCACGCCGGGTTCAACCTGTACGGCACCGCCTTCTGGGCGAAGACCGCCGAGCAGAATTTCGAGGCGACCAGTCGGGCGTTCTTTGACCGCACGTACCGCGCGTACGGCGTCGAGCTCGAGGGCAATTATCGCATCGGCGGGTTCAGCCTCGCGGCCAACGGCACGTTCACCAAGGCGAAGATCATCAGCGACAACGTCACCCCCGCGGTGATCGGCAACCGTCCGCGGCGGCAGGCCGAGTTCGTCTACAAGGTGACCCCGCAATATACGACCGGGCTGTTCACCGTCGGCGCGAGCGCAATCGGCACGACGTCGAGCTATGCGCAGGACACCAACCAGTTGAAGCTGCCGGGCTTCACCCAGGTCAACGCCTTCCTCAGCGTGCGTCCGGTCCAGCGCGTTCAAGTGTCGATCAACGCGAACAACCTGTTCGACACAAAGGGCTTTACCGAAGCAGAGGAAGCGTCGATCCCGACCAACGGGATCGTTCGGGCACGGTCGATCAATGGTCGCACCGTGTCCGCCGCGGTCAAGCTCGACTTCTGAACCGGACGGCCCGGGCGTGCTGCAGCGCGCCCGGGCCGACTGCGCTTTTCCTCCCCAGTGAGTAGCAGTTTATGACGACTATCTGGTCCCGCGATGCGGTCGCCTCGATCGCGCACCAGCCGTTTGTGCAAGTGCCCGCGATCGCGGCGAACGAACTTCCCCCGATCCTGCCGGGTTTCGACCTGTGGGATTACTGGCCCGTACAGGAACGTGACGGGAGCGTCGCCGACATCGCTGGCGGCGCCTTGCAGATGCTGCTGTCCGCGCCGGTGCTGCCCGATCCTGAATCGCGCCATGCGCTCGCGCGGATCCGCGCGATGCACGAGACGGCGGACGGTTGGCGCGATCTCGGCGATCTGTTGCCAGACGGCCTCGCGCCAGGAAGTCGCGAATGGTCGGGGTCGGCGATCGTCTCGCCTGAGCACGACCGCGTGACGCTGTACTTCACCGCCGCTGGTCATCGCGGCGAGGCCGAACCCAGTTTCGACCAGCGCCTGTTCGAGACCAGCGCCGCACTCACGATTGCGGATGGCCTGCCGCAGCTGTCGGGCTGGACGACGCCGATCGAGTCGGTCGTGGCGGACGGCGTGACCTATACGCGCGACATGACCGGCGGCGGCGGGATCGGGACGATCAAGGCGTTCCGCGATCCCGCGTGGTTTCGCGATCCGGCCGACGGCGCGGAATATCTCCTGTTCGCGGCGTCGCTCCAGCAGTCCACATCCCCGTGGAACGGCGCGGTCGGCGTCGCGCGGCGCGAGCAGGGGGAGTGGCGGCTCCAGCCCCCGCTGATCACCGCCGACGGCCTCAACAACGAACTCGAACGCCCGCACATCGTCCATCACCACGGGCACTATTATTGTTTCTGGGTCACACAGCGGAAGGTGTTCGCGAGCGACGGTCCCTCGGGTCCGACCGGGCTGTACGGGATGGTCGCGGATCGCTTCGCCGGGCCGTGGGTACCGCTCAACGGCAGCGGGCTGGTTTGCGGCAATCCGCCCGAAGCCCCGCTCCAGGCGTATAGCTGGCTGGTCCTCGACGATTTACGGGTTCTAAGCTTCGTAGACCGTCCCGGACTTGCGCGAAACCCGGTCGATATCGACGAGGCGCGGCGTCATTTCGGTGGCACGCCGGCGGTTCCGTTCCGGCTCGCGCTGGATGGAGACCGCGCGACGATCGCCTGATCGCATCGCGACGAGGGCGGCGGTGGGCCGCCCTTCAGACCGTAACCTGTTCGCCCAATTCCAGCACCTTGCCCGGCGGAATCCGCAGGAATTCGGTCGGGTCGCTGGCGTTCCGCTGAAGGAACATGAAGATCCGGTCCTGCCACAGCGGCATGCCTTGGTTGGCGGCTGGCTTGATCGTGTTGCGACCGATGAAATAGCTCGTTTTCGCAGGGTTGAGCGTCTTCTTGTGCGACGTCGCCTCAAGCCCGAGGTCACGCGGCACGTCGGGCGATTCCATGAATCCATAGGTCAGCACGACGATCGTGAAGTTCGCATCCACCGGGCGGATTTCGGCGCGTTCCTCGGGAGCGATCGACGGGCGGTCGGCGGTGCGGATGCTGACGACCAGGTTCTTCTCGTGGAGGACTTTGTTGTGCTTCAGATTGTGGAGCAACGCGCCGGGCGCGCTGTCGGGGTTGGCGGTCAGAAACACTGCGGTCCCCTCGACCCGCTCGGGCGGACGCTTCCCCAGCGCAGCCGCCAGATCGGCGAGCGGGACGCTCTGCCGCGCCTCGAACGCTCGAACGATCCCGCGTCCGCGGTTCCAGGTGTAGATCACCAGCCCGATACCGCTCGCGACGACCAGCGGGACCCAGCCCCCCTCGATCACGCGCAGGATGTTTGCGCCGAAGAAGATCAGGTCGAGCGTCAGGAACGGCAGGATCACCGCAAGCGCCAGCGGACGGCCCCAGTTCCAGCGATGCCGCACGACGATATACGCGAGCAGCGTGGTCACCACCATGGTGCCCGTCACCGCGATGCCATACGCCGCCGCCATCGCGGACGAGGTGCGGAACTGCACGACCAGCACCAGCACGCCGAACAGCAGCAGCCAGTTGATCGAAGGCAAATAGATCTGTCCCGCTTGAGTCGCGGAGGTCTGGCGAATGCGGAGCCGGGGTAGCAGCCCGAGCTGGATCGCCTGTTGCGTCAGCGAATAGGCGCCGGTGATGACCGCCTGGCTAGCGATCACGGTCGCCGCCATCGCGAGCACGATCAGGCCCGGGCGAATCGACGCGGGCGCCATCAGGAAGAACCAGTCCTGGTTGTGGAACGGCTGGCCCGCGGCCTTGGCGGCTTCCAGCGCATTGAGCGCGAATGCCCCCTGGCCGAGGTAATTACAGATCAGGCACGGGAAGACGAGTGCGAACCAGCCGATGCGGATCGGCAGGCGACCGAAATGCCCCATGTCGGCGGTGAGCGCTTCCGCACCCGTGACGGTCAGGAACACGGCACCGAGCACGAACAGCCCGGTGACGCCGTGGTCGAGCAGGAACAGCGCCCCATAGTGCGGCGAGACGACCCGCAGGATCGAGGGTTCGTCCGCAATATGCCAGAGGCCCAGACCGCCGAGAACGAGGAACCACACGAAGCACACCGGCCCGAACAGCTTCGAAACGCTGGCGGTGCCACGGCTCTGGATTGCGAACAGCGCGATCAGGATGACGATCGTCATCGACAGGATCACTTGCTCGTTGATGGCGGTTTCGAGCCCCGGGATCGTCTTTAGTCCCTCGACCGCGGACAGCACCGACAGCGCGGGCGTGATGATCGCATCGCCATAGAACAGCGATGCCCCCGCTGAACCGAGCACGAGCGCGATCAGCGATCGTTTGCCGAGCGCACGCCGCGCCAGCGCGGTGAGGGCGAGCACGCCGCCTTCGCCCTGATTGTCCATGCGCATCAGGAAGACGACGTATTTGACCGTGACGACGAGGATCAGCGACCAGATTGCGAGGCTCAGCACGCCAAGGATCTCGCCGGTCTCCAGGCCGTCCTTGCCCGTCAGCTCAAGCGCTTCGCGGAACGCGTAGAGCGGGCTCGTCCCGATATCGCCGAAAACGACGCCGATCGCGCCGATCGTCAGCGCAAACAGCGCAGGATGCGGGGTCGCGCCATGCGGCGGGGAAGCGGTGGAAGTGGCGGTGGCAGCGGACATAATGGGTTAGGCGACCTGCCGGAAAGGACGGCGCGCTTTACGCTTGTGGACACGGAGCGCAAGCGCTTTCGTGAACGTTGCATGAAGCAAGGCTTTGCGGCATGGGCAAGGACATGGTTCCCTTTTCGTTCGCCGGTCACGATTTCCTAGCACTCCGTAGCGGCGCCTTGTTCTGGCCGGACCGCACGGCGCTGCTGGTCGCCGATCTGCACTTCGAAAAGGCGAGCTGGTTCGCGCAGCGCGGGCAGATGCTGCCGCCGTACGATTCGCTCGTCACCTTGAGCGGACTCGCAGACGATCTTGCCGCCACCGGCGCGCGCGAGGTCTGGTGCCTGGGCGACAGTTTCCACGACGATGGCGGGTGCGATCGGCTGCCGACGATGGCGCAGGATCAGTTGCGGACGCTGACCGGCGCAACGCGCTGGACGTGGATCACCGGCAATCACGACAGCGGGATGGTCGATCGCTGCGGCGGCACGGTGGTCGACGAAGCGGTCGTCGATGGGTTGGTGCTGCGGCACGAGGCGGACCCTGCCGAGACGCGGCCCGAACTCTCCGGGCATTTCCACCCCAAACTGCGGTTGCGCGTGCGCGGGCAGAATGTTTCGCGGCGGTGTTTCGTCGCGACGCCGACCAAGCTGATCCTGCCCGCATTCGGCGCGCTGACCGGCGGGCTGGATGCGCAGCACCCCGAGATCGTGCGCGCGGTGGGGAAGGGGGCCGAGGCGCTCATTCCGATCCAGGATCGGCTGTTGCGGTTCCGACTGGCGGCGTAGGGACTCGACACCGATCTGAAGGAGCCGCCCCGACTGTGGTCGGGACGGCCGCCTCGATCAGCTCGCCAGTTGCGGGAACCCCGCGCGGAACGCCGCGACCTTGGGCTTGTCGAACGTCACGATATACGGGTGGTTCGGGTTCCGGTCGTAGAAATTCTGGTGATACGCCTCTGCCGGATAGAACGCACCGGTCTCGATCTTCGTCACGATCGGCTTGGGGAACGCATGTGCCTTGCCCAGTTGCGCGATGTAAGCTGTTGCTACCCCGCGCTGTGCCGCGTTCTGCGGAAAAATCGCCGAGCGATAGCTGATCCCGCTGTCCGGCCCCTGCCGATTGAGCTCGGTCGGATTGTGCGCGATCGAGAAATAGACGCGCAGCAGCGTGGCATAGCTGACCTTCGCCGGATCATAGACCACGCGGATCGCCTCGGCGTGGCGCGTCGTCTCGGTCGAGACCTGGTCGTAGGTCGCGGTGTCGCGCGTGCCACCCGCATAGCCCGCGGTGACCTGGCGGACGCCCTTCACATGTTCGAACACCGCTTCCATCCCCCAGAAGCAGCCTCCCGCGAACACCGCAGTCTGCGGGCCGGTCGCACCGGTCACGTCGGCAACGGCGGCAGGGATCGGAACCGCGCGCTCGGCCTGCGCCGCGCCACCGGCAAAGACGAAGGCGACCGCGCCGACACAGGCGGCGGTGAAGAGGACGGGCTTGAGCATCGTGGCGGACCTTTCGACTCGGCGCGCGTTCCGGCGTGACCGGAGAAGCTACGCGCGCCGCTGCAAAAGGATGTCGGTATGCCTCAGTGCCGCTTCAAGCCACGGACTCGGTGCCAGATATAGAAAGCGATCGCGGCGATCAGCACGATCCCGATGACGAGATCGGCGCTGTGGAACGCCGCCTTGACGCGCGGGTCGCTGTTCCACTTGTTGCCGAGCTTCATGCCGACCCAGGCAAGCCCGAAGCACCACGGCCATGATCCGAGGAAGGTGTAGAGGTGGAACGGGATCAGCGGCATCCGCGCGACGCCCGCCGGAAAGGCGATGAACGAGCGGATCACCGGGAGCAGCCGGCCGATCAGCACTGCGATTCCGCCGAACCGCGCGAAGAAACGGTCGGCGGTGTCGAGCTCGCCCGGCCCGATCAGCACGTAGCGGCCCCAGCGTTCCGCCATCGGGCGTCCACCGCGCTTGCCGATTTCATAAGCGACGATCGACCCGAGGTTGCACCCGATCGCGCCCGCGGTCGCCGCCCAATACAGGTTGAACCGCCCGACCGAGACGAGATACCCCGCGAACGGCATGATGATCTCGGACGGCAGCGGGATGCAGGCGGACTCGATCGCCATCAGCAGGGCGATGCCGACATAGCCCCCGCTGGAAATGACCCAGATGGTGAAGGTGGCGAGCGTGGCCAGGATCTTTTCGAACATGGGGTCGGGCTTTGCCCTGTGGCGCGGCGGGGGGCCAGCGGAAATATGACCTGAGCGGGTGAGCGGGGTTCCCGCGCGCGGCCATGATGCTAAGGCGTGCGGCATGAACGAGTCGGACAAACGCGCCGCTGCGCTCGCTGCCATAGGAGAGGTCCAGCCGGGCATGGTGGTCGGGCTGGGTACGGGGTCGACCGCCGCGTTTGCGATTGCCGCGCTCGGCGAGCGTCGGCTCGATATTCGCGCGGTCGCGACCAGCCTGACGAGCGAAGCGCTGGCGCGTGCGGCGGGGATCGCGCTGATCGATCTGCCCGCGCGGATCGACCTGACGATCGACGGTACCGACGAGATCGATTCGCAGTTCTGGGCAATCAAGGGCGCCGGCGGGGCAATGCTGCGCGAGAAGGTCGTCGCCAGCGCCAGCGCGCGGATGATCGTGATCGCTGATTCGTCCAAGCGGGTGGCGACCATTGGCGCCGCGGCGATCCCGGTCGAAGTCCTCCCCTTCGCGCAAGTCTTTGTCGCCGCCCGCCTCGTCGCGCTCGGCGGCACGGTCGTCCCGCGCGCGGGGTTCGTCTCCGATCAGGGAAACCCCGTTTTGGACTGTCACTTTCCGCTCGACACGGACCATGTCCGCCTCGCCGCCGACATTGCGCAGATCCCGGGCGCGCTCGGCCACGGCCTGTTTCTCTACGAAGTTTCCGCTGCCTATATCGCTGACCATGGCATCGTTACGCGACTGGAACGCAGACGCGCTCCGGATTAAACCCCACCCATTCCGGCAACCCGACCGACGCGGAAGCGTTCAGGGCGCAACAACAAGGTGAACCTGCTCCATGGCTGATACCCCGATCCAAACCGCCGATGCCGGCGTTTACGAAGACGGCAGTGCCGATCGGCTCGCGATCGATACGATCCGGACGCTCTCGATGGATGGCGTCCAGGCGGCCAATTCCGGGCACCCCGGCACCCCGATGGCGCTCGCGCCGGTCGGCCAGACGCTGTGGACCAAGTTCCTGCGCTACGACCCGACCACGCCCGACTGGCCCAACCGTGACCGGTTCGTCCTGTCGGTCGGCCATGCGTCGATGCTGCTTTATTCGCTGATTCACCTCGCCGGAATCGAAGAAATCGATGCCGAGGGCAACAAGACCGGCAAGCAGGCGCTGAGCCTCGAGGATCTCAAGCAGTTCCGCCAGCTCGACTCGAAGACGCCGGGCCATCCCGAGTATCGCCACACCACCGGCGTCGAGACCACGACCGGTCCGCTTGGCCAGGGTTGCGGCAACTCGGTCGGCATGGCGATCGCTGAGCGCTGGCTCGCGGCGCGGTTCAACCAGCCGGGCTTCACGCTGTTCGATCACGACGTCTATTCGCTCTGCGGCGATGGCGACATGATGGAAGGTGTTACTGCCGAGGCCGCATCGGTCGCGGGACATCTCAAGCTGTCCAACCTGTGCTGGATCTACGATAGCAACCATATCTCGATCGAGGGCAACACCGCGCTCGCGTTCGACGAGGACGTCGGCGCGCGCTTCGTGGCCTATGGCTGGAACGTGATCCACGTCGACGATGCGAATGACGTCGGTGCGCTCACTGCCGCGTTCGACGCGTTCAAGGCGACGACCGACAAGCCGACCTTCATCGTCGTCCACTCGGTAATCGGCTATGGCAGCCCCAAGGCGGGCAGCGAAAAGGCGCATGGCGAGCCGCTCGGCGCGGACAACATCCGCCTGACGAAGAAGGCGTACGGCTGGCCCGAGGACGCGCAGTTCCTCGTTCCCGACGGCGTCGCGGAGCGTTTCAAGGCATCGATGCTCGACCGCGCGGCACCGCTGCGCGCGGAATGGGAAGCCAAGGTCGTCGAGTACCGCAAGGCGCACCCGGAACTCGCCAACCAGCTCGATTCGATGCTGTCGGACAGCTTGCCCGATGGTTGGGACGCGGACATTCCGGTGTTCGAGGCGGACGCCAAGGGCGTCGCGTCGCGCGATTCCTCGGGAAAGGTGCTCAACGCGATCGCGCCCAAGCTGCCGTGGCTGCTCGGAGGTTCCGCCGATCTCGCGCCGTCGACCAAGACCGACATCAAGGGTGCGCCCTCGTTCGAGGCGGACAATTACGGCGGCACCAACTTCCACTTTGGCGTGCGCGAGCACGGCATGGGTTCGATCGTCAACGGCATGACGCTATCGCACCTGCGTGGCTACGGCTCCACCTTCCTGGTGTTCTGCGATTACATGCGCGCACCGATCCGCCTCTCGGCGATCATGGAAGTCGGCTCGGTCTGGGTGTTCACGCATGACTCGATCGGCGTCGGCGAAGACGGCCCGACTCACCAACCGATCGAGCATCTCGCGACGCTGCGGGCGATCCCGGGGCTCGACACGATCCGTCCGGGCGACGCGAACGAAGTCGCCGCCGCGTGGCGCGCTGTCGTCGAGGATGCGAGCCACCCGACCGCGCTGGTCCTGTCGCGTCAGGCTTTGCCGACGCTCGACCGCACCAAATATGCAAGCGCGGATGGCCTCAAGAAGGGCGCCTATGTCCTCGACGGCGACGAGAACCCCGAGGTCATCCTGATCGCGACCGGTTCGGAAGTCTCGCTCGCGGTCGCCGCGCACGAGAAGCTCAAGGAAAGCGGTGTCGCTTCGCGGGTCGTGTCGATGCCGAGCTGGTATCGCTACGAGCTCCAGGATGCGGCCTATAAGGAATCGGTCCTGCCAAAGAGCGTGAAGGCGCGGATCGCGATCGAGATGGCGGGCGAGATCGGTTGGGATCGCTATGTCGGGCTCGATGGTCGGACGGTCACCATGTCGACGTTCGGCGCGTCCGCGCCGATCACCAAGCTTCAGGACAAATACGGCTTCACGGTCGACAATATCGTGAAGATCGCCAACGAACTGCGGGAGACCAAGTGATGGGCAAGCTCAACGAACTGGCGGCACTCGGCCAGGCAGTCTGGCTCGATTTCGTCGAGAAGAAGTTCCTCGCCGAGGGCAGCCTTCAGAAGATGGTCGACGAGGACGCGCTGACCGGCGTGACATCCAATCCGTCGATCTTCGAAAAGGCGATGGGGCATGGCGACGCGTATGATGCCGAGCTCGCCGCGTACGACAAGTCCAACCCCGACGCGCCGACGATCGACCGGTACGAGCATCTGGCGATCCTCGACATTCAGGCTGCGGCGGACACGCTCCGCCCGGTCTATGACCGGCTCGATGCCAAGGACGGTTATGTCAGCCTCGAGGTTTCGCCCTATCTGGCGAACGACACCGATGCGACGATCGCCGAGGCGCAGAAGCTGTGGAAGGCGGTCAACCGGCCCAACGTGATGATCAAGATCCCGGGCACGCCAGCCGGTGTCCCCGCGATCGCCGCGACGATCGACGCCGGGATCAACGTCAACGTCACGCTGCTGTTCTCGCAGAGTGCCTATCAGGCGGTGGCGGAAGCCTATGTCGAGGGTCTAGAGAAGCGCGCCGCGCGCGGTGAGCCGATCGACAAGATCGCCAGCGTCGCGAGCTTCTTCGTCAGCCGGATCGATGCGAAGATCGACGACAAGATCGACGCGGGAGTGGGTGGCGACGAAGCCAAGCCGCTCAAGGGCAAGGTCGCAATCGCCAACGCGAAGCTGGCGTACGCATGGTATGAAGAGTTCATCGCCTCGTCGCGCTGGCAGGCGCTCGCCGCCAAGGGTGCGCAGGTCCAGCGGCTGTTGTGGGCATCGACCGGGACCAAGAATCCCGATTATCCCGACACGCTGTATCTCGACACGCTGATCGGCAAGGACACGGTCAACACGATCCCGCCCAAGACGCTCGACGCCTATCGCCTCCGCGGTACGGCGGCTGAAACGCTGACGCAGGATATCGCCGGTGCGCGTCATGTCCTGTCCGAAGCCGAACGGCTCGGGCTCGATCTCGACGGCGTGACCGACGAACTGGTGGACGAGGGAGTGGCCTCCTTCTCCAAGGCGTTCGACGATCTGCTCGGCGCGATCGCCGCCAAGCATCCGGTTGCAGCCTAACACGTCCTTAGGCGTTTACGCGTCCGTCCCGGGGAGCCCCCGGGGCGGACGTTCTCATATCTGATCCCATCCTGGAGTGCGCGCATCATGAAAATCGGTATCATCGGCCTTGGCCGTATGGGCGGCAACATCGCGCGCCGGATCATGCGCGCGGGGCATCAGGCCGTCGTGTTCGACCGGGATGAGGCCGCGGTCCAGAAACTTGTCGGCGATGGCGCCGCCGGGGCGACGTCGCTCGACGACATGCGGAGTAAGCTCGACAGCCCGGCAATCTACTGGGTCATGCTCCCCGCCGGCGAGCCGACCGAACAGACCGTCGCCACGATCGGCGGTTTTGCCGAGTCGGGCGATATCGTGATCGACGGTGGCAACAGTTTCTACAAGGACGACATCCGCCGCGCGAAGATGCTCGCCGAAAAGGGCATCCGCTATGTGGACGTGGGCACGTCCGGCGGCGTGTGGGGGCTGGAGCGCGGCTATTGCATGATGATCGGCGGCGACAAGGAAGCGGTCGACCATATCGATCCGATCCTCTCCGCGCTCGCGCCCGGCATGGGGACGATTCCCCGCACCCCCGAACGCGACGTAGCGACGGCGGACCCGCGCGCCGAGCAGGGCTATATCCATGCTGGGCCGGCCGGGTCCGGGCACTTCGTCAAGATGGTCCACAACGGCATCGAATACGGGCTGATGCAGGCCTATGCCGAGGGCTTCGACGTGCTCAAGGGCAAGTCGTCGGACAAGCTTCCCGAGGATGAGCGGTTCGACCTCAACCTGACCGATATCGCCGAAGTGTGGCGGCGCGGGTCAGTGATTTCGTCGTGGCTTCTCGATCTGTCCGCCTCGGCGCTCGCCAAGGACCAGATGCTCGATCATTTCTCGGGGCAGGTCGCCGATTCGGGCGAGGGCCATTGGACCGTCCAGGCGGCGATGGAGGAAGCGGTTCCGGTCAACGTCCTGTCGGCGGCGCTGTTCGCGCGGTATCGCAGCCGGGTCGACCACACGTTCGGGGACAAGCTGCTGTCCGCGATGCGCTTCGGCTTCGGCGGGCATGTCGAGATGCCGCAATGAGCACGGCCCCCGCGATCAAGCTGGTCGTGTCCGACGTCGACGGCACGCTGGTCGACAGCAGCAAGGCGGTCACGGCGGGGGTGCGCGACGCGGTCGCGCGCCTGCGCGCCGCCGGGATCGGCTTCAGCATCATCAGCGCACGACCACGATCGGGGATGATGCCGATCGCCGAGGCGCTGGAAATCGACTGGCCGATGGGGGCGTTCAACGGTGGCACCGTCTTCCGCCGCGATGGCACCGTGCTGCAGGCCGACCGGATCGACCGCGCCGTGGTCGAGGGGATCTTTGCCGCAGCGAAGGATGCCGCGGTCGACACCTGGGTGTTCGCGGACGACCTGTGGTACGCCAGCACCGCTGTCGGCGGTCATGTCGACAGCGAAAAGCGCGCGTCCAACCAGGACCCGATCGTGACGTCCGACTTCTCCGACCTGTTCGACCGCGCGGACAAGGTCACCTTCGTCAGCGACGATCCCGACTTGCTGATCGATCTGCGCAAGCGGATGGACGGTTTCGCGGATAGCGCCACGATCGTGCAGTCGCAGACCTATTATCTGGATGTGACGCCGCGCACCGGCAACAAGGGCGACGGGCTGTCCGCGCTGTCCGATGCCATTGCGGTTCCGCTCGACCAGATCGCGGTATTCGGGGATCAGGCGAACGATTTGCCGATGTTCGCGCGTGCTGCGGTGTCGTTCGCGATGGGGCAGGGGCCGGAAGCGGTTCGTGCCAAGGCGACCCATGTCGTCGCCAGCAACGACGACGACGGCGTGGCCCAGGCGATCACCGCAATCCTCGGGGATCGCTGACCGTTTCGCGCGCCGTGCGTAACGATTGTTCATCGCTCGTTTCATCCAAAGATGGCAACAGGGTCCCGACCGGGCGCCTGCGCCCGTTATTCTGGGAGAAGACGATGCGTTCGAAGATGATGCTGCTGGTTCCGGCGGTTCTGGCCATGGCCACCCCTGCGATGGCGCAGGTCGCACCGACGATCCTGCCCGACGGTGCCCTGCTCGACGTGTCCGCCGAAGGGCGTACCGAGCGCGTTCCCGACGTGGCGACGATCCGCGCGGGCGTCGTGACGCAGGGCCAGACCGCCGCCGCCGCGCTGTCCGAGAATGCGACGCGCATGACGCGCGTGCTCGCCGCGCTCAAGCAGGCGGGCGTCGCACAGCGCGACATCCGAACCGCAAGCGTCGCGCTCAATCCGCAATATCGCTACACCGAGGGCCAGCCCCCCGCGGTGACCGGCTATCAGGCTAGCAACAGTGTCTCGATCCGCTTCCGCGACGTCGCCAAGTCGGGCGCGATCCTAGATGCGCTCGTGGCGCAGGGTTCCAACCAGATCGACGGCCCCACGCTGTCGCTCGACAAGCCCGAAGCCGCATTGGACGAAGCACGCGCCGATGCGGTGAAAATCGCGCGGACGCGCGCCGAGCTCTACGCCAAGGCCGCCGGCATGAGCGTGGTGCGGATCGTCACGATCAGCGAAAATGGAACGAACGACGGGTCGAACCCACAGCCGCCGGTCTTCGCCATGGCGCGCGCGATGAAGGCAAGCGATTCGACGCCGATCGCCGCGGGTGAAACGCAGGTCAGCGTCACCGTCTCGGTCCGCTTCCTGCTGAAGTAACCGGCGCCCGCGAACGCCGGACATGAAAAGGGCCGCTGGGTTTCCCCAGCGGCCCGATCATCCGGTTGGACTGTCGTCTTAACGAACCGTACCGCGACGCACCAGGTTCACGATCGCGAGCAGAATGACTGCACCGATCAGCGAATAGATGAACGTGTTGATCGTGATCGCCTGGTTGATCCCAGCGCCGAACAGGAACGATGCAATCACCGAACCGATGATGCCGACGATGACGTTGAGGATAATCCCCTGCTGGCCATCGGTACGCATGATCATGCTGGCAAGCCAACCGCACACGCCACCGACGACGAGCCAAACAATAAGTCCAACCATTTTACCCTCCGTTGCCCGGTTATGTCCGGGATGACGGAGACAAGACTCACAAACCCTGATTTTTGTTCCGGCCCCGGATCGAGCAAAGCCGCGCTGAAACGTAAATCAGTATTTTTGCTGACGTTCGTACAATGATTTATAGTGCTGGATCCGCGTCACGCGGAGGCCCGGCATCCCCGAACGGTCGATCGCGCGCTGCCATCCGGCGAACTCCTCGACCGTCAGACCGTAGCGTTCGCAAACCTCGTCGACCGACAGCAGCCCGCCGTTCACCGCCGCCACAACCTCCGCCTTGCGCCGCACGACCCAGCGGGTCGTCTCGGGCGGGGGCAGGGATTCGAGCGTCAGGGGTTCACCGAGCGGACCGATCACTCTTGCGGGGCGGATCTTTTGGTTCTCGATCATTCTTACAAGACCTTGTCTCGGGGCGGTGGCCCCTATCAGCGAAGTTGTTACGGTCATAAGGCACTGGACTTGAACGCTGGCTAAAGCGTCTCGGTAAACAGCGGGTTCACGCTTTCCTCCGCTCGTCTCGCGCGGCGACCATATCCCAGGCCGCGAGGTTGAACGCGCCGTGCGTCGGTGTGAACGGATCGCTGCGGTGAATGCGGGGCAACCGGGCCTGTGCCAGCGCGGTCGGGCTCGCGGCTTGTCGTGCCGCCACCCCGACCATCAGAACGGCAAGCTCGGGCGACAAGGCCACGACATGCACGTCCGATTCAAATCTGGAAAAGCTGAGGTCCACACATACTTCCACGAGGGGCGATGCGGGTGTTTACGCCACAGGTTCTAAAGGGCGCGTAAAGCTGCCGGTAGAATTCGGACCGGTTTTGCAAGTTGCGCGGGAAAGGCCTATCTCCCCCGCATCATGACAGACGCAGATTTTCAGTTGGGCCCCGATGGCGCGGGCAAGCGCATCGTCGTCGCGATGTCGGGCGGCGTGGACAGCTCGGTCGTCGCCGCGCTGGCGGTGCGGACGGGGGCGGAAGTGATCGGGATCACACTGCAACTCTACGATCACGGCGAAGCAGTCGGGCGGGCCGGATCGTGCTGTGCGGGGCGCGATATCCGCGACGCGCGCGCGGTGTGCGACCGTTTGGGGATCGCGCATTACGTGTTCGATCACGAAACGCGCTTCCGCGACCAGGTGATCGACCGTTTTGCCGACGATTATCTCGCCGGTCGCACCCCGATCCCGTGCATCCAGTGCAACATGGGGCCAAAGTTCACCGATCTGCTCACCGCTGCGCGTGATCTCGGTGCGGATTGCCTTGCGACGGGGCATTACGTCCGCCGCGTCGAGGGACCGGCGGGCGCCGAGTTGCACCGGGCGTTCGACCCGGCGCGCGACCAGAGCTACTTCCTGTTCGCGACGACGCAGACCCAGCTGGATTATCTTCGCTTCCCGCTTGGTGGCTTGCCCAAGCCGCGCGTGCGCGAGATCGCGGCTGAACTCGGCCTCGGCGTTGCGGGCAAGCCCGATAGCCAGGACATCTGCTTCGTGCCTGACGGGAATTATGCCGGGCTGGTCAAGAAGCTGCGCCCGGAGGCGGATACCGCGGGCGAGATCGTCGATGCCGAGGGCCGCGTGCTCGGGCGGCACAAGGGGTTGATCCACTTCACCGTCGGCCAGCGGCGCGGGCTCGAGATCGGCGGTACGCCCGAGCCGCTCTACGTCATCCGGCTGGAGGCTGAGGCTCGCCGCGTCGTCGTCGGCCCGCGTGCAGCGCTCGCGGTGCGCGCGGCGCGCCTGAGCGGGATCAACTGGCTGGGCGGGGACTATGATAGTCCGCTGACCGCCAAGGTCCGCTCGCTCGCCAAGCCCGTGCCCGCGCGCCGCGACGGCGATTGGGTGGTGTTCGACGCGCCCGAATATGGCGTCGCCCCGGGGCAGGCGACCGTGCTGTACGGCGGAGACCGGGTGATCGGCGGCGGCTGGATCGAGGAAACCGAGAGCGCCTACGTTGCCGCGGAGACGTTCGCGGTTTCAGGCTGACTGACTAGGGTTTGACACTCCCTCAACCGGAGGAACGTGTCACGGTTACCCCGCCAGCCGCATTGGCTCGCGAGGGATGCTCCGCGGCTGGTCCGGCCAGATGCCGCGCGTGTCGTAGACGATCTTGTCGCCGCGCTCATCGACCGGCACCGACTTGAACACGTCGTGATCGACCAGCACGATCATGATCCCGCACGTCTCGATCGCGGTATCGATGTCGGCCAGCCGCGCGCCCGTCCCGTCGAACGCGGCGGGGAGAGCGTTGGTATAGGGCTCCACCACGCACAGCCGATCCCCGAACCGCTGCGCCAGCGCGGTCGCCACCTTGAGCGCCGGGCTTTCGCGGAAATCGTCGATGTTCGCCTTGAACGCGAGCCCGAGGCACGCGACGCGCACGCCCGGATTGGCTGCGACCATCGCCTCTGCGCGATCGACCACATAGTCGATCTTCGCGTCGTTTACTTCGCGCGCGGTGCGGATCAGCGGCGTGTTGGCGGGGTCGGCATGGACCAGGAACCACGGGTCGACCGCGATGCAATGCCCGCCGACGCCCGGGCCCGGCGACAGGATGTTGACGCGTGGATGGCGGTTGGCGAGGCGGATCACTTCCCACACGTCGACGTCCATCGTGTCCGCCACGCGGCTGAGTTCGTTGGCGAAGGCGATGTTGACGTCACGGAACGCGTTTTCGGTCAGCTTGGTCATCTCGGCGGCGCGGCTGGTCGTGGTGACGCATGCGCCACGGACGAAGCGGCGGTAGAATTGCAACGCCTTGCGTGCGCAACGCGGGGTGATGCCGCCGATCACGCGGTCATTGTCGATCAGCTCGACCAGGATGCGTCCCGGCAGAACGCGCTCGGGGCAATAGGCGATCGCCACGTCGGCGCTTTCGCCGGTCCGCCCCGGCACCTTGAGATCGGGCCGCAACTGCGCGAGCAAGTCGCGGACTTTCTCGGTCGTGCCGACGGGCGAGGTCGATTCGAGGATCACCACGTCGCCCGGCTTGAGCACCGCCGCGATCGTCGTCGCCGCGCGCAGGACATAGCCGATGTTGGGGGCATGATCGTCCGCGAACGGCGTCGGCACCGCGATGACGAACACGTCCGCCGGTTCGATCTCGGTCGAGGCGCGCAGGTATCCGCGCGCGACGACGCCCGAAACCAGCCCGTCGAGGTCGACTTCCTCGATATGGACCTTGCCCGAATTGACGGTCTCGACGACATGCGCCGAAACGTCGAGCCCCAGCACTTTCGCGCCGGTCCGGGCGATCACCGCGGCGGTGGGGAGGCCGATATACCCGAGGCCAACGACGACGACCTTGAGTTCAGAATCCGAAACCATTGGCGACACCCTTTGCGATCCTTGCGGACGCATGGCCGTCGCCGAACGGATTGTGGGCGCGGGCCATGGCCTGATACGCCTGCTTTTCGTCGAGGAGCGTTGATATTTCGAAAACGATGCGGTCGGAATCGGTCCCGATCAGCCGCGCGGTGCCCGCTTCGACGCCTTCGGGGCGTTCGGTCGTCTCGCGCATGACCAGCACCGGCTTGGCGAGCGCGGGTGCTTCCTCCTGCACGCCGCCCGAATCAGTCAGCACGATATGCGCGAGATCGAGCGCGCGGATGAAGTGCGGGTAATCGAGCGGATCGATCCGCGCGATATTGGGCCGGTCGCCGAGCATAGCGTCCATCACCGCGACGACATTGGGGTTGGGGTGGACCGGGAAGAGGATCGCGGTGTCGTCCCGCTGCGCGATCCGGGCGAGCGCGCGCGCGATATTCTCCATCCCGCCGCCGAAATTCTCGCGGCGATGCGTGGTGACGAGGATGATCCGCTTGCCCGCAAAGCGCATGGCGATGTCGTCGAGCCCGGCGGCGAGCGACGGATCGGCGGCGAGCTTCGCGCGCGTCGCGTGCAGCGCGTCAATCACGGTGTTGCCGGTCACGTGAATCGTCGCGGGGTCGATATTCTCGCGGCGGAGCGCGGCGGCGGCGGTTTCGGTCGGCGCGTAATGCTGGTCCGCAATCGGGGCGACGATCCGGCGGTTCACTTCCTCCGGCCACGGATGGTAGATGTCGCCCGAGCGCAGCCCCGCCTCGACATGCGCGACCGGCACCTTGCGATAATAGGCCGCGAGCGCCCCGACCATCGCGGTCGCGGTATCGCCCTGGACGATCACGCGGTCGGGCTGCTCGGCATCCATCACGTCGCCCAGCGCGGTCAGTAGCCGCGCGGTCAGCCGGTCGAGCGACTGGCCGGGCTCCATCAGGTCGAGATCCACATCGGGCACAAGGCCTGCGATCGACAGGACCTGGTCGAGCAACCCGCGATGTTGCGCCGTCACGCAGGTCCGCACCACTAACCCCGGCGTCGCCGACAGCGCGGCAACGACGGGGAACAACTTGATCGCTTCGGGGCGGGTGCCGAAAATGACGAGGACTTTGCGCGGGCGGCGGAGGGGAGCGGGTTCGATCATGCTCCGCCCCTAATCCTCCATCGCTTAAAGTCAGGCTAACCGCAGCACGAACATCCCGGGTCCTTGGGGAGTGTGAGCGTCCGGAAGCGGAACGCAAGCGCGTCGACCAGCAACAGCTTGCCCGCGCTGTCCTCCCCGAAGCCCACGATGCTGCGCAGCGTCTCGAGCGCGGCGAGGCTGCCCATCACCCCCGTCATCGCGCCGATCACGCCCTGTTCGGCGCAAGTGTCGCCCGCAGCGTCCTGCGCGCTGCCGACGAAGCAGCGGTAACACGGCTTGTCCGGCTCCCAGCCGCGGAACACGCCGAGTTGCCCTTCGAACTGCCCGACCGCCGAGGAAACAAGCGGGATGCGCAAGGCGTGCGCGGCATCAGCCACCGCGAGGCGCGTCGCGAAACTGTCGGTCCCGTCGAGCACCACGTCGACGCCCGCGAGCAGCGTCGCCGCATTCCCGGCGTCGAGCCGTTCCCCGCGCGTTTCCACCGCGACGTGCGGCGTGATCCGGAGTGCAGCGGCGCGGGCGGCGGCGACTTTCGCTACGCCGACATCCGCGTCGCCGAACAGCGTCTGGCGTTGCAGGTTCGACACGTCGACATGATCGTCGTCGATGATCACCAGCCGACCGACTCCCGCCGCGGCAAGATACTGGATCGCCGGACTGCCGATGCCGCCGGCACCGACGATCGCGACGCTGGCCGCCTTCAACCGCATCTGACCCGCGCCGCCGACCTCACGCAGGACGATGTGGCGGGCGTAGCGGTCGAGTTCGGCGTCTTCGAGGGGCGTCATCCCTGCCTGTGTCATCCGTGCCAGTCGAACACGATGGTGGTGCGATACCAAGTGTCGGCGGCCGGCTTGAACTGCGCGACGTTGCCGCGCGCGAAGCCGGACACCAGACCCGCGGCATATTGTTCGATCGTCGGGCAGGCGATCGCATGCGGCACGACGCGCCGGACGCTACCATCGACGCCGACCAGCGTCGCGACCTCGACCGGCAGGACATAATGCCCGTCGGCCGGCCGTTGCGCGACACAGCGCCCGGCAGCGATTTCGCGCGAGACAAAGGCGGTGACTTGCGGGGTCGCCTGACGCGGCGCGACATAGGGCAGCGTCGGCAGCGCCGACCAATCCGAGGGCAGCGGCGGGGGCCCCGAAGGCGCCTCCGCAACCTGAAGGAGAAGTGCAGCGATCATCGTCCCGTCGATCCAAAACCCCCAGTGCCGCGTTGGGTATCGTCCAGAACGTCGACCGCTTCCAGCGACGCGCGCTGAACCGGGGCGGGGACGAGTTGGGCGATCCGGTCACCCCGCGCGATCTCGAACGCGGCCTGTCCGTGATTGATCAGGATCACCTTCACCTCCCCGCGATAGTCCGAATCGATCGTTCCCGGCGTATTGAGGCAGGTCACGCCGTGCTTCAGCGCAAGCCCCGAGCGCGGACGAACCTGCACCTCGAACCCCGGCGGGATCGCGATCGCAAAGCCCGTCGCGATCGCCGCGCGCGCGCCGGGCTGCAGCGTCGTGGCTTCGGCCGCGACGACGTCCATGCCGGCGGCGCCGTCGGTTGCATAGGCGGGGGGCGGGAGCCCTTCGCCGTGGGGAAGGGTCTTCAACTGGATCGTGATCGGAAGTGTCGTCATGCGGTCACCCTTAGCGCGCGTTCGCCGCCGCGCGAACCCGCGTCGATCTTTCCTTGCCTAAAGTCCGGCGTTCCGGTCGCGATGTGCGGAACCTGAAACGCGCTTGCGGGTTGAGAACATACGAGAAACACAGGAAGACCTATCATGGCCGACGAGACGCTCCACAACCCGAAACTCGACGAACATCCCGATTCGAACACCGAGAAGGATCCAGCCGATTGGGTCTCGGGCGGTGATCCCATGACGGGGGCGCAGGCGTCCTACCTCACCACGCTGGCCGAAGAAGCCAAGGTTGACGCGCCGAGCGCGGACCTGAGCAAGGCCGATGCGTCGATCATGATCGACGAATTGAAGAAGAAGGTCGGCCACTAAGCCGATCGCACGCTGCCGTCGTCCCGGACCGGGGCCGGCGGCAGCGCGAGTCTTATACCAAGGCGGCGGCGATCCGCTCTGCCAGCCGAGCAGCAACCGCATCCTTGGGCATGCGCTCCCAGCTCTCTACCCCAGTCTGCGTGAGCAGGTGTACCGTGTTCGCGGCGCCGCCCATCACGTCCCCAGACACATCGTTGGCGACGATCCAGTCGACGGTCTTGCGCGCCCGCTTTGCTGCGGCATGTTCGAGGACGTGTTCGGTCTCCGCCGCGAAGCCGATCAGCAGACGCGGCCGCCGCGCACTGCGCGCCAGCGTCGCAAGTATGTCCGGATTCTCGACCAGCCGCAGGACAGGCGTTTCGCCGCCCTTCTTGATCTTCTGCGCAGCGCCCTCGACTCGCCAGTCCGCCACCGCGGCCACCATCACCGCGACGTCGACCGGCAGCGCCGCGTCGACCGCCGCCGCCATCTCCAGCGCGGTTTCCACGTCGATCCGGTCGACGCCAGCGGGAGTCGGCAGGGTGACCGGGCCAGCCACCAATGTCACGCGCGCACCGAGCGCCGCCAGCGCCGCCGCAATCGCGAACCCCTGTTTTCCGGACGAGCGATTGGCCAGATACCGCACCGGGTCGATCGGCTCGTGCGTCGGACCGGCGGTGACGAGCACGTGCCGTCCCGCAAGGGTCAGTTCGTCCGCCATTCAGGCGCCGAGCATTCGCTGGATCGCGGCAAGGATCGCGGACGGTTCGGGCAGGCGTCCGGGGCCGAACTCGCCACATGCCATCGCGCCGTCGTCGGGGTCCAGCACGGTGACGCCATCCCCCCGCAGCGTCGCGACGTTGCGGACGGTGGCGGGGTGCTGCCACATGCGTACGTTCATCGCAGGCGCGGCGAGTACGCGCTTGTCGGTTGCGAGCAGGAGCGTGGTGGCGAGGTCGTCGGCGATGCCTGCCGCCATCTTGGCCATCAAGTCCGCAGTCGCGGGCGCGACGACGATCAGATCGGCTTCGCGGCTGAGCTGGATGTGCCCCATCTCGACCTCGTCCTTCAGGTCCCACAGGCTGGTATGCACCTGATTTTCGGACAGTGCAGCGAGCGTCATCGGCGTCACGAAATGCGCGCCCCCCGCGGTCAGCACGCATTTGACCGAAATCCCGGCCTTGCGGCACAGCCGGATCAGTTCGCTCGCCTTATAGGCCGCGATGCCGCCCCCGATGATCAGCAGGATCTTCATCGCACCAGCCTTTTGACGATGATCCGGCGACGGTCCCGCGCGCGTGCCGCCAGATCGCGGAGGCCATCCGGCGCGAAGGCGAGGCCGATCGGAAGCAGGGGCGCGATCATCAACCCCCAATAATAAGTGTCGGTGCGCCCGAACACCCCGAGCAACGCAGCATAACCACAGAACACCGTCAGCGCGCGGAGCGCCAGCGGCTCCGCCCAACTGGCCCAGCCGAACAGCGCAAGTCCTACCAGCGGCGCGGCCAGCGCGACGGGCAGGGCGGCCAGCGCGGTCGACACTGTCATCGCGCGCACGAAGAACCCGAAGCCGAGCAAGCCCGCCCCCTCGGACGCCAATGGATCGGTCACCCGAACCACCTCGGACACGGCGTGCGCATGGAAGGCGAGCGCGGCCGCCAGCACCAACAGCGTCGCGCCCCAACCGAACGCTTCACGCCGGTTGCCTTCCAGCAGCGCGAGGATCGCCATGATCGCGACATACAATGCCGCGGTTTCGTGGATTAGCATCGCGATCAGCCCGAACGAAACCGCGCCAACCCAGCGATCGTCGCGCCGCAGCGCGAGCGACAGCGCGATCAGCAGCCCGGCCCAGACTTCGTGAACCGCGATCAACCCGTTCTGGACGAACGCCACCATCCCGGCGGCGAGCAACAGCATCGCGGAGGCGAGCGGGATCGGTCCGATAAAGGCTGGGCGCAACCGCAGAAACAGCGCAGCGGCGGTCCCGGCGATCAGCGCCCACAGGATCGCCTGCATCCCCAGCGGCGGAACATGCGCCTCGATCACCGCGAGCCCCGGCAGGCGGAAGGTGAGGAACGGCCGCAGCGGATAGGCGCCGCGCCGCAAGGCGTTGGCGGTGACGGTGTAATAATCCCCGCCGCCGCGAATGCCCGATACGATCGTTTCGTACGGGACGACCTCGCCCTGCACGTCGGCGACCGATGCGCCGTCATGTCCCGCCCCGGGGCCGGGCGCCGCGAGCGCGAGCAGCGTCGCCGTCAGCAACAGCGCGAGCAGCCCCAGCGTCCACAGCGCCTGTACCCGCGTCAGCGCGTTGAAGCGCGACGGCAGCGTGAGCCACAGCGGCGTGCGAGTCGTTACCGGCGGGGGCGTGGCTACGCCCACAGCATCCACCCGGCGCCGAGACTCGCGGCGGCGCTGACGATCGCGACGACCGCGTACCGCCACCCGCCGAAGCGGACGATCTCGATATGGCGCAAGGGCGGCTCGGGCGGCGCGCCGGGCGGATCCGGGAACCGCCGCTCGATGTTGCGGATCAGGTCGGGCAGGCGGGCGAAGGTGCGCAGATCGGTGACGATCCGGTCTGCGACGGCGGCTTCCGGCCCGAGTTCGGTCCGGATCCATTCGCGCACGAACGGCGCGGCGGCATCCCACAGGTTGATCTCGGGATCGAGGCTGGTCGCGACGCCCTCGACCATCACCATCGTCTTCTGCAGCAGCAGCAGATGCGGCTGGGTCTGCATGTCGAAGTCACGCGTGATGTTGAACAGCCCGTCGAGCATCATCCCGATCGACATGTCCTTCACCGCCATCCCGCGCATCGGCTCGCCGACCGCGCGCAGCGCCGTCGCGAACTCGGCGACGTTGTGATGCGACGGCACATAGCCTGCTTCGAAATGGATTTCGGCGACGCGTTTGTAATTGCCGGTGATCAGCCCGTAGAGGATCTCCGCCAGCCAGACGCGCGCGCGCCGGTCGATCCGGCCCATGATGCCGAAGTCGATCGCCGCGATCTTGTTGCCGGGCAAAGCGAACAGATTGCCCTGGTGCATGTCGGCATGGAAGAATCCTTCCGCGATCGCCTGCCGCAGGAACGCGTGGACCAGCGTGTCCGCGAGTTTGGGCAAGTCATACCCCGCCGCGATCAGCGCAGGCCGGTTCGACAGCTTGATACCGTCGATCCATTCGAGCGTCAGCACCTTGCCGGTGGTGCGCTGCCAGTCGATCTTGGGGACGGTGAAGTCGGGCTCGGCCTGCATCGAATCGGCGAGCTCGGACGCAGACGCGGCCTCGCGCCGCAAATCGAGCTCGCGCGCGGTCCAGCGCTTGAACGTCTCGATCGTCAGGCGCGGGCGCAGGCGCGAAAGTTCGCCGCCCATCGCCTCGACCTGGGCGGCGGCCCATTCGTAGGTGTCGATCGCGCGAGTGAAGTCTTCCTCGACCCCGGGGCGCAGCACCTTGATCGCGACGGTGCGGCCGTCGGTCGTCACCGCGCGGTGGACCTGCGCGATCGACGCGGCGCCGACGGGCACCGGCTCGATCGACTGGAACAGCTCGGCGGGGTCGCGCTGGAACGCGCGGGTCAGCGCGGCGTGGATCGTCTCGTACGGGACGGGGGGCAGCGCATCCTGCAACCGCATCAGGTCGAGCGCGGCGGCATCGCCGACCATGTCAGGACGAGTCGCGAGCGTCTGCCCGAGCTTGATGGCGGCGGGGCCGATCGCCTGGAGCGCATCGGCATAGCGCGGCACCTTGGGCACGCGCGCCCCGAACCGTGCGATCCGCGCGAGGCGGCGCACCGGGGCAGGGGTGTTGGGATCACGTTCGATCCCTTGCAACGCGCCATGGCGCGCAAGCGTGCGACCCCAGCGAAGCAAGCGCCACAGATGAACAGCAGGCGCGGTCATACGCTTCTCCCCTCCCCTTCAGGGGAGGGGTTGGGGGTGGGGCAGTGCTGGGCGATGACGCAGCCGCAGGCACAACCGCCCGCTACGGCCCCACCCCAACCCCTCCCCTGAAGGGGAGGGGCTTTGAGAGACGGCCCCATCAAATCTTCCAGCCGTGGTGAATCGCGACCAGCCCGCCGAGCATCGGCTCGACGCCGGTCTGGATGAACCCCGCATCGCGGATCATCCCCTCGAAGGTCGGCATGTCGGGGAAGCGCCGGATCGATTCGATCAGATAGCGATAGCTGTCCGCATCCTGCGCGAGCAGCTTGCCGAGCTGCGGCACGACCTTGTGCGAATAGGCGTCGTACACGTCCGCGAACCCCGGCCACACGGTCGTCGAGAATTCGAGGCAGAAGAACCGCCCGCCCCGCCGCAGCACGCGGTGCGCCTCGCGGAGTGCCTTGGGGATGTCGGTCACGTTCCGGATCCCGAACGCGATCGTGTACGCATCGAAGAAACGGTCGGGGAAGGTCAGCGTCTCGGCGTTCGCCTCGGTCCACACCAACCCGTCGATCCCGCGCTTGGCCGCGCGCTCCATGCCCACTTCGAGCATCTGTGGGTTGATGTCCGCAACCGTCACGCTCGCGCCAGACTCAGCGATGCGGAAGGCGATGTCGCCGGTGCCGCCCGCCATGTCGAGGATCTGCTCGCCCTCCCGCGGTTTGAGACGGCGGACGAAGCGGTCCTTCCACACGCGGTGCATGCCCCCCGACATCGCATCGTTCATGATGTCGTAGCGCGAGGCGACGCTGGAAAAGACGCCGCCGACGCGGGCGGTCTTTTCGGAGGCGGGGATGTCTTCGTAGCCGAAGGAGACTGTATCGTTCATGCCGCCCGCTCTAGCCAGTGCTTGTGGCGCGGGCAAACGCAACCTAGCTGATTGCGATGCCAGAATTGCCCGAAGTCGAAACCACCGTGCGGGGCCTGCGCCCGGTACTCGAGGGGCAGCGCATTACCGCGGTGCAGCTCCGCCGCCCCGACCTGCGCCGCGCCTTCCCCGAGGATCTCGGGCAACGCCTGACCGGCGCGACCGTCACCGCGCTCGGTCGCCGCGCGAAATACGGGCTGATCGCTACCGATCGCGGCGACACGATGATCTTTCACCTCGGCATGTCGGGGCGCTGGCGAGTCGATCCGGTCGAGCTGTTGCTGCACGATCACCTCATCCTCGAAACCGCGAAGCACCGGCTCGCGCTCAACGACGCGCGTCGGTTCGGTTCGGTCGATCTCGTCTCGACCGCAGCGCTCGCGGCGTTTCCGGCGTTCCTCGCGCTCG
The DNA here is from genome assembly GCF_040546365.1 of Sphingomonas sp. PvP055. Classification (NCBI taxonomy): domain Bacteria; kingdom Pseudomonadati; phylum Pseudomonadota; class Alphaproteobacteria; order Sphingomonadales; family Sphingomonadaceae; genus Sphingomonas; species Sphingomonas sp. PvP055. The sequence goes on from NZ_JBEPNS010000001.1 coordinate 1,327,701, forward strand.
GACCCGAGCCGCTCGGGCCGGATCTCACCGCTGCGTATCTGCACAGGATGCTCAAGGACCGGATCGCGTCGATCAAGCTGATGCTGCTCGACCAGCGGATCGTTGCGGGGCTGGGCAACATCTATGTGTGCGAGGCGCTGTTCCTCGCCGGGATCTCGCCCAAGCGCGCCGCGGGGGAGGTCTCGCGCGCGAAGCTCGAGCGACTCGTGCCGGCGATTCGCACGGTATTGCTCGCCGCGATCGAGGCGGGGGGATCGACGTTGCGCGATTACGCCAAGCCCGATGGCGAGCTCGGATATTTTTCCAAGCAGTTCGCGGTCTATGGCCGCGAAGGGCAGCCGTGCGCCTGTGGCGGGCTGGTCCAGCGCTATGCCGAAGGGGGGCGGTCGACCTTCTGGTGCCCCACCTGTCAGCGCTAATCCTGCGCAAAGTGATTGACCGACGATATCCTTCTCGGTAAGGGCAGCGGCTTCCGGGGCCGGGAGACATCTCCCGCCCTTTCTTATTTCTAAAGTCAGAGGGCTTCATGGCGAACACGCCACAGGCGAAAAAGCGTATCCGTCGCAACGCTGCACGGGCACTGGTAAACGGCAACCGCGTCGGCCGCATTCGTACCTTCGTCAAGAAGGCCGAAGCGGCGCTCGAGTCCGGCGACAAGGCAGCAGCGTCTGCTGCGATGCTGCAGGTTCAGCCCGAGCTGATGCGCGGCGTCGCCAAGGGCGTGCTGCACAAGAACACCGCATCGCGGAAGTTCGCACGGTTGACGAAGCGCCTTACCGCGCTCGCCTGAACCCTTCGTTCGCGTAATCAATTCGCCCGCCGGACACTGTCCGGCGGGCTTTTTGTCGTGCTTTCGGCATCGTCCGAAAGGTGTATTTTCGACCCCGGAAGAACATCGCAAGAACCTGCGTCGTCCCGTTCTGGGAAAGCCCGCATTTACCGCGATTCGCATAACCTTCACGGAAGTGTAACGATCAAAAACTGAGCAATCTCAAAGGATTGTAAGATTTTTGACGTGAATCCTTGGCTGAATCCGAGTCAATCCTGATTATTTCAGAAATCTGACTGGGGCAGGGATTGATAGACTCGGGTGCTTCTTCATAACTGGCCCCTCACCGCGCAGACGATCGTCTCGCGACTCAATTCGAATGGCACGTTCAGGCGGACTTGATTCCGGCTGTGGGGTTTTTTGTCCGTTTTACAGTAACGCCCCGCTGGTTTGGCCGGGGGGCGAAGGAAGGGTTTTGTCGTGGCATCTTTGGGGCAGGGGGTAGCGATCGCGAACAACCATAGCGCCAGCGAGACGCAGGACGACATGGTTGCGCAGGCATGGGCCACGGTCCGTACGAATCTCCGCGAGTCTTCGGGCGTACGGTTGTTCGACCAGTGGCTGAAGCCGATCGTTTTGATTCCCGGAAGCGACCTGGACGCGGTGCGTCTGGGGTTGCCGTCGGCATTCATGACAAATTGGGTACGGAATCATTACGCCGACCGGTTGTTGCACGAGTTCCGCGTGCTCATCCCGGCGGTGCGCAGCGTCTCGATCGAGACGCTCGCACGCTCGGCACAGGTGGTGACGGTGGAGACGCTCCCCGCACCCGCCAATATCGCACCGGCGGACCCGGTGCCGACGATCGAGCGCCCGTCGCTCGATCCGCGGTTCACCTTCGACCGGTTCGTGGTCGATCCGTCGAACCTCGTCGCGTACAATGCGGCGGTTGCACTGGCGCAGCCGGGAGCGCCGCGGTTCAGCCCGCTGTTCCTCCACAGCGGCACAGGGCAGGGCAAGACCCACCTGATGCACGCGATCGGTGCCGCCTATCTCATGGCGGTCCCCGGCGCGCGCGTGCTGCTGATGTCGGCCGAGCGGTTCATGTACGAATTCGTCCAGGCGCTCCGCACGCGCGAGACGCATGCGTTCAAGACGCGGTTGCGCGCCGCCGATCTGCTGCTGATCGACGATCTCCAGTTCATCGCGGGCAAGGATGCGACGCAGGAAGAATTCTTCCACACGATGAACGAAGTGATGGGCGCGGGTAAGCGGCTCGTCATCTCGGCCGATCGCTGCCCGCAGGGCCTCGACGGTGTCGAGCAACGGATCACGTCGCGGCTGTCGTGCGGTCTCGTCGCCGACATCAAGGCGCCGGATCTGGCGCTGCGGCGGCGCGTGCTCGACCGCAAGCTTGTCGACATGCCCAATGCACGCGTGCCCGCGCCGGTGCTCGACCTGCTCGCATCGCGGATCACCGCCAACATCCGCGATCTCGAAGGCGCGCTCAACCGCGTCGTCGCATATGCGCAGCTCAGCAACGTTGAGATCGACCTCGATTTCGCGGTCGCCACCCTCGGCGACGTGCTGCGCGGGGCCGAACGCCGGGTCACGATCGACGAGATCCAGAAGGCGGTCTCCGCGCACTTCGAAATCAAGCCGATCGATTTGGTCTCGGCACGCCGTGCGGTTGTCGTCGCACGGCCACGCCAGATCGCCATGTACCTCGCGAAGCGGCTGACCACGCGGTCGCTCCCCGAGATCGGGCGCAAGTTCGGCGGGCGGGATCATTCGACCGTGATCCATGCGGTCCGCCGGATCGAGGATCTGCGCGACAAGGACCATGAGATCGACAGCTCGGTCCGCACGCTGCTGCGGCAGCTGGAAGGCTAAGCCAGCGGTCCCGGCGCGACCGGGACCGCCAGGCGATCACCAAAGGGGCAGGCCGCACACCTTTCGTTATCGAAAGCGCGCTAGCGACGGTGCATGCTGCGCGTCCTGACCCTGTCGACCCTCTTCCCCGATGCGACGCGCCCCAATTTCGGGGTGTTCGTCGAACGCCAGACGATCGGGCTGGCGGCGCGCGACGATGTCGAGCTCCGCGTCGTTGCCCCCGTCGGTTTGCCGCCATGGCCACTCTCGAGTCACGCGCGCTTCGGTGCGCTGGCCACCTTGCCGCGGCAGGAGACGTGGCGCGGGCTCGACGTGCGCCGCCCGCGCTTCCTGACGATCCCGGGGACCGGCGGTCGGTTTCATGCCGCCGCGCTAACGCGCGCGTTGATCCCGGTCCTGCGGGCGATCCGCCGCGACTTCGCGTTCGACGTGATCGACACCGAATTCTTCTTCCCGGACGGCCCCGCCGCGATCGCGCTCGGCAGGCATTTCGGGGTGCCGGTGTCGATCAAGGCGCGCGGCGCGGATATCCATCATTGGGGGCGCAGTCGGTCTACCGCACAGCGCGTGCTTGCCGCAGGCTGCGCGGCGGACGGGATGCTCGCGGTCTCGCAGGCGATGCGCGACGACATGATTGCGCTCGGCATGCCGGGCGACCGGATTCGCGTTCACCACACCGGCGTCGACCTCGACCGATTCGCGCCACGGCCACAAGCGGCGGCAAAAGCTGCGCTCGGCGTCTCCGGTCCGCTGATCGTCTCGCTTGGCGCGCTCATCCCGCGCAAAAGGCATGACATCGTGATCGACGCGCTCGCCCATTTGCCCAACGCCACGCTGATCGTCGTGGGCGATGGCCCGGAGCGGGCGGCGCTCGCGGCGCGGGTTGAGGCGCTGAAGCTTGGCAACCGCGTCCGGTTGCTTGGCGCCGTCCCGCACGCGGACCTCCCCGCATTGCTCGCGGCGGCGGATGCGATGGCGCTTGCGTCCGAATCGGAGGGGCTGGCGAATGCCTGGGTCGAAGCGCTCGCGTGCGGGACACCGATCGTCATCGCCGACGCTGGCGGCGCGCGCGAAGTGATGACCGATCGCGCCTACGGACGAATCGTCGCGCGCACCCCTGAGGGGTTCGCTTCCGGCCTTTCGGCGGTCCTGGCCGAATCGATCGATCCGATCGCGGTCCGGCGTGGCGCGACGCGTTTCACCTGGGCGGCGAACGCCGCCGCGCTCCACGCGCATCTCGCGGGGATCGTGTCAGCCCGCAGGTGAGGGCGGGTTCTTCGCCAGCCACGCCTTCGCCTGATCTTCGGTCAGTTCGACCAGATCGCCCATCACGACCGGCATGTCGATGAGGTGCAGCCCCCAAGCCGCGAGCGGGCGTCCGTCGCGGACGATCTCGCCGACGATCGTGTCGGTGCGTTTGTCGGCAGGGTTGGCGTTGGTCGTCACCGCGAGATAGCGGAACCGCCCGGCGGTGACGCAGCGCGTGCTGATCAGGCCGGGGACCTTGACGAAGGGGGTGGTGACCGGCGCGCCGTCCTGGCTCCAGGCGCCTTGCCGCGCGCTGCCCATTCCGGCCCCCGCGGCGCCAAGATATGCGTCGGTCGGCTTGGACTGCCCGTCGAGCGCGGCGGGATCGACGCAAGCGGCGGTCATGCCGGGCTGATCGACTGACCCGAAGCGGCTGAATTGGGGCGGCGGGGAATCGGCGCGGAAGCTGACGTAACTGACCAGGCAGCCGCTTTGCTTGTTGCTGCGGCACATGGGCGTCGACTTGAGATCGCCCCCGACATCCTTGCCGACCGGAACCGCGACATTGGTGCCGGGGATGATCAGCGAGATGATCTGGCGCTGGACCGGCTTCCCTTCGATCTCGCGCGCCATCAGGTCCTTGAGCAGCCCCGCACCCTGACTGTGGCCAATAAGAACGACGCCGCGGCCGTGGTTGTCATAGGCGAGATATTCCTCCCACGCGGCCTTCACATCGGCGAAGGCGCGCGCGCGGATGTCGGGCATCGGCTTGCCCTGCAGCGCCTCGCGCAGCGCAACCAGCGTCATCTGGCGGTATAGCGGCGCGAACACGCGGCAATGCTTGGTGAAGCGCGCCGCCTGGCTGGTTGCGACGGCGACTTCCTCGGGGCCGGCGGCCATGTCGCTATTGGGGGTCGGGTCGGCCGAAACCGTCGGATAGACGTAGAAACAATCGAACTTGGGGTTCTCGTCGGCGTCGAAGCGTTCGATCGTGCGCGTTCCATCGGCGCGGATGATCGTCGCGTCCTGGTTTGCCGAGCAGGCGTCGGTGCGACCGGGGCGGCACAGCCAGTCGTCCGGGTTGGTGTAGGTGGGGGCGGCTTGCGGCGTGGCCGGGGCGGGGGACTGCGCCGTCGCGACGGTCGGGGCGGCAGTGGCCAGCAGGATGGCGGCAAGCGATTTCATCGATACGGTCCCGACCTTCTCGCGCCTCGCCAGGGAGCTACCGTCCGGCAGGCGCATGTCCTGCGAAACCAATAGCGCGGCGAGTCAGTCGATCAAAGCGGATAGAGCGCGCCGACCACCCAGCGCCCCTCTCCGCGCAGCACGGCCCAGGCACGGGCCGCCGCACGGCTGTCCATTGCCTCCACGCCAATGCCCTGCGCCTCGAGCGCGCGGACGAAGGCGGGGGCGGGGCGCCGCATCGTCGCGCCGGTGCCGAGCAGCAGGAACTCGGGCCGTGGCTCGACGTGCAGCAGGTCCGCGAGCGACTCCGGCGTCAGCGTTTCGAGCGCGGGTGCATCCCATTCCGCAACCGCTTCCGGCGTGATCGTCAGCGCGCGGTACACGCCGCGGAACGTCCCCGCCTCGACCTTGTAGCCGTTGGGCGAAAAGCCGGTGATCGCCGGGCCGGTTCCGCTGGCGCGGTCGATCTGCATCAGCGCGTCTTGGGCTGGTTCACAGGGGCGACCGGCTCAGCCTGGCTCGGATCGGGCCGCAGCCCGAGCGAGATCAGCAGCGACGACGACACGTAGATCGACGAATAGGTGCCGACGAAGATGCCGAGGATCATTGCGGCCGTAAACCCGCGCAGCACCGGCCCACCGAAGATCAGCAACGCGAACAGCGCGAGCAGGATCGTGACCGAGGTCATCACCGTGCGCGGCAGCGTCTCGTTGACCGAAAGGTCGACGATCGCGGACATGTCCATCTTGCGATAGCGGCGCATGTTCTCGCGGATACGGTCATCGATGACGATCTTGTCGTTGATCGAATAGCCGATGATCGTCAGCACCGCGGCGACGATGTTGAGGTCGAACTCGAACCCGCTGAGCGCGAAGAAGCCGAGCGTCATCAGCACGTCGTGGACGATCGCGACGACCGTCGAGACGCCGAACTGCCATTCGAACCGGAAGATCGCGAACAGGCCGATCCCGACGACCGCGAGCACGACCGCGAGGATCCCCTTCCAGATCAATTCGCCCGAGACCTTGCCGCTCACCGAATCCTGCCGCGAGAAGCGCGCATCGGGGAAATCGCGCGAGATCGCCACCTGGACCTGCTGGACGATACGGTTGGCCGCACCCTCGTCGCTGCTCTTGGGCGGGGGAAGCTTGATCGAGATGGTGTTGTCGTTGCCGACCGTCTGGAGCCGCGCTTCGCCCAGCTCGAGATTGTCGATCGTCGTCCGCAGCTTGTCGAGCGACGGCGGGGAGGCGAACTTCTCCTCGATCATCAGCCCGCCGACAAAATCGACGCCGAGGTTGAGCCCCTTGGTGAACACCAGCGCAAGCGCGGCGATCGACAGCAGCAGCGTCAACCCGAACGCCCATTTGCGCAGGGAAACGAAGGGAAGGTTGGTGTTGTCCGGAACGATTTTCAGCAGGCGCATGGTGTCTGGCCGATCAAATGTTGATGTCGGTCGGGCGGTTGCGGCGAATCCACAATACCACGAGCATCCGCGTGAAGGTGACGGCGGTGAACACCGAGGTGGCGATGCCGATCAGCAGCACGACCGCGAAGCCCTTCACCGGACCCGAGCCCAGCATCAGCATGATGACGCCCGAGATCGCATGCGTCGCATTCGCCTCGAAGATCGTCCGGCTGGCTTCCTTATACCCGAGCTCCACCGACTGGATCACGCTGCGACCGCGCCGGCGTTCCTCGCGGATACGCTCGTTGATCAGCACGTTCGCGTCGACCGCGGTACCGATCGTCAGCACGAAGCCCGCGATCCCCGGCAGCGTCAGCGTCCCGTTGAGCAGCGCCAGCACGCCCATGATGACGACGACGTTGATGATGACCGCATAGTCGGCATAGAAGCCGAACCGACCGTAGGTCAGCACCATGAACACGATCACGAGGATCACCGCGATCGCCGAGGCGCGGACGCCCGCGTTGATCGATTCCTGACCCAGATCCGGACCGACGGTGCGTTCCTCGACCACCTTCAGCGAGATCGGCAACTTGCCCGAGCTCAGCGCGATCGCGAGGTTGTTCGCGGATTCGACCGTGAACGACCCTTCGATATAGCCAGCGCCGCCAAGGATCGCCGTATTGATCCGCGGCGCCGAGATGACCGCGTCATCGACGATCACCGCGAACCGCTTGCCGGTATTCGCCTGCGTGATTTCCGCGAACTTGCGACCACCCTCGGAGTTGAAGCTGAAGTCGACGATCGGGGCGTTGTCCTCCTGCTTGAACGACTGTTTCGCGGTCAGCAGCTGGTCGCCGGTGATGATCGCCTGGCGTTTGACGAGGATCTTCGCGCCGGGTCCACCCTCGGGATAGGGCAGGACCTGCGTGCCCGCGGGGATGATCCCGCCCGGCACATAGGTCTGGTCCGCGACCATCTTGAACTCGAGCTTGGCGGTCTTGCCGAGCAACTCCTTCAGCGCCTGCGGGTCCTTCAACCCCGGCACCTGCACGACGATGCGGTTGGTGCCCTGGCCGACGATCGTCGGCTCCTTGGTGCCGAGCTTGTCGATACGGGTCCGCACCACGTCGGTTGCGGTCGCCATCGCTTCCTTGATCGACGCGTTGATGCCCGCCTCGGTCGGGGTCATCACGATCCGCGACGAATCGACGACCTGCAAGTCCCAGTCACGCTGGCCGGTCAGCCCGACCCCGCCGGTCAGCTTGTTAAGCCGTTCCCGCGCGGCATCGAGCTGCGTCACGTTGCGCAGCATGAAGCTCAGCTTGCCGTTGTCGGTGGCGATGTCGCCGATCGGAATGACCGGGCCGACCGCCATCTGCGAGACGATCTGCTCGCGCATCGCCTCGAGCCGGTTCTTCACCAGCTCGTCGGTATTCGCCTCGAGCAGCAGATAGCTGCCCCCCGCCAGATCGAGCCCCTTGTTCACCCGCGGATGCGGGAACGCGCCCCATTTGTCGGTGACCGACTCGGGCAGGAAGCTCGGGATCGCCAGCGCCATCAGCGCGGCGAGGAAAGCGAAGATCGAAATGACCTTCCAGCGGGGAAAATCGAGCATCGGATCAGTCGTTCGCGGGCTTGGAGCCGAGCGGCGTCACTTCGGCGAGCGTCGCCTTGACGACGCGGATGCGCGTGGTCGGCGCGATCTCGACCTCGACGAAGCGTTCCTCGACCTTGGTCACCTTGCCGACGATGCCGCCCGCGGTCACGACCGAATCACCCTTCTTGACCGCGTTGATCGCCGCCGCCTGGTTGCGCGCGCGCAACTGCTGCGGGCGCAGGATCATGAAGTAGAAGGCAACGAAGACCAGCAGCAGCGGGCCGAAATTGACGAGCAGCGAAAGAAAGCCATCGGGGCCGGCGGCGGCACCGGTGGTCTGGGCGAATGCTGGGGTGGCGAACATGGGCTACCTTGGTAAAGCTGGCCCGCCTGTACACAAGGGACATGCGGGATTGCGGGACGAAGACGTCCCGCTACAAGCAGCGCGCGCTATCATCTCACGCGCGCCGGTGCAACGGATCATGACTTCAGGAGACGCGACCATGACCATCCTCGTCCTCGGACACATCAAGACCGCTCCCGGGGATGCCGCCCGGATCAAGGACTTGCTCGTCGCCCACGTCGCGCGGGTGGAACAGGAGGAGGGTTGCGAACTCTACGCCTTCTCGTTCGACGTCGCCGACCCCGACGTGATCCGCATTGCCGAACGCTGGACCACGGAGGATGCGTTGGCCGCGCATGGCCATGCCGAGCACCAAAAGGCGTTCGGTCGCGCGCTGCGCGATCTCGGTATCGTGGATATGAGCGTAAAGACTTGGGAAGGCAGCTTTTCTCGGACCCTGATGGGCGATTGATCCGTTGATCGGGCGGTTTGGCTCGTAACGGTCGGAAAAAGCTTTGGCGAAACGTATCAAGACACGCTCCGTCGCGATTCTCGCAACCGTGGTCGCGATCGGTGCGATCGCGGCGGCAATCCCGGCGAGCGCGGCCGAAAGCAGTCGCGAGACGCTGACGCAAACCGCGTTCGTTGCGTCAGATCGGGACAGTGCGCTGCGACAGATCGCGACCGTCGAGGCCACCGCGATTGCAACGCTGATGCGAAGCCCGGGGGATGTCGAGGCGCAGCTCACGCGCGCGATGGCGACGAGCTACCGGGCGAAGCTTACCAACAGCCGGTCCGACGCGCTCGCCGCCAAGGCGCAGTTCGAGGCGATCACCGCACGCAATCCCCGCGATGCGGAAGCGCAGGCTGCGCTCGGCGCATGGCATTTGAGCGCGGTCAAATCGCTTGGCGGGCTGGTCGCGCGCGGTGCGCTCGGCGCGCGCAAGGTGGCGGGGCTCGACGCGCTCGACCGCGCGGTCGCGCTCGGCGGGCCCCGTGCGCTGTTTCCGGGGCTGGCCGCGCTGTTGCGGCTGGCGATCGACCCTGGCGACCCGGTCGGTGCCTCGCTGGCCGAGGCCGCTGCACGTGGCTCGACTCCGACCGCACTCGATCGCATCCTGCAACGCCGCGCGGCCCAGTTGATCGGCCCCCTCAAGAACCGCGATCCGCGCGCGGTTCAGGCGCTCGCGAACCGCTTATTGCCGCTCGGTCAGTTCAAGTGACTTGCATCCGCCGCATTCTCGGACTAACGCGCCTCCCTCGGTCGGGGCGTAGCGCAGCCTGGTAGCGCATCACACTGGGGGTGTGGGGGTCGCAGGTTCGAATCCTGTCGCCCCGACCAGAGATCAAGATCGGCCCGGGCGGCGCGCCCGCCGGTCAATCCATGACACATCGGAAATCCGTGATCAGGACCGTCGACTGCAGCAGGATCGCTGTAGGCCGCGACGGTCAACGGCCTATCCGCCTTTTACTCTGGTATTGCGCCACGGATCTGGGGGCTCGTGGGACAGTATAGACTGCGCATTCTTCCGGACACTCGCCTTGGCGGAATGCGGCTCGTCTTATGCCGGGATCGCGCGGTCGCGGGACTTGGCTGGTTCCGGACCGGATGCCGGTCGCGCCGTTGCGGTGCCTCCCGTCCAAGTCTAGAGCGCGACGCTCGCATGGCGTTTGCGCCATGTGCTTGTCCGGAGAACATTCTTGCGTCGTCAAACCATTCTTATGTCGCTGGCCGTTGGCCTGTCGCTGCTTCCTGCCGTCGCCACCGCGCAGGCCGCCGATCCGGACGTGCGCTGCATGCTGGTCAGCAACGTCTTCGCGGAGAAGGAAGCCGACCCCAAGAAGAAGCAGGTCGCGATTATTTCGGTCGCCTATTATCTTGGCCGGATCGACGCCAAGCTGTCGCCCGCGCAGTTCCGCAGCTCGGTGATCGCGGTCGGCAAGGAGCCGATGGGCAAGGAAATCGCCCAGACGATGACCAATTGCGCACGTGGGCTTCAAGCCAAGCAGATCGCGACTGCGGAGCTGATTCAAGGCGTCGCCAAGAGCCAGCAGCCCGCCGCCGCCAAGAAGTAAGCTCTATCCCATGACCCGCGCCGCGATGCTGCCGAGCAGGATCGCGGCGACTGGGCCGACCGCGAGGACCCGGCGCCAGCGCGGGACCGCCCAGACCTCGCGTTGACCGAGCATCAGCGCCGCCGCCGCGCCCGTCGCGGTGATCGTCCAGAAATGGTAGCGGACTTCCGAGGCGACGCTGAGCGGCAGGTAGCTCAACGCATAGAGCAGCGCGGACCACGCCAGCGCGGACGCGACGTCGGCGTCCTTGCCGCCCGGCTGGCTTATCGTCGGTCGCAGCACGACGAGTCCGAACGCCAGCGCGATCCAGCATGCCGGCCAGCCGAGCGGGGTTGCGAGGGCCATCGTCGCGACCGTGGTGATCCCGCGGTTCAGCGCGTTGGGCGCGACAGCATAGCCCCAGCGGTTGGGATCCGAGGCGAGCGACAGGCCGGGAAGGTCACCGTCCCGCACCAGAAAGCGCGTATTGCGATCAAAATGCGCCAGCCGATGGTCGAGATATGCCAGCGGATGCGCCACAATCGCGGCAAACCACCAGCGATATGCGGCATGATGCGCGCGTAACGGCGCTTGCACGGTCTCGAATCCGATCGCGCACGGCTCCTCTCCCCACCAGGCGTAGCGATCCCAGGACACGGGCGAGTAACAGGCGCGATTGACCGCCACCGGGTTGGCGACCTCGGTCGGTGGGAAGACGTTCGCGTTCGCGAATCGCCCGATCCCGCCAAGATCGTAGATCACCAACGACAGCTCCACCCCGCTGCGCTGTGCGCGCAAGGCCGCGTTCGCGAGGGGGAGGGCGAGGAGCAACGGCACCACCGCCAGCACCACCGTCGCGGTGAATCGCGCGGGCGATCGGCGCCACGCCGGCGGTGTGAGCGCAACAAGCAGCGGCAGACAGGCCGGAACCGCGTTGAACCGCAGCGTTGCGGCGGCAATCAGCAGGATTATGGCGGCGAATTTCGGCCGTCGGTGGTGCTCGGACGGCACCGCGATCAACCCTGCGGCCAGCAGCAGCGTCCCCGCGAACAGGCTGTCCTTGAGGATCGTGCCGAGCAACACCAGCGCGATCGGCGACGCTGCGAACGCCAGGATCGCGATACTCCCCCAGCGCTGTCCCCGGCGCAGCGCGGCGACTGCGAGCAAGCCGGTCCCGCTCGCGTACAGAATGGCTTGCAGCACGAGCATCGGCGCTGGTCCCGCCGCGCCATGCCGCAGCTGGTGCCACAACCAATTCATCGCGGGCGGGTGCCAATCGTCATAGCGTCCGCTAACCGCCTGGCCATATTGGCGGATCGCATCCCACGTCATGATTCCGGGCCAGAACGCCGCCAGTTCGACAAGCGTCGCAAGCGTGATCAGCAGCGCGACGCGGGGGACCGGGCGGATGGCACTTCGCATGGATCGCGGTTAGCATGTTCAACCGGAGGGTCGTCACGCAACAATTGCAGAGGATTGCAATTTTGCGCGGAAGGATTGACTATAAGGGGTAATATATCCGGGGGAGTTTCATTTTGGCTCAGGCTGTATTGATTGCGGATGATCATCCGATGTGCGCGACGGCGCTTGCGATGGCGACAGAACAGGTCGCGCCGGGCGCAGACACGGTCAAGGTTGGAACGATCGCGGAAGCGGTGTCGGTTGCGGAGCAACGCCGGTTTGACTTGATCCTGCTCGATTTGATGCTCCCGGACGTGCAGGGCTTTGCCGGGTTGTTGATGCTGCGCCGGCTCCAGCCGCGCGCGACAATCGCGATCGTCAGCAGCACCGACGAACCCGCGGTCATGCGCCGCGCGGCGCGCGAGGGCGCGAGCGGCTACATCCCCAAGAGCGCCCCGATGAGCGCGATGGTCGAGTCGATCCGTTCGCTGCTTGCGGGAGTCAACGCGTTCCCGGCCGAAATGCTCGACCCGGACCCCGCCGGGACGGTGGTTCCGTCGCGGATCGGCGAATTGTCTCCGGCACAGTTCCGCGTCCTGCGTGCGGCGGCGGATGGCAGCCAGAACAAGCAGATCGCCTACGAACTCGGGATCGCCGAAACGACCGTGAAGACGCATTTCGCGCAAATCTTCCGCAAGCTCGGCGTGACCAACCGAACGCAGGCAATTCTTGCGCTCCAGGCGCTGGATGTCGCCGCCTGAGTGTCGTATAATATTGTTTTATAAGGTTTAAATCTGGAGCCCTATCAGGGGGCGGGCGTCCTGCGCGCTTCCTCGATCGCCGCCATGGTCCGCACCGCCAGGTCTTGCAGCGTCTCGCTTGTGCGACATTCGCCACGTTCGATCGCAAGGCACGCCAGCCCGAGTTCGAGCGCGCCGATCCCATTGCACGCCCCGCGCAGCGCATGCGCTTCGCGCTCGGCCCGCACATAATCGCCCCCGCCGAGCGCCCCGGCGATCGCCTCGCTCCGCGCCGCGATGTCGCGCACCATCATTTCGAGCAGCCGGTTCGCATCCGCTTCCCCAACCGCACCCCGCAGATCGACCAGCCGCTCGCAATCGAGCAGCGCGACGGGCGCCGGCGCCGCCTTCGCCGCGCCGTTTGCGCCAGCCAGCAGCGTGGTGACGTTGGCGATCAGTTCCTCGGGCGCGAACGGCTTGCGAACGTACGCGTTCGCACCGGCATCCAGCGCCATCTTGACGTGCCAGTCGCTGCGTCGCGCGGTAAGGATCAGCACCGGCAAGTCGCGGAACATCGCCGACGCCCGCATTTCGCCGAGGATCGTCAGGCCGGTCTTCCCGGGCAGCGCACAGTCGAGGATTACAAGGTCCGGCCCGCTTTCCCACAGGCTGTCGAGCGCATCGGCGCCGTCGCGGACCGACACCACCGTGTGTCCCAGCGGGGTCAGCGTCCGGGCAACGATTGCGCAGATCAATTCGTCGTCGTCGACAATGACGATGCGGGCCATCGGCTACCCCGTTCGCTTGATGCGCTGCAACTGCGCATGACCAGAGCGAAGCGCGCTTTCGCGCTGCGCCGTGGTCGGATCATCAAGTTGGTCATCGATTTCGCGCGCGACCGTCCCCAGTTCGCCATGCCCGAAGAACGCCGCGGTTCCGGCAACCTGGTGGAGCGCATGGCGAAGCGCATCGATTGCCGCGGTATCGATCGTTTCCAGCGCCATCGTCGTGTCGTACAATGCGAACAACTTACGAACACGCGCGTCGAACTGCCCCTGAAGTTCTTCGTCGTCATTGGTTGCCGGCGCAACAATGAGCGAACGCCTGGGAACCGCCCAACGCCGCACGATCTCGTCGAGCGCACCCATTTGGACCGGTTTCGCAAGATGTCCCTGCATCCCCGCCGCGACACAGCTTTCTACGTCACTGGCATAGGCGTTCGCGGTCAGCGCAACGATCGGGAGCGTTTCGGCTGAAATACCGGATTCCCGAATCCGTTTGGTGGCTTCGATCCCGTCCAGTTCTGGCATTTGCATGTCCATCAATATCAGCGCGAAAGGCGTGCCCGCGCTGTTCGCGCTTTCGACCATCGCGATCGCATCCAACCCTGTGCGGGCAATCTCCGGACGGTAGCCAAGCCGCGTTAGCATAGCCTTAATAAGGGTCTGATTGACCTCATGATCTTCCGCGACCAGCACGCGGGCGCCGGGGACCGCAGGTAGCATCGGCACCTCTGCGGGCGCGGAAAGGGGCGCCGATGGCTCCGCCGGCGCAACGATCAGCGGAAGGCGAACCGTGACCGTCGTTCCGACGCCGACCGTGCTGGACAAGGAGATGGAGCCGTCCATCAATTGCGCGAGCTCGTTCGAAATCGCGAGCCCAAGCCCTGTGCCACCGTGCCGCCGCGAAGTGCTGGGATCTTCCTGAACGAACTCGTGGAAAATCGCTCCCTGGCGGTCTGCCGCGATCCCGACACCCGTATCGGCGATCGCAACGACGATCATGCCGTCTTCGCACGTCACACTGAGCCGAATCGACCCGCGTTCGGTGAACTTCGCCGCGTTGCCGAGCAGGTTGAGCACGATTTGCCGCAGCCTCAGACCATCGCCAAGCACCGCTGGAGGGACCGTGTCGGCAACCTCTACCTCGAGGGCGATACCCGCGGTGGTGGTCAGGGGCATGATCAGCCGTGCACAGCTGCGCGCAAGATGGTGCCAGTCGACCCGGTCCTGCGCGAGCGTGACATGGCCTGCCTCGATCTTGGACAAGTCCAGAATGTCGTTGAGCAGCCGCATCATCGCCTTTCCGGAATCGGCGATCATCTGGAGCTTCTGCTGTTGGTCCGCGCGAGGGTTTTCAGCGAGCAAACAATTCGGTGAACCCAAGGACGCCGTTCATTGGCGTGCGAATCTCGTGGCTCATGTTGGCAAGAAAACTCGATTTCGCCTGCGCTGCGACTTCGGCATGGCGGCGTGCAGAATCGAGTTCGAATTCAAGCCGTTTGCGTTCCGTGATGTCGCGCACTGACGAAATAATTTCGCGCGGCTCCCCCGTCACGGGGTCACGCACCAACCCGCTGTTCGATTCGAGCCAGCGCCACGTGTCAGGCTGATCGACGCGTTTCATGCGGTAAGCGACGACTTTTCGATCGATCAGGCCCGTGCCAAGGGCCGTGTGAGCGCTGAGCACTCGGTCGACGTCGTCCGGATGGTATCCGCGCAACATGTTCCGCCCGACCAGTTGGTCCGGCGTGAGGCCGACAAGATCGAAGACCGACGGTGATACATAGAGGCAGACGCCGTCGATGGTCGTGCGGAACACCGCATCGGTCGCGTTTTCCGCCAAAAGCTTCAACTGTTCGGTGCGCTCGCGCAGCGCCGCCTCGGTCGCCTTGCGGCGCGTGATGTCGACGTTAACGCCGATGAAGCCGACCTGACGGTTGGAATCGTCATATTCGCTTGCGGTGATCGTCTCCACCCAGCGGATTGATCCGTCCGGTCGGACGAAGCGGAATTCGGTCCGCAATTGATGCGAATGGAGAACGGTATCCCGCCACTCCTGCCGCAATCGAGCCAAATCGTCCGGGTGAACCGCCGGGATCCAGCCGTCCCCTAATGCCTGTTCGAGAGTCATTCCAGCGACATCCAGCCAAGCGGGATTGGCATAGATGATGCCGCCCTGAGCGTTTGAGCGATAGATGCCCGCGGGCGACAACGCCGCCAGCGTTTCAAACAACCGTTTGCTCTCGGCAAGCGCGATCCGGGATCGCCGCTGTTCCGTAATGTCGACGACCGCGCCGACGAAGCCGGTGAGAACGCCTTCATTGTCGAATTCAGCGCCGTTGACGCTCTGCACCCATAATTCGCCTCCGCCTGTATCGCGGAAGGCAAAGTCGCGGACTTTGACGACCCCCGGTTTCAGGTCTTTCCAAGCAGGTTCGCGAATGAAGGTCGCGGGGTCGGCCAGCGCTTTCATCCAGCCGGTTCCGAGCGATTCCTCAACCGTGAGGCCGATCTTGTTCGCCCATGCGCGGTTTACGTAGGTCAATCCTCCATCAGGGCCGGCGCGGAAAATGCCGACCGGTGCCGCCTCCGCCAAGCGGCGGAAACGGCCCTCGCTGTCTTCCAGTGCGCGCTGGGTCGCGACGGCTGCGGTGATGTCGCGGATCGTGCCGATCGTACCGTCAAAATCGCCATTCGGTTGCGCAAGGCGGCGGAGCGTGACCTCGATATGGCGACACTCGCCGGACGCGGTGTAGAAGCGTTGCTTGAGCGTGGTTTCCTCGATTTCGCCCGAAACGATCCGGGGATAATGCGTGGCGGCATGGGTGCGATCCTCAGGATGCAACAGCCGCGCAGTGCTCCACCCAAGGCTCTCCTCGACCGAATAGCCCGTCAGCGTTTCCCACGCCCGGTTGAGGAAAATCCAGCGACCCTCGGCATCGGTACGGAACACCGCTTCCTGCATCGCTGCCAGCAACGTGTCCGAAAAGTCCCGAGCATATTTGAGTTCGGCGCGAGTCCGGTCTCGCGTGCTCAAGATCGAGGCGAACGGAAGCCCGATGCCAAACGCGGTTGCGAGCAGCACCTGCAGGACATGGATACGCATACTGAACGTCGCGTCGATCAGCCACATCGGTCCGGACCCGCGTAGCGTCTCCACGGTCGCCACGACGGACACCACCAGGATGGTCGCCGCCGTGCCGATGATCCCGAGACGGAGCGCCGACACGATCATCATCGGCAAGCACAGGAAGGCGAGCGGATAGCGTGTCTGGCCAAACACCGCGACGGCAAGCGCTGCACTGCCGAGCAGGATACCCGCAATTTCTGGAATGCGGTTGCGGTCGATCTCGTGCCGTCTGGGCCAGGCATCGATCGCGATCAACGCAACGGGACCCGTGATCAGCATGCCCAACCCGTTTGCGAGCGACCAGGACAGCCATGCTCGCCAAGCGATCCATTCCCCGGGGCTGGCCATATGCAATGCGATGACAAAGCCCGAAACCAGCGGTGCCGCGACGGCGCAGCACAGCCCGTATCGCACGACGTCCGAAATCTCGCGCATATCGGGTTGGCGGGATTTAGACTGAAAGAACAGGGCGCAGCCAAATACGGCCTCGGCGACGTTGATGAACGGGTACGTCAGGTCCGTTTTAGTGAGGCCACCGACGGCAAAACTGGCGAGCGCAAGGCCGATCAGCGTCGCCACGATCCAACCGCCGGACCGCGTCCATCCGCTCCGCAGAATGGCGGCCGTGAGTAAGGCATTGGGAAGCCACAACGCTGCGATCGAGTCGCTGCCCACCGACAGGACGATTCCAACCCAGGCCAGCCCGAAGATCATGGCGCCGAACGCGCATCGGCCCAGCAACCAAACTCCCCGATCGAGCCACCGCCTCTGCTGATCGGATCGCTGTGGCAATGCTCTGTTCTCACTGAAGAAGGAGGAATGCCCGAATTGATAGCAAATCATGCGAACGCTGTCGTGGACCAGATGAGGTAACTCCACGGCTGTCCTACAGGAACCAGAACGGTTAATTGCCTTCCTAAGGAGGCTGCCATGACGATTGACGGACTGATCGACCGAGTTCTCGAGCAAGAAGGCGGTTACGCGAATGATCGCGCCGATGCGGGGGGAGAGACACGGTACGGCATCACCGCTGCGGTGGCGCGCGCGCATGGGTATGTTGGGCCAATGCGGCGCTTTCCGATCGCCACCGCCCGGGAGATCTACCGAAGTACCTATTGGGAGCGACCGAAACTGGATGCGGTGGCGGAATACGCGCCAGAGGTCGGGGGCATCCTCTTCGACACGGCTGTAAACATGGGGCCGTCGGTGGCGGCGACCTTCCTCCAACGATCGCTCAACGCTTTGAATCGCGGGGCGAGAGATTATCCCGACGTCGTGCCGGACGGCGCCATCGGAAGCGCGACCCTTGCCGCCTTGTCGGGCTTCGTCGCACGGCGGGGGAAGCGAGGCGAGCGTGTTCTCGTCAAGGCGATCGAGGCGTTACGCGGAGAACGCTATGTCGCCTTGGCGGAAGCTCGGCCAACGGATGAGACGTTCCTGTACGGTTGGCTAGCCAACCGGATCGGTTAACCGAGAGGAGTGGGAATATGACATTGCTGGACGGAATAATCGGGCCGATCGCCGGGATCATCGACAAGATCATTCCTGACCCGAAAGCGCGTGACGAGGCGAAGCTGAAACTGCTTGCGTTGCAAGGCAGCCAAGATCTGGAACAGGTCAAGACGCAGATCGCAGCGATCCTAGCAGAGGCGCAATCGACCGACCCCTGGACGAGCCGAGCGCGGCCCAGCTTCCTCTACGTGATGTACACGATGCTCCTGTGGTCCATCCCGATGGGGCTGATCGCCGCAGTCGAGCCGAAGATGGCAAACGACATTGCCGCGGGAATGAACGCCTATCTGTCGGGCATTCCGGAACCACTCTATGCGCTCTTCGGCACGGGGTATCTCGGGTACACGGCGGCGCGGTCCTGGGGAAAGGCGCGTGGCCTCGACAAATGATCGTGTAGAATTGCCTGGCTGCATCACTGTGCTATCCCGCTCCACCACCCCTGGAGTTGCCCGATGCGCCCTGCTTTCGCCTTCCTGCTTGCTGCGACCGCCACCCCCGCCTTTGCCGCACCGCCGCAGGTCCATGGGTTTGCCAGCCTTGCTCTGTCCCCGCAGGGAGATCAGGTTGCGTCGGTCGAGAGCACGGAGTCGCCAGGCAACAGCACGATCACGCTCCGCAGCGTACGGGGCGGCAAGGTATTGCGAAGCTTCGATCCGTGTCGCAGCGCCTGCTCGCTGTCGGGATTGACCTTCGCATCCGACGGCACGCTTGCGTGGCTCGAACGCGACCGGACTGCGGGAACGATGATGCTTGCGGTCGATAAGAACGGCAAGGTGCGTACCATCGCGACGGTCAAGGGCATCGCCCAGACGCCGCGCTTCAGTCCTGATGGCAAGCGGATCGCGCTATTGGTGACGATTGGCGCCGCGAAGGAAGCGGGCGCCGCGCAAGCCGGTGTCCGTCAGGTCGGCGAGATCGGCGAAAAGAGCGACGAACAGCGGATCGCCGTGTTCGATCTCGCGGCGGGGCCAATCGCAGCAAATGCGGTCAAGCCGGTCTCGCCGGCAGACCGCTACATTTACGAATATGACTGGACGCCGGACGGTTCCGGCTTCGTCGTCACGTCAGCCCTAGGGAATGGCGACAACAATTGGTGGGTTGCTACGCTCGATGCCATCGACGCAACCAGCGGTGTGGTCCGGACGATCGCCAAGCCCAAGACACAGCTCAATTTTCCGCGTGTGTCACCCGACGGCAAGACCGTCGCGTTCATCGGCGGTTTGATGAGCGATTTCGGCTCGGTCGGGGGCGATGTCTGGACGGTACCTTTTGCGGGGGGCGAGCCACAGAATATCACGCCGAGGGCGCGGTTGACGGTTACGTCGCTGGTGTGGACGGATGGGACAATCCGCGGGACAGCGTTGCGGGGCGATCAGGCCGGTCTGTTTTCTGCATCGAGCGACCGCGCGGACGGGTTCGGCTGGTCGCGCCCTGCCAGTTTAAGCGCGGGTGATGCCAAGGCGGCGTGGAGCACGAACGGTCAGACGGTCGCGACCGTCGCACAGGACTTTACCCATGCTCCCGCGATTTTTGCGGGGCCGGTGTCCGCACCGGTGCAGATCACGCACGAGAACGACGCAATTTCGCCTACGATGACGGCGCGTTCGATCAGTTGGAAGAACGAAGGGTTCACTGCGCAGGGCTGGCTGCTCGCCCCGCTGGGCGCGGATCCGACGAAGAAGGCGCCGATGATCACGATCGTCCATGGCGGTCCTTCGGCGGCGAACACGCCGTATTTCGGTGGTGGCTACAGCGATCTGCTCGACGCGGGCTATTATGTCTTCCTGCCCAATCCACGCGGAAGCTACGGTCAGGGCGAGGCGTTCACGGCCGCGAACAAGCGTGATTTCGGCGGCGGCGATCTGCGCGACATTCTCACCGGGATCGATGCAGCCGAAAAGGTCGCGCCGATCGACGACGCGCGGCTGGGGCTGACGGGAGGCAGCTACGGCGGGTTCATGGCGATGTGGGCCAATACCCAGACCAACCGCTTCAAGGCGATCGTCGCGGGCGCGGGGCTGTCCAACTGGGTCAGCTATTATGGCACCAACGGGATCGACCAGTGGATGCTGCCGTTCTTCGGGAAGACCCTGTACGAGGACCGCAAGGCGTATGAAGACGATTCCGCCGTGAATTTCATCACTCGTGCGAAGACCCCGACCTTCATCTACGTCGGCGAGCGGGACATTGAGGTTCCGCCGACCCAGTCGGTCGAATATTGGCATGGCCTGAAGGACCAGGGTGTTCCGACGAGCCTGGTGATCTATCCGGAAGAGGGGCATGGCATTCGCGCACCAGCCAATTCTGTCGATCTACGGAGACGGACGCTGGCTTGGTTTGACCGGTACCTGAAGCCCGTACAGTAGGTCCGCTCGGCATATCTTCATGATGCAACGTCCCGGCCCTGTGCCGGGGGGTGGGCGACGGGAGGTTTTCGCGCAGCGAACCGCATCACTAGCCTTTCACGTCGCCGTAACAGCGTGATGCTACGACAAAGGCTGGCCGGACTCTTTCCATTTATCTAGGATTTCGGAAGTGTCGGGCAACTTTGGTTCCGGCGGCGTAAGCGCGGTTTTCAGGACGCTGGCTTCCTTCGCAACGGGCGCCTGAGCGGGCCGGACGGGTATGGGCGCGCTTCGGGTCGTGGCGACTTGGAGCGGCCCGGGCACGGGTTCGCCACCCCGATAGACTCGGCGGAACGCAGCGAACGTTCCTGAGCGCCCTTGCCAGCGGTGGAAGAAATGCGCGCCTACTACGGCGGTCATCACGAGGCTTCGGTTCCAGTCGGGCGTCACCGCAAACGTGTGGTAATGAGTCGCTAGGCCAACATCGCGCATCACGCCGCCATCAAGCGCCGCCGCCGCCACACCCAGAGCCCGCGACCATGCGGCCTGATCGGGCATGCCGCGCGTGATCGCACCGTTGCACGCAAAGCTGAACTGGCAATGCCCCTCCGTCGAACCCTGATAGATGACGCCGCAAATGGTCACGGGGAAGGCCGGATGGCGCACCCTGTTCAGAATGACTTGGGCGACCGCGCGTTGACCCGCGACCGGTTCCCCACCTGCTTCATAATAGATCGCCGCGCTCAAGCACTGGAGTGCGCGGCCGCGATCGGTCGGACTGGCGCGGGCGGTGGAGAAAGGCGCGGCGGCACGCACCGTTCCGTCCCCACCCAGCAGTCGCGCCAGTAACGGCAGCGCGCCAGTTGTTCTGATCGCTGTGGGCGTTGCGGTGTCCTCGGCGTAAAAATAGGCGGCACCCGGGAAATGATCTTCTGTGTCGAAGCCGTTCTTGTCCGAATCGATTTGCTCGGCCTTGGCGGTCTGGTCGACGATCGCCCGCATCGCCGAAATGCCGCACAGCGCGACGACCACCATCGCACATCCAACACCCAGCAGGCGAACAGGCGCTGGGGCGAAACGATAATCGTAAAGGCGGCGCGCAAGATCCATTCCCCCGCGAATAGCGCGTCGGGGTTACCAGGTTGCTGACGCTTGTTCTCAGGAGGGAGGCCAATCCGATCCCGGCAATCCTTGCGCCGCATTGACGCTAGGAAGGAACCCGAAAGTCCACATCGCGTCGCCGCACGCGTTGGAGACTCCGGGCTCAGCCCTCTACAAGAACTCGGCTGGCCATCAGCGCAGCGCTTGCGCCTCCAACTTGAGGGCGCCCGCTGGGATCACCTCAAGGCGGGGATAGGTCTTGCGGAGCGGGTCGACGAAATCCTTCGCATCCCCGACCACGACGATGCTCGCTGCTGCTGGATCGAGGAGCGCCGCCGCCGCTGCTTGGACCGCTGAGGGTTCGACTGCCGTGACCTTGTCGACATAGGTGCCGAGCTCACTCAGCGGCACGCCCTGCACGACGTAGCCGCCGACGGTCCCGGCGATACCACCAGTCGTTTCGGTCGCGCGGCCGAAATTGCCGATCAGGACCGCCTTGCGTGTTTCCAGTTCGGCAGGCGTCACCGCTTCGACGCCGAGGCGCTTCATCTCGGCGAGAATGATCGACACCGTCTCGGGGGCGGACGGATTTTTCGTCGACGTTCGACCCGCGATCATCCCGGGCTGACGCCCTGCCTGAAGCGAACTGCCAGCGCCGTAAGCGAGTCCGCGCTTGATACGGATTTCCTGGTTGAGCCGCGAAGAGAAGCCGCCGCCCAGAACCGTATTGGCGACCGCCGTCGGATAATAGCGAGGGTCATTGCGGGCCAATCCGGGGCGCGCGACCACGACGCCGGCTTGGCCCGCACCCGGCATGTCGATGACGACGACGCTTGGTTTGGGGTAATTGCCGGCCGCAACGCGCGCCTGCGGTGCCGCGACCGCACGCCAGCCCGCAAAGCTTGTCTCCGCCAATTGCCGTGCGCGTACCGGGGTGACGTCGCCCACCATCACCAACGTTGCCTGTTTTGGTGTCCAGGTTGCAGCGTAGGCGTGGCGGATGTCGCTTGCGCCGATTGCCTTGAGCGACGTCGGCGTCCCCTCCAGCGGATGGCCGTACGATGTTGTGCCGAGCGCCGCGCGCGCGGCAACGAGGCCAGCGAGTTGGCTTGGGTTCTTCATCGCGACTTGTACGCCATCAATCGCCTGCGCCCGCGCGCGTTCGATCTCGTCGGGCTGGAAGGCCGGGTTGCGCGCGACGTCGGCGAGAATGCCAAGTGCGGGGGCCGCCTGGTCAGATTTGACGGTGATGTCGACGCTCGCGCCATCCCAGCTTGCGTCGCTCGAAATAGCGCCGCCGAGCGTCTCGATCTGTTGCGCGATGTCGGACGCGCTGCGGGTCTTGGTGCCTTTGGTCAATAGCGTCGCGGCCAAGCTGTTGACGCCGGGCAGCGTGGCGGGATCATTCGAGCCGCCACCTTGGCCAACCAGCAATGCCGTGATCAGCGGCAGGTCATGCTTTTCGACCACCACGACCCGCATTCCGTTCGCAAGCGCGAATTCTACCGGCTTCGGGCTGCTCGCCTGAACTGTCGCGGCGGGGGCGGGAGGCGCGATACGGTCGGCGACGCTGGCAGGGGTGACGATCTGGACGTCTGGCGGGGTGACGAGCTTCTGCGCGATCACGCTGTCCGCGACCGCAATCGTATCGCCTTTCGCGCCGTTCGCGCTTTCGGCGGGGAGGTAACGGATCGTCGCGGCACGATTGTCCTGCAGATATTTGCGCGCAACGCGCTGGACGTCGGCGGCGGTGACACGGCCGATTGCTGCGAGTTGCCGGTCGGCGGCGTGCGGGTCGCCGTCGATGATCGTCGCTTGCGCGATCGTGCGGCCCTTGCCCTCGGCGGTTTCGCGACCGAGCAGTTCAGCGGTGACGATCTGGTTCTTCGCCTTCGCCAGCTCAGCCGGGCTGACCGCGGTGTCGCGCATCCGCGCAATCTCGCGCCGCAGCGCGGCCTCGCCGGTTGCGACGTCCTTGCCGCCGGCCATGATCGCGATCACCGCGAAGTTGCCGGGGCCTTGCTTGACGTCGAGATAGGTCTCCGCCGACTGCGCGAGCTGGTCGCGATAGACGAGGCTCTCGTACAGCCGCGAGCTTTCGCCCTGCGACAGGATCGTGTTGAGCACCGCGAGCGCCGCGCTGTCGGGGTCGCGGTCGGCGGGGATCGGGTAGCTGATCAGGACCGCGGGGAGCGGGGTGTTCGCTTCATAGACCGTGCGGCTGACGGCTTGCGTTCGCGGCGGCTCGGTCGTGGTGACGCGCGGGATCGCACGGGCCGGGCGTTTGATCTTCGCGAAATACTGGTCGACCCACTGGTTCAGTTGCGCGGGGTCGAAATTGCCCGAGACGACCAGCACCGCATTGTCGGGCCGGTAGAAAGTCGCGTGGAACGCACGGACGTCGTCGATCTGCGCGCTGTCGAGATTGTCGATGCTGCCGATCGTCCCGCGCGCATAGGGGTGGCGGGTGTAGCTGATCGCGGGGAAATATTGCGAGAACAGCTTGCCGTAGGGGCGGGCGTTGGTGTTCTGGCGGAGTTCCTCCTTCACCACGTCGCGCTCGGAGGCGAAGCTCTTGGGCTCGACCACCAGGCTTGCCATCCGGTCGGCTTCGGCGAACAGCAGGCGCTGAAGGTGGTTGGCGGGGATCGTCTCGTGATATTCGGTATAGTCGTCGTTGGTGGACGCATTGTTGTTGCCGCCGACGTCTTCGGTCAGCCGGTCCATCTGTTCGGACACCAGGTTGCGCGTCGCCTTGAACATGAGATGTTCGAACATGTGCGCGAAGCCCGAGCGGCCGGCGGGATCGTCCTTCGAGCCGACGTCGTACCACATCTGGACCGAGACGTTGGGGGTGCTGGTGTCGCGGATCGCATAGACGCGCAGGCCGTTGGCGAGCGTGCGTTCGGTGAAGGCGATCGGCTTGACGGCTGGGGCGGGGGCGGTCGGTTGCGCCTGCGCGAGAGTCGCGGGCAGCAGGGCGGCGCCCAACAGGAGGGCGGCACGGGACAAACGCATGGGGGAGACTCCGGCGGTGCAGGCTGATGCTGCACTGTGTTGCCGGGAGGTGTGGTATGTCAATCGGACAGGGAGGACAGCATGTGGTTTGCCACGGCGTCATCCGGGCCGGATCCACCGGCTTCCGTTCTGCGGCTAGCAGGACATGCGGCGCGGTGGATACCAAGAGTAGTCCGGTTTGACGGGAAGGGCAGTGTACGCCGTTCCGTCAATCCCCATCAGGGTTTTTCGCGATCCCGGTTGGTGTACATCAGCACTGCCGCGAGCGCGGCCGAACCAACTCCAACGCCGATCGCGATCGGAACGATCGGCCAGCTGTCCTTAACCGCGCTGCGGGCGGCCTCTGCGGCATCGCGGACTCGCTTGTGATCGCGGGCTGCCGCTTCGATTTCGTTGATTTCAGCCATGATTCCCTCTCGACTTTACGCTTGCGCGTTCCCCGCCTTGTACGCCTGTCGGAACGCATCCGCGAAACTTTTAAGGCGTGCTTCCGCTATCGCCGCGCGAAGGTCCGCCATCAACCCCTGATAGAACCACAGATTATGTTCGGTCATCAGCATCGCGCCGAGAATTTCCTGCGACCGCACCAGATGATGGATATAGGCGCGCGACCATGTGCCGCAGACCGGACATCCGCAGACCGGATCAAGCGGCCCCTGATCCTCGGCGAACTTCGCGTTGCGCAAGTTGATCGGGCCTTGCCGCGTGAACGCCTGGCCGGTGCGGCCCGAGCGGGTCGGCATCACGCAATCGAACATGTCGATCCCGCGCTCGACCGCGCCGACGATGTCGTCGGGCTTGCCTACGCCCATCAGATAGCGCGGCTTGTCGACCGGCAACTGGTCGGGCGCGAAATCGAGGCAGCCGAACATCGCCTCTTGCCCCTCACCAACAGCGAGCCCGCCGACCGCATAGCCGTCGAACCCGATGTCGATCAGGGCACCCGCGCTGTCGCCGCGCAGCGTCTGGTCGAGCGCGCCTTGCTGGATCCCGAAGATCGCCGCACCCTCGGCATGCGCGCCGGCGCCATCGAACGCATCGCGGCTACGCTTTGCCCAGCGCATCGAGCGCGCCATTGCGGCGGCCTGGACTTCGGGGGTGGAGGTGGTGGGGACGAGCTCGTCGAACGCCATCACGATGTCCGAGCCGAGCAGCCGCTGGATCTCGATCGAGCGTTCGGGGCTCAATGTGTGGCGCGTGCCGTCGAGGTGCGACTTGAAGGTCACGCCATTTTCGTCGCGCTTGGTCAGGTCGCTGAGGCTCATCACCTGATAGCCGCCGCTGTCGGTGAGGATCGGGCGGTCCCAGCCCATGAAATCATGCAGGCCCCCGAGCCGCGCGACGCGTTCCGCGCCGGGGCGAAGCATCAGGTGATAGGTGTTGCCGAGAATGATGTCCGCGCCCGCTGCACGGACGTCGGCGGGCTTGACCGCCTTCACGGTCGCGGCGGTGCCGACCGGCATGAAGGCGGGGGTGCGGATCGTGCCGCGGCGCATCGCGATTTCGCCGGTGCGCGCCTTGCCGTCGGTCGCGGCGATGGTGAAGGCGAAACGGGGGGAATTGGTCATCTTAGTTCCTCCCCTCCCTGGAAGGGAGGGGTCGGGGGTGGGTTGGCCCGTGGCGGGTGTGGTGCCGGTTTCAGAGCGACCCACCCCCAGCCCCTCCCTTCCAGGGAGGGGAGCAGGCGTCAGCGCTTGAACAGCGTCTCCGCCGTCGGTTCGGCGCGCGGCGCGGGTTCGCCGTGCTCGGCGGCTTCGGTGTCACGCGCGAGCTGATCGCGGTTGGCGCGCAACTCGGTGATGAGCGCCTCGCGATCCCCCTCGAGCCGCGTGTCGACCGGTGCTTCGATCCCGGCGGCCTTGGCGGCCTTGCCGACCGCGGCGTCGAGCTCGCGCTGCGTCGTCAGGCCGAGCGTGACCGGATCCTTCGGCGTGATGTTGGCGATGTTCCAGTGGCTGCGGTCGCGGATCGCCGCGATCGTCGTGCGGGTCGTGCCGATCAGCGCGCTGATCGCACCGTCGGTGATCTCGGGATGGTTGCGGATGATCCACGAAATGCCGTCGGGCTTGTCCGACCGCTTCGATACCGGCGTGTAGCGCGGGCCCTTGGTGCGGCGAACCTGCTCCGGCCCTTTCAGGATCTGCAGCCGGTAGTCCGGATTGGCCTGACCCTTGTCGATCTCGACCTGCGTCAGCTCATGCGCGCGGATCGGGTCGCGTCCGGTCAGCTTGGTGGCGGCGGTATCATCCGCAATCGCCTGAATTTCAAGGATATGGAGACCGCAGAAATCCGCGATCTGCTCGAAACTGAGCGCGGTATTGTCGACGAGCCACGATGCGGTGGCATGGGGCATAAGCGGCTGAGCCATGCGGTGAACTCCTTCAGAAACGGAAAGGGCCGCCCCTTTCGGAGCGGCCACTTGTGCTGACTTTAGATGTAGAACGGATGGGGGGAAGTGGCAAGCGCGGTTCAGACGCGCTTTTGGGGGCTGCCAGAGCCGCCGATCGGGCGATCTTTCTTACAGCATCGTGGTCCCCTGCCGCGAAGAACGTCTAGGCCGCGATCGCTTCGGGATGATTGACCGGTACCAGCGCGCCCAGGAATTGTCGCGCGCTCGCCGACCAGGTGAAGCTTTGCCCATAGGCAACACAATCCGCACGGTCCAACGTCAGCGCGGTGGCGATCGCGACGTCCAGGTCCGGGTCCATCGCGCCGACCTTCGCGGTAAGGACGTCGATCGGCCCCGTAACTGGATAGGCCGCGACCGGTACGCCGCACGCCATCGCTTCGATCATCACCAGACCGAACGTGTCCGTCTTGCTGGGGAAGACGAACACGTCGGCGGCGGTATAGGCAGAGGCAAGGTCGTCCCCGAACAGCGGACCGAGGAAATGCGCGTCCGGGTATTTGGCAGAGAGCGTGGCGCGGGCCGGTCCGTCGCCGACGATGACCTTTACCCCCGGCGTGCGTGCGGCAAGGAACGCCTCGATGTTCTTCTCGACCGCCACGCGCCCGACATAAAGCTGGATCGGACCCTTGCCTCCGTCGGCGAGCGCGCGGATCGTCGGGTCCGGCGCGATGTCCGGACCGAACGTCGACAGGTCGACCCCGCGGCCCCAGTGCCGCACCCGGGTCAGATCATGTGCCTTCAGCGTGGCAGCGATCGACGGCGTGGACGCAAGGATCGACTGCGCCGGCCAATGGAACCATCGGATATACCGCCACACCCACTCCGGGTTCACCCCCGTCCGCGCTGACACGTAATCCGGGAATTGCGTGTGATACGCCGTGGTGAAGGGAAAGCCTCGCGACAGGCACCAGCGCCGCGCGGCGAGACATACCGGTCCCTCGGTCGCAAGATGAATCGCGTTCGGCACGAAGTCCGCAAGCATCTTGCCGACCGCGGCGGTGCGGGCGAAGGCGAGGCGGATCTCGGGATAGGTCGGGCACGGCATCGAATAGAACAGGTCGGGTGAGACGATCAGGACATCGTGCCCCTGCCGCTCGAGCTCCGCGCGGACCGCCTGGAGCGTACGCACCACGCCATTCACTTGCGGGCTCCACGCGTCGGTGACGATCGCGATGCGCACCGGCGTCAGGCCGCCAGCTGCGCGATCTTCGCGCTCACCTGTGCCTTCTCCCGCGCCGCAATCTCGTCCGCCCAATGCAGCAACTCCATGCGACCGTCGAAATGCTCGACCAAGGCAGTGCAGCCCTCCACCCAGTCGCCATCGTTATAATAGGCTATGCCATCGATGTCGCGGAATTCCGCAGTGTGGATATGCCCGCAGACAACCCCGTCGACCCCACGCGATCCAGCCGCCTGCGCGATCACTTCCTCGTAATTGGAAATGAACTCGACCGCGTTCTTGACCTTCGCCTTGGCGTGCTTGGACAGCGACCAATACGGCAAGTTGAAATAGCGGCGATACGCATTAACCCAGCGGTTGAGCGCCATCAGCACGGTGTACGCAACGTCGCCGACATGCGCGAGCCAGCGGTGCGCGAGCGTGATCGCGTCGAATTCGTCGCCGTGGAGAACGAGCAGCCGGCGACCGTCCGCGGTTTCGTGGATCGCCTTGCGCCGGATCGCGACGCCGCCGAAGTCGAGCCCGGTGAACTGCCGCATCACCTCGTCGTGATTGCCGGGAATGTAGATCACGTCGGTGCCGCGCTTGGCGCGCTTCAGCAGCCGCCACACCACGTCATTGTGTTCGACCGGCCAGTAGAATTTCTTCTTGAGCCGCCAGCCGTCGATGATGTCACCGACCAGGTACATCCGCTCGCTGTCGACATGGTCGAGGAAGTCGATCAGCATTCGAGCGTTGCAGCCACGCGTGCCGAGATGAATGTCGGAAATCCAGATCGTGCGATACTTGCGGCGGAAATCGATCGGCCGTTCCGGAATGACCGGGTTCGAATGCGCGAAATCCGCGAAGTCGGCGACCGTGCCTTGGCCAACCAGACCATCGAGAGCGATCCTGGTAATTGCGTCCATCGTTCCGCCATCCCGCAAAGCCTGTGGATGACTGTGTTCTATGCCTCGCCAATGTTACAATCGCACGGATCGACCTTCATCCAACTGTCACATGGCAATATGCCCGGGGAGCGCCGCGACACGGCGCAACCACGCCTGGATTGCAGGGTAAAGACGCAGCGCGAAACCGCCGTCTTCCGCAACATGGGTGTAGGCATAGAGCGCGATGTCGGCGACGGTGAAGCGGCCCGCCGCCAGGAATGGGGTCCGCGCGAGATGTGCGTCCATCACTGCCAGCGCGGCCTCCCCGGCAGCGCGCTTCACCGGAAGCAGGGCACGCTGCACATCGTCGAGGCCCGCCTCGCCGATCGTCGTGCGCCAGAAGCGTAGCGTCGCGATGTTCGGCTCGTGATGATATTGCTCCCAGAACATCCAATGGAGCATGTCGGCGCGATCGAACCGATCCTGCGGGATCAAAGGCGACCCGTCCGCCAGGTACAGGCAGGCGGCACCGCTTTCGGGCAGAAAGTCGTCGCCGACCTGCAGAACCGGGATTCGCCCATTGGGGTTGATTCGTTCGAGAAAGGCAGGTGTCCGCGTCGCGCCCGCCGTGATGTCATATTCCCGCCGTTCCAACGGAATGCCGGCATGAGCAGCGGTCAGGCGGATCTTGTAGCAATTCCCGGACGCGGCATATTCATGCAGGATCAGGTCGGTCATGCGGCGTCTCCCCAGACAGTCGGTCTGCAAGATATGCCGCGAAAGGAACGCAATTTCACCTCGAGATCGAGACGGCGAACACATCCGCCGACATTTCGTCCCTCCGCCGCAGCTGCGCGAAACGGCGTCTGAAGCTTAGTTTTCTCCAGTCGTCTTGGTGCCTTCCGCCATTACTTCCGTAATCAGGTCCTTGCGGCTGAGCTTGCCGATCATCGTCTTTGGCATGGTCAACCGCAACACTACTTCGTCCACGCGTTCATGCCGGCCGATCTGCGGGTTGAGCCAGTCGCGCAACGCTTCGCCGCTGATGTCCGTCGTGTCGTTGAGCGTGACATAGGCGCGGGGATGCTCGCCGCGATACGGATCGGGCAGACCAACTACGAGCGCCTCCTTGATGGCGGGATGATGATACAGGACTGCTTCGATCTGGCTTGGGAAGACCTTGAAACCCGAGACCGAAATCATGTCCTTCAGCCGGTCGACGATCTTGACGAAGCCGTCCGCATCGATCGTCCCGACATCGCCGGTGCGCAGCCATTTGCCATCCGCGGTGGTCACAAAGACGTCCTCGTCGGCGTCCGGGCGGTTCCAATAGCCCTTCATGATCTGCGGCCCCCGGGCGACGATCTCGCCGGGTTCACCATCGGGCGCATCCAGTGTCGGGTCGGCCTTGTCGACCAGTCGAAGCTGCGTGGCGGGAAGCGGTTGGCCGATCGTCCCGGTCTTTCCCTCGGCCTCATAAGGGTTGGCGGAGAGTACGCCCGAGCTCTCGGACAGGCCATAGCCCTCCACCACGGTCGCACCCGTTACCTTCTCGAACTTCGCCTTCAATTCGGGTGCGAGCGGCGCGCCGCCCGAAATGCAGATTCTCAGCGAAGAGAAGTCGGTCGCACCGATCTTGGGATGGTCGAGCAGGGCCTGATACATCGTCGGCACGCCGGGGAGCGCGGTCGCCTTGGTCCGCGCGATTGCCGCCAGCACCGCCCCCGCCTCGAACCGCGGGAGCATCACGATGCAGCCGCCGTTAAGCACCGTTCGGTTGAGCACGCAGGTGTTGGCGAAGACGTGGAACATCGGCAGCACCCCGAGAATCCGGTCTGGCGCGGCTGGATGCGGGTCGATCGCCATCACCTGCCGCGCGTTGGCGGCAAGGTTCTGGTGCGTCAGCATCGCGCCTTTCGGGGTTCCTGTGGTGCCCCCGGTATATTGGATCAGGGCGACGTCGGTTTCGGGCGACAGGGTGGGACGCGGAAAGGCACCATCGTTTGCGATCAACTTGGAAAATGCCAGGATCCGGGGATCGTCCGGCCGCTTCGTCACTTCGCCGCCCTTGAACATCCGGTACAGGAGCGACTTTGCCGTCGGCAAGGCGCCGGCGATTGACCCGACGACCAACCGTTCCAGACCGCTATGGTCCAGCACGTCGAGCGCCGTTGGGAGCAGTTGGTTGGCGGAGAGCGTGAACAGTAGTCGTGTACCCGAATCCTCGACCTGATGCGCGAGTTCGGCTGCGGTGTAGAGCGGCGAGAAATTCACCACCGTCGCGCCGAGCTTGAGAATCCCGTAATACGCCGCGACATAATGGGGCACGTTGGGCAGGAACAAACCGATCCGGTCTCCCGGGCCATATCCAAGCGCGGACAGGCCGGCGGCGACGCGGTTCGCACCGTCCAGTGTTTCGGCGAACGAGTAATGGCGACCGAGGAAATCGATCAGCGGCGACTGCCCGCTCCGGGCGGCGGCTTCGTCGAATAGCGTCGCCATCGATAGGGGCGGGAAGGCGCTGTCCCAGGCAGCGGGATGACGATACGATTCGCGCCAGAGCGCTTCGGGTCTGTTCATTGACAAAGGTGTAAGCAAGGCATCCGTTGCCTGCAAGCCGTTGCAAACCGCGTCCGCCGCGCGCTTGCGACGGAACCGCCGTTCAGCCGATCGGGCGTGCCGTCCAGGTGTACAGGACGGAGATGCCCAGCAAACCCAGATCGAGCGCTGCCTTGATCTGATGCGGCATCGGATCGGACGCGTCGTGCGTCAGGACACGAATGTCCGCGGTCGGATGGTTCTTCACCGTTGCTGTTACGACCAACAGAGCACAGATCGCGATGACCATATTCCGATTGCGCACCAGGCCGTCTCCTTACGCAACCGTTATAGCCTTACTGGCGAAGGGCAGCAAGCGTGGGCGCCTGAACCGGATGGTGATGGCTCAAGAGGCGTACCCGCGCGCGATCGCGACCGGCGGACTTGGCTTCGAACAGGGCGCGATCGGCGCATCCGTAGAGCGCCTTCCAATCCTGCTCGCGTTCGAGTGCACCAATACAAACCCCGATGCTCGCGGTGATGGTCACGTCGAACGGCATCCGTTCGGCTCGCAGACTCGCCAAAATGTTTTCAGGGTCGAACGCGGTCTCCGCCGCCGTAACGACCGCAAATTCCTCTCCGCCCATGCGCGCGACCAGCGCCTCGGCTGGGACGGACTGGCACAGCGTTCGGGCGAAGACACGCAGGACTTCGTCTCCGCCGTCGTGACCGATGGTTTCGTTGACCTGCTTGAAGTGGTCGAGATCGGCAATCATCAGGATTTGCTCGCCCTCGCGTCCGATCGCATGGTGCAGGAAAGCGCGGCGATTGAGCAATCCGGTCAGCGGATCGGTATCGGCCAGCAACCGCGCGGCGATCTCCCGTTCGCGGGCTTCGTCGCGTTCGTTGCTCAACAAACGCATGCGATACGCGATGGCGACGCTCGACAGCAGCGCTTCGACCGTCATCGATACGATCGTCGAATTGTCGAGCCAGAAGTTCCACCCGATCAAGCCGAACGCGCTGACGACGCGCACGGTGGCCATGATGATCGGCACGGCCCAGGCAAGGGTGAACACCCACAGGTAGTTGCTCCGCAGCGCCCAGGCCCGCCACAACAGCGGAAGGACCATTGCCATTTGAGCGACGAAGGCAACCGAATATAGCCGATCGAAAAACCAGACGTTCCATGGCGCAAACAGGAAAAAGGCAAGCGACGCCAAAACGGTGATTGCGCTGACGATCCGCACGGATCGGCCCATCCAGCCGGCAAAAACGCGTTCTTCGAAAAATGCTCGGGCGAAGGCGAAGGCGGAAACGGTGGCGATGCCCAGGGACAGGTAGTTACACCGGATCCGATCATTGTTGGCGATGTCCGGGTACATCCAGGAGAGATAGCCCGAGGACGATATGGCGTACGCCAGCAGGCTCAGAACCATCGCGCAATAGGCGAGCTGAAAGCGGTGCCGCAGTGCCACCCAAAGCGCGAAGTTATAGCACAGCAGCGCCATGCACAGCCCGGCAAAGGCGGCATAAAGCCCTCCAAGCACGAGATTGGCCTGCCTGCTCTCGTCTACGGTCGTAAGCTCAACGTCGCGCAGGATGCCACGCAGGTTGGCGGCCCCGTCGACGTGCCACAGCAGGCGGACCAGCGGGGCCGGACGGTGCGGCAAGGCGACTTCGACCATCGCACCCAACTGCATACGACGCGAAGCGCCCTGTTGGTCCACACTTTGACGAAGGATTACGCCGTCCGCGTACACGGCATAGAGCGTTACCGTTCCTTGCCAAAGGCTTGCGCTTCGGACGTTGACCGCTCCGCTGCGACGCAACGGCGCCGAGCGAAGCCAGTAACTG
This sequence comes from Sphingomonas sp. PvP055, assembly GCF_040546365.1. Lineage (NCBI taxonomy): Bacteria > Pseudomonadati > Pseudomonadota > Alphaproteobacteria > Sphingomonadales > Sphingomonadaceae > Sphingomonas > Sphingomonas sp. PvP055. The sequence goes on from NZ_JBEPNS010000001.1 coordinate 1,361,085, forward strand.
CCGGGACCGAGCGTGCGTTGATCGGTTTCGCACCTAAAAGGCGCCGAGGGGAGCAAAAGCGCGTGCGCAGTAAGCCCCACGCGGTCGCGTGTGATACACGCCCTGATCGGCTCCCCAGCGCTTGTGATGGTTGCCCCAGCCGACTCGCCCGCGAGAAACATGGCGCACCACATCAGGAGAAAGGCGCACAGGCGAGAGCGGGGCGTTGGACGCATGCTCGATTCCTAGCTCCATGATGACGAACGGAAAGTAAAATTTGGCGTTCGATTTGCTTTTCAAGGACTGATTGTGGCGGATTGTCCACGAACACGGTGGTTAACGGGGTGGTAGCACACGCGACGTACGGCAATTGGTGCGCCGCAAGCGATGTCTTGGCCATGCGAGCGAATCGGTTGATTTTGCCCGAAAGCGAGGCGAGCGACCAACGGCATGGGCGCAAGGTCGCGACTTCGAAGAACAAAAAAAGCGCGGGTCCGGCATCGCCGAACCCGCGCTGATTTTGTAACCGACTGGCCCACTTATTTTGCGGTGCTGTCGACCTTGTTCGTCGTCTTGCGCCGCGGCTTCTTCGGCGGGGCGGAGGTGATTTCGAACGACAACGCGTTGTCCTTCATCTTCACCGTCACCTCGCCGCCATGGACCAACTTGCCGAACAGCAGTTCCTCGGCGAGCGGCTGCTTGATCTTTTCCTGGATCAAACGGCCCATCGGGCGGGCACCGTACAGCTTGTCATACCCCTTGGCGGTCAGCCATGTCTTAGCTTCGTCGTCCAAGTTGATGTGAACGTTGCGGTCCGCCAGCTGCAATTCGAGCTGAAGGATGAACTTGTCCACGACCCGTGCCACCACCTCGGTCGGCAGATAACCGAACGGGACGATCGCATCGAGACGGTTACGGAACTCCGGCGTGAACATCTTCTGGACGGCCTGCTCGTCCTCGCCCTCGCGGGTGAGGTTGCCGAAGCCTAGAGTCTCGCGTGCCATATCGGCGGCACCCGCGTTCGTCGTCATGATCAGGATGACGTTGCGGAAGTCGACCGTCTTACCGTGCTGGTCGGTAAGGCGCCCGTTATCCATGACTTGCAGCAGGATGTTGAACAGGTCGGGGTGCGCCTTCTCGATCTCGTCGAGCAGCAGTACCGAGTGCGGCTGCTGGTCGATCGCGTCGGTGAGGAGGCCGCCCTGGTCGAATCCGACATAGCCCGGGGGCGCACCGATCAGTCGGGAGACCGAGTGGCGTTCCATGTATTCGGACATGTCGAAGCGCTGGAGCGGGATCCCCATGATCGTCGCAAGCTGCTTTGCAACCTCGGTTTTCCCGACGCCGGTGGGGCCGGTGAACAGATAGTTGCCGATCGGCTTCTCGGGATCGCGCAGACCCGCGCGCGATAGTTTGATCGCGGAGGCGAGCTTTTCGATCGCCGCATTTTGTCCGAACACCACCCGTTTGAGGTCGGTTTCGAGCGATTCGAGCGCTTTCGTGTCGTCCGTGGACACAGATTTCGGCGGAATGCGCGCCATCGTCGCAATGACCTGCTCGATCTCGCGGCTGGTGATCGTCTTCTTGCGCTTGGCGAGCGGCACCAACATCTGCATCGCACCGACTTCGTCGATCACGTCGATCGCCTTGTCCGGCAACTTGCGGTCGTTGATGTAGCGCGCCGACAGCTCCACCGCCGACTTGATCGCGTCGGGGGTATATTTCACCTTGTGATGGTCTTCGAACGCGGTCCGGAGACCGGCCAGAATCTTGATCGTGTCCTCGATCGTGGGTTCGTTGACGTCGATCTTCTGGAAGCGCCGCAGCAACGCGCGGTCCTTCTCGAAGTGGTTGCGGAACTCCTTGTAGGTGGTCGAGCCGATGCAGCGGATCGTCCCGCCCGACAGCGCCGGCTTCAGCAGGTTCGACGCATCCATCGCGCCGCCGCTGGTCGCGCCGGCACCGATCACGGTGTGGATCTCGTCGATGAACAGGATCGCGTCGGGCATCTTCTCCAGCTCGGTCACGACCGCCTTCAAGCGCTCCTCGAAGTCACCGCGATACCGGGTGCCTGCGAGCAACGCGCCCATGTCCAGCGAGTAGATCACCGCCGGCAGCAGCACTTCCGGCACGTCGCCCTCGACGATCTTGCGCGCGAGACCTTCGGCGATCGCGGTCTTTCCGACGCCGGGATCGCCCACATACAGCGGGTTGTTCTTCGAACGGCGGCACAGGATCTGGACCGTACGATCGACCTCGGGGCCACGACCGATCAGCGGATCGACCTTTCCCTTCTTGGCCTTCTCGTTGAGGTCGACGCAGAACTGCTTGAGCGCGCTTTCCTTGCCCTTCTCGCCGGGCTTCTGCGGCTTCTCTTCCTCGGCACCCTTGGGCGAGGTCGCCTCGGGGGCAGCGCCACCCTTGCCGACACCGTGGCTGATGAAGCTGACCGCGTCGAGCCGGCTCATATCCTGCTGCTGCAGGAAGTAGACGGCATAGCTTTCCCGCTCGCTGAACAGCGCGACCAGCACGTTTGCGCCGGTCACTTCGTCGCGTCCGGACGATTGGACGTGCAGGATCGCGCGCTGGACGACACGCTGGAACCCCGAGGTCGGCGACGGGTCGGTCGCCGCGTCGACTTTCAACGCTTCCAGTTCGGTATCGAGATAGTGTTTGACGGTCGAGGTCAGCTCGGCGGTATCGACGCCGCAGGACTGCATCACCTTCGAAGCATGCTCGTCATCAATTAAGGCGAGCAGCAGATGTTCTAGCGTAGCATATTCGTGCCGGCGCGAAGACGCAGCCTCAAGGGCTTTGTGCAACGTGGTTTCCAGCGCGGAGGCGAAGGATGGCATCTGTAGTTACTCCATGCGGGCCACGTAAGACGAGCGACCCTTTCCAGCTATGTCGGAAGGAAGGTCGCCCGCATCAACCTCTTGAAAACGACTCTCGGTGTTCCTGTGTTCCGGAACCAGTCACTTTACGACTTAAAGAGCATATCTGCGGTTGCGCGGTGGTTAACGGCACTATCCCGTTTTTCCCTAGTCCGAACGATTTCGCGCTCGAGCGCGGCGACGCGATCGTCGAGTTCCTTGACCGAAAGCGGGTCCAGGTCCTGTGCGATGACCGCAGCGAGCGGATCGCCCGCTTTGTTCGGGAGAATCTCGTCGATGTCCATGGGGAGGATCGTTGACCCACGCGCAGGGGATGTCAATAAGGCGCGCTGGCGAAACGGGACTTGTCCGAACGCCGCGTAAAACGGGGCTTGGAAGCGATGCAGGATCTGCCGGTAACGATGCGCGCGATCGACCCCAGCGAGGCGGGTGGGCCGGAGGTTCTGGTGGTCGTCGAACGGCCTGTGCCCACGATTGCGACGCATGAAGTGCTGATCCGGGTGGTCGCGGCCGGCGTCAACCGCCCGGACGTGCTCCAGCGCAAGGGCGGCTATCCGCCACCACCGGGAGCGCCGTCGATCCTCGGGCTGGAAGTTTCGGGCACCGTCGTGTTGCAAGGGGCCGACGTCGGCGGGAACCTGCTCGGCCAACCAGTCTGCGCGCTGGTCGCCGGCGGGGGATATGCCGAATATGTCGCAGTTGCCGCGGGGCAAGTGCTGCCCGTGCCGAACGCGCTGTCGATGGTCGAGGCGGCAGCGCTCCCGGAAACGCTGTTCACGGTGTGGACCAATCTGTTCGAGCGTGGGTACGCGACCGAGGGCGACACCGTGCTGGTCCACGGCGGCACCAGCGGCATTGGAACCATGGCGATCGCGCTGGGCGCGATCTTCGGGTTGACGGTCATCGTCACCGCCGGGTCGGACGACAAATGCGCTTCCGCCAAGGCGCTCGGCGCGGCGCACGCGATCAATTACAAGACCGAGGACTTCGTGGCGCGGATCAAGGACATCACCGGCGGCGCGGGATGCGCGGTCGTGCTCGACATGGTTGGGGGCGATTATGTCGCGCGTAACCTGCAGTGCCTCGCCGAGGACGGGCGCCACGTTTCGATCGCGGTACAGGGCGGCGCGACCGCGACGGTGCCGTTATTCGAGATCATGCGGCGGCGGCTGACGCTGACGGGGTCGACGCTGCGCGCGCGCGACACCGCGTTCAAGACGCTGGTCGCGGACGAATTGCATCGCACCGTCTGGCCGCATGTCGAGGCCGGGAAGCTCAAGCCGGTGCTCGACCGCACCTTCTCGCTGGAGGAGGCGCCCGCGGCGCACCGCCGGATGGAGGCGGGCGACCATGTCGGCAAGATCGTGCTGACGCTCGACTGAGCGTTCGATCCCGCCGCAGAGTCAACTGCGGCAGGGTCGCGCCAAATACTTATTCTTTGTTTACAACGACATTTGCGGAATAGTAAGAAAGTTTTCGTGGTTTTCGGAACAAATCACGGCGTTATGTCTTATCTGCCTTCGGCCTTCGAGCCGTTCGAAAAGGGTATATCACGATGAAGAAGATGTTCGTTCTCGCAGCCGCTGCTGGCCTCGTTTCCTTGGCTGCCTGCAACTCGACCCCGCGCGAGCAGGCTGCTGACAATATCGAAGCCAACACCGAAGCCGTTGCAGACAACCTCGAGGAAGCAGCAGACAACGCAGCGACCCCGGCAGGCGAAGCAATGCTCGAGAACAAGGCGGACGCAGTGCGCGCAACGGGCCAGAACCAGGCAACCGACATGCGCACCAACGATGCCGACACGAACCTGTCGAACGGCATGTAATCACGGAACAGATCGGGCTGTTCCCAAGCGCAGCTCGAACTGGTGGGGCGTCCGGGGAAACCCGGGCGCCCTTTTGTTTTTGGGGGGGGGCGGGGTGATGCAGCTCCTTCTCTCTCTCTCTCTCTCTCTTTCCGTTCGTCCTGAGTAGCGACCGAGTAGCCCTTCTTCAGGGCGTATCGAGGGGGCGTATCGAAGGACCGCCGCACGCGACAACCTGTCCTTCGATACGCGCCCTCGATACGGCTCCGCCTACTCGGTCGCTACTCAGGACGAACGGGTGGGGGCGGATGGGATGAGGTAAGGGGGACCGCGCACGTTGCCGCTCACACCCAGCTGGGAAACCACGTCCAATAATGGAACGCCGCCGGGCCCGGCAGCGGGGCTGCCGACAACACCGGATAAAACACCGCGAACAGCACGATCACGACGGCGAGAAACGCGGTGTCACGCCGCCGCGCCGCCGGGAAGCGGTCGAACGCCACCGCGAGCGCGATGCAGAGCGCGATGCTTGGCAGATAATAATAATAGAAGAACCCGATCTTCTTGGGGATCACGATCCACACCGCATAGCTCGCCACCCACAGCGCCGCCGCGGCGAGCAGCGGCGGCGACCGGTCGCGGATCGCGCCATAGCCGCACGCCGCCACCGCGATCAGCCCGCCCCACAGGATCGCGAGATTGCCGATCAGCAACACGCCGCGCTGCGCCCCGTCGACGCGCTCGTACAGATACCAGATCGGGCGGACCATCACGGGCCAGGACCACCAGGCCGACTGATAGGGATGCGACGGCAACGGCAGCGTCTGGCGGTCGTACATGCGCTGCTGGAACGAGAAGAGCGTGCCGAAGGTCAGCGGATCGTGCGTGTAGAAGAACGCCGGGGCGAAGGTGGCGAAATAGGCCGTGACGCTGACCCCGCCCAGCACCAGCATCGCGGGGATCGCCGCCATCTGCGGCCAATGGCGCTGCCCGCCGGCATTGAGCGCACCGAACACCGAACGTCCGCTCCGGCGTGCATCATCCAGCCGCAATGCGACGAAGCCAAGCGCGGCGAAGCCGATCAGCGGCGCCGCCGCCCATTTCGCCGCGACCGACAGCCCCAGCAGGACCGCGCCGAGGATCCAGCGAGACCACGCATCGCGCCCGCGTTCGGCGCGCATCGCCCACAGCAACGCGGCGAGGCCGAGGATCGCGAACGCGGCCATGAAGCCATCGAGCATCCCGATCCGCGCCTGGACGAACACCGTGCCGTTGAACAGCGCGAACAGCGCGCCGAACACTGCCGGGCGGACGCGACCGAGCATGAGCCAGACGATCGCGAATACGCCGAGCACGACGCCCGTCCCCGCCAGCGTCGAGAAGAACCGCCACCCGAGGCTGGTATCGCCGAGCAACAGGATGCCCGCAGCGATGATTTCCTTCGCGAACAGCGGATGTTCGATGTTGGTCGGCCCGGCGAGCGCGAGCAGCGTGCGGGCGGCGGGCACGTAATGCGTTTCGTCGAACATCGGCTTGGTCGGGATCGTCAGCCGATAGCTGAACAGCGTCTGCGCGAGCAGCGCGAGCGCCGCCGCTGCACGGTAAGGGTGGGGGCGCGCGTGGCTCACGTCCGCCTCTATCCAGCCGAAAGGTGACGCTTTCAAGCGCTGTCGCAGGGAACGGGCATTGACGTGCCCCGCCGCCAACCGGCAAAGCGTGCCGCATGAAACGCCGCACCGGACAAGACCAGAGCATCACCCGCCAGTGGCGCCCCGCAACCCAAGCCGTGCGCGGCGGCACCGCGCGCAGCGAATGGGGGGAGACGTCGGAGGCGTTGTTCCTCACCTCGGGCTATGCCTATGATTGCGCCGCGGACGCCGCCGCGCGCTTTGCCGGCGAACAGACCGGCATGACCTATTCGCGGTTGCAGAACCCGACGGTCGAGATGCTGGAGCACCGCATCGCCCTGCTGGAGGGCGCGGAAGCGTGCCGCACGATGGCGACGGGCATGGCGGCGATGACCGCGGTGCTGCTGTGCCAGCTCCAGGCGGGGGACCATGTCGTCGCCGGGCGCGCGGCGTTCGGATCGTGCCGCTGGCTGGTCGATACGCTGCTCCCCAAGTTCGGGATCGAGACGACCACGATCGACGCGCGCGACCCGCAGCAGTTCGAGGATGCGTGCCGCCCCAACACCAAGGTGTTCTTCTTCGAGACCCCCGCCAACCCGACGATGGACGTCGTCGACCTGAAGGCAGTGTGCGACATCGCGCGCGCGCGCGGGATCACTTCGGTGGTCGACAACGCCTTCGCTACGCCCGCGCTCCAGCGGCCGATGGAATTCGGCGCGGACGTCACCGCCTATAGCGCGACCAAGATGATGGACGGGCAGGGGCGCGTGCTCGCGGGCGCGGTGTGCGGGACCGAAGCGTTCATCAACGACACGTTGCTGCCCTTCACACGCAACACCGGGCCGACGCTCAGCGCGTTCAACGCGTGGGTCGTGCTCAAGGGGCTCGAGACGCTCGACCTGCGCATTCGCCGCCAGTCGGAGAATGCGCTCAAGGTCGGGAAATTCATCGAGGGCCGCGTGCCGCGGATCCTCCATCCGTTCCTGCCGAGCCACCCGCAGCACGAACTGGCGATGCGCCAGATGGACGCATGCGGGCCGATCTTCGCGTTCGAAGTGGCGGGGCGCACGCAGGCGCATGCGCTGCTCGATGCGCTTGAATTGGTCGACATTTCGAACAACATCGGCGATTCGCGGTCGCTGATGACGCATCCCGCCTCGACCACGCATTCCGGCGTCGCCGAGGAAAAGCGGCTCGAAATGGGCGTGACCGAGGGGCTGCTCCGCCTCAACGTCGGGCTGGAGGACGCGGACGACGTGATCGCGGACATCGACCAGGCGCTGACGGCGGCGGGGCTTTGAGCGTGCGGTGCGGCGGCGCACGGGATCGAAGGATCGCGTCGTGAAGGCGCTGTTCCCCTATGTCGCGGAAACGCTTGGGGTGGTGGTCCGCGTGTCGGTCAGCTTCCTGCCAGAACAATCCGAACCCGAGCGGGGACGGTGGTTCTGGGCGTATCACATCCGGATCGAGAACGATTCGGAGCGGACGGTCCAGTTGCTCACCCGCCACTGGATCATCACCGACGGGCGCGGCGCGCGGCATTCGGTCGAGGGCGAGGGCGTCATCGGCGAGCAACCGATGATCGCCCCTGGGGAAAGCTTCGACTATGTCTCGGGCTGCCCGCTCGCGACGCCGACCGGGGCGATGGTCGGCAGCTATCACATGCTCGGCGAGGACGGGGCGGGGTTCGACGTCGATATCCCGCGCTTCTCGCTGATCGCGCCGGCAGTGGGCGCATGACGCCCGGCACCGGGACATACCGCCGATGAAGCGCACGCATTTGCCCCTCAACGGATTGCGCGTGCTGGATGCCGCCGCGCGCCACCTGAGCTTTACGCGCGCGGCGGACGAACTCGCGGTGACGCCCGCCGCGGTCGGGCAGCAGATCCGCGCGCTGGAGGATACGCTCGGCGTCGTGCTGTTCCGCCGGACCACCAAGGGGCTCGAACTGACGCCGGAAGGCGAGGGCGGGCTCGCGGCGCTCCGCCACGGCTTCCTGCAGTTCGAGGAAGCGGTCCGTGCGATGCAGGCGGGGCAGACGAGCAAGTCGCTGACGATCGCCGCCCCGCGCGACCTGACCGAGAAGTGGCTGATGCCGCGCCTTGCGGACATCGCGCGCGACGATCCCGAAATGCGCTTCGTGCTGATCTCCGCCGACGCGTCCAACGCCAGCGCTGCGATCGATTTCACCGAGGCCAACCTCGATCTCGCGATCCGCTGGGGCGATGGCCCGGGCGAGCATGAAGGCGAAGCGATCGCGTCCGCCGGGATGGTCACGGTCGAGCGGCCGGGCGGCGGCGCGGATACGTGGATCGCGTGGCCCGGCTGCGTCGAGGACGATGCCACCTCTCTGGTCCGGGTCGGCGACGCGGGTCTCGCGATCGATGCGGCGGCGCAGGGGCTTGGCCGTGCGACGGTGCCCGAACTGCTCGCGGCGGCGGATCTCGCGTCGGGGCGGATCGTCGCGGTGGGGGGGGCGAAGGCGTATCGGCTCGGCTATTGGCTGGTCGCACCGCTCCCGCAATGGCGGCAGAAGAAGGTCAAGACGCTCGTCGCCGCGTTGACCGGGTGACACCGGTCCCGGTGCTTGCGACCGCGCGGGCTGCGGCTGCGCCCCCGGACGGTCGACGACGCCAAAGCGCTGTTTCCGACGCTCTCCGATCCGGACGCCATGACCTATTGGTCGCATCCACCGTTCGAATCGGTCGACGCAGTCCGCGCGTACTTCGCCGAGCCGTCCGGGACCTGGCGGGCCTGGTCGATGACGCTTCCGGACGACGATACCGCGATCGGTTTCGTCTCGGTCGGCGAGAAGCGGGAAGGGGCCGTGTCCGAAATCGGCTATATGCTCGCGCGCACGCACTGGGGAACGGGACTGGCGCGCGAGGCGGTGGCGGGCGTGCTCCAGTATCTGTTCGTTACGGAGCGCCAGCGCCGCGTCTTCGCGGATACCGATCCGGACAATATCCGCTCCAACGCGCTGCTCGAATCACTCGGCTTCACGCTGGAGGGACGCTTGCGGGCAGAGTGGGAGACGCATATCGGCGTCCGCGACACCTTCCTATGGGGGTTGCTCGCGACCGAATGGAACGACCGATGACCCCTCCGCCCAATCTCACCGACCCGGTCGAGCGCGCCGCGTATCAGCGCGAGTTGCGGATGGTCGCGCGCCCAGTGCGGTGGCTCGGCGTCGTGATCGCGGTGCTTGCGGCGGTGCTGGCGCTGGTGCGCGCGCGCTATGCGCCGCAGATTCCAATGGTGCTGCCATTGTTCTTGCTGGCCGTGGCCGCATTGCACATGATCGCCGCGGTGGTCGTCCGGGTGAAATATCATCAGAAGCGGATGCACCCCGAAGGGTGACGCTTTCCCCCTGAAACGGTGCGTCCGTCATCGTTTCGTCACGGCACCGTCTCCATTCTGTCGCCGGGATGACATTTCCCCGTCAGTTTAGCGCTGCATGGCATGTCCCGAAGCGACGCGAACAACGCGTTCGACGGGGGTAGCAGCATGACCGACTCGACCAGCATCACGATTGGCTATGACGACGGCGATATCGACACCAACGGCAGCACCGGCGGCAATTCGCTCAACGCGCTGATCGACCGGCGCTATTCGCGGCGTGCGGCGTTGCTGGGCGGGACCAAGGCGGCGGCGTTCGCGGTGTTCGGCGGCGCGGTGCTGGCGGCATGCGGCGAAGACGAGTCCAAAGATGCCGGGCCGACCATCACCGCCGGATCCTCTGGCGAGACCAGCTCGGGCCGGGTCGTCACGCTGACCGGTTCGACCAGCAATACCGCCGGGACCGCGCAAAGCGCCTTCAGCCAGGTGTCCGGCCCGCCGGTCGCGCTGACGCAAGGCGCGACGGGGACCACCTTCATTGCCCCAAGCGTGGCGGCGGCGACGATGCTGGTGTTCCGCTACACCGCCACCGATAGCAAAGGCTTGACCTTCTCGACCGACACGTCGGTCTCGATCACCCCCGCCACGCTCGGCTTCGCCGCGGTTTCGAAGAACAAGCTCGACGTCGTCACGGTTCCCGCGGGATATACCGTCTCGGTGCTCTACCGGCTCGGCGACCCGATCGATGCGGCGACGCCCGCGTACAAGAACGACGGGACCGACACGAGCTACGCGACACGTGCGGGCGATCATGGCGATGCGCTGCACTGGTTCGGCCTCGCCGCCGCCGGATCGACTCGCGACGACACCAGCAGCACGCGCGGGCTGCTCGTGATGAACCATGAGAACATCAACCAGCCGTATCTCCATGTCGGCGGCGCAACCAATGCCGGCGGCGTTCGCCCCGAGGCGGAGGCGCTCAAGGAAATGGAGTGCCACGGCCTCAGCGTCGTCGAAGTCACGCGCAGCAGCGCAGGCGCGTGGAGCTACGTCCAGGCGGGCGCGCTCAATCGCCGCATCACGCCGCTGACGCCGACGGTGTTCAACGGCCCGGTCAAGGGGAGCAACCTGCTCAAGACCGCCTTCTCGCCGACCGGCGTGGCGGGGCGCGGCACGATCAACAATTGCGCCAACGGCTATACCCCGTGGGCGACCAACCTGACGTGCGAGGAAAACTGGGCAGGTTATTTCCGCCGCCCGACCGCGACCGACAATGCGCTACGCACCCCGCGCGAAGTCGTGGCGCTGACGCGCTTCGGTGTGACGAGCGCGAGCGGCAATTACGGCTGGTCGACGGTCGTGCCCGCGGACAGCACCAACACGCTTTACCGCCGCTGGGACGCGCGCGTTTCCGGCGCGACCGCGACCGACGATTTCCGCAACGAATCGTATCAGTTCGGCTGGGTGGTCGAGATCGATCCGTATGACAAGGCGAGCGTGCCGCGCAAGCGCACCGCGCTCGGCCGGTTCAACCACGAGGGCTGCTGGCCGTCCAACTTCGTCGTCGGGCGCAAGCCCGCCTGGTACATGGGCGACGATGCGCAGAACGAATATCTCTACAAGTTCGTGTCCGCCACGCCCTGGGCCGAAGCCGATGCAACCGCCGCCGACCGGCTGTCGATCGGGGACAAGTATCTCGACAACGGCACGCTCTACGTTGCGAAGTTCAACGCCGACGGGTCGGGCAGCTGGTCGCCGCTGACCTTCGGCAGCGGACCGCTGACCGCGGGCAATGTGACCTATGCGTTCGCGGATCAGGCCGACGTGCTCGCCAACGCTCGCCTCGCTGGCGATGCGCTCGGCGCGACCAAGATGGACCGTCCGGAATGGACCGCGGTCAACCCGGTCAGCGGCGAAGTGTATCTGACGCTCACCAACAACAGCTCGCGCACCGCGGCCAACACCGACGCGGCCAACCCGCGCGCCTATCTCGACCCGCCCAGCACCTCGGTGTCGAACCGCAACGGGCATATCATCCGTCTGCGCGAGACGGGGGACACGTCCGAGGCCCTCGCTTTCGCCTGGGATATCTACGCGTTCGGCGCGGGGTCGGATCTCGACCCGACCAACATCAACCTGTCGGGGCTGGATGCGACCAACGATTTCTCGAGCCCCGACGGCTTGTGGTTCGGGCGGTCTTCGAACGCATCGGGCAAGGTGACGCCGGTGCTGTGGATCCAGACCGACGACAGCGCCTATACCGACGTCACCAACTGCATGATGCTCGCCGCGATGCCGGGGCCGGTCAACGACGGCGGCGTCAAGACCGTCACCAACGCCGGGCGCACGCAGGCAACGCGCGTCGGCAAGGCACCGGGCACCACGCTCCGCCGCTTCCTCGTCGGCCCGATCGAGGCGGAGATCACCGGCGTGGATTCGACCCCGGACGGCAAGACGCTGTTCGTCAACATCCAGCATCCGGGCGAGAACGGGAACCCGTCGAACATCACCAGCCACTGGCCCGACACGCAGGCGACCGGCACCGCCGCGGCGACGATCCGCCCGCGCTCGGCCACGGTGGTGATCACCAAGAACGACGGCGGCGTGGTCGCGCTGTAAGGCACCGGGCGGGATCGGCGACGTGCGCGTCGCCGATCCCGCACGATTCATGACTGGGGTTCGGGCGGCGGTGTGTCGGGGTCGAGGTCGGCGCGCAGCAGCCGGGGCACGCCGCTGCGGCTGGGAATGCGCGTCGCTTTCTTGACCGCCATGTTCGACGTGAAGGTGTAGCGCTCGAGTCCGTTCGTGGCGCTCGCCTGGGTTGCGTACCGGCGCGCGGCGATCGACTCCACGATCTTGTCCGGCCAGTCCCCGGTTTCGGGAACATGTTTGCCGCGACGCGCGACGTGCGCGTCGTGGACCCGACCGTCCGTGCCGATCGTGTAGGCGACGTCGATCCAGAGATAGTCCAGATACTCCAGGAAGAGCGTCGTCGGGTTCAATTTGAACAGCGTGTACCTGTCGGCGGCGGTACCATTGGGGCGGCGCTGCCCGGTCGGAGTCATCAGCACCGGTGGCGCGTACAATAAGACCGACGGTGCGCCCTCCGCCTGCGTCGGATAGTGCGCGATCAGCTGGTCGCGCTCGGCGTCACTCGCGGTCATCGCGGCGAGCTGGATCTTCAGCTGGCGCGCGCTTTCGACCATCGGCTGCATTTCGGGTTCGCGCCGGACGAGGATCGCGTCGATCGCCTTGCGCGCGACCGGCGCGTAATGCGCATACACCTGTTCGGCGAGGCGAGTCTTGAGCGTTGCGTAGCGCACGCGCGCCAACCCCTCGGTTTCGATCATCCCGAGCTTGTGCGCGCGGCCAGCGACCTCGCGATATTGCACGCTGGCTTCGTCGAACCGTCCGGCGCGGGCATAGGCGTCGCCCAGCTGGATCCGTTCGACGAACACGCGCGGATCCGTTTCGGACATGCCCGCCTTCATCGCGCTCACCATGTTGAGCGCGTTCGACCATTCCGGCTCTGGATAGCCGAGGTGCGCGGAGATCACGCTGCTCGCGTGGAACAGGTTGGCGACCGCGACCGGATAGTCCTTGGCAAAGCGCGCGGTGCGCTGGCGCGCGGCGTGCAGGGATGCTTCCGCGTCTTCATAATGCCCCGCCTCAAACTGCGCCTGCGCAAGATCGAGCGTGATCGCAATGTCCTGATCGGGGCGACAGCCTTGCGCGATGCAGGTGTCGAGGCGCTTGCGCAGGTCGGGCGCACGGCTGGCGACGACGACGATGTCGCGCCCGGTGGTTGGGGGGGGCGTCGGGGCAGGCGGCGGCAGGGTCTGTGCCGTCAGCGGCGGCGTCGCGAGCAGGACCCCAACCGTCAACCATCGCGTCGCTACCATCGTCCCGACTCCCAGATTAGGGGGCGAGGCTAGGCGTCGATCGCGTCCTCGTCCATCCGCGCCGCATTTTCCTGAATGAAAGCATAGCGATGCGCTGGGTTGGTGCCCATCAGCCGGTCGACCAGATCCTTCACGCCTGCGCGCGCTTCATATTCCTGTGGCAGCGTGATCCGCAGCATCGAGCGCGTCTTCGGGTCCATCGTCGTTTCGCGCAGCTGCATCGGGTTCATCTCGCCGAGGCCCTTGAATCGCCCGATCTCGACCTTCTTGCCCTTGAACTCGGTCGCCTCGAGCTGCGCGCGGTGCGCGTCGTCCATCGCGTAGAGGCTCTTGGTCCCGGCGGTCAGGCGGTACAGCGGCGGCTGTGCGAGGAAGACGTTCCCGGCGCGGACGATCTCGGGCATTTCCTGGAAGAAGAAGGTCATCAGCAGCGTCGCGATATGCGCGCCGTCGACGTCTGCGTCGGTCATGATAACGACCCGCTGGTAGCGGAGATGCTCGGGGTTGCAGTCCTTGCGCGTTCCGCACCCAAGCGCGAGGATCAGGTCGGCGATTTCCTGGTTGGCGTGGATCTTGGCCGAGGTCGCCGACGCGACGTTGAGGATCTTGCCGCGAATGGGGAGGATCGCCTGCGTCTTGCGGTCGCGCGCCTGCTTGGCGGAGCCACCGGCCGAGTCGCCCTCGACGATAAAGATCTCGGTGCCCTCGGGTCCGTTGGAGGAGCAATCGGTCAGCTTGCCCGGGAGCCGCAGCTTGCGCGCGGAGGTGGCGGTCTTGCGCTTGACCTCGCGCTCGGCTTTCCGCGCGAGGCGTTCGTCCATCCGCTCGACGACATAGCTCAGCAGCGCCTTGCCGCGGTCCATATTGTCGCTGAGGAAATGGTCGAAATGGTCGCGCACCGCGCGCTCGACCAGCGTCGCCGCTTCGGGCGAGGTGAGGCGGTCCTTGGTCTGGCTCTGGAATTGCGGGTCGCGGATGAAGACGCTGAGCATCAGCTCGCTGCCGGTCATCACGTCCTCGGCGGAGATGTCCTTCGCCTTCTTGTTGCCGATCAGATCGCCGAACGCGCGGATTCCCTTGACCAGCGCGGCACGCAGGCCTGTTTCGTGGGTGCCGCCGTCGGGGGTGGGGATGGTGTTGCAATACCAGCTGTACGACCCGTCGCTCCACAGCGGCCAGGCGACCGCGCACTCGACGCGGCCCGCGGTGCCGGGGAAATCCTGCCGCGCGACGAACAGTTCGGTGGTCGCGCATTCGCGTGTGCCGAGCTGTTCGCGCAGGTGATCGGCGAGGCCGCCGGGGAACTGGAACACCGCTTCGGCGGGCGTGTTGTCGCTGATCAGCTCGGGCGCGCATTTCCAGCGGATCTCGACGCCCGCGAACAGATACGCCTTCGACCGCGCCAGCCGGTGGAGCCGCGCTGGCTTGAACCCCATGTCGGGGCCGAAGATCTCGGTATCGGGGGTGAACGCGACGGTCGTCCCGCGCCGGTTGGGGGCGGCACCGACATGTTCGAGCGGCCCGAGCGTCTCGCCGCGCGCGAACTTCTGGCGGTACAGCTCGCGTCCGCGCGCGACCTCGACCACCGTGTCGGACGACAGCGCATTGACGACGCTGACCCCGACGCCGTGAAGCCCGCCGCTGGTCGCATAGGCCTTGCCGTCGAACTTGCCGCCCGAATGGAGCGTCGACAGGATCACCTCGAGTGCAGACTTGCCAGGGAACTTCGGATGCGGGTCGACCGGAATGCCGCGGCCATTGTCCGAGACGGTCAGCCGGTTGCCCGGCGCGAGCTCGATCTCGATCCGCGTGGCATGGCCCGCGACCGCTTCGTCCATCGCATTGTCGAGGACTTCGGCGGCGAGATGGTGGTACGCGCGCTCGTCGGTGCCGCCGATATACATGCCCGGCCGCCGCCGAACCGGCTCCAGCCCTTCGAGGACTTCGATCGACGCTGCGTCATAGTCGGTCGGGATATGTTTGGGGGGGGCAGCGAACAGGTCTTCGGACATGCAACCGCTATACGGCGCGCAAGGCAGGACTGCCAAGCGGCATCGCGGCCCGCCGACTTTTGCCGGTTTGGACGATTGCTGTAAGGTAATGTGTCCGCTGCTTCTATCCCCGTTTCGGGACGTTCCTGTGCTGCTTTGTGTAAGCACAACAGGGAGTTTTCAATGCGTAAGACCTATTTGCTCGCGGCCGCTGGCGTCGCGCTGGCATCCTTTGCCGCGCCCGCGTTCGCGCAGGACATGGACGAAAAGCCATTCGACGGCGTCTATGTCGGCGGCACGGTGGGCTTCGATGCGCAACCGAACGACGTCGGGTCCTCGATTCTGTTCGATCGCAACCTGGATGGCCGGTTCGGCGACACGGTGACGACCGCGGCGGGCGGCAATGCGTTCTCGCCGGGCTTCTGCAACGGCGCAGCGCGATCGAGCGCGAATGCCAACTGCCGGAACGACAAGGACAACATCAGCTATTCGGGCCGCGTCGGGTTCGACAAGCAGTTCAGCAACATCGTCGTCGGCGTGGTCGGGGAATTCGGCAAGAGCGAAGTCCGCGACAGCGTGTCGGGGTTCAGCACGACGCCCGCGTCGTACACGATGACGCGCAAGGTCGACTATAACGCCAACGTCCGCGCGCGCGCTGGCTATGCGCTCGACCGCACGTTGTTCTACGGCACCGGCGGCGTCGCTTATGCCAAGATCGACTCGACCTTCCAGACGAGCAATGGCGCGAATGCCTTTGCCGCGGGTGGCGATGACGATGCCTGGGGTTTTGTCGCGGGCGGTGGTGTCGAGCAGAAGCTCGGCAAGCATTTCTCGATCGGGCTCGAGTATCTGTACAACCAGTATAAGGACGATGGCGCGCGGGTTCGCGTGACGCAGGGGTCCGCGCCGGCGACCAACCCGTTCGTCCTCGCGCCGAACACGGTCGGCACCGACTTCCGCCGCAGCGACGACAAGTTCCGCTGGCACAGCGTCCGCGCGACCGCGCAGTTCCGCTTCTAAGGTAGGTCGGGCACCTCTGTTTCCCCGCGTAGGCGGGGACCCAGGGTTACGGGCGGAGCGTCTGGAACCCTGGGCTCCCGCTTTCGCGGGAGAACGGTGACGTTATGCGGCAACAGACAACAAAAAGGGGCCGCGCACCTAATGGTCCGCGGCCCCTTTTTCGTGCCTGCCGTCGTGGCTCAGCGGGCGCGCGGGCCACCGAAGGGCAGCGGCGGCGCCGGGCGACGATCGCGGCGCGGGAGCTGCGCCTGATAGGCGTGGCCGCAATGCCCGACGCAATACGGGAAGCCGGGGTTCACCTTCTCACCGCAGAAGTGGAAGTCGGGTTCGCCCGGATGGCCGATCGGCCATTTGCAGATCTTGTCGCTCAGATCGAGCAACGTCGTCTTGCCGACCATGTCGGCGGACGGCTTCGCCGGGACGAGGCGACGTGGCGGGGCGGGCGTGATCGGTGCCTGCTGTTCGCCGGGCGCCTGGCGAAGGAACCCACCGGGGCCGACCGAGCGCAGGATCGGCGGGGCCGGACGTGGCGGGGCTGCAGGGGTTTCCGTCGCGTCGCCCGCGTCGTCGTCGGTCTCGACCTCGTCCTCGACCACGTCTTCAACCACCGGGCGCGGCGCGGGGGGCGGGGGTGGTGGTGGCGCTGCGGCGACGACCGGGGCTGCGCGTTCCACGGGCGGGCGCGGCGCGGCGGGGGCCGGCTCTGGCGCAGCGGGCGCCGGAACGGCCGCAGCGGCGGCGGCTGCCGCGGCCGCCTTGGCGGTGCCGTCATTGGGCTTCACTGGCGACGGGCGCGATTGCAGGCCAAGGCGATGGGCCTTGCCGATCACGGCGTTACGGCTGACGCCGCCGAGTTCCTCGGCGATCTGGCTCGCGGTCTGCCCTGCTTCCCACATCTTGCGCAGCATATCGATGCGTTCGTCGGTCCAGCTCATCTGCTCTCGTTTCCAATCATCTCGGGCCGCCAAATCCCTAATCCGGGTTGCGGGCGGCGTCGGCAGTCTTTAGCGACCATGCCATGAGCAGCCAGCCCCCAATCGGCGAAATTCGTACAACGGCGATGAACGCCCCCGGCGTCCCGGTCATCCGGAGCGTCAATTGGGGCGGTCTGCGAACGCTCTATATCAAGGAGGTTCGCCGCTTCTTCAAGGTGCAGTTGCAAACCGTGTGGGCGCCTGCGATCACCACGCTGCTGTTTCTGGTCGTCTTTACCATCGCAACCGGCGCGAAACGCCCGGTTCTGGTCGGCGGCGTCGAGATCCCCTTCGCCGATTTCATCGCGCCCGGGCTGATCATCAGCCAGGGGATGATGGGGCCTGCCTTCGCCAACGCGAGCTTCTCGCTGATGGTCGGCAAGATCCAAGGGACGATCGTCGATTATCTCCAACCGCCCTTGTCGACGATGGAATTGCTGACCGCATTGGTCGGCGGCGCGATGACGCGGGCGTTCATCGTCGGGTTCGTGGTATGGCTGGCGATGGCGATCTACCCGGACGTGCACGTCACGCCGAAGCATCCGCTGGCGATCCTGTGGTTCGGGTTTCTGGGGGCGGCGTTCCTGTCGTTCCTGGGCGTGCTGACGTCGATCTGGGCGGACAAGTTCGATCACGCGGCGGCGGTGACCAACTTCGTGATCACGCCTTTGGCGTTGTTGTCGGGGACGTTCTACTCGGTCGACAAACTGGCGCCGGCGTTTCGGGCTTTCAGTCATGCCAATCCGTTTTTCTATATCATCTCGGGGTTCCGTTACGGGTTCCTGGGGACGGCAGATTCGCCGGTGCTGCTGGGGTCGGTGATCATCCTGGCGATCGACATCGTGCTCGGGCTGCTGTGCTATCTGCTGCTGCGGAGCGGGTGGCGGCTGAAGAACTGACGTTTTTCGGCGGTTCAAGAAGGGTTTGATCGCACAAAGGCACAAAGACACGAAGAGGGAGGCTCGCAAGGCAGCGTGGTGCGCGTGTCCATCAGATTTTGCCTGCGGCAGCTTCATATCTGCCTTCTTCGCTCTTCGTGTCTTCGTGGCTTTGTGCGATCATCCCTTCCTGCATAGACCCCGACGCACACCCACCAACACATGGTGTTGCGCTCGCCCCCCAATCCCCGTAAAAACCGTGATCGGGCGACCGCACAGGTCGCCCTTTTGCTTTTTGAAGGAGACGCGTCGTGTCGACCCCAGCCCTGATGCCCGTATACCCACGGTGTGGCGTGCGTCCGGTGCGAGGCGAGGGCGTCTATCTCTACGGTGAGGACGGCGCGCAATATCTCGACTTCGCCGCCGGGATCGCGGTCAACGCGCTCGGCCACGGCCACCCCAAGCTGGTCAAGGCGATCGCCGACCAGGCCGCGACACTGATGCACGTCTCCAACCTCTACGGTAGCCCACAGGGCGAGCATCTCGCGCAGCGGATCGTCGAGCAGTCGTTTGCCGACACCGTGTTCTTCACCAATTCGGGCACCGAAGCGGTCGAATGCGCGATCAAGGCTGCGCGGCGCTATCATTTCGTCACCGGCAACCCGCAGCGGACCACGCTGATCACCTTCAACAACGCGTTCCACGGGCGCACGATGGGCGCGATCTCGGCGACCAACCAGCCCAAGATGCGCGACGGGTTCGAGCCATTGCTGCCGGGCTTTGCCTACGCCCCGTTCAACGATCTCGAGGCAGCGCTCGCGCTGATCGATGACACGACCGCGGGCTTCATGGTCGAGACGATCCAGGGCGAGGGCGGTGTCTCCGCCGCAACGCCTGAGTTCCTCCAGGGCCTGCGCAAGGCGTGCGACGAGCACGGCCTGTTGCTGGTGCTCGACGAAGTCCAGTGCGGCTATGGCCGGACCGGCACGATGTGGGCCTATGAGCATTACGGGATCACCCCCGACATCCTGTCCTCGGCCAAGGGCATCGGCGGCGGCTTCCCGCTCGGCGCGTGTCTCGCCACCGAGGAAGCGGCCAAGGGCATGGTGTTCGGCACCCACGGCTCGACCTATGGCGGCAACCCGCTTGCGATGGCGGCGGGCGAGGCGATCCTCGACGTGATGCTCGAACCCGGCTTCCTCGAGCATGTCACCGCGATGGGCGAGCGGCTGCGCACCTCGGTCGAGCAGATGATCCCCAACCACGACCAGATCTTCGAAGGCGTCCGCGGCAAGGGGCTGATGTTTGGCATCAAGCTCAAGGATGCAGCGGTTGCGCGCGATTTCGTCGCGCATCTGCGCGATCATCACGGGCTGCTGACGGTCGCAGCGGGCGAGAATGTCGTCCGCGTGCTCCCACCATTGGTGATCGAGGAGGCGCACATCGCCGAGTTCGTCCAGAAGCTGAGCGACGGCGCGCGGGCGTATACCGCGATGGCGGTGGCGGCGTGAGCGCCCAAGTCTCCCTCTCCCCGCTTGCGGGGAGAGGGTCGGGGAGAGGGGCAGTGCCTGACACTGCCGTCCGCGTGATTGCCCCTCTCCCGCGCTTCGCTGCGCTCGCTTGCCCTCTCCCCGCGAGCGTGGAGCGGGAGGCATGATGCGCAATTTCCTCAGCCTGTCCGATGCCGGACCCGACGGCGTCGCCGCGATGCTCGCCGACGCGCTCGACCGCAAGGCCGCCCGCGCCGGCTGGCCCAAGGGCAAGCCGGATGCCGACGCACCGCTCGCGGGGCACACGCTCGCGATGGTGTTCGAGAAGAACTCGACCCGTACGCGTGTCAGCTTCGACATGGCGATCCGCCAGTTGGGCGGCAGCAGCATCATTCTCGATTCCGGCACGACCCAGCTCGGGCGTGGCGAGACCGTCGCGGACACCGCGCGCGTCCTGTCGGGCTATTGCGATGCGATCATGCTGCGCACCGACGACCATGAGAAGCTGGAGGAGATGGCGCGCCATGCGACCATCCCGGTGATCAACGGCCTGACTGACAATTCGCACCCGTGCCAGATCATGGCCGACCTGCTGACGCTGATGGAAGCGGGCAAGCCGCTCCCCGGCCTCAAGGTCGCATGGCTCGGGGACGGTAACAACGTCCTCGCGTCGATCATGGAAGCCGCCGGGCTGATGCAGTTCGACGTGGTCGCGGCGTGCCCGCAGGGGTTCATGCCCGCCGACAGCGACGTCGCGCTTGGCAAAGGGCGGGCGCGGGTCGTGGGCACCGCAAAGGAAGCCGTCGAGGGCGCGGATGTGATCGTCACCGATACGTGGATCTCGATGGGGCAGGACCACGCCGAGACCAAGCTCAAGGCGATGTGGCCCTATCAGGTCGACGCCGCGCTGATGGCGACCGCCAAGCCCGACGCGAAGTTCCTCCACTGCCTCCCAGCGCATCGCGGCGAGGAAGTGACCGCGGAGGTGATCGACGGGCCGCAATCGCTGATCTGGCCCGAGGCGGAGAACCGGCTGCATGCGCAGAAGTCGGTGCTGCGGTGGTGCTTCGGGCAGATTGGTTGATTGGGGGCTGCGGGTTCCTATCTCTTTGGTTCTGTTGTCCCGTTTATCTCCCCACCGTTCGGGCTGAGCGAAGTCGAAGCCCCATGCGTGGCGCGGGCCCTTCGACTGCGCTCAGGGCGAACGGTTGGGAGGGCGTAATTTCCGCGAGAAAAACATGACCCCGCAAGCCCCCACCCCCCCCGCCGACATCGATCGCGCGATCGGCTTCACCATCCCCGCGCGCCACGCCCGCGGCCGGATCGTCCGCCTCGCGCCGGTGCTTGACACGATCCTCGCAGCGCACGCCTATCCTGCCCCGATCGAAGCGTTGCTGACCGAGGCGCTGACGCTCGCAGCCCTCATTGGCTCGACGCTCAAGGAAGCGGGCGGCCAGCTCACGATGCAGGCGCAGACCGAGGGCGGGATCGTCAAGCTGCTGGTGTGCGACTATCGCGGCGGCGAACTGCGCGGCTATGTCGACTTCGACGCCGATCGCCTCGCCGAAGCACCCGAGGAACCGACGCTGTTCGCACTGTTCGGCAAGGGCTATCTCGCGATCACCTTCGACCAGGCGGACACCGGCGAACGCTATCAGGGGATCGTGCCGCTCGACGGCGATTCGCTGAGCGAAGCGGCCGAACATTACTTCCTCCAGTCCGAACAGATCCCCACGCTGATCCGGGTCGGAACCGGCGCGGGCGGCCGGGATGGGCGCGTCGCGGGCGGGCTGTTGCTCCAGCATCTCCCCGAAGGCGAGGACGGTCGCGACCGGATCCACACCCGGCTCAATCATCCCGAGTGGGAGCATGTCGCCATCCTGGGCGGGACGATGAAGCCCGAGGAACTCGCCGACCCCGCACTGTCGCTGGAAACGCTCGTCTGGCGCTTGTTCAACGAAGAAACCGAAGTGCGCGTCCAGGGCGAGACCCGGTTCGTCCGCGGGTGCCGGTGCTCGCCCGAGTATATCGCGTCCGTCTTGGCGAAGTTCCCGCCGGAGGAACAGCGCGACATGGCGGACGAGAACGGCATGATCGTGGTCGATTGCGCCTTTTGCGCGCAAAAGTTCCCGGTCCCCGCCGCCCTCGAGATTGTTACGCCTCCGTTATTGTAAGTTCGCCCGCACTCCCCAGATAGCGACTGACCGGCCGCACTAGGCGATACGGGCACGCCGGGATCGGCACGGGGACTTCGGGATGATCGCGAACAAACGGACATGGGTACGGGCGGGACTCGCCGGTATCGGCCTGCTCATGGGCAGCGGCCTCGTCGCGGCGGTGTCCGCGCCGTCGCTCACCGCGCTGGCGCGCGTCGAGCGGGGGGAGTGGCAGTTGAAGCAGGTCGGGACCAATCCCGACACCCGCACGCTGTGCATCCGCGATCCGCGAGTCCTGATCCACTACGCGCATGAGGTCGAGCAGTGCCACCACACCGTCGTGGCCAATGACATCAACACCACCGCGATGCATTTCACGTGTCGCGGCAGCCACGGACAGACGATCGTCAAGGTGGCGACTCCGCGGTCGTTCAATCTCGATACGCAAGGCGTCATCAACGGCGCGCCGTTCGAGGATTCGTTCGATGCTCGTTATCTCGGCCCGTGTTCGGACAAGGCAAAATAGCGCGAAATCGGCGGTACCGTTAAGACGGTCTTAACCCATTGGGCGGTAGGTCGAAGACTGCATTCCGTGATGGAAGGCTTTTCTCCTGATCTGCCCATACTCGGGCACCCCCTGGGTCGCTTACGGGCGGCCCATTTTTTTGGGGTCGTCGCCACGGCGTGCGGTGTGCTTGCGTATCCCGGGGACGGCGCTTACCTACCGGCGCATCATGACAGATGAAACGACCCCAACGGTCGCCCCCGCAGCCGTGGTGCTGGTGTCGGGCGGGCTAGATTCCATGGTATCGGCAGCGCGCGCAAAGGCGGACGGCTATCGCCTGTTCGCGCTTTCGGTCGACTATAACCAGCGGCACCGCGTTGAACTCGCCGCCGCCAGCCGGATCGCGGCGGCGCTCGGCGCGGAGCGGCACATCGTCCTGCCGCTCGACTTGTCGGCGTTTGGCGGCTCCGCGCTGACCGCCGATATCGCCGTGCCCAAGGATGGCGTGGCGCCGGGCATCCCCGTCACCTACGTCCCGGCGCGCAATACGATCTTCCTCAGTCTCGCGCTGGGGTGGGCCGAAGCGGCGGGCGCGCGCGACCTGTTCATCGGCGTCAACGCGCTCGACTATTCGGGCTATCCCGACTGCCGCCCCGAGTTCATCGCCGCGTTCGAAGGCCTGGCCGAACTCGCAACCAAGGCTGGCGTCGAGGGCGAGCCGTTCAAGATCCACGCGCCACTCCAGCATATGACCAAGGCCGACATCGTGCGCGAGTGCGACCGGCTCGGGCTCGATGCGGGCATGAGCTGGTCCTGCTACGATCCGACGCCGGAGGGGCTGCATTGCGGCACCTGCGACAGCTGCCGGTTGCGCAAGAAGGGGTTCGAGGACGCTGGCCTGCCCGACCCGACTCGCTACGCGGTCTGACGCGATGAGCTACGCGGTCAAGGAAATGTTCCTGACGCTCCAGGGTGAGGGCGTCCAGGCGGGGCGGCGCGCGGTGTTCGTGCGCTTTGCCGGGTGCAACCTGTGGTCGGGTCGGGAACAGGACCGGGCGGCGGCGATCTGCCGTTTCTGCGACACCGATTTCGTCGGGACCGATGGCGCCGGCGGCGGTCGCTTCGCCGATGCGGCAGCGCTGGCCGCAGCGGTCGCTGGTTTCTGGGGCGACGAGCGTGCGGAACGCTTCGTGGTGCTGACCGGCGGGGAGCCGATGCTCCAGATCGACGATGCGCTGATCGACGCGCTGCACGGCGCGGGGTTCGAGATCGCGATGGAAAGCAACGGCACGCTTGCGGCGCATCCCGGGATCGACTGGGTCTGCATCAGCCCCAAGGCGGGGAGCGTCGTGGTCCAGCGCAGCGGAGATGAATTGAAACTGGTGTGGCCGCAGCCGGGCAGCGATGTCGCCGAGCTCGAACGCTGGGACTTTGCGCATCACTTGATCCAGCCGCTCGATAGCGCGGAGGCAGTGGCGAACCACGCGGCGGCGATCGATCTGGTGATGGCACGGCCACGCTGGCGGTTGACGCTGCAGGCGCACAAGACCTTGGGCTTGCGCTGACACGCTCGCTGGCGTGCCGAGGGCCGCAAGCATGGCGCTTGCGACCCCGGTCGATCCGATCAAGGGATTAGCGGAGCGTCGCCTTGAACTCTCCACAACGCCGCGAAACCCACGCGCCGTTCTTGGTCCAGCACATCTCGTCGAACCGCGGCACCGACACGCGCGTCTCGATCCGCGGGCGGCGCGCGAAACGCTGTTCGCCCCACGGCGTCAACGAATTGCGCAGCGTGCCCATGTCGTTGATGGCGACCTTGTACAGCTCGCCGCGGCGCGCATAGGCGGCATTGGTCGCGATCTGCGATGCGGTCTGGCAGAAGCCATACTGCGCGCCGACCGTGGTGAACGAGGAATAGGTGCGCGTTCCGAACCGATCCAGCGCAGCCTGGCCGGCCTTGGGCGTCTTGTTCGTGCGGTTGAAGTATTTCACCAGCGTATCGAACGCGACCTTCAGCTCGTCCTTGTGATTGTTGATCATCACGTTGTAGTTTTCGACGTTGAGCAACGTCGGTTCGAACTGGCACTGCAGCGCCGCGACGTTGAGCGCGGACCGCAGGTTCCACAAGAGGTTCGCGCGCACTTCCAGTGGCGTCGCGCCCGGAAGCGCCAGCTGGCCCGGCTCGTCGCCCTCGATCGGCGGTGCCGTCATGTCGTGCGACTGGAAGAAGAATTGCGCCGAAGCCGGGTTTGCCAGCGTGACGCTACAAGTAGCGGCCAACGTGGCCAAAATACGCAACACGGTCATTCATTCCCTCTCGATTCACGCGTCAGCGCTTACGGCCTTTCGCGGGCCTTCCCAACTCTTTTAGCGGATCGATCCATCGCAAACCAAGTCCGAATTTCCCAAAGGCGGTTCGGTTGGATCAGGCGGATCGGCGCAGGCCGCGCGGTTCACCGGTCGGGCTCGAATCGAAAGGGGCCGCCCGGTTTCCCGAACGGCCCCTTCCACGATGTTTCCCGTAAGGGCTTCCCGGACGGGAAGATTACATCGCGTTCGTGGTCGTGGTCGTGGTGTTCGACATCATCATGGTGTCGTTCGACATCATGCCACCGTCGTTTGCCATCGCGCCGTCGGTCGACGTCATCGTGTCGTTGGTCGACGTTGCCATCGTGTCGGTCGAGTTCAGGTCGGTGACCATCGTGTTGTCGGTCGTCGTCGTCTCGGTCTTCGGAGTGCAAGCCGAAATCGCGATCGCAGCAACAGCGATCATCGAACCAGCAGCGACCTTGGAAATGAATGCACGCATTGGAAAGCTCCCTAGATAGAAGGATTGGTAGGCCTCGAGACCTTTAATACCCAAACCGTGGTGGACATTAGTCGTATTACGCCTGACCCTCAAGCCTAGTTTTGTCGGGCCAAAGAATGAGTTTCCAGGAACGCCGCAAGCCGTAGCGCAAGGGCCGTGTCGAAAGTTGCGAAATCGGTAGGCGCGCCAAGCGCTTCGGCACTCGTGACGGCAAAATCCGCCAGACCGCACGGGACGATTCCCGCGAAATGCGACAAATCGGGCGCGAGATTGACCGAGAATCCGTGCAGCGTCACCCACCGCCGGACGCGGACGCCGATCGCGCCGATCTTGGCCTCGCTCGCGCCCGTGGCGGACAGCGGGTCGGGCGCCATCGTCCAGATCCCGATCCGCCCGGGCGCGCGAAACGCCGCGATGCCGAGATCCCCGAGCGTGGCGATCACCCAGCCTTCGAGCGAATGGACGAACTGCCGCACGTCGCGCCCCCGCCGAGTCAGGTCCAGCACGACATAACCGATCCGCTGGCCCGGCCCGTGATAGGTGTAGCGGCCACCGCGCCCCGTCCCGATCACGGGGAATTGCGGGTCGCGCAGATCCGCCGGATCCGCGCTCGTCCCGCCGGTATAGACCGGGGGATGTTCGAGCAGCCAGATCAGTTCGCGCGCCGTACCCTCGGCAACCGCCGCCGCGCGCGCCTCCATTTCGGCGATCGCTTCGGCATAGGGAACGGGGGCGGGGGCGATCCGCCATTCGATGTCGTCTGGAATATGGTCCACGCCTGCTCGATTGCGCCAGTCGCGGCGCGGGTGCAAGTCATTGGCAAGCTGTCCGGCCATGCGCTAACAGCGCGCAACTGCGCCTTGCCGAATGGACGGGCCGGGGGAACGGGCCGGTTTGGCCGGCGACGGGAGACGGCGACGTGATGGCGACGATGAGTACGGTATGGGACCGCACGACCGAGTTCCTCGGCGACAATCTCGCTTCGCTGACGCCGATCGCGCTGTTCGGCATCTTCCTGCCGCTCGCGCTGATCGGGAATCTGATGCCGCTGATGGGGGCGGTCGGTCTCGCTGGCAGTTCGGTCGTCGGCATCGTGGTCGTGATCCTGTCGCTCGCGAGCAACTGGGGGGCGGTGGCGGTGACCGCGCTTGCGCTCGACCCGGCGGCGGGGCGGGCGTCGGCGGTACGGACCGCGAACCGCCGCTTCCTGCCCATCCTGGGGGTGAACGTGATCGCGCTGGTCGGGCTGTTCCTGGTGTTCCTGCCGGCGATGGTCGGCTTTGCGATGAGCGGCATTCCGACCGATCAGATGACCGGGGACATGACCGGAGCGCAGCCCTCGCTCGAAACGATCAACGCGCCGATCGTGCTGTTCGCCAGCCTCTACACGCTGGCGTTGCTGCCGGTGCTGTTGTGGATCGTCGCGCGTCTGTCGGTGATCATCCCGATCCTCGTCGACGAACGCCGTGGGCTGGGCGCCTTCGCCCAGGCCTTTCGACTCACGCGGGGCAGCGCGCTCAAGATCATGGGGGTGATGCTGCTGTATCTCATCGTATCGCAAGTGGCGGGGCTTGCCGCGCGCATGGTCGCGGGCGCAGTGTTCGGCATCGTGCTGGGGGGATTGGGACCAATGTCGCTTTCAGGGATTCTGACCGCAAGCGTGGTCGCCATCGTCTCCACGATCTTCCTCGTGCTGGCCGTCGCGTTCCTCGCCAAACTCTACCTGGCGTTGCGCGACGCCCGCGCCCGGTCGGCCCACCTCGACGCGCCGGTCGTCGGCGCATGAAGCAGGCAATGGCACGGCTCGATGTCGTCGCGGTTCTGCGCGACGCCTGGACGATGGCGAAACGCGATCGCGACGTCCTGATCGGGGTCTGCGGCTTGCTGCTGCTCGTCCCGCAGATCGCGATGGCGATGTTCGTCGCGCGGCCCCCGGCGATGCCGACCACATCCGAGGAAACCGCCGCCTGGATCGCGTCGGTCGAGGCGTGGTCGCAACTCTACAGCCTGCCGGTGATCGCCCTGTCGATCGTGCTGCTGCTGGGCAGCGCGACCGTGTTGGTGCTGTACCTCGACCGGGAGCGCCCGACGACGCAGTCCGCCCTGATGCAGGCACTCGCGCTGTTGCCGCGGGTGATCCTGTTGTCGCTGCTGACGTCGATCCCGATCAGCCTGGGCACGCTGCTGCTGTTCCTGCCGGGATTGTACTTGCAGGGCCGGCTGTTGCTCGCCCTGCCGCTGCTGGTCGCGAAACCGGGGCAAGGCGTGATTGCCGCCTTCACGCAGAGCTTTCGCCTGACGCGCGGGCACGGGCTGGTGCTGATGGGGATTGCCTGCGTCACCGTGTTGATGGGCGATCTTCTGGCGCTGCCGTTCCGCAGCATCGGCGCCGCGCTGGCGGGGGCACCGCTCGCCAACTCGGTGGTCGCCGCGATCCTCCAGATCGGCGCCGCGACCGGCGTGACGATCGGGATGGTCGCGACGCTGTTGATCCAGGTCGCGCTCTACCGCCGGTTCAGCAAGGGAATGTGAGGCGCGCTGTCGGCGGGCAGATGCCCGCTGAGGCGCGGGTCGACGAAGGTCTCGACCGTGCGGCGAATCGGCTCGAACCCCTGCTTGCGATAGAAGTTCAGCGCTGACGGGTGGTCGAGCGAACAGGTGTGCAGCCACACCCGCGTGATGCCTTTTCCCCACGCACGGGTGAGCGCCTCGGCCATCAGCCACCGGCCGAGCCCGCGACCGGCGAGTTCCGGAATCAGCGCGAAGTACGAGATTTCGCACGCCCCGGCGACGCGGAAGTCGAGTTCGAGGAAACCGACCTCGATCCCCGCGGCGTCGACCGCGGCGTAGACCTTGACCGCCGGGTCATGGATCGTCCGCAACAGCGCCGCCTCGTCGATCACCAGCCGCGAGAACCACAGCCACGGCGCCCCGACGCGCCGGAACAGCGCGCGATACGATTCGACCGTCGGCTGCTCCCACTGCACCAGGCGCAACGGTGACGCGGGCAGCGGCCGGAGCGGCGGGCGACGACGCATCTCGAGCGTCGTGACGACCGCCGCCACCTCATTCTCGCGGACCGGGATCAGCCCCATGCGCGGCCGCCTCGGGTCACGACCATGTCGCGCGCGGCGGCAGGCTCATCAGGATCGCGTCGATGTTGCCCCCGGTCTTGAGCCCGAACAGCGTCCCCCGGTCATAGACAAGGTTGAACTCGGCATAGCGCCCGCGCCATTCGAGCATCTGCGCCGAATCCGCAGCCGTGAAGGGCAAGTTCATCCGCCGCCGCACGAGTCGTGGGTACACATCGAGGAACGCGCGCCCGATATCCTGGATGAACGCGAAGTTGGCGTCGAAATCCCCCTCCAGATGATCGCAGAAGATCCCGCCGACCCCGCGATGGACCTTGCGGTGCGGGATGTAGAAATAGTCGTCGGCCCATTTGGCGTAGCGATCGTAATAATCGGCACCGTGCGGGTCGCACGCGGCCTTCAGCACGTCGTGGAACTCGGCGGTGTCCTCGTCATAGGGCAGCGGCGGATTGAGATCTGCGCCGCCCCCGAACCAGCGTTTGGTCGTGACCAGGAACCGCGTGTTCATGTGCACGGCGGGCACATGCGGGTTGGCCATGTGCGCGACCAGGCTGATTCCGGTCGCGAAGAATTGCGGGTTCTCGGCGGCGCCGTGAATCGACTTGGCGAACTCGCCCTCGAACACCCCGCCGACGGTCGACACGTTGACGCCGACTTTCTCGAACACCTTGCCCGTCATCACCCCGCGGACGCCGCCGCCGCCGGGCGCACCGTCCGGGTCGGTCCGATCCCACGGCGTATAGTCGAAGTCCGCGTCCGACCCGGCCTCGCGTTCGATCGCGACGAATTCGGCGCAGATCTGGTCGCGGAGCAGCTCGAACCATGTGCGAGCGCGGGCCTGTTCGGGGTCTAGGGCGATGTCCACGGTTTGGCTGTCCTGTTGTGGTGGGGAGGGGGCTCTACTCGTCACGGTGCGCTGGGGGAACCATAGGTAAAGGTGCTTAGTGGGGGGCTCCCCATCGCGGAATCCCCACTCGCTTCAGGGATGTAGGATCATGCGGCGTCCGGGAAGCCGTTGGTCTGCCGCAAGGCCTCGGCAATCCCGATTCCCGCCGCCACCGCGATGTTGAGCGACCGCATCCCCTCCGCCAGCGGAATGCGCACCGCGACGTTGGCAAGCGCATGCACGTGGTCGGGAACGCCGCTCCCCTCGGACCCGAGCAGCAGCGTGTCGTCGGACGCAAAGGTCGCCGTATCCAGCCGCGTCCCGCCGCGCGTCGTCAGCAACACCAGCCGGCCCTTCACGGTCTGCAGGAACGCTTCCCAATCGGCATGGCGGTGGACCTGGACGGAATCGGCATAATCCATCCCCGATCGAGCGAGTGCCTTGTCGCTCCAGGTGAAGCCGGTCGGCTCGATCACATCGACGGGAACGCCGAAGCACGCGCCGAGACGCAGAATCGCGCCGACGTTGCCGGCGATATCGGGTTGGTAAAGAGCAATACGCATAGACAGAGCGCTACCACGCACGAATTGCTGTTGGCAAAATGTCGTTACGCCGTCTAACGTGGCTCGTCCCCGATCAACGCTTTGGGGGCGATCGGCAGGCAGGCACATTCGTGTCGCGCCTTCCCAATATGAACGATCGACCGTCGCCACGTAGCAGATGGGCGAAGGGCAGAGGTACAAGGGCTAGTCAATGGCAACAGTCGATTCCGCCGTGCCACTTGGGGAAGATCCCGCTCCATTTCACGAGAAAGCACCGCGCCGTCGCGACTTTCTCAACATCGCCGCGGTGGCGACCGCCGGTGTCGGCGGCGTCATCGCGATCGTCCCGCTGATCAATCAGATGAACCCCTCCGCCGACGTGCTCGCGCTGTCGACGACCGAGGTCGATCTGTCGAAGATCGAGGCCGGATCGGGGATCGTCACGTCCTTCCGCAAACAGCCGCTGTTCGTCCGCAACCTGACGCCGGCCGAGATCGCCGCCGCCGACAAGGTCGCGCTCTCCGAACTGCGCGATCCGCAGACGCTCGAGCAGCGGACTCGCGGCAAGAAGAACTGGCTCATCACGCTCGGCGTCTGCACGCATCTCGGCTGCATCCCGCAAGGCATCGTCGCCAGCGAGAATCGCGGCCAGTACGGCGGCTATTTCTGCCCGTGCCACGGGTCGCAATACGACACTGCGGCGCGCATCCGCAAAGGTCCGGCCCCGTCCAACCTGGCGGTTCCGGAATATGCATTCACGACGCCGACAACGGTCACGGTGGGTTGAGGATAGAACGATGAGTTTTCCCTGGGCCAAACATTACGCGCCGCAAAACGGCTTTACCAAGTGGATCGACGAGCGCTTGCCGCTCCCGCGCCTCGTCTATGGCGCGGTCGGCGCGGGCTATCCCGTGCCGCGCAACCTCAATTACTTCTGGAACTTCGGGGTGCTCGCGGGCGCGGCGCTTGGCATCCAGATCATTACCGGCATCGTCCTCGCCATGCATTATGCGGCGAACGGCGGGGTCGCGTTCGATTCGGTTGAGCACATCATGCGCGACGTCAACGCCGGCTGGTTCCTGCGCTATGCGCACGCGAACGGCGCGTCGATGTTCTTCATCGTCGTCTACATCCACATTTTCCGCGGGCTTTATTACGGGTCGTACAAGGCGCCGCGCGAAATGATCTGGCTGCTCGGCGTGACGATCTTCCTGCTGATGATGGCGACCGCGTTCATGGGCTACGTTCTTCCCTGGGGGCAGATGAGCTTCTGGGGTGCGCAGGTCATCACCGGCTTCTTCTCGGCGATACCCGTAGTCGGCGAGACGATCCGGATCTGGCTGCTGGGCGGATATGCGCCGGATGATGCCGCGCTCAACCGCTTCTTCTCGCTGCACTATCTGCTGCCGTTCGTGATCGCGGGCGTCATCATAATGCACATCTGGGCGCTGCACATCCCGGGGTCGAACAACCCGACGGGGGTGGACGTCAAGGGCGAGCAGGACACGGTCCCGTTCCATCCCTATTACACCGCGAAGGACGGGTTCGGGCTCGGCATCTTCCTGCTGATCTTCGCCTGCCTCATCTTCTTCGCGCCCAACTATCTCGGCCATCCGGACAATTACGTTCCGGCCAACCCGCTGCAGACGCCCGCGCACATCGTCCCCGAATGGTATTTCTGGCCGTTCTACGCGATCCTGCGCGCCTTCACGGTCGACTTCATCCTGCCCGCCAAGCTGTGGGGCGTGCTCGCGATGTTTGGGTCGATCCTGCTGCTGTTCTTCCTGCCGTGGCTCGACAGTTCGCCGGTGCGCTCGTCGAACTATCGCCCGGTGTACCGGACGTTCTTCTGGGTGCTCGTCGCGGACGTGCTGATCCTCGGCTATTGCGGTGGCTCGCCAGCCGAGCCGGTGTACGTGATCCTCAGCCAGATCTGCGCGGCCTATTACTTCGCGCACTTCCTGATCATCCTGCCAATCATCGCGCGGACCGAGCGTCCGCGTCCGCTGCCCAACTCGATCACCGAGGCGGTCCTGGCGGGCAAGGGTGGCACCAGTCCGATGCATACCGCGGTCAGCGGTAGCCCGGTTCTGGCCGAATAAGGGGCAATTCGAGCATGATCCGCTACATATCCTGGGCCGTCGGCGCTGCCTTCGTCTTCGTCCTCGCGCTGGCCCTGTTCAGCTCGGTGTCGGGACTCATCACCGACCCGGTCGCGCCGACCGCGACCGAAGAGTTCCACAAGCATCCGAAAGAGCTGTCGCTCGCGTCGAACGGCTTCTTGGGCACCTACGACCAGCGCCAGCTCCAGCGCGGACTTCAGGTCTACAAGGAAGTCTGTGCGAACTGCCATTCGCTCAAGCACGTCGCGTTCCGTGACCTGACCCAGCTCGGCTATTCCGCCGGGCAGGTGAAGAAGTTCGCGGCGGACTGGGCGGTCAAGGCGGTCGATATCGACCCCAAGAGCGGCGACAAGGTCGAGCGCCCCAACACGCCCGCCGACAAGTTCCCCGCGGTCTATTATCCCGGCCTCGGCAACCCGCCAGATCTCTCGCTGATCACCAAGGCGCGGCATGAGGGCACCGCCTACACCTACTCGCTGCTGACCGGCTATGCCGACCAGCCCGCCGAGCTGCTCAAGAAGTTCCCCGACGCGAAGACGCCGGACGGGCTGTATTACAACCCGTATTTCGCGAACCTCAACATCGCGATGCCGCCCCCGCTGAAGCAGGACGGCCAGGTGACCTATCTCGACGGGACCAAGTCGACCGTCGACCAGAATGCGAAGGACGTTTCCGCCTTCCTGACCTGGGCAGCGGAACCCAACCTGCCGGCACGGCATGGCGCAGGCATCGCGGTGGTACTGTTCCTGCTGGTCTTCTCCGCGCTGGCTTATGGGGCGTATCAGAACATCTGGCGCGACATCAAACACTGAGGGTTCACGAACGACCGATCACAGGGCGGCCCGGAAAGACTTCCGGGCCGCCCTTTTTTGCGTGAACGGCGTCCACCTTGCGGGTAGGAGGCACGCTCGGCACTTGCCGGAACGACAAGGGAAGCTCGGCCGTGAACGATGACTTGAAGGCACTGATCCGCACCATTCCCGATTTTCCCAAGCCGGGGATCCTGTTCCGCGACATCACGACGCTGCTGCTCAATGCCGAAGGGTTCGCGACCAGCATCGCGCGGATGGCGGCGGCGACGCTCGGCCCGGTCGACCTCGTCGCCGGGATCGAAGCGCGCGGCTTCATCTTCGCCGCGGCGCTGGCGGTGCCGTTGAAGGCGGGCGTCCTGCTGATCCGTAAGGACGGCAAGCTCCCCGGCGTCACCATCGCCGAGGATTACGCGCTCGAATATGGCACCGACCGGATCGCGATGCACGAGGATGCCTGCGCGCCCGGCAAGCGCGTGCTGTTGGTCGACGATCTGATCGCCACCGGCGGCACCGCGCGCGCTGCGGTACGGCTGCTCCGCAAGGCGGGGGCCGTGGTCGAGCAGGCGCAGTTCCTGGTCGATCTCCCCGATCTGGGCGGCGCCGACGCGCTCCGCGCCGACGGACTGTCGGTCGATTCGCTGGTCGCGTTTCCGGGGCACTAGCCGCCGCGCGGAACGTCGCGCCGCGCGAGCGGTTCTATCCGGAGACGCTCGACCATCGCCGAGCACCTTTCGGAGCTCGCCATGTCGTTTCGCTTCCCCCGGCCGATGGCCAAACTCGCGATCGCGGTCGCTGCCTTCGGGTCGACGCTCGGGCTTTCCGGCTGTGCGGACGGCTATGGCTATGGCGGCGGCTATGGCGGGGTCAACGTCGGCTACGCCAATGCGGCGTGGGACCCCTATTATGGCGGGTACGCGGGTAACCCCTATTGGGGCTGGAACGACAATTTCTATTACCCCGGCACCGGCTATTACGTCTTCGATCGCTCGAACCGGCGCTATCGCTGGAACGCGCAGCAGCGCGGCTATTGGCAGGGGCGCGCGCAGGGCTGGCGCAGCGCGCGGCGGGAAATCCGACCGATGTGGCGCGACTATGGGGTTCGCGGCGGTCCCGGCATTGGTAGTCCCGGAATCAGTGGCCGCGAGCGCTTCGGCAACCGCGGCCCCGGCGGCAGCCGCTTTGGCGGCCAGCGCTTTGGTGGCGGGCGGTTCGAGGGCCGGCGTCCGGGCGGTGGCCGCCCCCACCGCTGACCGAAGCGTCAGTCGACCGGGCGGGTTCGGATCAGCCCGGTCGACACGAACGTCATCACCACCACGTCGTCCTGATTAAGTACCGTCATCTTGCTGCGGTAACTCCCCATTTCCGGACGGCTCCGCGATGCGCGGGTATCGAGGATCTCGGTTTCACAGCGTAGCGTGTCGCCCGGATAGACCGGCTTGAGCCAGCGCAGCTCGTCGATCCCGGGGGAGCCCAGCCCGGCCTGCTGGTTTGCTTCCAGATTGGCGACCACCATTGCCATCGTCATCGCGCAGGTATGCCACCCGCTCGCCGACAGCCGCCCGAAATGCGTAGTCGCGGCCGCTTCGTCGGAGAGATGGAACGGCTGCGGATCGTAGCGTTCGGCAAACGCCATCACCTCTTCGCGCGTGACCTTATACTCCCCGAACGCCTGCTTGGTGCCCGGGACGATGTCTTCGAAATACTGCATGCCGCGAGTGTTCACCGGTCACCGAGCAAGGGCAAGCGTTGATTTCATGACGGTCACCGGTGCGGTCTTGAACCCCGCAACGCCCCCCGGAACGGTGCATCGTCCCCATCCAGCGTCGTGTCCGCCGGCAAACCGATCAGATCGCGCAGCAGTGGCGCGACGTCGACATTGTCGAACCCCGCAAGCACCCCGAGCGGCTTGATCGCGGGTCCGCTGGCAATGAACAGCGCGGCCATCTCGGGCGCCGCCGGGTCGAAGCCGTGCGTGCCGCCCGAAACCGGATGGTCGATCGGAGCATCCCTGGTCAGCGCGAGCCAGCCGGTTTCGGCAAGGCACACAAAGGCAGGGACGCGCGCGTTCTGCCCGTAATGGAAGCGCGCCGGGACCTCGCCCTTTCGCCAGCATTGCAGATGATCGTGCGCGCCCAGCAGCGTGCGCGCGACCTCTGTCTCATGCCCCGGCGCGGGGTTCAGCCCGACATACGGTCCGTCGGTGATCGCCTTGAACGCGCCGGGTGGCAGCATCCGGTCGATCCGCACGACGCGGTCGGCGCTGATCGGGGCCATCCCATGATCCGCGACGATCACCAGATTGGCGGGCTGTCCCAGCGCCGCCAGCCCGTCGCGCAACCGCCCGATCGCGGTATCAACGTCCCGGACTGCGGCAGTGACGTGGCGATCGGCGGGGCCGTACTTGTGCCCGGCGCTGTCGACCGCATCGAAATATAGCGTGAGGAAGTGCGGGCGCGTTGCCGCCGGGCGGCGAAGCCAGTCGATGATCGAATCCACCCGTTGGCGGTCGTCGATCGCATGCGCATATTGCTGCCAGTCGTCGGGGCGGATTCCGTTGAAGTCGACGTTCGACCCCGGCCAGAACATCGTCGCGCTGCGGATCCCGGCCTTTTCGGCGGTGACCCACAGCGGTTCGGCTTGCGTCCACCAGAACGGGTCGTCGGTCTGCATCGTGAAGACCTCGCCCGGGCGCCGCGCGTCCTCCATGCGGTTGCCGACGATCCCGTTGCGATCGGGCCGCAGCCCGGTGACCAGGGTATAATGGTTCGGAAAGGTCACCGACGGAAACGACGGGCGCATCGCCGCGCTGATGCCACTCGCGGCAAGCGCGTCGAGGTTGGGCGTGACGCCCCGATCGCGATAATCGGGTCGGAAACCGTCGATCGAGATCAGGATCGTCACCGGTGCGCGCGCCGCCTCCACCGCAACCTTGGGCTCCCGCGGCGGCGCGTTGACCGGCGCCGTGACGCAGGCTTGCAGGGCGGCGCACAGCGCCGTGGCGAGAATACGGGTGGACCAACGCATGCCCCGCCCTAGCGCGGCAACAGTGTCACAACCATGACGGTTTCATCGCGCGAGCGACACTTTCGCGAACAGGCTGAGGCTGACCGGGAAGCGTCCATAGGCCGCGTCGAGCGCCCTCGGTTTGGCATAGATGCCGACCGCGCCGCCCACCGCCAGATCCAACGGCCCGACCAGCGGCAAACGGTAGGCATAGCCCCCTTCGAGCTTTCCGACGCGAAACTTCCGATCGTGCAGCGGACTCGCCGGATCGGGAAACAGCTCGTCATTCGCAACGCTTTCCCCGCGCGCGAACAGCGTATCGTGCCGGTTGACGCCCCAATTCACCTCCGCGAGCCAGGCGCTCAACACGCGCCCCGGCAGCTTGTGCTTGGCGGAATAGGCGAGCAGCGTGGCGACCCCGCCCCGCGCATATTGCACGCTCGCGGTGGTGCGCGCTTCATTGCGGAAGGCTTCCAGCTGCTCCGGGCTCTTGAGCCGTCCGTGGCTCGCCTGCACCGCCCAGGCGGGGGAGGGGGTCCAGGTCGCGCGGACGCTCCACGAATCGAGCGACGGGCGTTCGATCGCCCAGCGATACTGGTCGGGCTCGCGCCCGCGAAACGCCGATGCCTCGATCTGCCAGCGCGGCGCGGCATAGCCCGCGGTGACGACACCGTAGGCGATGTGCGTGCTGTCGAACCAATGGTGCGTGATCGGCGCCATCGGCTCATAGGTGGCGGAGGCACGGTGCATGAACGCCGAAGGCCCGAGCGCGGGTTCGGCGACCGGGCCACCGTAGAGGAACGCGCTGCCCTTGCCCGCATCGACATCGACGCGCGCGGCGAGTTCCATGAACAGGTCGTGCGGATGCTGCCGGTCGATCAGCGGGTTGACCCCGTCGGCGGTCTCGCCGGTGGCGAACAAATTGGGATAGCCGGCTTTGCCGATCAGCGGTTCGAGGCTCATCATCGTGCGCAACTGCAACCGCGCGCCCGTCCCCAGATCGCGCGTGCCCGACAGCATCGCCATCGATTCGACGAACGCCATGTTCGCCCCGCGCGGGCCGCCCTGATCGGTATAGGTGCCCCACACATAGCCGTGGAGCATCACGCCCCAGTCGCCAAGCATCAGATGCTCGCCCAGCATCTGCCCGGCATTGCCGGGGTTGCGCGACGTGCCCGAACCTTCGCCGTAAGCGCCGTCGAACGGGAGCATCGTCATACCAGCCATGTCGTGCCCGGCAGGCATGGCGTGCGCGGCGTGGTCCATCGCGGGTTGCTCTGGTGAAGCGGTCGCTTGTCCTTCCATCCGGGGTCCGGTCGCGGTTTCCATCGGCATTGCGTGCCCCGCATGAGGGTCGACGGTCTCCCGCGCCACCGGCTCGGGCTGAGGGGCCGTTGCGGTGTCCATGGGCATGTCGTGTCCCGCGTGCGGATCGACGCTCTGCGACGGTGCGTCGGCCTTTGCCGCAGCAGCGCGCGGCGCCGAACGGGAAACGGGGTGCGTGTTGGCGGATTTGGGCTTGGCCTTCGGCTTTGGCTTGGGCGCGTCCATCTTCATGCCGGGCATCATCCCGGGCATTGCATGTTGCGCGTGCGCCGCGGACGGCAACAGCGCGGCCACGGCACAGGCCGTGACCAGCAGGGGTCGGTTCATCAAAAGTCCTTCGCGAAACGATACGGTCGCCGCGCGCGCTGTCAGCGCGCGCAGTACGTCAGACCGTCGGTCGCGGAGGGGGCAGGATCGGGGGGGCGCTGAGCCCCGCTGGGAACGCGCTTGCGACGATCGCACGGCGAACCGCGCCGTAAGCGACGGGCGCCGTCATCGGGCGTGGTGCGATCGATGCGGGCGGGATGCACCCGATGCACATGTGCGGCACGACGCCGCGTTCGTCGGAAGCAGGCACGCCGTGATGCGGGGCTTGATGGCCAGCGTGCGTCATCGCCATTGCGAGCGGCGCCAGCGGCGCATCATGGCACGGCGCGTTCGCCAGCGCCGGAAAGGCGAAGGCGAGCAGCAACAGCGCAAGGATCATCCGGGCGAACACGCGCGCACTAGTACGCGCGCCGTGCCCGCCCGGCAACATCACACGTTGAAGCGGAAATTGAGCACGTCGCCGTCGTGGACGACATACTCCTTGCCTTCCTGCCGCAGCTTGCCCGCGTCGCGCGCACCGGTTTCGCCGCCCAGCGCGATATAGTCGTCAAAGGCGATCGTCTCGGCGCGGATGAAGCCACGTTCGAAGTCGGTGTGGATTTCGCCCGCCGCCTGCGGGGCCTTGGCCCCGGCATGGACCGTCCAGGCGCGCGCTTCCTTCGGGCCGACCGTGAAGAAGGTCAGCAGCGAGAGCAATTTGTACCCGGCGCGGATGACGCGCGCGAGCCCGGTTTCCTCGAGCCCCAGTTCGCTGAGGAACTCACCGCGTTCCGCGGCGTCCATCGTCGCGATTTCGGCCTCGATCGCGGCCGAGACGACCACCGCCTGCGCGCCCTCGGCCTTGGCCTTTTCGAACACGCGCGCGGACTGGCTGTTGCCCTCGGCGGCGCTCGCCTCCTCGACGTTGCAGACGTAGAGCACCGGCTTGGCGGTGAGCAACTGCGCCTGGGCGAACACGCGCGCTTCGTCCTCGTCCTTGGGGACGGTCAGCCGCGCGGGCTTGCCTTCGCGGAGCAGCTCTAGCGCCTGGCCGAGCACGGCGGCGCCGATCTTGGCTTCCTTGTCGCCCTGCGTCGCCTTCTTGGCGAGGTTGGGGACGCGCTTCTCGAGGCTTTCCAGGTCGGACAGCATCAGCTCGGTCTCGACCGTCTCGGCGTCGGCGATCGGGTCGACCTTGCCCTCGACATGCGTGACGTCGTCATCCTCGAAACAGCGCAGCACGTGGACGATCGCATCGACCTCGCGGATGTTGCCGAGGAACTGGTTGCCAAGCCCTTCGCCCTTCGACGCGCCGCGCACCAGCCCGGCGATGTCGACGAACCCGAGCTGCGTCTCGATGATCTTGGCCGACCCCGCGACCGCGGCCAGCTTGGACAGCCGGTCGTCGGGCACGCCGACGTTCCCGACGTTGGGCTCGATCGTGCAGAACGGGTAATTGGCAGCCTGCGCCGCAGCGGTCTGCGTCAGCGCATTGAACAGCGTGGACTTGCCGACATTCGGCAGCCCGACGATCCCACAGCGAAATCCCATGATGGTCCTTGAAGCGCAGTTTTGAATAGGAAGCCCGGGCGATAGGGCTTCGCGCGGCGAAACGCCAGCATGTCGCACGCACGGCATGTTTCGGCGGAACCAACGTTCCGGTCAAACGATTGATTTGCATCAGCTTGTCCGCCCTTTTCGGGTCGGACTTTGCGGGATTATCACGTGGGGACGGTGTAAATGCGGGGACCATCGGTCTGGTATGTTGGTCTGGGGTTCGTGCTGACGTCGTCCGCCGCCATCGCGGCGCCGTCACCGCGGTTCAAGGCAATCGTGCTGCCGATGCAGGCGGAAGCCCCCGCCGAGGGGATCAATTCCTCCGTTGGATCCGGCGTTCTCGCAGGCGGGGCGGGGGAAACGGCTCTGGGGCATGATGCCGCACGGCCACCCTATGATCTGCGGCTCGTGCAGCGCGACGATGACAGCCTCAAGACCACGCTCAAACGCCGCTTTCGGCCACGCGGGACCGGGATGCGCGATGCCTATGTCGACGGCGACAGCGGTCTGCGCATGTCGATCGGCAACAGCTACCACATGACGTACCGCGCGACCTCGCGGATGCCCGGATCGCGCGGCGCGGCGCGCCGCGGATCGAACGTGGTCAATTTGCGCGACGGGTTCGAGGGGTATGCCCCGGTCGCGCTCGCGGGCTACGACCGGTTCGTCAGCGACCGGATGAAGATCGGCGTCGAGGGCGGGATGATGATCGGGCGCTCGACCGCAATGTATGCGGACGAGACGATGCCCGGCGCGGGCAGCACCGACCGCACCGCGCGCAACCCGGTCGCCGACGTGGTGATGACCTACGCGTTCTGAGGGGGGCGTTCCGGCGCCCCCGCCAGATCACGACCAGCGGTAATTGAAGCTGATGCTGATCCGCTCGCTCTTGGCAAAGCTCGGCGCGACTTCGTGGCGGAGCCAGCTCTCCCACAGGAACACGCTCCCCGCCGCGGGCTCGACATAGACGAAACTGCGCTGCTCCTCCGCCGCATCGGGAAGGCGCGGTGGCGCGGCCATCATCATCGGCAACCGTGGATCCTCGAGCTTCAACGCGCCCGATCCTTCGGGCACCGCGATATAGACCGTGCCCGACACCACGCTGTGCGGATGGACGTGCCCCGAATGCGTCCCGCCGGGCTTCATCACGTTGACCCACAGGCTGTCGAGCTTGAGCTTCCCGCCCTGCAAGTCGAACGCGCACGCTTCCGCAAACTTCGCGACATGCTTGTTGAGCAGTTTGACCAGATCCGCGAACGCCGGGTCGCGCATCGGCAAGTCGTTGAGCGACGCATAGGAGGTATAGCCGCGATAGCCATGCGCCTTCGACCAGGTCCGCCCCGCGCGATCCTCTTCCGACAGCAACCGGCACGACCGGTCGAGATCCGCGACGAGCGCCGCATCCTTGAGCTTCGCATCATAAAAAGGCGTTGCGAACAACGAGCGGACGGTCATTTGCGATCTCCAAGCCTGAGCGCGACGTCGCTCATAAATCTCTGGTCGTCGCCCGCCGCCAGCCACGATGCCTCCGCCGCGATCGCGCCGAGCACGTCGCTGAGCGGGTCCATCTCGGCCTTGGCGTAATTGCCGAGCACATAGGGCGACACCTTGTCCTTGTGTCCGGGATGCCCGATCCCGATGCGGACGCGGCGGAAGTCCTCGCCGATATGCTGCGCGGTCGAGCGGATGCCGTTATGCCCGGCCGCACCACCGCCGGTCTTCACCTTGACGCGGAACGGGTCGAGATCGAGCTCGTCGTAGAAGACCGTGACGTCGGCGGGGGTGAGTTTGTAGAAACGCATCGCCTCGCCGATGCTGCGGCCGCTTTCGTTCATGAAGGTCGCGGGCTTGAGCAGCAGGATCTTCTCGCTGCCGATCCGCCCGTCCTGCGTCCAGCCCTGGAACGCCTTCTTGACGCTGCCGAAGCCGTGCATCTCGGCGATCGTGTCGACCGCCATGAACCCGACATTGTGCCGGTTGAGCGCATATTGCGCACCGGGATTCCCGAGACCGGCCCAGAGTTGCATGTCGTGTTCTGCCTGCCCTCATTCTCTCGTCCCGTTCGTTTCGAGCGAACGGGCAGGAAGACGCTGAAGAGTGAATTCGTAAAAAAGGGACAGCCCGCCGGACGCACGCGCCGCAGACTGTCCCCCTTTTCCCGTCCCTCTCCGCACAAGCCGGAAAGGGCGCTCGGGCTTACTCGGCCTTGTCGCCCTCGGCAGCGGCTTCGCTCGCTGCTTCGGCTTCGGCTTCAGACGACTGCGCTTCGGCAACCGCTGCTTCCAGTTCCTCGTCCGCTGCGGTCGGAACCGTCGGCGGCACGATCGTGGCGATCGCGAAGTCGCGGTCGGCGATCGACGGCTCGACGCCCTTGGGCAGCTTCACGTCGGAAATGTGAATCGATGCGCCGACTTCGAGGCCTGCGAGCGAGATGGTGATCTCGCCGGGGATCTCGGCTGCGTCGCAGACGACTTCGATTTCGTGACGCGTGACGTTGAGCACGCCGCCGTCCTTCTTGATGCCGGGGGCTTCGTCCTCATCGGTGAAGACGACCGGAACCGCGACGGTGACGGTCGAATGCGCGCCGATCCGCAGGAAGTCGACATGGACCGGACGCTCGGTGACGACGTCGAAGGTGACGTCCTTCGGCAGGGTGCGAACCTGGTTGCCACCGGCGTCGAGCATGACGACCGAATTCATGAAGTGACCCGTGTTGAGCAGACGCATCAGCGCCTTTTCTTCGACGTGGATCGACAGGGGTTCCTGCTTGTTGCCGTAGATTACGGCGGGGACGCGGCCTTCACGACGAAGCAAACGGGAGGCTCCCTTGCCAACCTGTTCGCGCGTCTCGGCTGCGAGCGTCATCTGTTCGCTCATTGCAATGCTCCGAAATACTGGAAGTGGTGTCTCCGGCCAAGCCTCCAGGGATGACCCTGACCGAAGCGCGAGCGCATAGGCGAAGACGGCGCAAAAGGCAAGATGAGCGCGTGGCCGGGTGTCAGCGGTCGATCGACAGCGTGATTGTGTCGCCCGGGCCGATTGCGGAAGACGGCACCCGCAGCAGCACCCCCGTTTCGTCGCGCCCGACCACTTGCGCGCTGACAGGCGCACCGCCGACGATGGCGGCATCGCCACGCGCGACGACGCGCCCCTGCTCCAGCAGCACGACATGGTCGGCGACCGCGCGAACTTCGTCCGGACTGTGCGTGACATACAGCATCGGCAGCGCGAAATCCGCCTTGAGCCGCGCGATATACGCCAGGATCTCCGCCTTGCGCCCGCCGTCCAGCGCCGCGAGCGGCTCGTCGAGCAACAGGAGTTCGGGTTGGCTGAGCAACGCGCGACCCAGCGCAACCCGCTGACGCTCGCCGCCGGACAGATCCCGCACGCCACGCGACAGCAGATGGCCGATGTCGAGCACCGCGACGACATGGTCGAACCCGATCCGGTGCGGCTTGGGTGCCCGCTTCAGGCCGTAGCGCAGGTTCGCCTCGACGCGCAGGTGCGGGAACAGTCGGGCGTCCTGGAACACCCAGCCAATCCGTCGCGCGCGCGGCGGGACGTTGATCCCGCTGGCACTGTCGAACAGCACATGCTCGCCCAGCACGATTCGCCCGGTGTCGATCGCGGTCATCCCGGCGATCGCGGCGAGCGTCGTGCTCTTGCCCGCACCGGACGGCCCGAACAGCGCGGTCACGCCGTCCGCGGGTCCGTCGAACGCGACGTCGAGGCTGAAAGCGCCGACGCGCTGCTGGATCGCGATCGA
Organism: Sphingomonas sp. PvP055; assembly: GCF_040546365.1. Lineage (NCBI taxonomy): Bacteria > Pseudomonadati > Pseudomonadota > Alphaproteobacteria > Sphingomonadales > Sphingomonadaceae > Sphingomonas > Sphingomonas sp. PvP055. The sequence goes on from NZ_JBEPNS010000001.1 coordinate 1,403,867, forward strand.
GATCATTGCCCGCCCCGCCGCCGCCCATAAGCGAGCAAGGCTTCCGACAGCAGCAACGCCAGAATCGCGACGCCGAACGAGATCCCCGCCAACCGCAGCGCGACCGCCTCGCCCCCTGGCTGCTGGAGTGCGGCGTAGATGGCGAGCGCGAGCGTCTGGGTTTCGCCGGGAATGTTGGCGGCGAAGGTGATGACCGCACCAAACTCGCCCAATGCGGCGGCAAAGCCGATCACCGCCGCCGCAATCAGCCCGGGGGCGGCGAGCGGGAGCGTGACCGTTACCGTGCGGTCCCAGAAACCGGCGCCCAGACTGTCCGCGACGGCCTCGATCCGCGGGTCGACCGCTTCGATCGCCTGGCGGCACGCGCGGAGCATCAGCGGAAACGCCATCACCCCCGCCGCCAGCGCGGCGCCGTTCGCGGTGAAGATCAACTGGACGCCAAACCCCGCTAGGACGTGTCCCAGCGGCCCGTCATTCCCGAACAGCAGGATCAGAACGAGGCCGACCACCACGGGCGGCAGGAAGAGCGAGGAGTGTAGCACCGCATCGAGCAAGGTCCTGCCAGGGAAGCGCGTGCGCGCCATCATCCACCCCGCCAGCAAGGCGAGCGGCAACGCGCCCAGCACCGCCCGCCCGGCGATCGATACGCTCAGCGCGAGGACGTCCCATTCGGCGGCGGTCAGCACGCCTCAGTCCATCGTCCGGAAACCGTAGCGGTGGAACGTCGCCTTCGCCGCCGGGCTTTGCAGATAGGACGCGAACCCCCCGGCGGCGGGGTTGCCGCCCCGGACCAGTGCGACGGGATATTCGATCGGCGGATGGCTGGATTCGGGAAACACGCCAAGGATCCGCACGCTCCGCTCGGCCCAGGCGTCGGTCTCGTAGACGATCCCGAGCGGCGCTTCGTGCCGCGCGACATAGGACAGCGCGACGCGGACGTTGTCGGCTCGCGCCAGCCTGCCTTGAACGCTCGGCCATACGCCAAGCCGAGTCAGCGCAGTCTGGGCGTAGATCCCTGCCGGAACATAGGCCGGATCGCCGACCGCCAGCCGCCCGGTCGGGCCGAGCGCGCGCGCGAGCGGAAAGCGTGGGGCGATCTTGAGCGCGATGCGTGAATTGGCGGGAGCGATGAGCGCGAGACGGCCGCGCAGCATCGTGCGGCGGCTACGCGGATCGATCCGGCCCGCCTTCTGGACATGATCCATCCAGGCGAGGTCGGCGGAGACGAACAGATCCGCCTTCGCGCCCGATTCGATCTGACGCGCGAGCAGGCTGCTCGACGCGAACGAGAAGCGCACCGGGACGCCGGTGCGCCGGGTATAGGCCTTGCCGACCGCCTGCATCGCATCGGTCAGCGACGCTGCGGCAAAGACGGTGATCGGGGCAGGGGGGGCGGCGTACGATGTGGCCGCCGGGCCGAACGCGACGGCAGCCGCGGCGAGCGAGAGAAGCAGGGTACGACGATACATGCACGAGTCCGATCGGGAGCTATATCGGCGGACATATAGCGGATCGGCGATGACGCCTAGCTGCGGCGAGCGGATCGCCGGAGTCGACCCCGGGCATCCCGGCCCGACGCCGGAATGCCCGATGTGGGGTTGCGTTCAGGCGGAGCGGGGAACCGCCTTGCGACGGCGCGCCATCGTTCCGATCCCGGCGAACCCGAACAGCATCATCGTCCAGGTCGCGGGTTCCGGCACCGCGCCGGTCAGTCTCTGCGCGACGAAGCCGGGCAGGTCGGCATCCGTAAAGCCGAACACGTACACCTGATTCTGTCCGGCGGTCCCGGGGACGAAATCATTGTCGTTCGCGATGAACAGCGTGTGGAGCAGCGTGCCGTTGTACATCACGTCCTGCCCGAAGGAGATCCCTTCGATCTTCGCGGGGATCTGCGATGTCGCCACCCCCGCTGCGGTCAGCGCGCTGACGAGATCGAGGAACGGCGTCGCCGTCTTGGTCACGGTCTGCGCTTTGCTCGCGGCGGTGCCCGCCAGCTGCGTGATGTCGGCGGCCCCGGACAGGTCGATCCGGAACACCTGTTTGACGGCGGCCTTGCTGCCATCGCCCAACCCCTTGCCGTCGCGTTCGTCGACGAGGAATTCGTGGTCGTTGATCGCGACGATGTCGCTGACCCCCGACCCTGCGGTGAGCTTGTAGCCATATTCATGCGTCGTGCCGCTCGCGACGTCGATCGTCACGATCCGGACGAACTTGGACGGATCCTGCTCGAGCGGCGCCTGCATGATCCCGACCAGCGTCTTGCCGTCGGGCGTGATCGCGAGCCCCTCCATCCCCTTGTTCGCAACACGGCCAATTGTGTTGCCCGCGATTTCGGTTTCGCCCTTGGGAGACAGGGTGGTCACCGCCAGATTGGCGGGAAGCGCGAAGGTCTTGATCAGGCTGCCGGTCGCGCGATCGAACTGGCGGACGTAGGGGCCATATTCGTCCGACACGAAGACGCTCTTGCCATCGTTGGAGACGCGGACCGATTCGGGGTCGAACCGCGCGTTCGCCGGATTGGTAGACGTGCCCGCCGCATAATTGTCCGAGCGGCCGGTGAAATAATAGGATCCATTGGCGTTCTGGCTCGGCGCGCCCGAGCCGAGCGGGGTCCCGTCGATCTTGGTGCCGAGCCCGGCACCGCTCCCGTAATTGAGCGCGGTCGGGCTCGACAACAGGGTCGTCCCGGTCAACGCGGCGGTCAGGCCGAAGGGCAAGCCGGTGCCGGCGGAATTGGCGGTTAAAGAGAGCGAAAGCGTCTGGAAACGGCTGATATACGACGTCGTATCGTCGACAAAAGCGTTATAAACGGTAGCATTCGGACCACGATCGGGCGTCGCGAGGAAGGTATTTCCGCCGGCATAAGCGAGGCCGGATCCGATCCCACCCAAGATATTCCCCGGCAGCCCGTTTTCAAGCGGCCCGGTCAACCCCGAAAGATCGACGTTCGCCCCCGCGCTGCTCCCGCTGATCGTGCCGTTGGCGAGGTAGATCGGACCCGCGTTCGCCGCGACCGGAAGCAGCGCAGCGGCGATCATGGCCGCCGAGCGAAGAGGGGAGATCATACAGCTGTCCTACGCGTTCGAGAATGATGAACGCGGGATTAACCCTGTACGATTACAGCAATAAGTCAGAAACAATCGAAAACGGCCGGGCGCGCACGCCCGGCCGCGGGAGCGCTTATTTGCTGCGCTCGACCTGTTCGAATTCCAGCTCGACCGGAGTCGCGCGCCCGAAGATCGACACCGAAACCTTGACGCGGCTGCGATCGAAATCGAGCTCCTCGACGATCCCGTTGAAGCTCGCGAACGGCCCATCGAGCACCTTGACCGAATCGCCGATCTCGAAGTCGACCTTAACCTTCTGCTTGGGCGCAGCGGCGGCCGCTTCGTCCTTGGTGCTCAGCATCCGAGCGGCTTCCGACTCCGGGATCGCCTGCGGCTTGCCATTTGGTCCAAGGAATCCAGTGACCTTCGGGGTGTTCTTGACGAGGTGATAGACGTCGTCGTTCATGTTGAGCTTGGCAAGCACATAGCCCGGCATGAACTTGCGCTCGACCGCGATCTTCTTGCCGCGGCGGGCTTCGGTCACGGTCTCGGTCGGAACCTCGATCTGCTCGACGAGCTGCTCGAGCCCCATGCGAGTCGCTTCCGCCATGATCGCGTCGCGGACCTTGCCCTCGAAACCCGAATAGGCGTGGATGATGTACCAACGTGCCATGTCGTCTGTCTGTCCGTTATTTCGCGAGGGTGAGCAGCAAGTGGACGATCGTCTCGAACGCGGTATCGATGACGAAGAAGAAGACGCCCAGCAATGTCGCCATGATGACGACCATCACGCCGGTCATGATCGTCTCGCGGCGCGTCGGCCACACGACTTTCTTGGTTTCGGCCTGGACCTGACGGATGAATTCGAGGGGGGTCGTCTTCGCCACTGTGCTGCACTCGTGTTTATCGCCGAAGCTTTGGGACATGGGCCCGCTACCCGCCCCTGTGAAGGGCCGAATGACGGTCATTCCCAATTTCGGAATGATAAGACCCTAATCCGCGTGCGCCGCAAAATCAAGCTGCGGGCCGATCGGGTACTCATCGGGAAATATGGCAGGGGAGCACGGACTCGAACCGTGGGCCTTCGGTTTTGGAGACCGACGCTCTAACCAACTGAGCTACACCCCTATCTAGGGCCTCTCTATCGCGACATTTTGCGGATCGCAAGCGGATCAAGCAACCGCACGATCTTGCGCGGCGCGCAACGCTACGACGCGTGCATCCTCCACCGTCAACGGACGCCCGAAATAATAGCCCTGGACCTTGGTGCAGGCCAGATCCCGCACCATCCGGTACTCTTCCTCCGTTTCAACCCCTTCGGCGGTGGTCGTCATGCCCAGGCTCTGCGCCAGCGTGACGACGGCGCGAATGATCGCGACCGCTTCGCGAACCCCGTTCGAGGCTGCGGTGACGAAACTCCGGTCAATCTTGATCGTCGAAAACCGGGTGCGGCTGAGGTAGCCTAGGGACGAATAACCGGTGCCGAAATCGTCGAGGCTGAGCCTGACTCCCAGGTCGAGGATGCGCTCCAGCACCTTTCCCGCGGCGGTCGTGTCGCGCATGAAAACGCTCTCGGTGACCTCCAGCTCTAGCCGCGCCGCCGGCAAGCCCGATGCACCAAGGGCCGAGGTTACGATCCCGACGAAGCCAGGGTTGTGCAGCTGTTCGGCCGAAACGTTGACCGCGATCCGCACCGATCCTGCCCAGCGCGCGGCCTCGGCGCAGGCGTTGCGGAGCACCCACTCTCCGATCGGGGCGATCAACCGCGCGTCCTCCGCCAGGGGAATGAATTTGTCGGGCGGAATCACGCCCAGCTCCGGATGAGTCCAGCGGACGAGTGCCTCGAACCCGGTCAACCGACCGAACTCGGCGTCGACCACAGGTTGATAGCAGATGTGCAACTGGTTCTTCGCCAGCGCATGCCGCAACGCCTGCTCGAGGACACGCCGCTCCTCGGCGACGACATGCAGTTGCGGTTCGTAGCGATGATAGGTGCCGCCGCCGGCGTCCTTTGAACGGTAGAGCGCAAGATCAGCCGACCGAACCAGCGTCTCGGCGGTATTGCCATCGCGCGGGCCGATGGCAACACCGACGCTCGCGCCGGTATACAGGGTATGTTGATCGAGTTCATACGGCTGCCCGAGCGCATCGACAATGGTCTGCGCTAGCCGCTCGACCCGCTTGGTGTCGGTCGCATCGCGCACCACCACCGCGAACTCGTCGCCGCCCAGACGACCGATGATCTCGTTCTCTGTGACTAGAATCGCAAGCCGTTCGGACACGCGCCCGAGCAGCCGGTCCCCAACGGGATGGCCGAGCGTGTCGTTGACCGCCTTGAAGCGGTCCAGATCGATCATCATGAACGCGCAACGGCTGCCCCATTTGGCTGCATCCGCCATCGCGCCCGCAAGTGTTTCGTTGATTAGCAGGCGGTTAGGAAGGCCCGTAAGTGCGTCGAAGCGCGCCATCCGGTTGATCTCATCGGCTGATGCCCGCTGTTCCGTCACATCCGATCCCACGCCGCGAAACCCAATGAAAACGGCGCGTTCGTCATAACGCGGGTTGGCGGCGATCTCGAACCAGCGCTCCTCGGTGCCCACCATGACCGGCAGGTTGAGACCGCGAAACGCGTCGCGTCCTTTAAGATACTCGGCGAGCCGGGCGAGTTCGGGGGCGACCTTGCCCGCGGCCCATGCGGGGCCGGCGAGCACTTCCAGCAGCGATTTTCCGTTTACGGTGTTGGTGTCGAGCCCGACTGAGGTGGCGAAGCGCGGAGACGCGCGCACGACTCGGCGTTGCGCGTCCGTTTCCCACAACCAGTCCGACGAATGCTCTTCCGCTTCCCGCAGCAGCAGACTGACAGTTTCGTCACGCTCGGCAATCGCGATCTCGCTGGTACGGAGCAGGACCAGCGATTTTGCGCGGGTGAAACAGGTGACGATCAGGACGGCGGTGAAAGCGAGTACGGCTGCCGTCAGCATCGGGCTGCCGGTCAACAGCATCCTCGCCGCGATCGAAACCCCCAGGATCGCCAAGAAGCTGAGGGTGGCGAGGGGAAGGGCTGCCATCGCAACCGACGACGCGGTCATCATCAGGGACAATGCGACCCACAGGTACAGCGCGGTAGTGGTATCGCCGCGCAGTCCGGTGATAATTGGGGGGACGGACCAGATTCCTCCCAACAGAATTCCGTCGATCAGGGTTTGCCGAACATCGCGGAGCGTCGCCGTATAAGCGGAACGATGCCGCGAGGCATGACGGCGAACCGTAACCAGGATGCTGACCGCGGTCGCACTGACGCCCCAGGCGGCGAGCAACGGTAAGGATACGCTGCGGGACAGGATCGCAACCACCAGCGCCGCGCCGGTCCCGTTTGCTGCCACAAGATAGCCGCTGAGCCTGCTGCCGGCATTCAGCTGTGCCGCGCGGATCGGGCCCCATTCGGTCGTGTCGGTGGGATCCAGCAGTCCAAGCAGAGCCCGCACGTCGATGCGCGGCTTGGTAAATTGGGAAGAGGGCCGGATGCTCACCGTGCCCGTCCTACGCTACGCAAGGTTAGGAGTTCGTTAGGATGAGACCATGAGGGGGCTGGCCGCGCCCAACCCCCATCGCGGCGCCTTATGCCGCCAGATCGTACGGCTTGATATCGCCGCTGAGATAGAGGTTGCGCGCTTTCGCCCGGCTGAGCTTACCCGAGCTCGTGCGGGGCAACGTGCGCGGCGGGATGAGTTCGATCACGCAGTTCATACCCGTGACCGAGCGAACCCGCTCGCGGATTTCCTCCCGCAGGCGGACGCGTTCGGCATCGTCCGAGCTGCGGCACTGGACCAGAACGGCGGGCGTTTCCTCGCCACCAGGCGTGGTGATCGCGAACGCGGCGATATCGCCAGCCTTGAACCCGGGCAGCTGCTCGACGGCCCATTCGATATCCTGTGGCCAATGATTACGACCATTGACGATGATCATGTCCTTGGCGCGACCCACGATGTAGACGTAGCCGTCAGACAAATAGCCCATGTCGCCCGTATCGAGCCAACCGTCGATCAGGCACGCGGCGGTCGCGGCCTCGTCCCGGAAATAGCCGACCATCAGCGACGGGCCCGAACACCACAGCTTGCCGATCGCCCGCTCAGGCAACGGCGTACCGTCCTCCTCGCGGATTTCGACGGTCATGCCCTTCACGGGTTTTCCGCAATTGACGATCGCACGATACCGCTGCGGGCGGTCCTCTCCGGCGGCAACGCCGGACAGTTGCGTTTCCTCGACCAGTTCGACCCGGATGCCTTCGTTCGGCGGCATGATCGACACCGCGAGGGTCGCTTCGGCAAGACCATAGCTCGGCAAAAACGCGCCGGCCTTGAAGCCGGCATCGGCAAATGCATCGACGAAGGACTGCATCACGTCCGGACGGATCATGTCCGCGCCATTCCCCGCAAGCCGCCAGCGCGACAGGTCGAACCTCTCCGACGCCTTGGTCTGGCTCGACATACGCCGCGCACAGATGTCGTATCCGAACGTCGGCGAATAGCTGATCGAATTGCCCTCGTTCCGACTGATCATGTCGAGCCATGCCAGCGGGCGTCGCGCAAAATCTTCGGTTTTCAGGTAATCGGTGGAAACCTGATTGGCGACCGGCGACAGGAAGCATCCAACTAGGCCCATGTCGTGATACCATGGTAACCAAGAGATGCAGCGGTCCTTCGCGACCAGTTGCATGCCGTAGGCATGCGCCGTCAGATTGTTGAGCAGGGCATGATGCGTGATCGCGACGCCGTGCGGAAAGCGCGTCGATCCGCTCGAGTATTGGAGGTAGGCAACCTGATCCCCGGTTGCCTGCGGAAGCTCGACAGCGGGGGCAGGGCGTCGGACGAGTTCGGACCAGTCGATTCCTTCGGTGCCCGCGGCGCGCGCTGCATCGATTCCCATCTGCGCCAGTTCAGGCGGATAGATCAGCAGCACCGGCTCGCAGCTGGAGAGCTGTACGCGAAGCTGCTCGACGTAGGAATCCCGTCCGCCGAACGACGTGGGCAAAGGCAATGGGACCGGCCATGCGCCCGCATAGACCGCGCCAAAGAACAGCGCGGCGAAATCAGTACCGGTTTCTGCGACGATCGCGATACGATCTTCAGGCTTGATCCCGGCTGCGATCAGGCGTCGCGCCATCGCGAGGGCATCGTCGCGCACTTCGGAAAACGGGTAGGCGCGTGTCAGCGTGCCGCGGGCATCATGAAAATTAAACCCACGTTGACCTTTCGCAGCGTAATCCAGCGCCGCGCCTAGCGTCTCAAAGTCCGCGAATCGGCGCGGGAGCAAATCTTCGGTGGGCGTGGCGACCAGCTTCGGCGTTTCGGCCTCGAGGTCCTGCGTGCCCGCAACGTCAACTGTCATCTGTATCTGCGCCCTCGATCGTGGCTCTCTTTGCGACCACGCTATGGTCCCGTTCAGCAAGCACCCCTGCTTATGCCAAGCGTTCAAAATCCAGTTCGAGTGTGGCACAATGATGGCGTCATGTACCAGCGCCCCAAGAACCAGACCCCAACCCGGGAAAAAAAGCCAATTCCGCCGCTAGATAGCGCCGCATTGGAACGGATCGCCTTACGCTATGTCGAACGTTTTTCAACGACGCGTGCGAAATTGGCGGCCTATCTCGTGCGAAAGGTGCGCGAACGAGGGTGGGAAGGGCCAGAAAGAGACCCCGCCGGAATCGCCGAGAAGTTTGCTGAACTGGGCTATATCAACGACCGTGCGTTCGGCGAGGCGCGAGCGGTCGCTATGGCGCGCCGCGGGTTGGGTCAACGTCGGGTCGCTGGGGTATTGCGCCAGTCTGGCCTCAATGAAGATGACACTGCCGCGATCGTGCCAGGCGTGGAGGAGCGGGCGGTAGAGACCGCGCTCGCTTTTGCGAAGCGGCGACGGTTCGGGCCCTTCGCCTTGCAGCAAGCTGACGCACCGCTACGGGAGAAACAAATTGCCGCGATGATTCGCGGCGGTCACGGCTTCACCATCGCGCGGAAGATCGTGAACCTAATGCCTGGCGAAAGCTTCGAAACATTTGTTTAGTTCGGCCGAAGTGAAGAATAACGCTCTATTTACCAAATTATACAAAGAGTATTGACCGCTGCGTCACGGGCCTTTCGATCCGGCATGAAGTCATGCTATGGGCCCGGACGGGGGACTTTATAAAATGCGTGATGAACCGATTCCGGCGACTGTGCAGCTGGGTCGAGAGGGCCGAATAGATGATGAAGCTGATATCGTGAGCGAAGACTCGCAACGTTATTCAGGCGTTCTGAAATGGTTCGACATGACCCGGGGCTTTGGCTTTCTTGTCGCCGACCAAGAAGGGGTCGGCGACATTTTGATCCACTTCTCGGTATTGCGCCCGCACGGGCGGCGTAGCTTGCCTGAGGGTGCTCGGCTCGAATGTATAGCCTCGTTGCGGGAACGGGGTTTGCAGGCGAGTGAGATTCTCTCGATCGATCTTACGAATGCGGTCGAACCTCCACCAAAAGTTCGCCCTGAATCGCAAAGGCCCGATCCTGCGGCCCTGATCGAGGGGGCTGGCCCCTTCGAGCCCGTGGCGGTGAAGTGGTTCAATCGCTTGAAAGGGTATGGCTTCCTTGTGCGCGGCGACGATTCCGGCGATATCTTCGTCCACGTAGAAACGTTACGTCGCGCCGGCCTGGAGGAAGTCGAACCGGGACAGGTGCTCTTCGCCCGCATGGTGGGAGGAGAGAAGGGGCCGCTGGCGGTGACGGTCGAACAGAAGATCTAAGGACTGTCCATGCGCCGGCAATTGCTGACTGTTTTTGCCTTCGCAGGCTTCGCGACGGCGCTTGGCGGCTGCCGTGACAACGCACCCGCCGCGGCGTCGACCGAGGTTGCGCCGGGGATGGTGGCGGTGACCATCAGCAGCGGTACTGGGCAGCATCGCTTCCTGGTAGAGTCGGCCGCTAGCGAGGAAGAGCAGCGCCGCGGACTGATGTTCCGAACGGATATACCGGAAAATGGTGGAATGTTGTTCGCGCCCTACCCACCGCAAGGGGCACCGCGCGAAGCGAGTTTCTGGATGAAGGACACGCCGACGCCGCTCGACATCATCTTCATTCGCCCGGACCAGACGATCGCGCGGATTGCGGAGAACACGATCCCCCAATCCGAGATTCCGGTAGCGTCTGGCGAACCCGTCTCGGCCGTGCTCGAGCTTCGGGGCGGTCGCTCGGTCGATCTTGGCATCAAGGAAGGCGACCGGATCAGCTGGACGGCCTCTTCCCGGCGTTGATCCTGGTTGAAGGGCACGGCGTGGCGCGCTAAGCGCTATGGCATGGGCATCAATCTCAACCCCTTCACTTGGTGGACCGGCGCAAGCTGGGGCACGGCATTCGGGCTTCGCGGCAAGGCGCGCATGGGCGAGGACTCGCTCGGCAATGTCTATTACGAGGGCGGTCGGGATACTGCCGGCAACCCGCGTCGCTGGGTTATTTACAACGGTATCAACGACACCAGCCGGATCGCTCCCGAATGGTTCAGCTGGTTGCACCATCAGGTTGCCGACGTGCCGGATCGTGCACTTCCCGCGCCGCGGGCGTGGCAACTCCCGCCCGAACCGAATCTGACCGGCACCGTTCTGGCCTATCGTCCAAAGGGCGCCATTGAAAAGGGCGGTGTGCGCGCTCAGGCCACCGGTGATTACGAAGCCTGGACGCCGGACGCGTGATTCGCCGCGCGCTGGACGCGGCCGGTGTGGCCGCGCTGCTGGCGACGACAGGGTGTGATCGCGCCGCGGACGCACCCGCGCCCGTGCCGACCGCTACTGCGGAAACCGCGCTCGATGCGGATACAAGTTCACAGAATGTCGTGACGGTGGACGTGGCTGGCGGCGTTGATCCCAGTTTCGGCGCGACACCGATGGCGCAACGTGTGGCGACGCTCGGCCTGCTCAACAAACGCAACGGGCAGGCGCGTGACGTGGTGCTCAAGCCCGGGCAAACAGTCCGCGTCGGCGACGTGGTGTTGCATCTCAAGGCATGTGAACAGACCGCGCCGTGGGAGCAGGAGCACTATACCGGTGCCTTCGTGCAGGTCGATATCGCGGGAGCCGACAAGGGCTGGCGGCGTGTGTTCTCAGGCTGGTTGTTCAAGGAACGGCCTGGGCTAAACGTGGTTCAGCATCCGATCTACGATGTCTGGACCAAGAATTGCGCGATGACCTTCCCTGAAGGCGGACCCGACTCGGTCTCGGCGGGCACGCCGTCCACGGCTGCCACACCTCGGTCGAGTGCGAAGAAGTCGCCGACGCCCGCCGAGGAATCGCCTAAACCGGTCACGGCCGACAGTGCGCCGGACAATTCGACCAAGTAAGCCGCCCGCGGAATTTCGACCGCGCCCAGCGATGCCAGATGCTCTGTCATGAACTGGCAATCGAGCAGCACGAACCCGCCTGCACGAAGGCGGGCTACGAGCCATGCGATCGCGACTTTCGACGCGTCACGCGCGCGGCTGACCATGCTTTCCCCGAAGAACGCCCGGCCGAGCGCCAGTCCGTACAGTCCACCGACCATCTCATCGCCGTCCCAGACTTCAATCGAATGCGCGAAGCCGAGCCTATGCAGGCGGTTGAACACGTCCTCTATCTGCGGATTGATCCAGGTGTCGGGGCGGTTTGGCACCGCTTCCGCACAGAGCCGCATCATCGCGCCGAACTGCTGGTCGGCGGTCACGCGGAAGCGGTCGCGTGCGATCGTCTTGCGCAGCGATTGCGAAAGGTGGAACCCATCCAGTGGAAGTACCGCGCGATCCTGTGGTTCCACCCAATAGATTTCATCGGCGGTCCGGCTGTCGGCCATCGGAAACACGCCGACTGCATACGCCCCCAGCACCAATTGCGGATCAAGCGGATCGATTGGTGGAACGTCGAGGATGGGCGAGGGAGGAGCCCTCATGCCGCGAGACGACGTTCGATCGCTTGCCAGAGCCGGCCGAAGGCGGCGGCGCCGGTTGAGCGCGGGGCGAAGCTGCCGATCGGCGCACGGCGTGCGGTAACTTGCTCGATCTGGCTCGCAGTAGGAATGACCGGCCAGTCAGGATGGCGCGCGAGCGCGTCGGCGTGGAGCTTGCGGCGACCGTCCACCATCGAGTGTACCGGCATGATATCCGTCCGCCCGCCGAGATGGGCAATCACGTCCGCCAGTGCGCGCTCCGACAGTGGGGAGGGGATGACGGGCACGACGATGAGGTCGGCCGCCCGCATTACCTGTTCGGTCGTCTCGGTCAGTCCGGGCGGGCAATCGAGCAGGATGCGATCGTAATCTTTACGCAGGCCGGCGAGGAGCTTCTGGAGCCGCTTCTTCTTGTCCATTTCGTGGAAAAGCAAATCCAGGCCGCGAAGCGATGAATCCGCGCCGATCAGGTCGAGCCGCGGGATTGCTGTCTTTTCGATCACCGTTTCGGGTGCCACGTCCTTGGCGAAGATCGACTGTGCCTGGCCATGGTGCTTGGGCACATCGGCATTGAGCGTCAGCAGGAAGCTGCTCGCCGCCTGCGGGTCGAGATCCCACAAGAGCGTGCGGCGGGAGGGACTGGATTGCTGCTGACCATGCCAGATTCACGGCAAGCGTGGTTTTTCCGACGCCGCCTTTCAAACTGTAGATCGCGATCGTCGACACCGGCAAAGCCCTTCGCTCAGGAACGGGCATCGTGCCGGATGCCGACGATGTGCGCAATAAAGGGTGGTTAGAGGTCGCAGAGCTGCTTGGGCTTACCCGGCTGTGTCAGCGTGACTGCCTTGACCGTGCCCGTCATTTCATAGCCGTCGGCCTTAAGCGGATCGCCAGCGTTTGCGGCGGTCAGCTTTACCGGGGTGCCGGTCTGCGTGCTGCGAACGAGCGCCTGCTTGTCGCCCTCGAAGAAGGTTACATACACCAAGCTATTGTCGGCGCAGCGGAACGTAGCTTCTTTCTTGATCGCCGGTGGAAGTTCGACCGGCGCACGGTTCGCGATTTCCGCCGCCATCGGGTCGGCAGAGACCGAAGTAACTTCGGTTGGCTTGTTATCACAGGCCGACAGCGCAAGAAGCGCGACGGCGGCGGCGGGGAGCAGTTTGTTGAGCATTCGATTTTCTTCGCGCACGCGGTACGTAGCGTCAAGACCCCGCTGTGGCGGCGCGTATCGGATCGACGCACTGCAGCAAATATTTCGTGGTAGCGTCATCATTACTCATGGAATTCGTCGAGGTCAGGAATTCGTCCGAAGGCGATCTTGGTGCCTATTCGATCGAGTCTTCCGCCGTTCTGGGGGCCTAGGCTCACTGCGTGTCGACCGAACTTCTCGTTGATCCGGTCCATTGCACGGCTCAACGCAAGTGTACGGGTTTCGCGGGCAAGTGGGTCGTCCGGATCAAGGAGGCCGAACAGCGATTGCTGCTCTCCGGCGACCGGTTCGATCTCCGCCAGCGTCACGCCGATCATGCGGACCTGAAAGTCACCAGGACGCGCCTTGCCTGCTGCGGCAAGCAGCGGGAACAGCGTTTCCAGGGCGGTCAGGACGACGAAGCTGTCCTGGGTCGCGGGCAGTTTGGCCGAACAGCGCCAGGCCGATTTGTCGTCCTCGAACCTTGCGTGCAGTACCAGCAGACGCGCCCGATACGCCTTGCGGCGCAGGCGGCTGGCTGCCTTCAGCGCGAGGCGGCGCGCGGTAAGCCGCACTGGCGCCCCGCTGCGTTTCCCGGGGGAGAGTACATGGCTGTGCCCGATCGACCGACTTTGCGTGGCCTTTTCCGGCAGGTCGACCCCGTGCAGCAGATACCACAAGCGATCGCCGTTGGTGCCGCCCCATGCATTTCCGGCATCACGCGGGCGCCGCTCGCAATATTGGCGGATGTCGTTGATGCCTTCCTGCGCGAGCCGGCGTTCCATCTTCGCGCCGATCCCGCTGATGTCGCGCAACTGCAGATCATACAGCCGCTGCGGCAGGGTTTCGGCGTGCAGGATGACGAGGCCGTCCGGTTTCTGCAGATCGGACGCGAGTTTGGCGAGCAGTCGGTTGGGCGCTATCCCGACCGAACTCGTCATGCAGTCCCCGATGTTTGCGCGGATTCCTGCCTTGATCCGGTGCGCTAGCGCGGTGGCGGCGGCAACGCTGTTTTCATTGTCGAGCAAGCGACATGCTACCTCGTCGATCGAGCACACCTTGGTCACCGGAATATGCCGCCAGATCTCGGCGACGATCGCGTCGTGGAACTCGACGTATTTGTCGTGCCGCGCGGGCGTGATGATGAGGTCGCGACACAGGCGCTTGGCCTCCCAAACCGGCGTGCCGGTCTTGATGCCGAACTTCTTCGCCTCGACGCTTGCTGCGATCGCCACCGTCGTGTCGCTGTCGATCGGCGCGACCAACACGGGTTTGCCCCGGAGCGCAGCGTCGAGCTGCTGCTCTACGCTGGCGAAGTAGCTGTTCAGATCGAGAAACAGCCAGCGCAGCGGGCGTCGCGGAAGCGCCAAAGCAGTTTCAGGGGACTCGAAGCGGGTTTGCATGGTTGCGGAACGATACCAGAACAATAGGAGCCCGAACAGCGCGTTTTCTGCGTAACGTAGCGCTGTTCGCGCGCTGCAAAGCGAAGCTTGCTTGCGGCTGGGCACCCGGACGCATAGCTATCCCTCATGCATACAACAGCGAACACGCTCGCCCTGATCGGCAATACGCCGCTTGTCCTGCTCAAGGGACCAAGCGAGGCCGCAGGCGCAGAAATCTATGGGAAGTGCGAATTCGCCAACCCGGGCGCTTCGGTCAAGGACCGGGCGGCGCTCGGGATCGTCGAGGATGCGGAGGCCCGCGGGGCGATCCTGCCGGGCGGGACCTTCGTCGAGGGTACCGCTGGCAATACCGGGATTGGGCTCGCGCTTGTCGCCAATGCCAAGGGGTACAAGACGATCATTGTCATGCCTGAGACGCAGAGCCGCGAAAAGATGGACACTCTGCGCGCACTTGGTGCCGAACTGGTGCTGGTTCCCGCCGCTCCTTATTCGAATCCCGGCCATTTCGTCCACACTTCGCGCCGAATTGCTGAGGAAACCGCCAATGCGGTGTGGGCGAACCAGTTCGACAATATCGCCAACCGTCGTGCGCACATCACCGGGACCGCCGAGGAAATCTGGAACCAGATGGACGGGCGCATCGACGGCTTTACCTGCGCTGCAGGTACTGGTGGGACGATCGCAGGGGTCGGCCTTGGTCTCAAAGCGCACGACGAGAATGTCTGCATCGCGCTGACCGATCCGCACGGGGCCTCGCTTTACGAATACTACGCCAATGGCGAGCTCAAATCGGAGGGGTCTTCGGTCGCGGAAGGGATCGGACAGGGGCGAATCACCGCCAACCTCGAAGGCGCCCCGATCGACACGCAATTCCGGATTTCCGACGCGGAAGGCATGGAGTGGGTGACGCGCCTGTTATCCGAAGAGGGGCTGTGCCTCGGTCTTTCGTCCGGGATCAACGTTGCGGGCGCAGTGCGACTTGCGCACCATCTCGGGTCGGGGTCGCGCGTCGTGACGATCCTGTGCGACACCGGCTTTCGGTACCTGTCGACTGTGTACAACCGGGAATGGTTGGAGGCGAAAGGACTGGCCGTTCCGCCGTGGCTGGCGGGCGATTAAGCTTTGCATCGACAGAGGCGTCAAAAGACGTTACATTTATACCACAGCCTATGAAAATCATCGCACAAGACGCAGCGCAAACGACGCAGCGGTTCCGGGTCGGGATGATCGGACTCGCTGCAGTTCTGCTGTTCATCGGACTCGCCGCTGCCATCTTCTCGACCGCCAACCATGACCGTCAGGTTGTGGCGATCGGGAGCGCACGTGCGGACGTGGTCGCCAATATCGTCTCCGGCGCCTCCGGTTCCACAGCGTCGGGAGTGAACAAGGAGCCGCTCGCCGAACTCGGCGTCGCTCCCAGTGCCGAAGTCGAGAACGCCACGGCGATCGACAATGCGATGATGCAGCCGGACGCCGCGCAGCAGTGATCGAATCGCGCATGACTCGACTGGCTTGGAAAACGCCTTCGCCGGTACGGGGATGTTCGGGGAAAATCCGGGAAATGATGTCGCTGCCCCCATTCTGTCGGGGATTCGGCGCCGCTTTCACATCCGCTCACCGAACACACCGGGAACGGCTTGATTTCTGGGAAATAGATTTGCGTTGAAAAGCGTGAGATTGACGGTCTCACCCTGCTGATCCCCGGGTTTCCCCTTGTATCCCCGACCCTCCCCGTGATACCTCTGGTCTAACAGGGGCATCCCGAACTCGCCTGCATTTTGCAGCGCTGGGAAGTGCAGGTTTGCACTTCCTGGGCCGGGGGAGGCTGGCTCGCTTGTGCGGGGTAAGCGTGGACGAACGTGGGGATTATCAGGGAGACGGTCTTGGCCTTGTCGATGACAAGGGCCGGGTCGCGATTCCTGCTTCTCTTCGGGCGACGCTGGCGGCGAATGCGCCGCGTGCGGATGGCAAGGATGGCGGAACGGTGATCGTCGGCGTCCATCCCAAGCACAAGTGCCTGCGCGCCTACGACCCGGCTTATGTGAAGATCCTGCGCGCTCAGCTCGATGCGCGCGAAGCTGCGCATACCGCCGCGGACGGCGAGCCCAATTATAATTTCAAGCGGCGCGGCGCGAGCGGCGAGCCGGTTCCGTTCGACGGTTCGGGGCGTTTCATCATGCCCGGCTTCCCGCGCGACTATGCCGGGATCGGGGAGCATGCGTTCTTCTGGGGGACGCTCGACTGGATCGAGATATGGGACCCCAGGACCTTGCTCGACGCCGAGGATGTCGATCCGGTAATGCAGGCGGCGTGCCGCTATCACTGCAAGACCAAGGGAGTCGCGCTGTGAGCGACACACCCGTCCTTTCCCCGCACGTCCCCGTGCTGCTCCACGAAGTGATCGACGCGCTCGCCATTGCCCCCGGCGAGACTCATGTCGACGCGACCTTCGGCGCTGGCGGCTACACTCGCGCAATGCTGGCGCAGGGCGCGCGCGTCATTGCGTTCGACCGTGACCCGGACGCGATCGCTGCCGGTGCAGCGCTGGTCGATACGTCCGATGGCGCGTTGATGCTCGTGCCTGCGACCTTCTCCGCGCTGGAAGCCGAGCTCGCCGCGCGGGATGCCGTGCCGGTGGCGGGCGTCACGTTGGATATCGGCGTATCCTCGATGCAGCTTGATCAGGCCGAGCGGGGGTTCAGCTTCCAGTCCGACGGTCCGCTCGACATGCGGATGAGCCAGGAGGGCGAAAGTGCCGCGGACTTCGTCAACATGGCGGACGAATCCGCGATTGCCGACGTGCTCTACCAATATGGCGACGAGCCTCGTTCGCGGCGGGTCGCGCGTGCGATCGTCGCGGCGCGTCCGATCACGCGGACGAGCGAGCTCGCGCACATCGTTCGTCGGGCGCTAGGCTATAAGGCGCACGACAAGAAGGACCCGGCGACGCGGACCTTTCAGGCCATCCGCATCCATATCAATCGCGAATTGGGCGAGCTGGCGGACGTCCTTGCCGCTGCAGAGCGCGTTCTGGCCCCAGGAGGGCGGCTCGCGGTCGTGACGTTCCACAGCCTCGAGGACCGGATGGTCAAGCGCTTCCTGCGGGAGCGGTCGGGCGGGCTTCCCTCCGGATCGCGACATTTGCCCGAGGTGGCCGCGAAGCACCAACCCAGTTTCGAGCAGGTCGGGCGCGGTGTGCGCCCCAGCGAAGACGAGATCGCGCGCAATCCGCGCGCACGATCAGCCACATTGCGGACGGCACGACGTACCGGTGCCACCGCCTGGACGGAAGGGGCGTTGTAATGCTTGGGCTGGCTTGGAAGAGTCTGGGATGGTTCCTGGCGAGCGTCGCCGTGGCGCTCGGCTTCCTGCTCGTGCCGTTGCAGGTCGCCGCCGAGCGCAAGAAGCTCGATCGCACCGTCGTGGAAATCGCGCGCGCACAGCGCGAGATCCGCGCGCTGGAGACCGAGTTCGACACGCGCGCCAACCTCGCCCAGCTCGACAAGTGGAACGCGGAGAAGCTCGGTCTGGTCGCGCCGTCGGCGGGGCAGTTCGTCGTCGACGAGGCCGCGCTCGCCGCGCTTGAGCCAAGCATGCCCAACGGTCCGCAACTTGCCTCGTTCAAGCCGCTGGCGCCGCTGCCGGTAACGGACGCAGTGACGGGTGCCGCACCTGCTGCGGCCGTGGCTTCAGGAGCGGTGGCCGTCGCGGCGTTGTCTCCCAAGGTTGCGCCAATTTCAGCGCCCGTGGCGCACGCTCAGACGGCAGTCACCCCGGCACCGGTTTCGGCACGTGCCAAATCTGTTCGGGAGGCAGCGCCGGTCGGACGCACCGCGATGGCGTCGGCGGCACCTGTCAAGCAGCGCGCGGCGGTTGCGATGCTCGATCGCGCCTTGCTCGACGACAGCATGTTGGGCGACTTGCGCAGTGGTGCCCGCGCCGAAATCCGTTCGCGGAAGTGACGACCTTCGTCGCCCGGCCAGTCCCCGCGCGACGGGGTAGCGATCAGCGCCATGCGCTGGTCGCGGTCGCGCATGTCCGGTTGATGATGCTGATGCTGTTGATCATGGCGGGGTTCCTGCTCGTGATCGGACGGATTGCGTTGCTTGGGATCCTGGGGTCGCCCGCCGGTGCGGCGAATCTGGCGGTCAATCCGCAAGTGCGCGGTGATATCCTGGATCGTAACGGCCAGCCGCTGGCGCGCACGATCGACGCCTGGACGATCGGCGTCCGACCACCGCAAGTCATCGGCGATCGCCAGGCGCTGGCGGACGGACTGGCCCGCATCATGCCGGGCCATGACGCCAACTGGTATTTCCAGAAGTTGACGATGCGCGCGAAGTTTACCTACCTGGAAAAGCATGCGTCGCCCGACATGGTGAACCAGGTTCATGCGCTCGGCGAGCCGGGCCTCGTTTTCGCGCGTGAGCCCGAGCGGTTGTATCCGCAATCGACGATGGCGGCGCATGTGCTCGGGTACATCGGACCGACCGCGACCGACGCGCACATTGCTGGCCGGGCGGGCATCGAGCGCGCATTCGACGAACGACTGAGCGACCCGCGCCGTCGTGGCGAGCCGATCTCGCTGTCGATCGACGCGCGGGTGCAGGCCGCGATGGAAAGCGAACTCGGCCGCGCGATGAACAACTTCAAGGCGAAGGCGGCGACGGGCGTGGTACTCGACGTGCATACCGGCGAGATTATCTCGATGGTGTCGTTGCCCGTCTACAATCCCAACAAGATCGGCGGCACGAGCAGTGATTCGCTGCGGAACAACGTGACGCAGTCGGTCTACGAGCTCGGATCGACCTTCAAGCCGATCGCGATCGCGGCGGCGATCAACGACGGTGTCATCACCGACATGACACGCCGGTTCGATGCAACCAAGCCGCTCAAGGTCGGCCGGTTCACGATCCACGACGATCGCGGCGATCCAAAGCGCTGGCTCAACATTCCGGAGACGCTCGTCTACTCGTCGAACGTTGTGACCGCGCAGATTGCGGACAGGATGGGCAAGGACCGGATGGCGGCGATGTTCACTGCGCTCGGGTTCGGCGAACGCCCTGCGACCGAATTGCGCGAACGCGCCGGGCCGATCTGGCCGCGCTACTGGGGCCGGACGACGGTGATGACGACCGCTTACGGGCATGGCATCGCGGTGACGCCGCTCCATCTCGCGAACGCTTATGCCACGCTCGTAAACGGCGGGATCTACCGTCCGACGACGCTGCTCAAAGTCGCGCCCGGGGCTGCCCCCAAGGGCCGTCGCGTGCTGACCGAGGCAACCAGCGCGCGGATGCGGCAGTTGCTGCGGCTGGTCGTGCTGCTCGGCACGGGGCGCAAGGGTGATGCGGTCGGATATCGTGTCGGCGGCAAGACCGGTACCGGCGAGATTGCAGGGGCGGGCGGTTATTCGCGCAGCAAGAACGTATCGACCTTTGCGGCAGCGTTCCCAATGGATGCGCCGCGCTATGTCGTCGTCGCGATGCTCGATTCGCCCAACGGGACCAAGGAAACCTTCGGCCTGACCACCGCCGCATGGAATGCCGCACCGGTTGTCGGACGGGTCATCTCGCGGACTGGGGCGCTACTGGGGGTGACACCCGACGCTACACGCGACATCGATGTATCCCAGCTCTTGCCGCTGGTATGGACCGGCGAGAAGAAACCTGCCGCAACCGCAGAATGAAGGATTTGCCGTGAAATTGGGTGCGCTGACCGGCGGAAACGAAAGCGCCACGGTAAGCGGCTTCGCGATCGATCACCGCAAGGTCGCACCGGGGACGGTGTTCGGTGCGTTCCAGGGCGCGGCCGTCAACGGTGAGGACTATATCGCCGCGGCGGTGGCGGGGGGCGCGATCGCTGTCGTTGCGCGGCCGGAAGCGCTTGTCGTCGGGGCCGTGCATATCGCTGACGCCAATCCGCGCCGTGCGTTCGCGCGTCTCGCCGCGCGGTATTTCGCGCCGTTTCCCGAAGTCGCGGTCGCGGTCACCGGGACCAACGGCAAGACGTCGACCGTCGAGATGGTCCGGCAATTGTGGCGCATGGTCGGGTATCACGCCGCTTCGATCGGAACGCTGGGGGTGACCACCGGGGACGACCGAGTCTCGACCGGGCTGACGACGCCGGACGTGGTGACGTTTCTGTCGAACGTCGCGGGTCTTGCGCGCGAAGGCGTGAGCCACGTCGCGTTCGAGGCGTCGAGCCACGGCCTGTCGCAATATCGCACCGAGGGGCTCGCGGTGCGGGCTGCCGCCTTTACCAACCTGAGCCGCGATCACCTTGATTATCATGGGACGATGGCGGCCTATCTCGACGCAAAGCTGCGGCTGTTCTCTGAAGTGCTGGCCGACGATGGCACGGCGGTGCTGTGGGCGGATGACGCCGCTGCTGCGCAGGTCGCCGCCGCGGCAAGCGAGCGCGGCATCACCGTTGCGACGGTCGGGACGACCGGCGAGCGGCTCAAGCTCGTGAAGCGGGTGCCGAGCTTGCTCGGCCAGGCGCTGACGATCGAAGCGGAGGGACGGACGCATACCCTCACCCTGCCGTTGATCGGCGCGTATCAGGCGGCGAATGCGCTAACCGCCGCCGGCTTGGTGATCGCGACTGGCGGGGACGTGGCGGTGACGCTGGCCAACCTTGCGCGGCTTCAGCCGGTGCGCGGGCGGCTCGAACGCGCGGTGATCGCGGCGAGCGGTGCGCCGGTCTATGTCGATTACGCGCATACCCGCGACGCGCTCGAGGCAGCGATCGCTGCGCTGAAACCCCATGCGGGCGGGCGGCTGATCGTCGTCATCGGCGCGGGCGGCGACCGCGACCAGGGCAAGCGCGCAGAAATGGGGCGGATTGCGGCGGAACAGGCCGATCACGTCATCGTCACCGACGACAATCCACGGAGCGAGGATCCGACGAGCATTCGCGCGATGATCCTGGCGAGTGCACCCGGCGCGATCGAGATCGCCTCCCGCCGCGACGCGATCGGCGCGGCGATCGCTGCGGCGGGACCGCAGGATATCGTGCTGATCGCGGGCAAGGGCCACGAACAGGGGCAGATCGTCGGGGATCTCGTACTCCCCTTCGACGACGTCAGCGTCGCGCGCGAAATGGCGCAGGAGGCGCGGGTATGACCAAGCCGCTCTGGACCGCTGCGGACATTGCCGCCGCGACGGGGGGCACTGCCTCCACCGACTTCGCCGCAACGGGCGTCGCGTTCGATTCGCGCGAGATCGGCGCGGGTGACCTGTTCATCGCGATGAAGGGCGAATTCAGCGACGGGCATCGGTTCCTCGATACGACCTTTGCTCAAGGTGCTGCGGGGGCGCTCGTGTCGCAGCCGACACCGCATCCCCACGTGCTGGTCGCCGATACGACGCTGGCGCTAGACGCGCTGGCGCGCGCGGCGCGGGCGCGGACTGCGGCGAAGATCATCGGCGTCACCGGATCGGTCGGCAAGACCGGGACGAAGGAAGCGCTGTTTGCGGCGCTCGATCGTGGCGCGCCCGATGCGGCGCATCGCTCGGTCAAGAGCTACAACAACCATACCGGCGTGCCGCTGAGTCTTGCGCGGATGCCCGCTGAGACGCGCTTCGGCGTGTTCGAGATGGGGATGAACCATGCGGGCGAACTCGCGCAGCTGACGCAGTTGGTCCGTCCGCACGTCGCGATCGTCACCACGATCGCCCCCGCGCACACCGAATTCTTCCCGGACGAGGAAGCGATCGCCGACGCCAAGGGCGAGATCTTCGCGGGGCTGGAGCCCGGCGGCGTCGCGATCGTGCCCTATGACAGCCGTCACCGTGATCGGCTGATCGCCGCCGCCACGCCACATGCCGCGCGCATCGTGACGTTTGGTCTCGACAAGGCGGCGGACGTCCATGCGATGGAAACGATGCGCACCGCGCGCGGGACGTTCGTGACCGCCCGGGTGGGCGAGCGCGAACTGAGCTTCACCATGGGGCAGGCCGGGATGCACTGGGTGTCCAACGGCCTCGCCGTGCTCGCCGCAGTCGACGCGGTCGGCGGCGATCTTGCGCTGGCAGGACTCGCGCTGGCGGAGATGGGCGGGCTCGCCGGGCGTGGTGCGCGCTTTACCGTCGGGGTGACGGGGGGCAGCGCAATGGTGATCGATGAAAGCTACAACGCCAATCCGGCGTCGATGCGCGCGACGCTTGCGGTGCTGGCGGCGGAGAAGGGCGTGCGGCGGATCGTCATGCTCGGCGAAATGCGCGAGCTCGGCGACGACAGCGACGCCTACCACGCGGCGCTCGCCGAGCCGATCCTCGCGGCGGGGGTCGAAGCGGGCATTCTCGTCGGTGAACGCATCGCGCCGCTGGCGAACGCGCTTGAGGGCAGGGGCGATTTCGTCCATGTCGCGGATGCCGCCGCAGCGCGTGCCGCCCTTTCCGCGATGATGGGGGCGGGGGATGCGGTGCTCATCAAGGGATCGAACGGCGTAGGGTTGGCGGCGGTTGTCGCAAGCCTGCGGGGCGGGACACAGTAATGCTCTATTTCATCGCCGAATATCTGGGATTCCCGGGGGGGCTCAATCTCTTCCGCTATCTGTCGTTCCGCACCGGCGGGGCGGTTGCGACGTCGCTGTTCCTCGGGCTGCTGATCGGTCCGCGGTTCATCGGCTGGCTGCGCGTGCGGCAGGGCAAGGGGCAGCCGATTCGGCTCGACGGCCCGCAATCGCATCTGTCGAAGCGCGGCACGCCGACGATGGGCGGGCTGATGATCCTGACCAGCCTGGTCGTCTCCAGCCTGTTGTGGATGGACCTGTCCAACCCGTTTGTCTGGGCCTGCACCTTCGTGACGCTGGGGTTCGGCGCGATCGGGTTCCTCGACGACTATGACAAGGTGCGCAAGGCGAGCACCGCGGGCGTATCGAGCAAGCTGCGGCTGATCGGCGAGTTCGCGATCGCGCTGGTTGCGAGCGCCATCATCGTTCACCAGAACGGGACGCATCTGTATCTGCCCTTCTACACCGGGCCGGTGATCCAGCTGGGCTGGTTCTACGTCGTGTTCGCGGCGTTCACGATCGTCGCGTTCGGCAATGCGGTGAATTTGACCGACGGGCTCGACGGGCTGGCGACGATGCCGGTGATCATCGCGAGCGTCGCGTTCATGCTGATCGTGTACCTTGCGGGCAACCTCAAGTTCGCGACTTATCTCGGGATTCCGCATGTGCCGCATGCGGGCGATCTGGCGATCTTCTGCGGCGGGATCGTGGGGGCGGGGCTTGCCTTCCTGTGGTTCAATGCGCCGCCGGCCGCGGTGTTCATGGGCGACACCGGGAGCCTCGCGCTCGGCGGGGCGCTCGGGGCGATCTCGGTCGTCGCGCATCACGAGATCGTGCTCGGGATCATCGGCGGGCTGTTCGTGGTCGAGGCGGTGAGCGTCATCGTCCAGGTGTTCTGGTACAAGCGCACCGGGCGCCGCGTGTTTCGGATGGCACCGATTCATCATCATTTCGAACAGCTTGGATGGAGCGAACCGACCGTCGTGATCCGGTTCTGGATCATTGCGCTGGTGCTGGCGCTGGCTGGTCTCTCGACGTTGAAGTTGCGGTGAAGCGCGCGGTTCTTCTTTCTGAAGCCCCTCCCCTTCAGGGGAGGGGTTGGGGTGGGGCAGTACCAAGCGCTGCTCTCGGTGAGACACGCCCCACCCCCAACCCCTCCCCTGAAGGGGAGGGGCTTTTTCTTATGGTGGCCTTCTCGTGATCGTTTCGCCAACTTGGAGTGGCAAGCGCTTCGCCGTGCTGGGGCTTGCGCGATCGGGCGTGGCGAGCGTGCGTGCGCTGGTTGCGAGCTCGGCGGAAGTGGTCGCGTGGGATTCAGATGCGGCGAAGCGGGCAGCTCTTCTTTCTCAAGCTCCTCCCCTTCAGGGGAGGGGTTGGGGTGGGGCTGTACCAGGCGCTGCTCTCGGTGAGACACGCCCCACCCCCAACCCCTCCCCTAACGGGGAGGGGCTTTTAGAATTTTCGGATCCCGAGACGTTCGACCTTACGCGCTTCGACGGCCTCGTCGTCTCCCCCGGCGTTCCGCTCAATCGTCATCCTGTGGCGGAGAAAGCGCGCGCCGCAAACATCCCCATACTCGGCGACATCGAACTGTTCGCGCAGGCGCGCGCATCCCTGCCTTCCCACAAGGTCGTCGGCATCACCGGCACCAACGGCAAGTCGACCACCACCGCGCTCGTCCACCACATCCTGCAAACGGCAAAGATCCCCAGCCTGATGGGCGGCAACATCGGCCTGCCAATCCTCGAACAGCAACCGCTCCCCGAAGGCGGCGTCTATGTGCTCGAACTGTCGAGTTACCAGATCGACCTGACGCAGAGCCTCGACTGCGACGTCGCGGTGCTGCTCAACATCACGCCCGATCATCTCGATCGCTACGACGGGTTCGACGCCTATGCCGCATCCAAGGCCCGCCTGTTCGCGATGCAGTCGCCCGAGCACGCCGCGATCATAGGGATCGGTGACACCCCCTCCGCGCTGATCGCGCGCAGCCTGTCCGCGCGCGGCGAGCATCTTACCAAGATTGCACCCGGCGTGTGCATGGACCAGTCGCGCTGGCCGTCGCTGCAAGGCCCGCACAACGCACAGAATGCGCTCGCCGCGATCGCTGTTGCGCAAGAGCTGGGAGTGCCGGAAGCAGCCATCGATGCGGGGCTGCAGACCTTCACGGGACTGGCGCACCGGATGGAACGCATCCGCGTCCGAGACGGCGTGGCCTATGTCAACGACAGCAAGGCGACCAACCCCGAATCCACCGCGCCTGCGCTGGCGGCGTTCGGGCGGATTCACTGGATCCTTGGCGGGGAAGCGAAGTCGGACGACCTCGATGCCTGCGCCCCCCAGTTCGGCCATGTCGCCTGCGCTTATACCATCGGCAGAGCGGGGCCGCGGTTCGCCGCGATCCTTGCTGGCAAGGTGCCGGTCGAGCAGTGCGGGGATCTCGCTACCGCAGTCGCCGCAGCCGCGCGCAGTGCCGCGCCGGGGGATACGGTGTTGCTGTCGCCCGCATGCGCCTCGTTCGATCAATTCCGTGATTTCGAAGATCGCGGCGCCCAATTCCGGACCCTGGTCGAGGCGCTCCAGTGAACGATATGAGCAATAGCCCGCCAAAATTGTGGAAGAGCATGAAGGGTCGCGGCGGACGCGGCGACCGGTCGCCGCTCGGGACGTGGTTCTGGGATATCGACCGGATGCTTCTGCTGCTGACGCTGTTGCTGATTGCGGTCGGGCTGGTTGCGGTCGGCGCGGCGTCGCCTGCCGCCGCGACGCGCTATTCGGACGAAAAGCACCACGTCGCGCCGCTTTACTATCTGTGGTGGCAATTGGCGTGGGTCGGCGTGTCGCTGCCCGTGCTGCTGGGCGTGTCGATGCTACCGGTCCCGGTTGCGCGTCGGATGGCGCTGATCGGTACGGTCGCGTGCTTAATCCTGCTGATGCTCGTGCCGGTATTCGGGGTCCAGAAGAACGGTGCGACACGCTGGCTCAACCTTGGCGTGTCGCTGCTCCAGCCATCCGAGTTTCTCAAACCCTTCTTCATCGTCACCGCGGCGTGGGTCCTGTCGATGCGCGCGCAGGACGATGCGTTGCCGGTGGTGACGATCACCGCGGGCATGACGGGATTGGTCGCGGTGCTGCTGATGCTCCAGCCGGATTTTGGGCAAACCGTGGTGTTCTGCGCGGTGTGGATGGCGTTGCTGCTGATTTCCGGAACCTCGCCAAAGATCATCGCGGGGTTTGTCGCGGCGGTCCCGGCGGGGCTCGTCGCGGCGTACATGTTCTACGGCACGGCACGCGCGCGAATCAACGCGTTCGTCTTTCCCGACCATGAGGGACCGGGTGCGGCCGACCACTACCAGACCAACGCGGCGCATGACACGATCACGGCAGGGGGTTGGCGCGGGACCGGGCCGGGCGGCGGAGCGATGAAGTTTCGGCTGCCGGAAGGGCATACCGACTATATCTTCTCGGTCATCGGCGAGGAGTTCGGCTTGATCGCGTGCATGATCATCGCGCTGCTGTTCCTCGCGATCGTTGTGCGCGTGTTCGTCAAGCTGCTGGACGAACAGGACGAATTCAGGTTGTTCGCCGCAGCCGGGCTTGCCACGCAGTTCGGTGTGCAGGCGCTGATCTCGATGGCGGTCAATACCGGGATCGCGCCTTCGAAGGGCATGACACTGCCGTTCATTTCCTATGGCGGGTCGTCGTTGATCGCTTTGTCGATCGGAATGGGGTTGCTGCTGGCGTTTACCCGACGCAATCCGTTCGTCATGCGATCCAAATATATCGCGCGATGGAGCGGCGAATGAGCGTGGCGAAACATTTCGTACTGGCCGCGGGCGGGACCGGCGGACACATGGTCCCGGCGGCGGCGCTTGCGGTCGAACTGATCCGGCGCGGGCATCACGTTGCGCTGGTCAGCGACGAACGCGGTGTGCGCTTCCCGGGATTGTTCGAGGGGATCCAGACGCACATCCTGCCGGCGGGGCGGCTCGGTGGCGGGCCGTTGGGGTATCTCAAGGCGACCCGCGCGATGCTCAAGGGTCGCGCAATGGCGATCCAGCTTTACAAGAGCTTTCGTCCCGATGCGGTGATCGGCTTCGGCGGATACCCGGCGTTGCCGGCGCTGCTGGGGGCGTTCAACCAGAAGATCCCGACCGCGGTGCACGAACAGAATGCGGTACTTGGTCGGGTCAACCGGCTGGTGGCGCGCAAGGTGGATGCGATCGCGGCGTCCTATGCGGAGGTCGAGCGGTTGGGCGGGAAGCTGCGCGACAAGACGTATCTCGTCGGTAATCCGGTGCGCGATGCGGTGCTTGCGCTCCGCGCCAAGCCGTATCCGTTGCTGGAAGAAGACGGCATTTTCCGCGTGCTCGTGACGGGCGGCAGCCAGGGCGCGAGTGTGCTGAGCCGGGTAGTGCCCGACGGGTTGTCGCTGCTCCCGCTTGCGTTCCGTCGGCGGTTGCAAGTGACGCATCAGGCGCGGATCGAGGATATCGAGGCGTGCCGCGCGAAATATGCCGACCTGTCGATCGCGGCGGATTTGGCGACCTATCTACCTGATTTGCCGGAGCAACTGGCCTGGGCGCATGTCGTGATCGCGCGCGCGGGCGCATCCACGCTGGCGGAGCTGACGTGCGCGGGACGCCCGGCGATCCTCGTGCCGTTGCCCTCCGCAACCGACGACCACCAGACCGTCAACGCGCGCGAGATGACGCAGGCGGGCGGCGCGCGGACGATCCAGCAGAGCAGTTTTACGCCGGTCGAACTCGCCAAGCAGATGCAGAAGCTCGGGCTCGATCCCGCGGCGCTCCAGAATGCCGCGGCGCGCGCGCGCGCCTGTGGTCGCCCGGAAGCGGCGAGCGATCTGGCGGATCTGGTCGAAAGCCTCGGCAATACGCGCGGCGATATGCCGATCGGCGCTCCGCAGCGCCGCAACCCCAGTCAGAAGGCAGCATTCGCATGAGGGGTGTCGCAACCGACATCGGCACGATCCATTTCGTCGGCATCGGCGGGATCGGCATGTCGGGCATTGCCGAGGTGATGAAGAACCTCGGCTACAGCGTGCAGGGTTCGGACGTGGCCGATGGTTATGTCATCGAGGGGCTGCGCGAGAAGGGCATCCCGGTCCTGATCGGGCATCATGCCGATAACCTTGGCGATGCTGCGGTAATCGTGACGTCAACCGCGATCAAACGCGGTAATCCCGAGGTTGAAGCGGCGCTCGAACGCCGCATTCCGGTGGTAAGACGCGCGGAAATGCTGGCGGAATTGATGCGGCTCAAGTCGACCGTCGCGGTCGCGGGCACGCATGGGAAGACCACGACGACGAGCATGGTCGCGGCACTGCTCGACGCGGGCGGGGTGGACCCGACGGTCATCAACGGCGGGATCATCAACTCCTACGGATCGAACGCACGCCTCGGCGCGAGCGACTGGATGGTGGTCGAGGCGGACGAGAGCGACGGCAGCTTTCTGCGGCTCGACGGGACGATCGCGGTCGTCACCAACATCGATCCCGAGCATCTCGACCATTACGGCAGCTTCGAGCAAGCGAAGAACGCGTACGTCGAGTTCATTGAGAACGTGCCCTTTTACGGCGCAGCGTTGTTGTGCCTAGATCATCCCGAGGTCCAGAACATCATCCCGCGGGTCCGTGACCGGCGCGTCGTGACCTATGGTTTCGCGGCGCAGGCCGATGTGCGCGGGGTCAACGTGACTCCGGTGCCGGGCGGCAATCGCTTCGAAGTCATCATCCGCCACCGTGACGGGACGAGCCGATCGATCGAAGGGATCGAACTGCCGATGCCGGGGCGGCACAACGTGCAGAACGCGCTCGCCGCGATCGGCGTGGCGCTCGAGCTCGGGATCGACGACACGACGATCCAGCAGGGGTTCGCCAAGTTCGGCGGGGTCAAGCGGCGATTCACCAAGGTCGGGGAAGTCGCGGTGCCGGGCGGGGTCGCGACGATCATCGACGATTACGGGCATCATCCGGTCGAAATCCGCGCGGTGCTCGCCGCTGCGCGTGAGGGCGTGCGCAACCGCGTGATCGCGGTGGTGCAGCCGCATCGCTATTCGCGGCTCGGCGACCTGATGGAGGAATTCCAAGGCGCGTTCAACGATGCCGATATGGTATTGGTAAGTCCCGTTTATGCTGCGGGCGAACAGCCGGTCGAGGGCGTCGACGCAGACGCGCTGGTCGACGGGATCAAGCGCCGCGGGCACCGTTCCGCCGCCACGATCGCCGATGCGGGCGCGCTGGCGGAGGTGCTGGCGCCGGTGTTGCAGGCTGGCGATATGGTCGTGTGTCTCGGCGCGGGCGACATCACCAAATGGGCTGCAGGATTGGCCACCGCGATCGAAGGAGCACGTTCATGACCGACTGGTTCACCGCATCGATCAAACTCCAGCAACAGATGCTCGACGCGCAGAAGGCGTCGCTCAGTGCCGGGCAACAGGCGCTCGGTGCGGGCGATACGTTCGTCAAGATGCAGGAAGCGGGTCGCAAGGCGGCCGAAGCGAACATCGCGGCGATGAACGCCTGGGCGCGCATGTGGGGGCTTGGCTGAAGCATGGCGTCTTCGCCGTCCTTTTCCGTGTCGTTGCCGGAGGTTGCGGGTCGGCTGACGCCGCAGGCGCCGCTCGCGCCGCTCGTCTGGTTCAAGACCGGCGGGGCGGCGGAATGGCTGTTCGAGCCGCGCGACACCGACGATCTGGCGCAGTTTCTGGCGGCACTCGATCCGGCGGTGCCGGTGATGCCGCTGGGATTGGGCTCGAATCTGATCGTGCGCGACGGCGGCGTGCCGGGCGTGGTGATCCGGCTGGGCAAGCCGTTCGCCAAGGTGACCGCGATCGATGCGACGACGCTGGTCTGCGGCGGCGGGGCGAGCGGGATTCTGGTGTCGTCCTCGGCGCGGGATGCGGGTATCGGGGGTGTCGAGTTTCTGCGCTCGATCCCCGGTACGGTTGGCGGGTTCGTGCGGATGAATGGCGGCGCTTATGGGCGTGAAACCAAGGACGTACTGGTCGAATGCGAGATCGTTCTACGTTCGGGCGAACGGCGTGTGCTGCCGGTCGAGGCCGTCGGGTACAGCTATCGCCATTCGGATTTGCCCGAAGGCTGCATCGTGGTGAGCGCAACGTTCCGCGGTCGGCCGGAGGAACCGTCTGTAATTCAAGCGGAAATGGACCGTATCGCGGCTGAGCGCGAGGCTTCGCAACCGTTGCGGTCGCGGACGGGCGGGTCGACGTTCAAGAATCCGGACGGCCACAAGGCCTGGGCGCTGATCGACCAGGCGGGATGTCGCGGGCTGACGCGCGGCGATGCGCAAGTCAGTGAAAAGCATTGCAATTTCCTGCTCAACCTCGGCGCTGCGACGAGTGCTGAGATCGAGGCGCTCGGGGAAGACGTGCGCGGCCGCGTGAAGGCGCAATCGGGAGTGGAATTACTGTGGGAAATTCAGCGGGTTGGAGTGAAGGCATGACGCTCCATGTCGCCGTCCTGATGGGCGGTCCCTCCGCCGAGCGCGACGTCTCACTGATGTCGGGCAACGGCGTGGCCGATGCGCTGGAGTCACTCGGCCACCGGGTGACGCGGATCGACATGGGCAAGGACGTTGCCGCGCGGCTGACCGAGGCCGCGCCGGACGTCGTGTTCAACGCGCTCCACGGGACCCCGGGCGAGGACGGCACCGTGCAGGGAATGCTCGACCTGATGGGGTTGACCTATACCCATAGCGGGCTCGCCACCTCGGTCATCGCGATCGATAAGCAACTGACAAAGCTGCTTCTTGTCCCCGGTGGCATCCCCATGCCGGGGGGGCGGATCGTGAAGTCGGAATCGCTGTACGACGGTGATCCGTTGCCGCGGCCGTATGTGCTCAAGCCCGTCAACGAAGGGTCGTCGGTCGGGGTGGCGATCGTCACCGCCGAGGGGAATTACGGCAACCCGATCGCGCGCGGCGTGGCGGGGCCGTGGGCCGAGTTTGAAGAACTGCTTGCCGAACCCTATATCCGGGGACGCGAGTTGACGACCGCGGTGCTGGGCGATCGGGCGTTGGGTGTCACCGAGCTCAAGCCGAAGAACGGTTGGTACGATTTTGACGCCAAATACACCGACGGATTGACGGAACACGTCTTCCCAGCCGCCATTCCCGACGAAATTGCTGCAGCTTGCCGCCGGATTGCGCTCGATTCACACCGGTTGCTCGGGTGCAAGGGGACATCGCGCTCGGACTTCCGCTGGGATGACGAACAAGGGGTCGACGGGCTGTTCCTGCTCGAGGTCAATACCCAGCCGGGGATGACCGCGCTGAGCCTCGTTCCCGAGCAGGCGAGGCATTGCGGGATCGAGTATCCGCAGCTCGTCCAGATCATCGTCGATGAGGCTCTCAAGGACAACGCTGCGAAAGCCGGGTCGCCATGAGCGGGACGATCAAGCGCGGCACCGTCCGTCGTCCGGTCCAGCCCAAGCGGAAACAGGCCGCCAAGCCATCGGCGATCGATCGTGCGCTCTCCGCCTTGCCGGTGAGCGAGGCGACGCTGCACAAGCTCGCGACCTGGACGATCACCGGCGCGGTTGGGGTGGGCGTGATCGCGCTCGCGTCGTGGTTCGGCATTCCCGCGGCGATCGGTACCGCGATCGGCGAGGGGATCGGCGACGCTGGCTTCAAGGTCACCAACATCCAGATCACCGGGCTCAACCGGATGGACCACAACGTCATCTACAAGATCGCGGCGAACCAGCCGTCGATGGCGATGCCGCTCGTCAGCCTCGAGAAGATCCGGCAGGATCTCGTCTCGCACAGCGGGTGGATCGAGGACGTGCAC
The DNA here is from genome assembly GCF_040546365.1 of Sphingomonas sp. PvP055. Classification (NCBI taxonomy): domain Bacteria; kingdom Pseudomonadati; phylum Pseudomonadota; class Alphaproteobacteria; order Sphingomonadales; family Sphingomonadaceae; genus Sphingomonas; species Sphingomonas sp. PvP055. The sequence goes on from NZ_JBEPNS010000001.1 coordinate 1,435,792, forward strand.
GTCTCGCGGCGGTTGCCCGATACGCTGTTGGTCAACGTGATCGAACGCGAGCCCAGTGCGATCTGGCAGAACAAGGGGCAGCTCGCGCTGATCGCCGCGAACGGGACGTGGCTGGAGCCGGTCGACCCGCAGGCGATGCCCGATCTGCCGGTGGTGATCGGCCCGCATGCGAACGAGCAGGAAGTGCCCTACCGCACGCTGCTCGACGCGGCGCCCGCGCTGAAAGGGCAAGTCAAGGCGGCGACCTGGGTCGGCAACCGGCGCTGGACGCTGACGTTCGAGACCGGCGAGACGCTCGCCTTGCCCGAAGGCGATACCGCCGCGGCGAAGGCGCTGGTCAAGTTCGCGCAGCTCGACGGGGTTCGGCCGTTGCTCGGCAAGGGGTGGCTCGGGTTCGACATGCGCGATCCGACGCGGCTGGTCGCGCGCAAGCCGGGGGTGACGACCAACAAGGCGATCACGGATCCGGGCACCGCCCCGACACAGGTGCCGACCGTCGCGCCGTCCGCGACGCCGACCCCGGCCGCGTCGCAAAGCAGCGCGCCACGGCTGACCGCGGTAAAAAGAACGAGCACGGATTCACAGGCTTAAGCGATTGCGGTAAGCGTTGGTGGGAACAGGGGTAAGGGCATGGCGAAAACCGCACCGGAAGGGTTGATCACCGCACTCGACATTGGATCGTCGAAGGTGTCGGCGATGATCGCGCAGAAAGGCGATGGCGGCGAGCTGATCGTGCTCGGCACCGGCCAGCGCGAGAGCAAGGGCGTCAAGCGCGGCTATATCGCCGATGCCGCGGCGACCGAAGTCGCGGTGCGCGAGGCGGTCGAACAGGCCGAGCGGATCGCGGGCCTCAACATCGAGAACGTGTGGGTCAGCTTCTCGGCGGGCGGGCTGGTGTCCGACGTCGCGTCGATCGAATTCGAGCTGGGCGGCCACCGGGTCGAGCAGACCGACATCGATGCGCTGCTCCAGGCCGGACGGGAGTCGATCGATCCCGCGGGGCGGATGGTGCTGCACGCGCAGCCCGCGCTGTACACACTCGATGGCCTCACCGGGGTGAAGCGCCCGCTCGGGCTGCATGCCGATCGGCTTGGCGTTCACATTCATGTCGTCGCGGCGGATGGATCGCCGGTCCGAAACCTCGGGCTGTGCGTCGCCAACGCGCATCTCGAAGTGAAGTCGATCATCGCGTCGCCGGTCGCTACGGGAATGGCGTGCCTCAGCGACGAGGAGCGCGAGCTTGGTGTCGCATTGGTCGAGCTGGGGGCGGGGATCACCAACGTCTCGCTGTTCGCGGGCGGGATGCTCGTCGGGCTGATGTCGATCCCGATCGGCGCGCAGGACATTACCGACGACATCGCGTCCGCCTTCGGCACGCGCCGCGCGCAGGCGGAGCGGATGAAATGCGTCCACGGCTCGGCCAACGCTTCCCCGCGCGACAACCACGAGATGATCGACGTCGCGCCAATCTCCGCCGAGGAAGATGCGAGCGACGGGACGCGGATCACCAAGGCGCAGCTGATCTCGGTCATCCGCCAGCGGCTGGACCATTTGATCGGCGAAGTGTCCAAGGCGCTCAAGGACTTGAAGTTCGAAGGTCCGGTCGGGCGGCAAGTCGTGCTGACCGGTGGCGGCGCGGAGCTGAAGGGCATCGCGGATTATGCGCAAGCGGCGCTGGGGCGTTCGGTGCGGATCGGGCGCCCGCGCGGGTTGACCGGCTTGCCCGAAGCGCATGCGACTCCTGCATTCACGACCCTGGCCGGGCTCGCTTTCTACGCCGCCGCCGACCCGATCGACCTGCGCGCGCTGTCGAGCAAACAGCAACTCGTGCATCGTCCGAAGGGATTCGCGGTAATTCGTCGCCTGATGGCGGCGGCTCGTGCGAATTATTAAACAATTACGACCCGATCGGGCGGTTCGCGCTGGAACGACTGGCGGTGATAGTGCAGAACCGCCTTTGAAGTAAATTGAGTGCGTCGGGCCTGTGGCGCCCGTTGGAGACTGGGACATGAGCATCGAATTTCTGCCGCCCGAAGTCGACGAACTGACCCCGCGGATCGCGGTGATCGGCGTCGGCGGTGCAGGCGGCAACGCCATCGCGAACATGATGCGCGCGGACGTGCAAGGCGTTGAATTCCTTGTAGCCAACACCGATTCGCAGGCGCTGAAGCAGTCTGCGGCGAGCCACAAGATCCAGCTCGGCGTGAAGATCACGCAAGGGCTGGGTGCTGGTTCGCGCCCCGAGATCGGGCGTGCGGCGGCCGAGGAGACGATCGACCAGGTCACCAAGATGCTCGAAGGCTCGCACATGTGCTTCATCGCCGCGGGCATGGGCGGTGGCACCGGGACCGGTGCGGCCCCCGTCATCGCCAAGGCGGCGCGCGACATGGGGATCCTGACGGTCGGCGTCGTGACCAAGCCGTTCGCCTTCGAGGGCACGCGCCGCGCCAAGAGCGCCGAAGCGGGCATCGAGGAACTGCAGAAGTACGTCGACACGCTGATCGTCATTCCGAACCAGAACCTGTTCCTCGTCGCCAACGCGAACACGACCTTCAAGGAAGCGTTCCAGATGGCGGACGAAGTCCTCCAGCAGGGCGTCCGCGGGATCACCGACCTGATGGTCATGCCCGGCCTCATCAACCTCGATTTCGCCGACGTCCGTTCGGTGATGCAGGAGATGGGCAAGGCGATGATGGGCACGGGCGAAGCCGATGGCGACAATCGCGCGATTGAGGCGGCGTCCAAGGCGATCGCCAACCCGCTGCTCGACGGCGTCAGCATGAAGGGCGCCAAAGGCGTCATCGTGTCGATCACCGGCGGCGACGACATGCGCCTGCTCGAAGTCGACGAGGCCGCGAACCATATTCGCGAGCTGGTCGACGACGATGCGAACATCATCTGGGGTTCGGCGTTCAACCCCGACCTCGAAGGCAAGATCCGTGTTTCGGTGGTCGCCACCGGTATAGAGGCAGAGGCGCGCCCCCCCGAGGCAGCGGCTCCGGCATCACGCGCGTTCAGCTTCTCGAACAAGAAGAGTGACGAGCCCGCAGCCGCGCCCGCGCCTGCACCGACGCCTGCCCCCGCGCCGGCTCCGGTAGCCGCCGCGCCTGCGCCCGCACCGGTGGCGCCGCCAGCGCCGTCGCAGGCGGATGAACTGGTGCTCGGCAGCGACGCCGTCGTGCCCGCCCCGCCGCGCGTCTATGGCGATGTCGATGTTCCGGCACCGGCCAGCGACGACACCCCCGCCGAAGCGCCGACGCGGCGCCGCTGGCTGTCGCCGGGTGCCGCCGTTTCGGAAGACGCACCCGTCGCGGCACCGGCCGAGCCCGCTGCCCCCGCACCCCGCGTGAAGCTTGGCGGTACGCTGTTCGAGCGGATGTCGAGCGTGTCGCGCGGCGCCGCGCGCGAGGAAGAGGCTGCACCCGAGAAGGATCCGCTCGACATCCCGCGCTTCCTGCATCGGCAGAACAACCAGTAAGAACCATGACCACCACGTCCGATCGGGCGTGGTGGTCCGGTTTCCGGCGATGCCGGAAACAGAGTTTGTCGTCCGCCGGAGTTCCGTTTCGTCTCGGCGCAAGCGGCTCCCGCCGTCATTGCCGGTTCAGCGGCGACGGGCTTTAGGATCGTCCATGCGCATCGTCCGCCTCGCCGCTTCCGTCCTCGCCCTGGCCGCGAGCGATGCTGGAGTGGCCCAATCGCAATCTGCGCGCGCACCGGTCTATCCGACGCCCTATCCGCAGACCTCCCCCATGATGGTCCAGCCGGTCGGCGATGCCGACGCGCTGGCGAGCGAGATCCGCTTGCTTGCGGCGGACCCCAACAACGTTCAGGCACTGGTCCGCGCGGGTGAACTCGCGCTCAAGCTGGAAGACCCGACCGCGGCGGCGACGTTCTTCGCGCGCGCGGCGCGGATCGATCCGCGCAATCCGCGGATCAAGGCGGGCGAGGGCAATCTGCTCGTCACCGCCGAGCGGCCGGGCGAAGCGCTGCGGCATTTCGGCGAGGCGGAGTCGCTGGGCGGGGACGTCCGCAGTTTCGCCGCCGACCGTGGCCTTGCCTATGATCTGATCGGCGAACAGGACCGCGCACAGCGCGAATATCGCGTTGCCTTGCGCGCCGCCGAAGATGACGAGACGCGTCGGCGCTATGCGCTGTCGCTCGGCATATCGGGGAAGCGCGAGCTGGCGCTGAAGGAAATCGAACCGCTGTTGCGCAAGAGCGACCGTGGCGCGTGGCGGTCGCGCGCGTTCATCCTGGCGATGGGCGGCGACAAGGCGGGCGCGGAGCGGATCGCGACGACGATGATGCCGGCGGGGATGGCGCAGGGGTTGCAGCCGTTCTTCGAGATCCTGCCGTCGCTGCGCCCGGCGGATCGCGCGTTCGCTGTACATTTTGGTGAAGTGCGCGCTTCGCCCACGCGGCTTGCCGACGCGCGGATGATTCCGCCGCTCGCTGCGTTGCGCCCCGATCCGACCGCGCCGGTCGACAGCGTTGCGACGCCGCGGCCCCCCGCCGTGACGGTCGCCGCAGCGCCGAGCCGCAAGGATCGCCGGTCGCGCAAGGAGCGCGAACGCGAGCGCGTGACGATCGTGGCGGCGACGACACCGCCGGTCGTGCCGCTGCCGGCGCCCCCGGCCTATGTGCCGCGCCCGACGACGATGGCGTCCGCAACGCCGTATCAGGGGCCGCGCTATGGCGGGCGGACCAGCACCGCGTCGAGCGCGACCCGCGCCGCGAACCTCGCCGCCGCCAGCGCGTTGCGCACGCCGGAGACGGCGTCTGCGTTCGCGGAGGGGCCGTCGTCCGCTGGCGGTGGCAGTTCTGCCGCATTGCCTTCGAACGTGGCGCTCGGATCGTCGACCGTGGTGGGCGCGAGCCGTGCCGCTTCGTCTGGTTATGCACCATCCTATCCGGCGGCGACTCCTGCGCCGAATCGGTCGGCCTATGTGCCGACGGCGCAGCGGGCGAAGGCGGCGGCTGTGCCCTTGACCGCGACACAGCGCGCCAACGCCGCGTCCGCAGCGGTCCAGCCGGGCGCGACTTCGACGCCGCCAGCCTATGTCGCGCGGAGTGTCCCTCCGGTGGCGTCCGAACCGAGCGGTGCTGCGGCGGTTGCGCCCAGCGTGGTCGCGCCGGTTGCGGCTGCGGTCGCTACGCCTGCTCCAGTCCGCAGCGAGGATTCGATCCTGGCGGCGATCATCGCGGGGATCAACATTCCGGGCACCGAACTGGGCGTCGCGCCCGAGCGGATGGCGGTCACCGCGCCGCCGCCGATCCAGCGCGCGATCCCGAGCCGTCCGCTGGAAACCGAAGGCACGACCGCCGCCTTGCCGAAAGCGGCGCCCGCGCGCGCATCGGTTGCGCGGACTCCGACCGAAACGCGGATGGTCGACCGCAATTCCGGGAAGCCGGTGGTGGACGCGGATGCTGCCGACGAACGGGTCGGTGCGGCGCGCAAGACCGCTGCCGACAAGAAGGCACTCGCCGACAAGGCCGGCAAGAAGGTTGCCGACGCCAAGAAGCTCGCGGACGCCAAGAAGGCGGAGGAGAAGCGCAAGAACGATCCCAAGCTGCTCGAACCGCAGCGCTATTGGGTGCAGGTGGCGGGCGGCGCCAATGCCGGTGACCTGTCCAAGCAATGGGACAAGCTCAAAAGCAAGAACGCCAAGGCGCTTGCAGGGCGGACGGGGTGGGTCACGCCGCAGCGAGCGACCAACCGCGTGCTGACCGGACCGTTCAAGACCGACGACGAAGCGCAGGCGTTCGTCAACACGCTCGCCAAGCAGGGCCTGTCGGGGTTCGTCTTCACGAGTGAAGCTGGACAGAAAGTCACGAAATTGCCCGGGAAATGAGAAGCGTCGCGCGCTGGGCAAGCCGCCCGGAGCTGAGCCGGGGGCGCCTGCATGACGAAAGCGCCGGGAGCGCCGGGAGCGGTGGGGTGTCGGTGCGGGGGCCGCGCGACGCGTTCCAGCGCGACCGCGACCGCATCGTCCATTCGATCAGCTTCCGCCGGTTGCGGCACAAGACGCAGGTGTTCATGGCACCGGACGGGGACCATTTCCGCGTCCGCCTGACGCACAGCCTGGAAGTCGCGCAGATCGCACGGACGATCGCGCGGGCGCTTGGGCTCAACGAGGATCTGACCGAGGCGCTGGCGCTGGCGCATGACATCGGCCATCCGCCGTTCGGGCATGCCGGTGAGGATGCGCTCGAGCGTGCGCTGGCGGGGCAGGGCGGGTTCGACCACAACGGCAATACGCTGCGCGCGCTGATGCTGATCGACAGCCCCTATCCGCGCTGGGAGGGGCTCAACCTCACCTGGGAAACGCTCGAGGGGCTGGCGAAGCACAACGGCCCGATCGCGCGGCCGGGCTGGGCGCTGGCGGAATGCGACGCGGCGTTTCCGTTCGAGCTGACGCGCTGGCCGAGCCTGGAAGCGCAAGTCGCGGCGATCGCGGACGACATCGCCTATGACAATCACGACATCGACGACGGGTTGCGCGCGGGTCTGCTGACGCTCGACCAGTTGCTTGCGGTGCCGGTCATCGCGCGTGAATGGGACGGCGTTCGGACGCGGTTTCCCGGTATTTCGAACGATCGCCTGATCGGCGAACTGATCCGCACGCAGATCGGCACGATGGTCAACGATCTGATCGGCGAGACGCAGCGGCGGCTGGAGGGGATCGGCGATATCGCGGACGTCCGGTCGGCGGGGCGTTGTCTCGTCGGGTTTTCGGAGGGAATGCGGGATGACGAGCGAACGCTGAAGCGGTTCATGTACGCCAACCTCTACCATCATCCGCGGCAGCTCGAGGCGGCGCGGGCGGCGGAGGGAATCGTCTCGGGGCTGTTCACGGCGTATCGTGAGGACCCGCGGTCGATGCCGGCGGCGTGGGCGGAGCGACTGCCCGAGGCCGAACCCGCCCGGAGCCGCCACATCGCCGATTTCATCGCGGGAATGACCGACCGCTATGCGGTGTCGCGCTTCCGCGAGGTGGTCGGTCCGATCGACCTTCCGGACGGGTTCTAAGTCAGCTTCGCACCGATCGGACCCCCCGGCGGCACGCCGCCGGGGGGCGACGCGATCAGTTGGCAGTGCCGCCGTTGGCATCGACCGTGGCCGACTTGGGCGGCACGGCGAACGACACGGGAACCCCGTTGGAGACGCCGGCGACGCGCTTCCCGCGGACGACCAGATGGAAGGTCGCGCCCGAGGTCAGGTTGCGACCGTCGATATCGACGTGATCGTCCTTGGCGACTTTCGTGTAGGTGAACGTCTGGCCGTCCCGCGTGAAGGTGCGGGCGTCGGTGGCGACGTCGGCGAAGGCAGGGGCGGCGGTGGCGACGACGACCGTTGCGACGGCGGCGATGAACTTGAGCATGATCGGTTCCTTTCGAATGAAGGCCAGATCAGCATCCCCTCCGTGGGTTAATGACAAAATCATCATATTGCAGCGCAGCATTCTCCCCAAGCGCAAATCGCGCGGAAGCAGTTGCACAAAGCGAACGCGATCTCGTATCCCGGCATAGTCTTGCGACAAAGGTGGTCCAGAGCGCCTGCATGGTTCGGGTTTCGGGACAACTTGCGTGATCAAGGCCGCTATTGCACTCAACCGCTTCGGACTTGGCGCGCGGGGCGATCAGCCGCCACCGCCCGACCCGGTTAACTGGTTGATTCAACAGTTGACTGCGTTCGATCCACGGCCCGACTCCATCGCCAATGCGCCGACCAGCGCCACCGTTGCCGCGGGGTTGGCGGACTATTTCCGGCAGCAGCGGGCGATGCGGATGGAGCTCGCCCGTCGCGCGCCAACGCCAGCGGCGGCACCGATGGCTGGGATGTCGGTTCCGCTGCAGCCGCCGGGAACGCCCGGGATCGCGCCGGCCAAGCCCGAAAAGCCCGCGCGCGACGACTCGATGAAGCAGGCGCGCCAGTTCGCCCAGCGCACCAACCGTGCGGACTATGCCGGCGCGATTGCCGCGCGCGCGACCAACGCGCTGGTCACCGACACCCCGTTCGTCGAGCGGCTGGTGTATTTCTGGGCGAACCACTTCGCGGTCTCGGCGGACAAGCTGACCGTGATCGGTCTTGCCGGGACGCTCGAGTTCGAGGCAATCCGTCCGCATGTGCTGGGCACCTTTCGCGACATGCTGCTGGCGGTGGAACAGCATCCGGCGATGTTGCTGTATCTCGACCAGGCGGTGTCGGTCGGTCCGGGCTCGCCGCTCGGCCAGCGCATCGCCGCGCGCGGGAACCGCAAGGTCGGGCTCAACGAGAATCTCGCGCGCGAAATCCTCGAGCTCCACACGCTCGGGGTGCGGACCGGCTATACCCAGGCCGACGTCACCGAGTTCGCGCGCGCGATGACCGGTTGGACGGTCGCCGGGATCGGGCAGGGGCCGGGCGCGCGCGCCGCGGGGACCGACGGAATGCCGGGCGATTTCGTGTTTGCGGCCGCGCTGCACGAACCCGGCGACCGGACGATCATGGGGAAGCGCTATCCGGCAGGTGGCGTCGAGCAGGCGCGCGCGGTGTTGCAGGACGTGTCGATCGCGCCCGCCACCGCGACGCACGTGATGACCAAGCTCGCGCGGCATTTCGCCGGGGACACGCCGCCCCCCGCGCTAGTCGCGCGGTTGCAGAAGGCGTTCCTCGACTCGGGCGGGGACTTGCCGACCGTGTACCGCGTGCTGATCGCCTCGCCCGAGGTGTGGGTCGAGCGGCCGCTCAAGTTCAAGACGCCGTGGGAGTGGACGCTGTCGTCGATGCGCGCGCTCAACCTGAAGACGGCGGACGGGCAGGCGATGGTCGGGCTGCTCAACCAGCTCGGGCAACCGACGTGGAAGCCAGGTCAGCCGATCGGCTATGACGACATCGCAGCGAGCTGGGCCGGGCCCGACGCGGTGCTGCGGCGAGTCGAGGCGGCGGAGCGGTTCGCGTCGCGCGCCGCCACGATCGATGCACGTGCGCTCGCGCCCAAGGTGCTGCCGGGGTCGGTCAGCCCAGCGACCCAGACCGCGCTCGCCAATTGCGAGAGCCCGGCGCAGGCGCTCGCGCTGCTGCTCGTCGCACCCGAATTCCTGCGGAGGTAATCGCCATGTACGATCGTCGTGCGTTTCTTGGGGCCGGGGTTGCCGGTGCCGTCTTCGCGGCCCTCAGCCCGCGCCTGGCGTTTGCCAAGGCCGAGACCGACAAACGCTTCGTGTTCATCATCCAGCGCGGGGCGGCGGACGGTCTCGGGATCGTCGCGCCGGTCGGGGACCCGGCGTTTGCCGGTGCGCGCGGCGATCTGGCGCTCGACTTTGCGAGCGCGCCCAAGCTGGATGCGCTGTTCGCACTGCATCCGGCGATGGCGCGGGTGCAGGCGCTGTACGGTGCCAAGCAGGCGCTGTTCGCGCATGCGGTCGCGTCGCCGTATCGCGATCGGTCGCATTTCGACGGGCAGAACGTGCTCGAGAGCGGCGGGACCGGGGCGTATCAGCTCAAGGACGGCTGGATGAACCGGCTGCTCGGCGTGCTGCCGCCGACCGAGGCCAAGGCGATCGCGGTGTCGGCGACCGTTCCGCTGGCGCTGCGCGGGCCGCGCGACGTGTCCTCCTACGCGCCGTCGAACCTGCCGCAAGCGTCGGACGATCTGCTGCAACGTGTCTCGATGCTGTATGCGGGCGACAGTCAGCTCCATGCGCTGTGGAGCGAGGCGATGGGCACGCGTGCGCTGACGGGCGACCTGGCGGCGGGGGGCGGGGCCAATGCCGCCGCGACCGGTGCGCTCGCGGCGCGGCTGATGGCGCCCGCGAACGGCGCGCGGATCGCGATGATCGAAACCGGGGGGTGGGATACGCACACGGGGCAACGCGGGCGGCTGAGCACGCAGCTGAAGGGGTTGGATGCAATGATCGGCGCGCTTCAATCCGGGCTTGGGCCATTGTGGGCCGATACGATGGTGCTGGTCGCGACTGAATTCGGGCGGACGGTCGCGGTCAACGGGACCGGCGGGACCGATCATGGCACCGCGAGTTCGGCGATGCTGCTCGGCGGCGCGGTGCGAGGTGGGCGGGTGCTGGCGGACTGGCCGGGGCTGGCTGCGACTGCGTTGTTCGAGGGGCGGGATTTGCGGCCGACGCTGCAGCTCGATGCGTTCATCGGCGGCGCGGTCGCGGGGCATTTCGGGGTGGAGCCGGCGAAGGCGATGGCGGCGCTGTTTCCATCGTCGAAGGGGACGGCGGCGGTGGCGGGGCTGGTGTAGCGCCTGCCACCCGCTCCTGTGCCGTCATGCTGAACTTGTTTCAGCATCCACCTCGCCGCTTGGGCAGCCAGCCGTTGTCGCACGGTGGACCCTGAAACAAGTTCAGGGTGACGCCGGTGGCTGGGGCAGCGAGCGCTTAGTTCCGTTCCGCGCGGTAGGATGACCCCGGCTTCCGCCGGGGCCACGGGACTGCGTCTGCTTACTGCGCCACCACCGGCAGCAACACCGCGCTTGCGCCGACGCTGCCGTGCTGGATCGTCACGGTCGCCTTCTTGTAATCCTGCGGCTTCGCCAGGAAGATGTTGGGGACGAAGGTCTGCGGGTTGCGATCGTAGACCGGGAACAGCGACGACTGGACCTGCACCATGATCTTGTGGCCGGGCAGGAATTCATGGTTCACCGCTGGCAGGCGGAAGCGATATTCCTGCGTCTTGTTCGCCGGGATCGCGGTCGGCTTGGCGAAGCTGTCGCGGTACCGCCCGCGGAAGATGTCGAGGCTGATCGCCAGTTGATAGCCGCCCATCTTGGGGTTGCTTGCGACCTCGTCCGGATAGACGTCGATCAGCTTGACCACGACGTCGCCATCGGTCCCGGTCGTCTTGGCGAAGATGTCCGCCCACGGCACGCCCGAGACCTTGACCGTCTTGGTGAGCACCGGGGTCGAATAGCTCATCACGTCGGTGCGGCCATCGACCGAGCGCTGGTCGGACACCAGCCATTCGCCCCAGCGCCCATCGTCGAAATTGATAGGACGCGGCAGGTACGGGACCGGGTTTGCGGGATCGGAGACATAGCTGTCCCCGCCATTCGCCGCGCGCTGGAAGCCGAGGCCCTTGTCGGCCTGGAGATACAGCGGGGTGAGCGGCGTGGCGCAGCCCTTGTCGCACGCCAGCGGCCATTTGGGGAACGTATCCCAATGGTTCGCGCCGGTGTTGTAGATCGCCGCCGCGGGAAGCGTGACCGCGGGACCGTCCTTCAGATACTGGTTGAAGAACGGCAGGACCATGCCCTCGCGATATTGCTGCGACGTGTCGCCGTTCCACTGCAGCGGCCCCAGCGAGCGGCCTTCGCGGTTGATCTGGCTGTGGCGCCACGGGCCCATCACCAGATAGTTGTTCGCCTGGTGGCCGGCCTTGACCAGCGCTTCATAGGCGTGGATCCCGCCCCACATGTCCTCGTGATCCCACAGTCCCTGTTCCCACAGCGTGGGCACGTTGGACGGGCTCGCGGCGAGCAGCGTGTCGAGCGCCTGGCCCGACCAGAAGCCGTCATACGCAGGGTGCTGCACCATGCGGTTCCAGTAGGGGAGCTGGTCGTAGCCTGACTTCTTCGCCCAATCGCCCGCCGAGATGGTGCGGAAATTGTCGTAATCGTCATAGCCGCCCGAGGGCGGCGATTGGCCCGCGCCCTTGTAGCCGGTCTGCGAGGCGAGCCAGCCGATGTTGGGGAGGCGGAACGCGCCGTAATGGAACCAGTCGTCGCCCATCCAGCCGTCGACCATCGGGCTCTGCGGCGCAGCGACCTTGAGCGCGGGATGCGGGTGGAGCAGCGCCATCGCGACGGTAAAGCCCTCATAGGACGAGCCGATCATCCCGACGCGGCCGTTCGACTGCGGCAGGTTCGCCTTGTTCACCAGCCAGTCGATCGTGTCGTACGCATCGGTGGTGTGATCGACCTTGGTCTGGTTGAGCGGGCCGATCACTGGGCGCGTGACGACATAGTCGCCTTCCGAGCCGTATTTGCCGCGAATGTCCTGATAGACGCGGATGTAACCACCCTTAACGAACATCTCGTCGGCGAGTGGGAGCGTCGACAGCTCGCTCGAGGAATCCATCCGGTTGGTGCGGCCCTTCGCGTTGTACGGCGTGCGCGTCAGCACGATCGGCGCGTTGGTCAGGCCCTTGGCGTAGACGATCACGGTGTAGAGCTTGGTCCCGTCGCGCATCGGGATCATCGCCTCGCGCTTGACATAGTCGCGCGCCGCCTCGGGCGGAGTGAAGCTCTTCGGGATGTCGCCCCCACTCGATCCCGCCGCCTTGTCCTGCGCCAGGGCTGGGGTGAGCGCGATCAGCGCCGCGGTGGCGGCGAGCAGGAACGACTTGGAATGCATGGGCAACCTTTCGACACAAAGTGTATGCCGCGGGTGGTACGCAAGGTGTCGTGGCGGACGCAACCATTGATGGTACAATGTTACACATTTTCTCGGTGTGCTACGGAGGTTTTGCCCCGCAGCCGCATCTCGGCTATGCGCCGCGCTCGCTGACAAGACCGGACCGAACATGACCCTGTACACCCGTTTCGCCGCGCACATCGATGCGGCGCTCGATACGCTCGTCGCTGCCGGGGACCTTCCCGCAGACCTGTCGCGCGCGAACGTCACGGTCGAGCCGCCGCGCGACATCACGCATGGCGATCTCGCGACCAATGCCGCGATGGTGCTGGCCAAGCCCGCCAAGACCAACCCGCGCGCGCTGGCGGAGAAGATCGCCGCGCATCTGGAAACGCTGGACGAGGTTTCGAGCGTGTCGGTCGCCGGGCCGGGGTTCATCAACATGACGTTGACCGACGACACGTGGCGGACCGAGCTGTCCGCGATCCACGATGCGGGTGGCGACTATGGCCGGTCGAACCGGGGTGCGGGGACGACGGTCAACATCGAATATGTCTCGGCCAACCCGACGGGTCCGATGCACATGGGGCATTGCCGCGGCGCGGTCGTCGGCGATGCGCTCGCCGCCTTGCTCGAGTTCGCCGGGCATAAGGTGATCCGCGAATATTATGTCAACGACGCGGGCGGGCAGGTCGATGTGCTCGCGCGCTCGGTCCACCTGCGCTACCGCGAGGCACTCGGCGAGAGCGTCGAGATCCCCGAGGGTCTGTATCCAGGCGACTATCTCGTTCCGGTCGGGCAGATGCTTGCGACCGAATTCGGCGATACGTATGTCGGCAAGCCCGAGGGCGAATGGCTCGTGCTGTTCCGTACCCGTGCGGTCGCGGCGATGCTCGTGCTGATCAAGGCGGATCTCGCGCAGCTCGGCATCCATCACGACCTGTTCTCGTCGGAAGCCGAGCTTCAGGCGGCGGGCAAGCCCGAGGCGGCCGAGCATGATCTGCGCGCGCGCGGCCTCATCTACGACGGTGTGCTCGAAGCGCCCAAGGGGCAGGAACTCGAGGACTGGGAGCCGGTCGTGCTGCCGCTGTTCCGCTCGACCCAGTTCGGCGACGACCAGGATCGCCCGATCAAGAAGTCGAACGGGCAGTGGACCTATTTCGGCGCGGATCTCGCCTACCATTACCAGAAGGCACAGACCGCCGACGCGCTGATCGACATCTGGGGTGCCGACCATGCCGGGACGGTCAAGCGGATCGTCGCCGCGGTGCAGGCGCTGACCGGCGGCAAGACGCGGTTCGACGTCAAGCTCGTCCAGATGGTGCGGCTGATGCGCAACGGCGAGCCGATCAAAATGTCCAAGCGCGCGGGCAATTTCGTGACGCTGGCGGATGTCGTGAACGAAGTCGGCAAGGACGTCGTCCGCTTCACAATGCTGACGCGCAAGGCCGATGCGCAGATGGACTTCGACTTCGCCAAGGTGGTCGAGGCGTCGAAGGACAATCCGGTGTTCTACGTCAATTACGCGCATGCGCGGATCGCCTCGCTCCACCGCCGTGCGACCGAGGCGGGGATTGCATGCGATACCGTCGACCTGTCGCTGCTCGACACCGAGGACCTGGCGCTGGTGAAGTTCGCGGCGCAGTTCCCGCGGATCGTCGACACCGCTGCGGCGGCGCGCGAGCCGCACCGGATTGCGTTCTACCTCTATGACTTGGCAGCGTCGCTCCACGCGTTATGGAATGTCGGCAACGATCGGCCTGACCGGCGCTTCCTGCTGGCGGACAACCCCGGCGTGACGTGCGCGCGGCTTTTCCTGGCGGAGGGGATCGGGCAGATCATTCGCAACGGTCTGGGGATCATGGGCGTCCAGGCGGTGCAGGAGATGAATTGATGGCGTTCGGCGACCGGGACATGCGCGACAGCGATCGGCTTCCCTGGCTGGAAACGGTCGAGCCGGAGCGGACTGCCGACGTTCCGGTCGTCCGGATCGTCATGATGGTCGTCGGCCTGCTGCTCGTGGTCGCGGTTGCGATCCTCGGCTATCGCTATTGGGATACGCATCGCGGGATCAGCGGCAACGGGGCGCTGATCGCGGCGCCCGAGGGGGCGTACAAGATCCGCCCGCCCGAGCCCGGCGGCATGGTCGTGCAGGGCGAGGGCGATACCGCGATCGCGACGAGCAACGGCGACACCATGGGCAATGCGTCGATCGACATGACCGCCGCGCCCGAGGTTCCGATCGAGGGCAAGAAGGTCGCCCCGCCGCGGATCGATTCGGGCGCGCGCAAGGCGATCTCCGCGATTCCGTCGGCGGACGGGGCGATATCCGGCGGCGCGCTGATCCAGCTCGGGTCGTTCGATACCGAGGCCGACGCCAACGATATCTGGAAGCGGATCGCCAAGCGGCACAGCTATCTCGCGCCGCTGGGGAAATCGGTCCAGATGGCGCAGGTCAACGGTCGCACCGTGTATCGCCTTCGAGTCAACGCGGGGAGCACGGGGCAGGCGAAAAGCCTCTGCACGAAACTGGCCGCTGAAGGTCAGGCGTGCTTCGTTCCGCGCAGTTGATGCCCCGCGCGGGGTGACGCGGCGGTCGGCGGACGATAGGACGGCAGCATGAAGCCCGTCATCTTCGGCCTGTCCGGCCCCGTCCTCACCCCCGACGAACGCACCTTCTTCGCCGCGGTCGACCCGGCGGGGTACATTCTGTTCAAGCGCAACATCGTCGATCGCGCGCAGGTGCGTGCGCTGACCGACAGCTTGCGCGATCTTTCCGGGCGCGCGGACCTGCCGATCCTGATCGACCAGGAGGGTGGCCGCGTCGCGCGGATGCGCGCGCCCGAATGGCCCGAATTCCCGGCGGGGCCGGCGTTCGATGCGCTGTACGAGATCGCGCCCATCTCCGCGATCGAAGCCGCCAAGGCGAATGCACAGGCGATCGGCCTGATGCTGGCCGAGGTAGGAATCACGGTCGATTGCCTGCCGTTGCTCGACGTGGCGCAGGCCGACACGACCGAGGCGATCACCACGCGCGCGCTCGGGTCCGAACCGCTCCGCGTCGCGGCGATGGGGCGGGCGATCCTCGACGGGTTACGCGCGGCTGGCGTGGTCGGCGTGGTCAAGCACATGCCGGGTCATGGCCGCGCCAAGGTGGATACGCATTACCATTTGCCGACCGTCACCGCATCCGACGCCGAGCTGGCGATCGATCTGCAGCCGTTCGTCGCGCTCAAGGGCGCGCCGATGGGGATGACGTCGCACATCGTGTTCGAGGCGTGGGACCGCGAGCGGCCGGCGACGCTGTCCCCCGTGATCATCGAGGAGATCATTCGTCGCCGGATCGGGTTCGAGGGGCTGCTGATGACCGACGACATCGACATGAAGGCGCTGAGCGGCACCGCCGGGGACAAGGCCGCCGGGGCGATCGCGGCGGGGTGTGATCTGGTGCTCGATTGCTGGGCGCGGATGGACGAGATGGTCGACATCGCGGGGCGGCTGGGCGAGATGTCCGACGTGTCGCGCGCACGGATGGATCGTGCGATGGCGACGGTCGCCGGGGTGGAAGCCGAGGGCGACATGGCTGCGCTGATCGCCAAGCGGGATGCGTTGCTCGCGCTGGTGTAACGCTGAGTCGGTTCGAGGGCGGGCTAAACTGCTCTCCTGCGAAAGCAGGAGTCCAGGCGTTCCGGGCATTACCGCTGTGGCTCTGCGTTCCCCTGGGTTCCTGCCTTCGCAGGAAGACGGAGGGATGGGGGCGTTTCCCACTTGCGGGTCTCACCTCCTAGAAGGCGCTTCGGAGGATAAGCCGCTCCCCACGCCCCTGTGAATTTGGTAGCGTGCCGCCACGCATGACCGATACGCCCGAAACGCTGACGCTCGATATCGACGGGTGGGAAGGTCCGATGGACCTGCTGCTCGCGCTCGCGCGGAGCCAGAAGGTCGATCTCAAGCAGATCTCGATCCTTGCGCTGGTTGACCAGTATCTGCGCTTCATCGAGGAAGCGCAGGCGGCGCTCGAACTCGCGGCGGATTATCTCGTGATGGCGGCGTGGCTCGCGTATCTGAAGTCCGCGCTGCTGCTGCCGCGCGATCCCGAGGTCGAGCCTTCGCCGGAGGAGCTTGCACTACGGCTGCAATTGCGGCTCGAGCGGCTGAACGCGATGCGCGAGGCAGGCGCGCGACTGGTGGCGCGTGACCGGGTCGGGCGGGACGTCTTTACGCGGGGTGCGCCCGAGGGGCTTCGCACGATGCGCAAGGCGCTGTGGCAGGCGGAGATCTATGATCTGATCGCGGCGTACGGCGTCATCACCGCGCGGACGCGACCCGCGATGCACATCGTCGCGCACCGCCCGGTAATGACGCTGGAGGCGGCGCTGGCGCGCGTGTCGCGGCTGGTCGGCGTGGAGATCGACTGGCGGCTGATCGAGAGCTTCCTGCCCGCGGACGCCAGCGGCCTGTTCCGCAAGTCGGCGCTCGCCTCCTCGTTTCTCGCCGCGCTCGAACTCGCCAAGCAGGGGAAAGTGGAGTTGCGGCAGCAGTCGCCGTTCGCACCCTTGTACATCCGCGCAATCAGCGTGGCGGCGGCATGACCCCGCCCGACGCCACGATTCGCGCGGTCGAGGCGGTGCTGTTCGCGGCGACCGAACCGATGACCGCCGATGCGATCCGGGTGCATCTCGGCGGGATCGAGGTGCGCGCGGCGCTCGCGGCGTTGCAGGCGGATTATGCGGGGCGCGGGATCGAGCTGGTGCGGCGTGGCGAGCGCTGGCATTTCCAGACCGCCGCCGACATGGCGCACCTGCTCCGGAGGACGCATGAGGAACCGCGCAAATTGAGCCGCGCCGGAATCGAGACGCTCGCGATCATCGCGTATCACGAGCCGGCGACGCGCGCCGAGATCGAGGCGATCCGGGGCGTGCAGATTTCGAAGGGGACGATCGACGTGCTGATGGAAGCCGGGTGGATTCGCCCCGCGGGTCGGCGCGAAGTTCCGGGGCGTCCGCTCCTTTATGCCACCACGCCAGCGTTTCTCGCGCACTTCGGTCTGGCCAGTCGGCGCGATCTTCCGGGGCTGGAAGATCTGCGCGCCGCCGGGCTGCTTGATCCGGTCGATCTCGCGTTTGAAACTATGGAGGTGGCAAAGCCGTACGATGAAGACTAGATAGAATGAATTCCTAGGAGATTGACCATGGGTGGTTTCAGCCTTGTGCATTGGCTCATTTTCGGCGTTATCGCCATCCTCGTGCTGGGCGGCGGTCGCTTTTCCAGCATGATGGGCGACGTCGCCAAGGGCATCAAACAGTTCAAGAAGGGCATGGCCGAAGAGGACGAGCCCGGTCGCGAGCCGAGCCGGATCGAAGCGAAGGCGGCGGCTGACCCCGTTTTCGACCGTGACGGCAACCGCGTGCGCGACCGCGAAGCCTGATCTCGGGCCGGTAGTCGCATGTTCGACGTCTCCTCGTCCGAGGTGATCATTCTCGGGGTCGTGGCCTTGCTGGTCATCCCGCCCAAGGACCTGCCCAAGGCGATGCGATCCGCAGGCTATTGGGTAGGGCGGGTGCGCGGGATTGCGACGCAGTTCCGGTCGGGCTTCGATTCGATGGTCCGCGAGGCGGAGCTGCACGAGATGGAAAAGAAGTGGGCGGCGGAGAATGAGCGCATCATGCGCGAGCATCCGCCGACCCCGGTCCAGATGCTGCCGTCCGCCGATTCGGTCCCGAACGGGGGGGATGGCGAGGCGGAGCCGCATATGGTGGCGCAGCCGGTGGTGCAGCCAGCGCACGAGGTTGCCGGACCGGTACAGCCCGAAGCGCCGACCGGTGAGCCACCGGTCCCGGTGAACCCGCATCCTGCCGAGGAACCCGCAGCGGTGGCGAAGCACGGCGACGAGACGTCGCCCCGGACGGTGCAATCATGAACGCGCCAACCGACGACCTCGAAGCGAGCCGCGCGCCGCTGCTGGATCATCTGATCGAGCTTCGGCGACGGCTGTTCTATTGCCTCGCCACCGTGTTCGTCGCGGTGATCGTGACATATGTGTTCTCGCGCGACATCTTCACGATCCTGGTGCAGCCGCTGCTCAAGGCGGGGCAGACGCGGATCGTTACGATCGGGGTGTTCGACGGGTTCTTCGTTCAGCTGAAAATCGCGCTGTTTGCGGCGGTAATGATCTCGTTCCCGGTGATTGCGAACCAATTGTGGGGTTTCGTCGCGCCGGGATTGTACCGCAAGGAAAAGAAGGCGTTGCTCCCGTTCCTGATCGCGACGCCGGTGCTGTTCGCGATGGGCGCGTCGATGGCGTATTTCCTTGCCGTTCCCGCCGCGTTGCACTTCCTGCTGAGCTTCCAGGGCAATCTTGGCGGGGTCGAGCAGGAGGCGCTGACGTCGGTCGCGAGTTACCTCGACTTCATCATGCAATTCCTGTTCGGGTTCGGGATCGCGTTCCTGATGCCGGTGGTGCTGATGATCGTTGAGCGGGCCGGACTGGTCACGCGCAAGCAGCTGATCGGTGCGCGGCGGTATGCGATCGTCGGATGCTTCGCGCTGGCGCTCGTGCTCGCGCCGCCAGATGCGGGGTCGATGATCATGCTCGCGGTGCCGTTGGTGCTGTTGTACGAACTGGCGCTGATTGCGATCTGGTTTTCCGAACGCGGTCGGACCAAGGCCGCAGGGACCGATCTGGTCGAGAGCTGAGGCCTAGCGCCAAACCCCGTACGGCAGGCATGAAAAAGGCCGCCTCTGCAGTGCAGGGGCGGCCTTTTCCGTTCCAGCGTTTCCGGTCTTACTTCGACTTGTCAGCCGTCTTCTCGACCGTGCTGCCTGCCGACTTCACGTCCTTGCCGACACCTTCGACGGTGTTGCAGGCGCTGACCAGCACGGCGCTGGCGATGAGGGCGAGACTAAGAACCTTACGCATGGGAATCTCCTTCGAATGACGAGCATCGCGCCTGAGCGAAATGCCTGCATGCGGAATGATCGACAAAGACCTTCGTTCCACCTGCCGAACATATTCGGTCGGGACGGGTCAGTGATGATGATTTTGGGGGAATTGGGCCCGGACGCACCACCGGGGGGGGAGGGGGTAGGTGCGACCGGGCCCATGTTGTGGATAGCGAGAGCGGGGGGGCATAAATTCGCTATCCGAATATCAGAACGGGTATTTGGCGATCTGGTTCCCGGGAAAATGTCGCGAACCGGAAAATTCCGTTTCCCGCGGTTCGATCAGTCGCGACCCGTGATCGCGACCGAGATTTCGTAGGCGCCGACCAGGGGATCGTAGTGCAGCTTGGACCGCAACTGGCGCGACAGGCCCTCGATCACGCGGCCATAGCGTTCGGTCACCAGCGTGCGCATCGTATCGCCATCCGCCAGCGAGGGAGAGTTGATCCGGAGGAGCGCGCGCTGTTCAGAGGGATCGGGCGATATCGAGATCCGCACCTGCGTCGTGGGCGCGACCGTAATCGCCAGTTCGACGATCTCGGTAATCAGGAACGCGATGGCGATAGAAATGTCCTGATTGGCGAGGAACGGCGCGATATCGAGCGCGATGCTGAGCTGCGCACCCTCGGGCGCGGTTGCGCGGATGTTGGCGGCGAGTTCGCCGATCACCGATCGCAGTTGGAGGCCGCGGTTTTCCTCAATCTCCGCGAAGTGGTTGCGGTGGACGACGGCGAGCGCGTCGACGCGGCGCTGGATCGACGCATAGGCATGCGCGGCCTCGCGACTGCGCGCGGCGCGGGCGTGGAAGTTGATGAGGCTTGAGATGACCTGCAGGTTGTTCTTCACGCGGTGGTGGACTTCGCGCGTCAGCCGGGTCTGGCGGACCAGTCCCTCCGCAAGTCCGGCCTCATGTTCCGCGACGGTGCGGCTGATCGCCTGGAACGTTTCTCCCAGCTCGCGGATCTCCTGCGCGGGCAGGGCGCGCATCATCCCGGGATCGATTTCCTCCCCGGGGACGAACGAGGCGACGCGGGTGCGCAACTGGCGAAGCGATCGAATCAACAGGCGATCGACCACGAACCAGCCGATTCCGGCAGCGGCCGCCCACATCACGATCGGCAGGATCAGCGCGATCAGAACGGGGGACGTGATCGGTGCCGTCGGCGTGCGGGTGACCAACGCGATGTCGTCGACCCCGATCGGCATCGACAGCGCCGTCCGTCGCTCCAGCGGATTTTCACGCGGGAGGCGTTGGAGCGTCAGCGTCCGGCGATCGAGCACCAGCTCCGCTTCATAGGCCTGCGCATATCCGGTCGGCGTGGCCACGGCTTCGAGCACGGCCGCCGGGAAGTACGCCGTCGCCCGTGTTCGCCCCGAAGCGCTCGTCGTCGACAGGGTCAGCCCCTGGCCCTCGTGGATACGCGCTGTGACGGGACCGTCCATGCTTGGCGGTGCGGACTGAGTCTTGATCGGGAGCGGGGCGCCACAGATGATCTGTCCGCGGGCATCGGTGATGGCGAACCGCGTACCGACCGCAAGCTGTGGGGCGAACACGCCCTGTGCCCGCGCGCAGCTAGGTGCGTCCGCGGGGTCGGCCTCCAGCGCGTTCAGCGAAACCCGCAGTGCCGTCATGTCGCCGATCAGTTCGATCGCGAGTTTGCGCGCGCTTTCGGTCGTCGTCAGCCGCATCTGCGCGCGGGTCGCCTCATCAGCAAGCTCCGCCGTGCGCAGCGTCGCGAAGAAAGCGATGATTGCGAGCGGTAACAACGCCGCGCTCAGGATGAGAAAGACTTTCGCGCCCGTCGGGACGCGGTCTAATTGTCGGCCAGTCCGCGCGGGGATGGCATCGCCCGCGGTATCGCTCACCGCAGGCTCAGTCTAATTTGCCAAGGAGGTCGAGCATTTCCGACGGGATGTTCTCCTCGACGGTCTGCTGGTACACCGAGCGCAGCGCCGCGCCCATGTCGCGATCCTTGCTTTGAACCCGTGCGCCCGGAGTCGAGCCCCCGGTCTTCCGCGCCACGGCCGCTTCCGGTTTTTTCGATGATTCGTCGCCCGAACGCAAAGCCGTCCCCCTGAGATCCGGATGACCGGATAGAGTCAAAATGCTGCCGTAACAATCCGGCACGAAGCCCCGCTGCATAAAGAATGCAAGGGGACCGATTGGGACATGAAACCAAATAGCGGTTCGATAGTTCCACCTTAGATGCGAATTTCCGCTCCGAAAGTTCGGGGCAAGGAAAACGCGTTGCATCTGCCGGGGGGCGCTATCACAAGACCACCCGACCTGACCCATCACGGAGACCCCGACAGCCATGTCGCTTGGACAGCAGCTCGCCCCACATCTTCCCTTCCTTCGTCGCTACGGCCGCGCCCTGACGGGGAGCCAGACGCATGGCGACCGTTATGTTCGCGCTACCTTGGAGGCAATCGTCGCCGCACCCGAGGAGTTTCCGCGGGACGTCGATCCGCGGCTCGGTCTGTACCGCATGTTTCATGCGATCTGGACGTCGACCAACTACGACGAAACGCCCGAGAACATGAGCGCGAGCGATGGTGACGGGCAGGAAGCGATCGCGCGTGCGCGGCTTGCCCGGATGACGCCGCTGTCGCGTCAGGCGCTGTTGCTGACCGCGATGGAGGGTTTCACGCCCGAGGACGCGGCGTATCTCATCGAAGTCGAGCCGGAGGAAGTCGACACGCTCGTCGCCGAAGCGCTGACCGAGATCGAGAAGCAGACCCGTGCGCGCGTCCTGATCATCGAGGACGAGCCGATCATCGCGATGGATATCGAAACCATCGTGCGTGATCTGGGGCATGACGTGACCGGTGTCGCGGTCACGCGCGACGAAGCGGTCGCGCTCGCGATGGAGGATCGTCCGGGTCTGGTCCTTGCGGACATTCAGCTCGCCGACGACAGTTCGGGGATCGACGCAGTCAAGGACATCCTGGCCGAGTTCGAAGTGCCCGTGATCTTTATCACGGCCTTCCCGGAGCGTCTGCTGACGGGCGAACGCCCCGAGCCGACCTTCCTCATCACCAAGCCGTTCCAGCGGTCCACGGTCAAGGCTGCGATCGCCCAGGCGTTGTTCTTCGACCAGACGACGGTTCCCGCGATCTGAACCCCCGCCGCGATGGGTTCCTGCCTAGCGGTGGGAACCCATCGCAGGGTCCGGGTGTTGGGTTCCATACGATACGGATTCACAACGAAACGGGGCTTGCATGGCGGACAGGGAAGAAATCCACGTCGACCGGGACAACGCGCGAGCGGGTTCTACCCCGCATGTTACCCGTTACGTCCTCGGCATATCGCTTGCGCTCGTAATTATTTTATTCGCTGTGATACTGCTGGTTTTCAATCGCTAACGTTTAGTTGCTACCATGGCGTTCCGCAGGTCCGGTGATGGACTTTGCGGAGGGCCATACCCATGTGTGGTGCATGACGCCACGAGACAGGATTTCATGACCGACGCGATCGATCAGGACGATATTCAGGACGACGTTCCCGTTGTGGAGCACGTCGCGCTCTCGGATCCAGAGTTCAAGAAGGAGTTGGCGCAGGTTATCCCGCACCTGCGCGCCTTCGGGCGTTCGCTATCGGGCAACCGCGATCTTGCGGATGATCTGGTCCAGGAGACGCTGATGAAGGCGTGGGCGGCGCGTCAGCGCTTCCAGGCCGGCACGAACATGCGGGCATGGACGTTCATCATCCTGCGCAACCTGTATCTTTCGCAAATGCGGCGGGCCCGCTTCAAGGGCGAGTGGGATGATCTCGTTGCCGATCGGATCCTCGCTGCACCGGCCAGCCAGGACAAGCACGTCGAACTCGGTGACATGCAGCGCGCGTTGTTGCATCTCCCGCAGCCGCAACGCGAAGCGCTGATCCTGGTCGGCGCGGGGCGGCTTTGCCTATGAGGAAGCGGCAGAGATTTGCGGTGTTGCCGTTGGGACGATCAAGAGCCGTGTCGCGCGTGGCCGTGTCGCGCTAGAGGCCGTGATGGGCGACAACAGCCTTCCGTCGCGGCGCACGCACCGCAACGAACCTGGCATGAGTGCGCTCGACACGATCATGGGAGAAGTCGACGATCTCAGTCGGGATCGTCGCTGAACCCCTGTTGGGATGCGCCGAAAGACACCGGCTCGATAGTGTCCAGCGCCATCACAAGATTGGTGAACATGCCGGTCGGTTCCACGCGGCAAGGGTAAGCGCGCGACAAAGCCTTTGCCAAGACATCGCAAGGCCTTGGCGCGGCAACCAGGAATGCGGTTTCCGCACCTCGTTCCATGTTCGTGGTCAATTGCTGTGCCATGGCGCTATAACGACCGAAGCTGCGTATCGTTGCTCGACGTTGCACGGCAAATTCGGACAGCGTTTCGGGATCGCCGCTTTTTATGACATCTTATCCGTCAGTTGCTCTTGCCGCGGACCGTGCGCGGCGGGAGTCTCCGTTCCTGGCGCTGTTACTGGACCGGGAGCCCGAACTTGCGCAGGCGTTTGCGTCCGGAACGCTGCCGCCGATGGACGGCCTCACCACCGATGCCCCCGACGACAGCGTTGCCCGCAGCCTGCGGTTGGCGCGCCGTCGGCTTGCCCTTCGCGTAGCCATCGGTGATCTTGCCGGGATCGACGATCTCTCCACGGTGACGCATGCGCTCTCGGATTTCGCGGATCATGCGCTCGACACTGCGATCAGGACCGCGATCGTCGAGCGGACGCCCGATGCCGCGCCCATGGGGTTTGCCGCGATCGCGCTGGGGAAACAGGGCAGTCGGGAGCTCAACTATTCGTCGGACATCGATCCGATCCTGATCTTCGATCCGGAAACCCTCCCATGTCGGCGCGGCGAGGCGCCCGAAACCGGAGCGGTGCGGATCGCGCGGCGTGTGGTCGAACTGCTCCAGACTCGTGACGGCGACGGCTATGTCCTGCGCGTCGATTTGCGGCTTCGGCCGTCTCCGGAGGTGACGCCGATCGCGCTTTCGGTCGATGCGGCGATTTCCTATTACGAGTCGCTTGCCTTGCCGTGGGAGCGTGCGGCGTTCATCCGGGCGCGCGCGGCCGCAGGGGATCGCGTGCTCGGGGATCGTTTCCTCTCGGCGATCGCGCCGTTCATCTGGCGGCGCGCGCTCGATTTTGGCGCGATCGGAGAAATTCGCGGGATCTCGCGCCGGATTCGCGATCATTACAGCCAGGGCCAGGCGTTCGGGCCGGGGTTCGACCTCAAGCGCGGGCGGGGGGGGATTCGCGAAGTCGAATTCTTTGCGCAGATCCATCAGTTGATTCACGGCGGGCGCGACCCCGCGCTGCGCGTTCCCGCGACGCGGGATGCGCTTGCCGCGCTGGCGGCGGCGGGGTGGGTCGACCCCGCCGAGGCGGAAGCGTTGAGCGCCGCCTACACGCTGTTCCGCACGATCGAGCATCGCGTCCAGATGATCGAAGATCGCCAGACGCATCAATTGCCGAGCGGTCCGGCATTGGACGGGTTGGCACGGCTGCACGGCATGGCGGACGGGGCAGCGCTGCTGACGGTGCTGCAACCCCACGTCGCCGCCACCGCGCATGCCTATGATGGGCTCGATCCCGATACCGACGGAGCCTTGTCGTTCGATGGTACCGCGATGGCGGCGCAGCTTGCCGAAGCCGGGTTCGGCGACACGACGACCGCGGTGCAGCGGATCGAGCAATGGCGCAGCGGCAGCTATCCGGCGCTGCGCAGCCCCGCCGCGCGCGCCGCGCTGGAAGCGGTGTTGCCCGCGCTGATCACGGCACTGGGGCGGTCTCCGGATCCGCATGGCGCGATCATTCGGCTCGACCGGATGTTGGGGCGGTTGACCAGCGCGGTCAATTTCTTCCGCTTGCTCGAGGCGCGTCCGGCCTTGGCGCGGTTGCTTGGGCTGATCCTCAGCCATGCGGTCACGCTGGCGGAGGATCTGGCGGGACGCCCCGAACTGTTCGACGGGCTGATCGATTCGAGCGCGC
The DNA here is from genome assembly GCF_040546365.1 of Sphingomonas sp. PvP055. Taxonomy (NCBI): domain Bacteria; kingdom Pseudomonadati; phylum Pseudomonadota; class Alphaproteobacteria; order Sphingomonadales; family Sphingomonadaceae; genus Sphingomonas; species Sphingomonas sp. PvP055. Next base: position 1,461,074 of record NZ_JBEPNS010000001.1, read on the forward strand.
TGGATCCGGTTGGCGATGTCGCGGCGCTGATGCGCGAAATGCAGGGCGGGCCGGATTATCAGGCGGTGCTGGATCACGTCCGCCGCGTGGTCGGCGAGAAGCGCTTTGCGCTGGGAACGCAGATCGTCGCGGGCGTATCGGATCCGCTCGACGTTTCCGCCGGTTATGCGCGGGTTGCGGAGGCCGCGATCGGCGTTCTGGCGCACGCGACGATCGCCGAATTCATGCTGGCGCACGGCGAGGTCCCGGGGAGCGAGCTCGTCATCCTGGCGCTTGGGCGGCTTGGCGGTGGGGCGCTGACCCATGCGTCCGATCTGGATCTCATCTATCTGTTTACCGGGGACTATCTTGCCGAGTCGAACGGTCGAAAGCCGCTTGGTGCGGTGCTGTATTACAACCGCCTTGCGCAGCGGCTGACCGCGGCCTTGTCGGTGCCGACCGCTTCGGGGCCATTGTACGAGATCGACACCCGATTGCGGCCCTCGGGGACGCAGGGGCCGCTGACCGTATCGCTCGATGGTTTTGCGCAATATCAGCGCGAACAGGCGTGGACCTGGGAGCATATGGCGCTGACGCGCGCGCGCCCGGTGTACGGATCGAGCGCGGCGCGCGCGGCGGTCAAGGCGATCATTCACGGCGTTTTGCGCGGCGACCGTCCGGAGCGCGACATCCTGGCGGATGCGCGGGAGATGCGGCGCGAGATGGCGCGGCACAAGCCGCCGCTCGGTCCGCTCGATGCCAAGCTGCTGCCGGGGGGGCTCGTCGATCTCGAGTTCGCGGTCCATATGGTCCAACTGACCCAGCGGATCGGACTCGAGCCCAATCTCAAGCTGGCGATCGCGGGGCTGATCTCGGCGGGTGCCGCACCCGAGACGATAGCGCAGGCGTATCCGGTGCTGGCACGGCTGCTCGTCACCTTGCGGTTGGTGGCGCCGACGGCGGAGCATCCCGGACCCGCGACTCAGGCGCTGATCGCGCAGGCGCTGCGGATGGACGATTGGGACCATGTCGTTGCATCGCTCGAGACGACGCGGCAGAACGTCGCGGCGTGGTTGGCGACGGTCGAAGGAAGTGACGGATGACGGATTTGGTCGAAGGCGCAGCGCTCCCGGCGATCGATCTGGCGGGGCCTGACGGCGGCCGGATCGATCTGCAAACGTACCGCGGCCGTCCGTTGGTGGTGTATTTCTACCCCAAGGACGACACCGCCGGCTGCACCCGCGAAGCGCAGGATTTCAGCGCGGTTTACGCCGAATTGCAGGCGCTTGGCGTCGAATTGCTCGGCGTTTCGCGCGATACACCCGAGAAACACCGCAAGTTCGCGGCGAAATACGACCTTACCGTCCCGCTGGCGTCCGCCGACACGGACGCGGCGCTGGAAGCGTTCGGGGTTTGGGTCGAGAAAAAGCTGTACGGCAAAACCTATATGGGCATCGACCGATCGACCTTCCTGTTCGATGCGGGCGGGACGCTCGTTCGGGTCTGGCGGAAGGTTCGCGTGCCGGGTCATGTCGACGCGGTCGTCACCGCCGCACGCGCGCTTTCCTGACGATTCGTTTGGTTAACGCTGCGGTTTGCGCACGTTTCAACGGCTCGCCGTAACGGACAGCCGGTTGGGCGCGAGAAGCGGCTGCGCGACTTGCCGCATTAAGGAAAGTTCCGTCAAACCAGCATCAGCCAGTTTTAGGGGGCTAGAACAGGTCGAATAAGCGCGAGTGCCGGGCTCTCCGGCAAGCGCACATGGTCGTCGGGGTTCAATGAAAACGCACATCTTCTCGATCGCCGCCGCATCGCGCCTTGCCTCGCGTGTCGGTGCCTATTTCAAGACTCGCGATTTCATCCTCCATGATGGCCGCAGCCAGAAGCGCTTCCGCGTCGGCGTGCGTGCCCAGGCGATGGCCGCGTCGGTCGTCGGTGTCAGCATTTGTTTCTCGGCCTATGGCGTCGCGCAGGCCGCCGTCGGCGCCGCGACGATGACCGGGATCGTCGCCACCCCCGAGGCTCCCGAAATCAAGGTCGCGCAGATGCGCCTGAGCGTCGCCCGGCTCCAGCGCGACATCGCGACGATCCGTGCCGCTGCCGAAGCGCACGCCGTCCGCGTCGATCAGCGGCAGGCGCTGCTGGTCGCAGCCGTCGGTGGCAAGGCCGACGTCGCTCTGTTGTCGCAGCCCACCCCGATCGTCGACGCGAAGGCGGATGCGATCGCCGCGGATGTCGTTGCCCCGCTCAAGAAGATCGAGGCGCAGCAACTTGCCGCCGCCGGCGACGTCCGCCGCGTGGCGAACCAGCGGCTGTCGCGCACCGTCGCGCATCTTCGCACGCTGGGCATCGCGCCCGAGCGGCTGGTCAAGCGTCAGGTCGTGGCAACGGGTGGTCCGTTCGAGGCCGCGAGTAGCTCGGCCGCCGAAGCGGATCTGCGCGCCGACACGCAGTTCCGGTCGCTGTTCATGACGTGGAAGAAGCTCGATACGCTCCAGCAGGGGACGATCGCGATTCCGTCGGCCCAGCCGGTCGAGCATCTCGCCTACACCAGCAATTACGGGATCCGGTCCGATCCATTCCGCGGCACCGCCGCGATGCATGCCGGTGTCGACATCCCCGGCCCGATGGGCACGCCGGTCTATGCCACCGCCGATGGTGTGGTCGATCGCGCCGAGCGCGCGGGCGGTTACGGCAATCTCGTCGAGCTCGATCATGGCAAGGGTATCCAGACGCGCTACGGCCATCTGTCGAAGATCCTCGTCGAAGCAGGCACGCGGGTTCACCGTGGCCAGCTGATCGCGCTGCTGGGGTCGACCGGCCGCTCGACCGGGCCGCATCTGCATTATGAAGTGCGGATCGACGGTCATGCGGTCAATCCGGTGCCGTTCCTGCAGACTGCCGATTACCTGGTGGCGGCGCAGGACAAGTCGATCCACGCCATCCCGGTTTCGGTTGGCGGCCCGGCAGCGGCAGACGCGGCAGACTGAGCCTGCGCTGATGGCGGAGCGGTTGCCGTTGAGGTCGCAAGCGCTTATCTTCCAGTAATGGCCACCATCCTCGCTCCCGATATCGCGCTCACCCCGTCCGCTGCGGCGCGCGTCGCCACTATCGCGGCGAAACAGGGAAAGCCCGCGATCCTGCGCCTCGCCGTCGATGGCGGCGGATGTTCGGGTTTCCAATATCGATTCGGCTTTGCGGATTCGGTCGAGAGCGATGACACGGTTGCGGAACTGGACGGCGTCCGGCTCGTGGTCGATTCGGTCAGCCTCGATCTGGTTCGGGGGGCAGCGGTCGATTATGTCGAGGATCTCGGCGGCGCGGCGTTTCGCGTGACCAACCCGAATGCGGCCTCCGGTTGCGGTTGCGGTTCCAGCTTCTCGGTGTAACGTCCGCCCCGACCAACAGGGGCCTGCAGCGTGAAGATCGTCACCTACAATATCAACGGGATCAAGGCGCGGCTTCCGCGCTTGCTCGAATATCTTGCCGAAGAGCAGCCCGACGTGGTGTGCCTGCAGGAACTCAAGACCAGCGACGAGACCTTCCCCGAGGCGGACATCCGCGCGGCAGGTTACGGCGTGGTGTGGCATGGGCAGAAGAGCTGGAACGGCGTCGCGGTCCTTGCGCGCGGCAGTGACCCGGTGGAGCGGCAACGCGGGCTCGACGGAGAACCCGAGGACGAGCACAGCCGCTATCTCGAGGTCGAGATCGGTGACCTGATCGTCGCGTCGATCTATTTGCCCAACGGCAATCCGCGGCCTGGCCCGAAGTTCGATTACAAACTCCGCTGGATCGAACGGCTTGCCGCGCGGGCGCACGTGCTGCTGGGGGAGGAGCGCGCGGTGGTGCTGGCGGGGGATTACAACGTCATCCCCAATGACGACGATACCTATTCGGTGCGCGCGATGCAGGAAGACGCGCTGATGCAGCCTGAAAGCCGCGGCGGTTTCCGCGCGCTGGTCGCGCAAGGGTGGACCGATGCGCTGCGGACCCGGCATCCAGGCGGGGGAACATGGACCTTCTGGGACTATCAGGCCGGCGCGTGGCAGCGCGACGCAGGGTTCCGGATCGACCATCTGCTGCTGAGCCCGATCGCGGCGGACCGGCTGATCGACGCCGGGGTCGACAAGGCCTATCGCGGGCGGGAGAAAGCAAGCGACCATGCGCCGACCTGGGTGACGCTCAGGGCCGCTTCGTGACCACCGCACGGGGCGCGCTTCTGGCGGTCCTGGCGAGTGGTGCTGCATCGTTGCTGGCGACTCCGGCGCAGGCCGAAGACCGCGAATATTGCCCGCAGCGCCCCGGTCTGGGGACGCCAGCGTGTACGATCGCGCCGGGACGGATTTCGGTGGAAACCGCGCTGACCGACTGGACGCTCGACACATCCCCGGAGGAGCGGAGCGACGTGATCGAGGCGGGCGAAACGATCGTGCGGATCGGCGTGAGCAATGGAATCGAAGCGCAAGTCGGCTTTACCCCATTCGGACGGTCGCGGAAACGCGACACGGCGACCGGCGACATCGCGGTCGTCTCGGGCGTCGGCGACGTGCAATTGGGGGTAAAGGCCAATTTGATGAATCCCGATGGCGACGGTCTGTCGATCGCGGTCGAGCCGTTCGTCACGCTGCCGACCGGGCGGCACGACGTCGGCGCGGGGGATTGGGGGGCGGGGTTCGTCGTGCCGGTCAACTATGACCTGAGTGACACGGTCAATCTGGAGGTGACGAGCGAAGTCGACGCCGCGGTCAACGACAGCGGGTCGGGTCGGCATTTCGCCGCGCTGGAAGTGGTCGGCGTGCAGGTTGCGGTAACGCAGGCGCTCAACGCCATCGTTGAGGGCGCCGTGCGGCGGGATGACGACCCGAGCGGAAAGACGACCCAAGTCTACGCGTCGTCTGCGCTTGCGTGGCGGGTGAGCAATCATCTGCAGCTCGATCTGGGGGCGATCGCCGGGCTCAATGCGGCGGCGTCGCGGATCGAACTCTATTGGGGCATATCGCGCCGGTTCTGAGGGAGAGGGACGCTCGCCAAAAATTGGCGCATTTCTCCGATCCTTGGCGGATGTTCCGAAGTTCGGGACGGTGCGTTTCGGCTAACATATTGAATTTACGTCAATCAGGTGTATGGCACGGATAGTGCACTACCCCGTATATCGATGTCGCTTCCGGCTTCGATACACGGAGGATATCATGTTCAAAGTCGTAGCAATGCTCGTCACCGTCGGTTTCGTCTCTACTGGCCCGGCGTTCGCCCGCGAGCGGCCGAAGATGGACACGGTCGCGCTGGCGGCGGCCACCACGTCCGTTGCGCTGCCCGCCTCGGTCCCCGCCGAAGCTTCCGTCTCCGACCGTCAGCGCTATTGTATTCGCGAAGTACCGACCGGCACTCACATTCAGCAAACGATCTGCAAGACGCGTTCGGACTGGATGCAGGACGAAGGGTTCGATCCGACTGCCAAGCGATGACCGGCAGGAGGCCGGAGGCTGCGCTCGCCGGCGCGAGCCCAGCCGTCCGGCCGCGGTCACAGCGCCTTTTCGTACACCCAATAGCGCTTGTTGACGGTGCAGCCGATCGCGTCCGCAATCGAGTTCATCCCCTGATTGTCGTCCAGGATCCAGCCGATCTCGCCCCGCGTCGCGCCGTAATTGGCAACCGAGGCGCGCTTGATATATTCGATCATCATGAAGGCGAGCTGGCTCGCCATGCGGGAGGACTGGAGTTCCTTCAGCACGCCCATCAGCGGCACGCGCATCGTCTTCACCTTCGGCTTGCGCAGGAACAGCAGCAGCTTCGCCCAGCCGAACGGAAGCAGACTGCCCTTCAACGGCCCGATCGCCTCGTTGAGGTCGGGCAGGGTGATCATGAACGCGACCGGTCGGCCATCGACTTCGGCGATTCGGATCAGGTCGTTGAACACGATCGGCTTGAGCTTGACCCCGACGTCCTTGATTTCGGGCGGGGTGAGCGGGACGAAGCCCCAATTGTCCGACCATGCATCGTTGAGGATCGCGAGAATGATCGCGGCTTCCTCGTCGAACTTGGTCTTGTCGACTTCGCGTATCCGGATCCGCGGATTCTTCTCGCCGGACGAGATGATCCGTTGGAGGAGCGGCGGGAACGGGACGGTGATGTCGAGTTCGTAGGTCAGCAATTCCTTGACGCGGTGATACCCGGCGGATTCGATCCACGTGCGATATTCCGGCTTGGCGTGCCCCATCATGATCGTCGGCGGATGGTCATAGCCTTCGACCAGCAACCCCGGCTCTTCCCACACCGACATGCTAATCGGGCCGAGCACGCGAGTCATGCCCTGCCGGCGCAGCCATTCCTCCGCCGTGGCGATCAAGGCATGGCCGATTTCCATATCCTCGGCGTCGAACAGACCGAATTGCCCGCAGCCGGGACCGAAGCCTTGCAGCGGGCTCATCGTCAGCGCGACGCGTATCGATGTGCGCGGAGATCCGCCCGACCACGACCCCGTCGCGTTCCGCGAGGAACAGTTGCGCCTTGGCATGGCTGAACCAGCCGTTTTTCTCGGGCGTGATCAACCCCAGCGCTTCGCCCTTCAGCGGCGGGACCCAGTTCGGATCGTCCTTGTACAAGCGGAACGGCAAGTCGACGAACCGCTTGCGGTCGGCCTTGCTCGAGATCGGGCGGATGGCAATTGGGGAGTGGGCCATGGGCGGTCGCCTTGTCAGAGTTAATGCGCCCTCCCGCGCGCGCGCCGTCAAGTCAAGTCGTTGCACCTGCGGCAGATCCGCAGCCCCTGTTTTTGCCTAGTTATAGCCACTATCTTGGGCCAATGCCCACGACCATGACGCCATCTCTCTCCCTCGACCTTCGCGCGCACGATCGTACGCCGGACCATGCCCTGCCGCCGGTTCGGGTAAAACTGTCGGAGATTACCGACGACAAGGCGATGCTGCGCGCGGTGGTCGAACTGACGCGCGACCTGAACACGCCGAACCCGCGGATCTACTGGAGCGATCTCTTGTTGTCCGCCGCAGTCGGTTACGCCGGGCTTGCGGTCGCGATGACGGTGGGGTCGGTTGGCTGGGCGCTGTTCGCGGCGGTCGTGGCGATCCTGGGGCTCTACCGCGCGGGCATGTTCATCCACGAAGTGTCGCACATCAAGCACAGCGCGCTGCCGGGTTTCCGTCTGGGCTTCAACCTGGTCGTCGGGGTGCCGTTGCTGGTGCCGTCGTTCATGTATGAGGGCGTCCACAACCTGCATCATAACAAGACTCGCTACGGGACTGTCGAAGACCCGGAATATCTTCCGCTAGCGCATATGAAGCCGTGGACGCTTCCGCTGTTTCTGGTGTCGTCGATCCTGGCACCGGTCGCGTTGCTGTTCCGCTATGCCGTCCTGACGCCCGTGTCGCTGCTGTTCCCGCGGATGCGCGCGACGTTGATCGAACGCTATTCGTCGCTGGCGATCAACCCGCAGTTCCGTCGCCGGCAGCCCGAGGATGAAGCCGCGGTGCGGTGGCGCTGGCTCGAACTCGCGTGTAGCCTGTGGTCGATCACGCTGGTCGCTCTGGTCGTTTCGGGCGTGTTCCCGCTCGCTATGTTCGCGATCGCGCTCGGGGTTGCATCGGGCGTTTATGTCCTGAACCAGGTTCGGACCCTGGTGGCGCATCTGTGGGACAATGACGGGGAGACGATGACCGTCACTGCGCAATATCTCGACACGGTCAACGTCCCGCCGCCGGCGCTGCTGCCGGTGCTGTGGGCGCCGGTCGGCCTGCGCTATCATGCGCTGCATCATTTGCTGCCGAGCGTTCCGTATCACGCGCTGAACGAAGCGCATCACCGGCTGATCGCGACGCTCGCGCCCGATTCGCCGTATCACACGTCGAATTATGCGGGGCTGCCGGGTCTGGTCGCGCGGCTGGTGCGGAGCACGATGCTCCGCCGCTGAGCGACGCTATTCCTCGGTTCGGATCAGGACGGCCTCGCCGATCATGAAGAACAGCAGGAACGGCGCCCACGCCGCCAGGAATGGCGGGTAGGCGCCGATATTGCCCATTGCCAGCGCGAAGTTGTCCGCGACGAAGTACAGGAAGCCGAGCATCATCCCGATGACCGCGCGGATGAACAGCTTGCCCGAGCGCGCCAGCCCGAAGGCGGCGACCGCACCGAGCAGCGGCATCAGGATCGAGGACAGCGGCGCCGACAATTTGTGCCACATCGCGCCTTCCAGCGCCTTGGTCGGCCGGCCACCCGCACTCAGATCCGCGATCGCAGAGCGCAGCGCGCCGAACGACAGGCCGCCCGCATCGATCGTCGACAGTGTAAACTGATCGGGCCGGACGCCCTTGCCGACCACGATCGACGCAAGCGCCACCTTCTTGCCCGTCACCACATCGAACCGGGTTGCCGGCGTCATCCGCCACCCATTGCCTTCGTGAACCGCACTCTGGCCCGTCACGACCGCGATGAGCGACCCGTTGGTACGGTCGAACAATGTGACGTTGCTCAGCCGCGCCTTGTCGCCGGTGCCGCTGACGCGCTCGACCTGGATCAGGTCGTCGCCGTCGCGCACCCAGACGTTGGTCCGGTCGCCACGGTCGATCGGCATCGGTCCGTACGAGACTTTCTGCCACGCATCGAGCGTCGCGGTCGCGCGGCTGACGACTCGGTCGTTGAAGGTGAAGGAGATGATCGCGACGCCGAGGCTGGTGATGAGCAGCGGAGCGAGCACCTGATGCGCCGACAGGCCGGTCGCCTTGAGGGCGATGACTTCGCTGTTCTGGTTGAGCGTCGACAGCGTGATGATCGTCCCCAGCAGCACCGAGAACGGCAGGAACTGCGCGACGATCTCGGGAATGCGCAGCGTGAGATAATGCCAGATCTGCGGCTGGCCGTTGCCCGGCTGCGCCAGGATATGGCCCGATTCGGTCAACAGATCGAGCGCCTGGAGAATCAGCACGAGCATCGCCAGCACCGCGAAGGTGCGGACGAGGAACATTCGCCCCATGTAGATCGCGATCGTGCGCGACGGGAAAAGGTCGAGGTTCATGCGGCTTTCTCCCGGCGGCCGGGAAGGAGCTTGAGGATCGCCTTGCCGAGCTTGGCGAAGACGCGTTCGAGCGCGCCGATCGGTTGTCCCCCGGGGACGAACGCGACCGTATAGAACATCCACAGCGTCAGGCTGGCGAAGACCACGAACGGGACCCAGATCGCCACGAGCGGATCGATCTTGCCGAGCCCCCCGACCGCCTGCGCATATTCGTTCACCTTGTGATAGGCGACGATCATGATGATCGAGAGGAACACCCCCAGCGCCGAGGTCGAGCGTTTGGGCGGCACGCCGAGCGATATCGCGAGCAGCGGCAGCAGCAGGATCGTCAGCACTTCCGCCGTCCTGAAGTGAAACGCTGCGCGGCTGGTGTTGCGGAGCTGGCTGGGCGCGTCGCGATCCTGGCCGATGCGGGCGAGCTCAGGAAGCGTGCGTTCGAGGTTCTCGGCGCCGCGAACGCGGAAATTCTCGGTCTTGGGCAGCGGGATCGGGAGATCGAATACGGTGAAGCGCAGCACGCGCGGGGTCGGCACCTTGGCTTCGGTGCGGACCAGCGTGCCCTGGTCGAGCCGGAAGATGATCTCGTCGGGATTGTCGGTCGCAAAGAACTGCCCACCGGCGGCGGTGATCGCGATCGATCCGCCCTTCTTGTCGTCGCGGCGGAGGAAGATACCCGACAGGCGACGGCCCGATTCATGGCTCTGTTCGATCCGGAGCGTCATGTCGGTACCGAAATGCGTGAATTCGCCGACCTTGATCGACGCGCCGAGCGCGCCCGTGCGCAACTCGTAGCGGAGCTTTTCGTACGCGTAGCGCGCGTCGGGCTGGACGAAGCCGACGATCGCCAGGTTGATCGCCCCAAGCGCGATCGCATACATGTACGGCACCCGCAGCAACCGCGGATAGCTCATCCCGACCGCGCGCATCACGTCGAGCTCGGACGAGGTTGCGAGCTTGCGGAAGGCGAGCAGGATGCCGAGCATCAAGCCGATCGGGATGCCGAGCCCAAGATATTCGGGGAGCAGGTTGGCGAGCATCCGCCACACCACGCTGACCGGCCCGCCTTCGGTGGCGACGAAGTCGAACAACCGCAGCATCCGGTCGAGCACCAGCAGCATCGCGGAGATGATCAGCGTCGAGAACAGCGGCACCGCGATAAGCCGGGCCATGTAGCGGTCGATGGACTTCATGATGGCAGGAAAGGCGCCTCTGGCCCAGGCGGATGCCGGGCGTGATCCCGGCTATATCGCGGCACTTGCGGCGGAGCTACCCAATCCTTCGTACCCAGCCGTCGACTCGGGTCGTTTCGCCGGGAAACCATGGTTGCTGCGCTACGCGTTCACTCTGCAGCGATGCTGTGGGGCGGGTCGGACGACTGATCCTGAACCGCAGCGTCAATCGCCTGCGCGAGCCCCGCCAGCGTGAACGGCTTGCGCAAGACGTGGCGCCCGCCGAATTCCGCTTCGCCGCCCGCTTCTCCGGCGTACCCCGTCACGAACAGGACCGCCATGTCGGGACGGCGCGGCGTGACGGTATCGATCAATTCGGGTCCGGTCCGGCCTGGCATCAGGACGTCCGAGATGATGAGGTCGACGTTGCCCAGCCCGTCCAGCATTCCGGGCGCCACAATCGGGTCGTCGCAGGCGACCGCCCGATGCCCCAGTTCCTCAAGCGCGCCCATCGTCGCGTTGAGGACGCGCGGGTCGTCCTCCACGACGAAGATGTCGAGCCCGGTGCGTTCCGGCTCCTCGACTGCCACCCGGATCGGCGCTTGTTCGGCGTCCTCCACAGTGACGTGCCGCGGCAGATACAGGGTGACCGTCGTTCCCTTGCCGGGGGCAGACTCCAGATGAATCTCGCCGTCGGCCTGGCGCACGAAGGCAAACACCTGGCTTAGCCCGAGTCCCGTACCCTTGCCCGACGGCTTGGTGGTGAAGAACGGCTCGAACGCGCGTTCCACCAGGTCCGGGGACATGCCGCAGCCCGAGTCCGACACCGCGAGCGCAATATAATCACCGGTACGGCACGTCCCCACATCGCCCTCGGAAAGCGAGACGTGCGAAACCGCAATGCTCAGCCGCCCGCGCCCGTCCATCGCATCCCGCGCGTTGACCGCGAGGTTGAGCACCGCGTTCTCGAGCTGGATGCGATCCGATCGGACCATCCAGCCGGTGTCGGTGCCGCCCCGCACCGATATCACGATCCCGTCACCCAAGGTCCGGTCGAGCAGATCCGACATCCCGCGTATCAGCTGCGTCGGGTACAGCGTTTCGTAGCGCAACGTTTCCTCACGTGAGAACGCCAGCAGGCGCCGGGTGAGCGCCGCGGCGCGGTCCGCGCCCTCGGCCGCGTTCAGGATGTGGCGACGCGCCGCCGAGGGGTCGTCCTCGACGTGGCGCTTGGCCAGTTCGAGCCCACCGATGACGACCGCGAGCATATTGTTGAAATCATGGGCGATGCCCCCGGTCAACTGGCCGACCGCTTCGAGCTTCTGGACCTGACGGAGCTTCGCTTCCTGCGCGAGCAATTCGGCCGACGCCTTGGCGACCGCCGCCTCAAGATCGAGTGCACGATCGCGCTCGGACTCGGCCTCCGCGCGGGCGGCGGCGCGCTGGCCCAGCGCGACGACCGTCAGCCACCCCATCGCCAGCGCGCCGAGCAGGATGAAAATCCCGATTACCCCGAGCGCACTCGCAATCGTGCTCGATCGTGCGACTGACGCCAGTGCCGCACCGGCGCGATGTTCCAATACTCCCCGTTCCTGGTCACCGATCTTGGCAAGCAATCGTGCGATTTCGGCGCGCGAAGGGGTCTGGAGGGTCTTGTAATACGACCCGAGGGCCTGGTCTTTGCGCTTGTAGAATGTGTTCAGCGCGACGCCGTCGAGTTCGGCGGTGCGAGTCCGGAACGCGCCACGCAACGCGACGATCGCCGCTTGTTGATCGGGATTGTCGTGAGTGATTCGCTTCAGGCGGCTGATCTGTTGCGACGCCAGTTGCCAGTCGGCGGAATAGGCCTGCCCCAGGCGATCATCGAGGCTGATGAGATAGCGGCCGAGCGAGGCCTCAGCCTGCGCCAGCGTGCCGGCGAGGTTTGCCGACAGGATCATCACTTCGTAGCTGTGCTTCTGCAGCAGGAGTGCGCGATCCCGTTGGCGATCCGCTTCCTTGAGCGTGAGGCCCAGCGCGACCACGACGAGCACGCCAAGGACGGCCATCATGACCAGCGTAAAGGAGCGCCAGGTCGTGCCTGACGTCGCACCCTCCGCGGTCTCGCCGAAGTCCCCGATCATTCCCTCTGCTTAGCGGATGGAATGACCGGGTGATAGGGGGAGCGTACCCGTAACGATCAGGCGATTGCGCCGGTTGCCCGTCCAGCCGCCTCGAACATTTCGAGGACCTTGGCGATCTGCGCCGGGGTGTGCTCGGCACAAAGCGAACACCGCAGCAGATACGTGCCCGCAGGAGTCGCCGGGGGGCGCGCCATGTTGACGTACAGTCCGCCCTCGAGCAGCGATTGCCACATCGCGACGGCCTGGGTCTGGTCTTCCAGGATGATCGCAAGGATCGCCGACTGCGGCGTCTCGGTACCGAGGTGGAACCCGAGCGCCTTGAGCCCGCCATGCAGCGCGCGCGCATTTTCCCAGAGCTGGCGGCGCTTGTCGTGCGCGTGCATCAGCTTGCGGATCGAGGTTGCTGCGGTTGCTACCACTGAGGGGGGGAGCGACGCAGTGAAGATGTACGGGCGGCACGCCATGCGGATCGCCTCGAACTTCGGGTGATTCGAGACACAGAAGCCGCCGACCGTACCGACCGACTTGGAGAAGGTGCCGATGATGAAATCGACGTCCGCCTCGCAGCCCTGGTCCTCGTACACGCCGCGACCGTTCGGCCCGAAGAAGCCCATCGAATGCGCTTCGTCCGACAGGACCATCGCGCCGTGCTTCTTGGCGATCGCGACCATTTCCTTGAGCGGGGCGATGTCGCCGAGCATCGAATAGACGCCCTCGAGAATGACGAGCTTGCCGGCTTCCTTGGGCAGGCGCCCCAGCCGCTTGTCGAGGTCGGTCACGTCATTGTGGCGGAAGCGGACGATCTCGGCATTGCCCTGCTTGCAACCATCATAGATCGACGCGTGGCTGTCCGCGTCGAGGATGATGTACTCGCCCTTGCCGACGAGCGTCGAGATCATCCCCAGGTTCGCCATATAGCCGGTCGAGAAGACGATCGCGCCGCTGACACCGTAGAAATCGCGGAGCGCCTGCTCGACTTCCATATGGTCGTGGAAGGTGCCGTTGAGCATGCGGCTGCCGTTGGTGCCCGACCCGAACTTGTCGAGCGCTTCCTTGCCCGCCGCGAGCACGTCGGGGTCGAAGGTCATCCCCATGTAATTGTACGTGCCCAGCAGGATCGTATCGCGACCCTTGATGACCGCTTCGGTCGGCGACTTGACCTCGTCCATCACGATCGAGAACGGATCGCGCACGCCCGTATCCTGCAGCGCCTGGCGTTCGGCGATCAGGCCGTCGAACTTGCTCATCAGATCGCGCTCCGGGGCGACAGTCTCGGGCTCGGCGAGCGCGTGGGCGGTGGCAGCGGCTTCGGTCATCGTGAATTCAGCCCTTGAGCTTGGCGACGGCGTCGACGAGCTGGCCGACGGTTTCGATTTCGGCCTGCATGTTCATCGTGATGATGATGTCGAATTCGTCCTCAATCGCAGCGACGAAGTCCATCACCGTCAGGCTGTCCCATTCGAGATCGCCCTGAAAGGTGGTCGCGTCGCTCAGCGTCACGCCCTTCTTGTTGAACGGCTCGATCTGCGCGGTGACGGTGTCGTAAATGGCTTGACGGTCGCTCATGCTCTATCCTTGAAACTTGGTACGCTGTGGCGCCAAAATGCGGCGGCTTTATGCACCGCCTATAGCAAGCCGTTCGCACGATACCATGCCACGGTGGCGGCGAGGCCCTGGTCGGTCGGTACGCGCGGCGTCCATAGTTCGGAGGAGGGGCGCTTGGTCGGGTCGATCGTCCAGTCGGGATGGCACATGTAGCCGACGCGGTCGTGCGTCAGCTTGGCCGCCTTGCCGCGCAGCAGCGTGTCGCCCCGCGCGATCAGGTCGAGCACGCCGCGGGGGAGGGCGATCGGCACGACGCGCGTCCGGCCCGCGGCGACGCCCATCGCGGAGAGCAGTTCGGCGTGGCTCCACCCATCGGGTCGGCCATCGTCGGGTTCGAGGATCAGCTTGCCGGGGTCGGTCTCGGCGACCGCGAGCAGCAGCGTCGCAATGTCGTCGACTGCGATCACCGACAGGCGACCGCCGGGGGGCAGCAAGGCGACGCCTTTGCTCGCCATGCGGAACAGGTCGCGCATCTCCATGTCGCCGGGGCCGTAGATCGCGGGCGGGCGCACCATCGTCCAGTCGAGCGTCGAAGCCATGACGACGGTTTCGGCTTCGCGCTTGGACCAGCCGTAGGTCGACAGGTCCGACTCGCGCGCGGCGAGCGAGGAGACATGGACGAACCGGCGGACCCCCACACGCATCGCGGCGTCGACCGCCGCTTGCGTGCCGGTGATGTTCCCCGCGACGAACCCCGCGCGGTCGGGCGCGTTGACCACGCCCGCGACGTGGATCACCGCGTCCGAGCCCGCGATCAAGGTGTCGAGCGCATCGGGCGTATCGAGCGCGCCCGGGACCCAGGTGACGCCCGCGCGGTCGGGTTGCGGACGGCGCGTGAGCGCGCGGACGCTGTGCCCCGCCGCCAGCGCGAGGTCGATCAGGCGGCCCCCGACGAAGCCGGTGCCGCCGGTGATGGCGAGAGTCTTAAAGGTCATAGCAGCGCCATATGATTGCGGTGGATCAGCGCGGCGCGCGGTGCATAGCCGAGGATCGCGGCTTGCGCATCGCTGCGCAGGCCAAGGATCGCGGCGGCTTCGGCGGCGTGATATTCGCTCAGGCCGCGTGCCAGCGTGCGGCCCTCTGGATCGATGACGGTGACCAGATCGCCGCGCGCGAAGCTGCCCGTGATGCGGGTCGCCCCCGCTGCGAGCAGGCTCTTGCCGTTCCGCAGCGCGGCGATGGCGCCTGCGTCGATCGTGATCTCTCCCATCGCCGTCAGGCCGCCTGCGAGCCACGCCTTGCGCGCCGTCGCGCTCTTCTCGGGGAGGAACACGCTGTGGCGCGCAGGGGTGGAGAGCGGATGGTCGATCTTGCCGCTGACGATCGCGAGGGTCGCGCCCGCGGCGTTGGCGATCCGGGCGGCGGCGATCTTGGACACCATTCCGCCGCTGCCCATGCCCGATGCCGACCCGCGATCGGCCATCGCTTCGATGGCGGCGTCGATCCGCTCGATCCGCGCGATGTGGTTGGCACCGGGAAGAGCCGGATTGCGGTCGTACAAGCCGTCGATGTCGCTCAGCAGCACGACGCCCTGCGCGCCCGCCGCCTGCGCGACCCGCGCCGCGAGCCGATCGTTGTCGCCGAAGCGGATTTCCTCGGTCGCGACGCTGTCATTCTCGTTGATGACCGGAACGACGCCAAGCGACAGCAGCCGACCGAGCGTGGCCGCGGCGTTGAGATAGCGTCGCCGGTCCTCGAGATCGTCGAGCGTGACCAGCATCTGCGCGGCGGTCAGGCTCTGCGCGCCGAGCATTTCGGCCCAGACCTGGCTCAATGCGATCTGCCCGGTCGCGGCGGCGGCCTGTGCATCCTCGAGGCTCGCGCGGCCGCCCTTGGCGAGGCCAAGGCGACGGGCGCCGAGCGCGATCGCGCCCGAGGAGACGACCGCGACTTGCTGACCCGCGCGCGTCCGGTCGGCGATGTCCGCGACCAACCCGGAAAGCCAGTCGCGCCGCACCGTCCCATCGGGCGCGACGAGCAGCGCAGAGCCGACCTTGACGATCAGGCGCGGGCAGGAGGAGGGCGGGAAAACCGGCATAGATGGATGTGCGTTAGCGTGGCTCGCTCGCCACGCCAATGCCCGGATCAGTCGCGCGCGAAGATCTCGGCGTGCGGGATGGTGATGTCGAGGGTGGGGATCGCGACCTCGGTCGGATCGTCATAGCTGTTGTCGACCCAGCCACCCGGACCGGTGCGCTGCACGATCCGCACGCGTTTGTTCGCGATATCGATGAATATGATCGTATCGACGCTCGGCAACGCTCGATACTCGTCGAGCTTAACGCGCAGGTCGGTCCGCGCGGTGCCGTCGGAAAGGACTTCGAACACCGCGCGGGGATCGTCGAACGCTATGGCGTCATCGTCGCTTTTGCCATCGTGTCCGCCAAAGACCGAGACATCGGGATAACGGATCGAATCGGGCCGCGTCCGAACCGCCATATCCGAATTGTACGGTGTGCATCCCGATCCCCGCAGCCGCAGCGCGAGCGCAAGAAAGATGTTTCCCTGGACCCGCGCATGCCGTGCGGTGCCGCCCGCCATCATGCGAATGACGCCATTGTCGAGTTCGGCTTTCTGATCCCCGAAATCGATTTGAAGAAACGCTTCGGCGGTCAGCAGTGGGTAAACGAGGTGCGTTGCCATGCGCCCTTATACCAGACGGATTGCCCCCCTCAAACCGGCGACCACTCCGCCGGTTCGTCGCTGCCGTCGTCGCGCTTCGCCACCGTCTCCGCCGGGCCGATCGCCTCGATCAGCCGGTCGAGCACCGCATCGATCCCGTCGCCGCTTGCGCCCGACAGCGGGAGCACCTCGGCCTTGCTTGCGCGCTTGAGCTTGGTGATCAGCTTCTTGACGTCCGCCGGGTCGAGCGCGTCGACCTTGTTGAGTCCGATCACCTGCGGCTTATCCACAAGCCCAGCGCCGTACGCCTCGAGTTCTCCACGGACGATCCTGTAGTTATCCACAGGGTTATCCTCGGTCGCGTCGACCAGATGGAGCAGCACTTTGCACCGCTCGATATGCCCGAGGAAGCGGTCGCCGATCCCCGCACCATCCGCTGCGCCCTCGATCAGGCCGGGGATGTCGGCGATCACGAATTCGCGGTTGTAGCGGCTGACCACGCCCAATTGCGGGCGGACGGTCGTGAACGGATAGGCGCCGACCTTGGCCTGCGCGTTGGTGACGGCATTGATGAAGGTGGACTTGCCCGCATTGGGCAACCCGACGAGTCCGGCATCGGCGAGCAGCTTCAACCGCAGCCAGACGTACATTTCCTGCGACGGCCAGCCCGTGCCATGCTGGCGCGGCGCGCGGTTGGTCGAGGTCTTGTAGGTTGCGTTGCCACGTCCGCCGTCACCGCCGCGCAGGAACACGACTCGCTCGCCCGGGACGGTGAAGTCGGCGAGCACTTCTTCCTGATCCTCGGACAACACCTGGGTGCCGATCGGGACACGGATGATGAGGTCGTCGCCGCCTCCGCCGGTCCGATTCGAACCCGATCCGCCGGCACCGCGCGGCGCGCGGAAATGCTGGGTGTAGCGGAAGTCGATCAGCGTATTGAGGCCGGGAATCGCCTCGAAAATGATGTCGCCACCCTTGCCGCCGTTGCCGCCGTCGGGACCGCCATATTCGATGAACTTCTCACGCCGGAAACTGACGGCGCCGGGGCCGCCCGCGCCCGAGCGGACGAAGATCTTTGCTTGGTCAAGAAAATGCATGGCCGCTCCTTAGCGGATTATGCGATTTTAGCCAGACTAGCCGAATCGCGAACCGATTCGCCAGTCCGCCCTGCAATCAGCGCGCGAGTCGCGATCGTCCGGGCGGCCTCTGGCGGCAGTCCGAGCGCGTTCGCCATCGCGCGACCCAGCAGCGCATCGCCCATCGCCATCAGCACCAGTTGCAGCGTTTCCTCGTGGATCGCGTTACCCGGCGCCTCGCCCTCGGCCAGTTCGTCGACCAGCCGGTGAATCGCGGTGAGCACGGGGTCGAGTGCGTCCTGGTTGCCCGACAGAATCATCCACGATGCCATCGCGCCAGCGCCGCGCGCAAAGGCGTCGAAGGTGAGATCGACGATTTCGCGCGGGTCCGCCTCGCCAGCGCGGGCGCGCTTGGCGGCGGCGCCGATCTGCGCGGTGATCGTGTCGGCCAGATGCGTGATCAGCGCGCGCTGCAAATCCGCCGCCGAGCCGAAATGGTGGAGCAAATTGGCATGCGTCCGCCCGATTCGCGCTGCCACCGCCTTGAGCGTGACCGCTTGCGGCCCCTGTTCGATCAGCAGCGCGCGCGCAGCATCGATCGCCGCCTCACGCGATTCTTCGGGGCTCAGACGTTTTCGGATAATTGACACGGGTGTAAGTAAAGCCTATTGACAGTCTTGTCAGCAGTACATGCCGTTAGGGCATGCTGCAATCCATTCACGTTTGGAGGTTTTCATGGCGAAAGCAACCACTCCCACCGACCTGACGATCACACCGCGCGACCTGCGCTTCGGGCGCGGCACGACGATGCGGCGTTGGTGGCTCAACGACGACCCGTTCGCGACCGCCTTTTATAACGCGCTGTCAGTCACCTTTCCGAAGGGGGAGGGGTTTTTCGTCGACAGCGTTCGCGCGTTCCGCGAGGGGACGCCGCCCCGGCTGCGGAGTGAAATCCAGGCGTTCATCAAGCAGGAAGTGATCCACACGCGCGAGCATGTCGCGTTCAACCGGCATGTCACCGACCAGGGTTATGAAACGCAGCTGCTGGAGCAGCATATCGACGAAGCGCTTGCGCTGACCAAGGGCAAGCCCCCGATCGCCGCACTGGCGGCGACGATGGCGCTCGAGCATTTCACCGCGATGCTGGCGCATGAACTGATCGCCAACCCGCGCCATCTGGCCGGCGGCGACGAGCAGGCGGCGGCGCTGTGGCGGTGGCATGCGGCCGAGGAGATCGAGCATAAGGGCGTCGCGTATGACACCTGGCTCCACGCGACTCGCGACTGGCCCCGGCGGCGGCGCTGGACGGTGAAGTCTCTCGTCATGCTGGCGACGACCAAGAAGTTCTTCGCCGGGCGGTACAAGGGGATGCTCGAACTGCTGCGGCAGGACGGGATCACCGGCTGGCGCGCGCATCGCGGGATCCTGTGGTACGCGCTCGGCCGCCCGGGGATGGCGCGCAAGATCCTCGGCGCGTGGATCGCGTTTTTCCTGCCGGGGTTCCACCCGTGGAAACATGACGACCGCGCGCTGATCGCGCTGGCCGAAAGCGACTATGCCGCCGCGGTCTTGCCGCGTGTGGCGGTGGCGGCCTGAGCCGCGGGCCTCGGCAGTCGTGCGCGCGCCTTAGATCACCCCCGCCTGCATCTGTTTGAACGCCTGATCCGCGGCGCGCGCGGTGATTGCCATGAAGGTCAGCGACGGGTTGACGCACGACACCGAGGCCATCTGCGACCCATCGGTCACGAACAGGTTGGGTGCGTCATGCGCCTGGTTCCACTTGTTGAGCACCGACGTCGCGGGGTCGTGACCCATCCGTGCGCCGCCCATCTCGTGGATCGCCTCGCCTGGGACGTGCTTGCCGCGATAGCTGGTGACGTTGGTCAGTCCCGCCTTGCGGAGCATTACCATTCCCTGCTCCTGCGCATCGTCCATCATCTTGATTTCGTTGTCGCGGAACCGGACGTCGAAGCGCAGCAGCGGCGTGCCGAAGCGGTCGACCTTATTGTGGTTGAGCGTGACGCGATTGTCGTCATACGGCAGGCATTCGCCGAACGCGCCCATCTGGAAGCGCCACGGGCCATATTCGCGCATGCCGTGCTTCATCGCCGCGCCGAAGCCATCGGGCGCGGCGGGACGCCGGTTTGCTTCGCCTTGATACCCGTAGCCGCGCTTGAACGGCAGATCTTCGTCGACGAGGTTGCGGAAGCGCGGGACATAGACCGCGCCCGGGCGCCGACCGTATTCCACATAGTCGGTCATGCCGGGGATCTCGCCCGATACGTTGACGCGGAAGATGTGGTCCATCACCGCGCTGCCCAGCGCGCCGTTGGAATGGAAATAACTCCGCTGGCTGCCCGCGGGTCGTGAGTTGAGCAGGATGTGGAGCGAGCTCATCGCCGAGGCGCACAGGAACACGATCCGCGCGGGGATCACTTCCGCCACGCCGGTGTTGCCGTCAACCAGTCGCACGCCCGTGACTCGCTTGCGCGCGGGATCATATTCGAGGTTGGTCACCCAACTGTCCGAGCGCAGCGAGAGCTTTCCCGTCGCGCGGGCGGCGGGGAGCGTCACCGCTTGGGTCGAGAAATAGGCGCCGAAACTGCATCCGCGATGGCATTGCGCGCGCTTTTGGCAACGCGAGCGGTTTTGCTCGGGCTTGTCCTCGGTGATGTTGCTAAGGCGCGCGTTGATCAGCTTGCGGCCGGGAAACTCCCCTTCCAGCCGCGTCTTCAGCCATTTCTCGGCGATGTTCATCGGCATCGGCGGCATGAATTCGCTGTCGGGCAGATAGGGCAGGTTTTCCCGCCCGCCCGAGACGCCGATGTACTTCTCGACATAGCTGTACCACGGCGCGACGTCCTCGTAGCGGATCGGCCAGTCGGTGCCGACGCCCTCGCGCTTGTTCGCCTCGAAGTCGTTCGGACCCCAGCGGAAGCTCCACCGCCCCCAGGTCAGCGACTTGCCGCCGACCACCGATGGGCGCACCCAGTTGAACTTGTTGGGGGCATCGTAGTCGTACGGGTTGAGCCGGTCGTTGATGAAGAAGGGCTGCGTGCTCGGCTGGACCCAGCCGTTGAGCGCGAAATAGTCGCTCTTGGCGAGCGCGGCGGGCATCCGGTCGCGCGCGGGGATGTCGTAGGCGGACTTGCCGTCGTACGGATAATCCTCGCCATGTTCGACCATCCGGCCGCGATCGACCATCAGGACGCGCAGCCCTTTTTCGGTCAGTTCCTTCGCGGCCCAGCCGCCGCTGATGCCGGAGCCGATGACGATTGCGTCGTAGCGATCTGTAGCTGCCATGATGATTGTCCGCCGGATCGTAAAATGGAAGAAGGATGCGCAGGCCGGACGCCCGCGCCGGGTCAGGCCGAGAAGATGCGTTTGACCTTCGAATAGAGATACGCGCCGTCGTAATCGCCGGGGACGGGCAGGTAATGCCGCTCCTGCGTGATCCCGATCTCGGACGTGTAATAGCCGGTGATGACGAGCTGCCGGAACGCCTGGAAGAACGGGATCGCGCTGGGAAGGCCCCCGTTCATCGCCAGCGTCAGCAACGCATCCTGCTGCGCGGCCGATGCCTTGAGCGCCGGTTTTTTGTAATCGGCCATGCTGCGTGCGTCGATCGCGGTCAGACCGTCGAGGATCGTTGCGCGGTCGTCGTTGACCGCCCAGTCGCCAAGCATGTGCTCGATATATTCGGGCACCCCGGCGGCGATTGCGCCCGGCGTGTCGGTGGTTGGGAGCACGCGCTCGCTGAGCGCGCCGACCAGTGCGCGTTGTGCCGGCGTGAAGATGACGGCGGGTGCGCCGGTGTTGATCGCCCGGTTGGGCTGATAGCCGACGGCGCGGGCGAGGGGCGCGAACAGGTTAGCCCCGAAGATGCCCACCATGCCGACGAGCGCGGCCCTGCGGTCGATCACCATGCCGCACCGGGAATGATCGCGAGAACCGCGAGGGCCGACCCCGCTGCGCGTCCCGTTAACGTTACCAAACCGCCTTGCGGCTGTATTTCGAGCTGATGACCGACGGCCATTCTGCCTCTCCTAACCACTTTTTATTTTGTGTGGTCGGACTTATCCATGCGTTCGCCCGATAGTCAATGCGGATGACGCGGAGACCAAAGCGTGTCTGGCCTCACCCGCACCGACCGAATGTGCTTTGTCGACGTAATCGTGCGGCGCCGTGCCTTGGTTCACGCCGCCAGCGGGATCGCCTGCGGCGGGGCGAGGTCGAGCGCATAGCCGATGGCGGGCACGTCGCCGCCCCGCGCTCGGCAAGCACGCACCTCGGCCCCGGTCTCGCGAAAGCCGAGCTTGCGCAGGACGCGACCCGATGCGGGATTGTCCTGAAAGTGGCCGGCGTGGAGATGCCGGAGGCCAAGCGCGTGGCGCGCAATGTCGAGCACCGCACGACCCGCCTCGGTGGCATAGCCGCGACCCCAGGCATCGGGGGTCAGCCAGTAACCGAACTCGTGTCCGGACGGATCCTGCACAAGTCCGATCCCCCCGACGAGTCGCGTGCGGGGGCCTTCATGCGCGTGGATCAGCAAATGGATGTTGCGATGGTCGGGGGGCAGGGCGAGGAACGCGGCCGCATCCAGCTCGGTATATGGCCAGGGTGCGCGCGCCAGCATGGTCACGACGGCCTCGTGCGCGATTGCGGCGGCCAGCGCGGGGGCGTCCTCGGGCCAGCCGGGGCGCAACGTCAATCTCGGAGTCCGAGCGAACATGATACAACTCTCCTCGATTGCTGTCGTTCGCATGCCGGGATGACACGGACACGACAGTCAGGGAGGGAGCCATGAAAAAAGGGAGCCGGGGCGACCCGTCTCCCTTGTTTCGGTACCCTTGCGGATACGCGGGTCGCCCTGGTGGGCAACCCGTCCGGTTGCCCGTTATTCTGCGGCTTGCGCCAGCATCTCGACCGAACAGAATTTGCGGCCGAGCTTGCCCTGGTGGAAGGTCACGCGGCCTTCGACGAGCGCGAACAAGGTGTGATCCTTGCCGATGCCGACGTTGGTGCCCGGGTAGAACTTCGTGCCGCGCTGACGCACGAGAATGTTGCCCGGAATGGCGATCTCGCCACCGAACTTCTTTACGCCAAGGCGACGGCCTGCCGAATCGCGACCGTTGCGCGAAGAGCCGCCTGCTTTCTTATGTGCCATCTCGAACTACTCCTTACGCCTGAGCGGCCGGGGCATCGGCCTTGGCCGGTGCTGCCTGCTTGTCATTGTTGCCGATCGCGGTGATGCGCAGGATCGTGTGACGCTGGCGATGACCGTTCTTGCGGCGGTAGTTGTGGCGACGACGCTTCTTGAAGACGATGACCTTGTCCGCCTTCGCCTGCGCGATGATTTCTGCCGAGACCGTCAGGCCCTCGACCGAATGCAGCTCCGAGCCTTCGCCCGCCAGCAGAATGTCGCCGAGCGTGATCGACGCGCCGGCTTCGCCGTCGAGCTTCTCAACGACGATCTTGTCTCCGGCGGCAACACGGTATTGCTTGCCGCCTGTGCGCACGATTGCGAACATGCCTAATCACTTTCAAAAATGCCTGTGCCCCACGACCCGGCGAGCCGAGTGCGGGAAAGAAGCGCCAGCTATGCCAAGGAGCTTGCGGTGTCAACCGGGGAGGTGCCGCGCGCCCCGGTAAAAACGTCGTTCGAGGCGGCAGCAGTCCCGCCCATATGGAGGATCAGTGGCGGTGTTCGCGACGCAACGGATACTTGCCGTCTTCATAATCCTCGAACAGCCCCGGAATGGCCGGGTGGTCGACCGGTTCGTCGGTGTCGTCGGGGATCAGGTTCTGCTGGCTGACATAGGCGACGTAGCTCGACTCCATGTTCTCCGCGAGGAGATGGTAGAAGGGCTGGTCCTTGCGGGGGCGAATGTTCTCGGGGATAGCATCGTACCATTCCGCGCTGTTCGCGAAGATCGGATCGATATCGAACACGACCCCGCGGAAATCGAACAGGCGATGGCGCACCACGTCTCCGATCCCGAATCGCGCGTGGCTGACGGAGGGGAGGGTGATGGAGCTGTCGAACGGCGGGGATGTAATCGGGGTACGGTGCATTTCGATAATCTAAGCGCTCCTTTGCGGCAGACAAGCGATTGCTGTGCGACAAACCTGCATCGCGGCGCTTGCGTCCTGCAGATCACTACGTTAGAGGCCCCCGCTCACCGACCGGTGCTGGCCATTGCGACAGCATCATAAGACCTCGCGGAGAGGTGGCAGAGTGGTCGAATGTACCGCACTCGAAATGCGGCGTGCCCTCGCGGGTACCGTGGGTTCGAATCCCACCCTCTCCGCCATTTCCTTCTTTCCTCGATGAGGTTAAAGCCCGCCACATGGCATCCTACAAAGAACCTTCCTTCAAGGACCGCGCGGCCCTGTCCGCCGACGCGAAGCAGCGCGCACTCGAGAAGCTCAAGTCCAAGCCGCCGGTAGATCCCGCGGTCGTGGCGGCCCGAGCGGCAGCGCGCGAAGCGAAGGAAGCGGCGGAAGCCAAGAAGCGCGAAGAGAAAAAGGCTGCGATCGAAGCCGCCCGGCTCGAGAAGATCGCCAAGGCCGAAGCTGCCGAGCGCGCGATCGAAGAGGCCAAGCAGGCCGCGATCCAGGCCGAGATCGACAAGAAGGCGGCGCGCGACGCGCGCTACGCGGCGCGAAAGAGCCGCAAGTAAGGCTTTCACCGAGCGCGGTTTCGCTCGATCTTCCGCACCGTTCGTTGCTCGACGTCGTTCGAGACGAACGGGCGTGGAATGCGATCACGGCAGTCCGCGCGCCAATTCCTCCAGCCACACCTGCGCCGTCCCATCCGACGGCGCGCGCCAGTCGCCCCGCGGCGAGAGCGCGCCTCCGCTCGAGACCTTCGGCCCGTTGGGCAGTGCCGACCGCTTGAACTGGCTGGTCGCGAAGAAACGCACCAGAAACTTTTCGAGCCACCCGCGAATCACCGGCAAGTCGTACGCCACGCGGCCGGTCACCGGAAAATCGCGCGGCCAGCGGCTCGCGTTCGCGTCCGCCCAGGCATGGAGCGCGAAAAACGCGATCTTCGACGGCGCCATTCCGTGGCGCACGACATAATGCAGGAAGAAATCGTTGAGCGCGTACGGCCCGATTCGCGCTTCGGTGCTCTGGATCGCGCCATCGGCGCCCGCCGGGACCAGTTCGGGCGAAATCTCGGTCGCCAGGATCGATTCGAGGATCGAATCGGTCGTCCCATCATATTGGTTGGTGCGGATGCACCAGCGAATCAGGAACTGGATCAGCGTCTTCGGGACGCCCGCATTGACGCCGTAATGGCTCATCTGGTCGCCGACGCCGTAGGTGCACCAGCCCAGCGCCAGCTCGGACAGGTCGCCCGTCCCGACGACGATCCCGGCGCGCTGGTTGGCGAGGCGGAACAGGTAATCGGTGCGTAGCCCCGCCTGGACGTTCTCGAACGTCACGTCATAGGCGGGTTCGCCATCCGCGAACGGGTGGCCCATGTCGGCGAGCATCTGGCGCGCGGCGGGGCGGATGTCGATCTCGGCGCCCTCGATTCCCAGCGCGCGCATCAATGCCCAGGCGTTGCTCTTGGTGCCTTCGCTGGTTGCGAAGCCGGGCATGGTGAAACCGAGGATTCGGTCGCGCGGCAGGCCGAGGCGGTCCATCACCTTCGCTGCGACGATCAGCGCGTGGGTCGAATCGAGACCGCCCGACACGCCGATGACGAGCCGTTCGGAGCGGGATGCGACGAACCGCTTGAGCAGCCCCTCGACCTGGATGTTGAACGCCTCGTAGCAATCGTCGTCGAGCCGTTCGGGGGTGTTGGGGACGAACGGGAAACGCCGGATCTCGCGCAATAGTCCGGCGTCGGCAAAGTCCGGTTTGTGCTCGAACGCGATGCGGCGGAAGCGCAGTTCGGGGTCGCCCGCCAGCCGTGCCGAATCGTTGAACGTGCCGACCCGCATCCGCTCCTGCGCGATCCGCCCGGTGTCGACATCGGCGAGCACCAGCTCGCGCTCGCGCCCGAAGCGCGTCGATTCGGCGAGCAGCTCGCCCATCTCGTGGATCATCGCCTGACCGTCCCACGCGAGGTCGGTGGTGCTCTCGCCCGGTCCCGAGGCGGCAAAGACATAGCCGCACACCGCCCGCGCGCTTTGCGACGCGCACAGCAACGCGCGTTCGCGGGCCTTGCCGACGACGATGTTCGAGGCGGAGAGGTTGCAGCAGATCAGCGCGCCTGCCAGCGCGCCCATCGTCGAGGGCGGGGTGGGCGCCCAATAGTCCTCGCAGATTTCGGCATGGAAGACGAATGGCGCGAGGTCGCTCGCTGCGAACAGCAGGTCGGTGCCGAACGGCACGGTCTCGCCCGCCAGCGTGATGTCGAGCCCGGTCAGCCCGGCGCCGCTCGCGAACCAGCGCTTCTCGTAATATTCACGGTAATTGGGGAGGAAGGTCTTCGGCACGACGCCGAGGATCCGCCCGCGCGCGATCACCACCGCGCAATTGTAGAGCCGCCCGTTGCGCGGCAACGCCGCGCCGACGACGAGCACCGGGCGCAGTTTCGTGCTTGCCGCCACGACGCTGGCGATCGCGGCATCCGTCACCCTTTGCTGCGCGGTCTGCAGATGCAGGTCGTCGATCGCATAGGAGGTGATGTTGAGTTCGGGGAAGACCAGCAGGTCGGCGTGTGCGGCATCGCCTTGCTGCGCGAGCGCGATCGTCTCGGCGGCATTGGCGGCGGCATCACCGACGCTGGCGCGCGGGGTGCAGGCCCCGACCCGGATCAGGCCGTGCGTGTGGATCGAACGGAACGGATGCGCCTTCGTTTTCGCCATGTCCGCCGCTTAGCGGGGTTTGGGGTACGATGCCACCGGTGCGCATTGGCCCCCGTGCCCGTGCGGTGATAGAGCGGCGGCGAAGGAGACGCTTTCGATGAAGATCAGCGCGCGCAACCAGATTTCGGGCACCGTCACCGCGGTTCACCCCGGCGCGGTCAACGGGTCGGTCCATGTCGACATCGGCAACGGCACGATCGTCACGTCGAACATCACCAACGACGCGATCAGCGATCTTGCGCTGGAAGTGGGCGATACCGTGACCGTCATCGTCAAGGCGAGCGACGTTCTGATCGGGAAATAATGCGCGTCGGTGTGCTCAAGATCAAAGCCCAGCTCTATTGCGGCGACGAGCTCGCGATGGGGCCGGGCAAGGCCGATCTGCTTGAGGCGATCGTACGCGAGGGGTCGATCTCGGGCGCGGGCCGCGCGATGGGAATGAGCTATCGCCGCAGTTGGCTGCTGGTCGACAGCATGAACCGTTGCTGGCGGGACAAGTTGGTCGAGACGGTGGCCGGTGGCGGGCAGGGGCGCGGGGCGTCGCTGACGGAGACCGGGCGCGCCGTGCTGGCAGCGTATCGCGCGCTGGAGGCGGGGCTTGCGGCGGCATCGCAGCAGGAGTCGCTGACGGCGCTGGAGGCGATGGTGCGGGATGCGCCGTTGCCACCGGTGCGCGAGGACGCTTAGGCGGGGCAAACCGACTGGATGCGATTGCGGGCCGGTGCCCTCGGTGATCTTGATCGCTGTAAGGTGCGCCTATCCCATCCCCGTTCGCCCCGAGCGCAGTCGAAGGGCTGGCGTTGCGCCGGGCAGCTTCGACTTCGCTCAGCCCGAACCGAGGTTCATTCGCGGGAGATGCCGCCTCTCTCTCAGGTCACCACGCGCCGTGCTTCGCCGACCTGCCATGCGAGCAGCGCGGGCACGGCGATAATCACGTCGCGCGCGCGCTTGAGCAGCGACAGTGCGAGCGCATGCGCGGGGGGCAGGCCGAACAGCGGGCCGATCAGCACATAGGCTGCTTCCTGCACGCCGACCGCGCCGGGAATCGCGAAGGCGACGCTGCGCAGCGTGAAGATCAGCGCCTCGATCGTCAGCACGGCCCACAGCGGCATCGTCGAGCCCATGAAGCGCAACGCGATCCACGCGCCGGTGGCGCTCGCGAGCCAGGCGGCAAGGTTGAACAGGAACGCCGCGATGACGCACCGCGGTGTCCGGTAGATCGTGTCGAGTTGCTCGCGCACCGCCGCCATCGCCGCGACGGAGCCCGGCAGCATCCGCGCGCCGAGCGAACCCGCCAGTTTGAGCATCGGTTTCTGTGCAAAGACGAACAGCAGCATCAATGCGACCATCGCGCCAAGCCCGCCGAGCGCGAGCGGCACGATGCCCTGCTGAACGGGCGCGTCCGACAGCACCAGCAACAGCATGCCAACCCCGCCGAGCGTAAAGATCAGTTGCGCCGCCATCTCGGTCGTCATGTCGACGATCATCGACGCGTAGATCACCGGTTGTGGCACGCCGAACGCTGCCAGCGTCCGCGCGCCGACGACGAGCCCGCCAAGCTGCGAAAAGGGCAGGATGTCGGTGGCCGCCTCCCGCGTGGTGCGTGCCCAGATGAACCAGCCAAGCCGATCGGCCGTCTGTCCGGGCGCGACCGCCTGCCATGCCATGCCCAGCAAGACGAGCACGCCGATCGACCACAGCGTGAATGTGGCCATTCCGACCCAGCCGATCGATGCCATCGCGCTCAGCACCGGCTGCAGCCCGACCGTGCCGACCGCGCCGACCGCGACCGCCAGGCCGACGATCGTGGCGAGCAACAAACCGATGCGTGCGGAGCGGTTCATCGCGCAAACTGCCGATAACCGGGAGCGGGGGGAAACGAATCGCGCATCATCCCGGCGTCATTGTGGCTTTGGCACAGGCAATCAAGGCAGCATGCACGACAGGCGACGGATTTCAGGGCCAAATGACGCGGACGGCGTGTGAATTACCGCCTGGAAGTCGCGGATGGAAGCTTTGCCCGACTTCGTGGGCAGAGCGCGGATTGGCATAGTTAAGTCCCTTTTAAGGGCTGATCGTTCATCATGATTGTCATGACCACACAGGCCCTTACGCTCGATCACACCATTCGGCAGGCAGCGCGCCTGTCCGGCGAGCTGGGAATCCGGACGCTGGATCTGCAGGCCGATATCGCCGCTTTGGCAGAACGCGTGACGGCACAAGCCACCACCATCGAGGCGATCGGGTCCGAAGCCAATATCCTGTCGGGCGACGTCGACAATGTCGCGATCGCCGCCCGCGATGCGCGAAACGACACGGCAGCGGCCAAGATCGTCATCGAGGATTCGACCGCACAGCTTGGCACCGCGACATCGGATGTCGTCGAGCTGATCGAACAGGTCAGCCACATTCACAACGGTCTCGGTGCGTTCAACACCGCGCTCAGCGACGTCAGCGCGGTGACCGCCGGGATCAACGTGATCGCGCGCCAGACCAACCTCCTCGCCCTCAACGCGACGATCGAGGCAGCACGGGCCGGCGATGCCGGACGCGGGTTCGCGGTGGTCGCCAGCGAGGTGAAGAAGCTGGCGAACGAAACCGCCGCGGCAACCAACCGGATCGAGCAGTCGATCGCATCGCTCACGTTCGAAGCAGGCGTCATGCTCGATCGGATCGGGCAGGGGGTGGCCAAGGCGCAATCGGCGCACGGGAGCGCCAAAGGGATCGAAACGCTGGTCGAGCAACTCGGTGCGATCATGCAGGGGATGGAACAGAATAGCGACAGCGTCGCAAAACGCGTCGAATCGATGGTCCAGGCGGTCGATATGGTGCGTGCGGGGCTGCTTGCGCTGTCGAGTGCGTCGACCGAGAATGCCACCGGGCTACAGCAGCTTTCCACACGCGTGACCGGGGTCAGCGACGACACCAACGCCTTGTTGCAGATATTGGCGGAAAGCGGCGCGGAGATCCTTGATTCGCCCCATATCACGTTCGGTCTCGAGGCGGCGCGGTTGATTGGGGAGGGGCTTGCCCACGCGGTCGGTACGCGTGAAATCTCGCTCGAGACGATCTTGAGCGACGATTACAGGCCAGTGCCCGGGAGCGATCCGCCGATCTTCACGCACGCGGCACAGGCGTTGTTCACGCGGCTGGCCCGACCGCACCAGGAACGGGCGCGGCAGCTTCCGGGCTTCTTTGGCATGACCCTGACCGATCGGAACTGCTTCGGTGCGGTGGCGATGCCCGAACGGTCGCTTCCGCAGCGGTCCAACGATCGTGTATGGAACCAGGAAAATGCCCGTGCGGGATTGATCTATTCCTATCCAGAGACCCAAATCCAGGTCCGGATCGAGGCCCCGTTCTGTCTGAAGGCGTATCGCCGGCCGCTGTCGAACGGGAGCGTCGTTTTGCTCAAACAGGTCATCGCGGCGATCTGGGTCGGGGGACGGCACTGGGGCGTCCTGCAACTCGCCTATGAGAGCCAGGACTGACCGCGCCGCCGACGTCGACCACCGCGCGTCATGCGCGTGCGGGTTTCTTGCCCATGAAGCGCAGCACCAGCCGGATCATCCCCGGCACGAACTTCGGGCGGATCAGGCGCGGGTCATAGACCGCGAGCCGCCGATCGTTTTCTGCGAGGCAGATCGCCGCCAGTTCGGGGAATTCGATCTCGACGCCGAGCTCCTTCGAGCCGTTGAGCGTAAAGTTATTCTCCTGCGCCTTGGTATTGTCGTCGCCCATGCCCTTGGCCATGTCGATCCGTTCCCAGATCAGCGCGATCCACACCGCCCAGACCTTGAGCTCGAACCACGGGCGGCGCCACAGCGGCATATTGCGCCGATGCCACGCGACCCAGTTGACGAAGAACAGGATGTGGCGGCCTTCCTCGCGCATCACCGGCTCGAACGTGTCGATCAGTTCTTCCGGGAAAAAGCCGGTGTCCTTGGCGACCTTGAACAGCCCGAAGCCGAAGAAGCTGTCGATGCATTCCGAGAAGCCGGTGCGCATGAACGCGAACTCCGGATCGCGCGGGCGCAGGTAGGGATCTTCCGGCTTGAGCTCGATCCCGTAGAAGGTGACCATGTCCGCCAGCACGATCTTGTGGCGGCTTTCCTCATAGGCGTTCATGTCGATCGCATCACGCAGCAGCGGGTCGCTGATTTGCTCGCCGTACGTCTTGACGTTCATCCCTGCGCGCCCCTCGGTCGCAACCGCGATGTCCCAGATCGGCAGCGAGACGATCCGGTTGCGCGTGACGTCATCGAGGACCGGCCAGTCGATCAGCGCCGGGCGATAGGGATCGTGCGTGTCCAGCATCGTCCGGCAGAACAGCGTCTTGTGTTCGGGGCTGCCGAGCTTGACGCGGACGCCGGGGGCGGGGCCTGCCGGGGCGATCGATTTGGCATGGAAATTCATCGGGGCTCTCCCGGTTCAAAGATCGGCGAAACGCGCCAGGGTGATGTGATTGTCGGAAACGATGTCGCGCGCAACCGGATCCAGCAGCGCCGCAAGTTCCGCCTCGTACTGGTAGGTCGGGGCGGACAGGGGATAATGCGCGGTCGCGGGGTGTAGATAGATCTCACTGACGCCCTCCGGAAGATGCCGCAGCACGCCGCGCAACCGTTCGGTGTGCATCGCGCCAGACCAGGCAAGCCCGAACGTATGGTCGGGGACCTTCATCCCGCCACGGCGCATCTGCCCCTGGACGCGCTGAGCGAAGGGCTTGGCGATATGGAGCCCGGTCGCTTTCTCGAACTGCGCCAGCACATCGCGCGGTTCGACCGGCGCGCGGACCTTGGTCATCCCGTGGCGTTTGCCGACTTTGAGCAGCGTCGCGGCGATCACCGGGTGGAGGTGCATGTGCTTGTGGGAATTGACGTGATCGAGCGGGAGCCCGGTCGCTTCGAACAGCGCGAACTGCGCGTCGATCTCGGCTTCGAGCTGACGACGAACCGATGCCTTGCCGACGAGGGCGAGTGCGACCGGGAGCGTTTCGATGCGGAACTGCCCGGCGTCGTCGACCAGATCGGGAATCTGTTCCGGCGGCAGCGCCGGCGGGGTTTCCGCGAGCGCGACGTGGAGGCCGACTCCGAGCGTCGGGGTGCGCTGCGCCCGCACGACCGCGTCCATCGCGGCGGCACCCGTCACCATCAGGCTTGTTACCGTAAGAATTCCCTCGCGGTGTGCCTGCTCGACCGCGGCGTTGACCTCGACCGAGACGCCGAAATCATCCGCGGTGACGATCGCGATCTTCACGCCCGCGCAAACCCGTAGAATTCGGGGTCTGCGAGCACGCCTTGCGCGACCCGGCGCGGATCGGGCGCGGCGACGAGGCGCAGCAACAGGACCATCGCATCCATGTCGCGCGCCTCGACCGCGGCGTTCCATGCGTCGAGCCGCCCGGTCGCTTCGAGCCGCTCGTTGACCGTCATACGGGCCATCGTCGTCATCGAACCGAACCCTTTACACTGCCTCTTTGCGACGCCGCAGGAAGTCGAAGAATTCGACGCCTTCGCGCAGGCGGCGCTTCATCATGTCCCAGTCGGTCAGCATCTCGCGGACGATTTCCCAGATCTTCGACGGGCGGAAGTAGAAGCGCTTGTAGAACTCCTCGACCTTGTCGAAAATCACCGTCGAGGACAGATGCGGGTAGCTGAGCTGCGCGATCTGGTTGCCGCCGTCGGTGAGCAATTCGTGCGAATTGTCGAACCAGCCGTTCTCGGTCGCCTGCTTGTACAAGAAGGTGCCGGGATACGGTGCCGCGAGCGACACCTGGATCGTGTGCGGATCGATTTCCTTGGCGTAGTTGATCGTCTCCTCGATCGTCTCGAGCGTCTCGCCCGGGAGACCCAGGATGAAAGTGCCGTGGATCACCACGCCAAGCTCGTGGCAATCCTTGGTGAACTGCCGTGCGACGTCGGTGCGCAGTCCCTTCTTGATGTTGTGGAGAATCTGCTGGTTGCCGCTCTCATAGCCGACGAGCAGCAGGCGCAGGCCGTTCGCCTTCAGCACTTCGAGCGTCTTGCGCGGCACGTTGGCCTTGGCGTTGCAGCTCCACGACATCTTGAAGCCGGGCTTGCCGAAGCCGAGCTTGCCGAGCGCGATCGCGAGTTCCTCGACGCGCGCATGGTTGTCGGTCAGCGTGTCGTCGTCGAAGAAGATCTCCTTGGTCTCGGGGATCTCGCGGATGATGTACTCCACTTCCTCGATCACCTTGGCGACCGAGCGGAAGCGGTAGGTGTGCCCGCCGATCGTCTGTGGCCACAGGCAGAAGGTGCAACGGCTCTTGCAGCCCCGCCCGGTGTAGAAGCTGACATACGGATGCAGCAGGTAGCCGCCGAAATATTTGTCGATCTGCAGGTCGCGCTTGTAGACCGGCGAGACCATCGGCAGCGAGTCCATGTCCTCGATCATCGCGCGGTCGCGGTTGCGGATGAACGCGCCGTCCGAATCGCGCCAGGTGATGCCGTCGACTTCACGCAAAGGCTTGCCCTGCGCGATCTCGAGGATCGTGAAGTCATATTCCTCGCGTGCGACGAAATCGACGTCGGGCGTGGCGGCGAGGCTCTTGTCGGGCTCGACCGCGACCTTCGCGCCGACGAAGCCGATCAGGATCCGCGGGTTGCGCTGCTTGATCAGCGCGGCGGTGCGGATGTCCTGGTTGAACGACGGCGTCGAGGTGTGGAGGATCACGAGGTCGCGATCGTCAAACTCATGCGCGATATCGTCCCACGACTGGTCGTGCGCGGGCGCGTCGATCAGCTTGGAGCCCTCGACCATTGCCGCCGGCTGCGCGAGCCAGGTCGGATACCAGAAGGATTTGACCTCCCGCTTCATCTGGTAGCGCGCACCCGCGCCACCGTCGTAACCGTCAAAAGACGGCGCCTGGAGGAAAAGCGCCCGCATCATGCCCGTTGCTCCGCATTCTCAATCTTGTGCGCCGCAACAATGCGGCCTTCAGTCTTCATTGTAAGGGTCGCGCCGCGCCAATCAACCGATCGGACGAAGAAGCTCGCGATATAGATGGCAAAACTCATGCCATCATGTGCTAGCGCCAACCCCAACGAAG
Source organism: Sphingomonas sp. PvP055 (assembly GCF_040546365.1). Taxonomy (NCBI): domain Bacteria; kingdom Pseudomonadati; phylum Pseudomonadota; class Alphaproteobacteria; order Sphingomonadales; family Sphingomonadaceae; genus Sphingomonas; species Sphingomonas sp. PvP055. The sequence goes on from NZ_JBEPNS010000001.1 coordinate 1,494,567, forward strand.
CGATGCGCCTCCCTACAGTCGCATCGACGCTTCGCACAACCACCAACCGTACGATCGCTGCAAGGGCGAACAGCACCAGCCCCGCTGCGGGCCAGTACAGCATCGCGAGCGCGGCCACCGGCAAGGGGAGCCCGATGATACTGCCGACGTACGGCCAGAAGGCGACGTCACGCACCGTCGCGCCCCAGCGGAGTTCGTGACGCCACAGCGCGGACAGGCTGGTCTCGTCGAAGGCGTGGTCGACCAGCATCGGCGGCAAGACGATCGAGAGCCCGAGGGCGCGGACGGCTTCGCCGATCGCATAATCGTCCGCCAGCTTGTCCGCGAAACTGCCGAAGCCGCCAATCCGCTGCAAGGTTTCGCGCGTCATCGCGATGGTCGATCCCATGCACGGCGTGGCAAGCTTGTTAGCGACGCCGAACACCAGCCCGAGCATGAACTGGTAACTCACGCCCGCCGCACCGAGTCGCGACCAGAACCCCGCGTCACCGCGCCCGGCGTAGATGCAGGTGACGATTCCGACGTTCGGGCGATCGAGTGCGCGAAGCAGTTGTCCGAGATAATCCGGCGCTACCGCGATATCGCTGTCGCTGAGCACGACGATGCCGTGCCGGATGAACGGCTCCATGTTGACGAGGTTGGAAATCTTGCCGCTTGCGCCGTGGACCGTGCCGTCGACGACGAGCTGGATGTCGGCGTCCGGATGCGCCAGCTTCAAAGCCTTGACCACTGCGATCGCTGGATCATCGGCGCGCTGAATTCCGCAGAGCAACTGGATCGGCCCGGCATGATCCTGCGCGAGGAAGCTGGCGAGATTGTCGTATAGCCGCGGTTCGTCGCCGTAGAGCGGTTTGAGCAGCGTAACGGCATCATGCCGGACAGGCGCCGGCGTGGCGGCAGCGAAATAGTGTCGGAAGATGAAAGCGGCGGCAGTGCAATAGATGATGCCGAGCGTCGCCACCACGATTGCCAGCCAGCCCAGCGCGGCTCCAAGAAGATGCAGGATGTGGATCACGGTGCCACCCCGTAGCCTCGCCCGAATGACGGGGATAGGCACGCCGGGGTGAAAAAGCTGTCATGTCCGGGCTGGTGCAGACTTTGTTGCTGGAAGATTGCGCGAGATTGTTTGCGCTTGCGGCGCGGCGTTCTACAGCATCGCCGCATGGAGGCTGTTTGAGCAATCAACCTATTACGCTGGTGACCGGGGTATCCGGCTTCGTCGGTTCGGCGGTCGCGCGACGGCTGGCCGCAGCGGGCACACGTGTGCGCGGGCTGGCGCGCGCGAGCAGCGCGCGGACCAACCTAACCGATTTTCCGGGAGAAATCGTCGAGGGCGACGCGCGCGACCCCGCCGCGATGGCGCGCGCGATGGCGGGGGTGAGCGATCTGTATCACGTTGCGGCGGACTATCGGATCTGGGCACCGGACACCGAAGAGATCGTCCGCAACAACCGGGTGAGCACGCAGACCGTGATGCAGGCGGCACTCGACGCAGGCGTCGCGCGGATCGTCTATACCAGCAGCGTCGCCACGTTGCGCCCGGATCATGGCAAGGCCTCCGACGAGACCCGTCCGGCGACGCCGGAGCAAGCGGTCGGCGCGTACAAGCGGAGCAAGGTCGTCGCCGAACGGCTGGTCGAGGCGATGGTACGCGAGCAGGGGTTGCCCGCGGTGATCGTCAATCCGTCGACCCCGATCGGGCCGCGCGATGCACGCCCTACGCCGACCGGGCGGATCATCGTCGAGGCGGCGTCGGGACGGATGCCCGCGTTCGTCGAAAGTGGATTGAACCTGGTGCATGTCGACGACGTGGCGGACGGGCATATCGCGGCGATGGCGCACGGCGTGATCGGCGAGCGCTATGTGCTTGGCGGGCAAGACGTGTCGTTGCGCGAGATGCTCGCGAGTGTCGCGGCGATCGTCAGTCGCAAGCCGCCGACGGTGCAGATTCCACGCGGCCCGTTGTTTCCGCTGGCTTGGGTCAACGAGCGGATTGCGCGGGTGACGGGCAAGGAACCGTTTCTGACGCTGGATGCGCTGCGGATGGCGGCGCACGACATGTATTATTCGAGCGCGCGGGCGGAAGCCGAGCTCGGGTATCGCGCGCGGCCTTACCGGGTGGCGCTGGAGGATGCGGTGGCGTGGTTCCGGCAAGCGGGGATGCTCGCGTGATTGCGTTTTCCGGTAGTTGGCAGAGTGGTGAGCGACATACAGCGCTTTCCCCCTTCCCTGTAAGGGCGGAGCCGTGGGTGGGTTGGCCCGTTTCGGCGTCTGTCCTCTCCTCAGGCCGACCCACCCCCGACCCCTCCCTTCCAGGGAGGGGGGGAGAAGGGCTCGGTTTTTCGCGGCTGTCGACGGCGATCGCGCGCGCTGGCAATTTGCAGGCTGACGAGTGCAATACGGTTCCCCTTGCTCCCCTCCCTGGAAGGGAGGGGCTGGGGGTGGGTTGGCCCGTTTCGGCGTCTGTCCTTTTCTCAGGCCGACCCACCCCCGACCCCTCCCTTTCAGGGAGGGGAGGAGACGGGCGCGGCTCTTCGTGGTCGTTGGGGCGTGGACAGTGATCGCGCTGGGGATTGCGCTGCTGTCGCTTGCGATCTGGCTGGTGCTGGTCTTTGCGCGCGATGGCTTCTGGCAGACCGGCGAGCGCGATACGTCTCCGCTTGCTCTCCTTCCAGCACGGGAAGAACAAGCGACGTGGCCTTCGGTCGTCGCGATCGTGCCGGCGCGCGATGAGGCCGACGTGATCGCGCGGTCGATCGGGAGCTTGGCGGCGCAAGACTATCCGGGCGACTTCCGGATCATTCTCGTCGATGATTCGAGCAGCGACGGCACCGCCGCGATCGCGCGCGGGGCGGGCGGCGGGCGTGTGCAGGTGGAGACGGGCGCGCCGCTGGCAAACGGTTGGACCGGCAAGCTGTGGGCGGTTTCGCAAGGAATTACCGCGGCGGGCGACGTGCCCGATTATCTCCTGCTGACCGACGCCGACATCGCGCACGCTCCCGATACGCTGCGCACCCTCGTCGCACGCGCCGTTGCGGAGGAGCGCGTGCTCGTATCGCTGATGGCGCGGTTGCGCTGCGAGAGTCTCGCGGAACGCGCGCTGATCCCTGCGTTCGTATGGTTTTTCCAGATGCTGTACCCGTTTGCGGCGGTGAACCGGCGCGGCAGCGGGCGGGGCGCGGCGGCGGGGGGCGTGATGCTGGTCGAGCGTCAGGCGTTGCAGGCCGCAGGCGGGATAGCGGCAGTGCGGTCCGCGCTGATCGATGATTGCGCGTTCGGCGCGTTGATGAAGACGCAAGGGCCGGTCTGGCTCGGCCTGACCGATCGCGCGATCAGCATCCGGCGCTACGACAGCTGGGATTCGGTCGCGCAGATGATCTCGCGCTCGGCGTATGCGCAGCTCAACTATTCGCCGGTGCTATTGGCGGGCACCACGATTGGCCTCGCCATCACCTATCTCGCCCCGCCGCTGCTGACGATCTTCGGGCAGGGCGCGGTGCGGATGACCGCGATCGCGGCCTGGGCATTGATGGCGCTGGCGTTTCAGCCAATGTTGCGCTTCTACCGACGCTCGCCACTGTGGGGACCGGCTTTGCCGTTGATCGCGACTTTTTATGCCGGATGCACGCTGCTGTCGGCATGGCAGCATGTCCGCGGGCGTGGCGGAATGTGGAAGGGGCGTGTCCAGGCGGCACGCCACGAGGAAGGCTTGCCGTCATGACCGCTGCGACGCTCGCCTCGGGCAAGGGGCATAAGGACGAGAATTTTCCGGTTGCTTCGGTGCTGCTCAAGAAGGCGCATCGCGCGCCAGTGATGGCCTTTTACCATTTTGCGCGCGCGGCCGACGACGTGGCGGACAATCCCGCCGCCTCGGCGAACGAGAAGCTCGCGCTGCTCGGCACGATGCGCGCGACCATCCTCGGCCACAGCGACGACGAGGCGACTGCGCTGACGCTGCGGGGGACGATGGCGACGCACAGCCTGTCGTCGCAGCATGCGACCGATTTGCTCGTTGCGTTCGCGCGGGATTGCACGGTCGACCATTATGACGATTGGCCGGCGCTGATAGAATATTGCCGCTATTCGGCGATGCCGGTCGGGCGCTACGTCCTCGACGTGCACGGCGAGGATCATGCGACCTGGGCGGCGTCGGATGCGCTGTGCGCGGCGCTGCAGGTGATCAACCATGTGCAAGATTGCGGGAAGGATTACCGCGCGATCCGGCGGGTCTATCTGCCGCGCGAGATCCTCGCGCAGCATGGTGCCCGCGTCGAGGATTTGGCGGGGACGGCGGCAACCCCGGCACTGCGCGCGGTGATCGTCGATCTCGCGACTCGGACCGATGCGTTGCTCGCGCAGTCCGCCGGGTTCGCCCGGCAGATTCGCGACCGTCGGCTTGCGGCGGAGGTCGCGATCATCCACCGGCTCGCGGTGAGCCTCAACGCACGCCTCAAACGGCGTGACCCGTTGTCGCAACGTGTTCACCACCGTGCGCCCGAGGCATTCGGCCTCGCGGCGTTGGCGGCGGTCACGCAAATGGTTAAAGGGCGGGCATGAACCCGAAGGCGACTCCTGCACAACTGCAAGCGCAAGTCTCGGGCAGTTCCTTCTACGCCGGGATGCGCGTGCTGCCCAAGGCCGAGCGCGACGCGATGTATGCGGTCTACGCGTTCTGTCGACAGGTCGACGACATCGCCGACGACGAAGGCGGCAAGCGCGAGGATCGCGCGGCGGCGCTGGCCGCGTGGCGTGCGGACATCGAGTCGCTCTACGCCGGCGGGGCACCAGGGCAGGCGGTGCTGATCGCGGATGCGGTCGCGCGCTTCGATCTGGCGAAGGAAGACTTTATCGCGGTCATCGACGGCATGGCGATGGATGTCGAGCAGGACATCCGCTGGCCGGTGTTCGACACGCTCGACCTCTATTGTGACCGAGTCGCGTCGGCGGTCGGACGGTTGTCGGTCCGGATTTTCGGGATGGACGAGCGTCCCGGCGTGGACCTCGCTTATCATCTCGGCCGAGCGCTGCAGTTCACCAACATTCTGCGCGATATCGACGAGGATGCGACGATCGGTCGGGTCTACCTGCCGTACGAACCGCTCGCCGCGGCGGGGGCCGTGTTCAGCGATCCGCTTATTCTCGTCGCCGACCCGCGGATCGACGGCGCGTGCCGGATGCTGGCGGCCAAGGCGCACACGCATTTCGCCGCGGCGAAGGCGATTTTGGCGACGCGGCCGCGCGGGCATTTGCTGGCGCCGCGGTTGATGGCGGCGGTGTACGAACCGATCCTGAAACGAATGGAAAGCGCCGGCTGGAATACGCCGCGCAAGCGCATCCGCGTCAACAAGCCTGCGCTGCTGTTCACCGTCCTGCGGCTCAGTCTGTTCCGGTGAGGCCCAGTCCGAACCCGCCGCGCGTCCGCATCGTCGGCGCGGGGATGGCGGGCCTGTCCGCCGCGGTCGAGCTGGCACGGGCGGGCGTGTTGGCGACGGTCGTGGACGGCGCGGCGCAAGCGGGCGGACGCTGTCGCAGCTATCACGATCCGCAGCTCGGACGGACGATCGACAATGGCAATCATCTCGTCCTTTCGGGGAACAAGGCGGTGCATCGCTATCTCGACACGATCGGCGCGAGCGATCGGCTGAGCGGGCCGAAGCACGCCGACTTCGCCTTTGCGGAGATCACGACGGGTGCGCGCTGGTCGGTGCGGATCAACGACGGCCCGGTGCCGTGGTGGATTTGCCGCGACGGGCGACGCGTTCCCGGGACGACGGTGCGCGACTATCTGCGGTTGGCGGGGCTGAGCGGGGGAGGGGCGGATCAGGTCGTCGCCGATCGCGTCGATCCGCACGGGCCGGTGTGGGACAAACTGATCGATCCGGTGTTGCTGGCGGCGCTCAATACGGCGTCCGCGACCGGCTCGGCGCGACTGACTTCGCGCGTCATTCGCGAGACGCTCGGTCGCGGCGGGCGCGCCATGCGGCCGCAGATTGCCGAGCCGACGCTGGCGGCGGCATTCGTCGATCCCGCGCTTGCCTGGCTTGCGGGTAAGGGCACGACGGTCTCGCTTGGCACGCGGTTGCGCGCGCTTCAGACCGACGGCGACCGGGTCGTCGCGCTCGATTTCGGACGTGGCCCGGAAACGGTCGCGCCGGACGAGACGATCATTCTCGCGGTGCCGCCGTGGGTCGCGGCGGACCTGCTGCCCGATTTGATCGTCCCCAACGACTTCCGCGCGATCGTCAACGCGCATTTTGCGATCCAGCCGCCGACGGGCGTGCAAACAATGGTCGGTGTGCTCGGCGGTACGGCGGAGTGGATCTTCGCCTTTCCCGATCGCATTTCGATCACGGTCAGCGCGGCGGACCATCTGGTCGATCGTGACCGGGCCGAACTTGCCCGCGCCTTCTGGGCGGATATCGTTGCGGTGCACGGCGGCCCGGCGGAGATGCCCGCGTGGCAGATCGTCAAGGAAAAGCGCGCGACGTTCGCCGCCACGCCTGAACAGGACGCCCGCCGCCCGGAGACGCGGACGCAGTGGCGCAACCTGTTCCTTGCTGGCGACTGGACGCAGACTGGCCTGCCCGCGACGATCGAGGGGGCCATTCGGTCGGGCGAAGCCGCTGCCCGCTTGGCGCGGACAGCGATGCTCGGCTAAGGCCACGCACATGGGACTACAGACGCTGAATCTTGACCGTGACGATCTCGTCGCCGCTGCCGACGCGACCGCGTCGCGCGCGGCTGCTGCGCTGGCGGGGCGCCAGAACGATGACGGGCATTGGGTGTTCGAGCTCGAAGCCGATGCGACGATTCCGGCGGAATATGTGCTGCTGCGGCATTACCTCGGCGAGCCGCGCGATGCCGAGATCGAGCGCAAGATCGGCGTGTACCTGCGCCGGATCCAGTCGGCCACGCATCATGGCTGGGGGTTGTTCCACGGCGGTGCGTTCGACGTCAGCGCAAGCGTGAAGGCGTATTTCGCGCTCAAGATGATCGGCGACGATGTGGACGCGCCGCACATGGCGCGTGCGCGCGCGGCGATCCACAAGGCGGGCGGCGCGGCGGCGGTCAACGTGTTCACGCGGATCCAGTTGGCGCTGTTCGATTGCGCGCCGTGGAGTTCGGTACCGACCCTGCCGGTCGAGCTGATTCTGCTGCCGCGCTGGTTCCCGGTGCATCTGTCCAAGATGTCCTATTGGGCGCGCACCGTGATCGTACCGTTGCTGGTGCTCGCGGCGAAGAAGCCGGTCGCGCGCAATGTGTCGGGCGTGCGGGTCGATGAGCTGTACACCGCGAAACGCGCGAAGCTGACGAGCAAGGCGGCGGGGACCAAGGCGGGCTGGACGCGCTTCTTCAACGGGCTCGACGTGGTGCTGAAGCGCGTCGAGCGATTGTGGCCCAAGGGGACACGCGCTCGCGCGATCGACGCTTGCGTGACCTTCGTGACCGAGCGGCTCAACGGCGAGGACGGGCTCGGCGCGATCTATCCGGCGATGGCGAACAGCGTGATGATGTTCGATTGTCTGGGCTATTCCGAAGACCATCCGGCGCGGGCGGTGGCGCGGCGTTCGGTCGAGAAGCTGCTCGTGGTGAAGGACGACGAGGCTTATTGCCAGCCGTGCGTCTCGCCGGTGTGGGATACTGCGCTCGCAGCACATGCGATGCTTGAGGCGGGCGGCGAGGATGCCGAGGCGCGGGCGGCGGCTGGGCTTGCTTGGCTGAAGCCGTTGCAGGTGCTCGCCGTGAAGGGCGACTGGGCCGACGAGAAGCCCGATGTCCGGCCTGGGGGGTGGGCGTTCCAGTATAATAACGCGCATTATCCGGATCTTGATGACACTGCCGTGGTGGTGATGGCGATGGACCGGGCGGTTCCTTTTAGCCCCTCCCCTTCAGGGGAGGGGTTGGGGTGGGGCCGTGCAGTTTCCCAGACGCCGGGGCAAGGTGATACGGCCCCACCCCCAACCCCTCCCCTGAAGGGGAGGGGCGAAGGAAGTGCAGTTCCTCCTCTAAAGGAGACGGGAGAAGGGTACGACCACGCCATCGCACGCGGGGTCGAATGGACCGTCGGCCTGCAAAGCAAGGACGGCGGCTGGGGCGCGTTCGATGCGGACAACAGCTATCACTATCTCAACAACATCCCCTTCGCAGATCACGGCGCGCTGCTCGATCCCCCGACCAGCGACGTGACCGCGCGCGTCGTATCGATGCTCGCGCAACTCGGCGAGCCGATCGACAGTCCCCGCATGGCGGCGGCGCTGGGCTTCCTCGAGAAGGAGCAGATGCCCGATGGCAGCTGGTTCGGGCGCTGGGGGGTGAATTACATCTACGGCACCTGGTCGGTGTTGTGCGCGCTCAATGCTGCCGGGCTCGACGGGCGGCATCCGATGGTGCGCAAGGCGGCGGACTGGCTGCTTCACATCCAGAACCTCGACGGTGGCTGGGGCGAGGACTGCGACAGTTATGCGCTCGATTACAAGGGCTACACGCCCGCGCCGTCGACCGCGTCGCAGACCGGCTGGGCGCTGCTCGCGCTGATGGCGGCGGGGAAGGTCGATCATCCGGCGGTCGAACGCGGCGTGCGCCACCTGATCGCGACGCAGGACAGCGAGGGGCTGTGGGGGCAGGAGTTGTACACGGGCGGCGGATTCCCGCGCGTGTTCTACCTGCGGTATCATGGCTATCCGGCGTACTTCCCGCTGTGGGCGGTGGCGCGCTATCGCAACCTCAAACGCTCGAACAGCGCGCGGCCGGCGTTCGGGATGTGAGCGTGCTCGTCGCCTGCGGGCTGGTGCGCGAGGCGGCGATCCTTACGCGGCCGGGGTTCGTAGTCGTGGCGGGCGGCGGGGATTCTGCGCGGCTGGAGCGGGAGCTCGAGGCGGCGGTTGTTGGGGCTTCGCTGGTGCTGTCTTGCGGGGTGGCGGGGGCGCTCGACCCGGCGCTGCGCGCGGGGGATGTGGTGGTGGGGACGCTAGCCCCTACGTCCTTCCCCGGCGAAGGCCGTGGCCCAGTCGAGGAACAAAAGAGCCTCTCGCGTGGCGCTTCCTTGCAGCCACCTCCGCTCCTGGGCCCCAGCCTTCGCCGGGGTAGCGCATTGGTTGAGTGGCTCCTTCAGACCTTGCCCGACGCGCATCGCGGCACTTTCTTGGGCGTAGACAGCATCATTGGCTCCGTCGCCAAGAAAACCGCGCTCCATGCCGTCACCGGCGCGATCGCGGTCGATATGGAATCGCACATCGCCGCCCGCGTCGCCGCGCGACACGACCTGCCGTTCGCGATTGTCCGTACCATCTCCGACAGTGCCGACCACGCGCTGCCCCCCGCGGCGCTGGTGGGGATGAAACCCGATGGCGGCGTGGCGCTAGGGGCGATTCTCGCGTCGCTCGCGCGCAACCCAGCGCAGCTGCCCGCACTCGTTCGCACCGGACGCGATGCGGGGGCGGCGTTCGAGGCGCTGGGGCGTGCGTTTGATCTGATGGAGGCGCAGGGGTTTGCGCAGTTCGTCTCGCAAGTGGCCCCATAATTCCTTCCCGAAACGAACGGGGAGAGGGACTGCCACTGCCTACCGTAGCGGACCGGTATCTGCGCGTGGGACAAGCCGCACGATCCACTTGGGATAGCCCTCGGGAGCGAGCACGATGTCGGGTAGAGCGACCGGATCGTTCCCGGTCTCGACCCAGCCCGCGCCGTGGCAATGATCGCAGATCACGCGTTTGCAACGGAAGCTGACCAGATCTATCTCGCTGTTCCACTGGCCAAAGCCGTGACAAATCGGGCACCGCGCATCGAGCATGCCGTTGCGATGCTGCAGCGGGACTACGTCGAATGCGTGCGGGCTATCGGGTCCGTCGCAAAGGACGATATTGCTGGCGTGAGGCATTGCGATCAAACGCCTTGATGGGAAGATGGCTCCCCGGCCGCCGCCCGCTCGGGCGACGGCCGCAGACGGTCCATCAGGCCGCGCGCTGGGTGCGCTTGTAGCCTTCAGGATCCGCCGCCTTGATCTTGGCGAGTTCCTGCTCGACGTGAAGCGAATGGACGTCGGTCGACTTGCGCGCGTGGCTCAAATCGATGTCGGGCGCCATCGGCCCCTCGGTCTTCACGCCCTTGCGGCCGATGGTGAACATTTTGAGCGGGTGACGGATCGAGTCGCTAGCCGCAGTGCCTTCGAACCCGCAATGGACCATGCAGTTCGAGCATTTCTCGTACTTGCCGACGCCATACTGGTCCCAGTCGGTGCCTTCCATCAGCTGCGCGAACGTGTCGACATAGCCTTCGCCAACGAGGTAGCACGGCTTCTGCCAGCCGAAGACGGTGCGCAGCGGCATCGACCAGGGCGTGCACTCATACGTCTGGTTGCCCGCAAGGAAATCGAGGAACAGCGGCGAGTTGGTGAAGGTCCACGCCTTGCCGCCATCGCCCTTGCGGAACACGTCGCGGAAGAAGTTCTTGGTCCGCTCGCGCGTCAGAAAATGCTCCTGGTCGGCGGCGCGCTCGTACGAATAGCCCGGCGAGATGGTGATCTCGACGCCGCGCTTCTGCATCTCGTCAAAGAAGCCCGCGAGCCGGGTCGAATCCGCCCCGTCGAACACGGTGCAATTGACCTGGACGCGGAAGCCCTTGGCCTTGGCCATTTCGATCGCTTCGATCGCAACTTCATAGGTGCCGGCCTGATCGACCGCATGGTCGTGCATGCCCTTGTCGCCATCGAGATGGATCGACCAGGTAAAGTAGGACGACGGCTTATAGTCGTCGATCTTCTTCTTCATCAGCAGTGCGTTGGTGCAGAGGATGACGAACTTCTTCTTGGCGATATAGCCCTCGACGATCTTGGGCATGTCGCGGTGGAGCAGAGGCTCGCCACCTGCGATCGAGACCGCGGGCGCGCCGCATTCGTCGATCGCGTCCATGCACTGGTCGAACGACAGGCGCTGGTTGAGAATCGCATCGGGATAATCGATCTTGCCGCAGCCGGGGCATGCCAGATTGCAGCGCAGCAGCGGCTCGAGCATCAGGACGAGCGGGTATTTGCCGCCCTTGATGTGGTTCTTGAGGGTATAGGCGCCGATGCGCGCCAGCGGGGCGATGGGGAGGCTCATGTCGGCTCCTATGCGCTGATTACAGCAGCTTGGGTAGGGGTAGGCACATCGCGCAACTCGCGCGGAAGGCCGAACTGGATCGATTCGTCGACACCCGCGAGCTGGCTGACCTCGACCGGGCCGAGCTTGCGCAGCGCGGCGATCACACTGTCGACCAGCTCGTCGGGCGCGGATGCGCCCGCGGTTAGGCCGACGCGTTCGATGCCGTCGAACCACGCCGGATCGATCGCGCTGCCATCGGCGACGAGATAGCTTGGCAGCCCTTCGTCCGCACCGAGATCACGCAGGCGGCTTGAGTTCGAGCTGTTTTCCGACCCGACGACGAGGATCAGGTCGGCGACCTTGCACAGGTCGCGCACCGCGCTCTGGCGGTTCTGCGTCGCGTAGCAGATTTCGGAAACGTCGGGGCCGATCAGGTCGGTGAAGCGGTTGCCGAGCGCCGCGATCACGCCGCGCGTGTCGTCGACGCTCAGCGTCGTCTGCGTGATGTAGGCCATCGGCGTATCCAGCGGCAGGTCGAGCGCGGCGACGTCCTCCTCGGTCGAGACGAGGTGGACGTGGACGTCCACTTGTCCGCGCGTGCCAATCACTTCGGCATGGCCTTCGTGGCCGATCATCACAAGCGTCCGCCCGGCCTTCGCATAGCGACGCCCCTGCAGATGCACCTTGGTGACGAGCGGGCAAGTCGCATCGAACACGGGGAGGTTGCGGCGCTTTGCCTCTTCCTCAACCGTGCGCGCGACGCCGTGCGCGCTGAACACCGTCATCGCGCCTTCGGGAACCTCGTCCAGATCCTCGACGAACACAGCACCCTTGTTCCGCAGCGTATCGACAACGTGGCGGTTGTGGACGATCTCGTGCCGGACATAGACCGGGGCACCATAACGATCGAGCGCGCGTTCGACGATCTCGATCGCGCGAACAACGCCGGCGCAGAACCCGCGCGGGTTGGCGAGAATCACTTGCAAGCTAAAACCTTTCCGTCCGCTTTCGTGTCGAAACCGGGGTTCGGGCCATAGACCGCCCGGGCTGGTTCGTCACGCACGCCCCCAAGTAGATATTCTAGCCGCGCCGCAACATATGCGAAAGGAGGAAATCTTTATCCTTGATCGCAATGTCGAGATGGCGTGCAGGGTCGTCAGGGGATCCGCGTCCAGCTTTGGCCGTTCATCCCGGCTACAGCGGTTTGTGCTACCGCCCACGGGATGATACCGGCCTCACCCGGAGGGAGGGGCGTCGTCCCTTTCGCCAAGGAGTTTCTGCATGACTTTCCCTATCCGCTCCGTCGTGACCGGCGTGCTGCTGACCGTTTCCGCGCCCGCTCTGGCGCAGGCTGCTGATCCTGCGCGGGCGCCCGTGCAGATGCTCGATGAAGGGCTGCTCGCGATCATGAAGGGCGGGAGCGGCATGGGCCAGCAAGGGCGGATCGCGAAGATCGGTCCGGTGGTCGATCAAACGTTCGACATTCCGCTGATCACGCGGCTGTCGGTCGGCCCCGACTGGGTCAAGGTCGCACCGGCGGATCAGACCGCGCTGGTGGCGGCGATGCGGCGGATGACGGTGGCGCAATATGCCAGCAATTTCAGCAGCTGGTCGGGGCAAAGCTTTACCATCGACCCGAAGGTTGAAACGCGCGGTGCGGATAAGCTGGTCCGTACGACGTTGTCCGCGCCAAAGGACGATGCGGTGCCGATCGCTTATCGTCTGCGCCAGAGCGGCGGCAAGTGGCGCGTGATCGACGTTTATTACCGCAACGCGATCAGCCAGCTCGCGACCCGTCGCGCGGATTTTGCGGGCGTGTTCGCAAAGGGCGGGGCGAAGGCGCTGATTTCGCATCTCGACGCGCTGGCCGCCAAGAGCGATCGCTGAACAGAGTGCGCGTTCGGGGGGGAAGCAGCACACTGGCGGTCGCGATCGTGATGATGGCAACGCCGATGACGGCGGCGGCGCAGGAAACCGTCGTGGCACCGGCGCCGGTCGGCACGATCACGCGCGCCGCGGCGCGCGCGCAGGCGTCGGCCGCCGTAGTGCGTCCGCATCATGCGAAGGGAGACCCGCTCGAGGGGTTCAATCGCAAGATGTTTTCGATCAACCAGGTGTTCGACCGGATCTTCTTCCGGCCGGTCGCGATGGTGTACAAGACGATTGTCCCCAACTTCGCGCGTAAGGGCATCCGGCATTTCTTCTCGAACATCGGCGAGCCGCTGGTGTTCGCCAACGACGTGCTCCAGCTGAAACCGAAGCGCGCGGTGAAGACCCTCGGGCGGTTCGTGGTCAATTCGACGATCGGGGTCGGCGGGTTGCTCGACGTCGCCAAGACGCGCGACTTCCGCTTGCCGCACCGGGACAACAGCCTGGGGGATACGCTCGGGCATTACGGGGTAGGGCCGGGGCCATACCTGTTCCTTCCATTCCTCGGGCCAAGTACGTTTCGGGATTTGCCGGCAGGCGCTGCTGAGGCGCAGGCCTTGCCGGTCGTGATCGGGTCGCCGTTCGACCGGGCCGAGTTCCGCATTCCGCAAGCGGTGCTGACCGGGCTCGACCTGCGGGTCGAATCGGATGCGCCGCTCAAGGCGCTGACGGCAAGCGCAATCGACCCCTATGCGACGCTGCGCTCGTCCTATCTGCAGGACCGCGCGGGACGCATTGCGGCGACGCACGATGCGCGTGCGTCAGGCGCAACGAGGGATCCGCTGGCTGATCCGCTCGCGGATCCGTTGGCAGATCCCGCGAATGGGGCGACGGCTCCCGTGACAGGGGCGGCTTCGCCTGATTGGCTGGCGGATCCGCTCGCCGATCCGGCGGCCGGGCCGCAGGAGCCTGCGCCTGCCGCGGGATCGCCGGTCGCCGCGTCGGCCGCGCCAAAGCCTGCGGATCCGTTGGCAGATCCGTTGCAGGATCCTGCCACACCGCAGGCTAACGCACCCCAACCCCGGTAACGGCGCACCATATCGCAGCGGCGATGGGACGGCCGAGTGAGAATGAAGGCGCGTGACCCTTGAACCGCATCGCGTTCACGCCTTCTTGCGCGGTGGTCCCAGTAGCGCGGGTTCGAAGATCAGCGCGCATACCAAGGTCCAGGCGAGCGAGATCATCAGGATCTTGCCCATGCTCGCGGTCCCCGGATGGTGCGACAACCACAGGCTGCCGAACGCGCTTCCCGTCGCGAGCGCGCTGAACAGGACGGCGCGCGCAAGGCTCGACTGCAGCAGGTCGGTCGCGCCACCGCGCCACGCCATCACAAAATAGATGTGGAACGCGACCCCGACGCCGAACAGCAGCGGGAAGGCAATGATGTTGGCAAAGTTGATCGGCTGCCCGATCAGCACGCAACTCCCTAGCGTCAGGAACCCCGACAGCACGACCGGCGCCAGCGTGAAGGCAACTTCACGCACGTCGCGCAAGACGATGAACAGCAGAAGGCTGACCAGCGCGAGCGCGAGAACGCCTGCCTCGACGAATGCCCAGGCCACGGTCTTGGCCGCCTCCTGTGTCGCGACCGGCAGGCCACTTGCGGTCGGCGCAACCGTGCGGACTGCTGCGGTGAAGCGGCGTAGCACCGCATTGTCGTTGCTGTCGCCCTTCGGGAACACCTGCACGAGCGCGCGACCATCCTTGGCGACCCAATTGCCAGCAATCTCCGGCGGGAGCGTCTCGCGAGTCACTGCCTCGGCCTGGAGTGTAGAGCGGATCTGATCGAGCATCGTACCGAGCGGCGGGACGAGCAGCGCAGTCGCGGCGGCGCGCAGCGCGGGCTTTCCTAATGCAAGCCGTTCGAACGCGGTTGCCAGCCGGGTCGCATCGGTTGCTGCGGCGCCCGGATGCGCAGCGGCTGCGGCGCGGAGGTCGGTCGCGGTCTTGCGTAGCGCCGCGGCGTTCTCCGCGTCGGTTGGTGCGGTAGCGAGATCGAATGGATTGATCGTCGCATCCAGCAACAAGGATGCATCCTGGATCAAGGCGAGCTTCGCGTCCTGGTCCTGTGGGACATAGCCGTCGACCGAAACCGCTTCGGCAACCTCGGGAAGCGCCGACAGCTTCGTCACGAGCGCTTTGGCTGCCGGTGCATTTGGCGCAAGGATATTGATCGTGTTCGGAGTGCGTAACGGATCGCGCATCAGGTCGACGAGCGCGCGCATTGCGGGGCCGTCCTTGGCGCGCAAGTGGAGCGGGTTGAAGTCGAACTGGACGAACGGCAGCAACGCGATGCTGCCCGCCATCGACAGCGCGAACGCCCATAATACCGTCTTGCGATGGCTATGCAGCCAGCGATCGACCGGTGCCGCTTCGGCGAACCCGACCTCGCGGCGCGGGGCGCCCGGTTTCAACAGCATCAACAGCGCCGGCAGCACCGTCACGCTCGCGGCCAGCGCGACCAGCATCCCGAGACCGGCGATGATTCCCAGTTCCGCAATGCCGACATAATCGGTCGGCAGGAACGCCCCGAACCCGAGGAACACCGCCCCCGCCGCCAGCGCGAGCGGCGCGCCGAGCGCGCTGGCGGCGCGTTCCAACGCGGGACCGGTCGTTGCCCCTTCGAGCCGTTCGGCGTTGAACCGCACCGCGATCTGAATCCCGAAATCGACTCCCAATCCCACGAACAGCGGGATGAACGCGACCGAGATGAGGTTGAGCGCACCCACCGCCAGCAACCCGAGCGCGGTCGTCACCACCAGTCCCGCAACGATCGTCAGCAGGATCGCCGCGACGATCTTCGCCGAGCGCACCGCGAACCACAGGGTCACCAGCATCGCCAGCGCCATCACCGCGCCGACCCAGCCGATATTCTCCTCGAGCGTAGCGAATTCCTCGTCCGCCAGCGGTACTTCTCCGGTCGTTCGGACGGTCACGCCGTGTGCGGGGTCGAGACCTAATTTCGCAGCCTCGGCGGTAATCGCGGCGACCGCATCCTCGCCCGGCTGGAGCGCGCCGTAATCGAGCCGTGGTTGCGCGAGGATCAGGCGGCGGCGTGGCGGGGCAGTCTGGCCGGTCCCGGCGAACAAGTCCTGCCAGGAGAAGTAAGCGGGTTTCCCCGCCGCCGACGCATCGAGCGCATCCGCCATCGTCCGCATCGGCCGGGCGATCCGCGATAGCGGGATGTCCCCGCGGTCAACGCCGGTGAGCATCGTCGAAAACGCTTCCGCGATCCCGCGAAGCGACGGGTCGCTGGCGAGCGGGCCGAGCAACGGCTGTGCGTCGATCAACGCCTTGGTCGATGCGCGCACCTCGCCGACCGAACCGAAAAGAAGTCCTTCCCGGTCGAAATAGGTACCGCCGTCGGGGCGCTGGACGCTGCGGAAGTGGTTCGTATCGGCAGCGAGCGCGACCGTCAGTTTTGCCGTCGCGGCTTCCGCCAGCTCGGGCGTCTTGCCGTCGACGACGACCAACAACACGTCCTTGAGCTGCGGGAACGCCTGCTCGACCGCCTTTTCCTGTTTGCGCCACTCGATCGTCGGAGAGATCAGCGCGGCGGTATCCGTGGTCATCGCGAAATGTCCGGCGGCGTACAGTCCGGCCGCGGCGACCATCGCTAGACACACGCCGAGGACAGCGAACGGGGCGCGGACGCCGAAGCCGACGAGGCGTTGCAGCAAGCGGGCGATCATCGCTTACGGCCGGTCAGCGGGGGCGGACGAGGCGGGCGCGTTGGGTCCGATAAAATAGCGTAGCTTCAATCGGATCGTCCGTTCCTGGCCGTCGTAATCGAACACCGCCTCTTCCCATTTGGGGGGCGCCATGCGGATCTTGGCATCGTTCGAGAAGCCGACGCCTTCTTTCGGAATACCGAACAGCGCCCGATCGACCTTGCCGTTGCCGTTCTGATCGTAGGAAACCTGCGCGGCATAACGGCCGGGCTTGATGTTGCGCAGCGTCACGGTCGTCAGCCCGATGCGCGGCGGCGCCTCTGCCATGATCGGGCAATCCTTGAGGAACTGCGCCTGGGTGCAGAGGTCGACATGGACCCGACCCGTCTGCGCGCGAACGTTGTCCACCTTAACGTGCAGAATGCCGGCAGCGGGCGCCGCGCCGATCGTGAGCAGCGGGGCGATCGGCAGCAGGACCTTGAGGCGAAGCGGAAGAGGCGGCGAAGTCATTACGCGCCTCTAGCCCGGATTGCGTCCCAGATTAAGGCAGGATCGGCACGCCGGGTCGCGGGTCAGGCGAAGATGTCGGACAGTTGCTCGATCTGTGGGCCGTCCTTCCAGTCGCGCAGCTCGACATAGAGCGACGTCTGGATCGCCGCGACGACGGCGGTGCTCAGCGTCGTCGACAGCGCGCTGAACACCGACGAGAGCGTCACAAACCCATCGAACCCACGTGGCGCAGCCGCGGGGAAACCCGTGACCGCAACCGTCACGATCCCCACGGCCGCGATCAGGACGTAATAGAGTATGAGCATCACCAGACCGATCCCGAACACGTTCCAGCGCGCGCCGCGCGTGAGGAAGGCGCTGCGTCCGAACGCACCGAACACGCCCGTGCGGTCGATCACCAGCGCCGGCACCGCAACCGCCCAGGCGAGGTACAGCAGCACGCCGGGCACGATGAAGAAAGCGAACCCGAGCAATAGCGCGAAACCCATCACCACCCCGAGCGCGAGCAGCGGCACGGCGAAGCGCAGACCCGTCGCGACGCACGCGCCAAAACCAACGGTCCGATGATCGCTGTGCGCGATCGTGGCGCGGACCAGCCCGCCCTGCGCGAGCTGGGTCAGGACGAAGCTCGCCAGATAGAGCCCGCCGACCAGCACCGCGTTCGTTCCGAAATCGCGCGTGGGCCCCATCCCAGCCTGCCACAGATTGAGCACCGCGATCGGCAGCGCGCTAAACAGGAAGGCGATGCCGAACATCGTCCCGGCATTGGCACCGAGCGCGGCGAAGGCGCGATTGAAGACCCGGCCGATCGACATGCGACGGTCGGACGCTGAGGCGAGGCTGGCCATGGAAATTCCCCGAGAGACATCATGATCCTGCCGCGTGATGCCAGGCGGAGCAACCGGTTTCGGTGCTGCGGCACCGGCAAACCCATTTTGCCGATTGCGCGCTTCGGCGGTTGGTTTAGGTTCGGCGCCGTAGCGCCAATTGCGGCCCGGGGAGTGCCAAGTGAGCGGGGGAACAGCGCAACACGCCGCCGCCGCGAGCGACCGGTTCGCCGCCGCGCACGCGGCGCTCAGGGCCGATCCGCAGATGCAGTTCACGCTCAGTCGTGCTCCGGCACCCCCTGAGCCGCCCGCGTGGTTGGGACCTTTCCTGCGCTGGCTTGGGCATGTGCTCGAGCCGTTGGCGCGCTTGCTTGGTTGGATCAGCCGGCAGATGCCGGCGGCACCCTATGCGCGGATTTTCCTGTGGGGGGTGATCGCGATCCTTGCCGTGCTGCTGGTGTGGGTGGCGTATCAGCGCATCCGGCATGGCGAATGGCGTTGGCCACATCGCCGCCGGGCGCGCCAGACCGAGCCGATCGGGGACGACCCCGATTGGCATCCCGACGCAGCGCCGGCCCAGGCCTGGCTGCGCGAGGCGGACAGGCTGGCGGCGGGCGGACGCTATGCCGAAGCGGTGCACGTGCTGCTGATCCG
This sequence comes from Sphingomonas sp. PvP055, assembly GCF_040546365.1. Lineage (NCBI taxonomy): Bacteria > Pseudomonadati > Pseudomonadota > Alphaproteobacteria > Sphingomonadales > Sphingomonadaceae > Sphingomonas > Sphingomonas sp. PvP055. The sequence goes on from NZ_JBEPNS010000001.1 coordinate 1,513,236, forward strand.
GTCGGTCGACGACATCGCGCGGCGTCGTCCGCACGTCGTGCGGCCAGCGCTCACCAGCCGCGAACTGAGCGACGCCGACGCGGTGCCGCCAGCCGCACGGCGCCTGTTCGCGGGGATCGCGGCTTTGGTCGAGCGCAGCCTGTTCGGCGCGCGCCCGGTCGACGCAACCGATTGGGCCGGTGCGCGTGCCGCCTATGAAGACTTCGCGTTGCCGCAGGCGTGGCGCGGATGAGCGACGTGGGAGCGGCTCCTGGGAAGTCGGGCGACGGGGAGGGTCCCTTCGACGTCCGTACGGTTGCGATCCTCATCACGGTCGGCATCGTCGCTTTCCTCGCGATGGTGGTGCTTGGGGCATATGCGCCCGATTTGCGATCCGGCCGCAACGGCGGCGCACACGCTCTTTCGACGGCGGCGGTGGGGTTCGGCGGGATCGTCCGGCTGGCGGAAGCGACCGGGCGCAACCCGCGGATTATCCGCAACCCGAAGATGCTCGATACCGAGGATCTGGTCGTCCTGACCCCCGAAAGCGGCGCGACCGACATGACCAAGGCGCTGGCCCAACGGCGCGTGAAACCGACGCTGGTGGTGTTGCCGAAATGGGCCACGACCAAGGATCCCCGGCATAGCGGATGGGTCAACGTCGCCGCGCTGCTGCCGCCCGGCGAACCGCAGGGCGTGCTTGCACCGCAATATCCGCTGGTGGTGACGCGCTACCGCAGTGGCGGACGGCCGTTGAAGGGCTTGGCGTGGATGCCCTCAAGCCTGCGCTTCGCGGCGCCGCGGGCGGTCCAGACGATCACCGGGCCCGACGTCCGACCGTTGTTGACCGATGCCGCCGGGCATGTCGTGCTGGCGCAGATCGGGACGCATCCGTTCTATGTTCTCGCCGATCCGGACCTGCTGTCGAACGTCGGGATGCGCGATGCGTCCCAGGCGCGCGCCGCGCTCGAACTGCTCGACTGGCTGAATTCCACGGGGGCGGAGTCGATCGTGTTCGACGTGACGCTGAACGGCTTCGGGCGCTCGCCCAGTCCGCTGAAGCTGCTGTTCGATCCCCCGTTCCTTGCGATGACGTTGGCGGTGGCGGCGGCGGTGCTGCTTGCGGGAATCCAGGCGACCGCACGGTTTGGAGCGCCGCGTCGGCGCCCTCGCGCGATCGCGTTCGGCAAGGCGACGCTGATCGACAATGCCGCAGCGCTGGTGCGCAAGGCCCGGCGGCAGGGAACGCTCGGCGCGCGCTACGTCGATGTCGTGCGGGATCGCGCGGTCGGGGTGTTCGGCGTGCCGGCACGGCTGCACGACACCGCGCTCGACCACTATCTCGACGCGCTGACCGGGCGTCCGCGCTTTACGGAATTGGCGGAACAGGCGCGTGTAGCGCGGCACCCCCGCGACATGCTCGCGGCGGCGCAGGCGCTGCATCATTGGTTATGGGAGAAGACACGGTGACCGTAGACGACGTACGCGGGCTCGCGCAGGCGATCCGGCAGGAAATCGGCAAGGCCGTGGTCGGGCAGGAGGCGAGCGTCGACATTCTGCTGGTCGCGCTGTTCTCGGGCGGACACGTGTTGCTGGAAGGTCCGCCGGGGACCGCCAAGACGCTGCTCGCGCGAACCTTCGCGCGGGTGGTGGGGCTCGATTTCGGGCGGATCCAGTTCACGCCCGATCTCATGCCCGGCGACATCATCGGCGCGAACCTGTTCAATTTCCAGACGAGCACCTTCACGCTGACGCGGGGACCGATCTTCACCGATCTGTTGCTGGCGGACGAGATCAACCGCACCCCGCCCAAGACGCAGGCCGCTCTGCTCGAGGCGATGCAGGAGCGCACCGTCACGATCGACGGCGAAAGCCTGCCGCTGGGCGCGCGCTTCATGGTGGTCGCCACGCAGAACCCGATCGAGCAGCAAGGCGTCTATCCGTTGCCGGAGGCGCAGCTCGATCGCTTCCTGTTCAAGCAGAGCGTCGATTATCCGTCCGCTGCCGAGGAGCGCCGGATCATCGCGACGCACGGCGCGCAGCAGCAGGCGATGGTGCCCGAGGAATGGGGCGTCGAACCCCGGGCGAATGCAGAGACCATCGGGGCGGCGATCGACACGGTGACGAGCGTGCGGCTGGTCGACGAAGTGATCGACTATATCGCGGCGCTGGTGCGTGGCACGCGCGGGGTGGCCGATCTCGAAAGCGGCGCGTCGCCGCGTGCGGGGGCGATGCTGGCCGGCGCGGCCCGCGCGCGGGCGGCGATCGACGGACGCGATTTCGTCATTCCCGACGACGTCAAGGCGCTGGCGCCCGCGCTGTTGCGGCACCGCCTGATCCTGTCGCCCGCCGCGGAAATCGACGGGCGGACGGTGGAGGACGTCGTCGCGCACATCATCGAAACGATCGAAGTGCCGCGGTGAGCGTGGCGGTCGGATCTTCTGCGGTGGGCGCGTGATCTATCCGACTCGCCTTGCGGTCCTGGCGGCTGCGGCAGGGGCGCCGGTTGCGCTGGTGATCGGCGTGCTGTTGCCCGATCGCTGGTATGCCGGCTTGGCGTGGCCGCTTGCGGTGCTGGTACTGGCGACGGTCGATGCGGTGTCCGGTCGGCGGCAGGCGCACGCGAGTGTCCACGCGCCCGATACCGTTGCCGTGGGGGAAACGATCGACGCGACCGTCACCGTTTCGCTCGAGGGGCGTGACCCGCCGGCCAGTGCGGAGGTTGCGGTATTGGTCAACGCGCTGTTCGCGACCGAGGATGATGCGCGCGCGCGTGTCGCCCTGCGCAATGGCAAGGGTGCTGCGCTGCTCGCGCTGACGGCGCTGCGCCGCGGGACTGGGCGGGTCGACCGGATCTGGCTGCGCTGGCGCGGTCGGCTGGGGCTGGTCTGGCATCAGCGGAGCATCGCCGCCGACGTACGGATCGCGGTCCGGCCGGACATCCGCGTCCTGAAAGACAAAGGGGCCGAGATTTTCCGCCGTCACGCGATGGAAGGCCTGCTGACGCAGGTCGATCGCGGGGACGGGACCGATTTCGATGCGCTGGTCGAGTTCCGCTCGGGCATGGATCGACGCGCGATCGACTGGAAACAGTCGGCGCGGCATAGCAAGCTCCACGCCAAGGAATATCGCACCGAACGCAACAACCAGATCGTCTTCGCGATCGATGCGGGGCGGCAGATGTCGGACCCGGTCGCGGGGCTGTCGCGTGTCGATCGGGCGGTGTCGGCGATGCTGCTCACTGCCTGGGTCGCGCTCAAGCTGGGCGACCGGGTCGCGCTCCATGCGTTCGATTCGCGGCCACGGATCGCGAGCGGGCTGGTGTCGGGGGTGCCCGCCTTCGCCAATCTCCAGCGGCTGGCGGCTGAGATCGACTACAGCGCAGAGGAAACCAACTACACCTTCGCGCTGACCACGCTGGCGACGCGGCTGACCCGGCGGTCGATGATCGTGCTGTTTACCGAATTCACCGATCTTGTCAGCGCGAATTTCCTGGTGCGCGCATCGATGCGGATCGTGAAGACGCATCTGCTTCTGGTGGTGGTGCTGCGCGACGAAGATGTCGAGGCGATCGTGGATCGCGCGCCCGCCACCGCGGACGACGTAACGCGGGCGGTGACCGCGGCGGCGTTGCTGCGCGACCGCAAGCTGGTGCTGGCGCGGCTGGAACATGTCGGCGTCCATGTCATCGAGGCGGAGCATGACCGTGTCGGAGAACGCCTCGTCGCGGGCTATGTCGCGCTCAAACGGAGGAACGCATTGTGACGGCGTCCGTATTGCCCGTGGCGCAGCCGGTGCTGGTCAACGCCAGCCGCTTTCGCGCAGCGCATGCCGCCGAGTGGGAACGGCTCGACGCGATCATCCGGCGGATCGAGCGGCGGTCGATCCGCGCGGTGCCGCAGGACGATTTGCTTGCGCTGCCGTTGCTGTATCGGACGGCGTTGTCGTCGCTGTCGGTCGCGCGCGAGACGTCGCTCGACCGGGCGTTGATCGACTATCTCGAACAGCTGTGTACGCGGGCCTATTTCCAGCTGTACGGCGTCCAGACGTCGGCCTGGACGCAGCTCAGGCGGTTCTTCGTGCGGGGCTGGCCGGCCGCGGTGCAATCGCTGTGGCGCGAGACGCTGGTGTCCTTCCTGCTGACGGTTGCCGGGGTTGTCGTCGGCTATCTGATCGTGCGCGGCGACGCAGCGTGGTTCTTCGCGATCGTCGGGGACAGCATGGCAGGCGGGCGCGATCCGTCCGCCTCGGTCGAGACGTTGCGCAAGACGCTGTACGCGCGCCCCAACAGCAGAACATGCTGGCGACGTTCGCGGCGTATCTGTTCACGCACAATGCGCAGATCGCGATCTTCTCGTTCGCGCTGGGGTTCGCCTTCGCGGTGCCGACCGCGCTGCTCATCACCTATAACGGCATGATGCTGGGCGCATTTCTGGCGGTGTTCGTGCCCAAGGGGCTGGGGTTCGGCTTTGTCGGCTGGATCATGATCCACGGCACGACCGAATTGTTCGCGATCATCCTGTCGGGCGCGGCGGGGTTCCGCATCGGTACCGCGATCGCCTTTCCAGGGCGACGGACGCGCGGCGATGCGGCGGTCGCGGCGGGGCAGACCGGCGCGGTCGCGATGGCGGGGGCGGTGGTGATGCTGCTCGTCGCCGGGTTGCTCGAGGGGATCGGGCGGCAGGTGCTGACCGATGATTTCACCCGCTACGCGATCGGCACGGCGATGCTGATCGGGTGGCTGCTGTATTTCTACCTGCCGAGGAAATCCGATGCCCCAGCCGCGTCCTGAAGCGCGCGCCGAAGCGGACGGTCTGCGGCGCAGCTTCATCACGCCCGAAGGCGTCGACCTGCGGCTGACACTGGGCAGTGCGGGAACGCGCGCTGCCGCCTTTCTGATCGATGCGATCGCGGTGGTCGCGGTCCTGGTGGTCGCGACGATCGTGGTCTTTACGCTGTTCTTTTCGGTCCATGCGCCGGCGCTCGCGATCGTGTGGATGATCGGCTTCTTCGTGCTGCGCAACGGCTGGTTCACGCTGTTCGAAATGGGCGGGCGCGGCGCAACGCCGGGCAAGCGCATCATGGGCCTGCGCGTGGTCGCGCGCGATGGCGCCCGGCTCAGCGGGGGAGCGTTGATCGTCCGGAACGCGATGCGCGAGGTCGAGCTGTTTCTGCCGCTCACGTTTCTCGGCACGCAGGCGGCAGAGGGCACGGCGGATACGTTCGTCACGCTGTTTTCGCTCGGCTGGAGCGGAATTTTCCTGCTGTTCCCGCTGTTCAACCGGGACCGGTTGCGGGTGGGGGACCTGCTTGCGGGAACGTGGGTGGTTCGCACGGTCGGCGTCGCGCTCGGGTCGGAACTGGCCGTGCCTGAGGCCCGACCGCGTCGCAGTTTCAGCGATGCCGCGCTCAGCCTGTACGGTGAATATGAACTTCAGACGCTCGAGGACGTCCTGCGCGCCGGACAGCGCGATTCCATCGCAACGGTCGCGACGACGATCCGGCGAAAGGCGAACCTGGCCGACGACGGCGACGACCTCGGCTTCCTGACCGAATATTATGCGGCCCTGTGCGTGCGGCTTGAGCGCGGGCTGCTGGTCGGCCGGCGGCGTCTCGACAAATTTGCGGACGCGAAACGCTAAAAACCCCGACGCGAGCATTGCCACGTCGGGGTCTTTCTAGAGGGCAGGATCAGTGCTTCTTATTTTCGCCGGACACATCCGATACCGCGCTGCCCGCGGACTTGATGTCCTTGCCCGCCCCGTTGACCGTGTTGCAGGCCGATAGCGACACAGCGGCAACGGCGGCGAGGGTGAAAAGCATCTTGGTCTTCATGCTTCGAATTCCTTCATGCAAGAATTTCTTGAACGCGTGCAGATCAAGCGCGGCGCGCGCTGAGACCAGTGACGAGCGCACCGAGCGCAAATCCGGCGATCGCGGTGAGGCCGAGTGCGAGCAGCGGGCTATGCTCGACGGTCGCGCGGGCGGCGTCGACGGCATCGCCGTAGGTTCCTTCAAGCTGACCGGTGACCTTGCGTACGGCGCCCGAAACCTCGCTGGACCGATCTCCGGTCAACTTGCCGAAGCCTTCTTCGATCGAGCCTGCAGCCTGCTTGATCCCGCCGGTAACCTGATGCGTGTCCATGAAATATCTCCTTTTGATTGCGTTCAATGCGATGCGAATGGTGCATTGGATCCGACGACCACCGCGTTGATACGCTACAGGCGGTGGCCGTCGTCTCCGCGCGCCCTAGGGGCTGGCGCGCATCCTCCAGCGTCGGTTAGACGCGGCGGACCTCATGACCGCGGCGGCGCGTAGCGGCGGCCCCGGCAAACCCGGCTGCACCGGCGCCGAGCAACAGCACGATGACGGCGGTGAACGATGTCCCGGCAGCGGCGCTGGCGCCGGTATCGGCTGCGGACTTGGCGGTCTCGACCGTGTTGTTCTTCGCGGCGATGAACTGCTGCTTGGCGCGCGTGACCTGCGCCGCTGCTTCCGGGCGCGAAATCTTGCGCTGCGCGGCGACGATGTCGACGATCCGGGCTTCTGCCTGGTTACCCTCAGCGCCGCCACGAGCCATTGCGGGCAACTGCTTGGCGACTTCCTTCTGCGCTTCCTGCGAGGTCATTTGCGCGGGGTCGCTCGGTGCGGAGTCGAGGTAGGCGGCGGCCTGATCCTGGACGTCGATTCCCGCTGCCTTGGCAACGGTCGGTGCGCTTGCGCCGATGCTGGTGCCTGCCGCGCTCGCGACGCTGCCGATCGTGCGGAACGTGCCGCCGATGATCGACCCTACGGCCGAGCTTAGCAGGTACAGCGTGATGATGAGGGTCACGCCCCAGATGACGAGGCCGTGGACAAACCCGTCAAAGCGTTCGGTCAAGCCAGCGATACGCGATGCGGCATAGCTGCCTGCGCCGAGTGCAACGATCGTGCTGACCACCCACCACAGTCCTGCACCGATCCCGAAACCGCTCGCGCTGGGCGTGGACCCGTTGACCGGGTCGACCAGGCTCATCCCGATGCCGGTGCCGAGCAAGCCGAGGACGATCTGAACCGCGATCGCGATCGTCACGCCGGCGAAGACCGCCTGCCACGACATGCGCGAGCGGTGGACGACTGCGCTTCCCGCGACATGGTCGTGTGCGTGATGGGAGTCCGATCCGTGGATCGGATCAACGTACGTGTGTGCCATTTTCTTTTCTCTCATGGATCATTGACGTCACCGTCGGGCAAAACCGCCCGCGGTCATCCTAAGGATTGAGGGTGTCGCGTGCGGCGGCCTTGGCTTCGCCGCGTTCGGACTGCGCCTTGCCGGCGGCCTTTTCGGCAGCGCCCTTGGCTTCGACGCTACGGTCGCCGGTGATCTTGCCGATCGCTTCCTTGATCGATCCGGTCGCCTGCTTACCGGCGCCTTCGATGCGGTCATCCATCTTGCCCGTCCTTTCGCTCTGGGCGGCGCGGGGTGACCGCGTCGCCTTCGAGGAAAGGAAATAGTCCCGAACCGTGCCTACCCTAGAGCGATTTGCACCCAATCGTTTAGTGCAAACGGGTGTAAAATTAACCGTCCTTTGCTGCAGAACGGCGTGAAGATGGCAGCGGAAAGCCGCGTTCGCGCGCCCATATGATCGCGGCCGAACGACGGTTTACGCCCAATTTTCCGTAGATCCGCGCGACATTGTTGCGCACGGTGTTGCGGGACACGCCCATGGCCGCGGCCACCGCCGCATCGTCGAGCCCTTCGCACATCAGGCTCAGCGTCTCGCGTTCGCGACCGGTGAGCGAGGCAACTTCGGCGACATAGTGCTGCGCGCTCGGCGCGCGCAGGTTGGCGAGTTTCTCGACGATCGTCCGGCTGAACCAGTTGGTGTCGCGCATCACCGTCTCGATCGCGCCGATCAGTTCGCGTTCGGAGCGACGGCGTTCGGCGATGTCTTGGATCACCCACAAAACGCAATCGCTGCCATGCATCGGAATGATGCCGGTGGAGATCAGGACGTCGATCCGCTCACCGTCCTTGCGCTGGAGGCATGCATCGCGCGCCTGGAAGCCGCCGTGGTCGCGCATCGCCTGTTCGACCTCAGCGCGCGCGCTCGCGCCTTCGACCAGTTTGAGCGAGCAGGCCGTTTGCTGCTTGATGTCTTCAGCGGTGTAGCCGGTCAGTTCCAGCAGCGCGGCATTCGCCTGAAGGAAACGGTGCCCGTCGAGCGTCGCCACCGCCATGCCGATCGGCGCGAGTTCAAACGTGCGGTGCGCACGCTGTTCGCTTTCGCGCAATTCGCCTTCGATCCGGCGGCGCGGCTCGAGATCGGCGAAGGTGAACAGCATGCAGGATTGTTCATTGAGGTCGATCGGTTGCCCGCCGACGATCACGAGCTTGCGGCCACCCCCCGGCAAGTGCAGGTCCGCCTGCATCTGCGGGATCGTCCGCCCCTCGCGCAGGCGTTGCTTGGCGAGGCCCGGGTCGGACACGTCCGCGAGCACGTCCAGGTCATAGACAGTGTGCCCCAGCACATCCTCGCGCTCCCATCCGGTCATCTCGAGGAAGCCGGCGTTGACCTTGACGAACCGCTGATCGGACAGGCGGCAGATGACCGCGGGCGCGGGATTGGCCTTGAACGTCTGTTCGAACCGCTCCTCCGCCTCGAACCGCAGCGAGACATCCTGGATGACCAGCACGAGCAGGTCGGGATTGTCGTCGCTGTCGGTCAGCACCAGACTGCGAATCTGGTGAATCCAGCGCGCTTCCTCATCCCCGTCGCGCAGGACCTCGACGATCACCTCGCTGAATTCTTGTCCTGCGACGACGCGCTCCAATGGATAATCGGGCGCGTCGAGCCAGTGGTTGTTGCGATAGCGCAGGCGAAACCGGCTGCGATACTCATCAATCGTCTTGCCGAGATCGGGAATCCGCTCGACCCCGTGCATCCGCAGGCCCGCCTCGTTCGCCCACAGGATGTCCTGCTCGGGCGAAACAATGATGACCCCCTCGGTAAGGCCGGACACGATCTGCTGGAGTCGGCGCAGATCGACGCCGGTATGATGGAGTGCGGGCATGGCCTTCGGGTTCCGGTCGTTTCGCAAGGATCACGATAACGCCGGTCGGACGAGGTCGGCAGCATACCCGCACCAAATTTCCGCCGTCAGGCTGGCGCGAGGCGATACAGCGCAGCGCCGTGCGCCGGCAATTGTCGCGTCAGTCGATCGCGAGCAATGCCTTCGTCCGCGCGGCTCCACAGGTCGCGCACCCGAACCGCGCGCGGCGCGCCGATCGCGGTCAGGTCGAGCGTCACGGAATGCGCTTCCTTGCCGGTGTTGAACAGCGCGAGATAGCGGTCGGGCCCATCTTTCGGCCGGGCGGTCCAGACGCGTGCCGCATCGGTCAGGTAATGCGGCTGATTGTCGCGGCTCGCCTGGTTGACCGCGATGACCTCAAGGTTGGTGAGCAACGCCAGCGTCGGCGCGTCGAGGTGGCGCAAGTCCCCGCCCATGATCAGCGGGGAGCGGGCGATCGACCAGAGCGTCATTACCATGCGCTGTTCGTCCGGCGTGAAGCGCGTGTCGCGCTCACCGAGCGAAAGGCGCCCGAGCGGGAGCATGTCGGCATCCGGCCACGCACCCGCGCGGCGATAGGGGTTCCAGTTCTCGAGCCGGGTGAACTGTGCCTCCAGCATCGCCCAATTGTCCCAGAAATCGTCCGAAATGCGCCACATCTGCGCATGGCGCGAGACGTGGTCGGCGCGCCCGACCGGGGTTTCGCCGGGAGAGAGGCTGAACACGATCGGGCGCCCGGTGGCGCGAATGGCGCGCGCGGCGGCCTCGATCTCGGGGGCGTGCGCATCATAGGGGCGGCTCATGTCGTCCATCTTGACGAAATCGACGCCCCATGACGCGAACAGCGCGAAGACGCTGTCGTAATAGGCCTGCGCACCGGGTTTGCGCATGTCGACACCGTACATGTCGGGGTTCCAGCTGCACACGCTCGACGTGTCGGCGATCGCACTGGCGCGCAGATTGGTGCCGAGGATCGGCAGGTCCCGCTCCACCGCAAGCCGCGGGATGCCGCGCATCAGGTGGACGCCGAAACGCAACCCCAGCTTGTGGACGATATCCGCGAGCGGACGGAAGCCCGCGCCACCTGCGCTCGACGGGAACCGGTTGGGGGCCGGGACCAATCGGCCATAGGCGTCTAGCGTCGGCTGCGGCTTGGCGTTGTACGTGTAGCTTTTGGCCGCCGGATCGTACCATTGGATGTCGACGGTGAACACGTCGTAGCCCGACGGCAGCAGCTTGTCCGCCATGATGCGCGCGGTTTCGATCGCCTGCGCCTCGGTGATCGTCGTCGCGAAGCTGTTCCAGCTGTTCCATCCCATCGGCGGGGTCGGGGCGAGGATGGGCGAGCCACCTGATTTTGCGGGCAGTGCGGGCGTCAGCGCGAGCGCCGCGCTGCTGCCAAGGCCCAGGCCGGCGCCTTGCAGAATCGTTCGGCGAGTCAGGCTCATGTCACGTCATCTCCGGTATGGCTAAGTCGAATTCGAGGGTGGACTGGGGTGGATGTCACGCGCCGATCAGGCTTGCGGTATCGTCTTCGGCTTGCTGGATCAGCGCGACCGTGGCTTCGCGGGCCGCGGCGCATTCGCTCGCGGCGATCGCATCGAACAGGCGCTGATGCTGCGGCATCGAATCGCTCGGCTGGATCGGTTGGCGGTGTTTGTAGATCGTCGTCCAGCGTACCGCGGACCCGATCGTCCCGGCCAGACTGACCAGTAACTCGTTGTGCGTCGCCTCAAGGATGATGTGGTGGAAACGCTGGTCCGCCGCCTGGCCGATCGGCGAGGCGAGGCCGTGGGTGTACATTTCCTCCAGCGCATGCCCCATTCCGGACAGCTGGCGCGAGGTCCGCGTCGCGGCGGCGAGTTCGGCGGCGGCGGGTTCGATGATGAGCCGGAGCTGGAACAGGCTGCGGACGAACGTTGCGGGGGGTTCTGCTTCGAACATCCAGGCCAGCAGGTCGGGATCGAGCAGGTTCCATTCGGAACGCTCGCGGACTCGTGTCCCGGTCTTCGGCTTGCTTTCGAGGAGTCCCTTCGCGCTGAGCATCCGCAACGCCTCGCGAATGACCCCGCGCGAGATGCCGCGCTGCTCCGCAAGTTCGTGTTCGCCCGGCAGGATCGACAGCGGAAGATGACGGCCCGTGACGATTGCAATGCCAATGTCCCGCGCAACCGCGCTATGCGCCGGTTCGCGGCGTCGTTCGGGAACCGCATGGTTCGTCGTCATCGTTCCTCGCCACCTTGTTCTTTGGTCCGCCACGTTTGGCTGAAGCAATCATAAATGATTGCGGTAACCCTTATCGCGCAAATTTCAGTCTTGTCCTACAATTAATCCCTGCTAATAACTCATACAAGCAGTCGATCGGAACAACGGGAAATACGTTGTCGTCATCGACGGGCGAAAGGGAGGGTCTGGCCATCGCAAACATCCGACACAATACGCGTCTGTGCGTATCGCCCTTGGCGGATCGGGGTTCGGTTGCGGTTGTCGAACGCTCCGGTTCATGCTCGTCCTGATGCCCCGACAGCCGTGCCGCTGATCGATCCTTGCACCTCATCGATTCCCTCCTGCCGACGTGGCGCCAAAAGCCACGTCGGCGTTTTTTTTTGGGAATCCGGGTGTGGCACCTGTGACAAATCCAATTTCGCGCGGCGATGTCGCGCGCCCGGCCGCGTGATGCGCGCGGCGACCCCTCGATCCGATACCGGGAGACTCACATGAAGCTTCGCACCCTTTTGATCGGCGTCAGCACGCTTGGTCTTGCCACCGCCGCTGTCGCGCAGAATGCTCCGCAGGTTCAGCCGGTGCAGGTCGATCCGTCGCGCCCCGACTGGGAGAACCCGGCGGTGTTCGCGCGCAACAAGCTGCCTGCCCACGTGACGAGCTTCCCGTTCGAGACCCGCGCCGCGGCGCTCGCCGGAGACAAGGCACGATCGGCGCGCTTCCTCAGCCTTGACGGGACGTGGAAGTTCGCCTTCTCGCCCTCTTCGGATGCCACCCCGACCGGGTTCGAGCAGCCCGGCTTCGACGTCGCCTCCTGGAAGGACATCAAGGTGCCGGCGGACTGGCAGACGCAGGGGTTCGACCAGGCGCGCTACAACAACATCGTCTATCCGTTCCCCGCCAACCGCCCGCTGATCCCCCACGCCACCAACCCGGTCGGCAGCTATCGCCGCGACGTCACGCTGCCCGCTGCGTGGAGCGGACAGGACGTGATCCTGCACATCGGCGCGGCGGGCTCCGCTTATGACGTGTGGGTCAACGGCAAGAAGGTCGGCTATTCTGAGGACTCGAAGCTCCCGAGCGAGTTCGACGTCACGCCCTTCGTGACCGCAGGCCGCAACACGGTCGCGATCCAGATCCATCGCTGGTCGGACGGCTCCTATCTCGAGGATCAGGATTTCTGGCGCGTCTCGGGGATCGAGCGCGAAGTGTATATGATGGCGGCGCCCAAGACGCGGGTGAACGACATCTTCGTCCACGCCGGGCTCGACAAGGCGTATCGCGACGGCGTGCTGTCGACCGAGGTTACCGTGTCGCCGACGACGAAGCCCGTCACCGCGCGCATGACGCTGATGGAGGGGGATCGTGCGGTGCTGGTCCGCGCGCAGGCGGTGAAGGCCGGCGCGGCGGCGCAGACCGTGACGCTCGCTGCCCCCGTGCCGGGCGTGAAGCCGTGGACCGCCGAGACGCCCAATCTCTATACGCTGCTGGTCGAACTGGTGGGCACGGACGGCAAGGTGATCCAGGCGACGCCACAGCGGATCGGCTTCCGCACCGTCGAAATGAAGGACGGCCAGGTCAGCGTCAACGGCAAGCCGATCATCATCCGCGGCGCCAACCGCCACGAACATGACCCGGAAACCTTCCACGTCATTTCGGAAGCGTCGATGCGCCGCGACATGGAGCTGATGAAGCGCTCCAACATCAACGCGGTGCGCACGTCGCACTACCCCAATGATCCGCGCTGGTATGCACTTGCGGACGAATACGGCCTGTACGTGATGGACGAGGCCGACATCGAGAGCCACGCCTATATGGAGTATGGCAACAACCACGCCGAAGAGCGCGCCAAATACCAGCTCGGCTTCGACCCCGCGTGGAAGGACGCGCACGTCAGCCGCGTCGTCAACATGGTTGAGCGCGACAAGAACCATCCCTCGGTGATCTTCTGGTCGCTCGGCAACGAAGCCGGGATCGGCCCGAATTTCGCCGCGGCTGCCGCTGCGGCGCGGGCACGTGATCCGAACCGGTTGATCAGCTATCTCGGCTGGGGGACTTTCGACAAGATCGACGATCACCGCCCGAACTTCTATGCCGACATCTATGCGCCGATGTACGACAGCGCGGATCAGATGGCGAACTACGCGACCAACTGGAACTTCGCGCAGCCGATCATCCAGTGCGAATATGCGCATATGATGGGCAATTCCGGCGGCAATCTGCTCGAATATTGGAACACGATCTACGCGCATCCGAAGAAACTGCAGGGCGGCTTCATCTGGGACTGGGTCGACCAGTCGATGTACCGCTACACCAAGGACGGTCGTCGCTATTGGGGCGACGGTGGCGAATATGGCCCCAATCCCGGCGGCGACATCGAGTTCGGCGATGGCCTGCTCCAGTCCGACCGCACGCCCAACCCGGCCTGGTACGAATTGCAGAAAGTCTATGCGCCGATCCAGTTCGAGGGCTTCGATCCCGCGACCGGTCGCGTGACGGTGCGCAACCGGCATGATTTCCGCGACTTGTCGGGTTTCGGCTTCGACTGGGAAGTGCAGGAGGACGGCGTCGCGATCGCCAAGGGCGCGCTGCCCGCGATGAAGACCGCCGCGCACGGAACCGAGACGGTGACGCTCCCGATCGGCACGATCCCGCGCAAGCCGGGCTCCGAATATTTCGTGACGGTGCGCGCGCGCGCCGAAGCTGGCGCGGTGCCGCTGGTGCCCGCGGGCTATGTGGTAAGCTGGGAACAGTTCGCAACCGGCCCGGCGCCCGTACAGGCGGTCGTGCCTGCGCGCGGGTCCGTCGCCACGACGGATCGGGACGGCGCGCTGACGCTCAGCGCGGGCGGCGCGACGCTGGCGATCGATCGCAAGACCGGGCTGGTGCGGCGCTATGCGCAGGGCGACGTCACGCTCGCGACTGGCGGCGCACCGCATTTCTGGCGTGCGCTGACGGACAACGACATCGGCATCGGCACCGCCAAGCAACTCGCGGTGTGGAAGACGATGAGCGAGACGCGCACCGTCCGCAGCGTGACGCGCGTCTCGGGGGCTGACGGCGCCGCCGGGATCCGCGTTGAGTATGCGCTGGGTGACGGTGCGGCGACCTTCACTACGCTGTACACGATGACCGGCGACGGCGCGGTCGCGGTGCAGGGCGATCTGACCCCGCTCAAGCAGGATCTGCCGCCACCGTTCCGCGTCGGTCTGGCCTTCGCGATGCCGACCGCCATCACGACGGCGGAGTGGTATGGCCGCGGGCCGCACGAAAGCTATGTCGACCGCAAGACGTCCGCGCCGATCGGCCTGTGGCGCGGCGCGATCGCCGAGCAGAACCACGACTACATCCGCCCGCAGGAAACCGGCAACAAGGTCGACGTCCGCTGGATGGAGTTGAGCGGGGCAGGGCACGGCCTGCGCGTCAGCGGCGACAAACCGTTGATGATCAACGCGTTGGCTTTCCCTTACGCCGATCTCGACCGGCATACGCCCGGCACGTGGAAGTCGACCGATGTCGTCCCGCACGGGCAGGTGACGTTGCTGGTCGATGGCGCGCAATGGGGCGTCGGCGGGGATACGCAATGGAGCGAGCTCGGCAAGCCGCTGCCCAAGTATCGCGTACCGCTCGCACCGACCCGTGTCAGCTTCCGCCTTGCGCCGTTCACCGGCGCAGGCACGACGCCCGACAAGGCGCTCCCCGCCACGGCCACGACCGGGGAATGACCCGCACTCTTCCTGCGGCCGATGGTCGCTACGGTACTGAAGGAGCTTATCGATGATCAAACGTTTTGCCGGAATGACGATCGCGGCGTTGCTGCTGGGCGCGAGCCTGCCCGCGTTCGCGCAGGCGGCGCCCGAAACCACCGATACCGTCACCGTCCACGGCGACCGCCCCGGTCCCAAATATGACAAGCGCCTGTTCGGCCAGTTCGCCGAGCATCTCGGCAAGGGCATCTATTCGGGCATCTGGGTCGGCACCAACAGCAAGATCCCCAACGTCCAGGGCTATCGCAGCGACGTGATCGCCGCATTGAAGGCGATCAAGGTTCCGTTGATCCGCTGGCCCGGCGGTTGCTTCGCCGACGAATATCACTGGCGGGAAGGGATCGGCCCGCGCGGCAAGCGCCCGGTCAAGGTCAACACCAACTGGGGCGGCGTGACCGAGGACAATGCGTTCGGAACGCACGAGTTCATGAATTATGCCGAGCTGGTCGGCGCGGAAAGCTACGTCTCGGGCAACGTCGGTACCGCCTCGCCGCAGGAAATGGCGGAATGGGTCGAGTACATGACTTCGCCGACCGCATCGACGATCGCCAACCAGCGTCGCGCGAACGGTCGCAAGGAGCCGTGGAAGCTGACGATGTTCGGCATCGGCAACGAGCTGTGGGGCTGCGGCGGCAACATGCTCCCGGACTATGGCGCGGACGTCACGCGGCGCTATTCGACCTTCCTGAAGGTGCCCGAGGGCCAGAAGCTGCTCAAGATCGCGAGCGGCGCGAACGTCGACGATTACGTCTGGACCGAGACGATGATGCGCAAGGCGGGCGACCAGATCGACGGGATCGGCGCGCATTATTACACCATCCCCTATGACTGGAAAAAGAAGGGCGCGGCGACCGGGTTCGACGAAGACGCGTGGGCGCGCACGCTCTCCAAGACGCTGCGGATGGACGAGCTGATTGTCGGTCATTCCAAGATGATGGACAAATACGATCCGGCCAAGCGGGTCGCCTTGCTGATCGACGAATGGGGCACGTGGTACGACGTCGAGCCGGGGACGAACCCGGGCTTCCTGTACCAGCAGAACAGCCTGCGCGACGCGATGGTGGCGAGCCTAAACCTCGACATCTTCGCACGGCATGCCGACCGCGTGCGCGGCGCCAACATCGCGCAGATGGTCAACGTGCTTCAGGCGATGCTGCTGACCGACGGCGCGCGGATGGTGAAGACCCCGACCTATTGGGTGTTCGATCTGTACAAGAACTATCAGGACGGCACGGTCCTGCCGATCGACGTAAAGTCCCATTATTACAACAAGAACGAGTGGACGATGAAGGCGGTCAGCGCGAGTGCGGTGCGCGGGTTGGACGGCGCGGTGCACGTCGGGCTGACCAACGTCGATCCCAATCGTGCCACGACGGTGAGCGTCAAGCTGGACGGCGTGACGGGCGCGACCGTGTCGGGGCGGATCCTGACGGGAAGCGCGATCGATGCGCACAACACGTTCGATTCGCCGGAGACGGTCAAGCCGGTCGCCTTCACCGGTGCGACGCTGCAGGGCGGGGTGCTGACGGTCGCGATCCCGGCAAAGGCGATCGTGATGCTCGACATCAAGTGAGCGAGAGCGGGGCCGCGCCAGGAACGTCGCGGTCCTTCTTTGAAAGCGTTACGACATCGCCTCAAACGCGCCTTGGCAAAGCATTGGATCGATACATGTAGCTGCACATGAAACGCGACAGTGACACTGGCTAATATCGGTGTACGCTGCCAGGAATGGCACGGGACGATCAGCGCGCGACCGCTCAGGCGGGGTGGGCCGCATGGCAGCGGGGCGATGTCGTGACCGCCCGCGCCTTGTTCGAGGATGTTGCGGCGGCGGGGGTGGCGACCCCCGCTTTGTGGCTGCTTCTGGCGCAGGCGCGGATCGCGACCGGTGCCGAAGACCTTGTCGATCAGGCACTTGATCATGTCCTTGCGATGGAGCCGCGCAACGTTGCTGCGTTGATCCTAAAGGGAGATCGCGCCGCGGATGACCGCGCGGCGACGTCTTATTATCAGTTGGCCGTTTCGCAGGGGCAAGGAGCACAGGTTGCGGATCCCGCGACCAAAGCTTTGATAAGCCAAGCACAAGCGAAGCTGACGCGGATGGCCGAGCGCTTTGCGACACATCTTCGAGCCACAATGGCGGCGCATCCGGCAAGCGCGCGTTTCGAGGAGGCGGTCGCGCTCTTGCTCGGGGAGAAGCAGTTGTACTTCCAGAGCCCGACGAACTTCTTCTTTCCGGGCTTGCCGCATCGCCAGTTCTTCCCGCCGGTGGAATTCGATTGGGCGGCCGGTCTGATGACGGAAACCGATGAAATCGAAACGGAACTTCGCGCGTTCCTGGAGGAGGGGGCCGGCCTGTCGCCCTATGTGCGTGCCGACCCGACGCGCGCCAGCCGCGGCCATGCGCTGCTCGACGATCCGCGGTGGAGTGCGTTCCATTTGTTCGAGAACGGCCATCCGGTGCCACGCGCGGAAGAGCGATTTCCGCGGACGATGGCGGCGTTGGCGCGGGTGCCGATGCCCGTGATTGCCGCGCGGTCTCCGATGGCGCTTTTCTCCGTTTTGCAGCCGGATACGCACATTCCGCCGCATACGGGCATGCTCAACACGCGGCTGATCTGCCATTTGCCGCTGATCGTTCCGGCGGGCTGCACGTTGCGCGTGGGCAATGACGTCAGACCCGTGGAACGCGGCAAGCTCATGATTTTCGACGATTCTATCGAACATGAAGCGTTGAAATCGAGCGGACACGACGCGGGTCGTTCTGCTGTTCGAGGTGTGGCGCCCCGAGCTTTCGGCCGACGAGCGCGCGGCGTTGACGGTGCTGTTCGAATCCGTTGGCCTCTACGCTGGCGGGCAATGACCCGGAAAGCCGAAATTACTTGACGGTCCAGCGGCTTCGGTCCGCGTTGTCCGCGGTTGCGCCGGGGCTGTCGGCGCGGAGCGATCCCGTGTCGGTCAGGTGGAGATAGCGGTTGGTCGACAAGGCCATCAGCAGCGCGCCCCCGCTAAGGCTCTCCATCCATTGGAAACTTTGCGCCGGGTCGCGGTCGGCGCGTTTGGGTTGCCACGCCACGCTGCCGTCCGGCGCCGCCGTCAGCGCGCGGTTGCCCTGTTCCAGACCGACGCGCCCGAGACCGTGATCGACCACGCGGACGCCGCCCTGCAACAGCGCAGGCGTCTCCCTGGTCCCCACCGGCGTGAAACGAACCGTGCGATTATAAGGGATTGCGGGGCGACTCTCGGAACGGCGTTCGGCGAGGGCGTAGGACAGGAAGTCAGCCTGGCCGCCGGCGGTGCCCCCCTGACTGTAGGCAAACAGACCGTAGCGGACCCCCTGGAAAGTGATCAACTGAAACACCATCTTCACGGGGTCACCGATCGGCGTGAAGCTGCGACCATCGAGCGAATAGCTGTAGCGCGCGGTTTCGGTCGTGAAATCGGCGTCGGTTCGCAGCCATATGTGGCCGTTTTCGAGCCGAACGCGTGCCTTTTCGCCGCCGATTTCGTCGGTTTGCACCAGGAATAACGCACTTTCGTCGCGCCGCACCCCGAACCAGCTATACGGCCGATTGAGCAGCCCGAGCCCGGCGACATCGCCGACCTTGAGTTCGCTCGCATCGAGTTCGACGGTCGGCGACGATTGCGGACCGATCGCGCGTTGGGTGAGCGTATTGCGCGCTTGCAGGAAGCCGGTCGCGGGGAGCGCGTGGAGCCGCAACGCGCCCTTGCGTTCGGTCAGCGACCAGGCGGCGGGAACGGGGACGTGGTTCCATTGCCAGACGGGCCGCAACCCGGGGCCATCGAACGAGTCGCTCCGAACGTAGGGCGCACGGTCGGGCGTCTTCGGCAGGTCGGGCTTGATCCAGGTGCGCGGGGTCCGGCCGAGATTGCCGGGGAGCCCGAAATACGGCCAGCCGTCCTTCCACGTCACCGGCGACAGCGCGGTCAGCCGCCCGACCGAATTGCCCTCGAACATCGACCAGCCCCAGGTGTCGCCCTTGGGCGTCTGAATGACTCCGCCCTGGTGCAGCGACAGCCCGCCGCGCGCCTTGGGGTTGGGGGGCGTCAGCACCAGCGGATCGGCGCGCGCATCCTTGACGCGGTAGCCCTGTTGCTCGCCGAAATCCTCCCACTGGCTGATCGAGGGGTTGATCTCATACGGCCCGAGCGGCGAACTGGACCGCGCGGCGGGCATGCGGAACGGCCCGGCATATTCCGCGCTGGTGATGAAGTATTTGCCGTTCATCTTGAAGAAGTGCGAGCCTTCACCCATCCCGCTGCCCTTGGGGATGATGATCCGTTCGCTGCCGGGGACGATGTCGGTCAGGCTCGCGTCGAGCTGCGCGAGGTGGATCTCCTGATAGCCCCAGATGACGTAGGTCTTGCCGTCGTCGTCGAACAGCACCGACAGATCGTGGAAACTGCGCTTCATCGGCGTGCGCTTCCACGGCCCGCGCGGCGCGGGCGCGGTCAGCATCTGGGTCGTCTGCCCGTTGACGTTGCTGAAGATGTAGAAGGTGCCCGCGTGATAGCGGAAGCTCGGCGCCCAGATCCCGCGGCCATAGACGTTCTCGCCCTTTTCGAGCCGATAGGCCGGGCCGAGATCGAGCGTATCGAGCGCGTAGGTGACGAAATCCCAATTCACCAGATCGCGCGAATGGAGGATCGGCAGGCCCGGCATCGCGTGCATGGTGGTGCCGGTGAGGTAGAAATCGTCGCCGACCCGGATCATGTCGGGATCGGAGAATTCATCGAAGAACAACGGGTTGGTGTAGGTGCCGTTGCCGTTGTCGGCGGTCCAGGTGGCGGCGGAGCGCGGCTGTTGCGGGGCCGCGTCGAGGGGGACAGCGAAGGGGAGGGCGAGGGTGACGCTCGCGAGCCAACACCATTTCATACGTCTCTCCCGGGGCATGGCTCGCGCTGCAACGGCGCGGCTTCATTAGTATGAGTAATAGCGCGATCCGGTGGCTTGGCAACCGATTGGGCGGGGTGGGGGGTGTGTAGGCGGTGGCTTTCGCACGTCGGTTGCCGCGAAAGTACCGCCTCTGCGACACCATCTGTGTTTGCCCGCAAGTTGTCGGTCAACTTTTTAGAACGGTGGTCGCGTTCATAGCGCCTGACCGTCGGAATGTGGTGGTTAGCTGCCGTTCGCATTGATCGTCACCCCGGGCTTGACCCGGGGTCCCGCTTCTAATCTTCTGCCGCGATGAGGCATCATGGCGGGTGGGTTTACATCATGGCCGATCGTTATCGCGACGCAATATATGTCGGCGTCACCGCCGACCTACCCGCTCGTATCCAGCAGCACCGGAGCGGCGACGGATCCGACTTCTGCCGCCGCTACGGACTGTATCGTCTGGTTTGGGCCGATCACACACCGTCGATCACCGATGCCATCGCGCACGAGAAGCGCCTCAAACACTGGCGGCGTGCGTGGAAGTTCGCGCTGATCGAACGTGGCAATCCCGAGTGGCGGGATCTGTTCGAAACGATACGTTAGGTCTAGAAGCGGGACCCCGGGTCAAGCCCGGGGTGACGAAAGGTCGGGTAGCACCACGTCCGACTTTGGGCGGGAGCCGTCATCCGACCGCGAAGGAGTCGGGAACGGCAAGAACTGGTGGACAGCGGACATTCCACTGTCGCAAGGTATGTGCAGCTAACCAAAATCGTTTAAATCTAGCTCAGTCTTTCGGCGAACGTGGAACAACTTTCCGATGCGTACAGATCCAGTTTACGGGTTCTGATCTTACTATCGGATATCACGGACCTGAATATGCTTTCGCCACGCGATGTTCTGGTTTTCGCGTCTCTCCCTCCTGCGTCGAACTACATAACTAACGGCAAGCCATGTTAAGCAAATTGCAATCAGTGTACTTGCAGCCCAAGCGAACGTGGGAGCAATATCAAATATTCTGTATTTCCTGGTGATGATATTGAAAGCGACGGTGAATAGTAGAGATATAATCCAAACCGTCTTAGGCGATAACCTTGAACGTTTCGGTCTTTTCGACATTGCGTGCGCTCCAGTTCAAACTTTGATCCAAGCGAGACAGGATTAACTCGGCACAATCATGTACTCTATCCAATACTCCAAGAATGTTATTGATATTCTCTTAACGATCTGATCATTGCGGTGCCGATAAACCACCCAAATATCGTGGTTTTCTCAAGCGAAACGTCCGCTCTCGGGCGGGTGCTACCCAACCGCTTTTTTGCCCAATAGCTGCCGGTCGGGGTTACGGGCAGGGTAGACGCGCTAGCAACGCTGGAACGTCGGAATGTGGTTGAGGCCGTGTAAACACGTTTCGTCGCAGCGGAAACGAGCAAGAACGGAATCACGGGCAAGCGTGTCGCGCAAAGGTTGAATCAGGCGCCGGCCAATATTGAATTATTGTTGCGGAGACTGCGCCGACTTTCGTGTTTCCACACAGCCTAGGTGGTGAGCTGCCGTTCGCATTGATCGTCACCCCGGGCTTGACCCGGGGTCCCGCTTCTAATCTTCTGCCGCGATGAGGCATCGTGGCGGGTGGGTTTACATCATGGCCGATCGTTATCGCGGCGCAATATATGTCGGCGTCACTGCCGACCTACCCGCCCGTATCCAGCAGCACCGGAGCGGCGACGGATCCGACTTCTGCCGCCGCTACGGCCTGCATCGTCTGGTTTGGCTCGATCACACACCGTCGATCACCGATGCCATCACGCACGAGAAGCGCCTCAAACACTGGCGGCGTGCGTGGAAGTTCGCGCTGATCGAACGTGGCAATCCCGAGTGGCGGGATCTGTTCGAAACGATACGTTAGGCCTAGAAGCGGGACCCCGGGTCAAGCCCGGGGTGACGAAAGGTTGGGTAGCACCATGACCGGCATTGGCCCGAACCCCCGCTCAAAACCGCGCGATCGCCTTCAGCACGTGGTCCGCCTCTGCGATCAGCTCGGGCATGCGCGTCGGGATTTCGTCCGCGTCGAGGCTGTGGGTGTGGAGTGCGTCGGTCGGGATACGGCCGCTCAGGATCGCCTGTTTGACGCGCTCGAAATCGGCGGAGAGCGCGTTGCGGCTGGCGATCAGCGTTGTCTCGCGCTTGTGGAATTCGGGGTCGGCGAAAACCAGGTCGCCGGGGGCGACGCCGACCAGGATCAGCTTGCCGCCGTGCGCGACATAGGCGAGGCTTGCGGCCATCGCGGCGAGCGATCCGGTCGCGTCGAACACCGCATCGAACATTTCGCCGCCGGTCAGCTCGGCGAGCGTGGCGGCCATATCGGGGCCGGCCTCGACCGTGGTTTCGAACCCGAGGTTGGCGCGCGCGAAGGCGAGCCGGGTCGGGCGTGTATCCGCAAGCGTGACGTGTGCGCCGTTGAAGCGCGCGAACAGACCGGTGCCGACGCCGATCGGTCCGGCGCCCACCACCAGCACGCGCGCGCCCGACGGGACCTCCGCGCGCGCGACGGCATGCGCGCCGATCGCGAGAAATTCGATCATCGCCGCCTGTTCGAGCGTCAGCGCGCCCGCGTCGAGGACCGCGCTTTCGGGGACCGCGAGCAGCTCCGCCATCCCGCCGTCCGAATGGACCCCGAGCACGCTGATGTTGACGCAAGCGTTGGGCTTGCCGTTGCGGCAGGCGATGCACGTGCCGCACGCGAGATACGGGTTGATCGCGACGATCTGTCCCGGTCGGAAAGCGGAGCCTGCGGGCGCCTGTTCGACCGTGCCCGACAGTTCGTGGCCCATCACGCGCGGATAGGCGAGGAACGGATGCCGCCCGGCATAGATATGGTAATCCGTCCCGCACAGTCCGACCCGGCGAATCCGGACGAGCACCTCTCCGGCGCGCGGCGACGGAGCGGGACGATCCTCGATCGCGAGGCTGAACGGTTCGCGACACACGACGGTTTTCATTTTCCGATCCTCACGGGCAGGGTCTGCAGGGGCGAGCCCAATGGTTCGTGCCGTATATGCAAGCAAGCGATCATATATGCAATCTAGCTGGACTCATTCGGCATTGTGATAGACCATTGGCGCAACAGCGCGTCGCCTCGGGCGGTATCGCGGAAGCCGAGGAGAAGAGGATGCGTCGTCGCAACGGGATGAAGGGGCTGACGCGTCGCGAAACGCTGGTCAGCGGGATCGCACTGGGCGCGCTTCCCACGCTGTCGGCGGCGGAAACGACCGCGCCCTCCACCGACCATCAATTGTGGTATCGTCAACCGGCGCAGGCGTGGACCGAGGCGTTGCCGGTCGGCAACGGACGGCTCGGCGCGATGGTGTTCGGCCGGGTCGCGCAGGAACGGCTCCAGCTCAACAGCGACACCTTGTGGGCGGGGTCGCCCTATGACCCGAACAATCCGGACGCTTTGGCCGCGTTGCCGCGTGTCCGCGCGTTGCTCGCGGAGGGACGGTACAAGGAAGCGACCGATCTCGCGTCGGCGAAGATGATGGCGAAGCCGCTGTCGCAAATGCCGTACGGCTCGCTGGGCGATCTGCTGGTGACGTTCGCGGGTGCCACGCGACCGGCGGACTATCGACGCGACCTCGATCTCGCCTCGGGTGTCGCCACGACGCGCTATGGCAGCGGTGGTGCGGCGCAGACGCGCGAGGTGTTTGCCTCGGCGCCCGATCAGGTGATCGTCGTGCGGCTGACCGCGCAGGGCGGGACGCTCGACTTCGATATCACGCATCGCGCGCCGCACGCGGTGGCGATTCCGCGCGAGCAATATGTCGAAGGCGCGGCGCCGCCTGCGGCCACGACGGTCGACTGGTTGCAGCACGAGACCGCTGGCCCCGCGCGGCCCGGCGTCACGGTCGCGGCCGATGGCGCGACCGCGATGCTCGTCACCGGGCGGAACGAAGCCGCCAACGGGATTCCGGCGGGGCTCCGGTACGCGGTGCAGGTCGTCGCGGTGGGCGACGGGACGATCACGAGCGGGCCCGACGGTCTGTCGGTGCGGGGCGCGCGGCACGTCACCCTGCTGATCGCAGCGGCGACGAGCTACGTCGGGTTGGGCGACCAGGGGGCGGACCCGGTGGCGATCGTGCGGTCGGTCGCCAAGGCCGCTGCCGGCAAGTCCTATGCGGCGTTGCGGCGCGCGCACGTTGCCGATCATGCCGCGCTGTACGGGGGGATGACGATCGACCTCGGCACCAACGCCGCCGCGGCGGCGCTGCCGACCGATCGGCGGATCGCGGCGGGGGAGAGCGGGCGCGATCCGGGGCTTGCCGCGCTGTATGTGCGCTATGCGCGCTATCTGCTGATCGCGTCGTCGCGACCGGGGACGCAGCCGGCGAACCTCCAGGGGATCTGGAACGAAGGCACCACCCCGCCGTGGGGGAGCAAATACACGATCAACATCAATACCGAGATGAACTACTGGCCCGCCGATCCGGCCGGGCTTGGCCTGTGCGTCGAGCCGTTGTTGCGGATGACGGAGGAGCTTGCCGTGTCGGGCGCACGCACCGCGCGGGCGATGTACGGCGCGGGTGGCTGGGTCGCGCATCACAACACCGACCTGTGGCGCGCGACCGCGCCGATCGACGGGCCGTTGTGGGGGCTGTGGCCGTGCGGCGGGGCGTGGTTGTGCAACACGCTGTTCAGCCACTGGGATCACAACCGCAGCGCTGCGGTGCTGGGACGGCTGTATCCGTTGATGGTGGGGGCGACGCGTTTCTTCCTCGATACGCTGATCGAGGATCCCAAGGGGCGCGGACTCGTCACCTCGCCGTCGGTGTCTCCGGAAAATTTGCACCCGTTCGGATCGTCGCTGTGCGTCGGTCCGGCGATGGACCGCCAGATCATCCGCGACCTGTTCGCCAATACGGTCGTGGCGGGGAAGCGGCTGGGGCGGGATGCCGCCTGGCTCGACACGGTCGCCGCCGCGCGCGCGAAGATCGCGCCGGACCGGATCGGCGCGCAGGGCCAGTTGCAGGAATGGCTCGAGGATTGGGACGCGCAGGCGCCCGATCCGCAGCATCGCCACGTCTCGCATCTCTACGCGGTGTATCCCAGCGGGCAGATCAACCTGCGCGATACGCCCGAGCTGATCGAAGCGGCCAAGGTCAGCTTGCGACGGCGCGGCGATCTCTCAACCGGGTGGGCGACCGCGTGGCGGGTGTGCCTGTGGGCGCGCATGGGGGAGGGGGATCACGCGCATGACGTGCTCAACGGGTTGCTCGGGCCCAAGCGCACCTACCCCAACATGTTCGATGCGCATCCGCCGTTCCAGATCGACGGCAATTTCGGCGGGACCGCGGGAATCCTGGAGATGCTCGTCCAGTCGTGGGGGGATACGCTGCATCTGCTCCCGGCGTTGCCCGGGGCGTGGCCGACCGGCGCGATCAGCGGGTTTCGTGCGCGGGGCGACTTGCGGGTCGATCTGCAATGGCGCGATGGGCGGCCGCAAGCGCTGACGATCCGCGGCCCTGCGGGATCGACGGTGACGGTGCGGGCTGGCAAAGAGGACTTCACGGCCAAGCTGTCCGCAGCGGGTCGGTATTCGCGGCGCTGGTCCTGACCCGGCCCGCGTAAGAGCATGATAGGGGACTGATGAAACAGAGCGGCCCGCAAGGCACCTATACCGCACCCGCGATCGAAAAGGCGTTCGAGGTCATCGAGCTGCTCGGCCAACACCCCGAGGGCGCGCTGGTCAGCGAGATGGCGACGTTGCTGGGGCGGTCGGTCGGGGAGCTGTTCCGCATCATCATCGTGATGGAGCGGCTGGGCTATCTCAAGAAGTCCGCACGGACCGATCGCTACACCGTCACCTACAAGCTGCTCGAGGTCGCCTATCGCGCGACGCCCGCGCAGGACGTGACGCGCGCGGCGTTGCCGCAGATGCAGGGGCTGGCGCAGGATGCGGGGCAATCGTGCCACCTCGTCGTGCCGAACGCGGGGGCGGGGCTGGTCATCGCGTGCGAGCAGCAACCCGGGATCCGCGGTTTTTCGCTGCGGGTCGGCGCGAAGATCGACATTCTCAACAGCTGTTCGGGACAGGTGCTGCTCGCGTTTTCGAGCGATATGCGCGCGGACCAGATCCTCGCGGCGGCGGCGCAGGACCGTGCCGAGCCGATCGACCGCGCGCGGCTGGCGGCGCAACTGGAAGTCATCCGGACGCGCGGGTATGATCGGCGGCAGAGCCCGATCACGCACGGCGTTACCGACATCAGCTGCCCGGTGTTCGGGTTCGATGGCACCGTCGTGGCGGCGCTGACGATTCCGTTCCTGGAATTGATCGACGGATCGCAGAAGGTCGACGCCGAGGCCGCGCGCGCGATGCTGCATGCGGCGGTCGGGCGGATTTCGGATACGCTGGGATATCGGGGCGATCGGTCGGCGTGATCGCGGTGCGGCGCGCATGAAGGTTAAGGACGCCGCAGCGAATGCGGCGCGATTTTAGGAGTGGTACCATGACGAACACGACCCGCCGTGGCGGCAATACGCGCCGCAGCTTCCTTGCGAGCACGGGCGCGGGCGGCTTGCTCGCGGGACTGGCGGCGGGGAGCCCGACCGCGCTGTTCGCCGCCCCGACGATCCCGGCGGGGGCGCGCCCCAAGGCCGCGCTGCAGCCGTTCGATCTTGCCGATGTCGAGCTGTCCGAAGGGCCGTTCCTCCATGCGCAGCGCAAGACCGTTGCGTATCTGCTCAGCCTCAGCCCGGACCGGATGCTCCACAATTTCCGCGTCAACGCGGGGTTGAAGCCCAAGGCGCCGGTCTATGGCGGGTGGGAGTCCGAGGCGCAGTGGGCGGAGATCAACTGCCACGGGCATACGCTCGGCCATTACCTGTCGGCGTGCGCGCTGGCCTATCGCTCGACTCGCGAGCCACAGTTCAAGCAGCGGATCGACTATATCGCGGGCGAACTCGCCGCGTGCCAGGATGCCGCCAAGACGGGGCTGGTCTGCGCGTTTCCCGATGGCGCGGCGCTGGTCGCGGCGCATCTGCGCGGGGACAAGATCACCGGCGTGCCGTGGTACACGCTCCACAAGGTCTATGCGGGCCTGCGCGATGCGACGTTGCTGGCGGACAGCACCGCGTCGAAGGCCGTCCTGATCCGGATGGCCGACTGGGCGGTCGTGGCGACGCGTCCGCTGACGGCTGCGCAATTCGAGACGATGCTCGATACCGAACATGGCGGGATGAACGAGACCTTCGCCGACCTGTTCGTGATGACCGGCAACCCCGCGTATCGCGAGATGGCCGAACGCTTCTCGCACAAGGCGATCCTCGAGCCGCTCGCGGCGGGACGCGACCGGCTGGACGGGATGCATGCCAATACGCAGGTGCCCAAGATCATCGGCTTCCAGCGTGTCTATGAGGTGACCGGCAACCTGCAGTATCGCGATGCCGCGGCGTTCTTCTGGAAGACGGTCGCGCTGACGCGCTCGTTCGCGACTGGCGGGCATGGCGACAACGAGCATTTCTTCCCGATGGCGGACTTCGAAAAGCACGTCTTCTCGGCCAAGGGATCGGAGACGTGCTGCCAGCACAACATGCTCAAGCTGACCCGCGCGCTGTTCCTGCAGGACCCGCAGGCCGACTATGCCGATTATTACGAGCGGACGCTCTACAACGGCATCCTCGCGTCGCAGGACCCGGATTCGGGGATGGTGACCTATTTTCAGGGCGCGCGACCCGGCTACATGAAGCTGTACCACACGCCGGTCGATTCCTTCTGGTGCTGCACCGGCACGGGCATGGAAAACCACGTCAAATATCGCGACTCGATCTACTTCCACGACGATGGGTCGCTGTATGTGAACCTGTTCGTGCCGTCCTCGGTGACGTGGCGCGACAAGGGAGCGGTGTTGCGGCAGGTGACGACCTTCCCGGATTCGCCGACGACGACACTGCGCTGGTCGCTGCGGCGGCCGACCGAATTGACGCTGCAATTGCGCCATCCGCGCTGGAGCCGGACCGCGACCGTGCTGGTCAACGGCGTGGAGACCGTCCGGTCGAATGCGGCGGGCAGCTACGTCAAGCTCGCGCGGACGTGGCGCGATGGGGATACGGTCGAACTGCGGCTCGCGATGGAGGTCGCGACCGACCATGCGCCCGCTGCGCCGGACGTGGTGGCGTTCACCTATGGGCCGATCGTGCTGGCCGGGGTGTTCGGGACCAAGGGGCTGGCGAAGGACGCGGACATCATCGTCAGCGAACGCAAGTACGGCGAGTATAACGCCACGCCGTTTACCCCGCCGATGCTCACGGGCGATGCTGGAACGATCGCCGGGAAGGTTCGTCCGGGCGCAGCGCCGCTCGAATTCACGGTTCCGTCGGGAGACCAGAGCGCGGTGCGGCTGGTCCCGTATCACCGCGTCGCGCATGATCGCTATGCGACTTATTGGAAGGTCCTGCCCGGCGCGGTCTAGCGCAGTTCGGCCAGCAACGTTGCGTTGAACCCGGCCGCGTCCTCGACTTGCGGGGCATGGCCCGCGTCGGGGATGCGGATCAGGCGGGCGTTGGGGAAGCGCTTGACCGCGTCCTCCGCGGCCTGCGGGACGGTCTGGATCCGGTCGCGGATCGCCGGGGGCGCGGTGTTGGCGCGGAAGGCGGTGAGATCGCGCTGGCCGATGAGGAGCGTGACCGGCACCGTGATCCGGGCGAGGTCGGCGGCGACGGGTTGCGTCTCGATCATGTCCGAAAGCCGCGCCTGCGCGTCGCGCACGGTGTTTCCGTCGGCGCTCGCATATTGCCCCGCGAGCATCGCGACCCAGCGGTCGTAGGCCGGGCGCCATGTGCCGTGATAATAATTGCGCAATTGGTACGCCTTGATCGACGCGGCGCTGGTCTTGGCTTCCTCCTGCCGCAGCGCACCGAGATCGGTATAGGGCACGCCCTGCGCCAAGGTGTCGTTGAGCCCGAGCGGGTTAACCAGCACCATGCGCTCGACCCGGTCGGGATAGGTCAGCGCGAACCGCGCGGCGAGAATGCCGCCGGTCGAGTGGCCGACGAGCGTGACCTTGCCGACCCCGGCCCCGACCCCCGCCTTGTCGAGCAGCCCCGCCGTCAACGCGCCGAGCGCCTGGAAGCTGTATTGATAGCCCGCCGGCTTGGACGATTTGCAGAAGCCGATCTGGTCTGGCGCGATCACGCGGTAGCCGGCCTTGGACAGTGCGCCGATCGTATCCTGCCATGTCGCGGCGCAGAAGTTCTTGCCGTGGAGCAGCACGACGGTTCGTCCGTTCGGCTGGCTCGTCGGGGGGACGTCGAGATATGCCATGCGGACCGGTGCGC
The DNA here is from genome assembly GCF_040546365.1 of Sphingomonas sp. PvP055. NCBI lineage: Bacteria > Pseudomonadati > Pseudomonadota > Alphaproteobacteria > Sphingomonadales > Sphingomonadaceae > Sphingomonas > Sphingomonas sp. PvP055. The sequence continues at coordinate 1,542,484 of NZ_JBEPNS010000001.1, forward strand.
CTTGCGACTGGCCTTCGAACCAGTGGAGCGGGAAGGGGTAGGCGACCTTTTCGAGGTTCGCGCCGAGTGGGGTCGTCGCGGTTGTCGGGGCAGCCGGGACGTCGCGTGCCGTGGCCGCGCTGGTCCATGGAGCGGCGAGCAGCAGCAGGGCAGGGAGCGCGCGCATATCGGAATCCTTCGTCTCGCCGGAAAAACGCCGTCGGGTCCCTAATGCTTGCGGAGGGCAGGGCGTTCCGGGTGCGGTGTGCGCGGGACGATCAGACGCCGTTTCGCGAGAGTTCTGCACAACCGTCCGTCATCCTGAACTTGTTTCAGGATCCAGCCCTCCACGAGTCCGGACTAGGCCTGTTGCGCGGTGGATGCTGAAACAAGTTCAGCATGACGGAAGCCTGTGGGGCGCGGGGTGAAAACCCGGACGCGCCGGTCAGCGCGTCGGGCGGGTCTTGTCGCGGATTGCCTTGAACTCGGAGCCGGCCTTCCACGTCGGCCAAACGGTCGCATTGGCCAGCTCTGAACCGATCGTTCCGATCAGGTCGATGTCCTGCACCGCACCGTCCAGCTTCCAGTCGTCGCTCCACGCATCGCACGCCTGGTGATAGCATTTGCCGGTATAGGCATCGATCCACGCCTGTCCGGCCGCGACTCCGCCCTGCTTGATGTCGGACGCGCCCGCGATCCCCATCAGCAGCAGCGTCGGAACGCCCTGCTTGGCGAAGGAAAAGTGATCCGCGCGGTAGAACAACCCGCGTTCGGGCAACCCTTCGGGCGTAACGCGGCGCCCCTGCGTCTTCGCGACGCGCGCCATGTCGTCCTCGAGGGTGTTCTGGCCCGCGCCGACGAGCACGACGTCGTTCGCGGCGCCTGCGGTTTGCAGGATGTCGATCGTCAGGTTGGCGACGGTCTTCGCCATCGGGATCGTGGGATGCGTCGCGTAATATTCGGATCCGAGCAGCCCGCGCTCCTCCGCGGTCCAGGCGGCGAAGACGACGCTGCGCTTGGGCGGCGGCGCGGCCTTCATGTTGCGCGCGATCTCGAACAGGCCGGCGATGCCGAGCGCATCGTCATTCGCGCCCGCGCGGTAGATGCGCCCCTGCGCATCGGGCTTGCCCGCGCCATACGCGTCCCAATGCGCGCCGAACATCACCGCTTCGTCGGGCCGCTCGGTGCCGGGGATGCGGGCGAGGACGTTGTAGCTGTCGACCTGCTCGTGGCTGACCGGCACGTCGGCGGTGAAGGTGACGCCCTTCAGCAGCACCGGACGGAAGCTCGCCTTGCGTGCCTCGACACGCATCTTCGCGAGATCGAGCCCGCCCGCCGCGAAGACGCGCGCGGCGGTGTCGCCCGTGATCCAGCCCTGTAGTGCGAGGCTGGTCAGTTTGGAGGGATCGCGCACGATGTCGTAATTCTCGCCGCCGCTGCTGACCACGACGTTCCAGCCATAGCCTGCGCCCGGCGTATCGTGGACGATCAGCGCGCCGATCGCGCCCTGGCGGGCGGCTTCCTCGAACTTGTAGGTCCAGCGACCGTAATAGGTCATCGTCCGGCCACCGAACGTGCCCGCGACCGGCTCGCCCTTGGCGGCGGAGAAATCGGGATCGTTGACGAGGAAGACGGCGACCTTGCCCTTCAGGTCGGTGCCCTTGAAGTCGTCCCACTTCCGCTCGGGTGCGGTCACGCCGTAGCCGACGAAGACGAGCGGCGCGGCGGCGATTTTCGCGGCATCATCCGGGCGGATGGTCGAGACGTAGACGTCCTTCGATTGTTCGGCGGGGAGCGCACCTTTCGCCGTGTCGAACTGCATCGTCCGCGGCGTGCCGAGCCGGGTGTGGATCAGCGGGACCTTCTGGACCCAGCCGCCATCGGTCCCGGCCGGCTCGAGCCCGAGCGCCTGGAAGCGTGCGATCAGATAGCCGAGCGTCCGATCCTCGCCACGGGTGCCCGGGGCGCGGCCCTCGAACGTATCGGACGCGAGCGTGCGCACGCTTTGTTCGATCCGCGCGGGGTCGGTCTTGATCTGCGCGACGGCGGGGGCGAGCGGCATGGCCGCGGAGACCGCGAGCAGCGCGATGCGACGGCCGAAGGGGAGCGGGCGAATACGGGGAGCGGGGCTGATCATTTCCGATGCTTAGGCGAGCTTTCCCCCGCCGCCAACCCGGTCAGGCGGCGATCCGCAACCGGTCGCGGCCCTGGCGCTTGGCTTCGTACAGCGCGGTATCGGCGCGTTTCAGGATCTCGGCTGCGGCGGTGCCGGGAACGATCTCGGCGAGGCCGATGCTCGCGGTGACGGTGATCGTCTGGCCGCCGTCGACCGGGATGCGCAGCGCGCGGATCGCCTGCCGCAGCCGGTCCGCCGCGGTTTCGGCATCGGCCATGGTGGCGCCGCCGAAGATGACGCAGAATTCCTCGCCCCCGATCCGCGCGACCAGATCATGGCTGCGGCAGAAGCGCATCGCCTCGGTCGCGACCGCCTGAAGCACCGCGTCGCCGGCGGGATGGCCGTAGCGATCGTTGATCCGCTTGAAATAATCGAGATCGAGGATCGCAAGGCTGCCGGTCCACGGGTTGGGCAGGCCGGAAGTGATCGAACCACAGCGCTGCTCGAGCTGTTCGAGGAAGGCGCGGCGGTTCGCCAGGCCGGTCAACGGGTCGAGCCGGGCTTCGCGCGTGAGCGACAGTTCCAGGCTCTTGCGGTCCGATATGTCGCGGATCGACCCGACGATGCCGAGGGATTCGCCCTGCGCGGTGACGGCGCGGATCGATGCCTCGAACCACCGCCGCCCGTCGTCATCATCGCGGGCACCGCGATATTGCACGATGACCGCACGGCCTGGCGTCTCCAGCGCTTGATGATACGCCTTGGCCACCGCCGCCATGTCATCCTTGCAAACGAAATCCCGCGCGTTGCTGCCGACCACCGCGTCGGAGGGGAGGTCGGTCATCGCGGCGATCGCGGAGGAGGCGTAGCGGATCGTCCCGTCGGCGGAAATGTCGATGATCGCATCGCCGAGACTGTCGGCGATCGTGTGGTAGCGCGCCTCGCTTTCGCGCCAGCGGTCGGCGATGATCCGGCGTTGCGTCAGCAACGACGCGACCGGCAGCACGAGCAGCGCGGCACAGGCGATGAAGCCCTGCAACAGCAACGTCTTCTCGCCGGTCGATCCACTCATCAGGTTGATCGGACCACGCCCGTGCGCGGTCAGGACCGCGCCGATGACGCCGACGATGAAGACGCTCGTGATTGCCGCCATGCGGCCGCCGCGGACCGTTGCGAGGACCATCGGGAGCAGCGGCAGGAACAGGATCGGCGCGGTCTTCTGATAGAAGACGTACGCCGCGGTCGCCGCGACGACGACGAGCAGCGCGATGTTCGCGAGCAAGTCGCGGCGTTTCCAGTCGCGGATCCGCGCCATCCCGGCGGGATTGCCCACGGCCACCGCCGCCGGCGTGATCAGCACCGCGCCCAGCGCGTGCGCGACGAACCAGTGGAGCAGGTTCGACCAATAGGGCGCTTTCGAAAAGACCACGACGACCTCTGCCGCGAACACGCCCGATACCAGCGGCGCGATGACCCCGGCGATGGCGATGAACCACGCCATGCCCTCCACCGTCGCGATATGAAGTCCCTTGCCAAGCACCGCGCGCAGCAGCAGCGCGGCAAGGACGGGTTCGAGCAGCAGGACCGGCACGAGCGCGGGGACCGCGCGCCAGCCAAGCCCGAACAGGCAGACTTCGAGAACACAGGCGAGCCCGCACCACAGCAATGGCAGATGCCAGCGACGCACCGGCAAGGTCACCAGCCGCGCCAGCAACAACCCCGCGGCACCCCAGACATAGGCCACGCCGCCATCGAAGCGGGCGAAACTGACGGACGCCGCGGCGACCGCCAGGAACACGACGCCCAGCCAGAACGCCACCAGATGCTCGGAACGGTTACGCGACATACTCATGATGCTGGTTAACACGCAATCTGGTCAACGCGGTGTTAACAAGCTGCACCGATTGCAAAGTTTTGGGGGAGTGTCGCCGCGCTGACGCATCGCGGGAAAGCGGCGTCCCGGATCGGGACAGGCGTTAACCGCAACGCTTGCTGGCGAGTATCGTAAACAAAGCGTTACCATGCGGCATGCAACGCACGTTATCGCTCGCTTCGCCCGGCGCTCGCCACCCCTTCCGCCAGGCGGTGAAGGCCAGCCGTATCGCCCGTACGCGCGCGCGCGACGAGGAGGACGTGAAGCTCTTCGTGATGAGCTTCTCCGCGTTCTTCATCTGCTTCTATACGTTCATATTCTAACCGACGCCGGCCGCCCGGCGCCGTCGACCCATCAGTCGCAGGCGACGTGGAGTTTCCAGGCGATCCACGCCGAGACCGGGCACATGGCGGCGACCACCAGCAGCATGTTGTCCGGCGTCACGCCCGCCAGGGTCAGGCCCTGCACGCCCAAGGCCCCGATCGTCATCGCGCCCGCGTTGACGACGTTGTTCGCCGCCACCGTGCGCGCGGTCTCGTCCTTCGACACGGTCGTCGTCAGGAAGGCGTAGAGCGGCACCACGAACATCCCGCCGGTGATCGCGATCCCCATCAGCACCAGCACGAGCACGATCGCGCGCGGGATCGCGATGAAGCTCGCCAGATCGTAGAGCGTGCCGATCGGCGCCTCCGGCCAGCCGCGCACCAGCAGCGAGAACACCACGACGAACCCGCCCATCGCAAGGACTGACGCGGGCGCGTATTTGGCGGAGGTATGCCCCTTCAACAGCGAGTTGATCAGCACCGATCCGATCGCGACGCCGATCGAGAACAACGCGGTCATCATAGTGAAGACGTGGTTGTTCGCGGTCAGCACGTTCTTGGCGAGCGGCAGGAACACGATGATCAGGATCGACCCCATGGTCCAGAAGAAGCTGATCGCGCAGATCGCGAGGAACAGGCGACGGATGTGCATCGTCCCCGAAATCAGCCGCCACGACGACGTGAACGGGTTGAAATTGACGACCAGTTCCTTGCCCTCGCGCGCCGCCGGGGGGACCTTGAACGACACCAGCCAGCCCACGATCGCAACCGTCAGCACCGCGATCGCGGCATGCTGCACCGCCATGAACCCGCCGAGAATCGTGCCGAGCAGGATCGCGATATAGGTCGCCGACTCGACCAGACCCGTCCCGCCGAGGACTTCATCCTCGTGCAGATGCTGCGGCAGGATGGCGTATTTGATCGGGCCGAAGAACGCCGAATGGACCCCGAGGCACAGCGTGGCGAACAGCATCAGCACCAGCCCGACGGTCGAATAGCCGGTCCAGGCGAGCATCAGCCCACCGGCGCCAATGATCATGATCAGGATCTCCGCCGTCTTTACGATGCGGATGATCTTGGCCTTGTCGTTCGTATCCGCCAACTGTCCGGCAAGCGCGGAGAACAGGAAGAACGGAAGGATACCGAGGGCTGTCGCCAATGCCGTAAAATTCTGTTCCAGCTTGGGGTCCGCGAAGATCTTGTAGATCGCGAACTGTACCATCACCGTCTTGAACAGATTGTCGTTGAGCGCGCCGAGGAACTGGGTGACGAACAACGGGAGAAAACGGCGCTCCTTCAGCAAGCCGAGCGCGTTGTGCATGATGGGATCGTGGCCTCGATGTGGCGGAAATAAGCCGTGTCCATAGCCCACCCGCCCGCCAAGCGGCAACCCGCCAATCTCCAAACCCCTTGGCCGACACGATTTACCCGCACGGGGTTTCGTCCGGCGCGTGGCAAGGGTAGAGCAGGGGTGTGTTGACTCTTCCCAACCTCCTCACCCTGTCGCGTATCGTCGCGATCCCCTTGCTCGCGTGGTTCCTGTGGTGGCCGGACTGGTTGGACGGCTATGCGGCCGGTTTCGTGCTGTACTGCCTGATGGGGATTACCGACTATTTCGACGGTTATCTCGCGCGGACGCAGGGCACCGTCTCGAAGCTGGGCGTGTTTCTCGATCCGATCGCGGACAAGATCATGGTGGCGGCGGTCATCCTGCTGCTCGTCGGAACGCGCGGGCCGGAGCCCGCGATCATCCCCGGAATCCACCAGATCGCGGCGCTGGTGATCCTGCTGCGCGAGATTGCGGTGTCGGGCCTGCGCGAATTCCTGGCGCAGCTGCAGGTTTCCGTGCCCGTCTCGAAACTCGCCAAGTGGAAGACGACGCTGCAACTCGTGTCGCTCGGCGCGCTCATCCTCGGGGGGGCGCTCACCGCCTATCCGTGGGTCGATCAGGTCGGGCTGATCACGTTATGGGGCGCTGCGGCGCTCACGCTGGTGACGGGCTGGGATTACCTGCGCGTCGGCCTGAAGCATATGGACTGACCTGTGACGATCGAGATGTTGTATTTTGCGTGGGTGCGTGAACGGATCGGCAAGGCGAGCGAAACCGTCTCGCCCCCGTCCGAGGTGACGACGGTCGCCGCGCTGATTGACTGGTTGGCGGCGGGCAGCACGGATCATGCCGCCGCGTTCGTCGACCGGAACCGGCTGCGCGCCGCGGTGGATCAGGTGTTCGTCGCGCTCGACGCGCCGCTGGGGTCGCCGCGGGAAGTTGCGATCTTTCCTCCGGTGACGGGCGGATGATGACGGTCACGGTCAGCGAAGCGACGATTGACGCGGGTACCGAGTTCGCTGCGATCTCGGCAAGCGGGGCGGGGGGCATCGCGACGTTCGTCGGCCTGGTCCGGAGCGACGACGGCGTGGCGATCCTGTCGCTCGAACATTACCCCGGCGCGACCGAGGCGGCCTTGCGCGCGCTTGCGGATACGGCGATCGCCCGCTGGGACCTGATCGGCGCGCGCATTACGCACCGGGTGGGGGACATGCACCCGGGGGAGATCGTTGTGTTCGTGGGAACGGCGGCGCGGCACCGTGGTGCGGCGTTAGAGGCCTGCGCGTTCCTGATCGATCGCCTGAAGACCGAGGCGCCCTTCTGGAAGAAGGAAACGCGCGGCGGCGAGACCAGCTGGGTAGAACCGCGCGACAGCGACGATGTCGCCGCCGCGCGGTGGAAGGCTTAGTTCAGCTTCGGCAGGACCACGCCGTTGACGACATGGACGACGCCGTTCGACTGGCGGACGTCGGGCGTCTCGACATAGCTCTTGTTGCCGTTGACGTCGGTCAGCTGGACTGCACCATTTGCGATCTCGACCGTCAGCGGCTCACCCTCGACGGTGGTCAGCACGACCTTGCCGCCGCCTGCGGTCGCCTTCTGCTGCAGGTCCGCGAGCGTGATCGTGCCCGGAACGACGTGATACGTCAGGACCTTGACCAGCGTCGCCTTGTTGGCGGGCTTCATCAGCGTGTCGACGGTGCCCGGCGCGAGGCGCGTGAACGCATCGTTGGTCGGGGCGAACACGGTAAACGGACCTGGGCCCGCCAGCGTGGTTGCAAGACCCGCTGCCTTGACGGCGCTTACCAGCGTGCTGAGGTTCGGCGCGGCGGCTGCGTTGTCGACGACCGTCTTGGTGGCATCCATTGCGGCGCCGCCGACCGTCGGGTTGGTCGTGGCGGCGGGCGCAGCGGGGGTGCCGGCAGCCGGTGCAGCCTGCATCGGCGTACCCTGTGCGGGAGCCGCCTGCATTGCGGGCGCGGCTGCGGTCGGGGCGCCTGGGGGCGTTGCGGTCTGCGCGGTTGCGGCGACGCCGATCGAAAGGACGCTGGCCATCGCAGTGGCGTACAAAGTGGTCTTGAGGGTCATGAGGCTCTCCGGTAAAATTGTCGCGACCCGTTCGGGCTGCGCGGCATAAATACGGTTGAGCAACGAAATGGTTTCGTCAGGCCGCCTCGGCGAGGGCGGTGGCGAGCAGCTGGAAGTCCTTCTCGCGCGGCGAACCGCGCCGCCAGACGAGCGCGATCTTGCGCGATGGGCTGCTCGCGTCGAGCGGTCGTGCGACCAGGCCGGTGTGGTCGAGGATGCCGGCCTTGAGCGCCATCTCGGGGAGCATTGTCAGCCCCAATCCGTTGTCGATCATCTGGACGATGGTGTGGAGCGAGGTCCCCAGCATCGTCGCTTCTGCGCGCAATTCCGGACGCGCGCACGCCGACAGCGCGTGGTCCTTGAGGCAATGGCCGTCCTCGAGCAGCAGCATCCGGGTCTCGTCGATTTCACCCGCAGGCATGGCGAGCGTGGCATCGCCCATTTCGTCGGGCGCGCCCGCGACGAACAGCCGGTCTTCGAACAGGACTTCCGAATCCACTTCGCCGCACGCGAAGGGCAGGGCGAGCAAGACGCAATCGGCGCGACCGTGATGCAGGCCCTCGCACGCGGCGCCGCTCGGTTCTTCGCGCAGGAACAGTTTGAGGTCGGGATAGTCGCGTCGCAGCCGCGGCAGGATGCGTGGCAGCATGAACGGCGCGATCGTCGGGATGACGCTCATCCGCATCTCACCCGACAGCGGCCGGCCCGCCGCACGCGCCATGTCGCCGAGTTCGTCCGCCTCGCGCAGCACGCGTCGCGCTTTCTCTGCGATCCGCTCGCCGAGCGGGGTGAAGCGGACGACTCGCCGGGTGCGCTCGACCAGCGTCACGCCGATCAGCGTTTCGAGCTCGCGCAGCCCCGCCGAGAGTGTCGATTGGGTGACGAAACACGATTCGGCGGCACGCCCGAAATGGCCGTGGTCCTGTAGCGCCACGAGATATTGCAACTGTTTCAACGTCGGTAGGTAGGTTGCCACTTATCGCTCCAATCGATCACTTTTCGATAAATAAGCACTTGGATCGATAAGACTAGACCCTATATGGAGATCACAACGAGACGCCGTGGCAAAAGCGGTGCTTATTGAGGATGTCGATGAGAGGCCCAAATTCAACCAGGAGGCCACCATCATGTTGACCATCGGCGACAAGCTCCCCGACTTCACCGTTCCCGTCCAGCAGGGCACCAGCGCGCTTCCGGCGGGCGAGACGCTCAGCCAGGACGCATTCCCGGGCAAGTGGAAGGTGCTGTTCTACTGGCCGAAGGATTTCACCTTCGTCTGCCCGACCGAGATCGTCGGTTATGCCGGCCTGAAGGGCGACTTCGAGGATCGCGACGCGGTTCTCATCGGCGCATCGACCGACACCGCGCACGTCCACCTGGCATGGCGCAAGTCGGACCCGGATCTGGCGGCAGCGGACTTCCCGTGGTTGGCGGATAACGGCGGCGTGCTCGCTTCGCAGCTCGGCATTCTCGACAAGAACGAGCATGTCGCGTTCCGCGCGACGTTCATCATCGATCCGGACAACGTCATCCAGGCAGTCCAGGTCAACGGCCTGAACGTCGGCCGCAACCCCGCCGAGACGCTCCGCGTGCTCGACGCGCTGCAGACCGACGAGCTCTGCCCGTGCAACTGGAACAAGGGCGACGACGTCCTCCAGCTCGCAGCGTAAGCAAAGTCCCCCTCCCGCTTTGCGGGAGGGGTCAGGGGAGGGCGTGTCAACCGACGCGCCCTCCCTTTCTATGTCAGGCCCTCCCCCAACCCCTCCCGCAAGCGGGAGGGGAGCTAGAAAGCAGATTCCATGTCACTCAAGGATTTCGCCGGGACGCTCCCGGATTTCGCCAAGGACATTCGCCTCAACGTCGGATCGCTGCTCAATGAAGCGCATTTGCCCGACCAGCAGAAGTTCGGCCTGTTCCTCGCCTGCGCGCACGCCACCGGCTACAAGCCACTGGTCGATGCGGCCGAGGCGGAAGTCGCGTCCAAGCTGACCCCGGAAGCGGCCAATGCGGCGCGCGCGGCGGCGGCGGTGATGGCGATGAACAACGTCTATTATCGCTTCACGCACCTTGCCGGAAATGCCGAATATCAGAACATGCCCGCCAAGCTGCGGATGAACGTGATCGGGCAACCGGGGATCGACAAGGTCGATTTCGAGCTGTTCAGCCTCGCGGTCAGCGCGATGAATGGGTGCGGCATGTGCATCGATTCGCACGAGCAGATCCTGAAGAAGGCCGGCGCCACCGCCGAGGCGATCCAGACGTCGGTCCGGATCGGCGCGGTGATGAAGGCGGTCGCAACGGTCCACGCCGCGATCAACTGATCGACCGCTCCCTCATTCGTCATTCCCGCCAGCGCGGGAATGACGAAACCGGGGAGGGCTGCCTTACGTCAGCGCCGCCCACACCGAATAGGCGCTGGTCGCGGTCAGCAATCCGCCGATCAGCCCCATCAAAGGGCGGGCGGGGACGCGTTTCGCGATGACCGCGCCGAACGGTGCCGCCGCGACCCCGCCGATCAGGATCCCGATCGCCTGAACGGTGAACGCCGAAAACCCGATCGTCGCGATGAATGTCGCCGAGATCGTCGCGGTGAGGAAGAATTCGGAGGTGTTGACCGTCCCGATCGTCTTGCGCGGTTGCGCGCCCTGGACGAGCAGGTTCGACGTCACCACCGGCCCCCAACCGCCACCGCCGGCTGCATCGAGGAATCCACCGACCAGCCCGAGCGGCTCGACGATCCTGGGTTCGCGCGGTTCGACATGGCCGCGCCAAGCGCGGTACAACAGGTACAGCCCGATCGACGCGAGATACGCCATGACGAACGGCTTGGCGATTTCGGCATCGATCGAACTCAGCACATAGGCGCCTAGCACGCCGCCGATCATTCCCGGGATCACCAGCCGCAGGAACAGCTTCCAGTCGACGTTGCGGTGGAGGATGTGGCTGACCCCGGACGCCGCGGTGGTGAAGGTCTCGACCGCATGAACCGTCGCGGAGGCGAGACGCGGCGGCAGCCCGAGGAACACGACCAGGGCGGTGTTGGTAAGGACCCCGAACGCCATGCCGAGCGCGCCATCGACCATCTGCGCACCGAAGCCGACCGCGATGAACGGCAGCATCGTCCAGAAGACCGTGGCGAAATCCATCTGGGCGAAATCGGGCATAAGCGTGTACTCTCAGGTCCTTGGACGCGTCGGTTTGGCAGTATCGGCAATGTCCTATAGCTTTGGTCGGGTATTGCCACCGTCGATCGTGGTTGCGCGGACCTTTAATTCGCCCGCACGAAGGCCTAAATAGCCGAACGGATTACAGGGATTATGCAGATGGTGGGACGGCTGATCGCCTATCTCGATTCGGTCAAGGCGAGAGACCCGTCACCGCGCTCGCGGTGGGAGATCCTGACGTATCCGGGGGTCTGGGCGCTGGCGTATCATCGCGTCGCGCATCGTCTGTTTCGCGCCGGGCTGTTCTTCCCCGCGCGCGCGGTGAACCACATGAGCCGCTTCCTCACCGCGATCGACATCCATCCGGGGGCGAAGATCGGGCGGCATTTCTTCATCGACCACGGCTTCGTTGTGATCGGCGAGACTGCCGAGATCGGTGACAATGTCACGATCTACCAGTGCGTCACGCTGGGCGGGACCAACCCCGACAATGGCGTGCCCGGCAAGCGGCATCCGACCTTGTCCGACAACGTCATCATCGGCTCGGGGGCGCAGGTGCTCGGGCCGATCACGGTCGGCGTCGGCGCGCGCGTCGGCGCAAATGCGGTGGTCACGCGCGACGTGCCGCAAGGCGCGACGATGGTTGGCATTCCGGCGCGCGCGACGATGGTCGACGGTGGCAAGCAGACCGCGCAGTTCCTCGCTTACGGCACGCCGTGCACCGATGCGTTCGACCCGCAGACCCAGAAGGTCGAATTGCTCCGCTGCGAGTTGGAGACGATGCGCAAGCGGCTGGATGCTTTGCTTGCCGACCAGCAGGACGTGCGCGACCGCGCCTGATGGGGACCGTTACACCTTTCCCGGTGCAGCGCGGGACGCCGCAGCAGATCGGGTTCGACCGGCTCGAACTCAACCGTATCCTCGACCTGTATGGGCGGATGGTGACCGCGGGGATCTGGCGCGATTATGCGATGGACATGGGGCAGGAGGTCGCGGTGTTCGCGGCGTTCCGCCGCTCGGCCGAGCGTCCGGAAGTGCGGATCGAAAAACGCCCCGCCTTGCGCAACCGCCAGGGTATGTGGGCGCTGATCAACGAACAGGGCGTCGTGCTCAAGCGCGGGCATGAGCTGGGGCCGGTGCTCGCGCCGGTCGAGCGGCGGTTGATGAAGGTGGTCGAGGACTAGACGCGGGGGTTGCGCGGGCCCTTCGACCTCGCTCAGGGTGAACGGGGGGCGGGTATTCGCTACCGCCGTTCGGGCTGAGCGAAGTCGAAGCCTGCACCGGACGCAAGCTTCGACCCCAAGGCGGATCAGCCGCCCTGCAGCTTCTTCAAAATGCTCATCGCCTGTTCCGCACCGCTCTGCGGGGTCAGTTCGCCGGTACGGTCGGTGATCTCCGCCCAATGCGCCGCGATGCCTTCGGGCGACAGATCGTCGCCGGTGAGCAGCTTGCCCTGCGTCAGCGTGACATAGGACGCCTGGAACACGCCCGCGCCTGCGCCGATGATCATGTTGGTCGGCGCGTCTTCCGACACGAGATACAGCGCGGCGGGGGCGACCTTCTCGGGCGCAAAGGCGGCGAATGCCTCGGCGGGGAACAGGTCCTCGGTCATCCGCGTCCCCGCGGTCGGGGCGATCGTGTTGACCTTGATGTTGTTCTTCGCGCCTTCGATCGCGAGCGTCTTGGTGAGCCCTGCGAGCCCGAGCTTCGCCGCGCCGTAATTCGCCTGACCGAAATTGCCGAACAGCCCGGTCGACGACGCGGTCATCAGCAGGCGCCCGTAATTCTGCGCGCGCATCGTCTCCCACACCGCCTTGGTGACGTTGGCCGAGCCAGTGAGGTGGACGTCGACGACGAACTCGAAGTCGGCGGGCTCCATCTTGGCGAAGCTCTTGTCGCGCAGCACACCGGCATTGTTGATGACGATGTGGACGCCGCCCCAGGCTTCCTTGGCCTTGGCGACCATCGCGACCATCTGGTCATATTCGGTGACGCTGCCGCCATCCGACATCGCGGTGCCACCCGCCGCCTCGATTTCCTCGACGACCTTGAGCGCGGCATCACTGTGGCCGGTGCCGTCGCGCGCGCCGCCGAGATCGTTGACCACGACCTTCGCGCCGCGGCGTGCGAGTTCGAGGGCATAGGCCCGGCCCAGGCCGCCGCCTGCGCCGGTGACGATGGCAACCTTGTCGTCGAAACGGATGGTCATGATGGGCTCCTCTACCGTGTTTGGAGCGCGTCCTAGGCCAATCCGCAAGCCGCGCAAGGGCGGGAATCCTGCGCCGATGCCCTAGAATCGGCCGAATCCGGGGCATGAAAAAGCCGACGCAGGGACTTTCCCCTACGTCGGCCTAGTCGTTCGAAGCGGCGGCGCGAAACGCGCCGCCGTCACGATTATTTGCGGCTGCGGCGCATCGACGCCTTGCGCGCGCCGCCGGTGTTGCGCTTGTCGATGCACTGGTCCTTCACGGTGCGCGAGCAGGCCGGATATTCCGTGGTCGATGCCATCGGCGCTGCTGCTGCCGGGGCTGCCATCGGCGGCTGACCTGCTGGCGGTGCCATCGCCGGGCCACCGGCCGGTGCCATCGCGGGGTCGGCTGCGGGGGCTGCCGGTGCTGCGGGGGCCATCGCCGGATCGGCGGGGGCCTGCTGCATGCCGGGCGCGCCAGCGGGCTGCGCGGGGGCGGGCTGCTGCATCGACGTGTCGGGGGTCGTCGGGGTCGTCTGCGCCAGGGCGGGCATTGCGACCGCGGCAGCAAGAACTGCAAACATGGTGAACTTCATGAAGAAACTCCTGTGATCAAGGGCAGCATCGCTTACTGCACGCCGGGACAAACGCGCATGTTGGCCCATGGCTCCCAAAAATCTTTACGCTCCCGAATCGAGCGCATAGCCCGCCGAGCGCACGGTGCGGATGATATCGGGCCGATCGCCGCGGTTGATCGCCTTGCGGAGACGCCGGATGTGGACGTCGACGGTGCGGCTTTCGATGTCGCTGTCATGCCCCCACACCGCGTCGAGCAGGCGTTCGCGCGAGAAGACCCAGCCGGGATGCTCGAGGAAGTGCTTGAGCAGGCGGAACTCGGTCGGCCCGAGCGGAATGACTTCGCCCGAGCGGCGGACCTTGTGGCCGACCGTGTCCATCTCGATGTCGGAATAGGTGAGCTGTTCGCCCGCGAGCGCCGGGCGCACCCGCCGCAGCACCGCGCCGACGCGCGCGACCAGTTCACGCGGGGAGAACGGCTTGGTGACATAATCGTCCGCCCCGGTCTCAAGCCCGCGAACCCGATCCTCTTCCTCGCCGCGCGCGGTGAGCATGATGATCGGCACGTTGGCGGTCTCGGGCATACGGCGCAGGCGGCGGCAGACCTCGATTCCCGAAAGCCCCTCGACCATCCAGTCGAGCAGGACGATGTCGGGCGTATTCTCCTTGGCAAGCAGCAGTGCTTCCTCGCCGTCGGGGGTTTGCGCGATCTCGAAGTCTTCGCGCTTGAAATGCCATATCAGCAGTTCGGCGAGCGCCGCATCATCTTCAACCAGCAACATTTTTGCACGCGCCATGGCGTTCATTCCTTCAAGCGGTAGGCGTTGAATAGGACATTGGCCCACGGTCGCGTTCGGCCATGTGCGTGCCGGTTGCCGCGAAATACACCATTTCCGCGACGTTGGTGGCATGGTCTCCGACGCGTTCGAGGTTCTTGGCAATGAACAGCAATTGCGCGACCTGACCGATCGTCTTGGGGTTTTCCATCATGTGCGTGACGAGCACGCGGAACAGGCTGTTGTAGAAATCGTCAACCTGCCGGTCGCGCGCGCAGACCTCGACCGCGGCGGCGGCATCGCGCGCAGCGAACGCGTCGAGCGCATCGTGGACCATCTGCACCGCGAGCACCGACATCGCGGGAAGCACCGACAGCGGCTCGATCTCGCCGTGGCTTTCGATCGTGGGGACGCGCTTGGCGATGTTCTTGGCGTAATCGCCGATCCGCTCGACCACGCCCGCGATCTTCAGCGCGGCGACGACTTCGCGCAGGTCGTCCGCAAGCGGAGCGCGCAGCGCGATGATGCGGACCGCGAGTTGCTCGACCTCGATCTCGAGCGCGTCGATCCGCTTGTCCCCGTCGATGATGCGGCGCGCACCCTCCAGATCGTGGAGCCGCAACGCCTCCATCGCGGCGCCGATCGCTTGTTCGGCGAGCCCGCCCATCTGCGCGATCAAGCCGCGCAGCTGGCCGATCTCGGCATCGAAGGCTTTTATCGTATGTTCGTTGCTTGGCATGGTGTCTCGCCTCAGCCGTAGCGGCCGGTGATGTAATCCTTGGTCCGCTCTTGCCGAGGATTGGTGAAGATGTCCGACGTCGCGCCATATTCGACGAGCGTGCCGAGGTGGAAGAACGCGGTCCGCTGCGACACACGCGCGGCCTGTTGCATGTTGTGCGTAACGATCACGATGGCATAGCGGCCGTTGAGTTCGTGGATCAGTTCCTCGATCTTGGCGGTCGCGATCGGGTCGAGCGCGGAACAGGGCTCGTCCATCAGGATCACCTCGGGGTCGACCGCGATCGCGCGCGCGATGCACAGGCGCTGCTGCTGGCCGCCCGACAGCGCGGTGCCGCTGTCGCTCAGCCGATCCTTGACCTCGTCCCACAGGCCGGCGCGCCGCAGCGAGCGCTCGACGATCTCGGCGAGCTGCGTCTTGTTCGCGGCGAGGCCGTGGATGCGCGGGCCGTACGCGACGTTCTCAAAGATCGACTTGGGGAAGGGGTTGGGCTTCTGGAACACCATCCCGACGCGCGCGCGCAACTGCACCACGTCCATCGACGGATCATAGATATCCTCGCCGTCGAGCGTGATGTCGCCTTCGATCCGGGCACCCGGCACGGTGTCGTTCATCCGGTTGAGCGTCCGCAGGAAAGTCGATTTGCCGCAGCCCGACGGCCCGATCAGCGCGGTGACGTAGCGCTGGTCGAAATTGAGCGACACGTCGTCGATCGCCTTCTTCGCCCCATAATAGACGCTGACCCGTTTGGCGCAGATCTTGTGTTGGTTGGATATGGTCACCAGCGAGTCTCGAATTTGTTGCGGAGGTAGATCGCGATGCCGTTCATCGCGAGCAGGAACACCAGCAGGACGATGATCGCCGCGCTGGTCTTTTCGACGAAGCCGCGGTCGATCTGATCCGACCAGAGGAAGATCTGCACCGGCAGCACGGTCGACGGATCGGACAGCCCGGCTGGCGGCGCAGAAATGAACGCGCGCATCCCGATCATCAGCAGCGGGGCGGTTTCCCCCAGCGCGCGGGCCATGCCGATGATCGTGCCGGTCAGGATGCCGGGCAGCGCGAGCGGCAGGACGTGGTGGAACACGACCTGGATCGGGCTCGCCCCGATCCCCAGCGCCGCGTCGCGGATCGACGGGGGTACGCCCTTGATCGCGTTGCGCCCGGCGATGACGATCACCGGCATCGTCATCAGCGCGAGCGTAAGACCGCCGACGATCGGCGCGGAGCGGGGCAGGCCGAACGTGCCGAGGAACACCGCGAGCCCGAGCAGACCGAAGATGATCGACGGCACCGCCGCGAGGTTGTTGATCGAGACTTCGATGAGATCGGTCCAGCGGTTCCGCGGGGCATATTCCTCGAGGTAAAGTGCCGAGAGCACGCCGATCGGAAAGGCGATCAGCAACGTCACGATCATCGTGAACAGCGACCCCTTGAACGCGCCCCAGATCCCGGCGCGCGTCGAATCGTTGGAATCCGACGCGGTCAGGAACGGCCAGTTGAACCCCGTCGCGATGGCATTGCGCTGTTTGAACCGCGCGACGATCGCTTCGTTCTCGGGGGTGCCGGTGCGCTTGGCGGCGATGTCGATCGCGTCGGAGGCGGGCACCCAGACGATCCAGCGTCCGCGCATGATCGCCGGATCGCGCTTGATCGCGGCGCGCACCGACAGCCAGGCGCCGTCCGACAGCAGATCGCTGCCCTGTGCGCCGAACGCGGCGATCGCGGCGGTCTTGGTGGCGTTCTCGACGCCCGCGCCGGCAAGCGCGAGATCCGCGCCGGGACCCTTGAGCCGCGCGGGATCGACGGTCAGTCCGGCGTTCGCGAAATCGACCGGCAGCGCGATCTCCGTCCGCAGGAAACCGCTCGCGCCGTTGTAGATCATCGTTACGAGCAGCACGGCGAGGAAGCCCGCGGACAGGACGACCGCGGCCATGCCGAGCAGCCGGAAGCGCCGTTCCGCCGCATAACGTTGCCGGATGCGGCGCTGCATCGATTGCGTGCGCCAGTCGGTCGGGGCGCGCTCGGCGGGTTCGGCGGGACCGACCGGGAGCTGGGCGACGAGGGTTTCACTCATAAGCTTCGCGATACCGTTTGACGACCGTGAGGGCGACGATGTTGAGCAGCAGGGTGATGACGAACAGCGTGAGGCCCAGCGCAAAGGCGGCGAGCGTCTTGGGGCTGTCGAACTCGGCTTCGCCGGTGAGCAAGTCGACGATCTGCTTGGTCACCGTGGTCGCGCTGGCGAACGGGTTGAGCGTCAGCGTGGCGACACCGGAGGCGGCCATCACCACGATCATCGTCTCGCCGATCGCGCGCGACACCGCGAGCAGCACGCCGCCGACCACCCCGGGCAGGGCCGCGGGGAGCAGGACGCGGCGGATCGTCTCGGACGAAGTCGCCCCCATCGCGAGGCTGCCGTCGCGCATCGAGGCGGGGACTGCCGCCAGCGAATCGTCCGCCATCGAGGATACGAACGGGATGATCATCACCCCCATCACCAGGCCGGCGGCGAGCGCGCTTTCCGAACTGGCCCAAGTGACGCCGATCGACACCGCGAAATCGCGGACCGCAGGGGCGACCGTCAGCGCGGCGAAATAGCCGTAGACGACGGTCGGCACGCCCGCGAGGATCTCGAGGATCGGCTTCATCCAGCGGCGTGCCGCGCCGCTCGCATATTGCGTGAGATAGACCGCGCTCATCAATCCGAACGGGATCGCGACGATCATCGCGATCACCGCGCCGATCAGGAAGGTGCCCCAGAACAACGGGACCGCGCCGAGCGTCGCGCCGGGATCGGCGGGGTCGATCACCTGCGGGCTCCAGTGCGTGCCGAACAGGAAGTCCGTGATCGGCACGATCTCGAAGAAGCGCCACGATTCGAACAGCAGCGACGCGACGATCCCGAGCGTGGTCAGGATCGCGATCAGGGAGGCGGCGAGCAGCCCGCCCATCACGACGAACTCGACCTTCGTCCGCGCCCGGAAATCGGGGCGGACGCGGGTATAGGCGAAGCCGCCGGTGGCAAAGACGAGCAGCAGCGCAACCGCGGTGCCGATCCAGTCGATCTGGGTCTGTGCCACCGCATAGGACGGTGCGAGTTTCTCAGCCAGTGGGTTGAACGCGCCGAAACTGGTGCCCGCGGCAAGGCTGCGCGCTTCCGACAGGATCGCCGCGCGGTCGAACCCGGGGGGCGGCAATTGCGCGGCGATCGGGTCCTTGAGCACGCTGTTGGTGACCAAGGCAGGGGACGTCGCCGCCCAGACCGCGAGGAACAGCGCCGCGGGCAGCACCGTCCACAAGGCGACATAGCCGCCGAAGTGCGACGGCAGCGAACTGAACCGCGCAGTGCTGCCGCGGCGGAACGCGACCGCGCGCATCCGCGCGGTCAGCCAGCCGATCAGGCCGAGTCCGGCAACGACCAGGAATAAGGCGAGTAAGGACACGCTTCAGGCTCGATTTCGGGCTGGAGGACGGATTACAGCAGCTGCGACGGATCGACGAGCGCGCCGGTCTTGACGACTTGCGCGTTGCGTTTGCGCACGTCTTCGGGTGCTGCGATCAGCCCCTTGGCGGCCAGCGGACCGCCGGGTTCCCACGAGGCGGCGTACAGGTCGAGGAACTCGCGCAGGCCCTTGATCGCGCTGAGATGCGCCGCCTTGACGTACAGATACAGCGGGCGCGATCCGGGATAGGCGCCGCGCGCGATCGTCTCATAGGTCGGTGCGACGCCGTTGAGCGGCACGCCGGTGAGCTTGTCGTTGTTCTGCTCCAGGTACGAATAGCCGAAGATGCCGATCGCATTCGGGTTGGACTGGAGTTTCTGGACGATCAGATTGTCGTTCTCGCCCGCGTCGACATAGGCGCCGTCCTCGCGGATCGCGGTGCACGCCTTGGCGAAGGCGGGTGCGTCCTTTTCCTTGAGCGCCGCCATTTGCGGACGGATCGCCTCGCAACCGCGCGCGAGGATCAGTTCGGCGAAGGCGTCGCGCGTGCCGCTGGTGGAGGGCGGGCCATAGACCTGGATCTGGATCGCGGGGAGCGCCGGGTTGACGTCTTTCCAGGTCTTGGCGGTGTTGGGCTGGCCGTTCGGCTGCGCGGCGAGCGCCTTGTACAGGTCGACCGCGGTCAGTTGCAGTTTCGGGCCGTTCTTCGCCTCGGCGAAGGCGATTCCGTCCAGGCCGATCTGCACTTCGATGATCTTGGTGACGCCGTTGGCGACGCACGTCCGGTACTCGCTCGCCTTCATCCGGCGCGAGGCGTCCTCGATGTCGGGATGCGCGGCGCCGACTCCGGCGCAGAACAGTTTCATCCCGCCGCCGGTCCCGGTCGATTCGATCGCCGGAGCCTTGGTGCCGGGCCGGTTGTTGACGAGGCGCTCGGCGACCATGGTGGTGAACGGGAATACCGTGGACGACCCGACCACGGTGATATGATCGCGCGACCCGGCGCCGCCGCCATTGGCCTGGTCCTGACAGCCCGCCAGCATACCGATCGCTGCGACCGCCCCCAAGAGGCTCGCGACGGTCGAGACATTCGCGTGTTTCCGGTTCATCGTGATCCCCTGTGGCCGTCGAATCGCTAGGCGAAAGAAAAGACGCCTGGAGCCGACTACCATCGTCTCAGGCTGCCTCTGTGACGTTCGCGTTACCGTTTGATGACAGGGGCGTCGGAATGCGTCGCTGCGGCGATGGCGGCGGTGGTTTTCTGGTGGGGCGGCAGCATCAGGGTGACGGTCGTGCCGACCCCGACGGTGCTGGCGACGTCGAACCGGCCCCGGTGGCGTTCGACGATGTGCTTGACGATCGCGAGCCCCAGCCCGGTGCCGCCGGCGGCGCGGCTGCGGCCGGGATCGACCCGGTAGAAGCGCTCGGTGAGCCGTGGGAGATGTTCGGGCGCGATGCCGTCGCCTTCGTCGACGACGCTGATCCGCACCATTCCGAGCGGGTCGCTCCACAGCTTGATCGTCACCGGGGTGCCGGTGCGACCGTATTTCATCGCATTGCCGATCAGATTGTGGAGGATCTGGCTGAGTTGCGCGCGGTCCCCGGCGACGGGCGCGACGCCGAGGTCGAGATCGGCGACGATGTCCCGGCTGCGTTTGTCCTGCGCGTCGAGCAGTTCGGAGCGGACTTCGCCGATCAGTTCGGCCAGATCGACCGCGCGATCGGGCAAGCGATATTTTTCGGACTCGATCCGGCTGAGCGAGATGAGATCCTCGATCAACCGCTGCATCCGTCGTGCTTCGTCGAACATGATCTTCAGGAACCGCCCGCGCACCTGCGCGTCCTCGCCCGCCTTGTCGTCGCCGAGCGTCTCGATATAGCCGAGGATCGACGCTAGCGGAGTGCGCAGTTCGTGGCTGGCGTTGGCGACGAAATCGACGCGCATCCGCTCCGCAGCATGGCTGCCGGTACGATCGATCAGATGGACGATCCGCTGTCCGTTCGTGGTGCCGCTGACGTGCATTTCCCAATGCTGGTCACGCGCGCCAAGCCCGACGAGGTTGACCGGTTCCTGCGGCGTGGTGGCCAGCGGCCCTGCGAGCCGTTCGGCGGCACCGGGGTGCCGGATCGCGACGCGGACATCCTCCCCGACGATGTGATGGCCGAGCAACCCGAGCGCAGCGGCATTGGCGTGGGAGACGAGCCCGTCGGCAATGATCAACACCGGTCCCAGCACCGATTCGATCACTTCCTGAAGATCGGGGGTGGGGGGGGCGGGCACGACCTCGGGTTCGCGGGGGAGCTCGATCGGCTGGTCGCCCGTCCCGGTCGCGACCAGCGCCGCCGCGACACCGCCGACGAGCGAGATGATCGCGGCCTGCAGATTCCATTCCAGGAGGAACACCGCAATCGCCGCAACGATGACGAGCCCGATGGCGGTAACTGTGCGAGACCCGAAACCATGCAGCATCCGCGTGCCTTAGCGAGTGTTCGCAGCGGGCGGAAGCAACCACGGTGCACGCGTTCGCCTGGCGAGACTGCGGTGTGCCGGGAAGAGACGCCAAGCGCGATCCGGGGGGCGCCCCGCGCTTGCCAGCGAATCCCGGATGTGGAAGGGCTGACGACGATGAACGATGATCTGCCCGATGCTCCTATGGCACCGCGTCGCCGCGCGCTGATGCTCGGCGCGGTTTCGGCGGCTGCGGTCGTATCGATCCGTCCGGCGCTTGCCGCGACGACCGCGTCCATCTCGACCTGTGAAATCCCGGTACCGGATGCGGGGCGCGCCGGCAGCTATATCGCCGCCGACGGCAGCACCGTTCCCGCCGGCACGCAGGGCGCGTTTGCCCCGCCCGGACGACCGTTCAAGGGCGAGGACGTGCGCACCGCGCTTGCCGGTGGGCAGTTGCCCGGGACGAATTCGAGCCAGAGCCGGGCCTACGTCAACTACATCCGGCGGCTACAATCGGGGACGAGCGGCTTTACCTGCTTTGCGTCGTTGCAAATGCCGCGCGGCTGAGGGACCGCATGGATGGGGACGATCCGCGGCTGACGTACCGCATGGCGCGTCCCGAGACGCTGAGCATCGTCCATCTCGATAGTTTCTCCGCAGTCTATCATCGGGCGTCGGGGATCACGCACCTGCTCGCCGCACCCGCGCCCGAAATCCTCGCCGCGCTGGGCGAAGCCGGACAGACGTTGCCGTCGCTGATGGCGCGGTTGGGCGCGCTCTATACGCTCGAGGATGCCGATGCGGCGGCGCTGGAGGCGCGGCTCGACGAGCTGGTCGCATGCGGGCTGGTGTCCTGCGAACCGGGGCTTTGAGCGTGCGGCATGTCTTTTCGGTGCGGGTCGGGCCGGTCGGGTTTCGCATCGGCTCGGACTGGCGCGGGCCGATCGCCGCGTTGGAGCGCGTCTACGCGGCGTATCCCGCGCCGCATGGCGGGATCGCCGACTTTTCGGTGCGGCTGTTCGCGGCCCGGCCGTGGCGGCGGTTCGTCCGGCCGGCGGTGATGATCGGCGGGGACTATGTCCTGCCCGAAGCCGCGCCGCTGCCACTCGCGCAGGGGTTGCTCGCCGCCGAGATGGGGATGAACCTGCAAATGGCGCTGGGCCAGCGGCATTACCTGCTGCTGCACGCGGCGGTGGTCGAGCGCGAAGGGCAGGCGATGATCCTCACCGGTGCGTCCGGCGCGGGCAAGTCGACGCTCGCCGCGCTGTTGTCGCTGCGCGGATGGCGCCTGATGGCGGACGAATTCGCGTTGATCGACCCCCGCACCGGCCTCGTCCACGCCTTTCCCCGCGCGGTCAGCCTGAAGAACGCGGGCGTCGCGACGATCGCCGCCGAAGTTCCCGAACGGCGGCTGGGGCCGCTGCTCGAGCATACGCCCAAGGGGACGATCCGGCATCTGATTCCCGACACGACGGCGGTCGCGAAGATGGACTGCCCCGCGCGGCCCGCCGCGATTCTGTTCCCCAGCTTCGGCTACGCCCGCGCGACCCGCGCCGTCCTGCCGAGCGAAGTGTTCGTGCGGCTGACGCAGGCATCGACCAATTATGTCGCGCTGGGTGAGCGGGGCTTCGATACGCTGACCAGGATGGTCACCACGCTGCCGGCGTTCGCGATCGATTACCCCGATACCGACACCGCGATCGACCAGGTGGAGGCCGCATGGGCCGCGCTGTAGACGGCTGGTTGCTCGCGTCGGTGATGCGGACCCCGGCGCGCGCCGCCGATCTGGAGGCTGCCGGATGGACGGGTCTGATCGCCATCGCGCGTGCGGAACAGATGATCGGCACGCTGGCCGCGCGGTTGCAGGGGGTCGCCGTCCCGGCACAGGTCGCGCGGATCCTGGACGACGCGCGCACGTCCGCCGCGCAGGGGCAGATTGCCGCGACGTGGGAAGCCGAAGTGGCCCGGCGGGTGCTGTCGCATGTCGGCGAACGGCTGATCCTGTTGAAAGGCACGGCGTTCGCGGTCGCCGGGTTGCGCGCGGGGCTGGGGCGTTCGATCGGGGACCTCGACATCCTCGTGCCGAAGAACGCGCTCGCGCGGGTCGAGGCGGCTCTGCTGGATGCCGGGTGGGAGTGGGTCAAACCCGACCCGTATGACGACGCTTATTATCGTACCTGGATGCACGAGCTCCCCCCGCTGATCCACCGCGATCGCGACCGGATGATCGACGTGCACCACACGATTCTGCCGCCGACCGCGCGAATCACGCCGGATCCTGTCGCGCTGCTGGCCGACGCGGTCGAGATCGCGCCCGGCATGTTCGCGCTGTCGCCGCTCGACATGCTGGTTCACGCCGCCGCGCATCTGTTTGCCGATGGCGATCTGGCCGGGGGGATGCGCAACCTGTGGGACGTCCACTGCCTGATCGAGGAATGCGGGACCGACGGGCTGGAAGAGCGGGCACGCCATCACGGGCTGGAGCGGGAAGTCGCGCGCGCCGTGCGGCTGGCGACGGCGCTGTACGGCAAAGAGGGTTCGGTCGGCGGGATCGATCGGATCTACCTGTTCCGGCTGACCGCGCGGGATGGATGGGGACGCGCCACCCGACCGGTCACGCGGATGGCGTTCTATATCCGGTCGCACTGGCTGCGGATGCCCCCCGGGCTGCTCGCGCGGCATTTGTGGACCAAGTGGCGTGGGGGCGGGGCGGGGCCTTCGTCAGGCTGACAGGCGGTCCAGCGTCGGGATGAGGTCGTCGAACGAATCGATCACCGCATCTGCCCCCATTTGCTCGATGGGTTCGAGCAGGAACCCGAAGCTCACCGCGATTCCGGGGATGCCGGCGTTGCGGGCCGCCATGATGTCGTAGATCGAATCCCCGACGAAGGCGGTGCGACCACCGCCGGCGCGACGGATCATCTCGTCGATCGGCGCGCGATCGGGCTTGGACAGGCCCGGACCGAGCGTATCGCCGCCGACGATACAGGCGAACCGATCGATCAGTCCCAGATCGGTGAGCAGTCGGGTCGCGAAGGATTCGAACTTGTTGGTGCAGACGGCCACGCGCACGCCGCGCTCCGCCAGCGCATCGAGCGCTGCGACGGCGCCGGGGAATGGGCGGGTGTGCACCGACAAATGATCGCCGTAATAGGCGAGCATTCGCTTATAGAGCGGGCGGAACGCGTCCTCGTCGATCCCGCCGGTCGCCTCCAGCCCCTGTTTGAGCATGTGTTTCGCGCCGCCGCCGACCATCGTCTTGACCTGCGCGACGGTCAGCGGTGCGCGCCCTGCCGCCGCCAGGGTGTCGTTGACTGCGGCGGTCAGGTCGCCGCTGCTGTCGACCAGCGTGCCATCCAGGTCGAAGCCCACGATCTCGAAGGATTTTGTCGTCATGCCGTACTGCGTGGCAGGCTTGCTATGGTATTGGCAAGATTGTCGTGGCAGGACTTTGCCCCATGGACCGTTCTGTTGCCGCTATCGTCCTTGCCGCTGGCAAGGGTACCCGCATGAAAAGCGACCTGCACAAGGTGCTCCATCCGATCGCCGGGCGAGCGATGCTGTTGCACTTGATCGACAGCGTTTCGGCATTGAACCCGACGCATACCGTCGTCGTCACCGGGGCGGGACGCGAACAGGTCGAGGCGGCGGTCGCGCCGCTCGGCATCGCGACCGCGCTTCAGGCGGAGCAGCTGGGCACGGGGCACGCGGTGGCGCAGGCCGAACACGCGCTGGCCGGGTTCGCTGGCGATGTCCTGATCCTGTACGGCGACGTTCCGCTGGTTTCGACCGCGACGATGCGCGCGATGCTCGACCGGCTGAACGAAGCCGACGCGCCGGCCACCGTCGTGCTGGGGTTCCGGCCCGAGAACGCCGGGGCGTATGGCCGCATTGTCGCGCACGGTGGCGTGATCGAGAAGATGGTCGAGTATAAGGACGCGACCGATGCGGAACGCGCGGTCGACCTGTGCAATTCGGGGTTGATGGCGGTGCGCAGCGTCGATCTGTTCGCGTTGCTTGCGCGCGTCGGGAACGACAATGCGGCGGGGGAATATTATCTGCCCGACATCGTCATGCTGGCGGCAAGCGACGGGCGAAAGTCCGCGGTGATCGAAACGAGCGCGAACGAAGTGGCCGGGGTCAACAGCCGCGCCGAGCTCGCCGCGGTCGAGGCGGACTGGCAGGTGCAGCGGCGCACGCGCGCGATGGCGGATGGCGCGACACTGATCGCCCCCGAAACCGTCTGGTTCGCGCATGACACGCAGATCGGGCGGGATGTCGTGATCGAACCGCACGTCTTCTTTGGCCCGGGGGTCACGGTCGGCGACGGGGTGAAGCTCCGCGGGTTCAGCCATATCGAGGGCGCGACGATCGGTACCGGTGCCGCGATCGGTCCGTATGCGCGGCTCCGCCCCGGTGCGGTCGTCGGCGAGGATGCGCACGTCGGCAATTTCGTCGAAATGAAGCAGGCGACGCTCGGCAGGGGTGCCAAGGCGAACCACCTGACCTATCTCGGCGATGCCGACATCGGGCCCGGCGCGAACATTGGCGCGGGGACGATCACCTGCAATTACGACGGCTTCTTCAAAAGCCGTACCGTGATTGGCGCGGGTGCGTTCATCGGGTCGAACAGCGCACTGGTCGCCCCGGTTTCGATCGGGGACGGCGCGATCGTCGGTGCGGGCTCGGTCATCACCGCCGACGTTGCGCCCGAGGCTCTGGCCGTTGCGCGCGCGAAGCAGGAGTCGCGGGTTGGCTGGGCAACGCGGTTCCGGACGGCGATGCGGGCCAAGAAGGCTGGCAAGTGACGCCCACGGCCTCTCTAGTTCACGCATCTATTTTTCGCATCCTTCATATCCTCTAGTCTCGAGACAAGCGCATGTGTGGCATCGTTGGTATCCTGAGCACGCAAGACGTCGCCGATCGTCTGCTCGACGGGCTCAAGCGGCTCGAATATCGCGGGTATGACTCGGCCGGTATCGCGACCGATTTCGACGGGGCAATCGAACGGCGCCGCGCTTCGGGTAAGCTGATCAACCTGGCGAACGAGCTGGCGGCGCATCCGCTGCCGGGCAAGACCGGGATCGCGCACACGCGCTGGGCGACGCACGGCGGGCCGACCACCAACAATGCGCACCCGCACGCGACCGGCGAAGTCGCGGTGGTCCACAACGGCATCATCGAGAACTTCAAGCCGCTCCGCGATGAGCTGATAGCGCGCGGCCGGACGTTTACGAGCGAGACCGACACCGAAGTCGTCGCGCATCTGATCAGCGAAAAGGTCGAGGCCGGGCTCGGTCCGATCGAGGCGGTGCGCGAGATTTTGCCGCGACTGCATGGCGCGTTCGCGCTCGCGATCCTGTTCCGCCAGCATCCCGATCTGCTGATCGGCGCGCGGCTCGGCTCGCCGCTGGTCGTCGGGCACGGCGAGGGCGAGATGTACCTTGGCTCGGACGCGCTCGCGCTCGCGCCGCTGACGCAGCGGATCGCGTATCTCGACGAGGGCGACTGGGTCGTGCTGACGCGCGACGGTGCGCAGGTCTATGACCGCGACAACACGCCGGTCGAACGCGCGATCACGATCTCGGGGGTGACCGGCGATCTCGTCTCCAAGGGCAACCACAAGCATTACATGCTCAAGGAGATTTACGAGCAGCCGATCGTCGTCGCGCAGACGCTGCGCTCGTATCTCCAGCGGATGGAGGAGCGTGTCACGCTCCCGATCCCCGAGTTCGACCTGTCGACGATCAAGCGCGTCACGATCGTCGCGTGCGGGACCAGCTTCTATGCGGGCATGGTCGCCAAATACTGGTTCGAACAGTTCGCGCGCGTGCCGGTCGACCTCGATGTCGCGTCCGAATTCCGCTACCGCGCGCCGGTGATGGAGGAGGGCGGTCTCGCACTGTTCATCAGCCAGTCGGGCGAGACCGCGGATACGCTCGCCGCGCTCCGCCATGCGAAGTCCGAAGGGCAGACGATCGCGGTCGTCGTCAACGTGCCGACCAGCTCGATGGCGCGCGAAGCCGACCTGCTGCTCCCGACCCACGCCGGTCCCGAAATTGGTGTCGCGTCGACCAAGGCGTTCACGTGCCAGCTTGCGGTGCTTGCTGCGCTTGCCGCCAATCTCGCCCGTGCCAAGGGCAAGCTTTCGCCGGCCGAGGAGCGGATGATCGTCAAGCATCTCGCCGAAGCCCCGGCCGCGCTCAACGGCGCGCTGGCGTATGACGAGGCGATCGAGGCGATGGCGCACCATGTCGCGGTCGCGCGCGACGTGCTGTATCTGGGGCGCGGGACGGATTATCCGCTCGCGCTGGAAGGTGCGTTAAAGCTCAAGGAAATCAGCTACATCCACGCGGAAGGTTATGCCGCGGGCGAGATGAAGCACGGCCCGATCGCGCTGATCGACGAGAACGTCCCGGTCATCGTCATCGCGCCGTCCGGCCCGCTGTTCGACAAGACCGTCAGCAACATGCAGGAAGTCCAGGCGCGCGGCGGCAAGGTCGTGCTGATCTCGGATTACGACGGTATCCAGGCCGCAGGCGACGGCTGCCTCGCGACGATCACCATGCCGAAGGTTCACCCGCTGATCGCGCCGCTGGTCTATGCGGTGCCGGTGCAGTTGCTCGCCTATCACGTCGCGGTCATCAAGGGGACGGATGTGGATCAACCACGCAATCTCGCCAAGTCGGTGACGGTCGAATGAGCACGCCCCTCGTGGCCGGGATCGAGCTCGGCGGGACCAAGGTTATCTGCGTGCTTGCAAGCGGGCCGGACGATGTTCGCGACACGGTAACGATCCCGACGACGACCCCGGAGGAGACGCTCGGCGCAGTCGAGGCGGTGCTCGCGCGCTGGTCGGGGTTCGAAGCGTTGGGGATCGCGAGCTTCGGGCCTGTTTCGCTCGATCCGGCCGACCCGAAACACGGTTTCATCACCGCGACGCCGAAGCCGAACTGGTCGGACACCGACGTGGGGCAACGCCTCGCGCGCGTCGCAGGCGTGCCGACGGGGTTCGACAGCGATGTTGCCGGCGCGGCGCTCGGCGAAGGGCGCTGGGGTGCGTCCAGGACGGTGGCCGATCATGCGTATGTCACGGTTGGAACCGGGCTGGGTATCGGGCTGGTGCTCGGCGGGAATCCGGTGGCGGGGCTGACCCATTCGGAACTCGGGCATATCCGTCCGGTCCGGCTTGCGGGGGATAGCTGGGGCGGATCCTGCCCGTTCCACGGCGACTGTCTCGAGGGTCTCGCGTCGGGCACCGCGATCCGCGCGCGGACCGGCACGCCCGCGCAGGACATTGCGATCGGTGATCCGACGTGGGACGGCGTCGCGCACGCGCTGGCGCAGCTTTGCCATACCCTCGTGCTGACCGGGATCCCGCGGCGGATCGTGATGGGCGGGGGGGTGATGGTCGGCGTGCCGCATCTGTTCGGGCTGATCCGCGAGCGGCTGGTCGATAGCCTTGCGGGCTATGGCAACGCGCGCGGCCTCCTGCCGATCGACGCCTTCGTCGTTCCCGCCGAGCTCGGCGGCATGGCGGGGCCGCTTGGCGCGATCGAGCTCGGGGTTCGTGCGCTGAGCAAAGGTTCAACCTTTAAAACTTTTTAGCGCGGTTTGCTCGGCGGCGGCACGGGGTCGTGCGCGGGCTCGGGTAGCCGCGACGGCGATAGGGTACGACCGTCCTACACGGGTCGGAACGGCAGGATGCTTTCGTACGTATCCAGCGGCAAGGCGCCTCTGATGAACCCGCCCCGGCGCAGGACGAAGGTATGCCGGACGATCTCCGCCTGCTGCTCGATCCCGTATCGTTTGAGCGGCAGTCCCGGTCTGATCGCATAATCGTAGCGGCAGAACGGATGGCGGACGAGCGGAAGGAATATGCCGCGCTGGGTCTGCCAGATATGCGTCAGCTCGTGGATCAGCAGGCCCTGCGCATCGAGATTCCCGCACGAAAAATCGTCGTGATACAGGGACCCCTTGGGATGGAAGCAGATGCACCCGGTCGGCGCCATCACCGTTTCGCGCGGTTGAAAGAAGGCCCATTTGCGTTGGGTCAGGCGGACCTTTTCATAATCGATCGCGTCTCCGAACACGCTTTGCGCAAGCGTAATCTCGCCGTTGGTCAGCGTCCGCTTCGGTGCGCGCGCCATGGTGCCGTGTCAGTCCTTGAACGTTGGCGCGGGAGCGCCCGGCGCGATCGTGGGTACGAGCGAGTCGATCCGGCGACCGTCCGAGAAGGTGAACGTCAGCGTGATCGGTCGGCCCGGCTTGATCCCGGGGTTCATGTCGAACAGCATCAGGTGCTTGCCGCCGGGTTTGAACTCGGTCGTCGACAGCGCAGGGATCTTCAGGTCGCCGAGCGGCTTCATCGTCGCCATGCCGCCCGCGGTCATCGATTCATGCAGTTCGCTCTTTACCGCGACCGGGCTGTTGACCGCGATCAGCGTCGTTTCGGTCGGCCCGCCATGGATCGTGAAGTACCCGGCCGAGGGTCGGCTCGGCATCGTGCCCAGGCGGACATAGCCGTGATCGACCGACAGAGTCGGCGGTTCGTGGCACGCCGCCAGCCCAGCCAACGGGAAAACCGTAAAAATCCGCCAGTTCAAATCTAATCTCCCGCATTGGGAACCGAACTGCGTCTCTAGGCGTGCGGAAATCTTGCGACAAGCGAAAGCCCCCCTATATCGCTGGAGTAACGGGCTGTGCCGCTCATTTCGAGGGCATGGCTGAACGTCCATTTTTTGACTGACGGGGGCCCAAGAGGACCAATGGCAAAAGTAATCGGAATTGATCTCGGCACGACCAACAGCTGCGTATCCGTGATGGAAGGCGGCAAGCCGAAGGTTATTGAAAACGCAGAAGGCGCGCGCACTACGCCGTCGATCGTCGCGTTCGCCAAGGATGGCGAGCGACTGGTCGGCCAGCCGGCCAAGCGCCAGGCAGTGACCAACCCGGAAAACACGATCTTCGCGGTGAAGCGCCTGATCGGCCGTCGTTTCGACGACCCGATCACCAAGAAGGACACCGAGCTGGTCCCGTACAACATCGTGCGCGGCAATAACGGCGACGCATGGGTCGGTGCCGGCGGCAAGGAATATTCGCCGTCGCAGATCTCTGCGTTCACGCTGCAGAAGATGAAGGAAACCGCGGAAGCCTATCTCGGCGAAACGGTCACGCAGGCGGTCATCACCGTGCCGGCCTACTTCAACGACGCGCAGCGCCAGGCGACCAAGGACGCCGGGCAGATCGCCGGTCTCGAAGTCCTCCGCATCATCAACGAGCCGACCGCAGCGGCGCTCGCGTATGGTCTCGACAAGGACACCAACAAGACGATCGCGGTCTATGACCTCGGCGGCGGTACCTTCGACATCTCGATCCTCGAGATCGGCGACGGCGTGTTCGAAGTGAAGGCAACCAACGGCGATACCTTCCTCGGCGGCGAAGATTTCGACAACAAGTTGCTCAACTTCCTGTCGGAAGACTTCAAGAAGGCCGAGGGGATCGACCTCACCAAGGACAAGCTGGCGCTCCAGCGTCTGAAGGAAGCAGCCGAGAAGGCGAAGATCGAGCTGTCGTCGGCAGCCACGACCGAAGTCAACCTGCCGTTCATCACCGCGGACGCGACGGGTCCTAAGCATCTCGTCAAGGCGATCACGCGTTCGGATCTCGAGCGTCTGGTCGAGGACCTGATCCAGCGTACGCTCGAGCCGTGCAAGAAGGCGATGGCGGATGCGGGCGTAAAGTCGGCCGACATCAGCGAAGTCGTCCTCGTCGGCGGCATGACGCGCATGCCCAAGGTCCGTCAGGTCGTGAAGGACTTCTTTGGCAAGGAGCCGCATTCGGGCGTCAACCCGGATGAGGTCGTGGCGATGGGTGCTGCGATCCAGGCGGGCGTGCTGCAGGGCGACGTCAAGGACGTGCTGTTGCTCGACGTGACGCCGCTGTCGCTCGGTATCGAGACGCTGGGTGGCGTGTTCACCCGGATGATCGATCGCAACACGACGATCCCAACCAAGAAGTCGCAGACCTATTCGACCGCGGACGACAACCAGGGTGCGGTCACCATCCGCGTCTTCCAGGGTGAGCGCGAAATGGCGGCGGACAACAAGATCCTCGGCCAGTTCGACCTGGTCGGCATCCCGCCCGCACCGCGCGGCGTGCCGCAGATCGAGGTTACGTTCGACATCGATGCCAACGGCCTCGTCAACGTGTCGGCGAAGGACAAGGGCACCGGCAAGGAGCAGCAGATCCGCATCCAGGCATCGGGTGGCCTGTCGGATCGCGACATCGAGCAGATGGTTCGCGACGCCGAGCAGTTCGCCGAGGACGACAAGAAGCGCCGTGCATCGGCCGAGGCGAAGAACAACGCCGAGAGCCTGATCCACACAACCGAGCGCCAGCTTGCCGACAATGCCGACAAGGTCGACGCGTCGCTCAAGGGCGAGATCGAAGCGGCGATCGCCGAAGCCAAGACCGCGGTCGAAAGTGGCGATCCCGAGGCGATGAAGGCCAAGGCCGAAGCCCTCGGTCAGGTTGCGATGAAGCTTGGTCAGGCGATCTACGAGAAGCAGGCGCAGGCCGATGCTTCGCCCGCCGCCGACGGTGCGGCGGCACCGAAGGACGACGTGGTCGACGCGGAATTCTCCGAAGTCGACGACACCAAGGCGTAAGTACGAACGCCCCCGCCCGCGATCGGGCGGGGGCACCGTGCGAGACGGCACGGCGTTCGGCGGAACGGCGCGAGGCCGCTTCCTGTCGGACGCCCGTCCGCTCCCGGTTTGAGGGCCTGACATGAGCACCGAAGTCGATTTCTACGAACTGCTCGAATGCGAGCGCACCGCCGACGACGGGACGATCAAGACGTCCTATCGCAAGCTGGCGATGAAATATCACCCGGATCGCAACCCCGGTTGCAACGAGTCCGAGGCCCGTTTCAAGGCGATCAGCGAGGCGTACGACTGCCTGAAAGATCCGCAGAAGCGCGCGGCCTATGACCGTTTTGGACATGACGCGTTCCGCCAGGGCGGCGGCGGTGCAGGTGGCGGCGCGCAGGACTTCGGCGGGTTCTCCGATATCTTCGAGAATATCTTCGGCGAGTTCATGGGTGGTCAGCGCGGTGGCGGCGCCACGCGCGGACCGCGGCGTGGCGCCGACTTGCGCTACGACATGGAAATCACGCTGGAAGAGGCGTTCCATGGCAAGGCGACCGACATCACGATCGATGTGTCGGCAGCGTGTGACGTGTGCGACGGCAGCGGCGCGACGCGCGGCACCTCGGCCAAGACCTGCACGACCTGCCACGGCCACGGCAAGGTTCGCGCGCAGCAGGGTTTCTTCGTCGTCGAGCGGACCTGCCCGACGTGCCACGGCGCGGGGCAGATGATCGCGGATCCGTGCGGCGCGTGCCACGGCGAGGGTCGGATCGACCAGACCAAGACACGCACCGTCAATATTCCGGCGGGCGTCGATGAGGGCACGCGCGTGCGCTTGACCGGCGAGGGCGAGGCGGGCCTGCGCGGTGCGCCGGCGGGCGATCTGTATATTTTCCTGCACGTCGCGCGGCATCCGCTGTTCGAGCGCGAGGGGACGACGCTGTTCGCACGCACGCCGATCAGCTTTACGACGGCGGCGCTCGGGGGTGAGGTCACGATTCCGGGGCCGGATGGCGTGCGCCATGCGATCAAGATCCCGGCCGGGACCCAGAGTGGACGTGAGTTGCGCCAGCGGGGCGCGGGCATGCCCGTGCTGCAGGGGCGTGGGCGCGGCGATCTGGTGATCCGCGTCGAGGTCGAGACGCCGACCAGCCTGACTGCGCGTCAGCGCGAGTTGCTCGAGGAGTTCCGTGCGACGGAAACGGGCAAGGAGTGCCCGCAGACGAGCGGGTTCTTCAAGAAGGTGAAGAGCGCCTGGGTGTAGGTTGGGGCGACGATCCGGGGAGCGCGGGGTGGTGCGATATGGCGCCACCTCTTCCTGGTTTGCCGGCGAGAAATCCGAAACTTAACGCGCTTCTCCCGCCCCTTGTCGCAAGGGGCGGTCGAGCGGTCGGGTGGTTAGAAGATCAGGACTTCGGCCACCAGCGCGACACCGGCCACGGCAATAAGGCCGCTGGCCAGGTTCTGTAGAATGCGCATTGTAAGGTCTCCGTGCCGGTTCATCCCGGCACGGAGGCATTTGGAGATTGTTGCTTATCTGAGCAACATTATTACTCGCATTCGCAGTTGCAGCATTTGCACGTTGAGCAGCGCATTTTTGTCGACAAACCGTTAACCTTTGGCTCCGAACACGCGGGCGAAGATCGTGTCGACGTGCTTCAGGTGATAGCCGAGATCGAATTTGTCCTCGATCTCCGCGACCGACAGGGCAGCCGTCACTTCCGGATCGGCCTTGAGTAGTTCGAGCAGCGACAGTTCGCCATCCGATTCCCATACCTTCATCGCGTTGCGCTGGACGAGGCGATACGAATCCTCGCGGCTCACCCCGGCCTGTGTCAGCGCGAGCAGTACGCGCTGCGAATGGACGAGACCGCCCATCTTGTTGAGATTCTTCTCCATCCGCACCGGATAGACGAGGAGCTTCTCGATCACCCCGGTCATCCGCCCAAGCGCGAAGTCGAGCGTGATCGTCGCATCTGGGCCGATATAGCGCTCGACCGACGAATGGCTGATGTCGCGCTCATGCCACAGCGCGACGTTCTCGAGCGCGGGGGTGACATAGCCACGCACCATCCGCGCGAGGCCGGTCAGATTCTCGGTCAGCACGGGGTTGCGCTTGTGCGGCATGGCCGACGAGCCCTTCTGCCCTGGCGCGAAATACTCTTCCGCTTCCAGCACTTCGGTGCGCTGGAGATGGCGCACTTCGGTCGCGAGGCGCTCGATCGACGAGGCGATCACGCCCAACGTCGCGAAGAACATCGCATGACGGTCGCGCGGGATGACTTGGGTCGAGACCGGCTCGACGGTCAGGCCAAGCTTCGCGGCGACATGCTCTTCGACGCGTGGGTCGATGTTGGCGAAGGTGCCGACCGCACCCGAGATCGCGCATGTTGCAATATCCGCCCGTGCAGCGACCAAACGCTCCCGGTTCCGCGCGAATTCGGCATAGGCCTGCGCCAGTTTGAGACCGAATGTGACTGGTTCGGCATGGATTCCGTGGCTGCGCCCGATCGTCGGGGTCATCTTGTGCTCATGCGCGCGGACCGAAAGTGCTGCGAGTAGCGCGTCGATGTCGGCGATCAGTAGATCCGCCGCCTGCGCCAACTGCACCGCAAGGCAAGTGTCGAGGACGTCGGACGAGGTCATCCCCTGGTGCATGAAGCGCGCTTCGTCGCCGACTTGCTCGGCGACCCAAGTGAGGAAGGCGATCACGTCGTGCTTGGTGACCGCTTCGATCGCATCGATCGCGGCGACGTCGATCTCGGGCTTGGTCGCCCACCACGCCCATAGTGCGTCCGCCGCCTTGCGCGGGACGACGCCAAGGTCGGCGAGCGCCTCGGTCG
The DNA here is from genome assembly GCF_040546365.1 of Sphingomonas sp. PvP055. Lineage (NCBI taxonomy): Bacteria > Pseudomonadati > Pseudomonadota > Alphaproteobacteria > Sphingomonadales > Sphingomonadaceae > Sphingomonas > Sphingomonas sp. PvP055. Next base: position 1,577,029 of record NZ_JBEPNS010000001.1, read on the forward strand.
CGTGCGCTTCGATCTCGAACCAGATGCGGAAGCGGGCTTCGGGCGTCCAGATCGCGGTCATCGCGGGGCGGGAATAGCGGGGGACCATCGGCAATCCTTCGTCAAAACGGAGCGGGCGGGGTCATGTGCCGGACAAGGGGCCGGATCGGCCCATCGCGGATTCGGCACGCAACTGGATGAGCAGGGCGTTAGCAGGGACGGAGCGAGGCTTCAAATCCGGCCCCAAAAGGCTCTAGGCATAGCAATATGCGGTATCGTGCAGCATAAGAGGGCAGAGGTATCGAGGGGTGAGAAACCCGTTCGATCCGAGTCAAGGAGACGCGTAATGCTGAAGTCGATCATTATTGCCGGTGCTGTCCTGGTGTCTGCACCCGTACTTGCACAGGTCACGCAGCCATCGACCACTGTTCCTACCGACGCGCAGCCGGACACGACGAATACAAGTCCGACTCAGGCCGTACCTGCAGGGCAGGCGCCGACCGCGCCCGAATCGGCACCCGCGCAGGCAGCTGAAGCGCAACCCGCGAGCGGCGCGCAGATCGCCGATGTCGTCGGGACTGAATTTCCGAACTATGACAAGAACGGCGACGGCTCGCTGAGCGCCACCGAGTTCAGCGCCTGGATGGTCGCACTCAAGACGGCGAGCGACCCGTCGACCAAGGCGACCGCGCCCGCGACCAAGACCTGGGTCGCGACCGCCTTTGCGCAGGCCGATTTCGACAAGAACAAGAAGGTGTCGAAGGGCGAGTTGACGAGCTTCCTGTCCGCCGCCGGCTGATCGATAGGTCGCCCCCTCATCGCGTGTTTGCAGCGCGCGATGGGGGGGGCATTACTATGTGCCCGCGCTTCACTCTTTCCTCTCACCCCGTTCGTGCTGAGCGAAGTCGAAGCACTGCTCCGCGCTGGGGTTTGCCCGTTTCGAGCAGGCCCTTCGACTGCGCTCAGGGCGAACGGAGGGGGCCACCAGTCTGCGAGGCTGCCGAAGCTTGCGTCGCAGCCAACGCGTCGCACGCTCAGCGCCCGGCGATGCTCGCAAGATCGGTCGCCGGGTCGATCACGCGCCCGGCTTCCTTCCGTTCCGAATAGCGATCGACCAGCTGCGCATCGTGCGGACGCAACAGCACGGTGAAGCGGACGAGTTCCTCCATTACGTCGACGATCCGGTCGTAATAGCTCGACGGCTTCATGCGGCCCGCGTCGTCGAATTCGGCGAAGGCCTTGGCGACGCTCGACTGGTTGGGGATCGTCACCATCCGCATCCACCGGCCGAGTACGCGCAACGCATTGACGCTGTTGAAGGATTGCGAACCGGCCGAGACTTGCATCACCGCCAGCGTGCGGCCCTGCGTCGGGCGCATTCCGCCCATCGCCAGCGGCAGATGATCGATCTGGAGCTTCATGATCCCGGTGATCTGGCCATGCCGTTCCGGGCTGCACCACACCTGGCCCTCGGACCATAAAGACAGCTGCCGCAATTCGTGCACCGCGGGATGATCGTCACCGGGGACCTGATCGGGCAACGGCAACGTCGACGGATCGAAGATCCGCGTCTCGCACCCGAAGAATTGCAGGAGCCGGGCGGCTTCCTCGACGCAAAGCCGCGAGAAGGAGCGCTCCCGCAGCGATCCGTACAGCAACAGGATCCGCGGCGGTGGGTCGCCTGCGCCTAGTCCCAATGCGGGGCGCGCATGGGTATAGCGCCTGTCGAGCGCTGGCAAATCGTCGGGGTCGGGCAGGGGGCGAAGAGGCATCGACGGTGGTCTTTCATAATAAGGGGGCGCTCACCGTGTCGGCGGCGCGCCCGGAAGCCAGATGTCAGCCGATGCGTTGACCGGCCGAATCGATAACGGCTTCGCCGTCCTCTTTCGCAAAGGCGCCTTGTTGCGGCGTCGGAAGCAGATCGAGCACTTCTTCGGATGGTCGGCACAGTTTCACGCCGAGCGGAGAGACGACCAACGGTCGGTTGATGAGAATAGGGTGTGCCATCATCGCGTCGACGATCACATCGTCGGACACCGTTTCATTTGCCAGGCCGAGCTCGGCGTATGGCGCCTCTTTCGTGCGGAGCAAGGCACGGGGGCTGATCCCGGCCCGTTTGATCAAATCGATGAGCGTTGAACGGGTAGGAGGCGTCTTCAGATATTCGATGACCGTCGGTTCGATCCCGGCGTTGCGGATCAGACCGAGTGTGTTGCGGGAGGTGCCGCATTTCGGATTGTGATAGATGGTGACAGCGGTGATGTTCGGCGTGGCCATAAGGGGCCCTTTCTCAACACGTCGGGGTTAGATCTGCGATCAGCGGCGTGCACAGGTCGGCGTTGCCCGCGCAGCAGTCCTGCACCAGAAACACCATCAGGCCGCGAATCGCATCGAGGTCTGCGCGGTACAGGATGATTCGGCCGCGCCGTTCGAATTGCACGAGTCCGGCGCGCGTCAGGATCGCCAGATGCGCGGACATCGTATTCTGGGGCACGTCGAGTTGTCGCGCGATTTCGCCGGCCGGCAAGCCCTCAGGCACGTGACGCGTCAGCAAGCGGAATGTGTCGAGCCGGGTTCCCTGGGCGAGCGCACCCAACGCGGCGATGGCTAAAGTGGATTTCATATATCCAGATTAGACGATGGGTCCGCCAGCGCAACCCCTCTTCGCTACAGCAGCCCCATTGCCCGCAGGCTCGAATGCCCCGATCGCGCGATGATGACGTGATCGTGCAACGCGATTCCCAACCGTTTTCCCGCTTCGGCGACACGGCGCGTGATGTCGATGTCGGCGCGGCTGGGGGCGGGATCGCCGCTCGGGTGATTGTGCACCAGAATGATCGCGGCGGATCCGAGATCGATCGCCCGGCGGATCACTTCGCGCACATATAATGCGGCTTCGTCGATCGAGCCGTCGCTCATCACTTCATCGCGCAGCAGCATGTTGCGCGCGTTGAGGTGGAGCACGCGGACGCGCTCGTTGGTCCGGTGTGCCATATCGGCGTGAAGATAGTCGAGCAGCGCCTGCCAGCTTGCGAGGACCGGCCGCGTGCTCGCCTCGACCCGTAGCAGACGCAAGGCCGCTGCCTGGACGATCTTGATCGCAGCGGCGGATGTGTCGCCCATCCCGGAGACTCGCATCAGGGCTTCGGGTTCGGCGCTGAACAAAGCGCCGATGCCGCCGAACTCGGCAATCAGCGCTTTGGCGAGCGGCTTGGTGTCGCGGCGGGGGATCGCCAGCGCGAGCAGGTATTCGACCAGTTCATGATCGAGCAGCGCCTCTTCCCCCTGCCGGAACAGCCGCTCCCGCAGGCGCGCACGGTGACCGGCCTGGTCGGGGAGGGGAGGGGCTGGCGCGCGCATCGCAGCCAGACGTATCGTTACGCTTGCGACGAAGCAACGCGGGGCTGGACTTGGTTGCACAGGCCGGAAGGTGTAAGGGCCGGAGCGCGACCAATGGTTGACACCCCCCGGTCTGCTTCTTAAACGATCCGTCACACGGGGGTTGCCCCTGTTTCCCGCACATATCGTCGCGGTGCCATGAGGCACGGCGGCGTTTTCTTATCAGGATAGGCGCCCCTTTGGCCGATAACCGCCCGACCGACGACCTCGAAGCCCGCATTGCCTCGGCACGTGCGGCATCGCAGGCGCGTGGCCAGGGCGTGGTGCCGCAGGCAAAGGGCTACGGTCAGGGCACGCGCGTTCTCGCGTTGTTGCTTGGAGCGTTGCTCGGCGGTGGTATTCTTGGCTGGGCGATCGATTCGTGGTTCGGGACCAGCCCGTGGGCTTTGCTCATCGTGCTGGCGCTGGCCGTCGTTGGAGCGTTCATGAACATCATGAAGATTTCGAAGGAGCGCGCGGAGTGAGCGCCGGCAAAATCGATCCGATGGAACAGTTCATGGTGGAGCCCGTCCTGGGCCGCCATATCGAGCTGTTCGGTTACGACGTCTCCTTCACCAACTCGGCGCTGTTCATGGTCGTCGTGTTCGTGTTGCTGGCGGTATTCATGGCGGGGGGTCTCAAGCGCCAGCTCATCCCCGGCCGCTGGCAGGTGTTGGCCGAGAACGCGGTGAGCTTCATCGATTCGATGGTCACCGTGAACATCGGTTCGGGCGGCAAGAAGTTCGCGCCCTACATTTTCTCGCTGTTCTTCTTCATCCTGTTCGCCAATCTTATCGGTGTCATGCCGCTCGCGATCTTGCCGGGGCTGCACACCTTCGCGGTGACGAGCCACATCACGGTTACCGCAATCCTGGCGTTCCTGTCGTTCGCGATCGTGCTGGTCGTCGGCTTCGCGAAGCACGGCCTCAAGTTCTTCTCGCTGTTCGTGCCGCACGGCGCGCCCGGCTGGCTGATGCCCGTCATCATCCCGGTCGAGTTCGTGTCGTTCATGGTCCGCCCGTTCAGCCTCGCGCTGCGACTGTTCGTCGCGATGACCGCAGGGCACATCCTGCTCGAAGTGTTCGGCAGCTTCGTGGTGCAGGGCATCAACGCAGGCGGCGCGCTCGGCCCGATCGTCAGCGTATTCAGCTTCATCATGATCGTCGGCGTCAGCGCGCTCGAGCTGCTGGTCTGCGCGATCCAGGCTTATGTCTTTGCCTTGCTCACGTCGCTGTACCTGCACGACGCGGTGCATCTGCACTAATCGTTTTCAACACCCATCTGACTGTATTCTAAGGAGCTTAACATGACTGATCTTGGTGCAATGTACATCGGTGCCGGCCTGGCAGCGATCGGTGTCGGCCTCGCGGCACTCGGCGTCGGCAACGTGTTCGGTTCGTTCCTCGAGGGCGCACTCCGCAACCCGGGCGCAGCAGACGGCCAGCAGGGTCGCCTGTTCATCGGCTTCGCAGCATCGGAGCTGCTCGGCCTGATCGCGTTCGTCGTCGCGATCCTCATCCTCTTCGTCGTCCGCTAAGTAAGAGCGAGCGCATCCGATGCCGCAGCTAGACCAGATTTCCGCGATCTACGCTTCTCAGCTCTTCTGGCTGGCGATCGTATTCGCGCTGATCTATTTCGGGATCGGCAAGGCGATGGTCCCCAAGATCGAGGCGACGATCGACGATCGTAACGGCCGGATCGACGGCGACATCGCCGCGGCAGAGGCTGCGCGCGCGCAAGCGCACGCCGTCGAGGCAGCCTATCAGACCGGGCTCGAAAACGCCCGGTCGAAGGCTGCCCTGGCGCTGGGCGAGGCCAAGGATCGCGCCACCGCGAATACCGAGGCCAAGCTCAAGGCAAGCGATGCGGCGATGCAGGCACAGCTTGCCGCCGCAACCGCGCAGGTCGCAGCGTCCAAGACGCAGGCCTTCGCCGAGATTGAAACAGCAACGACCGATGCGGTCGAAGCGATCATTGCCAAGCTTTCGGGCGTGGCGGTGGATCGTTCGACGATCGAAGCGCGTGTGAAGACGGAATTGGCGCATGGCTGAGGGTTCGACCGTACACACGGTAGCAACGACGGGCGTCGCCGAACTCCATCACGAGCCGACCGCGCTCGGCATCAACGCAGCCGGTTGGGTCGCGCTGTCGATGCTGGTCGTGATCGGGCTGTTGCTCTGGAAGAACGTACCGGGCCTGGTTGCCCGGATGCTGGACGGCCAGATCGAGAAGATTCGTTCGCAACTCGACGAGGCCTCGCGGTTGCGGGCCGAAGCCGAGGCGCTGCTCGTCGCCGCGAAGGCACGCGACGCGGCAAGCGCTGGCGATGCCGCCGCGATCGTCAAGCATGCCGAGGCCGAAGCTGCCGCAATGGTTGCGAAGGCCGAAGCTGACCTTACCGAACTGGTCGCGCGTCGCCAGACGATGGCGCAGGACCAGATTTCCGCCGCGCAGCGTGGCGCCATCGCTGAAGTCCGTGCGCAGGCGGCCGATGCCGCCGCACGGGTCGCATCGACGGTCATCGCCGAACGCCACGGCGCAGACGCCGACAAGGCGCTGGTCGACCGCACGATCGCTGGCCTGGGTCGCCTCAACTGATCGCGCGCCGGCTGGCCCGGTGCGTTCCATTTCCCTTGTCATAACTCGGAGCTAGGGTGGCGAGCCACGGCGATTCGCGCCGTCGTCACTCAACGAGGCTCCGTCATGAAATCCATCGTTCTTGCTGCGGTCGTCCTGGCGTCCGCCGCCCCTTTGGCAGCACAGTCGGCGCCGTCCGCTGCGCCAGTTGCAGCCGCCGCTACGCCCATCGCGAAATTCACGCTCGATACGCCGATCGAGACGATCGCTGCGGATCCTGCCGCGAAGAAGGTGCTCGACGCGGACCTCAACAACATCACCGCGCACCCGATGTACGATCAGTTCAAGAGCATGTCGCTGTCACAGGTGCAACCGCTGTCGGGCGGCGCGCTGACCGACGAGGCCCTGGTCAAGGTCAAGGCGGACCTGGCCGTCCTGAAGTAAAGTCGTGTCCTGGATTCCCGGCCTTCAAAGAGCCGGGAATTCGATCAGTCGTCGCGCAGGCCCACGCCGATGCTGGCCCGTGCCTGGTCGGCTTCGTTCGAAACGACCGGATAGGCGCAATAGTCGGCGGCGTAATAGGCGCTTGGACGATGGTTGCCCGACCAGCCGATTCCGCCGAACGGCGCGCCCGACGAGGCGCCGTTGGTCGGCTTGTTCCAATTGACGATCCCCGCGCGCGCATTCGCCCAGAACTGATCGTACAGCTTGGGGTTCTGGCTCAGCAGCGACGCGGACAGGCCGTAGCGCGTGTTGTTCGCCTCGACGATCGCATCCTCGAAGCTCGCCGCACGAATCACCTGCAGGATCGGTCCGAACAGTTCGATGTCGGGGCGTTCGCTAAGCTCGGTCGTGTCGATCAGCGCAGGGCGCAGGAACGGCCGGTCGGGGACCGGGCGTTCGAGGTGACGGATCGCCCGCCCGCCGCGCATCATCAGTTCGAGAAAACTCTCGCTGAGCATATCGGCGGCGTGATTGTCGATGACCGGCCCCATGAACGGTGCCGGGTTCGCATGGGGTTCATCGACGATGACCCGGCCGACCAGCTTGGTGACTTCGTCCATCAGCGGGTCGTACAGTTTCTGGTCGACGATCAACCGGCGTGCGGCGGTGCAGCGCTGACCTGCGCTGGTAAACGCGGACTGGACGATGATGACGGCAGCCGCCTGAAGATCGGGTGAATCCCACACGATGATCGGGTTGTTGCCGCCCATTTCGAGCGCGAGGATCTTTTCCGGGCGCGTGGCAAAGGCGCGGTTAAGTGCGATTCCGGTCGGCGCGGAGCCGGTGAACAACAGCCCGTCGATCCCGTCGTGCGCAGCCAGCGCCTTGCCCTCGTCAGCGCCGCCGACGAGCAGCCGGATGCATCCTTCCGGGACGCCACCCGCGCGGTAGCAGTCGACCAGGAACGCGCCGGTTGCGGGCGTCTTTTCGGAGGGTTTGAACACCACGGCATTGCCAGCGAGCAGCGCGGGGACGATGTGGCCGTTGGGCAGATGCGCGGGGAAATTATAGGGTCCGAGGACCGCCAACACGCCATGCGGCTTGTGGCGCAGCGCCATCCGCCCCGCCATCTGTGTATCGAGCCGACGCTGCGGCGTCCGGTCGGCATAAGCGGTGACCGAAATGTCGACCTTGGCGATGACCGTCTCGACCTCGGTCCGGGCTTCCCACAAGGGTTTGCCGGTCTCGCGCGCGATCAGGTCGGCAAAGGCGTCCGCCCGCGCGCGGACCACGTTGGCGAAACGGCGCAGCGTTTCGATCCGGTTGGTGAGCGGCTGCGCCGCCCAGCTAGCCCAGCTCGCGCGCGCCGCCGCGACTTCGACGTCAGTATCCCCGATCGGGCTTTGCCACAGCAGGGCACCGGTGGCGGGTTCGTAGGAAAGCAGATCACTCGACATTGGCGAGTCTTGCCCCAGAATTCAGGGTTAATCCACTTTCCTGACGCACCTTCACCCCGCAAGGGCCTCGCCCATTTGGCGGATGGCGTCGATCTTGGCGTGAAAGGGGCCCCAATCGTCGCGCTCGGCGATCGCGGACCAGATCGCCTCGACTTCGTCGATCAACATCGAACACGGCACGCCGGACCAGTAGGCATGCGCACGGGGCTTGCGCGGCGCATAGCCGACAAGCGCGGCGCGAAGGTCGTCGGATGCCGCGCCCTCCGGCGCGGTGCCCCCGAATGCGTCGAAGAAGAAGCGGTCGATCCCGGTTTCGCTCCGCGTCAGCGCCTGTTCGATCGTCTGGACCAGCGCACGGTCGCGCGTCGGTTCCCGCGGGACGACGCCGAGCCGCCACAGGATCGCGTCCGACACTGCGCGCTGATAACGCTCCGGGAACGTCTCGAGGATGTCGATCAACGGCTGCGCTTCGCTGACCGCGCGCAAGGCGACCGCGAGTTGCATGACATTCCAGTGGATCGCCTCAGGCTGCCGACCGAACGCATAGAGTCCGGCGTGATCGAAATAGGCGGCGGTGAAGGCCGGGTCCCATGTCGGTGCCCAGCGCCACGGGCCGTAATCGAAGCTCTCGCCCGTGACGTTGATGTTGTCGGTGTTGAGCACGCCGTGGACGAACCCCGCCGCCATGTAGCTGGCTGCGAGCGTGGCGGTGCGGCCGACGACGAGATCGAGCAGACGCGCCGGGGCGTTGTCGCCCGGTTCCTCGTCGTACAGGTTGCGGAGCACGTAGCCGACCAGCCGGGTCATGTTCTCCGCATCGCGCAGATAGGCGAGGCGCTGGAACGTGCCGATGCGGACATGGCTGTGGCTCAATCGCACCAGCACCGCGGACCGCGTCGGGGAGGGTTCGTCGTTGCGCTCGAGTTCCTCGCCGGTTTCGATAAGCGAGAAGCTGCGCGAGGTGGGAACGCCCAGCGCTTCAAGCATTTCGGTGGCGAGCACTTCGCGCATCCCGCCTTTCAGCGTCAGGCGCCCGTCGCCGAAGCGGCTCCACGGCGTCGTGCCCGACCCCTTGGTGGCGAGGTCCATCAGCCGGTCGTCGCGGTCGCGCAGCTGCGCGAACAGGAACCCGCGCCCGTCACCGATTTCGGGGTTGTAGTTGCGGAACTGATGGCCGTGATAGCGCAGCGCGAGCGGCTTCTCGAGGCTGCCCGGCAGCGGGACGAAGCGGCCGAAATGCTCGATCCACTCCGCGCCGCCCAGACTTTCCAGCCCGACTTCCGCCGCCGCCGAATCGTTGCGGAAGCGCAGGTGCGTTTCGGGGAAATGTGCCGCGACCACTGGGTCGTAGAAAGCGTCGCCGAGATCCAGGATCGTGGTTTCCGGGCGATAGGGTTGCGGGGGGGTGTCCATACGTGAATATGGAGGGCTCCAACCGCAGGACGCAACCATGCCACCCTATGAAAACCGATATTGGTGGTCAAACGACGGCGTAAGACTGCATTATCGTGACTATCCCGGGCCGAATACGCGCCCTCCGCTGCTATGTCTGCCCGGATTGACGCGGAATGCGCGCGATTATGACGCGCTCGCGCGGCGTTTGTCGCCGGCCTGGCGAGTCATCACGGTCGATCTGCGCGGACGCGGCGACAGCGGCTACGCCAAGGATCCGATGAGCTACGTGCCCCTGACCTACGTCCAGGATATCGAGGGGCTGCTCGCGGAACTGGGGGTGGAGCGCTATGTCGCGATCGGCACGTCGCTCGGCGGGATCGTGACGATGCTGCTCGCCGGAACCGCGCGCGCGACTCTGGCGGGCGTGGTGCTCAACGACGTCGGCCCGGAGATCATGCCCGAGGGTCTGTCGCGGATTCGCGGTTACGTCGGCAAGTCGAATACCTGGCCGACCTGGCTCCACGCCGCGCGCGCGGTCGCGGAGGCGAATGAGTCGGTCTATCCGGCTTTCCAGCTCGAGGACTGGCTCGCGATGGCGAAGCGGCTCTATCGGCTCAACAGCGCGGGGCGAATCGTGCTCGATTACGACATGAAGATCGCCGAGCCGTTCCGCGTCCCTGGCAACGAGGCCGGGCCGGATATGTGGCGCGCGCTCGACGGGCTCAGGGCGGTGCCGACGCTGGTCCTGCGCGGGGCGACCTCGGACGTGTTCGCGGCGAGCGTCGCGGACCGGATGGCGGGCGTGCTGGAGCAGGGCGAACTGGTGACGATCCCGGCGATCGGCCATGCCCCGACGCTCGATGAACCCGAGGCAATCGCCGCGATCGATCGGTTGCTGGCGCGGATCGTACCGGAACCCGCTGCTGGCTGAGGCGTCTCGGAAGGGAGTGAACCCGGGAGCCCCTGCATGACCGACCTGTCCGACGCGCACACCAAGATGCCAAGCCTGAAGGGCAAGCGGGTGATCATCACCGGCGGCACCACCGGGATCGGCCGCGCGATCGCGGTGCTGCTCGCGAGCGAAGGCGCGCGCGTCTTTATCTGCGGTCGGAGCGAGGAGCATCTTGCCGATGCGCTCGCGCGGATCCGCGAGGTCGGCGAGGGCGACGGGATCACGCTCGATCTGTCGGAAGAGGCCAGCCCCAAGGCGTTCGTCGAGGCGGGCAAGGCGCATCTCGGCGGTTTCGACGTTTCGGTGATCAACGCCGCGATCGCCGCGGAAGGCTTGAGCGACATGTCGGAGGAGGCGGTGCGCTATGCCATCGCGACCAATTTTACCGGCTATCTGATGACCGCGCACGCCTCGATTCCCGCGATTGGTGACGAAGGCGACATCGTGCTGATCGGGTCGATGAGCGCGCATGTGCTCGGCCCCAATTCGACCGTCTATGCCGGGATTAAATACGGCATTCAGGGCTTCGCAGAGGCATTCCGTCGCGAGATGGGGCCTAAAGGCATTCGCGTCTCGCTGGTCGAGCCGGGACTGACCGGATCGACGATGCAGGAACCGGACACCCCGCCCGAACAGCAGCGCGAGAAGATCCGCGACGAAACGTCACTCCGCGCGGAGGATATCGCGGTCGGGGTGCATTACATCCTGACGCAGCCGCGTCGAACGGTTATCCAGCAGCTGACAATTTCGCCGCGGAATCAGGATTCGGAATGACCTTCACCCATGACGCGCTGATTTTCACCCCCGCCGATGTCGATCTGAGCAAGTCCCCGCTAGCGGGGCAGATCGATTCGGAAACCTATGTGCTGGGCGCGTTCAATCCAGGTATGACGCGGTTGCCCAACGGCAATCTGCTGCTGATGGTGCGGATCGCCGAAGCGTTGCGGACCCCGATCAAGGACCAGCAGATTCACGCGATCCGCTGGCATGACGGCGGCTTCTGCCTCGACGCCTGGCCGATCGAGTTCGTCGACACCGCTGACCCGCGCAAGTTCATGATGCGTGGCGGCGGGTGGAAGGTGATGGCGCTGACGTCGCTGTCGTGGCTGTTGCCGGTGGAGCTCAATACCGACGGGACCGCGGTGGTGGCGGTGCATTACGACAAGGCGATCGCGCCGCGTGCGTCCTACCAATGCTACGGGGTGGAGGATGCGCGGATCAGCAAGGTCGGCGACCGATATCTGATGACGACCTGTTCGGTCAGCCCGGAGCGGCATTCGACGACACTCTACAGCTCGGACAATGCGATCGACTGGACGCTCGAGGGGATCGTGCTCGATCACCAGAACAAGGACATGCTGATCTTCGAAGGGCTGGTCGGCGGCAAATACTGGGCGCAGACGCGGCCCTTGGGCGACCTGTATTTCGCCTACCCGCCGGGGAGCGAGTGGCGCGCGGGGCCTTCGATCAACCTGTCGACCTCGCCCGACGCGCTTCACTGGAAGCCGCACGAGCGCCCCGGCATCCGCCCGCATGCGGCGACCATGGCGACCGCGCGGATGGGCGGCGGCACCCCGCCGATCCTGGTCGACGGGCCCGATGGCGGCGGCTGGCTCAGCCTGTGGCACGGGGTCGAGCCGATGGGCGTGGTCGGGGTGTATCGGACCTATTGGTCGCTGCTGGACCGCGACGATCCGAGCCGGGTACTCCACACCAGCCACGACGCGCTGATCGAAGCCAACCCTGCGCTGACCGATCCGCTGCGCGACCAGATGTATATCGACAACGTCGTCTTCACCACGGGCATCGCCGATGCGGGGGATCATTATGTTGTCGCGAGCGGCGAGGCTGATCTGGCGTGCCGGATCTCGCATCTGCCGAAGACGCTGTTCGCTTAGTAGTATTACGCAAAAAGAAAAGAAGAGTCACGTTCTTCGAAGGGGGGCTTCAGCCAGATTCGCTTAATTACGTAACCTGCTGTTGATGATGCAAAAGGTAGGGGGTATGCAGTAGAGACATTGGTGTCACGTGAGGCGTGCGGCGGAACTCGTTCTGAATGAACTTGGAAGGTGATTGATGATCGCTTTATTCCTCTTGGTGTCGCTACAGAGTGCGTCGCCCGATATCATTGTCTCTGGCACGCGGCTTTCGGAAGCCTACGCAGCGTGCGTCAAGCAGACCTGTACTCCGTTGCGGGATGCGCAAGTGTCGATTGCCTTCGCCGAGCGACAGTTCCGAGACGGCGCGTACATCAAGGCGCGGCGTACGCTCGAGGCGGCCATATCTCGTAACAAACGCCACGCCGCGACCGATCCCAAACCGGTTTCAGCCCTCTACGAAGCTTATGCCACCGTGTCCTTGCACGACGGTGATATGGATGCGTTCAAGCGGGCAGTCGGCCAGCGGGTTCAGACGCTTCGCGACAATCTGCCCGGTGATGACCCTGCCGTCGTCGATGCCATGTTTGCGATCGGCGATATGTGGCTGGGGAAGCACGATGCGGATAATGCCGAGATTTCGTATAAAACGGTAGAGCGCCACGCCTTGGCCGAAGGAAACGCATCGCTCGCTTTGCAGGCGACGCTACGTCGCGTTGGACTGGCCAACGCGCGAGGCGACACTGCCGGTGCAGCCCGACTCATGGCCGAAGCCGAAGCGCGTCCGATCGCAAATGATCCAAAGCTGCGTACGGCATTGCAGGTCGTGCGGTTGCGCCTGGCGGCGGGGCGGAAAGACAATGCGCAAATCGATAAGATGGTTCGCACGATCGGTCACGAGGGGGCGAGCGGGCCTGCGCTGATCTGGGCTCCTCCCTATAAACTCACCGAAATAGCTGCAGCGCAGAAGGCTGCAGCCAAATTCGACACGTTCAATCCCTTTCCCGCGCGCTCAACCGACGTCGATCCGATCGAATGGGTCGATATCGGATTCTGGATCGCGCCTGACGGCAAGACGAACGAGCCCGAGATCCTGCGCGGCTCGCCCCCGACGGGATGGGCGGGATCGCTTCTCAAACAGGTTTCCGAACGACGCTATACCGGCTTCTCGACCAGCAACGCTGATCGCGGGGTCTATCGTGTCGAACGGTTTACTTTGCGCGGTACCTACGATGTTCCGTTGGGAAGCCTGATCAGACGGCGAAGCGGCGCTCCGAGATTGGAAGTGCTCGACTTGACGCAGCCCGATATGGCCGCGTCCGCGAAACGGTCATAACGAGGCCTGTAAGACGTGCCGTCGGTGGCCTTAAGTGCATCATCCACACGTCTTGCATCGATCGAGGACCGGTAAAACGGACACCAATGCTCCCCGTTCACAGCCGTTGCGGCCGCGCCGCGATACAGCCTGTAGCGCGTGCCCCCCCCCAGCGGTGGCGGCCTTCGATCTCCAGCAGGGGAGGGGACAAGCGAACCTCCCCTGACGGGGGGACTCCGCAGGTGTTGAGACCGCGATAATCCTACGCAGCATGCGATGATTGCTGGTCGTCGCCGGGGCCGCTCAGACGGCTGCTTTCCGGGACGCCGGGCGTACGGATCCAGACCGTGCCGCCCTCGTTCTTGGCCTGATACATCAGTCGGTCGGCAACGCCGACAAGCGCTTTGTCGACCCTGGTTTCGCGCAAGTTCAACACCAGCGCGCCGATGCTGCAGCCCAGCGCGTACGGGGTTGGCATGCAGTTCATCTGCAAATGCAAGGTTTGGGCGCGCCGGTAGCCTTCGGCTTCGCTGTCGACTGGCAGAAACAGAAGAAACTCGTCGCCCCCGATCCGGGCGAACACGTCGCCCGGTCGAATCAATGCACGAACTCCGTTTGCGAAGGCCTGCAAAGCTTCGTCCCCCGCGGCATGGCCGTCCCGATCGTTGATCTGCTTGAAGCCGTCGAGATCGACATAGGCGAGGATGCCCCATGCGCGATGCCGCGCAACCGCACCGGCGTTGTCGTAGAAAGCCTGCTCGTTGACGAGACCCGTCAAAGGGTCGCTGCGCGCGCGATGCCATTCGCGATCGTATGAGCGGCGTGTGCCGGCCATCAGGATGATGATCATCGCCACCGCCAGAATCCGCATGGCCATGTTCCATGCGATCGCCGTGTGACCGAGCGGATACGCCTCGAGCCCGTTCGCGGCGAGCGATACCGCCACACACGCGGCGCTGGTCAGCGTGGCCTCACGCCACCCCAGCGTCCAAGCGGGCAAGCAGAGGATCAGCAGATAGATCGGGCCGAACCATAGCGAGGTCCCGCTCGCGTAGTCGGCGAGTCCGGCGATGACGACCGCTGCGACGGTCATGGTGCGCGCCTGCGCGCGGGAGAGTCGGGTCGTCCAAGCAATGAGCACGTCCAGCCGGTCATGCCAGCGCGGTGGGGTCGGCATTGCTTGAAGAGACGATGGCCTATTCATTAAGGGTCCGTAACGAGCAGAAGGTTAATATTGTGTTACCAGGGCTTCGGTAGGTCGCATCGCGGTGAGGGACTGCATCGACGCAGCTTCGGTGCGCCGCTACCTCGCCCATTGCGCACAGTTTAGCCCGCGACACGACGGGGCTGGTTTTGCGCCGCGGAGTCGGTAAGCACGCGGGCAATGCGACCCGTGAACATCCTCCACCTGCATTCCACCTTCTCGCTCGGCGGGAAGGAGGCGCGTGCGGTGCGGCTGATGAACGCGTTCGGCGCGCATGCGCGGCATACGATCGTGTCGAGCATGGACGGACAGTATGGCGCGCAGGCGGCGATTGCGCCGGGCATCGATTACGAGATCGCGCAGAACCCGCCGCCGCTGACGGGTGGCCCGTCGGTCCAGCGCTACGAGGCGATCGCGGCGTATATGCGGCGATTCGACTTGGTGCTGACGTATAATTGGGGCGCGATCGACGGGGTGATGGCGAAGCGCGTGTCGTCCAAGGGGATGCCTCCGGTGGTGCATCACGAGGACGGCTTTAACGCCGACGAAGCCGACGGGCTGAAACCGCAACGCAATCTGTATCGCCGGTTTGCGCTGACCAAGGCCGAGGCACTGGTGGTGCCGTCGCAAACGCTCGAGGCGATCGCGCTCAAGACGTGGAAGCAGCCGCGCGACCGAGTGCACCGGATCGCCAACGGGATCGACACTGCGCTTTACGCCAAGAAGCCCGATCCGAAGGCGATCCCTGGTTTCAAGCGCAAGCCCGGTGAAGTTGTCATTGGCACGCTCGCCGGCTTGAGGGAGGTCAAGGACCTGCCGATGCTGGTGCGCGCGGTCGGCGGTCTGTCGGGGCGCGTGCGCTTGGTAATCGTCGGCGAGGGGCCCGAGCGCCAGACAATCCTCGACACGGCCGAGCGGATGGGAATGGAGAACCAGCTCGTCCTGCCCGGCTTCCTGCCCGAGCCGCATCGCTACATCGGCCTGTTCGACATCATGGCGCTGTCGTCGAAGAGCGAGCAATTCCCGATCGCGGTGATCGAGGGAATGGCGGCGGGCCTGCCGATCGTCGCGACGCCGGTCGGCGACATCCTCGCGATGGTATCCCCCGACAATCATAGTTTTATCGATCGGCGGACGCACGAAGTGGCTTTGCGCGATTCATTGCAGACCTTATGTGATGCCACGCCTGAGCAGCGGGGCTATCTGGGGCAGAAGAACCGCGCGAAGGCGGTCGCGGAATTCGACGAGGCGACGATGATTGCGCGCTATCGCGCATTGTATTCCACCGTCCTCGGCCAGCCAGGCCGCTTGGGGTAATTCACGGTTTGCCGCGCGTGGCATCCAACGCCTATATCGCACGTATGTTAATCCGGGAGCCGGTCACTTGTTCAAAGGTTTGAAGCCCATCGTTTATGGAGGCCGCGAGGTCTGGCCGCTCGTCGAGGGCGGGAAGGGCGTCGCCGCGACCAACCATGCAAGCGCGGGCGCCTGGGCCGCGGCGGGGGGGATCGGGACGGTCTCGGCGGTCAACGCCGACAGCTACGATCCCGACGGCAAGATCATTCCGCAGGTCTACACCAAGCTGACCCGGCGCGAACGCCACGAGGAACTGATCGAATTCGCGATCGAGGGCGCGGTCCAGCAGGTGCAGCGCGCGCATGACATCGCGGGCGGCCAGGGTGCGATCAACATCAACGTCCTGTGGGAAATGGGCGGTGCGCAACGCATCCTGAACGGCGTGCTGGAGCGCACACGCGGGCTCGTCGCGGGTGTTACCTGCGGCGCGGGGATGCCCTACAAGCTTAGTGAAATCGCCTCGTCTTACGAGGTCAGCTATTTGCCGATCGTCAGCTCGGGCCGTGCCTTCCGCGCGCTGTGGAAGCGCGCCTATTCCAAGGCGGCGGACTATCTGTCGGCGGTGGTCTATGAGGATCCGTGGCTTGCGGGCGGGCATAACGGCCTGTCCAATGCGGAAGACCCGCTGGTCCCGCAGGATCCCTATCCACGCGTCAAGGCGCTGCGCGACACGATGCGCGAAGGCGGGATTTCGGATGACGTCCCGATCGTGATGGCGGGCGGCGTCTGGTATCTGCGCGACTGGTCCGACTGGATCGACAATCCCGAGCTCGGCTCGATCGCGTTCCAGTTCGGCACGCGACCGCTGCTGACGCAGGAAAGCCCGATCCCGGAGGATTGGAAGGCACGGCTTACCAACATTCAGGAAGGCGAGGTGCTGCTGCATCGCTTCTCCCCGACCGGTTTCTATTCGAGCGCGGTGCTCAACCCGTTCCTGCGGCATTTGCAGGCGCGTTCCGAGCGCCAGATCGCCTTCTCGACGCAAAGCGCGGGCGATCACACGTTCCAGCTCGACGTCGGCGTGAAGGGCAAGAACTTCTGGGTGACGCGCAACGACCTGCTCCGCGCGCGCGAGTGGTTCGGGGCGGGCTATACGGATGCGCTCAAGACGCCGGACAACACGCTGGTGTTCGTGACGCCGGAGGACAAGGGCGTGATCCGCAAGGACCAGGCGGATTGCATGGGCTGCCTCAGCCAGTGCTCCTTCTCGTCCTGGTCGGATACCGAGACCAACTCGACCGGACGCCTTGCCGATCCGCGCAGCTTCTGCATCCAGAAGACGCTGCAGGACATCGCGCATGGCGGCGACGTCGAGCAGAATCTGATGTTCGCCGGGCATGGCGCGTATCAGTTCAAGCGCGATCCGTTCTATTCCAACGGGTTCGTGCCGACCGTGAAGCAACTGGTCGACCGTATCCTGACGGGCGACTGATCTCCCGCTCCAGCAACATTTCGTAACTGATTGGTTGGCGATTTTTTCACCTCCCGCGCGCTAGGGCCGGGAGGTGAGTGTACCCGTGTTCCTGACCGTCGATACCGAGCTGATGTGGCGGCATCATGCTGCGCGTCTTTCCGTCGATGAGCTGTTCGCCCGCTCGTTCGAGCCCGCCGGGGTCGGTATTGCGCACATGCTGGCCACCTTGGCGCGGACCGGGTTGAAGGCGTGTTTCTTTGTCGATCCGATGCCGGCGCTGGTCTTTGGCCTCGACCCGATCCGTCGTGTGGTCGAAGCGATCCTGCAGGCGGGGCAGGAGGTGCAATTGCACTTGCACCCCAATTGGTCGGGCGCCGCGGCGGACGATGGCGGCGCGAGCTACAGCCGGTTCCAGATGGTGGAATATTCGCACGACGACCAGAGCGACCTTATCGCAGGGGGAATTGACCTGCTGGTGGCTGCGGGTGCGCCGCGCCCGGTCGCGTTTCGTGCGGGGTCGTACAGCGCGAACGACGATACGCTGCGCGCGCTGGTGCGCAACGGAATCGCCTATGACAGCAGCCACAACGGCAGCGAACATCCGTGGCCGAGCCAGATCGACTTGCCGGTTCGCCAGATCGCGCCGGTCGAGCGCTTGGGGATCGTCGAGGTTCCGGTCACGTTGATTGAAGAACGTCCGGGGCACTTGCGCAATTTCCAGGTCTGCGCGCTGTCGCTCGGTGAGATGCGCGCCGCGCTCGATCATGCGGTTGCGCGGGAGCATGCCGCGGTGACGATCGTGACACACGGGTTCGAACTCGCCAACCGGACGGGCACGCGCCCCAATGCCGTCCATGTCCGCCGGTTCGAGGCGTTGTGTGCGCTGCTCGCGGCGAGGGCGGACGCGATGCCGACGCAGCATTTTGCGGATCTCCCGGCGCTGCGAACCGGCCACGCCGATACGCCCTTGTCACCCGATCCGCTGCGGACGCGCTGGCGCCAGGCGGAGCAATTGTGGTCGAACCTGGTAGCGGAACGCGCGGCATAGGGTTGCGCGACCCCGGCGTAGACCGGGAGAACTACCGAGACGACTACGGCCACGCAGCATCCCACCCCTTATCGTTCCCACACCGCCACGGGCGCGCTACACGCGCTTATGCATTTGCGCACCCAAGCCCTGATCCTCGGCGTCCGCCATCACGGTGAGCATGGCGCGATCGTGCGGGCGCTCACCCCCGACGACGGTCTGCAGGCGGGCTATGTGCGCGGGGGGCGATCGAGCCGAATTCGCCCGATCCTGCAACCCGCCAACCGGGTCGCGGGTGAATGGCGCGCGCGGACCGACGATCAACTCGCGAGCCTGACGGTCGAACTCGTCACCAGCCGCGCGCCGCTGTACGCCGAACCGTTGCCGGCGCTCGCGCTCGATTGGGTAACGGCATTGACGGCGGCGGCACTTCCCGAGGCGCTGCCATACTCACGGTTGTACTTGGCGCTGGATGCCGTGATCGAGGCGATCGCGCTGGCACCCGCCGCGCGCGGCTGGGTCCTGTCGATCGCGCGGTACGAGCAATTGCTGCTGGCGGAACTTGGCTATGGGCTCGACGCGGAGGCCTTGCCCGCCGCGCTGACGGACCCTGCCGCTAACGACTGGCACGCCGTGTTCGCGGCCCTTTCCGTACTGGGGGAGGCACTCGGGGCGCAAATTCTGGTCGATCGGCGGGCCGTAACTCTCGAATCGCGGGCTCGTTTGACAGATCGGCTCAAAAGGGCGGTTGCGTGATGCGCCAAGGGTCGGCATGGCCGCGCCTTCAAATCACGGAGCGGTACGGACCATGGCACTGATCGCAATCCTCGCTGGAGACGGCATTGGCCCCGAAGTGACGCACGAGGCGCGCCGCGTGCTCGAGGCGCTCGGGCTCGACCTTACGTTCGAGCCTGGCCTTGTCGGCGGTGCGGCCTATCGCAAGACCAGTCATCCGCTCCCGCCCGAGACGCTCGCGCTGGCGCACCGCGCCGATGCGATCCTGTTCGGTGCGGTCGGCGACCCCGACATGGACGGGCTCGAACGCTCGGTGCGTCCGGAGCAGGCGATCCTGGGCTTGCGCAAGGAACTCGGCCTGTTCGCCAACCTGCGCCCCGCGACGATGATGCCGGGCCTGGAAGATGCGTCCGCGCTCCGCCCCGAAATCGCGCGCGCGATCGACATGGTCATCGTCCGCGAGCTGACCGGCGACGTCTATTTCGGTGAGAAGAGCCGTGGCTTCTCGCATACCGGCCTGCGCGAGGCGCATGACATGATGCGGTATGACGAGGTCGAGATCGCGCGGATCGTGCGGGTCGGGTTCGAGATGGCGGCACGGCGCAACCGCATGCTGACCTCGGTCGACAAGGCGAACGTGCTCGAGACGTCGCAGCTGTGGCGCGAGATCGTCAACGAGATCGCGCGCGACTATGCCGAGGTCAAGCTCAGCCACATGTATGTCGACAACGCCGCGATGCAGCTGGTCCGCAACCCGGGCGCGTTCGACGTGATCGTGACGAGCAACCTGTTCGGCGACATCCTGTCCGACCAGGCGAGCATGTGCGTCGGGTCGATCGGGATGCTGCCGTCCGCGTCGCTCAACGATTGGCAGGGCAGTTGCGGGCTGTACGAGCCGATCCACGGGTCTGCACCCGATATTGCGGGGCAGGGCAAGGCCAATCCCTGCGCGGCGATCCTGTCGGCGGCGTTGTTGCTGCGGCACTCGCTGTCGGACGAGGCTTCTGCGGTTCGGGTCGAGCAGGCGGTGCGCGCCGCGATTGCCGATGGGGCGCGGACGGTCGATCTGGGGGGCAAGCTGACCACGGCGCAGATGGGCGATGCGGTGCTTGCGGCGCTGAAGTAACTTTCTTCTTCTTTAAGCCCCTCCCCTTCAGGGGAGGGGTGGGGGTGGGGCAGTGTCTCGCAGAGAGATTCGTTCTGCTGGACTTCCCCACCCCAACCCCTCCCGTGAAGGGGAGGGGCTAAGGACGTTAGCCGAACACGGTTTTCAAATTCATGAACTCGTGCAGCCCGTACGGCCCGAGTTCCCGGCCGTGTCCAGACCGCTTGATCCCGCCGAACGGCGCTTCCGGCGACGACGACAGCATCGCGTTCACCGCGATCATCCCGGCTTCGATGTCGCGCTCGAACCGCGCGCGTTCGTCGGCATCGTTGGTCCAGACCGACGACCCGAGCCCGAACGGCACCGCATTGGCGAGCGCAATCGCCGAATCGATGTTGTCCGCGCGGAACAGCATCGCGATCGGCCCGAACAGTTCTTCCTCGGCAACGGCATGATCCAGTGGGACGTCGACGATGATTCCCGCCGACATGAACGCGCCCTTGCCGGGCAGCGTCTCCCCGCCGAACAGCAGCTTTGCCCCCGCCTGTTCGAACAGCTTGAGTTGCCCGAGAACTGTCTCGCGCTGTTCCTCGCTTGATAGCGGCCCCATCGTGCTGTCCGCGTCGAATGGGTCGCCTGCCACGACCGCCTTCATCGCGGCCGAGAACTTTTCGAGGAACGCGTCGTAAATCTCCGTATGAACGATCATGCGCTTTGCGCAGATGCAGGATTGTCCGGTGTTCTGGACCCGCGCGGTGACGGCTTGCTTGACCGCTTCGTCAAGATCGGCGGACGGCATCACGATGAACGGGTCCGACCCGCCGAGCTCGAGCACGACCTTCTTGAGCGCGCGACCGGCGGCTTCGGCGACTTTCATGCCCGCGCCTTCGCTGCCGGTGAGCGTCACCGCGACGATCCGGTCGTCCGCGATCAGCGCGGCGACCTTATCCGACTTGATCGCGAGGTTCTGGAACAGCCCGGCTGGCCCGCCCGCCGCGACCACCATTTCCTCAAGCGCGGCGCCGCAGCCCTGGACGTTCGAGGCATGTTTGAGCAGTCCGACGTTGCCCGCCAGAATCGTCGGCGCCATGAAGCGGACGACCTGCCAGTACGGGAAATTCCACGGCATCACCGCCAGAACCGGCCCCATCGGGTGCCACGTCGCGGTCGCGCCGGCGAAGGCGCGGGGTTCGAGCATCGCGGGCCCCTGCTGCGCGTAATGCCGGAACGCGGCGGCGCATTTTTCGACTTCGGCGATCGCCGATTTGAGCGTCTTGCCCATTTCACGCGTCGCGATCTCCGCCAGTCGGTGGCTGTTGGCATCGAATTGCTCCGCAATCCGCTCCAGCAGCGCGGCCCGCTCGGCGAGCGGGGTCAGCCGCCATTCGCGGTAAGTAGCGTGCGCGCGGGCGACCTTGCTTTCGATCTCGTCCCTGGTCAGTTCGGCAAAGCTCTCGCCAGGTGCGCCGGTTGCGGGGTTGATGCTGGTGAACATGGCGGGAAGGCTCCGGAATTTTACAGTGGATGCGGGAATATGCAGGGACAAACGCAAAGTCTTGCCGAGGTATCCTTGACCCCCGTCGCTTGCCTGCCGCATAGGTTGGAAATGGATATACCGATCGAAGAGCTGACGTTCGAAGCGGCGCTGAAGGAACTGGAGGGGATCGTGTCGAGACTGGAAAGTGGGGACGCGCCGCTGGATCAGGCGATCGCGCTGTACGAGCGTGGCGACAAGTTGCGCCGACGCTGCGACGATCGTCTGAACGCGGCACAGGCGCGGATCGAGGCGATCCGCACCGACAGCGAGGGGCGGGCCATCGGCACGCAGCCCTTTGCGGCAGCTTGACCCCGTGAACATGGCGCCATTGTCGCTCGCCGAGGCGCTGACCGAGGTCGGCGTGGATATCGACCGTCGGCTCGATTCGCTGATCGCCGTGCCTGACGACGCACGTGCGCCGCTGTACCGCGCGATGCGCCACGCCGCGATCGGCGGCGGCAAGCGGCTTCGCCCGTTGCTGGTGATGGCGACCGCGCGGTTGTTCGCGGTCGACCGCGATTGCGTCGGGCGCGCCGGGAT
Source organism: Sphingomonas sp. PvP055 (assembly GCF_040546365.1). Taxonomy (NCBI): domain Bacteria; kingdom Pseudomonadati; phylum Pseudomonadota; class Alphaproteobacteria; order Sphingomonadales; family Sphingomonadaceae; genus Sphingomonas; species Sphingomonas sp. PvP055. The sequence continues at coordinate 1,599,321 of NZ_JBEPNS010000001.1, forward strand.
GGCGATCGAATGCGTCCACGTCTATTCGCTGATCCACGACGATCTGCCCGCGATGGACAATGACGACATGCGGCGCGGCAAGCCGACCGTGCACAAGGCGTTCGACGAAGCGACCGCGATCCTGGCGGGCGATTGCCTGCATGCGCTGGCGTTCGAGATCCTGTCCGACCCTGCAACCCATGCCGATCCGTTCGTACGGAGCGAACTGGTGCTCGATCTGGCGCGTGCCGCTGGGCCCGCCGGAATGGCGGGCGGACAGGCGATGGACCTGGAAGCGGAGAAGACCACCTTCGACCTGCCGACGGTGACACGGTTGCAGGCGATGAAGACCGGCGCGCTGATCGCCTGTTCGGTCGAGGCGGGCGCGATCCTCGGCAAGCTGCCGCCGGAAGGGCGCACCGGCCTGCGTGGCTACGCCCGAGACCTTGGTCTCGCGTTCCAGATCGCCGACGACATCCTCGACGTCGAGGGGGACGAAGCGGCGGTCGGCAAGAAGCTCCACAAGGATGCCGGCGCGGGCAAGGAGACCTTCCTGTCGCTGCTCGGTCTGCCGCGCGCGCGCGAACAGGCGCGGATGCTGGTCGATCAGGCGATCGATCATCTCAAGCATTACGGTCCTGAAGCAGACCTGCTCCGCGAGATCGCCCGGTTCACGCTCGAAAGAGATCGGTGACGATCCGCACGGGGGTCTATCCCGGCACCTTCGATCCGGTCACGCTGGGGCACATGGACATCATCCGGCGCGGCGCCAAGCTGGTCGACCGGCTGGTGATCGGCGTGACGACCAACCCGTCCAAGTCCCCGATGTTCACGATCGAGGAGCGGATGGCGATGGTCCAGCGTGAGGTCGAGGGCGTCGCGGGCGAAATCCATGTCGTCAGCTTCGATTCGCTGCTGATGGACTTCGCCGAGCGGGAAGGCGCGAAGATCATCGTTCGCGGTCTGCGCGCAGTCGCCGATTTCGAATATGAATATCAGATGGCGGGGATGAACCAGCAGATCAATCCGCGGGTCGAGACCGTCTTCCTGATGGCGGACGTCTCGCTGCAGCCGATCGCGAGCCGACTGGTCAAGGAAATCGCGCTGTACGGCGGCCCGATCGATCGGTTCGTGACCGCCACGGTCGCCGCGGAGGTCGCTGAGCGAGTCGATCGCATCGGCCGCAAGGGCGAGGCGCATCGGCAGCGGCCCTGATTTCAGCCACGGCCCTATTCTGGTCGCTTTCGCACGGCATCTGCCGCAAACACGCTGGCGGTGACGTTCACGTTGGCGCAAGCGACGAGTTGGTCTAAGCGACCATTCACCGAGATTTTCGCGGGGACCTGATGCGTTTCGTAGCCACCCTTCTTGCTTTCATTCTGGCGCTGGTTTCCGGCCCTGCTTTTGCCGACAAGAAGAAGGAGAAGATCGAGGTCAAGGACGCCAAGGTCGTCACCGACAACCGGCCTCCGGTTCCGTCCGTCACCGACCCGGCCAACCTCTGGTATCTCGATCTTTCGACCGGTGGCCGCGTGGTGATCTGGTTGCGCCCGGATGCTGCGCCCAAAATGGTCGAGCGCGTCAAGCTGCTGACAAGCCAGCATTTCTATGACGGCCTGCTGTTCCACCGCGTGATCGAAGGGTTCATGGCGCAGACCGGTGACCCCAAGGGTGATGGCACCGGCGGCTCGACGTTGCCGAACGTTCCTGCGGAATTCAACTGGCTGCCGCACGTGCGCGGCGCGGTGTCGGCGGCGCGTGAGGGCGCTCCGGAAGGCGCGACCGTCGAAGCGGTCACCAAGGCCGAGAACAGCGCGAACAGCCAGTTCTTCATCGTCTTCAATCCCACGATGAAGCTCGATAAGAAATACACCGTGTTCGGTCGTGTCATCTCCGGCATGGAATATGTCGACACGATCGCGCGTGGCGAGCCGCCGACGGCACCGTCGCGGATCCTGCATGCGTATCTGGGTACGGACAACCCGCCGGCGTACGTTCCTGCGCCGCCGGCGCCCGTCGCGCTCCCGGCGCCGGCCGGCGTCATCAAGCTGGCGCCGAAGGCAAAGCCAGCGACGACTGCCGTACCGCGCAAGAAGGCGGCGTAATCCACCGGCCGTTTCGGCACGGGAGAGGTCCGTCATGAAAGTCGATCTGTTCGATTTCGCGTTGCCGCCGGAGCGCATCGCGCTCCGTCCGGTTGCGCCGCGCGATTCCGCCCGGATGCTGGTGCTCGACGCAGGCGTGACGCGCGACCGGTCGGTCGGTGATCTGCCCGGCGAATTGCGCGCGGGCGATCTGCTCGTGTTCAACGATACGCGCGTCATCCCGGCGCAACTGGAAGGGCGACGCGGCGATTCGAAGATCGGCGCGACGCTCCATAAGCGCGAGGGGCCGCGACGGTGGCGCGCTTTCGTCCGCAATGCGCGGCGGCTGAAGCAGGATGACGCGATCGACTTTGGTGCAGGCGTGATCGCACGTGCGTGCGACCGGGGTGAGGACGGCAGTTTCGCGCTCGAGTTCGAAGGCGACGAACCCGTCGAACTGCTGCTCGAACGCGCAGGCCGGATGCCGTTGCCGCCGTACATCGCGGCACGCCGCCCGGCGGATGCGCAGGACGCGGACGATTACCAGACGATGTTCGCGGCGGAAAAGGGCGCGGTGGCAGCGCCAACCGCGGCCCTGCACTTCACGCCCGAGCTACTGGCACGGCTCGCCGATGCCGGGGTGGAGTATGCCACGCTGACGCTCCACGTCGGCGCGGGGACGTTCCTTCCGGTCAAGGCGGACGACACCACCGAGCACAAAATGCATGCGGAATGGGGCCGGATCGATGCGGCGACCGCGGACCGGTTGAACGCCGTGCGCTCCAAGGGCGGGCGGGTGATCGCGGTGGGTACGACCAGCCTGCGTCTGATTGAAAGCGCGACCGATGAAGCGGGCGTCATTTGCCCGTACGAGGGGGATACCGCGATCTTCATTACCCCGGGGTATCGGTTCCGTGGGATCGATGGCCTGATGACCAACTTTCATCTGCCGCGGTCGACGCTGTTCATGCTCGTGTCCGCGCTGATGGGCACCGACCGGATGCAGCAGGCGTACGACCATGCGATCCGCGACGGCTATCGTTTCTACAGCTATGGCGATGCGAGCCTGTTGCTTCCATCGAGAGGGTAAAGATGCGCGCTGTTCTGGCCGGAGTGCTCGCGTTGGTTTCGGTTGCTGGCGACGCGTCGGCGCAGACGCCGCCGGCCGTGGTTGCGACCCCGCCCGCGCCCGCGCAGCCGACCGCGACGATCGTTGCGGAGCCCGCGGCGGTGTTTATCGCCGCGTGCGACCAGGATGCGGACGGGCGCACCACGCGCGCCGAGCTGACCGCATGCGTGACCCGCAGTTTCGCGCGGATCGACACCGGCAACAGCGGGTCGCTCGGCTATATCGGGTACGCCGATTGGGCGCTGCTGTGGCTCGGCGATCGCAACGCGCTGCCGAGCCCGTTCGGGGTCGATGCCAATCAGGACAATCGCATCACGCCGGATGAACTGCAGGCGGAGTTCACGCGACTGTTCAACCGCTACGACCGCGACCGGGACGGCGTGGTGACGCGCGCCGAAGTGCTGTCGATCCGCAGCGGCCTCCTCCCGGTCGATAGCGGCAAGCGCAAACGCCGCTGAGGGCGGGTGTCACATAGCGCGTGACTTGGCGCGCGCCGCGTTGCTATTTGCAACTGATGTCTATCGCGCCCGCTGTCCGCCTGCCGACGCAGGATTTCGCACCCACCACGCACAAGGGATTGATCTATCCGTTCGGCGGGCAGGAGCCCGCACTGGGGGAGACTATGTCCGTCCGGCCGGGGATCCAGTGGGTCCGGTTGCACATCCCGGGACCGTTGCGGCACGTCAATTGCTGGTTGCTTGACGATACCGACGCCCGTGGCGACGGCGTTGCGCTGATCGACACGGGCATGAACACGGACTCCGCCCGCGATGCTTGGAAGACGCTGTGGCGCGGCCCGTTGGCCGGTGTTCGGGTGACGCGCATGATCGGGACGCATTTCCATCCCGATCACATCGGTCTGGCCGGTTGGATGTGTGATCGGCATGCAGCACCGTTGGTGATGACGCGCGGCGAATGGCTGACCGCGCGCATGCTGGTCGCGGATGCGCGCGATGCGGTGCCGTCCGAGATGATCGCGTTCTGGCGTGGGGCAGGGTGGGACGATGCGCAGATCGCGCATGCCGAGGCACGCGGCTGGGCGGGCTTCAGGAAGATCGTCACGCCGCTGCCGCTCGGGTACAGCAGGATCGTGCACGGCGACACGCTGACGATCGGGGATGTGGCATGGCAGGTCATCGTCGGCTCCGGGCACAGTCCGGAACATGCGTGCCTGTATGATCCAGTCGGCGCGGTGCTGATCGCGGGGGATCAGGTGTTGCCGCGGATCAGCCCGAACATATCGCTCGGCGTGACCGAGCCGGAAGCGGACCCGCTGGGCGAATGGTTCGCGTCGATCGCCCGGTTGAAGCAGGTGCCCGACGACGTGCTTGTCCTGCCGGGGCATGGCGACCCGTTCACCGGGCTTCATCGCCGCCTCGATGCGATGGATCGCGAACATCGCGAGCGGCTGGACGAACTTGCGGTCTTTCTCGCCGAACCGCGTCGGTCCGTGGATTGCTTCGGCCGCCTGTTCCGCCGCGCGATTGGCCCGGACATGCTCGGCATGGCGACCGGGGAAGCGCTCGCGCATCTGCGACGACTCGAAGTCGAAGGCCGTGCGGTGCGCGAAACCATCGACGGCGTCTGGTGGTATCGCGCGCTCTGACCGGCTAGCCTGCGTCAAGCGCCCAGAGGCGAATCAGCAGGAGAGTGCCATGTGCGACGAGCATACCGCAGCCGATAACGACGCGTTCGTCGGCACAGGGTCGATTTCGCGCCGCCAGTTCGGCGCAATGAGCGGTGCGGCCGGCCTGGCGATGCTGCTTCCGGCACCGGCCAATGCCGCAGCGATCAAGGGGCGTGACGTCGCGGTAAAGACCCCGGACGGCACCGCGGACGCCTATTTCGTTGCGCCAGCGACGGGGAAGCATCCGGCCGTCCTGATCTGGCCCGACATCATGGGGCTGCGCCCCGCCTTCCGGCAGATGGCGGATCGACTGGCGCAATCGGGTTATGCCGTCCTCGTCGTCAATCAGTTCTACCGGTCGACCAAATCGCCGTTCCTGGCACCTGGAGAATCCTTCGACCAGCCCGAGGTTCGGGCGAAGATCATGCCGTTTACCAAGGCGCTGAGCCCGGCTGGAACGGTGAAGGACGCGGTGGCGTTCACCACCTTCCTCGACGCGCAGCCGCAGGTCGACCGCAAGCGCGGGATGGCATCGACCGGGTATTGCATGGGCGGGCCAATGGTGATGCGGACGGCGGCAGCCGTGCCGGGCCGAATCAAGGCGGGGGCGACCTTCCACGGTGGTGGGCTGGTCGGCACCGACGCCGACGCACCGGACAAGCTGATCCCGCAAATGAAAGCGGCGTACCTCATCGCGATCGCGGAGAATGACGATCAGCGGGCGCCGACCGACAAGGATACGCTCAAGGCGGCCTTCGCTGCCGCCAAGCTTCCGGCGGAAATCGAGGTGTACACCGGGACGAAGCATGGTTGGTGCCCGCCTGACAGCCGGGTCTATGATGCGAAGCAGGCGGACCGGGCGTGGGAGCGGATGCTTGCGCTGTTTGGGCGGACGCTCTGAGGGGAATTGACCTGATCGACGGGCGCGTTCTACTCTTGTTCCAGGTTGATTCGGGGGCGCAACGACGATGCTGAAATTTTACACCAATCCGATGTCGCGTGGGCGAATGGCGCGATGGATGCTCGAGGAAGTCGGCGTACCGTATGAGACGGTCGTGCTAGACTATGCTTCGACGATGAAAGAGGAACCGTATCTCGGGATCAACCCGATGGGGAAGGTCCCGGCAATCGTTCACGACGGGCATATCGTGACCGAATGTGCCGCAATCTGTGCATATCTGGCGGACGCCTTCCCCGAAGCCGGGCTGGCGCCATCGCCTGCCGATCGCGCGGATTATTACCGGTGGCTGTTCTTCGCGGCAGGGCCGGTCGAACAGGCGGTGACCAACAAGGCGTTGGGTGTGACGCCTGACGCACAGCAGCAGCGCATGGCGGGATACGGAACGTTCGACCTGACGATCGAGACCTTGACCAAGGCGCTGACGGTGAACCCGTATTTTGCCGGACAATCGTTCAGCGCCGTCGACGTATACGCCGGTTCGCAAATCCTTTGGGGAATGCAGTTCGGATCGATCCCCAAGAACGCCGTGTTCGAGGATTACGCCAGTCGAGTCACCAGCCGTTCCGCATATGGTCGGGGGGCGCAGATTGACGATGCGCTCATCGCGGCGTCGGCCGCGGCGGGGTGAGCGGACGCCGAGGTCAAGCCGCCGGATTGCGCTCGCGATAAGCGGCGCGGCGGTCGGGGAGCGCTTTCATGACATCGGCGCGCCACCCGGGGGTCGCGGCGGACCAGGCCGCGATCTCGTCCAGCGTCCGTCCGCATCCCGTACAAACGGCATCGGCCGGATCGATCCGGCACGACGATATGCATGGGCTCGCGATTGGCGACTCGGTAGCAAGAAGCGCCGCCGCCACGTTCCGTCCGATCAGTAGGTCAACCGTGCGAGAAGGAAGTTCGGAACCGGGCCGTTCCAGTCGCTGTCGGCAAACGAAGGCTCGTCTGGCTCAGTCGGCTGAACCGGCTGCGCAACCGGTACTGCGCGATCCTGCGAACGACCACGACGCGGCTCGCGTTCGCGTCGGGCGCGTTCGGGCACGGGCGCACGCTCGGCTTCAGGATCCTCGACCGGTACTGGCGGAGCGGCGTCCACGACCGGTGTGGCTTCGTCCACGGCGTCCTGCGTGCTGGCGGTTGCCGGAGTCGTCTCGGACTTAGCCTTGGAACGGCTGCGGCGCTTCTTCGGCGCGGGTGTCTCGCTGTCGTCGGCAACGGGCGCTTCTTCCGGAACAGCGGCCGCCTCGGTCGGCGCGTAGCGTTCGATCTTGAGGCCCGTCAGCTTCTCGATGTTCTGGATGTTTTCGGCATCGTCCGGCGTGGCGAAGGTGAAGGCGACACCGGTAGCGCCTGCGCGTCCGGTGCGCCCGATCCGGTGGACGTAGTCGTCCGGATGCCACGGCGCGTCGAAATTGAAGACGTGGCTGACGCCCTTGATGTCGATCCCGCGTGCGGCGACGTCGGATGCGACCAACATGTTGACCTCACCCTTCTTGAACCGGTCAAGCTCGGCAATCCGTTGCGACTGTTCCATGTCGCCGTGAATCTCGCTCGACGCGAAGCCGGCGCGCTGAAGCGCTTTGTTGAGCTCGCGTACGGTCGTCTTCCGGTTCGAGAAGATGATCCCGGTCTTGACCTCTTCGGAGCGAAGCAGCTTCATCAGCATGTCGCGCTTTTTTGCTGCGGTGACGTTGACCAGCCACTGCTTGATGTTGACGTTGGCCGTCGCGGGACGGGCAACCTCGATCGTCTTTGGATTGGCGAGAAACTTGTCCGCCAGCTTCTTGATCGGCGGCGGCATCGTCGCCGAGAAGAGCAACGTCTGCCGCGTCTTGGGCAGCTTGGTGCAGATCTCTTCGATGTCGGGGATGAACCCCATGTCGAGCATCCGGTCCGCCTCGTCGATCACCAGCATCGAACAGCCCGTCAGCAGGATCTTGCCGCGCCCGAACAAGTCCATCAACCGTCCCGGCGTCGCGATCAGGACGTCGACGCCCTTTTCGAGCGCAGCAGTTTGATCGCCCATCGATACGCCGCCAATCAGCAACGCCATCGATAGCTTGTGATACTTTCCGTACTTCTCGAAATTTTCCGCGACCTGCGCGGCGAGCTCGCGCGTCGGTTCGAGAATGAGCGTTCGCGGCATCCGCGCACGGCTACGACCTTCGCCGAGGATGTCGATCATCGGCAGGACGAAAGCGGCAGTCTTGCCGGTCCCGGTCTGCGCAACGGCCACGAGGTCTTTCCCCATCAGGATCGACGGGATCGCGCTCGCCTGGATCGGAGTCGGCTCCGTATAGCCGGACTCATTGACGGCGCGCTGGAGTTCGTCGGAGAGGCCGAGATCGGCAAATGTCATGCGGTGTCCGGAATGATCGTCCGGGCGAAAGCGCCCGTAAACGGTGTCAAGCGCTTGCGGATTGGGCGGCAATTGTCAAGATAAACGGCAACTTTCGCGCTAGCGTCTCGCTTCGAGACGCTTGAATCGATCGATTTTGCAGATGCTGCCCGATCGAGCGCGAATGGAGTCGCGGTCAGCGCAAACCAGCCCGTCGCTGGTCTGCTTCAGATACAGGCCCGAATAGAAATCCAGCGCGGGACAATGATCGTCGAGTTCTGCTCGCAAACGGCTGCCATCCGCCACAATAAGGTCGACGCTGTCGGCCCCTGTGATCACGGCGCCTTCTAGCAGATCAGCGGAGACACAGCGGGGGCCGCGCTTCTCATTCCATCGCAAGGACCGGTTTGGCATCGCTTCCGGCATGGGATGCCCGCCAAGCACCCGTGGGATTCTTATGATGATCCTCTGCCGGATCGACACCTGTGCGATCTCGACGCCATCGAACGCAAAAGGGTCCGCCGGCGCCGACGGCGCAAGGGCAAGCATGAGGATGAAAGGTAGGACGACGTTGGCCATGGGTAACGTTGGGTTACCCTATGGGTTTGAACCGTTGCTGAACTGATCGTCATTCACGATGGATCGCACCCTTGCAAAATCGCTCTGGACAGCGATCAAAGGACGATCGCGACTCCCACGATTACTGCCCACATCAGCAGCGAAATCAAGCTTGCGATGATGAAGCCAGTGGTCGCCGACAGTGGTCGTCCGCCGGAACTTGTCGTCAACCGCCCGTGATCCGTCCACTCGATACGCATCATAATCGCTCCTACGCGAAGCCCTCTACTTGGGGTCCACCCCTCACTGGTGAATAAGGTTAACGGGCGATGCAAGCGTTGGTTCACGGTCATTGCCGCGCGACGGACCAGGATCGTTGCTGCGTCGCAACATTGATCGCAGCGGTATGGGCTGGCGTAAGGAATGAGGACGGTTCCCGCAGAAGCAGCGACAGTGTCGCACAACCACCGCGATTTAGGCCGCGTTGGTGAGGTGCGGCCGAACACTTGACCCTTCAAGTCGCTTGCGAAGGTAATCCGGCGCTGTCCCGCCGGCGAAAGCCGCTACTTGGTGATCTGCGCGCGTGCGGTCATTCGGAAAGCCCGAAATTCCGACGCGGCTCCTGCACGGCGCATGCGATACTCCCCTTTTTCCGTGCTTTTTAAGGGTGAAACCCTGTTTCACCGATAGAGGGCTGTCGCGCTTGGCCGCGAACCGGCGCAAGCCTTTCGGCGCACGGTCGTTCTCGTGGGTAGTCCGTTTTGCGCAACCGTTTGCAGGGTGCAACGCGGCGGCATTCCCTCGCTGCGACCCGAACGCTCGGGGCGATTTCGGAAGGGGTAACGTTGGGCCCGGTTGGCAGTGCGTCTATTACTGATCCGAAGGCCAGCCGTTCGACGCGGCTTTGTACCCTATTTTCTCCTTCGCAACCGCGGCACGGAAGCATGAAAATAAATTCTCCCTTGGCGTGGGACTAAGGGGCGAAATGCAGCTCGTAGCTGCGCCGTTCTGGCTCACTGTCGTGCAAGGGCATGCCGACGGCGTGATTCGCGGCCATCCGCGGATGCTTGCCGCAACTCGAAAACGGCTTATCGTCGCGCCCATGCCGGAAACGGTGACAATGCGGGGTGGACGATGGCGACAAATTTGGTGCGCGGCAGGACGGCGGACGTTCCGCCCGACGCGGTACCGCAGCCGAGCCGCCGCGATATCCAATTGATCATTACCGCCTCGTCGCTCGGTACGATCTTTGAGTGGTATGACTTCTTCATCTACGGGACGCTCGCGGCTTCCGGGGTGATCGGGCGGACGTTCTTCCCCGCGCAAAGCGAACTGCTGCAGACGCTCTATGCCTGGGCCGGGTTCGCGGTGGGTTTCGGCTTCCGACCGCTCGGAGCAATTCTGTTCGGATTTCTCGGCGATCGCCTCGGACGGAAATATACGTTCCTCGTCACGATCTCGATGATGGACCTCGCCACAGCGGCAGTCGGGCTGGTGCCATCGGCAGCGGTGATCGGGCTCGCGGCGCCTTTTATCGTCCTCAGCTTGCGTATCCTGCAGGGGCTCGCGCTTGGCGGTGAATATGGCGGTGCCGCGATTTATGTCGCGGAGCATTCGCCTCCCGGCAAGAGCGGATATTATACCAGTTTCATTCAGGCGAGCGTTGCAGGCGGTTTCATTCTCAGCCTCGTGGTCGTGCTGGTCACCCGCGGTCTGTTGGGATCGGCAGCCTGGACCGCATGGGGCTGGCGCATCCCCTTCGTCTTTTCCTTGGTGTTGCTGGCCGTGTCGCTGTTCATGCGGCTGAAGCTGGCCGAAAGCCCGGTGTTCCAGCAAATGAAAGCAGCGGGCACCACCGCCCGCAATCCGTTCGTCGAGAGCTTCACGTTCCCGGGAAACCTGAAGAGGCTGGCAGTTGCGTTGTTTGGGATCGCGGCGGGGCTCACGGTGATCTGGTATACCGCGATGTTTACCGTCCTGTCTTTTCTGGAAGGGCCCGATGCGCGTGGACGAAACCACCGCGCAGTTGATCGTCGGGGCAGGCGCGCTGGGCGGGTTAGGTTTCTTCGTTCTATTCGGGCGTTTGTCGGATCGGTATGGCCGCAAGAACCCGATTATCATCGGCTATTTCCTGACGCTTGCGCTGCTGTTCCCAGTGTTCTGGGTCATCGGCAGCGCAGCCAATCCACGGCTTGCCGAGGCCGCCCGGCACGCTCCAGTCGTCGTCTCGGGTCCGTCCTGCGCCTATAATCCGTTCGCCGCGAAGCAGGCGGATGCCTGCGGGCAATTGCTGGATACGTTGTCCCGCAAGGGAGTGCCGTACCAGAAGGCGCATACCCCGGTGACGCTCGTCATCATCGGCGGTACCCCGGTGACCGACCGAAGCAGTGCAGGGCTCGACGCGGCGCTGGTCGCGGCTGGATATAATCTCGATCCGGTCGTGCCCGGACCGGGCAGCATCGCGCTGATCCTCGCGGCGATTCTCGTGCTCAGCGCGCTGTCGGGAATCACCTACGGTCCAGTCGCGGCGCTGCTGACGGAGATGTTCCCGCCGCGGATCCGCTACAGTTCGATGTCGATCCCGTATCATGTCGGCACCGGCTATTTCGGGGGCTTCCTGCCGTTTATCAGCCAGTTCATCGTCGCCCGAACCGGCAATCCCTACGCCGGCTTGTGGTACACGTTCGCGGTGGTGGCGATGGCGTTGGTCGTCACAACGCTCTGGCTGGAGGACGTACGCCCCGCCCGGTCGAACGCAGGCTAGCCGAACGCCATTCGGGCCGCTACTCGCGGTCGCATGAATGCGCCGCTCCGTCTTTCGCTCGATACTGCTGCTCTCGTCGCCAACTGGCAGGCGCTCGATCGCCTGAGTGGCAGCGCGGCGTGTGGCGCGGCGGTCAAGGCGGACGGCTATGGTTTGGGCGCGCGCGGCGTCGTCGAGCGGTTGATTCAGGCTGGCGCACGGGACTTCTTCGTGGCGAGCTGGAACGAAGCCGCCGCCATCGCCAATCTGGTCGGGGAGGCGCCGATCGGGTTGAGCGTGCTGCACGGCGTGCGTGCCGAGGACATGGCGCTTGGAGGGCAGGGGTTTGCCAGGCCGGTCCTCAATACGATCGAACAGGTCCAGCGATGGCGTGCTGCGGGCGGCGGAGCGTGCGACGTCATGGTCGATACCGGGATGAACCGGTTGGGCGTCTCGCCGCAGGATGTAGCGGATGGGCTATTGCAAGGCCTCACGATCGACACGCTGATGAGCCACCTGGCCTGTGCGGATGAAGATCGCGCAGCCAATGCGCAGCAACGCAGCCGGATGGATGCGCTGCGCGGGGTCACCCAGGCACGGCGGATGAGTCTCGCCAATTCGGCGGGTATCGCGTTGGGGCCGGACTATGCGTACGACCTCACGCGTCCCGGCCTGGCCTTGTATGGCGGCGTACCGCGCGGGGAACTGGCGCCGGTGTTGCAGCAAGTCGTGACGCCGCAGGCGCAGATCCTGCAACGCCGCGTGCTCGCTGCGGGGGATTCGATCGGCTATAACGCGCGTTACACCGCCACGGCGCCGGTCGAGGTTGCGATCCTCAATATCGGGTACGCCGACGGATATTGGCGCGGTTTCACCAACGCGGGTCGGGCGCGTTCGGGGGATGCGGTCCTGCCGGTGCTTGGGCGCGTATCGATGGATTTGACCGCGATTTCGGTCGATGCGCTGCCTACGCTAGCGGAAGGTGACTGGGTGACGCTCGACTTCGCCTTGCCCGAAGCGTCCGCGCTATCGGGGATGTCGCAATATGAGTTGCTGACCGGGCTCGGATCCCGGTTCGACCGGATTTGGATGTAACGGATCGCCAAAACGGTTCGGTTCTGACGAAAACGCCCCGGAACCTTGAGAACGGTCCGGGGCGTAGCCGTATTACTGGTCCCGCGTCCGGACGGGGCGCGGGCCCCGTCCTGTCCGTCCCGTTACCGTTCGATGCACATGGCGATCCCCATGCCACCGCCGATGCAAAGCGTGGCCAAGCCCTTGTGGGCATCCCGCTTCGCCATCTCGTACAGCAGCGTCGTCAGCACGCGGGCGCCCGATGCGCCGATCGGATGGCCGATCGCGATTGCGCCGCCGTTGACGTTGACACGCTCCGCGTCCCAGCCGAGTTCCTTGCCGACTGACAGCGCCTGCGCGGCAAACGCCTCGTTCGCTTCGATCAGGTCGAGATCGCCGATCGTCCAGCCGGCCTTCTCAAGCGCGCGGCGCGATGCCGGAACGGGGCCGATGCCCATCACCGACGGATCCACCCCCGCCGACGCCCAGCTCGCGATCCGCCCCAGAATCGGCGACCCGCGGCGCTCGGCTTCGGCGCGGGTCATCAGCACCAGCGCAGCAGCGCCGTCATTGAGCCCTGACGCGTTCGCTGCCGTGACCGTGCCGTCCTTCTTAAACGCCGGGCGGACGCCCGAAACGCTGTCGAGCGTTGCGCCAGCGCGGATGTACTCGTCATCCGACACGATCGTGTCGCCCTTGCGTCCCTTGATCGTCACGGGGGCGATCTCGTCGCGAAAGCGGCCGGCCGCGCGCGCTGCTTCGGCGAGGTTCTGCGAGCGGACCGAGAACTCGTCCTGCGCGCCACGTGTGATCTGATATTGCTCGGCGAGGTTTTCCGCGGTGATCCCCATGTGATAGCCGTTGAAGACGTCGGTCAGGCCGTCCTTGACCATTGTGTCGATCAAGCTGAGGTCACCCATCTTCTGCCCGCCGCGAATCGACTGGGCGTGCGCACTCATCGACATCGATTCCTGGCCACCGGCGACCACGATCGTGGCGTCGCCGCACGCGATCGCCTGCGCCGCCAGCGCAACCGTACGAAGGCCGGATCCGCAAACCTGATTGACCCCCCAGGCCGGGACTTCCTTCGGGATGCCCGCCGCCATCGATGCCTGGCGTGCCGGGTTCTGTCCCTGCGCCGCAGTCAGCACCTGCCCGAGGATCACTTCCGATACGTCTTCGCCCGCGACACCCGCCTGTGCCAGCGCGGCTTCGATCGCGATGCGGCCAAGCTCATGCGCCGGGGTGGTGGCGAACGCGCCGAGGAAGCTGCCCACGGGGGTGCGCTTGGCGGCGGTAATGACGATGTCCTGCATGGCGGGCTCCTGGTTCGAAAACGTCGCTAAGGAAACGGCGGGCGACAAAAGAGAAGATCTATCTAGGTTCCGGCAACGCGTTTAGCCAGTCCGACAATGGCTTCCACAATTGCGTTTGCGCATTGCTGCCGACAATCATGCCGACGTGGCCGGCCCCGAGATCGCGGCGATCGGCTAGGTTGGCGGCGGTTGCGGCGGGCACGATGCGGTCATTGCGCGAGACGAGGTCAATTGCGGGGCAATCAAGCGCGGTCGGGGAGATGTTCCGACCCGAAAGGGACCAGGCGCCCGTTCCCGGGCAATCCCGTGCAATGAAGTCTTCGAACAGTTGTTTCCCCGCCGCGAAGGGTAGGGGCGCGCCCGCATTGGCCCAATCTTCCATCGCGACGAACAGGTGGAACGCCGCCGAGCCGGGCTCGACCCGCGCGAAATCTTCGTACTTTGAAATCGTCCGCGCGGGGTCGAGCCGCCAGAACCCGCTTTGCAAGACTTCCATCGGAACCAGCCCGATCCGTTCGCAAAAAGGTCGCGCGCTGTTCCACAACTGCGCGATGTCGGTGCGCGCCGCCGCGCCCAAACCTGTGAACCGCCATGGCGCCGCGACCATCGCAAGGCCGGCCACTTTCGTCAGCGTAGCTGCAGCAAGCGCCATGGTTCCGCCGAGGCAATAGCCGACGAGCACCGGCGGTTGGGAAAATTTGGCGATCAGGGGAAGCAGGATCCGTTCGACATGCGCATCGATATCGAGCGTCTTGTCAGGACGCGGGGTTCCCCAGTCGAGCAGGAACGGCCGGTGCCCCTGCGCTGCAAGCCACCGCAGCAGCGAACGGTCGGGAAGGAGATCGAGAACGTGCGGCGGGTTGATCAGCGATGGCACGACCAAAACGGGACGCCCCGTCGCACCACGGTGCGCATAGTCACGGACTCGCGCCGTGCCCTTGCGGAACCGGGCGGGCGCAGGCTTGCGGCCCCCCCCTCTGGGCGCCTGCTGATAGGCCCGGAGTCCGGCGAGTGCTGCGGCGCGGCGTTCCGGCGACGATGCGGTCTCGGCGTGTAACATATCGAGAAATAAGGGAAGTGGTCGCGGCCCAACCGGGATTTCCACCGGTTCCCCGTGTTGCAGCGCGGCAATAAAAGGTGGTAGGGTCGCCGAGACCATAAGGCGGGGAGCCCTTCTCAATGAAGAAGACCATTCCGGGCGACGGCCCGGTGACGATCAAGAAATATGCAAACCGCCGCC
Source organism: Sphingomonas sp. PvP055 (assembly GCF_040546365.1). Classification (NCBI taxonomy): domain Bacteria; kingdom Pseudomonadati; phylum Pseudomonadota; class Alphaproteobacteria; order Sphingomonadales; family Sphingomonadaceae; genus Sphingomonas; species Sphingomonas sp. PvP055. The sequence goes on from NZ_JBEPNS010000001.1 coordinate 1,614,367, forward strand.
TCTATAATACCGAGACGTCGTCTTACATAACATTGGAACACCTTGCTGCGATGACGCGCGAGGGGCGTGATTTCAAGGTGATTGATGCCAAGTCCGAGGAGGACATCACGCACAACATCCTGACGCAGATCATCATGGAAGAGGAGCAGCGTGGGCAGACGATGCTTCCGGTGCCGTTCCTGCGACAGCTCATCTCCATGTATGGCGACTCGATGCAGGCAATGGTCCCGGGCTATCTCGAAGCATCGATGGACAGCTTCCGCCGCAACCAGCAGCAGTTCAAGTCCGCGGTCGAGGGTGCGTTCGCGAATTCTCCATTCGCGGAACTTGCGAAGCAGAACATGGCGATGTTCGAAGCCGCGACCGCCGCGTTCAAACCGGGTACGGTTCCAGGAACGCCGGGGGAAGCCGCTGCGACGCCTGCGGCCGGATTGAGCAAGGACGAAGAGATCGCTGCGCTCAAGGCCGAGCTAGGTCGTCTCAACGACAAGGTAGAGAAGCTCGGAAGCTGACGGACGGCGAAGATGTGGTGGGGCGGAGCGGCAATTGCGGTTGGCGTGGCGGTGCTCGCGGGGGTGGCTGACTGGCGGCGCACTCGGCGCGAGGACCTCGACCGCTTCGGCCTCGTCGATTGGCGTACTGTCCAGATGGCCGCGCTGGTCGGCGCAGCATTGTGCGTGATCGTTGCGCAGCACGGATGATGCTGGGGAAGCGTTGAAGTCCTATTCGCCCGGTCAGCGCTTGACGGAAATTTTCGTCCCCAGCAGTACCAGCCGTTCTCCGGTGATCCCGAACCAGTGCGGTACGCCTGCGGGAATGAGCACGACATCTCCGGTCTTCAACGCCCGCGTCGTGCCGCCGACAATGCGCGACCCCTCGGTCAGATCGGGTTTGGTTGCGCTCGGCTGCTCGAGCGTGCCGCCTGAAATCAGCGTGCCGTTCCCCGCAATGACGGTCGTATATTCCGCCTGATCTGGGTGGACTGCCGGGCGCCCGGGTTTCTTCCAGATCTCCAGCGCCGCAATGGTGTCGCCGTCTTTCAGCAGAGGCTTCCAGGCAAAGCCTTGGCCTGGCTTCATGTCGCGGTCCATCGCCGCGACTTGGGACGCGACATCGGCGGGGGAGGCAAAGCCGGTCGGGTCTGCGGGCGCCGCATTGGCCATGCTGCACAGCGCAAAGGCCGCAAGGATAACGCCGCGTCCACCGTCATGCCGCGTCAGAGCCATCTCGATCCTCCCTCAGACGTGGTGACGTCACGCACTGCAAGCGTCACCTTCGATCGCGATCATGCCGACATGGCCTGATCAGCGCCAGCGATAAGGTTTCTCGAGGCTCGGAAAGACGGCGCGGCATGGATGGCGAGTACTGCACAGCGTCGTACCAGTGCCAAGGCTTTGCACTAGTCCTGTATCGTCTGGGCGGGTGGGAAGCATGCTATCAAGATGTGACCAGAGAAAAATCGGCCTGGCTGTTGCGATCTGGAAGAAAGGAATCATGTCATCGGCTTGTATCCGTGACATGAGGTCAATGCCTTGTTAACGTATAGTATCGTGACGAAAAGTTGCGTGTTGGCGGGCATGGGGGAAACTATGAAAATCGGAATATATCTGGCTGCTATAGCTGCGATTTTCGTAAATATTGGCGCAGACGATGCGCAGGCTGCCGTGATTGATCTCGAGACTGTCGATACCACCCACGCCCCGCTTGGAGGGCTCATCGCGGACGGCGATTATGTGACACAGGGCGGGTACTATTTCCGGGGCCTCGACCTGAACCGCACATCCGGGTCGCTGGTGGGCGCGCTCATCAACGGAGCAGACCCTGGCACGTGCCTTAGTGACCAATGCCCAGCGGGTAACGCTACAAAGTATATTGCCGCACTGAACGATGGTATCGTCGAATTTGGCAAAGTGGACGGGAGCAACACCAGCCTGTTGAGCTTCGACGCGGCGTTTTTGGCATCGCCCGACGCCACTCCGATGAACGTGCCGGGCCTGTTGGGAATTCAAACGAATTTCGCGGACGGTAGCTTTTCGAGCGCTTATTACAATTTCGGTGCCATTGGTGCGGGCGGGACGACTGCGTTCCACACGTATCAGGTTGCCAGTGCGCCTGCTGCGATCAGTTATTTCGCTTATGCCTTCCGCTGCGATGCTACGGGGGCGTGCTCGGCGTTCCAGACCAACGAAGGCCAGTTTGCGCTCGATAACCTCCGCTTTGCCGATGCGTCAGTCGGAACAGTCCCGGAATCTGGTACATGGGCAATGATGCTGGTCGGCTTCGGCATGGTCGGTTTCGCAGTGCGCCGTCGGAGCATCAAGCCCCTGGTTTCTTTCTCGTAGGGCCTGGTTCCACCCACTAATCGTATTGCGGAGCGCAGGGTAAGCCGCTGAGAGGTCCGCGCGGGCGTCGATCAACGTGTCGCAAGACGGTGTTGGGGTTTGATCGATTTTCGCGCGCGGAACGACATCGGGTGGCTACAGGCATGCCTCGAGATAGGCTTGGTCGAACCCGAAGGTCCGCGCTTTTTCGAGCGTGTAGGGGCGCAAGCCCATCGAGCGATATTCGCCGATGATCTTACCATCGGCCGATTCGTCGAGATACTCGAACTTGAACAGCTCCTGGGTGACGATCACGGGGCCTTCCATGCCGATCACCTCGGTCACGTTCGTCACGCGGCGCGAGCCGTCGCGCAGACGCTTCACCTGGATGATCATCTCGACCGAGTCCGCGATCTGGCGGCTGATCGCTTCCTTGGGCACCTTGATGTCCGACATCATCACCATATTTTCCATACGCGCGAGCGCCTCGCGCGGGGAGTTGGCGTGGAGCGTGCACATCGAGCCGTCGTGGCCGGTGTTCATTGCCGCGAGCATGTCGAAGCACTCGCTGCCACGGATTTCGCCGAGGATGATGCGATCGGGGCGCATACGCAGCGCGTTCTTGACGAGATCCCGAATGCTGATCTCACCCTGGCCCTCGAGGTTGGCGGGGCGGGTTTCGAGTGGAAGCCAGTGCGGCTGTTGCAACCGGAGTTCGGCCGCGTCCTCGATCGTCAGCACGCGTTCGCCAGGGTCGATCAGCTTGGACAGCGCGTTGAGCATCGTCGTCTTGCCCGAGCCTGTACCGCCCGAAATGACCACGTTGAACCGGCACGCGCCCGCAATCTTCAGCGCAGTCGCCATTTTGGGGGACATCGACCCGAACCCCGCCATCATGTCGAGCGTGATCGGCTTGGCGGAGAACTTACGAATCGAGATCGCGGTGCCGCGCAACGACAGCGGGGGTACGATGACGTTGACGCGCGAACCGTCCTTGAGGCGAGCGTCGGCGAGTGGCGTGGTCTGGTCGACGCGACGGCCGACGGAGTTGCAGATGCGCTGTGCGATCTGGAACAGATGCTCCTCGTCGCGGAACTGGATCTGGGCGAGCTCAAGCTTGCCCTTGCGCTCGACATAGGTCTGGTCGGGACCGTTGACCATGATGTCGGTGATGTTCGGGTCGGCGAGCAATTCCTCGAGCGGCCCGAGCCCGAGCAATTCGTCGACCAGCACCTTCTCGAGCGCGAACTGCTCGCGGCGGTTGAGCGTCAGCTTCAGTTCGGCGAGCACTTCGCCGATGATCGGACGAAATTCCTCGGCGAGTTCGTCCTTGTTCAGCGTTGCCGCGGCTTCGGGATCGACTCGCTCCAGCAGGCGCGGCAGCACCTGCTCCTTGATCTTGTGGATCGAGCTTTCGAAGCCTTCGACCTTGGAGTTCCCCGCTTCGCCAGACGACGCCTGACGGTCAGCCAGCCGCTGCATCGCGTCCTGCTGGAGGGGAGGGACGGTATTGAAAGGATCGAGTTCGCCGGGGAAAGGGGGAATGGGGAGCGGCGGGAATTGATCACCGCCAGGCTCCGTTTCCGTCTGTCGTGGGGCTGGGCTACCCTGCATCGGGCGCGCAACACCGAATGCGGGGCGGGCACCCGCGCCTGCGATGCCTGGTCGCCGTCCGAATGCGCTCATGCCGTTGTCTTTCCCATGATGCGATCAGGGTTAAGAGCGAACGGTTGATATTTGCCTAACTACGTCTGTCAGGCAGGGCTAGATCAGGCGACGCGTTCCGCCAGAACGGTCAGGCCACGGGCACTTACTTCGGCGAAACCGCCTTCGATCGTGATCGTCTCGGGAACGCTGTCGGGCGTGCGATACACCGACAGGGCACCGTCACGGATCGTCGACATCACGGGCGCATGGCCTTCGAGCACACCGAAGTCACCCTCGGTGCCGGGGACGACGACCATATGGACCGCTTCCGAGCGGACCAGCTTTTCCGGCGTGACGAGTTCGAAGTGCAGCATCGTTCTTCTCTCTTAGCCCCTCCCCTTCAGGGGAGGGGTTGGGGGCGGAGGGTGTCTCACCGAGCATCAGCACTGCTGAACTGCCCCACCCCAACCCCTCCCCCGAGGGGGAGGGGCTTTGATAAATCAGGCTTCCTTGGCGAGCTTCTCGGCCTTGGCGACGACTTCGTCGATGCCGCCGACCATGTAGAAAGCACTCTCGGGCAGGTGATCGTAGTCGCCGTCGACGACCGCCTTGAACGAGCGGACCGTGTCTTCGACCTGAACGAACTTGCCGCTGATGCCGGTGAAGACCTCTGCGACGTGGAACGGCTGGCTGAGGAACTTCTGGATCTTGCGCGCGCGCGACACGGTCGACTTATCTTCTTCCGACAGCTCGTCCATACCCAGAATCGCGATGATGTCCTGGAGCGACTTGTAACGCTGCAGCGTCTCCTGGACGCGGCGGGCGGTGTCGTAATGCTCCTGGCCGACGATTGCCGGGGTCAGCACGCGGCTGGTCGAGTCGAGCGGATCCACTGCCGGGTAGATGCCCAGCTCCGAAATCGCACGGTTGAGGTTGGTCGTCGCGTCCAAATGGGCGAACGAGGTTGCCGGCGCCGGATCGGTAAGATCGTCTGCGGGAACGTAGATCGCCTGCACCGAGGTGATCGAGCCCTTGTTGGTCGACGTGATGCGCTCCTGCAGCGCGCCCATGTCGGTCGACAGCGTCGGCTGATAGCCCACTGCCGACGGAATACGACCGAGCAGTGCGGACACTTCCGAACCCGCCTGGGTAAAGCGGAAGATGTTGTCGACGAAGAACAGCACGTCCTGGCCTTCGACGTCGCGGAAATATTCGGCGATCGTCAGGCCCGAGAGCGCGACGCGGGCGCGTGCGCCCGGCGGCTCGTTCATCTGGCCGAACACGAGAGCGACCTTCGATCCCTGCGGGGTCGGGTTGCCGTCGGCATCCTTGGCGATGACGCCTGCGTCGAGGAACTCGTGATACAGATCGTTACCCTCACGGGTACGCTCGCCGACGCCCGCGAACACCGAGGTGCCGCCATGGCCCTTGGCAATGTTGTTGATCAGTTCCTGAATAAGCACGGTCTTGCCGACGCCGGCGCCGCCGAACAGGCCGATCTTGCCGCCCTTTGCGTACGGCGCGAGCAGATCGATGACCTTGATGCCGGTCACTAGAATCGCGCTCTCGGTCGACTGGTCGACGAAGAGCGGCGCGGGTGCGTGGATCGGCATCGTCTCGGTGTGGCCGACCGGGCCGCGCTCGTCGATCGGCTCGCCGATGACGTTGAGAATGCGACCGAGCGTCTGCGGGCCGACGGGAACGCGGATCTGCGAGCCGGTGTCGGTGACTTCCTGGCCGCGGGTGAGACCTTCGGTCGAGTCCATCGCGATCGTGCGGACGGTGTTCTCACCAAGATGCTGCGCGACTTCGAGCACGAGGCGGTTGCCGTTGTTCGACGTCTCGAGCGCATTGAGAATCGCGGGGAGGCGATCCTGCTCGAACGTCACGTCGACGACGGCGCCGATGACCTGGCTGATGCGGCCGACGCTGTTGGTGGTAGCCTTGGGAGGCGTGGTCATTTCGGGGGCGGTTGCCATGGTTCTTTCCTCGTATCGACTGCTTAGAGCGCTTCGGCGCCCGAGATGATTTCGACCAGCTCGGTCGTGATCGCGGCCTGACGTGCGCGGTTGTACTGGATGCTGAGACGCTTGATCATGTCGCCCGCGTTGCGGGTCGCATTGTCCATCGCGGTCATGCGCGAACCCTGCTCCGATGCCGCATTCTCGAGCAGCGCGCGGAAGATCTGGATCGCGACGTTGCGCGGGAGCAGATCGGCGAGGATCGTTTCCTCGTCGGGCTCATATTCGACCGCGGCACCACCGTCCGAAACCGGAGCGGCATTGGTGTCGATCGCGACGGGGATGATCTGGTTGCCGACCGGGGTCTGCACCAGCGCCGACTGGAACTTGGCGTAGAACAGATGCGCGATGTCGAACTCGCCCGCTTCGAAGCGCGCGATGACGTCATCGGCGATCGCGCGTGCATCCGTGAACGACACCGTCTTGATGTGGCTCATTTCATGATCGGCAGCGATCTGCGTCGGGAAGAAGCGGCGGATAACCCGGCCCTTCTTGCCTGCGACGTAGAACTTCACGGTCTTGCCCGCGGCTTCGAGTTCCTCGGCCTTGCGGCGCGCGGCGCGGACGATGTTCGAGTTGAACGCACCCGCGAGGCCACGCTCGCTGGTCGCGATGATCAGCAGATGGACCTGGTCCCTGCCGGTGCCCGCGAGCAGCTTCGGGCTCGACTCGCTGACCGAGACCTTCGACGCGAGGCTCGCCATCACCTGCTCGAGCCGCTCGGCATAGGGGCGACCGGCGACGGCCGCTTCCTGCGCGCGACGCAGCTTGGCAGCGGCGACCATCTTCATCGCCTTGGTGATCTTCTGCGTCGACTTCACCGAGCCGATGCGGATCTTGAGGGCTTTCAAGGATGCCATTTAGTTCGTCACCATTCCCAACCTGCCGTCATGCTGAACTCGTTTCAGCATCCACTCCTCCGCTTGCGCGCCCTGGGGCCGTTTCGCGGTGGACCCTGAAACAAGTTCAGGGTGACGGCGGAGGGTGTCCGCCGTCAGCTTCCCTTTACGCAAACGTCTTCGAAAACGCACCCAGCGCGGTCTTCAGCGCTTCGGTCGTCTCCTTGGACAGGTCGCGCTTGTCGCGAATGTCCTTGAGGAGATCGGCGTGATCGCTGCGCATCGTCGACAGCATCGCCTGCTCGTAGCGGACGACGGCGTTGACCGGGACCGTATCGAGGAAGCCGTTGGTGCCCGCGAAGATCGACACGGTCTGCTCTTCGAACGGCATCGGCTGGAACTGCGCCTGCTTGAGCAGCTCGGTCAGACGCGCACCGCGGTTGAGCAGGCGCTGCGTCGACGCATCGAGATCCGAACCGAACTGCGCGAACGCTGCCATTTCGCGATACTGCGCGAGCTCGAGCTTGATCGAACCCGACACCTTCTTCATCGCCTTGGTCTGCGCAGCGGAGCCGACGCGCGACACCGACAGGCCGACGTTGATGGCGGGACGGACGCCCGCGAAGAACAGGTCGGTCTCGAGGAAGATCTGGCCGTCGGTGATCGAAATCACGTTGGTCGGGATGTAGGCCGACACGTCGCCTGCCTGCGTCTCGATGATCGGGAGTGCGGTCAGCGAGCCGCCGCCTTCCTTGTCGTTCATCTTCGCCGCACGCTCGAGCAGACGCGAGTGAAGATAGAAGACATCGCCCGGATAGGCTTCGCGGCCCGGCGGGCGGCGCAGCAGCAGCGACATCTGACGGTACGCAACGGCCTGCTTCGAAAGATCGTCATAAACGATGACCGCATGCATGCCGTTGTCGCGGAAATACTCGCCCATCGCGCAACCGGTGTAGGGCGCGAGGAACTGGAGCGGGGCAGGGTCGGACGCGGTCGCCGCGATGACGATCGAGTAATCCATCGCGCCCTGCTCGGTCAGCGTGCGGACGAGCTGTGCAACGGTCGAACGCTTCTGGCCGACCGCGACGTAGATGCAATAGAGCTTCTTCGACTCGTCGTCGCCCTGGTGCGCCGCCTTCTGGTTGATGAAGGTGTCGATCGCGACCGCCGACTTGCCGGTCTGGCGATCGCCGATGATCAACTCGCGCTGGCCACGGCCGACGGGAACGAGCGCATCGATCGCCTTGAGCCCGGTCTGGACCGGCTCGCTGACCGACTGGCGCGGGATGATGCCCGGTGCCTTGACCTCGACGCGGCTGCGCTGGTCCGAAACGATCGGGCCCTTGCCGTCGATCGGGTTGCCGAGGCCGTCGACGACGCGCCCGAGCAGGCCCTTGCCGACGGGAACGTCGACGATCGTGCCGGTCCGCTTGACGACGTCGCCTTCCTTGATCTGGCTGTCCGAGCCGAAGATCACGACGCCGACATTGTCGGCCTCGAGGTTGAGCGCCATGCCCTGCACGCCGTTCGAGAACTCGACCATTTCGCCCGCCTGGACGTTGTCGAGCCCGTGGATGCGCGCGATGCCGTCACCGACGCTGAGCACCTGGCCGGTTTCCGAGACCTGCGCCTCGGTGCCGAACGATGCGATCTGGTCCTTGATGACCTTCGAGATTTCTGCGGCGCGGATATCCATTACGACTTCAGCCTTTCATCGCGTGCGCGAGGGTGTTGAGACGGGTGCGGATCGACGAATCGATCATCTGCGAGCCAATCTTCACGACCAGCCCTCCCAAAAGTGCGGGGTCGACCGACAGGTCGACCGAAACGTCGGTGCCGATGCGGGTGCGCAGCTGCTGCTTGAGCGCGTCGACCTGATCGTCCGAAAGCGGATGCGCCGACGTGACCTCTGCGGTCGTCTCGCCGCGGTGGCGTGCTGCCAGATCGCGGAACGCGCGGATGATGGCGGGCAATTGCGCAAGGCGACGGTTGTCGGCGAGGACGCCGAGGAACTTGTTCGTCGTGTCGTCGACGTCGATCATCTCCGCGGCTGCAGCGACTGCCTTGGCAGCGGCAGCGCGCGAGATCACCGGGTTGGCGACCAGCGCTGCGAACTCGTCTGACTGGGCCAGTGCTTCACGCACACGACCAAGACTCGCCTCGACCGCGTCGATGCTACGAGTGTCTCGGGCAAGCTCGAACAATGCGGTGGCATAACGTCCGCTTAAGCTTGCTTGAATACCGCCGGATGTCTCCACGCGATTGGGATCCTCTTGGACGTCATTAGGTGGCCCCACGGGGAATGAAGGCGACGAAACGCGCCTCCAGATGGGTTGCCGGTTCGCTAGCATCGGGTCGCCGGGGATGCAAGCCGTGCGCTGAAATGTGTCCGAAACGGTACGATGCCGTTCCGAGTTTCATCTAACTGTAATATTCCGTTAACGATCTGTCAGCGCTTGAGTGCGCAATAGCGGCGGCATGACCAGCGCATCATCCTTGCCGTTGACCCGCCACCTGCGCCAGCAATGGCGACGTTTGCTCATCCAATGGGGGGAGGGGGAACGCAACATCCGCGCGCAACTGCGGCGTGTCGTCGGGGTCTTGCTCGCGCTGCAAGTGCTGTTTGCCGTCACTCTCTTTGGTACCACGCTGGCCACCAGCCATCGCGTCTCGGTCCTGGTGCAGGATCGACTGTATCCCATCGGCGAATTGCAGTCCGTCACGGCGGGCTACACTACGGCTTTGCTGACGGCGAACAAAGTCCGTAGCGGCAATATGAGCGCGGTCGGCGCCATCGAATTGATTAAGCAAACTCGCAGTCAGATCGACACGAATTGGCACGCTTTCGCGCGACACAAGCGCGATCCCCGCCGCGACGCGGCCGTTGCGGAGGTTGCCAGCGCCCGGGGCGATGCCGATGCGGCGCTCGACAAACTGCTGCTTCTGTTGCGGTCAGGCCGTGTCGATCAGCTCGATTTCTTCCTCAGCGGCGCCCTATATGCTGCGATCGATCCTCTCACGGGGGCGAGCGCAACATTGATCGCGGCGTTGCGGGACGATGCGCTGCAGGAGCGTACTGCGTTGGATCAGGGCTTTCGCACCGTGTACCTGTTCATGTCTATTATCACCTTGGGTGCGATCGGCGTTTCGTGGTGGGGGATGCGGATGGTGTCGCGGCGGGTCGAACGACCGCTCGCTGAGATTGCTGCGGTGACGCGTGATATCACGCTCGACCGCGCCGACGTTGTCATTCCAGCGCTCGACCGGACGGACGAGATCGGGGCAATAGCGCGCGCGCTCGCGTTCGCACGAGACCGGTCGATCGCGGCCCGCAAGTCGGGCGAGGAAGCGCGACGCACCGCGGACGCTCTGAACGACCGGGAACGGCGAGACGTTGCCGCTCGGTCCCGGAGGACCACGCATCTGGAAGCGTTGTTTCAGGCGTTCGAACAGGAGGCGCGGGGATCGGTCCAGACGCTAGCCTCGGCAGGACCGGCCTTGCGTCAGATGGCCGCTGCATTGGCGGACGAAGCGGGGGCCACGCAGCAGCAGGCGCTGGCGACCGCGGCGCTGACCGAGCAAAGCGCGGGCAGCGCTCGGTCGATCGCGCATTCGGCCTCGGCGCTGGCAGGGGCGATCGAGCAGATCAGCCGCGAAGCGAACGAATCGCGGACGAGCGCCGCGACCGCGCGTACTCGGACACTCGAGGGACGCGAACATGCGGAGTCCCTTGGCACTTTGGTTGGCGAGATCTCGCTCGTGCTCGACATGATCGCAGCCGTGGCGGGGCAGACAAACCTGCTTGCGCTCAACGCCACGATCGAGGCGGCGCGCGCGGGGGACGCCGGGCGCGGGTTCGCGGTCGTTGCCGACGAGGTGAAGAGCCTAGCGCGTCAGACGCAACTCGCGGCGGGTCGGATCGATGGCAATCTAAGAGCGGTACGGGTCGCGAGCGACACCGTTCTGGCGACGATCGAATCGGTCGACGGGTTGGTGGCAGACCTCGGCCGCTCCTCCGCAAATGTTGCCCGCGCCGTAGACGAGCAGCGCGGAATGACGGAGGCGATCGTAAGCGCCATTGCGGAAGTCGAGGATGGCACCGCTGACGCCGCCGCGAACATGCAAACGCTGCGCGACCGCGCCGAACGGTCGCGCCACAGCGCCGACGCAGTGACTCGCACTGCGGCGGATGTTGCCGGCGGGGTGGAGGCCTTGCGGGGCCAGATCAACGGACTGATCGCCGACGTGCGCGCTGCGTAAACCGCGGGAAAAGGTTTAGCGTGGCGTCGTCGACGCGCTATGGACACCGCCTTGTAAAGGAGTTGCATATGCCCGCCATGATCAGAATGCCGATGTCCGACGGTGCCGAGATTGCCGTCTATCATGCGGAACCCACTGGCCACCGCCGTGGTGGCCTGGTGCTCGTCCAGGAGATTTTCGGCGTCACCGATCATATCCGCAGCCTGTGCGACGGCTATGCCGCGGATGGCTTCGAAGTGCTTTCGCCCGCAGTGTTCGACCGCGAGCACCCTGGGTTCGAAGCCGAATATTCGGGCGACGGGTTCGCGCGTGGGGTCGAGCTTGCCAGCAAACTGCATCCGTTCGATTTGACGCTAGCCGATGTGCAGACGTGCATCGACACGCTGGCAGACAAGGGGCCGGTGTTCGTCGTTGGCTATTGCTACGGCGGTTCGGTCGCCTGGAAGGCGGCGACACAGCTTCGCAATGTTGCGGCCGTCTCCGGTTACTACGGAAGCATGATTCCGGATGCGGCGGATGAGGAGCCCAAGGTTCCGACGATCCTGCACTTCGGCAAGAAGGATGATCACATCCCGCTGGCGGGCGTCGAGAAGGTCATCGCGAAGGATTGGCCCAACGCGACGGTGTATCTGTACGACGCCGGACACGGCTTCAATTCCGATCGCCGCGATGATTATGATGCCGAAAGCGCGAAGCTCGCCAGGCAGCGCACGCTCGATCTGTTCGCCGCGAACGGCGGTTGACGCTTTGAGCGCAAACGGCGGGATGTCCTGGCATTCCGCCGAAGCGTATAGCCGTCTGCATGACGCAGACCTCTCTTCTCGATCCTGATATCGCCTGGGCCGCGTTCGAAGCGCGTGATCGGCAAAGCGACGGACGTTTCGTCGGCGCGGTGCGGACCACTGGCATCTACTGCAAGCCGAGCTGCCCGGCGCGTCATCCGAAGCGGGAACATGTCAGCTTCTACCGCGATCCTGCCGCGGCGCGTGCGGCAGGGTATCGCGCGTGTCTGCGCTGCAAACCCGACGAAGTCGGGCGCGACCGGATTGCGGTTGCGCGCGCCGTGGCCTTGCTGGAGGCGGCGGAGGACATGCTCGGTCTCGATGAACTCGCATTGCAGGTCGGATATGCGCCGCACCATTTCCACCGCCTGTTCAAGCGCGCCACGGGGGTGACTCCCGCGGCCTATGCGCGTGCCCTGCGCGCGCGTCGTGCCGCGATCGCACTGACGCAGGAGGCGAGCGTCACCGCCGCGATCTACGACGCCGGCTATTCCGCGCCCAGCCGTTTTTACGAGGATGGCGCGAAGCGGTTGGGGATGAGCCCCAGCGCGTGGCGGCGCGGCGGGGCGGGGGTGACGATCCGCTGGACGATCGCGGACACCAGCCTTGGGAAAATGCTCGTCGCGGCGACCGACAAGGGACTGTGCCGCGTTTCGTTCGACGAGGACGTCGCCGCGCTCCGCGTTCGGTTTCCCAATGCGGAGATCGTCGAAGGCGGTGCCGCGCTGGCGACCTTGGCTGCCCAAGTCGTCGCGAGCGTCGAATCGCCCGACCGCGACCAGGACTTGCCGCTCGACGTGCGTGGCACGGCGTTTCAGGAAGCGATCTGGCAAGCGCTTCGGGCTATCCCGCGGGGCGAGACGCGCAGCTACGCGGATCTTGCCGCGATGGTCGGCAACCCGGCGGCAGTCCGGGCGGCAGGGACGGCCTGTGGCGCTAACCCGGTCGCGATCGTCGTGCCCTGTCACCGCGTGCAGCGCGGCGACGGGACGCCTGGCGGATACGCGTACGGCGTCGATCGCAAGATCGCCTTGCAAAAGCGCGAGCGGCCCGACTGAGCGTTGCCCTGTGGAAGGTCATGCGGGATAGCGTGGTCTTTCAATGGGGGAACCAGTGACCATGTTGCCGACCGAGCCGAACACGCCGCCGAACAGTCGGATCTGGCGCGTCATCCATTTTCCGCTGGTGCTGTTGTTCATCGGGTTCGTCTTCGTCTTCGGCGGGCAGATCGTCGCGAGCATGTTTGCGAAGCTGTCGCCCCCGTTGAAGGGGACACCGGTCAGCATCCTGCAAGCCGCCGCCTTCGCAGCGCTGATTGCGGGCGCCTATGTCGCCTTCGTGCGGCTGATCGAACGGCGACCGGTGGTCGAGTTCGGGCGGAGCGGCTGGGCTCGCGAACTGGGGGCCGGGTTGGTTGCTGGGTTGCTGCTGTTCAGTGCGGTGATCGGCGTCATCGCGGTGTTTGGGGGGTACCGCGTTGTCGGAATGGGCGCGGTCGCATCGCTGTACCCGGCGGCGGCCATGGCGATCCTGTCGGGGGTGATCGAGGAAATCGTGCTCCGCGGGCTGTTCTTTCGGTTGCTCGAACGGCTGCTGGGCAGTTGGATCGCGCTTGCGCTGTCTGCGGCGCTGTTTGGTGCGCTCCACCTTGGGAACCCCGGCGCGACGCTTTTGGCGGCTTGCGCGATTGCGCTGGAAGCGGGCGTCATGCTGGCTGCGCTGTACATGCTGACACGGCGGTTGTGGGCCGCGATCGGCCTCCATGCGGCTTGGAACTTCGCACAGGGCGGTCTTTACGGAATTGCGGTGTCGGGCTTCAAGCAGACCGGCTTGCTCGTGCCCTCGGTGCAGGGGCCCGCGTGGCTGACCGGCGGCAGTTTCGGTGCGGAAGCGTCGGTGCCGGCGGTGCTGATCGACACCGCGTTCGGAGTTGCGTTGCTGGTTGCGGCGCACCGACGCGGGCGATTCGTCGCGCCGGTGTGGAAGCGCGGGCGCTTAGCCGCCTGACCGGCTGTCGGCGGTACAGGTGTAGACGATCTTCTCATTAGGTTGCGGCGGTAGCGCAGTCCGGATCGCGGCCTGTTGCGTTGCCAGGTTGGCGCGTCCCGCCTCATCGGGCGAGCAGGCCTTCAGCGTCACTTGCGACCGGATCTTGCGGATCGTGTCCATTTGCTCCGCTGATAGGAAATACCGCCGCGTGACGTATTGCCGTGTGGCGGGGTCGAATTGCATCAGCGACACGGTCTGTTCCTGATCCGGAACCAGGATGCGGTCCCACTTGCTGCCGTTCTCTGCGTATTGCGTGCGCCCGTTCATGCAGCCCGCCGTGCCCCAGTCGAGTGGGACATCGGTGGTTTGCGAAGAAATTACGCGGCTGCGATCCGGGACGAACCGGCACACCAGCTTGCCGAGCGCCTTGGTCGACGACACCGGCGTGATCGAAACGGTCGGGGATGGGGCCGAGGTGCCTTTGGGCAGCAGCGTTTCGCCGGTCGGGCGGAGCACGAAAACGATGATCGCGCCGAGCATCAGCGCACTGCCACCGCCCCAGCCCCAGATTGCGGCGCTGCGCTTGCCTTGCATCTCGAACAGCGTTCCGGCGCCAATTCCCATCGCGCCGAGCACCAGCAGCAGCGTGGCGATCGCCATGATGTTCTCGCGGTGGCGGTCTGCAGTCATCCGCGCCGCGGCAAATGCCGCTTCCTGCGCCAGAGCGGCCCGCGCCGCGGCGTCGCGTCTGGTCACCTCTGCGAGACCCAGCGCTTGTGCGTCTGCGTCGCGATCCGCCTTGTCGATGTCCGCGATGCTGGTGCACTGCGTGCCGACCGAGGCGTAAGGCTGTTTGGCACGCGCAAGGAACGCCGCCAATTCGCTGTTCGCGATCGCAAAGCCGAAATTGGCGTCGCCTTCTTCCCCTTGCGTGATCGCCGAATTGACTCCGACCACGCGCCCGCACGGGTCGAGCAGCGGGCCGCCCGAATTGCCGCGTGCGATGCCTGCGGTGTGCAGCATCACCGCGGTCCCCTCCATCTGTCGCCGTCCGGAAAAGACGCCTCCGGTTCGGATCGGCGCCAGGGGATGGATGTAATCGGCGGCTGATCGTGCGGTCGCGAGATCGACGTTGCCTGGGTAGCCCAATGCCGTGACGGCGCTGCCCTCATCGACGGGGCCGGTATAGAGCGCGACCGTCGGCAGACGCGCGCCGGTGAATTCGATCAGCGCGAGATCGTGGACCGTATCGATCGCGATAACCTTGCCTTCGAAGCCCTTCGTTCCTTCCGACGGCACGACGCCGATGACCACGTTGCCGGGGTAACGCGCCGCGAGTTCAACAACATGCGCGTTGGTGACGATCCGGTTGGGCGCGACCGCAAAGCCGCTGCCGTGGCCGAAACCGACGACCTCGTCATCGACGATCGCGATGGTGACGACGCGGACGACGCTGCGCGCAGTGGCCGAGATATCGTCGGCGCGGGCCGGGGCGCCAGCGAACAGCGTCGCTAGCATCAGCACCAGCGCAGCGAGCAACACCTTGGCGCGCGGCTGGAAGGGGGTTGGGCAGTAGAAAGATGCGAAAGCCATGATGCTCGCGATTCTGGCAGGAAGCTGCCGTGGAAGACAGGGGAAATCGAGGAAACGGGGCGCCGTGCGGGCGTGTGGCGCGCAGGGACGGCATCAGTCGAGCGCTCTGGCCGGGCGCTTGAAGGTCGCATCTCGACCAAAATTGCCCTAGCGAAAGTTACCTTGGACGGCGGAGGAATACAGAAATGGCCGTAGCGACAGCACGTTACCTCGTGAGTTTACAACAGCGGTGGAATGCCTGGTTCATCCGCGGCGTGGATCATGACGCGGTCCTGCGCCATATCACCGAGGATTCCGGATGGTCCGGGCGATATGCGTTCCTGATCGTGATTTCGGCCGCGATTTCGCTTCTCGGGCTGTTGATGCCGTCGGTTGCGGTGCTGATCGGGGCGATGCTGCTGTCGCCGCTGATGATGCCGATCATCGGGCTCGGGTTCGGAATCGCAACCGTCGATCCGCGCGAAATGCGTCGATCCGCGACTGCTTTGGTCGCCGGATCGGTCATCGCAGTCGCGTTATCGGTCCTGTTTGTGTCGCTTTCGCCGATCCAGACGATCACGAGTGAAATCGCCGGGAGAACACGCCCGACGCTGTTCGATCTGCTCGTCGCGCTGCTGTCGGCGGTTGCGGGCGCCTATGCCCTGATCCGCGGCCGTGGGGGCACGGTCGTGGGCGTGGCGATCGCGATCGCCTTGATGCCGCCGCTGGTGGTCGTCGGTTTCGGGATTGCGACGCTCAACTGGACGGTGTTTGCGGGCGCGCTTCTGCTGTTCTTGACCAACGCGATTACGATCGCGCTGACCGCGGCGATGGTCGCGCGCGTCTATGGTTTCGGCAGCCATCTTTCGCCGCAGCACACCGGGTGGCAATTGGTGTTGTTCATCGTCGCGGTCGGGTTGCTGTCGCTGCCGCTCGGGTCCGCCTTGCGCCAGATCGCGTTCGAATCGGTCGCACGACGGCAAGTGCGCGAGACGATCAGTGAACGGTTCGCCAATCCGTCCCGGCTCAGCCAGCTCGAAATCGATTACAGCACTGATCCGATCCGGATTCGCGCCGTCGTCTTGACGCCAACGCTCGATGCGAAGGCGGATGCGATCCTCGCCGCCGATCTGCGCAAGCGGCTTGCACGACCGATCGACGTCCACGTCGATCAGGTGCGCGTTTCGCCCGACGGGGGCAGTGTCGAGGCCGCACAGATCGCGCAAGCCAGCCGAGCGACCGGACCCACGGATTCCGAGCGACAGCAGCATGCGGTCGCGGATCTCGCGTTGATCGCGGGGGTCGACCAGGCCGCGGTGACGATCGACTCCGTCAACCAGCGCCTCAGCGCGACCGCGGCACCGCTTCCGGGACTACCTCTCGCGGGCTATCGTGCCTTGGAAACGCGTGCGGCACGCGCGACGGCAAAATGGAGCGTGACGTTGGCACCCCCGGCGAATGCGCCGCTGCCCGCGGTGGCGGTCGTGGAAGGCGTCGTCGACGGCGGAATGCTCGATACCGCCGCTTGGGCTTCCGACCGGCTGAAACGACCGTTGCTGGTCGATGGCGGTACGTTCGCGCAACGCCGCGCGGTTGCGGACGGGATTGCGAGTCGGGGCGGGGCGGCACGAACGGGGGTACCCGGTGGCCGGTTGCGACTCCGCTGGGACGAACCCGCTGTGATCGCGCGTACCGATTGACGGGAGAGGCCGGGGCTCAGATCCAAACCGCGTCCCGGGCAAATTGCGACTTGCTCGCAACAAGCGATCGCGGTAGTTGCTGAGAATGCGTCGCAATACTCACATTGGCTGCTCAAGGTGACCGCCCAAACGGTCCGTGTCTGGGCGCAGGTGCACAAGTGGACGAGCCTGGTCTGTACGCTGTTCCTTCTGATGTTGTGCATCACTGGGCTACCGCTGATTTTCCATGACGAAATCAACGGAATCGGCGGCGACCCTGCATCGCAGATCAAAGGGATTCCTGCTTCGCGCGACGCTCCGGAACTGCGATCGCTCGATTCGATTCTAGCAACGGCGCTCGCGGCGCGACCGGGCGAAGTCCCCTTGTACATGGCGTTCTATGACGATCGCCCGCTGATGACGGTCACCACCGGCGCACGCCCTGACGTGCCGGTGAGCGGTATGAAGATACAGCAGATCAACCGGCTGACCGGCGAGATCGTCGCGGACGGCAAGGCGGGCGGGCGAATGGTCACCGAATTCCTGCTGCAGCTCCACATCGACATGTTCCTTGGCCTGAAGGGCGAACTGTTCCTCGGCGTGATGGGGCTGATCTTCTTCGTCGCCATCGTTTCCGGCGTCGTTCTGTACGCGCCTTTCATGCGCAAGCTTGATTTCGGAACCTTGCGAACGGCGCGGAGCCGTCGGGTCAAGTGGCTCGACTATCACAACCTTGTCGGCATCGTCGCGCTTGCGTGGATGACCGTCGTCGGGCTGACCGGGGTCATCAACGCGTTCGTCACGCCAATCACCACGCTGTGGCAGGCGAACGAACTCGCGGATATGACGCGGGGGTACGCGGGCCGGCCAGCGCTGCCGCCGTCGCGCTACGGGTCGATCGACGTGGCGATGGCGACTGCGCGCCGCGCGATCCCCGGCATGAACCCGCAGTTCATCGCCTTCCCGGGCGGATCGTATAGCAGCGGGCATCATTACGCGGTCTTCTTCCAAGGTGCGACGCCGCTGACCGAGAATTTGCTGACGACCGCGCTGGTCGATGCGGAAACCGGCCAGCTGACCGATGCACGGCCGATGCCGTGGTATTTCAAGGCGCTGTCACTGTCGCGGCCATTGCATTTCGGGGATTACGGCGGGCTGCCGCTCAAGCTGTTGTGGGCGGTGCTGGATCTGTTCACGATCGTCGTGCTCGGGTCCGGCGTCTATCTTTGGATCGCACGTCGGAAGGGTCTCCGCGATCCGATGGGGCGGCGCGAGGATCATTCCGTGTCGGCGACCTCGGTCCCGAGACTGCCAGTCTCCGCACAAACCAACGCATCGAAGGGTATTTCACGATGATCCGATCGACCTTTGCCGTGCCGACGCTGATTGCGCTGGCAACCGTGTTCGGGCTGGTCGCGGCGTTGACCGGTGAAGGTTGGCGCGACGCCGCGGCGTGGATCGCGCTGGCGATCCCGGTCGCTGCGGTGGGGTGGGCGATGGCACGGGCCGGGCACCCTTCGAGTACACCGCGACCCGTTCGATCGGTGGCGCGGGCTCGTGTCATACCTTCCTTCGTGGCCATGCCGCTGACACAGGTGCCTGCGGAGTAAGCCGGCCCGTCACCCGTCGCTACTTTAGCAGTTTTTGCTTGGCCTTGGCTTCTGCTAGGTAAGCATGGTCGACAATTCGTCCCTGACGGGGGCTCACACGAAACTGTACGGGTCCACGTCCACCACGACCCGCACTTTCGACGGCCAGTCCACCCCGCCGAGCCACGCCCGCAGCATGTCCTGCACATCGAACGCACGTCGCGCATGGACCAGCAACCGGTAGCGATGTCGCCCGCGCAGCATCGCCAGCGGGGCGGGGGCTGGGCCGTAGACTTCCATCGCCTCATGCGACGGCGCGGAGCGGCCGATCGCGCGCGCAGTCTCAAGCGCCGCGCCCTGGTCCTCGCTCGAGATGACGATTCCCGCGAACCGCCCGAACGGTGGCGCGCCCGCCTCGCGGCGATGCTCGGTCTCGGCGGTGTAGAACGCCTCCGCATCGCCCGACACCAGGGCGCGCATCACGCTCGCATCGGGGCTGTGCGTCTGGATGAAGACATGCCCTGGCTTCGCCCCGCGCCCGGCGCGGCCCGCCACCTGCATGATCTGCTGGAAGGTCCGCTCGCTCGCGCGCAGGTCACCGCCGTCGAGCCCGAGATCGGCGTCGATCACCCCCACCAACGTCAGATTGGGGAAGTGATAGCCCTTGGTGACCAACTGCGTGCCGACCACGATGTCGATGTCATGCGCCTCCATCCGCGCGACGAACTCGGCGGCCTTGGCGGGGGACCACATAGTGTCCGATGTGACGACCGCAGTCTTCGCATCGGGGAACATCGCCGCCACTTCGTCCGCGATCCGCTCGACCCCGGGGCCGACCGCCGCGAGCGTGTCCTCGTTCTGACATTCGGGGCAGACGCGTGGGACGGGCTCGGTGTGCCCGCAATGATGGCACGCTAAGCGACGGACGAGCCGGTGCTCGACCATCCACGCGGTGCAATTGGGGCATTGGAAGCGATGCCCGCACGTCCGGCACAGCGTCAGCGGCGCATAGCCACGCCGGTTAAGGAACAGCAGCACTTGTTCGCGCCGCGCCAGCGTCTCGCCGATCGCGGTGACGAGCTTGGGTGCGATCCAGCGGCCGCGCTCCGGTGGGTCGGCGATCAGGTCGAGCGCCTGGATCGACGGCATTTCGGCAGCGCCCCAGCGGCCGGGGAGCTTGACCTCGGCATAACGACCGTTGGCGACTTGCTGGCGCGTCTCGATCGCGGGGGTGGCGGAGGCGAGCACGACCGGGATCTGCTCGAACTTGCCGCGCATCACCGCGACGTCGCGCGCGTGATAATGGACGCCTTCCTCCTGCTTGAAACTCGTCTCATGCGCTTCGTCGACGACGATCAGTCCAAGATTGGCGTAAGGGAGAAACAGCGCCGAGCGCGCGCCGACCGTGACCAGCGCCTGACCGCTCGCGATCGCGCGCCATGCGCGGCGGCGTTGCGACGAGCGCAGGCCCGAGTGCCACGCGACCGGCTGCACCCCGAAGCGCGCGGCGAAGCGTTTGAGGAACGGCTCGGTCAGCGCGATCTCGGGGAGCAGGACGAGCGATTGGCGGTTTTCGCGGATCGCCTCGGCGACGGCTTCGAAATAGACCTCGGTCTTGCCCGAGCCGGTGACGCCGTCGAGCAGCGTCGGTTTAAATGCTTTTGCGGCGACATCCGCGACCAGGACGCCCGAAGCGGCGCGCTGGTCGGCGGAGAGCGCTGGGGCGGCAAAGGTGGGGTCGGGAAGCGGGAAGGGGCTGTCGATATCGACCTCGACCGCTTCCAGCGCGCCGACCTTGACGAGCCCGCGGATCACCGCGTCGGAGACTTCGGCGATCGCGGCGAGTTCGCGGATCAGGCCCTGCGTGGTGCCGATCCGTTCGATCGCCTGCTCGCGTTGCGGGGTGAGGCGGTCGGGGAGCGTGCCGGTCGCGCGATATTCGACGATTGTCTTCGCGCCTTCCAGCGCGGAGGTGGAGGCGAGCGCCATCCGCACCACCGACGCGGGCGAGGCGAGGTAATAATCGGCGGTCCATTCGACCAGCCGTCGCAAGGGGGCCGCGAGCGGGGGGACGGGGAGGACGCTGACGAGGTTGCGCAGGCGATTGTCGCCGACCTCGGCATCGGAGGGCATGTGCTCGCTTTCCCACACCACGCCGAGCAACTGTCTGGGCCCGAGCGGGGCGACGACGATCGAGCCGGGTTCGACGTGCATGCCGTGCGGGACGCGGTAGTCCAGCGGCCCGAGGGCGGCGTTGAGGAGAATGACGCGGGCTCGGGACATAGGGGGCATATGGCGGGTTGCGGGGGCGGGTGCAAAGGGGAGCTGCTTTTCTCAAGCCCCTTTCCCTCGGAGACGGGGGTACCCCTCTTCTCCCCTCCCCTTCAGGGGAGGGGTTGGGGATGGGGCCGTGTCTCACAGAGAGTTGAGTTCTGCTGTTCGGCCCCACCCCAACCCCTCCCCTGAAGGGGAGGGGCTTTAGAAAGAAGAAGCGGATTCTTTTTGGCTTACGCATCCGCTACACCGCCAAAATGAACGACCTCCCCCGCGCCTATGCCGAGCATCTCGCGCGCGACCGTAGGCGATCCCCGCACACCGTTCGCGCCTATGAGGCCACCGCCGTCCGGCTGTGCGGCTTTCTCCAGGCTCATTGGGGCGAAGCGATCGACCCCGCGTCGCTCACGCGCGTCACCACCGCCGACGTGCGCGCCTTCCTCGCCGCGCGCCGGGGCGAGGGGATTGGCAACGCTTCCGCCGCGCGGGAATTGTCCGCAGTGCGGGGGTTCCTCGATCACGTTACCGGCGCGGGTGCAACGCCGCGCGTGAAAGGCCCGCGCGTCGCCAAGGGCGTGCCGCGGCCGATCTCGCCCGATGAGGTGATGGCGCTTACCGAGGAGGTGTCCGAGGACCCGGAACAACCATGGATCGGTGCGCGCGATTTCGCGGTATTGCTGCTGCTGTACGGCGCGGGATTGCGCGTCGCCGAGGCGCTCGGGCTGACCGGTGCGGCGCTCCCGCTCGGAGAAACGATCGTCGTGACCGGCAAGCGCGACAAGACGCGGATCGTACCGTTGCTGCCGCAAGTGCGCGAGGCGATCGAGGCGTATGTCGCGTCGTGCCCTTACGGCACCGCGCGCGACGCGGTGCTGTTTCGCGGCGCGAGGGGCGGGCCGCTGTCGCCCCGGCTGGTCCGCCGCGCGGTCCAGCGGGCGCGCGTGCGGCTCCAGCTTCCCGAGCGGACGACACCGCATGCCTTGCGTCATTCCTTCGCGACGCACTTGCTCGGGCGCGGCGCGGACCTGCGCGCGTTACAGGAACTGCTCGGCCACGCGAGCCTGAGTTCGACGCAAATTTATACGCAGGTGGATGCGGCGCATCTGCTCGACGTCTATCGCAACGCGCATCCGCGCGCCTGAACCGCATCCCCCCGGCACTTGCCGAGGGGATGACGCATTACCTCAGCGCAGCGCGTCGACCAGCGCTTCTGCCGCCGCGGCGGACGATGCCGGGTTCTGCCCGGTGATGAGCAGCCCGTCGCGTACGACATGGACGCCCCAGTCTTCGGTCTTGGAGTACTGACCGCCATTCTGCGTCAGCATGTCCTCGACCAGGAATGGCACCACGTCGGTCAACCCGACCGCGGCTTCCTCGGTGTTGGTGAAGCCCGTCACCTTCTTGCCTGCAACCAGCGGCGTCCCATCGGCTGCCTGCACATGGCGCAATACGCCCGGGGCATGGCACACCAAGGCGACCGGCTTGTCGGCGGCGATTGCGCCTTCGATCAGCGCACGCGACGTTGCGTCCTCGGCGAGATCCCACAGCGGTCCGTGGCCACCGGGATAGAAGACCGCGTCGAAATCCTCGATCTTGACCGAGTCGAGCCGGACGGTGGCGGCCAGCTGCGCCTTGGCCTCCGCATCCGCCTCGAAGCGGCGAGTGTCGTCAGTTTTCGCGCTTTCGTCCGCGCTCTTGGGGTCCAGCGGGGGCTGGCCACCCTTCGGGGAGGCGAGCGTGAGTTCGGCGCCGGCCTGCTTCAGCACATAATAGGGCGCGGCGAGCTCCTCGAGCCAGAAGCCGGTCTTGGCGCCAGTGTCGCCGAGCTTGTCATGCGAAGTGAGGACGATCAGGATTTTCATACGCTTTGCTCCATACGGCGATGAGCCGGTGATGGCGCAGAGATGGGAGGCGGGTTGCCACAATTCCACCGCAGCGCAGCAAAGCCGGGCTCAGCCGCGCGGTTTCCACGTCAGCAGCCGCCAACCGTACCCGGCAACGATCGCGATCGTCAGCGCAACTGCGGCTGGGCCGATGAACGCATCGAGCTCGCGAAAATTCGCGCCGAGATAATAGCCCGCATAGGCCAGCCCGGTGTTCCAGATCGCCGAGCCCGCCGCAGTCCACAGGATGAAGCGCACATGCGGCATCCGCGCCATCCCGGCGGGGAGCGACACCATCGTCCGGAACGCGGGCATGAAGCGGAACACGAACACTACCCATTGGCCGCGCGCGCGAAAGAACGTTTCGAGCTTTTCGACATGCTGCCAGTCGAGCGTCAGCCAGCGGCCATGCCGGTCGATGAACGGGCGCAGCCGGTGATAGCCGAGCCGGTGGCCGATCGCATACCAGAAGTAATTCCCCGCGACCGTTCCCGCGGTCCCCGCCACGATCAGCGGGACAAGGGTCATCTGCCCCCGCGCGACCGCGATCCCGCCGAGGCCCATGATGACTTCGGACGGGACCGGCGGAAATACGTTTTCCAGCACCATCAGCAGGAAAATGCCGAAATAGCCGCCCCAGGCGGTCAGATCGATAATCAGATCGGTCATCGCGAACGCGGCGTCAGCCCGCCACCTTGCGTTCGATCGCGTCCCAGATCATCCCCGCGACATCGGTACCGTCAAACCGCTCGATCGCGACGATGCCGGTGGGGGAAGTCACGTTGATCTCGGTCAGCCACTCGCCGCCGATCACGTCGATTCCGACGAACAGCAGCCCGCGCTTCTTGAGCTCCGGCCCGAGCACCGCGCAGATCTCGCGCTCCTTGTCCGTCAGCTCGGTCTTCACCGCCGACCCGCCGACCGCGAGATTGGAGCGGATCTCGCCTTCGCCCGGCAAGCGGTTGATCGCGCCGGCAATTTCGCCATCGACCAGCACGATCCGCTTGTCGCCCTTGGCGACATCGGGGAGGAATGCCTGCACCATGTGCGGTTCGCGCCACATGGTGTTGAAGACTTCGATCAGCGCGGACAGGTTCGCACCGTCGCTACCGACCTTGAAGATCGCCTTGCCGCCGTTGCCGTGGAGCGGCTTGATCACGATTTCCTTATGCTCGGCGAGGAAGGCCCTCGCTTCGTCGAGCGAGCGCGTGATCAGCGTCGGCGGCATGAACTGTGCGTAATCGAGCACGAACACCTTTTCGGGCGCGTTGCGCACCTGTGCGGGGTCGTTGACCACCAGCGTCTTGTGCGCGATCCGCTCGAGCAGATGCGTTGCGGTGATGTAGCCGAGGTCGAACGGCGGATCCTGGCGCATCAGCACGACGTCGGCTTCGTCACCGAGGTCGAGGTTCACCGGTTCGCCGAGCGTGAAATGGTTGCCGACCACGCGCTGGACGGTGACCGGCTCGGCCTTCGCCCAGACCCGGCCGTTCGAATAATTGAGCGCCTCGGCGTTGTAGTGGAACAGCTTGTGCCCGCGCTGCTGCGCCGACAGCATCAGCGCGAAGGTCGAATCGCCTGCGATGTTGATGGCGGCGATGGGGTCCATCTGGACGGCGACTGTAAGGCTCATCGATCGTAACTCCGTCCCGAATTGCGCGGGAGATAGGGTGTGCAGCGTCGCCTGTCACCCGCCGGTTGGAGGATGATCAGCCGATCCACGCATTCTCGATGTGGCGCGGGCGTGTGCCGGGGGCGAGCAGGATGACGTCGACTCGGATGTCGTCGCCGGGGCCGGCGAAGCGCGGCATCAGGACTTCGGCTGCGGCGGCGACGCGCGCGAGGCGACGCTCGTCGATTGCGAAATCGAGTGCAGCGGCGGACTTGCGTTGCTTGACCTCGACGAAGGCGACGAGGTTCGCCTTGCGTGCAATCAGGTCGACTTCGCCCGCGGGGGTGCGGACGCGCCGCGCGAGAATATCCCAACCGTGGAGTCGGAGCCACCAACTGGCGAGCCGTTCGCCACGACGTCCGGCGGTTTCAGCAAGGCGGCGGTCCCTCACCAACTTTCGCGCTCTTCGCGAGGACAGGCGCTCCTCCCCTCCCTGGAAGGGAGGGGCCGGGGGTGGGTTGTTATGGGGGATATCCGCCGCGCGACCAATGGGCCGACCCACCCCCACCCCCTCCCTTCCAGGGAGGGGAGTGAAGGGGGGCGGGCGTTGTTCACGCCTTCAATTCCAGCGCCCTTGCATATAATGTCTTTCGGTCCAGCCCGAGCTTCTTGGCCACTTCGCTCGCCGCCTGGCCGGTCGACAGCCGAGTGAGTGCTTCGGTCAGCGCGGTGTCGGCGTCCTCGGCGCTGGCGGCTTCGGGCGCCCCCGGTGGCGCCACCACCACGACGATCTCGCCCTTGGGCGGCGCGTCGGCGTAGCGCGCGGCGAGCATCGACAGTGTTCCCGTCACCGCTTCCTCGAAATGCTTGGTGATCTCGCGCGTGACCGCTGCCTCGCGGTCGCCGAGCCCCTCGGCCAGCGCCGCCAGCGTCGCCCCAAGCCGTGGGCCGGATTCATACAGAACCAGCGTCGCGCGAACCGTCGCCACCTCTGCGATCGCGGCGGCGCGCGCCTGCGTTTTGGAGGGCAGGAAACCGACGAACAGGAAACGGTCGGTCGGCAAGCCCGCCAGCGTCAGTGCCGCCACCGCCGCGCACGGCCCCGGGATCGTCCACACCGTATGCCCCGCCGCGCGCGCGTCGCGCACCAGTTTGTAGCCGGGGTCCGAGATCAACGGCGTCCCCGCGTCAGACACCAAAGCGACCGGCTCCATCCCCATCCGCGCGATCAGGCCGGGGCGGACCTCCTCCGCATTGTGGTCGTGATACGGCACCATCGGGCGCCGGACCCCGATGTGATGCAGCAACTTCGCCGTTACGCGGCTGTCTTCCACCGCAATCACAGCGGCATGGCTCAGGATGTGCGCGGCGCGCGGCGACAGGTCACCGAGATTGCCGATGGGGGTGGCAACGATGTAGAGGCCCGGGGAAAGATCATTGGTCATCAGGAGCGGTCATGGCAGAGCGGGACACGGGGGCGCAACGGCGCAGCGGAATAAGGCGGCTTTCGCAAGCGACGCTGGTGGCGGGTGCGGTCGTGCTCAGCGGGTGCCAGACGGTCGTGCCGCGCGGAGCCGTGCCGCGCCCCGGTCCGGCGGCGCCGCGCCCCAGCAAGCCACAGCAGCCGGTGGTCGAACAGGGGATCCCTACCGATACCGCACGCCACCGCGTTGCGCTGCTGGTGCCGCTTAGCGGGAACAACGCGGGAGTCGGGCGGAGCCTTGCGAATGCGACCCAGCTCGCGCTGCTTGATTCGCGCAACGAATCGGTCCGCATCACGACGTATGACACCGCGCCCGGCGCGGCGGCGGCGGCGCAGCGCGCGCTGTCGGATGGTAACCAGCTGATCCTGGGGCCGTTGCTCGCCGATGACGTCCGGGCGGTCGCCCCGATCGCGCGGCAGGCGCATGTCCCCGTGGTGAGTTATTCGAACGACACGACCGCGGCGGGCAACGGCGTGTACCTGATGGGATATGTCCCCGCGCAGTCGATCGGCCGCGTGGTCGATTATGCGACCGCGCACGGCGTCAGCAGCTTCGGCGGGCTCGTCCCCAACGGCGTTTACGGCGAGCGTGCGTCCACCGCGTTCCTCCGCGCGGTCGAGGCTGCGGGCGGGCGAGTCGGGTCGCTCCAGACCTATGACCGCGTTACCGGATCGATGGGCGCCGCAATCACGCGGATGGCCAAGAGCGCGCCGTATCAGGCTGTGCTGATCGCCGACGGCGGCAATGCGGCGGCGGCGGGTGTCCCGGTGCTGCGGCGCAACGGGATGGGCGGCGCGCGCATCCTCGGTACCGAATTGTGGAATTCGGACAGTTCGATCGCGAGCAAGCCCGCGCTGGAAGGCGCCTGGTTCGCGAGCGTGTCGGATGGGCTGTATCGGCAATATGCCACCAAATACCGCGCACGCTTCGGGGCGGCACCGTTCCGCCTGTCGAGCCTGGGGTATGATTCGGTGCTGCTGACGATCCGCATCATGCGCGACTGGCCGATGGCGGCGACCTTCCCCGAAGACCGGCTGCGCGATCGCGGTGGTTTCTCCGGGATCGACGGCGCCTTCCGCTTCGGTCGCGACAGCGTCGCCGAGCGCGCGCTGGAAGTGCAGGAGATTCGCGGCGGGACGACGATCACCGTATCACCCGCACCTAGCGGGTTCTGAACGGGACCGTTCGCGCCGGTCAGTTCTGCGCAGGTGCCTTTTTGCGCACCTGCGCGTCGCGCCAACCCTGATAGCGTTCGACCGCTTCCGAGCGGCGCAGGACGCGCGCGTTCGGATCGATGACGACGTGCGTTCCTGCCGAAACCGCCACGCTACCGACCCCAGCGGTCATCGGTACCCGAATGATCCGCGATCCGACCTGCACCTCGACGGGCAGCGGGAAGGGGCGCCCGCCTGGTGCGTCCCAGCGCAGCGTCAGCCGTCCCGCGCTGCGGGTTTCGACCAGTTGCGGCAACGCGGCCTGTCGCAGGTAGACGTCGAAGAACCAGCCATAGTCCTTCCCCGTGACCCGGCGCACGAAGCGTTCGTATTCGGCGGTGTTCCCATAGCGCGGCGCGAAATTGCCCGGACGCGGATCGAGCCGGCCATAGACCGCGAGCCGCGTCACCTCGCGGAACGCGCGGTCACCGATCAGGTCGCGCAGCGTATGGAGCATCCATGCGCCCTTGTAATAGATATCCTGCCCGGGGCCGCCCTTGGCGATCTCGTACACCTGCTCTTCGGTGCGGACCGTGCCCGAGACGATCGGCCGCAAGTTGGCGATCCGGTTGCGCTGATCGTCGAGCATGACCGCATAGCGCGCCTCACCCTCGCGCCAGCGGCCGTAGAACGGCTGCATGTATTGCGCATAACCTTCGTGGAGCCAGTAATCGTCCCAATCGGCGGCGGTGAGCTGATTGCCGAACCACTCGTGCGCGAATTCGTGCTGGAACAGCCAGTCGAACCCTTCGGGCGCCTGCGCATAGCCGTTGCCGTAAGCGTTGATCGTCTGGTGTTCCATGCCTTTGTGGGGCGTTTCGACCACGCCGACCTTCTCGCCGCCGAACGGGTACGGCCCGATTTCGCTTTCGAAGAAATCGAGCGTCGGGGCGAATTCCGCGAACAGCGCGCGGGCCTGCTCCGCCTCGCCGGGGAGGTACCAGTAGAACATCGGGATCGTGTTGCCGTAGCGGCTTTTGTAGACGCCCGAGATCTCCTCATACGGCCCGACGTTGAGCGCGATGCCGTAGGTCGTCGGGCGCTTGATTCGCCAGTTCCAGCGGGACCGGCCATCGGCAAGCTGATCCACGCCGAGCAGGATGCCGTTGGAGGGTGCCTTGAGGCCCTTGGGTACGGTGATGTGCACCGTGACGACGCCCGGCTTGCCCGACGGAAAGTCGAGGCACGGCCAGAACAGGTCGCAGCCGATGCCCTCCGCCGTCGTCGCGAACCACGGCGCACCGTCCGGCGTCTTCGACCAGACCATCCCCGAATCCCACGGCGCGTTGACCGCGACGTGCGGTTGCCCGCCGTAAACGATCCGCGCTATCACGTGACGTCCGGTCGCTACTTGGCGCGGCAGCGCGATCCGCAACTGGCCTTCAGGGTTGCTCCACGCATCGCGCGGCAGCGGGGTGCCGTCGATCGTGATCGCATCGACCGGGAGGTTGCGGTCCAGATCGACCACGAGCCGATCGAGCGGCGCGCGCGCAGCGAAGTCGAGCGTTGCGACACCGCGCAGCGTCTGCGTATCGGGCAGCACCTCGAACGCGAGGTCGGCCGCGGCGAAGGTGAGTTTCTGCTGGTCGGGATCGATCGGCCCGCCCGACTTCTGCGTTTGGGCCGTGATCGCGGGTTCGCCCTTGCCGGGGAGCGTGTCCTGCGGACGTGCGGCGGCGGTCGACGCCAGAGAGGCCAGCACGACTGCAACCCGAGACACCTTCATGCCGAACCGAACTCCCTTGATATTCCAGGATCGTGACCGCACGGAAGCGGCCTGCTGGCGTGATACGCACAAACCGGCGCGAACGCACCTGCGTCCGCTGCATTCTGTCCGGGATCGGGCAATCGCGCGGGAGCATTGAGATCGAAGCACAGGATTGCGCCATGACCGACTCCACCGCCGTGCCTGTCCTTGCTGTCGGAACCTATGCCGGCGGCGGCGGGCAGGGGGTGCACCCGCTCTGGCCCGGTGATGGCGAAGGGTGGCGCGTCGGGAACGGCTATAGTGACGCGCCCAACGCATCCTTCAGCGTCCATTTGGCGCGGCATGCGCTGCATTACATCGTCGACGAAGGCGCTGTCGGGCGCGTCGGGGTTTTCCGGCACACGACGGACGGGTGGGACAAGCTCGCCTCGGTCGAAACCGGGGGGAGCGCGCCGTGCCATGTCGCGCTCAATCCCGCCGGGACGCTGCTCGCGGTTGCGAATTACGCGAGCGGTAGCGTGTCGGTGGTTCGGCTGGATCCGCGCAGTGGTTTGCCGGAAGGCCCCGTGCACGTCCGCGCCAACCGCGGCAGCGGGCCGAACGTCGAACGGCAGGAAGGGCCCCACGCCCACTGGGTCGGGTTCAGCCCGGACGGTCGGTGGTTGTACCAGACCGACCTCGGGACCGACGCAGTGCTTGCCTTTGCGATCGACGCGGCGGGGGCGGTGGGCGAACCGCGCATCGCATACGCTGCGCCGCCGGGGTCCGGGCCACGGCATCTGCTGCTGCATCCGCATCTGCAGGCGCGCGCGTATCTCGTGAGCGAAATGGCTAGCACCCTGACGACGCTGGACCGCGCCGACGACGGAACGTTCGGCAACCCGCGCATCCAGTCGACGCTGCCCGATGGTTGGACCGGCGAGAGTATCCTTGCGCATGTCGCGATCAACGCTGCCGGGACGCGGCTCTACGTTTCGAACCGGGGGCATGACAGCATCGCAGTGTTCGCTCTGGATGCGGACGGTGTGCCGACCGTGCTGGAGCATATCGCGAGCGGGGGTGCGTATCCCCGATTTTTCCTGTTGCTCGAGGATCGGCAGACGATGGTCGTGGCGCATGAGAAATCGCAGACGGTGACGACGCTCGCAATCGACCAGACGGGGCGGCTGGCGCCAACGGGCGTCGAGCTCGCCATTCCCGGCGTGGCGTATGTGCTCGAAGTTGCGCCTAGCGGCGGGTGATGTCTCGACCCGCCATCTGGGGAACGACGGCCTGACCGACCCTCACTGCGCAATCAGCGAAGGCGCATCCTTCACGAAGCGATCGAGCACACCGTCGGCGATCTTGATCGGTCCGTCGAAGCGAGTCGCGCCGGGGATGCTCTGGACTGCCGCCGCTTGCGCCGCCAACGTGCCCGCATCCGTGAAATAGCGCGAGGCGGCGGTGTTGCCGCTCTCCGCCGCGTCGAGCCCCGCCGCGGTCAACTGCAAGGCGCGGCCCCAGAGCTGCATCGCGTCGAGCCACGGTCGCGCCTGTTGCGCAAAGCTCGGGTCGACAACCCCTGCGCGAATTGCGTCGGGAGCATTGGTCAACGCGTCGGCCTGCGTGGTCAACGTGGCGATGGCCTTATGGCGTGCGGTCTGGTCGCCGCTGGCGATCGCTTCGCGCACGGCATCCAGCGTCGCCTTCAAGCGCGGGGCTTGTTCCTGCCATGGCTGGCTTCCGAACGTCGGCGCCATATGCTGCGTGTCAAAGAAGGTTAGCAACGCATCGGCAGCGCGCGCATCGCCGCCCGCAAGCTCTCGCGCTGCGAAATGCAACGTCCGCTCGGCATCATAACCGGTGTCGTTCCACGCAAATGCCGCCACACCCGTGACGGCGACTCGGCTCGGTGCCTCCTGATTCATCGGATTGGACAGGATTCCGGTCAGTTCGCCGGAAAGGCCCGCCTCGCGCCGCGCATAGGGCGCAAGCAACAGGCGTCCGGTGGTCTGCGCGTAATCATTGACCGGGTAATTGTCCCACAACAGGGTCTTTCGACCGAACGCCTTGGTCGCCGTCCGCGCATCCGGGATGGAGATCGCGGGCGGGACGACATCGGTGCCGGTCCATTGCACGACGACACGCGGGTCGAGGGTCTTTCTAAGCGCCGCCTTGTAAGGCGTTTCCTTCGCGTCGTAATATTCGGTCGGCACCATGATCAGCGGGCGCGACGCGGGGTCGGTCGCGATCAGATGCGCCTGCACTGCGTTGAGCAATCGCGCTTGCGCCACTCCGGCGGCCTCGGCGCCGGACGCGCCAAAAGCGGTTTGGTCACGCGCGCAATTCCACTTCTTATATTCGATATCGTCGAGCGCGACGTAGAAGCTGTGCACGCCGATCGTTCGCAGCGCAGCGAACTTGCGCTCGAGCGCTTGCGCATCGGCGGGATCCGAGAAGCAGACCGACGGGCCTGGGGAAACCGCATAGACGAAGTCGACATGGTTGCGCCGCGCGGTCGCAACCAGCGCAGCCAGCGATTGCAGCGTCGCGGCGGGATAGGCTTCGCGCCAGCGATCGCGGGCGAAGGGATCGTCCTTCGGACTATAGACATAGGTGTTCGCCTTGACCGTGGCCAGGAAGTCGAGGTGCTTCGAGCGTTCCGCCATCGACCAGGGTTTGCCGTAAAATCCCTCGATCGTGCCGCGGATCGGCATAGCCGGATGATCTTGGACGACGAGCGCCGGAAGCCGTTGCCGCTGGACGAGCTGGCGGAACGTCTGGACCGCGTGGAACAGGCCATCGCCATCGTGCCCCGCGAGCGTGACCTTGCCCGCACGCCCGGCAGGAACGATCGCGATGGTATAGCCTTCGGCGTGGTCGTCGACGACGGTTCCGCTGCGACCAAGCGTCGCGCGAATCTGGGGCGCACTAGCCAGCCCGACCAGGATCTGCGTGACATCAGGCCTTGCAGACGGGGTTTTCGCAGTGGTGATCGTTTCGACACCGGCCGACGTCAGGATTTGCCGGAGCAGCGTGAGGGTGCCGGCTTCGGTTCCAGGGGCGGCTACCAGTTCCACCGCCTCGCCGAGTGCAAAGCTGCGCGCGCCGAGCGTCATCGATACGGGCGCGGGGAAAATTTCCGGGAGGCGCGACGATGCCGCGTCGGGTTGGGCCGTGGCTGCCGAGGGAGCGATCGTGTTTGCGGCGATGATCGCCAGTCCCGTCGCGAGCGCGGTCAGCGGTCCGAACTTGGCACAACGTCGCATCGCTACTTCCCCGGTATTGTTGTGGTCTTATTAAATAACCTAACCTTCTTTAAGCAGATCGGCAACCCGAGCGATCGCGACAGCTCGCGATAAAACCAAAATAAGCCCAATCTTTCAATCCGGAGTCGAAAGATCCCGATGCGCAACCATGTCGCGACCGGCGATGACGCGGCATGATGGGGCCATTGCACCGCTGCAAAATCGCGTGACGATTGATGGCGGCGGCGCTAGCCCCATATAAAGGAAGAACGCGCTTGAGTGGCGCGCCCCCGGAGTACCCATGACGCACGTTCCTGCCCCGCATTCTTTCCCCGTCCTGCCGTTGCGCGACATCGTCGTGTTCCCGAGCATGATCGTCCCGTTGTTCGTCGGGCGCGACAAGTCGGTCGCGGCACTCGAGGCGGCGATGGCCGGCGACAAGGAGATCTTCCTCGTCGCGCAGCTTGATCCGGCCCAGGACGATCCCGCCCGCGATGATCTCTACGATATCGGCGTCACCGCGACCGTGCTGCAACTGCTCAAGCTTCCCGACGGGACCGTGCGTGTTCTGGTGGAAGGCAAGCGGCGCGCCTCGCTGACCGAACTCACTGAGACGGAAGGCTATCTCTCCGCGCAGGTCGAGATGATCGACGCTGAGGAAACCGAGGACGAGCCCGCAGCGCCAAGCACGGAAGCCGCGGCTCTCATGCGATCGGTCGTCGACCAGTTCGAGAATTACGCGAAGCTCAACCGCAAGCTGCCCGCTGAAACGGCGGTCCAGTTGGGGGAGATCGAGGAAGCGAGCAAGCTGGCCGACGCGGTTGCTGCGAACATTCAGGTCAAGGTCAGCGACAAGCAGGCGCTGCTAGTGGAGCGTGATCCCGTCAAGCGGCTGGAGATGGTGTTCGCCTTCATGGAAGGCGAGCTCGGCGTCTTGCAGGTCGAGAAGAAGATCAAGTCGCGGGTTAAGCGCCAGATGGAGAAAACCCAGCGCGAATATTATCTTAACGAGCAATTGAAGGCGATCCAGCGCGAACTCGGCAACGAGGGCGAGGAAGGCGAGGGCGACGAAATCGCCGAGCTGACCCAGAAGATTGCTACGCTCAAGCTGTCGAAGGAAGCGCGGACCAAGGCGACGTCGGAGCTGAAAAAGCTCAAGACGATGGCGCCGATGAGCGCCGAGGCGACCGTCGTGCGCAATTATCTCGACGTGCTGCTGGGCTTGCCGTGGGGCAAGAAGTCCAAGATCCGCAAGGATATTTCGGCGGCGCAAGCGGTGCTCGACGAGGACCATTATGCGCTCGAGAAGGTCAAGGACCGGATCATCGAATATCTCGCGGTTCAGGCGCGGACCAACAAGCTGAAGGGGCCGATCCTGTGCCTCGTCGGGCCTCCCGGCGTGGGCAAGACCTCGCTCGGCAAGTCGATCGCGAAGGCGACTGGGCGCGAGTTCATCCGCCAGTCGCTGGGCGGCGTCCGCGACGAGGCGGAAATCCGTGGACATAGAAGGACGTACATCGGCTCGTTGCCGGGCAAGATCGTGACCAACCTCAAGAAGGCCGGCACGTCGAACCCGCTGTTCCTGCTCGATGAGATCGACAAGCTCGGCCAGGACTTCCGCGGCGACCCGGCGTCGGCGCTGCTCGAGGTGCTCGACCCCGAGCAAAATGGTAAGTTTCAGGACCATTATCTCGAGATTGACGTCGATTTGTCCGATATCATGTTCGTAACGACGGCGAATTCGCTCAATTTGCCGCAGGCTTTGCTCGACCGAATGGAGATCATCCGGCTCGAAGGCTATACCGAGGACGAGAAGGTCGAGATTGCCGAGCGCCACCTGATCGCCAAGCAGATCGAGGCGCACGGTTTGAAGCCCGGTGAGTTCACGCTGACCACCGAAGGCCTGCGCGCGCTGATCCAATATTACACACGCGAAGCCGGGGTCCGCACGCTCGAGCGCGAGATCGCCAAGCTCGCGCGGAAAGCGTTGCGCCGGATCCTGGAGAACAAGGACACCGCGATCACGATCACGGCGGACAATTTGTCCGACTTCGCTGGCGTGAAAAAGTATCGCCACGGGCTCGGCGAAGAGGAGAATCAGATCGGTGCGGTCACGGGTCTCGCCTGGACCGAGGTCGGCGGCGAGTTGCTCACGATCGAGAGCGTCACCGTGCCGGGTCGCGGCGTCGCCAAGATCACGGGCAAGCTCGGCGACGTGATGAAGGAGTCGATCGAGACCGCCTTCAGCTTCATCAAGGCGCGCTCGCCGTCTTATGGAATCAAGCCGAGCGTGTTCGCACGCAAGGACGTCCATATCCATTTGCCCGAAGGCGCGGTGCCGAAGGACGGTCCGTCGGCGGGAATCGGGATCGTCACCGCGATTATTTCGACGCTGACCGGCGTGCCGGTACGGCGTGATATCGCCATGACCGGCGAGGTGACCTTGCGCGGGCGGGTGCTGCCGATCGGCGGGTTGAAAGAGAAGTTGTTGGCTGCGCTACGGGGCGGAATCACCACCGTATTGATCCCGCAGGAGAACGAGAAAGACCTCGCAGAGATTCCGCATAATATCCTCAATGGTTTGAAGATTGTTCCGGTGTCGCATGTCGACGAAGTCCTTCGTTTGGCGCTGACCGGCCCACTCGAGGCGATCGAATGGAGTGAAGCGGATGATCTCGCGGCGCAGCCCCCAGCAGGGGTTCCGGCAGTTGGGGGTGAAGTGCATCATTGATGCACTTCACCCGGCGCTGAGGTCTTGCGCGGCAATCGGATGGTCGCATTCGGCAAAGCGCTGACAGCAAAAGCCTACTTTTTGTTTTGACAGCCCCCCCGGTACCCGCCTTTATGCGCGGCGGTCCGGTGGGCTGGTACTCATTTTTCTAATTGTAACGGGGGTTTGGTGGCGATGAACAAGCAAGAGCTGATCACAACGGTAGCCGATACGTCGGGACTGACGAAGGGCGATGCGAGCAAAGCCGTCGAAGCCGTGTTCGACGCCGTCTCGGCTGCGCTCAAGGCAGGCGACGAAGTCCGTTTGGTCGGGTTCGGAACGTTCTCCGTCAGCAAGCGCAAGGCATCAACCGGTCGCAACCCCCGCACCGGCGAACCGATGACGATCAAGGCTTCGTCGCAGCCCAAGTTCAAGGCCGGCAAGGGTCTGAAGGACTCGGTCAACTAAGATCCTGCGTTTTTCCTGACGGCAGCGCTTGCAAAGCGCGGTTCGACCGGATTAAGGACGCATGCAACGGGGCGGCGTCGGCCGCCCCGATCCGTTTCGCCGGTCGCCAAGCGTGACACAGGCAACGGGCGCGTAGCTCAGTGGTAGAGCACACCCTTCACACGGGTGGGGTCGCAGGTTCAATCCCTGCCGCGCCCACCATTAGAAAAGGCCACCAGCTCGGCGAGTTGGTGGCCTTTTTCATACAAACCGCGATCCTGGTATACGCCAAGAACGGGGCGTTAACCGAGCGTTACAAGTATGTTTCGGTAATAGCGTCGATGTTGCGCTTTAGGATCCGATATGGCTCCTCGCTTCGATCCAGTCCGCGCGTGGACGCCTTTAAAACAATCAACGCTGCCCGTATGCCGTCAGCGAACGATGGACCGTCGACCGGGTCACTGGCGAGAAACTTCTCAAACTTGCGCGCCGCCGAGATAATCTCCTCCGGGACCGCCGTTGGACGCGTTTGCAGCGCGATACCAATCGCTCGCTCTCGCGCGTAGTTGAAGGTCTTCGCAGGCTGCTGGGCCGAAATTGGCACATCGCGATCATTCGTGTCGTGCGCCGGCTCAGCCAAACTTGCCGTATCGTCCACTGTCATTCTCCCTGCGGCGTTAGTACTGTTAGGCGAGGGCCGCCGCCCCGCGCGCGGCATGAGGCAGGGAAAAGAAGCCGACCGCTATAAGTAGCGTGTCGAGCCGTTGCGACCGGACCGTCTCAGGTAGCCAGCCGGTGTTTTCAGAAGAATCGTCGGTGTCTCGATCGTGCTCTTGCAGGGATGAGATTCGTCTATCCTCCGGGAGCGCCGTCGAACGCGCCTTGCCCGGTCGTCCATCAAGCAACGGCCCATGAAACAGCAACATTGCGGGTCAGTTGATTTGGAGCTGGTGGAAAGTCCGTCAGGTGGAGCGTCATCGATCCGAAACATCAGTGTCACGAATCTGACCCTAAACCCACATCAAGCCGTCATCTCCCGTCCCTAACGGCAGCGTCAGGGTCGATAAGGGGGTTCCGAATCGATCAGGGCAAAAATGCCCTCGCACAACGATTATCGTATTCGGGAGTGACCAATGGCCAACTTCAACCGTTTCAGCACCGTTCTTCTGGTGACCACCGCCGCCGCTGCACTGGGCGCGTGCAGTGGCGCGAACGACGTGGCATCGCCGGGCGCCGGGACGGTCGTCATCACGCCCGCGCCGACCCCGACGCCAGCACCCACGCCGACACCGACGCCGACCGCAGCGATCACTGCCGCGCAGTTCGCCGCGGTCACGCCGGTCAATGGCATTTCGATCACCGCGGACGAGCAACTCGCGATCGTCAACGCCGGCACGAACAACAATGTCAGCGGCACCAACATGCTCAACGGCGTGTACCCGACGACCGCGGCATCGCTGACGACCGCGCTCGACCCTTCGACGATCAACAGCTTCTTCACCAGCACCAACTATGTCGGCGCGCTCAATGGGCCGACCGATACCGCCTTCCAGGGCTGGACCTGCAATTCGACGTCGGCGGAATTCGGCGGCAGCGGCGCGCGCTGCACCGCGGTTCCGGCGGTCGGCACGGGCGGATCGGCCGCGGCATGCCCGACCGGCACGACCGACGACGGCTTGGTCCAGACGTTCCGCGCCTGCCGCCTGCCGTCGGTCATCAGCGGCACGCTCAACCTGCCGAAGATCGCGGGCGTGTTCTACCGCCTGCGCGGCCAGACCGAAGTCGGGACCGACGTCGGCACGACCGGCGCGGATAACAACGCAGTGCTCAACATCGAGCCGGGCGTCGTGATCGCGGCGGATTCGTCCGAGACGACCAACGACCTGCTGCTCGTCAATCGCGGGTCGAAGATCAACGCGGTCGGCACGGTCGCCAACCCGATCATTTTCACCTCGCAGCAGAACCTCACCAGCAACGGCGTCAGCGATGCGACGCAGGGCCAGTGGGGCGGCGTGATCATTCTCGGTCGCGCACCGGTCGGCGTCTGCGCCACCGGCACCGGGCCGAACAATGCGGCGGGCAGCAGCACGACCTGCCAGCAGGCGATCGAAGGCGTCACCGGGCGCTTTTATGGTGGCCCAACGGCCGCCGACAGCAGCGGCAAACTCCAGTATGTCCAGATCCGCTACAGCGGCATCGCGATCAGCGACGGCAACGAACTGCAGGGCCTGACGCTCGGCGGCACCGGGTCGGGCACGACCATCGACCACGTCCAGAGCCACAATTCGGCGGATGACGGCGTCGAGATCTTCGGCGGCACCACCAACATGAAATATATGGTGATGACCGGCGCGGACGATGACGGCTTCGACATCGACAACGGCTTCCGCGGCTTCATCCAGTTCATGATCACCGCACAGCGCACGATCGGCGCGACCGCCGACTCCTTCTCGACCGAGATCGACTCGAACAACGCGGAAGACCTGCTGCCGCGCACCTTCGGCCGCTACGCCAACTTCACCTTCCTCCAGACCGCGCTCGCCCCGGCAGCGATCCGTCTGCGTGGCGGTGCGGACATGACCTTCGTCAACGGCGTGGTGAAGACCCCGGCGACCGTCGCATGCATCAACCTGATCGCGGGCGAGCAGACCGCGGGTGGTCGCACGACGATCCGTCCGGCCGATGCCGCGCTGCAGGATGTCGGGCCGCCGGTGTTCAACTCGATCTACTTCTCCTGCCAGGGTCGCTGAACGCTAGCCTCGGGACCATCGCCAAGTTGATGCCGGGGCGGCCGCTTACGCGCCGCCCCGGCATTCGCCTATGAAAATTCGATCGGGAATACAGGCCATGCAGAAGCGCCTTGCCTTCGGGACACTCCTTCTTCTTACTTCCACGTTGGTGTCGCCCGCGGCGCTCGCGCAGACCGCTCCGGCCCCCGCCGCGACCACGCCGCCTCCCGCCGCCGCGCCTTCGGCGCAAAGCGCGGGTGATCCGGTGGCTACCCCCGCCGCCGACCAGGCGGGTGACCCGGAACAGCAGGTCGAAGTCTCCGCGCCCGGCATGGACACCAGCCAGGGCGCAGACATCGTCGTCGTCGGGCGCAACATTCCCAACGTCATCCGTTCCACCCCGCAGATCGTGTCGGTCCTGTCGGGCGCGGACATCGCGCGGACCGGCGAGGGCGACATCGCGGGCGCGCTTGCGCACGTCGCTGGCCTCAGCGTCGTCGGCGGCGGGTTCGTCTATGTGCGTGGGCTTGGTGATCGCTATTCGTCGTCGATGCTCAATGGCTCGCCCTTGCCGAGCCCCGAGCCGCTGCGCCGTTCGGTCCCGCTCGACATTTTTCCGACGACGATCGTCGGGTCGGCGCTGGTGCAGAAGACCTATTCGGTCAATTATCCGGGCGAGTTCGGCGGCGGCGTCATCAACCTGACGACCAAGGCGATCCCCAAGAAGGACTTTATCTCGCTCGGCGGATCGATCGCGGCGGACACCGTGACGACCAGCGAGCTCGGCTATACCTACGCGGGCGGGCGCAGCGACTGGACCGGCTATGACGACGGCACGCGCACCGTGCCCGACTTCATTAAGAATGCACCCGGCGGGACGGGCATCATCCCGAGCGACCAGGTCGCCAAGCTCACCAACGCGCGGACGACGCTGCTCCAGCGCAACAATAGCCTGCCAGCGAACTTCTCCGGTGAGATCAGCGGCGGCAAGGTGATCGACCTCGGCAGCGACCGGATCGGCGTGATCGCCTCGGCGAGCGCGAGCAACACCTTCCGCACGCGCCTGACGCAGCAGCAGGATTCGGTCTCGCCCGACGGCACGCTGCGCAACGATTACAACACGTTGCTGACCGACAACCGGATCGTCGCCAACGCGCTGCTCGGGCTGGGTTATGAGTTCGGGCCGAACACGATCCGCGCTACCGGCGTCTATATCCACGACACGCTCAAGCAGGGGCGTGGATCGACCGCGATCGTCTACAACAATTCCAGCGGGCGGCGTTTCCAGCAGAATACCAACTGGTTCGAGCGTCAGCTGATCGAAGGTCAGGCTGTCGGCGAGTT
Source organism: Sphingomonas sp. PvP055 (assembly GCF_040546365.1). NCBI lineage: Bacteria > Pseudomonadati > Pseudomonadota > Alphaproteobacteria > Sphingomonadales > Sphingomonadaceae > Sphingomonas > Sphingomonas sp. PvP055. The sequence continues at coordinate 1,653,698 of NZ_JBEPNS010000001.1, forward strand.
CAAGGTAACCGACGCGCTGCATCTCGACGTTCGTGGCGCCTATGCCAATTCGAAGCGGAATGCGCCGTACGAGCGGCAGTTCGATTATCTCTGCTCGAACGTCACGACGACCGGCCTGCCGATCCAGACCACGCAGCAGAACGGCATCGGCGGCGCGCGGTGCGATGGCGCGTATCAGGCGACGCGGCGCTTTTCGCCGTTCGCGTCGATCATCTTCAGCGAACTCGACGAGGATCTGTACAGCGCGCAGGGCGACCTGACTTATAAGCTCGATCTCGGGCGGCCGGTCACGCTTTCGACGGGCTATTATTATTCTGGGACCGACCGCACTTCGACCCGCCTGCAGTTCAACTATCAGACCGCGGACGGCGGTGGCACTGCGCCGGCCTATCCGTGGAACCTGTTGCGGCCGGATTATCTGGTCGGGGCGGATTCGATCGCTGCGAACAACCTGCAACTCCAGTTCGGGACGCCGCTCGGCGCCTATGCCTATGATGCCAAGCTGAACATCCATGCGGGCTATGGTCAGGTTGAGGCCGAGTTGCTCGATGGCGTGCGCGGTACGGTCGGCGTGCGCTACGAGACCGCGGACGAACGCGTTACGCCGATCGGTGCGGCCACGACGCGGCTGAACAACGATTACTTCCTGCCAGCGCTCACGCTGACGTGGAATTTCCGCAACAACATGCAGCTGCGCGCGAGCGGGTCCAAGACGATTTCGCGTCCGCAGTTCCGCGAACTGGCACCACAGCAGTTCCGCGATCCGGAATCGGATCGCCTGTTCTTCGGTAATCCGCTGCTGCGCGATTCGGAGCTGTACAATTACGAGGGCCGCTTCGAATGGTTCTTCGCGCGTGACCAGCGCTTCACGCTCGGCGGTTTCTACAAGCTGATCAAGAACCCGGTCGAGCAGGTCGGTTTCTACACCGGCGCGGATGACCGGTTGCAGACCGGCTTCACCAACCTGCCCAAGGCGAAGCTGTACGGGGCCGAAGTCGAGCTGCAGAAATATTTCCCGCTCGATTTCTTCGAAAGCACCTTCTTCACGACGCGCCGCGCATTGTTCATCGCAAACTACACCTATTCCAAGTCGAAGATCACCGCGGACAGCAGTTGCGTGCCCAACGTGCTCAACCAGACGCTGGGCGGGTGTGGCGCGGGCTTCGGTCCGGCCAATCTCCAGTTCCGCAACGGTGCGCCGCTGACCGGGCAGTCCGAACATCTCGTCAACGTCCAGGTCGGGCTGGAGGACAAGGCGTCGCTGTCGCAGATCACGCTGCTGTTCAATTACGCGAGCGACCGCGTGACCAACCGCGGCCCGTCCAACCTGAGCGGCACCGGGTTCCAGCCGGACATTATCGAGAAGCCGGGCATCCGGCTCGATCTCGTCGCGCGGCAGGGGTTCAAGGTCGCCGGCGGGCAGTGGGAGCTCAAGGCCGAGGCGCGCAACCTGACGGGGACGCGCTATCAGGAAGGCCAGACCTTCAGCAACGGCAACCAGGTGTTCGTCAACCGCTACCGGTTGGGTCGCATCTTGTCGCTCGGGTTGAGCACGACCTTCTGATGCGGCGTCCCCCTCGCGCCCGTATCGTCACTGGCGCGGGGGGAGGGCCGCGATCATCCCCAGGGTCGTTCGCGATACCATTTGGTGATGACGTATTTCGTCCCCGCGCGGACCTTCATCCCGTGATGCAGCGTTGCTGGGTTGAGCGTCCCGTCGGGGCGGCGGTTGTTCCACGCGAGCAGCTTGCCCGTTTCGGGCTGGACGATCTTGTCGATCGCTTTGAACCGAGTCGCACCCCCCGCTTCGGGATGGTTGAGATAGATCATCACGGTCCAGGTGCGGTTGCCCGCAATGCCGCAATAGCGCGGATAGTCGATGCCATCGGGCTCGAAATAATCGGTATGGCCTTTGAACTCCTGCCCCACCGCATAGCGTTGCCCTTGGATCGGCTCGCCGTGGACCGGGTCGAGCCCCGTCAGCGCGGTGATCCGCGCGTTGAGGTCGATCGTCAGCGCATCGTGCGGATCGAGGTCGCCGGTCTCGCTCGTCCGGAACGCGGCATCGCCATTGGCATCGGACAGCGTCGAGGGACGCCGCGTCGCATCGACCGACTCGCACAGGGCGGCGCACATAGCCGGATCGAGAAAGCCGCGCTTGATGAACAGCGTAAGCTTGGGGCTCGGCACGCGCTGAACGCCGGGTTGCGCGATCAAATGCGCGACCAGTGCGTCCGCGGGCATTCCCGAACCGTAGTTTGGCGGGGTCGTCATCCGGTGTCTTCTGCCCAAATCGCCGGGTATTATCCACCTTTGCGTCGTGCCATATGCGCTTAACTGCTATGTCGCCGGACTGTAACGCTTGCCGCCTAGCAGGGTCGTGATCGAGGAAGATGTGCGGATGCGTTTGGTTTTGGATGCGCGGGCGCGGGCCATTCTGCGACGCCTTCCGGTGACGACGGTGTATACCGGGGTCGAACTCGTTCTGATCGCGGTGCTCGCGCTGCAATGCGCGCGGCTGGTGTACGCCGTGGTGACGCCGGTTGGTCCGGTCGGAATCTGGCGGCCCGAACAGGGCGTGATCCCCGGGTCGCCGGCAGCGCTGCTGCGCGGCTTCGATCCGTTTTTCCGCGTCAGTGGCGGGGATGCCGCCGGACCCGCCGCCGTGACGACGTTGCAGCTCACCCTGTACGGCACCCGGATCGACGAGGCGCAGGGCGGCGGATCGGCGATCATCGCGGGCGCCGACGGCGTTCAGCAGAGCATCGGCGTCGGCCAGGAGATTTCGCCGGGCGTCATCCTCAAGGCGGTCGCGTTCGACCATGTCTCGATCGAGCGGGGCGGGCGAAGCGAAGATCTGTTCATCACGCAGGCCGAACAGGCGCCCGCGCCAGCGGTCGTACCGGCGGGGGCGCCGCTGGTCGGCGGGGCCGCGCCACCCGCGTCCGCGGGCGCGCCGCCACCACCGCTTCCGAACGCGACGCCCAGTCCGCAGGGCATTTCCGCCGCGCAGGTGCGCAGCGACATCGGCTTCATTCCGCGGATCGACGGCGGCAAGGTCAGCGGGTTGACCGTGCGGTCGCAAGGATCCGGCGCAGCGTTCCGCGCGGCGGGGTTGCGTGATGGCGACATCGTGACGCAAATCGGCGGGCGTCCGGTCAGCGGTCAGGCCGATCTCGAGCGGCTCGGTCCGCAGCTTGCCCGTGGCGGCGCCATATCCCTGTTGGTCGAACGCGGCGGACAGGTCGTTCCTCTTACCCTTACGATTGCGGGTCAATGAAAAGACTGATTCTCCGGCCCGTACTGGCTTCCATCCTCGCGCTGACGTGCGCCGGGGCCGCGACCGCGCAGCAGACGATGAACGTGCGCGACGCCGACATTCGCGCGTTCATCGCGGATGCCGCGCGGGTGACCGGGCGGACCTTCATCATCGATGCGCGCGTGCAGGGCAAGGTGACCGTCGTCACCGATCACCCGGTGAGCAAGTCGCAATATTTCGAGATCTTCCTGTCGACGCTGCGCGCCAACGGGCTGGTCGCGGTGCCGACCACCAACGGCAGCTTCCGCATCCAGCCGATCGACAACGCCGCGTCGCAGCCGAGCCGCGTCGGCGCGCGCGGGGCGCAGAGCAACAGCTTCGTCACCGAGATCGTCCGGTTGCGCTCGGTCGACGCACAGTCGGCGGTGGATACGGTGCGCGCGCTGGTGTCCCCGCAAGGCACGGTGTCCGCCAATCGCAGCGGCAACACGCTCGTGATCGTCGACTTCGCCGACAACGTCCGGCGCGTGCGCGAAGTGCTGCGGCGGATCGATACCAACAATGCCTCGACTCGCGTGGTGGCGCTCAAGAACGCCGGTGCGCGCGAGATCGCGACCGCGCTCCAGTCGCTCGCCGGGCAGGGCGGCGGCGGGGGCGGCGCAGGAAACACCGGCGGGGGTGCTGCGGCACCGAGCAGCAACGGTACCAGCGTGGTCGCGGTACAAAGCTCCAACTCGGTGGCGATCAGCGGCGATGCTTCGACCGTGGCGCGGCTCGTCGCGGTCGCGGAGGACCTCGATCGGCGCGCCAAGAACGGCACCGAGATCAAGGTGATCTTCCTCGAGAATGCCGATGCCGAGCAATTGCTGCCGGTGTTGCAGCAGCTCGTCGGGCAGACGCCGTCGCCGATCACCAACCAGCAATTGTCGCAGTCCAGTTTCGGCAACAACAGCCAGACCGGCAGCAACGGTAACAACAGCCCACAGCGTCAGGCCAATACCCCGGCGGTGCAGCAGGATACGACCGCGCCCGGCAGTACCGCAGGGCAGGCCGCGATCAGTACGCAGGGCGGGCGCACCGCCGCGGTCGTCACGCGCTTCGTCGGGGCGAATGCGATCGTCATTGCGGCGCCCGCGGAGGTGCAGCGGCAGTTGTCGGAGGTCGTGCGCCAGCTCGATACGCGGCGCGAACAGGTGCTGGTCGAGGCGATCGTCGCCGAAGTGTCCGATCAGGTGGCGAGCCAGCTCGGCGCGCAGTTCGCGATCGGGAACCTGAAGGGCGGTGTCTTCGCGGCGTCGAGTTTCTCTAACACCGCGCCGAGCCTGCTGACGATCGCGGGCGCGGTCGCGGCGCGGCAGCTCAACACGACGACGACGACGATCAACGGCGCGACCGTCACCACCAGCACCAACAGCACGGTCAGCGATACGCTCGCCCAGTCCGCGCTGAGTTCGATCCTCGGCGCGAGCGGCGGGTTCGGCGGGTTCGGCGGCAAGATCGGCGACACGATCTTCGCGTCGATCATCAACGCGGTAAAGAGCGATACGACGTCGAACCTGTTGCAGGTGCCGCATCTGGTGATGCTCGACAATCAGGAGGCGCACAGCCTGGTCGGGCAGGAAATCCCGATCACCACCGGGCAGGCGCTGTCGAACAATTTCGACAATGCCTTCCGCACCACGCAGCGGCAGAATGTCGGCATCGAGCTGACGGTGCGTCCACAGGTCAATTCGAGCGGGACGGTGAAGCTCAATTTGCGGCTCGAGGTAAGTTCGATCGCAGGGCCGGTGTCGAGCGACAATAGCGACCTGATCCTCAACAAGCGCGAGGTCGAGACGGTCCGCACGGTCGACGATGGCGATATTGCGGTGATCAGCGGGTTGCTCGACGACAATGAGCGGCGGACGATCCAGAAGATCCCGTTGCTCGGGGACATTCCGGCGCTCGGCAATCTGTTCCGGTCCAAGGCGAAGTCGCGGACCAAGACCAATCTGATGATCTTCATCCGGCCGACCATTTTGCGTACCGCCGATGACAGTCGCAAGCTGACCGAACAGCGCTACGGTTATTTGCGGTTGCAGCAAGGGTTGCAGGACCCTGATGCGGAGCCGTCGATCGACCAGCTGGTGCGGGAGTATCTGGGGGCGGCGCCGCCGATTCCGAGCGCACCGGTGCTGGGGAACGTCGACGATCCAAGGATCGCGCTGCCGATCCAGCGGAATTCGACGATGGTCATTCGTCCGAGGGGCAAGTGATGGGGAGCGACGTTCCTCTTAGCCCCTCCCCTTCAGGGGAGGGGTTGGGGTGGGGCAGTCCAGCAGGACTGGCTCTCGGTGAGACACCCCCCACCCCCAACCCCTCCCCTAAAGGAGAGGGGCTTTTGACGGCTGACCTCACCATTCCAGAAGTCACCATCCCCTACGCCTTCGCGCGCCGCTTCGGCGTCGTCCTCGCGCCCGGCACCGACAGCCACTTCGCGATCGCGATGCGCGAAGGTGCCGATCCCAAGGTCCTGCTCGAACTCCGCCGCCACCTCGCGCGCCCGTTTGATGTCGGCTTCGTGACCCCGACCGAATTCGACCGCCTGCTCTCCGAAGCGTATCGCATGGACGGGCAAGCCGCCGCGATGGCAGCGGGAACGCTCGGCCTTGGCGACGAACTCGACGTGCTCGCGAGCGACCTGCCGACCGCGGACGATCTGCTCGACACCGCAGACGATGCACCCGCGATCCGCCTGATCAACGGCATCATCGCGGATGCCGCGCGTAACGGCGTGTCCGACATCCACGTCGAACCCTATGAAACCGGCCTCGTCGTGCGGATGCGGATCGACGGCGTGCTGCGCGAGACGCTGCGGATGCCGCCGCATGTCGCCCCCGTCGTCGTCAGCCGAATCAAGGTGATGGCGCGGCTCGATATCGCCGAGCGGCGCGTGCCGCAGGATGGCCGGATCGGGCTGACGCTGGGGGGCAAGCTGCTCGACGTCCGCGTCTCGACCTTGCCGAGCCGCGCGGGCGAGCGCGTCGTGCTGCGTATCCTCGACAAGGAGAATGCCGGGATCACGCTCGATGTGCTCGGGATGACGCCTGCGATCAACCAGTTGCTCAAGGAAGCGATCACCGAGCCGAACGGGATCATCCTCGTCACCGGGCCGACCGGCTCGGGCAAGACGACGACGCTCTACGCCTCGATGCGGCTGCTCAACGACGGCAGCCGCAACATCCTGACGGTCGAGGATCCGGTCGAATATGCGATGGAGGGCGTCGGGCAGACGCAGGTCAACGCGAAGGTCGGGCTGACCTTCGCGGCGGGGTTGCGCGCGATCCTGCGACAGGATCCCGATGTCGTGATGGTCGGCGAAATCCGCGACCGCGAGACCGCCGAGATCGCGGTGCAGGCGTCGCTGACCGGGCATCTTGTGCTGTCGACGGTGCATACCAACGACGCGGTCGGCGCGATCACGCGGATGCGCGACATGAAGGTCGAGCCGTTCCTGCTCGCCTCCACACTCCGCGCAGTGATCGCGCAGCGGCTGGTCCGGCGGTTGTGCGAACATTGCCGGCGGCCGGTGCAGGCGACCGGGTCGGTCTCGGCGCTTCTCGGGTTCGATTCGGGCGCGATCGTCTATGAGGCGGTCGGCTGCGAGCAGTGCCAGGGGACCGGGTATAAGGGCCGGATCGGCGTCTACGAGGCGATCCGCATCGATGATACCGTGCGGCGGCTGATCAACGAGGGCGGGGATGAATCGATCATCGCTCGGCATGCGTTTTTGCATTCGCCCAATCTGGGGAGTGCGGCGCGGGCCTTGGTGCGGGACGGCAAGACGACGACTGAGGAAGCGGTGCGGATTTCACGGCGGGATATGGCGGATGCCGAAGCGCCGATGCCCCTGCCGGAGGTGGCGGGTGAGTGAGGGGCATCCCTCCCACCGTTCGTTTCGAGCGAAGTCGAGAAACCCGGCACCAGCGCAGGTTTCTCGACTTCGCTCGAAACGAACGGATGTGAGGGCGATCCGTATCGGGTGTCCAAATGCCTGACTTCGACTACCTCGCGATCGACACCAAGGGCCGCGAGGCGCGCGGGCAGGTTGCTGCGCCGTCGATCGAGGAGGCGCGCGTGCTGCTCGACCGGCGCAAGCTGTACGTGGTCAAGGTCGAGCCCGGCTCGGGCCGTGCCGCCGCCGCCACCCGCGGGAAGCCGTTGTTCTCCGACTTCAGGCTCGGCAGCCGCAAGATGAGCACCAAGCAGCTCACCCTGTTCACGCGCCAGCTCGCAACGCTCAACCGCGTGTCGCCGCTCGAACAATCGCTGCGTACGATCTCGCGCCAGACCGACCAGGAGCATGTCCGCGCGATCGTCGACTCGGTTCACGCGGGCGTGGTCGAAGGACGCCGGCTTCACGAGGCGATGGCGCGCGAGGGGAAGAGCTTCCCGGCACTCTACCGCGCGATGGTTTCGGCGGGTGAGACCTCGGGCTCGCTTCCGGTCATCCTCGAACGGCTCTCGGTGCTGCTCGAGCGTCAGGCCGAGATCAACGGGCAGATCATCACCACGCTGGCGTACCCGTCGGTCCTCGCGGTGGTCGCGATGGCGGTGGTCACCGCGCTGATGGTGTTCGTCGTGCCGCAGGTGGTCGAGCAGTTCGATACGGTCGGGCAGCAACTCCCGCTGCTGACGCGGATCGTGATGGGCATTTCGAACTTCATGGTCGCCTATTGGTGGGCGTTGCTGCTCGCGATTGTGCTCGGCGGGATCGGCTTCTGGCGCGCGCTCAAGAACCCTTCGGTCAAGCTGCGCTTCGATACGTGGATCCTGCGCGTGCCGCTGATCGGGCGGCTGTTCCGCGATCTCCACGCCGCGCGGATGGCGCGGACGCTGGCGACGATGGTGGCGAGCCGATTGCCGCTGCTGGAAGGCCTCGCGCTGACCGGCGGCACGATCCGCAACCTGCGGCTGAAGGCGGCGTCGGACGAGATCGTCGAGGCGATCCGCGGCGGCGGGAGCCTGTCGGCGGCGATGCGGCGGACGGGTGTGTTCCCGCCGCTGCTGACCTATCTCGCAGCGTCCGGAGAAACCGCAGGCCAGCTCGACGACATGCTCGAGCGCGCAGCGGATTATCTCGAGCGCGAATTCGACCGGTTCACGACGACGGCGCTGTCGTTGCTCGAACCGATCATCATCGTCCTGATGGGGGGCGTGGTCGCGACGATCGTGCTATCCATCCTGTTGCCGATCCTGCAGCTCAACACGCTTGCCGGACAATGAGGTTTGTTATGACGGATATGCCTGCCACCCCCACTCTCAGCCGCCGCGTTCGGTCGTCGGAACAGGGGTTTACCTTGATCGAGCTGATGGTCGTAATCGTCATTCTCGGGCTGCTCGCGGCGATCGTGACCTACAATGTCCTGCCGCTGGGCGACAAGGGCAAGATCACCAAGGCCAAGGCCGACATCGCGCAGATCGAAGGCGCGCTCGATCTCTACAAGCTGCAGAACGACACCTATCCGTCGACCACGGACGGGTTGCAGGCGCTGGTCAGCGCCCCCGCCGATGCGGACGCGAGCAAGTATCAGCGTGGTGGCTACATCAAGAAGCTTCCGCTCGATCCGTGGGGCAAGCCCTATCTGTATGCCGCCCCCGGCCAGCATGGCGAGGCGGACATCTGGACGCTCGGCGCCGACAAGAAGGAAGGCGGCGAGGGCGTCAATGCCGACATCGGTAGCTGGCAGTAAGCTGACCTCACGCGACGCGGGGTTCACGCTGATCGAGCTGATGATCGTGGTGACGATCATCGGGCTGGCCAGTGCTGTCGTCGTGCTGGCGTTGCCCGATCCGCGCGGTCGACTGCGCGACGAGGCGACGCAATTCGCGCTGCGCACCCGCGCGGCGCACGATCTCGCGATCGTGACGTCCCGGCCGGTCAGCGTGTGGGTGTCGGCGGGGGGCTATGGCTTCGATGCGCGGCGCGGCGGCGAATGGGTCGCGATGAGCGAGAAGCCATTGCGCGTGACGCGCTGGAGCAAGGGGACCGAAGCCGTGCCGGCATCGGGCGGGCGCGACCGGATCCTGTTCGATTCGACCGGGAGCGCGGATCGCCCGATGGACGTGGTGCTGCATCGCGCGACCGAAAACCTGACGGTGCGGATAGGGAATGACGGGCGGGTCAAGGTCGGTGCCTGACCGCGCGTGCCTGGACGACCGCGGCTTCACGCTGATCGAGATGATGGTCGCGCTCGCCGTGTTCAGTCTCGCTGCGCTGGCCTTGATCCGGCTGGAGGGCGCGACGATCCGCGGCGCGAGTACGCTCGACACGACGTTGATGGCGCAGATCGTCGCGCGCAACGTCGCCTATACGGCGATGACCGACGCGCGCGCGCCGACGCTAGGCGTGGCGAGCGGGGTCGAGCAGAATGGCGGACGCACCTGGGCCTGGACGCGCGTGGTCCAGCCGACCGGGGATGCGCGGATTCTCAAGATCGATGTCACGGTGCTGGACCCGAGCGGGCGTAGCGCGGGGCATCTCACGGTGGTGCGGGACGGGGCGACACGGTCGTGAGGCGCGCTCGGTCCGCGCGGTGCGAGGCAACACCTGATCCGCTGTGCGCCGCGGACGCTGGCTTCACGCTCATTGAAGTGATGATCTCGCTGCTCATCTTCGGCCTGCTGTCCGCTGCGGGAGTCGCGCTGCTGTCCTTTTCCGTCCGCGCGCAGGGGGCGACCGCTGCCAAGCTCGACGACGTCTCCGCGATGAACCAGCTCTCCTCGATCATGACCGCCGATTTCGCACAGGCGATCGACCGACCGGTGCGCGACGAAGCGGGCAACCTCACGCCCGCGTTCGTCGGCGGGTCGGGACCGGGGGCGGTGCCGATGCTGCGGTTCGTGCGCGGGGGATGGAGCGACCTCGACGGTGCGCCGCGCGCCGAAGTGCAGAAGGTCGAATATGCGCTGGTCGACGGCGCGTTCGCGCGAGTCGCTTACCCGATGCTCGACGGCGCGCAGCCGCTCCCCCCGACCGCGATCGTCGCGCGGGTCAAGCAGGTGGCGCTGCGCTATCGCATCCGCGGGGCGTGGAGCGATCAATGGGCGGGAAGCCTACGCACGCCGCTCCCCGATGCGGTCGAACTGCGCATCCTGCGCAGCAACGGCGTCGAGACACGGCAGATGTTCCTGGTCGGCACGGGCTATGGGAGGCGGATCAATGCGGGGATCAACTGACCCCCGCCGCCCCGGCGAGCAGGGCGCCGCGTTGTTGACGGTGCTGCTGCTCGTCGCGGTGATCGCGGTGCTCGCGGGCACCGCGCTCGAGAAACTGCGGCTGGCGACGCGGCTCGGCGGCAATGCGGTCGCGCTCGACCAGGCGCGCGCCTATTCGCTCGCGGCGGAGACGCTCGCGGTCGTCAAGGTGACCGACCTGCTTCGGAAGAGCCAACAACGCGTTACCTTGCAGGGCAATTGGAGCGACGCCCCGTTCGCGCTGCCCATCCCCAACGGCAGCGCTACCGCGCGCGTGACCGATGGCGGAAACTGCTTCAATCTCAACAGTCTGGTGGTCGAAACGACGCCCGGTTCTTATGCCGCCTACACGCCCGCGCGGATCGTGTTCGCGCAGTTGATCCGGCTGGTCGATCCCAACGCCAGATCCCCCGATGCGATTGCCGCCGCGACCGCCGACTGGATCGACACCGACAATTCGCCGCTCGACAGCGGCGGGGCGGAGGATTCGTCCTACGGCGGCGGGCGGCAGGGCTATCGCACCGGCAACACGCTGATGAGCGATCCGAGCGAGCTCCGCGCGGTCAGCGGGGTTTCGCGGACCGATTACGAAAAACTGCGCCCGTGGCTGTGCACCTTGCCCGAAGCCAAGCCTTCCATGATCAACGTCAATACGCTGCTTCCCGAGCAGGCTCCCCTGGTGGCGATGCTGCTACCCGGCACACTGACGGTAGAGGGCGCGCGGCAGGCGCTGCTCAAGCGTCCGCCAACCGGCTTTGCGACGGCCGAAGCCTTCTGGGCGCAGACCGCCGTCACGGGCGGTCCCGGAGTAGCGACCGCGCAAACTGCCATCACCACCAAATGGTTCACGCTCAAGGTCGATGTGACGCTGGGCGGGACCGTTCTCGAACAATCGGGGCTGATCGATGCATCAACCCTTCCCGCGCGGCTCGTCTCGCGGCAATGGGGCGAGCGACCATGACCGATACGCTCGTCCTCTTCCTGCCGACGCCCGACCTGCCGTGGCGGTGGCTTCACCTCGCGGACGGTGCGGTGGCGGGGCGCGGCGAGGGCTTTCCCGATCTCGTCGCGAACGCCGATCGCGCGCACGTCGCGGTGGTGCCGGCGGAGGCGGTGACGCTCCACTGGGCCGAATTGCCCGATCGATCCGCGGCGCAAGCCGCCACCGCCGCCCGGCTGGTGGTTGCGGACGCGAGCGCGACTCCGATCGCTGGGCTGCACGTCGCGGTCGGGCGCGAGGGCGCAAACGCCGAACGCCCGATCGGGGTCGTCGCTGCGGGGCAGATGCAGGCGTGGCTCGACTCGCTCGTGGCGAACGGGGTCGACCCGGATGCGATCCTGCCAGCCCCGATGCTGCTGCCCCGGCCCGAGAGCGGGTATCTCCGCGCCGATCTTGGCGGCCAGGGGGTGGTGCGCGGAACGACAAGCGGTTTCGCGGACGAGGCGCGGCTGACCGAACTCGTCACGGGCGGGGTCGCACCCGAAGTGATGGGGCGCGAAGCGGTCGAGCAGGCGATTGTCGCGGCGGTGACCGCACCCGCACTCGATCTTCGCCAGGGCGCATTTGCGCGTCGGCGCAAGATCGGGATCGACTGGGCCTTGATCCGGCGGCTTGCGTGGCTGAGTGCGGCGATCATCGGCGTGACCGTGCTGATCACGCTGGTGCTGCTGCTCAAATATTCGACCGCCGCCAACGAGCTCGAACGGCGCACCGACCTGCTCGCACGCAGCGGGCTGACGCGGGGCGAGGCGGTGAGCGATGCCGATCGCCAGCTCGACGCGCGGCTGGAGCGGCTGCGCGGGGGCGGGCAGGGCTTCACGCGGACGACGGCGGCGGTGTTCGCCGCGATCCAGGCGACACCGGGGACCGAATTGCGCACCGTGTCGTTCGATTCGCTCGGCGCGCTGCGCGTGACGGTCGGGTTGCAGAACGAAGGCCAGATCCTCGACTTGCGCCGCCGGATCGACGCCGCCGGATTCGAGGCGACGACGCCGGGGCAACTGGTGTCGACCGGCGGGCGGTTGACGGGGGAACTGATGGTGAAGCCGCGATGACCGACCGCCTGCTGCTCTGGTATCGCGCCCGCACGCAACGCGAACAGCGGCTCGTCTTTGGCGGCGCCGTCATCGCGATCCTCGCGGTCGCGTATCTGCTGATCGTTCCGCTCAACGATATCCTCGAATCCGAACGGGGCCGCCACGCGACCGACGTGATCGCGCTTGGCGAGACGCAAGTCCGGGTCGACGCGGTCAAGGCCGCGCAGGCCGACCGGATCGCACCGCTTCAGGAGCCAATCGAGTCGGTGATCCGCGCGCGCGCGAACGACGCCGGGTTCGCGCTGGCGACGGTGACGCCGCAGGGCAGCGACCGAGTCGCGATCGCGATCGCCTCCGCGCGACCGGGGGCGTTGACCGGCTGGGTCGCGGATCTGGAGGCATCCGGCATTCTGGTCGAGCAACTGACCACGACCGATAATGGCGACCGCACCGTCGCCGCACAGCTGACCCTTCGGGCCCGCGGACAATGAGCCGGTTCCGCCTCCGCACCCCGCCGGTCGCGCTGTTCGGCGCTGTGTTCGTCCTGGCGCTGCTCGTGCTGCTGCCGTTGCGGCTGGTGCTCGGCTGGTTCGATCTCGATCAGTCGCATGTCGCCGCGCGCGAGGCGACCGGGAGCGTGTGGTTCGGCGGTCTGCGCGAGGCGCGAGTCGGGCCGATCGCACTGGGCGATCTCAGCGCGCGCGTGTCGCCGTGGCCGCTGGCGGTCGGGCGCGCGCGAATCGACGTCGCTGGGCAATCCACGACCGATTCGTCCACCGCGGCGCGGGCGATTCGCGGGGCGATCAGCGTGTCGCGCCATGCCGTCGGGATCGACGACATGACCGCGGGCCTTCCCGCCGGGAACGTGTTCGCGCCGTTGCCGGTGACCGGAATCGATCTGGACGACGTCAGCGTCCGCTATCGCGACGGGAATTGCGAGACCGCGGAGGGCCGGGTGAAGGCCGTCCTGAGCGGCGATATGGCGGGAATCGCCTTGGGGCAGGGGCTTTCGGGCACCGCGCGGTGCGACGCCGGGGCGGTGCTGCTCCCGCTCGTCAGCCAGGCGGGAAGCGAGCGGATCGACCTTCGGCTGTGGCAGAACGGGCGGTTCTCCGCGCAGCTTACCGTTCGCCCGACCGACCCGACGATCGCGCAGAAGCTCGAGCTGGGCGGCTTCCGCCCGACCGCGAAGGGGCATTTGCTCACGATTGACGGGAATTTGTGAACGAGCATTCTTGACGCTGGGCCCCCAGTCCCGCTAGGGGCGCTCACTCTGCGGCGATCGTAGTTCAATTGGTTAGAGCGTCGGCTTGTGATGCCGGATGTTGCGGGTTCAAGTCCCGTCGGTCGCCCCATTCTTTCTAGCAGCCAGGAATTCGCTTTGACCACCGGCTGGGGCTTCCCCGATTTCGACGACCATGAAGGCGTCCATCTCTTCACCGATCCGGCCAGCGGCCTTCGGGCGGTCATCGCGGTCCACTCCACTGCTCTTGGGCCAGCCGCCGGCGGCGTCCGGTTCTGGCATTACGCCGATCATGAGCGCGCCATCACCGATGCGCTGCGCCTGTCGCGCGGGATGAGCTTCAAGAACGCGATGGCGGACCTTCCAATGGGGGGCGGCAAGGGCGTGGTCCTCGCGGCGAACCCGGGCGACACGATCACCCAGGCGCAGCTCGAGGCGTTCGGTCGCGCGGTCGAATCGCTCGGCGGTCGCTATGTGACGGCGGAAGACGTCGGCATGTCCGAAGCAAGCATGAAGACGATCGCAACGATGACCAAGCACGTCTCGGGGCTTCCCGTGGCGGCGGGCAGCGCGGGCGGCGATCCCGGGCCGTACACGGCGATGGGCGTGTACCTCGGCGTCAAGGCGGCGGCGAAGCGCGGCCTCGGTGCGGACGACATGCGCGGCGTCCACGTCGCGATCCAGGGTGTCGGCAGCGTCGGCGGCGGTCTCGCGCGGTTGCTGGCCAAGGACGGCGCGCGGTTGACCTTGTCCGACGTCAATGCCGGGCGCGCGCAGGCGCTCGCCGAGGAACTCGGTGGCACCACCGTCCCGGCAAACGCGATCCTGTCGACCGAAGCCGATATCGTCAGCCCGAACGCGCTCGGCGCGATCCTGACGCCCGAGTCGATCGATGCGCTCAAGACCAAGATCATCGCGGGCGGCGCGAACAACCAGCTCGCGACGCAGGCCGAAGGCACGACGTTGCAGGAGCGCGGGATCCTCTACGCCCCGGATTACGTCATCAACGCGGGCGGGATCATCAACGTCGGGCTCGAATATCTCGGACACGGCGATCAGGCCGAGGTCGAATCGCGCATCACGCGCATTCCGGACCGGCTCGTCGCGATCTGGGACGAGAGCGAGCGCTCCGGCGCACCGGCATCGGACGTCGCCGATGCGATGGCCCGCAAGCTGATCGGGCGCGCGTAAAGGTTTGGTTCGCTCCCCGGTGAACGCCGGGGAAGCGGACCGTTCAATAGCTTCTACTTCAGGCAGGCGATGATCGCGCGCACGGCCGTCATCGTATCCTCCACGTCGCGCACCGCGATCGTGTCCATCCCCGCCGCACGCACCGCATCGTCGTTGCCGCCGGGGTAGATCGCGTCCCCGAGAAACAGCATGTCTTCGGTGGCAATTCCCGACTCCTCGGCCAGGCGGCGCATCGCATAGGCCTTGTCGATGTCCTTGTGCGTGATGTCGAGCGAGGTCGATCCGCCAATGTTCACCGACAGGTCCGGCAATGCCTTGCGCAGGGTGACTTGCATCGCCTTGCGCTTGGCGAAATCGGGATCCCACGCCTTCTTTGCATCGAGCGGCGCCTGCTGGCCGAGCCCGGAGAAGGTGATCTGGCTCCCGCGATCCTCGACTCGCTCGCCCCAGGTCCGCTCATCGGCTGAGCCCGCGTCGCTCACGGCCTTGTCGAGCGCTTCCAGGATATGGTCGCGTTCCTCGGGCGCGAAGACGTCGGCATAGACCTTGGTCCACGTGTCCTGGTCGAAGCGGTACAGCTTGGTCCCCGTCGTCGGCATGATGAACAGATGGTCGCGGCGCGTCCCCGAAGGAAGCGCGTCCACCACCTGCGTTTCGAATTGCGGCCAGTCGCCCCCGGAGATGACCGCCACCCGCGCGACCGCGAGCAGATCCTTCAGCAGCGCCGCCATCGGCGCACCGATCCGCTGCTTGCTTTCGGCGAGGGTGCCATCGAGGTCGAACGCAATGAGTTTCTTCATGAAAATATCCTGCGAGGAGAGCGAAGCGGCAACGCGCAAAGGGCGCTTGCGGTTGCCCATAGCATGGATCGCGCGCATGGTCGGGGGATGGGTACAGGTTCGGAAGCACGCGCGTGAGCGGTTGGGTCATGTTGGTGCTGTGCGGGGTCGCGATCTTCGGCGCGCTGTGGGTCGCTGGCGTCGCGCGGACGTTGTGGACCACGGTCGGCGCGGCGCTGATGCTGGGCGCGACGGGCTATGCGCTGCAGGAGCATGCCGGCTTGTCCGGGCATCCGGTGGAGCGCGACGTCGAGCCGGTCACGGTCTATCCGCAAGTCACCGAATTGCGCGACCAGATGCTCGGGCGGTTCAGCGGAGACGGCGCGTATCTCATCGCATCGGACGCGCTGATGCGCGGCGGCAGCCGGGACAGCGGCGCGCGCGTGGTGTTGATGGGAGCGAACGCCTATCCGCGCAGCCTGACGCTGTGGACCGGGCTCGGCACCGCAATCGCGCAGCATGACGGCGGGGCGGTGTCGCCAGCGGCGAAACTCGCGTTCGACCAGGCGACGCGGCTTGCGCCCGAGCATCCGGCGCCGCCCTTCTTCGAAGGGCTGGCGTATGTGCAGTCGGGCGATTTCCGCCAGGGTCGCCGCTATTGGGCGCGGGCGCTTGCGCTGACCCCGGCAGAGGCGCCGTATCGTGCAGGGATCGCGCTGCGGCTCGCTGCGCTCGACGCGATGATCGCACGCATTCCGGCGGGGTAGGGTTCGACGGGTACCGCGCCCCGCCGCCAATCATGCCGCAGTGCGAACACGAAAAAGGGCGCCACCGCGATGCGGTAGCGCCCTTCTCGAAGCGTCCGAGCAACGGCCCGGCGCCAACGTTCTTACTGAACGTTGTCGGCCTTGGCGTCGCCCTCGGCGCGGATGTTGTCCGCCTGGTCCTTCATCGCATCAGCCTTGTTGTCCAAGACTGCCGAAGCCGTAGCGTTCGACGTGTTGGCAGCCATGTCGTCGATCATCGCTGCGTTGTTGTCGACTGCGTCGGCAACCATGTCAGCATTGTTCTCGATCGCAGCAGCTTCTGGGTTCTTGTTGCAGGCGGCGAGCGAAACCAGGCCGGCGGCGACGAGAACAAGGGCGGTCTTCTTCATGCAATTGCTCCCAAGCAAATAAGGCATTTCACGGTGACAGGTGCCGCCGCGAAGACCGGTGGCATAACGGGTCGCTGCGGTGCGTCAATCCGCAATCCCGCGTTTCGATACGAAGCTGCCACGTTTCAGCCATATTTGCGACGAGTGGAGGTCACTTCGTCGCACCGACCGGTCCGATCGTCTCTGGCGCATTGGCGACGACCGCCAGCATCGTCGCCCAGGCCGCGACGTTCTGCCGCAACTGCGCTGGGTCGATCAGGTCGAGCGTGTCTTCGGGCGTATGGTGGTAATCGAAATACCGCAGCCCCGACTGGTTGAGGTCGATCCCGCCGCCGCCGAGTGCCAGCGTCGCCTCCACATCGGTCCCGCCGTGCGCCGTGTCCGCGCCGCGCACCACGCCGATTGGCGCAAGCGCTACTGCAAGGCGGTCGGCCACCGGCTTGGCACTGGCGGGCAGGTTGGTTTCGAAACGCCACACGCGATCCGCGCCAAAATCCGATTCCGCCGCGATCGTATGCTGCTCGGTCGCATGCGCCTTGGCATAAGCGGCGCCGCCGAAGCCGCCGGTTTCCTCGTCGCCGAACCAGACGACGCGGATCGTGCGACGGGGTGTGCCCGCAGACATCATGAGCTTGGCGGCGGCGGCAGTGATCGCGACGCCCGCGCCATCGTCGATCGCCCCGGTGCCGAGATCCCAACTGTCGAGATGCCCGCCGATCAGGACGATCCCCGCAGATGGATCGGAGCCGGGGACTTCGGCGATGACGTTACCCGAGGTCCGGCTGGGCACGACCGTCGGCGTCAGCGTGAGGTGCAGCGACACCGGCTTGCCGGTCTTGAACATGCGTTCGAGATTTTCCGCATCCGCGACCGACAACGCGGCAGCGGGGATCGGGGTGACGCCGGGTGCGAAGTTGGTCGTCCCCGCATGCGGCCCGCGGCCATGATCGGTCCCGATCGAGCGGATCACGATCGCGGCGGCACCCTTGGTCGCGGCGACATTCGGCCCGAGGAAGCGTGCGCCGCCCTGGCTGCCGTAGCTAGAACCGTCCTGCGTCGGCTGCATGCTGTTCGATACGAACGCGATCTTGCCCTTCAGGCTACCCGCGGGCGCGAGGAGCAGATCGTTAAAGCTGGGGAAATAGACCACCGGCAGCGTCAGTCCCTTGGCCGGAGTCGCGCCCGAGTTGCCAAGCGCGGTCAGCCGCAGTGGCTGCGGGAAGGGGGCGACGACTTCGGCGGTCTCGATGCCGCGAATCCACACGTTCTTCAGTTCGTAGGGTTCGATCCGCACGTTCTGGAAGCCCAGCGCCCTCAACTTGACCACCGCCCATTGCCGCGCGCGTTCCTCGGCGGGGGAGCCATCCGGACGCGGGCCGATCTCGGTCGTCAGCCCGGAGACGATGTCATAGGCGACGTCGTCCTGCAGCGCCTTGTCGCGGATCGAAGCGACGGCCGCATCCGGCGCGACCGCCGCGGGCGTGGCGCGCTGCGCCATCGCGGGAGAGGAAAGGGTGGCCAGCAACGTCGACGCGAGAAACAGCGAACGGATGGTCATGCAGGGACACTCCTTGGAAGGCTGGCCTTGGAAGGCTGGGATTGGCCGGGCCGACAGCGCCGGCGGCTAGGGTGCGTGCAGGAGACAGGACGCGCGCGGATCTTCCGTCCGGTTCGTGACGCCCCCCGCGTCGTGACGCCACCGTATCCACGGGCGGCCACGTTGCCAATCCGCCGCATGCTCGCTACATGCAATCCATCAATTTCAGCCTCATGTGAACGGAGCATCATCGGCTATGGCCGTGCAGTACAGCTATGTGATGAAGGGCCTGACCAAGACCTTCCCCGGTGCCCCAAAGCCCGTGCTCAACAACATCCACCTGCAGTTCCTGCCCGACGCGAAGATCGCGATCATCGGACCGAACGGTTCGGGCAAGTCCACGCTGATGAAGATCATGGGCGGGATCGACCCGGACTTCACCGGCGAGGCGTGGGCCGCGGACGGGATCAAGGTCGGTTATCTGCCGCAGGAGCCGCAGCTCGACCCGACCAAGACCGTCATGGAAAACGTCAAGATGGGCGCAGGCCCGGTCGCGCAGATGGTCGAGCGGTTCAACGCGATCTCGGCCGAAATGGGTGATCCGCAGGACGACACCGATTTCGACGCGCTGATGGAGGAAATGGGCGATCTCCAGACCAAGATCGACGCCGCCGATGGCTGGGCGCTCGACAGCCAGCTTGAGCAGGCGATGGAAGCGCTCCGCTGCCCGCCGGGCGACAGCGCGGTCACCAACCTGTCGGGTGGTGAGAAGCGTCGCGTCGCGTTGTGCAAGCTGCTGCTGGAGAAGCCAGGCATCCTGCTTCTCGACGAGCCGACCAACCATCTCGACGCCGAGAGCGTCGCGTGGCTAGAAAATTACCTCAAGGAATATACCGGCAACGTCATTCTCGTGACGCACGACCGCTACTTCCTCGACAACGTCGTCAACTGGGTGCTCGAGCTCGATCGCGGGCGTTACTACACCTACGAATCCAACTATTCCGGCTATCTGGAAAAGAAGGTCAAGCGGCTCGAGCAGGAAGAGCGCGAGGAGCAGGGCAAGGCCAAGGCGATCTCGGACGAGCTGGCGTGGATGCGGCAGACCCCCAAGGCGCGGCAGACCAAGTCCAAGGCGCGTATCCGCGCATTCGACGAGCTGATGGAGAAGCAGGAGAACCGTTCGATCGGCAAGGCGCAGATCCTGATCCAGCTGCCCGAGCGTCTCGGCGGCAAGGTGATCGAGGCGAAGGGCCTGACCAAGTCTTACGGCGACAAGCTGCTGTTCGAGAACCTCGACTTCGTGCTGCCGCCGGGCGGGATCGTCGGCGTGATCGGGCCGAACGGCGCGGGCAAGTCGACGCTGTTCAAGCTGATCACGGGCCAGGAAACCCCGGACGTCGGCTCGATCGAAGTCGGCCAGACGGTCAAGCTTGGCTATGTCGACCAGTCGCGCGACGACCTCGATCCTAACAACAACGTCTGGGAAGAAATCTCGGACAAGCTCGAGATCTTCCGGTTCGGCAAGCAGGAGCTGGGCACGCGGGCGTATGTCGGCGCGTTCAACTTCAAGGGCCAGGACCAGCAGAAGAAGGTCGGCCAGCTGTCGGGTGGTGAGCGCAACCGCGTCCACCTCGCCAAGATGCTCAAGGAGGGTGGCAACGTCCTCCTGCTCGACGAGCCGACCAACGATCTCGACGTCGAGACCCTGCGTGCGCTGGAAGAGGCACTGGAGTCGTTTGCAGGCTGCGCGGTGGTGATCAGCCACGATCGCTTCTTCCTCGATCGTCTGGCCACGCACATCCTCGCGTTCGAGGGCGACAGTCATGTCGAATGGTTCGAAGGGAACTTCGAATCGTACGAGGAAGACAAGCGGCGTCGCCTGGGCGATGCGGCGGACCGTCCGACGCGGCTCGCGTACAAGAAGCTCACCCGCTGATCGGCCAGGAGAGCGCGGCATGGTGCCGCGCTCTCCTGCGCGCAGCCTTACGCCGTGAAGCGCTTGGTAAAGCCCTTGGGCGGCCGTTCGTCCGCCACTTCGACCGCGACATGATCGACGCGCGCGGTCGGCGGGCCGTCATGGCACAGCGCCACCAGTTGCGCCGCGGTCGCCTCGTCCCCGACGACCAGGATCTCGACCCGGCCATCGGTGCGATTGCGAACCCAACCGGTCAGGTCGAGCTCACTCGCCCGACGCACGGTCCAGTCGCGGAACCCCACGTTCTGGACCCTGCCGCTCACGAATACGCGTTGCATCGCCATCATTACTCACTCGATTCGAACACGTCACACGGGATCGAAATCGTTAACCGCTGCGGGTAAGCGGCGCATCTCGTACTTTGGCACGACATCACGCCACCACCCAACCCTTATCCGTCGGCGACGGAAGGCGCGCGGGCGGCGGGGTAGGCGATTGTCATGACCTCATACTCTCGCTCCCCGGCGGGCAAGGCCACGCGCCGGACGTCGCCGACCGCCGCCCCGCGCAAGGCGCGCGCGATCGGCGCGTTCCAGCCGATCCGGCCCGCGGTGGCATCGGTTTCGTCGTCGCCGACCAGCGTCAGCACGCGGTGTTCGTCCTCCTCGTCGGCGATCGTCACGGTCGCGCCAAACCAGACGCGCGTCCGGTCGGGCTGCGCGGCCGGATCGACGACCTTGGCGGCCTTCATCCGCCGCGCAAGGAAGCCGAGCCGCCGGTCGATCTCGCGTAAGCGCTTGCGCCCGTAGATATAGTCGCCGTTCTCAGAGCGATCGCCATTCCCCGCCGCCCAGGAAATGACGTCGACCAGCTTGGGCCGTTCCTCGCCGAGCAACTGCCGATATTCCGCGCTGAGCACGGCATAGCCCGCCGGGGTGATGTAATTGGGACGATCCATCGCGTGTCAGCCCGGCGTGCGTTTGCCCAGATACCAGCTGATTCGGTTCGGCCCGGACGAGCGCGCGCGCGATGGGTTCATCAGGTCATAGACCACCGCATTCTCGAGCACGCGCTGGACGTAATTCTTGGTCTCGTAGATCGGGATCGCCTCGATCCAGTCGATCATGTCCGGCCCACCCGCCATCCGCGGATCCCCATTCGCGCGGAGCCATTTGTTCACGTTGCCCGGCCCGGCGTTATAGGCGGCAACCGCGAGCGGATAACTGCCGAACAGGCCGAAGATCTTCCGGAAATAGCTCGACCCGACCATGATGTTGTAATCGGTATCGGTGGTCAGCGCGGACGGATCGTAGGACAGGCCGATCTTGCCCGCGGTTTCGCGCGCGGTGCCGGGCATCAACTGCATCAGCCCGCGCGCGCCCGCGTGGCTGACCGCCGCACGGTCGAACTGGCTTTCCTGCCGCGCGATCGCATGGATCATCGTCCAGTCGTCCTGGCTCGACACGGGCACCTTGACGCTCGGGAAGCCGACGGTCGAATATTCGCTGAGACCGTTCTGCAACGCACTCCGCCCGACCATCACGCCCAGATCCGGGCGGCCGAGCGTGCGCGAAATTTCGGACGCGAGGACATGGTCGCTGTCGGTCGTGGCGTCGGCGGCGATCTGTCGGATGAACGCTGTCTGGTCCGCCCAGGCGCCGGTCGTGCCGAGATATTGCGCGGCTCGCACCGTTTCGCGGGCATAGAATTTCGCGCGGGTCGCGGCATCGACCGGGCGCAACGTCGCGGTGCCGGGCGCGGTCAGCGTCTGGCCGAGCCGTTCGATCGCAAGCTGGCCGTAGAACAAGTCGCGAAACCCGGCGGCGCGCGTGTAATAGCCATTGGCTTCGGCGCGGCGTCCCGCGGCTTCGGCCGCGCGGCCTGCCCAATAGAAGCCCTTGGACTGCGTCGTCGAGGTGCGCGACGCGTTGGCATAGCGCAGGAACAGCCCGGTCGCGTCGGCTGGGCGGTTCATCTGCTTCATCACCGCCTGTCCGGCGAGCCAGACGAGGCTGGTATAGTCGTCGCGCTCGCCATAGGGGCGCGTGCTGACGTCGGTTCCCGCAGGATAGGCATCGTCGACCCGACGCGCGATGTCATAGGCGACTGCGATCTGTCCGTCGTTGGCGGCAGCGCGGGCGTTGGTCAGCAGCGTCTCGAACCATTGTTCGGGGCTCGCCGGAACGGTCGCCAGCGGCAGGCGCTGCGCCAGCGTGGCCCGCGCACTGTTCGAGGCGCCGCTGAAGCGGAACCAGCTCGCGCGATCCGCGATCCAGCCGGGGTCCGCGCCGCCGATCGCCTGCGTCGCGGCGGCCCGATCGGACGCATCGGGCGCGTTGGTACGGAAGGCGAGCCGCGCTTCGAAGATCGGGCGACGCGCCGGGCTGGTGAGGCCGATCTGGCGCTGTGCAGCGAGCGTCGAGTTGAGCCACAGCAGCATGTCCATCCGGGCGTCCTGATCCGCCTGGCTCAGCGCGCCGGGGTAGAACGCCTGGATCCGCGCCTCGTCGACCGGCGAGATCGTTCCGGAAATCCAGGCCGCGCGCGCGGCGGCATTGGCTTCGGCGCGCGCACCGGTGGCGGCCAGCGCATCGGCATAGCGCGTGCGGCTCGTCCCGCTGAGCGGTGGGAAGCGGCGGAAGAAGGCGACGGCGTTCGCCGGGGACCAGCCCGGAGTCTCGAGTGCGCGCTCCGCCAGGCGGCGCAACGCCATTTCGTTGGGCCAGCCGGGATGCGCCACGAGGAAGGTCGCGTAGCGATCGAAGCTGTATCCCGGGCTTTGCAACGCCTTCCACTCCGCGATCGATGTCGCGATCGCGACATTCGACGCATTGGTGCCGGTCAGGATTTGCGTCGCGCGCCCCCAGCCGAGCTGTTCCTGCACCGCATCCGCGGGCACCGCCAGACTGGATACGCTGGCCAACAAGAACGCCGATTTGAACACCGTTGTAATCATGTGGACAGACTATGCTTCCTGTCCGTATTTGTCCCGGGGAAAAACACCTAAAGCCGACGGATCATCCCGCGCGCAGGAGCACAACACTATGTTTTCG
The DNA here is from genome assembly GCF_040546365.1 of Sphingomonas sp. PvP055. Classification (NCBI taxonomy): domain Bacteria; kingdom Pseudomonadati; phylum Pseudomonadota; class Alphaproteobacteria; order Sphingomonadales; family Sphingomonadaceae; genus Sphingomonas; species Sphingomonas sp. PvP055. The sequence continues at coordinate 1,677,104 of NZ_JBEPNS010000001.1, forward strand.
GGATCAATCCCGGCGCTTGTCACGCCGTTTGCTGCGGACGGCGCTTTCGATGAGCCGGCGTATCGTGATTTCATCGAGTGGCAGATTACCGAAGGTTCCGCCGGGCTCGTCCCGTGCGGGACGACCGGCGAAGCGGCGACGCTGACCGCCGACGAGCATTTTCACATCGTCGCGGTCTGCGTCGATCAGGTGCGGGGGCGCGTTCCTGTCCTGGCGGGCGCCGGATCGAACGATACGCGGGTTGCGATCCACAACATTGCTGCGGCGAAGGCTGCTGGTGCAGATGCCGCGCTGATGGTTCCGCCCTATTACAATCGCCCCAATCAGGAAGGGATCTTCCGGCATTTCGAGGCGGTTGCGAACAGCAGCAGCTTGCCGATCGTGCTGTACAACGTGCCCGGCCGGACCGTGACCGACATCGCGGTCGAGACTGTCGGTCGGATCGCGCACGCGCTGCCGAGCGTGATCGGAATCAAGGATGCGACCGGCGTGATCCAGCGTGTCTCGGCGCAGCGGGCGGTGTGCCCCGAGGGGTTCGTCCAGCTGTCCGGAAACGACGACATGGCGCTCGCGTTCAACGCGACGGGCGGGGTGGGGTGCATTTCAGTGACTGCCAACGTCGCGCCCCGTTTGTGCGCCGATTTCCAGGCGGCATGCGCTGCGGGCGACTATGCCGCCGCTTTGGCTCTGCACGATCGGTTGTTCGCGCTTCACGGGTCACTTTTCACGGATGCGTCGCCGGGGCCGGTTAAATATGCCGTGAACCGCGTGCGCTCGACATTTCCTAAGTCCCTGCGGCTGCCGATGACATGGCCAAGCGAGGCGAGCCAGCGCGCTGTCGACGCCGGGCTGGCGGCGGCGGGACTGGTTTGAACGGGGTTGGCCGCTGACGCCCGGATCGACCGGGCGCTGCGGCGCCCGGATCAATCCTTGGCGAAGAACCGGTCGATCACGCTTTGCCCGAGTCGGGCAGGGCGCTTGGTTTCTATGTCGAGGCAGCACCAGCTCGATTTCACCTCGGCCAGAACCTCCTCGCCCCGCTTGATGATCGTTTCGTAGAACGCGCGCGCGCCCTGGACCTTCTCGAGCAAGACCGTCGCGATCACCTCGTCGTCGAGGAACGTCGGCTTGCGATAGGTGATCTCGTGCTTGAGCGCGACCCAGGCGTGCGTCGCCAGCGCGTCGGCAGGGGCGAAGCGTTGCCAGTGGCTGATCACCGCCGCCTGTACCCACTTGAGATACGACGCGTTATTGACGTGACCCATGAAATCGATGTCCGCCGCGTCGATATCGATCGGGAATTGGTGCGTTGCGAACTGGACCATATTCTATCCTACCCCAGATGCGGCTGCGTTGCGAGAGCCTAGCGCCCAGGTCTTTACAAATCTGTCAGTACCGATGGCCTTACGACTGCAACGATGGACCGGTCGGTTCGATCCCCGTTATCCCCGGTTTCGGCGCCGCCATCCATCGCCGGGCTGTGTCCCGTCATTGCAGGGCTTTCGTTCGGGGGTGGGACGTCCTACATCGCCCAGCCTATGGCGCGTCCCAAACCTGTAACCTTCGAGAAAACCAAGATCGTCGCGGAAAACCGACGCGCGCGGTATGACTATTCCATCGAGACCGTGTTCGAGGCTGGCATCGCACTGACCGGGACCGAAGTGAAATCGCTGCGCAGCGGGCAGGGGTCGATCGTCGAAAGCTATGCTGAGGCCAAGGACGGCGCGGTGTGGCTGGTCAATTCGAACATCCCCGAATTCAGCCACGGCAATCGCTTCAATCACGAACCGAAGCGCCCGCGAAAGCTGCTGCTGCATGCGCGGGAAATCAACAAGATGCACGGTGCGGTCAATCGCGACGGGATGACGCTCATCCCGCTGATGATCTATTTCAACTCGACCGGCCGGGCGAAGGTCGAGCTGGCGCTCGCGAAGGGCAAGAAGGCGCACGACAAGCGCGATTCGATCAAGGAGCGCGACTGGAAGCGCGAGCAGGGTCGATTGATGCGCGACCGTGGGTGACGCATCCCGCGCGCGGGGGATGGGGTCGCGGATCTGGAACTTCGCCCTCGGGCATATCCCCACGCGCGACAAGATCGAGCGCAACCGTTTCCTACGCCCGGTGGCGCATCGCATCTTGCACCCTGCCTTGTGGCGTTTCACCCGCCGCTCGGTCCCGCGCGGCGTCGCGCTGGGGGTGGTGAGCGGCATCCTGTTCCCGTTCGTCCATGCGCCCGTTGCGGCATTGGCGGCCTTGCCGGTGCGGGCAAACGTGCCGGTCGCGGTGGCGACGACGTTGCTACACAACCCGCTGACCAGCGTGCCGATTTATTTCTCGGCCTATCATATCGGCCTGTGGGTCCTGCGGCTGGATCGCACGGTGCCGGGTCGCCCGATCGCGAGCAACGTCGCGGCGCATGTCGACTGGCTCCATACGCTGGTCGCGCAAGTCGGCCCGGCGACGATCGTCGGGCTGGCGGTTCTGTCGGCGGTGCTCGCCATCATCGGCTATGTCGTCGCGGGTTTGGTGTGGCGGGTCCGGATCGGGCGCAAATGGCGGAAACGTTCGATCGAACGGAATTTCGCGATCGCGTTTGACTAGGCGTGTCGGCTGGATAGAACACGCGGGCTTTCGTTATGATTTGAAGGGCTTTAAATGCGTAGTTCGCATCTTCTCCTATCGTTGACCGCCTCCGTCGCGCTTGCCGGGGCGACCTATGCGCAGACCGGCGCGACACCGCCCAAGCCGAGCGTTCCGACCGCGGCGCTTCCCGACAAACCAACCTATGGCGCATTCGGTCTCGATCTCGCGGGCATGGACAAGACCGTGAAGCCGGGCGATAATTTTGCGGAATATGCCGGCGGAACGTGGGCGCGCACCACCGCGATCCCGGATGACCGGGCCGCATTCGGCATGTTCAACGTGTTGCAGGATTTGTCGACCGAGCGGACTCGCGGCATTCTTGAAACCGCGATGAAGACGCCGGGCAACAAGAGCGGCGACATGTACGCCAGCTACATGGACGAAGCCGCGATCGAAGCGAAGGGCGCCAAGCCGATCCAGCCGTGGATCGCCGCGATCAAGGGTGCAAAGGACAAGACCGCGCTCGCGGTGGAAATGGCCAAGCTCCAGCGGCTCGGCGTGGGCGGCCTGTTCGGGGTCGGCGTGAGCGTCGATGCGAAAACGCCGACCAGCTACATCGTCAGCACCGGCCAGTCGGGCCTCGGGCTGCCCGACCGCGATTATTACCTCAAGACCGATCCCAAGCTAATCGAAACCAAGGCCGCCTATCAGGCGTATCTCGCCAAGATGCTCGGCCTGATCGGCGAACCCGATGCCGAAGCACGCGCCGCCGCAATCGTCGCTTTCGAGACGCGGATCGCGACCGGACACTGGACGCGGATCGAATCGCGCGATGCCGACAAGCGCTACAACAAGTGGACCGCCGCCGATTTCGCCGCGAAGGCGCCGGGCTTCCCCTGGACCGACTATCAGACCGCCCTCGGCGTCGCGCAGCAGCCCGCCTATATCGTCGGCCAGCCGAGCGCGGTCGCGGCCGAGGCGCAATTGTTCCAGCAGACGCCCTTGCCGGTGCTGAAGGATTATCTGACGCTCAAGGTGTTGCGCAGCTACGCACCGTATCTGTCGAAGGCGTTCGACCAGACCAACTTCGCCTTTTACGGCACGGTCCTGTCGGGTGCGCCGCAACAACAGCCGCGCTGGAAGCGCGGTGTAGCGGTCGTTGGCGGGGCGCTGGGCGAGGACGTCGGCCAGCAATATGTCGCGCAATATTTCCCGCCGGAATCGAAGAGCGCGGCGGATCAGCTCGTCAAGAACGTGATCGCGGCAATGGGGCAGCGGCTCGACAAGCTCGAATGGATGGCGCCCGAAACCAAGGTCAAGGCGCACCAGAAGCTCGCGTCCTTCACCCCCAAGATCGGTTATCCGTCCAAGTGGCGCGACTATAGCGCGCTCACCGTCTCCCGCGGCGATCTCGTCGCCAACGTCGCGGCGGCCAATGCGTTCGAATATCAGCGCGATCTCAACAAGCTCGGCGGGCCGATCGACCGGACCGAATGGGGCATGACGCCGATGACGATCAACGCCTACGCCAACCCGACGATGAACGAGATCGTCTTCCCCGCCGCGATCCTCCAGCCGCCGTTCTTCGACGCCAAGGCAGATCCGGCGGTCAATTACGGCGGGATCGGCGTGGTGATCGGGCATGAGCTCAGCCACCATTTCGACGATCAGGGCCGCAAGTTCGATGCGACCGGCAAGCTGACCGAATGGTGGACCCCCGAGGACGTCAAGCGCTTCACCGCGCTCACCGACAGACTGGTCAAGCAGTATGACGCCTATGAGCCGATCCCCGGGCAGCATATCCAGGGTGGCCTGACGCTCGGTGAGAACATGGCCGATCTGGCGGGGCTCGCGGTGGCGTATGATGCGTATCATCGCTCGCTGAACGGCAAGACTGCGCCCGTGCTCGGTGGCCTGACCGGCGACCAGCGTTTCTATCTCGGCTATGCGCAGGTGTGGCGGATCAAGTTCCGCGAGCCTGCGCTGCGGTCGCAATTGTTGAGCGACCCGCATTCGCCGGGTCCGTTCCGGACCGCGGAGGTGCGCAACGTCGATGCGTGGTACAAGGCGTTCGGCGCAAAGCCCGGCGACACGATGTACCTGGCGCCCGCCGACCGTGTTCGCGTGTGGTAACAAATCCAGAATTGGGGAAGCATGATGAAGCATATCTATAGTCTTGCGCTGGCGTCGGCCGGGGCGCTGGCGGTGGCCGTCGCCACCGGCGGCATCGCCCAGACCGCGCCTGCGCCCGCACCCGCCAAGGCGGACCCGGCATCGGCTGCCGCAGCCAAGGGCAAGCCACAATTCGGCAGCTTCGGGTTCGACGAACCCGGGATGGACCGCTCGGTCGCGCCGGGTGACAATTTCTACGCTTATGCCAACGGCACCTGGGCGCGGACGACGCAGATCCCGGCGGACAAGTCGAACTACGGCGCGTTCAATCTGCTCGCCGATCTGTCGGAAGCCCGCACACGCACGATCCTCGATGGTGTCGCGCGGGACCGGAACTCGAAGATCGGCACGGCCTATGCGACCTTCCTCGATCGCCCCGCGATCGACGCGAAAGGCCTTGCCCCGATCCAGCCATGGCTCGGCAAGATCAAGGCGATGAAGACCAACGCGGCCTATCCTGCATTGCTCGCGGAAGCGACCAAGGCCGGGATCGCCGGACCGTTCGGTTCCTATGTCGGTCAGGACGACAAGCAGCCCGAAATCTATGCCCTGTCGGTCGCGCAGTCGGGCCTCGGCATGCCCGACCGGGATTATTACCTCGAACAGAGTTTCGCGGACAAGAAGGCCGCCTATCAGGCGCATGTCGCCAAGATGCTGACGCTGGCGGGCGAGCCCAATGCCGCAGCGCGGGCAGCGGCGTTGGTCGCGTTCGAAACCGAGATCGCCAAGGTCCACTGGACCCGGATCGACAGTCGCGATGCGACCAAGACCTACAACAAGATGACCGTCGCGGACCTTACCAAGGCAGCGGCGGGGTTTGCGTTCCCGGCATACTTCCAGGGCATCGGTGCCAACGTCTCGAGCGTGATCGTCGCTCAACCGACCGCGGTCGCGGGGATCGCCAAGCTCGTCGCGGCGGCGCCGGTCGGCGTCCTGCAGGACCAGCTGATCCTGCGCTCGCTCGACAGCTATGCCGATGTGCTCCCCAAGACGTTCGACGACGAGCATTTCGCGTTCTTCGGCACGCAATTGTCGGGCACGCCCGAGCAGGAAGCGCGCTGGAAGCGCGCGGTCCAGTTCACCACGGGTGCGCTCGATGACGAAGTCAGCAAGCTTTACGTCGCCAAATATTTTCCGCCCGAAACCAAGGCGGCGGCGGACACGCTCGTCAAGAACGTGATCGCGGCGATGGACCGGCGGATCGACAAGCTCGACTGGATGGCCCCGGAGACCAAGGTCAAGGCGCACGCCAAGCTCGCGGCGTTCACCCCCAAGATCGGCTATCCGTCGCAGTGGAAGGATTATACCGGCCTGAAGATCGCGGCGGGCGATGCTTACGGCAACAGCTGGCGCGCGAACCAGTGGCAGCAGGCGTACAACGTCTCGCACCTCGGCAAGCCGCTCCAGCGCTGGGAATGGGGCATGACCCCGATGGAAGTGAACGCCTATGCCAATTTCGGCATGGTCGAGATCGTCTTCCCGGCGGCGATCCTGCAACCGCCGTTCTTCGATCCCAACGCCGACCCCGCGGTCAATTACGGCGGGATCGGCGCGGTGATCGGGCACGAGCTCAGCCACCATTTCGACGACCAGGGTGCCAAGTACAACGCCAAGGGCGAACTCACCGATTGGTGGACGCCTGCCGACGTTGCCGCGTTCAAGGGTCGCACCGATGCGCTGGTCAAGGAATATGACGCGTATGAACCGCTCCCCGGCGTCCATGTGAAGGGCGCGCTGACGCTCGGCGAGAACGTCGCCGATCTCGCGGGGCTGACGGTGGCGTATGACGCCTATCATCACGCGCTGGGCAACCGCCCCGCACCGACGCTGGACGGGTTTACCGGCGATCAGCGCTTCTATCTCGGCTGGGCGCAGGTGTGGCGGCGCAACTACCGCGAGGCGAACCTCAAGCAGCGGCTCGTCACCGATCCGCACAGCCCGTCCGAGCAGCGCGCGTGGGTCGTCCGCAATCTCGATCCGTGGTACGCCGCCTTCGATCCGAAAGCAGGACAAAAACTGTACCTGACGCCGGAACAGCGCGTGCGTATCTGGTAAAGACGGTGTTACCCTCGTCCCTCCGACACGCGTGCGGATGGACGAGGGGGCAGCGCCGGTTGAACGACCGGTGGTGCGTCCTGCTCCAGTCCTGACGCTTCGACACGAGGTCCCATGGCACGCGTACCCAGATCGACCACCGATATGCCCGCCCGCTCCGCGCTGCTGATCGCGGGCGGGTTCGGTCTGGCCGCGGCGCTGGTCATTCTGGGCGTCGTCGGCAGCATCCCGCTCGCCGGGACGTTCCTCGCGACCACGCTCGTCCTCGGGGGGGCGCTGGTGGTGTACCGGCAGCTGTTCCGGTCACCGACCGTCGTCGCAAGCGAACCCGACTGGAGCATAGCCCGCGCGCTGGCCGAGAGCAGTTCCGACGCGATTGCGGTGACCGACCGGGCAGGCCGACTGGTCTGCGCGAACGATCGCTATGAAGCGATCTTCCTGGGGTTTCCAACCCCGCCCGGCTTGCCGTTCGATGCAAGCGGGGTCGAACGGCTGAGCGCTGCCGGCCGCGCCGCATGGCGCGACGGGTCGGCGGGGACCGACCGCCTCGTCGTCCACGGCACGGTGCTGACCGCGGACGTGGCGCGCGCGGGGGAGGACGGCAATCTGCTGGTCTGGCGGTTCCGCGGAAACGAGGGGCTGGACCTCGCGCGGACGATGGAGACGCTGCTGTCTGGACCGACTGGCGACCGGCTCGGCAGCGCGGGGATCATGGCGGCGTTGATCAACCCGGACGGTCGCATCCGCTCCGCCAACCGCGTGCTGCGCGTGCGGGCGATGGGCGAGGGTGAGGGCGACATTCTGGGGCGGGACTTCGCGCGCTTCCTGATTACCGACGCGCACGGCATGGCGCGGTTCGAACGCGAGGGGATGACGAGCAATCCGCTGCGCGTGCTGCAGATTCCGTTCCTGGATGGGGAGGACGCCCCGATGCTCGTCGCCTTGATCGACGAGGAGGACGGTAGCCATCCCGCGATCGGCGAAAGCGCGGGCGCACACATCAAGAGCCTGGTCGCGCTGATGCCGTTCGGCGTGGCGCTGATCGGCGCGGACGGGCGCTTCCTCCAGATGAACGACGCGTTTGCGCGTGCCGCCGCGGTCGATTCGCTCAGCCCGCCGTTATATCCGGGGGACTTGCTGGTCCGCGAGGACAAGGGTGTCGTCGCGGATGCGATCCGCCGCTTCGCCGGGGGTGCGACGCACTCGACCGATCTTGCGGTCCGCTTGAAGGATCATCCCGACGAGCCGGTCGCGCTGTCGATCGCAGGGGCGCGCGGACTGGGCGATGCCGCGGTGTTGCTGAGCCTGAAGGACAATAGCGAGGAAACCCGGTTGAAGCGCGAGGTCGCGCAAGCGACCAAGATGCAGGCCGTGGGGCAGCTCGCCGGCGGCGTCGCGCACGACTTCAACAATATCCTGACCGCGATCATCGGGCATTGTGACCTGATGCTGATGCGCCATTCGCCGGGCGACAGTGATTATGACGACATCCAGCAGATCCGCGCCAACTCGAACCGCGCGGCCAGCCTGACGCGCCAGTTGCTCGCCTTCTCGCGCCAGCAGACGCTGCGCCCGCAGGTGCTGCAACTGCCCGACGTCATTTCCGAAGTGTCGAACCTGCTCAAGCGCCTGTTGGGCGAAACCGTGACGCTGACGGTCAAGCACGGGCGCAATCTGAGCCCGGTTCGTGCCGATCCCGGGCAGCTCGAACAGGTCGTGGTCAACCTCGCGGTTAACGCGCGGGATGCGATGATGACGCACGATCCGCGCGGCGCGGGCACCTTGTCGATCCAGACCTATGCGGTCACCGCTGCGGACGTGCGCAAGCTTGGGTCGGACATCCTACCGCCCGCCGACTATTCGGTGCTGGAAATCGGCGATACCGGCGGGGGGATCCCGCCCGAAATCCTGCCCAAGATCTTCGAGCCGTTCTTCACCACCAAGGAAGTCGGCAAGGGTACCGGGCTCGGGCTGTCGACGGTGTACGGCATCGTCAAACAGTCGGGCGGTTATATCTTCGCCGACAATCGCAAGGATGCCGGTCCGATGACTCCCGGCCGGGCCGCGCATGGGGCGATCTTCACGATCTATTTGCCGGTCTATACCGAAGGCGCGCTGAACGAGCCGGTCCCGCAACGCGTCCTCCCGCGCGAGAAGCCGGTCGACCTGTGGGGAACGGGCACGATCCTGCTGGTCGAGGACGAGGACATGGTCCGCGCGGTCGCCGAACGCGCGCTCAGCCGACAGGGCTATACCGTGCTGACCGCCGAGAATGGCGAAGCCGCGCTCGAGCTGCTTGCGGACAATCCGCGCCCTGACCTGTTGATCTCAGATGTGATGATGCCGCTGATGGACGGCCCGACGATGGTCCGGCATGCCCGCGCGCAATATCCCGACCTGCCGATTCTCTTCATGTCGGGCTACGCCGAGGAGACGCTGCGCAAGTCGATTAATTTGGATAACGTTTCGTTTCTCGCAAAACCCTTTTCCGTACAGGAGCTTGCGGAGGCGACGCGCGCGGTGTTAGGAACAAAATGAGATAGCGCGGCTCCTCGCGCTGCACTAGAGGCGATGGGATGAGTTCTCCACAGTCCATTCTCGTCGTCGAGGACGAGCCCCTGATCGCCATGATGATCGAGGATTTCCTCGACGTTCTGGGCAAATCGCTCGCCGGCAGCGCAGACAGTGTCGGATCGGCACTGCAGCTGGTCGACGCGGGCGGGATCGATGCTGCTATCCTCGATGTCAATCTGCGGGGCGGTGAGAAGAGCTTCCCGATCGCCGAAGCGCTGGCGGCGCGCAACATTCCGTTCGTCTTCGCGACCGGCGGATCGCACGACAGCGTCGGCGACGCCTGGGCGGACCGTCCGACACTCTCGAAGCCGTTCACGATGGACGGAGTCGCCAAGGCGCTCGACGCGCTCGCCTGACACCTTCTTAAAACGCGACGTTTGCCGACGGACCTTCGAGCGGTCCGGGCAGCGGCGTATTTTCAGCGTGAAAGCGACAACCAGTCCGCCATAACCGTCGGTGATCGAGCGTCCTTGTGCGCAATGTCAGACCATAACCAGCGCCGATTTGCGTCAATTGGTGTTCGCCCCTTGTTCTATGTGAACAAACATAGTACATAGCCACCATGCATTGAACGCGATGGGCGTTCGGTCTAGCGGGAGGCTCCAATGGCGGTTTCGTTGAAAGTGATCGACAGCAAAATGGCGGCATCCACGGATAAGGCGAGCGCAGAGCGCGCCAAGGCACTCGAAGCTGCGCTGGCGCAGATCGATCGCGCGTTCGGCAAGGGCTCGGCGATGAAGCTCGGGTCGAAGCAGACGATGCAGGTCGAGGTCATCTCGACCGGCTCGCTCGGTCTCGACATCGCGCTTGGCGTGGGCGGATTGCCGCGCGGCCGCGTGATCGAGATCTACGGCCCGGAAAGCTCCGGCAAAACCACGCTCGCGCTCCACGTCATCGCAGAAGCGCAGAAGACGGGCGGCACCGCCGCATTCGTCGATGCCGAGCACGCACTCGATCCCGTCTATGCCAAGAAGCTGGGCGTCAACATCGACGAGCTGATCGTGTCGCAGCCCGATACGGGTGAGCAGGCGCTCGAGATCGTCGACACGCTGGTGCGGTCGAACGCGATCGACGTACTCGTCGTCGACTCGGTTGCGGCCCTGGTGCCGCGCGCCGAGATCGAGGGCGAGATGGGCGACAGCCACGTCGGCTTGCAAGCGCGTCTGATGTCGCAGTCTCTGCGCAAGCTGACCGGTTCGATCAGCCGGTCGCGCTGCATGGTGATCTTCATCAACCAGCTCCGCATGAAAATCGGCGTCATGTATGGCAACCCCGAGACGACGACGGGCGGCAACGCGCTGAAATTCTACGCCTCGGTCCGCCTCGACATCCGTCGCACCGGGCAGATCAAGGATCGCGAGGAGATCATCGGCAACGCCACGCGCGTCAAGGTCGTCAAGAACAAGGTCGCGCCACCGTTCAAGCAGGTCGAATTCGACATCATGTACGGTCAGGGCGTTTCCAAGATCGGGGAAATTCTCGACCTTGGCGTCAAGGCGGGACTGGTCGAGAAATCGGGCGCGTGGTTCTCCTACGACAGCGTCCGCATCGGGCAGGGGCGCGAGAACGCCAAGACCTTCCTGAAGAACAATGTCGAGATGAGCGATCGCCTCGAAAAGGCGATCCGATCGCGGACCGACAAGGTTGCCGAGGAAATGATGGCGGGCCCCGAACCCGAGGACATGGACGGCGACGAAGAGATGTGAGGGTATTCCCCAGTCGTGCGGTGATGGCCGGGGGGCTGGAGCGCGACGTGCGCGTCGCGCTCCCTTTTACGGGACGGCTGATCTTGCCGTCGAACACCTTGGGAAGGCCCGCCTGCAAGGGCGGGCCTTTCATGGTTTTGGGATCAATGGTCCGGCGCGTCCGGTCCCGACCGCAGCGCTCGCCACCAGAATCGCCGACCGACCTGAAATTGCGTACGATCGCCGGACCCTTGTAGTCGTCCGGGGCATTTCACTCGTATCGTGCCGGTTGAAGGCCGACAGGAGAAGCCAATGTCGCTCATCGTCCATCATCTCGAGAATTCCCGTTCGCAGCGCATCCTGTGGCTGCTCGAGGAACTCGGCTTGCCGTATGACATCGTTCGCTACGAGCGGGACAAGACCACGATGCTTGCCCCGCCGGAACTCAAGAAGATCCATCCGCTCGGCAAGTCCCCCGTACTGCAGGATACCGCCGCTGGTCAGGTGGTGATCGAGACGGGGGCAATCGTCGATTACATCGTCGAGCTGGCGGACGGAAGAATGGGGCCGCCCGCGCACCGCGACGCGACGCTGCGGTATCGGCAATATCTGCACTATGCCGAGGGATCGATGATGCCGCCGCTGCTGTTGCTGCTGGTGATGAACCGGATCCCGGTGGTTGGAAAAACGGCGGCAAAGCGCGTCCAGCCGATGATCGACGTTCACCTCGATTATGTCGAGAGCGAGCTTGCCAGCCGCCCGTGGTTCACCGGGGACTCGTTCACCGCGGCCGACGTCATGATGAGCTTCCCGCTCGAAGCGGCGCGCAGCCGCGCGGGGCTGGACGAGTCGCGCCCGGCGACGATAGCATGGCTCGATCGCATTCACGCACGGCCAGCCTATCAGGCGGCGCTCGCCAAGGGCGGGCCCTACGCCTACGCCTGAAAGCATCCGCCTTCCCCGCGCAATCGCGGGGAAGGCGGAATACGTCAGCGGATCGGCGAGTTCGGGTCGAGCCGCATGTCGAGATACTTGTCCACCGACCCCATCAGCTGCGGCATTTCATGTTCGAAGAAATGGTTGGCCTTGGGAATCGTGTCGTGGTGGATCGTGATGTGCTTCTGCGTCCGCAGCTTGTCGACCAGCTTCTGGGTCGCCGCCGGAGTCGCCACTTCATCCGCTTCGCCCTGGATGATGATTCCGCTCGCCGGGCAGGGGGCCAGGAAGGTGAAATCGTACATGTTCGCGGGCGGCGCAACCGAGATGAAACCGCGGATTTCAGGACGGCGCATCAGCAGCTGCATTCCGATCCAGGCGCCGAAGCTGACCCCGGCGATCCAGGTCGTTTGCGCCTCGGGGTGAAAGCTCTGGACCCAGTCCAGCGCGCTCGCCGCATCGGACAATTCGCCGACGCCGTTGTCGAACGTGCCCTGGCTCTTGCCGACGCCGCGGAAATTGAAGCGCAGGGTCGCGAAGCCGCGGCGCTGGAAGGTCTTGTAGAGCTCCATCACGATGTGGTTGTTCATCGTGCCACCCGCCTGCGGATGGGGGTGAAGGATCATCGCAACGGGCGCGCGGGGGCGCGATGCGGGAGCGAAACGGCCTTCGAGACGACCGTCTGGGCCGGGAAAAATGACTTCTGGCATCGGACCTGCTGACAAGGAAGAGCGGGGAAGCGCGCCCCGATGGGCCGCGCGAAGAGTTGTGCGCTATACAATGATGGCGCACGTCTGCGCAATGATTGCAGCGAGTCCCGAATCCCGATGCCAATGATGCCCGATCGCCTCTATCTCGACCATGCCGCGACGACCCCGATTCTCGCGGTGGCGCGCGACGCGATGGCGCACGCGATGGAGGCCTGGGCCAACCCGTCGTCGCCACATGCCGAGGGCCGCGCGGCGCGCGCCATGCTCGAACAGGCCCGCCGCGACGTCGCGAAAGCCTATCGCTGGGACGGCGAGCTGCTGTTCACCAGCGGCGCGAGCGAAGCCTTGGCAATCGCGCTCCACCGCGCGACGGTGCCGCGACGGCTGATGTCTTCGGTCGAGCATGACGCCGTGATTCGTGCGGCACCGGGTGCAAAGGTCGTCGCGGTCGACTCGCTGGGACGGATCGATCTGGCGGCGCTTGCGGCGGCGCTGGATGGCGACCCCGCACTGGTCTGTGTTCAATACGCCAATAGCGAGACCGGCGTCCGACAGCCGCTCGGCGCGATCGCGGAGATCGTCCGGCGGGCAGGGGGCCTGCTGCTGGTCGATGCCGCGCAAATGCCGCCCGGGGCGGATCCGGACGGGATCGCGCAGGCGAATTTCGTCGCGCTGTCCGCGCATAAGCGCGGTGGTCCGCCGGGGATCGGAGCGTTGCTCGTGCGCGATCTCGCAAGCCTTGCGCCGACCGGCGGACAGGAACGCGGGTATCGCGGCGGGACCGAGAACGTACCCGCGGCCGTCGGCTATGCCGCCGCGCTGGCGGAACCTGAAGACCTTGCGGCGATGGCGGCGTTGCGGGTCCGGCTCGACGATGCGATCACACGATCGGGTGGCGAGGTCGTCGCGATCGGCGCTGACCGGCATCCCGCGATCGGATCGTACCGGATGCCGGGGCTGGCCGCCGCGACGCAGTTGATCCGGTTCGACATGGCGGGCATCGCGGTGTCCGCCGGAAGCGCATGTTCCTCGGGCAGCATGAAACCGAGCCACGTGCTGGGGGCAATGGGGTGGGACGCAGAAGCCGCGCGCGAGGTCGTTCGCGTCAGTTTCGGGCGCACCACGACCGCATCCGACATCGACCGCTTCGTGCGTGAATGGCGTACAATCATGCGGTCGATTCGTGGCAACGACCTGTTGGGGGCGGCATGACCTATCTCGATTATCAGGCGACGACGCCGCTCGCGCCGGAAGCATTTGACGCGATGCTGCCTTGGCTGCGCGACCATCACGCCAATCCGCATTCGCCGCACGTAGCGGGCCGCAAGGCCAAAGCAGCCGTCGAGGTCGCGCGGGATCACGTGGCTTCCCTGTTCGGTACGGGTGGACACGTCGCCTTCACCAGCGGTGCGACCGAGGCGCTCAACTGGGCGATCCAGCGAACCGATGGGCCGATCGTGACGCTCGCGACCGAACATGCTGCGGTGCTCGATACCTGCGCCGCGATGGCAGCGCAGGGGCGGACCGTGACGGTCTTGCCGGTCGGACCGGACGGGCTGGTGGATCTGGAGACCGCCCGCGCGGCGATCGCACCGGGAACCGGGCTGGTTGCGGCGATGCTGGTCAACAACGAGATCGGCGTGATCCAGCCGATCGCCGCACTTGCCGAAATTGCGAAAGCAGCCGGGGCGCTTTTCCTGTGCGATGCGGTCCAGGGGTACGGTCGTGTGCAGATCCCGCCGAACTGCGATCTGATCGCGGTTTCGGCGCACAAGATCCATGGGCCAAAGGGGATCGGCGCGTTATGGGTCCGCGATGGCGTCCATCTCGCGCCGCTGCTCTACGGCGGGGGGCAGGAAACGCTTGGCCGATCGGGGACTTTGTCGCCGGCGCTCTGTGCCGGTTTCGGCATGGCGGCACGGCTGATGGCGGAACGGCGCGTCGCCGATGCGGCCCACGTCGCCGACCTGTCGCGGCGCGCGCTTGATCGCCTGGAAGGATGGATCGTGAACGGTGCCCAGGAACCACGCTACCACGGCAATCTCAACGTCCGCCGGGACGGACTGGACGTTGCGCGGCTGATGTCGTCGCTCCGCGATGTCGCGTTCTCCGCGGGGTCGGCTTGCGCCAGCGGATCGGGCCGGTCGAGCCATGTGCTCCGTGCGATCGGGTTGCGCGATGCCCAGGCGCGGTCGAGCATCCGGATCGGATTCGGTCGCTACACTCAGGCCGACGAACTGTGTGCAGCGATCGACCGGATCGCCGCAATGGCCGAATCGCAAAGGATCGCGGCATGATCCGAGTACGGTTCGTCGAGCGCGACGGTAAGGTCTGCGAAGTCGCGGGAGCGGCAGGCGACCGACTGCTCGAAGTCGCGCAAGCGGCAGGGCAACCGCTCGAGGGGACGTGCGAGGGGCAGATGGCGTGCTCGACCTGCCACGTCATCGTCGCGGCCGCCGACTTTGCGCGTCTGCCCCCTGCCAGCGCGGAAGAGGAAGACATGCTCGATCTTGCGACGGGCGCGACACGGACCAGCCGGCTGGCCTGCCAGATCGTGCTGGACGCCGACATGGCCGCTCTCACCGTCGCAATCCCGCCCGAGTCACGGAACATGCAGCGGCGCTGATCATTTCGCTTCCGTGCCATTCAGGCTGCACGGAGGAGATACCCCATGAAATTCATCGCTTTGCTGTCGGCTGGCCTCATCGCCGCAAGCGCGCTCGCGCCGACCGCCGCGGGTGCCCAGATGCGTCAGGACCGGCACGATCGGCATGACCGCGTCGTGACCCGGACCGTCCATACCGAGCGCCATCGTCCGGCCTATCGCACGCGCCGGGTGTGCCGCATGGAGTATCGCAACCATCGCGGTGTTCGCATTTGCCGGACGGTTCGCCGCTAAGCACTCTTGATCCCGCCGCCCGACCCCGCCATATGCACCGCGGGAGTCGGGCGGACGTGGTCGTCGCCAACTTGGTCAGGGCCGGAAGGCAGCAGCCACAACGATTTCGCCGCGGGTCGTTCCGGCTCCCACCGCGCCAGCGCGATCGCAGCGCGCCAAGTCTTCAGACCATCCGCTGCCGCCGCCCCCAAAGCTGGCTCTTACATCACGCGCGATGCCGCTCTAGATAGACGGCAATGTCCGACTCCATCGATCCTCCCGGCTTCGACCTGGGCGCGCCGCCCCAAGCAACGTCCAAGGACGCGTATCGGGTCCTGGCCCGCAAATACCGTCCGCAGACCTTCGGCGAACTGATCGGCCAGGACGCGATGGTGACGACGCTTGGCAATGCGATTCGCCGACAACGCCTCGCGCATGCGTTTCTCCTCACCGGGGTCCGCGGCGTCGGCAAGACGTCGACCGCACGCTTGCTGGCGAAGGCGCTCAACTGCATCGGGCCGGACGGGAAGGGTGGCCCGACGATCGACCCGTGCGGGGTCTGCGAACCGTGCGTCGGGATTGCCGAGGGGCGTCACATTGACGTGATCGAGATGGACGCGGCGAGCCATACCGGCGTGGACGACATGCGCGCGGTGATCGACGCGTCGCGGATGACCGCGTTCGTCGCGCGCTACAAGATCTACATCATCGACGAAGTCCACATGCTCTCGAAGAACGCGTTCAACGCGTTGCTCAAGACGCTGGAGGAGCCCGCCGAGGGCGTGAAGTTCGTGCTCGCGACCACCGAGGTCAACAAGGTCCCGGTCACGGTGCTGTCGCGCTGCCAACGGTTTGACCTGCGCCGGATCCCCGCCGAAAAGCTTGCCGACCATTTTGCGCGCGTCGTCGAGGCGGAGGGCGTTTCGGCGGAACCCGAGGCGCTCGGGCTGATCGCGCGGGCTGCCGAAGGGTCGGCGCGCGACGGACTGTCGATCCTAGACCAGGCGATCGCCCACGCCGACATGGAGGGGGGGCAGGTCAACGCCGCGGCGGTGCGCGACATGCTCGGCCTGTCCGACCGCGGCGCGATCCGCGACATGATGGCGTTGCTGCTCGCGGGCGATGCGCTTGGCGCGCTGGCGGCGCTGCGGCGGCAATATGACCTCGGCGTCGATCCGCTCGGCGTGCTGCGCGGATTGCTCGAGACCGTCCATGCGACGACGCTGGTGAAGCTGGGCGCCGCCGTGGAACCGGGGCAGGCGACGGAAGAACGCGGGGCGTTAGAGACATGGGCCGCAAGCCTGTCATTCGCCGCTCTGCATCGCTTGTGGCAGTTGCTGCTCAAGGGGCATGAGGAAGTCGGTCGCGCTGCGCTGCCGATCGAGGCATGCGAGATGGCGCTGTTGCGGCTCGTCCATGCCTCGACGCTGCCCGACCCCGGCGAGCTTGCGCGGATGATCCAGAACGGCGCGCCGCCGGTCGCCGTGGCGCCTGTGGCACCTCCGCCCGCGGCGAGCGAACCTGTGGCGGCGGCGATCCCGCAGTCGATCGCCGCGATCGTCACCGTGCTGGAAAATGCCGGCGAGCTCGCGTTGGCGTCGCGCGTCGTGCATCACGTCAGCCTGATCAGCATCGTCGACGTCGAAATGGTAGTGAGTTCCTCGCGGCCGTTGCCAAGCGACCTGCTAGCCGAGCTCGGGGCCACGCTCAAGCAGATCACCGGGCGCATGTGGCGGATCTCGTCAGCACCGACCGTAGGTGCGCCGACGCTGCGTGAAGCCGAAGCCGCACGCCGCGAGGCGTTCAAGGCCGAAATTCTGGCGACCCCGGTGATCGTTGCGGCGCTTGAAGCGTTCCCCGACGCAAGCCTTCCCGAAAGCGAAATCGACCGCCTGCTGGCGGCCCAACGGAGCAAGAGTGCATGAACAGTATCGAAGACATCATGGCGATGGCGCAGAACGTCCAGAACGAACTGGCGAAGGCGCAGGACGGGCTCGACAAGATCGAGGTCGAGGGCGCTGCCGGCGGCGGTCTGGTCAAGGTTCAGGCATCGGCCAAGGGCCGGATCATCGGGATCACGATCGACGAGTCGCTGTTGCAGCCGAGCGAGAAGCAGATGCTCGAGGATCTGGTAGTTGCCGCGTTCAACGACGCCAAGGCGAAGGCCGACGCCGCATCGGGTGCCGAAATGGCGAAGATGACCAGCGGCATCCCGCTTCCCCCGGGCTTCAAGCTGCCGTTCTAAGCAGATCCGGGCGGGTTGATCCCGCCCGGTACACGCCGAGCTACCGCAGGCAGGAATCCAGTCCGTCGTTGCGGACCACGCCCACCCGGCGCGTGATCGCGTTGCCGTGGCGCCGGGTGAAACCACTCGGCGCAATCGCCGCGCGTTTCTTGGGCTGCGGGAACACCGCCGCCATCCGACCGGCCTCGCCGGGCGTCAAATGCGATGCGTCATGCCCGAAATAGCGTTGCGCGCCAGCGTTGACGCCGTAAGTGCCGATCCCCGTCTCCGCGACGTTGAGATAGACTTCCATGATCCGGCGCTTGCCCCAGATCGTCTCGATCAGCAGCGTGAAATATGCTTCGAGCGCCTTGCGCGCATAGCCACCGCCCTGGATCAGGAACACGTTCTTCGCGGTCTGCTGGCTGATCGTCGACCCGCCGCGGATCCGCCCGCCCCGCGCATTGCGGGCGTAGGCTGTTTCGATCGCGCGCATGTCGAAGCCATTGTGCGAACAAAAGCGCGAATCTTCACCGGCAATTGCGGCGCGCGCCATGTTGGGGTCGATCCGCGACAGCGGCATCCAGGATTTGTCGATCCCATGCCCGGCCAGCGCATCACCGACCATTGTCAGCGTGATCGGCGGAGGGACGAACCGGTACAGGCCAACCACGACGAGCGAAAGCACGACGAACGCGAGGACGCCCTTGATCACCCAGCCGAAAATGCGGCGGATCGCGCCACCGCCGGAGCCGTCCGAGCGCCGTGCGGGCGCGCGACGGCTGCCGCCGCGTGTGTTGGAAGAAGTCGTCGTCTTTCGGCGGGCCATACCACCGCTCTAGGAGGATCGGATCGGCGCTGTCCAGCGCGCCGATCCGATCAAGCGATTACGCCGCGACGAGCATCCGCTTGTCGCCCGCAATCCGCATCATTGCCTTTTGCAGCTTTTCGAACGCGCGAACCTCAATCTGGCGGACGCGTTCGCGCGACACGCCATAAACCTGGCTGAGTTCTTCGAGCGTCTTGGGCTCGTCGGTCAGGCGGCGTTCGGTCAGGATGAACTTCTCGCGCTCGTTCAAATCGTCCATCGCGGCGGTCAGCATGTCGTGACGGACGTCGGCTTCCTGTGCCTCTGCCACGACCGTGTCCTGCAAGGGGGAATCGTCCTGCAGCCAGTCCTGCCACTGGCCTTCGCCGTCTTCGCGCATCGGCACGTTGAGCGACGTGTCGCCGCCCATCGCCATGCGACGGTTCATGCTGGTGACTTCGGCCTCGGTGACGCCCAAGTCCTTGGCGATCTTGGCGAGATGCTCCGGCGAAAGATCGCCATCCTCGAACGCATCGAGCTTGGACTTCATCCGCCGCAGGTTGAAGAACAGCTTCTTCTGCGCCGCGGTGGTGCCCATCTTGACGAGGCTCCACGAGCGCAAGATGAATTCCTGGATCGATGCGCGGATCCACCACATCGCATAGGTCGCAAGACGGAAGCCGCGGTCGGCCTCGAACTTCTTCACGCCCTGCATCAGGCCGATATTGCCCTCCGAGATCAACTCGCTGACCGGTAGGCCATAACCGCGATAGCCCATCGCGATCTTCGCCACGAGGCGGAGATGCGAGGTCACCAGCTGCGCGGCGGCATCGGTATCGCCGTGTTCCTCGAACCGTTTGGCGAGCATATATTCCTGCTCGGGCGCGAGGATCGGGAATTTCTTGATCTCGGACAGGTAGCGGTTCAGGCTCGCCTCTCCGCCAAGGGCGGGGATCGTCGCGGGGACGTTGCTGCGGGCTGCCATGGTCGTATCTCCCTTGTCACAGGCCGGTTGCGCGCACGGCGCGGCGGCCTACACCTATACTAGCAATGTATCGAACAGTTCCTGCATGTCGGCAGGCATTTCGCTATCAAACGCCAAAGCGATACATTTGATCGGATGAATGAACCCCAAACGGGCGGCGTGCAACGCCTGTCGGCGGAAACCCAAGGTTTCCAGATCCCGCTTGTGAGCTTGCTTTGTTCTACCGTAAACCGGGTCGCCTAGCAAGGGATGCCCCAGCGACGCCATATGAACGCGCACCTGGTGCGTTCGGCCTGTCTCCAGCCGGCACTCGACCAGCGCCGCTTCGCGCAAGCGTTCGAGCGTGCTGTAATGCGTCACGGCGCGCTTGCCGCCTTGGACGATCGCAATCTTCTTGCGGTTCTGCGGCGACCGCGCGAGCGGCGCATCGACCGATCCGGCGGGCGGGGCGGGGCGCCCCGAGACGATCGCCTTGTAGCGACGATCGATCGAATGCGCCGCAAACTGCTTGGCGAGGCCGACGTGCGCGCGATCCGTCTTCGCCGCGACCATCAGCCCGGAGGTGTCCTTGTCGATCCTGTGCACGATCCCCGGCCGCGCGACCCCGCCGATCCCGGAAAGGCTCCCACCGCAATGATGAAGCAACGCGTTGACCAGCGTCCCGTCAAGATTGCCCGCAGCGGGATGCACGACCAGTCCGGCTTGCTTGTCGATGACGATCAGATGTTCGTCCTCATACACTACCGTCAGCGCGATATCCTGCGCTTCGTTGTTGCGCGGGGGTGGGGTCGGGAACGAGGATCCGGTACAGTCCGCCCGGCATCGCCTTGCTGGCGGGGTCGCGGCGCAGCGTGCCGGCTTCGTCGGTTACCTGACCAGTGGAGATCAACGCCTTGAGCCGTTCGCGCGAGATCGTCGGCAGCGCGTCCGCAAGCGCACGGTCGAGCCGAAGGCCAGCTTCGTCCGCGATCCGCGCTTCAATGGTGGAAACCCCCCGGTCCATGTCGTAGAATCTGGGAATGACGGTGAAAATTTCAAGCGCACTGCGGGACAGATTGTGCGTCGCGGCAAAAGCGACCCCCGATATCGAGGTGTGCGGGCTGGTTTTCGGGACGTCGGAGCGGGTCGAGGACATAGCGTTCTGCGCGAACGTCGCTCCCGAGCCGCGGCGGACGTTCGAAATCGATCCCGTGGCGCTGTTCGCGGCATTGCGCGCGGAGCGCAACGGTGGACCCGCGGTGATCGGCTATTGGCATTCGCATCCGAGCGGAGACGTCAGACCGTCGGCAACCGACGCAGCGCGTGCGGCGGCCGACGGGAAGATCTGGCTGATCGTCGCTGGCGATACCCTTGGCGGCTGGCGCGCGCTGCCAGGGAAGGGCGGCGCTACGGCGTTCGACGCGGTGACGCTGAACGTCGTCTGACCCGCCCAAACCCGACGGAGGATGACGATCGACCGCGGTGGCACCTCATGACGCATTGATCGAGACAGCATCGGATGGGGGCGACATTCGTGCGCAATCTGGTTAAGGCGCCGCCGATGTGCTGCTTGCAGCCGCGCGCGTGCTGCGCCAAACACTGCGTAAAGTTGGAGCCCAAGCGTTGACCATTAGCCCGACCGATTTCGCCAGCCTGCTCTGTTCGCGGCTGTGCCACGATCTGCTCAGCCCCGTGGGCGCGCTCAACAACGGGCTGGAGCTGCTCGCCGACGAACATGACCCGGAAATGCGCGCACGCTGCCTGGAGTTGCTGGCGGACAGCGCGAAGGCATCCGCGAACAAGCTGAAGTTCTTCCGGCTCGCGTTCGGCGCGGCGGGCGGCTTCGGCGAATCGGTCGATTCGCGCGAAGCCCGCGCGGCGATCGAGGGGCTGTTCGGCGAAGGGCATAAGGTTAAGCTCGGCTGGCTGGTCGAGGACGCGACCCTCCCCAAGCCCGCGATCAAGGTGCTGCTTAACCTCGCGCTGATCGCCGGCGATGCGCTGGTGCGCGGCGGGCAGCTCGACGTCGGGGCGGAAAGCACCGACGGTCAGGTCGAGATCGTCGTGCGCGCGGCGGGCCAGCGGATCGTGCTGGATGCCGAAATGCGCGCTGCGTTGACGGGGACGAGCGGCGACGCGACGCTTACCCCGCGCGCTGCCGCAGCGCATCTCGTTCATGCGCTCGTCGCCGAGGGCGGGGGCATCGTGCAGATCTCGCCGCCGGACGACGCCATCCTCGTCTTCGGCGTCGCTTTCAAGGCTGCTTAAACCGTGCCTTAACCAATGGGACGCCATGCAGGCCCGTGCCGTAACGGTGGGGACCCATGGACGATCTGTTACAGGAATTCATTGCCGAGACCCGCGAGACGCTCGAAGCGCTGTCGGGGGAGATCGTGGCGTGGGAATCCGCCCCTGCCGACCGTGAGCGGCTCGATGCGATCTTCCGCTTCGTCCATACGGTAAAGGGGAGCTGCGGCTTCCTCGACCTGCCGCGTCTTGCCCGGTTGAGTCATGCTGCAGAAGACGTGCTGGCGGCGGTCCGGTCGGGCGAACGCACGCCGGACACGCGGCTGGTCAACGCCGTCCTTGCGATCGTCGACCGCGTCGGCGAGATCGTCGAGGCGATCGATGCAGGCCACGCGCTCGACGACACGGGCGAGGACCTGTTGATCTCGGCGCTCGACGCCGGTTCGGAAGCGATCGTCACCAGCGTCGCCCCCGTCATGCGCGCGCCGACGCGCAGCGTCCGGCTGAACGTCGACCTGCTCGATCGGATGATGAGCGGCATGTCGGACATGGTGCTCGCGCGCAACGAACTGGCGCGACGGTTGCGCGATGAAGGTGTCGACCCGACGATCGAGGCTGCGCTGGAGCGACTGTCGCTGACCGTCGCCGAAATGCGCGACACCGTCACGCGGACGCGCATGCAGAAGATCGAGGCGCTCTTCTCCGCACTGCCGCGGATGGTGCGCGATACGGCGGCGGAGCTGGGCAAGTCGGTGACGCTGCACATCGAGGGCAGCGACGTCGAGCTCGATCGCGAGATGATCGAGATGATGCGCGATCCCTTGGTGCACCTCATCCGCAATTCGATCGATCACGGTCTCGAAGGCCCCGCCGGGCGGCGCAGTGCGGGCAAGCGCGATTCCGGTTGGCTGAGCGTCTCGGCGCGCCAGTCCGGGAACCAGATCGTGATCGAGATCGCCGATGACGGGCGCGGGATCGATACCGGTCGCCTGCGCGAAAAGGTCCTTGCCGTGGGCTTGCGCAGCGAAAGCGCTTTGCGCGCGATGAGCGAGCAAGCGCTGCTCAACATGGTGTTCGAGCCCGGACTGTCGACCAAGGAAGTCGTCACCGGAATTTCCGGGCGCGGCGTCGGCATGGACGTCGTGCGGGCCAACGTCGAACAGATCGGCGGCCGGATCGAACTGGCCAACACCCCCGGCAAGGGGCTGCGCATTTCAATCCACGTGCCGCTCACGTTGTCGATCATGGCGACGATCGGCGTCGGAGTGCGCGATCAGCGCTTCGCGATTTCCCGGCAGACGATCGAGGAAATCGTCCGGGTCGGCGCAGGCTCGATCCGGATCGACCAGCTTGGCGATACGCTGATGGCGACCGTGCGGGATCGCCGGATGCCGCTGGTGGATCTCGGGGATCTGCTCGGCTTCGGGCGGCGCGAACCGGCGATGCTGGTGATCGTCGGCGCATCGGGCGGATCGTATGCGCTCGCGGTCGATACCGTGCTGGATCACGAGGAACTGGTCATCAAGCCAGCGGCCCCATTGGTGATGGCGACCAACATCTATGCCGGCCAGACGCTGCCCGACAGCGGCCTGCCGATGCTGATGCTCGATTGCGCGGGGATCGCCCAGCTTGCCGGGCTGGTGTTTACGCGCGAAATCGTCCCGGAGGACGACGCCGAGCCATCCGCGCCCGGCGTGCAGGCGTTGCTGTTCGACGATCTGGACGGCGTGCGCAGGATCGTCCCGCTGTCGGTGATCGACCGGGTCGAACCCGTGCCCGTCGGCGCGATCCGGCATGCCGCGGGACGATTGCGCCTTTCGGTCGATGGCGCGATCATTCCGCTGGTGGCCCTCGGCATGTGGGAGGGCAAAGCGAGCGTGTCGGTGCTGCGGCTCCGCGACGGTTCGGTCGAGTTGGGATATGCGATCGGCGAGGCCCTCGACATCGTGGAGTTGCCCGACACGCTGGTCCCCGCGCACGACAGCGGCCCGATCGCAGGCGTCGTGTCGATCGATGGCGAGCAGATCGAGGTCATCGACCTGCACTGGCTGTTCTCCACCCATGCCGATCCCAACGCGGCAGCGGATGCCCCGCTGTGCCTGCTCGAGGGCGCGGATACCGCGTGGCTGACGACGTTCCTCCGCCCCGTGCTGGAAGCCGCCGGCTACCGCGTGACGACGGCGCTTCGACCCGGCGAAGTGGCGGGCGTGATCGTCACGATGGATGGCGACGCCGCGTCGCCCTCGCACGCCGCCCCGGTGGTTCGCCTGCGCCGCGATGCGGAAGGCAGTGCCGTCGACGGCAGTATTTTCCGGTACGATCGCCCTGGCTTGCTGGCCGCGCTCGCCAAATCGGCAGGAGGGCGCTGATGCCTTTGTTCCTCATCGCGCAGATCGCCGGCCGGACGGTCGCGATCGAATCCTCGCACGTCGAGTCGGTCGTCGACATCGGGGCAATCGTTCCGGTCCCGCGCAGCGAACGCCACGTTCGTGGCCTGGCCGCGTTGCGCAGCCGGGTCGTCACCGTGATCGAAACCAAGACCGCACTGGGATTGCCCGAGGGCGACGGTACCGCGATGCGCGCGGTGATCACCATCGTCGACGGGCATCATTACGCCATGCTGGTCGACGCGCTCGAGGATGTCGCCGCGTTCGACCTGTCCCCGCTGTCCGCCGGGATCATGCTCGACAACGGATGGCATCGCGTCGGGCGCGGGATCATCGAGCGGGACGGTGAACCGATCCTCGTCATCGAACTTGGCGCGCTGATTCCCGCGGTCGCCGCTGCCGCGTAAGATCGCTTTCGAAAGCCAGTATTAACGAGACGCTTACGCATATCGGGCAAGATCCGATCAAGCATTCCAATGGGAAGACTTCATGAAGACCTGCCTCGTCGTTGATGATTCGAAAGTGATCCGGAAGGTCGCACGCCATATCTTGGAGACCCTGAACTTTCAGGTGAGCGAGGCGGGGGACGGACGTGAAGCGCTGACGGCGTGTCTTGCCTCCGCCCCGGACGTGATCCTGCTCGACTGGAACATGCCGGTGATGAGCGGGATGGATTTCCTGCGGGCACTGCGCGACAGCAGCATTCCGTCGCGCCCCAAGGTCGTGTTCTGCACGACCGAGAATGGGATGGCGCATATCCGCGCCGCGATCGAGGCTGGTGCCGACGAATATGTCATGAAGCCGTTCGATCGCGAAACGCTGGAAAGCAAATTGCAGATCGTCGGCATGGCGTGATCCCCACCGATGCAGCGAGTCCCGCCTAGCGTATTCCGGGCAGGCCCGATGCATCTCCCGCCAGCAGACGTCCGCCCAACTGGCGGCGCCTCGTTTCCTTGCGCCCTTGCGAGTTTCAGCATGTCCGAAGGCGACCCTTCCGCGACCGTCCTGATCGTCGATGACTCGGTCGTCGCACGCGCCATGATCTCGCGTGCGATCGAGGCGAGCGGGCGGTTTGCGGTCGCGGGTGCCGTGCCGAATGCGCCGGCGGCGCTGCGTTTCCTGCGGGAGTCGCAAGTCGACGTCATCGTCCTCGACATCGAGATGCCCGGCGTCACCGGTCTGGTCGCGCTTCCCGATCTGATCGTCGCTGGGCGGGGGGCGAAAGTGCTGATCGTCTCGTCGGTCGCAAGCGATGGCGCGGCCGCGACGATCGAGGCGCTCGCGCAAGGGGCTGCGGACACGCTGGTCAAACCCGACATCGGGGACTTCGCCGGAAAATTCTCGGTCGCACTGGTCGACAAGCTCGATCGCCTGATCGCGCGCGACGAGCAGGTCGTGGAGGAGGTGCGCGTTCCCGTCCCGCCGCCGGAACCGCCCGTGGCGGCCGCTAGAGACGTCGGCAAAGGGTTCGAAATCGTCGCAATCGGCGCGTCGACCGGTGGCATTCATGCGCTCAATCAGGTGCTGACCGGTTTGCCGTCGAGCTTTTCGTTGCCGATTCTGGTGACGCAGCATCTCCCCGCATCGTTCATGCCCTATTTCGCCGCGCAACTCGCGACGATGGCGGGGCGTCCGTGCGACGTTGCGACCGGCCACATGCGGATCCGGCCGGGGCGGATCATCGTCGCGCCGGGCGATGCGCATATGCGGGTGGTGCGGACCTCCGACGGTGCCGCGATCCGGTTGAATGGCGATCCCGTACGGAGCGGCTGCATGCCCTCGGTCGACCCGATGTTCGCCAGCATCGCCGAGGTGTTTGGTGCCCGCGCGCTGGGCATCGTGCTCAGCGGCATGGGGCGCGACGGATCCGACGGCGCCCGCACGATCGTCGCGCGCGGCGGCAGCATCGTCGTGCAGGATCGGGAGAGCTCAGTCGTCTGGGGGATGCCCGGGTCGATCGCCAAGTCGGGCGATGCCAGCGCGGTCATGACGCCCGCCGAAATCGGCCAGTTGATCGCCAATCGTCGTCATATCGCGTGATGTTTGCGTGTGCCAGAAAGTACCCAGACCCGAATGCCTTTCGTGCAATCCCATAGTATCGGCGTGATGGCAGCGCTCAACACGCTGCTCGAACTGCGTACTGGTCAGCAGTTGGCCGCCTCGCGCGAATGGCGGATCGAGACCGCGCTGACGCCGCTGCTGCGCGACTTGAAGCTGGCGACACTCGATGACCTGGTCAATGCGGTCCAGCGATCGCCCGAGATCGCCGATCAGGCCGTCGATGCGCTGCTCAATCAGGAAAGTTCGTTCTTCCGCGATGCGGCCGTGATCGAACTGGTCGCCGAGGCGGTGGGCGTGCTTCGGGCCGAAGAGGGCCAGCGGCGCGTCCGGATCTGGTCGGCGGGCTGTTCCGTCGGGCAGGAGCCGCTGTCGCTCGCAATGCTGTTCGCGGAGCAGGAAGTGCCGGGCGAGACGGTGCCCCCCGACATCCTCGCCACCGATGTGTCCGAAGCCGCGCTGAACCGCGCGCGCGCGGGGCGCTACTCGCATTTCGAGATCCAGCGCGGCTTGCCGATCCGGCGGATGATGCGCTGGTTCGATCAGCAAGGCGAAGACTGGGTCGCCAAGCCCGAGCTGGTGCGACGGATCGCGTTCCGGCGAATCAACTTAGTCGGCGATCCGTTGCCCGCGGGTAAGTTCGACGTGATCCTGTGCCGCAACGTGTTGCTGTACCTTTCCCCGGAACGCCGCCGCTATGTGCTGGACCAATTCGCGACGGTGGTCCGGCCCGGCGGGCTGCTGGTGTTGGGCGCAGGCGAAACGGTGATCGGCCAAACCGAGGCGTTTCGCCCAAGTCCCCGGTATCGTGGGCTGTATGAAGCGGTCCGTCCCGGCACCTGACGGGGTTTCGCCGCGCCGCTTCCCGTGCTTAAGCTGAAATTGGGCTCGGAGGGGACAGGCGCCATGAACATCATCGAGACACCATCGCCGAACTTCGACACGCGCTCGTTGCCCGTGTCGTTGATCGTGCTCCATTACACCGGGATGCAGACCGCGCAGGAAGCGATCGACCGGCTGCGCGATCCCGAAGCCAAGGTGTCGGCACACTACCTCGTCGCCGAGGATGGCCAGGTCCTGCGGATGGTCGCCGAGGACATGCGCGCATGGCACGCCGGCAAGTCGCGCTGGCGCGGGATCGAGGACGTCAATAGCGCCAGCATCGGGATCGAGATCGTCAATCCGGGGCATTCCTTCGGCTATCGCCCCTTCATGGAGGAGCAGATCGACGCGGTGGTCGAGTTGGTCGGCGACATCACCGCGCGGCACGGCATTACCCGGGGTAACGTCGTCGGCCATTCGGACATCGCACCAGCGCGCAAGCAGGATCCGGGCGAGCTGTTCCCGTGGAACCGGCTGGCGAAGCTCCGGCTCGCGCTGCCGCGCCCGACCAAGGGGTTGATGGACCCGATGTGGACCGACGCGGGGTTCCTCGTCGCGCTCGAACGCTTTGGCTACGATGTCAGTGACAAGCTTGCCGCTGTCGTCGCCTTCCAGCGCCGGTTCCGTCCGGAACTGATCGATGGCGAGATCGATGGTGAATGTCGCAGCATCCTGCTCGCGCTGCTGTTGCCAAAACCCACCGGGGATGCCTAAGACGCGCGGGCCAGAGGGTCGGGCGGCCGCGGGTACTTTCGAGTACGCGAGGAAAGTCCGGGCTCCGCGAAACGACGGTGCCGGGTAACGCCCGGCGGGGGTGACCCTAGGGAAAGTGCCACAGAGAGCAGACCGCCGATGTCCCCCCCGATGCAAATCGGACGGGGAACAGGCAAGGGTGAAAGGGTGCGGCAAGAGCGCACCGCGCGCCTGGTAACAGGGGCGGCATGGCAAACCCCACCGGGAGCAAGATCGAATAGGGGCGGCACATGGGCTTCGTTTCAGCTCGTCGCCCGGGTTGATTGCTTGAGGCGGCGCGCAAGCGTCGTCCTAGAGGAATGGTCGCCTAACCTTGCCATATGCGGCGGGGAGGACAGAACCCGGCTTATAGACCCTCTGGCGCATTTCCTGCACTGATCGCTTTAATTGACGATGCTTTTCACAAAAGCGTCATGGCGTTGCGGTCCATTGATGCCTAAATGGCGGGCTATGGCGCGTACCTCCTCCCGATCAGCCGACTGGGGCTTCCCCCGCTGGCGCGCTTATGGCGAAGCCAGCACCGAAGCCGCGACGATCCGCTTGTGCGACCGCCACGGTTGCACGCAAAAAGGCGATTGCCCCGCACCCAAATCGCCCAACAGCCCGGAACGCTGGTATTTTTGCCAGGAGCATGCCGGCGAATACAATCGTGGCTGGAATTATTTCGAAGGCCTGAGCGCCGAGGAAGCCGCCGAACGCGAGCGCGCCGAAACGCAGACCGCCGAAGGCTACACCGAATCGCGCCACCACCAATGGGCAGGGCCAGGCGACGGCAGCCGATCGCGCGACGAGATTCGCGCGCTCGAAGTCCTCGACCTCGAGATCGACGCTGATTTCGAGACGGTCCGCGTCGCCTGGCGGCGGATGGCCAAGGCGAACCACCCGGACGTTCGTCCGGGGGACAAGGAGGCCGCCGCGCGCTTCATGGCGATTCAGGCCGCTTATGACGTGCTCAAGGCCGCCGAAGACCAACGGACATGGAAGCCGGGCGCTTGAAGACGGTCCACGCGGCGTGGACCGACACCGTGCTGGTCTGCAAGAAATGCTCGAAGAAGCTCGACGGTGGCTTTGGTCCCAAGGGAAAGACCCCTTTGGCGAAGGCGTTGCGACAGGAACTGGCGGTTCGGAAGGGCCGCAAGGGTGAGCTTGGCATCATCGAAGTGAAGTGCCTCGGGATCTGTCCGCGCAACGCCGTGACGGTGGTGACCGGCAAGGCACCGGGCGACTGGGCACTGGTAACGAATGGTGCGCCGATCGCCGACGTGGTCCGTGACCTTGGTTTAAGGCGAACGACCCCATCGGCAGGGTCGGAGGGCCGGGCATAGGTCAGGCGGATCGCCTTCCATGCCGCCCCCCGCCGGATCAGCTCGTCGCGAAGAACTTGGTCCCCACGACGCCGACGATGATCAGCGCGATGAACCCCATCTGGATCCCGTTGAGCTTCTCGCCGAACAGGATCACGCCGAAAATCGTCACGCCAACCGCACCGAGCCCGGTCCAGACGGCATAGGCCGTTCCTGCCGGAAGCCCGCGCATAGCGAGCGCGAGCAGCCCCATGTTGACGAAACTGAGCGTGATCGGAACGCTCGACGCCAGCCAGCTGCCCTGCGTCGCCGCCCATTTCAGGCTAAGCGCCCAGATGATTTCAGTTACCACGGCAACGCCGAGGATGAGCCACGCCATGGTGGATCTCCTTTTACTACGGGCTCGTCAACAAAAGCGGCTGCCGGAAACCCGAAAGAGGCACGCGCGAAGCGGGGTCCGATACGAGGTCTGGGTCCTATTGTCTACCGCACCTGCGAAAGGATACTTGTCCGCGGCGTCGGGCGCCAACGGCCGGGTTGGCGAATATCCCGCAAGGGTGTAGCGGGCATAGCGCAACCGTCACGGAGCGGATGCGTGTTTCCGCAAGTCGCAGGGGCCCATGACGATACCGAAAGATTGGCAGTGCCTCGACGGTGGTCTGCGCGTAATGCTGCGCGGCAAGCTGCCGATCACGCAAATCCAGATTTTCGGGCAGCGCTGCAGCGGGACCAACGTGGTCGCGCAGACGATTGCGACCAATTGCCCCGCCGCGCCCGTGACCGACGCGCTTGGACACAAGCACTGGTTCGTGCCCCACCAGACCGTGTTTCCCGAGGAGAGCCTGACGATCGTCGTCGCGCGGGACGCATTCGACTGGGCGCGCAGCCTGCACCGCCAGCCATGGCACGCGCATCCCGAGCTGAAGGCGCAACCGTTCCCGACGTTCCTGCGCAGCGAATGGTATAGTTGCTGGGACGAGCACGTGCACCATATCGAGCCCGGGCACCCGTTGCTCGGCACCGAAATGCTGCACGAACGCGATCCGGAGACGGGCGAACGGTTCCGCAACTGCATCGCCAAGCGGACCGCCAAACTGCGGCACTGGGCGGCGCTCCCGGCACGCGCGCATAACGTCGCGCTGGTCGCCTACGATTCTTTCGTCCGCTCGCCCCAGCGGTTCATCGACTCGCTGTCCTCCGCGACCGGGCTCGAACGCGCGCCGATCTTCGAATCCGTCTCGAGCTACAAGGGGCAGGGCCATGCGCCCTATACGCCACAGCGCTACGAGGCGCTGTCCGACGCGGATGTGGACTTTATCGAATCCTGGCTCGACCCGGTGGTCGAAGACCAGTTCGGTCTCTCGGCGCGTCATGTCCGTCCGACGATCGCGGAGCGTGTCGCGGCCTGATCCGATCGACGCTCCCTCTAGCGCGCGATCGCAAACTGCGCATAGACCCGTCCCGTCGTCTCGATCGCCCGTGGCGAGACGGCGATCTCGACCGAAACGCGCGGCGCTGCCGGCATCATGCCGTAATCGGCACGTTGCGAAGCGCCCGTCACCATCATGTCGTTCGCCGCGTTCTGGTCGTTCAGCGACAGCAGCGCTCCCAATCGGACCCCCGCTCCGCTGGCCAGGCTCTCCGCCTTGACGCGCGCGTTGGCGATTGCGGCCGCCGTGGCGCGCCGTTGCGCATCGGCGGGATCGGCAAGCCCGAACGACTGCACCCGCGAATCGCGTGCACCGAGCCGTGCCGCCAGTCCCGCCGCGGTCCCCGCCTTGCCGACCGCCGACGTCAGGGCCTCGCCGCGCAGGCTGGCGATATAGCCGGTGACCGCGCACGCCCCGTCGCTCAGGCGCGGGCGGTTGTTGTAATTGCCGGGTCCGTCGCACTCGGGCGTGCGGGTTTCGATCACGCTGATCTCACCGGAGGACAATTGGGTTTCCCGTCCGAGCAATCCCGTCAGCCCGGCCACGATCGCCTTCTGCTTGGTCGCAAGCTCGGTGCTCGCCGCGTCGGGCGTCTTGCCCTCGCCGGTGATCCAATAGACCAGGGTCGCGATGTCCGGCTTGGTCGATACGGTCGCCGTTCCCACGACCTGGATCGACGGTTCCCGATCCTTGACCTGTTGGGCGACCGCCGGAGCGCCGACCATTGCAAGCAGCAAGACGATCATCGGGCGCATCCTATGTCTCCAAGTCGAGGCGAGTAGAGCGAAAGCCTATTCCGCTTCCCGAGCATTGTCTTGCGGTATCGAGTCCTTGCGCTGTCCTGTCAGCTCGCGACGTAGCGCGCGGCGGTTTCGCGGATCAGCGCGATCATGTTGGGAATGCCCTGCGTGCGGTTGGAACTGAGCTGCTTGCTCAGGTCGAACGGCGCAAGTTCCTTTGGCACGTCGGTGGCGAGGATCGTCGCGGGTTGCTGGTCCTGCACCGCGAGCAGCACCAAAGCAATGATCCCCTTGGTGATTGCGGCATTGCTGTCGGCGAGGAAGTGCAGCGTGCCGTCGTCGCGCACCATCGGATAGACCCACACCGATGCCGAGCACCCGCGCACGAGCGTCGCGTCGGTCTTGAGCGGATCGGGCATCGGTTCGAGGTCGCGACCGAGGTCGATCAGAAGGCGGTACCGGTCGTCCGCCTCGAGGAAGCTGTATTCGGATTCGATGTCGGCGAGCGTCTGCATGGGGGCGCTATAGGCGGGGCGGGCGGGGTTCGTCACGCACGAGTTGACGTGCTGTGGTCAGCCTCGCGCCCCGCCCCCCCGGCGCGCTCTCAGGCCGTTTCCAGCGACTCACTCACCTCGAACCAGACCGCTTCCGCCGCGCCGAGCTTCTTGCTGATCTGCGCGTGCTGCTTTTGCAGTTCCGCCGCGTTCATCCGCGACAACCACGCTTCCGCCGCCGAAGGGTCGGCGATCGCACGGTCGACCGCGTTGAGCTGCTTGGTCAGCTTGGCGACCAGCGCCTCCGCTTCGTGCGCCTTCTTCTGAAGCGCGACCGCTGCGGCCGAGACCTGCGGCTTGTCGTCCTTCTTGACCGCCTTGGACTTGGCGCCTTCACCGCCACCGTCGCCCGCGAGCACGAAGGCGATATAATCCTCCATGCTCCCCGCATATTCCTTGGCGGTGCCACCATCGACCAGCACCAGCCGGTCGGCGGTGAGCTCAACCATGTGGCGATCGTGGCTGACGAGGATGACCGCGCCGTCATAGGCGTTGAGCGCCTGCACGAGCGCCTCGCGCGCATCGACGTCGAGATGGTTCGTCGGCTCGTCGAGGATCAGCATGTGCGGCGCGTCGCGCGTGATCAGCGCCAGCGCCAGACGCGCGCGCTCGCCGCCGGAGAGCTTGCCGACCTTCTGCGTCGCCTTGACCCCCGAGAAACCGAACCGCCCGAGCTGCGCGCGGACCGCGCCGGGCGTCTTGCCCGACATCATCCGCGTCATATGTTCGAGCGGGGTGTCGTCGCCGTCGAGTTCCTCGACCTGATACTGGGTGAAATAGCCGACGCGCATCTTGCCGCTGGCGTTCATTTCGCCGTCCATCGTCGGCAATTGCGCGGCGAGCAGGCGGGCGAGGGTGGTCTTGCCGTTGCCGTTGCGGCCGAGCAGCGCGACGCGGTCATCCGGGTCAAGCCGCAGGTTGAGCCGCTGAAGGATCGGCTTCTCCGCGTAACCAACCGCCGCCATGTCGAGCGTGATCAGCGGCGGGCGCAATTCCTCGGGGCTCGGGAATTCGAACGACAGCGTCGGATCCTCCGCCATCGACGCGATCGGCTGCATCTTGGCGAGCATCTTCTGGCGGCTCTGCGCCTGTTTCGCGGTCGAGGCGCGCGCGCTGTTCTTGGCGATATATTCGCTGAGCTTCGCCCGCTGCGTATCCTGCGCGGCCTTGGCGGCGGCGAGCTGGGCGACGCGTTCGGCACGCTGACGCTCGAAGCTATCGTAGCCGCCGGTGTAGAGGTGGACCTTGCCGCCCTCGAGATGGAGGATCGTGTCGACCACGTTGTTGAGCAGATCGCGCTCGTGGCTGATGACGACCATCATCGCGGGATAGCTCTTGAGGAAATTCTCGAGCCACAGTGTCGCTTCGAGATCGAGATGGTTCGAAGGCTCGTCGAGCAGCAGCAGATCGGGTTCGGAGAAGAGCAGCGAAGCCAGCGCGACGCGCATCTTCCAGCCGCCCGAATAGCTGTCGAGCGGACGGCCCTGCATTTCCTCGTCGAAGCCGAGGCCGACGAGAATCCGCGCGGCGCGAGCCGGGGCGGTATAGGCGTCGATCGCGATCAGGCGTTCGTGGATTTCGCCGACGCGGTTGGGGTCCTGGCTCGTCTCGGCCTCGACCAGCAGCTCGGCGCGTTCGGTATCGGCGGCGAGCACCTGCTCGATCGGCGTGGTGGTGCCCGAGGGGGCTTCCTGCGCGATATAGCCGATGCGGGTGCCGCGCGGCATCTCGATCTCGCCGAGGTCGGGTTCGAGCTGGCCGATCATGACCTTCATCAGCGTGGACTTGCCCGCGCCGTTGCGTCCGATCAGCCCGACGCGACTCTTCGGCGGCAAGGCCGCGCTCGCGCCGTCGAGAATGGCGCGCCCGCCGAGGCGCACCGTGATACCGTTGATGTTCAGCATGCGCGATCGCGTAGCAGAATGTTGCGTCGCACCCAAGGGGCTGATCTTGCCGTCGGTGCGTTGCTGGACATTCCCGGTCGTTGGCCGGATGATACAGCCATGAGGACGACCCGATGAGCGTAGCGTTTCGCCGTGAAAGCGACGAGGAACATCTCGAACCCAAGTTCGAACGACCGATCGCGCCAGGGCCGAATCTCGTCACGGCGCGCGGACTGGCGCTGATCGACGCGGAGGTCGCGCGTCTGGAAGCGGCGCTGGAGCAAGCCTCCGACGAGGACCGTCCCGCCTTGCTGCGCGAGCAACGCTATTGGCATACGCGGCAGACCACCGCCGAAGTGGTCGTGGCCCCCGCGGCGGGGGAGATCGGGATCGGCAGCCGCGTGACCTTCACGATGGGCGGCGAGCAACGCGTGGTAGAGATCGTCGGCGGGGACGAGGCGGACCCGACGGAAGGGCGGATCGGCTATCAGGCGCCACTCGCCCGCGCACTGATGGACGCCGAAGTCGGCGAGACGGTCGCCTTCGCCGGACGCCCCGACGCAATCGAAGTCCTGAGCGTCGCTGATATCGGTTGAGCGCCGGGTCGGGCGACCCGGACGCGCTCATTGCGCGCCCAGGACCCCCCACATCAGGTCGTAACCAATGTAGCCGGAAGCCGGGGCGTTGGGACCGATCGTTGTGTTGACGCGTCCGGGTTTGCCACTGGCGTTGAACGAT
This sequence comes from Sphingomonas sp. PvP055, assembly GCF_040546365.1. Taxonomy (NCBI): domain Bacteria; kingdom Pseudomonadati; phylum Pseudomonadota; class Alphaproteobacteria; order Sphingomonadales; family Sphingomonadaceae; genus Sphingomonas; species Sphingomonas sp. PvP055. The sequence continues at coordinate 1,711,669 of NZ_JBEPNS010000001.1, forward strand.
GCGCCCGCGTGGCACGATATGCATGACGATTTCGTCAGGGCGACGTTGGCGTTGAGCGTCTCGATCACCGGGCTGCCGAGGAGAGTCGGAAGGCTGTTTGCAGTGAACGCGGTTTGCGATCCGGTCATGCAATAATTGGCGAACACAGGCGCCACGCTCGCATTGGTCATCATCGCCGAAACGGCTGCGGTCTTCGGGCATGCGCCGTACTGACCCCAGGCGGTCGGGTTCGGCGGCACATACGTTTTCGTTGCGCCGTAGCTGTCGGTGCAACCGGTCACGTCGCACCGCCCCGGCACGAACGCGTTCTCGAAGTTGGCCCACACCCAGTTCGGGAAACCGGGCGACTTCACCATCAAATGCATGCTCGTCATGGCGAAAGGCTTGGTTTCACCGGTTTCGAGCTTTACCGAGGATGTGTAGAAATTGGTCGTGACGAAAGACTCGGACTGGCCCAGCCATGTTGCAAGCGTTTTGACCGGGATCCAGTCCGCCTTCACTTCCAGCGTGTTCCATGGAAGGGATACCGGCTGATTGGTCGCATAATATTGCACCAGGCCGGCCGTCGACCATAAGCCATTGGTGACGAGATAGTCGAAGCTTGGACGATCGCGCCGAACTTCCTCACCGATGCAGCCGTCCTTGGGGAACTTCGAGCCCTTGGCGGCCTGGTCGATCCCGGAGGGCTTTCCACAGCCTTGCTTCGGGCCGATCACTTCGATCTTGAACCTGCTCGGTTCTCCCGTCGCGGGATGGGCGTTGGTCCGTCCAAGCAAGCTTCGCTGCAGCGTCTTGGTCGCGTTCGTAGCGCTGGGCCAGGTCGGCGAATTGCACACCGAGGCCGATGAGGGCTTCGGGCTCGGGCAGGGGTTGGACACATAGATGTCCTGGTCCGAAGCGAAGGTTTCGTAGGTGACCTTGCCGACGGTCCCCGAGGGCGAAACCGCCAGGACGAATTGCTGCCAAGACGCCACGTCCGGCACGACGGGCGGGACGAGCTGCGCCTTGGCGCCCGTGTCAGTCCCGCTGAGTGAAAGCCCGACAATCGTCGTCGCGAAGATCGCCGCCGTCGCGGTGAAACGGTACCGCTTGGCCGAGAATGCAGACATGCCCGATGCTCCTGAAAGGGTGCTACTGGGTACGCGTCACACGACAGCAATGTCCGGATGGCAGGAGGATGCGCCGCGCTCTTGCCAGGGGCAAGTCGCCGACTTCATTATGGGGCGGATTCTGTTTGAGGTACGCTTTCGGGACAAGTGCCGATATTGATTTCAGATCGAAATCATCTTCCGCAAATCACCCCCGATGCGGATCTTGTTCCTGGTGTCGATCGCTCGGACCGAAGCTCGTATCTATGCCGCCGTATTTCATTTCCAGATACCGGCCCTGCACCGCGACCGCATCGAGCGCACCGTGCGTGAGGTGGTCGGTCATCCGGGTGATTTCGGCATCGATGAGCCGCAAGCCATCGGTCAACTGCGCGTTCGGCGTCCGTCCGTCCGACTGTGCAATCGTCCGGCGCGACAGCGGGACGGCGCGCCAGTGATCGATCAGATCCGGCAGCTCGGTCGCGATCAGTTTGCGAACCGAATCGGCGGCCGGGCTCCGCGGGTCGAGCCGCACGGTCTGCGGCGCGAGGTCGGCAAGCCGCTGCGCCAGCGTATCGGTCAGCGTCGCGGCAGGGGGAGGCAAGCCGCGCCGTTGCGCCGCGAGCCATATCGTCATCTCGGTGGTGAGGTCGGGCAGGGCGGCGGCGGTCAGCGCCTGGCGTCCCTGCGGGCCGGGCTTGGTACGCTTGGCGATCATCAGGACGAGCACGATCATCACCGCAAGTGCGATGACGTTCGCCGCCATCGCGGGGAGGAACGCGCCCAAGCCCACCCACACCAGCAGACACGCCGAGACCGCAAGTCCGAGCAGCATGAGGACGCGCTGTTCGCGGCGTCGACGCGCTTGCTTCTCCCGCCGGGCCTGGGCGCGGCCTTCGGGCGATAGCCGCCGCAACAATTCCTCGGCCTGAGTCAGACCGACATCGGCAAACCCGGCGGCGACGGTGCGCGCACGACGGGCGATCTCCTTGCCCTCTCCTGGCGTTTCGTCGGGCATGTCCTATTCCTCAGCGCGGGGCCGCACGCTCTTTACCGCGGCAACGTGATCCGCGCCACCAGTCCACCGCCCGCACGGTTCTCGAGCGAGATATCGCCGCCCGCGTCGCGCACGATCGAGCGCGCCAGCGCGAGCCCCAGCCCGATCCCGCCGGTTCCGCGATTGCGCGATGTTTCCAGCCGGGTGAACGCGTCGAACACGTCTTCGAACCGCTCGGCGGGAATGCCCGGGCCACGGTCGCACACCACGATTTCGACGGCGCGGGGCGACGCCTTCACCATCACCTCGGCGGACCCCGCGTATTTGAGCGCATTCTCGATCAGGTTGCGCACCGCGCGGCGCATCAATCCGGGACGAAGCCGCATCCGTAGCCGTTCGGCTTCCTCGAACACCACGTCGCTGCCGAGATCGCGGAAATCCTCGACCACCGCATCGACCAGCGCGGCAAGATCGACTTCGGTCGGTGGTTCGCTCGGGCGACCGAGCCGCGCGAGCGACAGGATATCGTCGAGCGTGCTGTTCATCTCGGCGATCGTCTCGGCCATCTTTTCGCGGTCGGTGTCATCTTCGACCGACTCGATCCGCACCCGCAACGCCGCCAACGGCGTACGCAGGTCGTGCCCGATCGCGCCGAGCATCCGGTCCTTTTCGTCGAGCATCGCGGTGACGCGCAACCGCAGCGCGTTGAACGCGATGATCGTGTCGCGCACGTCCTGCGGTCCACCTTCCGCCACCGGAATGTCGACCTCGCCCGGCACGAAGCTGCGCGCGGCGTGGGCCAGGCTTTGCAGCGGGCGCGAAATGCGGCGCCCGGCCCACAACAACGGGATCAGGACGACCGCGTAGAGGACCAGCGTTTGCGCGACGAGCCGCCACAGCAACCAGCTGTCGTTCCGCGACCATGGCAGGTTGAGCGCGAGCCAGCGATGATCCGGACGCTCGACCGCGATGACCAATTCTCCCCCGTCGCGCAGCATCCGTTCGGCACGCTCCGGCCGGATGAAGCGCAAGCGGGGATTGTCGCGCGTGAGCGGAATGACCTGCGTCTCGATCCGACCCGCCTTCATCCCGACATCGTGGAGCGCGCCGCGCAGCGCCTGTTCGATTTCCGGCCGTCGCGTGTCGTCGATCCGGATCGGGGACGTCGCCACCAGCCGCAACCGGCGGTTCTGCGTGCCGAGCCGTCGGCCTGCCGTCAGCCGCTCTTCCGCATCGACGATCCGCGCGACCGCGGGGCCGGTCGCCTGCTCGATCCGCGCCTGGCGACGGTCGTGCAGGAACAGCGTGAAATTGATCGCCTGGGCGAAGAACAAAGCGACCGCGATCAGCAGCGCCATCTGGCTGCCGAGGCTGCGGGGCAGCAGCTTCACAGTCGGGTCACTTCGGCCGCGAGCGTGTAGCCGCCGCCCCATACCGTCTTGATCAGGTCAGGCGTTTTGGGGTCGGTTTCGATCTTGCGACGCAGACGGCTGACCTGATTGTCGATCGCGCGGTCGAACGCGGCGGCCTCGCGCCCTTGCGTCAGGTCGAGCAACTGGTCGCGCGTCAGCACCTGACGCGGGCGCGTGACCAGCGCGTGGAGCAGATTATACTCGCCGGTCGACAGCGGAACCGACACGCCGTCGCGGTCGACCAGCGTGCGCTCCCCCGATTTGAGGACCCAGCCGGCGAAGGCGAAAGACCCCGTTTCCGGCGCATGGTGTCGCACGCCCCCGGCCGCCGCGCGCCGCAGGATCACCTTGACCCGCGCGGCGAGTTCGCGCGGCGAGAAGGGTTTCACGACATAATCGTCCGCGCCCATTTCGAGCCCGACGATCCGGTCGGTTTCCTCGGTGCGGGCGGTCAGTAGGATCACCGGGATCTCGCCGGTCTCGCGGATATGGCGGGTGAGGCTCAGCCCGTCCTCGCCCGGCATCATGATGTCGAGGATGACGAGATCGATCGCATAGGCGTTCATCCGCGCGCGCGCGGCCTCGGCATCGCCCGCCTGAGTCACGCGAAAACCCTGCCGAGTCAGATATTGGGCGAGCGGCTCGCGGATCGAGCGCTCGTCGTCGACGAGGAGCAGGTGCGGTGAGTCGCGCGGAGGATCGGGGTTCGGCATGCTGTCGTGCTCGAGAAGAGGGATGGCGGCGCCGCTATTGCGCGGGCGGGGGCGACGGCGTCGTGGAGGCGTCCGCTGCGTCGCCGCGCCCGCTGGCCTGTCGGGCGCGGGCGGCGTCGGCCCAGCTCTTCATCTCGGCGGCGCTGATCTGCCCATCGCGATCGGCGTCGATACGGTCGAAGCGATTGCCCGCCTGGACCAGATATTCGGAGCGGGACAGTTTGCCGTCATGATCCGCATCCGCGCGCGTCATCATCCGCGCGCCGGGGCCGGCCATTTCATCGGGGGTGAGAAATCCGTCATGGTTGAGATCGAGCCGGTCGAACCGCTGGCTTGCCTGCGCGTCCGCCTCGGCGCGGGAGATCTTGCCGTCCATATTGGCATCCGCGCGCGCCATACCCGCCATCGGGCCCGTCATCCGGCCCGCCATCCGATCGCCGCCACGTGGCTGCGGCGTCGCGGACGGCTGTTGCGCGCTGACGCCGAAGGGCACCGCCAGGATCATCGCGCTCGCCACGAACAGATGCTTGTGCATTACCAGTTCCTTCCCGGGGGGCGGGTCCAGAGGCCGTACGCCCGCGTGCCGATGCTTGCGCTTTTGGAGCGTAGCCGTCGCCGGTTTATGTCGGCAATCCGCGAAACTGTATCAAAATGTCGCGAAATGCCGCCGGATCGGGCGCCTCAGCCGAAGATCGCGACGCTTTGCATGGCCTGCGCGACAGGCTCGCCGTCCGCGTTCCACACCATCATCGTCTGGCTCGATCCGCCCGCGACCGCATGCTCCGATCGCGCCGACAGCAGCCACCAGCCGTCGGTCGTGCGCGGGGTCGGGGTAAGCAGGTTGACGATCCAGGTGAGCGAACTGAGCGGCACGAAATCCTTGCCGAACAGCTTGAACGCGGCGGGGGGCAGCGCATCGCCGATCGCCATCAGCTCGACCATCGGGTCGATCCCGCTGTGGTCGCGCAGCCGCGCCCAGCGCAACCACTCCGCCGCGCCTAGGCAGCGGTCACCGTCCTGCTTGAGATCGAGGAAGTTGAAGTTACCGGTGAAGAACTCGTCCGGGCCGGTGTAGAGCGTGGCGTCCGCCGCCGGGGGCGGCAGCGGCTTGCGCAAACCCCCTTGCAGATCGACGCGCGACGGATGCCCGTCCATGAACACGAACGTCGCGCGATAGCCTAGACCCGCCTCCGAGTGGATGTCGGCCTGAATGAACGCAGCGGTCCGCCCGCGCCGCAGCTTGGTCGCGGTCACCGTGATCTCGCCCGCCAGCGGCCCGATGAACGCCACTTGCGCGGAGCGCAGCGGCGGCAGATCGGGCTCGACGCCTTGCGCCGCGTGCAGCGCAAGCGCGCTCGACAGGCCGCCATAGGCCGTTCGGCCTTGCAGCCAGTCGGACGGCACCGTCGCGCGAAACCCGCTATCGACCGGGGTTGCGGCGGCGAGAATGTCGGCGATCGGCGTCATGCCGACAACCGGTCGCGCAGCTCGCGCTTGAGAACCTTGCCGATCGCGCTGCGCGGAAGTTCGTCGATCGCGTGGAGCGCGGACAGGCGCTGCGTCTTGCCGAGCCGCGCGTTGGTCCAGTCGAGGATGTCCGCGATCGGCGCGTCCACCCCGGTATGCGGCACGTAGAAACCGACCGGCGTCTCGCCCCAGGCCTCGGACGGAACGCCGATCACGCTGCAATCCGCGACCGCGGGATGTTGCGACAATACCGCCTCGAGGTCGGTCGGATAGACGTTGAACCCGCCCGAGATGATCAGGTCCTTCTTGCGGTCGAGCAGCGTCAGGAACCCGTCCGCGTCGAACCGCCCGACGTCCCCGTGGCGAATGAAGCGGTTGCCCGCCGCATCGAACCATTCGGCCGCCGATGTTGCTTCGGCGCGCCCGTGATAGGCGGTCATCATCGCGGGCGATCGGCCGACGACTTCGCCGATCTCGCCCTGCGCGACTTCGCGACCGTCGTCGTCGATCAGGCGGATGTCATGCCCCTCGACCGGGCGACCCACCGTGTGGAGCTTGTCCGGATGCGCGTTCGCGACGAGCAGGCACGTGCCGCCGCCCTCGGTCATCCCGTAATATTCGACCAGCAGTCCCGGCCAGCGCGCGACGACATCGGCCTTGAGCGCGGCGGGGAAGGGCGCGCTGGTGCAGGTCTTGAACGCAAAACGCGACAGGTCGAACCGGTCGAAATCGGCGAGCGCCATGATCCGGCTGCACTGGACGGGGACGAGCATCGTGTGCGTCGCGCGGTGGCGTTCGGCGAGCTGGCAAAAGCCGCGCGCGTCGAACTTCTTCATCAGCACGACCGTCCCGCCCCAGCCGAGCGTCGGCAGGAAGCTGACCAGCGTGGTGTTCGAGTACAGCGGGGTCGCGATGATTGTCACCGCGTGCGCGAACCCGGCGGCTTCGTTGCGGCTGATATGCGCCCAGCGCATCGCATGGCTCTGGACGATCCCCTTGGGCGTGCCGGTGGTGCCCGAGGAATAGATGATGTTGAACGGGTCTTCCGGCGCGATCGTCACCGGCTGCGGGCGGGCACCGTCGGGCGCGATCCAGTGGCCGAGCGACTTCAGGTGGACGAGCTTGCCGGGGATGCGCTCTCCCCCCATCGCCGCGGCGGCGTCCGCATCGATGAAGGTGATCGGCGCGGCGCAATCCGCGATCATCGCGACGATCGCCTCGGGTGTGGCGGAGGGGGCGATCGGGGTGGCGACGCACCCGGCGCGAAGCGCGCCGAGGAAGACCGCGGCATAATCGATACTCGCCGCCCCGACGATCGCGACCGCATCGCCCTGCCGGACGCCGTCGCGCTGGAGCGCGGCGGCGATGCGGTCCATCAACGCGTCGAGCGCGGCATAATCGATCTCGCCACCCGCCTCGGCGAGTACGACCTTGTCGCCGCGTTCCTGCGCGTGCGCGCGGATCAGGTCGGGCAGGGTGGCGAAGTCGCTGGCGAGGAGGGCGGCGGCGGTCATGAAGCCTCGTTTCGGAATCCGGACATTCGAGTCTGCTAGGGCAGATGAGGGTAGAACGCCATACGGGGCGTTCGAACGGCAAGTTCGGGCACCCGATACGGGTCGAACTCCCCACCGCCGTTCGAGCTGAGCGAAGTCGAAGCCGAAGCGCCGCGCCGGCCCTTCGACTTCGCTCAGGGCGAACGGGGGGTGACTAACGCGCCGCCGCAGTCTGCCCGAACAGGATCTTCTTCGCTTCTTCGGTCATCGGTTTCTGCTCGCTGACCGCGGCCCCCTTGGCGTAGGCCGTGACGGTCGCGGGCCGCGCGGCGATCGCCTCGAACCAGCGTTTCACATTGGGGAAATCCTCGAGCGTCTGGCCCTGCCGCGCATATGGCACGATCCACGGATACGCCGCCATGTCGGCGATCGAATAACTGCCGGTGATGAAGTCGCGTCCCTCCAGCCGCCGGTCGAGCACGCCGTACAACCGATTGGTTTCCTTGACGTACCGGTCGATCGCATACGGAATCTTCTCGGGCGCATAGCCGCTGAAATGATGGTTCTGTCCAAGCATCGGCCCAAGCCCGCCCATCTGCCACATCAGCCACTGGACCGTCTCGGTCCGCCCACGCACATCAGTGGGAATGAACTTCGCGTATTTGTCGGCGAGGTACAGCAGGATCGCGCCGGATTCGAAGATCGCGATCGGCTCGCCGCCATCGGCCGGATCGTGATCGACGATCGCGGGCATCCGGTTGTTGGGCGCGATCTTGAGGAAGTCCGGCTGGAATTGTTCGCCCGTCCCGATGTTGACCGGCACGATCCGATACGCGACCCCGGCTTCCTCGAGGAACAGCGTGATCTTGTGGCCATTCGGCGTTGGCCAGTAATGCAGGTCGATCATGCGCGCAGGCTCCTGTTGTGTCGGGCGGAAGATGGGGAGACCGTTACGCCTGCGCAATCGCGTCCGGCGCAGAGGCGACACGGTCCAGCACTTTCCACACCACGATGACGAGCGCCGCAAGCGCGAGACCGGCGGCGAGCAGGAACGCCGCACCGACGAAGCCGTGGTCGACTCCAGCGGCGAGCGCCTGCGTCATCAGCAACGGACTGAGGATCGAGGCGATACTGCCGAGGCTGCCCAGCCCGCCCTGCAACGCGCCCTGCCGTTCCGGCCCGACCATCCGCGACAGCAGCCCGTTGACCGCAGGCCCGACGAACCCGGACAGCGCCGCGATCGGCATGAGCGCATAGGCCTGCCACCCGGCAGTGACGAAGGCGAACGCGAGAAAGCCCGCCGCATCCGCCGCCAGCCCGATCACCAGCGCCCGCCGATCGCCGATCCGCGCGATCACCGGGCCGATGACGAGGCCTTGCACCAGCGCCATGATCAGCCCGATGTACGCGAGGCTCCATCCGATTGCGCTCGGGCTCCAGTCGAAACGGATCGTCGCCCAGAACGCCCAGGTCGCCGGATAGACCATGTGCGAGAGCTGATAGACGAAGCAGGCCGCGAGCAACGGGACCGCGATGCGCACCGCGAACAAGGGTTTGAAGGCGCCGACGATATGCGCGTCGCGCCAGTAGAACGCGCGGCGATGGTCGCGCGCCAGCGTCTCGGGCATGGCGACCGCCATCACCGCCGCGTTGCCGAGCGCGAGCACCGCTGCCGCGATGAACGGCGCGCGCGGCCCCATGCCCGCGAGCAGTCCGCCGATCGCGGGGCCGATCACGAAGCCGATCCCGAACGCCGCGCTGATATAGCCGAAGGCGGCGCTCCGGCGTTCGGGCGGGGTGACATCCGCGATCACCGAGCTCGCGGGACCATAGACCGCGCCCGCAATCCCCGCGACGGTCCGGCCGAGGAACAGCCACGCCAGCGTCGGCGCAATCGCCATCAGCGCATAATCTACCCCGAAGGCGAGCATCGACGCGATCAGCACCGGGCGCCGCCCGAAGCGATCGCTGAGGTTGCCGAGTACCGGCCCCGCGACGAATTGCGCGAGCGCGAAGGCGACGAGCATATAGCCCGCAACGCGCGTCGCCGCTTCCAGATCGATATGGCCGAGCTGTCGCAGCAGCGTCGGGAACACCGGCATGACGATCCCGAAGCCGATCGTATCGATCAGCACCGCGGCGAGCACGATCGGCATGGCACGCGTATTGGATGGCATTGGACGGTCCCCCCCGGGATCGCGAGTTTACGTTGCGTTTTATAACGCGCGACTCTTTTCGTAGCTCTACCGGAACGGTGCCTGACGACCGATGCTCTGCGTTGGCAGGAGACTAGGGTTACAGGCGCCGCCCGCTGCGGCCCTGGACTCCGACTTTTGCGAGACCTCTGCAAATCATAGCTGTTCTCCCGCGAAGGCGGGAGCCCAGGAGTTGCAAGAGCTGTAAGCTGTTGTTCTGCTTGGCCCTGGGTTCCCGCCTTCGCGGGAAAACAGCAAAGGACGGTTCCGCAAACCAACCTTCGCAGAAGTCTTGCTTTCGCAGGAGAACGGCCGTGATGCGCCGTCTTTGTGCTTCCCATCTTGCCCGAATTATGGCATCGCCCCGCCATACCCGATCTTCAGTTTTACGAACCAAGGACAGGTTTCATGGCAACCGCGCCCGAACTCGATACTCCAGCGACCGCGCTCGACGCCTTTCGCGAAGAGGCGCGCACCTGGCTCGCCGAGAATTTTCCGGCTGCGCTCAAGGGCAAGGACAATGCGATGTCCGCGCTCGAGGGGCCGAGCGATCCCTCCGCCGATGAAGTCGCGTGGCAAAAGGCGATGGGCGAGAAAGGCTGGGGCGTCCCCGGCTGGCCCGCGGCCTACGGTGGTGGTGGCCTCGACAAGGCGCAGATCCGCGTCCTGAACGAGGAAATGGCGCGGATCGGCGCCTGGAACCCGATCGGCGGGATGGGCGTGATGATGTTCGGCCCGACGCTGCTAGAATATGGCACCGAGGAGCAGAAGCGCGAGCATATCCCCGCGATCGCCAAGGGCGAAGTGCGCTGGTGCCAGGGCTATAGCGAGCCCAACGCCGGGTCCGATCTCGCCAACGTCCAGACCTATGCCGAGGACAAGGGCGATCATTACCTCGTCAACGGCCAGAAGACCTGGACCAGCGGCGGGCAGTGGGCGGACAAATGCTTCGCGCTCGTCCGCACTGACAAGAGCCAGAAGCACGGCGGGATCAGCTTCCTGCTGCTCGACATGACCGCCGAGGGCGTCGACGTGAAGCCGATCCGGATGATCTCGGGCCAGTCCCCCTTTTGCGAGACCTTCTTCACCGACGTGAAGGTGCCCAAGGGCAATCTGGTCGGACGCGAGGGGCAGGGCTGGGAAATCGGCACGCGACTGCTCCAGCATGAACGCTCGAGCCTGTCGGGCGGCGGGTCCGCCTCGCGGCTGTTCGCGGGCAAGCCGGTCAACGCGCTCGCCAAGGATTATCGCGGGACCGACGCGGAGGGCCGCGTCAACGACAGCGATCTGCGGATGCGGATCGTCCGCCACGAAATGGACGCGCGCGCCTTCGCGCTGACGCTGCGCCGCGCGGCGCTCGAAGCGAAATCGAACCAGGGGCCGTCCGCGGCGACCTCGATCATGAAGAACGTCGGTGCCCGGATCACGCAGGATCGCGCCGAATTGTCGATCGAGATCATGGGGATGGCCGGTCTCGGCTGGGAAGGCGACGGCTTTACCGACGAAGAGCTCGCGCAGACCCGGACCTGGCTGTGGGGCAAGGCCGTGTCGATCTACGGCGGCTCGACCGAGATCCAGAACAACGTGATTTCCAAGCGCATCCTCGGGATGCTCGACCACCAGTAACATCGGATAGGCGGCCGCAGCCGCGGCGCGCCGGAGAGGGGCGGGGTGAAGGATGGCTGAAGCCATTCTCCCCCGCTTTCTTCCAACCTTTAGCGAGGGATAGCGACATGGCCGTACTCAACGACGAACAGACGATGCTGCGCGACATGGTGCGCGAGTGGGCGGACAATGAATCGCCCGTCGCCGCGTTCCGCAAGATGCGCGAAGCCGCCCCCGCCGAAGGATACGATCCTGCCACCTGGTCGACGCTGGGTGAAATGGGGCTTGCCGGGATCGTCATTCCCGAGGCGTTCGGCGGCACGGGCTTTGGCTATCTGTCGCTCGGGCTGGTGCTGGAGCAGCTCGGTCGCAATCTTGCGGCCTCGCCTTTGGCGGCAAGCGCGGCAGCGGCGAGTGCGATCGTGCTGGGGGAGTGGGAGGCTGCGCGGACGGAATGGCTCCCGCAGATCGCCAGTGGCGCGGTCGTCGCGGCGCTCGCGGTGGACGAGGGGCCGGTCCACGATCCGGCGCGTATTGCAACTACGGTAGTCGACGGAAAGCTCAGTGGAACCAAGGCGTTCGTGGCGGAGGGTGACAGCGCGACGCTGTTCGTCGTCGCGGCAACCGACGGTCTGTATCTCGTCGCGGGCGATACCGGGGTTACGCGGCACGCGCGTTCCATGGCGGATTCGCGAAGCCATGCCGAAGTCCGCTTCGACGCCGTTCCCGCGGTGCGACTCGGCGATGCAACGCTGACCGCAAAGGTCATCGATCGCGCGACGGCGGTGCTCTGCGCCGAAATGCTTGGGATGGCGGAGCAGGCGTTCCATACGACCAACGATTATCTCAAGACCCGCGTCCAGTTCGGGCAACAGCTCTCGACCTTCCAAGCGCTCCAGCACCGTATGGCGAAGCTGTTCACCGAACTCGAGCTGATGCGTTCGGCGGTCGAGGGGGCACTGGAGGCGATCGATGCAGGGCGTTCCGATCTCGACCAGTCGGTCAGCCTCGCCAAGGCGATCGCGAGTGACACGCTCAACCTGATGAGCCGCGAGATGATCCAGCTGCATGGCGGGATCGGCATGACCGACGATTACGATGCCGGCTTCTACATCAAGCGCGCGCGCGTGCTGGAAGCGATGTGGGGCAACGGCGCCTACCACCGCGAGCGATTTGCGCGCCTAAACGGCTATTAATCCGGCACGATCGGCGGCGAACGTGCGTCATCTGGCGGCGAAACGACGTTAAAACGACGTTTAGAAGGAGCGTTCTGGCCAGTTCGGACGCATATTTCCTATGTCATTTATGCCACAATCGGAAATTGTCTCGTGCCAAGGCGTTTTCTGGTGCTTGACGGCGCTAAGATGAGGGGGCATTCGAGGATAGGGTACGGAACCGATCAGCGTTCCGATCCGGGGAGAGATCAAGATGCCCAATACGCGGTATTTGGTGGCGTGCGCGCTTTCGGCTCTGGCGATCGGGACGACCAGTCCGGCGATGGCCCAGCAGGCGCCGCCACCTGCAACAGCACCAACGCCCAGCCCGCAGAGCAGCGACAGTCAGGACGACACCGGTCAGGATATTATCGTGACCGCTCAAGGCCGTGCACAGTTGCTCGCCAACGTTCCGGTCGCGGTTTCGGCGGTTTCCGCCGCCTCGCTCGCCAATTCGGGCGCCAACGACATCCGCCAGTTGAGCCAGCTCGCACCCTCGCTCCTGGTCTCCTCGACCGGTTCGGAAGCGAATGGTTCGCCGCGGATTCGCGGTATCGGTACGGTTGGCGATAACCCCGGCCTCGAAAGTTCCGTCGCGGTCTTCATCGACGGTGTGTACCGCTCCCGCGCAGGCATAGGCCTCAACGAACTCGGAGAAATCGACCGGGTCGAGGTGCTGCGCGGGCCTCAGGGAACGCTTGGAGGCCGCAACGCTTCGGCGGGCGTCATCAACGTTTTCTCGAAGAAACCAAGCTTCACCTTTGGCGGCAATGCCGAGGCAACCTACGGTAATTACGATTTTTATCGCCTCGCCGGCGCCGTGAACGTCCCCCTGACGCAGACGATCGCAGCGCGGGTTGATGCGGTCTACGTCAAGCGCGACGGCTTCTACCGCGACACCACCAACAACACCGACATCAACAACCGCGACCGCTACTTCGTGCGTGGCCAGATCCTGTATCAACCGAGCGCGGACTTCTCACTCCGGCTGATCGCCGACTACACGCATCGCGACGAGAAATGCTGCGCCGCGACCTATGTCGACAACTCGGTCAATTCATTCGTCGGCAATCTCAACAATCCGTCGACGCCGCTGTCGCCGTTGCAGGGTACGGGCAACAACATCGTCAACGTGTTACGCGATCTCGGCCAGCCGTTGGCGCGGATCAACAACGCCGGCTACAGCCGCGATGTGAGCGTCAGCCGGGGCCGCAGCTTCGGCGGGATCACCACTGACAAGGGGATTTCGGGCCAGATCGATTGGACGCTCGGCGGCGTCAACCTGACCTCGATCACCGCGTACCGCGAGTATAAGAGCGACCAGGGATCGGACACCGACTATAGCACGGTCGACATCCTGTACCGCGCGGCGGACGGCAATTCGTTGCGGCAGTTCAAGACCTTCACTCAGGAATTGCGGTTGCAGGGCAATCTGTTCGACAACAAGCTCGACTGGCTCGTCGGCGGATATTTCGCGAACGAAGACCTGACCGTCACCGACAATCTACGGTTCGGCAGCCAATATGGCCGGTTTGCAACGTGCCGGATCGTGTCGGGCGGCGGGCTTGCGGCGCTCTATTCGCCAACATCGCCTGCGTGCCTTGGTGCGCGTCCGGCGGCGTTCGGGGCGGCATCGCCGTTGGTCTATGCTGCGTTCGACCGGCTCGACGGGATTAACGACAAGGGCTCCACGCTCGATCGTTACACTCAGAACAGCCGGAACTACGCAATCTTCACGCACAACATCATTCATCTGACCGACCGCCTCGATGTCACGCTGGGCGTACGCTATACCAACGAAACCAAGAAGTTCGCGGCCACCTTCGGCAACGACAACACCGCCTGCGTCGCCAACCAGGCCGCGCTGACGCCGTTCCTCACCAACGCCGGCTTGGCGGCGGTAGCTGGCGGCATCATTGGCCTGTCGTGCCAGGGCAATTCGACCGCTGAACTCAACGGCGTGTCGATCAACAGCAAGCGCAGCGAGGATCGCTTCAGCGGCACCGGCATCCTGTCGTGGCGTCCGTTCGACCATATGCTGCTCTACGGCAGCTATTCGCGTGGGTATAAGGCGGGCGGGTTCAACCTTGATCGTTCCGCGCTCAAGAACCCGATCCAGGTCTTCAACGGTGCTCCCACGACCACCTTCGCATCGGTCGGCGGTGCGCAGGCGCTGGTCGGCAACCTCCAGTTCGACCCGGAGACGGTGACCTCCTACGAAGTCGGCGCGAAATACGGGACTGGGCCGTTCACGCTGTCGGCGGCGGCGTTCCGGCAGGAATTCAGCAACTTCCAGTTAAACACCTTCAACGGCACGGTCTTCTTGGTCCAGAACGTCAATGGCTGCACCACCAGCCTGAACGGCGGGGACCGGGATCTCAGCGCAACGACCGGGCGGTGCGCGAGCGGCGATACCAGCTATGGCGTGCTGTCGCAGGGTATCGAACTGGAGGCTTCGCTCGTCCCGATGCGCGATCTTCGCGTCAATCTGGGCGGGACCTATCAATCGACCAAATATCGCAACGACGTGGTCGGCAACAGCAACGGTGCGCCGCTCGATCCCGCGCTCCGCGTACTGCCCGGTAGACAGCTCTCGAACGCACCCAAGATCGTCGTGACGAGTTCGGTCGCTTGGACTCCTAAGCTCGGCGACAGTGGTCTGTCGGCGCTATTCTACATCGATAGCCGTCTGAGCGACAATTATAACACGGGCTCGGATCTATTCCCGCAGAAGGGGCAGGACAGCTTTGCCTTGTTCAACGCCCGCGTCGGTCTGCGTGGTCGTGAGGAGCGCTGGGCGGTCGAGTTCTGGGGGCAGAACATCTTCAACAAGAATTACGCCCAGGTCGCGTTCAACTCGCCGTTCCAGCAGGGTACGACGAGCGCACCCTATGTCGATCCGCGCTATCCTGGCGGTCGGCAGCTCTTCTCGCAGTTCCTCGCCGAACCGCGGACCTATGGCGTGACGCTGCGCGGCAAGTTCTGATCGCGTAACGCGACATTCCGGCGGGAGACTTCCCGTCCACCTTCAAGCCGCTGCCTGGCGTAAGCCCCGGGTAGCGGCTTTTTCATGGATGGCATCGCGCCCGTGCTGCCCTATGGTCGTGCGATGCCAAAGCGTATCAGCACCAGTCCTCCCAAGGGTCTTCCGACCCGCGAACAGATCCTCGATTTCATCGCCACGTCCGATGTCCCCGCCGGCAAGCGAGAGATTGCGCGTGCCTTCGGGTTGACCGCGCAGGACAAGATCCTGCTGAAGGCGTTGCTCAAGGACATGGCCGACGAGGGGTTGATCGACAGCGCCCCGGGCCGCGCCTTCCACAAGATGGGCGGCGTGCCGAAAGTGACCGTGCTGCGTATCATGGACGTGGATGACGGCGGCAACATCTGGGCGGTGCCCGAACGCTGGGAGTCGGAGACGCCCGCGCCCAGGCTCCGCGTTCGTGAGCGCAAGAACGGGGCGCTGGGTGTCGGCGATCGTATCCTCGCGCGCACCGAGGAAGCGGGGCAGGGCTGGATCGCGCTCCCGATGAAGGTGCTGCCGCGGGGCGAGGAACTCGTCCTTGGCGTATTGCGCCAGGAACCGGGCGGCATGTGGCTGCAAGGCGTCGAGAAGAAGGAGCGGCAGGAATATCCGGTGTCCGACGCTGGCGGCGCGCAGGCGGGCGACCTGGTGCTGGCGGAACGGGCGGGGCGGCCACCGCGGATCACGGTGCGCGTGACGCAGGTGCTGGGCGATCCGTTCGCGCCGCGCAGCTTCTCGCTGATCGCGATCCACAAGCTCGGCATTCCGGACGCGTTCTCGTCGGAAACGCTGGACGAGGCGGTTCGCGTCGCGGCGCAGCCGCTGGGCGACGACCGCGAGGATCTGCGGCATTTGCCGATCGTCGCGATCGATCCCGCCGACGCGCGCGACCATGACGATGCGGTGTGGGCGATGCCCGACGACGACCCTGCCAATGATGGCGGCTGGAAGGCGATCGTCGCGATTGCGGACGTCTCTTTCTATGTGCGTCCGGGGTCGTCGCTGGACCGTGAGGCGCGGCGACGCGGGAACAGCGTGTATTTCCCCGATCGTGTCGTGCCGATGCTGCCCGAAAGCCTGTCGGCGGAGATGTGTTCGCTGAAGCAGGGCGTCGATCGTGCCGCGCTGGTCTGCCATTTGCGGATCGGCAAGGACGGGACGCTGCTCTCGTGGCGCTTCACCCGCGCGGTGGTGCGGCTTGCGGCGAACCTTGCGTATGAGGACGCACAGGCGATGGTAGATGGTCTTAAGCCCCTCCCCTTCAGGGGAGGGGTTGGGGGTGGGGCCGTGCCTGCTTCCGACGGCTTGACTGCTGCACTGCCCCACCCCAACCCCTTCCCTGAAGGGGAGGGGCTTAAGGGCCAGGCCGGCGCCCTCCCTGAAGGGGAGGGGCTTGACCCCATCCTTGCCGCGCTCCTTCCGCTGTGGGACTGCTGGCGCGCGCTCAATAAGGCGCGCGAGGCGCGGGCGCCGCTCGATCTGGATTTGCCCGAACGCCGCGTGATGCTCGACGAGATGGGGCGGATCCTGTCGGTCGCGCCGCGGGAACGGCTCGATGCGCACAAGTTGATCGAGGATTACATGATCGCCGCCAACGTCGCGGCGGCGAAGGCGCTCGAAGCGAAAAAGGCGCCGGTAATGTACCGCGTCCACGAACAGCCGAGCCGCGAGAAGATCGTTGCACTGAAAGAGTATCTCAAGACCTTCGGGATCGACTTCGCGCTGGGGCAGGTCATCCAGCCGCGCACGTTCAACCAGATCCTAGCGAAGGTCGTGGATGACGATGCGCGGCCGCAGATCATGGAGCAGGTGCTGCGGACGCAGACCCAGGCCTATTATGCCCCTGCCAACCTGGGGCATTTCGGGCTGGCGCTGGGAAGCTATGGGCACTTCACCTCGCCGATCCGGCGCTATGCCGATCTGCTCGTCCATCGGTCGCTCGTGGCCGCCTATGCGTTGGGGCCGGGCGGGCTGACCGACGGCGAGACCGCCGGCATGGAGCGGATCGGGCAATCGATCTCGCAGTTCGAGCGGCGCGCGATGGAGGCCGAGCGCGACACGATCGACCGCTACGTCGCCGCATTCCTGGCGGAGAAGGTCGGCGAAGTGCTCGAGACGCGGATCACCGGCGTCACCAACTTCGGGTTTTTCGCCACGGTTCAGGGGATTGGCGGCGACGGCCTGATGCCGGTCCGCGACATTGGTGGGGAGTATTTCCGGTTTGACGAAGCGTCGCGGACGCTGACGGGCGACCAGACCGGCACGGTTTACGCCAGCGGTCAGAAACTGCCGCTAAGACTGGCAGAAGCGAACCCGGTGTCTGGCGCCTTGCGGTTCGAGATGGTTGATGGGCGTTGTGCCGCCGCGTCGTCGACCGAAGACCGTGGCAGGCGGACGGGCAAACCACCCGCACGCGTCCTTAAACGCCGTGGGCGTCCCGCCAACATTCGCCATCAGGGCAAGAAGCGGTAAACGGCGTCCGCGCTATCGATGTGCCTCATCCTAAAAGCCATCTGGGCGACTTTGGCAAAAGGACGAAATTGGTCTGCGCGCGTCTATGATAGGCGGACAGTCCGAATACCGCGACGGCGCGGAACAGGGTGGGAATGTGGCCGCAGCGCGAAAGGTAAAGACTGGCTCGCCGCGGATTTCGCTGCCGCGTCGCGCGAAAAAGCGACCCGATGGTCTCAAACGCGTAATGCCGCAATCCAGTTGGCTGCGCCATTTCGACGATGTCGAGGCGCTGGCCGGGATGGGGTCATGGCGGCTCGATCTGGCAAGCGCGACGATGGAATGGACTCGCCAGGCGTGTCGTCTGTTCGGGCTGGACCCCGACATGCACAGTCCGGCATGGGACCGTTTCCTGACGTTCTATCCCTTCAACGACCGCATGGTCCTGATGCAGGCGATCGATCGCGCGATTGATACCGGCAAGTCTTTCGAAGTCGAAACCGATATCTTCACTGAAGACGGGCAACGTCGCCGCATCCGTAATGTCGGCAAGGTGGATATTCGCGAAGGCGAGGCGGGGTGCCTGATCGGCGTGTGTCAGGACGTGACCGCGCAGCGTGAGATCGAACGCGCGCTGGAACGCAGTGCGCTCGTCGATGAACTGACCGGGATCGCCAACCGCGCGGCGCTCAACCAGTATCTTAACGACCGAGTCGACAAGCGACAGGCATCGGACGGGTTGGCGGTCGTCCTGCTCGACCTGGATAACTTCAAGTCGGTCAACGATACGTACGGGCACCATACCGGCGACGACGTGCTGCAACGGACCGCGCAGACGCTTGCGACCCATGCGGAAGCGATTGGCTTTGCCGCGCGTCTTGGAGGGGACGAATTCGTGCTGGCGATCACCGCGCGCGACACGATCGAGCGCCTTCGCCTGTTCCTGGCGACGTTGCTGAGCGATCTTTCGGTGTCCGTGAACGGTGACGCCGGAACGATCGTCGTCCGTGCTACGATGGGGGCGTGTCTGCTCGACGACGGGATCACGACCCGCAGCGATATTTTGCGGCGAGCTGACCTGTCGCTCTACAATGCCAAGGCGTTGGGGAAGGGGCGGGCGATGGTAGCGGGCGACTTGCGGCCGATCATGCCGGTCGATTCCGGAACCTGCTGAAGCCAGCTTGGTCTGCAACGCCGAGACCGAAGCTTCGCGATACCTGCTCGAGTTTTATAGCCTACCGTCTGAGCGGACGCCGTTCGTCCAGCAAGTTGCGGATCGTCGTGGCGGCGACCCCAGCTTCGCCTATCGCGTGGCTGATCTGGTCGAGGCCTTTCACCACATCTCCCGCTGCGAATAGTCCAGGAATCGATGTCCTTTGGTGGTCGTCGACTTCGAGGCATCCGTCCGCCGTTGCCCGCGCGCCGGCCGCCACCGCCAGCGCCGAGCGGATCGTCGATCCGAGCGCGGGGTACACGCTGTCGAAGGTGAGTTCCCCGCCCGGGGTGGTCACCGCCATCGCGTCGCCCGCGATCCGCATCGGCGAGCAAGGTCCGTCGACATGGACGATCCCGGCTTCGTCCAGCTTTGCCTGACAAGCGGCGTCGAGGTCGTGCCGGGCACCCGGCGCGATCAACGTGACATCCCTGGTGTAGCCGCGGAGGAAGAGCGCTTCCTTCATCCCATGATCGCCCGTGCCGATCACGCCGACGCGCTTGTCGGTGACCTCATACCCGTCGCAAATCGGGCAGTAGCGGATCAGCCCGCGGGCTAGCGCATCGTCGTGGACCCGTGGGTCCATTTCAGGCCGGATATTGACGACTCCGGTTGCCAGCAGCACCGACCGGGCCGGGACCGACCGGTCGCCAATCCGAACGTCGAAATCCTCGCCGACCCGGACAATCTCGGTCACCTCCGCCGTTTCGCAGACCGCTCCAAATTCCTCGGCCTGTTTGCGCATGCGGCGCAACAACTCGGTTCCCTTGATCCCCCCGGGATAGCCTGCGTGATTGTGGGTTCTGGGGATCATGGCTGCACGGCTGCTGCCACAATCGAACAGTCGGATCTTCAAATGGAAGCGCGCGAGATAGATCGCAGCGGTAAGACCGGCCGGACCGGCGCCGATGATGATGCAATCGTCCATGGCTGCGATACGCGTACGCAAGCGTAACGTTCCGCCGTCTGGCTGGCAGCATCGGCCCGGTTCGATAATCGGATCGGGTCGTGCTTGACCTAGGGCACGTCCGCGACGACGACCGCGCAACTACCGACCCTTTTGAACCCCGCGTAGAGAGCAGGACCTATGACCTTCGCCGCCACCGTCCTGACGCTCTATCCAGAGATGTTCCCCGGCCCGCTGGGTATCTCGCTGGCGGGGCGTGCGCTGGGGGAAGGGAAGTGGAGCCTCGACGCGCGCAACATCCGCGACTTCGCAACCGACAAGCATCGCACCGTCGACGAGACCCCGGCGGGCGGCGGCGCGGGGATGGTGCTCAAGGCCGACGTCCTTGCCGCGGCGATCGACAGCGTCGCGACCGGCGCGCCGATCCTTGCGATGACCCCGCGGGGTCGCCCGCTCACGCAGGCACGCGTCCGCGACCTTGCGCAAGGGACAGGCGTCACGATCCTGTGCGGTCGGTTCGAGGGGTTCGACGAACGCATCTTTGAAGCGCGGGGCATCGAGGAAGTGTCGATCGGCGACTACGTTCTTTCGGGCGGCGAGATGGGCGCGCTGGTGCTGCTCGACGCTTGCATTCGGCTGCTTCCCGGCGTAATGGGCGCGGCTTCTAGCGGTGATGACGAGAGCTTCGAAAGCGGTCTTCTCGAATATCCGCAGTACACCCGACCATATGAATGGGAAGGGCGCATGATCCCCGAAGTGTTGCGATCGGGGGATCATGCGAGGATTTCGGCATGGCGCAAGCACATGGCCGAGACTGATACACGGCTACGGCGGCCGGATCTGTGGGAGCGCCATGAGGGTGCTCGGGTCCAACCGCCCTCTGGCGCGCGACGACAGACGAAGGACGCATGAGATGAATCTCATCCAGACGATCGAAGCCGAGAACATCGCTAAGTTTCTCCAAACCAAGCAGATCCCCGAATTCCGCCCTGGCGATACGCTCAAGGTCGGCGTGAAGGTTGTCGAAGGCGAGCGCACCCGCGTCCAGAACTACGAAGGCGTGTGCATCGCGCGTTCGAACAAGGGCATGGGCAGCAACTTCACCGTACGGAAGATTTCGTTCGGTGAGGGTGTGGAGCGCGTCTTCCCGCTGTATTCGCCGAACATCGACAGCATCGTCGTAGTCCGCAAGGGCGCGGTGCGTCGTGCGAAGCTGTACTATCTGCGTGGCCGCACCGGCAAGTCGGCGCGTATCGCAGAGCGTCGCGACACGCGTCCTGCAAAGGGCACTGCCGCCGCCGAGTAATCGGTCGCTTTGCCTAAAGGCTTCGGAAGGGCGCGAGAACTTCGGTTCTCGCGCCCTTTTTGGTCTAGAGTCTCGAACGAAGAGTAGCGATCTCGCGCATTACGTCGCGCAAGTCACTTCGCCACCTGCATTCGGTCGTAGCTGACGGTCGTTCGAATTTGCCCGGACTTGCCCAGCATCGACCCTGCCATCACGCTGGCAGAGGTCTCTGGGACCACCTTCCCCGTCGCCAACACCCGGTAATGATTGGTGACATCCATGCTTTGGACCGAAGCGACCATCATCATCCGAAACGCCTTATCCGATACGAAGCGGATCCTTTCGACGAACGGCGTCGGACCCTTGACGTTGACCAGTGCCTCTGCGCGCGTATCTGCGGAGGCATCGTGCGATCCAACCCTGAACGTTCCCGCCGGGAGACTGGCGTAGCGATACGTCACATAACCCGGCACCGTGTCACTCCGCGTCGCAGGGGCACCCAACCACGTGGCCAGTTCACCATAAGACGGCACCGGCCCGGGCTTCGACTTTCGCGACTGCGCGAGTTCTTTCGCTGTCGGCGCGTGTCCGTCTACGCTGATGAGCGACCATGACTCTTTGGGTGGGCGGCGTGGGTCGAAACGTTCGACGAACACTTTCCGCGCAGCCCCTGTCCGCTCAAAGACGATCGTGCGCTCGAAGGTGTACGCATCCGCTAGCGCTGCCCTGACCCCGGCCAGCAGCTTGTCCTGCAGCGCATCGGCCTGCGCGACCCCGGGGAAGCTGAATGCCAGAGTCAGGCAAACGGTGCGATGTGGTAGAAAATGGGTCATCGTGTCCCGGTCTAACAAGTTGCTAGTATATTTCATGGTCTCACAACTGCCGCAGATCATCTCGTGCAAGACCTTGTTGGGTCAACCTTTCTCGCCGCTCTTACGTTCCCCATCGACCAGTGGCGGAAGGCCACGCGACGTGGTCAGACCACCCGCAACCCCAATTCCCCAAGCAATTGCCCGGCCTGTTCGCGCGAGATCGTCGCGCCGCGGAACTGGCGCGCGTCAATCAGCGCGATCCCGCCGAGATCCGCGCCGCGCAGGTCTGCAGCGTCGAAGCGGCATCCCGCCACGCCCGCGTCGCGCAGGCTGCACGCCTCGAAGACGGTCGCGCGAAAGTCGCTCTTGCGCAGATCGGCCTGACTAAAATCGATCTTACGCAGCGTCTGTTTGCGAAAGGAGAAGCCCGGCATTTTCGCATTGATCAGCAAAACCTCGTTCAGAGTCAGGTCGAAGGCCTTGACGTCGGACAGGTCTGCACCGGTTAGCTTGCACCGTGCGATGTGCGCACCCGAGAGCGTGGCGTTCCGAAATACCGCATTGTTAAAGTCGCTTGCTTCGAACCTTGCCTCGCCAAGGTCCGCCCGAAGAAAGCCAGCGAAGGCCGCGCGGCAGGACGACCAGCGCGTGCCTTCAAGCCGCGCGCCCGCAAAGGTCGTCCTACGGAGACTGCATCGCTCGAAAATCCAACGGTTGAGATCAAGCGCGGACAGGTCGATATCGTCAAGCACGCAATCAAGCAGGTGCATCGGCGCCTTCGCGCCCGCGAGCCTTTCTATTTCGGAGCGGTCGAGTTGCTGGCCGGTGATAGTCCGGGGGACGGCGGGATCAGTCATTAAACCGGCATAGGACAAGACCGCCGTCATGACGACGGGCAGGTGGGTATCGCGCCATTCCGCTTTTGCGTATGGCTTGGCCCGTCGCCCCGGCGTGGGCGGCACTTCCGGGGGATCGATGGCAGACGTCGCTACATTTACGGCCGTCGAACCCGACGGCGCGCCGCGGATCGCGGTGCTTGATATTCTTCGCGGGATTGCGATCCTCGGCATATTGTTCATGAACATCAACGATATGGGGCAATCGCTTGCTGCCTCGTTTGATGATATTCGGCATCTCGGCTGGTCCGCGATCGATCAAGTGGTGTGGTGGCTCCGCGAAGTGCTCGCGATGGGCACGGCCCGCGCGCTGCTCGAAATGCTGTTCGGCGCGGGGATGGTGATCCTGACCGACCGGTTCGCCACCCAGGCCGAGGAGTCGGTCGTGTTGCGGCGCTACTTCGCGCGCAACATCGTGCTGCTGGTGTTCGGGCTGGTGCATGTCTTCGTGCTGCTATGGCCGGGCGACATCCTCCATACCTATGCGATTGCCGCGATGGTCGCGTTCCTGTTCCGCCAGTTGCGCGCACGCGCCTTGCTGTTCCTGGGGTCGAGCATGGCGGTGTTCTTCCTGATCGGGGGCGGGCTCACGTACAGCGCCAACGTTTCCAACGCCACGGACGTGCATCGGGTCGAAGCGCGCGCGCGGGCTGGCGAGGGTCTGACGCCGGCTGATCGGACCGTGCTCGCACGACGGGCGGCAAGGGCCGCGGCGCAGGCCCGAATCACCGCCGACGTGAAGGCGCGGATCGATGCCGAGGACACCGCGCGCAAGGGGACCTTCGCGACATGGGCAGCGCAACAATGGGCGACCTTCACGTACACCGAAGGGCAGGGGTTCGAAGGTCTGTTCGTGTGGGAGGCCGCCGCATCGATGCTGATCGGGGCGGGACTGTACCGCTTGGGCGTCTTGCAGGGGTTGCGGTCGCCGCGCTTCTACGCCGCGCTCGCGCTGTGCGGCTATGCGGTCGGGCTGCCGTTGCGGCTGCTCGAGGCCTATGAGGGCACCCGGTTCGATGGTGCACCGCAGATCAGCATGGCGACGAGTGAAATCGCGCGGCTGGCGATGACGCTGGGGCATCTTGGGCTGGTCAACCTGCTCGTGACGACCGCCCTCGGCGCGCGCCTGTTGCGACCGTTCGTCGCGGCGGGGCGCACGGCATTGACGATCTATATTGCGCAGACGTTGATCTGCCTGTGGGTGCTGTATCCGCCGTTCATGCTGGGGCTGTACGGCACGATGAGCTGGACCGGGCTGATGCTGACCGCCTTGATCATCAACGCCGGGTTGCTGGTCGGCGCGAACCTGTGGGTGCGCTGGTTCCGGATCGCGCCGGTCGAATGGGCGTGGCGCTCGTTGCTCGAATGGCGCGCGTTGCCGTGGCGCAATGGTGCGAGCACGCTGTCGTGATGTGACGGTAGCAGAGGCCTTTACGCGAAGCTCCGCCGCCGCGATAAGCCCGCGTGGCCTGCCTTCGTCAGGCCCGACAATTGCGGGACTGGAGATGCGGGATGCGGGCGACTTGGGCTTTTGCGGGCGTGATGCTCGCGTGTGCAGCGGTGCCTGCAATGCCTGCTGAGTCTGCGGCGGACAAGCTGACGCTGACCAAGGTGTTCGGCAGCCCCGACCTGTCGGGCGTCCAGCCGCGTGGCGTCAAGCTGTCGCCCGATGGGACGTTGCTGACGTCGCTTCGCCCGCGCGCGGACCAGAAGGAGCGCTTCGACCTGTGGGCGCGCGACACGCGCACCGGGCAGGAGCGGATGCTAGTCGATTCCAAGAAGGTCGGCTCGGGCGCGGAACTGTCCGAGGCGGAGAAGATGCAGCGCGAACGCGCACGCATCGCCGGGTCGAAGGGCATCGTCGCCTATGACTGGGCTCCCGATGGCAAGACGATCCTCGTGCCGATCGACGGCGACCTGTATCTGGCGGGCCTCGACGGCACTACGCGGCGGCTGACCAATGCGCCGGGCGACGGTGCACTCAACCCGATCATCAGCCCCAAAGGCGGGTTCGTCAGCTTCGTGCGCGGGCAGAATTTGTTCGTCCAGCCGCTCGGCGGCGGCGATGCGCGTGCCGTCAGCAGCGATGGCGGCGGGACGGTCCATTGGGGTGAGGCGGAGTTCGTGGCCCAAGAGGAAATGGACCGCCGCACGGGCTATTGGTGGTCGCCGCAGGACAGCCACATCGCGGTCGAGCGGTTCGACGAGGCCCCCGTCGGCGTCGTCACGCGCGCCGCGATCGGCGCGAACGGGACCAAAGTCTATGACCAGCGCTATCCCGCCGCGGGCACGCCCAACGTTGCGGTTGCGCTGTACGTGATGAAGGCGGACGGGTCGGGGAAGGTCAAGGTCGACCTCGGCAGCAATCCTGACATCTATCTCGCGCGCGTCGACTGGACGCCCGACGGCAGCGCGTTGCTCGTCCAGCGCGAAAGCCGCGACCAGAAGACGCTCGACATGCTCCGCGTCGATCCGGCGACGGGTAAGGCGACCGTGCTGTTTACCGAGAATTCGGGGACGCGCAGCTGGCTCAACCTGTCCGACGCCTATCGCCCGATGAAGGACGGGAGCCTGATCTGGCGTTCGGAGCGGACCGGCTTCGGCCACCTCTACCGCTTCGCGAGCGGCAAGTGGACCGCGCTGACCAAGGGCGACTGGGTCGTACAATCCCTGCTCGGCGTGGACGAGGCCAAGGGGCGGCTGTTCTTCACCGGCAACAAGGACGGCGTGCTCGAACAGCACCTTTATTCGGTCGACATCGCGCATCCGAACCAGATCACGCGGCTGACCGAAGCGGGCTGGTGGAACAACGGCACGATGGACGAAGCCGCGACGCGGATGATCGTCTCGCGCTCCAGCCCGACGCAGCCGACGCAGGTCTATCTGGCGGACGCGGGCGGCAAGCGGCTCTCTTGGATCAACGAGAATGCGGTCGTGCCGGGGCATCCTTATTACCCCTATCTGGCGGCGCATCAGCAGACCAAGTTCGGGACGATCAAGGCGGAGGACGGGACCGAGCTCTATTATGAGATGATCACCCCGCCGCTCGAGCCGGGGAAGAAATACCCCGTCTTCTTTCAGCATTACGGCGGCCCCGGCACCGGGCAGCAGGTCACGCGCGGCTGGGGCGGGGCGTTGCCGCAATATCTGGTGCAGCACGGCTATATCTATTTCCAGATCGACAATCGCGGCTCGTACAATCGCGGCAAGGCGTTCGAAGATCACATCTATCGCGCGATGGGGACGGTCGAGGTCGCCGATCAGCTCGCGGGGGCGAAGTTCATCAAGAGCCAGCCGTTCGTCGATCCTTCCAAGGTGGCGATCTATGGCTGGTCCTATGGTGGGTATATGACGCTCAAGATGCTCGAGGCGAACCCGGGGGTCTATGCCGCGGGTGTGTCGGGGGCGCCAGTGACGCAATGGGATCTGTACGATACCCATTATACCGAGCGCTACATGGGCTCGCCGGTCGCGGACAAGCAGGCGTATGTTGCTTCGGACGCGCTGGGGAAGGCTCCTGCGATCAAGGATCCGTTGCTGCTGATCCACGGGATGGCGGACGACAATGTCGTGTTCACCAACTCAACCGCGTTCGCCGCGCGGATGCAGGCGACCGCGACGCCGTTCGAGATGATGTTCTATCCGGGCTATACGCACCGGGTCGGTGGGCCGGGGGTCAGCGAACATCTGTGGGGGACGATCCTGACGTTCCTGGATCGGAACGTGAAGGATAAAAAGTAAGGCGGGCTGCACTGCGGCTGATGAAGGCCGGGTGACTCCCATCTCCGTCATCCCCGCGAAGGCGGGGATCCATTGATACTGATGCTCTCCGTGCTGCGAGACCAGCCAGTATGGATTCCCGCCTGCGCGGGAATAACGGGGAGGGGACAACCCTCCGCCTCCTCTAGCGCTGCCCCCTCTAGCCTCGGACGCGCCGCTCTCATAAAGCGCGGCCTCATGCGCTTCCTTACCACCTTCCACTTGTGGCCGTTCCTCGACACGGTCGTCAGCTATCTGACGGCGTTCGTGCTCGGCACGCTGATCGGTGCGGAGCGGCAGTATCGTCAGCGGACGGCGGGGTTGCGCACCAACGCGCTGGTGGCGCTCGGCTCTTCCGCGTTCGTCGATCTCGGGCAGCGGCTGGGCGGCGACGTCGAGTCGATCCGGATCATTGCCTATGTCGTGTCGGGGATCGGTTTCCTCGGCGCTGGCGTGATCATGAAAGAAGGGATGAACGTCCGCGGCCTCAACACCGCGGCGACCTTGTGGTGCTCGGCCGCAGTCGGGGCGATCGCCGGGAGCGACATGATCGCGGAGGCGGTACTGCTCACTGGCTTCGTCATTCTTGCCAACACGATGCTGCGGCCGCTTGTCGACGCGATCAACCGCATCCCGCTCGAAGGGCGCAGCGTGGAGGCGACGTACAGCGTCACGATTACCACCGATGCGGACGAGGCGGGGCCGATGGGCGACTTGCTGACCGACCATCTGGAGACGGCGCAGCTGCCCGTCGCCGAGCTCGATATCGTCAATCGCGGCGAGGGCCGGGTCGAGATTGTTGCGAAGCTCGTCAGTACCAATATAGCGGTGAGCGAACTCGACGCGCTGACCGATCACCTTGCGACGGTGCATGGAATAACCCATGCGACCTGGCAGGCGCGCACGCACGATTAGCAAAGCCGATAGACGTCCGCGCGTAATGACGCTACGGGCGCGTTCCGAATTGGAGGAAGTCATGGGTTACAGGATCGTGGTCGCGGGCGCGACGGGCAACGTCGGGCGCGAGATGCTCAACATTCTGGCGGAGCGCGAATTCCCGCTGGCGGATATTGCGGTCGTCGCGTCGTCGCGCAGCCAGGGCGACGAGGTCGATTTCGGCGAGACCGGGCGCAAGCTCAAGGTCCAGAACATCGAGAATTTCGATCCGACCGGCTGGGACATGGCGTTGTTCGCAATCGGGTCGGACGCCACCAAGATCCATGCGCCGCGCTTTGCCGCCGCTGGCTGCACGGTGATCGACAATTCGTCGCTGTACCGGATGGACCCGGACGTGCCGCTGATCGTGCCCGAGGTGAACCCCGACGCGATCGCGGGCTATACCAAGCGCAACATCATCGCGAACCCCAACTGCTCGACCGCGCAGATGGTGGTGGCGCTCAAGCCGTTGCACGATGCCGCCCGGATCAAGCGCGTCGTCGTCGCGACCTATCAATCGGTGTCGGGCGCGGGCAAGGCGGGGATGGACGAACTGTTCGAGCAGTCGCGCAACATCTTCGTCGGGGACCCGGCAGAGGCCAAGAAGTTCACCAAACAGATCGCGTTCAACGTGATTCCGCACATCGAC
The DNA here is from genome assembly GCF_040546365.1 of Sphingomonas sp. PvP055. Taxonomy (NCBI): domain Bacteria; kingdom Pseudomonadati; phylum Pseudomonadota; class Alphaproteobacteria; order Sphingomonadales; family Sphingomonadaceae; genus Sphingomonas; species Sphingomonas sp. PvP055. Next base: position 1,739,786 of record NZ_JBEPNS010000001.1, read on the forward strand.
AGCTTCCTCGACGACGGGTCGACCAAGGAAGAGTGGAAAATGGTGGTCGAGACCAAGAAGATCCTCGATCCCAAGATCAAGGTCACCGCAACCTGCGTGCGCGTGCCGGTGTTCGTCGGGCATTCGGAAGCGATCAACATCGAATTCCATGACGAGATCTCGGCGGAGCAGGCTAAGAAGATCCTGCGCGAGGCGCCGGGGGTGATGCTCGTCGACAAGCGGGAAGACGGCGGATACGTCACCCCGGTCGAGTGCGTCGGTGAATATGCCACCTTCATCAGCCGCGTGCGCGAGGATTCGACTGTTGAGAACGGGCTGTCGCTGTGGTGCGTGTCGGATAACCTCCGCAAGGGCGCCGCGCTCAACGCGGTGCAGATTGCGGAGCTGCTCGGGCGGCGGTATCTGAACAAGGGGGACTGAGCTTCTTTGAGCCGATGATAGCTTCGTGCTATCATCGGCGCATGGCACAGCTCCTCATTCGCCGGATTGATGACGCGACGATCACGCGGCTGGAAACCTTGGTGCGTGAGCGCAAGACCTCGGTCGAGGCCGTCGCGCGGGCGGCGATCCATCAGGCGACACAGCTGACCGTTGCAGAAAAGCTCGAGATCGTTCGCGAGATGCAGGACTGGAGCCGGCGCGCGCGAATTCCGGGTGTTCCGCAGACTTCGGGGATCGACTTGATACGCGAAGATAGGGGCGCGTGATTATTGGCGGCTGCCGCTGCGGAGAAACACGCTTCACGCTTGCTGTCGACGCGATGCCGCCCGTCTATTGTTGCCATTGTCTCGACTGCCAGAGCTGGTCGGGCAGTGCGTTCAGCGAGCAGGCTTTCATCCGTGCGGACGCCATCACGGTTACTGGGCCGCTTGTCGACTATCGCTTCACAAGCCCAAGTGGATCGGAATCGCTCCAGCGGCTGTGTGGCGTGTGCCATGCCAGGATCTACAACACCAACAGCGCTCGACCCGGGATCGCCGTCGTGCGGGCAGGTACACTCGACGCGAGCGATACGCTGACCCCGCGCACGCATATCTGGGTGAAGCGCAAGCAGCCGTGGGTGTCGATCGCCGACGATGTGCCAACGTTTGCCGAAAACGCTCCTACTGCCGAGTTCATCGCCATCATGATGCGAGCAAGCGCATGACCGAAACCGTCACCGGTGGCTGCCAATGCGGGCGCATCCGCTACAGCGTCGAGATCGAGAACAATGACGCCTATCTCTGCCACTGCCGGATGTGCCAGCGCGCGACCGGTGGCGTGTCGATCGCGTTCAAGAGCGTCAAGATCGCCAACGTGACATGGGAGCGCGAACCCGATCGCTTCCAGAGCTCTCCCATTGCCTAGCGTGGTTTCTGCAGCGCCTGCGGCACGCCGCTGACCTTCGAATTCCTCGAGCCCGGCGCAAACATGGATCTCACCATCGGCAGCTTCGGCGAGCCCCGGCGCTTCGTCCCCAAGCATCATTTCTCGCCAGAGACTTGGCACGCGGCATGGCTGGACACTAAGGATCTCCCGACAACGCGGGTCGCGGACAATCCGTCGACCGCAGATCGATGGATCAAGGCATTTGGCAAACTCCCCGATTGAACCACGATTTTTCGAAAGCATCGATGGCGCGCGGCTGGCGTGGCGCGAACTCGGAGAGGGGCGCCCGGTCGTCCTGATTCACGGCTATTTCTCCGACGCGACGACCAACTGGCTGAAATACGGCCACGCCGAAGAGATCGCCGCTGCGGGTTTCCGCGTGATCATGCCCGACCTGCGCGGGCACGGAGCGAGCGCGAAGCCGCATGACGCGGCCTCCTATCCGCCCGATGTGTTGATGGAGGACGGAAAAGCGCTGGTCGCGCATCTCGGGCTTAGCGATTACGATCTCGCGGGCTATTCGCTCGGCGGGCGGACGGTGATGCGGATGCTCGTCAACGGCGCGACGCCGCGGCGGGTAGCGGTTTCGGGGATGGGGCTCGACGGGATCGTCCACACGCAGGGGCGCGGCGCGTATTTCCATAACGTCCTGACCAACCTCGGCAGTTTCAAGCAAGGCACGAGCGAATGGCTGACCGAGGCGTTCCTCAAGACCACCAAGGGCGATCCGCTGGCGTTGCTGCGCGTGCTCGACACGTTCGTCGATACGCCGGCCGAGGCGCTGTCAACGATCCGGCCGCCGGTGCTGGTCGTCAACGGGGTGGACGATCACGACAATGGCTCGGGCGAGGCGCTTGCCGCCGCGCTGCCCGACGGGCGCTATGCGAGCATCCCGGGAAATCACATGAGCGCGGTGATGAAGCCCGAGCTTGGTAGCACGATCGCTGACTTTCTCGCGGCTTGACCATCCATTCCGGGCGGCACAGGTTGCCGCCTTCACCATATTCCCGGGGGAGTCGCATCTTGCGCACCAGCATCTCTACACTTGCCTTTGCTCTGGCTTTCGCCGCGACGCCCGCTTTTGCGCAGCAGGCGGCGCCCGTTGCCGCCCAAGCCGCCACCCCCGCAGCCGCCGATGCCTTCGTCGCACGCGCGGAGAAGGCGATCGAAGAATTTTCCACGCCGGCCGCGCAAGTTGCGTGGATCAACGCGACGTACATTACCGACGATACCGATGCCATTGCGGCGAAATACGGGGCCGAAGGCACCGAAATGTCGGTCAAATATGCGCTCGAAGCGGCGAAATACGCGCGGATTCCAGGGCTTTCGTTCGACACCAAGCGCAAGATCGACTTGCTCCGCAGCGGATTGACGTTGCCTGCGCCGACCACGCCGGGCGCTGCGACCGAGCTGTCGACGATCGTGACCCGCATGTCCTCGGGCTACGGCAAGGGCAGGGGGACGCTCGACGGCAAGCCCTTGAACGGAAGCGATATCGAGGCCGCGATGGGCACGGTGCGCGACCCCGCCAAGTCGCAGGAAATGTGGGTCAGCTGGCACGACAACGTCGGCGCGCCGATGCGGAAGGATTATGCGCGGCAGGTCGTGATCGCGAACCAGGGCGCGAAGGCGCTAGGGTATTCAGATGTCGGCGCTTTGTGGCGGTCGGGGTATGACATGGAGCCCGACCAGTTCGCCGCGCTGACCGACAAATTGTGGAAGCAGGTTGAGCCGCTGTATGTCGCGCTCCACACCTATGTGCGTTGGAAACTCAACGAAAAATATGGGGATGGGGTCCAGGCCAAGACCGGGCCGATCCGAGCCGATCTGCTCGGCAACATGTGGGCGCAGGAATGGGGTAATATCTATGACGTGGTCGCTCCGGCGGGGGCGGGTGACGTCGGCTATGACACGGGCGATCTGCTCAAGGCGAAGGGCTATGATCCGGTCAAGATGTTCAAAACAGGCGAGGGTTTCTATTCCTCCCTCGGGTTCAAGCCGCTGCCGGATACGTTCTGGGCGCGCTCGCAGATCGTCAAACCGGCCGACCGTGAGGTGATTTGCCATGCCTCGGCGTGGGACGTCGACAGCATGGACGACCTGCGGATCAAGATGTGCACCAAGGTAAATGGCGACGATTTCGTCACGATTCACCACGAAATGGGCCACAATTACTACCAGCGCGCCTACAATTTGCAGCCGTTTCTGTACAAAAATGGCGCGAATGACGGCTTCCATGAAGCGATCGGCGATTTCGTCGCGCTCTCGATCACGCCTGACTATTTGGTGCGGATCGGGCTGTTGGACAAGGCCCGGGTGCCGAGCGCGGACAAGGATATCGGGCTGCTGCTCAAGCAGGCGATGGACAAGGTCGCGTTCCTGCCGTTCGGGCTGCTGATCGACAAGTACCGCTGGGGCGTGTTCTCGGGGGCGATCCCTACGACCCAGTATGAGAAGGGGTGGAACGACCTGCGCCTCAAATATCAGGGCGTCGTTCCCCCGGTCGCGCGCGACGAGACGCGGTTCGATGCGGGGGCGAAGTATCACGTGCCCGCGAGCGTGCCGTATACGCGCTACTTCCTTGCGCGGTTGTTGCAGTTCCAATTCTATCAGGCGGCGTGCAAGCAGTCGGGGTGGAAGGGGCCGCTGCATCGCTGCTCGTTCTATGACAATAAGGCGGTTGGAGATAAGCTGAACGCTATGCTGGCGATGGGGCAGTCGAAGCCGTGGCCGGATGCGTTGGAGAAATTTACCAGAAGCCGGGAGATGTCGGGGCAGGCGATGGTGGCGTATTTTGCGCCGTTAAAGGCTTGGTTGGATAAGCAGAATAAGGGGAAGCCTAGCGGTTGGTGAGGGTTTCTAGCCCCTCCCCTTCAGGGGAGGGGTTGGGGGTGGGGCGGTGCCTCGCAGAGAGCAACGTTCTGCTGGACTTCCCCACCCCAACCCCTCCCCTGAAGGGGAGGGGCTTTTTTTGGAGAACTTCTACCGCCCCTTGAACAGGCCGCCTAGCACGCCGCGGACCAGGCTGCCGACGATCCCGGCTCCGGCTCCGCGCGACGATCCGAAGACTGCCTTGGAGACCTCGTTGGCGACCTGGCGCCCTACCGCTGACGATGCCGAGCGCGCCGCCGAGGTCGCCACACGGTTCCACGGCGAGTTGGCCGCGGCGCGGTCCGCGGCGGCCTGCTGCTTGGCCAAGCGATCGGCTTCGCGCTGCTCGGCGATGCGCTGCTTTTCTGCAATCCGCGCGGCGACCGCATCGGCTTTGGCTTGCGCGGCGGCGGCTTTGTCCGCGTCCGACTTGGCGGCGGCTTCGGCAGCGGCGGCGGAGGCCTCCTGCGCCTTGCCCGACAGGATCTCCTCAGCCGAGACGCGATCGATTAGGACATCGTATTTCTCGCCGACCGGATCGGTCTGGATCAGCACGCCGCGCTCGACCGGCGTGACCGGGCCGACGCGCGAGCCCGGCGGGGCGATCAGCGTGCGTTCGACCGGGGACGGCGATCCGTCGGGGAGCAGCATCGACACCAGCGCCTCGCCAACCTTGAGTTCGGTGATCGCGGTCGCGACGTCTACGCCGGGATTGGCGCGGAAGGTGGTCGCGGCCGCGCGCACCGCCGCCTGGTCGCGCGGGGTGAAGGCGCGGAGCGCGTGTTGCACGCGGTTGCCGAGCTGGCCTGCGACGGTGTCGGGAATGTCGATCGGGTTCTGCGTGATGAAATAGATGCCCACGCCCTTCGATCGGATCAAGCGCACGACCTGCTCGATCTTTTCGAGCAACGCCTTGGGGGCGGCATCGAACAAGAGGTGCGCTTCGTCGAAGAAGAAGCAGAGCACGGGCTTGTCGGGATCGCCGACTTCGGGGAGGTTTTCGAACAGCTCGCTCATCAGCCACAGCAGGAAGGTGGCGTAGAGCTTGGGGCTCGCCATCAGCTTGTCGGCAGCCAGCACGTTGACGATACCGCGCCCGCGATCGTCGACCCCGAGGAAATCGTCGAGATCGAGCGCGGGTTCGCCGAAGAAATGCTCGCCGCCCTGGCTGCGCAACTGGAGCAGCGCGCGCTGGATCGTCCCGACCGACTGTTTCGAGACATTGCCGTAGGTGGTCGAGAGTTCGGAAGCACGGCCCGCGCAATCGACCAGCATCGCCTGCAGATCGTCGAGGTCGAGCAGCAGCAGCCCTTCCTTGTCGGCAACGTGGAAGGCGATCGTCAGTACGCCCTCCTGGACTTCGTTGAGGTCCATCAACCGCGCGAGCAACAGCGGGCCCATTTCACTGACGGTGGTGCGGATCGGGTGGCCCTGTTCGCCGTACAGGTCCCAGAATTGCACGGGCGTATCGGCGTAGGCCCAAGCGGTGTCGCCGATCTCGGCGGCGCGAGCGGAGAAGGGGGCGTGCGTCTTGGCGGTCGGGGATCCGGCCATCGCGAGGCCGGACAGGTCACCCTTCACGTCGGCGACGAAACAGGGGACGCCCGCCTTCGACAGTCCTTCGATCAGGCCCTGGACGGTGACGGTCTTGCCGGTGCCGGTCGCGCCCGCGATCAGGCCGTGGCGGTTGGCGCGTTTGAGATCGAGCTGTTGCGGCTTCGCACCGCCGGGACCCGCCCCGATGAAGATGCTGGCGGGAGCGGCGGCGGTGGTGGTTTCGGTCATGGATCTTCCCGCAAAGGCTGCGGCGCAATCGGTCCGATATGACCGCTTCCGTTCGCCCTGAGCACAGTCGAAGGGCTTGCGTAGCGCGAGCGGCTTCGACTTCGCTTAGCCCGAACGGACGGGTTGGAAACTCGGGACGTCTTGCGCCAGGCCTGCGATCTTATCGCCGGGAACCCCAATCGCGGAAGCAAAAAAAGCCCCCCGCTCCGATATCGGAGCGGGGGGCGGGCAGAGCTTACTTCTTGAGCTTCACCCCGATGAAGAAGGCCGGCTGGCGTCCACGGACGACGTAGAGCGCAACGAGCGACCGGTTGGCCGCCTTGGCTGCCGCCACCGCCGCGCCGAGCGCCGCTGGCGTCGGTGTCGGCGTTCCGTTGGCGGAGATGATCACGTCGCCGCGCTTGAGACCCTTGGACGCCGCATCGCTTGCCGGATCGACCATCGCGATCACGACACCCTGCACCGACGAATCGATGCTGAAGTTGCGCGCGATCGGCGGCGTGAGCGTCTGAACGGTGACGCCCAGCGAGTTCGGCGCGGTCTTGCCGACGGTTGGCGTATCGTCGTCGTCGCTCATGTCGTCATTGTCGGCGCCGGTGGCCTTTGCCTGAAGCGCTTCCTCCGAAGGACGCGTGCCGATGACGGTGGCGATCGTCATCGGGCGACCCTGCCGGATGATGTCGATTGGGACGCGCGACCCCGGCGTGATGTTCGCGACGAGATAGCTGAGCGACTGGTCCGGATTGACCGGCTTGCCGTCGACGCGGAGCACGACGTCACCGACCTTCAAGCCAGCCTTTTCGGCGGGCTGGCCCGGCTCGATCTGGCGGAGCAATTCGCCCTGGTTCTTCTGGAGCCCGAACGAGTTCGCGAGATCGTCGTCGATCGGCTGCGGGCCGACGCCGAGGTAACCGCGCGCGATCGTCGTGCCCTTCATCAGCTTCTCGATGACCGGCTTGGCGTCGTCTGCCGGGATGGCGAAGCCGATCCCAATGTTGCCGCCCGACTGGCCCGCGAAGATCTGCGAGTTGATGCCGATGACGTTGCCCGCGAGATCGAACATTGGGCCACCCGAGTTGCCCTGGTTGATCGCGGCGTCGGTCTGGATGAAGCGGTCATAGGCGCCGCCACCGGTCACGCGGTGGAGCGACGAAACGATCCCCGCGGTCACCGTGCCGCCGAGGCCGAACGGATTGCCGATCGCGACGATCCAGTCGCCGACGCGGGCAGCGTTCGAATTGCCGAACTTGACGAACGGCAGCGCCTTCGCATCGATCTTGAGCAGCGCCAGATCCGACGTCGGATCGCGCCCGATCAGCTTGGCAACATATTCCTTGCGATCGGTCAGCGTGACGGTGATCGCATCGACCGTCGCGCCCTTGGCACCTGCGGCGACGACGTGGTTGTTCGTCACGACATAACCGTCAGGGGAAATGATGAAGCCCGAGCCGAGCGAGGTCGCCTGCCGCGTGACCGGGGCCGCACCGCCGCCGCCGCCCTGGCTCTGGTTGAACAGGCCTTCGAACGGCGTACCCGCGAACGGGTTGGGCTGCTGCGCCTGGGTGATGTGCTGCGTCGTCGAGATGTTGACGACCGCTGGCTGGAGCTTCGCGACGAGGTCGGCGAAGCTCATCGGCGCGCCGGCCTTGGGGGCGGTGGCGGCCATGGCGGCGGGTTCGTTTTGCGCAGTCTGCGCGCCGCTGATCGTCGGAAGCGCGACCGCGGTCGCGGTGCCGCCCAAAAGCAGGGCTGCGGTAATGGCGTAGGCGTAACGCACTAGGGTCTTTCCTCTCGTGTACCGTGAACGGCAACTTGAATAGTCATACGACGCGTTGCTGAACGACGTTTGAACATGAACCGCTGATCAGGCGATTTGGATGCACTTCGTCACTTTCGCCCCTCGAATTGGCGCAAATAGGCATTGTCGGGCGACAGGACCATCGACGTCTCGCCCTTGGCTTCCGCACCGAAGGTCGTCCGGTACGACTGCATCGCGCGGTAGAAGTCGTAGAATTCGGGGTCTTTGTTGAACGCCTCGGCGTAGATCTGCGCGGCCTTCGCATCGGCCTCGGCGCTGATGATCTGCGCGTCCTGCTGGCCCTTGGCCTGGATCGTCAGGCGTTCCTGCTGGCGCGCGGTCTTCATCCGATCGAACGCGCTTTGCAGCGGGGTGCCCTGCGGCAGGTCGGTCCGCTTGATCCGGACGTCGATGATCTGCACGCCGTATTGGCTGGCGAGCTTCTGCAGACCGGCGCGGATGTTGTCCATCACCTGGCCGCGCTCGGGGCTGAGCAGGGCTGCCGAGGGGCGACGCCCGAGTTCGTTGCGCAGCGCCGAGCTGAGCAGCGGCTGAAGCTGATCGATCACGCGCTGTTCGGTGACCGAGGTGCTGCCGGTCGACGTCACCGCCTGGAGCGGGTTGACGATGCGGAAGCGGGCGTAGGCGTCGACTTCGAGGCGGAGCTGGTCGGTCGACAGGACCGGCTGCTTGTCGAGCTCGACGTCGAGGACGCGCTTGTCGACCCAGATCAGCCGGTCGACGAACGGGATCCGTGCGGCGAGACCGGCGCCGGTGTTGCCGAAAACTTCGTTGGGCTTCCACCGGTTGATCGTTCGGTACGGCTGTTCGAAGCGCAGGATCACCGCCTGGCTGGTCTCGGGCACGATCGTCAGCGAACTGGCGAGCACGATCAGCGCGGCCATCGCTGCCGCGCCGAGCGCGATGGGGTTACGGGCGAGATTCACTGTGCTGCTCCGGCGGCGGGCGTTTCGGGGGCGAGGGCGGCAGGGGCGACCGGATCGGGCAGGCGCTTGTTACGCCCAAGCGGGAGATACGGAACGACACCCGGCGCTTCGACGATCGTCTTGTCGCTGCGCGCCAGCACCTGCTCCATGGTCTCGTAATAGAGACGACGGCGAGTCACTTCGGGGGCGAGGCGATATTGTGCGTAGAGCACGTCAAACGAGGTCGCATCGGCCTGCGCGCGTGCGAGCGTCTGTTGGGCGTAGCCACGGGCGCGGTTGATGTTGCCCTGGGCTTCCTGCTGCGCAGCGGAGACGGCCTTGAAGTCGTCGATGACCTGCGCGGGCGGGGCGGCGTTCTTGATCGCGACGCCCTGGATGCGGATGCCCGAATTGTAGCGGTCGAGGATCGACTGCATCAACTGCTGCGCGCGGACTTCCATCGCGGCGCGGCCGCCACCGAGCGCCTGATCGAGCGACACGGTCGCGACGATCGCGCGCATCGCGCTTTCGGCGGTCGCGCGGAGCGTCGACTTCTGGTCCTTGATCTGGAACGCGAAGTCCTGCGGGTTGCTGATGATCCAGCGCACCGAATAATCGAGATCGACGACGTTCTGGTCGCGCGTCAGCATCAGGTTCGCGCCCGAGCCTTCTTCCGGGAAGGTGTCGGTGCTGATCTGGCTGACGTCGACCTTGGCGACCGACGACAGCGGCGCGGGGAGCGTCAGGCGGATGCCCGGCTCTAGCGTGCCGGCATAGCGGCCGAGGAAGGTCACGACGCCACGCTGTTGCGGCCCGATCGAATGGATTGCGGTGAAGGCGAGCCACAGCACCAGGATGATGCCGACGCCGATGCCCCACAATTGCGCGGGCGAGGGCGTGCCGGGGATTCGCGGACGGCCACCGAAGCCGCCGTTGCCGCCCCCGCCGCCACCGGACGTGCGGGCGCGCTTGAGGAATTCGTCGAGCGCGCTCGGTCCGGGCTGCTTACCGCGCGGCGTGCCGCTCGGCGGTTGCGCCCATGGGTTGCGCGGGCCACCGCCGTTGCCGGGCGTGCTCCCTTTGCCGTCGTCGTCGGAACCGCCTGGGCCGCCCCAGGGGCCCTTGTTGTCGGCGGTAAGGATGGAGAGGCGGCGGAACCAGCCCGATAGGATCGTCATGATGCCTTTATAGGGGGCAAGACTTACGAAAAACAGTGGCAAGCGCACGGTGGACGCCTATCTGCACGCGGATGACCGATCCAGTTTCGCTAGATGCCATGCTCGCCCCCTTTGCGGGCAACCGCGCCACCGGCCGTATCGAGGGGGATCGCGCGAGTATCGTGATCGACGTGAGCGGGCTGGATGAGGGTGAACGCGATTCGCTCGAGGCGTCGGTGCGCGCGGCGGCGAGCGATTTGCCGGGGGTTGCGACGGTACGGATTGCGCTCACCAGCCAGCGGAGCACGCGGCTTTCGATCGCGGTGGCGAGCGGGAAGGGTGGCGTCGGAAAGTCCACCGTTTCGGCCAACCTGGCGATCGGTCTGGCGGCGCGCGGGCGCCGCGTCGGGCTGGTCGACGCCGACATCTATGGGCCGTCGCAGCCCAAGCTGATGGGGGTCGAGGACGCCAAGCCGACCGCTCGTAATAAAGTGTTGCAGCCGGTCGATACGCCGTCGGGCGTGCCGATGCTGTCGATGGGAATGCTCGTCGCGCCCGATCAGGCGATCGCGTGGCGCGGACCGATGGCGGCGGGGGCGCTCCAGCAGATGCTCGACGCGAACTGGGGCGATGCGGATACTTTGGTGCTCGATCTGCCGCCGGGGACGGGCGACGTCCAGCTGACGATGATCCAGAAATACCGGCCGCAGGGCGCGGTGATCGTGTCCACCCCGCAGGATCTCGCGCTGATCGACGCGAAACGGGCGATCGACCTGTTCGTCAAGGCGGGCGTGCCGATCATCGGGCTGGTCGAGAATATGGCGGGTTATGTCTGCCCGTCGTGCGGCGACGTGTCCGATCCGTTCGGCAGTGGTGGTGCGGAAGCGGCGGCGGCGACGCTCGGAATCCCCTTCCTCGGGCGAATTCCGCTCGACATGCGCGTCCGGATCGCGTCCGATGCCGGTCGGCCGCCGGTGGCGGCGGACGGCAGCGAAGCGGTTGCGTTCGGGGCGATTGCGGATCGTGTTGCGGACTGGATCAAGGAGCGACGCTGATGCTGACGCAGGACGAAGAGATCACGCGGCTGTTGACCGAGACGCGGACGATCGCGTTGGTGGGTGCATCCGATCGGTCGTACCGTCCGTCGTATGGCGTGATGCGGACGTTGCAGGCGCATGGCTACCGCGTGATCCCGGTCAATCCGCAACTCGCCGGGAGCACGATCAACGGTGAGACGGTCGTGGCGGAGCTTTCCGACATTGCCGGGCCGATCGATCTGGTCGATGTGTTCCGCAATTCAGCGGCTGCGGGGGATGCCGTGGACGCGGCGATCGCTGTCGGCGCGAAGGCAGTGTGGCTCCAGTTGGGTGTCATCAATCCGGACGCGGCGGCGCGGGCCGAGGCGGCTGGGCTCGACGTCGTGATGGACCGGTGCCCCGCGATCGACCTGCCGCGGCTGGCGATTCCACGCGTCGCCTGAAATTCGCCATGATCGGGCGGCAGCGTGTGCGTCATGCTGTTGCTGATCCTCGCCGCGCAAGTCGCGACACCGCCGGTTGTCGCTCCCACTGCGCCGCCGGCCGAAGCGGCTTGGTCGATCCTGCAGCCGGTGGGCACCGAACCGTGCGTTCCGCGCGCGAAGAGCGCAGCCAAGCCGGATGACATCGTCGTTTGCGGGCGGCCATTGCCGTCGCAGAAACTCCCCTATCCCGATGAGGTCGTGCTGGATCGTCCCAAGGCGTCCAACCCGAACAGGACGGGCGCGGGTGCGCTCGCGCTTGCCGAAAGCGCGCCGTGCGCGACGCAGCAGAAAGGGTGTACGACGGGGGTCGATCTGTTCGGCGGCGCGACCCAGATGGTGCGCCTGTTGCAGAATGCGGTCTCCCCGGGGAGTTGCTGCGAGGAGCCAGGGGAATCGCGCAACATCGTGAAGCTCGGCAAGGACATCGCGCATGGGGTGGGCGGTGCGTTTCGGAAGAAGCCGGACAAGTCCGGGCGTGTGGCGATTGCGCTGGAGGAGCAGCCGCACGAATCGGTGATTTTGCCTTAAAGCCCCTCCCCTTCAGGGGAGGGGTTGGGGTGGGGGAGTCCAGCAGAACATAGCTCTCTGCGAGGCACCGCCCCACCCCCAACCCCTCCCCTGAAGGGGAGGGGCTTGAGAAGAAATCGCTCACCCCAGGATATGCATCCACAGCGGCTGCCCGACCAGGCTCTGCGAACCTCGCAGCCGCTCGAGCGCCTGCGCAACCGCGCGTTCCGGTCCTTCGTGCGTGACGATCGCGACCAGCACCGATCCGTCCGTCATCGCCCCGCGCTGCATCAGGCTCTCGATCGAAACGCCGGCATCGCGCATTGCCGCGGCAATCTCAGCGAGCACGCCGACGCGGTCCGCGACGGTGAAGCGCACATAGGCGCGGCCGCGCCGGTCGCCGGTGTCGGCGGGGGCTTGCTGGGTCAAGGCATCCGCGGGCATCGCAAAGGCGGGGCCGAATTCGCCGCGCGCGATGTCGATCAGATCCGCGACGACCGCGCTCGCGGTCGGCCCGTCGCCCGCGCCCGGACCCTGGAACAACAGCCGCCCGACGAAATTGCCTTCCGCGACGACCGCGTTGGTCGCGCCAGTGACATGCGCGAGCGGGTGATCCACCGGCACGAGGTGCGGATGGACGCGCTGGAACAGCCCCGCGTCATCGGCTTCGGCGACGCCGAGCAGTCGCACGCGATAGCCGAGCGCCGCGGCTTCCGCGATGTCGGCGGCGAGGACGTGGCGGATGCCGCTGGCGGCGACGTCCGCGAACGCCGGCTGCGTCCCGAACGCAAGGCTCGCGAGCAGCGACAATTTGTGCGCGGCATCAACCCCATCGATGTCGAAGCTGGGGTCCGCTTCCGCGAAACCGAGTGCTTGCGCCTCGGCGAGCACGTCGGCGAAGTCGCGGCCTTCCGCTTCCATTTTCGACAGGATGAAATTGCAGGTTCCGTTGAGAATGCCGTACACCCGCTCGATCGCGTTCGCGGCGGCGCCTTCGCGCAGCCCCTTGACCACGGGAACGCCCCCGGCAACCGCAGCCTCGAACTTGAGCGCGACTCCCGCCGCTTCGGCTAGCCCGGCCAGTTCCAGCCCGTGATGCGCGAGCATCGCCTTGTTCGCGGTGACGAAGCTCTTGCCCGCGCCGAGCGCGGTGCGCGCCAGCGTCAGGGCAGGGCCGTCCGACCCGCCGACCAGCTCGACCACGACATCCGCGCCCGATTGCGCCAGCGCGGTCGTATCGTCGACCCAGCGGAAGCGCCCGATATCGACGCCGCGATCCTTGAACCGGTCCCGCGCCGAGACCGCGACGATCTCGATCGGGCGACCCGCGCGGCGCGCGATCAGCGCACCGTTGGTGTCGAGCAAGCGGATCACACCCGCGCCGACGGTGCCTAGCCCGGCAAGCGCGATGCGAAGAGGTTCGGTCATAGTCAGTACACCCCCGTCGCCCCGGACCGGCTCCGGGGATCGTACGGGAGGCGCTAGCGGAGGATTAGACCTCGAAACAACCCCGGTACGACAGATTATTTCGCGATAAGGCCGATTTCGACGAGCCGTTCGTGGAGATAATCGTGCGCGGTGATCGGGGTCGGATAGCGGTCCGGGTTCTCCGCGGTGATCGTGGCGGGGAGCGTCTCGATCAAGAAGTCGGGGGCGGGATGCAGGAAGAACGGCATCGAATAGCGCGAATGGCCGCGCCGTTCGGGCGGCGGGTTGACGACGCGGTGCGTGGTCGAAGGCAGGACGTGGTTGGTCAGCCGCTGGAGCATGTCGCCGACATTGACGACCATCGCGCCTTCGGGCGGCTTGATCGCCAGCCAGTTGCCGTCCTTGTCGAGCAGTTCGAGCCCGGCTTCCTCGGCACCGAGCAGCAGCGTGATGAGGTTGATGTCCTCATGCGCCCCCGCACGGACGCCGGGCGCATCCGCGGGGATCGGCGGGTAGTGCAGCAAGCGCAAGACCGAATTCCCGTCCTTGACGGCGGGATCGAACCAGTCGGGCGCAAGGCCGAGGTGCCGCGCGATCGCCGACAGCAGGCGGTCGCCTGCCGTGTCGAACGCGGCGAACAGTTCGATGAAGGTCTCGCGGAAGCCTTCGGGCTGGTCCGGCCAGATGTTGGGGGTCATTTGCGCTTCGAAGCGATGGCCCTTGGCGAGCTCGCGGCCGACGTGCCAGAATTCCTTGAGGTCGACGTGGGTCGCGCCCTTGGCGATCTCGGTCTTGAACGGGGTATACCCCCGCGCGCCGCCGCCGCCCTGGACAAGGTAGCGCCGCTTGGTTTCCTCGGGCAGCGCGAAGAATGCTTCGGTCATCGCCCAGGCGCGGGCGATCAGATCGGCGGGGACGCCGTGATCCGACACGACCGCGAACCCGAATCGCTCGAACGATGTGCCGAGCGCGGCGGCAAAGGCGGCGGGGTCCTTCGCCTCATCGGCAAGCGAAAGCGCGGGAACCTGCGCGGCGGGGGAATCAGACATGGGCAAACGTCCATCACTCGGGGGAGGACACGCCTTATCGCCAAAACGTGCGGCGGGACAATTGGCCAGCGGGGGGTTGGATCGTCCGGAACCGGATTTCCGGGGTGACCTTCGCGACTGGCTGGGGCATGGCGCGCGGTATGTCCGATCGTGTTGTTCCGCTCGAACGGGTCGATGGCCCGCCCATCCGGCTTGCGGAGTTCGTGCCGCTGGTGGCCGCGCTGATGGCGCTTGGCGCGCTCGGGATCGATTCGATGCTCCCTGCGCTGCCCGACATCGCGCGGCGGCTGCATGTCGACGCGATCCTCGACGGGCCGTTGATCCTGACCGTGTTCGTGGTCGGGCTGGGTGTCGGGCAGTTGATCCATGGCCCGTTGACCGATCGGTTCGGGCGTCGTCCGGTCCTGATCGGCGGGCTGATCTGTTACGCGGTCGGCAATCTGCTGGCGGGTGTGGCGAGCAGCTTTGCGTTATTGCTGGTGGTGCGGTTCATCACCGGGCTTGCGATCGCCTCGAGCCGCGTCGTGACGATCGCGCTGATTCGCGACTGTTTCTCCGGCCGCGCGATGGCGCAGGTGACGAGCCTCGCGTTCATGGTGTTCATGGCGGTGCCGATCATCGCGCCGAGCTTCGGGCAGGCAGTGTTGCTGGTCGGATCGTGGCGGCTGATTTTCGAAGTGATCGCCGCGGCGGCGCTTGCGTGCCTGATCTGGTTTGCGATCCGGATGCCCGAGACGTTGCCGCGCGACCGGCAGATTTCCTTGTCGTTCCTGACGCTGGCGCGCGGATGGCGGCAGACGCTGTCCGACCGCTATTCGCTCGGCTACATGATCGCGACGATGATCGCGCAGGGGGCGATCTTCGGGTATCTCGGGTCGATCCAGCCGATCATGGAGCATGTCTTCCACCGCCCGGCGTTGCTCGGCGCGGTGTTCGCCGCATCGGCGGGAACGATGGCGGTGGCGAACCTGCTCAACTCGCGGATCGTGATGCGGATCGGCATGCGGCGCATTTCGCAGACTGCGCTGGTGGTGATGATCCTGTCGTCGGGGGCGGGGCTGTTCATTGGACAATGGGGGGACGAGCCGCTGCTCGTCTTCGTGTTGCTGCAGGCGATCACCATGGCGTGCTTTGGTCTTGCGACCTCGAACATGTCCGCGATGGCGATGGAAAACATGGGCGCGATCGCGGGGACCGCGTCGAGCGTGCAGGGATTTTTCAGCATCACGGTGGGTGGGCTGATCGGCTGGGCGATCGGGCGGAGCTTCGACGGGACGACCGCGCCACTGCACCTGGGGTTCCTGGTGGCGGGCATCGCCGGGCTGGCGATTGCGGCCATCGTCGAGCGTGGAAAACTGTTTCGCCCGACCTGATCGTTTCGGGTCCGGATGCGGAACCGATCCATTCCTGCTAGGTTCGCACGGTAACCGCACCCCGCATCGGGCCGGGGCGGACCGGAGAAACGACATGAGCATCGGTGGCCATCAGGTACCCGGCGAAGGCCCGGGCGACGACGGATATGACGAGGAAGGCTATGACGAGAGCCAGCGCGCCGAGATTCTGGAAGTCACGCGCGACGGCCCGACCGACGGCACGATCCTGACCGATCTCAACCCCGATATCGCCTCCGAAACGGACGACGATGACGAGGACGAAGACGACCTCGACATGACGGATTCCGAAATCGGCGAGGAAGACGATGAGGCCGACGAGGATGAAGACGATCTGGACGAGGACGATCTGCAGGAAGACCTCGACGATGGTTCGGTGGATTCCGACACGCTGACCGATCGGGACGACGCCGCGCTTCGTCCGTGATTTCGCTTCGGCGGGCTGGTTGGCCCGGTCCGCCGAATACCTTTAATCCCGTCATGGTGTCGTCGGGATGCTGCCTATAGGCGCGCCGTAAAGCGGAACGGCGACCGGAAGCGGTCGTTACCCCGCACTGGCCCGTCCTAGTCTCCAAAGCGCGAGTAATCTCATGGTTTCCAAGCTGATCCTCCCCGTTTCGCTGATTCTGCTCGCGGGGTGCGCGCAAAGCGAACCGGTCGACAACATGACGGTCGACATCAACGCGGCGGCAGTGGAGGCACAGAGCACGGTGGACGCCTATGGCGAGAACGCTGCCAGTCTGGACGCACAGGACGCCCGCGCAATGGGCTCGACCAACGATGATGACGATGCGATCGACGATGCCGCTTCGACAAACGCCGTCGGCAACGAAGACGCGCCGCTCGACCCGCCAGCGCCGGGGACGCCGGGTGGCTTGCCGGATGACCGTACGCCGGTGTCCGAGGCGCGGTTCACGCAGGATAGCGCGCAAGGCGCCGCCAATGTCGTCCAGACTTATTACGCGTTCTTAGGGTCGCGGCGTTTTCCGGAGGCGCGGGCGTTGGTGCAGTCGGGGTCGAAGATCGCCGAGCGGGACGTGGCTGCGTTCGCGGCGACGTTCGATCGGTATAGCGAATATCACGCGAATGTAGGTGCGCCCGGGCGGATCGATGCCGGCGCGGGACAGCGCTATGTGACCGTTCCCGTTCAGGTCTATGCCAGGCTCAAGGCCGACCGCGCGCCGGTCTATTCGATCGGTACGGTCACGCTGCACCGCGCCGGGGACATCGACGGGGCGACAGCAGAGCAGCGTAAGTGGAAGATCAGCGACATCGCGCTCAAACCAGCGCCCGCTCGGTGACCGGATTGGCTAGAGCGCGTTCACGATGGCATTGAGGTTGGCAACGTCTTCCGGCGTGACAGGAGTGCCATCGCTAGCGGTGGGAACGCTGGCCTTTGCCGCCTTTTCGGGGGCGAAGCCAACGGTGTCGACCGCAGTGTAGATCACGCAAGCGGCCCAGAACAACGCCGACCAGCGGCTCACGAAGAGTTTGCTGTAGGGCACCACTGCATCGTCGCCTTACTCGATTAACATCCAGCGTATCGACATGCTTAATGGTCGGATGAATGCTCGTCTGTGTCGCCCATCTCGTCGATCTCTGCCACGGCCTTTGCAATATGTTCTGCCGACCGTTTCGCCGCGCTTGGGGTGAACGATTCGGCCATGCCCTCGGGGCCGTCCATCAGGATCTCGCCGTTTTCGGCAACGGCTTCGATCGGTTTGTCGTGCGGATTTTTCGGCAATGTCGCGGCTCCCTATAGACAAAACGCGAGCTTGCCGTCCATGTTCCCCAAGAGGGACCGACCGCCAGCATGTATATCGACAAGTTTTTGAAAACGCATCGCACGCCCATGCTGGATGCGGAGGACGTCGCGGCGATCGACGCCAGCGCATCCCGGACGACGACGTTCAACGCTCGCCAGATCTTCATTCGTCAACATACGCCGTTGTCACAATGCACCTTGTTGCTCGATGGATTCGTCGAGCGGTTCAAGGATACGCCAGAGGGTCGTCGCCAGATCCTCGCTATTCATGTTCCGGGCGATTTCGTGGACTTACACAGTTATCCGCTCAAACGACTGGAACATTCGGTCGCGGCGCTGACGGACATCAAGGTCGTGCTGTTCCCGCACGCCGCGGTCCGCGAGCTAACCGCGAGATCCGCGACGATTACGGAATTGCTGTGGAAATCGACGATGATCGATGCCGCGATCAACCGCGAATGGATCGTATCGATCGGGGCGCGGGGTGCAGCCGTGCGGCTCGCGCATCTGTTCTGCGAAATGTTCGTCCGGCTGGAACGTGCAGGAATGGCGTCCGGCAACCAGTTCGACTTGCCGTTGACGCAGGTCGATCTCGCCGACGCCACGGGTTTGACCGCGGTCCATACGAACCGCATGCTGCGCCAATTGCGCGAGGACGGTCTGGTCGCGTTTCGACAGGGAGTGGTCGAAATCTTCGATTGGCCGCGTTTGCGCGCCTTCGCCGAGTTCGACCCCACCTATCTCTTCGTCGATTGACGCGCGGAACCGTCAGCGCGGCAAATAATGGACTTGCGCTGCATCGGTCGCATTGATTGCGAGGATCGAGCGCGCTTCGCTGATCGGTAGCGGGCGCCCCTCGCGATCGACCGAGGCGCCGATCACGCGGTCGAGCAGTTCCTGCCCTTCCTTCCACCAGCCGATCCCGCTTGCGGCGTTCAAATGGCCTTGCTCGCCCGCATCGACGAAATGACTGCCCCAGCCGACCGCAAGGCTGTGGGCGCGATCGATATCGATCCACGGATCGTCGCGGCTGGCCACGACGATCGACGGGAAGGGGAGCGGTGCCGTCGGGGTCGGCCCGAACGTCGCGAGTTCGGCGCGCGCATCGGCGCGGTCGACGTCGGCGGGCGCGACAAGCAAGGCCCCCGCAACCGGCCAGCCATAGGGTTGGCGAGTCATCTCCGCCCACCACGCGACCGCGAGGCAGCCTAGGCTGTGCGCCGCGAGGACGACCGGAGCCTTGGCCTGCCGGATGGCCTGATCGAGCTTGGTGACCCAAGCGTTGCGGTGGGGCGTGTTCCACATGCCGAGTTCGACACGAACGGTATCGGGTCGCGCGGACTCCCACAGCGTCTGCCAGTGTGACGGACCGGAGCCACCGAGGCCGGGGACCGTCAAGATGGTCGGTTGCACGGGGTCGTAACTTGAAAAGCTGCCCATCGATGCTCTCCCACTAAAGGTAGGAAGACGTGACCAGACCATGCTCTAGGGGGACACCGCCTGGCCACGCTTCCCGGTTCAGAAGGTATTCCTACTGGTTTGGTAGGCAATAGCGCTGCGCCAAGCCGTTGACGGATTGCGCCGGACCGAAAGCGCGCCTTTGCTCGCCATCGCGCGAGGCCTGACTCCTGCACCGCTTGGGGTCTGGGACGAAGCTTGATAGGGGGACGGATGCGCTCCATTTCTCTCTATTGTTCTGCCGATGCCCAAGATCAGGGCTGACCAGCTTCTCGTCGATCGCGGCCTCGTCGAGAGCCGCACGCGGGCGCAGGCGTTGATCATGGCCGGGCTCGTCTTCGCGGGCGACCGGAAGATCGACAAGCCGGGGCAAGCGATTGCGGACGATGTGGTGCTCGACGTGCGCGGGCGGGATCATCCGTGGGTCTCGCGTGGCGGGATCAAGCTGGCGCACGGTCTGGACGCGACCGGCTGGGCGGTCACGGACGCGGTCGCGATCGACGTCGGTTCCTCGACCGGTGGGTTCACCGACGTGCTGCTGCAACGCGGCGCCGCGCGCGTCTATGCGGTCGACAGCGGCACCAACCAGCTTGCGTGGAAGATCCGGCAGGACGATCGCGTGGTCGTTCACGAACAGACCAGCGCGCGGATCCTGACCGAAGTGCATATCCCCGAACCGGTCGACCTGATCGTGTGCGACGCGAGTTTCATCGGTCTGGCCAAGGTGCTCGAGGTGCCGCTTCGCTTCGCCAAGCCCGCGGCGAAACTGCTGGCGCTGATCAAGCCGCAATTCGAGGCGGGGCGCGGCGAGGTCGGCAAGGGCGGGGTGGTGCGCGACCCGGTGATCCACGCGCGAGTCTGCGCCGAGGTTTCGACCTGGGTGGAGGGGCAGGGGTGGCGGATCGTCACGCTGGTGGAAAGCCCGATCACCGGGCCCGAAGGCAATGTCGAGTTCCTGATCGGCGCAGAGCGCATCGCTCCTTCGGATCAGGCGGCAAATAATCCCACCGAGGCGCCGGGAGTTGCCGTATAGCGCGATCGTCCGGGTCGGCTCGCCGATCGCGGGATGAACGCAGCGTGGGAAGGTGAAAGCGCGAGATGGCGACGAACATGGCGGGCAGCATCGTGTCGAAACGACAATTGCGCGTGTCCCTGCTGCGCTGGATCGCGCTGACGGTTCCGGGCATGCTGTTGCTCGGGTTCGGTGCCGCGCAGCTCGCGCCGCTCGGCAAGAACAACGTCTGGTACGCCGGGCTGGTCAAGCCCGCGTTCAACCCGCCGGACTGGGTTTTCCCGGTCGCCTGGTCGCTCCTGTACGCGATCCTTGGGGTCGCGCTTGCGCTGATCCTCAACGCGCGCGGGGCGCGGTTGCGGACGCCCGCGCTGATCGTGTTCTTCGGGCAGCTCGTTCTCAACCTGTCCTGGTCGCCGCTGTTTTTCGGCCTGCATCAAGTCGTGGTCGCGCTCGTGCTGGTCGGGCTGATGTTCGGTGTGACGTTGTTGATGACGATCCTGTTTTCGCAGGTTCGCGGGGTCGCGGCGGTGCTGCTGGTGCCCTATCTTGCCTGGCTGCTGTTCGCCGCGTATCTCAATTACGAGATTCTGGCGCTGAACCCGGGGGTGGAAACCCTTGCACCCGGTTCGACGACCACCCAAATTCTTGCTACATGAGTTCGATTGGATTTTTCGCAGATGCAAGCCGACAACAAAATCTTCGATGATTTCGCAAAATTCGTCAACGGCGCGGCGGGTACGCTGGCGGGCGTTGGCCGAGAAGCCGAGGCTGGCGCGCGTGCGCGGGCACGCGAGTGGATCGGCGGGCTCGACTTCGTTTCGCGCGACGAGTTCGAAGTCGTGAAAGCGATGGCGACCGCAGCACGGGACGAAGCCGATACGCTGCGCGCACGGCTTGATGCGCTGGAAGCCAAGGCGGCAGGCGCCCCTACGGCTGCGCCGGCAAGCGGAGTCTGACCTCATCTTATCCACAGGAAATTCTCCGGGCATTCGCACCTATCGCTTGTGTCGCCGCGTCGCAGCGGCCACGCTTTTGGTCGTAGCGTGGACGGAGGGCTCGGAATGATGTTGGACGAAGCCGATTTCGACCGCGACGACGCGGCGCCGATCGATATGCTCGAGAGCTATTTTGCGGCGCACGGGTGGGATTACGAGCGGCAGGACGATGAGGTCATTGCCAAGGTCAAGGGCAGCTGGGCGCAATATGAATTGCGCGCGCTGTGGCGGGACGAGGACGGAGTCATCCAGTTCCTCGCCTTCCCGGACATCAAGGTCGCGGATGACAAGCGCGCCGCGATGTACGAGGCGATCGGGCTGATCAACGAGCAATTGTGGGTCGGCCATTTCGAATTGTGGTCGTCGAGCGGGATCTTGCTGTACCGCCATGCCGCGATGATCGATGGCGACGGCGGGACCTTGTCGCTCGGGTCTGCGGAGTTGATGGTGGAAAGCGCGATCGACGAGTGCGAGCGCTTCTATCCGGTGTTCCAGTTCATCCTGTGGGGTGGTAAGACCCCCAAGGAGGCGCTGGCCGCCGCCATGACCGAAACCCAGGGCGAAGCCTGAGCGCGTGACGGATTTGCGCGGGTGCCGGATCTGGATGGTCGGATGCGGCAATATGGGCGGCGCGATGCTGCGCCGCTGGATCGCGAGCGGTGTGGTGGCGGGTGGCGACGTCGATGTCGTCAACCGCACCGGCCGGAGCCTTCCCGATGGGGTGCGGCAGGCGCGTGATCTGCCCGACGGGCCGTTGCCCGATATCGTCATCCTCGCGATGAAGCCGCAGCAACTCGACGCCATCGCCGCGCGGTTCGCGTCGCGATTGACGGGGGCGGGGATGCTCGTTTCGATCCTTGCGGGGGTCGAGGAAGCCGCTTTGTCCGCGCGGTTCGACGTTGCGGCGATCGTGCGGGCGATGCCCAATCTTCCCGTCGCGATCGGCAAGGGCGTCGTCGCGCTCGACAGCGCCAGCGCATCTGCGACAGCAAAGACGCTGGTCAAGCAGCTGATGCAGCCGCTCGGCCTGGTCGAGTGGGTCGCGCCCGCCCAGTTCGATGCGGTGACGGCGTTGGCCGGGAGCGGGCCGGCGTTTCTCTACCGTTTCATTGAATCGCTGACGCTCGCAGGGGTCGCGCAGGGGCTCGACCGCGATCAGGCGGAACGGCTCGCGCTTGCGACCGTCGAAGGGGCGGGGCTTCTCGCCGCCGCGGCGGAGGTCGCGCCGGGGGCGCTCGCGGAGCAGGTGGCGAGCCCTGGGGGATCGACTCGTAAAGGGCTCGACGTGCTCGATGCCGATAATGCGCTAACGCTATTGCTGACCCGGACGATCGACGCGGCGACGCGGCGCAATGCGGAAATGGCCGCGACCGCCCGCACCTGACCGCGTGGCGCTATTCGTGCGGTCCCGACAGGCGAGTGAGACCCTCGTCGTCGATCATGCCTTCGAGCACCGACCAGAAGCCCGTCACGGCATTTTGCCCTGCGCGCGCATACGCTCGCGACCAGTGCTCGCGCAGCATCTGGAACAGCTCCCGTTCGAACGCCGTCCCCGTGTCGGACAATCGCAGCAGGCGCTGACGGCGGTCGCGTTCGCCCACGCGCGTTTCGACCAGCTCGCGGTCGACCAGTTCGTTGAGCACGCGGCCGAGCGATTGCTTGGTGATTCCCAGCAAGCTCAGCAGGGCACTGACCGTAAGATCCGGGTGCCGCGCGATAAAGTACATTGCGCGATGATGCGCGCGGCCCAGGCCCATTTCGGCCAGACGCGCTTCCGTCGTGCGCGCGAGCGTACTTTGGGCGAAGTAGAGCAATTCCATCCCGCGACGAATTTCATTCTCGCGGAGGAAGAGCGGCGAAGCAGAGGCGATTGCGGTTGCCATTGTTGACCGCGTTTGACGTGTCCCGTACACCCCTTCAACCCCCAAATTGTCGCAATATGTCGCAAGGATACCATGTCGCACACCGCCTCGCTCGCCAACGCTCCGCTTGCCGATCCGTCGGATGGCGGCGCGGTGCACTCTTCGCCGACGTTCGCGTTCGAACCGAATGCGAATCCGATCGCGGCGAACGAGCGTGCGGCGCAGCTCGTCAATCCCGGCTTCGGCCGGGTCTTCACCGATCACATGGTGACGATCCGCTACAGCGAGGCGGCGGGGTGGCATGACGCCAAGATCGTCGCGCGGGCGCCGTTCACCATGGATAGCGCCTCCGCCGTGCTGCATTACGCGCAGGAGATTTTCGAGGGGATGAAGGCGTATCGGCTGCCCGACGGCGGCGCCGCGCTGTTTCGCCCGACCGCCAATGCCGCGCGATTCCGGTCTTCGGCCGAACGCATGGCGATGGTGCCGCTGCCGGAAGAGCTCTTCGTCGAATCGGTCCGCGCGATCGTTCGCCAGGAAGCCGATTGGATCCCGGACATCGACGGCGGTGCGCTGTACCTCCGCCCGTTCATGATCGCGAGCGAGGTGTTCCTCGGGGTCAAACCATCCGCCGAATATCTCTACGCAGTCATCGCCTCGTCGGTCGGCGCCTATTTCAAGGGGGGCGCTCCGGCAGTGACCCTTTGGGTGTCGCAGGATTACACGCGCGCCGCTCCGGGGGGCACCGGCGCGGCGAAGTGCGGCGGCAATTACGCCGCCAGCCTGATCGCGCAGGCCGAGGCGACCCGACAGGGGTGTGACCAGGTGCTGTTCCTCGACGCGGTCGAGCGCCGCTGGATCGAGGAACTGGGCGGCATGAACATCTTCTTCGTGTTCGACGACGGCACGCTGCAGACGCCGCCGCTGACCGGTACGATCCTGCCGGGCATCACCCGCGACTCGCTGATCACGCTGGCACGCGACATGGGGCTGACGGTGCGGGAGGAACCCTATGCGATCGACCAGTGCCGCGCGGACGCTGCGAGCGGCCGGCTGCGCGAGGCGTTCGCGTGTGGGACCGCGGCGGTGGTCACGCCGATCGGCACGATGAAGATGGTCGATGGCGCATTCGACATCGCAGACGGGGGCGCAGGCGAGACGACGAGCCGGTTGCGCCAGGCGCTGATCGACCTCCAACGCGGCGTCGCGCCCGACCCACACGGGTGGCTCGAACGCGTTATCTGACGCGATCCGCATTTTTTCGGTTTGCATCGGGGCACGCGCAGCTTAAAGGCCTGCGCTCCCGGATTGGGGCGTCGCCAAGTGGTAAGGCAGCGGCTTTTGATGCCGCCATTCGCAGGTTCGAACCCTGCCGCCCCAGCCAAACCTTGCTTTGGTCCCAACCAATAGCGCGCTAAGCGACTGATATCGCTGACTTCTAATTAATTGGTTTGTGGGTGGCGTGTCCTGATCGTGCATCAGAGTGTGCCAACCTGTCGGCCTGAAGGTCAGCTATGGCGTCCCTACACATCTTCCGGCGCGACCACGTCTTTTGGTGGCGACGTTTTCACCCAATCTGCGATGGCCGAAAGCTCGACATTCGCTTATCGTTGAAAACGTCCGACCGGATTGAAGCAAGCCGCAGAGGTGCAGCTCTCACCTTCACGTCGCAAGGTGTGATGGAAATGTTGGATCAGCGCAGCCGGGACGAGCGGGGTCCCACCGAGTCCGAATTGAAGGCGATCGCCAAGGACGCGTACGAACGATTGCTCGCTGAGCTTTGCCGAGAGCAGCGATCGACCCCATACCACGCTTCGCAATTTAGCATGTCCAACCTCGCCCTTGCGAACTATTATCAGACGTTGGCCGACAACGGCGGGCATTCTTCGATGCTGCTGGAAGAAGAGCAGCGTCTTGCCGAGGCAGGCTGGAACGCTCAGCAGATCGAAGACCAGAAGGTAATCATCAAACTCCGTCAAGATGAGGACTTGACCCGGTTCCAACCCGACTATCTCGACGGGTTGCTGCGTGATCACAGCTTCACACCAAATGCCATGTTGCGCTGGGTAGTTGAACTGGCACTTTATCCTGCCTTTCGCGACGCACATCTCGACGCCGAGGCGTCCTTGGCTAGCCAACTGTCGACCACTTAGCGTGGGGTAGCATTGGCTCCTGTCCGCGCAGGGCGACGTCAGGTCGACAAAGAGCCTATCGGCGATCTTACCTCAGTGTCGGTTCCAGTCGAGTGGCGCGACTTGACTGCGACGCGA
Source organism: Sphingomonas sp. PvP055 (assembly GCF_040546365.1). Taxonomy (NCBI): domain Bacteria; kingdom Pseudomonadati; phylum Pseudomonadota; class Alphaproteobacteria; order Sphingomonadales; family Sphingomonadaceae; genus Sphingomonas; species Sphingomonas sp. PvP055. Next base: position 1,764,953 of record NZ_JBEPNS010000001.1, read on the forward strand.
GTGGGCGAACGCCGAATCGCCGACACGCCGAAAATGTTTGAGCACCGCAAAGGCGGGCAACGGGCCGAGGATCAAGTCGGGGAGCAGACACCGCGTCAGATACGGTGGACGGCGTTCTTGTTGGAGCGATCGATGCAACGGCGGCCGCGATGGACTCTCACCTTCGAGGATCTGAAGGTGCTGGACCTTTGGTTTGACCGACTTCCAATAACTTGCGGCAAGGCACCATGGCACTGTAACCCTGACATCATGCTCGCTGCGATCTGTGAAGACGCCGATAATAAGATCGAGCAGGGCGAATACGAGGCGGACGTTACGGGGTTGCTCTCGGCCACCACCAATAAGCACTTCCGCAAACTTGCTCAAATCCACAGTTTTTGCGTGAGCACGTGCCGGAGGTGGCGCCGCTCGACTTCTCAAAGTTTATGGTCCCCGACCTCAAAGATGAGCGCAACGCCCGAGCCGCCTATAGACGGGAGCAGAGAAAGGAGCTTTTTGCACTTCCGGCCTGGACAGGCTGTAAGTCCTTGAGAGACCGTCTCCACGTCGGCGACAAAACCTACCATGATAGCTTGTTTTACGTTCCGCTCGTCGTCTGGTATGCGGGCATGCGACGGGAAGAAGTGTGTAAGTTGCTTGTTACCGACGTCGAGTGCCTCAACGACATCTGGTACATCGATATTGGTTTCACTGCAGCCGGTCGCGTCAAAAATCAGTCTGCTGTCAGGCTCATAGCGATTTCCGATGAGCTGGTTCGGCTCGGTTTCGCCGCCTACGTTCAATCGATCAAGGCGGCTGGGCATGGTGCGGTATTTCCAGAGCTCGTCTCCGAGAGAGCGGGGTCCAAAAAGGGTGACACCTTCTACAAATTGTGGTGGCTATGCATCGCCCCGATGATGACGACGTTGCAGCGTGGGCAGGCGCTTCACGCGGCCCGTCACACCGTGAGCACGGAGCTCAAAAATCTCGAGGTGTTCGAGGAGCATCGAAATGATGCTTTGGGTCATGAGGGTAAGGGCGAGGGATCAACTCGTTATGCCAAGGCTACCCGGGTCGCAAAGCTAAAGGCACTCGTCGATCAAATTCCAATTGTGACAGACCAAATTTCTGATGCCCGTGCGATCAATTTGTTGCCTCCCGGCATGCGAGTTTCGAGACCAGCGAGATTGCCTAAGGCTACGAAGAATATTTAATATCCTCGGACCTTCATTGACGCTGTATATGACGGATTTCGCGTTATGATGATGCGTGGCTGCACGCCCCGTAAAATATGCCACTCGGATCTCGCGTGAAGACACGATCTACGACGCTCCGTCGTCTAACTGCCTCGGTAGTGGCTAACTTTAAATTGGCTTCGGATGGCTGGCGCGAGCGCAACTTTTGTTGCCTCCACTGAGAACGCTATCGCTTCCCTATCCGAAGAAAGTTGCCGCAAAGGTCCCCCTCGCGGTGCGGGTCCTGCTTACGCTTCCCTCGCCGGTGTGGCCAGTTTTGTGGTTCGTAGCTAACCTAAAGCCGCTATTGGTCGATTGCGCACCGGCAGCTTTCGTGCGTCATAGCAGCCGGTCCGCTTTCAGTAATCTGGAACGCCTCGGAGCACTTAAAACTCGGGAAATTAGTGGAGAACGGCCTGGCCGCTTTGGAGCGACGAGGTGAGGTAAGCTGCCGTTCGTTCATCTTGATCGCAAGATCTGATAATGCGCTAAAGTCAGTCATTAGGCCGCGGCCCTACCCGTGGTGTGGTACGGGTCGCTCCTTCGGCGACGCGTCGAGCGATGCGGCCAGGTTTCCGTGATCCAACCGCTAAACCGAGCCGAAGTCTGCGCCGGATCGTGTTCGAACGCGAAGCGCGAGCTCTGCGAGTGCTCATGCTTAGGCACCTATCACGGCGGCGGCAGACCTGGCCGGACCTGGAAGGTAGCGAGGCCTTTGCGATCATCTGGTCCGGTGGTGAGCTTGCATGCCGCCTCGGTGGCCGGCCTACCCGATGACACCGCGGGCTAGCGAGAAGCTTACCCTCGGCCGCTCAGTGGCACCAAGATCTCTATCAGGTTTTGAAGCGATCCTCGCTTAGCCGCGCTTTCACAAAGACAAGCCGAACTTGTTCGCTAATTCCCATCAATACGATAGGAATGCAGTGCACGCCGAGGATCTCGATCGGCGTCGCCGTCCAACCAAGCGAGGAGCTCGCGATGATGCGTTGCCCGTCTCTCCAGATAACACGCGGGACCCGCTGTCGCCCGTAAGGGCCTGACGTCCGCTTTGTGACCGTAACGTCCGCGTGCGCCGCTGTGGCGCATGACGGTAGTGGCTTGCCTGGCAGCCGCGCTCGCAGGGAGCGCGGGGTGAGGGCGTGTGCCTGGGCTTTGCGGCCGACCATCGTCGACGATCCCGACCAGCACTTTTCGAACCATAAGGGGAAGGGCAGTGATGCCGCACGCCTATACGAAACTGACACGATTTGCCGGCGTTGCACCGCTCGCCTTCTTCGCATCCCCGCTTATGGCGCAGACCATACCGCCGGCCACGCTCGCCAGCATCGCGACGCCGCCGCCGGAATCCGCGTCGTCCGAATCCCGGCCGGTTGTAGCTGACGCCGAGCCCGCAGCCGGCGCCGCCGACATCGTCGTCACCGCGCGTCGCCGCCAGGAGCGGGCGCAGGATGTCCCGATCGCGATCAGCGTGGTCGATAGCCAGGCGCTGGCGGTGCGCGGCGACTTCCGGCTCGACCAGGTGCAGCAGTCGGTCCCGTCGCTGCAGGTGTTCAGCTTCAACCCGCGCAACACCAATATCAACATCCGCGGGCTCGGCTCGAACGTCGCGCTGACCAATGACGGGCTGGAGAATGGCGTCGGCGTCTATGTCGACAATGTCTATTACGGCCGCGTCGGGCAAAGCCAGTTCGACCTGGTCGATCTCGACCGCGTCGAGGTGCTGCGCGGCCCGCAGGGCACGCTGTTCGGCAAGAACACCACCGCCGGCGCGCTCAACATCAGCTCGAAACTGCCCAACTTCGACTGGGGGTTCGACGGCCAGGCCGACATCGGCAATTACGATTTCAAGCAGCTCCGCGGTTCGCTCACCGGACCGCTGATCGCCAACCTTGCCGCCTTCCGACTGAGCGCCGCCTATACCGACCGCAGCGGCTATCTGTATGACACGACCAAACAGAAAGACGTCCACGATTACCGCAACATCACGGTGCGCGGACAGCTGCTGCTCACCCCGGCGAGCGATCTCACCGTCCGGCTGATCGGCGATTGGGGCAAGCAGGACCAGCAGTGCTGCATCAACGTGCTCGTCGGCAGCTTCGCGAGCTATGACAATGGCGCGACGATCGCCAACAACTTCGCCAGCCGCATCGCGCGCGCCGGCTATACGCCGCTGGCGTTCGATCCCTTCGCGCGGAAGACCGACGCCAACTCGCCGTTCCAGGCAAACATGAACACCTGGGGAGTGTCGGGCGAGGTCAATTACGATTTGGGCTCGGCCACGCTCACCTCGATCACCGCGCTGCGCAACTGGAACTGGTTCCCGCTAAATGATGGCGACTACACCGCGCTGTCGGTCAATCTGCAGGGGCACCAGCAGAATTTCCAACGCCAGTTCAGCCAGGAACTTCGCCTCGCCTCGGACGGCAGCCACACGATCGATTACGTCGCGGGGCTCTATTATTTCTTCCAGAAGGTCCGCGGCGTCGGCGCGACGCAATTCGGCCCCGATGCGGCGAGCTATCTCTACCCGGCCGACCTCGCCGGCGGCGTCGCCAGCATCGCCACCAACGGCCTGACGGCGCAATCGCGCTCCGATCCGCACACGCGCAGCTTCGCCGCGTTCGGGCAGACGGTGTGGCACATCACCCCGGCACTGAGCCTGACCACCGGCCTGCGCTTCACGCACGAAGACAAATGGGGCAGCTACAGCAACCAGGTCGTCTCGGCGCTGCCGACCACCGGACTCACCGCGACGCAGATCGCGCGCGTCACCGCGATCCGCGTCGCGCTGACCCCCGTCACCGCGTTCGAAGTCTCGGCGAAAAATGACAGCCTGTCGGGGCTCGCCACGCTGGGCTGGAAGGCGACCGACGACGTGTTGCTCTACGCGACCTATTCGCGTGGCAGCAAATCGCAGGGGCTGAACCTCACCAACCTTCCCGCGGGCGTTTCACCCGTGGTCGCGCCCGAGAAGGTCGACAATTTCGAAGCGGGCATCAAATCGCAATTCTTCGACCGCGCGGTGACCCTCAACCTCGCGGGCTATTGGACCGAGGTCGCCAATTACCAGACGACGATCGTCCAGCAGCTGATCGGCACCAACACCTACATCAACTATATCGCCAACATCCCCAAGGTCCGCTCGCGCGGGTTCGAGGGCGATGCCGCATGGCGCGTCTCGCCGCACGTCAGCTTCACTGGCTCGGTGGCGTATACCGATGCGGTCTACGCCAACTATCCCAACGGCCCCGCGCCGGTCGAGACGCTCAACCAGGGGGCGGTGCAGGACATGACCGGCAAGCCGCTCGCCGGCGTGCCGAAATGGTCGGCCGCGCTCGGCGGCGACGGGTCGATCCCGTTGCGCGGCGGCAGCGAGCTCTATGGCCATGCCGATTGGTCGTATCGCTCGTCTTATTACACCGTCGCCAGCAACAGCCGCTACGGCTTGGTGCCGGGCTACGATCTGGCCAATGCGCGCGTCGGCGTGCGCCTTGCCGGCGGGAAATATGACGTGTCGGTGTGGGCGCGCAACCTGTTCGGGAAGGACTATTTCCAGACGCTGAGCGTGCTCAATTACGGGCTGTTCACCGCGACGCTCGGCGATCCGCGCACCTTCGGCGGCACCGTCCGCGTAAAACTCTGAGGAGCGCGGTAGATGGCCAGCATCCCCTATTTCGCGTCCCGCGCGACCGGTGCCCGGCGCACCGACGCGACACGCGCCGACGGTGCCAGATTGCTCGCATTCGGGTCGCTCGCGATTCCGATCGCGGGGGCGGGGCTGCCGCTCATGCTGTTCGTGCCGCAACTCTATGCGACGCATTACGGACTGTCGCTCGCGGCGATCGGGCTGGTGTTCTTCATCGGCCGCTTCTGGGACGTGGCGAGCGACCCGATCGTCGGCGCGCTGAGCGACCGCACGCACAGCCGCTTCGGCCGCCGCCGCCCGTGGATCGCCGCGGGCGGAATGCTGTTCGGGCTCGGCTCGGCGCTGCTCTTCTTTCCGCCGGGGACGGTGTCGCCGCTCTATCTCGGGGCGGTCCTGTTCCTCTTCTACAGCGGCTGGACGATGATCGAGATCCCGTTCTCGGCCTGGGCGGGGGAGCTGTCGGGCGATTATCACGAGCGCACCCGCATCGTGACCTATCAGGCGACGATGCGCTCACTCGGCCTGCTGCTCGTGCTGATCCTGCCGACCTTGCTCGAACAGGTCCGCCCGGCCGACATCGCGCTCAAGCTGCATGTCGTCGGCGGCTTCATCCTCGCGACCCTGCTGCCGGCGCTCGCGCTGACGCTGTTCGCCTTCCCCGAGCAGCCGGCTCCGCAAAAGCATCTCCCGCGGCCACGCTTCTGGCAGACCGCGACGCTGATCTTTCGCGACCGCCTGCTGCTGCGCGTGCTCGCCTCCGACGCCGCGGTGACGGCCGGCCAGTCGATCCGCGCCGGGCTGATCGTGTTCTTCGCGGTCAATTATATGGGCCTGCCGGCCTGGGCGAGCGGGCTGTACCTGCTGCAATTCGTGTTTGGCGTGTTCGCCGGGCCGATCTGGCTGGCGATCGGCAAACGCCACGGCAAGCGCCGCACCGCGATTGCCGGCGAGCTGACCCAGGCGGCGATCAACATCGCCTTGCTCGCGGTGTTCCCCGGCATGCTGTGGCTGCTCATCGCGCTCGCCGCGGCGCAGGGGCTTACGCAGGGCTCGGGCAATCTGATGCTGCGCGCGATGGTCGCCGACGTCGCCGACGCGCATGAGCTCGAGACCGGGCACAACCGCACCGGCCTGTTCTTCTCGGTGTTCAGCCTCGCCAGCAAGACCGGCCCGGCGCTCGGCATCGGGATCGCGCTGCCACTGGTCGCCTGGTTCGGCTTCGCGCCCAAGGGGCACAGCAGCCCGGCGGCGCTCGAAGGGCTTAAATACGTCTTCGCGCTTGGCCCGGCGCTCGCGCACGTCGTCGCGGCCGCACTGATCTGGCGCTTCCCGCTCGATGAAGCCGCGCATCGCGACATTCGCCGCGCGCTCGACGCCCGTTCCACCCGCTGAAATCCAACGTGTCTCGAAGAGGAGAAGTATGATGACTGCCCTGATCCATCATTTCGACAATGTGCAGGATGCCGATGGCCCGCTCGATATCGTCCCCGTCGGCGGGCGGATCGGTGCGGAGGTCCGCGGGGTGAAGCTCGGCGGGGACCTGCAACCCGAGACCGTCGCGGCGATCCGCGCGGCGCTGGTACGCCACAAGGTGATCTTCTTCCGCGACCAGACGCAGCTGACCGACGAGAGCCATGAGGATTTCGCCGGGCTGCTCGGACAGCCGCTGGCGCACCCGACGGTGCCGGTCGCCGAGGGCTCGCGCTATTTGCTCGAGCTCAATTCGAAGGAAGGCGAGGCGGCATCGCAGTGGCACACCGATATCACCTTCCTGCCAGCCTATCCCGAGGCGTCTATCCTGCGCGCCCTGATCATCCCGCCGGCCGGGGGCGATACCTTGTGGGCGAACGGCGCGGCGGCGTATGCCGGTTTGCCCGCTCCGCTCAAGGCGCTCGCCGATCAGCTGCGCGCGGTTCATTCGAACGCTTATGACTATGCCGCGGCCCGGCCCGAGGCGACGAGCGAGGCGATCAAGCGCTATCAGGAGGTATTCGCCTCGACCGTCTACGAGACCGAGCATCCGGTGGTGCATGTCCACCCCGAGACGCAGGAGCGCGTGCTGCTGCTCGGCAGCTTCGTGAAATCGTTCGTCGGGCTCAACCGCGAGGATTCGGCGCGGATTTTCAGCATTCTGCAGGATCACATCACCAAGCCCGAGAATACGGTGCGCTGGCGCTGGACGCCGGGCGACGTGGCGATCTGGGACAATCGCGCGACGCAGCACCGCGCGATCGCCGATTTCGGCAAGCAGCGCCGCCTGCTGCGCCGCGCGACGATCGCCGGGCAGGTCCCGGTCGGCGTCGACGGGTCGACCAGCCGGGTGCTCAAGCCCGAACCGGTGCGCGCGCTCGAAGCGGCGGAATAGCCGCGCAGAGACCCCGAGCCTCTCCCCGACGCGGGGAGGGGCTCGATCCGGGCACCGGCCCTCCTCCTTCCCGAGGCGATGATGAAAAAACGCTACCTTCTTCTTTCCGCAGCGGTGTTGCTGTCGCCGCTTGCGACGCTCACCACTGGCGCCCCGACATCGCACGCGCGCGCCGCCGAGCCGGCGCGCAAGCCCAACATCCTGATCATCGTCGCCGACGATCTCGGCTACTCCGACATCGGCGCGTTCGGCGGCGAGATCCGCACGCCCAATCTCGACGCGCTCGCAGCCCGCGGGTTGAAGCTGACCGGTTTCCACTCGGCGCCGACCTGCTCGCCGACGCGCTCGATGCTGCTGTCGGGCACCGACAATCATCTGGCGGGGCTGGGCAGCATGGCCGAACTGCTCGCTCCGAACCAGCAGGGGCAGCGTGGCTATGAAGGCTATCTGCCAGCCGACGTCGTGACGCTTGCCGACCGGCTGCACGACCTCGATTACACCACGCTGATGGCGGGTAAATGGCATCTCGGCACGCGGCCCGAGGACAGCCCGGCCCGGCACGGTTTCGATCAGAGCTTCGATCTCGCGCAGGGTGGCGGCAACCATTACGGGCTCGACATCGCCACCCCGACGAAGATCGGCACGACCTATTGGGAGAATGGCGTCAAGCTCGCCTCGCTGCCGGCGAATTTCTATTCGTCCGACACCTATGCGTCGAAGCTGATCGCGTTTCTCGGCAAGGCCGACAAGGCCAAGCCGTTCTTCGCCTATCTCACCTTCACCGCGCCGCACTGGCCGTTGCAGGCGCCCGACGAAGACGTCGCGCGTTACAAGGGGCGCTACGACGCCGGGTTCGAAGTGCTGCGCGACCAGCGGCTTGCGCGGATGAGGGCCCTCGGCCTGATCCCGAAAGACGTCGCCGCGCACCCGATCGAATATGGCAAGGGGGCGAAACGCTGGGCCGATCTCTCGCCCGCCGAAAAGGCCGAGCAGTCGCGCGCGATGGAGATCTATGCCGCGATGGTCGACCGGATGGACCAGAATGTCGGCCGCGTGATCGCGCATCTCAAGGCGACCGGCCAGTATGATAACACCATCATCCTGTTCACCGCCGACAATGGCGCGGAGGGGGTGGATGTCGCGCATGCCGAGATCCCGGGTCTCACGGAGCGGGTGAAGGCGGCCGACAACCGGCTGGAGAATTACGGCAAGCCGACCTCCTATATCGGCTACGGCCCGGGCTGGGCGCAGGCGGCGACCGCGCCGTCGTGGCTCTACAAGGCCTACACCACCGAGGGCGGAACGCGCGTTGCCGCCTTCGTCGACTGGCCGGGATCGAAGCGGCAGGGCATTTCGGGCGTCTATGGCACGGTGATGGACGTGGTGCCGACGCTGGTCGAGGCCGCCGGCGGGCAGTGGCGCGGGGGCCGCTATGCCGGGCGCACGGTCCAGCCGGTGCGTGGCGCGAGCTGGCGCCCCTATCTGCTCGGCGATGCGCCGCGCGTACATGCCGCGAGCGAGCCCGTCGGGAGCGAATTGTTCGGTCGGCGTGCGATCCGCCAGGGCGATTGGAAGGCGGTCGATCTCGGGGACGGCTGGCGGCTGTTCAACCTCGCCGATGATCCCGGCGAAACGCGCGACCTTGCCAAGGCAGAGCCCAAGCGCATCGCCGCATTGGTTGCCGCGTGGGATAGCTATGGCAAGCAGGTCGGCGTGATCATGCCCTCCAAAGCCGCGAGCTATCCATGATCCGCGCGCTTCTGCTCGCGCTGGGCGCCGTGCTGCTGGTGCGCGCCGATGCGCAGCCGGCGCCCGCTACGGCTGCGCTCGCCCGCTGCGGCGGCGATCGCGACGGCGGGGTGACGGTGCCCGCCAGCCGCTTCCTGCTCGGCAGCGACCATTTCTATCCCGAGGAAGGCCCGCCAGTGCCGGTCGAGGTCGCGGCGTTCGATCTCGACCGGCATGAAGTGACCAACCGCCAGTTCGCCGCGTTCGTCGCGGCAACCGGCTATGTCACCCAGGCCGAGCGCCCGGGTGGCGGCGCCTTCGTGTTCAAGCCGCCGACCAACCCGGTCGAGACGCCGAACCCGGCGCAGTGGTGGCGCTTCGTGAAGGGCGCCGATTGGCGGCATCCGCACGGCCCCGCGACCGATCTCGCCGGGCGCGCCGAACTGCCGGTGGTCGACGTGAGCTATGCCGACGCCGCCGCCTATGCGCATTGGGCCGGCCGCGCGCTGCCGAGCGAGGAACAGTTCGAGGCAGCGGCGCGTGCCGGGCTGCGCGATCCCGACGCCCGCCCCGACACGCGCCACGCCAACACCTGGCAGGGGCGCTTCCCCGACACCAACAGCGGCGAGGACGGCTATGTCGGCCCGGCGCCGGTCGGGTGTTTCGAGCCCAATGTGCTCGGCGCGCATGATCTGATCGGCAATGTCTGGGAATGGACCAAGAGCTGGTACGTCCCCGGTCATGGCGCGTTCGTTACCGGCGACGGTACGCCGGGCAACCCGAGCTACGATCCGCGCCAGCCGGGCGCGCGGGCGCGCGTGATCAAGGGCGGCTCGTTCCTCTGCGCCAGCAACTACTGCGCGCGCTATCGCCCGGCCGCGCGGCATGCACAGGAAGAAACGCTTGCTGCGTCGCACCTTGGGTTTCGGACGATTTCGGCGGTTCAGCAACGGGCGCAGCGCGTGCCCGATCTATAGGACGACGTTGTGAGATCGAATACGACCGGCACTATGCGGGCCAAAGTGCAATCTGAACGAATGGCTGAAATCGTTGGGCGCAAACGATACTGCGAACGTCGACTTTTGGGTCAAACTGACCTCGTCAGACTTCGGTCCGGTCCGACAGCTCCAAAGCATCTTCCACATCGACGCCAAGATAGCGGACGGTGCTTTCGATCTTGGCATGACCAAGCAGGATTTGCACTGCGCGAAGGTTGCCCGTCGCCTTGTAGATAATCGACGCCTTGGTGCGTCGAAGGGAGTGAGTACCGTAATCCTCAGCTTGGAGGCCGATGCCGACGATCCACTCGCGAACGAGGCGCGCATACTGCCTCGTGCTCATGTGCCCCATATAGTCGTTACGGCTCGGAAAGACGAAATCGTTCAATGTGCCGCCACGGCGCTCGAGCCAAGCGAGGAGGGTTTTGCGGGCAGGTTCGACAAGCTCGAACTGCACGGGGCGTTTCGTTTTTTGCTGCACTACGATCGCGCGATCCCGAACGCGGCCACCAGCAACGATGTCGCCAATGCGAACTTTCACGACGTCGCATCCGCGCAGCTTGCTGTCGATCGCGAAGTCGAAAAGTGCCCGATCCCGCAGCCGCCGATGTTGGTCAAGCCAGAAGCGAATAGCCCAGACTTGCTGCGGTTTAAGCGCGCGCTTTGGGCCCAGCACGCGGCCTTCGTTCCAAGGGCGGAGCTCGTTGAAAGCTGGATCTATCGACGAGTGTCCCATCGCTTATCTCCACGTTTTAGAGTCAGCGCCGCAGGCTACATCGAGAGGGTGAATTGGCCGTTTACATCTATGGTTGGCACGATGCCCGTGAACGAACGAACGAACGAACGAACGGCCGGTCCGGGCGGTCGGTCACCATCGGTCGAAACGTCTGGATAGGCGGTGCTGCGCTGATCCTGCCCGGCATCACAATCGGTGACGACGCGATCATGGGCGCAAGCAGTGTTGTAATACGCGATGTTCCCGACTGCGTGACCGTGGCGGGCAACCCCGCTAGCCTACTGGGATAGGGTCCGATTACTTATACGCGCCGAGCTTCACACCGACATGAGTGAATGTCCGAAGTTCGGAAAGTCAAAAGCGCCCGCGAACCGCCGCAACTGGGTCACTTGGCGCAATTCCTTAGCGTCTTCGGTCCATCTGTAGGAGACGGACATAGTCCTGTTCTGGTTGGCCGTATGTATTTCCCGCCAGGGCCATGAGCTTTGTCCGATCATGGACCAGAACCTTGGCCCGGACGGCTCGGATGGCATGCTCCTCCTCCAGCCGGTGGAGTGCGTCGGTAACGCTGCTACGGCGAACACCGAGCATTAGCCGGAACTCCTCATGCGTCATGCAGATCTCGTCGGCCTGGACACGGTCGTGGTAGAGTAGGATCCACCGGGCCATGCGGCGTTCGATCGAATGCGCCAGCGATGACACGACGGTCCGGCCCATCTGCACCATGAACACGTGGGCGAAGCGGAGCAGTGTCAGGCGCAGCGTAGGGCTTTGGTCCACCGCTGCCAGCAACGCCTCAGCGGGCATGCGCAGCGCCTGGCCGCGCTCGGCGCGCATGGTGACATCGTAGGGCGAGCGATCGTCGCCCATCACCAGAGGCCAGCCGATGAAGCCCTCCGCGCCGACCAGCCCGACGGCGTAGCGACGATCGTCATCGAGCGAGTCGAGTACGCCGGCAATGCCCTGTTCGAGAAAGCACACGCTGTCGATCGGATCGCCGGCTCGGGTGATGCAGTCACCGACTGCGAACGATACCAGCTCGAGGTGTGGCGCCAGCAGACCGAAATCCTCCGGCGAGAGACTGGTCAGCAGTCGATTGCCGAGCGGGGCGTCATCGCGACGGGGCGTGGCGACGGCCGCTCCGCGCGCTAAAGATACGATCGTCGACATATCCGTCTTTCCCTCTAATTGGCGGACTTTGCACGGTTCCGTACAGCAACGTCGGCCATCCTGCTTTGTTCATGAGCGATCAAACAGGAGGATCACATGGTTTCCATCTCGAAGCGCCCCGTCGTGCGCAGCCTTTTCGCGGCGGCGCTACTGACGGCATCGGCCGGCGTGCTCGCGCAATCGGCCCGCTTGCCGAGCGCACCGCCACCCGCCGCCCCGCCGGCAAGCGCGACGCAGCCCCCCAAGGCGGCACCAGACATGCAAAAGGTGCTCGACGCGCTCGCGGGTCTCGACGGCAAGCCGATCGAGACGCTGACCCCGGCGCAGGCGCGGATGCAGCCTTCGGCCGCCGATGGCGCCAAGGCGGCGATGGTCCAGCAGGGCATGTCAACCGCGCCCGACGCTTCGGCAACGACGCAGGACGTGCCGTATGGCTCGGACGCCCAGCAATTCGCGCGGATCTACAAGCCCGCGGCAGCGCCCGCGAATGGCAAGCCGATGCCGGTCGTCGTTTATTATCATGGCGGCGGCTGGGTGATTGCTGACGTGAACACGTATGATTCGGCACCACGCGCGATGGCCAAGGCGCTGAACGCGATCGTCGTGTCGGTCGAGTATCGCCACGCTCCCGAGTTCAAGTTCCCCGCGCAGCATGACGACGCCGCGGCGGCCTATCGCTGGACGTTGCTGAATGCGGCGAGCTGGGGCGGCGACCCTGCGAAGATCGCAGTTGCCGGTGAAAGCGCGGGCGGCAACCTTGCAGTCGCGACCGCGATCTACGCACGTGACAATCGCCTGACCGTGCCGCGCTACATCGTCTCGGTCTATCCGATCGCCAACAGCAGCATGACGCTGCCGTCGCGTAAGGATTCGGCGAATGCCAAGCCGTTGAATGCCGCGATGCTGAAGTGGTTCGGCTATTATTACCAGACCAGCGCCGCCGATGCGCAGGATCCGCGGCTGAACCTGGTCGCCGCCAATCTGCGCGGCCTGCCGCCGACGACGATCATCAATGCGCAGATCGATCCGCTGCGCTCGGACGGCGAGACGCTGGCCGCGGCGATGCGCACCGCGGGCGTGAAGGTTGAGCAGAAGACGTATCCAGGCGTCACGCATGAGTTCTTCGGCATGGCGAAGGTCGTTCGCGGTGCCAAGGACGCCAACGAACTGGCGGTCGCGCGCCTGAAGGCAGCGTTCGCAGGGGCGCCCCGCCGCTGATCGGTTCGACGGGGTGGCCGGTGCCGCCCCGTCGATCAATGCGTGACCGGCATCCGGCCGGCGCGGCCTGACAACGGAGCAAGCGATGCGTACCCCGCCTTACCCGCCCGCGGACATGCCCGCGGCTCTGCGTCCGCTTCACGACGAGATGGACGCCTACATCACCGAGCATCTGAAGGGCTTCGTCTCGCACCGGGCGGATGGGGCGCTGGTCGGGCCGTTCGCGCCGATGTTGCGCTTTCCCGCGTTCGGTCGCGCTGCCTGGACGTATACCAAGGCGCTGATCGACAACGCCACGTTGCCGAAGGCGGCGCACGAGGTCGCGATCCTGGCGACCGGCGCGGTCTTCAACTCGCGCTACGAACTCTACGCCCACGAGCGGGTCGGCGAGGCGGCGGGTCTGTCGGCCGAGAAGGTCGCGACGATCGCCGCTGGCCAGCGTCCCGCCGACCTGACCGAAGAGGAGGCCGCCGCCTACGACGTCGCCGCGACGCTGGCGGGTGGACGACAATTGCCGGCTTCGACCTACAACCGTGCGGTGCGCGCGTTCGGCGAGGATCGGACCGCGGAGCTGGTCTATCTGGTAGGCGGCTATTGCCTCGTGTCGCTGTTGCTCAACGCCTACGACATGTCGGTCCCCGGCAGCGAGGAGGGCTTGCCCGACGATCCAAAGGAAGAGGGAGAGCGCGCATGAACGGCAAGCGGATGGCCGGCGCGATCGCCGGTGGGTTGGTGGCAGGCCTCGGCATCACCGCGATGATGATGGCGGGCGAGAAGAAGAGCGGCATCGCGTCCGAGCTCACCGATCTCGAACGGGCCGGCGCGCGGCAACTCGGCGTTCGCTCCTTACCGTCGAGCGACCTGCCGGATGCGGCCGAGCAGGCCATCGTGCAGGGTAGCCACCTCCTGCTGTCTGCGGCAGCCGGCGCGGTCTATGCGGCGATCGTCGACGAAGATGCAGGCATAGTGCCGTCGGGAATCATGTTCGGCCTGGCGTTCTACGCCGCGATGCACTGGATCACCGGGCCGCTGCTGGGGCTGAAGAAGCCCGAATGGCAGGCCGATGCGGCGACGATTGGTACGCACACGATGGTCCACCTCGTCTTCGGCGTGGCGACCGCGGCCGGCGCGAAGGCAGCGGCCAACGCCTGACCATTCCGGAATACCGACGCCCCCAAAGCGCGAACCGCGCGTTACTGCGCTGAACCAAAGGGATTTCCCATGTTGAAGAACCCGATCCGCTACAGCCCCGACGTCGAGACGATCGGTCCCGACGAGCAGGAGACGATCGACGGTCTCAACAAGACGTTCAGCTACATCGTCGAGAAGACGCACGAGGACCTCGGCCATGCGCAGCGCGGCGTTCACGCCAAGAGTCATGCCTTGCTCGAAGGCGAGATGGTGGTCCACGACGACCTTGCGGACGAGCAGGCGCAGGGCATTTTCGAGCGCGGGCGTCGCTACCCGGTCATCATCCGCATGTCTGCGATCCCGGGCGACCCGATCCGCGACAGCGTCTCCCTGCCGCGCGGCTTCTCGATCAAGGTGATCGGTGTCGACGGCGAGCGGCTGCCGGGCGCCGAGGATGAGGTGACGCAGGACTTTCTGATGGCCTCCGGGGTCGCCTTCTCGAACCCGACGCCGGTCGGGTTCCTGCGCAACACCAAGCTGCTCGCCGCGACGACCAACCGCGCGGAATGGGCGAAGGCGGCGCTGTCGAAGGTGTTGCGCCCGATCGAGCAGGCGTTGGAAGCCGTCGGCGGCGAGAGCGCGTTGCTCAAGGGCTTTGGCGGCTATCCGGACACCAACCCGATCGGCGACCGCTATGGCTCGCAGGCGCCGCTCCGCTTTGGCGACTATATCGCCAAGTTCGACATCGTGCCGGAATCGCCCAACTTTCGTGCACTGACCGATCAGAAGCTCGACGAGAGCAAGAGCCCCGACTCGATCCGCAAAGAACTGATGGCGATCTTCGCGAACGAGGGTGGTGCATGGACGCTGCGCGCGCAACTCTGCCGCGACCTCGAGGAGAACCCGATCGAGGACGCCGCGACGCCGTGGCCCGAGCAGGGCAATCCCTACATCCCGGTCGCGACCATCACGGTGAAGCCGCAGAAGAGCTGGTCCGAGGAGCGCGTTACCGTGCTCAACGAACAGACCGCGTTCCGCCCCTGGCACGGCGTCGAGGCACATCGGCCGCTCGGGTCGGTCATGCGCGCGCGCCGTGCGGTCTACCCGGTCATCCAGGATTTGCGCAGCCAGTTGAACGGCTGCCCGATGCACGAGCCGCGGTCGCTGCCTGCGCTCGACTGACCGGGTCTGCACGGAACCGTACCGAAACGTCGCGGGGCATTCGAGTGTTAACATCCTGATCTAACAGGAGCTTCCCATGCCCTATCTACCCTATCGCGACGACATCGAGACGCCTGAGCCCGGCGAGCAGGAGAGTATCGACGGCATCATCAAGGGGATGACGCAGGAGAGCGAGACGGTCGAAAAGCGCGACGGCCATGCGGTGCGCGCCAGTCATGCCAAGAGCACGGCCTGCGTCATCGGAACGATGGTCGTCGCTGACGATCTGCCGCCGGAACTGGCGCAGGGGCTGTTCGCGAACCCGGGGACGTTCGACGTCGCGGTCCGCTTTGCGCAAGGGCCTGGGGAGAAGCTTGGAGACCGCGTCTCGACGCACCGTGGCATGGCGATCAAGGTCTTTGGTGTCGAAGGCGCCAAGCTGCCCGGTCACGACGCGCCGACGCAGGACTTCGTCCTGGCGAGCGGCACAACGTTTCCGGCCGGCACCGCCGCCGGGTTTCTCGCCCAGGCGAAGAAGATCGGCATGACCGTGCCGATGCCCGAAGGCGTCAAAAGCGCGGCCGCATTGATCGCGCGCAACATCAATACGGTCCTGAACGCCGTCGGTGCAGAACCAAGCCCAACGCTGGACTTTTACGGCCATCCGTTCAGCCACCCGCTCGTCGAGACCTACTTCAGCCAGTGCCCCATCCGCTACGGCGATCATGTCGCGAAACTCGGCGTGTTTCCGGTCTCGCCTGAGCAGCGTGCACTCGACGATTGGCGGCTCGACCCGCACCAGGATGAGGATGGCTTCCGTCACGCCGCGATCGCGTATTTCGACGGCAATGACGCGGTCTTCGAACTGCGCGCGCAACTCTGGGCCGATGCCGAGACGCAGCCGATCGAGGATACGTCGGTCGACTGGCCGACGCGGGTCAGCGAATACCGCACGATCGCAACGATCCGTCTGCCGCGGCAGGCCGCCTATGGGCCGGACCGCGTCCGCTATTTCGACGAGGTGATGACGTTCCGGCCGGCGCACGCGCTCGAAGCGCACCGCCCGCTCGGCGGCGTGATGCGCGCACGCATGCATGTGTACCGCGCGCTCAGCGATTTCCGCCACCGCGAGACCGGCATCACCGCCGCGAACACCGCGGCTATCACCGATATTCCGGCCTAATACCGCTCACGCTTAATCAAATTTCGAAAGGATACCCATGAAGCTCCAAGGCAAGAAAATCGCGATCCTGATCGCACCCCGTGGCACCGAGGAACCCGAGTTCGCGCAGCCCAAGGCGGCGGTCGAGCAGGCGGGCGGCGCAGTGACCGTCATCAGCCTCAAAACCGGCGACGCGGAGACGTTCAACAACGACCTCGATCCCGGCAAGACGTTCGCCATCGACAAGGCGATCGACGACGTATCGGCGTCCGACTTCCATGGCCTGGTAATCCCGGGCGGGTGCGTCGGCGCGGATACGCTGCGGTCGTCGGACAAGATCGTGGCGTTCGTCCGCGATTTCTTCGCCGCCGGAAAGCCGGTCGCTGCGATCTGCCACGCGCCGTGGACGTTGATCGAGGCCGATCAGGTACGCGGTCGTACGCTCACGTCGTACCCGACGCTCGCCACCGACATCCGCAACGCGGGCGGGACCTGGGTCGATCAGGAGGTCGTCGTCGACCAGGGCCTCGTCACCAGCCGCACCCCGGATGACTTGCCCGCGTTCTGTGCAAAGCTCGTCGAGGAGTTCTGCGAGGGCAGGCACGAGGCGCAGGCGGAGAACGCATGATGGCGCGCTTTGCCGACAAGGTCGTCGTAATCACCGGTGCCGCCTCGGGCATCGGTGAGGGGGCCGCGCGCCGCTTTGCCGAGGAAGGCGCGACGTTGGTGCTGGGCGACATCGACACGGGCGCGCTCGGCAAGTTGGCAGCCGAGCTGGGCGGCACCGTCGAGACGCGGGAAACCGACGTCACCGACCGTGCCGCGTGCGAGGCGCTGGTCGAGGCGGCAATCGACCGCTTCGGTCGGATCGACGTGCTCGTCAACGACGCCGGCGTCGACCATCTGGGCAAGCTCGACGAGGGCGACTTTTCGGAATTCACCAAGGTGATCGAGACGGACCTGTACGGCGTCGTCCATATGAGCCGCGCGGCGATCGCACATCTGCGTGCGTCGAAGGGCTGCATCATCAACGTGTCGTCGGTGTCGGGGCTCGGCGGCGACTGGAACCACAGCTTCTACTGTGCGGCCAAGGGTGCGGTCAGCAACTTCACGCGCGCGCTGGCGATGGACGAGGCCAGGAATGGCGTTCGCGTCAACGCGGTCAACCCGTCGCTGACCTATACCGCGCTGACCGCGGGAATGAAGGAACAGCCCGACCTGATCGCCAAGTTCGAGGAGCGAATCCCGATCGGGCGTGGTGCCGAGCCCGCCGACATCGCCGGTGCGATCGCGTTCCTGGCGAGCGACGACGCGCGCTTCGTGACGGGCGTCAACCTGCCGGTCGACGGCGGACTGACCGCGTCCAACGGCCAACCTCCGCTGTCCTGACATCGCGAGAGCGCACCAATGCGCTCTCGTTCTCTTTTGGAGTCCATTCGGCAATGACGACCCCCGTTACCTTTCGCGCGCAGATCGACGCGGTCGATGTCTGACGCGCCCAAGGTCGCTATCGTCACCGGCGCCTCGCAAGGCTTGGGTGAGGGGATTGCAGACGCGTATCGCGCGCGCGGCTGGCGCGTCGTCGGCGTGTCGCGATCGATCGCACCTTCGCAGGCTGACGATTGGATCACCGTTGCGGGCGACGTCGCCGATCCTGAAACCGCGAGGCGCGCCGTGATGGCCGCGCGCGACCGGTTCGGGCGTGTCGACACGCTCGTCAACAACGCTGGCGTTTTCATCGGTGAGCGTTTCACCGACTATACGGCGGAGCAGTACCGCCAGATCACGCAGACCAATCTCGATGGCTTCTTCCACATGACGCAGGCGGCGCTGCCGCTGATGGTCGAGCAGGGCAGTGGCCATATCCTGTAGATCGTCACGACGTTGGCGGAGCACGCCAATGTCGAATTCCCGTCGGTGGTGGGCTCGCTGCGGCAACGCGCAGCCTGGCGATCGAATATGCCGCCCGGGGGGTCCGCGCCAACGCGGTGTCGCCCGAAATCACCGAAACGCCGATGCATCCTCCCGAGACGCGCGCCGGGCTCGGAGCGTTTCACCCGCTCGGTCGGATGGGCACGGTCGCGGACGTGGTCGGCGCGGTGCTGTACCTCGAGGATGCCACGTTCGTGACCGGCGAGATACTCCACGTCGACGGTGGGCAGGTCGCCGCACACTGACGCGTAAGACAGGCACGCGTCGTTATCTCCTCCGAGGGGGTCAGCAGGCGCCGAGCCCCCTGGCCCCCTTGGCGCTACTGCAAGACGTGCTCGGCGCGTCGGCGGACGAACGCGGCGCTGGCCTGCGGATGCGCGACCGGGAGCATATGGCCTCCGTCGGTTATCTCCAGCGTCGCGCCTGGAATTGCGGCTACTGCCCGGTCGCCGTCGATCGAAGGGGCTATCACCTGATCGTCACGACCGTAGAGCAACGCAACCGGGATCGTCAGCTCGGCATAACGGTTGACGATCGCGGCCAGGTCGACGTCTGCGCTGGCCAGTTCGACCAGCGCGGCGTTCACCGAAACCGGGCGATCGTCGAGCCCACCGCCGCCGCGCGTGGCGAAGTCGGCCGGGACTGGATCGGGCGCGAAGATCTTGCCCCAGCGCAGGCCATACGCCGCACGGCTGATCGGCGTACCTATCAGATTGGCGAATATCGAGCGTGAGCGCGGGCTGCCTTCGATCGCGTTTGCCACTGAGGCGGGCATCGATCCAGGCGGCTGCGTCATCGGCGCCAGCAACGCGAGGCCGGCGACCGAACCGGGATGGTGCGTGGCCACGCCGAGGGCTACCGCACCGCCCAGCGAATGACCGACGAGCAGCGGCGGACGATCGAGCGCGAGCGTGTCGATGAGGCTTGCAATGATCGCCGACTGGCCAAGGACACCGGGCTGTTCGCCGGTCGGCACCGAATAGCCCGAGCCGGGCCGGTCGACGAGAATAACGCGATACTCGTCGGCCAGCGCATCGGCGACGCCGTAGGAGAAGTTGCGGAGCTGCGCGCCCAGCCCGTGGATCAGGACGATCGGCGGTCCCGCACCGCGATCGACATAGTGGATCCGTGCACCTGCGACGTCGATGAAACGGCCGTCGGCGGGCACGTCCTGCTCGATCCACTTGGTCGTCGCGCGAGTGTAGACCGCGGCTGCTGCCAGTGTTGCAGCGATGATCCCAGCCGAGCGAAGTGCGATCGAGCGTTTCGGGGCGTCGTCGGAAACCGATCTGGACGCGAAGAAACGGCGCATGTCGGCGAGCAGCAATTCGGGTTGCTCGAGCGCGGCGAAGTGGCCGCCCGCGGGCATCTCGGTCCACTGAACGATGTCATAGGTCTTCTCCGCCTGCGAGCGCGGTGGCGGCGGGAAGACCGGGTCGGGGAATACCGCGACACCGGTCGGTACGGTAATTCGCGTTCCCGCAGGAAAAGAGCCCGAACCCTCCAGCACGCGGCCACGGTACATCCAGGTCGACGTCACGAACGATCCCTCGACCAGATACAGCATGATGTTGGTAAGGAGCAGGTCCTCGTCGAACGCCTGCCACAGGTCGGGGCGGTTGTGCGCGTCGCGCGGCACGTCGGCCCATGCGCCGAACTTCTCCAAGATCCACGCCGCGACGCCGACCGGGCTGTCCGACATCGCCACGCCGAGCGTCTGCGGGCGCGTGCCCTGTTCCTGCGAATAGCCAGTTTCTTCCTTGGCGAGCTTGGCGCGTTTCGCAGCCCAGGCGACCTCGTCGGGCTTTTTCGGCACCGCGTCGTTGGCCTGGAGCAGCACCATGTTCAGATGGAGTCCGGCGATCGCATCGGGATGCGCGTGCGCCATCCAGCCACCGATGGCGGCACCCCAGTCGCCGCCCTGCACGAGATAGCGTCGCGTGCCGAACAGCTCGACCATCAGGCCGTGCATGAGTTCTGCGGTCTGTTTCGGTCCGATCGGAGACACGGGGCGGTCCGAAAACGCGTAGCCGGGGAGCGAGGGAACAACGACGTCGTGACCATCGGCGACGAGCGGCGCGATCAGCGCCTCGAATTCGAGGAACGACCCCGGCCAGCCGTGTAGCAGAAGCAGCGGAGGACGTGAGCCATCGCCGCGCGCATGAATGAAGTGGAGGCTCTGCCCCTGCACGTCGGCCGTAAACTGCGGCAGCATATTGAGCCGCCGCTCCTGTGCGCGCCAGTCGTAGTCCGCCAGCCAATAGTCGACGAGACGCTTGAGATCGGCGAGGCCGACGCCCGACTGCCAGCTTCCCGCGTCCGGCATAAGGCTCCAGTCGAACGCTTCGACCTTGGCGCGGATGGCGGCGAGCCGGTCGTCGGGTACCGCTATGAAGAAGGGTTCTGCCATGTGTCGATCCTGCCGAAGGGGGTAAATCCTGCTTCCCGATTGAAAGCCTAACATCGAACGCGCGAAAGCCGCCGAAAGGCGCTTCGAAGCGGGATGAACGGACGGCTGCTTTTGGGAAGCGGGTACGGCGGTTTGGACGTCTGGAATTGGGTCAAAGAAGCGTGGGTAGCTCGCGCGATCGTCGGCAGCCCTATTCGGCATGATCCATCTCAGACCCGATACCGACCTCGTCGATCACCAGGGCTACGAGTTTGGGACCCCGTCACCGTGAAAACTCTCCGAGACACTGGCGCAAGGCTTGGATGGACTGGGTAGGCTCCGGCGGTGAATTAGCAGCCTTCACCGCAAAGGTGGGGCAGTTTCCAATTAACGCCTGTTGTCGGCTTTTATTGGAAGGCGCAGTGTTACTCGTAGCCCTGGATGCGTATTGGTTACAAGAAGCTCGGCGCCCAGCCGCAACGCAGCGGAGCGGACGATTGCAAGGCCGAGCCCGCTGCCTTCGTGTCCGGCACTGGTTGCGAGGCGGACGAAACGCTCGCCGATCCGGGCGAGATCCTCGTCGGCTAGACCGGGGCCATCGTCAAGCACCGTGACAATGGCCGCGTTATCCGATCGCTCAAGCGTGATCGCGGCCATGCCGCCCGCGCGATTGTAGCGGATCGCATTGTCGAGCAGGTTCGATAGGATCTCAAACAGCAACGTTCGATAGCCTGCAAGTAGGATACGGCCGTCCGGCGCATCGAGCTGAATGTCGACGTGCGCGTCGATCGCCTGCGCGATCCGCCGATTGATGACTGCGACCGCGACTTCGCGCAGATCGACCTGCTCGGTTGGCGGCGCGGTTCCGCTTTCCTCCGCACGCGCGAGCGCGAGCAATTGCGTCACCAGCCGTTCCAGCCGGTCCGCGGCATCCGCAATCTCGCCAAGCGCTTGCGGACTGCCGCGACGCGCAAGCGCGACCTGGACTTTCAGCACCGACAGCGGGGTGCGCATCTGGTGGGAGGCGTCGGCGGTGAAGCGGCGCACGCCGGCCGTGGCCGAATCGAGCCGTGCAAGCAGATGATCGAACGCATCCGCCAGCGGGCCAAGTTCGATCGGCAACGGTCCGGTCGCAAGCGGCGACAGGTCCGGCGTGGCGCGGGTATCGCGTGACGAAATCGCGTCGCGCAGCAGCGCGAGCGGCCGCAGGCTCCACGACAGCGCCGGGCGGATCAGCAGCATCGCGACCCCCACCAACACCAGCTCCCCGATCAGCAGCGCGATCAGCAACCGGTTTTGCAGCGCGGTGCGCCCGTCGAGTGTCTCCGCCACCTGAACGATGACCGGCTGCGGAATCCGCGGAAGCGCGCGGCGGACTTCGGCGATGCGAATGTCCTGGTCCTTGTACCGCGCGAAGCGGAAGCGCGGCGTATCGACTGCAAGGCTCGCAAGCGCGGGCGCGGGCGCGGGCAGATCGGCATAGCCGGTCAGCAACTGCCCTCCGACGGCGACCCGGTAATAGACGTTGTCGCGCTCGCTGTTCTCAAGCATCCCGAACGCCGCGGCGGGCAGGTCGAGCGTCACCGCGCCGCGCTCGACCTGCACGGTTTCAGCGATCGCACCCAGCGCACCGCCAAGCACCCGATCGTTGGTGCGGCGGACGACATCGGCGATCAGCGTCGCCCCCGCGACACCCAGCAGCACCGCGATCCCGAGCAGCGGCGCGAGCATCGCCGCAAGCAGCCGGGTACGCAGCGCCAGCGCACGCGGGCGCGGGTTACCCGGCATCGAGCAGATAACCTACGCCGCGAATGGTGCGGATCGTCGGTCCGTCTGGCGCGAGCTTTCCGCGCAGTCGCGTGATGTTGACCTCGATCGCATTGGGGCCGACCGGTTCGTCGAACCCGAACACCTCGGCATGGAGCGTGTCCCGCGGGACGATCTGACCCACGCGGGTTGCGAGTGCGTCGAGCACCGCCCATTCGCGCCGCCGCAGATCGAGCAGCCGCTCCCCGACCCGCGCCTCGCTGGTGGAGCGGTTGAGCGCGAGCGTACCGATGATCAGCGCCGGGGTCGGATCGCCCCCGCGCCGTCGCCCGAGCGCCCGGATTCTCGCCTCTAGTTCCTCAGGCGCGAAGGGTTTGCGCAGATAGTCGTCCGCGCCGAGATCGAGCCCGCGCACCCGGTCGTCCAGCGCGTCGCGCGCGGTCAGCATCAGCACGGGCACGCGCTCGCCACGGCGGCGGAGCGTCTGGAGTACGGCAAAACCGTCGATATCGGGCAGGCCGACGTCCAGGATCACCAGCGCATAGGGTTCGCTCTCGCTGACCAGCAACGCATCCTCGCCGGTCGCGACATGGTCGATCGCGTGGCCAGCGGCGCGCAGCAGGGTCGCGATGCTGCGCGCGAGTGCCGCGTCATCCTCGACGATCAGGATCCGCATGGCAGTGCCGATCCGTGAAAGGTGGGTGACAGGTTGAACGCGTACCGCATGCTCAACGGCTTACCCGAACGTAGAGGCGGGAGGCGAGAGGAGCTTGA
Organism: Sphingomonas sp. PvP055; assembly: GCF_040546365.1. Taxonomy (NCBI): domain Bacteria; kingdom Pseudomonadati; phylum Pseudomonadota; class Alphaproteobacteria; order Sphingomonadales; family Sphingomonadaceae; genus Sphingomonas; species Sphingomonas sp. PvP055. The sequence continues at coordinate 1,788,344 of NZ_JBEPNS010000001.1, forward strand.
TGATGCGGACCATCTTTCTGTTGATGCTACTGACGGGCGTCGCCGTGCCGGCAACGGCGCAGCGTCCGGCTGGCTATCCGCGCTCTTACGATGCGCTGATCGCCGAGGCGCGGGTCGAGCGCGTGGTGGACGTCTACGGCAATGCGGATACCGCGGCGATGGGGCCGACGATCGCGGCGTTCCGGCGGGCCTTTCCCGGCGTCCGTGTCAATTATGTCGAGCTCGAGTCCCGTGACCTGTACCGCCGCGCCGTCAGCGAAACCCGCGCGCGCCGTCCCTCCGCCGATCTGGTCTGGTCGTCGGCGATGGATCTGCAGGCAAAGCTGATCAACGACGGTTTCGCGCAAGCCTATCAAAGCCCCGAAAAGCCCGCGCTTCCGCAGGCCGCGGTGTGGAAGAACATGGGGTATGGCATCACCGCCGAGCCGGTCGGCTTCGTCTACAACCGGCGTCTGATCCCACCCGCTGCGGTCCCACGGACGCATGAAGCGTTCGAGCGGTTGTTGCGCGACCGGCGCGGTCCCCTGACCGGGCGAGTCGCGACCTATGATCCGACGCGCTCCAACGTGGGCTATCTGTACCTGACCGAAGATTATGGCACCACGCGCGACACGCGCGGGCTGCTTCAGGCGATCGCCGCGACGCGTCCCTTGTTGTCGCGGACGACGGGCCCGATGCTGGATGCGGTCGCAAGCGGGCGCGCGGCGATCGCGTATAATGTCGTCGGGCCGTATGCGCTGGCACGCGCGCGGCGCGATGCGCGGATCGGGGTGGTGTTCCCACGCGATTACACGATCGTCGCGTCGCGCGTTGCGTTCATCGCCCGCGACGCCCGCCACCCCGCTGCGGCGAAACTGTTCCTCGATTTCCTGCTGTCGCGCAGCGGGCAGACGTTGCTGGCGCGGCAGGAGCTGTTCCCGGTTCGCGGTGACGTTCCCGCGCCCCATCTCGCTGCCGATCAGGGGCGCCCGATCCGGGTCGGCCCGCAGCTGCTCGTCAATCTCGATTCGATCAAGCGTCGGCGCTTCCTTGCCGACTGGACCGCCATTCTGGCCGAAGGACTGACCGCGAAATGACCCTGTTACGAACTGGCTGTGCGCTTGTGGCGCTCGTCATCGCCACGCCTGCGCTTGCGCAGACGCCGAGCCAGGAAGACTTGAGCGCGTTGGTGCGTGCGCAGGCGAGCGAGATCGCGACGCTGAAGGCGCGGCTCGACCGGCTGGAAGCGACGCAGGCCGTTGCGACGCAAGACGCGGTTCCGGCGACGCCGCCAGCCGTCGCCGCGACCCCGCCGGTCCAGATGGCGCAGACCACGCCGCCGCCCCGCCGCCCGATCGTCACCGCACCTTATGCCGCACAGCTCGTCCCCCCCGGTCCGGCCGAACGCGACGTTGCGCGTGCAGGCGAAGCCAGAGCCGCGGGCGTGACGACCGAATGGGGATCGGGGTTGCCCGTGTTCCACTCGGTCGATGGGCTCTACACGTTCAAGCCGCGCGGACGGATCCTCACCGACGTTAGCTCGACCTTTGGCTCGCGCTACGACGGGCGCAACATCACCACCACGGGGATGCGCGCGCTGCGGCTCGGGATCGAGGGCGGGGTGGGGACACGCTTCTTCTATCAGTTCGAGACCGACTTCAGCGAAAACGAAGTCGATATCGTCACCGCCTTCATCGGCTGGCGCAACCGCATCAGGCCCGGGCTCGATTATGACGTGCGCGCGGGGCATCTGTTCAACGACCGCGCGTTCGAAGGCTCGACCGGCTCTGACTCGACCCCGTTCATGGAACGCAGCACGGTCTCGACCGCGATCATCCCGCAGCGTGGTTTCTACGGCATCGGCATCATGCCGCGGCTGTTCTGGAAGACCGGCCATGCCTCGGTCACCGTCACGGGCGACCGCGTCGACGGCAATCAGGCGGTCAGCGACAGCCGCACCGTGCTGGCACGCGCACACTGGAACCCCGTCAAGAGCGATACCGGCGTGCTGCATCTCGGGCTGTGGGGGTTCGATGAAAGCCTGTCGAGCGCGGCGACCTCGCTGACGCGCAATACCGTGATCGGTGGGCGCTTCAACGGCGCGCTGCGGGTCGGGTCGGGGCCGCTGACCGGCGGCACCGGCACCACCGGCTATGGCGCGGAATCTCGGCGGCTATCTCGGCCCGCTATGGGTGATGGGCGAGGCGGGGCAGCGCAACGCGCGATTGAACGCCGGACGGCCTGATTTCGTCAGCAAGGCATGGAGCCTGTCGGGCGGCTGGTTCATCACCGGAGACCTTCCGCCGTACAATCCGCGCCTTGGCAGCTTCGGCCAGCCGCGCGTGCTCAAGCCGCTGTTCGAGGGTGGCGCCGGCGCGATCGAGCTGACCGCGCGCTACGAGAACCTCGATTACAGCGATCTCGTCACCGGCGGGCGTGGCTGGGCCGCGACGATTGGCGCGAACTGGTATCTCAACAGTTTCACCCGGATCCAGCTTAACGCGATCCACTGGAACACCGACAATCGCGACGGTGCCTACACCGGGCAGGACGACGGCCAAACCGTCAGCACCCGCATCGCCGTCACCTTCTGACGCGGCCTAGAGGACAATATCGATGGATTTAGCGCTTCTCGGCTTCCTCATGGTGGCCACCTTCATGACGCTGATCATGACCAAGCGGATGACCCCGCTGGTCGCGCTGATCGTCGTGCCGACCGCGTTCGCATTGCTTGCCGGCTTTGCCGGCGGCGTTGGCGGCATGATGATCGACGGGATCAAGAACCTCGCGCCAACCGGCGTGATGCTGCTGTTTGCGATCCTGTTCTTTTCGATCATGACCGATACCGGGCTGTTCGATCCGCTGGTCAACCGGTTGCTCCGCGTGGTGCACGGCGATCCGCTGCTGATCCTAATCGGTTCGGTCGTGCTGTGCGCGCTGGTCAGCCTCGATGGCGACGGATCGACGACGTACATCATCACGATCTCGGCGTTGCTGCCGCTCTACAAGCGCTATGACATGAGCCGGCTGTACCTGTGCTGCCTGCTGATGAGCACCAGCGGGATCATGAACCTGACCCCCTGGGGCGGTCCGACCGCGCGCGCGGCGAGTGCGCTCAAGCTCGATCCGGCGACGCTGTTCCTGCCGTTGATCCCGGGGATGATCGCCGGGCTGGCGTTCCTGATCGGGCTGGCGATCTTCTTCGGACGCAAGGAGCGTCGCCGCATCGGCGAGGTCAAGGGGACCGGGCCGACTGCCTTCACCGGCATGGCGGTCTCGCAATTCCCCGAGGCGCGTCGCCCGAAGCTGCGCTGGTTCAACGCGGTGCTGACGGTCGCGCTGCTTGCCGGGCTTGTTTCCGGGGTGCTGCCGCTGTCGGTGCTGATGATGCTAGCGTTCGCGATCGCGATGATCGTCAATTATCCGCAGATCGCCGAGCAGAAGGAGCGGATCACCGCGCATGCCGGCAACGTGCTGTCGGTAGTGTCGCTCATTTTCGCGGCGGGCATCTTCACCGGCATCCTTTCGGGCACTGGGATGGTCGAGGCGATGAGCAAGGAAGTGGTCGCGATGATCCCGCCCGCGCTCGGGCCGTATATGGCGCCGATCACCGCGGCGCTCAGCCTGCCGTTTACCTTCTTCATCTCGAACGACGCCTTTTATTTCGGGATGCTGCCTATCCTGGCGGAGGCGGGGAGCCACTATGGCGTGTCGCCAATGGCGATCGCGCGCGCTTCGCTGATGGGCCAGCCGGTCCATTTGTTGAGCCCGCTGGTGCCCTCCACCTATCTGCTGGTCAGTCTGGCAGGGATTGACCTGGCCGACCATCAACGGTTTTCCCTGATCCCCGCCGCGCTGGTGTGTGCGGTAATGACGATCGTGGGCATGCTGGTGCTCGCGTTCCCGCTGATAGGATGACGACCGTGACCGAACTCTGGCAGCATATTGCCGCGGACTTTGCCAATATCGGGTCGCCCGCCGCGCTCGCCGCCTTCGCGCAGGTGGTAATGATCGACATCATGCTCGCCGCCGACAATGCGATCGTCGTCGGCGCGCTGGCAGCGGGGCTACCCGCGGCGATGCGCCGCAACGTGATCCTGATCGGGGTTGCCGCCGCTCTCATCTTGCGCGTTGTGTTCGCGCTGGTGGTGACGCAGTTGCTACAAGTCGTCGGCCTCGTGTTTGCTGGCGGGTTGCTGCTGGTGTGGGTGGCGTGGAAGATGTGGCGCGAGCTGCGCACCGAAGAGGGCGGCACCGACACCGACGAGATCGCCAACAGGGCGCCGCGCAAATTCTGGGCGGCGGCATGGGCGGTCGCCGTCGCCGACGTGTCGATGAGCCTCGACAATGTCCTCGCGGTGGCGGGTGCTGCGCGCGATCATCCGGGGATCCTCGCGATCGGGCTGATCCTGTCGGTCGCGCTGATGGGGCTTGCCGCCAACGTGCTCGCGCGCGTGATCGAACGGTATCGCTGGCTCGCCTATGTCGGGCTGCTCGTGATCGTCTACGTCGCCGGGCGGATGATCTGGGAAGGCCTGACCGATCCGACCCGCGGCGTACTCGGCCTGTTCGGATGATCGTGCCGCGCGACGGGGATGCGGCGCGAGTCGCGCTGCGCTTCGTCGCGGCGATTGCGATCGGGGCGGCGGGGGGCGCGGCGTTTGCTGCGCTTGGTGCGCCGCTGCCGTGGGTGCTGGGATCGATGGGGGCGTGCGCGCTGGCCAGCATCGCGGGTTTGCCGATCGCGGCAGGGGCGGCGACGCGACGGCCGATGGCGGCGGTGATTGGGGTGGTGCTGGGCAGTTCGTTCCACCCGGGGTTGTTCGCACTGGTCGCCGATTGGTGGTTGCCGCTGCTGGTGTTGCCGCTGTTCCTGACGATCGCGGCGGTCCTGTGCGCGACGTGGTTCCGCCGCGTCGCCGGGTTCGACCCCGCCACCGCTTATTTCGCGGGGATGCCCGGCGGGATCGCGGAAATGGTGTTGCTGGGTAGCGAACGCGGCGCGGACGAACGCACCGTCGGGCTGATCCATGCCGCCCGCATTTTCGTCGTCGTGTTCGTGCTGCCCTTCGTCATCCGCCAGTTTCATGCGCCGGTTGTGGTGGCGGCGGCGGGCTTTACCAGCGCCTCCGCCTGGCCCGATCTGTCGCTGCTGCTGTGGGGCGGCGGGAGCATGATCGTGGGGGGCGTGCTGGGTCGCCTGCTGCGGTTGCCCGCGTGGCACCTGATGGGGCCGCTCGCGATCAGCGGCGTGCTCCACGCGACCGGCATCACCGATTTCCGCGTGCCCGTATGGCTGCTGGCCGCGGCGCAGGTCGGGCTCGGCGCGACGATCGGGTGCCGCTTCGCCGGGCTCGGGGTGCGTGCGTTCCTCGGTATCCTCGCGCTTGCCGCGGGGTCGAGCGTGATCCTGCTGTCGCTGACCTTCGCCTTTGCCTTCGTGCTCGGACGGATCACCGGGCTCGACGTGACGCTGCTCGCGCTGGCTTACTCTCCCGGCGGGCTCGCCGAGATGAGCATGGTCGCGCTGAGCCTCGGGCTCGAATCAGGCGTCGTCGTCCTGCACCACGTCACGCGCGTGGTGCTCGTCCTTGTCGGTGCCCCGCTGGGCTTCCGGCCATTTCATCAGGAGAAACGATCATGATCCGCAAGCAGACCCCGCTCGTGCTCCTGCCCGCGATGGGGTGCGACGGGCAGCTCTGGGCACGACAGGTGGTCGATCTCGGCAATGTCGCGCATCCCGAACTGGGGGATCTGACCGCGGACGACACGCTCGCTGCGATGGCGGCGCGCGTCCTTGCGCATGCGCCGCCGCGGATCGCGGTCGCAGGCGTCAGCCTGGGCGGCTATGTCGCGCTCGAGATGATCCGCCAGGCGCCCGAGCGGATCGAGCGCGTCGCGCTGTTCGCGACCCGCGCCACGATGCAGATGCGCCCGCGCACCGTGACCGAGCAGGGGTTGCTCGCGATCGCCCCGCACGCCGATCCGTTGCTGACGCCCATTCTGACCGGCCCGGTTCAGGCAATGGCGGAGCGTGTCGGTACCGAGGTGTTCGAGCGCCAGCAGCGTGCGTTGCTTGAGCGCCCGAATATCGGTCCGGCGATCGCTGCGGTGCGCATGCCGACCCTGATCGCCGTAGGGAACCGTGACCGGATCTGCCTGCCTGATGATGCCCAGGCGCTCGCCGACCGTATCCCAGGTGCGCATTTCCACGTCCTCAGCAACTGCGGGCATCTCGCGCCCATGGAACGTCCGGGCGAGGTTACGATGCTTCTGCGCAATTGGCTGCGCACTCGAAATTGACTCAGCCAAAAACCTGGCCCCGGATTACATAAGCCCTGGAACCGTCTTAATCCGAGGCATGAGCTACCGATGGAAGCTCATGCCTCGGGCGCTTCCAGTCCGTCCGCTTAGCCGCCCAAAAGCTGCAAGTCCGCTTTGAGGAACAGTCGGTGCGCTGGCCGTGCCTGAACGTCGTAACTTCGGGGGGCGGGGCCTCGGCCTGGTGGCTTATTTTCTCCGGTCCCAAAATCTGGACCGGATTTCGATCGTCCGCTGGCCACAGCAACGCTCACGATCGTTATCGTCTTGTTGATCCTGCTTGTGCCCGCAGCGAGCAGAAACCGGACGCGAGGAAGCGCGCCATGATCGTCGAACGACCGCGTCTCACCTTTCACGGCATTCATGACGGACGATCATGCGCCAGGCGCCGTCAGAGCGCAGGTGAACGAATGTCTTCAGTTAGGAAGCGGGGAAGGGTGCGCGAATGGCCACTTATGGGTCTTGACAGCTACAAACGGACCGTCGGCTAGCGCTCAACTGCTGACTTAGGCTCAGCTATCTATACTGTATTGCGGCGGCGATCACGATGGCGAGCCCTACGAATGCAAACAGCACTTGCCCCCTTCGATGCCCGACGTTGACGGTCCATCCCAAAGCCTTCATTCGCTTGGGCACAACGATGCGGGGGTCGTCTGCATCGTGATACAACCCTAACCAGTCGTATCCCTCTTCCATCGCCTTAGTTCCTCAAAATGGAGTGCGCATCTACTGTATCGCGCACGTCAACTTTCCACCAAAATTGACCATCCGACTAACATTTAAAATGGGCGCTCTCACCGCTCAGCGCCGTCCGCTCTATGCTGGTGATCTTGGCGTAGGTTCGAGATTAATGACCCGCAATCGATAGCGTCCGGGCGGTAGCATCAGCGCAACATCGTCGCCGGCGCGGATCGCGACGCGGTCCATCGGCACCGACGCGGTCGGCTCATCGACTGGGCGCGCCTCGACTACGCACCAGCCGCGCGCCGGATAGAGCCTCTGCGGGATGCGCACCGCCTGGTCGCCCGCTTGCTGCCGCCATACGGGGCGTCCGCGAAAGAAGTGCGCAATGGGATGATCGACGACCAGATCAAAGGTTCCGGGGCGGCTTATCGGCCGGCAAAGCTGATAGCCGCACAGTGCCGCCACCCCCGCTACAGGCAGTCTGCGAGATGGTGAGCGGGTCGATCCCGGTCTTCTTCTTCAACCGTGCAGCCATCCACTGTGTGCCATCCGCGCCAGGCACCTCCGCAGCATGCGCATAGCCGACGTGGATCAGCAGTTTCGCGCCCGGATGATCGTGGACGTACGCAGCTAGGTTGCGTGCTTCTCCTTCCTCGCGCGCTGCGATCCGCTGCTCCGTCGTAGCATCAGCCGCCGGATGCTCGTCGATGAAGTCGTACGCTAGAAGATGATAACCGAGCTTTTTGGCGCGCCGGCCTAACCGGCCATATCCCGCTTCGGACAGATAATGCCCGTCGCCATCCTCAAAATACTTCAGCGCCGGGTGTTGGACGAATGACGGCAGGTATTGAGCCGGCGTGTCGGGCATGGATGGCGACAGCGCCTCCAGCGCCAGCGTATTGTACCCCAGCGGCCGCAAGCGCGTCGCGAGCACCGTGCTGAAGCCGCGATGCTCCGATCGCTCGTGGCTTTCCGTGACGATGACGATCGAGGTCTGCCGTGCGCGTCGCTCGATCTCGGGCACAACGTCCACCGCCGTCTTCGACGGCGCGCATCCGTTGGGCTTATAATACGCGCTGGTCGCTGCGATCAGGTCTTCCCGGCCGAACAGACTGAGCGTCTGCCTGGTGCCAGTGTCGCTTGGCGGATTGCTTGGGTCGATCGCCGCCAATCGCTCTAGGCTCGACGATAACTCGGTCAGACTAGTGGCGGCCACCCGTTCGACCGGCCCGGCGAAGCGGACGTTTCGCGCCTGCTGCGGCTCCTTGGCCGTTGCCAACGCGGCCAGCGTGCCAAGTACTAGAGAGAAAACGATGCACGTGGCGTTGGTTGGCATGAGAGATGCTATCAAGCTGTACATTCGCTCGCCACCATAATGCGACAATCTAGCCTGCGATCAACGGAATGATCGCCGACGCTCGGGTCGCGACGTTTAGGCACGGCCGGCTCGCCGGCTGTTCTCCAAACCCGACTGGCAGCTATCGGGCGGCAAAGCTGCCGGTCTGGAAACTCCCAAAAACCGCTGTCTAACCGGATGAACGAATGTCCGGAGGTGGAAGGCGGCTTAGGGCACTTGAATGTCCACTTGTGGGTCGAAGCTGCCGCGAAGCTGGCGGCGGGAGTCGACCCAAAGCCAGTCGTTCACTCATTTCTAATGAACGTCCGGTACTGACGAAAGCCGCCTATCGATGCTGGTCAACGCAGATGTTTCAGCACCGCGGCTCACCTGTCGCCGTTCAATAGGAAGCGGTCTCTTTCTCGTTTAGATACATCGCTAAGTACCGGCCAAGTCGGTCGAAGGGGCAGCAGGGCGGCGGATGAAGATTGAACTCATGGAATGAGCCGCGATCGCGCGCCGCTGGAAGTTGCTTATCCAAAAACATGACAGCATCTCCATTGCCGTCGCCTGGGGCGACCTGACCGACGTCGCCGATGCCTTGATCGCCAACAAAGCCAAGTTCGGATCGGTCTTGTTCGGTGTCGACTTCTCGGCGACTGACCCCGACCTTATTGACAAGCTGATCGACGTCCCCAACGCCTTCGTCGCGAAGAACCGTGTCGGCTCCTTCCACCCAAAGATTTTGCCGTCGGCGGCTGTACGAAATTCGACGTGGCAAAACCGGATGTGTCGCCTGACGGAACCATTGGGATCGCCGCCGGGATCGCGCCGAATGGTGCGTTCGAGGTTTCGATCAGGCATCGCGGCAAATCCCTGATCGATCCTTCGCCGGCCGGTATCCTGCTGGCGGATCACCCTTTCGGGCCGCTGGTCGAGACAGGACGGACCCGTTTGATCGCGGCACTCGGCTGCCCCGGCGAGCGGATCAGCGCGCGCGAGAAGGGCCCGCGCGGCCGCGCTGTCATTCTGGAAACAGCAGCGTGCGATGACGGGGCCGCGTTCAGGGTGATCGTCCCCGGACATCCGTCCGAGGGCGTTTGGCGTGTGACAGGGGAGTCGACCCGCTTTGTCACCGCCCGCAACGATGCCTGTCTGGGCGTTCGGCATGAGAAGTTCTTTAACAGCCACGAGGGCGACTACAAGCCCGTGCGCCTCCGCACGCTCAAGCATGACGATCTGTACGACCTCCCGCTGACCTGTGCCACCGGGCGAGAGGGGGAAACCTACGCACTCACCGAGAGCAACATCGAGAATTACGCGGCGGCCTATCTGACGGGAACGGTCTCTGGCAACGCTGTCTCGGTCCGCCTGACACCGCGGCCCGACGACGATCGGCTCGCCGTCGTCTTGCCTGCCGGGGAAAAGATCACGACGCCGTGGCGCATCGTGATGATCGCCGACCGGCCCGAGCGATTGGTCGAGAACCGTATGGTGCAGCGTCTCGCTGCGCCGTCCCGGATCGCTGACACTACCTGGATAATACCTGGCAAGGCCGCATGGGGGTGGTGGTCGGGTCTCCTTGCGCCGGATGTGCCCAATGCGGGCCACAACATGGCGACGTACCGACGCTATATCGATTTTGCCGGTCGCATGCGGCTTCGCTATTACGTCATTGACCAGGGGTGGGCGTCGAAGCCGTCCGGACCTGGTCAGCCGGCCGACGTCCTGACGCCGGCCGAGGGCATCAACGTACCCGAACTGGTCGAATATGCCCGTCGGCGCGGCGTGCACATCTGGTTGTGGACCGACTGGACGTCGCTCGACGGGCGGATGGATGCCGTGCTCGCGCGCTGGCAGGGCTGGGGCGTTGCGGGGATGAAGGTCGACTTCATCTACCGGCAGGATCAGGCCGTTGTCGGGTTCTATCACCGACTGCTCGCCACCGCCGCCCGGCACCGCATCCTCGTCAACATGCACGCTGCGTTCGTCCCGCGCGGACTGGAGACGACCTATCCCAATTTCCTCACGCAGGAAGGGGCGATGGGCAACGAGTACAACCGCTGGCGCCGGAAGGTCACGGCGGGCTACGATGTCCGCGCCGCCTACACCCGCGCGACGATCGGACCGATGGACTATACGCCGGGCGGGTTCCGCAACGTGACACCCGCCGCGTTCTCGCCAAAGGCGCCCGCTCCGGAAGTGATGACGACGCGGGCGCATCAGCTCGCGCTGTTTGTACTCTATCCCAGCCCGCTGACCAGTTTGGCCGACGCGCCTGTCGCATACCGCAGTGCGGATGGACGCTGGGCGCCGGGCGTGGCCTTCATTCAGCAAGTCCCGACGACCTGGGACGAGACGCATGGGATTGCGGGAGCCATGGGCGAATGGATCGCCGTCGCGCGCCGCAACGGGGAACGCTGGTACGTCGGGGCCATCACCGACAGCGCGGCGCGGACCGTTACCCTCCCGCTCGTTTTTCCCAAGAACGGACGCTGGAAGGTTCGTGCGTGGATTGATGGCAAGACCCCCAGCGCGCTCGGCGATCGGACCGGGAAGGTCCGCGCCGGGACTCGGCTAGGCGTTCCGATAGCGGCGAACGGGGGCGCCGCCCTCGTTTTCGAACGACCGTGACCCGGCATCGTTGCCACGTTGGCTGAGGGCCCGATGTCGATCGCATCGGGGGTGGCGCGTTTCGTTACGTCGCCGGGAAATCCGAGCTTTGCCGCGACGGTATCGTTCCAGCCATCGGGGGCGGTCCGCACTGCGATGTTGCCGGCGTTGTCGATAATCGCGTTGTGGTGCAGAAGCCGCACCGGGATCTCCCGCGGCAGATCGACGATGGTGTAATCGCGATGGCGCTGGCTGCGACACGCCTGCGGTTTCTGCAGGACCCGGCCTTCGAAGGGTTCAGGGTTTCCCCGGTGTCACGCGTCGCCGTCCATCCTCGATCAGCGTTGCACGGTATCGCGGCGCATTGGCGCAAGCTTCGCCAGGAAACGGTTCTGCGCCGGGAACGCGACGCCTTCCTTCCGCATCGCCGCCTGCAAGTCCTCGACCAGCGCGCCCATGTCGGCTTGCTGCACGCCGAGGTTCTTGTGGGAATCCCGCATGGTGCGCCCGGTATAGGTGCAGCCTCCGGCGAGGATGTAGCAGAACTGTTCCTTCAGCAGACGCCGCAGCCGAACGATGTCCTGGCCTTTGAAGATGTCGGCGATGCGGTCGTCCGCCACCAGACGGTTTACGAAATCGTCGGTCATCCGATCGATCCCGACGCGCCCGTGAAACGCGCGGAGCATGGCAGATCCGCGGAACGGCGTCGCTCCGGCGTTGGTGTCGTGCTGCGCGTACGGCGCGACGGGGTCTTCGCCCGGCGGGATCGTCTGGGCGGCAGCGGCAAGCGCGAGAAGCAAGATCATCGTGGCACCATCCGCATGTCAGAAACGTCCCTGAAGCGACACGAGCGCGCCGCGTTGGCCGCGGACGGTCGCGATATCGCCGAGGTCGGTATAGGCGGCGGTCAGCGTCGCGTGGCGGTTGAACGACCACGCCGCGAAGCCGTCCCACGCATTCTGCTCCCGCGCGAAACCGAGATTGTTCGGCTTGGTGCGATATTCGGCGCCGATCACCAGATTGCGAGTCAGCAGGCGGCCGATCGACCCTTCGAACTGGGGGCGATACCGATCCTCGCGATCGCCCCCGAACCCCAGAAGGCCAAACTGGTTGGCCTTGGTGAACCGCACGGTCGCACCGATCAACACGCTTTTCGACAGGACCAGCTTGGTTGCGGCGGCATAGAAATCCATGCCGCGCTGCGCGCGTCCGCCGACCGCGCGGATGACGGCGCCCTTGGTGGCGATCTTGTACTGCACACCGATCGCGATCTGCGGCAGCAACCGGTCCTGATCAAAGACGGCATCCCCGACAAGACGGAGTTTCGCCCCGACGATATGCTGCCCGAACGTGAAGCCCCGGCCTAGCCCGAGCGCCGCTCCGGCTGCGCGCGTGTCGAACGCCTGATGCGCATAGGATAGCTCGACCCGATTGGAAAAGCCGATTGCGCCTCCGAAGCTGGTCAGGTCGAAGTCCGGGAGGGCGACATAGCTGGCATGCACGCTACCACCGATGCCGTCCTTGGTCTCGGCGCCGGAAATGACCGCCCAGGTCGCCAGCCCGCCGCCGGCAGACCCATCGACGGTGGACACGCCATCGGTCAGCAAAAGCTTGCCGCCCTGGCGTCGTTCACTCGCCCCAGCCGGTGTGGCGATGAGAAGCACGGCACCAAGCACCGATGCGATCAGGGATGCCAGAAAGGACGTCATGGAATACCGGCGCTCGGATTTGGGTCGGACCAGAATATGGCAGATTGCCGTGAGTTTTTCGTAAATGCGGCATTGAGGGTTTAGAAAGCGTTTGGCCTTAGAGTATCCCGATGCAACGCTCTCATGCCTGGATTGCGGCGCTTGCCGTCGGATGTGCTCCGTCCGCCGTTCACGCCGCCACGCTCACGATCGACGTGCGCGATGCAGCGGGCCAGCCGCTGCCCAATTCCGTCGTATTGATCGACAGTCCGAACAAACCCGCGGGCGCGATGAGATCCGCCGGATCGTACCAGATGGCGCAACAGAACATCATGTTCGCACCGCATATCCTGATCGTCCCGGTCGGCGCGAGTGTGACCTTTCCCAACCGCGATCGTGTCCGGCATCACGTCTATTCCTTCTCCGCAGCGAAGAAGTTCAACCTCAAGCTGTACGGTAAGGACGAAACGCGCAGTGTCGTGTTCGACAAGCCCGGGGTCGTTTCGCTCGGCTGCAACATTCATGATGCGATGAACGCGTTCATCTTCGTCGTCGATACGCCGTTTGCGATGACGACCGACGCGCAAGGCCGCGTCACCATTCCGAACGTTCCCGCCGGGACCGTCACCGTGCGCGTGTGGAACCCGGTGATCCGGGCCAGCGGCAACATGCTGTCGCAAAACTTGGCGGTTCCGGCGGCTGGGCTGTCCACCACCTATACCATCCGGAACAAATGATCTTGCGTCGCGCGCTGCGCCGGATCGTCAGGCGGTTGCGGTTTCGGAACCTCAGCACGCGGTTGTCGGTGCTGTATACCGCACTGTTCGCCGCTGCGCTGATCGTGGTCGCGGTGGTCGGTCAGATCATGATCCTCAACCACGCGAAAGACAGCGTTCGGGCCGAACTGGCGACGAGCGGCACCGTGTACGACCGGATCTGGGCGCTGCGCGCGAGCGCGCTGGCGAGTTCGGGCGACGTGCTGGCGCGCGATTTCGGGTTCCGCAGCGCGGTCGCGAGTGGCGACCGTGAAACGATTGCGTCGGCGGTCGTCAATCTACGCGACCGCGCGGACGTACCGAACGCGTTCGTCGTCGATCAATCCGGCGACGTGATCGGCGACGGGCCGGCGGAGTTGCGCAGCATCGTGCGCGACTTGCCGACGAGCCTGTCCGGCGACCGGGCGGACGCAACCGTCATGACCGAGAGCGGCGCGTATCGCGTCCTGGCGTCCCCGATCCTCGCGCCGGTCAAGATCGGATCGGTGATCTTTGCCGTTCCGCTCGACGCCCGCGAGATCAGTGCGCTTCAGCGCCTGTCGGCAATCCCGCTTAACGCGACGATCCTCCACCGCGATCCGCGTGGCCACTGGATTGCGCGCGATGCGAGCGTTCCGGTGACGCCGGCGCTGGATACGATGATCGCGCACGGCAGTGGTGACGCGACGCCGACGACGCTCGACCTGCCCGGAGGCCGCGCGTTTGCACTCGTGAAGCGCCTCAAGGGCCGCAACGGTATTCCGGAAGCGGTATTGCTGCTGAGCTATCCCCAAGCGCGCGCTTTGGCCTCCTATCGCGCGCTGCAACTCGGCATTGCGCTGGCCGGAGTCCTTGGGCTTGTCGTGGTGCTCGTCGGCAGCGGTCGCCTTGCCCAAAGTATCGCACGCCCGATCACGGCGCTGGATGCTGCCGCCAAGGCGCTGGAAGAAGGCGGAAGCATCCAGGTCGCGGTGGCCAGCAGCGACGAGATCGGGCGGCTGGCAGAAAGCTTCAACCTGATGTCCGCGGGCATCAATGAGCGCGAGCATCGCATCGCGCATCTCGCTTTTCATGATTCGCTGACGGGCTTGCCCAATCGCACTCTGTTCCGCCAGCAACTCGAAGCGGACCTGACCCGCGCGGGGAAGATGAACCGCAAGGTCGTCGTCCTCTGTCTCGATCTCGACGGGTTCAAGGGCGTCAACGATACGCTCGGTCATCCGGTCGGGGATGCGCTGCTACGGCATTTCGGCGGCCTTCTGGCGACGCTGGCGGTCGATGGGTTGGTGTCGCGGCTGGGCGGCGACGAATTTGCGATCATCCTCGCCGACCCCGACGATGCGGACCGACCGCGCGCGCTGGCACAAGCGATCCTGGACAAACTCCGGCTGCCGATGCGCGTCGACGGGCACGAGATTCCGTGCGGGGTCAGCATCGGGATCGCTGTCAGCCCCGGCGACGGTGCCGATCCCGACACACTGCTCAAGAATGCCGACCTTGCGTTGTACCGCGCCAAGCGCGACGGTCGCGGGGTCTTCCGGTTCTTCGAACCCGCGCTCGATGCCGCGGCCCGCAAACGCCGTCAGCTCGAACTCGACTTGCGCGATGCCTTGCACACCGGTCAGTTTCGGCTGAATTTCCAGCCGATCTTCGATCTCAAGGCGGATCGTATCGGCGGGTTCGAAGCGCTGCTCCGCTGGGAGCATCCCGAACGCGGGGCGGTCGCTCCGATCGACTTCATTCCGGTCGCCGAGGAGAGCGGATTGATCGTCGCGATCGGCGAATGGGTCATGCTCGAAGCCTGCCGCCAGGCGGTGAACTGGCCGGCGCATGTGCGCGTCGCGGTGAACGTCTCGCCGCTGCAGTTCCGCTCGACTGGGTTTGCCAACATCGTCTTCCAGGCGCTGTCGAACAGCGGCCTAGCGCCCGAGCGGCTCGAGGTCGAAATTACGGAATCGGTCTTTCTGGAAGGCGAGGGCACCGTGGTGACACTGCTCCATCGGCTTCGGGCGATGGGCGTCCGCATTGCGCTCGACGATTTCGGGACTGGTTATTCGTCGCTGAGCTATCTGCGCAGTTTCCCGTTCGACAAGATCAAGATCGACAAATCTTTCGTCGATACGGTTGCGCGAGACGCCGGGTCGGCCGCGATCGTCCGCGCCATCCTCGATCTCGCCGATGCGCTGCACATGGATACGACCGCGGAAGGGGTGGAGGATCGCGACCAACTCGCGAAACTGCGCGGGCAGGGGTGTGGCAGCATTCAGGGCTATCTGTTCAGTCGGCCGATCGAAGCGGGAATGGTGGCAGGCATGATCGCCGAGCGCATGACGGCGGCCGCCTGAGCCGAACGGACGCCGCCAAAGTGCCTGTCTCGATCGAAAACGAACGGGGGAGCTGAAGCCCTTAATCTTTAAGCGGAGAGCAGCTGATTCCGCCCATTTTGCTTTGCACCGTAGAGCAGCCGATCGACGCTTTCGCAAAAGTCGCGCGCCTGTGCGTCCGCGCTCGGGATCACGGTGTTGACGCCGACGCTCGCAGTGACGAACGGGCTGCAATCCGAATCGTCGTGCGGAATGGCGAGCGCCTCGATCGCCTGACAGCTTTGGCGTGCGATCGTTAGCGCGGTCGCTTCGTCCGTGTCGGGAAGCAGCAGGACGAACTCCTCGCCGCCAAAGCGCGCAACGACGTCCTGCGCGCGACCGATCTGCTTCAGCGCCGCAGCCACCCGGACGAGGCACTCGTCGCCTTGGACGTGGCCATAGCGATCGTTGAACCGCTTGAAATAATCGATGTCGAGCAGGATCATCGACAGCGGACGTTCGGTACGATGGGCATTGTCCCAATCGGCCTGAAACCGTTCATCGAAGCGGCGGCGGTTGGCGGTGCGGGTCAGGCCGTCCTCGAACGACAACGCCTCCAGCTTTTTCTGCATCTTGACGAGCTCCTGCTCGATCCGCTTGCGCTCGCTGATATCGAACATGAAGCCGATCAGGCTTTCGACATCGCCCGCCGCGTTGCGCACGACGTGGACGACGTCCCGGATCCACACGAACCCGCGGTCTCTGGTCAGCGCGCGATAATCGGCTTCGTGGTCGATCCCGGCGATCGACTGCGCGACGCAATAGTTGACGACATGCTCGCGGTCGTCCTCGTGCATCCGCGATGACCAGTCCTCGACCGAAATCCAGCTGTCCTGCGGCCAGCCGAGCAGCGTTTCGATCTGCGGGCCGATATAGGTGAAGCGCATCGTCGCCCAGTCGATCTTCCACGGGATCGCGCGCGTCGATTCAAGAAGCGTCCGGTAGACCGCTTCTTCGCCTCCAGGATCCATACTGGTGTCACTCGTGGGCACCGAGCCACTGTGCAGGGTCGCGGCGAGGGCGTCTTGGTGCGGCATGGAAGCTGATCCGTTCACGGAGTGGAGCAAGCTATCGAATATCGGCGATATTCCCTGGCGTACAGGATCGGCCGTTAAGACAGCATGATCCTTTGGAACGATGGAAGGGTCGGCGACCGGTTCCAGAGACGGTTCAGGCCGGTCGTTCTACCTCGGCGAGGTTCGAGCGTAGCCGACTTTCGATCACGCTGATTAGACTGACGCCGCCCAGCACGTAGATCATGCCGATGGCGATAAACAAGGATGGCCCGCGGCGTCGGATCAGTGCGCGCGCGGAGTGCCGAAAGAGGGGGACGCTCGCGGCCGCGATCGCGACGAATCCGGCCCCAGAATTTCGGGAAACCCGCCTAAAAGCGGCAAATGACAATTTTGTCCTATAATAAATCCATGAGCACTTTCGCCATGTTTCGCAAGTCCTGGGAAGTCGCTCGCGCGCATCATCAGCGCATCTGCGTTGATCATCGCAGGCGGGTTTCGCGGTCGCTTGCCATCGGAATGGAAAACACGTTGAAGCACAGCCGCCTTTTGCTCACTGCCGCGCCAGTGGCGTTGATGTTTCCTGCTTTCGCCCATGCCTTGCCGGTGTCCGCAAACGCGGAAGCGCCGCCAGCCGCCGCCACCGCCGCGGTCGAGCCATCGGTCGACAAGGCGCCAGCCAAGGAAGTCTTCTCCACCGGCGTCGCCAAGGCGCGTGACCTGCTGGACAGCGCGATCTCGACCAGTTCGCTCAGCGAGCAGGAAATCCTGAAATTTTCGCCACAGTCGGTCGCCGACCTGCTGCGCAACTTGCCGGGCGTGCGCTCGGATGCGTCCCAGGGCGACGGTTATGGCAATATCTCGATCCGCGGCCTGCCGATCGCCGCGACCGGCAGCAAGTTCGTCCAACTCCAGGAGGATGGGCTTCCCGTCTTCGAATTCGGCGATATCGGGTTCGCGACGGCAGACACGTTCCTGCGGTATGACACGACCGTCGGTCAGGTGCAGGCGATCCGCGGCGGATCGGCCTCGACGTTCGCGTCGAATTCCCCCGGCGGCGTGATCAACTTCATCTCCAAGACCGGGGTGAACGCCGGTGGCGCCGTACAGACGACCTTTGGTCTCGATCATCGATCCTACCGGCTCGACTTCGATTACGGCACGCCCTTGTCCGACACGCTGCGCGTCAACGTCGGCGGCTTTTACCGTCGGGGCGAGGGGCCGCGGTCCACCGGCTTTGACGGTCAGGACGGCGGCCAGATCAAGGTCAACGTCACCAAGGAGTTTACCGGCGGTTATATTCGTTTCTACGGTAAGTATCTGAACGATCGGACGCCGGTCTACGGCTATATTCCGATGAAGGTTACCGGGACCAACAGCGATCCGACCTACTCCAGCGTCGCCAATTTCGACATGAAGCGCGATACGCTGCTGAACCGGAATTTCACCACGATCGTCGGGCTGGACGGAAATGACGCGCTGTCGCGCCAGAACGTCCGCGATGGCCAGCATCCGATCGTCAAATCAGTCGGGTTCGAAGCGCAATTCACGGTCGCGGGATGGTCGATCACCAATCGTTTCCGCTACGCAGGCATCAGTGGCAGCTTCGTCAGCCCGCAATTCGTTCAGGTCGGCGATGCCGCGGCGATCACCGGTCGCTTGGGCGGATCGGGTGGCAGCATTGCCTTTGCGAACGGCCCCAACGCCGGCACCGTGATCGCCAACCCATCGGCGCTCAACGGCAACGGCCTGCTTGCGGCAATCGGGATGGCCAGCAACCGCTACAATAGCCTCGATAACGTCACCAACGATCTTCGGGGCAGCCGGACGTGGAGCGTCGGTAGCGGCGCGCTCACCACCACAGCGGGCTTCTACAAGTCGCGCCAGAATATCGGCACGACGTTCCTTTGGACGTCCGTGATCCAGGACGTGCGCGGCGGCGGTCGCGGAGCGCTGATCGACGTTACTTCGGCGACCGGCGTACCAATCACGCAGAATGGGGTTTACGGCTTCGGTGCCGCGTTGCTCGGCGGATGCTGCCGCCTAAATTACAACGTCGCCTACGATGTCAACGCGCCTTACGGCTCGGTCAACTATCAGATCGGCAAGCTGTCGCTTGGCGGTAGCCTGCGGTACGATATGGGCAGCGCCAACGGGACCTATACCGAGGGCACGGGATTCTCATCCTACGACATCGACGGTAATGGCGTCATTTCCGACGCGGAGTCCCGTACGTCACGCTTCGGCGCAGCGGTACCGGGACTGATCGACTATTCGTACAACAACCTGTCCTACTCGGCGAGCGCCAACTATCGCATCGCCCAGACCTGGTCGGTCTTCGGGCGGTACAGTCGCGGCGGGCGAGCCAACGCCGACCGCATCATCTCGTCCCGCTTCCTCAACTTCAAGGACGGCAGCCTGCTCCGGCCGGAAACGGCGGTGGACAAGGTTACACAGGCCGAGGGCGGGTTCAAATACCGCACCGACTCGACGATGTTCAATCTGACAGGGTTCTGGGCGGAGGCAATGGACACCAACCTCGACCCGCGCGACGGCGCACCGGTTGAGCGCTTGTTCCGGGCCAAGGGAATTGAGCTCGAGGGCAGCTACACGCGCGGCATTGCCAGCATCACGGCGGGTGCGACCTACACCAGTGCGAAGATCGCTAAGGACAAGGTCACGCCGATCTTCGTCGGGAATACCCCGCATAACCAGGCGGGGCTGATCTATCAGGTTACGCCGCAGATCAGCGCGGACCGGTTCAATATCGGCGCAGTGATCATCGGAACGACCGGCAGCTACGCCGGCGATGACGAACAGCTGCGGATCCCGGCGTATGTCACGACCAACGCCTTTGTGCAGTTCCACGTCACCCAGCAGCTTCTGTTGTCCGTGAACGCTGCCAACCTGTTCGACTCGAAAGCCATCACTGGCGTGCAGGACACGACGATGCCTGCCGGCGGAATTGTGATGGGCCGGACGCTGCCGGGTCGGACTGTTTCTGCGGCGGTGCGCATGGACTTCTGAATTTTTCCGCTCCGGGCGCGAGCGTGCCCGGAGCCCCAGTCTCGGAAGTTCACCCCGGCGTCCGCAATGCCGGCCATTACCTATCGAAAGTCTTTTGATGTTCAAATCCATGAAGATCCCGAGGAAGCTGGCGCTCTCTTTCCTGATCATCTGTATCTCGGCAGCGGCGATGATGGGGGTGTTCTTCACGAACATCACGGCAATCCGCCACGCCTCTGATGGCAACAATCTCAGCCAGGGTATTCATGCCAAGGCGCTCACGCTGGAAACGTCGCTGCTGCGCCAGAACAGCCAGATGCGCGGTTTCCTCGTCACGGCCGACCCCACGTATCTGAAATCCTACACCGAAGCCCAGGGCGACTATGACGCCGCGTCGGAAGAGCTTGAGACCCTCTTGACCCAACCGGAGTTGCACGCCGCACTTCTCAAGTCGCGCGCGGCGACGCTCGACTGGCGCAAGGCGTGGGGCGACCGTCTGATCGATCTCGTCAAGGCAGGCGAGCGCGAGCGCGCGGAGGCCGAGGTGCGTGCGGCTGGGAAGGCAGTGCTGACGACGGCAGCCGTGCTGCCGCTGCGCGATATTCGTGACGCCGAAATCGCATTGATCGAGAAGAATTCGGCGAGCCAGCAATCCGCTATTGCGGCAGCCGTGACCGTGCTGGTTATTGGCGGAATGGCGTTGATCGCGATCGCCGTCACGCTCGCTTTCGTCCTCAGCCGCCTGATCGCGCAGCCGGTATCACGCCTGACCAAGACAATGGCGGATCTCGCGGCGGGCAAGAACGATCTCTCGGTGCCCGACCTCGATCGGAGCGACGAACTGGGCGATATGGCGCGGGCCGTGCTGGTGTTTCGCGATGCGGCGGTTGCAAAGGAAGCTGCCGACCGGGGCGCAGCGCGCGCGGAGGCAGAACAGCAGATGGTCGTCGACACGGTCTCGCTGCATCTGTCGGAGGTCGCGGAGGGCAATCTCACCGCCGAGATTACCCGCGACTTCCCGAGCACCTATGCCGCGGTAAAGACGAATTTCAACGCAGCGGTGGTCGCCCTGCGCGACCTGATTTCCTCGGTGCGGGAATCAACCACGTCGATCCGGACCGGATCAGTCGAGATCGCGCAAGCATCGGAGGATCTTGCGCGTCGGACCGAGAGCAACGCGTCGAACCTCGAAGAGACGTCGGCCGCGGTCGTCCAGATGGACGGACGTCTGAAGAACACCGCCGAGGCCGCCAACCGAACCGCCGAACGCGCCAACGGCACGATGGCCACGGTGGCCGAGGGCCGCTCGACTGCGGACGAGGCAGTGGAGGCAATGAGCCGGGTGTCCGACAGTGCCAAGGGGATCGACAGCGTGATCGAGGGGCTCGACAAGATCGCCTTCCAGACACGCGTGTTGGCGATGAATGCGGCGGTAGAGGCCGGGCGTGCGGGGGATGCCGGACGCGGGTTCGCGGTCGTCGCCGATCTCGTTTCGGCGCTGGCGATGCGCGCCGAGGAGGAAGCCGGTCGCGCGCGCGACCAGTTGAGCGCGACGCAGACCGACATCGTCACCGCAGTCGAGGCGGTGCACAAGGTCGATGCCGCGCTCGCCGACATCACCGCTGGCGTCAGCGACGTGAACGAGCTGCTCGGGGCGATCGCGACGGACAATCAGACCCAGTCGAGCGCGATCACGCAAATCAGCGCGGCAATCTCGACCATGGATCATGCGACCCAGCAGAATGCGGCGATGGTCGAGGAAACCTCTGCCGCTGCGCGCAGTCTCGCCACGGAAGTGAACCTCCTGTCCGAACATGCTGCCCGCTTCAACGTCGGCGGCCCGGTGAAGGCGGTGCCAAACGCAAGCCAGGCGCGTTTTTCCGGACCGGTGAAGCAGCTTCCGGCGGCGGCGGTCGCCAAATTGGTCCGGCCGGATGCCGGCGCGGACGACTGGCAGTCCTTCTGATCCCGGTTCTCGTCACTGCCTCGGTCGCATTGCGGCCCTCTGGGAACCGATATGCATAGGATCACGTCTTCTCCCGAACGCGGGGAGCTAGGGCGATTTGCCGAAGTCGCGCGTGCGTTGGGATCGCCGTTCGTCGCGGCAGTGCTCGAAGCCGGAGAGCGCCAGTTGCCGCACGCGCCGCGCACGGCGGCGCTGATCCGCGACTGGCCCGGGGAGACCGGCTCCGACGCAGTTGCGATGCGGTTCAACGCCGCGCTCCACGCGATCGCACGCGCCGGTCGCCAGCCGGCGCTGACCGCGCTGTACACGCAGCAGCATGACGACTTCGACGGGGCGATCGGTGCGGCGCTCGCCGCATCCGACGATGTCATCGCGGTGTCGATGCAGGATACCCCGCAGACCAACGAAGTCGGGCGATCCGCCGCGATCGCCGCGGCATTGATGGTGGCCTATCAGACGTTCGGCATGCCGTTCGAACTGTTCGAGATCGGTTCCAGTTGTGGACTCAATCTGAACCTTGGCCGCTATGGTTATGATCTTGGGGGCATTTCGGCGGGCGTCGGCGGCTCGCCGGTGCAGATCGCGCCGAAATGGTCGGGCGCGAATCCGCCCCCCGCACCGCTCGACGTGATTGCCGCTCGCGGGGTCGATCTGAACCCGCTCAAGGCAAGCGAGGCGGGCACGCGGGATCGGTTGCTGTCCTATGTCTGGGCGGATCAACCGCATCGCGCGCGGCGGCTGGAAGCGGCACTCGCGTTGGCGCTGCGATACCCGCCACGAGTCGATCATGCGAACGCCCTTCCCTGGCTGGCGGCGCGACTGGAGGAGGCACAACCCGTTGGGCAGTGTCGGGTCGTCTACCATTCGATGGTGTTGCAATATCTGTCCGCGCGGGACCGGGATGTCATCATCGCCACGATCCGCCACGCCGGTGCGCGCGCGATAATCGAGCGGCCACTGGCGTGGATCAGCTTCGAATGGTCACAAACGCGCGACGAAGTGCAGCTTTGCCTGACATGCTGGCCGGGGGGCGAGACGCGGGTGTTGGCGATCTGCCACGCTTATGGGGAGTGGATCGATTGGCGGGCCGGAACGGCCCGTTAGGGTGACCTGAAACAAAAGCGTCGAACGCCCGCGGCCTGACGGCCTGCAAGACGTTCGACGCTGGCTTACCGCCGGGCCACGGCGATCAGCGCGGTCGATGGAACCGGCAGGATCGTGCGGTCGCCCGCCATGGTCCGAACTTCGCGGACCACCGCTGCTTTCTCCGCGTCGCTCAGGCTCGTCCAGTCGGGAGACATGCCGAACAGCGTGTCGGGCTCGGCGAGCGCGTCCAGTTCGAGCGCGAAGTCCCGCGTGACGTGCTCGACATGCGGCGCGCGATATCCCGCGGTCGTCAGTTCGCGCGCAAGCGCGTCCGGGTTGCTCAGCGCTCTGATCGCGTCGGGCATGGTCATACCGTCCCGTTCGGGGAAAAGCTTCTGACGGATCTGACCCAGCAGCAGGAAGGTCGCGGCCCCGCGATCCTGCCATGTCGCGATCACGCCGTATCCGCCGGGGCGCGTCACGCGCGCCATTTCGGCCAGACCTTTGCGCCAATCGGGAAACATAACGACGCCAAAGATCGAGAAAACCGCGTCAAAGCTGCCATCTTCCAGCGCAAGCGCTTGTCCGTCCATGACGAGAGGCTCGATATTGGGCACGTTTGCCGCCGCGATGCGGGCGACCATCGCAGGCGAAAAGTCGGTGGCGACGACGTGCGCGCCCGTCCTGGCTGCAATCAACGCCAGCGCACCCGTACCGGCTGCAACGTCAAGAACGCGGCTGTCCGCCGTCAGGGGAACCCGCTCGATTGCTGCTTGGGCATATAGGCCGGTGAAGGGATGCGCGGTCTTTTCATAATGCTGGGCAACCGTGTCCCAATGGTGAGGATCGTCGAACGCAGGCATAGGGAGACTCCGAATCACGTAACATCATAAGTATCGTGATAACGCGCGTTTGCCAATCGTGTTTGACATGCGAAGGACCTCAACGTGCGCAACGATAGCCGCCTTTCCCGCATGCTCCACGTGCTGCTCCACATGGCACGGCATGACGGCCCGATGACCTCCGACGCGATCGCGCGAATGCTCGGAACCAACCCGGTCGTTGTGCGCCGCACGATGGCCGGCTTGCGCGATGCGGGATATGTGCGGTCGGAAAAGGGGCATGGCGGTGGCTGGGCGATCGCGACGGACCTGGCGAGCGTGTCGCTGCTGGATGTCCACCGCGCGGTAGGTGGTCCCCGCCTGTTCGCGATCGGAAACGAACATCCGAACGCCGACTGCGCGGTCGAAAAGGTCGTCAACGCCGCGGTCGAGGGGGCGCTGCGGGAGGCGGAGGCGCTGTTGGTCGCCCGGTTGGGCGCGGTAAGTCTGGCGGAATTGGCCGGAAGTTTCGACGTGCGGTGCAATCCACCCGATTAGAACGCGCCGTGCCTATCGCTCAGGCCGCGCTGTCGCCCATCCGCTCGCCAAGCCGAACTGGTCGCTCCGGCGCCCAGTCTTCGTTGAACGTGATCGCGCCCTGCTGAAAGAGCATCACGACCGTCGAACCGAGTAGGAAACGGCCCATCTCCGCGCCCTTTTTCAAGACGATGTCCTGATCGGTATAGGTCCATTCGGACGGCGTCCTGGTACGCTTTCGATTGACCACGCCATGCCAGACGGTTGCGATGCTCCCGACGATCGTCGCCCCGACCAGCACCATCACGAACGGCCCATGTTCCGGCGATGCGAAGACGCAGACGACCCGTTCATTGCGGGCAAACAGGTTGGGCACGCCGCGCGCCGTGGTCGGGTTTACCGAGAAGAACTTCCCCGGCACGTGAATCATCCGCGTGAGCGTGCCGTCGCACGGCATGTGCAAGCGATGATAGTCCTTGGGGGAAAGGTACAAATTGGCGAACGCGCCATGGCGGAGCTGCCCCGCGAGCGCAGCGTCCCCGCCGACCAGGTCTGTGGTCGTAAAGCGATGCCCCTTGGCCTGGACGATCTGGTCGTCATCGATGGTCCCGAACTGGCTGATCGCGCCATCGACCGGACACACGAAATCGGCAGTCGCGATCGGGCGGCTGCCGACTTTGAGGGGGCGGGTGAAGAAGTCGTTGAAACTCTTGTAGCTTGCGACGTCCGAATTTGCGGCTTCGCTCATGTCGACGGCATATGTGCGGACGAACCAGTGGATCAGTCTGGTGGTCCACGCCCCGCCCTCCGCTCCAGCGATTCGGCCCGCGAGCGTGGTCAGGCGCTGCTTGGGCAGCATGTGCTGGAGAAGTATCTTCAAGCGGTCGGGCATCAGAACCTCGTAACATCGACGACACACCTGTAACGGCAGAAGCGGGCAGGTCGACCTTCTGAATGCTACGGGCATGGCGATGGGCCGCGATGCGTGGTGATGAGCTCGCGGCGAGACAGGAGACGCCGGATCTCCCGTCTACGCGGCAAGCGCCCTCTCGGAACAAGCCGCTCGAGCCTCGACGAGGGCCGCGACAAGGTCCTCGATGTCCGCGTCGCTGTGCGCCGGCGTCGGGGTGATCCGCAGCCGCTCCTGTCCGACCGGAACCGTCGGATAGTTGATCGGCTGGACGTAGAGCGCGTGGTGTTCGAGCAGATAGGTGCTCATCGCCCGACACAGATGCGCGTCGCCGATCAGTACGGGAACAAGGTGGCTTTGCGTCGCGCTGAGCGTGAAACCCGCAGCGCGTAGCAGCGTCTTCAGGCGAGTCGCATTCGCTTGCTGCCGTTCGCGAAGCGTTGGATCTTCCTTCAGGCGACGGACCGCGGCGAGCGCGCCTGCCGCGAGGTGCGGGCAGAGCGACGTCGTGAAGATGAAGCTGTCGGCGAAACTGCGGATCACATCGATCAGCAGATCCGGCCCCGCAACATAGCCCCCCATTACGCCAAATGCTTTGGCAAGGGTTCCTTCGATCAGCGTGACCCTGTCAGCGACGCCGTCGCGCTGCGCGACACCGGCGCCGGTCGCGCCATACATGCCGACGGCATGCACTTCGTCGAGATAGGTGAGCGCGTCATAGCGGTCGGCTAGGTCGCAGATTGCCGAGATTGGCGCGATGTCGCCGTCCATTGAATAGACGCTTTCGAACGCGATGATCTTCGGCCGGGCGGGGTCGACCGACTGGAGCAATCGTTCGAGGTCGGCGAGATCGTTGTGGGCAAAGATGAACCGTTCGGCGCCCGAGCGCCGGATTCCTTCGATCATCGAATTATGGTTGAGCGCGTCGGAAAAGATCGCACAGCCGGGGAGCAGTTTACCGAGCGTGCCGAGGCTGGCGAGATTGGAGATCCAGCCCGAGGTGAAGACCAGCGCCGCATCCTTGTCATGCAAGCTGGCCAGCTCCGCCTCGAGCGCGACATGCTGGCGGTTGGTGCCCGAGATGTTGCGCGTGCCGCCGGCACCGGCGCCGGAGGTGGCGATCGTCTCATGCATCGCGGTCAGCACGGCGGGGTCCTGGCCCATGCCCAGATAGTCGTTGCTGCACCAGACGGTTACTTCCGTCGCGCCGTGTGGGCTGTGCCAGATCGCCTTCGGGAACGCGCCGACGATGCGTTCGAGCTCCACGAAGGTGCGATAGCGACCGTCGAGCTTGGTCTGGGTGAGCAACGCTTCGAAATGCGAAAATAGATTCATGATACGTGTCCTGAATCAGTGCCTAGGTCGCGATCGACCGTGATACGTGCCCGAACGAGAAATGCGGTCTGGGGCACCGGACAACATATATGTATGGTATATGTCTGCATGCAATATCGAAAATACACCATACAAGGAAAGAGATCCTGTTTCCCGCTGCTTTGCTGGGCGGAGATAGTCGAGGTTTACCGACCTTGGAAGCGGTCGGTAGGACAATCTGACCTATTGTATGGCATCGAAGAGCGGTGCAAAGCGGCGTTGTGCCATACATAAACGCGCTCCCCGGCGCTTGTCGGTAAAAGGACGGTCATGGATTTCAGCTTCGATGCGTTGACGCTGGCGCGCGCGCAATTCGCGTTCACCATCTCGTTCCATTTCGTCTTCCCCGCTTTCTCGATCGGGTTGGCCAGCTATCTGATGGTACTCGAGGGTCTGTGGCTGAAGACGGGAAGTGGCGTGTACGCCAACCTGTATCGCTACTGGCTCAAGATCTTCGCCGTGACGTTCGGCATGGGCGTCGTCTCCGGGATCGTCATGTCCTACCAGTTCGGCACCAACTGGGCGGTGTTCTCGGACAAGGCCGGGCCGATCGTCGGGCCGCTGATGGCTTATGAAGTTCTGACCGCCTTTTTCCTCGAAGCGGGTTTCCTGGGGGTCATGCTGTTCGGAATCAGCAAGGTGGGCAAGGGGCTGCACTTCTTCGCCACCTGCATGGTCGCCCTCGGGACATTGATATCGGCAACCTGGATCACCGCGGCGAACAGCTGGATGCACACCCCGGCCGGTTTCGTCATCAACGCCAAAGGCCAATTCATGCCAGCTGGGTCGTGGCTGCCGATCATCTTCAACCCGAGCATTCCGTATCGCCTCGTCCACGTCGTGATCGCCGCGTATCTCACGACCTCGCTGGTCGTCGCCGCAGTCGGTGCGTGGCACTTGCTGCGGGATCGGCGCAATCCGGGTGCGCGCAAGATGTTCGCTATGGCGATGGGCATGATCGCGATTGCTGCACCGCTGCAGATTTTAGCGGGCGATACGCAAGGGCTCAACACGCTCGAACACCAGACCCCCAAGGTCCTGGCGATGGAAGGTGATTTCGAACCCAGCCCGCAGGGCGCGCCGCTGATCCTGTTCGGCATTCCGAGCCAGAAGGACGCCAAGGTCTATTACAAGGTCGAGATCCCGCAGCTCGGCTCGCTGATCCTGAAGCATTCGCCAAACGCGCCGCTTCCAGGGCTCAAGGATTTCCCGCGCGCCAAATGGCCGCCCGTACCGATCGTCTTCTGGTCGTTCCGGATCATGGTCGGGCTCGGCATGGCGATGCTTGGCCTCGCGGTATGGGGATTGTGGGCGCGGCTGCGGGGTCGCTTGTATGAAACGGCATGGCTGCATCGTGCAGCCGTCGCGATGGGGCCGACTGGATTCATCGCGGTGCTGGCCGGCTGGGTGACGACCGAGGTGGGGCGACAGCCGTACACGGTGTACGGTTATCTACTCACCGCGCAGTCGCGATCGCCACTCGCGGCGCCCGCAGTGGCGACGTCGCTCCTCGCGTTCGTGATCGTCTATTTCGCGGTGTTCGGTGCGGGCACCTATTATCTGCTGCGGCTGATGGCGCATGCCCCGCAAGCGCACGAGAGCGAGCCGCCGCACGTTCCGCAACGCGCAGCCGGGCTCGTTCCCGCAGCTGGACTGGAGTGACGCCAATGTCCAATTTCTTCGATCTTGCGACGATCTGGGCGGGGATCCTCGCGTTCGCCATTTTCGCCTACGTCGTGATGGACGGTTTCGACCTCGGCATCGGCATCCTGTTCCCGGGCTTTGCGGTCGGCAATGAGCGCGATCAGGCAATGAACTCGATCGCGCCGGTGTGGGACGGCAACGAAACGTGGCTGGTGCTGGGCGGCGGCGGACTGATGGCGGCGTTTCCGCTGGCGTATGCGATCATCCTCCCGGCAACCTATCCGCTGGTCATCGCGATGCTGCTCGGTCTCGTATTCCGCGGTGTCGCGTTCGAGTTCCGCTGGCGCGATCCACGGCATCGCGCGCTGTGGGATGTCGCGTTCTGCGCCGGGTCGGTGATCGCCACGCTGGCGCAAGGCATGGTGCTCGGCGCTGTGCTGCAGGGCGTTCACGTCGTCGGGCGCGGCTATGGGGGCGGGTGGCTCGATTGGCTGACGCCGTTCACGGTGCTGACCGGCGTGGCACTGCTGATCGGCTATGCGCTGCTCGGCGCCACCTGGCTGATCGGCAAGACGGAAGGCGCTGCGCAGGCGCATGCGCGCCGGATGGCGTTCGGGCTCGGCATCGCAATGCTGATGGCGATGGCCGCGGTCAGCATCGCGACGCCGCTTCTGGCGTTCGATTACTGGCGACGCTGGCTCGCCTTCCCGGGCATCCTGCTTACCGCGCAGGTTCCGCTGCTGGTGGTCATCACTGCCGTGCTGTTCTTCCGTAGCCTCCAGCGCGGGGGGGAACGGATGCCGTTTCTGCTGACGCTCGGCCTGTTCGCGCTGGGGTTTGCCGGGCTGGGGATCAGCATGTTCCCTTACGTCGTGCCGCGCGCCGTGACGATCTGGGACGCGGCAGCGCCAGCGGGAAGCCTAGTCTTCATGCTGGTGGGAACGGTGACCATCATTCCGGTCATCATCGGCTACACCGCCTGGGCCTATTATGTGTTTCGCGGCAAAGCCGGCGTGGCGGGATATCATTGATGTCCGGCTCTTGCTCGCGCCCGCTGTGGCGCCGGATCGGGTGGATGCTGCTGATCTGGCTGGGCAGCGTGCTGGCGCTCGGCGCGGTGTCGTTGGTGATCCGATTTTGGCTTCACGCATGAGTATTCCTTCCATCAGAACGGAAATTCGATGACACATGACGACGGTGTGACCGACTTCGGTCAAGCATTTGCGGCCTTGCCGCTGGTCGCGATCCTGCGCGGCATCACCCCCGCCGAAATCGACGAAACCGGCGATACGCTGGTCGAGGCTGGCTTTCGGCTGATCGAAGTGCCGCTGACGTCGCCCGATGCCTTTGTCAGCATCGCCAGTCTGGTGAAGCGGGTAGGGCCGGACGTCGTCGTCGGGGCGGGGACGGTTCGCACGGTCGACCAACTGCGGCACCTCGTCGATTGCGGCGGTCGCCTGATGGTCACGCCGCATGGCGACGTCGCGTTGATCCGCGCCGCCAAAGCGCTTGGTTTGTTCACGCTGCCGGGCGTGGCCACCCCGACCGAGGGATTTGCCGCGATCGATGCCGGGGCGGACGGTCTGAAGATATTTCCCGCCGATACGCTTGCCACATCGACGTTGCGCGCTTGGCGGACGGTGATGGGCGACACGCTCTTATGCCCGACAGGTGGGATCACGCCCTTGGCGATGCGGGAATATGTGGCCGCCGGTGCCTCGGGCTTCGGTCTCGGTTCGGCGTTATACGCGCCGGGTGCATCGCCCGCTGCCACCCGGCAATCCGCCGACGCTTTCGTCGCCGCGTGGCGCCGCCCGGACGAAGAATACGCGCGATCAAGGGCGTTCGAGGCGTGATCGCCGATGGCGGCGGATATTGGTCGAGCTAAGTAGTTTCCGTTCTGGCGTCGGGCGTGGGTCGGCGGCAAGGCAGCATTTCGCAGGAGCGTCCAGAACGGGGGCATCCCTGCGCGAAAGGTCTCCCGATGATCCAGCCGAGCCAGCAACTGTCCACTCGTAGCGGTTTCACGTTTCAGGTTCGTCCCGCCCGCCCGGCGGACGACGGCACGGTCGCAGAATTCTTCACCCACGTGACTCGCGAGGATTTGCGCTTCCGCTTCCTGACCGCGTTGAGCGACGTCGGTCCGGCGCAGATCACGGCGCTGACGCATGTCGACCACCGCTGGTCGGAGAACTTCCTCGCCTTCACCTCCGATGGATCGACGATGATCGCGACCGCCATGCTTGCGTGTGACCGGAATTTCGACCGGGGCGAAGTTGCCATTGCGATCCGCAAGGACTTCAAGGCGAACGGCATCGGCTGGGCGTTGCTCGCGCATGTCGCACGCGTCGCCGATGCCAATGGGGTAAAGGTGCTGGAGGCAATCGAGAGCCGCGCGAACCATGCCGCGATCGAAGTGGAGCGCGACATGGGCTTTACGGTGGAACCCTATCCGGGCGACAGCACGTTGTTGTGCGTCAGCCGCGCGCTGGGCCGCGATGGTCTGCCTGGTTCGATTGGTGCCGTAACCAAGTGACCGCATCCAACGACGCCGTGTTAAGGACGACCCGATCATGACAGGCAGAATTAGCGCGCAGCTTCGCGACCGGATCATGAGCGCTGATGCGGCCGCCGGGTTGATCACTGCGGGAAGTACCGTCGGTCTGAGTGGCTTTACTGGATCGGGCTATCCCAAGGCGGTTCCGCTTGCGCTCGCCGCACGGATCGAGGCGGAACACGCGCTCGGCAACGCGTTTCAAATTCGCGTATGGACCGGTGCCTCGACCGGGCCCGAACTCGACGGTGCGCTCGCCAAGGCGAACGGCATCGAATTTCGCCTGCCGTATAACTCCGACCCGATCGCACGCGAGAAGATCAACCGCGGCGAGATGGACTATTTCGACATGCATCTGAGCCAAGTCGCGCCGATGGCGTGGCAGGGCTTTCTCGGGCCGCTCGATACCGCCGTGGTCGAAGTGTCGGGAATTCGGGCCGACGGGTCGCTGATCCCGTCGTCTTCGATCGGCAACAACAAGACCTGGCTCGACCGCGCCGACCAGATCATTCTCGAGGTCAATCGCTGGCAGAACCCGGCGCTCGAGGGGATGCACGACATCTATTACGGTACGGCCTTGCCGCCGCACCGCGTGCCGATCCCGCTGGTGCGGCCCGATGACCGGATCGGCGAAGCGTATTTCCGGGTGGACCCTGCCAAGATCGTCGCGATCGTCGAGACCGACGCCCCCGACCGCAACCTGCCGTTCGCTGCGCCCGATGCCGCCGCGCATGCGATCGCGGGCCATCTGATCGAGTTCTATCGGCATGAAGTGGCGCGGGGGCGCTTGCCCGCGACACTGCTGCCGCTTCAGTCCGGCGTCGGCAACATTGCCAATGCCGTGCTGACCGGGCTTGTCGCTGGGCCGTTCGAGGACATGACCTCCTACACCGAAGTGATCCAGGACGGCATGCTCGACCTGCTCGATTCGGGGAAGCTGCGCATGGCGTCGGCAACCGCCTTCTCGCTCAGCCCTGAAGCCGCCGCGCGGCTCAACGCGAACATGCGCACGTATCGCGACAGGATGATCTTGCGGCCGCAGGAAATCAGCAATCACCCTGAACTGATCCGTCGTCTCGGCTGTCTGGCGATGAACGGGCTGATCGAAGCCGACATCTACGGGAACGTCAACTCAACCCATATCATGGGATCGCGAATCCAGAACGGCATTGGCGGGTCGGGCGATTTCGCGCGCAACGCTTATGTTTCGATCTTCATGACCCCGTCGATCGCCAAGGGCGGCGCTATATCGGCGATCGTTCCGCAAGCCAGCCATGTCGACCACATCAGTCAGGACGTGCAGGTCTTGGTCACCGAACAGGGCCTGGCGGATCTACGCGGGCTGAGCCCGAAGCAGCGCGCGCAGGTGATTATCGAGAATTGTGCGCATCCGGATTACCGTCCTGCACTGAACGACTATTACCGCCGTGCCCGGGCAGGCTCCTACGGCCAGCAGACTCCGATGCTGCCGGGTGAAGCGCTGTCCTGGCATCAGCGCTACATCGATACCGGCACCATGCGAATGTAGCCGCGCCGGATGCGGAGGCGGCGACCGTTCAGAACGGGAAAAGGTCGCCGTCCGCTCCCCTAGCGCGTCTTGAGCAACGTCAGGCCGCCCAAGCTCAGCACCCCGGCAGCGACCAGATACACCCCAACCAACGATAGCCCGCCTTGTGCCGCGAGCGCCTGGGCGGCGATCGGCGCCAGCGCGCCACCGATGATGCCGCCCAGGTTGAACGTGATCGAAACGCCGGTGTAGCGCACTCCCGGCTCGAACAGCGACGGCAGCCATCCGCCAAGCGGGCCATAGGCGAAGCCCATCGCGAACAGCGAGGCGGCGAGCCAGACGAACACGATCCACAATGCGCCCGACCCAAGCATCGGCCCCATCAGCATGCCCGAGAGCACGCACCCGACGAAACCCCAGCGCAGCATCCGCGTCGCGCCGGTCCGGTCCGCCAGCGTACAGGCGACGATAACCCCGAGCGCGAGGAACAGGATCGCACCGATCTCGACCCCGAGGAAGGCCTGGCGACCGTATCCGAGGGTCGTGGTCCCGTAGCTCAGCGCGAAGGCGGTGGTGAGGTAGAATAGCGCGAAACACGCGACGACTCCCGTCGTCCCGGCGATCGTCGCGCGCAGATGCGAGCCGAACAAATGCGCGATCGGAACGCGCGGGAGCGCGTCGTGCGCCGCGGCTTCCCGGAACGCGGGCGTCTCGGTGAGTTTGAGCCGCACCCACAAGCCAAGCCCAACGAGGACCGAGCTCGCAAGGAACGGCAACCGCCAGCCCCAGTCCCGAAATTGCTGATCGCTCAACAGGGCTCCGAGGATCAGGAAAAAGCCATTCGCCGCAATGAACCCGATCGGGGCACCGAGCGGGGGGAACATTCCCCACCGGTTCTCACGCCCCTTGGGCGCATTTTCTACCGCCAGCAGCGATGCGCCGCCCCATTCGCCGCCGAGCCCCAACCCCTGTCCAAAACGAAGGATGCACAGCAGCAACGGGGCGACCCAGCCGATCTGCGCGTAGCTCGGCAGGAACGCGATCGCGACGGTCGAGCCGCCCATCAACATCAGCGACGCGACGAGTGTGGACTTCCGCCCGAGCCTGTCGCCGAAATGACCGAACACCGCGGCACCCAGTGGACGCGCGAGAAAAGCGAGCCCGAAGCTGGCGTAGGACGCGAGCAATTGGACTCCCGGATCTTCCGCCGGGAAGAACAGCGGACCGAAGACCAGCGCCGCCGCCGTCGCATAGATGTAGAAATCGTAGAACTCGACCGACGTACCGATCAGGCTTGCCAGCAAGATACGCCGCGTCGACGCGGCGGCGGTCGGCGCACGATCGGCGCGGGGGGGAGCGTTCGTCATATCTGGGCTCTATCGCGCGTTTAGCCGTGTGTCGAAGGTCGGGCAGTTTCGCTCGGGATATCGCCGCCTGGTGACGAACGAGCGATCCGCCCCTTCACTCGGCGCGGGCATACTGCTGCAGGAACGTCGCATAGGGCGGCAGCCGCTCGACCGTTGCGGACACCCCGCGTTTGAGGTCGGCCAACGCGGCACGGAGGTGCTCGGTCGGCATCGTCGCGGGCAATCGGTGATGACTGCGCGGGACCACGCCCTGGCCCAGCATTACTTCGATCCAGCTATCGGTCCGGAACAGCTCGTCCTTGTCCTGATAGGCCGTGGCGGACTCACGGAACAACGCGATCCGGCTCGCCAGACCGTCCGGGACCGTCAGCTCGCGGCGTGAGCGCCAGAAGGGGGTGTCATCCCGCTGGGTCAGCACGTAATGCAGGATGATGAAGTCGCGAACCTGCTCCCACTCGCGGCGGGTGCGTTGGTTGAACCGTTCCGCCAGGGCCGCGCTGTCTTCCCCGAACGGGAAATTCTGGATCAGCCACGTCACCGCGACCATGACAAGATGAATGCTGGTCGATTCAAGCGGTTCTACGAAGCCGCTGGCCAAGCCGAGTGACAGGCAGTTGTGGTTCCAGACCCGCTTCCGCATCCCGCTGGTAAAGCGGATCTGACGCGGTTCGGTCAGCGGCCGACCGTCGAGCGCGGCGAGCAAACGGTCGCGCGCGGCATCATCAGAGAGATACTTGCTCGAATAGACCAGGCCATTGCCGGTGCGATTCTGCAACGGGATCTTCCAGCGCCACCCTTCGCCATGCGCGATCGCACGCGTGTAGGGCAGGGGTGGCCCGTCCGACTCGGTCTGGACGGCAAAGGCGCGATCGGTCGGCAACCAGTGCGACCAGTCCTCGAACCCCGTCTCCAGCGCATCCTCGATCAACAACGCGCGGAAGCCGGTGCAATCGATGAAGAAATCCCCGACAATCCGCTCGCCCGAGCCCATCAGCAGCGCGGCGATCGCACCGCTTTCGCTGTTCCGCTCGACCTGCGCGATGTGGCCCTCGACGCGCCGCACGCCCGCTGATGTCGCGATCCCCCGCAGGAAGTGCGCATAGCCGGTCGCATCGAGGTGGTAGGCATAGGCAAGCGTCCGGTCGGGATCGAGCGCGAAGCGCTGCGCCGCCGCTGCCTGCAGTTCGAGCGAATAGTCGCCATAGTCGCCGCCGAACCCGCGCGCGCGGGCTTCGAGCCAGAAATGCTGGAAATCGGCGACGAACGTGGATCGCCCGACCGATCCGAACGCATGGAAATAGCGGGCGTCGATCCGGTCCCACTGTTCGAACGCGATCCCAAGCTTGAACGTCGCGCCGGTCGCGCGGATGAATGCGTCCTCGTCCACGCCGATGAACTTGTGGAAGGCGTTGATCGTCGGGATCGTCGATTCCCCGACCCCGATCGTGCCGATATCGTCGGATTCGACGAGTGTGACCTCGACCAGCCCGGCAAGCTGCCGCGCGAGCGCCGTCGCGGCAAGCCAACCGGCGGTCCCGCCGCCGGCGATGACGACACGCTTTTGCGGAAGGGGGCGGGGGTCGGTCATCGGTTGAGCCGGTTGGCGACCATCGCGCGCAGCCGCCGCGCGGCCATGGCGTCGAGCGGCGCGAGCGGCCCGTGCGCCGGGGGCGGAAGATGCGCGGTGGCGACGTCGGACGCGCCGAAGAGATAATGATCGAACATCGCGCGCCACGCCTGCCGTTCGGCTTCGGGGCGCCCCCGCAGGCTCAGCAATCCGTGCAGCAGCGTCGTCATCGGCGTATCCAGGAATGCGGGAACACTGTTCCACCAATAGTTCACCAGGATGTTGAAGCCGTCCAGCGCCTCGACATGGTGCCACCACAACGCGGGGTAGATCAGCACGTCACCCGGTTCGAGTTCCGCCACTTCGGCCGCCTCCAGCGCTTCGGCGAAGCGCGGATAGCGCTCAAGATCGGGCGCGCGGAGGTCGACCATGCTGACGACCTGCCCGGCCGGGGTTGGTTCGATCGGGCCGGGGTAGAGGTTGCTCACATGATCGGGCGGGAACAGCGTGAAGCGGCGATGCCCTGCGACGCACACCGCCATGTTGTTCGACATGTCCCAATGCGTCGCGGCGATCGTGCGGTTGCCGATCCAGATGCTGGCAAGCGGAGGGTGATCCGTGAAGGTGCCGTCGGACGGGACGATATCGTTGGCCGCGCGCAGGCCGGGAAGATACGTGTCGATGTCGGTCGACCCGAGATACACGGCGGGCGCAGTCGCGTCGTCGGGCAGGTCGAGCAGCCGGTCCAGCACCGCACCGAACGCGGCTGCGCGCTCCGACGAGAAGTTCATCCCGGTCGCATCCTCGGTGTAGTGGAAGCGTCCGCCGATCGCCGGCGCGCCGACATAGACCACGACCGGTTGCCCGCCGTCCGCCGCGCGGAGCAACGCTGCCGCCGCGGCAGGCGATTCGCGCCCGGCCTTGACCAGCGGCCAGTCGCGCGCCGCGCCCTTCAGGACGATCGGTCGTCCCTCCGCGATCAGCGCGCTTACTGCGATCGAATCGATCGCGATGTCGGATCGCTCGGCTGTAGCGCGAACCACGGCAGGACGCCCAGCCGGCTCAACCGGCGGCATCGCGCACCCGCTTTCGATCGAGCAACGCGGACAGGTTGCCGAGCGAGCTGATCGCCCAGACCGCGCAGCGCAGGAAGTCCCCAGCATGCAGTTTTGCCAGCGCCGGGCCGTCGAGCGCCGCAAACCGGTCCGCCGAGAGGAAACAGACATCGGCAATGGCATACCGGCGACCATCCCCCAGATCGAGATCGAGGGTCGCTTCCTCGATCAGCCCCGCTTCGGCAAATGCCTGCATCATCGCGGGCGTGACCTGCTCCCCGGCGTAGATCGTCCGCAAGATTCCGCTGACGTGATCGAGATACGGTGCATTCCCGCCGTGATCGCGGAAGACCGGCTCCCCCGTCGTCCTGCTCACGCGCGGATCGGAAAGATCGATATGAATCATCGGCTCGCCCGGTTCGCCGGGGGGAGGAACGCCGATCGAAAACGGACCGCGTTGCATCAGCGCGGGCACGAAGCGGGCGTTCCACGACCCGTCCGCGACGAACAGGTTCTCGCCCCGGTCCAGCCCGAGCAGCACCGAAGCGCGCAGCGCACCATTACCCGAACGCCGGAACAGGATCGTATAGTCCCGCGCGAGCGCTTCGAATTCCGTAGGGAAGACGGTGACCTCGTTGACATGGTCCCCCCACGGCGCACCGCGCGTCGTGACGATGCCGACGTCGTGATGATCAACGTTGTTGAGCAGGACGGGGGTACTTGAATGAACCGGTCCGGTCATAGTCGCCGCTGTGCCCCCTATCAGATCTTATCCTGCCACCGTGCAGCCGAGCGCGGCCCCGCGATGGTCCTCCCCAGGAACCGCTGCATGGTTTCTGCCGCGGTCGACGCAATCATTGCACGTGCGCGGTGACCGGGTAAACAGATCACTCAGATGTCGCGCCCAGCTCCGTCCTCGCAGACTCCCGCCGACGGCATCGCCCCGGATCCTAAGCGCGCGCAACGGATGTTCGCGCTGTCGATCGGCCCGTATTTCATGGGCGGGTTCGTCGTGTCGCTCGTCAGCTTGCTGGTGCTGCGGCTCAAGTTGTTGATGGCGCTGGATTACGTCCAGTCATCCTTGGTCCAGTTCGCCTTTCATTCAAGCTATCTGCTGTTCGCGCTGCCGATCACCGCCTGGTTGGTGCGGATCGGCTACATGCGCGGCATTGCGACGGGGCTGCTGGTCATGGCGGTGGGGTGCGTCAGCTTCGTCGGTGCGGCGGCGCTACACAGTTACGCGGTGGTGCTGCTCGCGTTGCTGACGCTGTCGGCGGGCGTGACGTTCCTGCAGATTGCCTGCAGCGTGACGGTCGCCGTGGTCGAGCCTGCGCGACGCGCGATCCCGCGCGTGACATTGCTGCAAGGGTTCAATGCGGTCGGCACGGTACTGGCGCCGTTGATTGGCGCGTGGTTCATGTTCGCGGACCATGGCAGCGCCACGTCGGACGGGGCGTGGACGATGCTGGCGATCCCGTTCGTCGCGTGCATGCTCGTGCTGCTTGGGTTGGCGCGCGCCTTCTGGGCGAACCGGGGGTTGCTGGCGGGAATGCCGAACCCGCGTCGCGTTGGCGTGGGCGAGGTGCGTCGCTTGCTTGCCGATCGCAGACTGGTGGCCGGGTCGCTCGCAATGTTTGCCTATGTCGGGGCGGAGGTCACGATCGGCGGGCTGCTGGCCGGGTATCTCATTGCGCCCGAAATCCTCGCGGTCGAGCCGATCACGGCGGGGCGGCTCGTCAGCCTGTACTGGGGCGGGGCGATGCTGGGGCGGTTCGTGGGTGCTGCGATCATCACCCGCGTACCGCCGCCCCGCTTGCTGGCGTTTGCGGCGGTTGCGGCGATGGTGCTCGTCGTCGTCGCGACGCAGGCGCAGGGCGTGCTTGGCGCGATTGCGTTGCTCGCAGTCGGGCTCTGCAACTCGATCATGTACCCGATGCTGTTCGCTTTGTCGTTGCCCGACGACAAGAGCCTCGCGCCGCACGCGTCGATGCTGCTGTGCATGGCGGTGGTCGGGGGGGCGATCGTCCCGGTGCTGACTGGGGGGCTCGCTGACCGAGTGGGTCTTGGCAATGCGCTGCTGCTACCGGGGGTGTGCTACCTTGGCATCGCAATGTTCGCGTTCTGCTGCACGCGGATCGGAGGTCCGGAACGACCTTCCTCCGAGCACGGCCCCCCGATCGTCCGCAGCCCGATCAGGCTGCCGCGGACGTAGCGGTGTCGCTGGACGAAATCAGCGCCGCTAGGAACGTCTCGCGCCACCAATTGATGTCCTGCTCCTCGATCGAATCCATGCACGCGCGCCAGCGCCGAATTCGCTCGTCCCGGTCCATCCGCAAGGCGCGCTGGATCGCATCCGACATTTCCTCGGCGCTGTAGGGGTTTACGAGAATTGCCTCGGTCAGCTGCGCCGCCGCTCCGGCAAAGCGCGACAGGATCAGCACGCCGGGGTCTTCCGGGTCCTGCGCGGCGACATATTCCTTGGCAACGAGGTTCATCCCGTCGCGCAGTGGCGTAACGAGCCCGATCTTGGACGCCCGATAGATGCCGGCCAGCGTATCGCGGCCATAGCCCTGATTGACGTAGCGGATCGGCACCCAGTCGACATCGGCATACGCACCGTTGATCCGCCCCGACAGGCTCTCGAGCGTGTTGCGGATGCGTTGATAGCTCCCCACCGCGCCGCGCGATGGCGGGGCGATCTGGAGCAGGAACACTTCCTTGCGTTCTTCGGGATGCTCGACGAGAAACCGTTCGTAGCCGAGGAAGCGTTCTTCCAGACCTTTGGAATAATCGAGCCGGTCAACCCCGACGATCATGTCGCGACCATCCGCGCTGTCACGCATCCGGCGATAGGTGAGCCGTGCCACAACACTGCGCGCAAGGTCGGCAAATTCCGGTGCGTCGATCCCGATCGGACAGGCGAGCACGCGGACGCTCCGCTCGCCGAGTGTCACGATGCCGTCGTCGGATACCGACGCGCCCATTTCTAGACGGACGAAATCGAGGAAGCTTTCCAGCCACTCCTCGGTGTGGAACCCGATCACGTCATAGGCGAAGAGCCGACGGACGAGCTCCTGCGCTTCCGGCAAGATCGACAGCAAGCGGCGCGGTGGCCACGGGATGTGGAGGAAAAAGCCGATCCGGTTCTTGCACCCGTGTTTGCGCAGTTCGTCGCCGAGCGGGAACATGTGGTAATCCTGGATCCACACGACGTCTTCGGTCTCGATCAGCGGGTGGACGGTGGCCGCGAAGCGTTCGTTGACGCGCTGATACCCGCCTGCAAAATCTCGTTCATATTCAGCAAGATCGACGCGGTAGTGGAACAGCGGCCACAACGTCCGGTTGGCGTAGCCGTTGTAATATTCGTCGATATCCTGGTCTTCCAGGTCGATCGTCGCGGTCGTCACGCCGTCGTTGCGATGGAAGTTGATGTCGCCGGTGAAGTGATCGGTCCGCTCCCCTGACCAGCCGAACCACACGCCGCGATATTGCCGCAACGCGGATTGCAGCGCGACCGCCAGGCCACCCTGGGCACCCGACTCCGACCCCTTGGGGGCGGAAACGCGGTTTGAGATGATTACCAGCCGTGTCATCGGATTGAGCTCCACGGTTTGCTCAGCAGGGCGGCGCAATTGATCATGCCGACCAGCGAATAGGTTTGGGGATAATTCCCCCACAATTCACCCGTTTCCGGTTCGATGTCCTCGGACAGCAGACCCGCGGCGGTCCGCCGTGCGAGCATCTCCTCGAACAGGGCGCGGGCATCTTCGCTGCGCCCCGTGAAGTGGAGCGCCTCGATCAGCCAGAACGTGCAGACATTGAAGGCAGTTTCGGGCATCCCGAAATCGTCCTCGATCGCATAGCGCAGCATGAACGAGCCGCGTCGCAGCCCTTCCTCCGCAGCCTTCAGCGTATCGATGAAGCGGGGATCCTCGGGCTCGAGGAAACGCAGGTCGAGCAGCTGCAACAGGCTCGCATCGAGATCATCGCCTGCAAAAGTTGCCGACATGCGTCGGGTTTCGGGCCGCCAGGCAGCGGTTTCGATCCGTTCGCGGATGGTTTGCGCGCGTTCCTGCCATAGTATTGCACGCTCGGAGAGCCCGAGCTTGTGCGCGGCGTTGGCGAGCCGGTCGCACGCCGCCCAGCACATTGCCGATGAATAGGTATGCACGCTCTGTCGCGTCCGCAACTCCCATAGACCCGCGTCGGGCTGGTCGTAATTCGCCCAGGCGCGTTCGCCGACATGTTCGAGCGATTCGAAATCCTCGAGCCCGGCGAGCCGGAACAGACGCGTGTCGAAGAAGGCATGGACGCTGCACAACACGATCTGGCCGTACGCGTCGTGCTGGATCTGCTCATACGCCTGATTGCCGACGCGCACCGGGCCCATCCCGCGATAGCCCGGAAGCGCGGGTTCCTCGCGTTCCTCGAGCTGCGCCTCGCCGAGCACGCCGTACAGCGGCTGGATGTGGCCGCCCGCCGCCGCATCGACGATGTTGCGCAGATAGCCGAGATACCCCTCGAGCACGTCGAGCGCGCCCAGGCGG
Source organism: Sphingomonas sp. PvP055 (assembly GCF_040546365.1). Lineage (NCBI taxonomy): Bacteria > Pseudomonadati > Pseudomonadota > Alphaproteobacteria > Sphingomonadales > Sphingomonadaceae > Sphingomonas > Sphingomonas sp. PvP055. The sequence goes on from NZ_JBEPNS010000001.1 coordinate 1,829,037, forward strand.
TTGAGCGCCTGCACGGTATAATAGGCATCGCGCACCCAGCAGTAGCGGTAATCCCAGTTGCGCTGCGAACCAGCATGTTCCGGGACCGACGTGGTCATCGCCGCGACGATCGCGCCGGTTTCCTCATGCTGGCACAGCTTGAGCGTGATCGCCGAGCGGATCACCACGTCCTGCCATTCGAGCGGGATCGCGAGGCCGCGGACCCATTCCTGCCAGTGCGCCGTGGTCTTCGCGAGCATCGCATCCAGCGTCTCGGCGAGATCGCCAGCGAAACTCTCGTCCGGCCCGAGGAAGAAGTGCAGCGGCCGTTCGACCCGGAACGGCAATTCGTTCTGGATCATGCCGACCGGCGCGGTCGTGCTCAGGCGCAGCGACATCGTCTCGAGCAGGAAACGGATGTGGTTCGACCCGCCGATCTTCTCGTTGCACGTGCCGCCCCAGCCACACGTCGGACGCAACTGGATGCGGACCCGCGGGCTGCCCGCGACCGGGCGGACGATCCGCGCGAACGATACCGGGCGATAGCTGCGGCCATTGCTGACGAAGCGCGGGCAGAAATCGATCACCTCGATCGCGTTTCCGCCGCTGTCGGTATGCCGCGTGATCAGGATCGGGGTGTTGCGGATGTAATGCTGTTCGACCGAGACGCTGTCCTCGATCGCAATCCCCCAATAGCCACGCTCGGGCTTCTCGCCGCCGAGCAGCGCGGAGAACAACGGGTCGCCGTCGATCCTCGGCACGCAGCCCCATACGAAGCTGCCGGCGCGGTCGACCAGCGCGCTGACCTGGCAATTGCCGATCGGCCAAAGATCGAGCGAGCTCATGCCGCACCCTCGCAAGCGCGTTCTAGCCAGTCGAGCGTGGCGTCGACGTCGGGCAGGCGATAGCGCGCACTACTCTCGCGCGGCGCGCCGATCAGGATCCCCGCACCGCCGTGTTCGGCGGCAGCCACGGACCATCGCGGGCTCATCGGTATCGTCATCCCCGAGGAAGACCGGCGTGAACCCGCGCATCGGGGATTCCGCCATCAAGCGCCGCAACGCCGATCCCTTGTCGCCACCGCCGACGCGCAGCTCGACCATCATCTTGCCGGTCTGAAGGTGCAGCGCGGTCTCGTCGGCCAGCGTCCGCGCGAGGGCGTTCGCGGCGTCTTCCATATGCGCCGCGCCGCGATAGTGGAGCGCTGCGCCAAAGGGTTTCTCCTCGACCAACAGGCCGGGTGTCGTATGTGCAAAGTCTGTCATGGTCTGCAGAATACGATCGAGGGCAACCGGTCGTTCCGGTAGCGAGCGCTTTCCGTCGTACGATTGTACCTCCAGGCCGTGACTTCCGGCGATCGTGATCGGCAACGGACCGAAAAGCCCGAGGATGCTGTCGACCGAACGCCCGCTGATGATCGCGACGCGTCCGTCCAGCTTCACGCGCAGGCGGTCGAGCAGGGCGGCGAGGCGCGCATCGACATGCACCAGCTCCGGGCGTTCGGCGAGTTCGACGAGCGTCCCGTCGAAATCGAGAAACAGCGCCGCTCCCTGCAGGAGCGAGACGGGCGGTGGCGAATCCGGGGGGGAAGTCATCATCCGCGCCCGATAGCAACGCTTGGCGGTGCGCGTCACCCCGCGTCGTGGATGGCTTCTAGTGATCCAGCATGCGCGGCTGGAACAGCTTGCCGTTCTCGATCACCAGGATCAGAAGCAGAACCGCCACACCGATCGCGAGATATCCGATCGCGAGCGGAAGCGTCGTGCCGTTGTACGATTGGCCGATCGCGGACCCGACCAGCACTGCGCCGACGCTGACGATGAACCCCTGGACGGACGAGGCCGTGCCCGCGATGTGCCCGACCGGCTCCATCGCCATCGCGCCGAAGTTCGACCCGCAAAGCCCGATGCACGTCATGCTGAGCGCCTGGAAGATCATGTAGGTGACGAGGGTCTCGTCCCCCAGCGCGATCACCCCGAGATGCAGCACCGACAGGCCGATCAGCCCGAACACCGCCGCCTGCGAGATCAGCCGTGTCCCCAGCCGCTCGACCAACCGGCTGTTGGCGAACGATGCACACCCCATCGAGAAGGCGCACACCGCGAACAGGATCGTGAACCGGTCGCCCGCGTGGAATTCCTCGACGAAGATCTGCTGCGACGACGCGACGAACGCGATGATCCCGCCAAAGGTCAGCGACGCCGCCACCGCATAGCCTGCGGAATCGCGGTTGGTCAGCGTCAGCCGGTACGACGCGCTGAGCGTGGCGAGCGAAATCGGCACGCGCCTCTCGACGCGCAACGTCTCGGGGAGGCGCGCGAATGTCCACGCCAGCACGAACGCGGCGAACCCGGCCAGCGCGTAGAAGATGAACCGCCACGGTCCGATGACGAGCAGCATCTGCCCCAGGCTCGGCGCGAGGATGGGCACGAGGAAGAAGATCATCTGCGCGATCGACAGGGTCCGCGCCATCGTCCGGCCCGAGAAGTTGTCGCGCACGATCGCCACCGCCAGCACCCGCGTCGCCGCCGACATCAGCCCCTGCAGGACGCGCGCGCCGATCAGCGCCGGAAAGGTTGCGGAGCTCGCCGCGAAGATGCTCGCGGCGACGAAGCCGACCAGCGTGATGAGCAGGATCGGCCTGCGCCCGTAGCGATCGGTCAGCGGGCCATAGGCAAGCTGCCCGACTCCGAAGCCGAGCATATAGAAGGTGATGATCCACTGCCGGTGATTGGCGGTCGCGATCGACAGGTCGCGCCCGATGTCGGCCAGCGCTGGCAGCATCAGGTCGACGCCAAGCGCGTTCACCGCCATCAAGGCCGCGACGAAGGCGACGAACTCATGCCGGTGCATCGGGACGGCGGGGGAGGGACTGGTCATGCGCGACCGCTTAATGCGGTGGGGTGGGATAGGCCATGGGGGATGGCGGGCTTGCCCGCTGTCTGATGGAATCGAACGGGGGACTCGCGCCACGATTACCACCCCCGCCGCCCGGGGGCTTTCCTCCAGCGACCCTCCCACTGTAAGGCGCTCGACCAACGATAGAAAAATCCCGGGGGAAGCATGGCCAGTCTGTTGCGCCGCAAGATCATCAAGACCGGCGCGGAGCAGCCCGCCGAGCATCAGCTCGCGCGGACGCTGTCCTGGCCGCATCTCGTCGCGCTAGGGGTCGGGGCGATCGTGGGGACGGGGATCCTCACGCTGATCGGCGTGGCATCCGACCGGGCGGGCCCCGCCGTGTTGCTGAGCTTCGTCGTCGCAGGCGCCATCTGTGCCTGCGCGGCGTTGTGCTACGCCGAGATGGCGACGATGATCCCGGCGTCGGGCAGCGCCTATACCTACAGCTATGCCGTTCTCGGCGAGATCATCGCCTGGGTCGTCGGATGGAGCCTGATCCTCGAATATTCGCTCGTCGTCTCGGCAGTCGCGGTCGGGTGGTCGAGCTATGCCGTGCGGTTCCTGGCGGGGGTGGGCATCGTCCTGCCCGATGTGCTGACGCATGGGCCCAGTGCTGCGGGCGCGTTCGGGATCAACCTGCCGGCGGTGTTCATCATCGCGGTCGTCGCCGGGCTGCTGACGCTGGGTACGCGCGAGAGCGCGCGGATCAACAGCGCGCTGGTGATCCTCAAGATCGTCACGCTGACGTTGTTCGTCATCGTCGCGCTGCCGCACTTCGACACCGCCAATCTCACGCCGTTCGCGCCTTATGGCTATGGCAGCGTCGCGGGCGCGGACGGGGTCAAATACGGGATGATGGGTGCCGCCGCGATCATCTTCTTCGCCTTCTACGGCTTCGACGCGATCTCGACCGCAGCGGAGGAAACCAAGAACCCGGAGCGCGATCTGGCGATCGGGATCGTCGGGTCGATGGTGGCCTGCACGATCATCTATATCGTGGTCGCGCTCGCCGCGGTCGGTGCGGTCCATTACAGCGTGTTCGGCAAGAGCGCGGAGCCGCTCGCGCTGATCCTCGTCCAGTTGGGCCAGCCCGGCATCGCCACCGTCATCGCAGCGGCGGCGGCGATCGCCTTGCCGACGGTGCTGCTGGGGTTTCTGTACGGTCAGAGCCGGATCTTCCTCGTCATGGCGCGCGACGGCTTCCTCCCGCCCGCGCTCGCACGCGTTTCGAAGCGCGGGACGCCTGCGCGCGTCACGATCGTGACCGCATTGTTCGTCGCGGTGATCGCCGCGTTGATGCCGATCGACGTGATCGCCAGCCTCGCCAATGCGGGGACGCTCTGCGCGTTCGTCGCGGTGGCGGCGTGCGTGCTGGTGATGCGCCGACGTTCGCCGGATGCGCGCCGGCCGTTCCGGATGCCGCTGGCGTGGATCGTCGCGCCGCTCGCGATCCTTGGGTGCGTCTATCTTTTCACCAGTTTGCAGGTGGTGACGCAGCTTTCGTTCCTGGGTTGGAACGTATTGGGGCTGGTTGTGTACTTCGTCTACGGCCGGGCCCGCGCGACGATGGTCGTCTGATCGGCGCCGGAAACAGGAAACCACAAGCATGTCCGCTGCCAAACGAGGCGAATCCAATCTGGTGATCTTCGCTGCCCTTGCGGCGAACCTCGGCATTGCCGTGGCGAAGTTTATCGCGTCGGCGATCACCGGGTCGTCGTCGATGCTGACCGAGGGGTTCCACTCGGTCGTCGACAGCCTCAACCAGCTGCTGCTGCTCTACGGCCAGCATCGCGGCAAGCGCCCGCCCGATACCGCGCATCCGTTCGGCTATGGTCGCGAGCTGTATTTCTGGAGCTTCGTCGTCGCGATCCTGATCTTCGGCGTCGGTGCGGGTGTGTCGGTCTACGAAGGCTGGGTGCATATCGAGGAGCCCGAGCCGCTCCGCGATCCGCTCGTCAATTATGTCGTCCTGGGCGTCGCCTTCCTGTTGGAGGGCGGGTCATGGTTCCTCGCGATGCGCGGTTTCGCCAAGGACAACCAAGGTCGCGGCTGGTGGCAGGCGGTGCGCCGGTCGAAGGATCCGACCGGGTTCATCGTCCTGTTCGAGGATTCGGCGGCGCTCGCCGGGCTGATCGTCGCGGCGATCGGCGTATGGGCGAGCCATGCCTATGCTGATCCGCGGATCGACGGCGTCGCCTCGATCCTCATCGGCGTCATTCTCGGCGTCGTTGCGATGTTGCTGGCGCGCGAGGCGAAGGGGTTGCTGATCGGGGAGGGCGCGGACCCTGTCATCGTCGCGCGGGTCGAGGGGATCGTTTCTGGGTATCCGGACATCACCGCGGTCAACCACGTCCGCACGATCCACACCGCGCCGCAGAGCATCTTCGTCGCGATCAGCGCGGACTTCCGTGATTCGCTGACGCTGGGGGAGGCGGAAACGCTGATCGAAACGATCGAAACCGAGCTCAAGGCGGCGGAGCCGATGTTGTCGTCGATCTACATCCGCCCGGAGAAAAGCGAGAATGCCGCGACGCTGAGGGTGGCGGAGGAGGAGTAATGCCTCTTCCTTAGCCCCTCCCCTTCAAGGGAGGGGTTGGGGTGGGGACGTGCCGCGAATCCACACGTTGGTCCCCGCTGGACTGCCCCACCCCCAACCCCTCCCCTGAAGGGGAGGGGCTTTAGAAGAGTCTATCGGCGCGACCACCAGATCGCCGCGAGGCCAATCGCCGCGAGGACCGCGCCGTACACGGCCCATTGCGTCTGCGCGATCATGAAGCTCGATGCCGGCCAATGCACCAGCCCGAGCCCCTGACCAATCCACAGCAGCCCCATCAGCGTGGCAAGCACGCCGACAAGAGCCACCAGGGTTTTCACTTACGCGCGTCCAGCGCCACGTAATCGCGCTGCGTCGGGCCGGTGTAGAGCTGCCGCGGACGGCCGATCTTCTGCTCTGGATCCGAGATCATCTCGTTCCACTGCGCGACCCAGCCGACGGTGCGGGCGAGCGCGAACAATGCCGTGAACATCGTCGTCGGGAAACCGATCGCCGAGAGGATCACGCCCGAATAGAAATCGACGTTCGGGAACAGCTTCTTCTCGATGAAGTATGGGTCGCTGAGCGCCATTTCCTCGAGCGCGATCGCGACGTCGAACACCGGATCGGTCACGCCGAGCTCGCCGAGCACTTCGCGCACGGTCTGCTGCATCACGGTCGCGCGCGGATCGTAGTTCTTGTACACGCGGTGACCGAAGCCCATCAGGCGGAACGGATCGTTCTTGTCCTTGGCGCGCGCGATATACTCGGGGATGCGGTCGACCGTGCCGATCTCGCGCAGCATGTTGAGCGCCGCTTCATTGGCGCCGCCATGCGCCGGGCCCCACAGGCAGGCGATGCCGGCCGCGATGCACGCGAATGGGTTCGCGCCCGAAGACCCTGCAAGACGCACCGTCGAGGTCGACGCGTTCTGCTCGTGATCGGCGTGGAGGATGAAGATCCGGTCCATTGCCTTCTCGACCACCGGGTTCACCACATATTCCTCAGCGGGCACGCCGAAGGTCATCTGCAGGAAGTTGCCGGTGTAGCTCAGGTCGTTGCGCGGATGCATGAACGGCTGGCCGATCGAATACTTATACGCCATCGCCGCGATCGTCGGCATCTTGGCGATGAGGCGATGGCTCGCGATCATGCGCTGCTGCGGATCGGTGATGTCCGCCGAATCCTGGTAGAAGGCCGACAGCGCGCCGACGACGCCGCACATGATCGCCATCGGGTGCGCATCGCGACGGAAGCCGCGATAGAAGGTCGCGAGCTGCTCGTGCAACATCGTGTGACGGCTGATCGTGTAGCTGAACTTGTCGAGTTCCGCCTTGGTCGGCAGCTCGCCGTTGAGGAGAAGGTGGCAGACCTCCATGAAGCTCGACTGCTCGGCCAGCTGCCCGATCGGGTAGCCGCGGTGGAGCAGCACGCCTTCGTCACCATCGATATAGGTGATCGCGGAGTCGCAGCTCGCGGTCGAGGTGAAGCCCGGATCGTAGGTGAACATACCCGTCTGCGCATACAGCTTGCGGATATCGATCACGTCGGGACCGACGCTGCCGTGCATGACCTTCAAATCGAGGTCCTTGCCGGCGGCGCTCAGCTTGGCGGTGTCGGTCATCGGTTGTCCTTTCGTGCCTTAAACGATCATCTGGTCGGCGATCCGACCAAGACTTTCTTCGCGCCCGAGCAACTCGAGCACATCGAAGATTCCGGGGGAGGTCTTCCGCCCGGTCAGGGCCGCGCGAAGGGGTTGCGCGACCTGGCCGAGTTTGACTCCTGCGTCATCGGCAACCTGCCGTACCGCAGTTTCGAGGCTCTCCGTATCCCAGCTTTCGAGCGCGTCAAGCGCTGCGTGCAGCCGGGCGAGGAGCTTCGGCGCCTCACCGGAAACGAGCGCGGTGGCATCGCGATCCATTTCCAGCGGGCGTTTCCGAAACAGGAAGGCCGCGCCGTTCGCCAGATCGAGCAGATCGGCGGCGCGCGGCTTGAGCGACGCCATGCTTCGACCAAGAAGACCGCGTTGCTCCTCCGTCGGTGCGAAATCAAGCCGATCCGCTACCAGCGTAGCGAGCCGCTCATCGTCCGCAACACGGATGTACTGCCCGTTCAAATTCTCGAGCTTCTTGAAGTCGAAGCGCGACGGCGACTTGCCGACTCCGGCAAGATCGAACCATTCGACGGCTTGGGTACGGCTGATGATTTCGTCGTCACCATGGCCCCAACCCAGCCGCAGCAAGTAATTGTCGAGCGCTTCGGGCAGCATGCCCAACTCGTCGCGATAATATTCCACCCCGACCGCACCGTGGCGCTTCGAAAGCTTCGCACCATCCGACCCGTGGATCAGCGGAATATGTGCGTAAACGGGATCGGGCCAGCCGCCCTCGATCGCATCCATTGCCCGTATGATGGGCAATTGGCGGAACGCGTTGTTGAGATGATCGTCGCCGCGAATCACGTGCGTCACGCCCATGTCGTGATCGTCGACCACGACCGCGAGCATATAGGTCGGCGTGCCGTCCGAGCGGAGCAGGACGAGGTCGTCCAGTTCGGCATTCTGCACCGTGACCGACCCCTGGACGCGATCTTCGATCGTCACCGCGCCATCGGTCGGCGCCTTGAGGCGGACCACGAACGGACGGCTGTCGTCGGCTTCCGCCGCCTTGTCGCGCCACGGGCTGCGGACGCGGAGCGGCTTCTTCGCCGCCTCGGCCTCGGCGCGCATCGCGGCGAGCTCTTCGGTCGTCAGGTAGCAGCGATAGGCGTGGCCATGCTCGACCATGCGATGCGCGACTTCGGCGTGGCGATCGGCACGCGCCGACTGATACACTTCTTCGCCATCCCAATCGAGCCCGAGCCAGCGCAAAGAGGTCAGGATCGCGTCGATCGCGGGCTGAGTCGAGCGCGCGCGATCGGTATCCTCGATCCGCAGCAGGAACCGCCCGCCGTGATGCCGCGCATACAGCCAGTTGAACAACGCGGTGCGCGCGCCGCCGATGTGCAGGAAGCCGGTCGGCGAGGGCGCGAAGCGCGTCACGACCTCGGTGCCGGGGGTCGTGGTGCGCGTGCCGTCGGTCGCTGCAGTGGTTTCAGTGATTGCGCTCAACCGCGCATACTCCCAGACTAGAAATTCGATGGCCGGATCAGCCTGCAGCGCCCCTAGCACGCGCTTTCCAGCGCTTCAAATCGGCGTGCGCGGATGGCTGTCGCAATTTTTCGTTGCTGGCCGTTGTCTGGCGCGTGCCATCGAACGCTGGCTCGAGGCGGAACGCGACCAACTTCCGTTGTGGCTGCCCGTGATGCTCGGCGCTGGGATCGCCTTATGGTTCATCCTCCCGGACGCCGCGAGCTGGCGGATCGCGATCCTCGGCGCGTCGGGTGTCGCGCTGGGCGGCGCGACGATCGGGCGCCACGGGCGTGCCGCGCGCAGCATCGCGGTGGCCGCAGCGACGCTCGCGCTCGGGATCGGCCTGATCTGGTGGCGGTCGGACCACGTCGCCCATGTCGTCCTGACGCGCCCGACGATCGCGACCTTCACCGCACGGGTCGAACGGATCGAGCCGCTCCCGGCGCGCGACCTCGTGCGGCTTCGGCTGGCGCCGATCGCCGTCCTCCCGCGCCCCGAGGCAGGCACGCGCCCGGTGCCGCGCTTGCCGCGCCATTTGCGGGTCAATCTCGCGACGATCGACGTTCCCGCCGGGTTGACCTCGGGCGCGGTGCTGCGGCTCTCCGCGCGCTTGCTGCCGCCGCCCGAGCCCGCCGTGCCGGGTGCGTATGATTATGCGCGGAGCGCCTGGTTCGACGGGATCGGCGCAACCGGCCGCGGCTTCGCTCCGGTGACGATCGTCACGCCGGGGCGGCCGTCGGTGCTGCCCGGACTACGCGCGCGTCTCTCGCAGCACATCCAGACGCAGGCGGACGGTGGCGGCGCGGGCGGGATCGCCGCCGCGCTCGCCACCGGGGATCAGGGATCGATACCGGTCGCGGATACCGAGGCGATGCGGCGGTCGGGCCTGGCGCATCTGCTTTCGGTGAGTGGGTTGCACATCTCGGCGGCGGTGGCGGCGACGATGATCCTCGTCACGCACGTGCTGGCGGTGTTCCCGTGGTTGGCGCTGCGATACCGATTGCCCTTCGTCGCGGGCGCGGCGGGGGCGTTGGTCGCGGTCGGCTATACGCTGCTGACGGGGGCGGAGGTGCCGACGATCCGCTCGTGCGTCGCGGCGTTGTGCGTCCTGCTCGCACTCGCGCTGGGGCGGGAGGCGTTGACCTTGCGGCTGGTCGCAGCGGGCGCGCTGGTGGTGTTGCTGCTCTATCCGGAGTCGCTGGCCGGGCCGAGTTTCCAGCTTTCCTTCGCAGCGGTGGCCGCGATCATCGCGTGGAACGATCATCCGGGGATCCGCGGCTTCGCCGCGCCGCGGGAAGAGCCTCGGCTGAAACGCTTGGGGCGAAGTCTGGGATCGTTGCTGATGACGGGTCTGGTGGTCGAGGCGGCGTTGCTGCCGATCTCGCTCTATCATTTCCAGAAGGCGGGGGTGTACGGCGCGGTCGCCAACATCTGTGCGATCCCGCTGACGACGTTCGTCATCATGCCACTCGAGGCGGCGGCGTTGCTGTTCGATACCGCGGGCCTCGGGGAACCCTTTTGGTGGGTCACGCGCCAAGCGATCGAGCTGCTGTTGTGGATCGCGCGGACGACCGCGGCGATCCCGGGGTCGGTCGCACCGCTACCGGCGATGCCCGGCGCTGCCTATGCCGCGATGGCGATCGGCGGGATCTGGGTTACGCTATGGCGGACGCGGTGGCGTGCCCTTGGGGTCGTCCCGTTCGCGATCGGTGCGACCTGGGCGATTGCGACACCCGCCCCCGACGTGCTGGTCACCGGTGATGGGCGTCATGTCGCGATCCGCACGGCGCAGGGCGACGTCGCGCTGCTGCGCGATCGGACCGGGGATTATACCGCGGACATGCTGGCGCAGGGCGGCGGCGTGGCGGGGCTACCGGTCTTGTGGTCGGACCAGCGCGATGCGCGCTGCAGCCGCGATCTGTGCCTGGCGGAACGCGCTACGGGTAATCGCCGCTGGACCGTGCTGGCCACCCGCAGCGCCTATACTGTCCCGATCGATGCGCTGCTCCACGCCTGTGCAACCGCGGATATTGCGATCAGCGACCGCAGGCTTCCGCGCGGCTGTCACCCCCGGTGGTTGCGGCTCGATCGCGCTACGCTGGCGCGGACGGGGGGCGTGACGATCACCTTTTCCGCGCCGTCCTTCTGGCCGACCGGGAAGGGACCCGGTTCGCCAACCATCAAGATGGTACGCCATCCGGAAGACGCGCACCCGTGGATCCTGCCGCCCGAGCGGCCCCGATCCTATCCTGCCCGCCGCCACGGCTTCCGCTGGCGGCATGCCATGCCGGGTCAGTCGTACCGGCGCAGCAATCCGGCAAGCTTGCCCTGAACACGGACCTGCGCAGGTGTGTAGCGCTGCGGATCGTAGGCCCGGTTCGCCGGATCGAGCCGCACCATCGCGCCTTCGCGGCGGAAGAACTTGAGCGTCGCTTCGCTGTCGTCGATCAGCGCCACGACGATCTCGCCGTCGCGCGCGATGTCCTGGCGCTTGATCAGCGCATAATCGCCATCGAGAATCCCGGCCTCGACCATCGAATCCCCTGCGACTTCCAGCGCATAATGTTCGCCGCCGCCGAGCAGGGCCGCCGGCACCGACAACATCGACGCACCCTCGAACGCCTCGATCGGCATACCGGCCGCGATCCGGCCGTGGAGCGGGATCTCGATCACGTCGTTGGCGGGGGCGGGCAGGACGCGGACGTTGGCGGGCGCTGCTTCGGGCGTGGCGCGAACCGGGGTCTTCGTGCCGCGTTCGGGCATCTTGAGCACTTCGAGCGCGCGCGCCCGATTGGGGAGGCGGCGGATGAACGCGCGTTCTTCCAGCGCGCTGATCAAGCGGTGGACCCCCGACTTGGATTTCAGGTCGAGCGCTTCCTTCATTTCCTCGAACGAGGGCGAGACTCCCGTCTCCTCCAGCCGGTCGTTGATGAAGCAGATCAACTCATGCTGTTTGCGTGTAAGCATTCCGGGCCCTTTCGTCGGAACAGACGACGAACCTATACGGAACATAAAGTCAGGCGTCAAGCGATCGGCAGGATTTCCACCGAGTCGCCCACCGCAGCGGCCGGCGCGAAGGGCGCGCGCACGATCATGCAATCCGCCCCGGCAAGCGTCTTGAGCAGCGACGAGTCCTGCCGCTCGGCGACATAGACGCGTCCATCGCGCGTAACCGCGCGCATGTAATCCTGCCGCCGATCGTTTTCGCGCACGGGGGCGCCGAGAATGGCGGGGTAGAAAACGGGGTGCGGATCGCGCGCACCCGCCATCGCGGCGATCAGCGGTTTCAGGAAGATCGTTGCGGTGACGAAGGCCGACACCGGGTTACCCGGAAGACCGAGGACCAGCATGTCGCCGATCTTCCCCGCGAGCATCGGCTTGCCCGGGCGCAGCGCGATCCGCCAGAAGTCGATCGCGCCACCCGCCGCTGCCAGCGCCGGACGGATCAGGTCGTGATCCCCGACCGATGCGCCGCCGGTGGTCACCAGGATATCGGCTTCGACCGTCCGGAACGCATCGGTGATCGTGTCGAGCCGATCGGGGAGGATCCCAAGATCGATGATCTCCACGGGAAGGTCGGCCAGCATTGCCGCCAGCATCACCCCGTTCGATTCCGGCAAGGTCCGGTCGCTCAAGGGCGCGCCGGGCAGGGTGAGTTCATCCCCGCTCGCCACGATCGCGACGCGCACCCGGCGCGCGACCGTCAGGCTGCCGTGCCCGCCGCTTGCCGCGAGCGCGATCCGTGCTGGTGTCAGCCGGTCGCCCATCGCGATCAGCGTATCGTTATGGGTGAAATCGATCCCGGCGCGCCGGATATTGCCACCACGCACCGGCCCGTCGCCCGACCGTCGAACGATATCGCCATCGCGGGCGGCTTCCTCCTGGACGAGCACCGCGTCGGCGCCTGGCGGGAGCGCCGCACCGGTGAAGATGCGCACGGTTTCACCCGCGCCGAGGGTGCCGTCGAACGGGTTGCCCGCCGCACTTTCGCCGATCAGCCGCAAGGGGCCGCCCAGATCATCGAAGCGAACGGCGTAGCCGTCCATCGCCGACAGGTCGCGCGCGGGTTGCGTCCGATTGGCGGCGACGTCGCTGGTTGCCCATCGCCCCGCGGCGGCGCGCAACGGCACGGTTTCCGTCGCAATGACAGGCGCGAGCGCAAGGAGCCGGGACAGCGCGTCGGCAACGGCAAGCAGGGCGGGGGGCTGAGTCATTAGGCGTTCCCTAACGTCTTGAACCAGTGTCCGTCGACCCCCGACGATCGGCGATAAGTGATGCAGACCGGCCACAGTCCGTCAGCGACTTTAACGATGCGGGTGCAGCGTCCAACTTTGTCATAATTCAGCAACAATCGCTGTCTAGCGCCCCGGTCACGGAAGCCTCCACACAGCAAAACCCAAGCGCGCGCGACACCGATGGTGCGGGCGACGGCGTCGGGCGGCGGCTTGCCGAGTTCGATCAAAGGGGAAATTCGTGACCAAGACCGTCGTCAAATCGCTGTTGCTCGCCGGGGCCGCCGGCTCCGCTTTGTTCGCCACGGGCACGGCACTGGCGCAGACCGCGAGCGATCCCGCCGCGGCCGCCACGGCGACGGTCGGTGCGTCGGCCAGCCAGGACGGGCTGGGCGACATCGTCGTGACCGCCGAGCGCCGCACCGAAAACCTGCAGAAGGTGCCGATCTCGGTCGGTGTCGTCGGCGGTGACGATTTGCGCGCGTTCCAGAGCGGCGGCGGCGACGTGCTCGAACTCGCCAACCGCGTTCCCGGCCTGTACGCCGAGACGACCACCGGGCGCATCTTCCCGCGCTTCTACATCCGTGGTCTGGGCAACATCGATTTCTATCTCGGCGCGTCGCAGCCGGTGTCGATCATCCAGGACGACGTCGTGCTCGAGCATGTCGTTCTCAAGTCTAACCCGGTGTTCGACGTCCGCCAGGTTGAAGTGTTGCGCGGCCCGCAGGGCACGCTGTTCGGTCGCAACACCACCGCGGGCATCATCAAGTTCGACACCAACCGCCCGACCAACGACTTCCACGGTCGCGCATCGGCCTCCTACGGCAGCTACAATACCGCGACGCTCGATGCAGGGATCGGCGGGCCGATCGTCAAGGACGTGCTGTCGTTCCGCGTGTCGGGGCTGGTCCAGCACCGCGATAACTGGGTCGACAATACCTACACCGGCGTCAGCGCGGACGGCACCGTCGGCGGCAAGGACAAGCTCGGCGGGTTCGATGAGCGCGACGTCCGCGTCCAGTTGATGCTGACCCCCCCCGACACCGGCTTCACCGGCCTGTTGTCGGCACATGCACGCGATTATAGCGGCACCTCGACGATCTTCCATCGCGGCGCGCTCAAGCGCGGGTCGAACGACGTCAGCGCAGAGCCGCGCGCATCGGTCGCGCTCGACGAAGCGGCGAACAACCCGCAGGCGTACAAGACCTATGGCGGCTCGCTGAACCTCAAGAACGACTTCGGCGGGGTCGTGCTGACCTCGATCAGCGCGTGGGAGACGACCTCGGGCTACAGCCGCGGCGACACCGACGGCGGGGCCGCGACCAACTTCACCGGCCCCCGCTTCTACGGCGAGAGCCAGGGCCGGATCCGCGATCTCGACCAGCTGACGCAGGAAGTCCGGTTGTCTGACGACGGCACCGGGCGATTCAAGTGGCAGATCGGCGGGATGTACTTCGAGTCGCGCGACGTGACCGAATTCGCACAGCGCGGCGTGTTCCTGACGCAGCCTGATCTCAACGGCACCCGCCCCAACCCCAACAACCGCGTGCTGCTGCGCGACATCAACACCTCCTATGCCGGCTTCGGGCAGGTCAGCTACGAGATCGTGCCGAAGCTGACGCTGACCGGCGGCGTGCGCGTCACCAACGACACCAAGTCGACCCGGTTGCTCGTAGCCAACGCCAATGCGGCGGGCGTGTCGAGCTACACCGGGCGTCGCTACGTCCGCCTGTCGGACACGCAGCCGAGTTGGGACGCGAGCGCACTGTACCAGTTCGACCGCAACGTCAGCGTCTATGCCCGCGTCGCGCGCGGCTTCCGCGGGCCGACGATCCAGGGCCGTTCGGCGGTGTTCAACGCGGACTTCACCACCGCCAATTCCGAGACGATCATGTCGTATGAGGCGGGCGTGAAGTCGAACCTGTTCGGCAACACGCTGCGCTTCAACGCGACCGGATTCTATTACGAAGTCAGCGACATCCAGCTGAACGGCAACGATTCCTTCGGCAACGGCGTGCTGTTCAACGCGGACAAGGCGAAGGCGTGGGGCGGAGAGGCCGAACTGACGTGGCGTCCGGTGCGCCAGTTGACGCTCGGGCTCGGCGGCAGCGTGCTCCACTCCGAGATCAACGACCCGCGCGTCTTCGCGCAGGTCTGCATCCTGGGCGGCGTGATCACCTGCACGGTGCAGGACCCGACGATCAAGGTGGGCGCGAACACCTTCGCCCAGATCGACGGCAATCCGCTGCCGAATGCGCCGAAATATCAGTTCAATGCGACCGCGCGCTACGACGTGCCGCTCGGCAACGGCGGGTCGCTGTTCCTCGCGGGCGATGCCAACGTCCAGGGCTACACCAGCTTCGTGCTGTACAAGACCGCCGAGTTCACCTCGGACGGCACGTTCGAGGCCGGCCTCAAGGCGGGCTATGTCGCGCCCGACAACAAGTATGAGCTGGCGGTGTTCGTCCGCAACCTCACCAACGAGAAGAACCTCAAGGGCGTGATCGAGAATTACAACGCCGCCGTGTTCAACGATCCGCGCATCATCGGCGTGTCGTTGGCGGGCAAGTTCTGACGCGATCCCGCCGCGCCCCCCGCCGCTTTGCGGTTGGTGGGCGCGGCGGCTCTGGCGTGGGCGCGCTTCCGGTGGCAAGAGGCGCGCATGCTGGTAAATCACGTTCTCTTCCTCGACGGCGAGGCGCTCGTCATCGACAAGCCCGCCGGGCTCCCGGTCGACCGTCCCCGCGACGGTTCGCTGAGCCTTGAAAATCACCTCGATGGGCTGACCTTCGGGTTCAAGCGCTGGCCGGTTCCGGTCCACCGGCTCGACCGCGATACGTCGGGCTGCCTGCTGCTCTCGCGCAACCCCAAGGCGCACGCGAAGCTGCAACAGGCGTTCGAACAGGGGCTGGTGCGCAAACGCTATCTCGCGGTGCTCGACGGCGTCGTGGAGGGCGAGGGCGGTCTGATCGACATTGCGCTGGCGAAGGTCAGCACGGTCGAGGAGGGCTGGCGGATGGTCGGCAGCCCTCAGGGCAAGGCGTCGCGGACGCACTGGCGTGTGCTCGACGTCAAGGACGGGCGCAGCTTCGTCGAATTCGTTCCCGAAACCGGGCGCACCCACCAGATCCGCGTCCATGCGCTCGAAGGGCTTGGCGCGGCGGTGGTCGGCGATCCGGTGTACGGCAAGGGCGGCGGGCAGACTTTGCTCCACGCCGCCGAACTGACGATCCCGCGCGCGGGCAAGGAGTCGATCGTGGCGAAGGCACCGCTCCCCGAGCGCTTCCTAGCGGCGGGGTTCAGCGAGGGCTGAACGCCAGCGCTTCTGTCTTTTGGCATGGCTCTGCTCCACACCTTCCGTTCGTCCCGTAGCGAAGGACAGGGTTGAGTGCGGAATGGTGCTTCGATACGCGCCCTCGATACGCCCCGAGAGGGGCTACTCGGTCGCTACTCAGCACTAACGGTTGGGGGGTGTTCGGGAGTCGAGGGGCCCCAATCAATCCGTAACCCGCCCGCGCAGCGATTTGACCGTCCCGCGCTTGGTCTTCCCCTCCATCCGCCGGGTCTTGGCCGCCTTGGACGGCTTGGTCGGGCGGCGGCGCTTGGGGACAATCGTTGCCTCGCGGATCATGTCGATCAGCCGCTCGCGCACTTCCGCGCGGTTGAGCAATTGCGACCGCGCGCCTTCGCTGCGCAGCACCAGCACGCCCTCGCGCGTCAGCCGCGATCCTGCCAGCACCGCGAGCCGGGTCTTGACCGCATCGGGTAGCGTCGGACACGCGCCGACATCGAAGCGCAGCAGCACCGCGCTGTCGGTGGTGTTGACGTGCTGCCCGCCCGGACCGCCCGCACGGGTGAACGATTCGAGGAGCTCGTCGCTGTCGATGCTGATCGAACGGGTGACGGGAATGGCGACCATGAATCGCCTCCTAATCCAAGAGCGCGCCCGGGTCGATTGGCTGTCACGCGCGGACGGGCGGGTTGTTCCGACCGGCCAGCTTTGCCAAGAGCGGGGGCGCGCAGGGCGTTCGCGCGACGGAGATGACGATGTACGAATTCACGGTGTCCGCGGACTCCAAGGCCGAACTGTATCGCGACCTGCACGCCGCGCTCGACGCGCTGACCGAGGGCGAGCACGATGCGATCGCCAATATGGCGAATGCGGCGGCGCTGATTGCGCAATATCTGCCTGATCTCAACTGGTCGGGCTTTTACCGGATGGTCGCGGGCGAGCTGGTCGTCGGGCCGTTCCTCGGCAAGCCAGCCTGCATCCGGATCGCTGTCGGTGACGGGGTCTGCGGCGCGGCGGCGAAGACGCTGGAGACGCAGCTGGTCGAGGACGTTCACGCGTTCCCGGGGCATATCGCATGCGATGCCGCGAGCCGTTCCGAACTGGTCGTGCCGATCGTCCATGAGAGCCGGTTGATCGGCGTGCTCGATCTCGACAGCCCGAGCGCGGCGCGGTTCGACGCGCAGGATGCCGCCGGATGCGAGGCGCTGATGGCGTTGCTCGCGCCGCGGATCGCTGGCTGACCGGCGCTGGGGTTTACCGAACCTTCATCCCGCTGCGGCAGGCTCGGTACTGCTGGGAGTAGTGTGATGGTTCGGTTTGGCGTTTTTATAGCGACGATGGCGGCGGTATTCGTCGGGACCGCGGGGCATGCGCAACGGACCCGCGCCCCCGCGCCACCCCAGGATGCGGCGCCGCTCGTCTACGTCGATGCAGGCGCGATCGTGCGAGAGGCGAACGACCGGGCCGACCGGACCGGCGACTATGGCTATCTGGACGTACCGCCTGTGGTCGAGCTGCCCCAGGTCGTGTCGCGCGGCGGCGTGACGAGCTACGCGACCAACGGCGCGTATCTGGGCGGGGCTGGGCAACGCTATGAAGCCGGGGGCAGCAGCGTCGTGACGGTGCGGAGTGGCGCGTCTTATGGATATCCGGAAGCGGTCGCCCCACCGCGCCACCGCAAACGCGCACGACGACGGTAACGATCGCCCTTCGAGCGCAGGACGCCTGAGTCTACCCTTTGCGCCTCCCCGACCGTCGTCGGGGAGGGGATCCCCAACCTCAGCGCTTGCGCGGCTCCGGTCTGGCGAACGTGATCAGGCTTTCCGCCCCATCCGCACCGACCGCGCCGACGCCGACGAACGTGTCGTCGACGATCACGTCCTTGAGCACCGAGGTGACGGCGGGCGCGGCGACCTCCACGACCTTCTGCCAGTCCTGCACATCGTTGCGGCGGTAATGGACGCGGTAACGCACCGCGCCTGCGACCGGCTCCCACTTGACCGTCGTGTCGGTCGCGAGCGCGCCCGCGATCGTCACGCCGGTCGGCGCGGCGGGGGCGGCGGCGATCCGGCGGATCGTCGCGACGTTGATCGCGGTGACCTTCGCGAGATAGGGGAAGTCCATCTTGTCGACGGTGTCGCCGTAGACGACACCATTTTCGGTGCGCAGGTCCTGGTGCTGCTGCGTGTAATTCTCCGCGGCGACCGAGAAGCGCACCGCGGGATAGCCGAGCTTGAGGAACGGCTCATGGTCGCCGCCGCGCCCGAACCGATCCGGGCGGCGGTCGAGCATCACGTCGAGCCCGCCGGGGATGCCTTGAGCGACGCCGTCGATCGCCTTTGCCAAGCTGCGCGAGGGGCCGTCGTCCTCACCGCCACTGCCGCGCCGCGCGATCTGCGCGGGGAGGTCCTCCGACGCGCGAATCCCTTCCGAGAACACGCGCACCCGATCGGCGACGCGCACCCCGTTCTGGCCGACGGTGTTGCCGACGATGTCGTTGTTAAGCATCGCCGAAACCGTCCAGCCGCGCTGCTTGGCGGTGTCGGCGAGCAGCGTCGCGCCGAGCAGTCCCTGCTCCTCGCCCGAGAACACCGCATAGACGATCGTCGCGCGGAACTTCTCCTTCGACAGCAGTCGCGCCGCCTCGAGCACCAGCGCTACGCCCGATGCATCGTCGTTCGCGCCGGGCGCATCCTTGGTGATATCCATCACGTCGGTGACGCGGCTGTCGATATGCGCGCCGACGATGACGACGCGCTTGGGGTCTAGCCCCTGCTGGAAGCCGAGTACGTCGACAATGTTGACGCCGTTCGGCGCGCGCGCGTTGGTGACGGTCTGCGCGATGTTGGCGACCGTGATGCAGCCGTCGCAGCCGTCCGCGATGCGGGTCAGCTCGCCGCCCGCCCATTTCCGCGCCGCGCCGATCCCACGGACGGGGTCGTCGGCGGAGGACAGCGTGTGGCGCGTGCCGAAGCTGACGAGCTTTTCGACGGTGGCCTTCAGGCGGGCAGGGTCGGGCAGGCGGGCAGGGTGAGGGGCTTGCGGCGGCGTGGTCTGGGCGAGGGCTGGGGTGGCGAGGATCGCGAGGGCCGCGAGCGGAAGGGGGAAGATACGCATCGGCTCATCGTGGCGGGGAAGCGGCGTGGCTTCAAGGGGTGTCGGACCGCTGGGGTCGGCTGACGACGGCGGGGGCGACCGGATTAGGACGAAGGTCCGAGTGACAGGATCGGTGGGAGGCGATAAGCCGCGGCGGTGCAGGCCATTCGACACCTTTTCGCGCAACGCGTGCTGGTCGTCCTGCTCTGCACCGCCACGCTGCTGCTCAAGGTGCTCGTCCCGACCGGTTATATGATCGGGGTCGACCACGGCCACATCGCGATCACCGTCTGCCCGGGGGTCGTGCCGCCTGCCACGGCGATGGCGATGCCCGGCATGCAGCACGACGCGACGGGCCAGGGCAAGTCCAGCGACCATGGCAAGGCGGAAATGCCCTGCGCCTTCGCGGGACTGTCGGCGGCGATGACGGGGGCGATCGACCCGATCCAGGTGGCCGCCCTCATCGCCTTCGTGATCGCGATCGGGCTGGGCGGGGTATTGCTGCCCGCCCCGTTCGCTCCCACGCATTTGCGACCGCCGCTGCGCGGACCGCCGCGCCGCCTTTGATCCGTCTCCCCGCGTCGGCCCGACCGTCGCGTTCGTGAACTACGGTCGGCGTTGCAGACGTCGAACCGGTCAAAGGTATTGCCATGTCCAGACCCTACCTGCTGGCAGGGGGCGCGCTGTCGTGCCTCGTGCTGGCCGCTCCCGCATCCGCCGAGGATGCCGCCGCGTCTCCCTCGAACGACATCGTCGTCACCGCCACGCGCTCCGCGCGCGCGCTCGCGGACGTGCCGTCCAGTGTCAGCGTCATTACCGCCGAACAGATCGCCGGCACGCCCGCGCGCACGATCGACGACGTGTTGCGACGCGTGCCCTCGGTCGACCTGCCGATCGCCAGCACCAACGAACAGCATCCGACCAACACGATCGTCTCGATGCGGGGGTTGAGCGGGATCCGTGCGCTCGTCCTGCTGGACGGCGTGCCGATCAACGACCCGTTCTTCGGCTATGTCCAGTGGAGCGAGGTGCCGCTGCAGACGATCGATCGGGTCGAGGTCGTCCGCGGGGGTGGCGCGCCGCTGTGGGGGAATTACGCGATGGGGGGCGTCATCAACATCCTGACTCGCCCGATCGACCAGACCGGCGTGGTCGCCGAAGCGGCGGGCGGCAGTCGCGGTAGCTACCGTGCCGATGGGCATGCCGCGCTTGCCGGAAACGGATACGGAGTCGGTATCGACGCCGGGATCAACCACAGCGACGGCTATGTCCAGCAAGTCGAAAGCGCGCGCGGCGCGGCGACGGTGCCGACGTCCTTCACCGCGCGCTCGGTCGCGCTTTCGGGAAATGCGGCGCTGACGCCCACCCTCTCCGCACGCGCACGGGCAAGCTATTACGACAACGACCAGACCTTCCTGACCCGGCGCAACACCAACGATCAGCGGACCTGGCGCTACACCGGCACGCTGACCTGGAAGCCTCGCGACGGCGAGTCGGTCGATCTGACCGCGTTCCACAATGACGAGCGGTTCCTCACCAACAATCCGGGTGCGCCGGAAGGCGCGAACCCCAACGACGTCGAGTTCGTCCAGAACAGCCACCGCACCCGCGCGCACGACACGGGCGTGTCGCTGATCTGGGCGAAGACCTTCTCCGGCCCGCTGCGCGCTGTGTCGGTCGGCGCTGACTATCACGGCGTGCGCGGAAGCGACCGCGCGACCATTTTCGACGAGACCGGCGCGCGCGTGCGGCTCGATACCGGGTCCGGCAACCAGCGCTTCCTCGGTGGCTTCGCGCAAGCCGATCTGCGGCCGCTCGACCGCCTGCAAGTCTTGCTCAGCGTCCGCTACCAGGATTTCTACAGCTATGACGGCGTGGACGATACGCCGGGCGGGCTGGGCAAGGTGGCGCGCCGCCACGACAGCGATGTCGATCCGCGATTGTCGATCCGCTATCAGCTTCCCGAGGGCGTCGCCTTGCGCGGCGCGCTCTACCGCGCGTTCCGTGCGCCGACGCTCGACAATCTGTACCGCGGTGCCTCCGTGCCCGGCTATATCCTGTACGGCAATGCCGCGCTGAAGCCCGAGACGCTCGAGGGCGTGGAGGCGGGGTTCGACGTGGATCGTGGGGCGGTCCGGTTCCAGGCGACGGCCTACGCCAGTCGGATCGCCGATTTCCTGACCTATCGCTATCTCGACCCCGCAACCTTGCCGACAGGGTTCGACATCGGCGCGCGGCTCATCAACGCCGGGCGCGCGCGCACCCGTGGGGTGGAGGCCGAACTGACGTGGAAACCGCGGCCGACGCTGACCGCGACGATCGCCTACACCTATGCGGATTCAGTCGTCACGCGGAACCCGGAGGACTCCGCGAGCATCGGCGTCCAGCAGCCGGGGATCCCGAAGCACCGCGCGAGCGCCGCCGTCGACTGGCGCGGACCCTATGGGATCACGCTGTCGCCGCGCGTTCGGTATCTGGCGCGGACCAACGGCGACCCGGATGCGCTGTATCGGACCGACGCGCATGTCATCGCCGACCTCGGGGCGAGCATTCCCGTCCGGCGCGACGTCGAACTGTTCGGTCAGATCGAAAACCTTTTCGACCGCCGCTACATCGGGACCAACGACGGGTTTACCGCCGCGCTCTACGGCAAGCCGTTCACCGCGGTCACGGGGGTAAGGATCAAGCTGGGCGCGCTCTAGCCGATCGCGGCGAGCCGGATCAGCCCGTCCGCGTGGCGCGTGGTGAGACCGCGATAATCGCGGATGTGCGGATATTCGGTGTCTAGCGGGTGCTGGTGCGTCACCGTGATCACCACGACGGGCGCGCCCGCGGCGCGGCCCGCCTGGATCCCGGCGGGCGCGTCCTCGAACACGAGGCATTGCGTCACGTCCTTGCCGAGGCGGCTGGCGGCTTCGATGTAGCAATCGGGGGCGGGCTTGCCGGCGGCGATGTCCTCGGCGGTGATGAACAGGCCGGGCGCGACCAGCCCGGCCGCCGCGAGCCGCGCCTCGGCGAGTGCGCGCGTGGCCGAGGTCACGATCGCCCAGCCGTCGTGGGGGAGTCTCGCGACGAAATCGCGCGCGCCATCGATCGCGCGGACGCCTTCCAGGTCCACCATCTCCTTGCGCGCGATCCACGCGGCTTCTTCGACCGGGTCGATCCCCGGAATGGCGAGCCGCTTGATCGTCTCGATCGTCTGCACCCCGTGGATCGTCGGAAGGATCTTCACCGGATCGAGCCCGTGCCCGCGCAGCCAGCGCGACCAGACGCGTTCCGCGGACTCGATCGAGGTCAGGAGCGTGCCGTCCATGTCGAACAGACAGGCCTGGAAGCCGCGATCCGGGTGGGGCACCGGCGATGCCGAGGGGGGATACTGCATAGCGCGTGCGTTCGTGGAATTTCCGACGGAATTCAAGAGCGCGCGCTGGCGACCGCAGTTTCACGAAACTTTACAAAGACCCTTTTTCCGCAGCGGTTTCCGCCGTGCAGCTCAGCTCAACCGGTCGATCGCTTCGCGGTCGAGCGAGCCCGGCACGATCATCAGCGGGATCGGCAGACCGCCCGCATCCTGTCCCGCGAAATGCGCGACCAGCGGCCCGGGCGCGCCCGACGCTGCCGTCGCCAGCACCAGCGCGGCGATGTCCGGATTGGCGCCGATCATTTCGCGGATCACCTTGGGGCCTTCGCCCTGGCGCACCGTGATCGACGGGCGGAGCCCCGATTCCTGGATCAGCGTTCCCGCCGCCCCGGTCACCAGCGCTTCGGCATGGTCGCGCGCTTCGTCTTCAATCGTCGCCTGCACGCCGCCGAACGGCGTGAATTCGGTCGGCGGCACCAGCGCGAGGATCTCGACGCCGCCCCCCGTCTTGACCGCGCGGCGTGCGGCGAAGCGCAGCGCGATGCTGCTTTCGGGCGTTTCGTCGATCACGACCAGATATATGCGCATTTGTGTGAACTCTCCCCTATGGTTAAGTGGGGTTAACGGCCGCTTGACGCAAGCGTCGGTCTTGACCGCACCTTGATCGGGCGCGAAGGACAGCGGCCATAGGATTCGGTCAAAACAAGGACGTGTCGATGCCGGTCGAGATCAAAATGCCTGCGCTTTCCCCGACGATGGAGGAGGGTACGCTGGCCAAGTGGCTGGTCAAGGAAGGCGACGTCGTCAAATCCGGTGACCTGATGGCCGAAATCGAGACCGACAAGGCGACGATGGAATTCGAAGCGGTCGACGAAGGCACGATCGGCAAGATCCTCGTTGCCGAGGGGACCGACAACGTGAAGGTCGGCACGGTCATCGCGACGTTGCTCGAGGACGGCGAGAGCGCGGGCGACACCACGCCGGCGCCCGCCGCGAAGGAATCCGAGCCCAAACCGTCGGCGGAAGACCCCAACAAGACCGGCAGCGAAGCCAAGCCCGTCGCGCGCACGCCCGAGCAGGCCGAGGATCACGGCAATCCGGAAGGCGGCGCTGCGCCCAAGTCGGCTGCGCCTGCGCCGACGCCCGCACCGCGCCAGGATGGCGAGCGCGTCAAGGCGAGCCCGCTCGCGCGCCGCATTGCCGCCGAGAAGAGCATCGATCTCGCGGCGTTGCAGGGTTCCGGCCCGAACGGTCGGATCGTCCGGGCGGATCTGGACAACGCCAAGGCCGGCGCGACCAAGGCCGCTGCGCCTGCGTCGAGCGACGCCGCCGCTACGCCCACGCCGAGTGCTGCGCCTGCGCCCGCCGCCAAGCCTGCCGCGATCCCGGACATTCCGCACACCGCCGAGAAGCTCAGCAACGTCCGCAAGACGATCGCGCGTCGCTTGACCGAATCGAAGCAGACGGTTCCGCATATCTACCTGACGGTCGACATCCGGCTCGACGCGCTGCTCAAGCTGCGCAGCGACATGAACAAGGGCCTCGAAAGCCGTGGCGTGAAGCTGTCGGTCAACGATCTGCTGATCAAGGCGCTCGCCGCCAGCCTGATGCAGGTGCCCAAGTGCAACGTCATGTTCACGCCCGACCAGCTGATCAGCTTCGAGCGCGCGGACATCTCGGTCGCGGTGTCGACCCCGTCGGGGCTGATCACGCCGATCGTCTCGCATGCCGACACCAAGGGCGTCGCCGCGATCTCGACGCAGATGAAGGACCTTGCGGCGCGGGCCCGCGACAACAAGCTGAAGCCTGAGGAATATCAGGGCGGTACGGCATCGCTCAGCAACATGGGCATGTACGGGATCAAGCAGTTCGAGGCGGTGATCAACCCGCCGCAGGGCATGATCATGGCGATCGGCGCGGGCGAGAAGCGTCCGTACATCGTCGACGACCAGCTCGGTGTGGCAACCGTGATGTCTGCGACCGGCAGCTTCGACCACCGCGCGATCGACGGTGCGGACGGCGCGCAGTTGATGCAGGCGTTCAAGGCGCTGGTCGAATCGCCGCTCGGCATGCTCGCCTGAGATGCTGTGGCGCACCCTGATCGAGGTCCTGTGGATCGTCGCGGGGCTGATCGGCGCGGCGGTGTTCGCATCGCTCGCGACCTGGTCGGTTCCGTCGGCGCGGGATTCGATCTGGGGTGTGGCGTATGTCTCGATGTTCGTGCTGGTGTTGATGGGCATCGGGCCGCTCCGGCTGGCGCTCGCGCGGGACCGCGCGGGGCGGAGCGATCCCCCCAATGTCTGAAGCGCCGCCCAGCGCCGCCCCCGCGATCCGCGCGACCGCGATGGCGTGCGACGCCAACCCGTACGGCAAGATCTTCGTCGGCTGGTTGATGGGGCAAATGGCGCTGGCCGCGGGGTCGGTCGCGTCGCGTCATTGCGGCGGGCGGGCCCCCGTCGTCGCGGCGGACGGCTTCAGCTTCACCGCGCCGGTGGAGATCGGCGACGAAGTCAGCTTCCACGCCGAGATCACCGCCACCGGCCGCACCTCGATGACCGTCGCGGTCACCGTCTGGCGGCGCGATCGGCACGGCGAACACACTGCCCGCGCGGCAAGCGGGCGCTTTACCCTGGTTTCGATGGGGGCGGACGACCGTCCAAGCCCGTTGCAAGAAGAAGGATCCTCCCTTGGCTGATACGTTCGACCTCGTCATCCTCGGCTCCGGCCCCGGCGGCTATGTCGCCGCGATCCGCGCTTCGCAGCTCGGTCTCAAGACCGCGATCATCGAGCGCGAGCGCCTGGGCGGCATTTGCCTCAACTGGGGCTGCATCCCGACCAAGGCGCTGCTGCGCACGTCCGAAATCTATCACTACATGCAGAATGCCGAGAGCTACGGCCTCAGTGCGGACAACGTCAGCTTCGACCTCAACAAGGTGGTCGAGCGCAGCCGCAAGGTCGCGGGCCAGCTCAACGCTGGCGTCAAAGGCCTGATGAAGAAGAACAAGATCCAGGTGTTCGAAGGCGTCGGCGCGCTGACGGGGAAGGGCAAGCTTACGGTCAAGCAGGGCGACAAGACCACCGAGCTCGAAGCCAAGCACATCATCGTCGCGACCGGCGCGCGTGCGCGCGACCTGCCGTTCGCCAAGGCGGACGGCGAGCGGATCTGGACGTACCGGCACGCGATGGTCCCGCCCGAAATGCCGACCAAGCTGCTGGTCATCGGATCGGGCGCGATCGGCGTGGAATTCGCGAGCTTCTACAACGACATGGGCGCGGACGTTACGATCGTGGAGATGCTCCCGCGGATCCTGCCGGTAGAGGACGAGGAAGTCTCCGCGTTCATGGACAAGGCACTGACCAAGCAGGGGATCAAGCTGCTCGTCGGGACCGGGCTCGAAGGCATCGAGACCTCGGCCAAGGGTGTCACCGCCAAGATCAAGGGCAAGGACGGGAAGGTTACCTCGGAAGAGTATAGCCATGTCATCGTCGCGATCGGGATCGTCCCCAACACCGAGAACATCGGGATCGACACGCTCGGGATCGAGACCGAGCGCGGGCACATCAAGGTCGATGGCTATGCGCGCACCAACGTCGAGGGGATCTACGCGATCGGCGACGTGACCGGCGCACCGTGGCTCGCGCACAAGGCGAGCCACGAGGGCATTGTCTGCGTCGAGGCGATCGCCGGGCTGAAGCCGCATCCGTTCGAGAAGTGGAACATCCCGGGCTGCACCTATTCGCGCCCGCAGGTCGCGAGCGTCGGCTTCACCGAGGCGAAGGCCAAGGAGGCCGGATACGAGCTCAAGGTCGGCAAATTCCCGTTCATCGGCAACGGCAAGGCGATCGCGCTCGGCGAGGCGGAAGGCTTCGTGAAGACCGTGTTCGACGCCAAGACCGGCGAGTTGCTCGGCGCGCACATGGTCGGCGCGGAAGTCACCGAGCTGATCCAGGGCTATGTCGTCGCGCGGCAGCTCGAGACGACCGAGGCAGAGCTGATGGAGACGGTGTTCGCGCATCCGACCCTCAGCGAGATGATGCACGAGAGCGTCCTCGGCGCGTACGGCCGAGCGATCCACTTCTGATATGACCGTTGACCAGCGCAACCCCGCAATCCTGGCCGGGGTGGCGCTGGCGCTCTGCGTCGTAGCGCTCGGCCTGTTCTGGCCGGGCGTCGCGATGTACGACACGATCGCGCAATTCGGTCAGGTGGTGTCCGGTCGCTTCGACGACTGGCATCCCCCGATCATGGCGCGGCTCTGGACCGTGCTGCACGGCGCCGTCGGTGGCGAAGCCGCGCCCATGCTCGTCCTGCAAATGACGCTGTACTGGACTGGGCTCGGCTTGGTCGCCACCGCGCTCGCCCGGACCGGCAAGGCGCGGTCGGGCGTGGCGGTGCTCGCGATCGGGCTGACGCCGCTGTTCCTCGGCTGGCAGGGCACCGTGCTCAAGGACGCGCAGATGCTGGGCGCGATGCTGGCGGCGGTCGGGCTGGTCGCCTGGTGGCGGTTGCGCGCGGTGCCGGTTCCGGCCTGGGCATGGCTGCTGGTGAGCGTCCTGCTGGGCTATGCGACGCTGGTGCGCGCCAATGCGGTGTTCGCGACCGTCGCGCTCGCGGTGATGCTCGTCGGTCCGCGCAACTGGTGGGGACGCGGCGCGCTGGCGCTCGTCGGGGTCGGCGCCGTGCTCGCGGTGTCGTCGCCGATCAACCACGGCTTGTTCGGTGCGGCCAGCAGCGGGGTCGAGCGGACCGAGGCGATCTACGATCTGTCAGCGATCGCCGTCGGGGCGCCGGGGACGCCGACCGGCCTGTCGGCTGCGAGCGTCCGCGAGATCGCGGCACGCCACTGCGTCAAACCGTATTTCTGGGACCCGCTCGGCGAGGCGACGCGCTGTGGCGGGCTGGTCGATGCGCTGCACGCCTATCCGCCCGGAACGTTGTACGGCCTGCTCGCTGCCGCGATCGTCCGCGCGCCCGGCACCTATCTCGCGCATCGGATGGCGCATTGGAATTCGACCGAGCGCTGGCTGGTCGGGGCAGGGGCACCGGGCGCGCTTCCGCCGGTGGTCAGCGAGGCCAACACGCTGGGACTGGCCAGCCCCGCGCCGACGGTTCGGCTGTGGCTGAACGTCGAGCGCGTTACGGTCGACACGCCGCTCGGCTGGCCGATTGCGTTCTATGTGTTGGCGCTGGTGGGGTTCGTCGTGGCGGTGCGTCGACCGGCGGGGGCGCTTCGTGAGATCGCGCTCGCGCTGCTCGTGTCGGCAATCCTGCTCGAAACCAGCTTCCTCGTCCTCAGCATCGCGTCCGATCTGCGCTATCATCTGTGGTCGATGGTGGCGACGTCGGTCGCGCTCGTTCTGCTGATAGCGGAGCGGCGGCCGACTCGGCGCGAATGGCTGGCCGGTGGCGCGGCGTTGCTGCTGATCACGGTAAGCGGGACGATCGCCAGGATCGTGCTGCCACAGGCACCGGCGACCTACGCGGCGCAATTGCTGTGACGGTTCGAAAAGCCGTTTGGTGCGTTACATTTATGGGTGATCGGCGGCGCGTCTGTCGGCACCCGCACGCAATACCGGCACGTACCGTCGGGACCGGCCGTTCGGAGAGCGGCATCCAAGCAGAAGGAGCCAAGGCATGACCGACCATATGCAGGACGCGTTCAAGGAAAAGATCGTCGACCCCGCCCGCAAGGCCGGCGAAGCGTTGCGCGACGCGGGCGGCAAGATGGCCGAGAACGGGTCGACCGTCAGCCTCAAGATGCTCGATCAGGCCGAGACCAACACGCGCGAAGCGTTCAACGCGATGCGCGCCGCAGCGTCGGCGACCGATCTTTCCGAGGTGATGAAGATCCAGGGCGATTTCATCCGCGAGCAAAGCGCGCGGAACATGACCCAGGCACGCGAGATCGGCGAGTTGATTCTGAAATTCGGGCGCGACACCGTCGGCATGGTACGCGGCGAGAAGGGCTGACCCCTTCCGGGCGGGCGCCGCCGACTAGAGGCTAGGCGCCCGCTGCCGCGGCCGTCTCCCGCCCGATGTCCGCGCTCATGATCGCGAGGTCGTGGTACACGCCCTCGCGATCCCGCACATGGTCGCGCAGCAGCGCCTCGGCGCGGAACCCCAGGCTTTCGAACAGCATGACCGATCCGATCTGGTCGGGCGTGAGGTTCGCGATGAGTTTGGTCAGCCCGCGCTCCTGCGCGATCACGTAAATCCCTTCGAGGAGATCCCGCCCGACCCCGACCCCGCGGCGCGGCGGCGTGACGAGCAAGCGGACTTCCCCGACGTGTCCGCTCCAGCCGAGCGGGTCGCAGACCAGCGCCGCGGTGCCGACCAATTGGCCGCTCTCTTCCGCGACCAGACCGTCGATATAGCCCTCGTCCATCGCATCGACCCATGCGGCAACGACTCGGGGATGGCGCAGATCGCGTCCCAGGAAAAGCAGGTCGTGCTCCGGCAATTGCTGCGCGAAGGCGATCATCGCAGGCTGATCGGCAGCGGTAAAACGCCGGATGCGGTGGCTCATGTCGATCGTATCCCAGCCGATCCACCGGATGGCCAGTACCGCCCGGTCACCATCGCCCCGCCGGAACCCTTGCAGAAAGACTCCGCAAAGTCACCCGTTCCGTGGCGAAGCTCCGTCCGTCGCCTGTACGGGAACGGGACGTGGCCCGTCCACCGTCGGGTCGAGCAGCGAATCCCCGCCCAGTACGCGGTACAGCGTCACGAGATTGGTCGCCCCGGTCAGCCGCGTCGTGACCAGCGTCCGCTGCGCAGAGTAGAGCGACCGCTGCGCATCGAGGCTTTGCAGGAACGTGTCGATCCCGCCGCGATAGCGCGCGTCCGACAGCCGGTAATTGTCCCCCGCCGCCGCCGACAACGCGACCTGCGCGGCAAGCTGACGATCGATCGTCCCGCGCCGCGCCAGCGCATCGGCGACCTCGCTGAACGCGGTCTGGATCGCCTTCTCATACGTCGCCAGCGCGGCATCGCGTTGGGCACGCGTCTGCGCGACGCCAGCGCGCGCCGCGCCCGCCTGGAAGATCGAATAGGTCGCACTCGGCGACACCGAATAGTTGAACGCGCCCCCCGTGAATAAGCTCGACAGCGACGTGCTGGCGAGACCGGCAAGCGCAGTTAGCGAGATGCGCGGGAACAGCGCCGCTCGCGCCGCGCCGATTTCGGCATTGGTCGCGCGCAATTCATATTCCGCCTGGAGCACGTCAGGCCGACGCAACAGGATTGCCGAGTTGAGCCCGGCGGGTAACTCGGCGACGGTCGGTGCGACTTCCTCGATCGATTTGGGGAGCAGCGCTGCGTCCACCGGGGCACCCACGAGCAGTTGCAGCGCATTGGCGTCCTGCGCGACCAATGTCGTCTGCGTCGCAAGGTCGGACTGCGCGGTCTGCAGCACGATCAGCGCCTGTGCGAGATCGGTGCGCGGGGCGATCCCGCCGTCCAGCCGCGCCTTGGTCAGCGTGACGCTGCGTTGTGCGCTCGACGCGGTCTCCTGGGCGATCCGCAGCAGGCTTTGGTCGGACGCATAGGTCAGCCAGGCCGAGGCGATATCGCCCACCAGCGTCAACCGGGTCGCGCGTGCGGTCGCCTCGGTCGCGAAGTAGCGGTTCTGCGCGGCGGTGGTGAGCGAGCGGATCCGGCCGAACAGATCGATTTCGAACGCGGTAATCCCCGCGTTGAGCGAGAAGCTGCTCCGCGCGCCGGTGATGTTCGTCACGCCGCCAGCGCCGGTGTTGTCGTTACCCACGCCCGTGCCGGTCCCAGTGCCGGTTCCGGGGTTGGTCGTACCGCCCCCGATCCCGCCGCCGTTTCCGGTGCCCGTCCCGGTGTTGGTAATGACCCCGCCCGAGCCATTGTCGCGCCGCTGGAAATTGGCGGTGGTGCCGATCGCGGGGAACAGCTCCGCCCGCTGGATGCGATATTGCGCCCGCGCCGTTTCGATATTGGCCGCCGCGACGCGCAAGTCGCGATTGTTGGTCAACGCCTGCGCGATGATCGCCTGCAACCGCGGATCGCGGAAGATGTCGCGATAGGTGACACTCGGCAAGCTCGCTTCGCTTTGCCGCAGATAGGCATCCCCGGTCGGCCAGCTCGGCGGCACCGGCAGCGCGGGCTGAACATATTTCGGCGCCATCGAACAGGCGGACACCGCGACGAGCGATACGCCGAGCAGGATTTTCCGGATCATGCCGTTGCCTCCGGGCGGTCCGACGCCTTGGGGGCGGGCGGACCATAGGGCTCCGACGCGGTGTCGTCGGGCGTGTCGTGGTGGAAATGCTTGAGCACGTCGCGCGTCCCCCGGCGGACGAGCACGAAGAACAATGGGATGTAGAAGATCGCGAGGATCGTCGCGGTCACCATCCCGCCGATTACCGCCGTGCCGATCGCGATCCGGCTGTTGGCGCCGGCACCCGTCGAGATCGCCAGCGGCAGCACGCCGAAGATGAACGCGAAGCTCGTCATCAGGATCGGGCGCAGTCGGATCCGCGCGGCTTCCAGCGCCGCCTCGATCACGCGCATGCCCGATTTCTCGGCTTGCTCGGCGAACTCGATCATCAGGATCGCGTTCTTCGCGGCGAGCCCCATGGTCGTCAGCAGCCCGATCTGCAGATACACGTCGTTCTGCAACCCACGCAGCGTCACCGCGAACACCGCGCCGACGAGGCCGAGCGGAATGATCAGCAGCACCGCGACCGGGATCGACCAGCTTTCATACAAAGCGGCGAGGCACAGGAACACGACCAGCAGCGAGATGGCGTAGAGGAACGGCGCCTGACCCGAGGACAGGCGCTCCTGATACGACAGGCCAGCCCAGGCGACGCTCGTCCCCGGATATTTCGCGGCGAGTTCGGCCATCCGGTCCATTGCCTGGCCCGAGCTCTGCCCGGGCGCGGCCTGGCCCGAGATTTCGTACGACGACACGCCCGAGAACCGCGCCAGCGTCGGCGGCGCCGTGCTCCACGAGATCGACGAGAAGGCGGAGAAGGGCGCCATCGTCCCCGTGCTGCCGCGCACGAACCATTTCGACAGATCGTCCGGCGACGAGCGATACGGCGCATCGCCCTGCACATAGACGCGCTTCACGCGCCCGCGATCGTTGAAGTCGTTGACGTAACTGCCGCCCCAGGCGGTCGACAGCGTGGAGTTCACGTTGGTCTGCGTCAGCCCGAGTGTGCTCAGTTTCTGCGAATCGAGCGCGACCTTGAGTGTAGGCTGGTCCTCCAGATCGGTCGGGCGAACCGCCGCAAGCGTCGAATCCGCGCGCGCCGCCGCCAGCAACGCATCACGCGCCGCCTTGAACTTCTCGCGCGGCAAACCGCCCGAGTTTTGCAATTCCATCGTAAAGCCGTTCGACTGCCCGAGGCCCCGCACCGCCGACGGAACGGTCGCATAGAATTCGACGTCGCGCAGGCCGCTCAACGCCTTGGTCGCGCGGCTGGTGATCGCATCCGCGCCATTCTCGACGCCCTTGCGGTCCGCCCAGTCCTTCAGCGCGATGAAGCCGCGACCCGCGTTCGACCCGCCACCACCGCCGCCGCCGCCCGCGACCGTCAGATAGCCGCCGACATTCTTGCCTTCCTGCTCGCTGAAATACTTCTCGATCTGAAGCTGCGCGACCCGCGTCTGGTTGAGTGTCGCACCCGGCGCGAGGTTGTACTGGATCTGGGCGATGCCCTGGTCCTCGGTCGGGAGGAACCCGGTCGGCAAGCGGACGAACAGTAACACCAGGATCGCCATCAGCCCGGCGTAGATCAGCAGGAAGATCCACTTGCGATCGACGACCTTCTGCACGCCCTTGCTGTACCGGTCGACGGTGCGGTCGAACCCATTGTTGAACCAGTCCTTGGCGCGTTGGCTCTTGCGGGCGAACCAGCTGTCCTTCTTCTCTTCGTCCTTGCGCTTGAGCAGGGTCGCGGTCAGCGCGGGCGTCAGCACCAGCGCGACCACGACCGACAGCACCATCGCCGAGACGATCGTGATCGAGAACTGGCGGTAGATCACGCCGGTCGACCCGCCGAAGAACGCCATCGGCAGGAACACCGCCGACAGCACCAGCGCGATCGCGATCAGCGCGACGGTAATCTCGTTCATCGACTGGATCGTCGCTTCGCGCGGCGTCATCTCGGGGTTTTCCTCGAGCAGACGCTCGACGTTCTCCACCACGACGATCGCATCGTCGACCAGCAGGCCGATCGCGAGCACCAGCCCGAACAGCGTCAGCGTGTTGATCGAGAAGCCCGCCAGCGCGAAGATCCCGAACGTGCCGAGCAGCACGACCGGCACCGCGATCGTCGGGATCAACGTCGCGCGCCAGTTCTGCAGGAACACGAACATCACGATGACGACGAGGATGATCGCCTCGAACAGCGTCTTCTCGACCTCTTCGACCGACAGCTTGATGAACGCAGTCGAATCCTGCGGGAAGCTGTAGGCGAAGCCGTCGGGGAAGCTCTTGGACGAGCGTTCGATCTCCGCCTTGACGAGTTCGGCGGTGCCGAGCGCGTCGGCACCTGGCGCGAGGCTGACCGCGATGCCCGCGCCCGGATGGCCGTTGACGCGGCTGGTGACCGCGTAGCTTTCCGCGCCCAGCTCGATCCGTCCGACGTCGGACAGATGCACCGCCGACCCGTCGGTCTGCGTCTTGAGCACGATCGCGCGGAACTGCTCGGGCGTCGACAGCCGCGCCTGCGAGGTCACGGTCGCGTCGAGCACCTGCTCGGGCGTGGTGGGCGTGCCCCCGATCTCACCCGCGGCGACTTCGGCGTTCTGCGCCTGGATCGCGGCGGTCACGTCGGACGGCATCAGGCTGTAGCTGGCGAGCTTGTTGGGATCGAGCCAGATCCGCATCGCATATTGCGCGCCGAAGACGTTGATGTCGCCGACGCCCTTGATGCGGCCGATCGTGTCCTGCAGGTTGGAGACGAGATAGTCGGACACGTCCTGGTTTGTCTGGCGGTCGCTGGTGTCGTAGATCGCGGCGATCAGCAGGAAGTCGGGGTTCGACTTGGTAACGGTCAGGCCCTGCTGCTGGACCTGTTGCGGCAAGCGCGAGATCGCCTGCTGGACCTTGTTCTGGACCTGGACCTGCGCGATGTCGGGGTCGGTGCCCTTGGAGAAGGTCGCCGCGATCGTCACCTGTCCGCGCGAGGACGAGCTGGTTGTGAAGTACAGCAGGCCGTCGATGCCGGTCAGCTGCTGCTCGATTACCTGCGCGACCGAATTCTCCAGCGTCTGCGCGTTCGCGCCGGGATAGCTCGCGCGGATGTTGACCTGGGGTGGCGCGATGTCGGGGAACTGTTCGACCGGAAGCGTGTAGATCGCGCCCACGCCGCCGAGCATGATGATGATCGCGATGACCCAGGCGAAGATCGGCCGGTCGATGAAGATCCGCGAGAGCATTGCGCGTCAGTTCTTTTTCTGGTCGGCGGTGGCGTCTTTGCCCGGCTTGCGAATCTGCTGCGGCGCGTTGGCGGGGACCGGTCTGACGGTTTCGTTCGCCTTCACCTTGCCCACGCCCTGCGTGATGATCTTGTCGCCGGGCTCGAGCCCGCTCGTCACCACCCAGTTGGTCCCGACCGTGCGCGATGTCGTCACGGTCTTCTGCACCGCCTTGTTGTTGGGGCCGACGACGAACACGGTCGCATTGCCCTTGGCATCGCGCGCTACCGACTGCTGCGGCACGAGGAACGCGTTGTTGTCGATCGCCTGCGCGAAGCTCGCGCGGACGAACATGCCCGGCAGCAGCAACCCGTTGGGGTTGGGGAAGCGCGCGCGCAGCGTGACGGTCCCGGTCGTCGCATCGACCATCGCTTCCGAGAATTGGACGTCGCCGACCATGCCATAGTCGCTGCCGTCCTCGAGCTTGAGCCGGACATCGGCGCGGCTCGCCGCGGAAGCGCCGCCGCCCGCCAGCGCGCGCCGCAGCCGCAACAGGTCTGCGCTCGCCTGCTGGATGTCGACGAAGATCGGGTCGAGCCGCTGGATCACGGTCAGCGGGTCGGTCTGGCTGGAGGTGACGAGCGCCCCCTCGGTGTAGAGCGAACGCCCGATCTTGCCGGTGATCGGCGCGGGCACCGTGGTGAACTTGAGGTTGATCCGCGCGGTTTCGAGCGCGGCGCGGGTCTGCTGGACCGAGGCGGCGGCCTGCTGCGCGAGCCCCTGCGCGTCGGTATAATCCTGCGCCGCGACCGCCTGCATGTCGGCGAGCGGCTTGTAGCGCTCCGCCTTGGCCTTGGTCGCGGTCGCATTGGCGGCGGCGCTGGCGAGGTTCGCGGCGGCCTGGTTCGCCGATGCCCGGTACAGCCGCGGATCGATCTGGTAGAGCGCCTGGCCCTTCTGGACGATCGACCCTTCGGTAAACAGGCGCTTGGTGATCAGCCCGGTAACCTGCGGGCGGACTTCAGCCATCTGATAGGCAGAGGTGCGGCCAGCCAGCTCGGTGATCGACGGCACGCTCGATTTCTGGATCTCGATATAGCCGACTTCGGGGGGACCTTTGGGTCCGCCGCGTCCGCCCTTCGTTTCCGTCTTCTGCGCACAACCGCCGATGGCCAGCGTCACGATACCAAGTGCGCCGACCGCGCACACCGGAAAAGACCGCAATTTCATTCGGGCCGCTGCTCCGCAGGGAATGCGCCACAGGAGGATACCCTGCGCAATCGTCGTCAAACGTGGCCACATAGGGCTTGTTCCGGAGGGCGAGCAACTGTCTCGGTACGGACCTATCACGGTCCGGCAACGCTAGCGCAATTTTGCGATCGTAAGACCGTCCGCCTTTGCCCGATCCTTGGTCGATTCCTCGCTGCGCTTGAGCGCCTTGGAAATCGCCTTCAACGCCATGCCTTTCTTGGCAAGCGTGTGCAGTTTCTGGATTTCATCCGTCGTCCAGGGCTGGCGATGGCGCTCGAATCGGTCTTCACTCATGTCGACAAGCGGTATCGCATCGCGCGGCGACATACCATTGCCCGATACCGGGGGGACGTTTAGGCGGGGCGCAAAAGGAGACGGATATGATCGCCGAAATGGATTTCGCGCTGGGCGAGACCGCGGACATGATTCGCGACACCACGCAACGCTTCGCCACCGACCGGATCGCGCCGCTGGCCGCCAAGGTCGATGCGGAGGACTGGTTCCCGCAAGCGCTGTGGCCCGAGATGGGCGCACTCGGGCTGCATGGGATCACCGTGGCGGAAGAGGATGGCGGGCTGGGGCTCGGCTATCTCGACCATGTCGTCGCGTGCGAGGAAGTGTCGCGCGCGTCCGCCTCGGTCGGGCTCAGCTACGGCGCGCATTCCAACCTGTGCGTCAACCAGATCGCGCGCTGGGGCAACCCGGAGCAGAAGGCGAAGTATCTCCCCAAGCTGATCTCGG
The DNA here is from genome assembly GCF_040546365.1 of Sphingomonas sp. PvP055. Classification (NCBI taxonomy): domain Bacteria; kingdom Pseudomonadati; phylum Pseudomonadota; class Alphaproteobacteria; order Sphingomonadales; family Sphingomonadaceae; genus Sphingomonas; species Sphingomonas sp. PvP055. The sequence goes on from NZ_JBEPNS010000001.1 coordinate 1,864,948, forward strand.
GCGAGCATGTCGGCAGCCTCGCCATGTCCGAGGCGGGGGCAGGGTCCGACGTCATCGGCATGAAGCTCAAGGCGGACAAGGTGCAGGGCGGCTATGTCCTCAACGGCACTAAGTTCTGGATCACCAACGCGGCCTATGCTGATACGTTGGTCGTCTATGCCAAGACCGGCGAGGGATCGCGCGGGATCACCACCTTCCTGATCGAGAAGGACATGCCCGGGTTCGCGATCGGGCAGAAGATCGACAAGATGGGGATGCGCGGCTCGCCGACCGCCGAGCTCGTCTTCACCGATTGCGAAGTGCCCGAAGAGAACGTCATGGGCCCGGTCAACGGCGGCGCGGGCGTGTTGATGTCGGGGCTCGATTATGAGCGCACCGTGCTCGCCGGGATCCAGCTCGGGATCATGCAGGCGTGCCTCGACGTGGTCGTGCCCTATGTCCGCGAGCGGCAGCAGTTCGGCAAGCCGATCGGCGCGTTCCAGCTGATGCAGGGGAAGATCGCCGACATGTACGTCGCGCTCAACTCGGCGCGGGCCTATGTCTATGCGGTCGCGCGGTCGTGCGATGCGGGCAAGACCACGCGGTTCGATGCGGCGGGCGCGATCCTGCTCGCGAGCGAGAATGCGGTGCGCGTCGCGAACGAGGCGGTGCAGGCGCTGGGTGGCGCAGGCTACACCAAGGACTGGCCGGTCGAGCGCTATTATCGCGACGCCAAGCTGCTCGACATCGGGGCGGGGACCAACGAGATCCGCCGCATGCTGATCGGCCGCGAACTGATCGGCCACGACGCCCCCAAGGCGCAGTGACGCGCTGATGGCGACGTACGGGCTAGTGTCGCACCCGGACACGCCGCCCGCGGCGGTCCGGGGCGTGACGGTCGACGTCCGCGCGGACGCCGGAGGGCTGCAGCTGGAGTTCTCCGTCGCGGGCAAGGATGCGGTCCGGATCCCCGATCCGACGCCCGCCACCCGCGCCGACGGCCTGTGGAAGACCACCTGCTGCGAATTGTTCCTCGCCCCTGCCGGGTCGGACGCCTATTTCGAGTTCAACTATGCGCCGTCGACGCAATGGGCGGCATATCGGTTCGACTCCTACCGAACCGGCGGATGCGACCTCGCGCTGTCGTTCGAACCGCAGGTCGTTGGCGGGACATCCGCGGCCGACGCGTTGGTCACGGTTAGTCAGATCCTGTCCGATCTTCCGCCGGGCCCGCTGCAAATAAACCTCTCCGCCGTGATCGAAGAAACCAACGGCACCAAATCCTATTGGGCGCTCGCACATGCACCCGGCCCGCCCGATTTCCACAACCGGGATTGCTTTATCGCGACCCTCCCGGCACCAACCGGCGCATGAACTTCGGTATCGATCGCCTGCTCGCCGACCCCGCCTTGCGCAAGCCGCTCGAGGGGAAGCGCATCGCGCTGCTCGCACATCCCGCCTCGGTCACCGCAGACCTGACCCATTCGGTCGATGCGCTGGTCGCGGTCGGGTTGAACGTCACCGCGATGTTCGGCCCGCAGCACGGCGTGCGCGGTGACCTGCAGGACAATATGATGGAGTCGCCTGACTTCACCGATCCGACCTACGGGATGCCCGTCTTCAGCCTGTACGGCGAAGTCCGGCGGCCGACCGCTGCGTCGATGGACCTGTTCGACGTGATGCTGGTCGACCTGCAGGATCTCGGCACGCGGATCTACACCTTCATCACGACGCTGCGCTACGTGCTTGAAGCCGCCGCCGAGCACCGCAAGGCGGTATGGGTGCTCGATCGCCCCAATCCGGTCGGTCGGCCGGTCGAGGGGCTCACCCTGCTGCCGGGGTGGGAGAGTTTCGTCGGGGCAGGGCCGATGCCGATGCGCCACGGGCTGACGATGGGCGAACTCGGCGACTGGTTCGTCGACCTGCTCAAGCTCGACGTCGACTATCAGGTCGTCGAAATGGAAGGCTGGCACCCCGATGCCGCGCCCGGCTTCGGCTGGCCGACCGAGCGGACCTGGATCAACCCGAGCCCCAATGCGCCCAACGTAATGATGGCGCGCGCCTATCCCGGCACCGTCATGCTCGAGGGAACGTCGCTATCGGAGGGACGCGGGACGACGCGCCCGCTCGAACTGTTCGGCGCGCCCGACATTTCCGCCCCCGCCGTGATCGCGGAAATGCAGCGGCTCGCGCCCGAATGGCTCGCGGGGTGCCGCTTGCGGGAGATCTGGTTCGAACCGACCTTCCACAAGCACGTTCACCAATTGTGCAACGGGGTGCACATCCACGCCGAAGGCCCGTATTACAATCACGACGCCTTCAAGCCATGGCGAGTCCAGGCGCTGGCGTTCAAAGTGATCCGGCAGTTGTATCCCGATTACCCTTTGTGGCGTGACTTCCCGTACGAATATGCATTCGGCAAGTTGCCGATCGACGTCATCAACGGTGGTCCCGGCTTGCGCACTTGGGTCGACGACGGAGAAGCGACGCCGGGCGATCTCGATGCGATGAGCGCAGGCGATGAAACACTATGGTCGCAACAGCGCAAAGCATTGCTGCGATACTAAGCAATTCCCCGTATGTGCTATGTAATACTCCATTGGTCGTAATTCAGTAACCATTCACGGATACGGTCCTGTTTGACGATGGCGCACAGCAGAATCATCGTACAAGTAATTGTCAGGTGATTCGCGGCGGCTGGGGGGTTGTCGGATCGCCATGGAGGGTGGATCACGTGGAATCGGACCGTCTTTTTTACCAGCGTCGTGTTACGGCAGAACGTCTTGCCGCAGCCCGCGCGATTACCGTTGAAGCGCGCGACCGTCGTTTGGTCCTCGTCCAATCGTATTTGGCAAAGCTGCAGGCACTGTCTGCCGACTTGACGGCCGCCTGACCTAACGCTTGCGGGTCAGTTCGCGCATCGCCGCGTCCAGTCCGGCGAGCGTTAGGGGATACATCCGGTCGGACATCAACTCGCGGATGATTCGCACGCTCTGCGAATAGCCCCATTGCTGTTCGGGGATCGGATTCAGCCAGACGGCGGCAGGGTATGTCGTCGTCAGGCGATGCATCCACGTCCCCCCCGATTCTTCGTTGAAATGCTCGACCGATCCACCCGGATGGCTGATTTCATACGGGCTCATCGACGCGTCTCCGACGAACACCAGTTTGTAATCATGGCCGAACTTGTGGAGCACGTCCCACACCGGGGTCCGCTCTGCGAAACGACGGGTATTGTCTTTCCACACGCCTTCGTACGGACAGTTGTGGAAGTAGAAGAACTCCAGGTTCTTGAACTCGGTCGTGGCGGCGGAGAACAGTTCCTCGCACAGCTTGACCCACGGGTCCATCGATCCACCGACGTCGAGAAACAGCAACAGCTTAACCGCGTTGCGACGTTCGGCGCGCATCACGACGTCGAGCCAGCCTTGCCGCGCCGTGCCAGCAATCGTCGCGTCGATGTCCAGTTCGTCGGCGGCGCCTTCGCGCGCGAACTTGCGCAGGCGGCGAAGCGCGACCTTGATGTTGCGCGTGCCGAGCTCGCGCGTGTTGTCCAGGTTGCGGAACGCGCGCTGGTCCCACACCTTCAGGGCGCGTTTGTGCGTGCTCTCGCCGCCGATGCGAACGCCTTCTGGATTATAGCCGCTGTTACCGTAGGGCGAGGTGCCGCCGGTCCCGACCCATTTGTTCCCGCCCTGATGGCGCCCCTGCTGTTCCTCGAGCCGCTTCTTGAGCGTCTCCATGATCTCGTCCCACGACCCGAGCGACTCGATCGCGGCCATTTCCTCGGGGCTGAGATATTTCTCGGCGACCGCGCGCAGCCAGTCCGCCGGGATCTCCGCGCTGGTCTCGCCGAAGGTGGTGGCGATCCCCTTGAACACCTTGGCGAACACCTGATCGAACCGATCGAGCAGGCCCTCGTCCTTCACGTACACCGCGCGCGACAGATAATAGAACGCCTCCGGGGTGCGATCGATCACCTCGGCGTCGAGTGCCTCGAGCAACAGCAGATGCTCCTTCAAACTGGCGGGGATGCCTGCGCTGCGCAGCTCGTCGAGGAAGGTGAGGAACATGCCGTCATGCTAGGGCCGGCGCTCGTACAGTGTCCAGTGGGTTCCGGAGAGACCCTGCGCGGTGGCGCTCGCGATCGGGCGATAGCGGACGCCACAGCGGATCGGCGCGAGCGGAACGCTTTCCCCGGCGAAGTAATGGGCGAACAGGAAGCGGGCAGGGCGGCACCCGGACATTACGAACGCGATCGGGTAATGCCGGCGCGCGGCGGCGACTCGCAGGATCGCCAGGCCGCTTGCGGGATCGAGCAGGACCGTCGCGCCGCCCGGTGCTCTGGCGCGCAGCGCGGCGATCGCGCGATCGGGGTCACCGCGTTGGTTGCGGATCAGCGCGGCATCCTGCCACAGCCCGCCCGACAGCATCGCGGCAAGCACCGCCAGCGCCGCGCCGCGCCGCCACCCACCGCGTGCGACGGCGATGCCAAGCGTTTCCGCCATCAGCAGCAGCAGCGCGACGGCGGTGAGCATGTAGTAGCGCGGATAGCCGGTATTGCCGATCTGAAGCAGGACGAGCATCGCCGGGAACGCCACGATCGCAAGGCTGTAAAAGCCGACATGCCGTGCACCCGCCCGCCGCGCTACGGCGACGAGAATGAGGACCGGCACGATCGCCCACGCCGACAGCGGCGCCCATCCGACGGTATAGCCGACGACATCGGTAAGCGCTCGGACGAACAGGCTCCTCTGGAACGGGATGTAGCTGCCGATCTGAAATCCGGCGGGGCTTGCCAGCGCCGCAACCGCGACGAGCCCAAGCACGGCCGCCAGGACCAGCAACGGTGCCGCAAACAGCGCCAGCGTCCGGCGCGCGGCGATCCCGGCCCCATGGCGCTGCGCCAGCGTGACGAACGTCCACCCGACCAGCGCGACGCACCCGAACACCATCGTCAGCTGCGACAGCGCCCCAAGCAAAAAGCAGAGGCCCAGCCGAAAGGCCGTCCTGTCCCCATGCTCCTCCACCAACCAGCGGTCGACGAGCAGGATCGCGGTAAGCAGCGCGAGCGTCATCCCCGCATATCCGCGCGCTTCGGACCCCATCGTCACGAGGATCGGCGTAACCGCAAACAGCGCGGCGGCGATCACCGCCACGCCACGGTTGCGCGGACGGACAATCTCGGCGGCAACTATGATGCCGATCGTCCCGGTGACGATCGAAAGCGCGCGCTGCACGACGGGCGCCGCCGCCTCGCCGACCGCGAGCAGCCAGAGCGACGTGAGGTGATGATTGTTGTCGTGATTGATGCTCAGCAGCACACCCAGCGGCGTCCCCGCTTGCCGCGCGAATTCCGCCGACCACGCTTCGTCGAGCCACAGCCCGCCCTGCGCGGCCGCTATCCGCAGCAGCAGGCCCACTGCCACGATCGCCACGATGAAGAAGGAATAGTGCCGGTCGACCAAGTGGAACCCCTGTTGGGCCCCGGGGTAGCGACTGCGTCTTACGCGACCGTTAAGGATGTCAGTGCGCGTAGGAGTCGATCAACGCGCCCACGTAATCCGGGCTGCGCCCGGTCAGCTCGGTATCGGCGCGTGCGCTCGCCCCGGTGGTCGTGCGGGTGCCATAGATGAAGCCGTAGGTCGGAAACACCGATCCCCCGAGCCCCGCATTGTCGCGGAACCACACCTTGACCTTGCTCCAGTCGTTGTCTGGCGAAACGTCGGTCAGCGTCACGTCCTGTTCGGCATGCCCGCGTTCGCCGTTCATCCGCGACCAATTGGCGTGCGTCACCATCGCCACGCGCGAATCCACCACCCGGCTGATCACCGCGACATGCCCGAGCGGCAATCGGCTGGTGCGCGCGAAGACGAGCACCGCACCGGGTTGCGGGCGTTCGCCGCGGCGGTATCGTCCGTCCGCCTGGTCCCACCAGGTCCACGCATCGCCGAACAGCTGAATCCCCGAAGCGGCGCGCGCAAACGGCACGCATTGGCCGATATAGTCGAGCAAAGAGGCGGCATTCGCGGGTAAAGCGGTGGCGATCAGCGCCATTCCCGCAACAATCGGTAGCGTTTTGCGCATCTCGTATCCCAACGGACACCCCCGAGCGTCCCGTAGCGGCAAGACCGTAACGACTCGTTACCGCAAACCCGGGGCTGTTGGCAATTCCAGCGCGCGGTCAGCCCTTGTTCTGCTGCCGCTTGGCCATGAAGGCGAGCCGTTCGAACAACATGACGTCCTGTTCGTTCTTGAGCAGCGCCCCGTGGAGCGGCGGGATCGCCTTAGTAGGATCGCGATTCTGGAGCACGTCGAGCGGCATGTCCTCATGCAACAGTAGCTTCAGCCAATCGAGCAACTCACTCGTACTTGGCTTCTTTTTCAGCCCCGGCACGTCGCGCACGTCGTAGAAGATGTCCATCGCGCGGTTGACCAGGATCTTCTGGATCCCCGGAAAATGGACGTCGACGATCGCCTGCATCGTCTCGCGGTCGGGGAATTTGATATAGTGGAAAAAGCACCGCCGTAGAAACGCGTCGGGCAGTTCCTTCTCGTTGTTCGACGTGATGATGACGATCGGCCGCTCGATCGCCCGAACGGTTTCGCGCGTTTCGTAAACGTGGAATTCCATCCGATCGAGTTCCTGCAACAGATCGTTGGGAAATTCGATGTCCGCCTTGTCGATCTCGTCGATCAGCAGAACCGGCGGCTTGGGCCGCGTGAACGCTTCCCACAACTTGCCGCGCCGGATGTAATTGCCGATGTCGTGGACGCGTTCGTCGCCCAACTGGCCGTCGCGCAGCCGCGCCACCGCATCATATTCGTACAGCCCTTGCTGTGCCTTGGTGGTCGACTTGATGTTCCATTCGATCAGCTCTGCGTCGAGCGCCTTGGCGATTTCATAGGCCAGCACGGTCTTTCCGGTCCCAGGCTCGCCCTTGACAAGTAACGGGCGACGAAGCGTCACCGCGGCGTTGACCGCGACTTTCAGATCGGCGGTTGCGACATAGCCTTGCGTGCCTTCGAAACGCTTCATCGCGATCGGTCCCGTCCGTTTGAATTCCGGGTACGGCGATAGAGGCAAAGGCGGGTCGAGTGCAAGCCGCTACGCGTGATCGCGTGCGGCGGCGCGCGCCTCGAGCAGGTCGAGCAAACCGCGATGCTGGGCGAACGCCTGTTGTGCCCCGAACCGGATCGCGCGTTGCGCTGCTGCCGGGACTTCCGGCGCTGCATAGGCTGCGATGACGGCGGTAGTGTCTGGCAGCGCGTTGACGGGAATCTCGACACCGAGCCGATCCGCCGCCGTGTCAAAAATCTGGCGGAAACTCGTCCAGTCCGTCAACAGCGCAATTGCCGCACCAGCCGAGCAGCCGACCCGGTCGGACGTCGCGAGCATATTGAACGCGTGGCGCAGCGCCGCAAAGGCACTGTCGCTGGCCGCTTGGCCCGGTGTGGAGGGCAGGGGCCCGACCGCCGCGGTGACCGCAGCAAGATAGGCACGCTCGCCTGCGAACGCGATGGCGGCGTCCTCCATCCAATGCTGCGCGACGCCGGGAACGGGATGCAGCGCAGCAGCCCTGAAATTGCCCGTGGTGCCGCCGTGAACCGCGCAAATACAATGAATTGCATCTGCGATATCGCGGCCCCACGCGGCAACGTCGCTCAATTGCGCGAGAAGGGGATGGCTGGCGCTTCCGTCTGCCGCTGCAAGCACTGCGAAGCCGCTTGGTTCGAGATCGCGTCGGGGCGTGTTGGGCGATCGGCTCGGCATGGTTCGTACGCGTCCTCATGCCGGCTACACGTGGGCAGATCACGCTGGCTACGGCACCATTGATCCCAAGGACTACGCCAAATACCGTAAAGACTTTGTTTAAGGCCTTTCGTGCGCATCCAATAATAATGCCAGGTTACCTGTACAGCCGGTTTTTCGAGCCTGTTTCGAAAGGATCGTTCTTGCAGAATACTCTACAAGTGTTTGCCCGAGAAAGACTTTACACCGGTGCAATCACGAACCGCCGTGTAGTCGAAAACGTCCTGACGAAGCCGGAAACGTTTGCATGTCTTTGCGCGAACCCTGTCATGTCCTTGTATCCGGGCAAACAAGATCGTCGGTTTCTGTATTGCCGATCGAACTTGGGTCGATCGCGGGGTCGTTTCGACCGATCAGCGCGATCCCGTAGCGTTGCGGAACGATTAGCCATCGGATCGTGCGTCCGGCCCGGGCCGCGGATGGCAGGACGAGCATGGCCTCGGTCCCGGACGCCAGCACGTTCCGGATGGCATCGTGCAGCATTGCCCGGTTGGCTTCCGGAGTGATCGTCTCCAGCAGCGCGCCGGGCTCCACGATCCTGCCGAAATGGGTACGTGCGGTCCTGCTGGTCTCGGTGACGACCGCCTTGGAGTTGGCGCCGATCACCAGATCCGAAATGGCATCCAGCACCTCGACGGCCGCAATCGCCCCGACCGAGGCCGTTTCCGCTGCCTTGGCCACCAGCGCATTCCAGTGATCGCACGAGGCCAGCATCAGGCGGGGGCGCCCATGCTGCAGGATCGCGACGGGCGACTTGGCGGCGCGCTGGCCCCACAGGCCAAAATGCCGCACCAAAATGGAGGAAGTGACGCACGAATCGCCGGATCGCGGCATCGACGCGTCGGCGAAGAACGGTGGTGTGACAATCATCGCCAAGTAGATCGCGCGATCGGGGCGAGGACGCCACGGGTTCGCGCCAAAACGGATGTGATTATGAAAACGGCGATGGTGGGGGGTGCCCACCATCGCCGTATCGACGTCCCTACAGGCACCGCGCCTTACTGGTCGAGGAACGACCGCATCTTGCGGCTGCGGCTCGGGTGTTTGAGCTTGCGCAGCGCCTTCGCTTCGATCTGGCGAATACGCTCGCGGGTGACCGAGAACTGCTGGCCGACTTCCTCGAGCGTGTGATCGGTGTTCATGCCAATGCCGAAGCGCATCCGCAACACGCGTTCCTCGCGCGGGGTGAGGCTCGCCAGAACCCGCGTGACGGTTTCCTTGAGGTTCGCCTGAATCGCGGCATCCACCGGGATGATCGCATTTTTGTCCTCGATGAAATCGCCGAGGTGGCTGTCCTCCTCGTCGCCGATCGGCGTTTCGAGCGAAATCGGCTCCTTGGCGATCTTCATCACCTTGCGGACCTTCTCGAGCGGCATCGACAGACGCTCGGCCATTTCCTCGGGCGTGGGCTCGCGGCCCTGCTCGTGGAGGAACTGGCGGCTGGTGCGGACCAGCTTGTTGATCGTCTCGATCATGTGGACCGGGATACGGATCGTCCGCGCCTGATCCGCGATCGAACGCGTGATCGCCTGACGGATCCACCAGGTCGCATAGGTCGAGAACTTGTAACCGCGGCGATACTCGAACTTGTCGACCGCCTTCATCAGGCCGATGTTGCCCTCCTGGATGAGATCCAGGAACTGCAGGCCACGGTTGGTGTATTTCTTCGCGATCGAGATGACGAGCCGCAGGTTCGCCTCGACCATTTCCTTCTTGGCGATCCGCGCCTCGCGCTCGCCCTTCTGGACCATGTTGACGATCCGGCGGAACTCGCCGAGCGCCATGCCGGTCGCCTGGCTGATCTCGCTGATTTCGACGCGGATGCGATCGACGGCCTCGCCTTCGTTGGTGACGAACGCGGTCCACTTCTTGTCGAGCTTCGCGACGCTGGGCAGGAACTGCTCGTCCAGTTCATGGCCGATATAGCGGTCGAGGAAGTCCTTGCGCGGCACCTTGTGGCGCTCGGCGAGGCGCAGCATCTGGCCGCCCAGCGCAGTCAGGCGCCGGTTGAAGGCGTAGAGCTGGTCGACCAGATACTCGATCTTCGCGTTGTGGAACTGGACGCTCTCGACTTCCGCCGTGAGTTCCTCGCGAAGCTTGTGATACTTCTTCTCGTCGCTGCTCGAAAGTTCGCCGCCGCCCGCCATAGCGTCGAGGCGGGCCTGCTGGATCTTGCTGAACTTCTTGTAAAGCGCGGTAATGCTGGCGAAGCGTTCGAGCGCGATCGGCTTGAGCTGCTCTTCCATCTGCGCGAGGCTGAGGGTGTTGTCCTCTTCCTCGTCGTCTGAAGCGCGCGGCGTGCGGCGCTCGCCGTCCTCGTCGTCGTCGACCGACGGTTCCTCGGGCTCGGCTTCTTCCTTGAACGAAGGCCCTGCGTTCTTTTCGGAAATCTCGCCGTCGCCATCCTCGGCTTCGGCCATCGCTTCGGGGGCGGGATCCTTAGACAGCATCGCGTCGAGATCCATGATCTCGCGCAGCTGCATCGTGCCTTCGTTGAGCGCGGTCGACCAGTCGATGATCGCGTTGAAGGTGATCGGCGATTCGCACAGGCCCAGGATCATCGTGTCGCGACCGGCTTCGATCCGCTTGGCGATGGCGATCTCGCCCTCACGGCTGAGCAGTTCGACCGCGCCCATCTCGCGCAGGTACATACGGACGGGATCGTCGGTACGATCGACGATTTCCTTCTTCTTGACGTCGAGCGCCGGGCCGGCGTCCTCGGACGCGTCTACCGGCTCCGCATCATCGTCGTCCTCGGCCTTGGCGGGCTCGTCGCCGTCCTCGCCTTGCTCGTCATTCTCGACGATGTTGATGCCCATCTCGCTGAGCGCGGCGCTGATATCCTCGATCTGGTCGGAAGACATCTCACCCTGCGGCAGTGCTTCGTTGAGCTGCTCATAGGTGATGTACCCGCGCTTCTTGGCGCGCGCGATCACCTTCTTGATCGAAGCGTCGTTCAAATCGATCAGCGGTGCATCGCTCGACTCAGTCGTATCCGCAACGTCCGCCATATCCGTCTTCGCCATCAACTGCCCTCGGTCATAAAGCTTCTTGCGTCTTCGTTCGACTGCACCAGATTTGCAAGTCGCGCGTCGAGCGTCTGTTTTTCCTTCACCAACGCCACTTGGCGGGCAAAGGCCTCATCCGAATAGTCCGACTGCATGGCAGCGGTTGCCTCAGCCAGCGCGGCGTCGACTTCGGGTCGCGCCACCAGGATCGCGATAGCCTCGTCGAGGTCTTCACGCGCCCGGGCCGGCTCGGCATCCTTCTGCGTGAACGAACACGACAAACGGTCGGGTCGCAGCAGATCATGTGCGATACTGTCAAATCCGGATGAAGCCAATATGGTGAGCAACCGGTCACTATCAAGCACATGGTCTTCTACCGCGAGATCAACCACCGCCTCGAACAATCGCCCGAGCGCATCGTCGGCAAGTTTCAGGCTTCCCAGCACCTCCATATGCCGTGCGATTTCCGCTGGATGGCGGATCAACCCGGCCAGCACCGCCTTGGCGAGGATCGGGTCGATTCCGCGCGTGCGTACCGATTTGACACCATCCCCGACGGGAAGATGCGGCGCTTTATACGGTTTGCCGGGCTTGCCGCGTTGGAATGGCTGGAACGGCGCGCGCGGTTCGAAGACCTTGCGCTGAGGGCGGAACGCCTCGTCGAAGCGGGTGCGGAACTCGGCCTGATATTCGTGTGCGACGTTGCTGTCGGCGATCGTCTTGGCGAGTTCCGCGAGCCGCGCCTTGAGGCCGGCCTTCTGCTCGGGCGTGTCGAGTGGCTCGGCGGCGAGCTCGCTTTTCCACAGCCGGTCGACCAGCGGCTCGGTCTGCTGGAGCAACGCCTCGAACGCGCCAGGCCCCTTGGCGCGGACGAGATCGTCGGGATCCTGGCCCGCGGGCAGGGTGACGAAGGCGAGGCTTCGACCCGGCTGGAGCAGCGGCAGCGCACGGTGTGCGGCACGCAAAGCCGCCTTCTGCCCGGCGCTGTCGCCGTCGAAGCACAGGATCGGCACTTCGCACAGCCGCCATAGCCGCTCGAGCTGCGGCTCGGTCAGCGCGGTGCCGAGCGGGGCGACCGCCTCGCCGAACCCCGCCTGCGCGAGCGCGATGACGTCCATATACCCTTCGACCACCAGCACGCGCCCCGTCTTGCGCGAGGCAGGCGCGGCGCGATCGAGATTGTAGAGCGTACGGCCCTTGTCGAACAAAGGGGTCTCGGGGGAATTGAGGTATTTGGGCTCGCCGTCGCCGATAATCCGCCCGCCGAACGCAATGGTGCGCCCGCGCGGATCGCGGATCGGGATCATCAGGCGACCGCGGAAGCGATCGTACGGGACCTTGTCGTCGACCTTGATCAGCAACCCGGCCTCGATCAGCAGCGGGTCGCCATAGTCCTTGAGCGCGGTCTTGAGGCCGCCGCGCGAATCGGGGGAGAAGCCGAGACCGAAGGTGCGCGCGGTTTCGGGCTTGATCCCGCGTTTGGCGAGAACCCCGCGCGCGGTGGCGCCCGCCAGCCCATCGAGCTGCTCGGTGAACCAGGTCGCGGCGTCGGCGCAGGCTTCGTGGAGGCCCTTGGCGGCCTCGGCCTTTTCAGCCGCGCGCGGATCCATCGCGGGGAGCTCCATGCCGGCGGTTTGCGCGAGTTCCTTGACCGCATCCATGAACGGCAAGCCCCGTTGGTCGGTCATCCAGCGGATCGCATCGCCATGCGCCGAGCAGCCGAAGCAATGGTAGAAGCCCTTGTCGTCGTTGACGTAGAAGCTCGGGGTCTTCTCATTGTGGAACGGGCAGCACGCGCGCCACTCGCGCCCCGCCTTCTGGAGCTTGGTGGTCTTGCCGATCAGGCCGGACAGCAGCGTGCGGCTGCGGAGTTCATCGAGGAATTGCGGGGAAAGGGTCATGCGTCTGCGGTCCCCGTAGGGAGATCCGCTAGCCCCAAATCCTCCCCTCCCGCCTGCGGGAGGGGGTAGGGGGTGGGCGCGCGCTCTCCACAAAGCGCAGCGTCAGCAATCATTTCCAATACGCCCGTCATGTTCGAAGTCAGATCGTTGTTCCGAAACCGGAGGACGCGATATCCAGCGCGTTCGATCGCGCTGGTTCGCGCGGCATCATACGCCACGGCATCGCTATGCTGGCTGCCGTCAAGCTCCACCGCCAATGTATGCTCGCGACACGCGAAATCCACGATGTAGCCAGCAATCAGCATCTGCCGGGTGAATTTGAGGCCGACGAGGCGACGGCCTTTCAACTGCCGCCAGAGAAGTTGCTCGTGCAGCGTGGCCTCGTTGCGGAGCGATTTCGCCGCCGCAGTCGGTCGGCCTGGTTTGAACCGCGCGCCCACCCCTCGGTCCCCTCCCGCGAGCGGGAGGGGAGGAAGAAGGGGCGCGCCCTCGCCCATTACGCCAGCGCAGCCTTCACCGCAGCGCTTGCCTTGCTCATGTCGATCTCGCTCGCATGCCGTGCCTTGAGCTCCGCCATCACGCGGCCCATGTCCTTCATGCCCGTAGCGCCAAGCTCCGCCTTGATCGCCTCGATCGCCGCCGCGGTCTGCGTCTCGTCCAACTGTGCGGGCAGGAATTGCTCGATCACCGCGATTTCCGCGCTCTCGGCATCGGCCAGTTCCTGGCGTCCGCCCTTCACGTACATCTCGATCGACTCGCGGCGCTGCTTGATCATCTTCTGCAGCACCTCGACCACGAGCACATTGTCGTCGTCCGGTGCCTTGCCCTCGCGCGATTGCGGCGCGCGCGCCTCGATGTCGCGATTCTTGATCGAGGACTGCACCAGCCGGAGGGTCGCGGTGCCAGCCTTGTCGCCGCCCTTCATCGCGGTGATCAATGCAGCCTTGATGTCGTCTCGAATCATGTGTCGTCCTTTTGCTGGGGCAGGAGGGTAGCGGGTTTATCCGATTGACGCACTGCCCATCCCCCTCTAGCTCCCGGCGCTTAGCGACATCGAAACGAAAAACGGAGTGCCCGCCGCAATGGCCGACGCCAATCCCATGACTGTGCCCGACGGAGCTACCGGCGTTTTGGTGCTATCCACCGGCGAATGCGTGTGGGGCAGGGGCTTCGGCGCGGAAGGTGCCGCGGTCGGCGAAGTCTGCTTCCACACCGCGATGACCGGTTACCAGGAAATCATGACCGACCCGAGCTTTGCGGGCCAGATGATCACCTTCACCTTCCCGCATATCGGCAACGTCGGCGCGAACGCCGACGACGTCGAGGCGAACGATCCGCACGCCTTGGGCATGATCGTGCGCGAGGACGTGACCGAACCGAGCAATTTCCGCAGCACCGAGCGACTCGATGCGTGGATGGCCAAGCACGGGCGAATCGGCCTGTCGGGCGTCGACACGCGCGCGTTGACGCGCCGGATCCGTAACGGCGGCGCGCCCAACGGCGTGATCGCGCATGCGCCCGACGGCGTGTTCGACGTCGCCAAACTGCTTGAGATGGCGCGCGCATGGCCGGGGCTCGAAGGCATGGACCTCGCGCTCGGGGTGAGCACCGAGATGCATTATGGCTGGGATGGCGGCGTGTGGAAGCTCGGCGCAGGCTACGACACTTCTTCCCCCCTCCCCTTCAGGGGAGGGGCCGGGGGTGGGGCCGTGCAGCCAACCGACCCCGTGACTTCACTGGACAGCCCCACCCCAAACCCCTCCCCTGAAGGGGATGGGCTTAAGAAGACGCGCCCCCACGTCGTCGCGGTCGATTACGGCTCGAAGCGCAACATCTTCCGCAACCTCGTCGCCGCCGGCGCGGACGTCTCGGTCGTCCCCGCGCAGGCAAGCTTCGAAGACATCATGGCGCTCGCGCCCGACGGCATTTTCCTGTCGAACGGCCCGGGCGACCCCGCCGCGACCGGCGAATACGCCGTGCCCGTGATCCAGCAACTGCTCGACACCGGCAAGCCGCTGTTCGGCATCTGCCTCGGTCACCAGCTCCTCGCGCTCGCAGTCGGCGCGAGCACGACCAAGATGTTCCAGGGCCACCGCGGCGCCAACCACCCGGTCCAGCGCCTCAGTGACGGCGCGGTCGAGATCACCTCGATGAACCACGGCTTTGCGGTCGAGCGCGCCACCCTGCCGGCCACCGCGCGCGAAACGCACGTCTCGCTGTTCGACGGCTCCAACGCCGGCATCGAACTCACCGACCGCTCCGCGTTCAGCGTGCAATATCACCCCGAAGCGAGCCCCGGCCCGCAGGACAGCCTGTATCTGTTCGAGAAATTCGTCTCATCCCTGAAAGCACCGGCATGATGAACCTCCCAGAAGTCCCGCCCGCCCGGCTCGAAGAAGAGTGGGCCGCCGACAAGGACGTGCTCGCAAGTCTCGAGGAAAGCGGCGACATCGCGCATCTCATCCGCCCGGTCGACGTCAGCTTCCGCGGTGAGGACGCCGCGCTCGACAAGCTCGAAGCCGACGCCGAACAACTCGGCTTCGAAGTGATCGAGCGCGAAGAGGATGAAGAGGGCGAAATGTGCCTGTTCCTCGGCTGCGAGCAAGCCGCCGATGAAGCCTCGATTCGAGCGCTGACGCGCAAGTGTGTCCAAATCGAAATGGCGTACGGCGTCGAATATGACGGCTGGGGCTGTACGTCGGAAGACGGCAGCGACGAAGAAGACACCGAAGAAACCGGACAAGCACACTAATGCCAAAACGTACCGACATCTCCTCGATCCTCGTCGTCGGCGCGGGGCCGATCGTCATCGGGCAGGCGTGCGAGTTCGATTATTCGGGCACGCAGGCGATCAAGGCGCTCAAGGAAGATGGCTATCGCATCATCCTGGTGAATTCGAACCCCGCCACGATCATGACCGATCCCGAGCTGGCGGACGCGACCTATGTCGAGCCGATCACGCCCGAGATCGTCGCCAAAATCATCGAAAAGGAGCGTCCCGACGCGATCCTGCCGACGATGGGCGGGCAGACCGCACTCAACACCGCGCTCGCCTTGTTCAACGACGGCACGCTCGAGAAGTACGGCGTCGAGATGATCGGCGCGGATGCCGAGGCGATCGACAAGGCCGAGGACCGGATGAAGTTCCGCGACGCGATGACCAAGATCGGTCTCGAAAGCGCGCGCTCGGGCATCGCACACAGCCTCACCGAAGCGTTCGAAGTACTTGAACGGACTGGACTTCCGTCGATCATCCGGCCGAGCTTCACGATGGGCGGCACCGGCGGCGGGATCGCGTACAACCGCGAGGAATTCGAGACGATCGTCCGCTCGGGGCTCGACGCCTCGCCGACGACCGAAGTGCTGATCGAGGAATCGCTGATCGGCTGGAAGGAATATGAGATGGAAGTCGTACGCGACCGCGCCGACAATGCCATCATCATCTGCTCGATCGAGAATATCGATCCGATGGGCGTCCACACGGGCGATTCGATCACCGTCGCGCCCGCGCTGACGCTGACCGACAAGGAATATCAGATCATGCGCAACGCAAGCATCGCTTGCCTGCGCGAAATCGGTGTCGAAACAGGCGGTTCCAACGTCCAGTTCGCGGTCAATCCGAAGGATGGCCGCCTGATCGTGATCGAGATGAACCCGCGCGTGTCGCGCTCCTCGGCGCTCGCGTCGAAGGCGACCGGCTTCCCGATCGCCAAGGTCGCCGCCAAGCTGGCGGTCGGCTATACGCTCGACGAGATCATGAACGACATCACCGGCGCGACGCCGGCATCGTTCGAGCCAACGATCGATTACGTCGTCACAAAGATCCCGCGTTTCGCGTTCGAGAAGTTCAAGGGCGCCGAAGCCGTGCTGTCGACCGCGATGAAGTCGGTCGGTGAAGTCATGGCGATCGGCCGCAACATCCACGAGAGCCTGCAGAAGGCGCTCCGCGGGCTCGAGACCGGGCTGTCGGGGTTCAACATGATCGACCGCCTAGAAGGCGCGCCGCGCGCCGAGATCGAGGCCGCGCTCGCGATCGCAACGCCGGACCGGTTGCTCGTCGCAGCGCAGGCGCTGCGCGAGGGCTTCACCGTCGCCGAGGTGCATGCGCTGGCGAAGTTCGACCCGTGGTTCATCGAACGCATCGCCGAGATCGTCGCAGCCGAGGAGCAGATCTGCGGCAACGGCCTGCCGATCGAAGCGGCGGGGATGCGGCGTCTGAAGTCGATGGGATTCAGTGACAAGCGTCTCGCCTATCTCGCGCTGAAATCAGCGAACCTTCGCGGTAATGCACGTGGCATCGCGCGCGGGTCGGGGCTGGTCCACGATGCGATCGTCGCGATGACCGGCGGCGTGACCGAGGCCGAAGTCCGCGCTTTGCGGCACCGCCTCGGCGTACGTCCGGTGTTCAAGCGGATCGACACCTGCGCCGCCGAATTCGACGCCAAGACGCCGTACATGTACTCGACCTACGAAGCCCCGAGCTTCGGCGAGCCCGAGTGCGAGAGCCAGCCGACCGACCGGCGCAAGATCGTCATCCTCGGTGGCGGGCCGAACCGGATCGGGCAGGGGATCGAGTTCGATTATTGCTGCTGCCATGCGTGCTTCGCGCTCGCGGATGCGGGCTATGAGACGATCATGGTCAACTGCAACCCGGAGACGGTGTCGACCGACTATGACACCTCCGACCGCCTGTACTTCGAGCCGCTGACCGCAGAGGACGTGCTCGAAATCCTCCATGTCGAGCAGCAGAACGGCACCCTCGTGGGCGTTATCGTCCAGTTCGGCGGGCAGACGCCGCTCAACCTCGCGCAGGCGCTCCAGGACGCAGGCATCCCGATCCTCGGCACCTCGCCCGACGCGATCGATCTGGCGGAGGACCGCGAGCGGTTCGCCGCGCTCATCAACAAGCTCGGCTTGCTCCAGCCCGCCAACGGCATCGCGCGCAGCCGTGACGAGGCGATCGCGGTCGCCGAGCGGATCGGCTACCCCGTGCTGATGCGCCCGAGCTATGTGCTCGGCGGGCGCGCGATGGAGATCGTCGACGGGCCGCTCCAGCTCGACGACTATATCCAGACCGCGGTCCAGGTGTCGGGGGATTCGCCCGTACTGATCGACCAGTATCTGCGCGATGCGATCGAGGTCGATGTCGACGCCATCTCGGATGGCACCGATGTCGTCGTCGCGGGCGTGCTCCAGCATATCGAGGAAGCCGGGGTCCATTCGGGCGACAGCGCCTGCTCGATCCCGCCGTACAGCCTGACGCCCGCGATCATCGAAGAGATCGAGAAGCAGACCGCCGCGCTCGCCAAGGCGTTGTCGGTGGTCGGCCTCATGAACATCCAGTTCGCGGTCAAGGGCGGGCAGGTGTATCTCATCGAGGTCAACCCGCGCGCCAGCCGCACCGTGCCGTTCGTCGCCAAGGCGATCGGCGCACCGATCGCCAAGATCGCCGCACGCGTAATGGCGGGGGAGAAGCTCGCCAACCTGCCGCTGATCGATCGCCACATCGATTATTATGCGGTCAAGGAAGCAGTCTTCCCGTTCAACCGCTTCCCCGGCGTCGATCCGGTGCTGTCGCCCGAAATGAAGAGCACGGGCGAGGTGATGGGGATCGACCCCGACTTCACGCTCGCCTTCGCCAAGTCGCAGCTCGGGGCGGGGACGATCCTGCCGAAGGCGGGCGCGGTGTTCGTCAGCGTCAAGGATACCGACAAGCCGGTGATCCTGCCGGGCGTCCGGGCGCTGGCGGAGCATGGCTTCACGATCGTCGCGACCGGGGGCACCGCGGATTACCTCGCGGGGCAGGGCGTCGCGGTCGAGCGCGTCAACAAGGTCGCACAGGGCCGGCCGCATATCGTCGACCGGATCAAGGACGGCGGGATCGCGCTGATCTTCAACACGACGGAAGGGTGGCAGAGCCTCAAGGACTCGCAGCCGATCCGTGCGTCCGCGCTCCAGTTGAAGATTCCCTACTTCACCACGGCACCCGCGAGCGTCGAGGCGGCACAGGCAATCGTCGCGCTTTCGACACGCAGCCTTGAAGTGCGACCGTTACAATCCTATTATTCCTCTTCGCACCATTGATCCCGACATATTGAAACAGTGCGGGCGGGCCCTCTCCGGAGGGTTCGCTTGATAAGGGATTGTTCGAAGACAAAGGGTTTAAGGGATGGCTACCGTCGAAAAGATGCCGATGCTGCAGGAAGGCTATGAAACGCTGAATGCAGACCTGAAACGGCTGAAGGCGGAACGCCCGACGATCGTGGATGCGATCGAAGAGGCGCGCGCGCATGGCGACCTTTCGGAAAACGCCGAATATCACGCCGCCAAGGAGCGCCAGGGCCAGATCGAAGCGTCGATCAGCGACATCGAGGACAAGCTTGCGCGCGCGCAGGTGATCGACCCGCGCGACCTGTCGGGCGACAAGGTCGTGTTCGGCGCGACCGTCACGCTGATGGACGAGGACGACAAGCCTGTTACGTACCAGATCGTCGGCCAGACCGAGGCGAACGCCAAGGGCGGCCGCATCTCGTACAACTCGCCACTCGGTCGCGCGCTGATCGGGCGGAAGCTCGATGACGAGGTCGAAGTGACCGTTCCGTCGGGTGATCGCTACTACGTCGTCTCGAAGATCGAGTTCATCTGATAAAAAAGCCCGCCGTGCAGATGCATGGCGGGCTTTTCAGTATTCAGGCGGCGGTGCCTGGCGTGAGCAGATCCGGCTCGAGCAGACGGTGCAGGTGCACCACCACGAATTTCATCTCGGCATCGTCGACCGTACGTTGTGCGGCGGCGCGCCAAGCCTTCTCGGCGCTGGCATAATCCGGATACACCCCAACGATCTCGATCGCGGCGGTATCGACGAAGTCGGTTCCGCGCGGATCGCGAACGCGACCGCCGAAGACCAGGTGAAGCTTGCTCATGATAATGGGTTCCCGAAAACGGCAGGTTTCGCGCACCTCATAGGCACGCCCGGCCGCTTCGGGAACCTGTCATGAAGGATTATTCGTGCGCCGGGCCAGTTTTCGGCGCCGCGGCGACCGGCTTTTCGTTGCCACCCGACAGCCGAGCGGTGAGCGCGGCGGTACCCGCGGCGGTCAGCGCGTCGACGATCCCGCCGAGCAGCTTGCCCGCCTGATCCTTCGCCGAGTCGCGCGAAAGACCCAGCGACGCGAATTCCGACTGCGCGGTTTCCTTCGCCGCGCCGACCGCGCCCTTTGCGGTATCGGTCAGACGGCGACCGACCGGCGCGAACAGCCGAGCCTCGGTCTGGCTGCGCGGCAGCACCGATGCGGCGAGCATCCCGACCGCGATCCCGCCGACCAGCACGCCCAGCGGGCTGCTTTCGATCGTCTCGATCGCGCGCGCGCCAAGATCGTGGGCGGCATGCGAAGTCGTCTCGGCGGCCTTCTCGGCAGTCTCGCGGGCGGTCTCTGCGGCCTTGCCGGCGGTTTCACGGACGGTTTCGACGGCCTTGCCGACGTTGTCCCGCGCGACGTCGACGGCGTGATGCGCCTTGTCCGAAAGCGCCGCGCCCTGGGTTTGAAGGGTATCTTTGACGGTCACACTCAATCTCCTGGAATATCTATCGCTTGGGGGCTTTGGGTTTGTCGGTGCCGCGAATCGCCCGGTAGATCGGCCCGCGGGCGAGGAACAGGCCGGTCAACGCCACGCCGATCCCGGTGGCCCACGGGCGCTTCTCCGCCGTATCCATCGCGGTTTGCATCGCTTCGCCACCCCGTGTCTTGAGGGTCGCGACAACATCCGACGCGATCGTCTGCGGGTTGGCGCGCTTCTGGAGCAGGCCCATCGTCTTGGACAAGCGTGCACGCGCCGCATCGGCCCGCGCTTGTGCGGCCACGACGCGCGGGGAGGGAGCCTTCATGCTCATGCCGACACCTCTGTCGCGCCGGACATCCGCTTGAAATGCTGTATCCCGAGCATCCCCAACAGCCCCGCCACGACGAGCAGCACGCCGACGACGATCACCGTCGCCCAGACCGGGCCGACCAGCGGCGTCAGGATCATCAGCGCGCCGACGACCAACGCAATCGCTGCCAACAGTCCGATCACGGCCGCTGCTGCCACCAGCACGACACCCGCCTTGGCCTCGTCGACCTTGGCGAACAGTTTGGCCTTGCGCAGGTCGATCTCGGCACGCGCGACCTGCTCGGCGTCCGACACCGCGCGGGACAGCAATGCCCCGACGCTGTCGTCCACCGTAGCCGGCGCGAGGTTTTTCAGGGTCTCACCCATTCCGGCTCCCGTCACGCTGCGATCAGGCCTTGGGGTCGCTGTCGACGGCAAGCCCGGACTGGATCAGCCGCACCAGCACGAAGCCGAGCGCCGCCGCCGTGCCGATCGCAATCGCCGGGCTCTTCTGGACGAACCCGCGCGCGTCGTCGATCAAGTCGTCGAGCTCCTTGGCCTTCAGCCCTTCCGAGAAGCCCTGGACCTTGTCCGCGGCGGTCCGCGCATACTGGCCGTACTGGGCGCCGAGCTTGTCATCCACGGTGCCCGCAGCATCGTTGATCATCCGGACGATCTCGTCGAGCGCGGTCCCGGCGCGCGCCTTGCCGTCCTCGGCATAGGTCTTGGCGCGATCGACGACTTCCTTGCCGAGCTTGTCGGTGCTGTCCTTGAACAACTGCGCAGCACCGCTGGTCAGCTTCGCGGCTTCGTCGCGCGCGGAAGAGGCGGCATCCTTGGCGGCACCAGCGGCGGCATCGATCTTCTCGTTAGCGGCGGCGCGCGCATCTGCGCCCGTCTGGGATCCTGGGGTCGTGGCCATGATAATGCCCTCCAATTGTTACTTGTCGACAATAAGCGGTCCGGACCGCGCCTAGTTCCATCGGTCGCGCACGAATTGCGGCGGCGAAGGTTAGGCGATAGAGGCACCCGCGACGCTATTCCGAAATCGTAGAAGGATCGTTCCGTGACCGCAATCATCGACATTCATGCCCGCACGATCCTCGACAGCCGCGGCAACCCCACGGTCGAGGTCGACGTGATGCTGGAAGACGGCAGCTTCGGCCGCGCGGCGGTCCCGTCGGGTGCCTCCACCGGAAAGCATGAAGCGGTCGAGAAGCGTGACGGCGACAAGAGCCGCTGGGGCGGCAAGGGCGTCGACCAGGCGGTCGAGGCGGTCAACCGCGAGATCGCCGACGCGGTGCTCGGGCTCGAAGCCGAGGACCAGCGCGACGTCGACCATACGATGATCGAGCTCGACGGGACCGAGAACAAGCATCGCCTCGGCGCGAACGCGATCCTCGGCGTGTCGCTCGCGGTCGCCAAGGCCGCTGCCGATGCGCGCAGCCTGCCGCTGTACCGCTATGTTGGCGGTGTCGCTGCGCACGTCCTGCCGGTGCCGATGATGAACATCATCAACGGCGGCGAACATGCTGATAACCCGATCGATTTCCAGGAATTCATGATCGTGCCGGTGGGTGCGTCGTCGATCCTCGAAGCGGTGCGGTGCGGGTCGGAGATCTTCCACACGCTCAAGAAGGGCCTGCACGACAAGGGTCTCGCGACCTCGGTCGGCGACGAGGGCGGCTTCGCGCCGAACATCGCGTCGAATGACGAAGCGATCGAGTTCATCCTGCGCTCGATCGAAACCGCCGGCTACAAGCCCGGCGAGGACGTGATGCTCGCGCTCGATTGCGCGGCGACAGAGTTTTACAAGAACGGCAAGTATGAGATTTCGGGCGAGGGCAAGAGCCTCAGCAGCCACGAAATGGCCGAATATCTCGCGGATCTCGCACGCCGCTACCCGATCTTCTCGATCGAGGACGGCATGGCCGAGGACGATTTCGAGGGCTGGAAGGCATTGACCGACCTGTGCGGCGACACGGTCCAGCTGGTCGGCGACGATCTGTTCGTCACCAACCCCAAGCGGCTCGGGCAGGGGATCAAGGACGGTCTCGCCAACTCGCTGCTGGTGAAGGTCAACCAGATCGGCACGCTGACCGAGACGCTCGAAGCGGTATCCATGGCGAATCGTGCGAAATATACCGCGGTGATGTCGCATCGCTCGGGCGAAACCGAGGATTCGACGATCGCCGATCTCGCGGTCGCGACCAATTGCGGACAGATCAAGACGGGCAGCCTCGCGCGCTCCGACCGGCTCGCCAAGTACAATCAGCTGATCCGCATCGAGGAGGAGCTCGAGGGCGCGGCGGTCTATGCGGGGCGTTCTATCCTTCGCGTCTGAAGTCTTTGAAAAATACGTCTTGATCCACGAGTCGCGATGCGCGAGAATCGCGACCGTGATCAAGCGCCGCTCCAATGTCCGAATGATGCTCCGCCGCGCCGTCGCGCCGGCGGCGTTGATGATCGTTTGGCCTGTTTTTCGGGGGCTATGCGATCTTCGGCCCGAACGGCGCGCTGGCCTATGGCGACGTGGAACGGCAGCTCGCGGTCAAGCAGAAGCAACTGGCGGCGCTCGACCGGAATCGCAGCGAATTGAAGAACCGGGTCAATTTGCTCGACCCGCGGCATGCCGATCCCGATCTGGCCGATGAACTGGCACGCAAGGATCTTGGCGTGGTGCATCAGGACGAAGTGATCGTCCCGCTGAACTAATGCGATCTGTGTGGTGAAAGCCCTTCCGCTTCAGGGGAGGGGGCGGGGTGGCGCCGTGTAGCGGACCGCCGGCATGGTTAGGTCTCTGCGAGTCCTCCCCCACCCCCAACCCCTCCCCTGAAGGGGAGGGGCGAGACAAGTCGCGCCCTACCTAAAGCCCCTCCCCTTCAGGGGAGGGGTTGGGGTGGGGCCGTGCAGCGGACCGCCGGCTGGGTCAGGTTTCTGCGAGGCTTCCCCCGCCCCCAACCCCTCCCCTAAAGGGGAGGGGCGAAACAAGTCGCGCCGTACCTAAAGCCCCTCCCCTTCAGGGGAGGGGTTGGGGTGGGGCCGTGCAGCGGACCGCCGGCTGGGTCAGGTCTCTGCGAGGCTCCCCCCACCCCCAACCCCTCCCCTAAAGGGAAGGGGCGAGACAAGTCGCGCCGTACCTAAAGCCCCTCCCCTTCAGGGGAGGGGTTGGGGTGGGGCCGTGCTGCGGATCACTGGCGGGGTCAGGTCTCTGCGAGGCCTCCCCCAATCCCTCCCCTGAAGGGGAGGGGCGAAACAAGTGGTGCCGTACCTTAAGCCCCTCCCCTTTAGGGGAGGGGTTGGGGTGGGGCCGTGTAGCGGACCGCCATCTGGGTCAGGTCTCTGCGAGGCTCCCCCCACCCCAATCCCCTCCCCTAAAGGGGAGGGGCAAAGAACAATCGCCCTACCGCCCCAAAAAAGTCAGCAGATCATTCGTAAACCGGGCGCTCTCGGTAATCGTCAGACCGTGCGGCGCGCCCTCATATTCGACCAGTTGCGCCGATGCGATCCCCTCAGCCGCACGCCGCCCGGTCGCGTCGATCGGGACGGTCTGGTCGCTCGTGCCATGAACGACCAGCGTCGGTACCCGAAACGCAGGCAAATCCGGGCGGAAGTCAGTGTGCCCGAACGACTGGGCGCACGCGAGGATCGGCTTGAGGCCGCCAAGGTTGGTCTGCGACCACGCCCACTCCACCGTCTCGCTGCTGACCGGCGACGAAATGAATCCGACCCCCAGGAACTGCTTCATGAACGTCTGGAAGAAACCGTAGCGATCCTTCTGAATTCCCTCGCCAATTGCCGCGAGTTTTTCCTCGGGGACGCCGTGCGGGTTGTCCTCCGTCTGGAGCATGTAAGGCACCACCGACGAGATCAGACCCGCCGCCACCACGCCCTTGCCGTCATGCCGGCTCATGTAGCGCGCCACTTCGCCGCCACCCATCGAGAAGCCCACGATCGTCGCATCGTTCGCGCCGGTCTGCTCCAGCACGTCCGCCAGATCGTCGGTCAGCGTGTCATAGTCATAGCCGCTCCACGGCTGGCTTGACCGCCCGAACCCGCGGCGGTCGTAGGCGATCGCCCGGAACCCGGCGTCGGCGAGCGCCATCGCCTGCGCATCCCAGCTGTCGGCATTGAGCGGCCAGCCGTGAATCAGGACGACGGGGCGACCGCTTCCCCAATCCTTGACGTAAAGGTCTGTGCCGTCGCGGGTTTTGATATAGGGCAAGGGTAAGCTCCTCGGCGTTGAATTGCCTGGGAAGAACGATGCGCACGACCGGGCGTTCCGTCCGGGGTGGCGCTCGCGGTCGCAAGCTGCCAGCTTCCCGTCGCAAACGAATCCCCTCGGGGTTCCGATCGATAGGAGCGCGAATGCGGAAAATCTGGCTTACGGGAATAGCAGCGGTAGCAATGGCGTCCTGCACGTCCGAGGCGCCCGCGCCCAAGGCAACCGCCGCGACGCTGGCGGTCTTGTCGACCACCGACTGGAAGAGCTTCCGCGACACGTTCATTGAGGACTGGTTCAAGGTTTCGCCCGCCGACGCGGTGTATCAGGGGCGGCACGATTTCGACGGCGGCCTCGGCGACTGGTCGCCCGCCGGCCTGAAGCGGCAGGGGGATTTCCTGCGCGAGGCAATCACCAAGGCCAAGGCGTTCGATGCCGCCAAGCTGGGCAAGCAGGATGCGTTCGAGCGCGACTATCTCGTCACGGTCGCGTCGGGCAAACTGTTCTGGCTGGAAGACGCCGATTTCCCGCACCGCAACCCGACCTGGTACGTCAACGCCGGGCTCGACCCGAACGTCTACATCGCGCGCAAATACGCCGATGCGCCGACGCGGATGCGCGCGATGGTGTCGTTCCTGCGCAAGATCCCGACCGCGGCGGCGCAGATCCGCGCCAACCTCAAGACGCCGATGCCGCTCAGCTACATCAACTTCGGCGTCGCGGCGTTCAACGGTTTCGGCGATTACTACACCGGCGATGCCAAGAAGGCGTTCGCCGAGGTGAAGAGCCCCGCGTTGCAGGAGGAGTTCGACAAGGCAGCGGTCGCGGCCTCGAAGGCGATGCATGATCTCGGCGGCTGGCTGGAGAGCCAGCGCGGGTCGGCGACGCAGGATTTCGCGCTGGGGGCGGACAAGTTCTCGCGGATGATCAAGCAGACCGAAGGGGTCGACGTGCCGCTCGCCACGCTCGAGGCGGCGGGGCGCGCGGATCTGGCGCGCAATCAGCAGGCGCTGACGGCAGCCTGCGCCAAGTTCGCACCGGGCGCGACCGTGCCGGCGTGCATGGCGAAGATGAACGCCAACAAGCCGATCAACGACGACCCCGTCGCCGAAGCGCGCAAGCAGATCCCCGAACTGCGCGCGTTCGTGCTCAAGAGCGACGTCGTCACCATCCCCGACCAGGAACAGGCGCTGGTCGAGGAAAGCCCGCCGTACAACCGGCAGAACTCCGCCTACATCGATCCGCCCGGGCCGTTCGAGAAGGGCATCCCCTCGGTCTATTACATCTCGCCGCCGGACCCGTCGTGGAGCAAGGCCGAGCAGGACGGTTTCATCCCCGGCAAGAACGACTTGCTGTTCACCTCGGTGCATGAAGTGATGCCGGGGCATTTCCTCCAGTTCCGCCATGCGAACAAGTCGCCGTCGTTGTTCGGCCGGTTGTTCGTCGGTTACGCCTTCGCCGAGGGCTGGGCGCATTATGCTGAGGAAATGATGTGGGAAGCGGGGCTCCACGATGGCGACCCCGAGACGCACGTCGGACAGTTGTCCAACGCGTTGCTGCGCGATTGCCGGTATCTGTCGGCGATCGGCCTCCACGCGCACGGCATGACGCAGGAACAGTCGCGCAAGATGTTCGTCGAGCAATGCTATCAGGACGAGGGCAACGCTAAGCAGCAGTCGGCGCGCGGGACCTACGACCCGGCCTATCTCAACTATACGATGGGCAAGCTGATGATCCGCAAGCTCCGCGCGGACTGGACCGCCACGCATGGCGGCCGCGCCGGGTGGAAGGCGTTCCACGACCAGCTCCTCAGCTTCGGTGGCCCGCCGATCCCGCTCGTCCGCAAGGCGATGCTCGGCGGGGACGGCAAGGCGGTGTTCTGACGCCCCAATCATGCCAAAGCCGCCGGCCTTTCGGTCGGCGGCTTCGGTCGTTCCCAGCAGGGATCAGGCGTAGGCGACCTTGCTCTTGGCGCGGTTGCGGAGCGCGAAGCCCATCATCCCGAAGCCTGCGATCATCATCGCCCAGGTCGTCGGCTCGGGCACGGCGGACAGCGACACGCTGTCGATATACCCGCCAAGCGAGTCGCTCGTGCCGATCGCCCGGAAAGTCAGTCTGGTCCGCTCGGCGACGTTGAAGGCGAACGTCTGCTGACGCCAGTCCGTCTGGCTTCCGCCGGCGCCGCCGGTCGAGGTGAAGGCCCGGTCGCCGTCCAGCAACACCGTGATGCCGTTGGACCGCGCCGCAACGCCCGGACGGTCCGAGTACCAGTAGTTCAGGACGTAGCTCCCGGCGTCGATGATGCGGCTCATCGAACTGTTGGCGTTGGTATCGAGCTCGACGAAGTTGTTGCCCGAGAATGCGCGCCCGGCGACGTTGTTATACTGGACTTCGATCCCGTTCGGACCGCCGTTCCAGCCTTCATAGCTGGTCAGCGTCGTAAAACCCGGCGCCGTTCCGAAGTCGGTGCTGTCGAAGTTGGTCGAGAAGGTGGTTGCCGCCAGAGCGGGACCAGCAAGAGCAAGCGCTGCCGAAGCAGCGGTGAGCCCGAGGACTTTCATGATACGCATTTGTTTCCTTTCCCTGTGATACTCGGAACGGAAATCATTCATTGGTAGTAGGGACTGACTCTGTACTCCGAGTGCTTAATGTCTAAGCATGACTCGTGCCAGATAGAACATTCAATATGTTACGCGGAAGTCGATCAGGGTTCTGTAAGCCGCAATGACATACGCCATCAGTACTACATACTGTCGCGTATCGAATTATCCGAAGTATTAACTATAGCTGTTAAGCAAAGATCGCCTGGAGCGAAGAACATGCCTTCGTTCCGCGGACGCGTGTATTTCCTCGGAGTAAGGTGCGACTTGGGCCTAGCGCACCGGGCTCGCAGGCTGGACGTCCGCTGCTTCCTCGGTCTTGGGCATGCGGATCGAGGGGCGCAGCCGCGCGAGACTGCACAGCCCCGCCACGAACGCCAGTCCAGCCGCGACCAGCGGCGGAGTCGTCCCGTCACCGATGCCGAGCGCGAGCAGCGCCGCCACCAGCGTCGCGCCCGTGGTCTGCCCGAGCAGCCGGGTCGTCGACACCAGCCCGCCCGCCGCGGCGGCGCGGTCGCGCGGGGCGCTGCCGATGATCAGCCGCGCGTTGGGGGGCAGGAACGTCCCGAACCCCGCGCCGCACAACGCCATCCGCCACGCCACGTCGAAATGGCTCGGGTGCGGCGGCATATAGGCGATCAGGATCAGCGCGACGATCGAGATCGCCATCCCGATCCCGCCGAGCACGCCTGCGGGGATCCGGCTCGACAGCCAGCCCGACAGCGGCGCGACGATGATGTTGGTCAGCGGCCAGGGGGCCATCAGCAGCCCCATTTCGGGCGCGGTGAAGCCGAACTCGCTTTGCAGCCGGAACGGCATCGAGATGATCAGCGTCATCGACGCGATGAACGCGGTGTACGCCCCCACCACCGAAAGCCGCAGCACCGGCCGGTCGAGCAAGTCGATCGGCAGGATCGGGTCGGGTTCGCTCCGCTCGCGCCGGACGAACAGCACCCCGACCACACCACCGACCAACACGATCGCGGCGGACACCACCGGGCTGTCGCCATGCACCGCACTTTCCAGCCCACCGATCACCAGACCGAACATCGCCGCGCACATCACCGCGCCCACCACGTCGAACGGCGTGTCGCGCGGCGGCGTGTCGGGCAGCGCGCGCCCGAGGATGAGCGATCCGATCGCAAAGGGAACGGCGCTCGCGAACACCCACGGCCACGGCGCCACGCCCAGGATAAATCCGCCGAGCGACGGCGCTAGCGCCGCACCCGCCGACACGATCGCTGAGTTGATCCCGAGCCCGCTGCCCAATTGCTTGGCAGGGTAGGTCGATCGGATCAGCGCGGACGATACGCTCAGTGCCGCCGCCGCGCCGACCGCCTGCGCCGCGCGGACGATCAGCAGGAACGGCAGACTCTTGGCAAAGAAGCACAGCAACGTCGCGACCGCGAAGACGAGCTGGCCGATCTGGTACATCCGCTTGAGCCCGATGCGTTCGCCGAGCCCGGCGAACGGCAGCAGCAGCATCACCAGCATCAGTTGATAGATGGTGACGACCGATACGACCGACGACCGGTCGACCCCGAGATCACGTGCGATCGTTGGCAGCGCAACATTGGCCACGCCGCCATCGATAATGATCAAAGCCGTGCCAAGGCACAGCGTCGCGATCGCGGCATAGCGGCGGGGCAGGGGCAGCCCGTCGATTTCTGGGGCCTGGGCCCCCGATCGCGCCGCTGCGCTATCCGTGTCGTCCGTCGACGTCGTCAACCGAGCGAGACTTCCGCAACCTTGTCCTTGTAATCTTCCTTCGGGTCGATGCCGAGCAGGAGCTTGACCCCGGCAACCATACTCGACGCGTCGATCCAGATTTGCGCGCGTTCAGCGTCGAACCGAAGCAGTCGCAGCTTGGGATCTTCCCGACCGCCCTCGAACCATGCCGCCGCGAAGCGATTCCACAACCGGTCGATCGTCGCCGAGTCGTCGTCCACGCTCAACGTGCCATGGACCGCCGCGAAAATGTCGTTCCCCTTGGAGGCGAACGTTGCCACCGCGCGCGCGCCGGGGGTCAAATCGGTGACGAGTTCGGTTTCCTTCGACGTGAAGAAATAGATTGGCCCACGATCCGCATCGCCGTCCAGTTGTGCCGTCATCGGTCGCGTGTGCCCTTCGTCGACGCCGACGAGGCCCAGCATCATCGTCATGTCCGATCGCAATGCTTTCCAGAACTTGCGTTCGATTTCTACCGAGTCCGTCATGGTCGTCTCCTTCCTACGCCGAACGGGTGGCACCGATGCCAGTTCCGCGTCCGTCCGCGCTCGGGCTACAGCCGCGCCGACACCACAGGGCGCGCAATAAATTCGGCTTGGCGCGGATCCCATTTCGAGATCGCGACGTTACTTGCTGCACCGCACCAATTTCGGTACAACGCTGTCATGAAATATCCGGACCAACAAGGCGAAACTGCAATGCCGACCGGGCCTGTGCCGACGGTCTTCGAAGCGATCGTTCGCAAGAAGTGCCTCAGCGCCGTTTACAACAAATTGCCGATCGTATTGGCGCCCCACATCATCTTCACGCGGCACGGCGAACTCTACGTCGACGGCGTCGTGCTGGAGCGGGAAGGCAAGCCGCCGCGCGAGTTCAAGGTCGGTACGTTCAAGCTGATCGGTCTGGTCGACCTGGCGCTGGTCGATCGCAATTTCCAGGTCAGCGAATTGTTCTCGCCGAGCGATCCCAAATATGCCGACACGGCGCTGATGGCGGTCGAGCACGCCTGACGTCTCGTGCTGTGACGCGACCCGTCATAGGCGGGCCGTATTGCGTAATGTCGGGTCCTGTACGCTTTGCCGCATCCGACGTCTCGCCCGGCAGTTGCGCTGACGAACGGGCAAAATCTGCCTGAACTCGTCCCGCTCTAGCGGCTGCCCGTCCATTCCGGAACCGTGCCGGGGAGCCGACGGCGGATCGCCGCGACGATCAGCAGGGCGATGATAGCGACCGATGCGCCCGCGAGCATGTCGGCCAGATAATGCGTTCCCTCCACCGGGGTCGCCAGCAACATCGCGATGTTGACGATCAGGATCGGCGTCCGGATCCGCGCAAACGGCCATGCCGCCACGATGTACAATACGGCGCTGGCGGTATGGAAACTCGGCGCCTCGACCAGACCCCGCAACGACGACAGGTCGACTTCGTGCACCAGCCGCGCGCGGAGCAGCGGCAGAAGCTGCGATTCATACAGGCCGCTTTCGGTCATGTACGGCGCGGGGCCGTGCCACAGCGTCGCGAACGGACCGTACGCCGGCCAGCACCGGAACAGCGCCAGCGCGATGACCGCGGCGACCCAGAAGCTGGCAATCAGTCCGCGCGCGGCGGCGCGTTTGTCTGCCCAGGCGCAATAGCCGAGGATGACCGCAGGGCTGATGTAGATGCTCTGGTACGCCGCGATTCCGAGGATCTGGAGCGACCGGTGCTCGGCGACGAGGTTATACCAGGCGAGCCAGTCGAAATGCAGCGTCGCGTCGATCTGTTGCAGAACGGCATCGATCGTTCCGTTCGTCTCGGCGCCGATCGGATAGGTCGAGACCGCCCCCATCAGCGAGACCGCGGTGAACAGGCCGAAGGTCTCGGCGATGTCGCGCGTCACGCGTTGCGCCGGATTGTTGGGCGTGCGGAACGCACAGCGCAGACCGAGCGCGACCGTGAAGACGGTGAGATAAACCAGGGTGCGCGGCGCGGTCGGATCGATCGTCAGGCCCGCGTCGTACATCAACGCAGCCAGGCAGACTGCGCTCACCGCCAGCGCGATGACCAGCCACTTGCCCGGGATCAGGCCGACATACGACCTCCCAACGGGATAGACTGGCGCCGGCGGCGCGAAAGGGAAGACCGTGGAATTGAACAAACGGCAGCGCCTGAAATGGACGATCGACGCGATCGTCGCAGGATTGGATCCGGTACCCAGCTGTCCCTATCCATGCCGTGAAGACATTATGACGTAAAGGTTACAAATCATCAGTCGCGCCGAGCGGAGCGGAAGGGACGCCCGGGCGCCCCTTCCTGGTCGGTTCAGCGGCAGATCTGGACGCGGCGGTGGTTGCGCCAGTCGGTCCGGCAATGACGACCGCGGTTATTGTAGCCGTGGCGGCCGTGATACCGGTCGCGACCGTAATAGCGGTCACCGCCACGGCGGTCGCCGCGCCAGTCGCGACGGTCGCCCCGATGATCGCCGCGACGATCGTCATAGCGGTGATCGTATCGACCGCGGTCGCCGCGGTAATCCTGCGCGGACGCGGTGGTGGAGACGCCGATACCGGCGATCAGGCTAGCTGCGGCAAGAATATGGGCGATCTTCATGCGATGTCCTTTCGGCCCGTCGATCGGGCTTGGCTTCAGGATATGCCCGTCGCGGACGGTATCGATGCTGAACGCACCCGACAGCGCGCGTACACATTGCACTGGCGTGGCAAACGCGGTGCGAAAGCGCCGCTACAGAGAGATGCCGAAGCGCGGCGCGATCGTGAGCATCCCGGCGTACAAGGCGATCGTGAGGCCGCACCCGAGCCCGAGCGAAAGCCAGAACCCGACGCCGCTTCGCAACAGCGCCGGGATCGCCAAGAACATCGGCAGGGAGGGGAGGATGTACCAGAACGTCGCGCCGACATGGTCCGCCATGTTCGCGGTGTCCGGTTTTTCACCCCACAGCCAGATCATCCCCAGCACCGATACCAGCGGCAACGACGCGACCAGCGCGCCGAACCCCGGATAGCGTTTGGCAAGCGTCGATGCGGCCGCGATCAGGATTCCGGAAATGAGCGCTTTGAGGGCGAGGAACAGCAACGGTCGGTCATCCTGTATGCAGGCGCCGCGCGGTGCGGCGTGGATCAGCCAATGGTCACGAAGCTGTCCATCACGCGCTTCCGCCCGGCACTCTCGAAGTCGATCTCGAGCTTGTTGCCTTCGATCTCCGCGATCAACCCGTAGCCGAACTTCTGGTGGAACACGCGCAGCCCGACCGACACGTCGCTGCGCCCCTTGTTGCCAAGGCTGATCGCGGACGACCGCGATTCCTGCACGCGGCTCGGTTCGCGCGAGAAGGTGCGGCTGGTGTAATCGCCGCCCGGTTTGGCGGACGCGCCGCCGACACCCGCCGCGCGTTGCCAGCCGGGACCGCGCCCGGTGCCGCGCGCGACGTCGGCGAAGGGATCGGCGCGTTCGGACCAGTTGGCGCGCCACAGGCTCTCGCCGCCCGCCATGCTGGTCTCGGCCTCGACATGCTCGGGCGGCAGTTCGCCGACGAACCGGCTCGGAATGCTGCTCGTCCACTGGCCGTAGATCCGGCGGTTAGCGGCATGCAGGATGATCGCACGGCGGCGCGCGCGCGTGATCGCGACATAGGCGAGGCGGCGTTCCTCCTCGAGGCTCGCGGTCCCGCCCTCGTCGAGCGAGCGCTGCGAGGGGAACAGCCCTTCTTCCCAGCCGACCAGGAAGACCGTGTCATATTCCAGCCCCTTGGCGGCGTGGATCGTCATGATCGTGACCTTGGGGTCCTCGGCGCCGGCCTCATTGTCCATCACGAGGCTGACATGCTCGAGGAACGCGCCGAGCGTCTCATATTCCTCCATCGCGCGGACGAGTTCGGTCAAATTCTCGAGCCTGCCCGCCGCCTCGACCGACTTCTCGGCCTGGAGCATCCCCGTATAGCCGCTCTCGTCGAGGATGATCCGCGCGAGATCGCCATGCGACAGCTCGGTCACCTGCGCGCGCCACCGCGCCATGTCGATCACCAGATTGCCGAGCGATTTGCGCGCCGCCCCCGTCAGTTCGTCGGTATCGAGCAACCGCGCCGCGGCGGTGACGAGCGGGATGCCCTGCGCGCGGGCCAACTGGTGGACCTTGGACACCGCCTTGTCGCCCAGCCCGCGCTTGGGCACGTTGACGATCCGGTCGAACGCAAGATCGTCCGCCGGCTGCGCGACGACGCGCAGATACGCCAGCGCATCGCGAATCTCGGCACGCTCGTAGAAGCGGAAACCGCCGACGATGCGGTAGTTGATGCCGGTCGCAATGAAGCGGTCCTCGAATTCGCGCGTCTGGTGCTGCGCGCGGACGAGGATCGCGATTTCGTCGAGGCTCTTGCCGTCGCGCTGGACTCGCTCGATCTCCTCGCCGACCCGGCGCGCCTCCTCGGGGCCGTCCCACACGCCGAGCACCTTGACCTTCTCGCCGACGTCGAGCTCGGTCCACAGCTGCTTGCCCAGCCGCCCGCTGTTGTTGGCGATCACGCCCGAGGCGGCGCCCAGGATATGCGGGGTCGAACGGTAATTCTGTTCGAGCCGGATGATCTTGGCGCCCGGAAAGTCCTTCTCGAACTTCAGTATGTTCTCGACCTGCGCGCCGCGCCACGAATAGATCGACTGATCGTCATCGCCGACGCAGGCGATGTTCTTGCGCTCCTGCGCGAGCAGCCTCAGCCAGAGATACTGGACGCTGTTTGTGTCCTGATACTCGTCGACCATGATGTATTTGAACCGGCGCTGATAGTCCGCCAGAACGTCGCGATCCCGCTGCAAGATGACCAGCATGTGCAGCAAAAGGTCGCCGAAATCGCATGCATTGAGCGCGGCGAGGCGAGTCTGGTACGCCGCGTAAAGTTCCTGCCCGCGCCCGTTGGCATAGAGCTCGCTTTCGCCCGCATCGATCTGCGCCGGCGTCAGGCCCTTGTTCTTCCACCCGTCGATCAGCCCCGCCAGCTGCCGCGCGGGCCAGCGTTTCTCGTCGAGGTCGGCGGCCTGAATCAACTGCTTGAGCAGCCGCAACTGGTCGTCGGTGTCGAGGATCGTGAAATTACTCTGCAATCCAACGAGTTCGGCATGCCGCCGCAGCATCTTCGCACCGATCGCATGGAACGTGCCGAGCCACGGCATCCCCTCGACCACGTCGCCGACCAGCCGCCCGACTCGCTCGCGCATCTCGCGCGCGGCCTTGTTGGTGAAGGTGACGCTCAGGATTTCGCTCGGCCACGCCTTCCGGGTGTTGAGCAAATGCGCGAGTCGCGCGGTCAGCGCCGCCGTCTTGCCGGTCCCGGCCCCCGCCAGAACGAGAACGGGCCCCTCGGTCGTCAGCACCGCATCGCGCTGCGGATCATTGAGGCCGCGGAGATACGGCGGTTCGGCGGGCGCTAGCGCGTCTCGGGAAACAGGAAGACTCATCGGTGAACAGGTAGGGAACGCGAGCGATCTGGGCAAGCGCGGGGTTTGCCTGACGCCGGTTCAGCCGGCTGCGACGCGGCGCGCGTCGACGAGGTCGCGCATCACCGCGATGTAGCGCGCACTTGCCCGATCGATCGTGTACGGTTCGGCGGAAGCGCGCCGTGCCGCGACGGTCGCGACGGGCTCGGACTCGACCGCCGCCGCCATCGCGTCACCCAGCGCAACCATGTCGCCGACCGGAACCACCCGCCCATATCGACCATGACCGAGCAAATCGTCGATCGAAACACAGCACCGCGTCGACACGATCGGGATCCCGGCGGCCAGCGCTTCGATCAGCACCGCCGGCACGCCCTCATAATCGGAGGACAGGACCAGGGCATCGGCCTGCGCGAGCCACGCCGCCGTCGATGCGACATGCCCCGGCATCCGCACCCGGTCGGACAAGCCAAGTGCCGCGACTTTCGCCTCCAGCATCGCCCGTTCCGCGCCCTCGCCGAGGATGGTGAGCAAGTCGCCGGGCGCGGCGATCTGCCGAAACGCTGTAATCAGCAGCGCAAAGTTCTTTTGCGGGGCGAGCCGACCGACCGCCAGATAATGGCGCCCCGGCTGGTCGCGCTGCGCCGCATCCCGTGCGTCCGCCAGATAGGCCAGGTCGTCCGTGGCCAGCGCAGGATCCTCGATCACGCTGATGCGATCGTGCGGCACGCGCATCAATCCGGCAATCTCGTCGCGCATCGCGGGTGCGAGGCCGACGAAATGATCGATCCAGCGGCCCTGAATCCGGAGCCACCGGCGATAGAACCAGCGCACTGTCACCGGCATGTCCAGCCGGACCAGACAGTTGCTGATCTTCGCAACGATCGGCGGGCACGCTGGCCCGACCAGCAACCGCAACGCCACAGCGACGACGGCGTAGGTGTTGCCCGCGCAGAAGATCACATCGGGCCGGTCTGCCCGCACGCGCCGACGCAGCGCCATAACGAGGACCAGGAACGCGAACAGTCCGTGATCATGCGACCGGGGTGCGGCGCGCGAAA
The DNA here is from genome assembly GCF_040546365.1 of Sphingomonas sp. PvP055. Taxonomy (NCBI): domain Bacteria; kingdom Pseudomonadati; phylum Pseudomonadota; class Alphaproteobacteria; order Sphingomonadales; family Sphingomonadaceae; genus Sphingomonas; species Sphingomonas sp. PvP055. The sequence continues at coordinate 1,900,552 of NZ_JBEPNS010000001.1, forward strand.
CGTTGCGCAAGGGGAAGGGCGGGGCAACCCGGCTATCCGACACAAGGATCTCGGCATGCGGTCCCGCATTGGTCCACGCGGCATGGAGCCGGGCGGCAACCCGTTCGACGCCGCCGGGATCAAAACCGTACAGCATCGTGACGATCCGCAACGGCGCGACAACGGGCGCATTCCCCGTCGTTTCGGACGGGTGAGCGATAGCCCCGCAAGCCGCAGACGCGACGGGCATTGTGGTGTGCTCCCCCGGCACCCCCCTCGGCGCCGCATATCCCCTACGCGCGTTTCCCTCGGGGCGAAAGTACGGCAACCACCGAACAATTTTTGCTGCAGTGCGGTGAAGTAACGACGGGTTCGGGCTGGCGTTTGTCTTGGGACAGGGCTATCGGCGCTCAACACCTGTACATTTGAACCACCCGTAACCAACCGAGTGAAGGCCTTCCTCAGCCATGGCTACTACATTGTCGGCGCCTCTCGAGACGGGGGCTGCACGCAGTCCGCGGTTGGATCACGACTTTCCTCCGGCCGGGCGCTGGGTGTTTCTGGCGGTCATGGTCGCGGGGCTGGCGTTCGCCGGGTTCAGCATCTTTAGTGATACACGCGAAGTCGGCGAGGGACTCGCGCTCGGGACGTTCGCGTTCCTGACGCTCGCACTGCTGATCGCGCTGGGTTTTGAATTCGTAAACGGCTTCCACGATACCGCCAACGCGGTCGCGACCGTCATTTATACCCATTCAATGCCGGCACCGCTCGCGGTGGTCTGGTCGGGCTTCTTCAACTTCCTCGGTGTGATGGCATCGAGCGGGGCGGTGGCTTATTCGATCATCACGTTGCTGCCGGTCGACCTGATCCTGCATGTCGGAAGCAGCGCCGGCTTCGCGATGATCTTCGCGTTGCTGCTGGCCGCCGTCCTGTGGAACCTCGCGACCTGGTTCGTCGGCCTCCCCAACTCGTCGAGCCATGCGCTGATCGGGTCGATCCTGGGCGTCGGCCTGGCGAATCAGTTGATGTCCTCGGGCACCGGCGGCACGTCGGGCGTCGACTGGAGCCAGGCGACCAAGGTGCTGACCGGCCTTTGGATGGCACCGCTGATCGGCTTCGGCGCGGCGTTCCTGCTGCTGATCGTCATGAAGTTCGTGCTCAAGAACCCGAAGCTCTACAAGGAGCCGGAGGGCAATGCCCCGCCGCCCAAGGGCATTCGCGCGTTGCTCATCTTCACCTGCACCGCGGTCAGCTTCGCGCACGGCGGGAATGACGGGCAAAAGGGCATGGGCCTCATCATGCTCATCCTCATCGGCTGCGCGCCGACTGCGTATGCGCTCAACCGCACGATGCCCGAGAGCCAGACTCCCGCGTTCGTCGCGAGTGCCAATGCCGCGTCCAACGCTTTCCAGGTCCATGCCAAGGGCGCGACCGTGACGACGGTGGACACCGCACGCGACGTGCTCACGCAGGCGCTCAAGGAGCGCAAGGCGTCGACCCCGCAGGTCTTCGCGGCTGCATCGGCACTGTCGCGCGATCTCGGCCAGCGCATCGGCGCGTTCGGGTCGCTCAACAAGGTTTCGGCGGCGGCGACGCCCAATTTGCGCAACGACATGTATCTGGTGCTCGACACCACCCGGCTTGCCACCAAGGACAAGAAAGCGGCAGCGGCCGTGTTCAGCGAGCCCGAACTCAAGGCCATTACCGGCTATCAGACCAACCTCGAGAAGGGCACGCGCTACATCCCGACCTGGGTCAAGATCACGGTCGCACTGGCGCTTGGCCTGGGGACGATGGTCGGCTGGAAGCGGATCGTCGTCACCGTCGGTGAGAAGATCGGCAAGTCGCATCTCACTTACGGGATGGGCGCGTCCGCCGAGCTGGTCGCTGCCGGGACGATCATGGCGGCGGAAGTCTACGGTTTGCCGGTGTCCACCACGCACATCCTGTCGTCCGGTGTCGCCGGGGCATCGGTCGCCAACGGGGCCGGTCTGCAGGGGCGCACCGTGCTCAACATGGCGCTGGCGTGGGTGTTGACCCTGCCGGTCGCGATGGCGCTGTCCGGCGGCCTGTATGTGCTGTTCGTGGCGATCACGAAAATGTGATCGGCGCGCCGGACCTGCCGGCGCGCCCCCGATGTTCTGATTGCTTGAAGTCTGGCCCGCGGTTTGAGCGGGTGTTCAGCCGCGACGCAGCAAGGTCAGACGCGCCTTACCGTGAACGCGGCTGACGTCTTCGACGAACCCCGCCACCTCGATCCGGTCGGGCTTGGCGGTTTCGATGCTGATCCACGTCGCATCGCCGATCCAGCCGAGCCGTGCGAGCTTGTCGAGCGCGACCGCGCCCGCATTGCTGTCATAGGGCGGATCCATCAGGATCAGGTCGAGCGGCGCGACCGCATGGCCGAGCGCGAGGACCGATTGCGCCCGCACGTCCGCCTTGGCGGAAAGCTTGGCGATATTGGTGCGGAGCGCGTCGAGCGCAGGCTTGTCCTGCTCGACGAAGATGCACGATGCGGCCCCCCGCGACAGCGCTTCGAGCCCGAGCGCACCCGACCCCGCGAACAGATCCGCGACCGACAGATCCTCGAAACTCCCGAGGCGGCTGGCGAGCATCGAGAAGAGGGCTTCTCGCACGCGATCGGCGGTCGGACGCGTCGCATCGCCCTTGGGCGCCACGAGCGGGCGGCCGCGCCATTCACCGGCAATGATACGCATTATTTACGGGTCCGTGGTGGGCGTGGGTTGGTCGGGCGGGGGGCAGGACGATCGCCCGTCGGTCGCGCGGTGCCGGGGCGCGCGCTGGCCGGACGCGAATCCGACCGTGGCGTTGCGGTGCTCACCGTTCCGGCGCCACGCCCGGGCTTCGCGCGCACGTTGCGTCCAAGCTCGGGGTTGAAGACGCGTGCAGGGCGTCCGTCCGGCGTCCGCGCGGGCGGGCGGGCCGATCCGCTCGCCGGCCGTGCGCCTGGGGTTGCGCCTGCGCCAGCGGCGGGCGTACCCGCCTTGGGCTTGGCGTCATAGAAGCGTTTGATCTTGGGCGCCTTGGTGACGACGATCCCTTCGCGGCGTGGTTCAGCGGCGGCGCGGCGCGGGTCCGCGAACGCAGCGCGGTCACTATCGTTCGCCACCGCACGCGTGATGCGCGTTGCGCTCGGGCGCGGCGCAGGGCGCGCGGCGCGCTGCGGCCGTTCCGCTGGAGGCGTGGCGGTGGCCTTGGCGCGGTCGGGCGACGGGCCCCTGATCCGCTCGGGCTGCAACATCCGCTTGGGATCCTTGCGGAACGCCGCGACGTCGTGCGCCCGCACCTCGCCGATCGCCCCGGGCGAAAGGTCGCCCAGCAGGAACGGGCCGTACCGCGTCCGGATCAGCCGCGAGACCTTGAGCCCGAGGAATTCGAGGACGCGGCGGACTTCGCGATTCTTGCCTTCGGTCAGGATCATCTCGATCCAGACGTTGGCGCCCGTGCGGCGTTCGAGATTGGCGTTGATCGATCCGTAGCGGACCCCCTCGATCTCGATCCCGTGGATCAGTTCCTCGAGCTGGTCCTGCGTGACCTGGCCATAGGCGCGCGCGCGATATGCCCGCTCGACTCCGGTCGACGGCAGTTCGAGCTGTCGCTTCAATTCGCCGTCTGTGGTAAGCAGCAACAGGCCTTCGGTGTTGAGATCGAGTCGCCCCACGGGCACCAGCCGCGGTAAATCCTGCGGCAAACGGTCGTAAATCGTCGGTCTTCCGGCAGGATCCCGCTCGGTAACGAGGAGTCCTGACGGTTTATGGTACAGAAACAGACGCGTTTCGGCGGCGGCTGCGACCGGATTTCCGTCGACCGTCACCCCCTCGAGCGACGCGAGAATCGTCGCGGGCGTCTCGATCACCACGTCGTTCAGGGCGACGCGCCCCTCCGCGATCATCCGTTCGACTTCGCGCCGAGACGCAATTCCGGCGCGCGCCAATAGCTTGGCGATCCGCTGCTCGTCGTCGGCGCGTTCGCGTGGGGTGGTGGCGGCGCCCGGCGCGGCAATTTTGGGGGGACGGTATTTTGACACGCCGCCCTGATACCCAAAATCTTCCACGAGTGTTGAACAAAAAGATTTGCGCCCGATCTCGTAGCCGAGCGTTAAGGCACGGGTGCGTAACGAGGGCGGAACGCACGATGCCATTCTCGGCGTGGTACAGAAGGTGGGGCACCGGACATGCTGTTCGGACGGAAAAAGCGGCGGATCTGCAAGCTGTTGCTCGTCGAAGACGAGCCGCTGGTGGCATTCGATACCGAGCATTACCTCCGCGAGGCGAACTATGAGATCGTCGCGACGGTCGATCGGGTCGCCGACGCAATCACGGTAATCGACCTCGACGAGGAACTCGACCTGGTCCTGGTCGATATCAGCCTCGCCGATGGCAGCGGCGTCGACGTGGCGCATGCCGCACACGCTAAGGGCATCGCCGTGCTTTTCGTGACCGGCCAGTGCCCGCAAGGCGCTCGAGAAATTGCCGCCGGATGCCTCGCTAAACCGTATGCACAGCGCGATTTGCTTGCATCGATCTCTGCGATCGAGGCGGTGCTCGACGGCAAGGTTCCGAAACGGATTCCGTCTGGCTTCAGTCTGTTCGGGCAGGCGATCTGAGCGCAACCCGGCGTGTTGCGACGGGTCCGCTCTTCCGCTCCGCGTTTTAGGCGTTAGGGTCCTGCGCGACGGAAACCGGATTTCGCGGTAGGGGCAATAGACGCATGGATGGCATGAGCGGGCGCGACCGTCGCTGGTCGGATGGCATTCGCCCGTATTTCGAAAAGGCCCCGCTGGCGGCATTGGCGCTCGGGATTTCGTCGGGGTTCCCGTTCGCGATGATCGGCGCGACCCTGACGACGCGCCTCGCGCAGGACGGCATCACCAAGTCGACCGTCACCGCCTTCAGCCTCGCGTTTCTTGTCTATAATCTCAAGTGGTTATGGGCATGGATCGTCGACGGCTTCCGCCTTCCCGGCATTGGCGCGCTCGGTCAGCGTGTGTCCTGGCTGATCGTCGCAGGCCTGCTGGTAATCGCGGCGGTTGCGCATCTCGCGCTCATCGATCCCAAGGCTGACATCTTCGCCACCGCAGTCGCGGCGATCCTGGTGGGCGCGGCGGGCGCGACGTTCGATATCGTGATCGACGCCTATCGCATCGAACTGCTCGAACCGCGCCAGTTGGGCGTCGGATCGGGCATGTCGCAATATGGCTGGCGGCTCGGGTCGGCGGGGGCGGGGGCGGTCGCGCTGGTCGTTGCAGCGCGCTTCGGTTGGGCGAATGCGTATCTTGTCTGCGCTGCGTTCGCCTTGCCCGCGATGCTTGCCGGGTTGATTTGCGGCGAACCGGCAAACCGACGGGCTCCGGAAAAGCGGCGTCCAGGGTTCGCCAGTCTCGGCACGTCGATTCTCGGACCGTTCCTGCAATTCTTCCAACGCCGTGGCGCGGCGCTGGTGCTGTTGTTCATCCTGATCCACAAGATCGGCGATACGCTGGCGAACCTCACGTTCCGACTGCTGTTCGACTCGCTCCACTTCACCAACGACGAGATCGCATTCTACGACGTGTGGATCGGTTTCCTCGCCTTCATGGTCGGCATTTTCGTCGGCGGAATCCTCTACACACGGCTTGGGCTCAAGCGGTCCGTGCTGGTGTCGCTGATCCTCATGATGCTCTCGAACCTCAGTTTTGCGGGTCTGGCGGCGGCGGGGCATTCCAATCTCGGCATGGCCTCCGCAATCGGGTTCGAGAATTTCTCGAGTGGGATCGGCGGGGTCACGGTCATTGCCTATTTCTCGGCACTGACCAATTCCCGCTTCACCGCTGCCCAATATGCGTTGATCTCGGCAGCGGCGAGCATCGTCGGGCGCTTCGTCACCGGGACGACCGCTGGCGGGCTGATCGACTCGATGGGGTATGTGAATTTCTACCTGCTCACGACGATCGCGGCGCTGCCCGGCGTGCTGCTCTTCTGGTGGATGAGCCGAAGTGGCCTGATCGATGCGTCGATCGGCGCGACCGAGGACGCAACGCACGACCAGGTGTTCGACTAGACCTTACTCCGCGGTGATCGGACGCCCTGCATCGGCAAAGGCCTGTGCCACGATGCAGATGCTCGCAAGGATCCCGTCCGGGCTTCGCAGTCCGATGAGGTCGCTCAGCAACAGGCGCGCGCTGTCTGGCGCGATTTCTGCCCGGGTTACGATCGTCAGCAAAGCATGTTCCGCATGCGTCGTGCGGCGGCAGCAGCATGGCGCGATCGCGATTGAGCACTTTGCGCCGCCTGCAAGGTCCGCCATCATCGCGCGAAGCAGCGTGAGCGGACGTCGAAATCCAGCGCCGAACCCTTCCAGCAATGCGTGCGCGGCGAACGCATCGTTGAGCCCGTGCGCCCCCATCCGGCGGAACGCGAAAAGGAACAAACGCGCGTTTGTATCCTCGGGGAGGGGGTGCGGGAGTGCCGCAGCAAGCGCCGGTGCGGTAGGCTGATTCGAGGACATGAACGGATACTCCTTCGGGTGGAGCAATCCTCTTCCAGTCGCTATTGCAAGTCAATCGCAATAATATCGGTCAGTCCGGTAGTTCACCGTTCGCCAGGAGCACCTCGCCCGCGAGGTAGAGCGAGCCCAGGACGAGTACGATCGGCGGTTCTGCCTGATCGGCGATTTCGGCAATATCCCGGAGCGCGCCAGCGACGTCATCCGCGGTATGTGCAGCGATGCCGAACCTGTGGGCGATCGCGGCAAGCGCTGCGGGGGCATGATGCGCGTGCCCCGAGATCGGCACCGCGTGGAGTGTTGTCGCGATTCCGGCGAAGGGCGCCAGCAGCCCGGCAGGATCCTTGTTCGCCAGCATGCCGAGCACGAGATGGACTTCGCTCCGCCCGATCCCGGGATTGGCAATCGCGCGCAAGGTGGCCGCGATCGCCCCGGCGGCAGCGGGGTTGTGCCCGCCGTCCAGCCATACCTGGCTTCCAGGCGGCAGCAGACCGACCAGCGGCCCCGGGTGCAAACGCTGCATCCGCGCGGGCCAGTGCGTGCCACGCGCGGCGGCCGAATAAGCATCGGCTGGGATCGTCAGGACCGTCTGGTGGCGAAGCATCGCGATGGCGAGCGCCAGATTGCCGGGCTGGTGCGGACCCGCCAGGGCGGGCAGCGGCGTTTCGACGGTACCGTTCGCGTCCTCGTACCGCAGGGTCGTGCCGTCGACATGCATTTGCCATCCGCAACCGAGCGCAATCACGGACGCCTTCGCATGACGCGCGATTTCGGCAACACGTGCCGCACTGTCGGTTTCGTACGTCATGGTGACGAGTGGGACGCCGGCCTTGGCGATCCCAGCTTTCTCGCCGGCGATCTCAACCGCGCTGTCGCCAAGGAAGCTCTGGTGATCGATCCCGAGTTGCGCGATTCCGGTGACCAGCGGGTGCGCGATCACGTTGGTCGCATCGAGCCGTCCGCCGAGCCCGACCTCGATCACGCATGCATCCGCAGGTGTCCGCGCAAAGGCGAGGAATGCGGCGGCGGTGGTGACCTCGAAGAAGCTGGCACCGATGTCTCCGCCAGCGTCCAGCACCTCTTCGAGCAACGCTGCGAGCAGGGTGTCGTCGATGAGGCTTCCGGCGATCCGGATGCGTTCGTTGAACCGCACGAGATGCGGGCTGGTATAAGCATGGACCGTCAGGCCCGAGGCCTCCAGCGCGCTGCGCAGGAACGCGCATGTCGAGCCCTTGCCGTTGGTGCCCGCGACATGGAACACCGGCGGGAGCCGATCCTGCGGATTGCCGAGCCGACCGAGCAGCAGCGTGATCCGCTCGAGGCCGAGGATGTCGGCACCGGGAGACAGCTTCCATAGCCGGTCAAGCTGCGCCTGAACGGCGGTATTCTCGGAGACGGCGTGGTCCATTTCTTACTCCCTCTCCCCTCCGGGGAGTTTGGGGGCGGCTATGCCCCCGGCATGGCCTAAACATCGCGGGGCGATGTTTACCCCAAACTGGCCGGGGAGAGGGGCAGTCCAGCACGCCACTCCAACCGTACTGCCCCTCTCCCTCGCGTCGCTTCGCTCGCTTGCCCTCTCCCCGCGAGCGGGGAGAGGGAGAACACTCACGCCGCCGCGCGCTTTCCACCCAGGTAATCGATCAAACTCGCCAGCGTCACGCGCAGGTCGCGGCGGTGCTTCACCATGTCGATCATCCCGTGTTCGAGCAGATATTCCGCCCGCTGGAAGCCATCCGGCAATTTCTCGCGAATCGTCTGTTCGATCACGCGCTGGCCGGCAAAGCCGATCAGCGCACCCGGCTCGGCGATCTGCACGTCACCAAGCATCGCATAGCTTGCGGTGACGCCGCCCGTGGTCGGATCGGTCAGCACGACGATGTACGGGAGCCCCGCATCGTGCAGCATCTGGATCGCCACGGTCGCGCGCGGCATCTGCATCAGGCTGAGAATACCCTCCTGCATCCGCGCGCCGCCAGCGGCGGTGAAGATGATGTACGGGCAGTCGTCCTTGATCGCGGTCTCGACCCCGCGCACGAACGCCTCACCGACCGCAAGACCCATGGATCCACCCATGAACGCAAAGTCCTGTACGCCGATGACCGCGCGGCGACCCTCGATCGTACCGCGCGCGGTGATCAGCGCGTCGCCTTCGGACGTGGCAGCACGCGCCGCCTTGATCCGGTCCGCATAGCGCTTGGTATCGCGGAACTTGAGCGGGTCATCGGGGACCTTCGGCAGCGGCACGATCGTGTAGGAGCCTGCGTCGAAGACATATTGGAAGCGCAGGATCGGCCCAATCCGCTCATGATGGTCGCAGTGCGGACAGACGTAGAGATTGTCCTCCAACTCTTTTACGAACACCATTTGTCCGCAGCCCTTGCACTTGTGCCAGAGCGTGTCGGGCGTCTCCTTCTTGATCGGGACGACGAGCGAGAGCGCGTTGCGGACGCTGGTGAGCCAGGTCATGCAGGGATTCCTTCGCGGGCGGCGTGGATCGCCGTCGACAGGGATTGAATGTAGGTGCGCACCGCGTCCGGCGCAGCGGCGCCATGCTGCGCGACCAGCTCGACGATCGCCGAGCCGACGACGACGCCGTCGGCAACCTTGGCGATGGCGGCGGCCTGATCGGGAGTACGGACGCCGAAGCCGACCGCGATCGGCAAGTCGGTCGACGCCTTCAACCGGGCGACCGCGGACTCGATCGAAGCCTGTGCGGCCTGTTGCAGTCCGGTAATTCCGGCGACCGATACGTAATAGACGAAGCCGCTCGCGCCATCGAGCACCGCGGGCAAGCGCGCCGCGTCGGTCGTTGGGGTCGCAAGGCGGATCGGGTCGATTCCCGCCGCACGGAGGGCTGGGCCAAGCTCGGCGTCTTCCTCGGGCGGAATGTCGACGCAAATAATGCCGTCGACGCCCGCATCCTTGGCGGCGGCGGCGAACCAGTCGCCGCCGCGGATCGTCATCGGGTTGGCATAGCCCATCAGCACCAGCGGCGTATCCGGGTGCCGGGCGCGGAACGCCTTCGCAATCCCGAGGATGTCCGCGGTCCGCGTGCCCGCGAGCAGGCTGCGGATGTTCGCCGCCTGGATCGCGGGGCCATCCGCCATCGGGTCGGTGAACGGCATGCCAAGCTCGATCACGTCCGCGCCGCCCTCGACGATCGCGTCGAGGATCGCGCCGGTGGCGGCGGGGGTGGGGTCACCCGCGGTGACGAATGCGACGAGCGCGGGGTGGCCTTTGGCAAACGCAGCGGAAAGGCGGCTCATCGTCCCGTTCTCCAGTTGCCGAAGAGGTTGCTCGCCGCACCCGCGATCGCGCCGATCTTGGCGGAATCGAGCGCGCGCGGGACATGCAAGGTCCAGCGTTGCACATCGATGCCGAACGCACTGACTTCGCGCACGATCAGCGCGACGACCGCCCCCACCACGGCAGCGGTGACGACGTCCGAAAGACCGCCCCCCCGCGCGCTCATATCGCCACGCCCAGCGCTTCGGCGACGGTGAAGATGTCCTTGTCGCCACGCCCGCACAGGTTGGCGAGGATGATCTGGTCGCGGTCCATCTCACGCGCCCGCTTGGCGACGGCGGCGATCGCGTGCGCCGGTTCGAGCGCGGGGATGATGCCCTCGGTCCGGCACAGCAGCTGGAACGCGTCCAGCGCCTCGGTATCGGTGATCGCCGTATACTCGACCCGGCCGATCTCATGCAGCCAGCTATGCTCCGGCCCGATGCCGGGATAGTCCAGCCCGGCCGAGATCGAATGCGCCTCGGTGATCTGGCCATCCTCGTCCTGCAACAGATAGGTCTTGTTGCCGTGGAGGATCCCCGGCGCACCGCCTGCCAGCGACGCCGCATGTTCCTTGTCGAGCCCACGACCTGCCGCTTCGACGCCAAGCATCTTCACGTCGGCATCGTCGAGGAAGGGGTGGAACAGACCGATCGCGTTCGATCCGCCACCGATCGCGGCGACGAGAAGATCAGGAAGCCGATCGATCCGCGACAGCATCTGCGCGCGCGCTTCCTTGCCGATCACGCTCTGGAAATCGCGCACCATCTCGGGATAGGGGTGCGGCCCTGCGGCGGTGCCGATGATGTAGAAGGTGTCGTGGACGTTGGCGACCCAGTCGCGCATGCCCTCGTTCATCGCATCCTTCAGCGAATGCGACCCGCTCGTTACCGGGCGGACTTCCGCACCGAGCAGCTTCATGCGGAACACGTTGGGCGCCTGCCGCGCGATGTCCTTGGCGCCCATGTAGATCACGCACGGCAAGCCAAAGCGCGCGCAGACCGTCGCGGTGGCGACGCCATGCTGCCCCGCGCCGGTTTCGGCGATGATGCGGGTCTTGCCCATGCGCATCGCGAGCAGGATCTGCCCGATGCAATTGTTGATCTTGTGCGCGCCGGTATGGTTGAGTTCGTCGCGCTTGAACCACACTTGCGCGCCCTTTCCGTCGGGCGCGGATTCGCGCAGCGTCTCGGTCAGGCGTTCGGCGTAGTAAAGCGGGCTCGGGCGGCCGACATAATGTTCGAGCAGATCGTCGAACTGCGCCTGGAACGCGGGGTCCGCCTTCGCCGCGCGATACGCCTGGTCGAGCTCGAGCACGAGCGGCATCAGCGTTTCGGCGACGTAGCGGCCACCGAACTGGCCGAAATGCCCGTTGTCGTCGGGTTGCTGGCGCAGGCTGTTGGCCTGCGCGAGCGGCGGTGTGGTTTCGGAGGGAAGGTTCATCGCGCCAGCGTTTAGCAGGATGCGGGCGCGTTCCAAGGGGCTTTGCCGCGCGTCGCATGCAACGGCGTCACCGTTTGTATCGGTCCTCCGGGCCGTTGAAGCGGACGCGCGTCAGCCGGGTCGGTTCGCACGGCTTGGCCGATCGAACACGAGGAACAGCACCAACCCGACCCCGCCGAACGCCGCGCCGATCAGGCTGGTCAGCGCCCAGCCTCCCGCCGCCACGCTGGCGCTGCCGATCACCGAGCCGGTCGCGCCGAACAGGAAGACGATCGTCATATACGCCGCATTGATCCGCCCGCCCGCGCTCGCATCCAGCCCGAAGATGATTCGCTGGCCGGAGATCTGGTTGAGTTGCACCGCGGCGTCGATCAGGACCGCGCTGACGGCGAAGGCGATCACGCTACCCGCGGCGACGACCATGTCGGACCCGAGGAACGACAGCGTCAGCAACATCAGGCCCCCGAACGTCGCCCGGCGTGCCAGCCCGCGGTCCGCGAGCCATCCGGCGACAGGCGCGATCAACGCGCCGCCCGCGCCCGCCAGCGCGAACAGCGCGATACCGTTCGGCCCGAGCCCGAATCGCTGAGTCAGCACGATCGGCGCGGCAGTCCAGAACATGTTGAACGCGATGAACAGCAATGCCTGATACGCCGCGCGCAACCGCAATACGGGATACAGTCGCAGCAGCTCGACCGACGACGCCAGCAGCGCGCGGTAGCGCAGCGTGCTGTCGGGCCGCCGCGCCGGGAGCATCGTCAGCAACGCGATCCCGACCAGCGCGGTGATTCCGGCGGAAACGAAGAACATCGCGCGCCACCCCGCCAACCCGGCGACGAAACTGGCAACCGGTCGCGCGAGCATGATTCCGGTGAGCAGGCCGCTCATCACCAGCCCGATCGTGCGCCCCTGCCGCGCCTGGCTGCTAAGCTTCGCCGCAAGCGGCACCAGCACCTGTACCCCGACCGAGCAGACACCCGTCATCAGCGCTGCAGCAAGAAACATCTCGGGTCCCCGCGCCAGCGCGATGCCAAGCGAACCGAGCACCGCGCCCGCGGTCGAGATCAGGATCAGGCGCTTGTTCTCGACCAGATCCGAAAGCGGCACGATGAAGGCGAGGCCCAGCCCATATCCCAGTTGCGTCAACGTCACGATTGCCCCCGCCAGCCCGGCGGACAGGCCGATATCGGGGCCGATCTGTTCGATCAGCGTTTGTGCATAATAGAGGTTCGCGACCATCGCACCGCAGGCGATCGCCATCAGCATCGTGACGGCAGGCGAAAGATCGTGCTTGTCGGTTTGGGTCATCGCATCGCGAAAGCCCGTCAATGTGCCAAATAGCAAGAGGTGAGCGGACGAATCGGCCTTGGCGGGGGAATGCCGCGTTGCAGTCGCCAATGCGGCTGGGTATCACGCCGCCAAACATTCCCGTGGAGGAGCCTAATCATGACGCCAGCCGTCCAAGCCATTCTCGACAAGTACGAATCGGACAGCCCCGCGACCAAGGCGAACCTTGGTCGCATCCTCATGCAGGGCAAGCTCGGCGGGACCGGCAAGCTCGTCATCCTGCCCGTCGACCAGGGTTTCGAACATGGCCCGGCGCGCAGCTTCGCCGTCAATCCTGCGGCATACGACCCGCATTACCATTATCAGCTGGCGATCGATGCCGGGCTTTCGGCCTATGCCGCACCGCTCGGCATGCTCGAAGCAGGCGCGGGCACCTTTGCAGGGCAGATCCCGACGATCCTCAAGGTCAACAGCTCGAACAGCTGGGCGCAAGGTGCCAATCAGGCCGTCACCGGTTCGGTCGAGGATGCGGTGCGGCTCGGCTGCGCGGCGATCGGCTTCACGATCTATCCGGGGTCGGACGATCTGTTCGACATGATCGGCCAGATTCGCGAAATGTCGGCGGAGGCAAAGTCGGTCGGCATCGCGACCGTCATCTGGTCCTATCCGCGTGGCGGCGTCCTGCCCAAGTCGGGCGAGCTCGCGCTCGACGTCGGGGCCTATGCCGCGCACATGGCGGCATTGCTCGGCGCACACATCATCAAGGTGAAACTGCCGAGCGATCACATCGAGCAGAAGGAAGCCAAGCCGATGTACGAGGGCACCGACTGGTCGAACCAGGCGGACCGCGTGAAACATGTCGTGCAGGCGAGCTTCGCGGGTCGCCGCATCGTCGTCTTCTCGGGTGGCGCGGCCAAGGGCGCGGACGCGGTGTATCAGGACGCGCGCGACATCCTCGCCGGTGGCGGCAACGGCTCGATCATCGGGCGCAACACCTTCCAGCGTCCGCGCGACGAAGCCCTCGAAATGCTCGCCAAGATCATCGCGATCTACAAGGGCGAGGCGTAAATCGCACGGGCACGCCTGTCATCGCGACCTTGGTCCGATGACAGGCGTGCTTCTAGAGCTACGCCAGACGCGTGTGCCCGAACATACCGCGGCTTTCCATGCCGCGATCGTGGCGCTATCGGCAGCGGATGGACATTGAAGACCCGCTCGGCCCGCTCGACCCCAATTTCGGTGCGCAATTCCAGCGCGACTACCGACGCCCCCCATGCCAGCTGTATCTCGTGTCGCCGCTCGACGTCGGCGGCGGGTTCCCCGATCGCCTGAAGCGCGCGCTCGAGGCGGGGCCGATCGCGGCGTTCCAGTTCCGCGTAAAGGACGTCGATCAGCATGCCGCCGCCGCGCTCGCCGAGCCGCTGCAGCGAATCTGCGCGGACGCCGACGTCGCCTTCATCGTCAACGATAGCATCGCGCTGGCAAAGCGGCTTGGCGCGGATGGCGTGCATCTCGGACAGGACGACGGGGATCCGCAGGAAGCGCGCAGTGAACTCGGCGCCGCAGCGCAAATCGGCGTCACGTGTCACGCCAGCCGCCATCTCGCGATGGAAGCGGGCGAGGCGGGGGCGGACTATGTCGCGTTCGGCGCTTTCCACCCGACCGTCACCAAGGCGACCGAGCATGTTGCCGATCCCGTGCTGCTCAGCTGGTGGTCGACCGTGTTCGAAATCCCCTGTGTCGCGATCGGCGGAATCACCCCGGTCAACGCGCCGCCGCTGGTCGCTGCGGGGGCGGACTTTCTCGCGGTGTCGCATGCGGTGTGGGGCGGCGATGAAGCGGCGGCAGTGCAGGCGTTTGGGGCGGTGCTGGCGCGCTAGCGGCGCGGCTCCGGCCTCGTCCGATCGCGACGCAGCCGTCGCGACGGGTGGATCACCAGTGGCGGACGCGTCCGGTATCGACATGGACGAATCCGTCGCGCGGATAATAGCCGACGCCCCCGCCGCCCAGCGCCAGCGCCGCGCCGCGAAGGCGGTCGAGCGATACGCCCGGCACCACGATGTCGGTCGCCTTGCCCAGCATATGCTGGCTCATGTGCGCGACGCCGGTATGTTTGCCGCCGTTTGACCGCAGTTTGGCGTTGGTCTTGGGCGACCGATAGCCGGAAATCAGATCGATCTTGCGATTGCCACCAAGGTCGAGCTTTTGGCGGAGCGAAACGAGCAACGCGAGCAGGCGTCGGTCCATGCCGATCGTCTCGCCGGTCCGCCAGTCGCGCAGCCCGTGATTGAGCTCGGCAAGTCCGGCGGCGAGGAACCGCCCCGAACGGGCGAAGACGGCGTCGACCGTCTCGTTGGTGTGGACGTTGCGGATCGCCAGACGCCATTCGATACCCTTCGCCATGGCGGGCAAGGGGAGGGCCAGCGCCGCGCCACCAGCGATGGCGCGGCCGAGCATTGCGCGTCGCGAAAGGAGCGACTGACATTTCGTATTCGTAACGGAGCCAAGTGGGCGATCTGTCGTTATGTCCATGCATTGCATGTAGGGGACTGAAACCGTGCTAAAAACCTTCGCCGGCTTGGCTTGTCTGGTCTTGACCCCGGTTGGTCTCATGAGTGCCACGGCGGCGGGAACAAATGCGCCGCAGTCCAATCCCGCCGCACAGACGTCGCTCGACCGTTCCGTCCTCCACGCGCAAGTGATTCTGGACCATCTCGGGTTCTCGCCGGGCGTCCTCGACGGGCGCGAGGGCAAATCGCTCGTCGCCGCGCTCAACGGTTTCCAGGAAGCACAGGGTCTGCCCATCACGGGGAAGCTCGATCAGAAGACGTTGCGTGCGCTGTATCCGCACCGCGCGTTTCGCCCGATCCAGCGGATCACGTTGACCGACCAGATCCTTGCCGGTCCCTATACCAATCCGTTCCCCAAGGATCCCGCACTCCAGTCGAAACTGCCCGCGCTCGGGTACAAGAGCGTGATGGAGAAACTCGGGGAGATGTTCCACACCACGCCGGCGGTGCTGATCGAACTCAACAGCCCCGATACCAAGCTGACCGCCGGAACGGAGATCGTCGTTCCCAATGCGATCACGACACAGCGCGCCTACGATCCAAAACTGCCCGAGGCGTGGCGCAAGACGCTGAGCGACCTCAACGTCGACTCGACTCAGCCAGTCGGCGCCAAGATCGTCGTGTCCAAGTCCAAAGAAGTGCTGCGGGTGCTCGACAAGGACGGCAAGCTTGTCGCGCAG
Organism: Sphingomonas sp. PvP055; assembly: GCF_040546365.1. Taxonomy (NCBI): domain Bacteria; kingdom Pseudomonadati; phylum Pseudomonadota; class Alphaproteobacteria; order Sphingomonadales; family Sphingomonadaceae; genus Sphingomonas; species Sphingomonas sp. PvP055. The sequence continues at coordinate 1,916,300 of NZ_JBEPNS010000001.1, forward strand.
TTCATGGCAACAATGGGCAGCACGCACGATCCGCTTCCGATCGGGACGTGGAAGGTGAAGGGCGCGTCGTATAATCCCGAGTTCCACTTCAACCCGGATCTGTTCTGGGACGCGAAGAAAAGCGCCAAGCAGGCCTTGCTTCCTCCGGGGCCGAACGGTCCGGTCGGGGTCGTGTGGCTCGATCTGTCCAAGCCGCATTATGGCATCCACGGCACGCCATCGCCCGAGACGATCGGGCGCGCGGAAAGCCACGGTTGCATCCGCCTGACCAACTGGGACGCTGCGCGACTCGCGTTGATGATCAAGCCCGGCACGCCAGCCGTGTTCCAGAGCTGATCGGACGTCGGCATGCGGCGGATCGGTTTCGTCATGCTCGGACTGCTGGTTGCGGTCGTCGGGCTTTGGATTGCTGCCCTGGTGTTCTTGCCGGATGCGCCCGCCGGATCGTCCGGCGCGGCGCGAACTCCGCTCGAGCGACTTCGGCTCGCAGTGCGCTGGCAGCCCCAGCCGGTGGATATCGGCGCTGGTCGCGGGCCGGCGATCTTGCTCGGCATGCCTGTCTCCGGGGTCGCGCGGAACGCGCTTCGCGACTCCTGGGGCGAAGCGCGGGATGACGGAACGCGGGCACATCACGGCACCGATGTGATGGCACCCGCGAATACTCCGGTTGTTGCGGCGGCGCCGGGGGTCGTCGAGAAGCTATGGAACAGCGAAGCCGGCGGGACCACCGTATACGTCCGGTCGCCGGCGCGGACGTGGACGCATTATTATGCCCATCTCTCGGGCTATGCCCCCGGATTGCACGAAGGCCAGACGATCGCTGCGGGCGAGCTGCTGGGGTATGTCGGCGATACCGGCAACGCGGGGGCAGGGAATTATCACTTGCATTTCGGCCTGACACGGACCGATCCTGCGCAGCATTGGTACGAGGGAACAGACGTCGATCCGTTCCCCTATCTTGCCGGGAAGCCGCTGCCCGGCTAAGGCCTCGCGCCACGGTGCCTCGAAAAGAGGCGCCCCTTGGCTCTTTGCAACGCAGGCTCACCCCATGAAGATCAACGCGGTCGAAATCCGTCCCGGCAACATTCTCGAATATGAAGGCGGCATCTGGCGTGCGGTGAAGATCCAGCACACCCAGCCCGGCAAGGGCGGCGCCTATATGCAGGTCGAGCTGAAGAACCTCATCGACGGTCGCAAGAACAACGTCCGCTTCCGCTCGGCCGAGAGCCTCGAGAAGGTCCGGCTCGACACGGTCGACTTCCAGTTCCTGTTCCGCGAGGGCGACACGCTGACCTTCATGGACAAGGTCAATTACGAGCAGATCTCGCTCGACGCGGACATCCTTGGCGATGCTGCGGCGTTCCTGCAGGACGGCATGGATGTCGTGATGGAATTGTGGGAGGAGCGCCCGATCTCGGTCCAGCTCCCCGACACGATCGAGGCGCTGATCGTCGAGGCGGATGCCGTAGTGAAGGGGCAGACCGCCTCGTCGAGCTACAAGCCCGCGATCCTCGAGAATGGCGTCCGCGTGATGGTCCCGCCGCATATCGGCGCTGGGACGCGGATCGTCGTCGACGTTTACGAACAGACCTATGTGAAGCGCGCCGAGTAATGCTTCTCCCTCTCCCCGCTTGCGGGGAGAGGGTGGCCGAGCGAAGCGAGGACGGGAGAGGGGCAGTATCGTAGCGTACCGCACTGTACTGCCCCTCTCCCCGACCCTCTCCCCGCAAGCGGGGAGAGGGAGAAGAAAGAAAAAGATATGCCCTCCCATTCCGGTCTGATGACCGTCATCGATCGTGCCGCGCGCAAGGCCGGTCCGCGCCTGCGCCGCGATTTCAATGAGGTCCAGCAGCTCCAGGTCAGCCGCAAGGGCCCCGCCGACTTCGTGACGATCGCCGATCAGCGTGCCGAACAGACGCTGTACGAGGAATTGTCGCGCGCCCGCCCCGACTGGGGATTCCTGATGGAAGAGCGCGGCGAAGTCGCAGGCGACCCCAACAAGCCGCGCTTCATCGTCGATCCGCTCGATGGCACGACCAACTTCCTCCACGGCATCCCGCACTTCGCGATCTCGATCGCGGTCGAGGAGCCAATGCCCAATGGCAAGCGCGAGATCACCTCGGCGATGGTTTATCAGCCAATCACCGACGAAGCGTTCTGGGCCGAGAAGGGCCGGGGCGCATGGGTGCAGGAGCAGCGGCTGCGCGTGTCGGCCCGTCGTGACCTCGCCGACTCGCTGATCGCGACCGGCATTCCGTTCCTCGGCCACGGCAATTTCGCCGAATGGTCGCGCATCTTCGGCGCGATCGCACCGGAAGTGGCCGGCATCCGGCGGATGGGGTCGGCGGCGCTCGATCTCGCCTGGGTCGCGGCAGGGCGGTACGACGGTTATTGGGAATCGGGCCTCAAGCCATGGGACGCAGCCGCAGGCCTGTTGCTCGTCAAGGAAGCGGGCGGATTCATCACCGACTTCCGCGGTGGCGAGAAGATGATGGAACGCAGCGAATTCCTGGCCGCGAACGACGGGCTCCAGACGCGACTCCATAAATTGCTGGCGGGCGCTCTGCGGTAAGGGGTGGGGGCGACGCTGCCCCCACGTTCCGGCATCCCCGCGAAGGCGGGGATCCATGGTGACTGGCCTCGGTCAACCTTTCTGCCGTGGCGTCAACGGATTCCCGCCTTTGCGGGGATGCCGCAAGGGGGCGGGGGCGCGCGGGCCGCACGCGCCTACCAACACCGCCCGCCAAATCCCTGTTGCGATTCATTCTCACGCCCGCAACCCTTGCCCCTATTAGCCCATGGTCCTAAAGCCCTCGGCATCCCTTCGCACATGCGAGAACACCCTTGGTTGACCTGTCACAATATCTGCCGATCCTGCTGTTCCTCGGCGTCGCGCTCGTGCTTTCCAGCGCGTTCGTGTTCCTGCCGATGGTCGTTGCGCGCCTGACCGGCGCGCACAAACCGACTGCCGAAAAACTCTCCGAATATGAATGCGGCTTCCCCGCGTTCGAGGATCCGCGCAGCCAGTTCGACGTGCGCTTCTACCTCGTCGCGATCCTGTTCATCATTTTCGATCTCGAAGCGGCGTTCTTGTATCCATGGGCGGTCAGCGTGTTCCAGCTCGGCTGGGTCGCGTGGGGATCGATGATGCTGTTTATTGCCGAACTCGCGCTCGGCCTTGTTTACGCGTGGAAGAAGGGAGCTCTCGAATGGGAGTAGAACTCACTCATCCGACGACTGGCCTGCCGGGCCAGGACCTGGTCCAGCCCGACGCCGCGTTCTTCAACGATCTGAACGGCGAACTGGGCGACAAGGGTTTCCTCGTCACCTCGACCGAGGATCTGTTCCAGTGGGCGCGCACGGGTTCGCTGTGGTGGATGACCTTCGGGCTCGCGTGCTGCGCGGTCGAGATGATCCACGTCAACATGCCGCGTTACGATCTCGAGCGCTTCGGTGCCGCGCCGCGCGCGTCCCCGCGTCAGTCGGACGTGATGATCGTCGCGGGCACGCTCTGCAACAAAATGGCGCCTGCACTTCGCAAGGTCTATGACCAGATGTCGGAGCCGAAGTACGTCATTTCGATGGGCTCGTGCGCCAATGGCGGCGGCTATTATCACTACAGCTACTCGGTCGTGCGCGGTTGTGACCGGATCGTGCCCGTGGACATCTACGTCCCCGGTTGCCCGCCGACCGCTGAAGCGTTGCTGTATGGGATCATGCAGCTGCAACGGAAGATCCGTCGCGTCGGGACGATCGAACGATGAGGGCGCCGGCTCCTGCCTATCGCGCCAATGACGGCGTGATCGATGCGGCAACCGCCGCGCTCGGTGGTCACCTGCTGCATTCGCTGGATGCGGTCGGCGAAGTTGCGTTGCATGTCGATCGGGACTCGCTGGTCGAGACGATGGTCGCGCTGCGCGATACGCCCGGTCTCGAATATCAGCAGCTGATGGAAATCGCCGGTGTCGATTATCCCGATCGCGGGATCGATCGGTTCGAGGTCGTCTATTGCCTGCTCTCGCTGACGCGCAACCACCGCATTCGTGTGCATGTGCAGACGGACGACGAGAAGCCGGTGCCATCGGTAACGGGCATCTGGCCGGTCGCCGGCTGGCTCGAGCGCGAAGTGTACGACATGTACGGTGTGTTGTTCTCTGGCAATTCCGATCTGCGCCGCATTCTCACGGATTACGGTTTCCGCGGGCATCCGCAGCGTAAGGACTTCCCGCTGACCGGCTATGTCGAACTGCGCTACTCGGAAGAGGCAAAGCGCGTGGTCTATGAGCCCGTCGCGCTTGCGCAGGATTTCCGCACGTTCGATTTCATGAGCCCATGGGAAGGCGCCGAATACGTCCTTCCGGGTGACGAGAAGGCGAAGGTGCCCGAAGCCAAGGGCGCGCCGACGCCGCTCAAGGCCGACGAGATCGTCAAGGCGGATGCCCCGAAAAGCCCCGTCTCCGGCGCGACCGAGCCCAAGGCGACCGAGAACACCACGCAGTCGGGTGCGGGCAAGCCCGGCCCGGGTGCGGGCGAGAAGCCAGCCAATCCGGATGTCGTTCCCTCCACCAAGGGGCAGAACCAGTGACCGAGTATCTCGACCAGCTCGAACATCGCTACGACGGGGAAAACCCGGAAGTCGGCGACGTCGAAATCCAGAATTACACGATCAACTTCGGTCCGCAGCATCCGGCAGCCCACGGCGTTTTGCGCCTCGTGATGGAGCTTGACGGCGAGATCGTCGAGCGTGTCGATCCGCACGTTGGGCTGCTGCATCGCGGCACCGAGAAGCTGATCGAATACAAGACTTACATGCAGGCGCTGCCGTATTTCGACCGGCTCGATTACTGCTCGCCGCTGTGCATGGAGCACAGTTATGTGCTCGCGATCGAGAAGCTGCTCGATCTCGAAGTGCCGATCCGCGCGCAGTATCTCCGCGTGCTGTTCGCCGAACTGACGCGCATTTCGAATCACATGCTCAACCTCGGGTCGCACGTCATGGACGTCGGCGCGATGACGCCGAACCTGTGGCTGTTCGAAATCCGCGAGGATTGCATGAACTTCTTCGAGCGGGTCTCGGGCGCGCGGATGCACAGCGCATACTTCCGCCCGGGCGGCGTCCATCAGGACGCCCCGCTCAAGCTGCTCGCCGATCTGGCCGACTGGCTCGACACGCGCCTGCCGCGTCTGTTCGAGGATGCGATTTCGCTCGTCGCGGACAACCGCATCTTCAAGCAGCGCAACGTCGATATCGCCACGGTTAGCCGTGACGATGCGATCAAGTGGGGCTTCTCCGGCCCGATGATCCGCGGCTCCGGCATCGCCTGGGATCTGCGCAAGTCGCAGCCGTATGACGTGTACGCCAAGATGGACTTCGACGTGCCGGTCGGCACGCGCGGCGATTGCTATGACCGGTTCATGGTGCGCGTCGAGGAAGTCCGCCAGTCCGCACGGATCATGAAGCAGTGCCTGCGCGACATGCCCGAGGGGCCGATCGCGTCGCTCGACCGCAAGGTCGTGCCGCCCAAGCGCGCCGAGATGAAGCGCTCGATGGAAGCGCTGATCCATCACTTCAAGCTGTACACCGAAGGCTTCCACGTGCCCGCCGGCGACGTCTATGTCGCGACCGAAAGCCCGAAGGGCGAGTTCGGCGTGTATCTGGTCGCGGATGGCACGAACAAGCCGTACCGTTGCAAGATCCGCCCGACGGCGTTCTCGCATCTGCAGGCGATGGACTTCATGTCGAAGGGCCACATGCTCGCCGACACCACCGCGATCCTGGGGGCGATGGACATCGTGTTCGGGGAGTGTGACCGGTGACCGGCAAGCTGGCAACCGCACACCGCATGATCGCGCGCTACAATGCGCAGGATGCCGACGGCTATGTCGACCTGATGACCGACGGCGCGTGCGAGGCGACCTATCGTGGCGCCGTCGTTCGCGAAGGTCGGGAAGGGGTTCGGTCGGGATTGAAGGCGATGTTCGCGCAATACCCGCAGAACCATGCCGGGATCCTGTCGTCCTACGAAATCGGCGACACCGTCGTTTTGCATGAGAATGTTTCGCGCGGACCCGGCGGCGAAGCGTTCGAAGTCATGTCCATCTATTCGTTTGTCGGCGATAAAGTCGACCGCGTGGAGTTCATCCGCTAATGGCCGAAGCGCCCAAAATTCCCGACGAAGCCGAGACCCGCGCCCGCTGGGGCGCGTTCGCGTGGAACGACGAAAACCAGAAGAAGGCGAACGAGATCCTCGGTCGCTATCCCAAGGGTCGCGAGCAATCCGCGTCGATCCCGTTCCTCGATCTGGCACAACGTCAGGTCGGCGCCGAAACCCAGACGCAGGGCTGGCTGCCGGTTCCGGTGATCGAGTTCGTCGCGCGCCAGATCGGCGTGCCGTACATGCGCGTCTATGAGGTCGCGACCTTCTACACGATGTTCAACATGGCGCCGGTCGGCCGCTATCACGTTCAGGTTTGCGGCACGACGCCGTGCCTGCTCGGCGGCAGCGACGACGTTCTGGCTGCCTGCAAGAACAAGGGCCTGATCAAAGGTCGCACGACCCCGGACGGTCTGTTCACGCTGACCGAGGTTGAGTGTCTCGGTGCTTGCGCCAACGCGCCGATGGTACAGATCAACGACGATAACTTCGAAGATCTCGATTACGACAAGACCAGCGCCTTGCTCGAGGCGCTTGCCAACGGCACGCCGGTCACGCCGGGATCGCAGACCGGGCGCCGCGACAGCTGCGCGGCGGGCGGCCCGACCAATCTTGTCGCGATGGTCGACGAGAACCATGACTATCGGGGGGAGTGGGCCTGATGCTCGCCGATAAGGACCGCATTTTCACCAACGTCTACGGCTTCCAGCCGTGGAACCTCGAGGCCGCGATCAAGCGTGGCGATTGGGACGACACCAAGGGCCTTATGGCACGCGGGCAGGATGCGCTGATCGACGCGGTCAAGGCATCGGGCTTGCGTGGCCGCGGCGGCGCTGGCTTCCCGACCGGCACCAAATGGTCGTTCATGCCCAAGGAACCCAAGCCGGACCGGCCGAACTTCCTCGTCATCAACGCCGATGAATCCGAGCCGGGGTCGTGCAAGGATCGCGAGATCATCCGTCACGATCCGCACAAGCTGATCGAGGGTGCGCTGATCGCGGGTTATGCGATGCGGGCGCGTGCTGCGTATATCTACATCCGCGGCGAATATATTCGTGAAGCCGAAGTCCTCTTCGCGGCGGTCGCCGAGGCGTATGACAAGGGCCTGATCGGCAAGAACGCCAGCGGGTCGGGCTACGACTTCGACGTCTTCGTCCACCGTGGCGCGGGCGCCTACATTTGCGGCGAAGAGACCGCGATGCTCGAGAGCCTCGAGGGCAAGAAGGGCCAGCCGCGGCTGAAGCCGCCGTTCCCGGCAGGGGCAGGGCTCTATGGCTGCCCGACGACGGTCAACAACGTCGAGTCGATCGCGGTCGTCCCGACGATCCTGCGCCGCTCGCCCGAGTGGTTCGCGAGCTTCGGCGCCGAGGGCAACCGCGGCACAAAGCTGTTCCAGATCAGCGGTCACGTGAACAAGCCGTGCGTTGTCGAGGAGGCGATGAGCATCACCTTCCGCGAACTGATCGAGACGCATTGCGGCGGGATCCGTGGTGGGTGGGACAATCTGCTCGCGGTCATCCCAGGCGGGTCGTCGGTTCCGCTGGTGCCGGCTGCCGAGATCATGGACTGCCCGATGGACTTCGACGGCCTCAAGAAGGTCGGTTCGGGTCTCGGCACGGCGGCGATCATCGTCATGGACAAGTCGACCGACATCGTCCGCGCGATCAGCCGCTTGTCCTATTTCTACAAGCATGAGAGCTGCGGCCAGTGCACGCCGTGCCGCGAAGGCACCGGCTGGATGTGGCGCGTGATGGAGCGGATGCGCACCGGCGACGCGGACATTTCCGAGATCGATACGCTGTATCAGGTGACCAAGCAGGTCGAGGGCCACACGATCTGTGCATTGGGCGATGCGGCGGCATGGCCGATCCAGGGCCTGATCAAGCACTTCCGCCCCGAGATGGAGCGGCGGATCACCGAGAAGCGTGGCGGCGGGCTGAGCCCGATGATGGAAGCGGCTGAATAATGCCTATTGTCAAAGTCGACGGCGTCGAAGTCGAAGTGCCCGCTGGTGCCACCGTGCTCCAGGCGTGCGAGATCGCGGGCAAGGAAATCCCGCGCTTCTGCTATCACGAGCGCCTGAGCATCGCGGGCAATTGCCGCATGTGCCTGGTCGAGGTGAAACCCGGACCGCCGAAGCCGCAGGCATCGTGCGCGCTGCCGGCTGCGGACAAGCAGGAGATCTTCACCAACTCGCCGATGGTCAAGAACGCGCGCGAAGGGGTGATGGAGTTCCTCCTCATCAACCATCCGCTCGATTGCCCGATCTGCGACCAGGGTGGCGAATGCGACCTGCAGGACCAGAGCCTCGCTTACGGGCGCGGCCAGTCGCGCTATGACGAGAACAAGCGCGCGGTGACCGAGAAGTACATGGGGCCGATCGTCAAGACGGTGATGACGCGGTGCATCCAGTGCACGCGTTGCATCCGTTTTGCCGAGGAAGTCGCGGGCGTCGAGGAAATCGGCGCGATCGGTCGTGGCGAGGACATGCAGATCGTGTCCTATCTCGAACATGCCGTGACGAGCGAATTGTCGGGCAATGTCGTCGACCTGTGCCCGGTCGGTGCGCTGACCTCCAAGCCGTACGCGTTCGAAGCGCGTCCGTGGGAACTCCGCAAGACGCTGACGATCGACGTGATGGACGCGGTTGGCACCAACATCCGGCTCGACAGCCGTGGTCGCCAGGTGCTCCGCGCCGTGCCGCGGATCAACGAAGACGTGAACGAGGAATGGGCGAGCGACAAGACGCGCCACGCGGTTGACGGTCTGGTCCGTCGTCGTCTCGACAAGCCGTATATCCGTAAGAATGGCCGTCTGACCGAAGCCTCGTGGGATGCCGCGTTCCTTGCGATCTCGCAGGTCGACGCCGGGTCGAACATCGCCGCGATTGCGGGCGATCTGGTCGATTGCGAGACGATGTATGCCGCCAAGGCGCTGCTCGGCAGCATGGGCTCGACCCTGCTCGAAGGCCGCCAGACGGGTATGGATTACGACACGACCAATCTGGCCGCGGTCAATTTCAACACGACGATCGCTGGCACCGAAAAGGCCGACGTGATCCTGATCGTGGGCAGCAACGTGCGCTGGGAAGCGCCGCTGGTGAACACGCGGATCCGCAAAGCCATCAAGAAGGGCGCCAAGGTCTTCGCGATCGGACCGGAAACCGAGTTGACCTACAAGGTCGAATGGCTCGGCGAGGATCTCGGCGTGCTCGGCAATCTGCCGGAGGCGGTGACCGAGGCGTTCGCCAAGGCCGAGCGTCCGATGATGATCGTCGGCGGGGCAGGGCTCAAGTCGCTCGGCGCAGCGCTCGCGCTGGTGTCGCCGCTGGGTCTGGTCAAGGATGGCTGGAATGGCTTCAACGTGCTGCACATGGCGGCCAGCCGCATGGGTGGCCTGATGCTCGGTTACGCGCAGAAGGGCGGCATCGCGGATATCGTCGCGGCCAAGCCGAAGCTCGCGTTCTTCCTGGGCGCGGACGAGGTCGACTTCGCGGCGTTCGAGGGCTCGTTCAAGGTGTACATCGGCCATCACGGCGACAAGGGCGCGGCAGCTGCCGACGTCGTGTTGCCGGGGGCGAGCTATGCCGAGAAGTCGGGGACGTACGTCAACCTCGAGGGTCGTGTTCAGCGTGGCGAGCGCGCGGTGTTCCCGCCGGGCGACGCGCGCGAGGACTGGACGATCCTGCGCGCGCTGTCGGGGATGATGGGCAAGACGCTCCCGTTCGACACGCTCGAGGAACTGCGCGCCGACATGGCGACCGATACCCCTGCGCTCGCAACGCTTGGGTTGGCGACGTTCGACTGGGCACCGCCCGCGCTCAACGCCGCGGCTTCGGGCGAACTGACCGGCTATCCGATCAAGGACTTCTATTTGACCAACGCAATCTGCCGGGCGAGCCCGACGATGCAGCGCTGCTCGGCTGAACTCGTCCACGGCGTAGACTTTGCGGAGGCAGCGGAATGACCTCCTTCTTCACTTACCGTTTCGGCCTGCCATATGGCTGGGCCTGGACGCTCGCGACGCTGATGGACATTCTCCTGATCGCGTTGCCGCTGATGCTCGCGGTCGCGATGATCATCTACGCCGATCGCAAGATCTGGGCGGCGATGGCGTTGCGGCGTGGTCCGAACGTTGTCGGCCCGCTCGGGCTGCTCCAGTCGTTCGCGGACGGCCTCAAGGTCTTTCTCCAGGAAACGATCATCCCGTCGGCGGCGAACAAGACGCTGTTCCTGATCGCGCCGATCATCACCTTCACGGTCGCGCTGATCGTGTGGGCGGTGGTGCCGTTCGATGCGCGCGCCGCATTGGCCGACATCAACGTCGGGTTGCTCTACGTTCTCGCGGCGTCGTCGCTCGGGGTGTACGGGATTATCCTCGCGGGCTGGTCGTCCAACTCCAAATACCCGTTCTTCTCGGCGATCCGCGCCGCGGCGCAGATGGTTTCGTACGAAGTCGCGATCGGCTTCGTGCTCATCTCGATCGTGCTGTGGAGCGGCAGCTTCAACCTGACCAACATCGTCGAAGCGCAGAAGGGTGTGCTGGGGACGCCGGTCAACGGCTTCTTCCTCAACCCGTTGCTGTTCCCGATGGCGGTGGTGTTCTTCATCTCGTCGCTCGCGGAAACGCAGCGTGCACCATTCGATCTGACCGAGGCGGAGAGCGAGCTCGTCGCCGGGTATCAGACCGAATATTCGTCGATGTCGTTCGCGCTCTACTGGCTCGGCGAATATGCCAACGTCATCCTGATGTGCGCGCTCAACGCGACGCTGTTCTGGGGTGGGTATCTGCCGCCATTCGACTGGGCGCCGCTGTATGTCGTTCCGGGCATCATCTGGCTGTTCATCAAGATCCTGGTGTTCTTCTTCCTGTTCAGCTGGGTGAAGGCGACGGTTCCGCGCTATCGCTACGACCAGCTGATGCGGCTGGGCTGGAAAATCTTCCTGCCGCTGTCGCTGTTCTGGGTGTTCCTGATCTCGGGTGTCCTGATGATGACCCGCGTCGGCACCGAGTGCGCGCCCGAGAACCGGGTCTATACCAAGCAATATCTCTACGACGACGGTCGTCCGCGCTATCCCACCGATGGCGTGTGCCAGGCTGCTCGCGTGAACCAGTTGGAGAAGCGCTCGTGAGCGTCGCCCAGATCATCAAGTCCTATACGCTTTGGGAATTCCTCAAGGCGCACGCGCTGACCCTGAAGTATTTCTTCAAGGCCAAGGCGACGATCAACTATCCGTTCGAAAAGAACCCGATCAGCCCGCGCTTCCGTGGCGAGCATGTGCTGCGGCGCTATCCGAACGGCGAGGAACGCTGCATCGCGTGCAAGCTGTGCGAGGCGGTATGCCCGGCGCAGGCGATCACGATCGAGGCCGAACCGCGCGACGACGGCTCGCGCCGCACGACGCGCTACGACATCGACATGACCAAGTGCATCTTCTGTGGCCTGTGCCAGGAAGCGTGCCCGGTCGACGCGGTGGTCGAAGGTCCGAACTTCGAATATGCGACCGAAACGCGCGAAGAACTGATCTACGACAAGACCAAGCTGCTGGCGAATGGCGACCGTTGGGAAAGCGCGATCGCCGCGAACCTTGCCGCCGACGCACCTTACCGTTAAGCGCCGCACCGACTCTGAGGGGCCCCAGAAAACCGTGATCCAGGCACTCGCCTTTTATCTTTTCGCAGCGATCGTGATTGCGTCAGCCGCGCTGACCATCACCTCGCGCAACCCGGTGCATGCCGTGTTGTGGCTGATTCTGGCCTTCTTCAACGCAGCGGGCCTGATGGTCCTCGTCGGTGCCGAGTTCATCGCGATGCTGCTCGTCATCGTCTACGTGGGAGCGGTCGCCGTGCTGTTCCTGTTCGTCGTGATGATGCTCAACATCGATTTCGCCGAACTGCGTGCCGGGTTCGCCCGCTACGCGGCGATCGGCGCGGTGTTCGCGGTCGGGCTCGCGGCCGAGATCATGCTCGCCTTCGGCGCATGGAGCGCGGGCAAGATCGAGCTCGCGCGCCGTGCGGCGCCGACGCCCGAGACGATCTCGAACATCCAGGCGCTCGGGATGGTGCTCTACACGCGCTATCTGTTCGTGTTCGAGGGTGCCGGGCTCGTGCTGCTCGTCGCGATGATCGGCGCGATCGTGCTGACGCATCGGGAACGCTCAGGGTCGCGCAAGCAGAACATTTCGCGGCAGAACGCGCGCCGTCCGCAGGACGCGACGCGCAATACGCAGCCGACGGTCGGCGCAGGGGTGGAGCTATGACGATCGGTTTGGGCCATTATCTCGTCGTGGGCGCGATCCTGTTCGCGCTCGGCGTGCTCGGCATCATCGCCAACCGCAAGAACCTCATCGTCATGCTGATGGCGGTCGAGCTGATCCTGCTCGCGGTGAACCTCAACTTCGTCGCCTTCTCAGGCTATCTCCACGATCTCGTCGGGCAGGTGTTCGCGATGTTCGTGCTGACGGTCGCGGCGGGTGAGGCGGCCATCGGGCTCGCCATCCTCGTCATCTATTTCCGTAGCCGCGGGACGATTTCGGTCGACGACGCCAACCGGATGCAGGGGTAAGTTACGTGCATTCGATTCTTCTCATCGTCTTCCTGCCGCTGCTCGCGTCGCTGATCGCAGGGTTCGCGAACAAGGGCTTCGGCTCCGCGCTCCCCAAGATCGTCACGACCGGCGCCTTGTTCGTGTCGTGCGCGCTCAGCTGGCCGATCTTCCTCCATTACCTTGGTGGTGGCGAAGCGACGGTCACGCCGGTGCTCGACTGGATCCATTCCGGCGACATGGTGATCGACTGGTCGCTCCGCGTCGACGCGCTGACCGCGGTCATGCTCGTCGTCATCACCAGCGTCTCGGCGCTCGTCCATCTGTATAGCTGGGGCTATATGGAGGAGGACCCCGACCAGCCGCGCTTCTTCGCGTATCTGTCGCTGTTCACCTTCGCGATGCTGATGCTGGTGACCGCGGACAACCTCGTCCAGATGTTCTTCGGCTGGGAAGGCGTGGGTCTCGCATCCTACCTCCTGATCGGCTTCTGGTTCCGCAAGCCCACGGCCAATGCTGCTGCGATCAAGGCGTTCGTCGTCAACCGCGTCGGCGACTTGGGCTTCATGCTCGGCATCTTTGGCACGTATCTGGTGTTCAACACCGTCTCGATCCCCGAGATCCTGCGGCTTGCGCCGGGGATGGCCGGGTCGACGATCGGCTTCTTCGGTGGCCGCTTCGATACGATGACGGTGCTCTGTTTGCTGCTGTTCGTCGGCGCGATGGGCAAGTCGGCACAGCTCGGGCTTCACACCTGGTTGCCGGACGCGATGGAAGGCCCGACCCCGGTGTCGGCGCTGATCCACGCGGCGACGATGGTCACCGCGGGCGTGTTCATGGTGTGCCGCCTGTCGCCGATGTTCGAGACGTCGCCGTTCGCTTTGACGGTGGTGATGACCGTGGGCGCTGCGACCTGCCTGTTCGCCGCGACGATCGGCATGGTGCAGACCGACATCAAGCGCGTGATCGCTTATTCGACCTGCTCGCAGCTCGGGTACATGTTCTTTGCCGCCGGGTGCGGGGCCTATGGCGCCGCAATGTTCCACCTGTTCACGCACGCTTTCTTCAAGGCGCTGCTGTTCCTTGGTGCCGGTTCGGTGATCCACTCGATGCATCACGAGCAGGACATGCGCTATTATGGCGGCCTGCGGAAAAGCATCCCGATCACCTTCTGGGGGATGATGATGGGCACGCTGGCGATCACCGGCGTCGGTATTCCCGCGGTGTTCGGCAACCCGCTCGCAATCGGGTTCGCAGGCTTCCATTCGAAGGATGCGATCATCGAGGCGGCCTGGGCTTCGGGCCAGCATGGCGCGTCGATCGTCGGGATCATCGTGGCGCTGCTGACGAGCTTCTACTCGTGGCGTCTGATGTTCCTTACCTTCTGGGGCAAGCCGCGCTGGGAGCAGTCCGAGCATATCCAGCATGCGATCCACGATGCGCACGGCCACGGCCATGACGCGGTCCATGCTGGCCATGACGATCACGGCACCACCGCGGCGCATGCGCATCACGGTGAAGCCGCAGAGGAAGGGCAGGGCAGCGAGCCGCACGGTCATGACGATCATGCTCATGGCGCGCACGGCCATGCCGTCCCGCTGCATCCGGTGTTCACCACCAAGGGCGACGGCACGGGTGGCTATCATCCGCACGAAAGCCCGTTCCCGATCCTGATCCCGCTGATCATCCTGTCGATCGGTGCGATTGCGGCTGGGTTCGTGTTCCATGGCTACTTCATCGAGCCGACCGCCGGCGAAGAATACTGGCGTGGCGCGATCGCCTTCCGCGAGCATCTGATGCACGAAATGCATGAGGTTCCGTTGCTGGTGAAGCTGTCGGCGACCATTGCGATGCTGACCGGTCTGGTCGGTGCGTACATCTTCTACATCCGCTCGCCGGGGGTGTCGCAGAAGCTCGCCGAGACCTACGCGCCGATCTACGACTTCCTGCTCCACAAATGGTATTTCGACGAATTGTACGATCTGCTGTTCGTGAGGCCGGCATTCGCCATCGGTCGCTTCTTCTGGCACCGCGGGGACGAGAAGACGATCGATCGCTTCGGGCCGAACGGCTCGGCCTGGATCGTCGAGCGCAGCTCGCGGGTCGCTGGTAAAATCCAATCGGGGTACGTTTATACTTATGCGTTCGTCATGCTGCTGGGCCTGACCGGGGCCGTGACCTGGGCAATCAACATCTGGGCGACGAGCAAGTGAGCGGCTTTCCAATCCTTTCGATCATGCTCGCGATCCCTGCGATCGCGGCCGTGGCCTGTCTCTTCACCAGCGCGCAGGGCGCACGCTGGATCGCGCTGATCGCGACACTGATCGATCTCGTTCTCGGTATCGGCCTGTGGGCGAGCTACGATATCGGCGGCGCGCAGTGGCAGTTCGTCGAGGACGCCGGCAACCTCGGCATCTTCAGCTGGAAGCTCGGCATCGACGGGTTCGCGCTGCTGCTGGTGATGCTCAGCGTGTTCCTGATGCCCGTGTGCATCGGCGCCAGCTGGGTCGCGGTCACCAACCGCGTCCAGGAATATATGGCGGCGTTCCTGTTCACCGAAGTGCTGATGATCGGCACGTTCACGGCGCAGGACCTGTTCCTGTTCTACATCTTCTTCGAAGCCGGCCTGATCCCGATGTATCTCATCATCGGCATCTGGGGTGGCGTGAACCGCATCTACGCCTCGTACAAATTCTTCCTCTACACGCTGCTCGGCTCGGTGCTGATGCTGGTGGCGATGCTGTGGATGGCGAATTTCGCAGGCACCAGCGACATTCCGACGCTGCTGCGGACCGATTTCCCGGTCAAGGCGCAGACCTTCCTGTGGCTGGCGTTCTTCGCGTCGTTCGCGGTCAAGATGCCGATGTGGCCGTTCCACACCTGGCTTCCCGACGCGCACGTCCAGGCGCCGACCGCTGGTTCGGTGATCCTCGCGGGCGTGCTGCTCAAGCTTGGCGGATACGGCTTCCTGCGCTTCTCGCTGCCGATGTTCCCCGAGGCGTCGGCGCAGCTGACGTGGCTGGTGCTCGGTCTGTCGGCGATTGCGGTGATCTACACCTCGCTCGTGGCGCTCGTGCAGTCGGACATGAAGAAGCTGATCGCTTATTCCTCGGTCGCGCACATGGCGATCGTGACGATCGGCCTGTTCGCGTTCAACCGGCAGGGGATCGAGGGCGCGATGATCGTCATGCTCAGCCACGGCCTCGTCTCGGCAGCGTTGTTCCTGTGCGTCGGCGTGATCTACGACCGGCTCCATACCCGCGAGATCTCGCGTTATGGTGGCCTCGCGATCAACATGCCGCGCTACGCCTTGCTGTTCCTGTTCTTCACGATGGCATCGATCGGGCTTCCGGGCACGAGCGGGTTCGTCGGCGAGTTCCTCAGCCTGGCGGGGACGTATCGGGTTTCGACCGCGATCACCCTGCTGTGCACCACCGGGATCATCCTCGGGGCTGCCTACATGCTTTACCTCTACCGCCGTGTCGTATTCGGCGATCTGACCAAGGACGATGTGCGCGCAATGCCCGACCTTTCGCTGCGTGAAATTGCGCTGTTGGCCCCGATTGCAGCGGTAGCGCTGTGGATGGGCGTGTATCCCGAGAGCTTCCTCGCGCCGATGCGCAAGGATGTCGCCACGCTGGAAGCGCGCATTTCGCGCGCGACCCCGGCAGGTGACTCGCTGCCGACGCCGGGCAAGGCGATCGCGCTGCCCGTCCAGCATGCGGAGGCACGGCCATGAACATGTCGCTGTTGATGGTCCTCCCCGAGGAAATCCTCGCGCTGGGGGCGATTGCGCTGATGCTGGTCGCTGCCTGGGGTGGCCAGGCCTCGACTCGCATGGTGTCGATCGTCGCGGTTGCGGTGCTGGTGGGGGCGACGATCGCGCTGACCGGGCCTGCCTCCTACGGCGGCGATGCATTCGGCGGGCTTGTCCGCGGCGATGCGTTCGGCGCGTTCGCCAAAGTGCTGATCTTCGGCGCCTCGGCCATCGCGATCCTGATCGCGCCGCGTTTCTTCGCGGCCGGTCGTGGTGACGATCTCCGCCCGGAATATCCGGTGCTGATCCTGCTGTCCGCAGCGGGCATGAGCATGATGGTCTCGGCGGGCGACTTGCTGACGCTGTACGTCGGTCTCGAACTCCAGAGCCTCGCGGCCTACGTGCTGGCGAGCTTCATGCGCCGCGACACGCGCTCGGCAGAAGCCGGCCTCAAGTATTTCGTGCTGGGCGCGCTCGCGAGCGGGATCCTGCTGTACGGCATCTCGCTGGTGTACGGCTTCAGCGGCACGACGCTCTTCTCGTCGATCGCCACGGCGTACGGTGAGGGGCGTTCGCTCGGGCTGACCTTCGGGCTGGTGTTCGTCTTCGCCGGTCTCGCGTTCAAGATGAGCGCCGTTCCGTTCCACATGTGGACCCCGGACGTGTACGAAGGCGCACCGACCCCGGTGACGACCTTCTTCGCCTCCGCCCCCAAGGTGGCAGCGGTCGCGCTGTCGGTCCGCGTCGCGGTCGAGGCGATGGGACCGGCGACCGACCAGTGGCGTCAGATCGTGATCTTCGCGGCCCTCGCGTCGATCATCTTCGGTGCGGTCGCGGCGATCGGGCAGACCAACATCAAGCGGCTGCTCGCTTATTCGTCGATCAACAACGTCGGCTTCGTGCTGATCGGTCTTGCGGCCGGTACGCAGGCGGGTGTTGCGGCGGTGCTGTTCTACTTGACCGTCTATGTCGTGATGACGCTGGGCAGCTTCCTGATCGTTCTTCAGATGAAGGACGCCGCAGGCCAGCCGGTCGAGAGCATCACTGCGCTCGCGGGCCTGTCGCGGACGCGGCCTGGGCTCGCGCTCGCGATGGCGATCTTCATGTTCTCGCTCGCGGGCATCCCGCCGATGCTCGGCTTCAACGCCAAGGTCGCGGTGTTCCAGGCGGCGATCGTTGCCGGGCTGTATCCGCTCGCGGTGGTCGGCTTCGTCGCCTCGGTGATCGGTGCCTTCTATTACCTGCGTGTCGTCAAGGTGATGTACATCGATGCACCGGCCGAGACGGTCGAGGGCGCGCCGCTAGCGGTCCGCACCGACCCGGTCGAGGGCGGTCTGATCGCGGTGATGGCCGCGGCGATTTCGCCGCTCGGCTGGCTCGGGCTCGCGAGCCTTGGCGGGGCGACGATGGTTGCGGCGAAGGCGCTGTTCTGATCGACCGGGTTCGCACCGTCGCCGAGACGGGGTCTACCAACGCCGACATGCTGGAACTGGCGCGCAGCGGGATCTCCGAGGGGATCTGGCTGCGCGCCGAGCGGCAGACCGGCGGGCGCGGGCGGCAGGGACGGCTGTGGGTGTCCCCGGTCGGCAATTTCTACGGATCCAGTATTGTCCGGGTGCGGGTCGGGGATCCGGCGCCTGCTACGCTCGCCCTGGTGGCTGCGGTAGCGCTGGAAGAGGTGGTCCGGGCGTACCTTCCCCTCAACCACCAGGGCGAAAGCGCAGCCGGTCCCCGCGCGGCCGGGCTGGCGCTCAAATGGCCCAACGATCTGCTGCTGGACGGCGCCAAGATCTCCGGCATCCTGCTCGAACGCACGGGCGACGCCGTCGTCGTCGGGATCGGCGTCAACCTCGCCCACCATCCCAAAGAAACCGACCGCGTCGCCACCAGCCTCGCCGCGCATGGCGCAACCCCCGATCCCGCCGACTTCGCCGAGACACTCGCCGAAACCTTCGCGCGCTGGCTCGGCATCTGGCGCGGGCAGGGTCTCGCGCCCGTCCGTGCCCGCTGGCTCGAGCGCGCGCACCCGATCGGCACCGCGCTGACCGCGCGGCTTCCCGACGGCAGCGCGACGGATGGGCTGTTCCACGGGCTCGACAGTGACGGCGCGCTCATCCTGCGCTTGGCGGATGGCACCGCGCGTGTCATTCACGCGGGCGACGTGTTCCTCCTCTGAAGGGCTCTTTTCCAGCCATGCTGCTCGCCATCGACGCCGGGAACACCAACATCGTCTTCGCGCTGCTCGAAGGCGCGACGATCAAGGCGCGCTGGCGGATCGCAACCGATCCGCGCCGGACGGCGGATGAATATGCGGTCTGGCTTAGCCAGTTGCTCAGCCTCGAAGGGTATGACCGCAAACAGGTGACGGGGGTGATCGTCGCGACCGTCGTCCCGCGCGCGCTCCACAACCTCCAGACGCTCGCGCGGAAGTATTTCGATACCGAACCGCTGATCGCGGGTCAGGCCCCGGTCGAATGGGGGATGCATCTCGACGTGCTCGAACCCAAGAGCGTCGGGGCGGATCGCGCGGTGACGATGATCGCGGCGCACGCCCGCCATCCGGGCGACCTGATCGTGATCGATTTCGGCACTGCCGCAACCTTCGACGTGGTCGATTATACCGGCGCGTATAAGGGCGGGATCATCGCGCCGGGGATCAACCTGTCGCTCGACGCGCTGGTCACCGCCGCGGCGAAGCTTCCGCGGATCGCGATCGAAGCACCTGACGACACCAGCGTGATCGGGCGGGATACCGTGTCGCAGATGCACATCGGCATCTACTGGGGCTATGTCGCGATGATCGAAGGGCTGGTCGCGCGAATGAAGGCGGAGGTCGGCCGCCCGTGCAAGGTCGTCGCGACCGGTGGTCTGGCGGTTCTGTTCGAACAGCATACCGACGCGTTCGACGCGATCGAACCCGATCTCACCATTCAGGGGCTGGCGATTTTGTGGGATCGCGCCCATATAGCGGCCTAGAGTCCTTGCGTGTGTGCGCCCGTATCGGTGCCCCGCTTTTCTGATCTCTACGACATTCATCGCGCCTAACCCGCGCACCCTCCCTGCGCCGCTTGCCAAGCTGGCGGCGATAAACTGAAAGAACAAAGACTTAGTGACTACCCCTAAGAAAGAACTGCTGTTCCTGGCCCTTGGCGGGTCGGGCGAGATTGGCATGAACGTCAATCTGTACGGCTGCAACGGCAAGTGGCTGATGGTCGATTGCGGAATCACCTTCGCCGATCCGCAATATCCCGGCATCGACGTGATCCTGCCCGACCTGCAGTTCATCGAGGAACGCCTCGACGATTTGATCGGGATCGTGCTGACGCATGGTCATGAGGATCACATCGGCGCGCTGCCGTATCTCGCCGAGGATCTCGGCGTGCCGCTCTACGCGACGCCGTTCACTGCCGGCCTGATCCGGGGCAAGCTCGAGGAAGAGGGCAACGCCAACCGCGTCAAGCTGCGCGTGATCCAGCCCGACGCCCCGTTCGAGATCGGGCCGTTCGGCATCACCTTCGTGCCGATGTCGCATTCGATCCCCGAAGCGAGCGCGCTGCTGATTGATACGCCTTACGGGCGCATTTTCCACACCGGCGACTGGAAGCTCGATGCCGCGCCGGTCATCGGCAAGCCCGCCACGCCGGATCAGCTTGCCGCGATCGGCAAGGACGGCGTTCTCGCGCTGGTGTGCGATTCGACCAACGTGTTCAATAACGACGCCTCGGGCTCCGAGAGTGACGTACTGTCCGGGCTGATGGACGTGATCGGGAAGGCCAAGGGCCGCGTGCTGGTAACGTCGTTCGCCTCCAACGCCGCGCGTCTCCACACGCTCGGCAAGGTCGCGATTGAAACCGGGCGGCAATTGTCGGTCCAGGGGCGGTCGCTCGACCGCATCCTCAAGGTCGCGCGCGCAACCGGCTATCTGAAGGACTTCCCCGACACGATCGACGCAGAGGCCGCGATGCGGCTGCCGCGCGACAAGGTTCTGGTCGTCGCAACCGGCGGGCAGGGCGAGGATCGCGCTGCACTTGCACGTGTCGCCAATGGCCAGCATCCGATCTCGCTCGACCAGGGCGATACCGTCGTCTTCTCGTCGAAGCAGATCCCGGGCAACGAAGTCGCGATCGGGCGGATCCAGAACCAGCTCGCAGCCAAGGGTGTGATCATGATCACTGACCGCCAGGCGCATGTCCATGTGTCGGGCCACCCGGGTCGTCCCGAGCTGCTCCAGATGTACAAGTGGATGAAGCCCGAGATCCTGATGCCGGTCCACGGCGAAATGCGCCACCTGATGGAGCAGGCGCGCTTTGCTTTGTCCGAAGGCGTGCCGCGCGCGGTGGTGCAGACCAACGGCGACATCATTCGCCTCGCGCCGGGCAACCCCACCAAGATCGGCAATGCCGCTGTGGGTCGCCTCGTGCTCGACGGTGACGTGATCCTGCCGGGCGACGGCTCGACCATCAACGAGCGCCGCAAGCTGGGCCTGTTCGGCCAGATTTCGGTGGCGGTCGCGATCGGCCAGCGTGGCATGATCGGCCAGCCGCAAGTCCGGATCCAGGGCATTCCGGTCGAGGAAGATCGCGAACCGTTCCTTGAAGAGACGATCAGCGCGGTCGTCGTCGCGGTGAAGCAGGGCGGGCGTGATCGCGACAAGCTGCGCGAGCAGATCCGGCTCGCCACCCGCAAGGTCGCGACTCGCTGGACCGGCAAGAAGCCGATCGTCGACGTGTTGTTGATCGAGGCTTGAGCCTCGAATAGGCTCGGAACAGGAGGAGAGCGACATGCGGTGGACTTCAGCGCTGGCGATCTATTTCCTGTTCTGGGCGTTTTCGGTGTTCTTCGTCCTGCCGTTCGGGGTGAAAACCGCGGACGAGGCAGGCGTGGAGCGCGTGCCGGGGCAGGCGGACAGCGCGCCGCACGAGTTCCGCGCCGGGCGCATCGCGTTGCGCGTGACGATCGTCGCGACGGTGTTGTGGGCGATCTACATGCTCAACTTCACGTACGGCTGGCTTACCCCGAAGATGATCGACTTCTGGGGGGCGTGGAAGGACGTGGAGTAGGTTTCCCCGGTTTTACCCGGGGAAACGACTATTAGTCGGTCGCGTCAGCCCTCGTCGTCGGCGGGCTTGCTCTGCAGCTGGACGTAATTCTCGATCCCCATCCGCGCAATCATCTCGAACTGGCGCTCGAGCGTGTCGACATGCTCTTCCTCGCTATCGAGGATGCGGCGGAACAGATCGCGGCTGACATAGTCGCGGACCTTTTCGCTATGCTCGATCGCATCGCGGAGCAGCGGCAGCGCTTCCATTTCGAGCGCAAGATCGGCCTTGAGGACTTCCTCGACCGTCTCGCCGATGCGGAGCCGCCCCAGCAACTGGAAATTGGGCAGACCATCGAGGAACAGGATCCGCTCCGACAGCCAGTCGGCATGCTTCATCTCGTCGATCGACTCCTGCCGTTCGAACGCGGCAAGCTTCCGGACGCCCCAGTGATCGTACAGCCGGTAATGCAGCCAATATTGATTGACCGCCGTCAGCTCATTCTTGAGTGCCGTGTTGAGGTACTCGATGACCTTGAGATCGCCTTGCATCGTTTAGCCTTTGCTGGTCGCGGAATAGCGGAGGCTAGCCTTTAGGCTACGGCGCGCTCTTCGTCGATGATCGCGCGGGCGGCGGGAACGCATTGGCCGCATTTCGCTTCGCACCCCATGGTGCGATAGGCCTGGCAAGCCGTCCGGCACCCGTTTCGGGCGGCGGCGCGGACGTCGCGTTCGCGGATGGCATTGCAGATGCAGACAACCATGGACACTCCCTTCGGAGCGCATGATCTATCGCTAATGAGAATGGGTCGCAAGCCTAAAGGCGACCCATTCGCACATCATCAGTTCTCTACGGGTACGGCTGCGCCCATCAGTTTCGGGAAGAAGCCCTCATGCGCGGTCCGCAAGTCGCTCAGTGGGACGACATGATCGTTGTCGGGAAGCTCGAAGATCAGCCGATTCGCGATCGTCCGCCCGATTCGCTCGATCTCCACCCCGGCTGCATCCGCCGCCGTCAGCGTTTCGAGCAGCAGGTGATCCGCGACGGTCGCGACATAAAGCCCCTGGTCCTCACCGAACAGCGCGCAGGCGACGCCGCACGGCAACGGCGCATGCAGCATCGCGCCGACGTTACCCGCCAGCGCCATCTCGGCGATCGTCACCGCGATCCCGCCGTCGGACACGTCATGCACCGCCGTCAGCCCGCCGGTCGCGATGTGGGTGCGGACGAACTCGCCGTTGCGGCGTTCCGCTTCGAGATCGACCGGGGGCGGGGGGCCTTCCTCGCGGCCATGAACTTCGCGCAGCCACAGCGACTGGCCAAGGTGACCCGAGCGCGCGCCGATCAGCACGATCACGTCGCCGGTGCCCTTGAACGCGATCGTCGCCGACTTGGACCAGTCCGCCAGCAGCCCGATCGCACCGATCGCGGGCGTCGGCAGGATCGCCGAGCCGCCCCCGGTCGCCTTGCTCTCATTGTACAGCGAGACGTTCCCCGAAACGATCGGGAAGTCGAGTGCGCGGCACGCATCGCCCATGCCGTCGAGACAGCCGACGAACTGCGCCATGATCTCGGGGCGCTGCGGGTTGGCGAAGTTGAGGCAGTTGGTCACCGCGAGCGGCGTCGCGCCGACCGCCGACAGGTTGCGATAACACTCTGCAATCGCCTGCTTGCCGCCCTCATAGGGGTCGGCATAGCAATAGCGCGGGGTGCAGTCGGTGCTCATCGCGAGCCCCTTTTGCGTGCCGTGGACCCGCACCACCGCGGCGTCGCCACCCGGGCGCTGCACCGTATCGGCGCCGACCTGCGTGTCATACTGCTCCCAGATCCAACGCCGCGAGGCGATGTCGGGCGAGGCCATCAGCGTCAGCAAATCGGCGGCGACGTCGGGCGTCTGCGGGATGTCGCCAAGCGGCGTGATCTTCGCCCACGCCTGATATTCTTCCTTCGTCGCGGCCGGACGGTCGTACAAAGGCGCTTCGTCGGCGAGCGGCGCGAGCGGAATGTCGCACACCGTCTCGCCGTGGAATTTCAAAACCATATGGCCGGTGTCGGTCACCTGGCCGATGACCGCGAAGTCGAGCTCCCATTTGTGGAAGATCGCCTCGGCGAAATCCTCGCGGCCGGGCTTGAGCACCATGAGCATCCGCTCCTGGCTTTCGCTCAGCATCATTTCATAGGGCGTCATGCCGGTTTCGCGCTGCGGCACCGCATTCATGTTGAGCTCGATCCCGACGCCGCCCTTCGACGCCATCTCGACCGCGGACGAGGTGAGGCCAGCAGCACCCATGTCCTGGATCGCGACGATCGCGTCCGACGCCATCAGTTCGAGGCACGCCTCGATCAGCAATTTCTCGGTAAACGGATCGCCGACCTGGACGGTCGGGCGCTTCGATTCCGAATCCTCGCCGAAATCGGCCGACGCCATCGTCGCGCCGTGAATCCCGTCGCGCCCGGTCTTGGAGCCGACATAGACGATCGAATTGCCGATCCCGGAGGCGGCGGAATAGAAGATCTTGTCGGTCTCGGCGACGCCGACGGTCATCGCGTTGACCAGGATGTTGCCGTCATACGCCGGGTGGAAGTTCACCTCGCCGCCGACCGTGGGCACGCCGACGCAATTGCCGTAACCGCCGATCCCGTGGACGACGCCCGAAATCAGGTGGCGCATCTTGGGATGATCGGGCCGCCCGAAGCGCAGCGCGTTGAGGTTGGCGATCGGGCGCGCGCCCATCGTGAACACGTCGCGCAGGATCCCGCCGACGCCGGTCGCGGCCCCCTGATAGGGTTCGATGTACGACGGGTGGTTGTGGCTCTCCATCTTGAAGATCGCCGCCTGGCCGTCGCCAATGTCGACGACGCCCGCATTCTCGCCGGGGCCGCAGATGACTTGCGGCCCGGTGGTGGGAAGCTTCTTGAGATGGATGCGCGAGGATTTGTACGAGCAATGCTCGGACCACATCACCGAGAAGATGCCGAGCTCGGTCAGGTTGGGCTCGCGCCCCAGCGCGTGCAGGACGCGGTCATATTCTTCGGCGGACAGCCCGTGCTGGGCGACGATCTCTGGGGTGATGTCGGTCATGCTGCTGCCCTTAGCGTCGGGCGCGGAACCGCGCTAGCGCGTATCGAAGCCCACGCGCGGTTCGTCGGGCGGGTGAAGCGCCGGCATCCTCAGCCCAGACCGAGATAGGCACTCGCCGAAAGCACCGCAGCCGCGAGGATGACCGGCTGGCCGGCAGGCGTCGTGATCGACGCGGTTAGCCGTCCGTGGGAATCGAAACTGATGTGCGTCGTCGCATTTCCGCTGCTCAAATAATAGGGCCACACCCCGGCTGCCGCATTGGCGAGGATCTCGGCCTGCACGCCCGGGCTGAACGCCGTCTCACTTGTGTAGGTGATCGAGAGCGTGTCGGCGATGATCAGGCTTGCTGGCATGCGGACAAGCGTGCCGCCGGGACCGAAGGTCGTCGTCCAGGTAATCGGCGAGGTCGGATCCCAGGGGGCGCCATGCTTGTTGCTGTAAGCGTTGGCGAGCGCGGAGGAGAGATACCAGTCGCTTGGGGTCGTGGCGAAATTGAGCAGATGGTCGAAGGACAGCGTCATGTCGAGCTTGGCGGCCGCCAGCACGTCCGCAACCCCGTCGACCGGGGGACTCGCGGCCCACAGGCCCCAGAACGGGGTTTCCGGCGCGCCGGAGCTGCTGAAGGGAAACCGCGCCGACGGAGCCAACGCGAGCATTTGCAACATCGTCGCCTCGTCGATCGACCAGGCCGGAGGTTTCGTACCCCAGTCGGCGAGCTTCCGCTTGGCGACCGTGATCGGGTTGAACGGACTGTGGCCCGCCACGAGCGATCCGATTACTGCGCTATAGGCGGGGAAGAACTGCGACCCCGACTGCACGAAGACCGGCTCGTCCGCGGGGATGATATTGAACAATCCCCAAAGCGTCTGGTCGCTGTCGGGGACGGTTGCGGGCTGGAATGTCTTGCCGGCAGTGTCGGGTACGCCGAAAGCCTGGAGGGTGCGCTTTAGAAGCAGGATCTGAAGCTCGTCGAAGGTTGCCATGCGCTGTCTCCATATCCTGTCGGACTGTGGGCGGGCTGCTGTGGGATTCTTGCGGTCGTCGCACGACGTGACATGCTGCTGATGCCCGTGGACAGACGCGATCGGCGGGATTTCCCACCGATCGCGCTGTCGAACGGTCTTCAGGTCGCTCGTCTGATCCGGGGATCAGCTTGGTTCGAGAACACGGCTCTTGGCGGTCGTGTCGTAGAACGTCTCGGTCAGGAACTTGGCAGCCTCGGCCTCGCCGCCGAGATAGGTTTTGACCGGTTCGACGATCGCACCGATGATGATCGGAACCCCGGCATTGCTCGTGATCGAAATGTGCATGTTGCCGGTGTTGGTGAAGCTGGCGGAGCTCGACGTCCCGCCCGATCCGCCGCTGCTGTAGAACGGCCACAAGCCAGAACTGGAATTCCTGCGGATCTCGGTCTGCTCCGCTTCGGTGTACACTGCCGTCGATGTCACCTGAATGTCCATCTGGTTGACCAGCAACAGCGTCGTGGTGAAGCGTTGCATGTTGCCGTTCTTCCCGAAGGAGTTCTCCCAGTTGATCGTCGAGGTTGGATCCCACGGTGCCGCATTCGGATTGTGATAGGCCAGGCCCATCGCGGCGGACGAGAACCAGTTTCCCGGGCTGGCGGCGAACGGCAGGACGTTCGCGAACGACGCCGTTACCGAGACGCCGCTGCCGCCGAATTTCTGGGTAGTGATGGACGTCGACGAGCTGCCGCCCCACAGGCCGAAAAAGCCGCCGGACTTGCCGTTGGCCCAGGTCCGGGACACGTCGGTATTCCAGTCGCTTTTCCCGACCGTGAACGAGCGCGTCGGCGCGGACATCAGCAGCCGCAGCATGGTGTCATAATCGATGCTGAAGGTGATCGGATCGGTACCGGTCGGCTGATACGCCATCGCGTTGTTCTGGGCGACGAAGACCGGGTCGAGATTGTCCCGGTTGAGGGCGATCGCACCCTGACGGGCGACCGTCTGGCACGGGGCACAGCCATAGGCCCAGAGCTGGAAGTTCTGGCCGGTGGGGCCGACCGCCCCCTTGGCACGCGCCGACGCCCAATTGTCGTAGCATGGCTGCTTGACGGTGTTGAGGAACTGTTCGCTGGCAGGCTGAAGCGCCGACAGGACGCCTTGGTAATCCGCCGAGAATTTGTTGCCCCCCGCGCCGAGCGAGGTGTTCATGTTGAGCGTCGCGGGCGGAATGATGTCCAGGTAATTCCACAGGCGGCCATCCGCGCCAAGCCCGCCGACCAGCGGGGGCGAGGGCTGTACGACTTGAAACGGTGTCGTCGTGTCGTAGCCGAGCCCGGCGGCGAGGGCGTTGTAGAAGCCGTCCTGCAGTTGATCGAAGGTCACTGGACTTGTCATGATACCTCTCCGGTTTCAGGAAATGCGTAGTGCTTCAGTAAAGGCTGGAACGCGCGGAAATCACGATACTCGTGCCGACGAAAAAGAGCGGTCCGTGCGGCAGACGCGTACGGTAATGCATGCCAGCGCCAACATTTTGGCTTCGGCATACTTGGGCGGTGCTGTGCTCTTTCTGGACGGTCCGTAAAAATTATTCTGAACGCTACAGGCCGTCAACGATGGATAGATCCAGAATAGCGATCAAATGGGTGTCGAAGTGGCTAAGCGCCCGCATGGCAGGGCATGATCCTGGCATGCCCGGTACGTCTCCCGGCGTACCGTCTCCGACACGCACCCGCGATCCGGATGGGCCCGGAAAGATCACTCCACTTTCGCGCAAATTTGCGCCGGACTAGCGTTCGGCGGTCGCGGTCGAGTCGATGAAGCGGGTGACATCGCGCGCGCTTTCGTCCGGGCGCTCTTCCATGGGGAGGTGCCCGGTCCCGGGGTAGACGATCAGCCGACTGCCCGGGATATGCGCCTGAAGCCAGTTCCCCGATGCTCGCGGGATCAGCCGATCCTCCGCGCCCCACAGGATCAGGACCGGCAGCTTGAGCGAGGCCAGTTCCCCCGGGGTCGCGCTGTCCGGGGCCAAGGCGAACCGGTCGAGCGTCGCCTTGCGGTTGCCGGGATAGCGCAACAATTCCCAATAGCGGTCGATCATCGCGGCATCGGCCAGTTTCGGGTTGCCGAATACGCCCGGAAGGCTGTCCGCGATCAGGCTGCGCGGCGTGATCGCGGCGGCAATGTCGCGCAGGATCGGCATGCGCGCGATCCGAAAGGCAAGCGGCGGCTCGGCGTTGCCCGGTTCGGGTTGCCCGACCGAGTCGATCAGGACGAGCGCGCGGACGTGGCGCGGGTGCGCGAGCGCATAATGCCACGCGACCCCGCCGCCCATCGAGTTGCCCGCCAGCACGATCCCGTCGACGCCGAGTTTCACGCGCAGGCGTTCGACCACGTCGACATAAGCTGCGGGTGCGTAGTCCCGCGTCGGGCTAGCTCCGGTCAGGCCATGGCCGGGAAGATCCATCCGGATGACCCGGTACCGCGACTCGAGTCGCGCGGCCCAGGGTTCCCAGGTCTGGAGCGAGGCATTGGATCCGTGCACCAGCATCAGCGCCGGACCGTCCCGCGGACCGGTGTCACGCACATGCACTTTGAGACCGCCGCCAAGATCGACGAATTGCGACGGTGAAGCGCCGTATTTGGCGCGCATTGCGACGGGATCGGTGTCTGGAGTGCGGTAAAACAGGAACGCAACGACCAAAAACGCGGCAAGGACAAGCAGGATATAGCCCAGAATGCGCCAGCCCATTGCCTCGTCCCACTCACGTCCGTCCTTCTGGCGGGCGGTGTGTCAGGAGAGAATTGCCGGTTTTCGGCAAAGTGGCAAGCTTTAGTATGCGGGTCGCAGAATTCACCGCAAAGCGTTGGTAAGGCGAGGAATTGTACCCCGGCACGAAGCCGGGGCCATCGAAACTCAGGCTTGCCGCTACGCCGGCTCCCGCGCCAACCATTCCTCGAGCCACTTGATCGTATAATCCCCCGCCTGAAATTCGGGATCCTCGATAAGCGCTTGATGTAGCGGGATTGTCGTGGTCGGCCCGTCGATGACGAACTCCTCGAGCGCCCGCCGCAATCGCCGGATCGCACCCGCACGGGTGGTGCCGTAGACGATCAGCTTGGCGATCATCGAATCGTAATATGGCGGCACGCGGTAGCCCGCATACAGCCCGCTATCGACCCGAACGTTCATCCCGCCCGGTGCATGGAACTGCTTGATAAGCCCCGGAGAAGGCGCGAAAGTTCGCGGGTCCTCGGCATTGATCCGGCACTCGATCGCATGGCCGCGGAACTGGATGTCTTCCTGCCGCAACGTCAGGCCATGGCCCTCGGCGATGCGAATCTGTTCGCGAACGAGGTCGAGACCCGTAATCGCTTCGGTCACGGGATGCTCGACCTGCAGCCGCGTGTTCATCTCGATGAAGTAGAACTCACCGTTTTCCCACAGGAATTCGATCGTTCCCGCACCGCGATAGCCCATGTCCGCCATCGCCTTCGCGCAGATGCCCCCCATGCGCGCGCGGTCCTCTTCGCCCAGCACGGGCGAGGGAGCCTCTTCCAGCACCTTCTGGTGGCGACGCTGGAGCGAACAGTCGCGCTCCCCCAGATGAATCGCATTGCCTTCGCCGTCGCCGAACACCTGAAATTCGATATGGCGCGGATTACCAAGGTATTTTTCAAGATAGACCGTCGCGTCACCGAACGCGGCCTTCGCCTCGCTGCCGGCCTGCTGCATCAAGGTCTCGAGTTGGTCTTCGGAGGTGCAGACCTTCATTCCACGCCCGCCGCCGCCCGATGCCGCTTTAATAATAACGGGATAACCTGCCGCCGCGGCAATTTCCTTGGCTTCGGCGAGATCGCTAATCGGTCCGGCCGACCCCGGCACGAGCGGCAGCCCAAGCGCGCCAGCGGTCCGCTTGGCCTCGATCTTGTCACCCATCGTCCGGATGTGTTCGGGCTTTGGGCCCACGAAAATAATGTCGTGCGCTTCGACGATTTCCGCGAACTTGGCGTTCTCGCTGAGGAAACCATAGCCCGGGTGGATCGCATCCGCGCCCGAGATTTCGGCCGCGGAAATGATGTTCGGGATATTGAGATAGCTTTCGCTCGCCGACGGCGGTCCAATGCAGATCGCCTGATCGGCCAGCCGCACGTGCATCGCGTCCGCGTCGGCGGTCGAATGCACTGCGACCGTTTGGATACCCATCTCGTGGCACGCGCGGTGGATGCGGAGCGCGATCTCGCCACGGTTGGCGATCAACAGCTTCTTGATTTCGGCCATGATTATTCGACGACCACCAAGGGCTGGTCGAACTCGACCGGCTGGCCGCTCGTCACCAGCACAGCACTCACGCGTCCGGCGGTCGGTGCGAGGATCGGGTTCATCACCTTCATCGCTTCGACGATCAGCAGCGTATCGCCGGCTGCAACCGTATCGCCAACGCTGACGAACGCTTTCGCTTCCGGGTTGGGCGACAGATAGGCGGTGCCCACCATCGGGGATTTGACCGCATTGAGCGTCGACGGCGCCGCGCTCGCGACGATCTCGGGCGACGCGGTAGCGCTTGGCGCCGCTGCGGTTGCCATCGGGGCATATTGCACAGGCGCTGCAGCCGCTGCGGCCTTGCGCGCAATACGAATCTTTCGGGCCGCCGTCTTCGACCTCGATCTCGGTCAAGGACGTGTCGTCCAGCAATTGTGCAAGCTGACGGACCAGATCGACATCGATCCGCATGGCGTCGGCAGTGGTATCTTCGGGCATAAATTCCCTATGCTCCCTGTTTTTCAAGGGTGCGTCCTGTCAGAGTCGTGCCGCCGCTTCAAGCGCCAGCAGGTAGGATAACGCGCCAAACCCGCTGATCGTGCCTTTGACGGCAGGGGAGATACGGCTGACGTGCCGAAAGGCTTCGCGCGCGTGCGGGTTGGACAGGTGGACTTCGATCACGGGGGTGCGAACCGCCTTGATCGCATCCAGCAAGGCAACCGAGGTGTGCGTGAAGGCGGCAGCGTTGAGGATCACGGCCTTAGCGGGCAGGGCCTGTGCCTCGTGGATCCAGTCGACCAGATGGCCTTCGTGGTTCGATTGCCGCAGGTCGATTGCAAATCCCAACTCTTGGGCTCTGTCCTCGAGCTGGCCTGCAATGTCATCGAGCGTCTCGGCACCATAGATTTCCGGCTCGCGCGTGCCGAGCAGGTTGAGGTTGGGGCCGTTGAGGACGAAGATCGTTTCAGGCATCCGGTGCTGGCTTTCGTGTGGCGACGCGGTGGAGACCTCCTATATCAAACGGACACCGCTCTCCAACCGTTCGTGTCGTGCGCCCCGAAGGCGTCGCGCAGATGGGTCGACTTCGCGCGTTGCGGGCGGCATGAAGGCGCCGAAACGGGAATGGGTAACCGATGCATAGCGATGGAACTGTCAGCATTCAGGTCAATGGCGAGCACCGCCGCGTTCGCGCGGGTCTCAGCTTGGCGGATCTTGCCGCCGATCTTGGCCTTGCGCCGGAGAAAGTTGCCGTGGAGCGTAACCTGGAGGTGGTGCCCCGGTCGACTTTAGCGGCCGTTCAGGTCGAGGATGGCGACGAACTCGAGATCGTGCATTTCGTCGGCGGCGGCGATCACATCCCGACAATTGATGCGGACACCTGGACCGGTTGCTGGCCGGACCTTTCGGTCGCGGTTGATCGTCGGGACAGGCAAATACAAGGACTTCGCGCAGAATGCCGCCGCCCTGGAGGCGTCGGGGGCAGAGATCGTCACGGTCGCGGTGCGCCGCGTCAACGTCAGCGACCCCAACGCGCCGATGCTGACCGACTTCATCGATCCGAAAAAGGTTACCTACCTTCCCAACACGGCGGGGTGTTTCGATGCCGATTCGGCGATTCGCACGCTGCGATTGGCGCGCGAGGCGGGCGGTTGGGACTTGGTGAAGCTCGAAGTGCTGGGCGAAGCGCGGACGCTGTATCCCGACATGGTGGAGACGCTACGGGCAACCGAGGTTCTTGCGAACGAGGGGTTTCTGCCGATGGTTTATTGCGTCGACGATCCGATCGCAGCGAAGCGTCTTGAGAACGCCGGTGCGGTTGCGATCATGCCACTGGGCGCGCCGATCGGGTCCGGCCTTGGCATCCAGAACCGGGTGACGATTCGCCTGATTGTCGAGGGCGCAAGCGTACCGGTGCTGGTCGACGCGGGTGTTGGGTCAGCATCCGATGCCGCAGTCGCGATGGAGCTTGGCTGCGACGGCGTGCTGATGAACACAGCGATCGCCGAGGCAAAGAATCCGGTCATGATGGCGGCGGCGATGAAGGCCGCGGTGGAAGCAGGGCGGCTGTCGTATCGAGCGGGGCGGATGGGCATGCGCCGCTATGCGGATCCGTCGAGTCCATTGGCTGGGCTTATCTGATACCGGCTGCGCATTCCGTACTGTTGACGACTGACTCGGCAGGATAATCTGCGCTCAGGAAGAACAGTCCATCTGGCGGCGCATTGAAGCCAAGGGCGGTACGGTCGCGCGCTTGGAGGGCTGCCGTCAGGTCCTCGGGCGACCATTTGCCTTCACCCACCAGTGCGAGACAGCCGACCATCGACCGGACCTGATGATGCAGAAACGATCGCGCCGAAGCGAACACGCTGATCCGGTCACCCTTGGCGACGACGTCTAGTCGGTCGAGCGTCCGGAGCGGGCTGTCGGCCTGACAATGGGCTGAGCGGAAGGTGGTAAAATCATGTCGGCCAACCAGTCTGGCCGCTCCCGCGGCCATTGCCGCCGCATCAACTTCTCCGGGAATGCGCCAAGCAAGACCGCGTTCAAACGTCAGCGGAGCGCGGCGGAGGACAATGCGATACTCATAATGCCGTCCGACGCAGGAAAAGCGGGCGTGCCAGTCCTCGGGTACGATTTCGCACGCGGTAATAGCGACCGGGTCCGGACGCAGCTTGGCATTGAGAGCTTCCATCAGCCGGAATGGCGTCAAGTCACGCGCGAGATCGAGATGCGCCCGCATTGCAATCCCGTGGACGCCGGCGTCGGTCCGCCCAGCGGCATGGACCGCGACCGTCTCACTGGTGATCGCATGGGCGGCGCGCTCGATCGCGGCCTGCACCGTCGGACCGTGATGCTGGCGTTGCCACCCCATGAAGGGTCGTCCATCAAATTCTACTGTAATCGCAAAGCGTTTCAAAGAACGGTTCCCACAGGTATGGAAAAGCCGCGGAGCAGGTCAGCTGCCTCCATCGCGCTCCGGCCTGCGCGTTGCAATACGGTCGGTCGGATTGCGCCGTCTGCACAGGCAATCGTCAACTGGTCGTCGATCACCGTTCCAGGCGAGGCCGACGCGTCGGTGACGACATCGACCGCAAGGAGTTTGATCCGCTCGCCAGCAACTTCGATGAACGCGCCGGGCACTGGATTGAAGGCGCGGACCTGCCGTTCGATCGCCGCGGCATTCTGCGTAAGATCGATTCGGGCTTCGGTTTTCTCGATCTTCGCAGCGTAGGTTACCCCGGCGTCGGGTTGTGGTTGTGGCAGATAAGACGACAAGTTTGCCAGGGTTTCCACCATCAGCCGCGCACCCATGGCGCTAAGCTCCGCGGTCAGTATCCCCGCAGTTTTCTCTCCGATCGAGGTCTCGTCTCGGAGCAGGACCGGTCCGGTGTCGAGCCCGGCTTCCATACCCATGATGCAGACTCCCGTGGTTGCATCTCCCGCGAGAATGGCTCGATGGATTGGCGCTGCGCCGCGCCAGCGGGGAAGGAGGGAGGCATGGACGTTAAGGCATCCGTGGGGGGGTGCATCCAGGATCGCGCGCGGCAGGATCAAACCGTACGCTGCGACGACCGCAATGTCCGCATCGAACCGCGCGAA
The DNA here is from genome assembly GCF_040546365.1 of Sphingomonas sp. PvP055. Classification (NCBI taxonomy): domain Bacteria; kingdom Pseudomonadati; phylum Pseudomonadota; class Alphaproteobacteria; order Sphingomonadales; family Sphingomonadaceae; genus Sphingomonas; species Sphingomonas sp. PvP055. Next base: position 1,949,703 of record NZ_JBEPNS010000001.1, read on the forward strand.
TTCTGCCTGCGCCTCCGCGTCCCGCAAGCTTGCCGGGGTCCGTACCGCAATACCGACCGCCTCGGCCCGCGCATGAACGGGAGTCGGTGTCAGCGCTTTGCCGCGCCCTGCGCGTCGGGGGGGCTGGCTGTAGGATGCTACGACCTCGTGTCCCGCATCGACCAATGCCTGGAGGATCGGAACGGAGAAGTCGGGCGTGCCCATGAAGATGATCCGCATGGCGCGATGCTGTGGCCGCTTGCGCAGGCGCAAGGCAACCCCCTATCTGTTCCGCATGGCTTCCCCAGAAATCGACGCGCTGACCCAGGCGCTTGCCAAGCTCCCCGGGCTTGGTCCGCGGTCGGCGCGGCGCGCGGTGCTGCATTTGCTCAAGAAGCGCGAGGCAGCACTCGGACCGTTGCTTAACGCTTTGATGGCGGTGGAAGAGAACCTCGCAACCTGTTCCATCTGCGGCAACGTCGATACGACGGACCCATGCGGCGTGTGTTCGGACCAACGCCGGGATCCGCGCGCTCTGTGCGTCGTCGAGGAAGTCGCCGATCTTTGGGCGCTCGATCGCTCGCGACTGTTTCCGGGGCGGTTCCACGTGCTCGGGGGCAGACTCTCGGCTTTGGAAGGCGTGCGTCCTGAGGATCTCGCGATCGATTCGCTTGTGCGACGAATTGCTGACGGCGGGATCGACGAGGTCGTTCTGGCGATGAACGCGACACTCGAAGGGCAGACCACCGCGCATTACATTGCCGAACGGATCGAGCGGTTCCCGATCCGCATCACGCAACTCGCCCATGGGCTCCCAGTCGGCGGCGAGCTAGATTATCTGGATGAGGGAACGCTGGCACAGGCGCTTCGCGCCCGGCGACCTGTCAGCTAGTCTTCGTTGAGCAGGTCAACCTACTCTGTTACTTGTATATTCCAGCTTTTTTCGGTCGGATATCTTGTCGTCCAAAGGCGCATAAACGTGAAGAAGGGAGGCCGCGACCTTGACGCACTGCCCGTGCTTTCCTAGCTCGCGAGAATGGCTGTCTTAGAAATTCTCGAAGTCCCGCATCCCGGGCTCCGCGCCGTCGCCGAACCCGTCGCGCAAGTGAATGATTCCGTGCGGACGATCGTGCGGGACATGTTTGATACAATGTACGACGCGCGGGGGATCGGTCTTGCCGCGACCCAGGTTGCGATCAAACAGCGAATTGTGGTGATCGATCTGCAGGAACCAGAAGGCGAGGGCGAAGATGCCAAGCCGGTGAGAAAGCCGCTGGTGTTCATCAACCCCGAACTGGTTTCGGTTAGCGACGAACTCTCGGTCTACGCCGAGGGTTGCCTGTCGATTCCAGAGCAATACGCCGACGTAGAGCGTCCTGCACGGTGTCGTGCGACATGGCTCGACGAGCAGGGCGAACGGCAGGAGGGCGATCTTGACGGGTTGCTTGCCACCGCGTTCCAGCATGAGATCGACCATCTGAACGGCGTGCTGTTCATCGATCACATCTCGAAGCTCAAGCGTGACATGCTGATGAAGAAGCTTACCAAGATGCGCAAGGCGGGCTAAAGCCAGTCTCCTGAGTGTTTCTGCGAAGGCAGGCACTCAGGGCGACGAGCGCAGTTCGCCGTTACCCTGTTCTCCGGCTTTCGCAGGAGAACAGTGATACGTCTCTGACGTCTTCAGAACAGCCCTTCGATCTCACCATCTGCGCCGAAGTGGATTGTCTCCGCAGCTGGAACCCGCGGCAAGCCGGGCATTGTCATGATTTCCCCGCAGATCACCACGACAAAGCCCGCGCCTGCGCTCAGCCGTACTTCGCGTACCGGCACGACGTGGCCGGTCGGCGCACCAAGTTTCGAAGGCATGGTGGTGAAGCTGTACTGCGTCTTCGCCATGCAGACAGGCAAATGCCCGAACCCGGCATCTTCCCATCGCGCCAGTTGCGCAAGGATGGATGGGTCGGCGATCGCCTCTTCCGCCCGGTAGATCCGTGTCGCGACAGTGTTGATCTTCGCGAACAGCGAAAGGTCGTCGGCATAGAGCGGCGCGAATTGTCCGCCAGCATGGTCGCATAACGCGACGACGGCCTCAGCAAGGACCTCCGCCCCAGCGCCTCCGTCCGCCCAATGTGTGCACAGCACCGCATCGCATCCTTGCGCGGTCGCGATCTCTTGGATTGCCTCGAATTCTTCGGGCGTATCGCTGTCGAACCGATTGACGGCGACAACCACCGGCACCCCGAACATGCGGACGTTCTCGATATGACGTGCGAGGTTCACGCCTCCGCGCCGGACCGCATCTACGTTGGGTGCGGAGAGATCTGCTTTTGCCACCCCGCCATTCATTTTGAGCGCGCGAACCGTCGCCACGATGACGGTCGCGTCTGGCTTCAATCCTGCCTGGCGGCATTTGATATCGAAGAATTTCTCCGCTCCCAGGTCGGCGCCAAAGCCAGCTTCGGTCACGACATAATCCGCGAGGCCGAGCGCGGTGCGCGTCGCGATGACAGAGTTGCAGCCATGCGCGATGTTCGCGAACGGCCCGCCATGGATCAGCGCTGGCGTCCCCTCGAGCGTCTGGACAAGGTTGGGCTTGATCGCCTGCGCAAGCAGCACCGCCATTGCACCGTCGGCCTTCAGGTCCTTCGCGGTCACCGGCCGCCGGTCACGCGTATAGGCGACCACGATCCGCCCCAGCCGCGCTTCGAGATCGTGCAGGTCGGCCGCAAGGCACAGGATCGCCATGACTTCGGATGCGACGGTGATGTCGAAGCCGCTTTCGCGTGGAAACCCGTTCGCTGGACCGCCAAGCGATTGTGCGATGTCGCGCAAAGCGCGGTCGTTCATATCCAATACGCGCCGCCACACGATCCGCCGCACGTCAATGTCGAGCGCGTTGCCCCAATGGACGTGATTATCGATCATCGCCGCCAGCAGGTTGTGCGCCGAGGTGATCGCGTGGAAGTCGCCGGTGAAATGGAGGTTAATGTCCTCCATTGGAACGACCTGCGCGTAGCCACCACCTGTTGCGCCGCCCTTGGTGCCGAAACACGGTCCGAGCGAGGGTTCTCGCAGGGCTAGCATCGTCTTCCGTCCGGTTCGGTTGAGCGCGTCAGCCAAACCAACCGAAGTGGTCGATTTGCCTTCGCCCGCGGGAGTCGGGTTAATCGCAGTCACCAGGATGAGCTTGCCGGTCTCGGTGCGCGACGGCAGTTGCGCTAGATCGATCTTGGCCTTGTGATGGCCGTATGGCTCGACCGCCTCCGTGGGAATGCCCGCCGCGGCGGCGATGGCGGCAATGGGTTGCAGGGTGGCGGCGCGCGAGATCGCAATATCAGAGAGCATCGCGCGGCTGTAGCGGGATAAGCAAGCAAGGGGGAGGGGGAAGCGCCGATCGTTTGGCGAAGGGGTGGCGGCCGCTCACGTGATGCGGGTCTGCTTTGCGACGGGGTGCGCTTGTCCGCACGCCCTGGCACGGGTAAGGTTCACTGAATGTTCCAGCGAGACCCCTTATGAACGGCCTGATGATTTCCCTGCTCGCAATCTGCGCTTTGCTGGTGGGGCTAGCTTTTGGATGGATGCTCGGCAGTCGCCCGCTTGCCGCCGCCCGCGCAGATGCAACAGCACGCGACGCCGACTTTCGTCGTGCAATCTCCGATCTTGCCAGCGCCGAGCACCGCGCACGCGATACGGAACAGTTGCGCGCAGAACTCGCTGTCATTCGCGATGAGCGCGACGTTGCGCGCTTGGAAAATACTGCACTGAAGACGCACGCTAACGCCTTCGAGAACCGCCTCGCGGAGATGCACGCCAACAACGATGCACGTCTGAACGCCGGTCGCGAAGCCCACGAGGCGCGTGTCGCCGAACTTCGTCAGACCACCGCAGCGCGGGAGAAGATGGTCGAGGATGCTCACGCTACACGCATCGGCGAACTGCTCCATGCCAAGGATTTGCTTGCGACGCAGTTTGCCGAGGTCTCGAACAAGCTGCTCAACGACGCGCAGGAAGTGTTTCTGAAGCGTGCCGACGAACGCTTCCGCCAATCCGAGGAGACAGCGGGGCATAACCTCAAGTCGATGCTTCAGCCGGTAAGCGACCGTCTGCTGAAATATGAGGAAGCGGTTACGCGCGTCGAGGGCGAGCGATTAAGCGCGTTCGACCAGTTGAAGGGACAGCTCGAAGGCCTGCGCGTAGGGCAGGAGAAGGTCTCCAGCGAGGCGGCCAAGCTCGTCAATTCGCTCCGCAATGCCCCCAAGTCGCGAGGGCGCTGGGGTGAGCAGCAGCTAAAAAATGTCTTGGAAACCTGTGGATTGTCCGAGCATACAGATTTCCAGACTGAAGTGTCTGTGGCCGGTGGCGACGAAGGTGGACGGTTGCGACCCGATGCGATCGTCACCGTGCCGGGCGGTCGCAGTCTCGTCATCGACGCCAAGGTCTCACTCAACGCCTATCAGGATGCGTTCGGCGCTGTCGACGAGGCCGAGCGCACCAAGGGACTGACGATGCATGCGGCGGCGATGCGGGCGCACGTCAACGGGTTGGGCAACAAGGCCTATTGGAGCCAATTCGCCGATGCCCCCGATTACGTCATCATGTTCGTGCCGGGCGAGCATTTCCTGACTGCGGCGCTTGAGCAGGATCCGACATTGTGGGACTTCGCGTTCGACAAGCGCGTGCTGCTGGCGACACCGACCAATCTGATTGCCATTGCGCGGACCGTGGCGGCGGTATGGCGGCAGGAGCGGCTGGCCAAGGAAGCCCGGCAAATCGGCGAGCTCGGCAAGGAATTGTACGAACGGATTGCCAAGGCTGCCGGCGATTTGCGCAAGGTCGGCAGCGGACTGACGAGCGCCGTCAACAATTACAATACGTTTGTCTCAAGCTTCGAGAGCCGCGTACTCGTCAGCGGACGCAAGTTCCGCGATCTCAATATCGAGACGACGGCGCGCGAGATCGACGACGTTCCCCCGGTCGAGGCGCTCGCGCGCTATGGGGAGCCGGTGGCACTGCCGGAGCCTACCGACGCTTCTTAAATTCCTCGGTCGTTTGTCTGAGGCCGCTTCCCCGGCGAAGGCCGGGGCCCAGGAGGACAGGTTTTCGAAACTGTGCGTTGCGCAGCCAACCATGGCCCTACGCCTGGGCCCCGGCCTTGGCCGGGGAAGCGCAGTCAAGGGGACGTTAGCGGCCGTCTAACCCCGCATCCCAGCGCCCCGATTGCCTCCCGCGCCGCGCGTACGCCGCTGTCGTGCGCACCGTGCGCGGTGCTGAAGTCGGTCGGGTTGGTCGCTTCGCCCGCGGAGAAGATGCGCTCGTCATAAGATCGCGCGAGCAACCCCCGCGCCGCGGCATGCCCCGGCAAAGCGCAGCTATACGCGCCCCCGATCCGAACGTCCGCACTCCACGCCGAAGCAGCCAACGGGCGCAACATCCGCCGCACATCCGACCCGAACAGCGCAACCAGATCGTCGATCGCCTGCGCAAATGCGGCGTCCGCCCCTTCCGTTTCGGCGACCCGCGCGCCGTCGCCGCCAAGGAAGGATTCGATGACAGGCCAACCCAATGGCCGGATATAGTGCGACCCACTGGTAGGATCGCCCGGCCGTCCCAGCACTTGCGTCTCGTCCTCGAACGGCCCTTTGCCGGAGATGGCAAGGAACAGCTTCTCGTTGCGCCCGAGCGGCAAAGACGCAGCCGCCTCGCGCCACGGATCGAGTGCGGAGGGGAGGGCGATCGTCTCGCCCGCCAGCACCGCGGTGGAAACGGTCAGGATCACGGCCCGCGCGGAGATGTCCCCCGCAGCCGTCGTCAACGTGACTCCGTCCGCCGTAAGCGCCACGCGCTCCACTGGCGTTGAAAGGAAAGCCGCAAACCTCTCGGGCAAACTTCTCGTCACCAGCGTGCCGTACCCATCAGGGAGCCGCCAATTGCACTCGCTCGCGGCGGCGTCATACGCCAGATAATCCGCGACGGAGATCCGCTCGGGCCCGACCCCGCTGATAAAGCCGGTCATCGCCGCAATGTGACCGTTCCACGCGCAGTTCGGCAGCAAAGAGTCTGACGCATGGTCGCTCGGTGGTGGCGATGCCTCCATTCGCTCGATCCACGCCTCGAACGCGGCCCGTGCCGCGCGTTGATCCGCAGGCAAGAACCCGAGGTCGTGGAACTGCTGCCCCCAGGCAGGGGTACGGCGGTCGATCGCAAACCCCGCTTCCTCTGCAATCGAAGTCCACGCATTGCGCTCGCCCGAATGCAGCCACCCGCACCCGAGATCGAGCGCGCGTCCACCATACGTCTCGCTACGCGCGCGTCCGCCAAGGCGCGGTCCTGCCTCGAGCAGGACAGCGCTCAGCCCGGAACTGGCAAGCGTGCGGGCGGCGGCAATCCCCGCCGCACCGCCGCCGACGATGACCACGTCATACCCGCTCGCCATCCGCCGATCTTCCGCCGTCAGGCGACCGGCGGCATCTTGTCGAGCAGCTTGTCGAGCGTGACAGGATAGTCGCGGATGCGGATGCCGGTGGCGTTATACGCCGCGTTCGCAATCGCCGCGCCAACGCCGCACAATCCAAGCTCGCCCACGCCCTTCGCCTTCATCGGCGAGGTGGTCGGGTCGGTCTCCTCGAGGAAGATCACTTCCTGATGCGGAATGTCGGCATGCACTGGCACTTCATATTGCGCGAGGTCGTGGTTGACGAAGAAGCCGAAGCGCTTGTCGACCGCGAGTTCCTCCATCAGCGCGGAACCCACGCCCATCGTCATCGCGCCGATCACCTGGCTGCGCGCCGACTTGGGGTTGAGGATACGGCCTGCCGCACACACCGCGAGCATCCGGCGGATACGGACTTCGCCCGTATACATGTCGACACCCACTTCGACGAAATGCCCCGCGAAGGTCGACTGCTGATACGTCTTGGCGAGATCGCCATAGTCGATCGTATCCTCGGCGGTCAGCCCAGCGTCGCCCGCCGCCTCGGCGAGCGCAACGCTGCGGTTGCCCGAGCGCACCTTGCCGTCGGCGAATTCGACGTCACCCGAGTTGAACCCGAGCTTCTGCGCAACCGCCTCGCGCAACTTGACGCACGCGGCATAGACACCCGCGGTCGAGCTGTTCGCGCCCCATTGGCCACCCGAACCCGACGAAACCGGCGAGTCCGAATCTCCGAGCCGGACCACGACGCGGTCCATATCGACCCCCATCATCTCCGCCGCGGTCTGCGCGATGATCGTGTAGGAGCCGGTGCCGATATCGGTCATGTCGGTGTAAACCGTGACGATCCCCTTGCGATCGATCGAGACCTTGGCGCCCGACTTCATGTTCATGTTGTTGCGGAAGCCCGCAGCCACGCCCATGCCGACCAGCCATTTCCCGTCGCGCACCTGCGCGGGCTTGGCGTTGCGCTTGTCCCAGCCGAATGCCTTCGCGCCGTCCTGCAACGCCTTGATCAACTGCCGCTGCGAGAAGCGCCGCTCGGGCTTCTCGGGGTCGACCTGCGTATCGTTGGCGATGCGGAACGCGATCGGGTCCATGCCGAGCTTCTCGGCCATTTCGTCCATCGCGATCTCGAGCGCCATCAGGCCCGGAGCTTCGCCCGGTGCGCGCATCGCATTGCCCTCGGGCAAATCGAGCACCGCAAGCCGCATCGATGTCATCCGGTTCGCACCCGCATACAGCAGCTTGGTCTGCGAGACAGCGGTCTCGGGGCCGCCACCGGGCAAATCGCCCGAACCGCTCTCATGCGCGATCGCGGTGATCTTGCCGCTGCGATCGGTGCCGATACGGATTCGCTGCGTCGTAGCAGGCCGATGGGTCGTGTTGTTGAACATCATCGGCCGCGCCAGCGCGACCTTGACCGGACGTCCCGCCGCGCGTGCGCCGAGTGCCGCCATGATCGCATCGGTGCGGACGAACAGTTTGCCGCCGAAACCACCGCCGACATAGGGCGAGATCAGCCGGACATTCTCCTTGGGGATGCCGAGCGTCTTGGCGACGTCGCCCTTGCCCCAGGCGATCATCTGGTTCGACGTCCACACCGTCAGCTTGTCGCCGTCCCAGCGGGCGAGCGAAGCGTGCGGCTCCATCATCGCGTGACTGTGATCGGGCGTGGTGTAGCGCGCGTCGAGCTTGACCGCCGCCTTGGCGAACGCCCCCTCGAAATCACCGACACGGTCGACTGGCGGCGCCTTGCTGCCTTCGCCGCTGTCATTGCCCTTGAGCGGCGCGGTCTTGAGCGCCTCGTCGAGGTCGAAGCGACCCTTGCCGCGCTCGTAATCGACGCGAACGAGATTGGCGGCGGCGCGCGCCTGCTCGAATGTCTCGGCGACGACGATCGCGATCGCCTGGTGGTAATGCTGGATCTCGGGACCGCCGAGCAGCATCGCGGTGTTGAAATCACCCTTGGTCAGCTTGCCCGCCTCGGCAGCGGTGACGATCGTGATGACACCGGGGGCGGCTTTCGCCTCCGCCAGATGCATCGCGCCGATCCGCCCCTTGGCGATCGCCGCGTGGACGATGTAGCCATAGGCCGGGTTGGCGACGACGTCATGCCGCTCATAGGCATAAGGCGCGGTGCCGGTGGTCTTGAACTTGCCATCGATGCGGTCGTGCGGCTTGCCGACGACTTTGCCCTGGTCGATCGGATTCTGGCCTGCGGGGGTGGTGAACTTCATGCGCGTGTCTCCGCCAGCACCGCGGCGAGCGTACGCTCGACCAGCGGAACCTTGAATGCATTGTCTTCGGTCGGCCGTGCGCCCGCCAGCAGCGGGGCGACCACTGCCTTCGATCCGTTGCGCAATTGCGCATCGGCGGCATCGACTCGCCACGGACGCGGCGCGATCCCGCCGATCGCGACCCGGCCGCTGCCGTCCGGCTGGACGATCGCCGCGACCGAGACGAGCGCATAAGCATAGGAGGCGCGATCGCGCACCTTCCGATAGGTATGCGTCCCGCCGAGCGGCTTGGGCAAGGTCACCGCAGTGATCAGCTCGCCACGCTGCAACGCGTTCTCGACGTGCGGGGTGGTGCCGGGCAGCTTGTGGAAGTCGGCGATCGGGATCGTTCGCGACTGACCGATCGGGTTGATCGTCTCGATCTGCGCATCGAGCAGCCGCATTGCGACCGCCATGTCGCCGGGATAGGTCGCGATGCACGCATCGCTCGTCCCGATGATGCCGAGCTGGCGGCTGTAACCACCGAGCGCTGCGCAGCCCGAGCCCGGCTTGCGCTTGTTGCACGCCTGGTTGGTGTCGTAGAAATACGGGCAGCGCGTCCGCTGGAGCAGATTGCCCGCGGTCGTCGCCTTGTTGCGCAACTGGCCCGAGGCACCCGCGACGATCGCGCGGCTAAGCACGCCATAATCGCGCCGCACGCGCGCATCGGAGGCGAGCGCGGTGTTCGACACGAACGCACCCACGCGCAGACCACCATCCTGCGTCGGCTCAATCTTGTTGAGCTTTAGCTCCTGCACGTCGATCAGATGCGTCGGCGTCTCGATCTCGAGCTTCATCAGGTCGAGCAAATTGGTCCCACCCGCGATGAATTTCGCGCCGGGGGTGCGCGCGACCGCAGCCGCAGCAGCGGCGGGGGAGGTGGCGCGTTCGTAAGTAAAGGGCTTCATGCGCGCGTCTCCGCAACTTCGGTCATCGCTTCGAGGATGTTCGAATAGGCACCGCAACGGCAGATGTTGCCGCTCATCCGCTCGCGCATTTCTGCGTTCGAGATCGGCGTCTTGGCGGTGAGGTCGCCCGTCACATGGCTGGGAACGCCTGCGCGGATTTCCTCGATCACCGCAACCGCCGAGCAGATCTGGCCCGGCGTGCAGTAACCGCACTGATAGCCGTCATGCTTGATGAAGGCCGCCTGCATCGGATGCAGTTTGTCGGGGGTGCCGAGACCCTCGATCGTCGTGATCTTGTCGTCCTGGTGCATGACCGCGAGGCTGAGGCACGAATTGATGCGCTTGCCATCGACCATCACGGTGCAGGCACCGCACTGGCCGTGATCGCAACCCTTCTTGGTGCCGATCAGGTGCAGATGCTCACGCAACGCATCGAGCAGCGTCGTGCGAGTGTCGAGTTCCATTGCCTGACGCTTGCCATTGACGGTCATTTCAACCTTGGCGAGTGCTGGCTTTAGTCCGGACCGTGTCGCGGTCTGCGCGTCTGCGAGGGGAACGTGCGTCGCCGCCACTGCCGCAGCGCCGCCGGCAAGAATACCCCTGCGCGAAATCTCAGGTGATCCGCTATCCTTCATTGCAACGCTCCGTCCCTGCACCGAAACCAATGTTACGGTGGCTGATGATATCTAATTTGAGCCAATCCTCTAGGGATGGCGGAATGAATTGAAAAAATCTCGGACGCCGCATGGGCGCAGTGTTCCGAATGGCAGAACGTCACGACGCCGATCCGCGTTCCTCAACCTGTAACAAATCGTCTCGATCACGGATATCGACGGATACGATCGGTATCTCGCCAGCCCTGATGCGCCGCGTCAAATGTCCGCGGCAATGATCTTGCTGAGCTCGGCATCGATCAAGTCGCCGACATATTTTGAGAGCCGCTCGTAATCCAGCTGCGGATCGGAGATCTTGCGCAACCACACGCCGTGCCCGACCGCCATGATGAAGTCTGCCAGCTGTCGACGGCGTTGTGCCTTGGCGTTGCCGGGTGCCAGAAAATCGAGCGCGGTCAGGATACTGTCGCGTACGCGTTTGTCGATTCCGCGGACGATATCTGAGACGCGCGGGTTGCGCGTTGCCTCTGAAATCGTCTCCGCGATCAGAGCACAATCTTCTTCCAGTTCAGGATCGTCTTCCATGAAGCGTTCGATCCAACGACGGACCATTGCAACATCCCGCGCAGCAACGGCAGCGTTGAGGGCGCGATGATCGAGAAAGGCGATCACGTCGGCTTCGACCAGCTCGGCGACGATCTCCTCCTTGTTGGCGAAGTCACGGTACAGCTGGCCAACCTTGACCCCCGAGTCGTACGCGATCTGCGCTACACCGGTGCCGTGAAAACCGTGTTTTGTGAAGAGAATTCGCGCCGCAGACAAGATTCGTTCTCTCCGCTCATTCGCTTTGGAAGCCCGACTTTCCAGCGGCTTGACGTGGTGCAGTGCTTCATTGGGCATACTCATCGTATCCTTAGAGCTTGTTTTTCGCGATTTTGGTAGGTAGGCGCCGCGCTTGAAACGTGAGTGATCGATCGCTCACGCTTAGACATTGGAAGCAGCGTGCGCAAATCCTCCTCCTTGATGGTGATCACCGCGGTTCTCCTGGCGGGGTGCAGCAGCGGTAAGCAACAACAGCAACCAGCACCCCAAACGCCGCAAGTCGGTTTTGTTACCCTTTCGCCGCAATCAGTCACGCTCAGCACCGAACTCGCTGCACGCACCGCCGCCTACGAAACGTCGGAAGTGCGCCCACAGGTCAACGGGTTGATTACCGCCAGGCTGTTCCAGGAAGGGGACGAGGTCCGCGCGGGCCAGCCATTGTATCGGATCGACCCGCAGCCGTACCAGGCACAGGTTGCTAGCGCCCGGGCTGCGCTTGCAAGAGCGAAGGCCGCGATCGCATCGAACGACGCGCTGGCGCGACGGTACGGCGAACTCGTCAAGATCAACGCGATCGCACGGCAGGATTACGACAACGCCATCACCACGGCGCAGCAAGCGCGCGCCGACGTTGCTGCGCAGGAAGCCGCGCTCCGGACAGCAACGATCGATCTTGGTCGGACGACGGTCAAGGCACCGATCTCGGGCCGGATCGGGCGGTCGGCGGTGACGACGGGCGGCCTAGTTACTGCGTCTCAGGCAACCGCGCTGAGCACCATTCAGCGGCTCGATCCGATTTATGTCGATATCACGCAGTCGAGTGTCGATCAGTTGCGGCTTCGTAAGCAATTGTTGGCAGGCAATCTCTCGCGAGGTGCCAACGCCGCGCGGATCCGGCTGGAGCTTGAGGACGGCACGCTGTATCCGGTCGAGGGCGTGGTCAAGTTCGCGGACGTGACGGTCGATCCGGCGACGGGTAGCCAAACGATTCGCGCGCAATTTGCCAATCCCAACCGGTTGTTGCTGCCTGGCATGTACGTCACCGCACAGTTCGTCGAAGGCACCCGGGACAATACCCTGCTCGTGCCGCAACGCGCGGTAAGCCGTGACGAAAAGGGCAATCCGATCGTGATGATCGTTGGGCCCGGCAATAAGATCCAGCCCAGAGTTCTTACCGCGCCGCGTACGATCGGCAACAATTGGATGGTTACTGCCGGACTTGCTCCGGGTGACCGCGTGATCGTCGAGGGGGGCGCAGAATCTGCAACCGGGAACGCCGGTCAATCCCGTCCGCTGGACCGACAAGGCGGGCAAGCCCGCCGCGCAGCAACCCGCCAACGCTCCGGCCGCCGGCAAGGGACAATAACGCTCATGTCCCGCTTTTTCATCGAACGCCCCATCTTTGCGTGGGTCATCGCGATTATCCTGATGGTCGGTGGCCTTATCGCCATCCGCAGCTTGCCGATCGCGCAATTTCCCTCGATCGCGCCACCTTCGGTCAGCATCACCGCAACGTATCCGGGTGCGGACGCCCAAACGCTCGAGAATACGACGACGCAGATCATCGAGCAGCAGATGAAGGGAATCGATAACCTTCGCTACTTCTCGTCCTCGTCCAGTTCCGCGGGCAACGTTCAGATTACGCTGACCTTCGAGCAGGGAACCAACCCCGATATCGCGCAGGTGCAGGTCCAGAATAAGCTGCAAGCCGCAACGCCGTTGCTACCGCAGGAAGTCCAGCAGCAGGGCATTCAGGTCGCCAAGGCGACCTCGAACTTCCTCGTGATCATGGGGATCTACTCGGAGGACCAACGACACAGCGGGTCGGATCTCGCCGATCTGCTCGCGTCCAAGGTTCAGGATCCGCTGAGCCGCATCAACGGTGTCGGCGACACCCAGCTGTTCGGCGCGCAATATGCCATGCGCATCTGGATCGATCCGCTCAAGCTCAACGGTTACCAGCTTTCGGTCTCAGACGTTAGTGCAGCACTTCGCGCGCAGAACGCGCAGGTTTCTGCCGGTCAGCTCGGCGCGCAGCCCGCGCCGGCAAGCCAGATGCTCAATGCGACGGTGTCGATCCAGTCGCGCCTCAACACGCCGGAGCAATTTGGCAATATCCGGCTGAAGACCGATGCCAGCGGCGCCGTGGTCCGCCTGCGTGATGTCGCCCGGGTCGAACTGGGTGCGGCGGATTACGGGTTCAATTCGCTTTACAACGGCAAACCTGCCGCCGGGATCGGTATCAAGCTCGCGCCGGGCGCGAATGCGCTTGCCACGGTTGATGCCGTCAAGGCGCGGATCTCTGAGATGTCGAAGACGTTCCCGTCCGACGTCAAGGTCATCTACCCGTACGATTCCACGCCGTTCGTCCGCCTGTCGATCGAACAGGTCGTGCATACCCTGATCGAGGCAGTCGTCCTCGTGTTCCTCGTCATGTACCTGTTCCTCCAGAACTGGCGCGCAACGCTGATCCCGACGATCGCGGTGCCGGTCGTGCTGTTGGGCACGTTCGCGGTGCTCGCGGTTGCGGGCTACTCGATCAATACGCTGACCTTGTTCGGCATGGTGCTGGCGATCGGTCTGCTCGTCGATGACGCGATCGTCGTCGTCGAGAACGTCGAACGTCTTATCATCACCGAGCACCTTTCCCCGCGCGAAGCGGCGCGGAAATCGATGGACGAGATCAGTAGCGCGCTGGTCGGTATCGGGCTTGTCCTGTCCGCGGTGTTCCTGCCGATGGCGTTCTTTGGCGGCTCCACAGGCGTCATCTATCGCCAGTTCTCGATCACGATCGTCTCGGCGATGGCCTTGTCGGTGCTGGTCGCGCTCGTCCTGACGCCAGCCTTGTGCGCCACGATCCTCAAGCCGCACGATCCCGACAAGGCGGAAGGCAAGGGCCCGCTGTCGCGCTTCTTCCGCTGGTTCAACCGGACGTTCGATCGCGGCACTGCGAAGTATGAGAAGGGCGTGCGTAGTACCGCGCACCGCTGGGGCCGGTCGATGATCGCGTTCCTGCTGATCGCAGGCGTCATGGTCTTCCTGTTCGTTCGTCTGCCAACCGGCTTCCTTCCCGATGAGGATCAGGGCACCGTGATTGCGCTGGTGCAGGGGCCTTCGGGCGCCACAACCGCGCGGACCGATGCCGGGCTCGCCGAAGTCCGCGACCATTTCCTGACCAAGGAGAAGGCGAACGTCGAAGGCGTGTTCACGATCAGCGGGTTCAGTTTCGCTGGGCAGGGCCAGAATGCCGGTCTTGCGTTCGTTCCACTCAAAAAGTGGGAGGACCGTTCGGGTGCCGCCAACAAGGCGCAGGCGATTGCCGGACGCGCGATGGGCGCATTCTCGCAGTTCCACGATGCGATGATCTTTGCGATCGTGCCGCCCGCGGTTCAGGAATTGGGCAATGCGACCGGCTTCGATCTTCAGTTGGTCGACAAGGTTGGCATGGGGCACGACAAGCTGTTGCAGATGCGCAACATGATGCTTGGCATGGCGATGCAGGACAAGCGCCTCGCGCAGGTCCGTCCAATGTCGCTGGAGGATGCACCGCAGCTCAAGATCGACGTCGATCAGGACAAGGCACGCGCGCTTGGGCTCGATCTTGCCGAGGTCAATCAGACGATCTCGACGGCGTGGGGCAGCCAATACGTCAACGACTTCATCGACCGTGGCCGCGTCAAGCGCGTGTTCGTCCAAGCCGATGCGGCGTTCCGCCTGAAGCCCGAAGACCTGGACAAATTCTACGTCCGCGGTGCCAATGGCGCGATGGTCCCCTACAGTGCCTTCACGACGCTGCGCTGGACTCAGGCTCCCGTCCAGCTGACCCGCTACAACGGCCAGCCAGCCATGGAATTGCAGGGTGGCTCGGCACCGGGGCTGAGCACCGGCGCCGCGCTGGCAGCGATGCAGGAAATTCACGCCAAGCTGCCGCCCGGAACCGATCTCGAGTGGACCGGCCTGTCGTATGAAGAAAAACTTTCGGGCGGGCAGGCGCCGTCCCTTTACGGCTTGTCACTGTTGATGGTCTTCCTGTGCCTTGCTGCGCTGTACGAAAGCTGGTCGGTGCCGATCTCGGTGCTGCTGGTGGTGCCGCTCGGAGTGGTCGGTGCCTTGTTTGCCGCGCTGCTCACCGGGCTCAACAACGACATCTATCTGCAGGTCGGCCTGATCACCACGATTGGCGTGTCGGCGAAGAACGCGATCCTGATTGTCGAGTTCGCCGAGGAACGGATGCGCGAGGGGATGAACGCCTTCGACGCCGCAATCGCAGCGGCGAAAATCCGGTTGCGGCCGATCCTGATGACCAGTCTCGCCTTCATCTTCGGTGTGCTGCCGCTGGCGATTTCGACGGGCGCGGGTGCTGGTGGGCAGAATGCGATCGGTCGCGCGGTGGTCGGCGGCATGCTGACCGCGACGATCCTCGGCATCTTCTTCATCCCGATGTTCTTCGTCGTCGTCCGAGCGCTGTTCGCGGGCCGCAAGACGAAGAAGCGCGACGATCGGACGGACATCGGCGGCGATCATCAAGCCGCCTCGTTCGGTCCGCCCGCACCCAACACCGCCCCGCAGGGAGCATGAACATGAAGACGACGATCCGTACCGTCGCGGTGCTGCTGGCGACGGCAGCACTGGCGGGCTGCAACATGGCCCCCAACTACGTCCGACCGCAGGGAGCCGTTCCCTTGGCCCTGCCACAAGGCGGACCTTATCCCGTAGCGCCGACCGACGCGCCTGACGTGACGAAGATCGGATGGCAATCGTTCTTCACCGATCCCAAGCTGCGGGACGTCATCGCGCTTGGGCTCGAGAACAACCGCGATCTGCGGTTGGCGGCGGCGAACGTGCAGCAGGCCCGCGCGCAATATCGCGTACAGCGCTCGAACCAGTTGCCGTCGATCAACGCGAGCGGCTCTGCTTATTACGCCAACCCTCGGGGCGCGGCCACGGGCGGCGGCGGCGGGGCGGGTGTCGGCACGGGTGCTGGTACTGGAACCGGAACGGGCGTGGGCACGACGACGAGTTCGAACATCGAATTCTATTCCGCCAACGTGGGCATCTCGCAGTTCGAACTCGACCTGTGGGGCCGTCTGCGCAACCTCAGCGAAAGCGGCTTACAACAGTATTTCGCAACCGAAGAGGCGCAACGCTCCACCCGCATCAGCCTGATTTCCGAAATCGCGGCGGCCTATCTCACGCTTGCGTCGGATCAGGAATTACTGGGTGTGTCGCAGGAAACGCTTTCGAGCTTCGAACAGTCGCTCCAGCTGACGCGGGCGCAATTCCGGATCGGAACGCAGTCCGAGCTGGTGGTGCGCCAGGCCGAGACCAATTACGAAGCGGCCGCGAACGACATCGCCGCGCTCCGCGCCCGGATCGCGCAGGATCGCAACGCTCTCGACCTCCTGGTCGGAACGACCACTCCCGCGACGCTCCTGCCAAAGACGCTCGGGACGGAAGACCGGACGTTGAACGCGCTTCCCGGCAATCTCGAATCATCGGTATTGCTGCGCCGCCCCGACGTGCTCGAGGCCGAGCATCGTCTGATTGCGCAGAACGCCAACATCGGCGCCGCGCGGGCCGCGATGTTCCCGACGATTTCGCTGACCACCAGCTTCGGGACGGTGAGCAAGGCGTTGACGGGCTTGTTCGGCGCGAACAGCGATAGTTGGTCCGCAGCCCCTACGGCGACGTTGCCGATCTTCGACTTCGGTCGCCGCAAGGGCAATCTCGACCTCGCACGTGCCCAGCAGCGCGGTGCGATCGCGACGTATGAAAAGACGCTGCAGACCGCATTCCGGGAGGTTGCTGATGCCCTAGCGACCCGCGGGACGATCGACACTCAGCTGGGTGCCCGGTCTCGGCGGGCAGAAGCGGCGCTGGTCTCTGCCCGCTTGTCCGATGCGCGGTATCGGGCGGGTGTGGACTCGTTCCTGACCTCACTCGATTCGCAGCGCACGGCCTATGGTGCCCGACAGGATCTGGTGACGACCCGGCTGGCACGAGCGAACAATCTCGTAACGCTATACCGTGTCCTTGGCGGCGGACTGAACTGACGCCTCTTTCACTC
Organism: Sphingomonas sp. PvP055; assembly: GCF_040546365.1. Classification (NCBI taxonomy): domain Bacteria; kingdom Pseudomonadati; phylum Pseudomonadota; class Alphaproteobacteria; order Sphingomonadales; family Sphingomonadaceae; genus Sphingomonas; species Sphingomonas sp. PvP055. The sequence continues at coordinate 1,966,802 of NZ_JBEPNS010000001.1, forward strand.
CTCCCTTCAGGGGAGGGGCTGGGGGTGGGGCCGTGCAGCAAGCGGAGCGCGGAATGGCGCAGGCTGGCCCCAACTCCCAAACTCCTCCTCTGATGGGGAGGGGCTTAAAGCGCGATGCGCTTACGGCTTAATCGTAATCCGCACCTCGATCCTGCCGCGCGCATCCCCATATAGCGACCATGACGGAGCTGACGGTCTGGTATGATGGCGGATGCCCGCTGTGTCGGCGCGAAATCGCGCTGATGCAGCGTTTGGATCGCGCGGAGGCGATCACCTTCGTCGATGTCAACAAGGCTGATGGCGGCAGTTGCCCGATCGATCGCGCGGACCTGCTCGCACGTTTTCACGCGCGCGAAAACGGTGTCCTGCTGTCGGGAGCAGCCGCCTTTGCAGCGATGTGGCGCGCGATCCCGCGGTTGCGCTGGCTCGGTCTCGTGGCGAAGGCGCCCGGGATGCTGCCACTGCTAGAACAGGCGTATCGCGTCTTCCTGCGCATACGCCCTCGATTGCAGCGCCTTGCGCGCAAGGCAGAGCAAAACGCCGCGTGACGGCACAACCTTTTTCCATCGAGGACACGGCGTGAGCGACGATCGCAGCAAGGGACGTTCCGTACCCAGTGGCCGCCTTGCGCGGCTAGGCGTCTTTGGGCGGATGGCCGGCGGGGTGGCTGGTAACGTGGTGGCGGAAGGCGCGCGCCGTCTTGCGAGCGGAGAGGTCCCCAAGATGGGGGACCTGTTGCTTACCCCCGCCAATGCAGTGCGAGTGGCGGACCAACTGTCGCACCTGCGCGGCGCGGCGATGAAGCTCGGGCAGATGATCTCGATGGACGCGGGAGACATGCTCCCGCCCGAACTCGCCACGATCCTGGCGCGGTTGCGCGACAACGCGCATCACATGCCGCCACAACAGCTCGATACGGTGCTGGCGAAGGAGTGGGGCAAGGACTGGCGGCGGGGCTTCGCGCATTTTCAGGCCCATCCGATCGCCGCCGCCTCGATCGGCCAGGTCCACCGCGCGCGCTTGCCCGATGGGCGCGAGCTGGCGATCAAGGTTCAATATCCTGGTGTGAAGGACAGCATTGATTCGGACGTCGACAATGTCGCGACCCTGTTGCGCGTGTCCGGGGTCTTGCCCAAGACACTCGACATCGCGCCCCTGCTGGCCGAGGCGAAGCGCCAGTTGCACGAGGAAGCCGACTATCTTCGTGAGGGCGAGATGCTCGCGCGCTTCGGCGACCTGTTGCGCGGTGAACCACAGTTCCTTGTGCCCGCGCTCCATCCTGATCTGACCACGCCGCACGTGCTGGCGATGGATTTCGTTGCGGGCGTGCCGATCGAATCGCTCGAGACCGCCCCGCAAGCGCTGCGCGATCGCGTAATGGGCAATCTGATCGACCTCGTGCTGCGCGAAATGCTCGAATGGGGTCTGATGCAGACCGATCCCAACTTCGGCAACTACCGGTGGCAGCCGGAGACGGAACGCATGGTGCTGCTCGATTTCGGCGCGGCGCGGGGCGTGCCGGCGGAAACCGCGCACGGCTATCGCACGCTGTTGGAGGCGGGGCTTTCCGGGGATCGCGACGCGGTTCGTGAGGCTGCGGTGGCCGCCGGCTTCCTCGGGCCCGCAGCGGTCGTCGCGCACCGCGCGTTGGTCGACCGGATGATCGACGTGGTGATCGGTGAGTTGGGGAAGGCAGGGCCGTTCGATTTCGGTGACCGTGCGTTCGTCGGCGTGCTGCGGGATCAGGGCATCGACATGGCGCGCGATCGATCGACGTGGCACGTGCCCCCTGTCGACACGCTATTCGTTCAGCGCAAGATCAGCGGTACCGCCTTGCTCGCCGCACGGCTCAAGGCGCGGGTCGACGTGCGCAGCCTTGCGCAGACCTATCTCGAGCGCGACCCAGGCTGATTGCGCGGGGCCCGGAACGGATCCGTCGTTCAGCCGCTTTCAGCGGCAGTTCGGTACGGTCGCGAGGGTATTATGACACAGGATGACGAAAAGTGGATGCGTCGTGCGATCGCGACCGCCCGGTCAAAGGGATCTGACCCCTCGACCTCTCCGCTCGGCTCCGTGATCGTCCTCGACGGGAAGGTGATTGCCGAGGAGCGCAACCAGACCCATGAGCTTCCTGATGCGACCGCGCATGCCGAGATGATGGCGATCCGCCGCGCCTGTGAAGCCACCGGTGAGCTCGAACTCCGCGGTGCGACGCTCTACTCGACGTTGCAACCGTGCGGAATGTGCACGATGGCGTCGATCTGGTCGAAGGTCGGGCGCGTCGTTTACGGGGCCGAAGCAGCCGATGTTCATCCGATGTACTTCGAGGCACGGCATATCGACACGCTCGATTTCGTTCGCAACGCTTACCGGGATGACATCGTGTTCGAGGGCGGGTGTCTCCGGGCTGAATGTGCCGAACTCTATTACGGCCCCGACGACGATTTGCCGGAGGACGAACAGGCGAACCTGTAGCTTCCGGACTTTGTCGTGTTTCGCTGCGGGACGGCGTAAGGGGTCTTATACCGTATACCTGACCTGTTGGTCGTTGGAGACATGATGGAACCCGCCGACGCCAAGGACCTGATCGACGAAGCGATCGAGCGTGCCGAGGAAAGCTCCAACGCGGCCGACCGGATCGAACGCGAGCGCGAGCGGCGTTTTCGCGACCGCGTTTCGCTATTGGTTGGCGGGTTCGCGGTGGCGCTGGCGATCGTCCACATGAACGCGGCGGGTGCACAGCGCGAAAGCGTCCTGCAGCATATCGCCGCATCGGACAGCTTTGCGTACATGCAGGCCAAGATCGTCCGGGAAACCGTGCTGAAGACCGCCGCCGCGCAACCGGGGGCCTCGGAGGCTGACCGGTCGCACTGGGCGAGCGAAGCCGCGCGGTTGCGCGCGCCGGACCGCGCCGGGCACGGCATCAAACAACTCGAACTGGCGGGCGCCCGCCAGCGCGTAGAGGGTGAGCGCGCGGCGAAGCGTGGAGAAGGGTTCGAACTCGGCGAGACGGCGTTGCAACTCGCGATCGTGCTGCTGTCGATCGCGATGGTGGCACGTTCGAAATGGATCACTTTGGGCGCTAGCATCGTCGCCGGTGTCGGGATCCTGCTCGCTGTGGCGACGGGGTTGGGCGTCTCCATTTAACGGCCCACCGCCGCGCTCCGATCTCTGCAGGTTATTCCACGGCCTCCAGAAAGTTCGAAAGTTCGATCCGGCGTCGCGCCTCGTCGGCAAATTCGTCGTCGATTCCCAGGGCCCAATGGAGTGCGCGTTGATCGGGTGTTGCGTGCAACGCATCGAGCAAAGCGGCGCGGGTTTCGACCGCCGCCGTATTCTCCGCCAAGCCAGCGTCCACCAGCGCTTCCGACTGTCGGCGAAGCGCGATCGCGATCTCCGCGAGCGCGAGTTCCGGATGGTATTGCACACCCCAGAATATGCCACCGTCGTGCCGGATTTCGGCGGCCTGCACCCGCGTTACCGCGTTGCTCGCCAGCAAGGTCGCGTCTTCGGGAAGCCGTTCCACCTCGTCGCCATGGATCGCCGGAGCATCCCAACTGGCTGCGCGACCGGCCAGCAGCGGGTGCGTTCGCCCGGCCTCCGTCGGCGTGATGCGCCGCGCAATGCCGGCTTCCATCCGGTCGGGCATCTTGCGGACCTTGCCGCCTGCGGCGGCCACGGCAAGTTGCAATCCCGCGCAGGAGCCGAACGAACGCCGGCCGGCCGAAAAGACGGTCCGCATGAAAGCAAGTTGGCGCGCGACTTCGGGCGTGTCTTCGTAGACGTGTAACGGCGCTCCCGTCAGGAATACCGCATCGAACGCGCGCATTTCCTCCCGGGTATAAACCTGTGCGGCGTCGTCGGCAGGGGCGACGATCGTGATCTCTGCGTCGGGACGCAACTGCCGCAAGGTGGCGGCGTAGGTTTCGCCCGAGCTTTTACCCGCGTGGGCACGGCGCGCCGCGCGTTCCTCGGGCGTTTCGCTTTCGGCGACCAGATAGTGCGGCAAGATCAATCCTTGGAAGAAGAACGGGTGTTGGCTGCACGTCGCGCCAGCACCAGGGCTGCGATGCCACCGACACTGGCCAGCGTGATTGCGCGGACGATGCCCGGGTGACGCTCCGCCGCGGTATAGACGCTAAACGTCCGTCCTGGTTGGATGCCGGAGCGTTCCTGCCCCGGCTGCGTCGGTTCGAAGATCGTTGTGGAACGGGTCTTTGGCTGGTTCGCATCCGACATCGCGGGTGCGACAAGACCCGCCATTCGGTCGAGCAACCCTGGAAAGTGCGTGCCGATCAAGACCTGCAGCCGCCCCGCGCCACCGACCGTGATTTCGCGCCGAACGGTCTGTGCCGCATCCAGAATGGCTTTGGCCACCAGTGCCGGATCGTAGACCGGCGGCGGGATCAGCGCTTCGCCGTCGACATGGTTGGCGGCGTGCTGCGCGATCGGCGTATCGATCCCGGACGGCTTGACCAGCGTAATCGCGATCGGCAGCGCATCGGCGGTCAGTTCCATCCGGAGCGCGTCGACGAACCCCTTGGCGGCATGTTTGGAGGCGGAATAGGCGCTGAGGATCGGGGAGGGGAGTTCGGAGGCGATCGACCCGACCGTAATGATCGCGCCGCCGTGATCGCGCAGGTGGTCGACCGCGGTCAGTGCGCCGTGCACTACGCCGAAATAGTTGGTCCGGAACAACTGCTCATGCTCGTCGAGCGGGGTGTCGATCAGCTTGCCGTAAATGGCGGTGCCGGCGTTATTGACCCAAGTGTCGATCCGACCGTAGCGCGTTTTGGCTGCGGCAGCGGCGGCGCGTACGGCCTTGATATCGCCCACGTCGGCCACCGCGAAGATCGCGTCGCCCCCGTCGGCGGTGATCTCTTCGACCGCCTTGCGGAGGGAGTCCGCGTTGCGCGCGACGAGCACGACCTTTGCGCCTTCCGCTGCGGCCCGCTTGGCGGTGACCAGACCGATTCCGGAGCTGGCGCCGGTAATGACGATCACCTGTTGGGCGATCGGCTTCAGCGTAATCTTCATGGCGATGTCGAGCTCCGGTAAAGTGCGAACCTGACGCGGGTAACGGTCGATGCGCGGGATCGCTCCCACCTGGCTGCGGTGTTGCGTCGGATGCGGGGTTGCGGACTTCAACGACTTCGTGGCAGCGTCCCCGGGATATCGAACGCGGCAGCGCCGCATGATGTTTTGGGGGCTAGATGAAATATCGGGTTACGGCGGTTGTGGCCGCAGCGTTGCTGGCAGGCGAAGTGTTCGCGCAAAGCGCCCCGGAGCCGGCGCCGAAGCCTCTTCCCGATCAGACGCAGGCGCCAGAAAACCAGGCCGCCGACCCCCTCAAGCCAGCGACCGGGACCACGCCTCCGGCTGAGCGGACGAACCCTGCTCCGGTCGCGGTAACCGGCTCTGCTTCAACGAAAAAGTCCTCCAAATGGGACGTCGAGGCGCCGACCGGATTGCGCACGCGCGAAGTCCCGATCAAGGTCGACAACGGCACCTGGATGAACGTCGACGTGGCGCCGGACGGCAAGCTTATCGCGTTCGATTTGCTGGGGGATATCTACACCATGCCGATCGCGGGCGGTACGCCGACGCGGATCGCGCAAGGGCTGTCGTACGAACATCAGCCGCGGTTTTCGCCGGATGGCAAGCGGATCGCCTTCACGTCGGATCGTGGCGGGGGCGACAACATCTGGATCATGAATGTCGATGGCAGCGATAAGCGCCAGGTAACGAAGGAAGATTTCCGCCTCCTCAACCAGCCGACGTGGTCGCCGGACGGGCGTTTCATCGTCGCCAAGAAGCACTTCACGACCGGACGGTCGCTCGGGACGGGGGAGGTGTGGCTGTATCATGTTTCGGGCGGGGCGGGGGTCCAGCTCGTCAAACGGGCGAGCGAGACGCTCCAGAAGGAACTGGGCGAGCCGATCTATGCGCCTGATGGGAAAGGGATTTATTACACCCGGAACGTCTCGCCGGGCCCGATTTTCGAATATGCGCAAAACTCCCGGACCGACCTGTTCAATATTGAGCGGTACGACATCGATACGGGTGAGGTGACGACCGCCGTCTCCGGTGTCGGGGGATCGGTGCGGCCGACGCCGTCGCCGGATGGCAAGATGATCGCCTTCGTGCGCCGCGATCACGGGAAAACGACCCTTTGGGTCAAGACGTTAGCGACCGGAGACGAGCGGCGGATCTACAATGCGCTCGACCGCGACGTGCAGGAAACCTGGGCGGTGACCGGGGTCTATCCCAACATGGCGTGGACGCCCGACAGCAAGTCGGTGGTGTTCTGGGCGGGCGGCAAGCTCAACCGCGTCGGCGCGGAGGGCGGTGCGGCAACGTCGATTCCGTTCCGAATTGACGACACTCGTGTCGTGATTGACGCAACCCACCCGCAGTTTGCGCTCGCTCCGGACCGTTTTGACACCAAAATGCCGCGCTGGGCGACGGTCTCCCCCGATGGCCGCACAATCGTGTTCGAGACGCTCGGCAAACTGTGGATCAGGCCCGTTACAGGTGGGGCGCCGCGGCGGCTGATCAAGGGGGACGAGGCCAGCATGGAACTGTGGCCGAGCTGGTCGCGCGACGGGCGCTCGATCGTGTTCGTCGACTGGACCGATGCGGGGCTCGGGTCGATCCGGACCGTCGCCGCCGGTGGCGGGGCGGCGCGGACGGTGACGACCGCCGGCCACTACGCCCGCCCGCAATTCTCGCCCGATGGAAAGACGATCGCGTTTGAACGTGGCGGCGGCGGATATCTGACCGCGGCGCGCGGCGGCGGGGACACCGGGGTGTACCGCGTGGCGGCCACCGGCGGGACGATCACCCGCGTTTCGAAGGATGGCAGCGCGCCGCAATTCGGGTCGTCCAACGACCGGCTGTTCATGCTGATGAAGGACAAGGACAAGCGCCAGTTCGTCAGCACCGATCTCAACGGCGAAGCGAAGCATGTCCACGCCAGCGGCGACCTGATCACCGATTACGTCGTCTCGCCGAGCGGGGAATATGTCGCGTTCCGGCAGAACTATCAGGGCTTCGTGATGCCGCTGCTGCCGGGTACGCAAGGCGTCGAGGTCGACAAGAAGGGGGGACCCTTGCCCGCGACGCAAGTCAGCGCGGAGGGGGCGGACTTCCTCAACTGGTCGAACGACGGGACGCAATTGCACTGAGAGCATGGGCCCGACGCTCTACACCGCGCGGACGGCGGAGCTGTTCCGCACCGCGCCCGCGGACGAGACCGCCCCGAAATTCCCCGCGCCCAGGACCGGCGTGTCGCTGTCGATGGACGTGGCGGCGGACAAGCCGAGCGGCACCGTCGCGCTGGTCGGCGCGCGGATCGTGTCGATGGCGGCCAAGGACGGCGGGATCATCGATGATGGCGCGATCGTCATTCGCGGCGACCGAATCGTCGCGGTCGGCCCGCGCGCGTCGGTTCAGGTTCCGGCGGGGGCGAAGGTCGTCGACGTCAAGGGCAAGACGATCATCCCCGGCCTGGTCGACGCGCATGCGCACGGGCCGCAGGCGGAGGACGACCTGATCCCGCAGCAGAACTGGTCGTCGATCGTCAATCTCGCGATGGGCGCGACGACGATCCACGATCCGTCCTCTCGCGCGGCGGAGATTTTCGTCGCGTCCGAAATGCAGCGCAGTGGCAAGATCATCGCACCGCGCATCTTCTCGACCGGCGAGGTGATCTACGGCGCGAAATCGCCCGAGGTCTATGCCGAGATCAACAGCTATGAGGATGCGCTGGCGGACGTGCGGCGGTTGAAGGCGGAGGGCGCGCACAGCGTCAAGAACTACAACCAGCCGCGTCGCGAGCAGCGGCAGATGGTCGTCGCGGCGGCGCAGGCCGAGCAGATGGAGGTCGTCCCGGAGGGCGGCTCGCTCTACGCGATGGACGTGTCGCTGATCCAGGACGGCAATTCCACGGTCGAGCACAATATCCCGCTCGAATATTTCTACGACGATCTGGTCAGCCTGTGGACCCAGACCAAGACCAATTATACGCCGACGCTCGTCGTCACCTATGGCGGCCCGGCGGGCGACCCGTATTGGCGGCAGCATATGGACGTGTGGAAACATCCGCTTCTGTCGCGCCACGCGCCGCCTGCGCTGCTCGAGGCGCAGAACGCGCGGCGGACGATGGCGCCCGAAGAGGATTACGTCGACGGTGAGAGCGCGCGCGAGGCGAAGAAGCTCGCCGATCGCGGCGTCCAGGTGTCGATCGGTGCGCATGGGCAGCAGGCGGGGCTTGGGCCGCATTGGGAGATGTGGAGCTTCGTGCGCGGTGGCTGGTCGCCGATCGAAGCGTTGCGCGCGGGGACGATCATGTCGGCGACCTCGCTTGGCTATGCCAAGGACGTCGGCTCGCTCGAAGTCGGCAAGCTTGCCGATCTCGTCGTGCTCGATGCCGACCCCACGGTCGACATCCGCAACAGCGACAAGATCAACCGCGTGATGCTCGGCGGGCGGCTGTACGACCCCCAGACGATGGACGAGGTCGTCACCGGCACGCGCAAACGCGCGCCTTATTGGTGGACGGGCACCAACGGCAGCGCGATGGGGTCGGCGTACACGATCGGAGACAGCGTGACCGGCGGGGACTGACAGGGGCGGGGCCAGCGGCTGTCTTGTTTGCAGGGCGCAGGGGGAGGGCGAAGAGCGCGCGCCCTGTTTTCCCCCGAGAACATGGCTTCTGGGAAAGTTTGGGGCGGACCCGCCACTTGCGGTTTTCCCGCGAAGGCGGGAATCCAGAGCCTAGCAGGACAACGGCTTGCAGTCCTTGCGACTCCTGGACTCCCGCCTTCGCGGGAGAACAGTTACGGTTTGGCAGGACCTTCGCCCCTGCCTAGGGCTTCGCGCTGTCCCCGCTCGTCCGCCGCGGTTCGAGCCACCCGCCGTCCGCGAGCCAATCGTTGAGCCGATCGGGCCAGTGCAGGATCGAAATGCGGTTCGATTCATCGAGGTTGAACGCGTGCCCGCTGTCCGCGAACATGTGGAGCTCGGCGGACACGCCCGCGGTGCGGAGTTGTTCGTACAAGGCCACCGACGGCGCGGCGCAGCACGGGTCCCGGCTTCCGGCGACGATGAACGCGGGCGGGGCGGCGGCGATCGCCTTGGCGGGGATGCCGCGCGGGCCGGGGAAGACGAGCACCTGGAAATCGGGATGCGCCGACTGGCGATCGATCGCGTCGGTGACGGGGCGGCCGGCGGGTTCGGGGTTGTCCGCGATCAGCGAGACGAGCTCGCCGCCCGCGGAAAAGCCCATGACGCCGACGCGGCGGGGATCGATCCCATAGTCGCTTGCATGCGCGCGAACCCAGCGCAGCGCACGCCGCGCGTCGTCCGCCGCGTCGCCTTCGACCGAATAGGGCGCGCCGGGTTCGTTCGCGAGCCGGTATTTGAGGACGAAGGCCGAGACCCCCATCCGGTTGAGCGCGGTCGCGGCCTTGGTGCCTTCGTTGGTCCACACCAGCAGCTTGTGCCCCCCGCCGGGGAAGATGACGACCGCCGCGCCGGTATTGTGCTCTCGCTTGGCCGGGAAGGCGAGCAACGAGGGTTCGCGAATGTTGCGCACCCAATAGTCCCGGCCGATCTCGGCCGAAGGCGGACGAACATCCTTGCCGGGGGCGCCATTGGGCCACAGCTTGATCGTCGTCAGCGACGGTGGAGCCTCCGGTGGCGGATCCTGCGCCGGTATGGCGACGGGCAGGACCGCCAGGCAAAGACACGCGATCACCGCAATCCGTTTCATCATCGCTCTCCTGTTCCGCTGCGTGGCGGATCGTTAACGGTATCATTGGCATGCTCCAGATCATTGCGAAAGGGGGGAGCGTTGCGGTTTGCGCCCTTGCGGAACTGACCGGTTTCGCAGACACTTTCATGATTGCGGTACCAAAGACTGCGTTCCCGAGGGCGCGGCGCGAGAGGATGGACATGGCACATACGACAGGACGACGCGCACATTCTGGGATGACTGCGGCGGTCACGCTCGCCATGCTGGCGTTCGTCGCGCCGACGGGGGCCCGTGCGGCACAGGCGGCGCCTCCGGCAGCGTCGACTCCGCCGCCCGGTACGATCGACACCGGCCATCGCGACAAACCGCTCGGCCAAATCAAGCGCTTCCCCGGGGATGGCGCGGGTGCGGTCAAGACCGGGCACTATCGCAATCTGTTCGCGGAGCAGATCGGCGTGTCGGAGGCGCAGACCAAGGCGAAGCTCGACGCGGTGTTCAACCAGCTGTTCTACGGCGACGGGCAGGAGGAGCGCATCTATTTCGAGAGCGGCGCCAATGCCAACGGGCCGCTCGCCTACGTGACCGACTGGGCGAACAACGACGCCCGGACCGAGGGCATGAGCTACGGCATGATGATCGCGGTCCAGTTGGGCAAGAAGCGCGAGTTCGATGCGCTGTGGAACTGGTCCAAGACGCATATGCAGATCACCGATCCGAAGAACCCCTCGGTCGGGTATTTCGCCTGGTCGATGGGGACGGACGGCTCGCCGCGTTCGGTCGGCGCCGCGCCCGATGGCGAGGAATTCTACGCGATGGCGTTGTACTTCGCCGCGCGGCGGTGGGGGAACGGAACGGGGATTTACGACTATCAGGCGGAGGGGGACGCGATCCTTCGCACGATGCGGCATCACCCGGTGATGACGGCAACCGGCCCGTTTCGCATCCATCCCGGCGACAAACCCTTCGAGATGCCCGCGTCGCCGTGGCCGAGCATCAACAACCGCGCGATGGCGGCGCAGGCGGCGAAGGACGGCAAACCGTGGCCGCCCTACCGTCCCGACAATCGGCCGCGTCAGGCAACGGTCGGCCCGATGGTCGACGAAGCGCATGCGATGATCCGCTTCGTTGCCGAAACGTCGGTTGGCGGCACCGATGCCTCCTACCATCTTCCCGCGTTCTACGAATTGTGGTCGCGCTGGGGGCCAGTCGAGGATCGCGCGTTCTGGGCGAAGGCGGCGGACGTCAGCCGCGACCTGTTCGTGCGGGTGACCGATCCCCGGACCGGGCTCGCGCCCGACCGCAGCCATTTCGACGGAACGACGATGCTGACCCGCGACGGCACGCCCGATCCGTTCGGCTATGACAGCTGGCGGACGGTGAGCAACTGGTCGGTCGATTACAGCTGGTGGGGCAAGGACGCGCGGCAGCGGGTGCTGAGCGACCGGATCCAGACGTTCCTCGCGGGCGAGGGGATCGACCGGATGGCGGATCGCTACACGCTCGACGGCAAGCCGCTGTCGACGCGGCATTCGCCCGGCATGGTCGCGGCCACCGCGGTCGGGGCGTTCGCGGCGACGCCGGGGCCGCATTCGCGCGCGTTCCTCCAGGCGTTATGGGACATGCCGGTGCCGACCGGGGAGCAACGCTATTTCGACGGCATGCTGCAGTTGATGAGCCTGATGCATTGCAGCGGCCAGTTCCGCGTGGTGGATGGGCCGGCGTCTTGAGCCACGTTCTCCCGCGAAAGCGGGAGAACGCGGTTTACCGTAGAGGCAGCTCGAACGGCCCGGCCGGAAGCCCGGCGTCGTCGACCAGATTGACCACCGGGAAGTCCGCCCAGGCGTAGCGCACCCGTGTCGCGGGCCTGCCATCCCCCGCCAACGTCACGCGATTGCCCGAAACGGTCGCCGTGGCGTAGCGGCACGAACCCGCGTCGGCGCCACAGAGTTCGAACGCGGTCGCCTGCGCGGCGCTGCGGGCGTGGAGGGCACCGGTCACGCCGTCGAAGGTCACCGTCGCCCCCCCGTTCGCGTCGCGCGCGGCTTGCGCCACGCGCGGGCCCGAGGCGGATGCGGGCGTTCCATAAGCGAGCGATCCCATCGCGCGCGCCAGACGGCGGCCGACTTCGTGCTTCTCGCCCGGATGGATGTCGAGCGGATCGCCCAGGTCGATCGCCACCGCAAGCGCGGTATGGCCGTCGGTTTCCGCGACCTGACGCATGTCCTCACGGACTTGCGCGGTGCCGCTTTCGCCGGGCGCAATCGCGGGCTTGCCGAAGCCCGGGAGCGAGACGACCGCGAACGGCAGGGTCGGCACGCCGAACTGCGCGCGCCATTCCTTGATCATCGCCTTCAATCGCCCGGCATAGCCCGGATAGGCGGTGTCCGATTCCCCTTGATACCAGGCGACCCCGGCCATTCCGGTGCGCCCGAACGGCGCGATCATCGCATTGTAGATCGTGCCCGCGCCGGTGATGTCGTCCCACGGCACGCGCGGCGTGGTGCCGCTCACGCGCTTGGCGAGGGCGTAGCGCCATCCCTCCGACAGCGGCACACTGGTGCCGTCCGCGAGCGTCAGCTGCATCGCGTCGGCGGGGCCGGGCATTCCGCCGGTGGAATAGGCATTCTCGACGTTGATCGTGATGACGTTCGCGCCCGCGCGGAGCGTTCCCGGCGCGACGGGATACAGCCGCGCATCCCAGCCGCCGCGCCCGCCGACCGGCTTGCCGTTGATCCAGGTGCGGTCCGCATCGTCGATCGCGCCGATCGCGATCGTCGCCATCTGGCGCGCCTGTGCGGCGGTGAGCGTCACCGTCTTCTGATACCACAGCATCCCGAGATAGGTCTCGAGCGCGGGGACGCCCCAATTCTCGTAGAAGTCGATCTTCGGCACCGGTTTCCAGTCGAGCGCGGCCTCTGGCTGCCACGGTTCCTGGCCCGGCTTGTCGCCGGTCTTGTTGCGCCACCAGCTTTCCCACGCCAGCCCCGCAGCGCGGCTCGCGGCGGCGGGGTCGCGCGCGTAGAGGGCGAGCAGGTCGGCCTGCGCACCGCGTCCGGCGCCGCGTTGTGCGGATTCGCCCATCCACGCGGCGATCTGCGATCCGCCCCAGCTCGAATGGATCGCGCCGATCGGGACCTTGGCGGTCTTTCGCAAGTCCTGGACCATGTAAAAGCAGGCGGCGGAGAACGCGCCGGTCGTCTTCGGCCCCGCAGCGGCCCAGGCGGGCTTCTGCTTCAGTCGGTCGAGCGGTTTGACCGACGTCGCCTTGTCGATCGTGACGAGGCGAAGCTGCGCGTCGGTCGACCCCATGATCGTGCCGAACGCGTCCTGCGCATGCTCGACCGTCATTTCCATGTTGCTCTGGCCCGAGCACAGGAACACGTCGCCGACCAGCAGGTCGTGCAACGCAGTCGTCCCGCTGGCGGCCATGACGAGCAGATCATACGGCCCGCCCGCCGGGAGCGCGGGCAGGGTGACGCTGAAGCGGCCGTCGCGGGCGGCCTGTGCCTGCGCGGAATGCCCGCCCAGCACGACCGTCACCGCTTCGCCGGGGACAGCCTCCCCGGTCACGACGACCGGCTGGTTCCGCTGGACGACCGCATGGTCGCCGAGCAGCCCGCCCACCGTGGGCGCTGCCCACCCTGCGCTAGCGACGGTGCTGGCGAGCAGCGTCGCAATGCCGGTCGCCAGCGGGCGCATCAGCGTGCGTTTGCCGAAAAGCGATAGACGATGAGGTTGCGGTAGGTCTGGCCCGGGTCGAGCCGTGCGCTGCCCAGCACCGGCTGGTTCGGCGTATCCGGGAAGACCTGCGGTTCGAGCGCGATCGCGTCGCCCTGACGATAGGCGTGGCCGGACTTGCCGACCGCGGTGCCGTCGAGGAAGTTGCCGGTGTACAGTTGCACGCCGGGCTGGTTCGACAGCACTTCCATCGTGCGGCCGGTGATCGGATCCTCGACCTTCGCGGCGAGGCGGGGCGTTTTGCTCACGTCGCGCGCGAGCACGTAATTCTCGTCATAGCCCTGGCCGAAGACGATCTGCGGGTCGCTCGCGTCGCGGATCCGGCTGCCGATCACGGTCGGCTTGCGGAAGTCGAGCGGGGTGCCCTGCACCGGGCGGAACGTCCCGTCGGGGATCAGCGTCGCGTCGACCGGCGTGGTGGTTTCCGCCGGGATCGTCAGCACCGCATCATAGATCGAGCGCTGCGACGCCTCGCCGCCCAGGTTGAAGAAGCTGTGGTTGGTGATGTTGACGATCGTCGGCTTGTTGGTGGTCGCACGGTAATCGATCGACAGTTCGTTGGCATCGTTGAGCGCATAGGTCGCGGTGACCTTGAGTTCGCCGGGATAGCCTTCTTCGCCGTCCGCTGCGGTGTAGGCGAGCGTCACGTGGCTGGTGGCGCCACTGGTGACCTCGACGACTTTCCACAACCGCTTGTCGAATCCCTGGACGCCGCCATGCAGCGCGTTGGTCTTGTTGTTGAGCGCGAGCGAATAGCTCTTGCCGTCCAGCGTAAACTTGCCCGCCTTGATGCGGTTGGCATAGCGCCCGACGGTCGCACCGAAGTAATTGGGCGCCGCGAGATAGCCGCGCATGTCGGTATAGCCGAGCGTGACGTCCGCCATCTTGCCGTCGCGATCGGGCACGTCGACGCCCTGGAGGATCGCACCGTAGCTGAGAATCCGTGCCTTCATGCCCTTCGCGTTGGTCAGCGTAATCACTTCGACCGGCTGGCCATTGGCGAGCTTTCCGAACGGTGCGCGCTCGGCAGTGCCGGCGTATGCGGCGGCAGGGGCGAGCAAGCACAAGGAAAGCGTCGTCGTTGCGAGGGTTTTGAGCATAAGAGTCCTTCTCCGCAGGCGGGATGTCCGCGCCGAAACAAGCGCCGTTGACGTCACGGCTTGGCACTTATACTCAGACAATATCGGTCAAAGAGCAACCCCTCGAGCAAGGGCGTGGCCTGATATCGGAGAAGGATCCAGCCATGTTGAAACGCGCCCGTCTAACCTTGTGCCTCGGCACGAGTCTTCTTGCCGCATCTGTCGCGACCGCGCAGCAGGCCCCCAGCGACTCCGCGACCGCAACGATCCAGGCGGACAAGCCCGGACCGCGGATGAACCGGCAGGTCTTCGGGCAGTTCGCCGAGCATCTCGGCCACGGCATCTACGACGGGATCTGGGTCGGCGAGAAGTCGAAGATCCCGAATGACCACGGCTATCGCCGCGACGTGCTGGAGGCGCTGAAGGCGATCAAGGTGCCGATGGTGCGCTGGCCCGGCGGGTGTTTCGCGGACGAATATCACTGGCGCGACGGCATCGGGCCGCGCGCGAAGCGTCCGGTCAAGATCAACACCAACTGGGGTGGCGTGAACGAGGACAACGCGTTCGGCACCAACGAATATATGGGCTTCGTCGAGCGTCTCGGCGCGGAGGCATACGTCTCCGCCAACCTCGGCAGCGCGCCGCCGAGCGAGACCGCGCAATGGGTCGAATACATGACCTCGCCGAGCGGATCGACGCTGGCGAAGGAGCGGGCCGCCAACGGCCACCCCGCGCCGTTCAAGCTGCAATACATCGGGATCGGCAACGAGTTGTGGGGCTGCGGTGGCAACATGCGCGCCGAATATGCCGCCGACCTGACCAACCGCTACGCGCAGTTCGCCAAGGCGAGCGGGACGACCAAGATGCTCAAGATCGCGAGCGGCCCGAGCGACGTCGATTACGCCTGGACCGACACGATGATGAAGATCGCGGGCAAGAACATCGATGGTCTCGCGCTGCATTACTACACCCGCCCGCGCGACAAGAATTGGGGGGACAAGGGCGCGGCGCTTGGCTTCCCCGAGAGCGAATGGGCGTCGACCATGGCGCATACGCTGCGGATGGAAGAGTTCGTCACCAAGCATTCCGAGATCATGGACAAATATGATCCGGCCAAGAAGACGTGGCTGGTCGTCG
Source organism: Sphingomonas sp. PvP055 (assembly GCF_040546365.1). Classification (NCBI taxonomy): domain Bacteria; kingdom Pseudomonadati; phylum Pseudomonadota; class Alphaproteobacteria; order Sphingomonadales; family Sphingomonadaceae; genus Sphingomonas; species Sphingomonas sp. PvP055. Next base: position 1,982,513 of record NZ_JBEPNS010000001.1, read on the forward strand.
ACGAATGGGGCACCTGGTTCGACCCCGCGCCGGGGAGCAACCCCGGCTTCCTGATCCAGCAGAACAGCGTCCGCGACGCGGTCGTCGCGGGGATCAACCTCAACATCTTCGCGCATCATGCCGATCGCGTGAAAATGGCGGCGATCGCGCAGATGGTGAACGTGTTGCAGGCGATGCTGCTCACCGACGGTGCGAAGATGGTCAAGACGCCGACCTATTGGGTGTTCGACCTGTACAAGCCGTGGCAGGACGCGACCACGCTGCCGATCGAGCTCAAGACGCCGTATTATCACAAGGACGAGTTCGCGCTTCCCGCGATCAGCGCGTCGGCGGTGCGCGATACGGCGGGGCAGGTGCATGTGGCACTCGTCAACCTCGATCCGCATCGTGCGATCCCGTTGTCCGTCGCGATGAGCGGTGCGACCGCGGGGAGCGTTTCGGGGCGGATCGTGACGGGCGCGACGATGGATGCGCACAACACCTTCGAAAAGCCCGATGTCGTCAAACCCGAAGCCTTCACCGGCGCGCAGGTTTCGGGCGGCACGCTGACCGCGACGCTGCCGCCGATGTCGGTGGTCGTGCTCGATCTGCGCTGACCGGCGGTACCACCAGACCATCCGACAGGACCCGACCATGCGTGACCTTCTTCAAAAGCGCTTGCGTCGGGCCCTGCTCGGTGCGGCGAGCATCGGCGCGACGCTGGCGCCGGCGATCGCGCTGGCGGACGATCTAGCCCCGACCGGACGGTGGAGCGCCAACACCGCCGGCGCGGCGCAGCTTCCGCCGATGGGGTGGAACAGCTGGAACGCCTTCTACACCGACGTCAGCGAGGAGAAGGTGCTCGCGAGCGCCAAGATCATCGCCGACAGCGGGTTGCAGGCGAAGGGGTATCGCTACATCGACATCGACGACGGCTGGTGGCTCAAGCGGCGCCAGCCCGATGGCCGGATGATCATCCGCACCGCGACCTTCCCCTCGGCAGCGGGGGCGGGGCCAGGCGGCGAGACGAGCTTCAAGCCGTTTACCGATAAACTCCACGCGCTCGGGTTCAAGGCGGGGATCTATTCCGACATCGGGCGCAATTCGTGCGGGCAGGTGTTCACCTCGACCATGCCCAACCAGCCCGAGGGGACCGTCGCCGAACGCGAGATCGGGCTGTACGGGCATGTCGATCAGGACATCCGGTTGTATTTCGCCGAATGGGGGTTCGATCTGATCAAGGTCGACGGCTGCGGCGTGCGGGGTCTCCCCGCGACCAACCCTGCGGTGATCGCCGGAAAGTATCGCGCGTTCTCGCCGATCGTCGACCCGGAGTCGCTCGGCCGGACCAACATCCCGGCGATCCGCGCGCTGTATCAGCAGGTCGGCGATGCGTTGAAGCGGTACAACCCGGACATGGACTATCTCTACTCGATCTGCCTGTGGGGATCGTCGGATGTCCGTTCGTGGGGCAAGGACCTCGGCAACATCTCGCGGACCAGCGAGGACATTTCCGCGAGCTGGACGCGGATGCTCCACAATTTCGATACCGTGTCGCGCCGCGCGCTCTACGCGCATCCGGGCGGGTGGAACGACCCGGACATGCTGTTCGTCGGCACTGGCGATTTCGAGATGTCGCATCTCGAGGAAGCGCGCTCGCATTTCGCGCTGTGGGCGATGGAGAATGCGCCGCTGTTCATCGGCTATGATCTCCGCAAGGCGTCGAAGCCGATGATCGACTTGCTCGGCAACGCGCGGATCATTGCGGTCAATCAGGATCCGGCGGGCAATCAGGCGGTGCTGGCGTATGACACCGACGACGTCCAGATCCTCGTCAAGACGCTGGCGAGTGGCGACAAGGCGGTCGCTGTGTTCAACCGCACCGCCGTACCGACCGACGCCGTGCTGACCGCCGAGCATCTCAAGTTCACGAACGACGGCATGATCGCGCTCGAAGACCTGTGGACCGGCAAGAAACAGGACTTTCGCGGCGAGGCCAAGATGACGCTGGCGCCGCACCAGACGCTGATCTTCACCGCGCACGGCCAGCATCTGCTCCCCGCCGGGCTGTACCTGTCCGAGCAGCCGGGCAGCGTGAACCCGGCGGTCGACGGCGTGACCGTGCCCGAGCACGAGCCGCTGGTGCATCGCGCGATCTCGGGCTGGAACAGCACGCGGGGCGGTGGCGATCGGCCGCGCTACGGTGGCTGGGGCGGCGCGCAGGCGGATACCACGCCGTACGGCGAGACGCTGCAGATTGCGGGCAAGCGCTATTCGAGCGGGCTTGGCGTCCTCGCCAATTCGCGGCTCGAGGTGCGCAATCGCGGGTTCGCCCGGTTCACCACGATGGTCGGGCTGGACGATTCCGCGCGCGACCGCAGCCAGCCGGTGCGGTTCGCGGTCTATGGCGACGGCAAGCTGCTGCAACAGTCCGCGCCGACGAAGTTCGGCGACACAGCGGTGCCACTGTCGGTGTCGGTCCAGGGCGTCAAGGTCATCGAACTTGTCGTACGCACCGCGCAACCGATGCGCTTTCCCGACCCGGTGACGTGGGGCGACGCGGCGCTGACGCGCTGATCCGACCGGCCGTCCGGCGCGCGGCCAAACGGTCTCAGACGGTTTCGAGCGGTTGTGTCGCGGCGGGCGGGGTCATGTCCGCCACCGTGTCGCAGAGATCGCGGACGCGCGCGCTGTGCGTCACGATCAGCGCGCCTTGCCCGGTTGCGTCGAGCCGCGTCGCGATCCGCTCAAGCACGGTGCGTTCGGTGGCGGGGTCGAGTCCCTCGGTCGGCTCGTCGAGCACCAGCCACGGCGCGCGCGACACCAATGCCCGCGCGAGCGAAAGCCGCCGCCGCTCCCCGCCCGAAAGGCACGCGCCATCCTCGCCGATCCAGCTATCGAGGCCGAGCGGGAGCGCGCGGATCCGCTCCTCCAGCGCCGCATCGTGCAAGGCGCCCCACAACCGTGCCTCGTCGGCCAGAGGATCGGCCAGCAGCAGATTGTCGCGCACGGTCCCGGCGAGGAGACGGGCATCCTGCGGGGCGAGGGCGAAGATGGTGGAGAGCTGGCGCGGCGCAATGTCGAGCAGGTCGACCCCGCCGATCCGCACCGCGCCGCGCTTCGCCGGCCGTAAATCGAGCAGCGTCTCGACCAGACTGGTCTTGCCACAGCCTGACCGCCCGATGATTGCGACGCGTTCGCTCGGCTGGAAACGGACCCGACCGAACACCGCGAGCGCGAGATCGCGTTCCTGCGGGGCGGCGCCCAGCGCGGGAGGGTCCGCCACGTCCGGCTGGAGCAGGATCTCGTCGAGGCGTTCGGTCGCGGTGCGGACGCTGGCGCGCTGCGCGAGATCGCGGAGGTATGGCGCGGCCCCGTCGACCCCCATCGCGGCGGCGAGCGCGGCGAGCGCCGCGATCGGCGCGCCCGCCGGCATCGCGAGCACGAACGCCGCGCCGGCGGCGACCGATACCGCGCTCGACTGGACGAAATCGAGCCAGCTCACCGCCGCCGCGCTGGCGCGATGCGCGATCGACAGGGTGGCGCCATGGTCGGCAACGTCGGCAACCGCGCGCGCTTCGAGGCCGTAACAGCGCAATTCCGCGGCGGCGGCGCCGTAACGGGATACCATGTCCTTGAGGTCGCCGTTCGCCACCAGCGCGGCACGGGCCGGGGCAGCCCCCAAGCGCGCGATCCAGTCGCCGAGCGCGATCGTCGCCACCACGGTCGCGCCCACCGCCACCAGCGGCGCCCAGCCCCCGAGCGGCGCGAGCGCACCCGCCGACACGGTCGCGCCCACCAGCGACCAGCGGGCCGAGCGCCGCACGATCGCCGCCTCGATCGCGGTCACGTCCTGCACCAGCCGCGCGCTCGCCTCGCCGGTCGAGAAACGCTGAGTCCGGATGGGAGAGGCCCCGGCCAGCGCCGCGAACAGCGCCGGGCGGACGCGCGCCATCATGCGCAGCGCGGCGTCGTGCCCGCTGATGCGTTCGCCGTAGCGCGCGGCGGTGCGAACGATCGCCAGGAAGCGGATCGCGACGGCGGGGAGCATGTAGTTGAAGACGTGGCCCAGCCCGATCGATGCCGCGACGGCGGCGCCGGTCAGGAACCATCCCGAGAGGCCAAGCAGCGACACCGTCGCCGCCGCCACCGCGACCGCGCAGAACGCCGCCCGGCGCAGGTCGCGCCGATGCGCGAGCGTCGCGCGGTGGAGGACGGAGGCGAGATCGGTGGGGGTGTCCGGGGTCATGCGCGGTCCATCGGGATGATACGATCCGCCATTGCGGCAAGCGCGGGGCTGTGGGTTGCGATCAGCACGGTCCGGCCGATGCAGGCGTAGCGGATCGTCGCGATCAGCGCGGCCTCGGCGGCGGAATCGAGATGCGCGGTCGGTTCGTCGAGCAGCAGCACGGGGGCGGGTTTGAGGATCGCGCGCGCCAGACCGATCCGTCGCCGTTCCCCGCCCGAAAGCCCGCTGCCGGTCGCGTCGAGCAGCGTGTCGATCCCGTCCGCGCGCGTCGCCAGCGCAGGAGCAAGGCCAGCGCGAATGGCGGCGTCCTCGATCCGCCAGCGTGCGGCGGTCGGGTCGGACACAGCGATGTTGTCGGCGATCGTCCCGGCGAGCAGCAGCGGGGTTTGCCCGGACCAGGCGGTGTGCGCGGCGAGGTTGGCGCGCGGCGGCAGGACGATCCCGTCGATCGCAAGGCTGCCGGCGGCGGCGGGGACGAGGCCAAGCACATAATGCAACAGGCTTGATTTGCCGCACCCGGAACGGCCGACGAGCGCGACGATCTCGCCCGGCGCGATGTCGAGCGAGAAGTCCGAAACCGCCGCCACGTCCATTCCCGGATAGCGCAGCGTGATCGCGTCGAACGTCAGCCGGGGTGGTGCGTCGCCGGCATAGGTCCACGCCGCAGCGGGCGGCGCCTGACCCGCGATGACCGCGTCGAGCCGCGTCGTCGCGGTCTCCGCCGCTTGCCGGTCGTGATACGCCGAGGCCAGCCGCCGCATCGGGGCATAGAATTCGGGTGCGAGCGCCAGCACGAAGAACGCGCGGCCCAGCGTGAGATGCTCGGGCACGAACGCCGGGAGCAGCCCGAGCACGTTGAACCCGGCGTACACCGCGACCAGCGCGACCGACAAAGCGGCGAAGAATTCGAGCGATGCCGAGGACAGGAACGCGACGCGCAGCACACGCATCGTGCGGAGCGCAACGGCGTCGGCGGCGTCCGCGATGCCGTCGGTCTCGCGTCGCTCTGCGCCGAACGCGCGGATCACCGGCAGTGCGCGGACGCGGTCGGCAAAGCGGACCGACAATTGCGCGAGCGCGTCGAACTGGCGGCGCGATTCCGCCGCCGCCGCGCCGCCGGCGAGCACCATCGCCGCGATGAAGGGGAATAAGGTGCCGATCAGGATGAGCGCGGCGACCGGGCTTGCGATTGCGACGGCTGCGCCCACCACGATCGGCGCGATCGTCGCGGCCTGCCGCGCGGGCAGGAACCGCGCGATATACCCGTCGACCATCTCGACCTCGTCGACTGCACTGGCGAGGATCGCGCCGGTCGTGCCCTGGCCCGCCAGCGGACGGAACAGCGCCGAGACGACGTCCTGCCGCAGCCCGGCCTTCACGCCCGCCGCATCGCGCGCGCCCGCACGGACCGACAGCATCGTCGCCGCCCCGCGCACGACCCCGGCACCGAGCATCAGTGCGATCCATCCCGCCACCGGCGTCGACCCCGCGGCCAGCGCAGCGACCGCGCCGGCAAGGCCACCCGCAAACCCGATCGCTCCACCCGTATCGATCAGCAATAGTAACAAGGGCAGGCGCGACACTTGCGTCTTGAATGTCGCCAGAAGGCGCGGGGGCGGCGGGACGGTAAGGGCTGTTCCGGACATGAATGATGCCTAGAACAGCGACCGCTTCGGCCGAATACGGGAAACCGCGTATCCCGCTAACCCACCGATATCGCTAGCCGGACTGCCAGGGGTGGTCCGCGTATGGGCCTGACACGGAGGCAGAATCATGGACTTTAGTGTCGTCGATCTATCGCGACTGCAATTCGCGCTGACCGCGCTATATCATTTCCTGTTCGTGCCGCTGACACTCGGGCTCAGCGTGATGCTGGTCATCATGGAATCGCTGTACGTCATGACCAATCGCCCGATCTGGCGAGTGATCACGCGGTTCTGGGCAAAGATCTTCGGGATCAACTTCGTGCTCGGTGTCGCCACCGGGCTGACGATGGAATTTCAGTTCGGCACCAACTGGTCGTATTTCTCGCAATATGTCGGGGACGTCTTCGGCGCGCCGCTCGCGATCGAGGGGTTGATGGCGTTCTTCATGGAAGCGACGTTCGTCGGGCTGATGTTCTTCGGCTGGGAGAAGCTGAGCAAGCGCCAGCATCTGTTCGTGACGTTCATGGTCGCGGTCGGCACCAACCTGTCGGCGCTGTGGATCCTGATCGCCAACGGCTGGATGCAGAACCCGGTCGGCGCGCGCTTCAACACCGATACGATGCGGATGGAAGTCACCGATTTCAGTGCGGTGCTGTTCAACCCGGTCGCACAGGCGAAGTTCGTCCATACCGTCAGCGCCGGCTATGTCATCGCGTCGGTACTCGTCCTCGGCGTATCGGCTTTTTATCTGCTCAAGGGCCGCTGGACCCAATTCGCCAAGCGCTCGATGACGGTTGCCGCCGCGTTCGGGCTGGCGGGGTCGCTGTCGGTCGTCGTCCTGGGGGACGAGAGCGGTTACGTGCTGACCGACAACCAGAAGATGAAACTCGCCGCGATCGAGGCGGCCTGGCATACCGCGCCTGCACCCGCAGGCATCACGTTGATCGGCCTGCCCGATTTCGAGACGCGCACGACGCGTTATCAGGTCGAAATCCCGTGGGTGCTCGGCCTCATTTCAACCCGCAGCCTGACGGGCGAAGTGACCGGCATGTCGGAACTGGTGTTGAAGGCGCATGAGCGGATCAGCTCGGGCCAGATCGCCTATCGCGCGGTGCAGGTGCTGAAACGGACGCCGACCGATGCTGCGGCACGCGCCGCGTTCGAATTGCACAAGCGCGACCTCGGCTATGCGTTGCTGCTCAAGCGCTACGTCGCGGATCCGGCCGCCGCAACGCCCGCGATGATCGATACCGCCGCCTGGGACACGGTCCCCAGCGTCCCGCTGATGTTCTGGTCGTTCCGCCTGATGGCGGGGATCGGTTTCCTGATGATCGCGCTGTTTACCGCCGCGTTCATCATTTCGACCGCCCGCCGGCATGAGCAGTATCGCTGGTTCCTCCGCATCGCGGTCGCTGCCATACCGCTGCCGTGGCTGGCGGCGGAACTTGGCTGGGTCGTTGCCGAACTCGGTCGGCAACCCTGGGCGATCGACGGGGTGTTGCCGACCTTCCTGGCAACCTCCTCGCTGACGCCCGCGCTGCTAATCACGACGATCGTCGGGTTCACCGCGCTGTACGGGACGCTCGCCGTGATCGAGGTCCGGCTGATCCTCGCCGCGATCGCGCACGGTCCGGTCGAGGACCTGCCGGAACCGGCACCAGTCACCGCGCTGCCCATTCCCTCGCTTGCTGCCTGAAGGACGATCCGATCATGGCTTTCCTAGACTATGAAGTGCTTAGACTGATCTGGTGGGTGCTGCTCGGCGTCCTGCTGATCGGTTTCGCCATCACCGACGGGTTCGATCTCGGTGTTGCCGCGCTGCTCCCGTTCGTCGCCCGCGACGACGTCGAACGGCGGCTCGCGATCAACGCGGTCGCGCCGACGTGGGAGGGGAACCAGGTGTGGTTCATCCTCGGCGGCGGTGCGATCTTCGCCGCCTGGCCGCTGGTCTATGCGATCAGCTTCTCGGGCTTCTATCTCGCGATGTTCCTCGTGCTCTCCGCGCTGATTCTGCGGCCGGTGGCGTTCAAATACCGCTCCAAGTCGGAAGATCCGGCGTGGCGCGCGCGGTGGGACTGGGCGTTGTTCGTCAGCGGGCTGGTTCCCGCGCTGGTGTTCGGCGTCGCGGTCGGGAATGTCCTGCAGGGCGCCCCGTTCAAGATCGACGACGATTTGCGCGCGACCTACGTTGGCGGGCTGCTCGGTCTGTTCACGCCGTTCACGTTGGTGTGCGGGCTGCTGTCGGTCGCGATGCTGGTGCTGCACGGCAGCGCGTGGCTGGCGGTCAAGATCGAGCATGGCGCAGTGCATTACCGTGCCCGCGCGATCGGTGCGGGGGCGGCGGTGCTGTCGATCGTGCTGTTCGCGATCGGCTGGGGCTTCGTCGCGACCGGGACGGGCTATGCCATCGCTGGGGTCGCCGATCCGCTCGGGCCGTCCAACCCGACGCGGATGACGACCGTTGTCCAGGCGGGCGCCTGGCTTGCCAATTACGGTCGGCACCCGTGGATGGTCATCGCGCCCGCGCTCGGCTTCGGTGGCACCGCGCTCGCGCTGGCGGGCATCCTGTTGCGGCGCGAGGCGGCCGCCCTGGTCGGGTCGACGCTCGCGGCGACCGGGATCATCGCGACCGTCGGCGTATCGATGTTCCCGTACATCCTGCCCTCCAGCATCGATCCGCATTCGAGCCTGACCGTGTGGAACGCATCGTCCAGCGCCTCAACCCTGGCGTTGATGCTCGGGGTGACGGGCGTCCTGCTGCCGATCGTGCTGATCTACACCGCCTGGGCGTACCGCGTGATGTTCGGGCGGGTGACCACCGCACAAGTCGTCGCGAACGTCGACCTTTACTGACACCTTCCATCGGGAGCGGAACGACATGTGGTATTTCAGCTGGGTTCTGGGCCTCTGCCTCGCGGTGGCCTTCGGCATTCTCAACGGTCTGTGGCATGAAATGGAATTGCCCGCCGACGATTGAACGATCGCACGGACCTACGCAGAAAAGGCCGCCCCGGGAAACCGGGGCGGCCTTTCTGGTTGAAGGTGGGGGGAGGGGTGAAGCTTAGGGCGCTTCGGGGTCCCGGTCCGTTACGGTTGCCCACATCAGCACCAGCATGAACCCGGCCATCGCGGCGATCACCAGGTAGAGAAACCAGTCGTTATCCTGCGGCATCGTCCTGCTCCTTTGCGGCGGGAGCGTCGCACGCATTGCGACCGGACGGTTTGACCACGGTCAAACCGCACGACCGGGGTCGTGCGGTTCGCCGGTCGGTTAGAGCCGGATGCCGACGCCGACGCCGGCAACGATCGGGTTGATGTGGACGTTGACCTGGTTGAGCGCGCCGCCGGTGGTGAGCCGCGCGGTCGAATTGATGTCGATGTACTTGACGTCGAGATTGACGAACACGCGCTTCGACACATCCACGTCGATCCCGCCCTGCACCGCATAGCCGACGCTGTCGGTCAGATGGACCTTGGTCGGCCCGATCGCCGTGACCAGCGAGTCGCTCGCCTTGGCGTTGTAGAACACCGTGTAGTTGATCCCGGCGCCGAGATACGGCCGCACGTGCTTCGTCGGCATGAAGTGATATTGCAGCGTCAGGGTTGGCGGCAGGACCCAGGCACTCGCGACCTTGTCGAGCGCGGAAAGCGTTCCGCCGCCGGTCACGTCATGCTTGGTCGTCGCGAGGATCAGCTCGGTGCCGATGTGGTTGGTCAGCATGTAGGTGAAATCGACTTCCGGCGCGTAGCTGGTGGTGACGCCCACCGAGCTGCCGGGGAAGCCCGGGGTCACCGCGCCGCTGCTGTCGTTGGGGGCGACGACGATCGCGCGGGCGCGGACGAGGACGTCGCCCTTGGCGATCTGCGCCTGGGCGGGGAACGCCAGTGCGCTCGCAAGCGCTGCGCCGAAGATGAGGGTAAGCCGCATGATGGTTCTCCAATGATACCAGAGACTCGCGTAGCCGCACCAAGCATTGGTCGATTTGCGCGCAGACAAGCGCCGTCCTACGTAAGATTACGGCGATCCCCGTTTCTTCGACGCGCCTATCCTGCGCGTGGAGGAACAGTCATGCAGCTTCGATCGCCACGGACGGACGTGGACGCGACCACGCCGTGCCTGACCTGCGCGGTGCGCGATACCGCGGCCTGCGCGCAATTGTCGCTCGCGCACCGCATCGCGCTCGGATCGCTGCGGCGGTCCGAGACGCTGCGGTCGGGCGAGACGTTTGCGTGGGAAGGCGAGGAGTCGCTCGTCGTCGCGACGTTGCGCTCGGGCGTGTTCAAACGCAGCCTGATGCTGTCGGATGGCCGCGAACAGGTGGTCGGGCTGGCGTTTCCCGGCGACATGGTCGGCCGCCTGTTCGGCGCGACGACCGATCACAGTCTGATCGCGATTACCGATACGGTCCTCTGCGTTTTCCCGCGCGCCGCATTCGAGCGACTGGTGGCGGCGAGCCCGGCGCTGGAACATGCGTTGCTGGTCCAGGCGCTGGACGATCTGTCGCGCGCGCAGCGCCAGATGCTCGTGCTCGCGCGCCTGTCCGCGCCGCAACGCGTCGCAACCTCCCTGCTCGATCTCGTCGAGCGTAGCATTGCCGACGCGCGCGGACGGATCGCGATCCCGCTCAGCCGCCAGCAATTGGGCGACCTGCTCGGCCTGTCGATCGAGACGGTCAGCCGCAAGCTGCGCGATTTCGAACGCTCGGGGCATATCGCGCTGCCCGACTATCGTTCGATGGTCGTGATCGACCGCGCCGGGCTGGCGGCGATCGCGGCGGCCTAGCGCGCCGCCCTTCGGAAATGTCCGTATGGCGCGACGCCGCGCGACGCACGACGGTGCCGAGAACCGCAATCGTAAGTCCAGCCATGCACCATTCCATCGTCTATATCAGCACGCCCACCTTCGCCCCGTCCCAGGCGGCGGGCATGGTCCGCGCGATCGTCGGCCATGCGCAGCGCCGCAACGCAGACCGCGGCGTCACCGGCACACTGATCGCGACCGAGCACCATTTCGCGCAAGTAATCGAAGGACGGCGTGACGCGACGCAGCCGCTGATGGAGAACATCCTGCTGGACCCCCGGCATTGCGACGTGACGATCGTCCAGCATCAGATCGACGCCGGGCGGCGCTTCCGCGAATGGTCGCTCGCCTATCACGGCAACTCGGCCTACTTCGAAGGCTTCATCCGCGCGCTCCTGCCGGGGCGGGAACAGCGGCGGGGGGATGTCGAACGGCTCGTCGACCTGATGACCCGGCTGGCACAGCCGCAACCACGCCGACCGGTGCGGGACGATCGCCCCTAGGGAAAGTACGTAGATCGCTTTGAACGGTCATCGCGCTAGAGCGAAAACGCACTAGGAACAGCCATGCCGGTCGAAGATCCCCTCCCTAAGGTCCTAGCGGGATCGTCCGATCCGGTAGCCGCCGCCGCGCTGGCCGGCTTGATCGAGGCGTTGCCCGAACACGCGATCGTGCGGCTGAACGCACAGGGTCTCGTCGACGGGTGGAGCGCCCCGGCAAAGGCGCTGTTCGGCTGGACGGCAACGGAAATCCACGGACAGAGCGTCGAACGCCTGCTTGCCCCCGGCGCCGCCGCGACGGTGCGCGAGCATCTGCGCGATGGCCCTACCACGCGCAAGACCGTCGACAATCTGTGCCGCCACAAGAGCGGGAGCCATTTCCGCGCGATCACTGCGCTGACGGCGATTTCGCATGGCGATGGCGACGTGCAGGGGTTCTGGCTGGTGGTCCGCGACGTCACCGCCGAGCGCGCTTCCGCCAACTCGATCGAAGCGAGCGCGATCCTGCTCAAGTCGATCCTCGACACGGTGCCCGACGCGATGATCGTGATCGACGATCACGGCGTGATCCAGTCGTTCAGCGCGGCGGCGGAACGCCTGTTCGGTTATGACGAGGACGAGGTAATCGGGCGCAACGTCTCGATGCTGATGACCACGCCGGACCGGTCGGCGCACGACGGGTATCTCGCGCGCTATCTCGAAACGGGCGTGCGGCACATCATCGGCAAGGCGCGCCGCGTGATCGGGTTGCGCAAGGACGGGACGACCTTCGCGCACGAACTTGCGATCGGCGAAGCGCGGGGGGCGGGGGCGGCGGGTATTCACCGGGTTTATCCGCGATCTGACCGAACGCGAAGGCGCCGCCGCGCAGCTTGCCGAGCTTCAGTCGGAATTGCTCCACATCTCGCGCGTGACCGCGATGGGGACGATGGCGTCGACGCTGGCGCACGAACTCAACCAGCCGGTCACCGCGGTCGCCAATTATGTCGAGACCTCGCTCGCGGTGTTGCAGGCGGGGGCGCCCGATAGCGTCGCGATCGTCGAGGAAGCGCTTGCGGAAGCCGCCTCGGAAGCGCTGCGGGCGGGCAAGATCGTCCGCCGGCTGCGCGATTTCGTCGCGCGGGGGGAACTCGACAAGACGGTCGAGGCGGTCGGCGACATCGTCGAGGATGCCTGCGCGCTGGGGATGGTCCGCGCGACGACCGCCGCGGTCCGGGTCGAGCGCGCGATCGATCCGGCGACGGGATCGGTGCTGGTGGACCGGGTCCAGATCCAGCAGGTGTTGATCAACCTGATGCGCAACGCGGTCGAGGCGATCCCGGCGGATTCGGGCGGCGTCGTCCGCGTCACCGCGCGCCGCCAGGGGGATTTCGCGCAAGTCACCGTCAGCGACAGCGGCGGCGGGCTCAACCCGGCGATCGTCGCCAACATGTTCGGCGCCTTTGCCAGCACCAAGCGTGACGGGATGGGGCTTGGCCTGTCGATCTGCCGGACGATCATCGAAGCGCATGGCGGCCGGATCTGGGCGGAATCCCGCCCGGTCGGCACCGCCTTCCATTTCACCGTTCCGCTTGCCAATCCGGAGACCCGCGATGACTGAACGCCCCGTCGTCCACATCGTCGATGACGAGGAAGCGATTCGCAAATCGGCGGGCTTCATGCTGCGTACCGCGGGCTATGCGGTCCACACCTGGCCCAGCGGCGTCGCGTTCCTGAAAGAGGCGCGGCATGCGCCGATGGGGTGCATCCTGCTCGACGTGCGGATGCCCGAGATGGATGGTCTCGAGGTGCAGGCGACGCTGGCCGAACGCGGGATCGCAATGCCGGTCATCATCCTGACCGGGCATGGCGACGTCGGCACCGCGGTGCGCGCGATGAAGAACGGCGCGGTCGATTTCCTTGAGAAACCGTTCGAACGGACGGTCCTGCTCGGGATGGTCGAGGCGGCGATCGCGCGGATCGTCGATGCGGATCATCATGCCGCCGAGGCGGACGTCGCGCGGCTCCGCATCGCCGCGCTGACCCCGCGTGAGCGCGACGTGCTGCGCCAGCTTGCGCACGGCCTGCCCAACAAGACGATCGCGTTCGACTTCGGGATCAGCCCGCGCACGGTGGAGGTCCACCGCGCGAACTTGATGACGAAGCTGGAGGTCGCCAATTTTCCTGACGCGCTGCGCATTGCGTTTGCGGCGGGGCTGGGGCCGCAGCCGGGGGAATAGCGCGCGCGTGCTTATTCGCTGACACGCCGCACCCCGAAAGCTGCCGTCATGCTGAACTTGTTTCAGCATCCACCGCGCAACGGGCATAGTCCGGACCCGCGGAGGGCTGGATCCTGAAACAAGTTCAGGATGACGGACGGTTTTGTAGAGCTTTCGCAGGATGACGGACGGTATCGTGCGCAGCTACTGTCCTACAAACCGTTTTTCTGCATGATAACACCCGTTCTTTGACATGACAAAACCACCCCTATCCCAAGCAGATAGGCGCGGTTTTGCGATGCGTTTCCGCCTAACCTTCCCCTAACTTTCCGCGTACCGACTTATCGGGTCAGGGCGATCCTCGATGCCTTGACCGGTGCCGCCATTGTGAAGGCCACGGTCTGCGCAGCGGGATCGAGCGTGCTTGCCACGCGCTTGCCATTCACCGTCGTGGTCGCCGGGCTCGACCAGCCGTGAACCGTCACGGTCACTTGCGACCACCATGGCTTGAAGCTGCCCTCGCGCGCATCGAACGCGATCGACAGCCCGTTCGGCGTCATCGCACAGGTGACCTTCTGCCGCAGGAACCCGCGGCGCTGATACGCCAGCGTCGTGCCGTCGTCCTCGTACAGCGTGCCCATGCACTCCGCGCCCGGATAGACGTCGAGCAGCAGCGGCCCCGACGGCGTCTGTGCCGTGCTCTGAACGAGCGGCTGGCGCGGCAGGATCGTGCCTGCGCGGACGAACACCGGCAGGCGGTCGAGCCGTGGCGTCTCGACCACGCGGTCGCCGTTGCTGCGCGCGGTCGGCACGGCTTGCGTCGCGGACTGGATCGGGCCTTGCGTGGTCGGCTCGGGCGTTCCGGTGCGCTGGCCGGTCCAGTAATCGTACCAGCCCCCGGCGGGGAGGCAGACATCATAGGTCTGCGGCGATTCCGGGCTGGGCGGCGGGGCGATCAGCAGCGCCTTGCCGAGCGTGAACGCCATCGACTGGTTGCAGCTTGCCGATGCCGCACTCGGATAATCGTAGAACACCGGGCGCATGATCGGGTCGCCCAGCCGGCTGTTCTGGTCCGCCAGCGCGTAGAAATAGGGCATCAGTCGATACCGCTCCTCGACGAAGCGGCGACGGATCGCGAGATGGTCGGGGCCATCGACCCACGGCTCGACGCGCGGCGTGCCGGTGGCGGAGTGATCGCGGAAGACCGGCGTGAACGCGCCGATCTCGAACCAGCGGGTGAGCAGATCGGCACTCGGCCCGCCCGCGAAACCGCTGACGTCGGCGGCGCTGTACGCGAAGCCCGACAGGCCGAGGTTGATGATTTGGTGGACCGACAGCTTGAGGTGATCCCAGGTCGCGAGATTGTCGCCGGTCCAGGTTACCGAATAGCGTTGCCCGCCCGCATAGCTCGCGCGCGTCATCACGAACGGGCGCTCGTTGGGCCGCAGCGCGAGCAGGCCGTCATAGGTCGCGCGGGTGTTCTGCATCCCGTAGACGTTGTGGATCTCGCGGTGGTCGCCGGTGCGGGGCGCGAAATCGTCGCTGTCGACGCGGTGGACGGTATCGAGCGGCATCGTCTTGGTGGCTGTGTTGAAGATCGCCGGCTCGTTCATGTCGTTCCAGAAGCCCGCGACGCCCGCATCGAGGAACCCCTTGTACAGCGTCCCCCACCAGGTCCGCGCCTTGGTCGTCGTGAAGTCGGGGAAGACCGAGTCCCCCGGCCACACCGGCGCGACATAGTCGCTCCCGTCGGGGTTCTTGACGAACGCGTCGATCCGCTTGCCGGTGGTGTAGGGCGCATAGCCTGTGTCGGCCTTGGCGATGTGCAAGTCGGTGATCGCGATCAGCTTAATCCCCTCCGCCTTCATGTCCTTCACCAGCCCCGGCAGGTCCGGGAACGTCTTGGGATTGGTCGTGAACGGGCGGTTGCGATCCTGATAATCGATGTCGAGCCAGATCACGTCGGTCGGCACCCGGTCCGCGCGGAGGTGGCGTGCGACCTCGCGGACTTCGTCGGCGGACATGTAGCTGTAGCGTGACTGCTGATAGCCGAGCGCCCATTTCGGCGCGAGCGGCGAGCGACCGGTCAGCCCGGCGTAGCGGCGCGTGACGTCGGCGAGGCTGGGGCCGTTGACGAAGTAATAATCGATCGGGCCATCGGGGCCGCCAAAGGCCAGCGTCTCGGCATCGCGGTGGCCGAAGTCGAACCAGGTGCGAAAGGTGTTGTCGAGCAGCACGCCATAGCTGCCGCCCGCGCCGCCGGTGGAGGCGAAGAACGGGATCGACTTGTAGATCGGGTCGTCCCCGCTGGTGAAGCCGAACGCGTCGGTGTTCCAGTCGACGAATTCCTTGCCGCGCCGGTCGAGCCCGCCGGTCTTGTCGCCGAGGCCGTAGAAATGCTCGGTGACGGGGAGCGTCTTGGCGATTCTGAACGCCTTGCCGTCGATCGCTACGGGTGCCGCCTCGGCGGAGATGATCTTGCCGTCGAGCGTCTCGAACGTCACCGCGCCGCCCGCGCCGATGCGGACGCGGAGGTGCGCGGTCGTGAAGCCGTCGGGGGTCGCTGTGACCTTCGCACGCGTCTTGCGCTGTGCCGGGAGGACCGCCCAGCTCGCATCCTCGGGATAGACGCCATCGCGCGCGATCCGGACGCGGACGAGGTCGTCCGACAGCGCGATCAGCTTCATCTTCAGCGTGCCGGCGGTGACGTCTACGCCGTCATTCTGTGCGGCCAGCGTGGGGGCGGGAGCGGCGGTCTGCGCGTGCGCGACGGTAGCGGTCAGCGGCAGCGCGACGGACGCGAGCAACAGCGCGAGGGGCAGGCGTTTCATGTAAGATCTCTCAAGCGATCGGCCGGGGGAGGCGGGCGTGGTGGGGAGGAAAGTTGAGCGCACAGCGGCGCAGGAAATCGTCGATCCGGTCCATGTCGATCCGGTCAATCTCGGGGCCGGGGGCCACCAGCCGCGCATCCTCGGGGAAGGTGCCATAGCCAGCGAGCAGGCAATGCCAGCTGATCGCATTGTAGTAGCGCGCGATGTCGAGCCGATCGATCTCGGCGACGAGGTCCGCGCCGGTGAACCAGGCCGACATGACGCGTTTGAGCATATCCGACGGCTCGACCGATCGTGCCGCGGCCCAATAGCCGTGCGGATCGGAGTGGCGCTGGTTGAGGCGGTAATGCGCCACGATATAGTCGCGCACGCCGTCATAGCGCGCCGCGATCCGCGCGTTGAACGGCGCGCGCGCCGCTTCGGTAAAGCCATCCGCATCAACCGCGTCGAGGAAGGCTTCGACCGTCGCGATCACCAGATGCAGCGCGGTTGCCTCGAGCGGTTCGAGAAACCCCTGCGCGAGGCCCACCGCGAGCGCGTTGTGCGACCAGCTCTCGGCGACCCGCCCGACGCGCATCGTCAGGTGCCGCGCGGTCCCCGCCGCGCCAACCCCGAGATGCGCGCGCAGTTCGGCCTCGGCCTGCTCGGGCGTCAGATAGCGGCTGGAATAGACGTAGCCGTTGCCGGTGCGGCTGGTGAGCGGGATGTCCCACGCCCATCCCGCCGACAACGCCGTCGCGCGGGTCTGGCTCGGCACCGGTGCGGCGGGGTCGCGCGGTGTGGGGAGGACCACCGCGCGATCGTTGAACAGGCTGTCGGCATAGCTCACGAACCGCACGCCGAGCGTCTGCTCGAACAGCACGCTGCGAAACCCGCTGCTGTCGACGAAGAGGTCGCCCGGGATGCTGGCGCCGTCGTCGCATACCAGCGCGGCGATCCCGCCGTCCGCGCGGCGGTCGACGTGCGTTACGCGCCGCTGAAGGTGCGTGACGCCAAGCTTGCCCACCGCGTGCTGCGCGAGGAACGCACCGACCTTATACGCATCGAAATGATAGCCGTAGCTGACCTCGAACGGAAAGCGTTCGTCCGGTTGCGGAGCAAGCGCGTCCGCCGCGAGCCGCGCGGGGAGGAGGAAGCGGTCGGGGTGTGCGACCACGTCACGCCCGGTGCGGCGCGCGCGGGTGTTGTAGAAGAACGAGCCCGCCGTATGGCTGTCGAGCGCGGTCGGGAAGGGGTGGAAATACCGCTCGAACCCTGCGCGGTCCGACCAGCCCGCGAAGTCGATCCCGAGCTTGTAGGTCGCATCGCAGGCGGGCATCCATTCCGCCTCGTCCACGCCGATCCGGTCGAAAAAACCTTTCAGCTGCGGGGTCGACCCTTCGCCCACCCCGACGATTCCGATGTCGGGGCTTTCAACCAGCGTCACGCGCGCATCTGGCCAGCGATGCGCGATCAGGCACGCCGCGATCCAGCCCGCCGTGCCCCCGCCGAGGATCACGATCGCCTTCGCGTCGCTTCGGTCCCCGGCAGGCGAGGTCACCGGCGCAGCACAATCGCAGCGAACGGAGCAAGGCTGTCGATCGCGTCCTGCGTGCCGATCAGGACGGACCCGTCGTGGCTCACCCCTTCGGGCCAGGCACGCGCAGTATCGCCGAAGTTGAAAACGCACAGCAAGCGTTCGCCACCCGCTTCGCGTTCGAACGCGAGCAAGGTGTCGTCCGCGTGGCGAACGTGCAGGTCGCCTACGCGCAGCGCGGGATGGTCCTTCCGGGTGGCGAGCGCCTGACGCGTCCAGTTGACCAACGACCCCGCGTCCGCATCCTGCACGTCGATCGCAAGCGCGCCGTGATCGCCGCCGAACGGAAGCCACGGCGTCTCGCTCCCGAAGCCCAAGTCGGGCGCGTTGCCGACCCATGGCATCGGCGTCCGCGCGCCATCGCGCGACAAGGTCATCGGCCAGTTGGCGATCGCCTCGGGATCGAGCAGATCCTCGAAAGCGATGTCGACCTGGGTCAGCCCGAGTTCCTCGCCCTGATACAGGAAGATGTTGCCGCGCAGGCACGCGAGCAGCAGCAGCTTCATCCGCGCAAACGCGTTCGCATGTTCGGGCGTCGTCCAGCGCGACACCGCGCGTGGCGCATCGTGGTTCTCGAACGCCCAGCTCGGCCAGCCGATCGTCGGATCGTTGGGCCAGCGCGCGAGCGAGTCCGCGACGCGATCGGGCGTCAGCGCATCGGCATAGAGGAAGTCGAAGCTGTACGCGCTGTCGAGCCGCTTGCCGCCCGCGGTGAACAGCTTCATCTCGCGGTCGCTATCCTCGCCGCCGATCTCGGCAACGGTGAACCCCGCGCCATAGGAGTCGGTCAGCGCGCGGATCCGCTCGAGGAATGCCGGGATGTCGGCATGGCTCTGGTTGTGCAGCTTGAGCTGGAAATCGAACGACCGCGTCCGCGCACGGTTGGTCGCGGGGGCAGGCGGGTTGTCGGTCAGCGCAGGGTTATGCATCGCGAAGTTGATCGCATCCAGCCGGAAACCGTCGACCCCACGATCGAGCCAGAAACGCGCGGTATCGAGCAGTTCCTGCTGCACCGCCGGATTGTGCCCGTTGAGCTGCGGCTGTTCCTTCAGGAAGTTATGCAGATAATATTGCTGGCGGCGCGCATCCCATGTCCACGCCGGGCCACCGAACACCGATTGCCAGTTGGACGGCGGGCTGCCGTCGGGCTTGGGGTCGGCCCATACGTACCAGTCCGCCTTGTCGCCTGACCGGCTCGCGCGGCTCGCCTGGAACCAGGGGTGGTCGTCCGAGGTGTGCGAATAGACCTGATCGATGATGATCCGCAGCCCGAGCTCATGCGCCCGCGCGATCAGCGCGTCGAAATCGTCGAGCGTGCCGAAGATCGGGTCGACGTCGCGGTAATTCGCAACGTCATAGCCGAAGTCCTTCATCGGCGAGGTGAAGAACGGCGACAACCACACCGCATCCATCCCGAGCGACGCGACATGGTCGAGATGCGCGGTGATGCCGGCGAGGTCGCCGATCCCGTCGCCGTTCGAATCGGCGAAGCTGCGCGGATAGATCTGATAGATGGCGGCGCCCTTCCACCACGGATCGGTGGCGGACGGGTCGGGCTGGACGATGACGGCGGTCATGGGGCTCATTTGCTGGGGAGGCGGGCAGGGGCGGCGGCGCAGATCGCGTAGCCGAACGCGGGCAGCGACAGCGTCACGCTTCCCGGCGCGGCGGCGCGGGGGGCGCACGTGCCGGTCAGCGTCGTGAATTGCGTCGAGCCGGTCTCGACCTGGATCGCCTGCGTCAGCGGCTTGGCCGACGTGTTGAACGCGATCAGGATTTCGGCGCCGGTCGTCGGATCGAACCGCGACACGGCGAGCAGGCCCGGCGTCTCGCTGCGGCTGCGCAGCACCGTCCGGCCGCGCGTGAGCGCGGGATGCGCGACGCGGATCCGGGCGAGTTCGGCGATCTGGCGGAACAGCGGGTTGGTCTCGCCGAAGCTTTCGGTCGCCGTCGTCTTGGTCGTGCCGAGCAGGTGATTGTCGTTGTAGATCGCGACCTTCGACGCGAACATGTCCTCGCGCGCGTCCTGGTCGTTGCCGTCGCCGACGAAGCCCTGTTCGTCGCCCGAGTAGATCGTCGGCACGCCGCGCAGCGTCAGCAGCATCGCGTTCGACAGCAGCACGCGCTGCAACACCTCCGCGTCGGACGCCTGCGGGAATGCCTTGCGCACGAAGGTGGCGAAGCGGCCGTCGTCGTGGTTGCCGGTGAAGGTCGGCAGGATCGCGGCGGTGTCGACGCCCTTGGCATACAGCACGTCGCCATCCAGCAGCGCCTCGAACGCATCGGTGCCGCGCGTGCCGGCGACCGTCTCGACCACCGCCTGGCGGAACGCGAAGTCGAGCACGGCGGGCAGCGTGTCGACCACCGTGTGCTGCGCAAGCACGGCGGGACGGACTTCGTGGTCCGAGACTTCGCCGAAGATGTGGAAGTTCGGGATGCCGTTCGCCTGCGCCCGCGTCAGCATCGCGGGTACGAACTGCTGCCAGAATTCGGGGTTCACGTGGCGCGCGGTATCGATGCGGAAACCGTCGACCTTGAACCGGTCAATCCACGATCCGAAGATCTCGATCATGCCTGACACGACCCGCGGATTCTCGGTCATGATGTCGTCCAACCCCGAGAAGTCGCCCATCGTCGAGCTCTCGTTCCTGAACGTCGTGTCGCCGCGATTATGGTAATAGATCGGGTCGTTGAGCCACGCCGGCACCTTCACGCGCCGCTCGGCGGCGGGCACGTAGGGCGTATAGGCGTAGGTCGGATCGGTCAGCCTGGCGAAGTTCGCCGCGGTCCGCACGTCGTCGCCCGCGAACCCGCCGTTGATCGCCTTGCCGCCGGTGCCGCCCTTGCGCTGGTACGGATAGGCACCGCGGTCGCGGTACGGGCAGGGCATGCCGACCGCGCATTCGCGGTACTGGATCACGTCTGCGGTGTGGTTGATGATGATGTCCATATACACCTTCATCCCGCGTGCGTGCGCCGCATCGACGAAGGCGGTCATGTCGGCGTTGGTCCCGAAATGCGGGTCGACCTGCGTGAAGTCGGTGATCCAATAGCCGTGATAGCCAGCGGATTCGTGGCCGGGTGCGCCCTGCACCGGCTTGTTCTTGAAAATCGGCCCGAGCCAGATCGCGGTCGCCCCGAGCTGCTGGATATAGTCGAGACGCTTGATGAGGCCCTTGAGGTCGCCGCCGTGGTAGAAGCCCTTCGCGGTGGGGTCATAGCCGGTGGTCAGCCGGTCGCCCTTCAACCCGCCCGTGTCGTTCGCCGGATCGCCATTCTCGAACCGGTCGGGGAGGACGAAGTAGATCACCTCGTCCTGCGGCTTGCGCGCGCGGACCTGCTCGATCGGGACGGCGGCGGGAACCGTAGCGGGGGCGGCTGCCTGACCCGCGAGCGCGAGCAGCAGTGCGGTCGTGATGCTCATGCCGTCACCGGCTTGGAAGCGGCGCAGTGGCGCGCGATGAAATCGGCATGGCTTGGCATCTGGGCAACCTCGCGGGCGTTGAGCTGGTCGATCGTGTCGAGGAATTCGGCGAGATCCGTCGCCGGGATCGCGTCGGCGAGCGGATGGTATCCGGCGGGCATCACGCCTTGTCCGGCCAGCACCTGGAACCAGCCCACCTCGGTGAACAGTTCCTCATGCTCGCGCGTGATGTGGCCGTTGCCCTGCCACAGCGCGAGCTTGGCGGAGAGCGTCTCGGGCAGTGCCTGCTCGCGGCACATCTTCCAGAACGGCTCGCTCCGGTCGTTGGCGTGATAATGCAGGATGATGAAGTCGCGGATCCGTTCGTATTCGAAGTCACTCTGGCGATTGAACTCGACGCGATCCGCCTCGGCGATGGTGCGCCCGGGGAGCAGCTTCATCAACCGCGCAATCGCGGACTGGATCAGGTGGATGCTGGTCGACTCCAGCGGCTCCAAGAACCCGCCCGACAGCCCGATCGCGACGACGTTGCGGTTCCACATTTTCCGCCGTTTGCCGGTCGTGAACTGGATCGGGCGCGGGTCGGCCAGGGCTTCCCCATCGAGCCCGGCGAGCAAGGTCGCCGTCGCTTCGTCGTCGCTCAGGTACTGCGACGAATAAACGAGGCCGTTCCCGGTGCGGTGCTGCAACGGAATCCGCCATTGCCAGCCCGCCGCCTTGGCGGTCGAGCGAGTGTACGGCGTGAACGCCGCGCTGCGCTCGGATGGCACCGCGATCGCCCGGTTTGCGGGGAGCCAGTGGGTCCAGTCGTCATAGCCGGTCTTGAGCGTCTGCTCGATTAGCAGCCCGCGAAAGCCGGTGCAGTCGATATAGAGATCGGCGGACAGCGTCGTGCCGTCCTCCAGCACCAGCGCGGACACATCGCCGCTCGCATCCTGCTCGACGCGCGCGACCTTGCCCTCGATGCGGTTGATCCCTCGGGTCTCGCTGTAGCGCCGGAGATACCGCGCGTAGAGCCCGGCATCGAAATGATAGGCGGACGGCATGTCGGGGAGCACGCGCGCTGTCCGCGCCGGGCCGCGCTGCATCCGGTCCGCCACCGCCGCCTGAGCGTTGAGCGAATACGCCGCAAGATCTTTCGCGGTCCCAAGCGCCTTCGCGCGCAGCCAATATTGGTGAAACGGCAGCAACCCGACATCGCGCCCCACGTCGCCGAACGCATGCATGTAGCGATGCCCCGGTCGCAGCCAGTCGACGAACTCGATCCCGAGCTTGTACGTCCCCTGCGTCGCGCGCAGGAACGCGTCCTCGTCCAGCCCGAGCGCATCGTTGAACAGCCGGATCTGCGGGATCGTCGCCTCGCCGACGCCGACCGTGCCGATCTCGTCGGATTCGACCAGATCGATCTCGAACCCGACCTCCAGAAACCGGGCGAAGGTCGCGGCGGTCATCCATCCGGCGGTGCCGCCACCGACGATGACGATCCTGATTGGCGCAGGCTGCTGTGTCATGATCCGCGTCCCCGCTTCAACTACGTCAGGCAGCGGAGCGGCGGACAACGATTGGTCGTTGTCCGCCGTCGGCTGGGTTCAGAACTTGTACGTGATTCCAATATAGTAATCACGGCCATAGCGCTGGTAATCGTTCACCTTGCGCGGGTCGTTGTCCTGATACGTCACGAACGGACGATCGGTCAGGTTCTTCGCCTGTGCCAGGATCGCGAAGTTCTTGAGGACCCCGCTCTGGAACTCATAGCCGATCTGCGCATCGAGGATCGCTTCGGCGCGCGCGGTCCGGTACGTCGGGTTCGCCGACAGACCTGCGACTTCGGCGAGGAAGCTCGAGCGGTAGCGATAGTTCGCCCGCACCTGGAACCCACGCTTCTCGAAGTAGATCGTGCCGCTGCCGGTGAATTCCGACAGGCCGGGCAGGGTGATCGCCTGGGTCGGGTTGCTGGCGTATTTGATCGTCGACTGGGTGTAGTTGCCGCTCGCGAAGATCCCGAACCCGTCGAGCGCCGACGTGATCGCCTTGAACGGGAGCGACACGGTCCCCTCGACGCCGAGCACTTCGCCGCGACCGGTATTGGCGGGGGTCGAGACGTTACCGATTGTCTGGCCCGCCGCGATCACCTGCGCCTGCTGCGCCGGGGTCAGCGCCGGGAGCAGCGCCGAGAAGTCATAGGGCAGCGAATTGTTCGGATCGACGAAGTCGGTCAGATGCTTGAAATAGCCCGACAGCGCGACGTAACCGCCCGCGTTGAAGTACTTTTCGAACGACAGGTCGATGTTGGTCGACTTGTACGGCTTCAGGTTGACGTTGCCGCCGGTCGAGGTGAACACCGGGAACAGGCCAGCGGGGGTCTGCCCGATATTGCCCGGGTTGATCGCGACGTCCTGCGTCACGCGCTCCTGGTCCAGACGCGGACGGATCATCGTCTGCGATGCGCCGATCTTGACGAAACCGAGCGGGATCAGCTCGACCGACATCGTCGCCGAGGGCAGGACGTTGGTGTAGCGGTAGGTCTGCTTCACCGGCGCGATCGTCACGACGCCGCTGACGACGCTCGCGATCTGCCCGGTCGAGCTCTGGTCCGAATGCACGACCTGCGTGCCGATCGAGCCCTTGAGCGGCTTGTCGCCGACCATCCCGTCAAGGGTGATCTTGGCATAGCCGGTCCACACCTTCTCGAGCACGACGTTGTCGCGCACCAGCGAGGACGGACGCCCGTCGAACGCCGACTGCAGCGTGTTGTTGTAGAGATACAGCGGATCGAGCGTCAGCATCTGCGGAATGCCGAGATAGCCGAGCGCGACGTTGGTCCCAAGCAGCGCGTCTGCGGGGACGGTGCTGCTGGTCGGCGAGCCGCTGGCGACGGTGCAGTTCGTGCCGCCGCCGGGGGGGCACAGGAAGAAGGACGTGAACGCGCTGGTCTTCTTGCGCTGGCTGTAGTTGCCGCCGACTTCCCAACCCTTGACGACGCTGTCCGAGAACTCGCCGTTCAGGTTGGCGCGAAGCGACTTGAGATCGTCCTTGAAGCTCGGCCGGTTGAGGAAGCCCGTCTGGACGACCTGCTGGTTGCCGTTATTGCCCCACCCCTGCGGATCGGTCAGCTTGAAGATGTTGGTGTTGGTGTAATCGAGCGTCGGCGCGAAGGTGTAGGTGCCGTTGCCGTTCTGCTTGACCGTAACGGTGTCGGCCGCGCCGCTCTTGGCGAAGCCGGTGCCGGTGTTGGTCTCCAGCAGGAAGTCGGTGCGGTCGGCATGGCTCCAGCTCGCGTCGACGTTGAGGTGGATCGTGTCGGTCAGCTTGAGGTCGTTGTTCCAGCCGAGCGAGAAGTTCTCCGCCTTGCGCTGGTTGTAATCGTTGCGCTGCACGCCGAACACGTTGCCGAACGTCGCCTGGGTCGCAAAGCCGTTGTTGACGGTCACGCCCGTTGCGGTCGTGCCACCCGCGGTGCCCGCGCTCGCGAGCTGGCCTGCGAGCGGGAACTCGATCCCGCGCAGGATCTGCGTTTCCTCGAAGTGCGAATACAGCGCGTCGAACGTCGAGTGGAACGTGTCGGACGGCCGCCACTCGATCGTCGCGACGCCGCCGTAGCGCTTGAGCAGGTTGGACTGGACGTACGGCTTGGCGCCGTTGAGCAGGAACGGGCTCGCGTCCGTACCGGCACCGCTATAGCCCCACGCATTGTAGCGCTCGTCCTGCGACGGGGTCTGCGTCGCCGAGACGCCGAGCGCGATCCCCAGCGTGTCGCCCGCGAACTTGTCGACATAGGTCGCCGACGCGCGATAGCCGTAGCGCGTGCCATCGGGGTTGAGCTTGTCGATCCCGTTCATCTGGCCACGGGCGCTGACCGCGAGGACGCGCTTGCCCTGGTCGAGCGGGCGCAGCATCCGCAGATCGACCGTGCCGGCGATGCCCGCAGCGACCAGCGATGCGTCGGCCGACTTGTAGACGTTGACGTTTTTGAAGAATTCCGACGGATATTGGTCGAATTCCACGCCGCGATTGTCACCGGTGGTGACCTGTTCGCGCCCGTTGAGCAGCGTGGTCGAGAAGTCGGGGCCAAGGCCGCGGATCGACAGGCGCTGGTCGCGGCCTTCGAGACGCTGCGCGGTGACGCCGGGGAGGCGCGCCAGCGAGTCCGCGATCGACACGTCGGGCAGCTTGCCGACGTCTTCGGCGGAGACGGAGTCGACGATCAGAACCGACTGACGCTTGATCTTCGCGGAGCTGGCGAGCCCTGCGCGGATGCCGGTGACGACGATGTTCTCGTCCGCAGGCGCCGCGGCCGCAACCGCTTCGGCCGGGGTTTCGGCGGGCGCTGCGGGGGCCGGCGTCGGGTCGGCCTGAGTGGTCGTCGCCTCGACCTGCGCCTTGGCGGTCGGGTTGGCGGTGGCGGTGGTCGCCGCGTCCTGCGCGAACGCGACGCCCGGCGTCACGAGCGCCGCGGCAAGCGCGATCATGCTCACGCGCCGCGCGGTCCGGGTCTCGGACAGCACGCGTGCGGGTGCGGTCGCGCACAGGGCGCGGTTCATCGCTGTATCAGTCATTTGGTGGCGTTCCCCTTCAGGCGGGCGCAGCCCGCGGATCCTCACGTACAGTTTCGTCGACGTCGTGATTCAGCGTCGATTGCCCTTGGGGTCGCTATATTTCGAACAGGGGGTTTGCAGAAGGATCGGGCATACGTATTCTCGATTTATGCTGTGCTGGCCCGGTCCCCGACGGGTTGGGAGCCGAATACTCGATCGACGGGACTGTTCCAGACGATGGCAAGACGACCGACCTCGCTTGATATCGCGCAGCTGGCGGGGGTGTCGCAGCCGACCGTGTCGCGCGCGCTGCGCGGGGTGAAGACGGTCAATCCGCAGACCCGCGCGCGGATCGAGGCGATCGCGCGGCAGCTCAACTACGCGGTCGACAAGAACGCCTCCAGCCTGCGCAGTCAGGCGACCCATACGCTCGCATTGCTGTTCTTCGAGGAAGCGGCGGAAGAGGATGGCGCGATAAATCCGTTCTTTCTGTCGATGTTGGGGTCGATCACGCGCGCCTCGGCGAAGGCCGGCTACGACCTGCTGATCTCGTTCCAGCAGCTCTCGGGCGATTGGCATGTCGATTACCAGGACAGCCACAAGGCCGACGGAATCATCCTGCTCGGTTATGGCGATTACGACACCTATCGCGTCCGGCTGGACCATCTTGCGGAGCAGGGATCGCACGTCGTCCGCTGGGGCGCGGTCGGGACGGGGCCGGGCGCGATCACGGTTGGATCGGACAATCGCGATGGCGGCGCGCAGGCAACCGGGCACCTGATTTCGCAGGGTCGCCGGAGAATTGCATTTTTGGGTACGGCGGACAGCCGCTATCCGGAGATCGAGGAGCGGTACCGCGGCTATTGCGCGGCGCTGGCCAGCGCGGGTCTGGTACGCGACGAGACGCTCCGGGTCGATGCCATCACTTTGGAGGATGCCGGCGAAGACGCGATCGCCGAACTGTGGCGGCGCGGCGCCGACTATGACGCGATCTTCGCGGCGAGCGACAGCATCGCGATCGGCGCGATGCGCGCGCTGGCGGCGGCGGGGCGGAGCGTGCCCGGCGATGTCGCGATCGTCGGGTTCGACGATATCCCCTCGGCCTCGCTGACATCGCCGCCGCTCTCCACGGTCGCGCAGGATGCGCGGCAGGCGGGGGAGGTGCTGGTGGCGACGTTGCTCTCGCGGTTGCGGGGCGAGGCCGTCACCCCCGCGCCGCTCGCGACGCGGCTGGTGGTGCGCGCCAGCAGCGGCGGATAGCCGTGCGCTATTCGTCGAACAGGAACAGGTTCAACGTCAGGCGCCCGACCAGCGGATCGCTGCTCAGCACCACGTCGGGTGGCAGGTCCGCGCAGTGGAGCGTATTGCCGGCATAGGCCAACGCGCGATTGTACGCCCCCGGGTATACCGCGACCCGTTCGTACAGCGGCGTATCCCCGGCAATATAGGCCGCCTCGGGTATCCCGTGCGCCGCTACGCCGTCCGCGAGCGTGGCCTTGAACCGCTCCAGCCGCGCGGCGTCAACGCTCTCGAACCCCGTTTCACGCTGGCGGTAGAAGGCCGTGCCGCCCTGCGCGCCGTGCCCCAGGAACAGCAGGACCGCGATCCGCCGCGCGTCCACCCCGTCGAAATGGGGCAGCCGCTGGATCGGCGCGAGCTGCGCTGGATCGGTCGTGACGAGCGAATAATACGCTTCCGATACGCGTGGCGCGGGGTCGAGCCCGAAATGCTCGGCGAGCAACGGCGCGACCTTTCGTCGCATCGTCTCCGCCAGCCGGGCAGGAACTTCCGCGCGGACGCCGGGATAATGCGGGCCGATCCCCTGCATCCGCAACGCTGCCGCGTCCTCGCGCAGCGCATCCGGATC
The DNA here is from genome assembly GCF_040546365.1 of Sphingomonas sp. PvP055. Classification (NCBI taxonomy): domain Bacteria; kingdom Pseudomonadati; phylum Pseudomonadota; class Alphaproteobacteria; order Sphingomonadales; family Sphingomonadaceae; genus Sphingomonas; species Sphingomonas sp. PvP055. The sequence goes on from NZ_JBEPNS010000001.1 coordinate 2,010,119, forward strand.
GGGCCAGAAATCGTCGATCACGAGCAGCGGATGCTGTTCGCGACCATGCCGGTGGAGGAGGGGAGTCTGCATCCCGTGCCTTGTGGAACGGCTCGCGGCGGTTGCGCAAGGCGCGGCGTAACGTCCTGTCCCACGCTGCATTCGTATGCATTGCCCGCTGCCCTTGTGCGCGCCCCGGCTTGTCGGCAGTCAGGCCCGAGACGAGCCCGATCGTCGTGATCGGTCGGGCAGGAGAGAGAGCCACGTGAACGAAAAACCGGTGCAGCGCTTCGGCGGCCTGTGGAACATCAGCTTCGGCTTTTTCGGGATCCAGATCGGCTTCGCGCTCCAGAATGCGAACATGAGCCGGATCTTCCAGACGCTCGGCGGGTCGCTCGACGACCTGTCCTATCTGTGGATCGCGGCGCCGCTGACCGGACTGCTGGTCCAGCCGATCATCGGCCATTACAGCGACCGGACGTGGAACCGGTTCGGGCGGCGGCGGCCGTATTTCTTCGCGGGCGCGGTGCTCGCGGCGCTGGCGCTGTTCGTCATGCCCGAGGCGCGGGTGCTGTGGTTCGCGGCGCTGACCTTGTGGGTGCTCGACGCGTCGATCAACGTGTCGATGGAGCCGTTCCGCGCGTTCGTCGGCGACATGTTGCGCAAGGACCAGCACAGCGCAGGCTATGCGTTGCAGACCGTCTTCATTGGCGCAGGCGCGGTCGTCGGGTCGATCTTCCCGTTCGTCCTCGCGCACCTGGGCGTTGCCGAGACGGCGTTGCGCGGCGTGCCCGATACCGTGCGCTACAGCTTTTGGGCGGGCGGCGCGGCGTTGTTGCTCGCGGTGTTGTGGACCGTCGGGACGACGCGCGAATACAGTCCCGAACAGATGGCGTCGTTCGGCGAACGCGATGCCGCCGAGGATCTCGCGCAGCCGATGCGCGCGCTGGCGGCGCGCGGGCTGGGGCGGAGTGGGGCGTGGATCTTGGCTGGTGTCGCCATCGTCGTCGCGGTGCCCGCGCTTGCGTTGCAGAAGGAGGTCTATCTGCTCGGCGCCCTGCTGGTGGCGTACGGCGTGGCGAGCGCGGTCGCGATCCGACGCGCGCGGAGCGGGAATGGCGACAACGCGCTCAGCATGATCGTCGGCGACTTTTCCGCCATGCCGGTGGTGATGAAGCGGCTGGCGCTGGTGCAGTTCTTCAGCTGGTCCGCTCTGTTCATCATGTGGATCTATTCGACCCCGGTGGTCGCGCAATATGCCTTCGGGTCGAGCGATCCCACCAGCGCGGCGTATAATGCGGCGGGCGACTGGGTCGGCGTGTTGTTCGCGGTTTACAACGGCGTCGCGGCGCTGATCGCGTTGCTGGTGCTGCCGCGCGTCGCCGCCCGGATCGGCAAGGTGCGGACCCATATCCTGTGCCTGCTCTGCGGGGCGGCCGCGTTTGCGAGCTTCTTCGTGATCCGCGACCCGCACTGGCTGATCCTGAGCGAAGTCGGTGTCGGGATCGCCTGGGCGTCGATCCTCGCCATGCCCTATGCGATCCTCGCATCCAGCCTGCCGCAAGCGAAGCTCGGGATATACATGGGCCTTTTCAACGTGTTCATCGTCATTCCACAGTTGCTCGTGGCAACCGTGATGGGATCGGTACTGCGGGCCTTCTTCCCGACCGAGCCGATCTGGACGATGGCCGTAGGGGCGGCGGTGATGGCGCTGGCGGCGCTCGCAATGTTTCGTGTTCCCGATACCGACGCGGCTTGAAGCGGGCGAAACCACCGCTTTCCCGCGCGCAAGAATTGGCGCGGGGGCGCTGGCGCAATTTTGGCTGCGTATGCCGGAGGGAGCCCGTATAGGGGGCAACCACAACTCGGGATCCCTGCCTTTTGCCCCCGCCAACGACCATCTTCGAACGCCAGTCGCGGCTCGCGCAGGAGCTCGGCGCGATCAATCTGGGGCAGGGCTTCCCGGACATGGCGCGCATCGGGCACGGCCCCGCCGAGCTCCTGGATGCCGCCGCCCGCGCGCTGACCGAGCGGTCGAGCCAATATCCGCCGATGCGGGGCCTCCCGGCGCTGCGGTCCGCGATCGTGGACTATTATGCCCGGGAACAAGGGCTTGCAGTCACGACCGATGAAGTCGTCGTAACCTCGGGCGCGACCGAAGCACTCGCGGCGGCGTTGCTCGCGCTGGTTCGGCCCGGTGATGAAGTCGTCCTCGTCCAGCCGCTGTACGACGCATATCTTCCGCTGGTGGAACGCGCGGGCGGTATCGCGCGCCTGATCGACCTGACGCCGCCCGACTGGCATCTGCCGATCGCGGCACTGGCCGAAGCGATCAGCGACAAGACCGCGGTCTTGCTGCTCAACACCCCCAACAACCCTACCGGAAGCGCGATCGGCGCGGACGACTGGGCCGCGATCGCCGAGCTTTGCGCGCGGCACGACGTCACGCTGATCTGCGACGAAGTATGGGAGGCGATGGTGTTCGAGGGCGCGCACGTCTCGCCCATGACGATCCCCGCACTGCGCGACCGGACGGTCAAGATCGGATCGGCGGGCAAGATCTTCTCGCTCACGGGGTGGAAGGTCGGCTGGGCGATCGGCGCGCCGCCGCTCGCGGATCTGATTGCCGCGACGCATCAGTTCCTTACCTTCACCACCGCGACCCCGCTGCAATGGGCAGTCGCGGATGGCCTTGCCCTCCCGTCCGAATGGCATGCGGCGCACCGCGACATCTATCGTGAGGCGCGCAGCTTCCTCGCCGCGCGGCTGGCTGCCGCGGGCTATGCGGTGATGCCGGGCGGGGCGACGTGGTTCCTGATCGTCGACCTCGCGGCGTCGGGTATCGATCTTGGCGACGAGGACTTCGCGCACCGGCTGCTCGCCGAGGCTGGCGTGGCGACGATTCCCGTCTCCGCCTTCTATGCGGAACGGCCGCAGACGGGGTATGTCCGCTTCTGTTTCGCCAAGGACGCAGCGACTCTGGCGCTTGCTGCCGAGCGGGCGGCGGACTTTCGGAAGACACTGCTGGAATGACGTTCGAAGACGCAACCCACGCGATCATCGCCACGGGCAACCGGCTCGACCGCGCGGGGCTCGCGCCCGCCACCGCGGGTAACTATTCGGTCCGCTTGCCGGACGGAACGCTCGCGCTGACGGTCTCGGGCGGCCACAAGGGGCGGCTCGCGCCCGACCAGATCATGCGCGCCAGCGTCGAGGGCGTTGCGCTCGACGGCAAGCGTCCGTCCGCCGAGACGTTGCTGCATTGTCTGATCTACGCGGTCGATCCGGACGCGGGGGGTATCCTCCACACGCATTCGGTGCCGGGCGTCGTGCTCAGCCGGGCGTTGCGCGACGCGCGCGAAATCGTGTTCGACGGGTATGAACTGCTCAAGATCTTCCCCGGGGTCGATACGCACGAGGCGCGCGTCGCGATCCCGCTGGTCGACAACAGCCAGGACATGGCGGCGATGGCCGAGATCCTGCGGCCGCTGCTGGTCGCGCAAGCGCCGATCGTCCCGGCCTTCTACATTCGCGGACACGGCCTGTACGCCTGGGGCCGCACGATCGCCGAGGCCGAACATGTGAACGAAGCGGTGGAATATCTGCTCGCGTGCGAGTGGGAGACGCTCAAACTCGAAAGGAGCGGAACATGACGACCCTGACGCTGTACGATCTGGCGGCGCCGCATGCGCTGCGATCGGAAACGACCGACGCCGCCGAGATCGCGACCCGGCTCGCCCCGCTCGGCATCACGTTCGAACGCTGGGCGGCGAGCGTCGCCTTGCCCGAGGACGCCACCGATGCCGACGTCATCGCCGCGTATCGCGGCGATATCGACCGGTTGATGGCGGCGGGCGGCTATCGCTCGTGCGACGTCATTCGCCTGCTCCCGGACAATCCGGCGCGCGAGACGCTCCGTACCAAATTCCTCGACGAGCATGTCCACGCCGAGGATGAAGTCCGTTTCTTCGTCGAGGGATCGGGCGTGTTCTACATCCGCGGCGACGACGCGGTCTATGCGCTGGAATGCACGCGCGACGATCTGATCGCGGTGCCCGAGGGCACGCGCCACTGGTTCGACATGGGGCCGGCGCCGCGCTTCACCGCGATCCGCCTGTTCGCCGAACCCGACGGCTGGGTCGCGCGTTTCACCGGCGACACGATCGCGCGCGGCGTGCCGCTGTACGCGGGCGCAGCATGACCGTTCGCGCGATCGTCACCGACATCGAGGGCACGACGTCGAGCATCGCGTTCGTCCATGACGTGCTGTTCCCCTACGCCCGCGCGCGGCTCGCGGCGTTCGTGACCGACAACGCCGACCGGCTCGGTTCCGAGCTGGACGCGGTGCGCACTGCGGCGGACCGGCCCGATCTCGACCTCGCCGGCATCATCGAACAACTGCTGGAATGGCAGGACCAAGACCGCAAGATCGCCCCGCTCAAGACGATCCAGGGGATGATCTGGGCGGAGGGCTATGCCGATGGCAGCTTGACCGGCCATGTTTATCCGGACGCGGTCGCGGGGCTGCGGCGGTGGCAGGCGCAGGGGATCGCGCTCTACGTCTATTCCTCCGGGTCGGTCGCGGCGCAGAAGCTGTTGTTTGCGCATAGCGACGCGGGCGATCTGACGCCGCTGTTCACGGGCTATTTCGATACCGCGGTCGGCGCCAAGCGCGACGCGGCGGCCTATCACGCGATCGTCGAACGGATCGGCATCCCAGCGTCCGACATCCTGTTCCTCTCCGATATCGAAGCGGAACTCGCGGCGGCACAAGCCGCCGGGCTCGCCGTCACCCTGCTCGCGCGCGACGGGCAGGACCCTGTGTTCACCTATCCCGTAGCGCAGAGCTTCGACACCATCCTCCGTGAAGGCGCACCCGCATGATCCTCGCCGGGACCGAGACTCGTTCGATCTGGGTCAACGCGGATGGCTGGAGCGTCGGCATCTTCGATCAGCGGCGCTTGCCCTGGACGGTGGAGCGGCTCCGCCTGACGACGGTCGATGAGTGCGCGCACGCGATCGCGGACATGGCGACGCGCGGCGCGCCGTTGATCGGCGTGGTGGCCGCGTACGGGATGGCGCTGGCGCTCCGCGTCGATGCAGGCGACGAAGCGCTCGATCGCGCCTACCGCCAGTTGATCGCGACCCGCCCCACCGCCGTCAACCTGAAGGGAGCGCTCGACCGGGTCCGTTCGGTCGTGGCGCGGCTGCCCGAACCGGAACGCGCGGCGGCGGCCTATGCCGACGCGGCGCTGCTGTGCGACGAGGACGTCGCGATCAACGCGGCGATCGGTCGGGCCGGGCTCGAGATCCTGCAGGAACTGGCGGCGGAGAAACCGGGGCGCCCGCTCAATATCCTGACGCATTGCAACGCGGGCTGGCTGGCGACGGTCGACTGGGGCACCGCGACCGCGCCGATCTACATGGCGCACGACCTCGGCATCCCGGTCCACGTCTGGGTCGACGAAACGCGTCCCCGCAACCAGGGCGCGCTGACCGCGCTCGAACTCGCGGGGCACGGCGTGCCGCACAGCTATATCGTCGACAATGCGGGCGGTCTGCTGATGCAGCGCGGGCAGGTCGATCTGGTGATCGTCGGGACCGATCGCGTCACGCGCAACGGCGACGTCTGCAACAAGATCGGGACCTATCTGAAGGCGCTGGCGGCGCACGACACCGGCGTGCCGTTCGTGGTGGCGCTGCCCTCCACGACCTACGACCCCACCACCGCCGACGGTGCCTCGGTCCATGTCGAGGAACGCGCCGCGAACGAGGTCGTGTCGCTGGAAGGCCCCGACGCGGACGGCGTGTTGCGGCGGATCGCGGTCACCGCCTCGTCCGCGGCGAACCCCGCCTTCGACATCACCCCCGCGCGGTTCGTCACCGAATATATCACCGAGAAGGGCCGGATCGTCGGGGCGGACGCGCTGGCGGACGCGCTGACGCCCTAACCGTCACGTCGGGTAGCGGACCTCGATCTCGTCGAACCGCTTCCACCGGAACACCGCCCAGCTGATCAGCCAGCACAAGCCGAACACCCCGATGATCCCGAACCCCAGCAGGTTGAACCGCCCGCCGAGGTCGCTCGCCGCCGACCAGATCCCGCCCCGCAGCCCGCTCTTGTCCGCGATCAGCGCGAGCGTCTCGATCCCGCCGATGACGATCGCGACGAACGCCGAGATCGCGGTGATCGTGATGTTGTAATACAGCTTGCGGATCGGCTTCACGAACGCCCATTCATACGCGCCGAGCATCACGATGCCGTCGGTCGTGTCGACCAGCGCCATCCCCGCCGCGAACAACGCGGGAAGCACCAACACCGGCCCCAGCGAGAAGCTATGCGCCGCCTGCGCCGCGGACAGGCCGAGGATCGCGACTTCGGTCGCGGTGTCGAACCCCAGCCCGAACAGGAACCCGAGCGGCGCCATGTGCCAGCTCCGCGACACCAGCCGGAACAGCGGCCGGAACAGCCGCGCGAGCAACCCGCGCCCGCCGAGCAGCATGTCGAGATCCTCGTCGACATAGGCACCACCGGAGCGGACGTGCTGGAACGTGCGCCACACCGACCGCAGGATGACGAGGTTCATCGCCGCGATCGTGAACAGGAACACCGCCGAGATGATCGTCGCGACGACACCGCCGGTCGCCTTCACCGCCTCGAACTGCGACAGCGCGGACGCCGTGAAGGCAATCGCGACCGACGCGAGCAGGATGATCGTGCTGTGGCCGATCGCGAACCAGAAGCCGACCGTGATGGGGCGCTGGCCGTCCTGCATCAGCTTGCGCGTGACGTTGTCGATCGCGGCGATATGGTCCGCATCCACTGCGTGCCGCAACCCAAGCCCCCAGGCGAGCAACGCGGTGCCGAGCATGATCGGCTGTGCATGGAACAGCGCGAGCGCCCAGATCCATCCGCCCACGTTCGCGCCGATCAGCAGGACGTAGAGCAGGCTGATCCGCTGGCGCAGACTCGGTTGCGCGCCACGCGGCCCGCGGTCCATCGGGCTGGCTTCAAGCTTCGACAAGGTAACCCTCCGGTGGTGTGCGCGCGATGAAATGGCCCTTGATCTCCTGCGGCCAGTCCTTGAACGGCACGCGGCCTTCCGCGCTGGCGCCGTAGTGGACCGCATAGTCGAGGATCGCCTGCGCCGCGTCCGCGTCCGGGGCGAAGCGCCCGAGCAGATAGCCGACCTTGCCCGGCGCGCGCAGATGGATCGAGCAATGCTCGCCGCACGAGAACAGGCACGGCATCGGCTGGATCGCGACCTCGGCATAGCGCGGGTCGGCGGCTTTCGCGGCTTCCAGCGCTGCGACGAGCAACGCGCCGCCACGCACGCCGTCCGCATCCTCGCGGTCGGTGGCGGAGACGCGGCACGTGGTGCACGCCACGATGGCGAGAGACTTTTCGGCGGGGATCAGCATGGGATTGGGTCCAATGGGTAGCGGGGGAGAAACATCATCGCTCGAAGATCCTGTCTTCGACAGGCTCGCGCGCCTGCCAGCCGCGCTGTTCAAGCTCGGGAACCGCGGACGGCGCCGCCGGATAGCCGAGGCACAGCAATGCGATCAGCGTCCAGCCCGGCGGCACGTCCAGCAACTCGGTGACGACGGCGGGGTCGAGGATCGAGACCCAGCCGAGCCCGATCCCCCGCGCGCGGGCGGCCAGCCAGAACGTGTGGATCGCCATCACGGTCGAGTAGCGCAGCATCTCCGGCATCGTCGCGCGGCCGAGCGTGTGCCCCGCCGCCGGATGCTCCTCGCAGAACACCGCGAGCAATTCGGGCGCCTCCGCGATGCCGTGGAGCTTGAGCGCACGGTAGCGCGCCCTGCGATCCGCGTCGGGCATCGCGGTCGCGGCCTCGTCCGATACGCGGTCGACATGCGCCGCGAGCCGTTCGCGCAAAGCCTGCGACCGGATCCGGACGAACCGCCACGGCTGCGCGTTGCCGACCGACGGGGCCAGCGCAGCCGTGTCGAGCAGGGTGCGCATCACCCCGTCGGGCAGGGCGCAAGTGCTGAAATGCCGGACGTCGCGCCGCCAGTGCAGCAGCGTGTCGAACTGTGCAACGAACCCCGGGTCGAAGACGGGCGCCGTCATGCGGTCACCGTCCGCCGCAGCAGGTACGTATCCATGATCCACCCATGCGTGTCCCGCAACGCCGCGCGGCGCGCGACGATCTGCGCGGCGACCGCGTCGAGCGGCCCTGCGATCAGCGCTTCATGCGGCATGCCAAGATACGCCCCCCACCAGATCGTCACCCCGTCGGGATCGATCGTCGCGAACGTGCAGTCCCCGTCGAGCATCACCGCGAGCGTATCGACCGCCTCCGGCCACCCTTCGCTCCGCAAGCGCCGCCCAGTCGTGACCAGCACCGGCGCACTGAGCGTGTTGAGCGGGATCGCGTGGGCGGCAGTGAGCGCCTGCAGGCTCGTGATCCCGGGGACGACATGGACCCGCAGCGCGATCCCGTCCGCGCGCAACCGGTCGGCTATCCGTAGGCTGCTGTCGTAGAGGGAAGGGTCGCCCCACACGAGCAGCGCGAGCCTGCCGCCCTCCGGCAGATGCGTCGCGATCTGCGCAGCCCAGCACGCCGCGATCGCGTCATGCCAGTCCGCGACCGCCGGAAGATAGGCCCCGCTGCCGTCGCGCTCGGGCAGGTCGAACGCGACGACGCGGGTCGTCCCCGTCAGCACACGCGCGCAGATCTCCCGCCGCAGCGCGATCAGGTCCGAGGTCGCGTCGCGCTTGCGCGGCAGCAGGATCAGGTCGGCGGCGTTCATCGCGCTTTCGGCGGCGCGCGTCAGGTGATCGGGATTGCCCGTCCCGATGCCGATCAGGTGGAGCTCGATCGTCGCCTGTGGTCGGTTGATGCTGTCAGGCATCGGGCGCGATCAGATGGAAGAAGGTGCCGGTCACGGACCCGCGATACGATCCGGTCTCCGCCACCGCGGTGCCCTCCGCATCGACGACCTGCGCGAGCGGTGGATCCGGCTGTTCCAGGATGGTCGAATAATGGAATTCGTGCCCGCGCAGGGTGGCGCCGACCGTCGCCCCCGCCATTGGCGCGACCAAGGTTGCGTGGCGATAGCCGAGATGCATGCGCCGCTGCGCATAACTGGTGACGAGCCCGAGCAGCCCGGCCATCGCGTGGCGCGTACCGTCGGCATCGATCAGCCCTTGTCCAAGCGCCATATAGCCGCCGCACTCGCCGTGGACCGGTTTGCTCCGTGCGTGCTCGACGAGCCCCGCGCGGAACCGCTCGGCGGCGGCGAGGCGTCCGGCATGGAGTTCGGGATAGCCGCCGGGCAGCCAGACGAGATCCGCCTCCGCCGCCGGACGTTCGTCGGCGAGCGGCGAGAAGGGCAGGATTTCCGCACCGGCGCTACGCCATCCGGCGATCATGTGGGGATAGACGAACGAAAACGCCGCATCCTGCGCGAGCGCGATGCGCTGGGCGGGGGGCGTGAAGCGGTGCGGCGCGGACGCCGTCCTTTGGGTCGCGCGCGCTGCCGTGCGGACCGCCGTGAGGTCGACATGCGCGCGCAGGAACGTCGCATAGTCCGCAACCCGCGCGTCGAGATCGGGATGTTCCGAGGCCTGCACCAGCCCGAGGTGCCGCTCGGGCAGCTTCAGGTCGGTGCGCCGGGGCAGGGCACCGAACACGTGGAGCCCGACCGCCGCCATCCCGCTCCGCGCCAGCCGTTCGTGGCGCGGGCTCGCGACGCGGTTGAGGATCACGCCCGCGATCCCGACGTCGGGGTCGTAGCGCGCGAAGCCCAGCGCGGTGGCGGCGGCGGACTGCGCTTGCCCGGACACGTCGATCACCAGCACGACCGGCCAGCCCATCCGCCGCGCGACGTCCGCGCTCGCGCCGTTCCCGGTCGCGCCGGGGGCGGCGACGCCGTCGAACAACCCCATCGAGCCTTCCGCCAGCACGAGGTCCGCGTCGCCAGCCGCGCCCGCCAGACTCTGCAGCATCGGCGCCGCCATCGCCCAACTGTCGAGGTTGAACGACGGGCGCCCGCTGGCCGCGCGGTGGAACGCCGGATCGATATAGTCGGGCCCGCTCTTGAACGGCTGCACGCGGAGCCCGTCCTCGTGGAACGCGCGGAGCAGGCCGAGCATCACGGTGGTCTTGCCGGTGCCCGAGCTTGGCGCGGCGATCATCAGGCCGGGCGTCATGCCGCCGTCTCCGCGAACCGCGAACCGGGGGTGGTGGGGCGGAAGCGCCGGTCGTAGTCGGCGGCGTACAGGCTGCTCTCCGCGAACGTGCCGGGGTCCAGCACACGGCCCACGAGGATCAGTGCGGTCCGCTCCGGGCCATCCTGCGCCGCGGCCACGATCGTCGCGAGCGTCGCGCGGACGATGCGTTCCTCGGGCCAGCTCGCGCGCCAGACGATCGCGACCGGACAGTCCGCCCCATAAGCGGGGGTGAGGTCGGCAACGACCCGGTCGAGCAGGTGGATCGACAAATGGATCGCCAGCGTCGCCCCCGTCGCGGCGAAGGCCGGCAGCGTTTCCGTGTCGGGCATCGCGCTCGCACGGCCCGAGGTGCGCGTCAGGACGACCGATTGCGCCACGCCGGGCAGGGTGAGTTCCGCCTCCAGCGCCGCCGCCGCTGCCGCGAAGGCTGGAACGCCCGGCGTGATGCTGAACGGGATGCCGAGCGCGCGCAGGCGGCGCAACTGCTCGCCCATCGCCGACCAGATCGATAGGTCGCCCGAATGCAACCGGGCGATGTCGTGCCCCTCGGCATGCGCCGCCGCGATCTCGGCGATGATCTGGTCGAGCGACAGCGGCGCGGTGTTGACGATCCGCGCACCCGGCGGACAGTGATCGAGCAGCGCCGCCGGGACCAGCGACCCGGCGTACAGGCACACCGCCGACCCCGCGATACGGTCGCGTCCGCGCAGCGTGAGCAGGTCGGGCGCGCCAGGCCCCGCGCCGATGAAGTGAACGGTCATGTCGAGGGTCCTTCTGCGATGGCGCAGGTCGCCATCCGGTCGGGGGAAATGCAGCGCCGCACGATCAGCCGCGCGCCCGCCCCGGCGGCGGCGAGCGCGGAGGCTTCGGCGACGCTGCCGGTGCCGCGCGCCGCGAGGCTCGCCGACGATTGGGTCGGAGTCGCTACGCTCGTCAGCGCATCCGGCGACAGCGCGATCAGCGGAAGGCCGCGCGCTTCCGCGATCGGACCGAGCAGCGGCGCCTTGTCTTCGGGGGCGGCAAGCGCGGTGACGCTGGGCAGCCCGCGCTCGGCCTGTGCCAGCGCCGCCGCGCACGCCGCCACGGTGGCCGCACCCCGAAAGCCGAACCCCGCCACGATCACAGCCGCACGCTCCACTGGACGATCGGATAGTGCGCGCGCCATCCGCGCCGCGTGCCGATCGGCGCGACGTCGGACAGTTCGATGCGAAGCAGGTCGCCCCCTTTGTCCCCCTGCCACCGCGCCAGCAGCGCTTCCGACTCCAGCGTGACCGCATTGGCGACGAGCCGCGTACCCGGGGGCAGCGTCCGGAACAGCCAGTCGAGCAGATCCTCCGACAGTCCGCCGCCGACGAACACCGCATCGGGGAAGGGATAGCCGCCGAGCCCATCCGGAGCCCGCCCCACGACGACCGCGAGGCGATCGACCCCCAGCGCCGCGGCATTGCCCCTCGCGCGGGCGGCGCGGACCGGGTCCGCCTCGAACGCGACCGCCTGGGTCGACGGATCGGCGAGCAACCATTCGATCGCAATCGACCCGGACCCCGCGCCGATGTCCCACAAGGTCTCGAACGGTCGCGGCGCAAGCGCGGACAGCGTCAGCGCGCGGACCGGGCGCTTGGTGATCTGCCCGTCATGCGCGAACCAGCGATCGGGGCGCCCGGCCACCCCCGGCAGCACGGCGCCGTCCCCCACGGTTTCGATCCCGACCGCGACCGGATGCCCGACATCCTCCAGCGCATAATCCGCCGCCGTCACCCGCCGCACCCGCTCGCGCGGCCCGCCGAGCGCCTCGAGCACCCACAGCGCGCTCGCGCCGAACCCCTGCGCGTCCAGATACCGCGCCAGCGTCCCGACCGCCGCCGCGTCACGCAGCAACACGATCAGCCGCACCCCCGGCGCCAGCATCGGCCGCATCCGCGCTAAGGGCGCCGCGTGCAGCCCGAGGCACCGCGTTGTCTCGATCGGCCACCCCAGCCGCGCCGCCGCGAGATCGAAGGTCGAGGGGACCGGGTGCGCAACCCACTCGCCGGGCTCCAGCGCGCGCGTCACGACCGAGCCCGCGCCGAACCAGAACGGGTTTCCCGACACGAGCATCACCACCCGCTGCCCGCGCCGCGCCAGCAGCCCGGCGATCCCGTCCGCAAACGGCACTGGCCAGACCGCGCTGGGGCACGCCAGATCCGGCAGCAGCGCCAGATGCCGCGCCGCCCCCGTCACCCACTCGGCATGCGCCAGCGCATCGCGGCTTGCCGGGGATAGGCCGGCTGGTCCATCCTCGCCGATCCCGACGATCGTCAGCCAAGCTTCACCGAGTTCATCCGCCATGCCGAACATCCTGATCCTCGGCGGCACGACCGAGGCGAGCGCGCTGGCGCATGCGATCGCGGCAACGGGCCTCCGCGCGGTGCTGAGCTACGCCGGACGCGTCGCCACGCCGCGCGCGCAACCGGTGCCGGTGCGGATCGGTGGGTTCGGCGGGGTCGCGTGCCTCGCGGCGTATCTCCGGACGCATGCCGTCACCCATCTGGTCGATGCGACGCATCCCTTCGCCGCGCAGATGAGCGCCAACGCCGTCGCCGCCGCGGCCGCCACGGGCGTACCGCTGATCGCGCTCACCCGCCCGGCGTGGACGCCCGTCGCGGGGGACATGTGGCATCCGGTTCCCGACCTCGACGGCGCGGTGGCGGCGCTCAGCGGTGAGCGGCGGCGCGTCATGCTGGCACTCGGGCGGATGCACGTCGCCATGTTCGCCGCGCAGCCACAGCACCACTATCTCCTGCGCTTCGTCGATCCGCCCACGCGCATACCCCCGCTGCCCGATCATCACCTCGTCGTCGATCGCGGCCCATTCACGGTCGACGGCGACACCGCGCTGCTGCGGACACACGCGATCGACCTGGTGGTCTGCAAGAATGCCGGGGGCACGGGCGCCGCCGCCAAGCTCGCCGCCGCGCGCGCGTTGGCGGTGCCGGTGATCATGATCGACCGTCCCGTCCTGCCCGAACGGGCGCAAACGGCGGACGTCGCCACGGTCTTGCGCTGGATCGGTCATGACGCGGACCGCGGGGTGTAGAGGAACGGCGTCCCGCGCCGCGCGATCGTCCGCGTGGTGCTCGACCCGACGATCACGACCGTCCGCATGTCGGCCATCTCGGCGCGCGCGTCGGGCAGAGGGACGATCCGCAAGGCCTCCTCGGGCGTCGTCACCGCGCGCGCGAACAGCACCGGGCGATCGTCCGCGCACACGTCGCGCAGCACGGCGAAGGCCCGCCCCAGTCCGTCGGGTCGTGCGCGCGACCGGGGGTTGTAGAAGGCAATCGCGAAATCAGCCTGCGCGGCCAACGCAACCCGCCGTTCGATCAGCGCCTGCGGCTTGAGATTGTCCGACAGGTTGATCGCACAGAAATCATGCCCCAGCGGCGCGCCCGCGCGCGCAGCGGCGGCGAGCATCGCCGTGATCCCGGGAAGCACGCGGACATCGACGCTGCGCCACGCGGGCGGCCCATGATCGATCGCCTCGAACACCGCCGCGGCCATCGCGAACACGCCCGGATCGCCCGAGGAAACGACCACCACCCGGTGCCCCGCCAGCGCCAGGTCGATCGCGTGCCGGGCGCGGTCGAGTTCCACGCGATTGTCCGACGGGTGCAAAGCGAGCCCGGCACGCGGGGCAACCCGCGCGACATAGGGGATATAGCCGATCACGTCGGTCGCCTCGGCCAGCGCAAGCGTGACTTCGGGGGTCACCAGCGCGGCGTCCCCAGGCCCGAGTCCGGCGATCGCGATCCACCCGCTCATGGCCGCCGCCCCTGACCGTGGATCAGCAGGATCGAGAAATACGGCGCGACCCCGCACGCGTCGGCCAGCCGGGTCACGCGCTGTTCGGGCATCGCGGCATATTCGACCAGCCACGCGGCCTCCGCGCGCCCCGCCGCCGCGACCGCGCGGCGCAGCTTGTCGAGGTGACGCCCGATCTTCATCACGACCAGCGCGTCGGTATCGCGAATCCGCGCGGTCAGCGCGTCCTCCGCCATCGTCGCGGTCAGGACGGTCAGCACGTCCTCGCCCCAGGTGATCGGGATGTCGCTCGCGGTCCACGCGCCCGACATGCCGGTGATCCCCGGGACCACCCGGACCGGCGCAACCCCCGCGAGCCGGCTGTGGAGATGCATGAACGATCCGTAGAAGAACGGGTCGCCTTCGCACAGCACCACGACATCCTCGCCCGCCGCCGACAGCGCGGCAAGATGCGCCGTGCAGGTCGCGTAGAAACCGCACAGCCGATCGGCATAGCGCGGATCGGAGGTCGCGATCTCGGTCGTCACCGGATATTCCATCGCGAACTCGACTGCCTCGGGATGAAGCATCCCGTCGACGATCCGGCGCGCATGCCCCGGCTTGCCCGCCTTGCGGAAGAACGCGACATGCCGCGCCGCGCGCACCAGCCGGTCCGCCCGCACGCTCATCAGGTCGGGCGAGCCCGGCCCGAGCCCGACCCCGTGGATGATCCCCGGTCGCACCGGTGCAAGGCTCGGCACGCCGCTCATTCTGCGCGGCTCGCCAGCGCATTGATCGCGGCGACGGTGATCGCGCTGCCGCCGAGCCGCCCTTCGACCACGACGCACGGCACCGGCTGTTCCGCCCACAACGCCGCCTTGGATTCGACCGCGCCGACGAAACCGACCGGGCAGCCGATGATCGCGGCGGGGCGGGGGCAAGCGGGGTCCTCCAGCATGTTGAGCAGATGGAACAGCGCGGTCGGCGCATTGCCGATCGCGACGACCGCGCCCGCCAGATGCGGTCGCCACAGCTCCAGCGCGGCGGCCGAGCGGGTGTTCCCCATCGCCCGCGCGCGCTCAACGATCTCGGGCGCATGCAACGTGCAGATCACCGGATTGTCGGCGGGCAGCCGCGCGCGGGTGATCCCCTCGGTCACCATCCGCGCGTCACACAGGATCGGCGCCCCACCCGCCAGTGCGGCGCGCGCGACGTTTACGAAGTCGGGGGAAAAGCGGATGTTCGCGGCGAGGTCGACCAGCCCCGCGGCATGGATCATCCGCACCGCGACCGGCTCCTCCTCGGCGGTGAAGCGCGCGAGATCGGCTTCGGCGCGGATCGTGGCGAAGGACTGGCGATAGATCGCCGCGCCATTCGTCTGGTAGACATGCGGCATCAGGAAGCTCCGAAATGGGCGAGAATGTGGGCAGCGTCGAGCCCGACGAGCTCGGGCACGGCGTCGGCACGCGCATCGAACGCGACGTCGAAAAGGCTATCGCGTCCGGTCAGCACGACGTCGGCGGGCCGCGCACGGGCGCACCCCTTGGCGCACCCAGAGACGTGCAGGCGCCCTTCAACATGCGGCGCCAGTCGGCACGCCAGCGTCCGCGTCTCGACGGTCGCTTGCGGGCACGAAGGTGCCCCGACGCAGGCGTCGACATCGAGACCGGGGGGCTCCGACCGGGGGGAGGGCGCGCCGCCCTCGACGATCAGGCGACGCCACGGCGTCACGCGCAGGCCGGTCGCCGAAGGAGTCATCAGCGCGGCGAGGGCATCCGCTTCGATCCGCCCGAACGCGACTCCGTGGACCGGGCCGAGTGTCGATCCCGTGTCGCCCAACGGCGGACCAGCGGGCGCGGGAAGCGCATCCTGATCGGCCCAGGCGGGGAGGGCTGCGGCGTGACGCGCGATTCGCCCCGCTGCGCGGCCACCGCTTGCGACGAACCATTCCGCCAGCGCGAGCAGCGCGGACACCGCGTCGTCCACCGGGATCGACACGCCGCGCGCGCGACCGTCCGCGCGCAGGATCACGCCGCCCGTCACGTCCCGCTCCAGCCGGATATCGGCGGGATCGTCCTGCAAGACCGGCGCGGCATCCGTATCGATCGCGAACCCGAACTTTCCCGGCAGATCCGGGAATTCCGCGAGCCGCGCGGCGAGCTCGGTCGCGATGCGGTGGGTATCGTCACCGGCGCGCCAGTCCGGCGCGACCAGCACCGCGTGGCGGGCTTCCAGCGCGGGGTCGGGATCGACCAGCTCCAACGCGCACAGCCGCTCGATCAACGCAGGCCATTGGCTTTCCGGGACACCTCGGATCTGCAGATTGGCGCGGTTGGTCAGGTCGATGTGCCCATTGCCGTACGAAGCCGCCGCCGCGCACAGACCCAGTACCTGCGTGCGCGTCACCCGCGCCAGACGCGGCCGGACGCGGACGATCAGGCCGTCCCCGGCTTCCATCGGGCGATGCGCGGTCGGGCACCAGCCGCGAATGACGCTCATGCGAGATCCTCCATCGCGGCGAGGATCGAGTTGCGGCGGGTGCGCCACAGCCCGGATGCGTGCAGCGCCCGGAACTGCGCCTCCAGCGCCGCAAGCGCCTCCGGGTTGGCGGCGGTCATGAAGACGCGCACGTCCTCGCACGCGAGCGTCGCATCGTAATAGAGATCGATCGTTTCGGGCGTGACGACGTCGGCCAGCGTCGCGAACATGCCCAGATGATCGAGCGTCGCGGCGATTTCGGCGGCGCCGCGGAAGCCGTGGCGCAGCATCCCCTCGATCCACCCCGGATGCGCCGCCCGCGCGCGGACCACGCGCGCGATCTCTTCCGCCACGAGGCGCGCGCGCGGGCGGGCAGGGTCGGTCGAATCGAGGTGGTACAGCGCGGCATTCCCGCCGACCACCGCTTGCGCTGCGGCGAAACCCGCCTCGTGCGCGGCATAGTCCGCCGCCAGCAGCAGATCGGTTTCGGGCAGGTCCTGGACATGGACGAAGCCGTCGGCGGCGGCGACCCGCGCCGCGATCCCCGTCGCGTCGGCGCGCGCTTCGCCCTGGCCCCCGCCATCGTCGAACGCATAGGCAGAGGCGGCGAGCCACGCCGTCCCCGCCGCGATCCGTGCGGTCGGCGAACCGGTCTCGGTTGCCGGGTCGAGGCCGATCCCATAGCCGCCCGGTTGGGGACCATAGATCCGCGCGCCCGGTGCGGTCCCGACGAACGGATTGCGGTCGGCAGGCTCGTCGCGCAGCGCCAGCGCGCGGATCGCCTGTCCAAATAGGGCGCAAAGCGTCGGGAAAGCGTCGCGAAATAGCCCCGAAACGCGCAAGGTGACGTCGATCCGCGGGCGATCGAGCACCATCAGCGGCAGGATTTCGACCCCGGTGACGCGATCCGACTGGTGATCCCACAGCGGCGCGACGCCGAGCAGGTGGAGCGCCATCGCGAATTCTTCGCCCGCGGTCCGCATCGTCGCGGAGCCCCACAGGTCGATCACCAGCGCGCGCGGATAGTCGCCATGGTCTTGCAAGTGGCGGCGGACGAGTTCGTCCGCGAGCAAAACGCCTTGGATCTGCGCGGAACGTGACGGAACCGCGCGCGGATCGGTCGTAAACAGGTTGCGACCGGTGGGCAAAACGTCGCTGCGCCCGCGCCACGGCGACCCCGACGGTCCCGGCGCAACCCGCTGCCCGGCGAGCGCGCGGAGCAGCCCGTCGCGTTCGGCGACGCCATGCTCGCCGCGTCCGAAGACGTGGAGCCCGTCGCCATATTGGCTTTCCTTGACGTCGCAGACGAACGTGTCGATCCGCGTGATCGCCTCTGCCTGTGTCGCCGCCGTGTCGAGACCGAGCACCGCGTCGAGCCCGAGCGACCGGGCCTCGTCCGCGATATCGCGCTGCAACCGATCCCGGCGCGGCGGGATCGAGCCCGTCCGCATTCGAGAACTCGTCGAGCAACGCCTCCAGCCGACCGAGCCCGGTGCCGCCCCCCGACGCGACGAGCGGGGGCGGGACATGACCGATCGTCACTGCGCCGATCCTTCGCTTGGCCTGTGCGGCTTCGCCCGGATCGTTGACAATGAAGGGATAAACGATCGGCATCGCGCCGCGCAGCGCCTCGGGCCAGCACGTGTCCGACAGCGCGACCGCCTTGCCCGGCAGCCATTCGAGCGTCCCATGCGCGCCGACATGGACCAGCGCATCCATCTCCAGCGCGCGCAGCCACAGATGGAAAGCGACATAGCCGTGCCGCGGGCAGGCGCTCAGATCATGATACTGTTCCGCCCGCACCGCCGGATCGCCACGCTCCGGCTGGAGCGCAACGATGCCGTCCCCGCTCCGCACCGCCGCAAAGTGGAACGCGCCATCCGTCACCAGCCCGTCCGCTTCGGGCTGCCCCCACGCCGCGAACAGCGCGTCCCGCAGCGCCGCGGGCAGGCGGGTCAGGGCTTCGCGATAGGCAGGTACGGGCCAAGCTACTGTGATTGTTGTCAGTTTTTCAACGATGTCGGCCCCCGCATCGGCCCGGACGGGATACCCCGCCCCCGCCAGATCGTCGAGCATCGCCCCCACCGACCCGATCGCATCGAGCCCCACCGCATGCGCCATCTGATACGCCTTGCCAGGATAGGTCGAGAGCACGATCGCCAGCCGCCGCGCCCCCACCGGCTTCGCGGCGAGCCGGGCCCAGCCGTCCACCTGTGCAACGATCGCCATGATCCGCGCCGGATCGGCCCGGTGCTCGCGGCGGGCATATTGCAGATCAGGGTCGCGCGCCGCCGTTTCCTTGAAACTGGCGACCCCCGCGAAGATCCGGCCATCCACCTCGGGCAGAACGACGTGCATCGCGAGATCCGCGGGGCTCAGCCCCCGCGCCGCCGCCGCCCACGCCGCCCGATCCGACGTCGCGAGCGCGACCTGGAACACCGGCACCCCGGCGCCATTGAGCGGCGTAACGCCCGCCGCATCGCTCGCCGAGAAGGCGGTGGCGTTGACGATCGCCGCAGGCGCGAGCGCCGCGACCCAGCGCGCGATCCACCCGCGCGCCGCGCCGTCTTTGAGCGACGGGACGAACAGCCCGATCACAGCGTACCCCCGCGCCTCGAAGCCCGCGTGCAGGGCTGCGATCGGCGCGACATCGGATGCGATCAGATACGACCGGTAGAAGACCAGCAGCACCCGCGGCTTGCCCGCGGTGATCGCGAATGCCGCCGGGCAAGAAGCGCCGGTGCCCGGCTGCCACCCCCCGACGCCCGCGATCCCGTGCGCTTCGATCGTTCGGTCCGTCGTCAGCGCCGCCGCCGCCGCCAGGATCTCCAGCGCCGCGCGCGCGGCGGACGCGCCGCCGAGGTCGCACAAGTCCGTCAGGCGTCGCAACGTCGCCACCGCAACGGTCGATACCGCATCCAGTCTTGGATCCACGCGCCCGTCGGCGGGCAGCACCGCAAGCGCGATCCCGCGTTGCCGCGCGATCGCCGCGAGTTGCTGGAGTCCGTAGGACCAATAAGCGGTCCCGCCGATCAGCCGGACCAGAATGCCCTTCGCGCCACCGAGGGTCCGTTCGATGTAGGTATCGACCGACAGGGGGTGCGCGAGATCGGCAAGGTTGGCGAGCCGCACCGAGGGCAAAGCCGGTCCAGCCGCACGCCACCCGACCGCGAAAGCGCCCAGGTCGCTATCGGAGAAGGACAGCACGACGAGATCCGCGGCATCCTGCCCCAGATCGCGCGGTGTCGCGGTGTCCTCGATCCCATGCGTTTCGCGAAAGACGACGTGCATCGGGGCTCAGCCGATCAGCGCCGCCTCGATGACCGCCGGATCGAGCCGGTCGCGTTCCGCAATCACCACCAGCCTGGAGCCGCGCGGTTCGTCTGTGCGCCACAAGCGATCGTAGTTCGTCCGTACCCGTGCGCCGACCGCCTGGACGAGCAAGCGCATCGGCTTGCCCGACACCGCGGCAAACCCCTTGATCCGCAGCACATCGCCTCGGCTCGCGAGCGCTTCGATCCGGGCTTCCAGACCGGCCGGATCCGCGATCTCACCACAGTTTACGACGATGCTGTCGAAATCATCATGCTCATGGTCGTCCTCGCCGTCGTGATGCGATGGGCGGGCCGCGATATCGTCTTCTGCCGCGGCGCCCAGACCCAGCACGATCCGAGGATCGACGACGCCGTCGACAAGTTCGATCACCGGGATCGGACGCGACATTTCAGCGGCGATGGCCGCTCGCGCCGCGGCGATTCCTTCGGGACCGGCGAGGTCGCATTTGGTCAGCAGCACCAGATCGGCGCACGCCAGTTGATCCTCGAACACCTCGGCGAGCGGCGTGTCATGATCGATGCTGGGGTCTGCGTTGCGCTGCGCGTCAACCGCCGCAAGGTCGGGCGCGAAACGCCCGGCGGCGACGGCCTCCGCATCGGCGAGCGTGATGACGCCATCGACGGTGATGCGCGACCGGATCGCCGGCCAGTCGAACGCCTTGAGCAGGGGTTTTGGCAAGGCCAGCCCGGATGTTTCGATCAGGATGTGGTCGGGCCGCGGATCGAGCCGGAGCAGCATCTCGACGGTCGGAATGAAGTCGTCCGCGACGGTGCAGCAGATGCACCCATTCGCCAGCTCGACGATGTTCTCGGCAGGACAATCGGGGATCGCGCATCCCCTGAGGATATCGCCATCGACCCCTAGAGTGCCGAATTCGTTGACCACCACCGCGAGCCGGCGGCCCTTGGCGGTCCGGATCAAATGGCTGATCAACGTCGTCTTGCCGGCGCCGAGGAAGCCGGTGACGATCGTGACGGGAACTTTCGAAAGGTCGGACATGTTCTTCCCCGTGGCGCAACAGCAACGAACGGGTGGGGCCGATCAAGGACGGCGCGCGACGACGGACGAGCGCCAGAAGCCGCCCGAGCCACGCACCGATGCAGCCCCAGCCGCATAGGCTCGTCGCTCAGACGGAGAACCGTGCCGCGGCCATCCCCTGGGCCAAGGCAAGAGCGACCTTATCGCCGGCAGGTCTCCTGGCTCACGGGTCATCGCTAGAGCATCACCTTCCCAGATTGCCCGGTCCTAAGACCGGCTCAGTCCAGTGGCCGCTCCCTTCCGGAGAAGGGGGCATGACGCTTTCGCTCACCGCTTACAGTTGCAGGGACAGCCGCGGATTTGGGGGAAGCCCCCCGCACCGCATTCCCATTCAAGCCCCTCGCGGGGCACCGGCGCGATCAGCGAGGACCGAATAAAGGCCCTCGCGGTGCATATTAGACCAGACGGCACGTGTTGCCAATTCGCTAATCGCCGACATGCTCCAGGACGTTTCCGGCACGGAGAAGCGCCGTGGTCGATCGGCCCGCCAGGAGTGGCGCGAAGAAGATCGTTCCGCCGCTCGCGCGCACCACATCGGCGCCGACCATCGTCTCCGGCGTATAGTCGCCGCCCTTGACCAGGACGTCCGGTCGGATCGTTCGGATCAGGTCGATCGGCGTATCATCCGAAAACGACACGATGTGGTCCACCGCGGCCAGTCCGCTCAGGACTTCGGCGCGGTCGGCTAGGCTGCTGACGGGCCGCGACGGGCCCTTCAGGCGGCGAATCGAAGCATCGTCGTTGAGGCCGACGATCAGGACGTCGCCCTGCCGTCGCGCCAAGTCGAGCAAACGCACATGCCCGGCATGAAGCACGTCGAAACACCCGTTGGTGAAGACGATCCGGGCGCCGTTTGCGCGGACATGGTCGAGTTTTGCGAGGAGCAGCGGCAGCGGGATCATCTTCGTCATCGCGTGGTCGCGCCGATACAGACGTTCCTCCAGGTCTCCGCGAGTCACCGCGTAAGTTCCCTGGCGCGATACCGCGATGCTCGCGGCGACGTTCGCCTGGTCGATCGCCGCAGCGATTGGCAGCCCCTCGACGATCCCCACGACGAGCGCGGCCATCGTGGTATCGCCCGCGCCGGTCACGTCGAAGACCTGCAAGGCCTCGGTCGGATGATCGACCATGGTGCCGTCTCGCGACACCATCAGCATTCCCTTGTCGCCCCGCGTGACCACGAGATAGCGCAACGCCATCGCTTCCAGAACCGATGCCGCGTGCGCAGCAATGTGCGCTTCATCGCAAGCACCAAACAGGGCGTGGAATTCGCGAGCGTTGGGTTTCAGCAGGAACGCACCCTTGTACCGCGAGCGATCGGCGCATTTCGGATCGACGAAGGCGGGCACGCTATATTTGCGGGCGATCGAGAGCAGCAACGGGAGTTGGTGGAGGACGCCCATGTCATAATCGGAGAAGATGACGGCGCGGACACCGTCGATCCGTGCCTCGAACCGCCGCACCAATTCTGCCTGCGCCGTCTCGCTCGCATGCCCGTCATGATCGATCCGCGCGATTTGCTGCACGCCGGAGACGACGCGGGTTTTCTGCGTGGTGGGTCGTCCCGGGTCGATCACGCGATCGAGCACGACCTTTCGCTCCTTCATCATTCTCGCGAGATCGTCTCCCGCTGCATCGTCCCCGGAGACGGTGAGCAGCACGCATCGCTGGCCCAGCGCGGCAACGTTCGCCGCCACGTTCGCTGCGCCACCGGGGCGCGACTCCTCGCGCGCCGCGCGCATGACCGGGACCGGTGCCTCGGGCGAAAGCCGACTGGCTTCGCCGATGATGTAGCGATCGACCATCGTATCGCCGACGATCAGGATGGCCGGGGGGCGTTGGTGAGTCATCTTCGGGTCTCCGCAATGTCAGCGCCAGCCGCGAACCTGAGAGGGTTCAGGACGCGTGGAGAGGGTCGGCCAGCGGCGTGCCCAGCCGCCGCCGTGATCCTGATGGGGAACGACGATGATCGAAACGGGCGCGTTCGGGGCCATGCGCGCGACGAAACTTCGGGCAATCGTGGGGTCGACCACGGGGTCATCGCCGCCCACGAAATGAACCTGCGGCACGCTCGACAGGAGCGCCGCTTCGGCTGCTGGATCGAGCGAGCGCGACAAGGGGGATAAGTGCCGTGCGCGCGTCCACTGCGCCAGATCGAGATTGGCGGCGACCGTCACCAGCGCCGCCACATCCCGCCGCCGTTCCGCCAACAGCGCTGCCAGCGTTCCGCCTCCCGAATATCCGACGAGGATCAGTCTAATCCGGTTCGTCTGTCGAAGGAGAAGATCCAGCGCCTCGGACGCACTGTCGATCACTTCCGAGGAGAAACGCGCGATACTCCAGTAATCGCTCTGGCAGTGACGCGAACGGGCAGCGTATTGGCAAGGTCTCGCCAGCCAGGCGACCGCGCCCTGACCGGGGTGTTGCACGGCAAGTTGCAACGCGACGGGGGCGGTCGGTGTCGGATCGAGCGAACGGCGCCCTTCGCGCGTGTAGGCGAAGCCGTCGCCCTCGATGTAGATCACGAGGACATCGGATGTATCGCGCCCTGATCGCGTGGCTGATGCAAGGTCGAAGCGCCCGGTCGGGATGACCTGCGACTGCCACGCCGCGTCGCGCACCAGGCGCGATGCGGACTGGCGCGCGACGGACGGGCTCCCGAAGCTGAGCGAAAGAAGTGTCGCACAGCATAGCGCAATACGGACGAGTGCATCACCGTATGGTCCCCGAACGTGGTCGGACAGATCCGTCTTCATTCAGTGGAAGTGAACTCCCGAAAGGAGAAAGAAACTACTGTAATATTACCTAAATGTATAAACGCAGAACAGACGTATTGTAATGCGGTTGGCGGTATAGATGTGGGTTTGAAGTAATATACCTCAATGAGAGTAAGGCGTTTATTGATCCGCATCTGTTGTTGAAGGGGAAGTCCGGTGGTGATGAACGGCGAAGCGCCCGATCAGACCAAACGGACTCGACGTCTGCAGGCCGGCATTTCGCTATTGGCGATTGGAGCTGGACTTGCGATGCCCCAAACATCCTGGGCGGATACGACCATTTCCGGAACGACGGTCGGGGCGCAGGTGCTCAATGGCAATGTCGGGCTTTTTGAGATCGAGCCTACTGGCACGGTCGTCGCGGACACGAGTGCCGCGGTTTTCAATTCTGGTACGGTCGACACGTTCACGAATAACGGTGTCATCGACAACACCGGTTTGTCCGTTAATGCCGTGCAGAACACTGGTTCGATCGGGCTATTTCTCAACACCGGCAGGATTACCAGTCTTGGCTCGGGGCTCGTTCTTACCCGGGCGACCAGTAGCTCCCTGACTCCTGCGATCATCAATGCCATCATCAATTCCGGGCTGATCTCCGGCGCGAGCTCCGGGGCGATCCTAAATTATGGCAGCACGATCGGAACACTCACCAACAGGGGCACGATAAAGGGGCTGTTCGCCATCATCAACGATGTCGACGGCACGTACGCCGGCTCGCTCGGGACGATCGAGAATTCGGGCCTGATCGCCGGCGATATTGCCAACAACGGCAACGCCCTGACGATCAGCGGCGGTACGGGTCCGACGATCGGCACGTTGAGCGGCTTCGTGACCGGTGCGACGGGTACGATCACCTCTGCCGCCGACATCGTTTTCAATTCGGGCAACATTTTGCTCAATGATTCGATATCGGCGTCCGGCTATACCGTCACGAACTCGGGCGCCGCGCTGACGCTCACGACCGCGATTGGAGTTGCTGGACGCTACAACCAGACGGCAGGAAAACTGGTGCTGGGGGCGGCCGGCACTCTGTCTGTGACGGGGGGAGCCACGCTTTCTGGCGGAACGCTTTCCGCTCCGCTTTTCGCCACTGAGAATTATTTCGCGGGAACGCTGGCGACGCTGGTCCAAGCCACCGAGGCTTCAAGCTATACCGGCGTCAGCATCAGCACCGGTTTCGGGTCCATCTTCGGGGTGCGCGGCTCAACGGTAGGCAACAACCTGCTGCTGTTGGCGGCCGGTGATTATATCGGCGGAACGCTCGCTTCGCTCAACAACAGCGGGACCATCGACAGTCCGGTTGCCGCCATCGTGATCGGCGCTACCGGCAGTGTCGGCGCGCTCAGCAACACCGGCACGTTGTCCGGCGCTACGCGCGGGATCTCCGTGCAAAACGGAGGGCAGATCGGCACGGTAACGAACAGCGGCTGGATAGCGGCAGGAACGCTCGGTACTTCGGCGGCCGGCGGCATCGCCAATAGTGGTACGATTGGTACGATCCTCAACGACGGCACGATCCTGAGTTCCCGAAGCAGTGGCATCGGGAACAACATCGGTAGCGCCTCGATCGGTCGAATCGTCAACACCGGTCTGCTGAGCGGAAATACTGGAGGGATCTACAACGAAGGCACGATCGGCGAACTGACCAATAGCGGGCGGATCCTGGGAACGCAGTTCGGGATCTGGCATGCGGGCGGTAGGATCGGTACGATCGACAATAGCGGAACGATCGCCGGGCCGGTTGCACTGGTGATTTCGCCCGCGTCCGCGGTCCACACGATCTATAACAGCGGCGTTCTTTCGGGAGATATCCTGAACGGCAGTGCGAGCGTTTTGACGATCAGCGGCGGAACGTCTGGAACCGTCGGCACGCTGACGGGACAGTCGGGCAGGGGGACGATCACCAATCAGCGCAGCAACCTCGTCTTTGCGGCGGGTGACTTGCTGCTCAACGACGATATCGTCGCCACGGGCCGCACCGTCAGCAATACCGGGGCGAATCTTCAGCTTTCGTCGATCATCAATCTCACCGGTGCGTTCAGCCAGACCAGCGGCACGCTCTCGATCGATCCGACGCGCGCCGGGCTGATCGCCAGCGGCGCGATGGTGCTGAGCGGAGGCACGGTGCGGTCGGACCTGTCCACTACGGGCAACTATCTGCAGGGCAGCTACACCTTGCTCAGCGGATCGAGCCTGAACCTCAGCGGTGTAACGATCGAGATCAACGATGTCGCCGGTCTGGGCAAAACGTCCGGCACGGTCGGCAACACATTCCTGCTAGAGATCACCAACGACTATGTCGGTGGGACGCTCTCGGCGCTCACCAACACCGCGGCGATCACCGCAGCCGACACCGGTCTGCACGTCGGTATCGGCGGCAGCATCGGGACGGTGACCAACAGCGGGACGCTTGGTGGCGCAGAGTTTGGAGTTAACAATCGCGGCCAGATCGGCACACTCTTCAACGTCGGCGTGGTCACCAACGCCGGGCTGACCGCGCTATGGAATCAGGGCAGCATCGGTCACCTGTTGAACAGCGGTGAGATCAGCAACAACAGCTGGGCGATCCTCAACAGCGGGACGATCGGCACGATCATCAACGAAGGCATCATTTCCGGATTGGCCAACGCGATCCAGAACAACGGTGTCGTGAGCCTGCTTCACAATCGCGGCACCATGTCGGGTGGCAGCAACGCGATTGCGGGCACCTTCGGCACCGTCGGCAACAGCGGCATCATCCGCGGGAACATCAACGGGGACGGCGGCCTGATCGGCACGATCATCGGCGGCACCGAGGGCACCGTCGGGACCTTCACAGGGCTTACCGGATCGACCCAGGGCACGATCGGCGCGAGTGGAAACCTGACCTTCGCGGCGGGAGCGTTGCTGCTCAACGACACGATCATTGCATCCGGCATCGCCGCGAGCAACTTGACCGTGAGCAACATCGGCGCGGATATCGCGCTGTCGACGATTGTGACGATC
The DNA here is from genome assembly GCF_040546365.1 of Sphingomonas sp. PvP055. Lineage (NCBI taxonomy): Bacteria > Pseudomonadati > Pseudomonadota > Alphaproteobacteria > Sphingomonadales > Sphingomonadaceae > Sphingomonas > Sphingomonas sp. PvP055. Next base: position 2,036,696 of record NZ_JBEPNS010000001.1, read on the forward strand.
GGCGCCAACTACCACCAGACGGCCGGGGTATTGCGGCTAGGAAGCGACGGCCGACTGGTCGTTACCGAGGCAGCTGTGTTGTCGGGCGGAACGATTGCAGCCGACGCGGGGGGATTGTCCCCGACCGGTACGTACCGTCCGGGCGATGTCGTGGGCAGTCCGATCGTGTCGGGTGGGGTCGGCTCGACCTACGCCGGGGTCAGCATCACGACGATGGGCGGGGTCACGGGACTGGCCACGTCCGCGAAAGTGAGCGGCACCAATCTCGCGCTGGCCGCAAGCAACATCTACATCGGCGACACGCAGGTTTCGATCGGGAACACCGACACGATCACCGGGGTCGATTATCCGATCTATGTCGCGAGCACGGGGACGGTCGGGACGCTGTCGAACAGCGGTACGCTGATTGGTCTCGCAGACGGCCTCAACACCAACGGCAGCGTCGATACGCTTCTCAACAGCGGGCTGATCTCCGGTGCGCAAAAGGGCCTGGGCAGCCAGTCCACGATCGGCACGCTGATCAACGCGGCCGGGGGAACGATCCTTGGCGGCACTGCCGCGGGGTTACAGATCGACCGCATCCTGGGTGCGCTGACGAACTCGGGCTACATCTCTTCCGGGTCGGCGGGTTTCGCCGTTTATGGGTCGGTGGGAACGCTGACCAATAGTGGCACCATCAACGGTGGCCCCCAGGGAATCTATCTCTCAGCAGTCCTGGAGACGATTGACAACAGTGGCTCGATCACCTCCGGGCAGACCGCGATCAACATATCCGGTTCGGTGTTTTCTCTGACCAATAGTGGGTACATCGGCAACGCCACCACGGCTATCAACGTGTCGGGCGTTCTCAGTACGCTCGCGAACGGGGCGGGGGGGACGATCCGCGGAAATACGGCCCTCTATGTGAACGGGAATTTTTCCGAGCTGGGCAACAGCGGCGTCATCTCTGGCGCGATCCGCAACGATAGTGCCAACGACTTGACGATCAGCGGTGGGTTTGGGGGAGCGGTTGGCACGCTCACCGGGCAATTCGGCAAGGGGACGATCACCAACACGCTCAGCAATCTCGTCTTCGCGTCCGGCGATTTGCTGCTCGACGACAATATCGTCGCCACGGGTCGCACCGTCAGTAACACCGGTGCAAACCTTCAGCTCGCGTCGATCATCAATCTCACCGGTGCGTACAGCCAGACCACCGGCACGCTCTCGATCGATCCGACGCGCGCCGGGCTGATCGCCAGCGGTGCGATGGTGCTGAGCGGCGGCACGGTGCGGTCGGACCTGTCGAGCACGGGAAACTATCTGCAGGGCAGCTACACCTTGCTCAGCGGATCGAGCCTGAATCTCAGCGGTGCGACCGTCGAGATCAACGATATTAGTGGGTTGGACAAGACGTCCGACACGGTCGGGAACAAGCTGCTGCTATCGATCGCCAATGACTATGTCGGCGGGACGCTCGCGACACTGACGAACAGCGCGGAGATCACTTCAGCGAACACCGGTCTGTACGTTGCCACCTCCGGCAGCATCGGGACGATGACCAACACCGGAACGCTCAGCGGCGCGCGTTTCGGAATCAACAATCTTGGCCAGATCGCGACCTTGGCGAATAGCGGGTTGATCACCAACCGCGAATTCACCGCATTGTGGAATCAGGTCAGCATCGGCCAATTGGTCAACAGCGGTACGATCAGCAACAACAGCTGGGCGATCCTCAACAGCGGGACGATCGGCACGATCATCAATACCGGGCTGATCGCCGGGGCGAGTACGGCGATCCAGAACAACGCTGTCATCACGCTGATCGACAACCGCGGCACGATGTCGGGCGGAAGCAACGTGATCTCGGGCACCTTCGGCACGGTCGCAAACAGCGGGGTCATCCGCGGGAACATCAACAGAAGCGGCGGGATGATCGGCACGATCATCGGCGGGAGCGCCGGCACCGTCGGAACGTTCACAGGGGCTACGGGATCGCTGCAGGGCACGATCGGCGCGAGCGGCAATATGACCTTCGCGTCCGGGGCGTTGCTGCTCAACGACGGGATCATCGCTGCGGGGATCGCAGCAAGCAATCTGACGGTAAGCAATATCGGAGCGGATATCGCGCTGTCGACGATCGTCACGATCGGGGCCAATTACCGTCAGACTGCGGGCCTGTTGCAACTCGGAAGCGCTGGCAGGCTAGTCGTCAGCGAGGCCGCCGTGCTGTCGGGTGGAACGGTCGCGGCCGACGTGAGCGGATTGTCCCTGACCGGGGCCTATCGCGCGGGCGAGGCTGCGGGCGGAACGCTCGTCGCGGGGGGTGTGGGGTCGCTTTACGACGGGGTCAACCTCGCCGTGTCCGGGAGCATTACCGGGCTGAAACTGTCGGCGATCACCAACGGCACCAACCTCATCGTCGCTGCGGGCAACGATTACATCGGGGATGTTCAAGGCGTCTTCGAGAACAGCGCGACGATCGGGGGCGCGACCTACGCGCTGTATGTCGCCGACACCGGTACCGTGGGCACGCTCGGCAATTCCGGGGTGCTCAGTGCAACCGGGACCGGACTTCTCAACCGCGGCAGCATCGGATCGCTCTCCAATGCGGGTCAAATCGGTGGTCTGATCGGTTTGCACAACGTTGGCTCGATCGACCTGTTCGACAACGTCGGCACGATCTTCAGCGCAAGTGGCGCGACGACGTACGGCATATTGAATGCCTCGTCGATCGGCACGCTGATGAACTCCGGGCTGATCAGCGTCGGGAACGGAACCGGCGGGCACGGGATCTACAATACGGGCCGGATCGATACACTGGTCAATCTGGCCGGTGGGGTGATCAGCAATGTCTTCGGTGGTGGCGGTGCTTGGAACGCAGGGACGATCCTGTCCATTTCGAATGCAGGCCTGATCAGCGGGAGCAGCGTAGGATTCGGCAACACTGGAGTGATCGACCGGTTCAATAACAGCGGGACGATCACGGGCAACACCGGCCAATCCGATACCGGGCTGTACAACGGCGGTACCATCGGCACCTTTACCAACACTGGGATCATTGGTGGCAACACGGGCATTCGGCACGATGGGGGATCGATCAGCATCCTCATAAACGCACCGGGCGGGACGGTCGGCGGCGGGGAAATGGGGGTCTTCAGCAGCGCCAATATCGGTATGCTGAGCAACAGCGGACACATCTCGGGGAGCGCCGAGGCGCTGCATGTCGAGGGGACGATCACGACGTTGCTCAACGCGGGCACGCTTGTTGGCGGCTCCATCAATGCGATCGTGGTCTCGAGTTCCGGTCAACTCGGCGGGATCGCCAACAGCGGATTGATTCGCGGCAATATCGTCAACGCCTGTGCGACCGACATGGCGATCACCGGCGGCAGCGACACGGTGGTTGGCACCTTTACTGGCAGCGCTGGGCACGGGTTGATCGACAACAGCGCGAGTAATCTGACCTTCGGCAGCGGCGCGATCCTGCTGGACGACGACATCGTCGTCGGTCCTTCCCATACGGTCACCAACGCCGGCGCGAGCATCGCGCTCGCCTCGATGACCACGATTACGGGCAATTACAGCCAGACCGACGGGACCCTTTCGCTCGTACCAGGCTCGGCCGAACTGGTCGTGAGCGGCAGCGCTGCGGTTTCCGGGGGCACCGTCGCGTCCAATCTCGCGAGCACCGCCAATTACATGCCGGGCGAGAGTGTCGGGCTGATCACGGGCGGCGCGGGGTCGACGTACCGCGGGTTGACGCTCGCCGGCGGTCCCGAAGGCCTGTTGTCGAGCGCGGGCACCGTCGGCACGACGTTGGTCCAGACGTTCGACAACACGTACATCGGCGGAACGCTGGCAACGCTGGCGAACACCGGGACGCTGAGCGCACCGACGGCGATCTATGTCGCTGCAAGCGGCAGTCTGGGGGCGTTGGCGAACAGCGGGACGATCCTTGGCGACGTCCGCAACCTGTCGGGACATGCGCTGACCATAACCGGTGGCTTCGATGGCGCGGTCGGAACGTTCACCGGCCAGTCGGGGCAGGGCAGGATCGTAAGTACGCTCGGCAACGTCGTGTTGGCGTCGGGCAGTCTTCTGCTCGACGACGCGGTCGACGTCGGAACCGGGACACTCCTCAACGATGGCGCGTCGGTGCGCCTGATCCATTCCATCGACGTTACGGGGAACTACGCCCAGGCGTCGGGAACGCTTGCGCTCGGCCTTTCGTCGCTGCTGGTCAGCGGCAGCGCGAACATCACCGGCGGGCTCATCACCAGCAACCAACTCGACACGATGGCGAATTACATCGCCGGGAGCGGTGGCGGAACCTTGGTGCGGGGCGGTGCCGGATCCAACTATGACGGGGTAGCGGTGGCGTCCGGCGTCACCGGTCTGGCGATCGCCGCGGCGACGGCCACGATCGGGAGCAATGTCGATCTGTTGCTGGGTATCAACAACGATTACGTCGGCGGAACGCTCGGGGATCTGGTCAACAGCGGAACGATTACCGGCGTAACAACCGCAGCGTATATCGCCACGACAGGGTATCTTGGTACGCTCGAGAACAGTGGCGTGCTGCAGGGTACGGAATTCGGCGTCCGTAATCTGGGCATCATCGAGCGGCTCGAAAATCGCGGCGTCATCGATGGTACGGTCGGGCTCTACAACGGTGGTTCTATCGGCACCATTCTCAACAGCGGCACGATCATGGACTCGCCCGCCGTCCAGGCGGCCGGCATCGACAACAATGGTGCGATCGGCGGGATCTCCAACGCCGGGGTAATCACCGGCGCTGCATACGGCATCTACAATCGCGGGACGATCGGTCGGATCAGCAACACCGGCACGATTTCGGGGCAGCATGCGCTGTACAACGATGGCAGCATCGGAACGGTCGACAACCGCGGTACGATCGCGGGCGGGGATCATGGTCTGGTCAATGACGGTACGATCGGCGTCCTCACCAACAGCGGGTTGGTGACTGGTGCCGTCGCGGTCCGTGTCGGTGCGACCGGAGCGTTTGGGTCGTTTTCCAACAGCGGGACGATCGCTGGCAACATCGAGAATGCCTCGGAAGCGGCGCTGACCATCAGCGGCGGCTCGGTGGAGACGCCGGGGACGCTCACTGGCTTCGAGGGACAGCGCGGGACCATCCTCAGCGAATCGGCCGACGTCGTTTTCGCATCGGGCGTTCAAGTTCTGGACGACGATATCGTGGCGTCGGGGCATGTCGTGTCGAACACCGGCGCAACCCTCGGCTTGAGGACCAGCGCGAGCATCACGGGCGGCTACAGCCAGACTGCGGGCGCGCTCTATCTGGCGAGCGGGGCTGAACTCGTCGTCAGCGGGCACGCAAGCCTGACCGGCGGCAGCGTCGTGGCACAGTTCGACTCCTCGGCGAACTATCTTGCGAACACCAGCGCAGGCACGCTGATTCGCGGCGATACCGAAACGAGCTTTACCGGGGTGACGGTCGATACTGGGCGAGTCACCGGGCTGGCGCTTCAGGCGGACACGAGCGGAACGAGCTTGGTCGTCACCGCGCTCAACACCTATGTCGGCGGCACGCTCGGCAGCGTTACGAACACCGGCGCGCTGACCGCAGACTATCCCGTTTACATATCCTCCACCGGCAGTCTCGGCAGCTTGGCCAACAGTGGCACGCTCACTGGATCAATCGCCGCGATCTTTGCTGCGGGGACGCTCGGACGCATCCAGAACGATGGCGTCATTGCCGGCAACATTACCAATTCCTCAGCGGAGCCCCTGCGGATTTCGGGTGGCACGGGCACGACCGTGGGCACGTTGACTGGCTTCGGCGGCGGTCGCGGTACGATCGTCAGTAGCGGTGGCGACGTGGTGTTCGACGCGGGCACGATCGCGCTTCAAAGCGATATCACCGCGACAGGGCATACGGTATCGAACAGCGGTGCCGAGCTTCGGCTTCCGACCAGCGCCACGATTTCGGGAGCCTATCATCAGACTTCCGGTTCGGTTCGGCTTGCGCAGGACGCGAAGATCGTGGTCGACGGCACGGCGACGCTGAGCGGCGGCACGGTAACGACGAGCTTCTCGCCGACCTCAAACTACCTCGCAGGCGCAACGGTAGGAACGCTCGTACAGGGCGGGACCGGTTCGAGCTACGCTGGAGTGACCGTTTCTACCGGATCGATCACCGGGCTGGCCCTGACGCCCGGGACGGCTGGGACCAACCTGATCGTGTCGGCGGACAATAACTTCGTCGGCGGGAGCCTTGCCGGCCTGGCCAACGCTGGCGCCCTTTCCGCGGCCTATCCGGTCTACATCGCAGCAAGCGGTTCGCTTGGCAGTCTGACCAACAGTGGCACGCTCAGCGGATCGGCCGCTGCTATCCGCAATCTTGGGGTGATCGGACCGATCGTCAACACCGGTGTGATCGCAGGGAACATCGAGAGCGATACGGACGGAACACTGGCGATCGCAGGCGGCAGCGGGACGGTGTTCGGAACGCTGACCGGCTATGCCGCGGGAAGCCAGGGGACGATCGTCAACGCCGGTGGCAATCTCGTGATGACCGGTAACATCCTGTTGAACGATGCGATTAACGTCGGCACGCGAACGGTCGTTCTCGACGGTGCCGCGCTGGCGGTGAATGCGCCCGTCGCCATCACTGGCAATTACACTCAGACGGGTGGCAAGCTGTTGATCGGGGTCACGTCGACAGCCGCCTACGGCCAGCTATCGGTGAGCGGCTCGGCGAATTTGACGGGCACCAACGTCACGCTCGTCAAACTGGGGACGGCGACGCTGGCCGCCGGGCAGGCGTATACCTTGGTCAAGGCGAACGGCGGTCTCGCGTTCAGCAACCTCACGTCTTCGGTCACCGGTTTGACCGGCGCCTTTTCCAGTGTCGCGAGCGCCGGGGCGACGGGGCTGGTGCTGACGTTGAGCGATCCCAACGGAACGATCACGCCACCGCCGCCGGTCCGACCGACGACCTTTACCGGCACGGGCGCTCAGGCGGGCGGGGCGGGTGTCGGCACTGGCGCGGCGCTCGATGCGATTGCGGACGCGGGCAGTGCAGCCGCGGCGCCCGTCATCACGAACATCCTCCTGCCGCTGTCGCAACTGACGCCTGCGCAACAGCAGACCGCGATCGTCCAGCTTTCGCCCACGCAACTCACGCCGCAGGTGATCGCCGTCGCCGTATCCCCCGCGGTCAACGCGATCGTGCAACATCAGGAGGTGCTTGCCGCCGCGGTGACCGGTCGCGAGGAACGCGGCCTTGCCGCAGGATCTCAAGCGCAGCGCGGCGTGATCTGGGGACAGTTCCTGGCCAGCTCGGCGCGCCGAGCGGCCGTCTCCGCAGCGTCGCCGTACAAGGCGAGCAGCTACGGCGTAATGGTCGGCGCCGATCTGCTCGGCACGTCGAACTTCATTGCCGGGGGCGCGCTCAGCTGGGTTAACAGCAATGCGCATGGCCGCGGGAATATCCGGGGAAGTTCGACGACGCTCAACAGTTTCCAGGCGACCGGATATTTCACCTGGCAACCGGGGGATCCCGACAACTCCCGCTTTACGATCGATGGCCAGATCGGGTTTGGCTACAATCATTACGACCAATTGCGACGCATCGATTTCCTCGGGGTCAGCGCGCGAGCCTCCTATGATGGTCAGCAATATCTCGGAAATCTGCGGACGAGCTACACCATCCCGTTGTCGACGAGCACATCGTTGACGCCGTTCGCAAGCATTCGCGAGGTTCACCTGCACAATTCGGGATATGAAGAGAGCGAGGCGGGGACCGCCAACCTCAAGGTCGCGAAACTCGACGTGGATTCGCTCAGTCATGAAATCGGCGTTCAAGGTGGGGGTGTGTTCGACTCCGCATCAGGTCGTTTCGCGCCGATGCTGAAGCTTGGGTGGGTCCATACCTATACCAACGGGCCCATTCCGCTGACCGCGGTGCTCGGCGGCGTCGCCTTCACCAGCACGTCCGCGCGCGGCGCACGCGACGGGCTTACGGTCGGGGCGGGGATGTCGTTCATGCGGACCGAGCGGTTCCGCATTGGCCTCGGGTATGACGGCGATTTGCGCCGCGATTTCAAGAGCCACGCGGGGACCATCAAAATGACGTTCAGCTTGTGAGCGGAGACCTCGCATGAGCAACCCCGCCCCGACCGGACTTTCGATCGACCAGGCGCTGATAGAAGCGAACGCGCATTGGAATGCCGGCCAGGCGGACCAGGCGGAGCGCCTCTGCCAGCACGTCCTGGCGATATGGCCCGGCCAGTCCGACGCGCTGCATCTGATGGGGCTGATGGCGCATGCCTATGGCAATCTCGACATCGCGATCGACCATCTCCGTCGCGCCTGTCAGGCGCCGCGCGTCCAGGCGATCTATTTGAGCAACCTGGCAGAGATGTGTCGCCAGAAGGGCTTGCTCGAAGAAGCGGAGGTCGCCGCGCGCCGCGCGGTAACGATGGACGCCACGATGGTCGCCGGGTGGAACAACCTGGGGATCATCCTGCAGGAAGCGGGCAAGCTCGAGGAGAGCCTGTCGTGCCTGGAACGCGTGGTCGGGCTGCGGCCCGATTATGCCGAGGCACACAGCAATCTCGGGAATACCCTGAAACGGCTCGGGCGGCTCCAGCAGGCGCGAGTGCACTACGTCCGGGCGTTGCAGCTTGCGCCGGCTTATGCCGAAGCCATGAGCAATCTGTCGCACCTGCTCAACGATCTCGGTGAGCCGGACGAGGCCATGGCCGCCGCCCGTCGTGCGATCGATACCAATCCCCGTCTGCCGGACGCCTACATCAACGCTGCCGCGGTCGAGATCGGTCGCGATCGCCACATCGAAGCGCTGCGCTGGATCGATGCTTTACTCAGTTTTGCGCCCCTGCACGTCGGTGCTCTGGGCGTGCGGGCAACGGCGTTGCGGCAGCTCGACCGGCTCGACGAAGCGCTGGCGGATGCGCGCCGCGCCGTTGCGGCGGCACCTGATGATGGAGAGACCCAGAATATTCTCGGGGAGGTCCTGCAAGCCCAGAACAAGCTGACCGACGCGCTCGCCGCGTTCGATCGCGCGGCGCAACCGAGCGGGTTTGCGTCCGAGAAGGCGTTGATCAATCGCGGGATCCTGCTGATGGAGCAAGGCGACAGGGGCGGTGCCGAAGCAACCTTCGAGATGGTGCTGGCGCGGTCTCCACGCTCTGTCGCAGCGTGGTTCAATTTTGCGGATCTTCACCGGTTCGAGCCGGGCGATCCCCGTATATCCGCGATGGAAGCGTTGGTTGCGCAAGACGGGGTCGAGGGTCAGGCCGATCGGACGGCGCTGCACTTTGCCTTGGGCAAGGCTTGGCTCGACGCCGGGGACGCCGAGCGCGCCTTCGACCATCTCGATCACGGCAATCGCCGCAAACGCGCAACGGTCTCCTACGATGCGGCACGGACGGAGCGCTGGATCGGCGAGATCGCCGCGGCTTTCCCCGCAAATCGCCTCCAACGCCCGGCGGCGGACACGGCCGGCAGCGATCTGCCGGTGTTCGTGCTCGGAATGCCGCGCTCCGGAACGACGTTGGTCGAGCAGATCCTCGCGTCACATCCGCACGTCTTCGGCGCCGGAGAGCTGCCCGCGTTACAGGAAGTCATCAATGCCGCCGGTCTCTATCCGGCATTCGCAACGACCGTCACCCTCGAGGGTGAAGCCGCCCTTGGTCGGCAGTATCTCGATCGAATTCGTCCGCTCGCGACGCATCGCCGCCGCGTTATCGACAAGATGCCCTCCAATTTCCTGTTTGCGGGGCTGATCCACCGTATGCTGCCCGAGGCGCGGATCCTTCATGTCCGCCGCGATCCGGTCGACACCTGCCTGTCCTGCTACACCAAGCTGTTCACGCGCGAACAGCAGTTCGCCTACGATCTGACCGAGCTTGGGAAATTCTATCGGGCATACGACCGGCTCATGGATCATTGGCGGGCGGTGCTGCCCGCCGACCGGTTCCTCGAGGTCCGCTATGAGGACATCGTCGGAGACATCGACACCGAGGCACGGCGGATGGTCGCGTTCTGCGGGCTCGACTGGAATGCGGCGTGTCTCGAATTCCATCGTACCGAGCGGATCATTCGCACCGCCAGCCTCAACCAGGTCCGCCAGCCGCTGCACGCAGACAGTGTCGGACGCTGGCGTCCATACGCGCAACACCTCATGCCGCTCCTCGATGCGCTGGGGATCGATCCGGCGCTGCCTGCACCGGACGACGTCGCCGGCGGCGTGTCCAAGGCACGGACGAAGCGCGGGCCGCGACTGGTCGCCGGATGACTCCACCCGTCTTCGACGTTCAGGCCTTCGAAGCCGAAATCCGGCCGCTCCTCACCGTCGGCAAAGGCCGCGAGGCAGAGGCGTTGATCCGCCCACTGATCGCGGGCGGGGCCGGGCCCGTTGCGGTCTGGGCGTTGCTGGCGCAGGCGCTCCGGGTTCAGGGGCGCGTTCAGGAGGCGCGACCGATCCAGGAAATGCTCGTCGGTGCCTTGCCGGGGCACGTGTCGACTCGTTTCGACCTGTCCGAGACGCTATTGCTGCTCGGCGAGTTCGAGCGGGGCTGGCGGGAATACAGCCATCGCTATGGCCTTGCCCACACCACCCGGATCGAACGCAAGGTCCAGCGGCCACGTTGGGATGGTCGCGCGATCCCCGGGCGCACGCTGCTGATCCACGACGAACAGGGATATGGCGATACGTTCCAGTTCATGCGGATGGTCCGTTGGGCGAAAGCACGAAGTCAGGCGACCGTGGTGCTCGAGATCAACCACGAGACGGCTGCTCTGGCGGAGCGTATGGGCGGGTTCGATGCGCTTACGGTGCGCGGGCAGATTCCTCCGCCGTTCGACCTGCATTGCGAGATGATGAGCTTGCCGCACGCCATGGGGTTGACGCTGGAGGACCTTCCCGGCTCGCCGATGCCGTATCTGTCGGCGTCGCCCGAACGGCGGACCGTCTGGCGCGACCGGCTTTCGCCATATCCGGGGTTGAAGGTTGCGTTTCTTTGGGCGGGTCGACCGACGCATTTCAATGATGCCAACCGATCGATGACGCTGGAGCAGCTACAGCCGCTGGCACAGGACGGCGTGACGTTCTTTTCCATTCAGAAAGGCCCCACCGAGCAACAGGCGTTGACGCCGCCCCCCGGCATGACCGTCGTAAGCCTCAGTCCCCAGATTGCGGACTTCGAGGATACCGCGGCGATCCTGTGCGAAGTCGACCTGTTGATCTCGATCGACAGTTCGCCGGTCCACCTTGCCGGAGCCCTCGGGCTGCCCGCCTGGGTGCTGCTGCCGCTTCTTCCCGACTGGCGCTGGCTGCAGCACCGCACGGACAGCCCGTGGTATCCCTCCGTTCGCTTGTTCCGGCAGCGCTCGTGGGGGCGGTGGGATCAGGTTGTCGACGACGTTGCGTCCGCCCTTGCGGTCGAGGCACGCGCGCATCGCGACGGTCTTCAGCAGGAACGCGCGCCGATCTCCCCGAATGCGGAGCAACCGGTCAAGGTCAGACGCCTGGGCTGAGTCCCGCCCGGCCGCATCGCGCTGTCGATCCAAGCGTCGCATGATATCGCTCGGACGATAGTCTCGTTACGTGCCCGATGTCGGTACGGGCGGGGTCGGTAAGGACGGGTCATAGGCGACCAGCTCGATCCGCTGCGGAACCGTGCCGATATCGATCCCTTCCGCGCGGAAACGTTGCAGCAACGTCATCAGCACCGCGCTCCGCGCGGAATAGGCTGCGCGGGGATGGCCGACGTGACCGAAGCAGTTGAACGCGATCCGCCCGGTAACAATTCCGTCGACGAACACTGCTGGCGCCGGATCCGTGAGCACGGCGTCTTCGGCAGCGAAAGCCTCTTGGACCATTGCTTTCACGGCTTGCGCATCACTGTCGAGCGGCACCGAGAACTGGATCTGGATCCGCCCCAGCGGGCTCGCCATCGTCTTGTTGAGCACCGATTTGGTGATGAGTTCGGAATTGGGGACGATCAGCGTCGAATGGTCGGCCAACTCGATTTCGGTCGACCGCACGCTGATCCGCTTGACGTCGCCTTCATCGGTGCCGACGCGGATGAGATCGCCGATCTTGATCGGGCGTTCCGCCAGCAGGATCAGGCCCGAGACGAAATTCTGCGTAATGGCCTGGAGACCGAACCCGATCCCGACCGACAGCGCGGACAGCAGCAACGCAACGCGCTCCACCCCGATGCCGAGCGACGCCAGCGCCCAGATGAACGCTATCGCGATCCCGACGTACCGCGCCACCAAGCTGACGGAATTGCGTCCGCTGCCGTCCAGATCGGTGATCGGCAGATACCGGTTTTCGAGCCAGCTCATGAAGCCACGGACCAGCGCCAGCCCGACGAACAAAACGATCACGCCCCGCAGGATGTTGGCCGGCGAGATCGACACGCCGCCGAATTCGACGCCTTGCGCCAGGATCCCAAGGCGTCCGAACATTTCGCCCGCCCCGGCGCTTCCGCCGAACGGTGTGACGAGCAGGCCGAGCGCCACCAGGATGAGCGCAACACGCAACACCGCGGAAAGCAGCACGCCGAACTGGTCGACCATGCTCGGGCGCACGCCCAATGCCCGCGTAACCGTGACCCCCAACCGGCTGTCCCGAACGAACATGCTGGTCGCCACGTCGTCCACGGCGGCCATCAGCAGGTACAGCGTGATGCCGAGGATCGTCGCCCAGCTGATGAACCAGGCGATGAACAGGCTGAGCGCGATATATCCCAGGAGTAGCGCAACGAGCGCGGACGCGACCAGCACCCACGCGAGCAGCGTCCCCAGACCGATGCCAGCGCTGGTCTTGACGTTTTCCGGTTGCTGCTCGGTGTCGGCGCGGTTCGTGCGCAACCGCCCAAGAACGATCAGGAAAACGCCGATCAGCAGCAGATGCAGCAGGGCCGTGAGCGTTTGCGTCGCGACCTGCGCCGGTTGGCTCGTGCCGATCGCCCGATTGAGGGCGCTGGCGAGGATACTGACGAACGACAGCCCCGCCAACATCCAGGACAGCGGGCGGAGCGCGGAGGCGGTTGCGTCGTCGATCGGTGCAACCCGCCATGAAGGACCATGGCGCATCAGCAGAGCACCGCTCACGGCTGCGGTATAGGCACTGAACCCGGTCGCCATCACGAAGGCGTCGAGCATCCCGCTCCAGCGCTCTGGCAGCAGACCCGACCAGCGGAGCCCCTGGACCAGCGCCGCCGCCGCCAGCAGCGGCGCGAGCGTGCCCGTAAAGACACGCCATAGCGCGTTGGCGGACCGCCGCACCCGGTGACCGGGCGCACCCTCCACCAGAAAGCGCTGACCGAATTGCCGCGCGCGGACGCGCACCGGGAAGAGCAGCACCAACCCTAGCACCAAGCCCAGCAGCACCTGCCAGGGAAGGCTGTTCTTCCATTGCGCCCGGATCTGCGACGTGCCCTGCGTCAGGAACAGTTCGGTCCGCCTGAGATCGCGCGGAAGCGACTGGAGGATCGCCCGCCAGTACGACGGGGTAAGCGGGGAGAAGACCTTCGCGGTGACCTTCTCGTTGAACTGCTGTGCGCGGCTGCGGTCGAGCTCGTCGATCAGTTGTTTGGATTCGACGGTGGCGAGGCCCCCGCGCTTGATTGCAGCGTCGATCAGCCCGCGTTGCTGCGCGAGGAGCTTGCGTTGCGCGCCGATTTCGGCGGGTTCCACGACTCCCGGCGTGACCGGTCCCAGACCGGCGATCCGCGCGTCGACCAGTGTGGCCTGCTGTTGCAACTGGTCGGTGATATCGCCGATCGATTGTTGCGCCGCGACCGCGCGGCCACGAAGCTTCTTCTGGTCGTCCGCATCGACCCTGCCGTCGAGCAACCCATCCACCGTCCGCAATTCGGTCTCGGCCTGACCGATCTGTTGGGCGAGACTCGAGACCGATGGGGTCTGCGCAATGGCCGACGCGGCGATCGTGGCGAGCAGAGCCGCGACGATCCATCGAAGCAGGATTTTGGAAAGGTGCATTGCCGTCGCCTTTAGCCGTCCGTGAGACCCGCGGCAACGCGACGCGGGTCTCCGAAAGGATAGGCGGCAATGCGGCCTTATAGTGGCTGGCCTTAGGCCGATTGCGGGATGATGCTGATCATCTCGTCCTCGCTCGGTTGTTTAGCCGGCTTGAGCTTGAGCGCCTGGTCGGGCTGGACGTGCCGGCTTCGCGTCGCCGGTTCGAGCGCAACCGTCCCGCCGCTCTCCAGCGACTGCTCGATCGCGGCGAGCACCCGCATATCGAACAGACCTTCCTCGCCGTCGGCTTCAGGATGAAGATCGTTGAGGATGCAGTTCGAGAAATACTGGGTCTCGTTGCCGAACTGCTCGACCGGGTCGAAGCTGCGGCATTTGCTGCCTTCTTCCGTGCGTTCGACGTAGGAGATCCCGACCTTGGGACCGAACATGAATGCTGGATTGGCGTGGACGCTCGCCTCGGTCCCAACGAGCTCGAAGAATTCCGACGAGGCGGTTGCATAACTGACCGTAAACTGCGCGATCCGGTCGTCCGGAAAGCGCAACGTCACCGCCACGGTATCGTCGAAGTTGAACCCGCGCCCGGCCGTTCTGGTGCCTACCGCATGCACGGCGATCGGCTCCTGACCAAACAGGTTGCGGACCGCGTTCAGCGGGTATGTCCCCATGTCCGGCACTGGCCCACCCCAATAGCCATTGTGGCCACGAGAATTCGCTTCGGCGACATTCTGCGCGAAGACCGACGAGAAGCTGCGTAGCTCGCCGAATGCCCCGGCGCGGGCGCGCGTGATCAGGTCGACCGTGCCTGGTTCGTGATGAAGCCGATAAGCGATCATCAGCTTGGCGCCGCTCTTCTGCTGGGCTGCCAGGATCTGTTCGGCTTCCGCGACGCTTGATGCCATCGGCTTTTCGAGCAAGACGTGGATACCCGCTTCGAGCGCCGGTACCGCATATTGCAAATGCAGAAAGTTCGGCGTCGCGACATACACCGCGTCGATTTCGCCTGATGCCAGCAGGGCGCCATAATCCGCATAGGACCACGCCTTGATCCCGTACAGCTTGGCGAGCTTGTCCGCCTTCACGGGGTCGCCCGTGACCAGCGCCGTCATCTCCGAATTGTCCGTCTGCGCCACGCCGGGCATGAACGCCTGCTGCGAAATCTGGCCGCCGCCGACCACGGCGTAGCGTACCTTCTTGGTGTGTCCGAACATGTCGGTCCTTCAATCTGTCTGGGGAAGCCATGCAAACGACGGACTCCCGGGATCGTTGCATCCTCGTCGGCGCCGATCGGTGTTGCCCCCGCCGTGAAATTGGCTAGTCCAGGCAAGGGTAGGGCAGCAGGGTAAGGGCGGGCGGAATTGGCACGGAAGGTGGTCCCGGGACGAAGCACGACCATCGTGGACGTCGCGGCAGCGGCGGGCGTCTCGGCGATGACGGTATCCCGCGTGATCAACGGTCAGCCGGGGGTGGGCGCCGATACGCGGGCAACCGTTCGCGAAGCGATCCGCCGCCTGGACTACCGGCCAAACCAGACTGCGCGCAATCTCGTCACGTCGACCGAGCTGCGGATCGGTGTCGTCTATTCCAATCCGAGCGCCGCCTTCATGAGCGACTTCCTGACGGGGGTGTTCGAGGAAGCATCCGAGCGCGGCGCGCGGTTGATCATCGTAAAAGGCGAGGGAGGCCGTCTCCCGCCACTGGCCGCAATCGAAACGTTGGGGGCATCGGGCGTTTCGGGCGTCATCCTGACGCCACCGCTCGGCGAATCGCCGGCCGTGCTGCGGGTTTTGCGCGATGCGGGCATACCGTTTGCGTGCGTCGGCGCGCACCGGGTGCCAGGGGCGATCTGTGTCCGCATCGACGACCGGCAGGCGGCGTATGAAATGACGCGTGATTTGATCGCGCTGGGGCACCGCAACTTGGGCTTCGTAGTGGGGAACCCCGATCAGGCGGCAAGCGCCGAACGTCTCGCCGGCTTCCATGCCGCTGTCCGCGAGAGTGAGGGGGTTCAAACCACCGTTGCCCAAGGCGACTTCAGCTACGCATCGGGGTTGGTCGCCGGCGAGCAACTGCTCGACTCCGCGCAACCACCGACCGCGATCTTCGCGAGCAACGACGACATGGCGGCAGCGATCGTTTCCGTCGCGCATCGGCGGCAATTGGACGTGCCGGGGGAACTGACGGTGGTCGGGTTCGACGATACGACTGCGGCGGTAACCTTATGGCCGCCGCTGACCACCGTCCACCAGCCGGTACGCCAACTGGCGGCGGAAGCGCTCGGATTGCTCGTCACCGAAATCGCCGCGCCCAAGCACACCACCGATCACGCCGAACGCGTCCTGCCGCACAGCATCATCCGACGTCAGTCGACGGCGCCCCCGCGCTCGCAATAGCCTTTTCCAGCCGCTGTAAGGACGTGCCGATGGTGATTGGTAACGACGAGAACCGTCCTACCCGTCGCGTCCTTCATATCGAAAGAAGGCAAAGTCCGCGGGGAGTGCTGTGCCGCCCATGTCCTGACAGGCCATGCCGACGAACGTTCCCGTGAAATTGGGCAGTCCCGGCAAAGACGCCTCGTCGGACAGGATGCTCGCGTCATAGATTTGGTCGAGCCAGATCCAGTCTGATTCTTCCTCACCGTTGGCGAGCCGCCACGCGAAGCGCAGTTGGTCGTGATCGACGTCGACCCGCAATTCGACTGGCCCGTCCGGGAGATGCGGGACCACCACGGTGGTCCCGCAGCGTCCGTCCTCCGGCGAGGCGGTCATTACCTGCAATTGCCGCGTGGTGTCGTCGTGCGTGATGTTGAGGTAGTGGAACTTGGTGCTGTTATAGTAACAGATGAGCCCGGCCGCCTGCTGGAAATTGGTCGGTTCATAGTCGATCCGCGTGGCGGCGGTGTAGCACAGATCCTGCTGTCGCCGTGCAACGAGCGACTGGCTGAACGGACTCCCGACCGTTTCCCGACCGTAAAGCCGGAGGAAACCGGGCCGCGCGCGCAGGCTGAACAGCTTCGCGGAATCCGGCGTGCGGAGCCATTGGAACGCTTCAGGCAGCGCCTCACCGTCAAACGTGCCGTCGGACGGGACGGTCGGCCACGGTGCCGATTGCAAGGCGGGCGCCTGTGGTGCGGGGTCCGGGCGCGCATCTCCGTTTTGGGTTCTGAGCCATCCGTCTTCCCCCCACACCATCGGCTGCATTGCGGTTTCCCGGCCGAGAACGCACCGTTCACGCGATGGCAGCGGTCGCCCGCAGAGGTAGGCGATCCAGGTCGTACCGTCTGCAAGATCGAACAGGTCGCCATGCCCCGCCCGCGTCAGCGGTCCGTCGCGCCGGCCCGCCGCGGTGAGCACTGCAACGTCCGGATGGACCTCGTACGGACCGAACAGCGACCGGGATCGCGCCATCGTGACCGCATGGTCCCACCCGGTGCCCCCCTCCGCGACGAGCAGGTGATACCAGCCATCGCGCTTGTAGAGATGCGGTCCTTCCGTGAACCCGATGACCGTACCGTGGAAGATCGTCCGACGTTCGCCGATCAGCCGCAGCGTCGACCGGTCGAGTTCCTGCGCCACGATGCCAGCGAAGCGCCCGTTGCCCGCGCGGTGATCCCACAGCATGTTGAGCAGCCATGTTCGCCCGTCGTCGTCGTGGAACAGGGCAGGGTCGAATCCGCTGCTGTTGAGAAAGACGGGGTCGGACCATTCGCCGTCGACGGTGTCGCACGTCACAACATAATTGTGGAAGTCGCGTAGCGACGCGCCCGACGCGCCGTTCACGGTGGTTTGCCCGTATCGCTTCACATCGGTGTAGACGAGCCAGAACCGACCGTCCGTATAGGTCAGATCGGGCGCCCATACGCCGCACGAATCAGGATCCCCGCGCATGTCGAGTTGGCTCGCGCGCATCAGCGGTCGCGCCGCCAACTGCCAGTGCACCAGATCCCGGCTATGGTGGATCTGCACCCCTGGATACCATTCGAAGGTCGACGTCGCGACGTAGATGTCCTCTCCCACCCGGGCTACGGACGGGTCGGGGTTGAAGCCGCGAAGCACGGGATTGCGTAACTGCGTCATGCGGGTTTGCGTACCAAGGTCCAGAGGATGGCGGCGCCGATAAGGTCGAGAACGCCCAATACGATGAAAAAGGGAACATAGCCGACCTGATCGACCAGCTTGCCCAGTGACAGCGTGAAGATCAGGACGCCGAGATTTGCGGCGAGACCGGCAAAGCCAGTCACGGTGGCCACCTCGTCCCGGTGGAACAGGTCCGACGCCATGGTGATGACGGTCACCGACAGGGTCTGATGCGCAAACCCGCCGAGACACAGCAGCGCGATGGCGACATAGGGGCTGGTCGCCAATCCGACGAACGCCATCCCCGTCATCATCACCGCACCGAGCGTGAACGCCCATCGCCGTGCATCGATCAGCGATACGCCGCGCCGCTGCAGCAATGCCACGACCGCCGGGCCGAACAGGCAGCCGAGGTCCGCGGCGAGAAACGGAAGCCAGGCGAAGATGGCGATCAGCGTGAGATCGAAACCGCGCTCGCGGGCGAGGTATAGCGGCATCCAGAACGACAACATGCCCCAGACGGGATCGGCCAGCAGGCGGGGCAGGGCGATGCCCCACAGGTTCCGCCGCCGCAGAAGCGCAGAAATCGGCTGACGCTTTGCAGCGCCCGGGGCACGGGCGACCTGCTCATTCTCGATATGCAGCCGTTCGGCGGCACCGAGCCGGCGATGCTGCGCGGGCGTGCGGTACCATAGCAACCACGCCACGCACCACACGAGCCCGAGACCGCCGGTTACGACGAACGCCAGTCGCCAGCTTTGAGTCATCACCGCCCAGGCGATCAGGGGCGGTGCGAAGACCGCGCCGAACGAAGCCCCGATGTTGTAGATGCCACCCGCGACCCCGCGTTCGCGCGCAGGAAACCATTCCGCGATGAGTTTCTGTCCCGCCGGCTGCGCCGATCCTTCCGCAAGCCCGAGCGCCAGACGCAGACCCGCGAACGATGGCCAGCCTTGCGCCAGCACGTGCGCGATGGTGATCAGCGACCAGATCGCGACGCACAGCGTGAAGCCAAGTCGCAGCCCGAAACCGTCGAGAAAATAGCCGACCAGCGGCTGGAACATGACCCCAAGCTGAAACGCGCTGGTCACCCAGCTATATTGCTCGTTGGAGATTCCCTGCTCGCTCAGGATGACGGGGGCCGCGACGCCCAGCACCGACCGGGCGAGATAGTTCAGGATCATCGCGACGACGAACAGCGCGATAATCGTCCACCGAATATACGGAAACGGGCGTCTCATCCCGCCATGGTCGGCTCTGCTATCCCCCGCCATGACACCCTTTCACGTTAACGTTATCCGAACAATCTGTAATTTTGTTTGAACGACTATCGGTACGATCATGCGGCGGATCGTGCCGCGGCGCAGGAAGCTACGCAGTTCGGCACCTTTGCCCAAATCATGGGCGTTTTGTCAAACGAGTCCGACTATTGACTAGATCCCCACACCTCCATACCAAGCCGCGATAACGTTAACGTTCACGGCGGGTCGCACCGCAAAGGACGTTCAACGCCAGGGCGTAAAAGCGCCGATCGTACATTGCAAACGGGGAGAGGTGCCTTGCAGACGGCCCAACGAAATAAGTTTTCATCACAGACGATCGAACAGATGGTTCGCGACGCATCGGTCCCCGCAATTGGTGCGCGTGGTTCACGAGCCATGGTAGCGGACGCAAACCGGATCGCTGCGTTCCGGAGCCAGGTCCGTCTGTCCGCCGGGATGGTTGCTTTGGCGTGCGCCATGAGCGCGACCGCAGCGTTCGGTCAGGTTGCGACCAGCGAAACACCCGCTCCCGGTCCGCAGGCTGCTCCGGCTGCGCAAGTTCCCCCCGGCACGATCGCTCCGACCCCGCCCACCAGCGCCGAGCTCGACAACGGCACCGGTGACGACATCGTCGTGACCGGGTCGCGGATCGTCTCCAACGGGTTCGCCGCCCCCACCCCGACGACCGTGATCGGTGCCGCGCAGATCCAGGGCAATGCCCAACCCAACGTCTTCACGACGATCGCGCAGCTCCCATCCCTGCAGGGCTCCAGCGGGTCCGCGACCAACACGTTCAGCACCTCCAGCGGCCAACAGGGGTTGAGCTCGCTATCGTTGCGCGGACTTGGTCCGATCCGGACCTTGACGCTACTTGACGGACAGCGCGTCGTCGGCGCTTATTATACCGGCGTCACTGACGTCAGCCAGTTTCCACAACTGCTGATCCAGAGAGTCGACGTCGTAAATGGTGGTGCATCTGCGTCATATGGCTCGGATGCGATCGGCGGCGTTGTCAATTTCATAACGGACACGCGCTTTACGGGCATAAAAGGCAATATTCAGGGCGGCATCACGACGTACGGCGACAACGAACAGGGCCTGATCCAGCTCGCCGCCGGACGCAGTTTCTTCAACAACCGCCTCCACGTCGTCGCCAGTGGTGAGTATGCGAAGGAAGCGGGCGTCGGCCCCGGCGATTTCGGGCTCGGTCTGGCCAACGGACGCACCTGGTTCACCCAGACGTCGTTGGTCAATCGGAACGTAATCAACGACGGATCGCCGCAATATCTTTTGCTCGACAACGTTCAGAGTACCGGTTTCACCAAATACGGTCTGATTACGGCAGGGCCGTTGCAGGGAACTGCGTTTGACAAGAATGGGCAACCGTTCGCGTTCAATTACGGGTCGAATGGTACGCCCTCGCGCAACGCTGCGGGTACGGTCAACGGCTGCTATCCCGGCGTCTGCGTGGGAGGGGACACGTCCGGCAACATCGATACCGGGCGCTCGCTACAATCCGCGATCCAGCGGATCGTCGGCTACGGCCGGATCGGCTATGATTTTGCCGAGGACAATGAAATCTACGCAACGATCAACGTCGCTCAGGTCAAAACCAACAACCAACCGACCAATGGCGCGAACCGGCCTGGTCTCACGCTCCAATGTGCCAACCCGTATCTGCCCGCGTCGGTAAGGGCAGCGTGCGCGACCGCCGGCATCACCAGTTTCCAATACGGAACCAGCAACGCCATCCTGCCCAACACCAAGGTGTTCACGGACCGTCGACAGTATCGCTACGTGGTCGGTGCGAAGGGGAAGGTCCTGATCGGCGGGTCAAAGTGGACCTACGACGCCTATTACGAGCGTGGCATCAACAACATTGCAGTCGATGTTAACAATGTCCTGCTCACGCCGCACTTCAATCAGGCGATCCAAGCGGTCGAGTTGAATGGCGCGATCGTCTGCGCCAGCCCTGTCGCACGCGCGAACGGCTGTCAGCCGATCAACATCTTCGGTGGCGCCGAGCCATCGGCTTCCGCCAAGGAATATGTCAGCCCGGCGAAGGGTCCGTTGCAGCGCATGCGGCTGACCCAGGATGTCGTCAGCGTCAACTTCTCCGGGTCGCCGATCGATTTGTGGGCAGGCCCGTTGGCAGTCGCGTTCGGCGGAGAGTATCGCAAGGAATATTACACGGTGCGCGCCGACGCTTACGGCGCTGGCGTGAGCAGCATCAGCCCCAATACCGCGGATTATCCGGCGGATCCGACCCTGCTGGCGGCTGGCAACAATTGGTATGCGGGCAATTACAAGAACGGCAACGGCGCATTCGACGTCAAGGAAGCCTACGCTGAGCTTGACCTGCCGATCCTCAATTCGGAAACGCTGGGGCGCGCCAACATCAACGGCGCGGCCCGCGTAACGGAGTATAGCACGTCCGGTACAGCTTGGACCTGGAAGGTCGGTGGAACTTGGGATACGCCGATCCAAGGGCTTCGCCTGCGCGCCGTGACGTCGCGCGACGTGCGTGCGCCAAACCTGTCGGAACTGTTCGCGGCGCCCGTTACTACGACGCTCCCGAACTTCCTTGATCCGGTTCGCAACGTGAACGTCGTCGCGATCCAGAATGCCGTGGGCAACCCCAATTTGACGCCCGAGATCGCCCGCAACACGTCGTTCGGCGCGGTGCTGTCGAACCCGAGCTGGCTACCGGGGTTCAGCGTGTCGTTCGATTATTACAAGATCAACATCCGGGATGTCGTGTCGAGCCTTGGTGCTGGGCAGATCGTTGACTTGTGCTTCCGCAACATCCTGCCCGAGACCTGCAGCGCGTATAATCTCAACAACCAAGACGGGCCCAACTTCGTCAACGTCCAGTCGTTCAACCTCGCGTCGATCAAGACGAGTGGCTTCGACATCGAGGCAAGCTATCGCTGGCAGCGCCCTCTGGGCTTGCCGGGCAACTTCACGGTTCGTGGCCTCGCGACCCATATTCAAGAATACATCACCGACACCGGTTTGCCGGGCACGATTCCGTCGGAGGGCGCAGGGGTGAACCTGGGTTCCACTCCGAAGTGGAAATGGCTTGCGGTTCAAACGTATGACAATGATCAGTTCAGCCTGCTGGTGCAGGAGCGCTGGTTCAGCGACGGTACGATCGGTCAGCAATATGTCGTCTGCTCGCCCGGCACGTGCCCGCTCTCGACGCCGAATGAACCAACCGTCGACAACCGGTTCATGCCCGGGTCTTTCTATATCGATATCGGCGGGACGTATAACTTCACCAAGAAGGTGAGCGGATACTTTAAGGTCGACAACCTGTTCGACAAGGATCCGGCGCGGTCACCGTTCAACGCCAACCCGGCTTTGTACGACATCGTCGGCAGGACCTACCGCGTGGGCGTTCGCTTCAACTTCTAGTCTCGAACAGAATCGTCACTGCTCGGAAATATTGACGCGGAACGGGGGTTCCGCGTCAATATTGCTTCAGGCTTTCAGGCCCTTGGCCATGTTCAGATGCGCCGTTACGGTCGGAACCAGGTTCGTCGCGAAGGTCTTGAGCGCCGGCAAGTCACCCGATGCCGCATATGCCTTCAAGGCGTCGAGGGTCTGCTGATGGCCGGTCGTCTGGGCATCGATATAGGCGCGATTGAACTCGGCGCCGGTCTTTCCTTTCAACCCGTCCACCGTCTGCTGCTGCGCTGCGGTCAGTGTCGCATCAGGTGCGATCGGCGGGGTCAGGCCGCTGACTGCCATGGTCAGTTTGGCGGTCGACTCGGTATGCGCGTCGATCATCTTCTGCGCATATTTCTTGATCGCGGTAGAAGACGAGCTGTTCAGCGCCATTTTCGACGTCGCGATCTCGAACGCGTCGCTTGCGGCGGCCGTATTCGCAAACGTCTGCCCGGCTGCCGGCGTGACGACCGGCGACGTCGATGCGGTTGTCATTTCGGTGTTGGTCGTGGTCATCGTCGTATTGTCGACCGTGGTCTTCTTGCCGCAACTCGCCAGCGCGAGCGCGCCGGCGGAGACCAGCACGAGATAGGATGTCTTCACGAAAGTTGCTCCTGTTGTGAACGCAATCGGCACGCGTCCTCAACAACCGCTGCGACGGGACGTTCCCAGCAGGCGAAGATCGCGCGGGACCTTTGCCTTCGCTGCGCCGTTGGTGCGCTGCGCGGCAAGCAGCCGATCCGCAGGCATTTCGAGGAGGACATCGAATGAGCATTTTCGGGAACATCATGAGCAAGATTTTCCATCATGGTTCGGCAAAGGCCGCGACGCCCGCGCCCGCCGCGCCGGCCCAGGCGGCACCCGCACCTGCGCCGACGCAAACGCCTGCAGCTGCTGCGCCCGCACCAGAACCCGTTCAGTCGGTCGACGTAGGCGCGGTTCTTTCGGAAATGGCATCGTTGAAGGACGGCGGCGGTAACTATCAATCGTCGATCGTCGATTTGCTCAAGTTGCTCGACCTCGATTCGAGCCTGACCGCACGCAAGGAACTGGGTACCGAACTGGGCGTCCATGCGGGTGCCGACGGCAGCGCCGAACAGAATATCGCGCTGCACAAGGCGGTAATGGCGAAGCTCGCGGAAAATGGCGGCGTCGTTCCGGATTCGCTGCGCAACTGACGGTGAGGGCGCGAACCCGATCGCGGGTTCGCGCCGATTGCCCGCTGCGCCCGGCCCTTGCCCCGCAGAGGGCATCGTCCGATAGGGCGGATGGGCAAATCGGCGCTGCGGGGGAATGACGATGATCGTGCGGACGGACGAAACGCTGGATGTCGATGTCGCGGGATCCGGCACGATGCGGATGCATCTCTTCCGACCCGCAGGCGACGGGACGTTCCCGGGTGTTCTGCTATTCTCGGAAATCTATCAGGTCACGGCACCGATAAGGCGGCTGGCGACGATGATCGCGGGCAACGGCTATGTCGTTGCCGTTCCCGAAGTCTATCATGAATACGAAGCGGCGGGCACGGTGTTGGCCTATGACCCAGCCGGGACGGATCGTGGCAACGCGCTCAAGGTCGTGAAATCGGTCGCTGCCTATGACGCCGACGCAGCTGCTGCACTGTCGACCTTGGCGGCGCATCCGGCCTGTAACGGAAAGCTCGCGACGTTCGGCGTGTGTCTCGGCGGTCACCTGGCGTATCGCGCGGCGTTCGATCCGCGGGTGTTGGCGGCAGCGTGCTTCTACCCGACCGACATTCATTCCGGAACCCTGGGCGAGGGCAAGGCCGACGACAGTCTCGCGCGGGTTGCGGATCTAGCGGCGGACATGCTGTTCGTCTGGGGACGGCAGGATCCGCACGTCCCGTTCGCCGGGCGCGAAGCGATCCGGGCGCGGCTCGAGGAATGTGCCACCCCGTACGAGTGGCATGAGATGAACGCGCAACATGCGTTCCTGCGCGACGAAGGACCGCGCTACGATCCAGCGCTGTTCCTCCAGGCCATGACGTTGACGCTCGAATTCTATCGACGCACGCTGCGGTGACGCCGGAGAACTCCCTCTCGGCGAAGGGGCTGTCCTCCCAATCGCGGGGTTAGGCCTTGAGAACCAACCCCTTGCGATCCATCCACCAGCCCACCGCCCAGCACAGCATCGTATAGGCTAACGCGCACGCCAGCGACCCGAGCGCACCCGGCGCGATCCGCTGGAAGATTTCGATCCCGACCCAGCCATACAGCCCGTGATCGGGACCGACCGGGATCAGGTTGATCGCGGTCACGAACAGTTCCGAGAACAGGTAGATCGCCAGTGGATTGCGCCCGAGGATGACGAAGAAGCGCGTGCCGCGCCGGAAACCGGTAACCTCAACCAACTGGATCACGCCTGCGAGGGCGATGCAGTCGATTCCGGTCGTCAGCAGGACGTAGGACCCTGTCCACAGTTTCTTGGCGATCGGGAACCACGGCGACCAGGCAAGACCCGCGACGACAAGCGCGACGCCGATCAGTGCCATCACCCGCACCGTCCGAGACAGATCGGCATCGCGCTGCACCGCGCGCCCAGCCAGATACCCCGCCAGGACGTTGACGATGGCGGGCAGGGTGCCCAACAGCCCCTCGGGATCGAAACCCCCGTCCTTCTTGTAAAGATGTCCCGGGCCGAGCAGCCACAGATCGAGATGCGTTCCGATAGTCCCGAACTTGTCATAGGCCATGCCCGGCGCCGACAGGAACACCAGCATCGCCCAATAGCCGAGCAGCAGCGTGGCGCACGCCACCAGGATCTGCCGAACGGAAAGCCAGCGGACCAAAACGCCCGCCGCGATATAGCATAAGGCAATCCGCTGCAGCACGCCCGGGACGCGCGTCAGCGCAAACGGGATCGGTTCCCACCCGGCTTCGCTGTGCGCGACGAAGGGAAACCAGTACATCAGGAAACCGAGGACGAAGATGGTCGCCCCGCGCCGAAATAACCGCGCAAGATAGGGCCGCGCGGGCAACGGCTTGCGCATCGCGAAGCTCATCGCATTACCCATCGCGAACAGGAAGCTCGGGAAGATCGCATCTGCCAGCGTGAAGCCGAACCATTTGGCATGGACCAGCTCGGCATAGGCAGGAGCGCCCGGTCCGGCGGTGTTCACCAAGATCATCAGGAAGATCGTGATCCCCCGAAACACATCGAGTGCGGTGAAGCGGCGGGGAGCGGCGGAACCGATCGTATCGGTCATGGGCGGTCCGCCTCCGCCAGCAGTGCGCGGATCTCCACCAGCGGCGCAGCAGGCCTTTGCCGGGGCCACTCACGACCGTCCTTGAGCCAAGTCTGCTCCCATGCCTTGACCGCGGCGACTGTCGCCGTTTCGTCCATGGGGGTATGTGCCTGGGCTGCCTTGCGCTGCGCGGCGAGGAAGATCTGCCAGCGCGGCAGGTAGTAACCGGCGTACAAACCTTGCCACGCACGCGAGGCATAGTCCGACAGATTGCCTTCACCGCCCCAGACGGTGACGATCGCCTTCGCTTGTTGTTCGAACGCATCCTTCTCGACTGGCGTGTCGCCATAAGCCCGCGCACTCGCGATCCAGCTTCCCAGCGTTTCCTGCTGGTTGCCGATCAGCGCATCGATCTTGCGCGCAAGGCGCTCTGCGGTCGCAGCATTGGCGTCGCCGCTTGCGATATCCCCGGCGGCGTAGGCCTTGATCGCCGCCTGCAATTGGTCGTCTAGACGGAGGGTGGCGTATTGGCGCGAGAAATCGATCAGGTCATAGACCAGCAGCGGGGCAGGTTGCCTCGGCGCGTTCGCGAGCAGACCCGCGATCCCCGCGCGCAGCTCCGCCGCGTTCCCCGGTGCGGCCGGATACTCGGCCCCGGCGAGTGTCGGGCGCTTGAAGAACAGATGCGCGCCCGCCTTGTTCTGCCACCAGCGCGGCGTCCAGTAGCGCGTGCTGTATGCGCCGCTGATCACCTTGCCCCACGCGGCCACCATTCCTGGCGGGGCCGCGCCGTAGCGTGCCCTGGCATATTCGGCGATCCAGTCCGCAACCGGGCGGCGCGCAGCCTCTCCCCATGCGAGATCATAGGCATAGGTGTACGCGACGGAGTTGCTGTTCAGGCCTTCGGGAAACATGCCGAACCCGGTCAGATTGCCGCGGGACGGGCTCCGCGCCAGCGCTGCCAGATCGTCCCGATAGAAGCCCAGGTCGCCATAGACCGGATTGCTCCCGCCATAATTGTGGACGTAGCCATAGACCCACTTCTTACCGTCGAAAGCCCCGGTCGATTGCCAGATGCCGGGGTAACGGTCGTTGCCGATGTCGAGCAAAAGCATCCGATCGTTGGGCACCCGGCTGAGGAACGACCGGATCGCCTCTGGCGTCCAGAAGGTCTTGTCGGCGCCGAACAACCAGCCCTGCATGACCCAGGTCGCGTTCGGCGCGGCAGCGGTCACCGACTGGAACAGTTTCTCGCCGTAGGCAGCAAGCCTGAAATCGCGGACGGAGGCGGGGAGGGCGGCGGCGCGGGTCGCCGCGGAATTGGCGATGCTGTCGCCATATTTTGCCTCACTTGCATCGCTGCCGTCTTCAGCGATCGGCGGTACCATCTCGTTGAAGGCGTCGGCGAGGTAATAGTCTCCGGGCCCATAAGCCTGTGTATAGAGCTGCGTGAACCGCTTCGCGAGCGTGGCGAACAGCGGATCGGACGGATCGAGCCAGTAGGTCGGGCTGAACCCCTCCCACGCTCGCATCCGGTAAATCTTCGCTTTTGGATGCCGATCGGCGAACGCCTTGGGCACATAACCCGAGAAAGCGGGCAGGATCGGCTTCATCCCGAGCGAATGCATCCGCGCGAGGATCTGGCGTTGCAGCCGGTGCTTCTTCTCGATCCAGCCGGCAGAAAGCGGGGCGCGGTAGCCTGCGATGTTCCCCATCCGTTGCCACGGCAGGAACGGTGCCGCGGAGAGGCCGTCGGCAATCGTCGCGTCTTCGAGACCCTGGTCGCGCCACAGCGCCCGGCCAGACATATTCCTGGCCTTCCATCGCCAGCGGCGTGTCGATGCCGCGCGCCGCCATCCAGTCGATCTCGCGGGTCCAGTCGTCCCAGGTCCACCACGGCGTGGTGTAACCGAAGGTACAGGTATTCAAATACGTCCGTAGCGCAAAGGACGATTCCACCGGTCCGGTATCCCCGCTCGGTAGGGTGCCGATCGGCGCGATCCGGCGTCCCTCCCAACTGAGCGACAAGCGGCCTTGCCGCTGCAGATACTGCGTCGCCCCGTGCACCAATGCGACCGAGGAGGACCCTTGCACCAGCATGTGGCCGCCCCGCGCGACCCGCACCCGGTAATAGGGTTTGGCCGCGGGTTTGACCGCCAACGTTACACTCGTGGCCGGAATGCCGAGCCGCCCGAGCGCATCCCGCGCCGCAATCGTATCGCGCGTCTGCGCCTGGGCGGCATCGGCCACCACCAGCACGACAAGGCCCGCCAGAACGGGGAGGTAGGAGAGTCTTGTCATGACAGGGTGGGATCGTTTCTCGTTAGGCTACGTGGGTCAGAAGCGGGCGGTGGCGGACAGGTAGTAGGTCCGACCCGTCCGGCTGGCGAGCTGGAACGTGTCCGCCGTCGTCTGGTACGCATCTTCGTGGGTGTTGTTCAGGTTGATGATCCCACCCGTGAAGCTGAGATACTTGGTCGGGGTGAAGCCCGTCGCCAGATCGAACTGGGTGCGCGCGCGCACCGTGTGGATCTGGCCGCCGTCGACGAAGAAGCTGGTCGACGCATCCTGCTTGTACGCGCTGCGATGGTTGATCGAGAGGCGGACGCTGAACATTTGGTTTTCCCAGTACGGCGTCAGGTTCCAGGTCAGCTTCGACAGGTCGCGCAGGTTGAAGCCAGTGCCGAGGGCGGGCGAGTCCGCATCGACGACGGTGACGTTGCCCGTCGCGCCGAAGCCCTTCAGCGGCAGGAAGTCGTCGAAGCTCTGCGATGCGGCGACTTCGACGCCCTTGATGTGGATGACGCTATTGTCGTTCAGCTTGCGACTGAAATTATAGTCGGTTCCACCATCGGCAGACTGGCAGTTGCCGACCTGGCCGTTCAGCGTCACGCCGTTGAACGAGGTCGGGCAGTAGAATTGCGTGAACGTCCCGTTCTTCACGGCTTTGTAGAAGCCGGCGACGCTGATCGAATTCCCGCGACCATAATAATATTCCAGGCTGATATCTGCCTGGTTCGCGGTCAGCGGCTTCAATCGCGATTCACCGTTTGATACGGATACGCTGGGGCGGATCCCGGTATTGTCGGTGACGAAGGTATCGGCCATCTGCGTCTGGCTGTTGAGCAGCGGGCGTACCAGCACCTTGGCGACCGCAACGCGGGCGACGAGCCGGTTCGTCAGGTCGAGGGCGAACGAGGCGCTTGGCAGGACATTGCCATAATCCTGGATCACGTTCTGCTTGCTCAGCAGTGCCGAGCCGCTGTCGGTGCCTGCGGTGAGGTTGGATGATACGTTCTGGTGCGTGTGCTCGTAGCGAGCGCCGAGGTTGCCGCGCAGCGTCTTGCCGAACACGACCGTGTCGACATTGGCCATCGCATACACGGATGGAATGTAGCGGTCGACGCGATAGCTGTTCGCGAAGTCGCGCACGTCCGGCACGGTGATGCCCTTCGATGCGAGGATCGACTGCCACAGCGGTGCATTGGTTTCGAGGAAGCTGTCCGGAATGCCGATCTTCCCGTCCAGGAAGTTCGTGACGCGAATGCCGGTTGTGCTCAGGTTCGGAATGAAGGCGTATTCCGGATAGAGGTCGGGCCTGGATACGTCTGCGTCGCGGTCATGCCGAAAGGCGTCCGTCTGGAAGCTCTCGTGGTGATATTTCACGCCGAACACGAGCGACTTCACTCCGAAAGCGCCGACGTCCTTAGTGACGTCGAGCTGGCCGGAGACGTCCTTGGCGGTCTGAATGTGCGTCGCACCGTCGACGAAGGCGAAATAGGTGCGGTTCGCCGGGTTGAACAGCGTGCCGTTCCACACGCCCGGATCGGTGTTGAACTTGACGTTCGTCGGGTCGGAGATGTCGAGCGAACCGCCGGCAGCCACGTTTGCGCCATCGATCGAGGCGAATTCGCGAAGATCGGCGTCCCCCTTGGTATAATGCGCAACCGCGTGGATGTTCCAGGTATCGCCCGGCTGCCAGTTTACCGTGCCGGTATAGGCTTGGGTCTTGAGGTTGCGCGTCTCGGGCTGGTCGTTGTTGCCAACCCCGAAATTGCTGATCGTGATCTTGTCCGCCACGCCATTCGCGGTGTGGTTGACCGTGATCTTGCTCGGATTGGTCTTGTCGGTGGGGTTCCACCGGCCGAACACCAGCTGCTGCGTATCGTAGCGCGTGTCGTCCTTCGAATATGTACCCTGGAGGAGGACTTCGAAATTGGACTGCGGCTTCCACTGGATTGCGCCGCTGGCCATCAGTTGCTTGCTGTCGCGATCGATGCGACGCAGGCGGAAGTTGCCGGGGACATAGTTGGTGGGATCGACGACACCGGGATTGTACCAGTTCTTGACGAACGCGTAGTCGCCGCGATCCTTCAGTTCCTGGTAGCTGACGTTCGCCATCACGCCCAACGTGCCGCCTGCGAAGCTACCGATATAGGCACCGCTGATTTTCGGCGTAATCTGCTTGCCGCGATATTCGGAATTGTAGCCCTTCACCCCGAGGATGAAGCGCGGGCCCCTGTAGGCGAGGGGCTTGACCGTATCGATGTTGACCGTGCCCGAGAGACCGCCGGTGTCCATGTCAGCCGTTGGTGACTTGATCACCTGGATCGCGCTTGCGAGATCCGTCTGGACGATGTCGTAACGGAAGCCGTCCTTGAAGTCGGCGCTGGCGAAAGTCTGCCCGTTAATCGTCGTGCGGGCATATTGGGCACCAAGGCCGCGAATGCTGATCGTCGCGCCGCGTCCGTTGATGTTCGACATCTGGACGCCGGCAATCCTTTGAATTGCTTCAGTGATGTTCTGCGCAGGGAATTTGCCGATATCCTCCGAGGTGATTCCGTCGGTAATCCGGATATCGCGGCGCTTGGCGTCGGCGGCGGATTTCAGGCTCTGTCGGAAGCCGACGACGGTGATGTCCGATTCGACGCCGGACGCTTGGTCGGCGGGCGTCGTCGCCACCGGTGTCGCTACCCCGGGATCGGCAACCGGGCCTGTCTGGGCCGAAGCGGAATTGGTAGCGATGATTGCGGTAATGCAGCCCGTTGCAAGTAACCAGGCCTTGACGCTGCCGTGCGGAAGCCGTCGTCCGATAGACAAATTCTGTACCATATGGTCCCCCCAAATACCCTGTCACTGTAGGACTCTGGTGCTGGCCTGAAGCCATTGTCACCGCGCCCACCCCTGCAGCGTAACCGGAGTGTCATGGAAGAGCTTGCTACCTGTCAAGGCCAAAACAAGACAAAAACATTACGTCTGAAAGCCATTGGTATCCTGCAAAAAGTTGGCATCATTTTGAGCAGCTTTTGTCCATGACAACCAGTTTCTGCGGATGGCAGATTCCGCGACTCGGCAGGGCGCAACGATATATAGCGATAAAAAGGGCAGCGTTATTGATATATCGAATGGGAATTGCGGCGATATACGATCGTTTTGGGTACTGACGGCGGAAACGATCGCTATGTGCCTCGCCTATATTAGCTAATGCCAGAGCGTTATTGCGGCGATCAGTTTCCACCGGGGGTCTGAGACAGCCGGGTACCGCTAACAATATCAGACGTATCCAATACCAATGCGCGAAAGTTGAAATAACGGGGTGATGAGATGCCTTGAGCCATCGCGTCACTGGGGTGCGATTACCAGATCGCGACCCCGCGACTGAGACCCGTAGCCTCGCCGGCGTCGGCCTCCAGCACCAGGGTGATGACGCGCTCTTGATCACCGGCGGGGAGCTTTGCGGTCATCGGCGCTTCCGCGCGGCTCGTCTTCGTGGCGACGCGGACGCGATCGACCCACAATTCGGCACGACCGATCACCCCTGCAAGTCGCAGCGTACCGCCCCGCGCGGCAACGTCGCGGCGAGGTACGAAGCGCCCTTGAAGAAGCGCTGTCGCATGCTCGGTCGGCGCTTCCTCCAGCCGCCCCGGCCGGACGTAACTCAACCCGCGCCATTGCGGGACGGGGTAGACCTCGCGCGGGTCCGGGGCCTGCACCGCGAACGGCGTGCGACGGAACTCGGTGAGGTGTTGGACGCTCGGTGTGGCAGGGATGTCGCGCAAGAGGGTGGCGGCGACAAGCGGCACGGTGACCCGCGCCTCCGGCACCCCGGCGACCCGCGCGGTCAGGACCAACTGGCGCGCGGCGGGCGCGCTTCGGACCAGCACTTGGGCAAAGCCCGCGAACAGCTTGCGGGCATTGCCCTGCTCGGCATCGTGATCGTTCGGATCGCCATTGCCGAGCCCGATGATTTCGCCACCCTCAATCGTGAACAGCACGCGGTCGGTCGCGGTCGGCACGTGGCGACCGTCAGCGTCCAGCAGATCGACGCTGATCGGCTGGACGTCTGCACCGTCGCCCAGCATCATCGGCCGATCCGGCGTCAATCGCAGCGCAACCGACCGGCCCGTTGTTTCGACCACCGCACGGACGACCTCGCGACCGGCGACATAACCAATCGCTTCAAGCTTTCCCGCCGCATACGGGACCTGCCACTCGGGCGTGACGAACGGTTTGCACGATTGCCGGCCGATCGTCCGTCCGTTGAGCAGCAACGCGACCTCATCGGTATTGGCCGGGGTCATCACGCGGATCAATTGCCCCTCGCGCCCAGGCCAGCTCCAATGCGGTCCGATCGCCAGCACGGGCTCACGGGTGATCCATTGCGCTCGGCGCAAATGATACGCCATCTTGGCGAACCCGCACATATCCAGGATCCCGAATGAACTCGAGGCGGCAGGCCAAGGCAGGGGCGTCGGCTCGCCGTGATAATCGAACCCGGTCCAGACGAAGGTGCCGGCCATGAACGGCCGCGAGCCGATCATCTTCCAGCTTTCGTGATGCGTAAGCCCCCATTCGGGTGCTTCGCTGTCGTAGGAGGTCAGCACGTTGCGTTGAGCGTCCGACACCCATTCCCCGCGCGTCATCACCGCGCTGGTGTCCTCGGTGCTGATGAGCGGACGGTCCGGATGCAGCGCGTGGTATCGGTCGTACCAGCCATGCTTGTAATTGAAGCCGACCACGTCGACGGCATCGGCGCCGTTCAGCGGGGTGAACATCCCGTCGTTCATCGCCGCCGTTATCGGTCGCGTATCGTCGAGCGCCTTCACCGCGCTCGCGAGGCGGCGCACCATCTCATAGCCTTGCCGGGTGCCCTGCATCGGTTCCTCGTTCAGGACCGACCACATTATCACGCACGGCCGATTGCGATCGCGCCGCACCATCCAGGTCAGGTGCGCCATATAGTCCGGGCTCGGGTCGAAATGGCGATTCTCGTCCATCACCATCATGCCGAGCCGGTCGCACGCATCGAGCAGCGCGTCGGCGGGCGCGGCATGCGCGAAACGGACCGCGTTCGCGCCGATGTCCTTCAACCGACGAATGCGCCACTCCAGGAGCGCAGAAGGTACCCCGACGCCAACGCCGGCATGGTCCTGATGGATGCAGACGCCCGTGATCTTGAGCGGTGCGTCGTTGAGGTGAAACCCGGTAGTGGCGTCGAAGGCGATGGTCCGGAAACCGATCTCGCTCCGACGGCTGTCGATCGCCTGGCCATCCCGCAGCAATCGCGTCTGCACCACGTACAGTGTCGGCGTATCGGGCGACCATAGCCGCGGTCGGGCGACCGGAAGCGACATCGATGCAACCGCCGTCCCGAGCGGCGCCACGTTAGCGGCCGCGCTTGCCTGTGCGATCGTCCGGCCCTGCGGATCCAGCAGCACCGCCTCTACCGTCACGCCGACCGCCGCCGTCGCAATGTTGCTAAGCGTCACGGCGACCGGGATCTGCCAGCTCGTGGAATCCGCCTGCCGCCGCGGCGTCGCATGGACGCCATCCGTCGCGATATGCACCGGCGCACGTACCGCCAGCCAGCAGTCACGGTATAAGCCTGCGCCTTCGTACCACCACCCCTCCATCACATTCCCGTCGACTCGGATCGCAATGGTATTGGGTTCGTCCCCGAACCGCGCATAAGGCGTGACGTCGATATTTTGCTGCACATAGCCCGACAGGCTGTGCGCGACCGGAATACCGTTGAACCATACGGTGGAGGTGTTCGCCATTCCGCCGAGCTGGAGTTCGAGGTACTGCCCTTGCCACTCGGTCGGCAGGACCAGATAGCGGCGATACCAGCCGACCCCGCGCCGACGATAGCCGAACGCATCATTCTGGTCCGGCTCGATCGGATGCGCAATCGCCCAGTCGTGCGGCAACTGAACCGTGTTCCAGCCGGAATCGTCGAAGTCCACACCGGCGGCGGCTTGCGCATTACCTGCCTTCGTTGCGGCATAGGTTTCGTCATTTCCGCGCACCGGCGGGACTGGCACGTCTCCTTCGTAAAACTTCCAACCACGGTTCAGGGCGTGCAAGCTCGGATCGGCAGGTGCAATCGGGGTCGGCAATCGCCCCAGAGGGATCGGCATGTCCGGGGAAAGCGGTGCTGCTACGGTCGTACCGCCCCGCGCTACTCCCGGCATCGCGAACGATGCCGTCAGCGCGGAAGATGCGACAAACGTGCGACGATCGAGCATCGAATCTCCAGGAACATTTGTAATGCCAAAATAATACATGGAACACGACGTTGCTCAAGTTGGAATCCGGCGAGCTTTTTGATCCATCAATATCGATCAGGTACGATGCCGAGCTCAATCCGTTGTGATCCGTCACGGAATGGATGACATTCCGCCC
Organism: Sphingomonas sp. PvP055; assembly: GCF_040546365.1. Classification (NCBI taxonomy): domain Bacteria; kingdom Pseudomonadati; phylum Pseudomonadota; class Alphaproteobacteria; order Sphingomonadales; family Sphingomonadaceae; genus Sphingomonas; species Sphingomonas sp. PvP055. The sequence goes on from NZ_JBEPNS010000001.1 coordinate 2,071,375, forward strand.
CACTAAGCCGCGGCGGCGCCGGATCGTTCATCGTCAGCGTGCGCGCCAAGGGGCAGGCGGCGTATGTCTCGTCGTTTGGGCCCAATGATCGTGCATTGTGCTAGCCAGGTCGAGTGCACCATGATGATGGAAGAGGGGGTTACCGTCGCACGAACCGCCGATTGACCACCGTCTAGTCCGTAATCAGCGCTTGGCCGAGAGGCAGCGGCATGTAACACGAAGGGTTCAGGTTTTCGGCGTAGTATGAGAAGGTCGCTGAAGGACACCTCGCAAGGACGATCGATGCGCGTACCCATGCTTTCCCGTCTGTTGATAACCGGTATTGCCGCAAGCTTCCTCCTTCCGGTGCCGGTTGTTGCCAGTTCCCCCGAGTTGATCGGCCTCCAGCGCCAGCTGAACAACCTGGTCGCAGCGAACTCTGGCGAATATGGCATCGCAGCGCTCGACCTGCGCGATGGCTCGACCGTCGCGATCAACGGCGACATCCCATTTCCAATGGCGAGCACGGTCAAGCTGGCAATAGCCGGGGCCTACCTTGCGGAGGTAGATCAGGGACGCCGTAGTCTTGGCGACATGATTATGGGCCGCCCCGCGGCGAAAGTCATTGAGCTGATGCTGGTACGCAGCGACAACTACGCAACGGACCAGATCCTGGCCACGCTCGGCGGCCCTGCCGTCGTTCAACAATGGCTATTGTCGCACAGGATCTCTGGAATCCGGGTGGACCGCACGATCGCACAGTTGCTGCGGGAGCGCGGACATCTCGCCGACAGCAAGGATGTCGCTACGCCGGTTGCGATGGTTGGGCTGTTGTCAAAACTTGATAGCGCGACCGTTCTGACCTCGCAAAGCCGCACGTTCCTGTTCGATCTCATGCGTCGATGCCAAACAGGGACTCGTCGTATCCGCGCACTGCTTCCTGCGGGTACGCAGGTCGAGGACAAGACCGGCACGCTTGATGGCGTCACGAATGACGTTGGGGTCATCACCATGCCCGATGGTCGTCGCGTTGCCGTCGTGGTGTTCGCCCGAGGTGGGCGTGATCGCCAGCCTGTCATCGCTCAGGTTGCGCGGGTGATCTATGATCGCTTTGCCGATGATACTCGTAACGCCCTCGCTTACTTCATGCGGATGCGCTGAATCCACCACCCTTGATTTGGGCGTGCTTACCCGGAGATCAGACCGCTAGGTCGTTAGCGTTTACATACGTTGCGATGTCACCCGCAGTAGTCCACCAGATCCGCGGATCGTTCGCTGTTCGTAGTTCCGTCAGTACCCGGGCTAGGGCAGGGACACGATGCGCTTGTCCCATAATGTAGGGATGGAGTGCGATGCCGAGGACAAGCGGGCGACGGTCGCATTCTGACAGAAGCTGTTCAACGTTGTCGCGGATCATGGACGCGAACGTCTCCGCTTCCTGCTTGCGCGCGATGATCGCGGGAATGTCGTTGATCTCCTGCGAGTAGGGGATTGAAAGCAGCTCGCCATAGTCGGTTGTCAGTCTGGTCGGCTGATCGTCATGCGCCCAGTCGAGCACGTAGCGATACCCGTTCCCGGCGAGCAGGTCGGGCGTGTTCTCGCTTTCCGAGATCCAAGGACCCAGCCAGCCGGTGGGACGAACGCCGAGTTCCGCCAAGCGCTGGGTAACGTCTTCGATCAAGTGCTTCTCGCGCCGACGGACCATCGTGCCTTGTGCTCTGGCGTTGCTGCCGCCGTGCGCGGCGATCTCGTCACCTCGATCGCGGCACGCCTCGGCAAGTCCGGGGCAGCGCTCCAGCACCTCAGCGTTCACGAGCGCCGTCGTCCGTAGCGCGAGTCTGTCGAACAAATCGAACAGCCGCCACGCTCCGACCCGATTGCCATAGTCGCGCCAGGCGAAGTTCATCACGTCCGGTTCGGTCTGCGATGGCGCAAGTTCCGCCCCCAGACCGCTGCCGAAGTCGAACACCTCGTAGTTGACGCCGATATAGATGGCGAGGCGGCGCCCGTCGGGCCAGGCATAATCCGGACGACCGATGATGGGACGGTAGGCGTAACGGTTGTGGTGCGAAGGGCTCATTGGGCTGCAACGCGCGAACCGGAAAATAGCAGCCTATTTTATAAGACCATCGCTTGGTCTTCGGACAATCCGTCGTCACGAAGCATGCGGCGATCGGCGACGCCGCAACCAGTGAAGAACGCCTGTTGCGAACAGCAGCGCGGGTACGAAACCAAGGAGCAGTGCGATGACGCGCGTCGTCGTCCCTCCAACAGTTCCATCATGCAACGTGCGGATCCAACGCGCTACTGCCGAACCGGTATTAGCGCGGCGAACGTCGTGGATCGCCAGAACCCTGCCTGAGAGCGAGTCGATAAACACATAGCTGCCCGGGAACCGCTCGTGCGGGTCGCCGGGTACCTGAACCCGTACTCGGATTGGCGCCGTGCCGCTGGTGGGGACATCCACGAAGACGATACGGCCTTCCGGCAGCGCGCGGCGCCCGACCGCGAGCGCCTGGACGATCGAGATCCGCTTGCCACGGGTGTCGCTCGATGTAGGGGCAGGGATGGTTGACGGTGCCAATAGGGTTTGCGTGACAGCCGGCAATGCCAGAAGCACGCCCGTTGCAACAAGGATGAACAGCAACGGCATGCTTGCAAGACCCGACAGCTTGTGAAGATCGCGGAAGCGCCGGATCGGCGCGGCATCGCGCTTGAACGCTAAGGCCTTTTTCCAGCTCCCGCGAGGCCACCATGTCAGCAAACCGCTGACGAGCAGCAGCAGCATCCCCACACCCGACCAACCGACGACTTGCCCCCCGGTCGCACCGGCAAGCAATTGCATGTGAAGTTGGTAGACCCAGCTCATGAGATAGCCGCCCCATGGTTCGGCCCGAAGGATCCGCTTTCCGTCGGTGGAGAACCACACCATCAGCCGAACGCCGTGACCGCCGGGCATCGGATAATAGCGCGCCGGAATAGGACCTGGTTCGCCCGTCAACTCAAACGACCATTTGCCGCCGGCGTCGTTCCAGCGTGCATGCCCGGTTGCCAATGCGCGATCCCATGCCAGGACCGTTCCGCCAGATGCGGGGCTGTTTCGCGTGACCTGAACCGTAGGGTGCAGAGCGGTATCGATATCGCTGTAGAACACCAGTGCCGACCCGGTGAGCCCCAGCACCGCGAACAGCAGCCCGAGGCTCAAGCCCAGCAAGAGATGCACGCGTCGCACGAGAATACGCATGCTGGCGGACGCCCCTTGGCGATACCTAGCCATCCTCACAGGCGCGTCGAGAGCGCGATCTCGAACGATCTTGGAGCACCGATATAGACGTTTGTGGTCGGATAGCCTGAATACTCGCCATAAAAGGCGTCCGTCAGGTTGCGTGCCCGCAGCGTTACCGTCGCCTGAGGGTGGATCCGGAAAGATAGGCTGGCATCGAGAACGGCATGCCCGGCGACCCGTATAGTGTTGGCAGTGTCGGTAAAGAAGCTACTCGCGTGACGCAGAAACCCCCCTACGGTTACCGTGTCGCCAATCGTGTAGAGCGCCGACGCGTTGACCGTCGTCGCGGGAATATTGATTGGGCGATTTCCGCGCCGGCTGACCCGCGTTGTTCCCGCGAGCTCGAAGAGTTCGTCATAGCGTGCGTCAGTGTACGAGACGCCGCCGGACAGACGAAGCGCGGCCACCGGGGAGACCGCCGCGGACAATTCGACACCCTGTGACGACTGGCGACCGCCCTGGACCGAGAGTGTCGGGATGTTGGGGTCGCGTGTCAGGATGTCCGTCTGCTCGATCCGGTAGATAGCGCCGGTAACGCTCGCTCGCCCGGCCCAACCGCTCGCCTTGAAGCCAGCTTCATAAGCCCGGCCCTTGGTAAGCCGGAACCGGCTGTTCGCAATCGAGGCCAGCAATATCGATGACACGGGCGACACCGCGGTCGTGTATTGCCCATAGAGGGTCACATTGGACGTTATGGCCCAGGTGGAGCCGGCGCGCCACGAGATCGGGTCGAAGGTGGGATCGTTCCGATCAATCGCGCCCGTCATGTTCTGGATCGTTGCACGCTTTAGCGCCATGTGATCCCAGCGTACGCCTCCTACCAGCAACCATTTGGGGGTAAGGTTCAAAGCATCCTCCACAAATACCGAGGTTTGCTTGAGCCTCGAATCGAACGTGACGTTGGTGGTGGTGAAGATTGCGGTCGTGATTGGCAGAGGGACAATTCCCGGATTGCGCACATCGATTGCGGGCAGGGCCGTAACGGGTGCCTGTTGCCGCAGGCTGACGAAATCCGTTTCGTTGTGTTCGACGCCGAGGTTGAAGCGGTTGCGTAGCCCGCCAAGGGATCGGTCATTTGCGATACCGCCGCGCACGTTCCAGAACTGGTGATCATGCCGGAAATCCTGGTAGCTCTGGCGGAAACTACCATTGGGGAAAACGGCGGTTGGTGCGACGAACGTCTGGCTGTCCGCCAGCAAAAACGCGCGTTTCGCGGTGTAGCCTGTGAGGTCGAGTGCAACGCTCCAGCCGCCGCCGACCGTCGCATCCAGGCGCGACCGCATGGTCGTTTCGTTGCTCCCGGAATAAGCGCCCTGTGGATTGTAATTTTGGTGTCGCAACGCGCGATCCGCGACCAAGCCGGTGGTCGTAGTAACGGCGTCAGTCGGTCGCAGCGCATATTGGCCGGGAATGAGTGGAAGGCCCTGATAGGTCGCGTCGTAGCGATCCTCGAAATGATCGACCGCGATCAGCAGCGACAAACGGTCGCTTGGTCGCCACAGGGCGCTGGCTGTCAGTCCGGCCGAAAAGGTGTCGTTGTTATCGACGTCGTAGAGGCTGTCCGATCGCTGATAGCTGGCATCCGCCCGAACTGCGATGGTGGAGGAAACCGGGAGGTTGACCCCCGCCGCCGCAAACACCGTATCGAAGCTGCCGATCGATAAGAAGGTGTCGAGATGGCGTTCGCCCAGGACCGGCTTGCGGGTCACCTTATTGATGACGCCGGCGAGGGCCCCCTCGCCGTAGAGCACGGAGGCGGGCCCCTTCAGAACTTCGACCCGGTCGTAGTGCCAGCTATTGCTGTCCCGTTGGACGACGGTCGCTGCAGATAGCCGCACCCCGTCCTGGAGGATCGATACGGTATTGCCGGCGAAGCCGCGCATCGAGACGACTGCCGGATTGCCGGGCACGTTTCCGGCGATCGCCCCGACCACATCGTTGAACGCCTCCCGCGCGGTGCGAAGCCCACGGACCTGGAGATCCTCCTGAGTCAGGACCTCGACACTTGCGGGAGTCTCTCGGATCGTCAGGCCGATCCGGCTACCGGCTTGGGCCTGTTCATTCAGCTTGAGCTGGTCTCGCTGACCGGTGACGATAATCATTGAATCTGAGCGTTCCCCGGAGGGACCGTTGAGCGTCTGTGCTTCAATCGGCACGGACAGAAGCAGGCAGGGCGCGGCGGCGCCGGCCAGCAAGTACATTCGGATCATGGAGATACCTTTGACCGACCCGGCGTGAGACACACGCCAGGCCGCAGTTCATGGACGCGCCAGACAAGGCAGCGCGGACTGAAGGGTCAGCGGTAAGCCGGAGGCCCGCGTAAGGGCGGCCGCAAGAACGCCGGACGCACGACGGCCGGCAGGACGGTTGCCACTAGAACGATGGCGACGATGAAGGCGATCAATTCGGCGAGTTGGATTGGATCGACCGAACCCAGAACCGCTGAGGAGAACCCGGCGAAGCCACAGGGCATTTCAGTCTTGCCGTGATCCTTCGACGTATCGTGGTCCGCCGCGTCCGCATGCATTCCCGGCATGTCCATCGGCATTGCAGCAGGCATGATACCGGAGCACTGGGTCATGACGACGCGGCTGTGATCTACGGTAATCATGTATCCGGTCGGAACGAGCAGCTTGAGAAGCAGTGTCGCCGCGCAGATCAGCATGGCAAGGCGGCGTTGCGCGAAAAGATGCCGGACGATGTGCACGGCAACCGACTACCGCCGCAGCGGCGAAGTGTCACTTGGCCATTCTGCCGCACGCCCTTTTTCCGGAAATACCTCTCGATCGGGGGCGGTGGGATCGGAAAGCCGTGCGCCGCACGAGTGGTACTCCGAACCTCGACCTATGGCGTCTCGCGTGCAAAGGCTAACGATCGCGGTTCCACGAGGTTAATATGGTCCTGATGGTCCTGCTGCTATTGCCGTTCGCTGCTGCCGTGATGCTGGCGCTGAATGCCCGCGCATCGCGTGGTGCGCACATGTCGATCGCAGCCGGCGCTAGTGCGGCCGGGCTTCTCGTTCTGTTGGGATTGGCGCCGGGCGTATTGGCTGGCACGCCTATGACCGTGCGGATCGGATGGATACCCGCGCTTGGGCTCGACTTCAGCCTGTGGCTCGATCCACTGGCGTTGCTATTCGTCGGACTGATCCTGGGGATCGGGCTGCTGGTGGTGGTCTATGCGCAGGGCTATCTCAAACGCAACGAGGCGACGGGACGATTCCTGTCGTTCCTGATGCTGTTTCAGGGAGCAATGGTTGGCATCGCCCTGTCCAACAACGTCCTGCTCCTGCTGATCTTCTGGGAGTTGACAAGCCTGTCGTCGTTCCTCCTGATCGGGTTCTGGCGCGATCGGGCGGACGCGCGGCAGGGCGCGCGCATGGCGCTCGCCGTCACCGGCGGCGGCGGGCTCGCGTTGATTGGTGGGATGTTGTTGCTTGGGCAGGCGGCAGGATCGTACGACCTGACGACGATCCTTGACCGTAGCGGTCTGATCCAGGCCTCGCCGCTCTATCCCGCGATCCTTGTCCTCATCCTGCTGGGCGCGTTCACCAAATCGGCGCAATTCCCATTTCACTTCTGGCTTCCGCACGCGATGGCAGCTCCGACCCCGGTCAGCGCCTATTTGCATTCCGCGACGATGGTCAAGGCAGGCGTGTTCCTGCTCGCGCGGTTATGGCCGGTCCTGGCGGGCACGCAGATGTGGTTTTTTCTGGTTGCCGGCACGGGCTTGTTGACGATGCTGTTCGGGGCGGCAGTTGCGTTGTTTCGTAACGATCTGAAGGCGATCCTGGCCTATTCTACGATTAGCCAGCTTGGATTGATGGTGATGTTGCTCGGTTTCGGGACGGCTGCTGCCGCGGCCTCTGCGATGTTTCACATGATGAACCACGCTGCCTTCAAGGCAGCGCTGTTCATGAACGCCGGCATCGTCGATCACGAAACCGGAACGCGCGACATACGCAAGCTCGGCGGTCTGGCGGCGATGATGCCGATCACGGCGGCGCTAGGTTCGCTAGCCGTGGCGGCGATGGCGGGGTTGCCGCCGTTCGGCGGGTTTATTTCCAAAGAGATGATGCTCGAGCAGAGTGCGCATACCGTCGTAGCCGGACAAGGGCTGCTGGTGCCGATCCTTGCGACGGTCGCCGCGACGCTATCGGTCGCCTATTCGCTGCGCTATGCGACCGACCAGTTCTTTGGCCGACGTCGTTCGAGCGATGGCCCGGTGCCGCACGACCCTGGGATGGCCATGCTGGCGCCAACGACTGTGCTGGTCCTGATCGCGATCGCGCTGGGGGTGATGCCGATGACCATCGCGGGTCCGCTCGTCGCTGCCGTGGCGGGCGCGGTTACTGGCGGGGCCGCGCCGGACGTGGATTTGGCGCTGTGGCACGGGATTAACCCCGCTTTGACGATGAGCGTCGGTGCGGTGGCGATCGGCGTGCTTCTGCTGTGGCGGCGCGCGCCGATCGCAGCCTGGCTGACGAAGCGCCCGGCGCTCGATGGGAAAGCGCTGTTCGATGCGGCGATGGACGCCATCGTTGGCGTTACTCGCCGGGTGATCCTCGTTGTTCACGTCGCGTCGCTGCAACGCTATCTCTTCATCCTGTTCGCAGTGGCGACCGTTTTGGCGGTGGATGCGGCGCTAACTCCGGGCGGGCTCCCCGCCGGGGGGCGCCCAACGCTCCCGGCCGGGCCGGCTGCGATCGTCGCTTGGGTGGCGCTGATCGTTGCGACCGTCGCTGTCGTTGTTCGACAACGCGAGCGCTTCCTTGCGTTGGTCTTCATCAGCGTTATCGGTCTCGTCGTTGCGCTGGCCTTTATCCACCTCTCCGCACCTGACCTTGCGCTAACGCAGATCGCCGTGGAGGTCGTCACCATCGTGTTGATGTTGCTTGCGCTACATTTGTTGCCGAAGACACCGCCGAGCCTGTCCGGCACTTTGCGTATGGGGCGAGACGCGGCGCTCGCGATCATTGCCGGGGGCGGTACTGGATGGGCTGCCTGGACGATCATGACCCGCGAAACGCGCGATACGGTCTCCGCCTACCACTGGGCGAACAGTTATGCGGGCGGCGGCGGGACCAATGTAGTGAACGTAACGCTCGTTGATTTCCGGGCGTTCGATACGTTGGGAGAGATCACCGTGCTGGGGATCGCGGGGCTCGCCATCTATGCGTTGCTCGAACCCGCTGCGCGCGGTGTTGCAGGGCAGCGCTTGCGGGCCTGGCGCAAGGATACGCCGCATTCGCCCGAGCGACATCCGATGATGTTCGTGATGGCGGCACGGCTGCTGATGCCGCTTGCCCTGCTGGTCGGGTTCTACATCTTCCTGCGCGGGCATAATCAACCTGGCGGCGGATTCATCGCTGCGCTGGTGTTTGCGATTGCAATCCTGCTCCAGTATCTCGCATCGGGGTTCGATTGGACCGACGAGCGACGGCGAATCGGCGAGCATCCGCTGATCGCTTTCGGCGTGCTGATCGCCACCGCGACCGGGCTTGGCTCGCTGCTGTTCGACGCGCCGTTCCTGTCGAGCAGTTTCGGGTATTTCCATCTTCCGCTGATCGGTGAAATCGAGCTGGCAACCGCCACCCTCTTCGATACCGGAGTCGCATGCGTTGTTGTCGGTGCTGTGATGATGGCGCTTGCACAGCTCAGCCATGTCGCCCAGCGCGCTGCGCGATACGCCGAGGCCAAACCCGAAGACACCGTGAACGATGCGGAGGCGTTGCAATGAGCCTCGAGTTCCTGATCGCGAGCGCAATTGCCGTGCTGACCGCGGGGGGCATCTACTTGTCGCTGCGCGGCCGCACGTTTCAGGTCGTTCTGGGGCTGACCTTGTTGTCCTATGCCGTAAACCTGTTCCTGTTTGCGATCGGTCGACTGGTCGTCGATCGGCCGCCGCTGTTCGCGAAGGGCGTGACCGACCATGCCGACCCCCTGCCGCAAGCCTTGGTGCTGACCGCGATCGTCATCACCTTCGGCATGACCGCGCTAGTCGTGATCCTGTCCCTGCGCAGTTACCTCGAAAGCGGATCAGACCAAGTCGATGGTCGTACCGATATTCCGCGGGACGAGACGCCATCATGATGCCGATCGACCAACTGGTCATCGCGCCGATCGTTATACCCGCAATCGTCGCGCCGTTGACGCTGCTGGCGATGCGCCGGCGGCGTCGTGTCGGGATGGCGCTCTCGCTGGCAGGATGCGGTGCGATGCTGGTCGCAGCGCTCGCTCTGTTCGGCATTGCGCAGGACGATGCGATCCGCGCCTATCCGCTTGGGGGCTGGCCTGCTCCGTTCGGCATCGTGCTGGTGCTCGATCGATTGTCCGCAATGATGCTAGTTGTGGCGGCGGTGCTTGCGCTGGTGGTGATGCTTCATGCTGTTGTGACCACGGTGGACCGCAAGGGCTGGCATTTCCATCCCATGTTCCACTTCCAGCTGCTCGGTCTGAACGGCGCGTTCCTGACGGGCGACCTGTTCAATCTGTTCGTGTTTTTCGAGGTGTTGCTGATCGCGTCCTATGGGCTGATGCTCCATGGGCAGGGCGCCGCCCGATTGAAGGCGGGGGTAGCGTACGTCATCGTCAATATCGTGGGATCGGCGCTGTTCCTGATCGCGCTGGGCCTGCTGTATGGGCTGACCGGTACGCTCAACATGGCGGATCTCGCCCGGCGGATCTCGCTTCTCGGCGCCGAGGAACAAGGGTTGATCCGTCTCGCGGGGCTCCTGCTGCTGACAGTATTCGCGCTTAAGGCCGCGGTCGTGCCGCTACATTTGTGGTTGCCGCGTACGTATGCGGCGACCACCCCGGTGATCGCGGCACTGTTCGCGATCATGACGAAGGTTGGCGTCTATGCGATGATTCGCACGGTACCCCTCCTCTTCGGTGATAGCGCCGGTGCGGCGGCGTGGGTGCCCGCACCCTGGCTGCTGCCGGCGGCAGCGGTGACAGCGATCGTCGGCTTTGCGGGCGTCCTCGCGGCGAGGGCGATGAGAGAGCAGGCTGCGTTCGCGATCCTTGGCTCGACGGGCACGGTATTGCTGGCCGTATCGTGCTGGACGCAGGAGACAACGGCGGCCGCCTTATTCTACCTCGTTCACGCCACATATGCGGGGGCCGCTCTGTTTCTCGTCGCCGACGCGACGTCGCGACGACGTGGGCAATATGGCGACGCAATTGTTCCAAGTCCGCGCTTCGCGGGGCAGCAGGCGTTGGGCTTGCTATTCCTCGCGGCAACGATTGCTGCGACGGGGTTGCCGCCATTGTCTGGTTTCGTGGCAAAGCTATTTATTCTTCAGACGACCTTTCCCACCAAAGCGTGGGTGGCGATTTGGGCGACCGTGCTTTGTACGACGCTGGTTGGCGTCATTGGGTTTGCGCGCTGCGGCAGTGCGCTCTTCTGGAAAGCACCAGCGAGTGACGCCGATCCGATCGCCTCCGTCGAGCGATCCGGCATTGAATTCGCCGCGCCCTCCGCTTTAATAGCGCTTCTTTTGCTCCTAATGTTGGGGGCTGGCTGGGCAACCACACAGGCTCAGGCCGCCGCAGCGCAAATCTACGCACCGCAACGGTACATTCTTGCCGTTCTGGGGGGGGAGCCATCGTGATCCGACACATCGTTCCGCATCCGGCATTGTCGGTAATGCTCCTCGGCGTTTGGTTGTTGATGGCCAACAGCATCACCGTAGGAGGCGTTTTACTGGGTGGAGCATTCGGCCTCATTCTGCCCAAGTTTACCGAGCCGTTCTGGCCTGACCGCCCACGCGTCCGCTTCGGCGGCGCCCTGCTCCAATATTGCCTTGTGGTCCTGTTCGATATCGTCGTGGCGAATTTCGAAGTTGCCTGGCTGATCCTGTTCCGCCGTAACCGTGATCTGCGGTCGCGTTGGCTGGTGATCCCGATTACACTTTCGACACCCGAAGCAATCACCGTGCTCGCCGCGACGATCAGCCTGACGCCTGGGACCGTGTCGTCGGATATCTCGGCTGATGGGAAATCGTTGCTGGTTCATGCGCTGGATGTCGCGGACGCTGCTGCAGAGATCGCGCGGATCAAAACCCGCTACGAAGCGCGGCTACACAGGATTTTCGCATGATCACCTTAACACTTCAGATTGCGCTGGGATGTGTGGCGCTTGCATTGCTCTTCAACGGGTGGCGATTGCTCAAAGGTCCAGCGCTCGGCGACCGGATCGTTGCGCTCGACACGATGGTCATCAATGCTATCGCGCTGATCATCTTGATCGGAATGATCGGCGAGAGCGACGCCTATTTTGAGGCGGCGTTACTGCTTGCGATGGTCGGTTTTGTCAGCACCATCGCTTACTGCAAATTCATCCTGCGCGGGGACATCGTGGAATGACCATGGTGGTGGAAATTATGGTCTGCGCGTTGGTTCTGCTGGGCGCGGCATTCGTGCTGATCGGGAGCTGGGCCCTCGTCCGCCTGCCATCGACGATGGAGCGGTTACACGGTCCAACCAAAGCGACGACGCTGGGACTCGGATCGCTGCTGGTGGCGTCGGTTTTCTATTTCCAGGGACGGCTCGGTGTTTGGACCGCGCATGAGCTGCTGATTGCGCTGTTCCTGTTCATTACTGCACCGATTTCGGCCAACATGATCGCCAAAGTACACCTTCACCGTGTCCGGATTGGTGCATTCGAGGAACCCGACACCAAAGCAGGGGCACCGCCGCGTCCGCCGGGGGAGGGCGATTGGGCAACGTTCGAGGCGCCAACGCGCAATACCCAGGCGTCGACCGCCAATACCTGAAGTCCCTCTACATCAACAGTCTCAAGCTCTCTGTTAATCCTGCTCACACGGTAAGGAAACACGAGCGAGCATTTGCCGGACATGCAGGGCGGCGGCAAATACCTGATCGAGGCTGAGTTGTCGCAACTCGATCAAGGAGGCGCTCAAGTTGTCCCCGATTGCTCCTTACTACCTCACGGGCTGGTCGTGTCGCACTGTCGATGCGAGCATCGCGACAAAGCCGCATACGCTTTCGAACGACGTCGATGCGATCGACATTGTCAGGGCTGGCTGAATCCGCGAAAGTGCCACGGAATCCCGCCGTCGCAATCTCGCGGTACCGGGTAGAACCATCTAGGATATTCCGTGACAGCGACCGTTATCACTCCGAGCGGCCCGGGCGCCATGGAAGCCGGCCTGGTCCTTGACGAAGACGGCCAGCGCTTCGTCGTCCTGACGTTCAAGGAACCCAAGGGCGAACCGACACTGGTCACGTTCACGGTTCCAATCTTCCAGAATTACGTTGAGCATCTCGTTCGAACGGCAAAGGCGGCTGACGAAGAAGCCAATTGGGGAGTCCCTGGCTGATACGGAGAATAGCCAATCCTTATTTTAAGGTCGCCGTCGCACGTCTTTAGCCAGTACCGGCGGCACTTCGGACGACATCGCGTTGCAGTGGGCGGGGCTATTACGCCCCACCCACTGCAGCGATCCGCAGCCGTTGCCAGTTCCTTTAGCGATTGGCTGCTGCCTCCAGCACGGCACGGCGCTTCGGTGTTTCCGTCAGCGGCTGACCGGCATATTCTCGGATACCCCAGGCGCCATATTTGCTGATCGAGCCCGTTGCCGAATACAGGGTCAACGTATCGCCAATCTTCGCCTTCCAGTCGTTGAGATACCGCTTGTAGATTTCATACATCAGGGGGCTCCGCTGCATACGAGCGGCTACATCCTCGGTTGCGGGTAGCGGAACGATATGCTGGCCGCCTTCGTACGAAATATAGCGCTTACCCCATTTGGTCGCGTTGGCCTTATCCGAAACTGCGCGGCTGATCGTCTCGACTCGCATTGCTTCAAGTGTGGTGAACAAGCGCGGCAGATCCGTGACACCAACATCGACCGAGCGGAGAAGATCATGCCCGAAATAGGGGGCAGCCGCGATCGCATCGACCCACTGCTTGGTGTCGCGGAAGTTCATGATCTGGTCGATTCCGTAGCCGTTACCGTTTTGAATATTCAAAACGCGCACGAGCCGTGCTGGATTGTCCTGAAAAGCGGACGTCAACAATTTATGGAACCAGACCGACTTCTCGGCGTACCTTAAAAGGTTGTTAGTATAACGATCTGGCGAGAGCCTCCGCGCAAGACCCTCATTCAGAACTTGGGTCCCGATCGGGAAAGCGTAATTCCACGTTTCGTTCGAAAGCTCGAAATACGCCTTGTGCCCGGGTGCTAGGCGATCGTGGACCAGTTTGCCCATAGCGCGGACATAAGTTTCATCGGCGTTCCATGGCACCGTGAACCACGGGTCTGCGCCGACCGCATTTGCTAGATCAACCATATGCTCGACCGCCACCCCGTCGGTGCCATCCTGCACCAGTCGCTGGGGTGTGGAACGGCTCGACCATGTTACACTGCTTGGATTGCTGTTGGCGGACGTCCAGTCGAGGAAACGCAATACACTGTACGGTTTGAGATCGTCGACGATCCGCTGATCGAAGACACCGTTCACCACCAAGCCCGGTTCTCGGCAATCAAGATTTGCCAAAGGATCCGACGGGTTGACCGACGTGACGTGGAGCCGCGCCGTTGGCAGTGCCGTCCCGGTCCGTCCGGGCCAAGTAAACGTAACTGCATGGTTCGCTCCGGCCATTTGTGCGTCGCCGTCGACGCGCAGGGCGCCACTTCCACTCCAGGTACAGGTAATTCGCGTCGCCTTGCCGCTCCAGACTGTCTGCGGAACGTTCAGGAACAGCACTGCATCGATCAGAGACGTGCCGCCTGCTGAAAGTTTCGTCTTCGGAACATCGGACCACGCCGCCGACGGGTTGCGCCACGCGCCCGAGGCGAACGCGAGGTTGGCGAATGTTCGTTCTGGCCCGTAATACGTGCTGCCCGCAACGTTGATGCCCAGTGCGAACGATTGTGGGGATGACGAGGACGGCGTCGGCGTAGGAGTCGGAGCTGGTGTTGGGGCTGGCGTAGGCGTGGGCGAAGGCTTTCCCTTCACGACGATGATAGGTTTTTGCGATCCGTTATCGCTGGCTGAGCCGCCGACCCCGGCAGCAATGGCGCCCCCGATGATTGTTGCGCCAAGAAGCGTGCCGATGACGGCTTTTTTCCGAAAGGATGCCGACGATGCGTCAGGTATTGCGGATTCTGCGACCTTGGGATTGGACACGGATTTTCACTTTCTCTGCCGCGCAAGGCGGGTTTCGGCACACTGGGGCAACACTAGCGATACGATCGGAAGAATCCGATCGAACGACATTGGTCTTAGCGCATGAATAGAATGGGATATCACCCGAGTTGAACAACTCTGGCTGACCCGACTTCTACTGGCATCATGAAAAATGGGCAAAGCGTATTGACAACGCTTTGGCATAGTTGCGCCACGTTTCACCGCCATTCGCCGCCGGAACAACGCCATCGGGCGATCATTCGCGCTCGAATGCTGCAGAACTGTCGGCACGCCCGGTAGGTGGCGCGCCAAGTCCAACCCTAAACCGCGTCCTCCAGCGAGAAACGATCGTCGTCCTCGTCATAGGCGAAGACTTCTGCGTACCGGCCCCAGTGGGTGACCGTGCGAAGCGTCTCATCCGCATAGTCGGGGGACATGTGGTCTTCGAGCTCGTCGCGAAAGCGGCGCGCAGGGGCGTTGTGGCCGGTGCGCTCGTCGAGGATGCGGCGGATGTGCTGTGCGAGCGGGACGTGCGCGAGCAACGCGCGTGCGAACATCGCCTTGCGGTCGTCCACATCCGCTTCGACATACCGCCGTGCCGCCGGGGTGAGCAGGATGTCGGCGCCCTGGAGTTCGGCGAACCGCAAGAGTTGAAGTGTCTCCGCGATCGGGAACAGTTCGTCGATCTCGAGCTGGAGCTGGTCCGCCAAGTCCGCCATCGCCGCGCGTCCGTCGAACGGCGGGGCATCGACCTCTTCCATCAACCCCGCGAGCGCGTTGGTCGACACGCGCGGCAAGACCATCTGGATCCCGCTACCGGGGAACACACCGTCCTGCACAGGCTCGACCGCGACTCGCGCCGTCATGCGCGCGTAGATGTCGTCGACCAGCGCGCGGAAGGCCGGATCGAGCCGGTCGCGCGGTTGCGGCAGATCGACGACGATCTCGGCAGCGACGCGGCCGGGATTGGACGAGAAGACGAGGATGCGGTCGCACATCAGCACCGCTTCCTCGATGTTGTGCGTCACGATCAGGATCGACTTGATCGGCATCCGCCCTTCCGACCACAGATCGAGCAGGTCGCTACGCAGCGTCTCTGCGGTCAGCACGTCGAGTGCCGAAAAGGGTTCGTCCATCAGCAGCAGCGACGGGTTGACGACGAGCGCGCGTGCCAGCCCGACGCGCTGGCGCATTCCGCCGGAAAGCTCCTTGGGATAGGCGTTCTCGAAACCGTCGAGCCCGATCAGGTCGATCGCCGCCAGCGCGCGCGTGCGCCTTTCTTCAGCCGGCACGCGCTGCGCCTCCAGCCCGAGTTCGACGTTCTGCAACACCGTCAGCCACGGGAACAGCGCGAAGGTCTGGAAAACCATGCTGACGCTCGGCGCCTCGCCCGTCTCGTCGGGGACGAAGGCGATCGTCCCTTCGTCCGGCGCGATCAACCCCGCGATCGAGCGGAGCAGCGTCGATTTGCCTGAGCCCGACCTACCGAGCAACCCGACGACCTCGTTCTCGACCAGCGTCAGCGCGACATCGTCCAGCACCAGCAACGCTCCGCTGGTGCCGCCCTTGCCATAGCGATGCGTCAGATGCTCGATCGCGACGAGTGGGCGCGCGGCGGGAAGCGAGGCGAGGGTGGCCATAAGGGGCTCCGTTACTCTTCAAAACTTAGGCAAGGCGCAGGCGGCGGTCGGCATAAGCATAGAGCGGGCGCCACAGCAGGCGGTTGAACCCGATCACGAACACAGACATCACCGCGATGCCCAGCGTGACCCGCGGGAAATCTCCCGCCGTGGTCGCCTTGGCAATATAAGTACCGAGTCCGTGTGCTTCCAGTCGTTCGCTGCCCCAAGAGACCGCTTCTGCCACGATGCTCGCGTTCCACGACCCGCCAGAAGCCGTCAGCGCACCGGTGACGTAATAGGGAAAGATCCCCGGGATGCCGAGCTGGCGCCACCATTGCCAGCCGCGCACGCCGAACATACCCGCAGCCTCGCGCAGATCGTTGGGGATCGCGCTCGCCCCCGCGATGACGTTGAACAGGATGTACCATTGCGTCCCCAGCACCATCAGCGGCGACAGCCAGACGTCGACATCGAGGTGCCAGTGAACGATCGCGATTACCGCGAACGGGAACAGGACGTTGGCGGGAAAGGCCGCCAGGAATTGCGCGATCGGCTGGAGTCGTTCGGCCCAGCGTGGCCGCAACCCGATCCAGACGCCGATCGGTACCCAGACCAGGCTTGCGAGCGCGATCAGGACGAGCACGCGGAGCATCGTGATCAGACCGAGCCCGAATGCGCTCACCGCATCTCCCCACGCCAGATGCCGCGCGACATACCCGATCACGACCCACAAGGCCGCGCCCAGCACGACCGCGACGAGCGCCAGCCATAGTTTCTGCCCGATCGGATCGCGCGTGCGCCGACGCTGGGGGCGTTGCGCGCGGGCCGGAGCCCGATCGAGCGTCATCAAAAGCGCGCCCAGCAGCCGCAGCGGCGCGAACAGCACGGGTAGCAGTCGCGCCTTGCGGAACACGTCATAGGCCCAGCTCGTCGGGGCATCCTGCGACGCTGTCTGTTCGAAACGGAAGCGGTCCGCCCAAGCGACGACCGGACGGAAGACGAGCTGATCGTACAGCAGGATCACGATCGCCATCGCACCCACCGCCCAGCCGACCGCGCCGAAATCCTGCCGGTCGATCGCGAGCGCGAGCCAGGATCCGATGCCGGGCAGCATGATCCGCGTCTTGCCGACGCTGATCGCTTCGGACGCGACGACGAAGAACCAGCCGCCGGACATCGACATCATCGCGTTCCACACCAGCGCCGGGGTGGCGAACGGCAATTCGAGCCGGAGGAACCGCCGCCACGGCGATAGCCCGAACCCCTGCGAGACTTCCGCAAGATCCGCCGGGACCGAGCGCAGCGACTGGTAGAAGCTGAACGCCATGTTCCAGGCCTGGCTGGTAAAGATCGCGAAAATCGCGGCGAGCTCGACGCCGAGTTGCTGTCCCGGGAACAGCCCCATGAAGAAGGTGACGGTAAAGGTCAGGAACCCGAGGATCGGCACCGATTGGAGGATGTCGAGCGCGGGTACGATGATCATTTCAGCGCGCTTGCTCTTGGCGGCGAGCGTCGCGACGACGAAGGTGAACAGCAACGAGGCGCCAAGGGCGGCGAACATCCTGAGCGTCGTCCGCAAGGCGTAGGCGGGAAGGTGCCACGGATCGAGCGAGACCGGGTCGATCCGCAGGTCCGCCAGCGGTTGGGCAACACCCGCCGCACCCTTGGCAACCAGCACTGCGAGCGCCGCCAGCAGGAGGAATGCGACCGCATCCGCCCATCCCGGCGTCGTGATGCGCCAGTGGCGTGCGAAAGGGCGCATGCCGCGGACGATCCGCGCCGGCGCGATCGAAGGTAGTTCACGCATGGTCTCACCTCATCGGACGCCATCGACGGCGCCCGCGCGAGACTGATCGGATCAGGCCCGGCCGAGCGCCCCCGATGGCGCGTACATTCGACTACTGTCGCTGGGCATTTGCTGATTCGAGTCCTTGATTCCCGGCATTCCGGCCGGTTCGTGGCGCTTGCGACGAGCGCGCGCGGTTGTCAAACATTCGCGGATCTGGGGGCGAGAAGGGGGCGTCACAGGCGACACTTTTTCTGCACGCGGCCCTTCGACTTCGCTCAGGGCGAACGGCTTGGCTGTCGCCTCCGTCCCCCCAATCCGTTCGGGCTGAGCGAAGTCGAAGCCTAGCTATCACCGCGTGGAACGCTCGATCTGCAGGCGGCCCCTAGGCTTCGCTCAGCGCGAACTGCTGCAGGCCCGTTCGAAACGACCCTCAGAAGCTCACCTTCCCACGGAAGCCGATCGTCCTAGGCCGCGCGAGCGTCACGCGGCTGCCCGCCTGATAGACCTGGTAATAGGTCGCCCGCGCGATGTCGGTCACCCGGACTCCGTTGGCGAGGTTGTTGCCGTAGATGCCGAATTCGAACTGGCCGATGTTGTAGGTCACCGCGGCGCTCAGATTGTGCGTTTCGGGGATCACTGCGAAGCTTTGATTCAGACCGTTACGGGTCAGCGCGCCATTTGCGATCACGGTGCTGAACTGGTTGAAGTTGGTCGTCTGCGACGATTGATATTGATACCCCGTCTGAACATGCAGCGCCCCGTCGCCGACCGGGCGATCGTAAAACAGCTGCAAATTGCCGGTCCAGCGCGGGTAATAAGGCGTGCGGTCGCCGTCGAACGCGCCGACCGTCGGGATGTCGCCGTTCGCCGTCGAATCATTGTACGATCCGCTCGCCGACAGCGTGATCTCGGGCGTTGCCTTGATCATCGTCTCGAGCTCGACGCCCTTGCTGGTGATGCGACCTTTGTTGTCGGTGAAGAAATAGGAGCAATCGAGCCGCAGCCGGGTCTGCACGTCACGCCAGTCGATATAATAGGCGCTTGCGTTGAGCGTCACGCGACCGTCCGCGAACTTCGCCTTCTCGCCGATCGTGTAGTTCCACAATTTGTCCGGCCCGAACGTGAGCGGTGCGGCGTCATAGCCATAGCCCGCAAGCTGCCGCGTGCATTGCTGTGCGATCGAGCCGCCGCTTGCGGGGTAGCTCGGCGACAGCGGGACGGGCTGGTTGCCGCCGCCATAGCGGAAGCCCTTGGCCGCCTCGGCATAGATCATGAAATCCGGGTCGAAATGGTAGGACACGTTCGCCCGCGGGTTGACCCCGTTCGACTTGAGCGTTGCGTTGGTCGTCAGCGGCTTGCTGTCGATCACGCCGTAGGTGCCGCCCGAGAACAGGAAATAGCGTTCCTTGAAATTGAAGTAGCGCAGCCCTGCGGTCAGATCGAGCTTGTCGGTCGCGTGCCATGTGCCGTCCGCATACAGCGCGAACTGATGTTCGTTGGTGTTCTGAAGCCCGGAGTATATGTCATTGGGCTGGAACGCGGAGTCGACGAGCTGCGAGTCATACAGGCCGTTCGGCGTGTTGAACGGGCCGTAGTAGAAGTTCTGATAGGACGTCCGGTCGAACCCGGCGACCGGGATGTCCTGCCGCAGGGTGCGCTTCTGCTTTTCGTAGAACGCTCCCACGGTCCAGGCCACCGGGCCGCCCGGCTTCGAGACGAGGCGACCCTCGAGCATGTAGTCCTTGATCTTCTGGTCGATCTGATAAAGCTCGGCCGGGATCTTGAGCGCGGTGGCCTGATTATAGGACGCCGGGGCCGCGTACAGCGGATAGGAATCGGTACGGAACGGCGCCGTGCCCTCGAAGAAATAGCCGATCTGCGGCTCCAGGCTTGCATCGAAGCCGATCGCGCGGTCGGTATAGGCGCCCGTCACGATCAGATGCGCGAAGCCGGCATCGTAATCCGCGCCAAGCGTATAGAGCCGGAAGCGGTCGTCGGTGCCTTCTGGGCCGTTCGTCAGCAGCGTATAGGGCGCGAGCCCGTCGAACGCGGCGTTGAGGCCGTTGGCGATACTGCGTTCATACGTGACGGAGGCGTCCACGGTCAGTGTGGCGTCCGGCGTCCAGCGTAGCGCGGCACGGCCCTGATAGGTGCTGTTGCGGTTCGCGTCCTGCTTGTTGCGCAAGCCGATGTTGTCGATGAACCCGCCGTCGCGCCCGACATAGAAGTTCGTGCGCAGCGCGAGCGTGTCCGTCACGATCGGCACGTTGAGCATGCCGCGGACGTTGAAGCCGGGCTCGCCGTGCTCGGTGGTGACGACGCCTGCCTCGGCGGTGCCGAACGCCTGTGTCAGGTTGGGCTTGGCCGAGACGAAGCGGATCGTTCCCGCCATTGATCCTGCGCCGAACAGGGTGCCCTGCGGTCCGCGCAGGATTTCGGCGCGTTCCAGATCATAGACCTTGAGGTCGGGCGTCTGGCCCTGCACCGAGATCGGCGTATCGTCGAGATAGACCGCGACGAGCGACCGGTCCGACGTGTCCGAAGTTCGATACGGGCCCGTCGCAAGGCCACGCATGTTGAACTTGTTGAACCCTGGTGCCCCTTCGGTGATCGACAGTGAGGGCGTGAACTTGGCGAGGTCGGACAGATTGCCTTGGCCCGCCTTGGTCACCTGATCGACGTTCACGACCGACACCGCGATCGGCACGGTCTGCAGCGATTGCGCGCCCGAACGATTTGCGGTGACGACGATGTCGGTCAGCTCGGATGCAGGCTCAGCGGCTGCGGCGGGTGCGGATTGAGCATGCGCGGTCAGCGGTGCGCACAAGGCGACCGTCGCCGCCGAAATTGCCCAACGCGCGGCGTGACTGCGAAGGCGCGGTAGTGATGTCATCTTGACCCCCAAAGTATCGTGTCGACTGGCAGCCCCATCACGATCCGCCGCGTTTTCGCGGCGCGGATCGCGGCATGGGTAGCCCGTCGTGGTCATCGCGCCCCTGCACAGATGGCCTATCCAGTAATGCGATCCCCATATGCATTTTTGGCATGAGATCGAGAGGATTTTTTCACCATTGGCAGCGTTCGCCAGGCGCACGAACGGTTTGGCCGTTGCTCGGTGATCTGACGTAAGACTCATTAGGGGGCTGATTTCAGAGTCCATTCCAAGCCGCAGACAAATTTCGTTACAATCCGTCGACATGCGGCGTCCGATGGCGCAAGCACCCGCCCGGCATACGGACGTGGGGTCCGCAGCCGAAGGGACGCGTTCACGATGATTCGCCGCGAGTGTATGCGGTTGCCGGTTGCCCGCTGGGGTGTGTCCGTCGGGTTGCTGGTGGCGCTCGGCGGATGCTCGGCGCTGGGCCATGGCTTTCTCGCAGCAGCCGGGCCGGTGGCGACGCACGAGCGTCACCTGTTCCTGATCGTGTCCGCGATCTTGGTCTTCGTCGCAGGGCCGGTGCTGCTGCTGACACCGTTGTTCGCGTGGCACTACCGATTGGGCAATGCCGACGATGCCTATCGCCCCAACTGGAACTTCTCCTGGTGGGTCGAGGCGCTGATCTGGATCCCGCCGATCGGGATCGTGGTCGTCCTCGCGGTGCTGCTGTGGACGTGGACGCACATCGACGACCCGTATCGCAAGCTGCCGGGTGCCGCGCCGATCGAGATCCAGGCAATCGCGCTCGATTGGAAATGGCTGTTCATCTACCCCGACGAGGGCATCGCGACGATCAACCAGCTCGCGATCCCGGTCGGGCGACCGGTCCATATCCGGCTGACCAGCGCGACGGTAATGCAGTCGATGCTGATCCCGCGGCTCGCCGGGCAGATCTATGCGATGGGGGGGATGACGACCGAGCTCAATCTCGCCGCATCCCGCCCGGGTCAGTATCTCGGCAAGAACACGCAATATAACGGGGCCGGGTTCGCGCGCGAGCGGTTCACGGTGCTGGCGCTTCCGGGCGCAGGCTATCAGGCGTGGCTCGGCCGCGCGCATGCCGCGCCGCGGATGCTCGACCAGACGAATTGGAGCGCGGTTGCCGAGCGTTCGATCGCGCCGCAGCCGGTCTTCTTCGGCACGGTCCAGCCGGGCATGTTCGCGCATGTGATCGCGAAGACGGGCAGCTCGGATCAAGCAGGAACGACGCACGGCATGCCGATGAAGGCGAAGGACGCACGATGAACACCCCGGTCTGGCCGCTGTTGCTCGGCCGCTTCGAATGGCGCGACTTGCCGTTCGTCCGCGCGATCGCCAACCCCAGCGCGAGTGAGCTGGTCGGCGCGTTTGCGGGCGGGCTGGTGGTCGTCGGCGCGATCGTCGTTGCGCTGCTCCTGACTCGCTATGGCAAGTGGCGCTATCTGTGGACTGAGTGGCTCACCAGTCTCGATCACAAGAAGATCGGGATCATGTACATCGCGCTCGCCTTCGTGATGCTGTCGCGCGCTTTGGTCGAGGCGGTGCTGATGCGCGGGCAACAGGCGGTCGCGATCAACAATCCTGGGTTCCTCACCCCTGACCATTTCGGCGAGCTGTTCAGCACGCACGGATCGATCATGATCTTCTTCATGGCGATGCCGTTCCTGACCGGGCTGATCAACTTCGTCATGCCGCTCCAGATCGGCGCGCGCGACATGGCGTTTCCCTGGGCGAACTCGGTCGCCTTGTGGCTGACCGCGGGGGGTGCTGCGCTGATGATGGCGTCGCTCGTCGTCGGGCAATTCTCGACCGGGGGGTGGACCGGCTATCCGCCGTTCACCGAAATCGCGTTCAGTCCCGAAGTCGGGCCGGATTACTGGATCTGGGCGGTGTCGCTCGGGTCGATCGGATCGACCATGGCGGGGATCAACATCGCCTGCACGCTCTACAAGCAACGCGCGCCGGGAATGGCGTTCATGGCGATGCCGCTGTTCTGCTGGACCAGCCTGTGCACGTCGATCCTGATGATCTTCGCGATGCCGCCGCTGACCGTCGCGACGGCGCTGCTCGCGCTCGACCGCTATCTCGGGTTCCACATGTTCACCAACGATCTTGGCGGGAACATGATGAACTACGCCAACCTGTTCTGGCTGTTCGGCCATCCCGAGGTCTACATCCTGATTCTCCCCGCGTTCGGGGTCTATTCCGAGGTCGTGTCGACCTTCTCGACCAAGGAGCTGTACGGCTACACCTCGCTCGTGCTCGCGACGATGGTGATCGCGGTGCTGAGCTTCACCGTCTGGGTCCACCACTTCTTCACCATGGGGCAAAGCGCCAATCTCAACGCGGTGTTCGGGATCGCGACGATGACGATCGGCGTGCCGACGGGGGTCAAGATCTACGACTGGATCTGGACGATGTTCCGTGGCGAAGTGCGCTTCACGGTGCCGATGCTCTATGCGCTGGCGTTCATGATGACGTTCGTGCTGGGCGGGTTCACCGGGATCCTGCTGGCGATGCCGCCGCTCGATTATCTGGTGCACAACACGCTGTTCCTGGTCGCGCATTTCCACAACATGCTGATTCCGGGGCTGCTCTACGGGATGATCGCGGGCTATCATTACTGGTTCCCCAAGGCGTTCGGCTTCCGTCTCGACGAGAAATGGGGGCGGATCGCTTTCACCTGCTGGGTGGTCGGCTTCTACCTCGCGTTCATGCCGCTCTATGTGCTGGGCGCGAGCGGGATGGCGCGGCGGACGCACGAGATCTTCGACCCCGCGTTCCGCCCGTGGCTGTACGTCGCGATGGCGGGGGCGGGGGTGCTGTTCTGCGCGCTGGGGTCGCTGTTCGTGCAGCTCGTCGTCAGCATCCGCAACCGCGATGCGCTGTGCGTCTTTGCGGGCGATCCGTGGGACGGGCGGACGCTCGAATGGTCGATCGCGTCGCCGCCGCCCGAGTATAATTTCGCGGTCGTGCCCAATGTCGACGGGCGCGACATCTTCTACCGGCGCAAGCACGCCGAGCATCAGGCACCACCCTATGCGGAGCCCTATGCTTACGAAGACATCGTGATGCCGCGCAACAGCGCGAGCGGAATCGCGATCGGCGTGTTCGCGGCAGTGTCTGCGTTCGGGCTGATCTGGCACATGTGGTGGCTCGGGGTCGCGGGCGCGGTGGTGGTGATTGCGGCGCTGGTGACGCGCAGCTTCGGACGCGATCAACACCGCATCCTGCTTGCGGCGGACGTCGCGCGGGAGGATCGCCGGTGGCGCGCGGCGCTTGCCGAGGCGCGCGCGATCTCCCGCCACACCGAGATGACGACTGCCAATCAGGGGCTGGCGGAACGATGAGCAAGACAGCGACCGAGATCGAACAACCGGACGCAGAACAGGATGATACCGCCTTGTTCGGCTTCTGGATTTTCCTGATGAGCGACGCGGTGATCTTCGCGCTGCTGTTCGCGACTTACGGCACGATGACGCAGGCGACCGCGGGCGGGCCGACCGCGGCGGCAGAGTTCAAACTGCTGCCCGCGTTCATCGAGACGCTGCTGCTGCTGACCAGCAGCGCGACCTTCGGGCGCGCCTCGGTCGCGATGAAATATGACGAGCCGCGCCGGGTGCTGTTCTTCTGGCTGTTCGTGACGCTGGGGCTGGGGCTGGTCTTCCTCGGGTTCGAGACGAAGGACTTTGCGGACATGTTTGCGGATGGCGCCTATCCGAGCCGCAGCGGGTTCCTGTCCGCCTTCTTCGCGCTCGTGCCGTTGCATGGGCTGCACGTCGTCGCGGGGTGTTTCTGGCTGATCGTGATGATCGTGCAGGTCCGCGTGATCGGGCTCGACCGGCGCGTGAAGCTCAACCTGTTGCGGCTGGGGCTGTTCTGGCATTTCCTCGACGTGGTGTGGATCGCCATCTTCTCGGTCGTCTATCTGGGCGGACATATCGCATGAAGAACGGGACCGAACGCCGCACGGAGCTGCGGACCTATGCGGTGGGCTATCTGCTGGCGCTCGCGCTGACCGGCGCGGCGTTCGCGGCGGTGGTGTGGCCGTCCTTCGCGGCGGGGACGACGCTGGCGATCGTGCTGGGGCTCGCGCTGGTGCAGGCGGTGGTACATTTCCGCTGCTTCCTGCACATCACGATGCAGCGCGCGTCGCGGCACGACCTGCAGCTGATTTTGTTCTCGACGCTGATCATCGTAATGATGGTCGGCGGCACGCTGGTGCTGCTGATGAATTTGCGCGGGCGGATGATGTAGCGGGGGCGCGCCGCGAAAACACGAAAGGACAGGGACCGGCGGGCCAAAGGGAGCGTGCCGGCCGGCCCCTGTCGCAACGTCGGCACCCTGAGGGGGTAGGCGCCGACGATCTCTGGTCCCGGCGCCGGACCCGAGGGGCCGGCGTCGGGTCTCGGTGGTCTTAGCGGAACAGCGAGGTGATGCTCTGCGGCGCCTGATTGGCGATCGACAGAGCCTGTACGCCCAGCTGCTGCTTGACCTGCAACGCCTGCAGATTGGCCGATTCCTTCGACAGATCCGCATCGACGAGGTTGCCGATGCCGCTGGTGATCACGTCCGACAGGCTGTTCACGAAGCTCGACTGACCGTCGATCTTGCGCGATGCCGAGCCGAGCGTGCTGAGGCTCGCGTTGATCGTCGTCGAAACGTCCTTCAGCGTGTCGATCATCGTCTTGGCGGATGCCGCGTCCGTAAACGTGGAACCGATTGCGTCGATGACGTCGGTGTCGAAGTCCTGGTTGGCGACATCCAGCGTCGCTGCGGTGGTGTCGGTGGACTGGAGTGCGCTGACGCTACCGCCGCTGCCCTGGAGCAGATTGGTACCGTTGAAGCTTGAAGAGTCGATGATCGACTGGATCTGCTCCTTCAGTGCGTCGAAGTCCTTGCCCATCGCATCGCGGCTGTTGGTGTCGAGGCCCGCGTCCGACGCCGACGTGGCCTTGGCGGCCATCTGGTTGACGAGGTCGGAGATCTGCTGCGTTCCCGCAACCGCCACGTCGACCGTGCTCTTGGCGCGGCTCAGCGAAGACCCGACCGATGCGAGCTTGCCGACGTCGCCGCGCAGCGTCTGCGCGATGGTGTAGGAAGCCGAATCGTCCTTGGTCGAGGAGACTTTGAGGCCGGTGCTGATACGCTTCTGAGTCGTCGCCAGTTCGTTGGTCGTCATGCTCAGGTTCTGGAGCGCGGTAAGGGCGGCGGTATTGGTGTTGACCGACATTGCCATGATAACATTCCTTCTCAAAAAGACGGTTGCTTCTGCAGCCGATGCGCCGCGACAGGCGGAGCATGCGTCCTTTTTAGAAAGCGGTTGGGAATGCGGTTTCCGGCACGACGCTTTTTGATGGTTAAGCTCCGTGCACGAACCTTTTGATGACGATAGGCAAAAAATTCCGGGTCCGGACCGTGCGCGATGCACGCCGTCTATGATGGCGCAGGGATGTGCGGAAGGATTGGACGTGGCGCTCAAGATCTGGTTGCGGGAAGGGGAGAAGGTCGTCGTCAACGGCGCGGTGCTGGTCGCGCTCGGTCGGACGCGGCTCGCGGTCGAGAACCAGGCTGCGGTCCTGCGCGAGCGTGAGATCATGACGCCCGAGGAGGCCAACACGCCCGCGCGGCGGCTCTACTTCGCCGCGATGATGGCGTATATCGACGAGCCTGCACGGGACCGCTATCAGGATCAGGTGGTCCTGCTGGTCCATGCGTTGCTCAGCGCGATCCAGTCTGACGCGGCAAAAGCGATGGTGGTCAGCTTCGCGCGGCATATCGCCGCGGGCGAATTCTACCGTGCGTTGGGGGATTGCCGCGATCTGATTGCGTATGAGGCGACCGCGCTAGAGCGTGCGCCAGCCGAAACCACACAAGCGGGCGCGGTGTTGCCCTGATTCAACAAAAAATGTGCAGACGCGACCGGGAATCCGACCGGTGTCTATCATGGGATGTGACCCAGGAGGGTCTCTACCCGGAGTGACGATCCATGGCGGCGGATGTCTCCAATAGCCTTGCTGGCCTGAGCCTGCTGACGCGTACCAACGAGTTCGCAACGTATGGCATGAGCGTCGCTACGGTGGCGACCGAAACCCGCGCACAGCGCGCCGCGCATGCGCAGTTCAAGACCCCCGCCACGACCGCACCCTGGACCCAGACGCGGACGCCGTCCCCTTCGGTCGCCGCGGTGCAAGCGATGAAAAGCGTCGTCGACACGCGTGCCGGATCGGGTACGTTGCCACGGGACGTGCAAGCCGACTTCACCACGTACAAGGCGCTTGACCGGTTGCGGGTCCTTGCCCAAGCGGCGGCAAGCAGCAGCGCGAATGCCGCCCAGCGCAAGAGCTTACAGCAGAGTTTTGAGCTTGGGTTGAAAGATTTGCGCGCGTACCTCGGCTCGACGGTCGGCGACAAGTTGCAGCTCGCCTTCGATCAGCCGCATACGCGTGCGGAAAGTATCGCGATCGGCGGCCCCAAAGTGTTGCCGGCGATCGTCGGGAAAGGTGTGGTTGCCGATCGTTTCGCCGCCGTACCTGACATCTCCGGGACCGAACGCCTGCGCATCACGATGTCGCAGCGCGAAACCAGCGACGTGCTCGACATCGATTTGGCGCAGATCCCGCAGCCCGCGACGCTTGACGGCATTGCCACCGCGATGACCTCCGCTTTCGCCGCGATCCCCGCGCGGGATGCGGCAGGCGTGATCCAATATGCAGCGGACGGAGCCGCGCTTCCGCGCTGGGACGTCAAGGTCCGCGTTACCAAGACCGGTGATGCCTGGGGCCTCACGATCGATCGGACCGGGAACGAACGGATCACGATCGATCAGCCAGGGGCTCCCTCGACCCTTGTCGTTGCCGCCGATGTGACCGGTGTTGCGACTGCCACGAAGGTCCAGATGCTCCGGTTCGATACGCCCGAGGGGATGATCGAGCCACGTCTCGATGGGACGATCGCTGCGACCGACCGAACTGCGACCGCAACCGCCGCGCTTCGGCCAAAACCGACTCCTCCTGCCGCCGCACCCGGGAAACCCAGAGTCGCCATGCCACCGCCGCCAACGGTCACTGCGGAAACGACGGTCAATGCGTTGGTGGTCGACCCGCAGGGCTTCAGCTATGTCATGGGGACGACGGGGGGCGATCTTGGCGGCGCGCTTTCCAACGGCAACGCCATGCTGTTCGTGTCCAAACGCGATAGCATCGGGAACGTCGTGTGGCAGCGCAGCCTTGGCACACCGGGGACGTCCACCGGCGCGGCGATCGCGCTCGCGCCGGGCGGCGGCGTGGTGATCGCGGGGACGGTATCCGATGGCGCCGATCCGATTGCCAATGGCAGCGCGATGGTCGTCGCGCGGTTCGCGGATAACGGCGACGAGCAGCTATTGCAGAGGATCCGGACATCGAGCTTCGACAGCGCTACCGCGATTGCAGTTGCCGATGATGGAACGATGGTTCTGGGCGGGCGAACATCGACGGGGCAGGGCGACGCGTATCTTGCGCGCCTCGATGCGAAGGGCGTGGTCCTGGAACAGCGGATACTCGACAGCGGAGGTGATGACCGCGTTACCGCACTGGCTTTCGACCGTGCAGGAAAGGTCCTTGCCCTTCTCCAGCAGGGAACCAACAGTCTGCTGCAACAATATGATATAACGGGGTTTAGTTCCGACTCTGGGAGTGTCTCGCTGGGTGCCGCGCAAGCGCGGGGGCTGGCTGTCTCCGAGGATGGTACGATCGCGATCGTCGGTTCGACACTGGGGGCCGTGGCGGGCGATCAAGTCAATGCACCGGGCGGCGCGCGGGACGGGTTCGTCACGCGGATCAACGCCGACTTCTCCGGCGTCGCCACGACCTATCTGGCCACGACGGGCGACGACCAGATCGATAGCGTCGGCTTTCTCGGTGACTCGCTGTACGTCGGCGGGCGGACGAGCGGGACACTGGGCGCAGCCAAACGGGGCGAGATCGACGGGTTCGTCGGGCGGATCGATCCGACGACCGGCGCGATCGAAACGGTCGAACAGTTTGGCGCCAGCGGCGCGCGTACGGGGACGGTGCGGATCGCTGGCGCGCCGGGCGGGGACACGATCCTCGAAGCGCTCGGGCTCAACCGCGGCGTCGTGACACCCGACGTGTCGGCGAACCTGGTGGCACAGACCAACGTGCGGGTCGGCGACAGCCTCTCGATCCGGATCAATCGCGGGGCGGCGATCAAGCTGACGATCGGAGCGAACGACACGGTCGCGTCGCTTGCCAGCAGACTTGGGCTGCTGACCGGAGGAAAGGCGAGCGTTTCGAGCGCGATCAAGGGCGACGGTCGCGCGTTTCAGATCACTGCGCGTGGCGGCGCGACGATCGAGCTGATCGCTGGGCCACCCGGACAGGACGTGCTGTCGAAGATCGGGATCGATCCGCAAATCCTGTCGCAACCACCGGTGCGGGCGGCGAGCGCGCCGAAGGTTTCGCCGGGGGGGCAATTCGGCCTTGGCCTCTCTGCTGGCCTGTCGCTTGCGTCGGCGCAGGATGCCGGAATAGCGCTCAACGCCGTCAAGCAAGCGATGTCGATCACGCAGACGGGCTATCGTTCGCTCTATTGGGATTCGACCAAGGCTGCGCTGGCCAATGGCGGATCGCCCAAGGGCAGCAAGGCGGCGGTCTCGCGCGCCTCTGCGCAGGCCGCCAGCTATCAGGCGGCGCTTGACCGGCTTCAGAGTAGCGCCGTCGTCAGCACGGGCAAGCCAGACCCGACCTTGACCGTGTTCGGCTATACCAGGTGATGCCGTTAACCATCGTTTCTGCGCTGTTCCGACGAAACGCCAATTAGGCGATGCAGAGCACGCCAGTGCCGTGTTAGAGGCGCTGCTATGATCATGAAGCGTCGCAAAGAATCCACCTTCACTCGCACGGCATCCAGGCTTGCCCGCTATGCCGCCGCAAGCGCTTGCCTTGTTCCATTTCCGGTCTTCGCACAGACCCCGCCGCCGGTCTCTCTGCTGCCGCCGACGATGCAGGCGCCGAGCGTCACGCCCACTCCAGTCCCCACCGTGCAACCACTGATCTCGCCCGAGATCGTGCTGCCGACGCTGTCCGCGACTCAAGCCAAGCAACTCGCCGACCTGATCCGCAAGGACGTGGTCGCACAAGGGTTGAGCGATACGCCTGTGTCTGTCCCGCGCGACAATGACGGGTTGATCCGCGCGGCGCTGGACCATGCGCGCGCGGTGCATTCGGGACGGCTGGCCGAAGGGGACTTCCAACGCGATTGGGCGATGCGTCCGGTTGCCTATGACCCGCTGCCGGCGCTGCGGGCGGCGATCGTCAGCGATCGGCTCAGCGCGTGGATCGCGGCGTTGCCGCCGCCTTATGCCGGGTACGACACGTTGGTCGAAGGACTCGCGCGCTATCGGGCGATCGGTCAGGACGGCGGCTGGTCACAGCTCGCGGCCGGGTCGGACGTCGCGTTCGGGAGCAGCGGGGCGCGGGTCGCCGCGTTGCGGAAACGACTTGCGGTCGAGGATCCGCAGATCAAGGCGAGCGGCGACAAGTTCGACACCGCATTGCTCGAAGCCTTGCGCCGGGCGCAGCGGCGGTATGGGCTCAATCCGACCGGGACGGCGGGTGCCCAGACGATTGCGGCGCTGAACGTCCCGGTCGATGCCCGCATCCGGCAGATCAAGGCGAACATGGAGCGCTGGCGCTGGTTGCCACCGACGCTCGAGCAGAACCGGGTTCAGGTCAACATCGCCGCTGCGGTGTTGACGCTGTTCGACGGTGACGCCCCGGTGATGTCGATGAAGGCCGTCACCGGGCGACCGGGCGACGAGACGCCGATGCTGGTTTCACAGATTCACAGCATCGTGCTCAAT
Source organism: Sphingomonas sp. PvP055 (assembly GCF_040546365.1). Classification (NCBI taxonomy): domain Bacteria; kingdom Pseudomonadati; phylum Pseudomonadota; class Alphaproteobacteria; order Sphingomonadales; family Sphingomonadaceae; genus Sphingomonas; species Sphingomonas sp. PvP055. Next base: position 2,101,992 of record NZ_JBEPNS010000001.1, read on the forward strand.
CCACCGTGGAACGTGCCCTCCACGATCGCGACCAAGGAGTTGTGGCCGAAGGAAAAGGCGCATCCGGGCTATCTGGCGCGCAACGGCTTCCGCGTGATCGACAATGGGGACGGTAGTAAGCGGCTCCAGCAGTCGTCCGAACGCAGTGCGCTTGGCCGGTTCAAATTCGATTTCGCCAATCCGTTCGCAGTGTATCTCCACGACACCCCGGCACAGGCGGGTTTTGCCAAGTTCGACCGGCTTGCCAGCCACGGCTGCGTACGGCTCGAAAAGCCTGCCGCACTCGCCAAGCAGTTGATGAGCACGACGCCCGAATGGTCGGCCCAGACGATCGACGAGACCGTGACCGCAGGTAAGACCGTCCGCGCGAAGCTTGCTGCGCCGGTCGCGGTGTATCTGCTGTACTGGACAGCGTTCGCGAACCAGAATGGACAGGTCAGCTTCCGCGACGATCCGTACAAATGGGACGGGACGCTCGCCAGCAAGATCGAGGCGCGTTCCGCGCACCAGACGCAAACCCTTGCCGCCCGCTGAGGACCGTATCGAATGAATCGTAAAGTCGCCTTCGCCGTTGCAGCGACGCTGCTGACCCTTACTCTTGGTGCGTGTTCGGGATCGGACGACGCCCCCGTCTATACCGACAACGCGACGGACAATGCCGATCTGGGCACGTCCGAAACAGCGATGCCGACACCCGAGCCTTCTCCTGTGGCAGTCGAGCCGGTCGAGACCGTCAACACAGCGGTTGTCGACGACACGCCGCCGCCGGTTCCTGCGGAGCCCGACCAGCAGATGATGGACGACGCGTCCGCAACCGGAATGACGTCGCGCAGCGCGCGCAAGGATCTCGGTTCCGAATCTCCACCGGCCGAGGAACCGACCGAGGGTAAGTGACCTAAGTCGCCTAGTCGATATCGACCAGGCGAGACGCTGCCCGGACGTGATGCCGGGAGAAGCGAGACTTTCGCTGGCGTTGGTCGGTTGACGGTCCAGACGGCAGGAGAATGGCAGTGAACCGTGCGACCGCCCGCGGTGGCTGGAGCGTGGCGTGATCGAACATGTCGCGATCATCGGAGGTGGATTTTCGGGTTCACTCGCTGCGATCAACCTTGTTCGGCATGATGGCCCGCGCGCGACCCTGATCGATCGTCAGGCAGACGCCGGGATCGGCCTCGCTTACGGCGCAGCGCATCCGACTCATCTGCTCAACGTGCGCGCGACCAACATGAGCGCGTTCCCCGACGACCCGTCCCACTTCGCGCGCTGGCTGGAGGAGCAGGGGCACGCCATCGTCGGGCAGACCTTCGTGCCGAGGCTGTTGTACGGCACGTATCTGCGCAGCCTGCTCGATCGGGTCGCGGCCGAGAATCCCGACCGCCTGCAGATCGTGCACGGCGAAGCCGTCGATGTCGTCGACGACTCGAGCGTTCGTGTCGTCTTGCGAGATGGTATGAAGATCACGGCAGATGCTGCTATATTAGCAGTCGGAAACTTGCCGCCGCCTGCCCCTGGTGGGCTCGCTCTTGATGCGTTTCCGCCCGACCGGTACGCGGGCAATTGTTGGCACGCTGCGGCGACGGAAGATTTGGGGGCCGGTGATACCGTTCTGATCCTCGGCACCGGTCTGACGATGGTCGATGTCGCGCTGCTGCTCGAGGCGAAGGGCTTCGAAGGGCGGATCGTCGCATTGTCGCGGCGCGGACTGTTGCCGCACGCACATGCAGCGCCGGGCGCGCCGTTCGTACCGATCAGGGAGCGTCCCACGTCGGTCCTGTCGGAACGGCTCCGTTCCCTCCGGGCGCGCGGCGCAGATATCGGATGGCGCAGTGCGATCGACGAACTTCGGCCTTTCACGCAGGACATGTGGCGCGCGGCGAGTGCGGAAGAACGCTCGCGCTTTATCCGCCACGCTCGACCGTGGTGGGACATTCATCGCCATCGGCTTGCGCCGGACGTTGCCGCTCGGATCATGGCGCTTCTGGAGGCTGGTCGACTCGACGTGCTCGCAGGAAAGGTCGCACGGGTGGAAGCGGCTTCAAACGGACTCACGGTCGAGTGGCGAACGCGTGGTGCGACAAAGGTCGAACAGTTGAATGTCCAGCGCATCATCAACTGTACCGGCCCCCAAGGCGATCTGCGGCGGACGACCGAGCCCGTGCTCAACCGGCTGACGATGCGCGGGGCAATCCGCCCCGATGCGGCGGGGCTCGGGATCGACGTGGATGACCAGATGCGCGTGGTGGCGGACGATGGCGTCCCCAACGACCGCTTGTTCGCGCTCGGCCCGATGACGCGCGGCGCGTTCTGGGAGATCGTCGCGGTTCCCGACATCCGTGCTCAGGCCTGGACGCTTGCCCGGCGTCTTTCCAATGCGCATTGGGTCGCGGAGGGACTGTAGGCCGGTCGAGCAGGGCGCGTCGGACACGCTTTGTTCTCCGGTGCCTGGAACGATCCCGAACCGTTCGGTCCGTCCGTTACTGCGTCCGGTCGAGCAAATTGGCCAGATCCTGCTTCCAGAAACGTGCTGCGGTGTGCGTGCCGTGGCCGCGCGTGTCGTCGGTTTCCGCAATCAACCGGAAGCGCGCGTTCTTCATCCTTGCAACGGCTCGTTGCGGGAGATCCAGGTTCCTCGGGTTGATGAAGTCGTCGGCCGAATTGATCCACATCGTCGGTGCGGTGATGCGCTCCAGCTTCGACCAGGGGTCATAGGTCCGCGACGCATCAATTTGATACATCAGGTCGTTCGCGTCGGTCGACGCGATCGATGCCGTCACCCGCTGGCGGGCGAACGCCTCCGCATCTTGACGCCTTGGATATTGCGCCTGGAAGTACAGTGGAGCGGCGCCTGCGACGAACAACAGGCTGGCGGCGGTGCGGAGACCCTGAACCGGCGGCGTGCGATACTCGCCGTTTGCCCACGTCGGGTCCGCGCGGATCCCGTCGATCGCCAACTGTCGCCACATTCGGTTAAGGCCCGCGATCTCGATCGGTTCACAAGCGAGTGGCATCAGCGCGCGGGCAAAGTCAGGGTGCTTTTCGCCCCACATCAGGCTGTGCATGCATCCCATGGACGTACCCATGATCAGGCGCATCCGTTCGATGCCGAGCCCATCCTTGAGCAACCGGTATTGCGCGGTCACCATGTCGTCATAATCGTAATGCGGAAACCGCATGTGCAGCCCGTCTGACGGCTTGGACGAATTTCCGTGTCCGATATTGTCGGGCAGGATGATCCAGTACCGACGGATATCGAGCGGTTGGCCGGGACCGTAGAGCTCATCGGCGAATTGCGGGCTGAGGAATTGGCGGCCGGTGCCGCCGGTGCCGTGCAGGATCATCACCGCATTGTCGATTTTGCCCCGCGCGTCGCGATGCGGCTGGCCAAGCATGGTGTAGCTGATCCGCATCTCGGGGAGGCTTTCACCCGACCGGAACCGCACGTTCCGGACCGTGTATTGAGCAGATCTGGCGGGCCACGCTGTCGTCGGGCGAGCAGGCGTGGTCGCAGCGGTCAGCGGCGGAATTGCGGCGGGCGCCTGAACCGGCGCGGGGTCAGCCTGCAGGAGCAGGAGGAGGACTGTAGATATCATGTCGCAAGTCTGCGCGCGATCCGCAGCGCTGCCAAGCGACGGCTATCGAATTTCCGGCGAACCCGCGCCGGTGTTACGATGCCCGTGGCGGGGCAGTCTTGGATCGACTGCAACCTATCGATCGCATGATGTGTTTCCCGATCTGACCCAAGGTCGGCCACTGGGTCGGGCCGCGCCCCTTTGATCGGCGTACCTGTTTCGGATAGCTGTTAACGCAAAGTACAGACGCATCTCGCAACACGGTCGCGCTAAAAGGAAAAGTACCGATGGTGACCAACCTGCCGCCGGATTCGGTGGCGGCCGACATGGACCGGATTTTCAAGCCCTTGGCGAAGCGTGGGCTGGCCGGAACGTCGTTGAATGATCGTGCTGGGTCGGCCCGAAAGGGTCGAGGCGGGCGTCGCTGGCGCATCGTTGCGCTTGCGGCGCCGGCGCTGGTCGTCGCGGCCGGCGCAGCCTTGGGGGTGGGCTATCTGGCGCAAGATCCGGTTCGGTCGCCTGCCGTATCCACCGCCACGGCGGTGCCGAGCCGCGTAGCGGTCGGGGCGAGTGCCGCGCCTTCGACAGCGCTGCAGACCGTCGCGCTCGTGGCGCCCTCGGTCCGCACGGGGTCGGAAATCATCATCGATGACGAGGGCAACGGTACGGTTGCGCCACGGGCACCGACGATCGACCCGGTGCGCCGACCCATGGGTGCCGAACGGGCGGCGACCGACGACGTGACGCCCGACCGGTCAACACCGCGAGATGTGCGCGCCCGTTCGACGCCAGAGGCATCCGAGACGGTTCGGCCGGGACGTTCCGGTAACGCCGCAGCCGGTTGCGCCCCGGGAAGTCTTGAGGATCGATGCATTTACCAGGACGTGCTCGACGCCGATGCGCGGCTCCGGCTGGCGTATAGCCGAGCTCGACGCAGCGGCGTCTCGGCAGGGCGGCTGACCGCGATCAACCGTCGCTGGATCCGGGCTCGGGAGCGGTCGTTGGATGATCCGGATGGGACGATCGAACGCTATGACGCGCTGGCCGGGGCGCTTGATCGGGCGCGGCGTGAGGGGGAGGAATGACGGAAGATCCCCCGATTTCAACGACGAACGTTGAGATCCTGCGCTGGCTTCATGCCACGCCGTCCGAACGCGCCACGTCCACCGACGGTCGGATCGTCTATGCGGTGGGCGATATTCACGGCTGTTACGTGCAACTTGCCGCATTATTGGAAGCGATTGTCGCCGATGTGGAGGCGGCTGACGTCGGTTTGCCGCCACTTCTCGTGTTTTGCGGCGACTATGTCGATCGTGGGCCACAGTCCGCCAACGTGCTCACCGCGCTGATCTGGCTGGCGCGGCATGCTGCCCTCGATGTAGTGTTCCTGCGGGGAAACCACGAGGTCATGCTGCTCGATTTCGTGGAGCATCCCGAGCAAAATCTTGCCTGGCTGCAACGCGACGGTGAATCCACGCTGTCGTCCTACGGGGTTCCGCTCGCCGACATCGTGCCCTCCGCGCTCGACGAGGAATGCTTCCGGCTGCGCGATCGCCTGCTCGACCGCATGCCGGCATCGCATCTCGAATGGTTGCGCGAATTGCCGGTGACGCATATGTGCGGCGACTACGTCTTCGTCCATGCCGGGCTGAAGCCGGGTGTTCCGCTTTCGAAGCAGGACGAGGAAGATTGTCTGTGGATCGGGAAGGACTTCCTCCAGGCCGACTACCGGTTCGAGAAGGTCGTAGTGCACGGCCATAGCTGGAGTTCCGAGGCTCCGGTCGTGACAGCCAACCGGATCGGGATCGATACCGGTGCCTATGCGACCGGCGTATTGAGTGCGGTCCGTTTCGAGGGGCCGCGCATCGCATTTTTGCAGGCGCGGTTGCGGGGCATGGGGGAGACGACGGTGGCCTTCCGTGGTCCGCAGACTAGCCCAGGAGGCCTGTAATGTTTCGATTAAGAATGTTCGCCGCACTCGTTGCGATCGTCACTTTGGGCGTCATGGTCCTGGCGTTCGTCATGGAGGCACCGATCGGCGTGCCGATTGCGCTGCTGGTTGCAGCCGCGTGCCTCGCGGCGATCACGCCCTTCGACGCGCCGACGCGGCGGGAGCGGAACCGCGTTCTGATCGCTTGTCTTCTGTATCTCGTGCCGCTGGCTGTGGCGGTGTGGTTCGCCCACGGCATTCCCGGATTTGAACGCGTCGAAGCCGCCGTGATCGTCCTGTCGCAGCTCGGCGTGGGGTTGATCTGCTGGGCATTCGCGACCCGGAAGCGTCGCCGGATGCCGCAACCGCGTCGCTACTTCGACAACTGATCCGGGGATGGGCCGCCGACCGCGGCGCTACTTTGCGGTGCTCCGGTGGAGCAGGAAGAAGTCCAGCATCGCGCGCGATGCATTCGGTCCGGTCGCATCGGCGTAGGACCCTTTCGAATCACCGCCGGACCACGCATGTCCCGCGCCCGTGATCGTCCATTGTTCGATCAGCACTGTTCCGTCGGCGTTGCGGCTGAGGGCGCGACTGTAGGAGCGACCGCCTGCCTGGCCGTTTTCGACCACGACCGAGAGCGCGCCGCCGCTTGCGGCGGTGGCGGCATCGACGATGTCGCGCGCGTTGATCTCGCCGACCGTGGTGTCGCGGTCTCCGTGGAAAGTGATCACCGGAACGAAGCGCGCCTTGCCACCAGCGGGTGTGCGGACGCGTTTGTCCTGCTTGCCGTTTTTCATCGCGGTCAACGCGCTGGACAAATCGCGGGCGGCACCGCAGGCGAGCCCGGAATGTACGCCGACTGCGGCGAACAGCTCAGGGTAGGCGTCTGCCATGATCGCCGCAGCGGCGCCGCCAGCGGACAGGCCAGCGACATAGACGCGGGCCGGATCAGCGTGTTCCGCCGCGATGATGTCACGCGTCAATCCGGCGATCAGCGCCGGTTCGCCGGAGTCGCGTTGCTGGTTGCCGGGTTGGTACCAGTTCCAGCACTTTTGCATGTTGGCGGACTGGGTCTGGCGCGGATAGGCAATCACGCAGCCATACTCGTCGGCCAGCGCATTCATTCCGGTTCCGCGGGCGAAATCTTCGGGCGACTGCGTGCAGCCATGGAGCATGATGACGAGCGGCATGCCGGGGGCAAGGTCGGCCGGTCGATACAACATATAGTCTATGCTGCCGGCGCTGCTCTTGTAGGTTCGGGTCGTGAAACCACCGACAGGCGGCGTGGCTGCCGCCTTGCGACCCGGCGTAACGTCGATGACGCGCGCGCCGGGGGCATCCGATGCAGGGGAGGGGGCGGCATCCGGGGCGAACCCGGCGTTGGCCGCCATAGCACCGCGCACCACGCGGCTTGCCGCAGCAAGATCGCCGGACTGGGTTAGCCTTAAGGCTTCGGCCATCGAATCGATCAGAGCCATGATAAAAGTCCTTCGAAAAATAGAAATCAGGCGATGCGGTCGGCGAGCGCTGCCTTGACCGCAGGACTGGCATGAAGCGCACCGAGCACGGTAATCGATCCGATCGTCGCGCGGGCGAGTTCGGGGGAGACGTCCGCGGCGATCGTGGCGAGACCCAGCACGCGGATGTCGAGGCGTTCGCCCGCTGCCTGTGTCGCTTCCAGATCGCGCGCCGAATAATGGCAGAGGCCGAGTTGTAACTGGCGGCGGATGGTCGATTGTTTCGCGGATTCGCTGTGCCGTTCGAGCTGATTGCGGATCGCCGTACGAATGAAGTCGCTGCGGTTGCCATAGAACCCCTCGCGGACGAGCAGATCGACGTAGCCGAGGTCGACGAAGCCGAGATTGATCGTAATCTTCTCGCTGTCACTCTGCTTCGTCTCGCGTACCGCGACTGTCATGAAAATCTCCGTACCATCCGTGTGGATGGTATATGGATGGTGTTGCGAAGGTGTTCAACCGTGGGCGCCATAAAGATTGCGAGGAACACCAAAACTTTAGGCCCGACAACGAATTGCAAGGCCCGGGTCTCGCCGCATCTTCGTATCCTCCGAACGAATGACATGCCCGGCACGAACGTGGTCGGGCTGTACAAACAGGAGAGCTTATGAGCGACCATGACCAACGCACCGTGGGCCAATTGGACGTTCGGGCGTCAGGCGGCGGGCTCGGCGCGGAAGTGCGCGGTATCGATCTGCGCACGCTGGACGAGGAGGGCTTTGCGGAACTGCATGCGGCGTGGCTGGAGAACCTCGTCCTGCTGGTTCGGTCGCAGCAGCTCGAGCCGGCCGATCTCATCGCGTTCAGCCGGCGGCTCGGCGCGCTCGATCATGCCCCTGTCCAGGAAACCGGGCGGCGCTTCGTCGGCAACATGCCGGAGCTCTATGTCGTGTCCAACGTCGTCGAGAATGGCGCGCCGATCGGGAGCCTCGGCAATGGCGAGGCGGTCTGGCATACCGACATGTCGTATATCGAGCAGCCCCCCAAGGCGAGCGCGCTCTATGCGCTGGAAGTGCCGCCGACCGGCGGGAATACCAGCTTCGTCAACATGTACGCGGTCTATGACTCGCTCCCCGAGACGTTGAAGCGGCGGATCGCCGGTCGGCGGGTCAAGCATGACGGAACGTACAATAGCGGCGGCTATGTCCGGCAAGGGGTCGTGCCGAGCGACGATCCGCGCGAGGCCCCGGGCGCGCTGCACCCGCTCGTCTACACCCATCCCGAAACCGGTCGTCCCGCCTTGTATCTCGGGCGCCGACGCAACGCCTATGTCGAGGGGCTGGAGCTCGCCGAGTCCGAGGCGCTGCTCGATGCGCTGTGGGGGTATGTCGACCAGGCGGCGCTGACCTGGACCAACGTTTGGCAAGTCGGCGACTTGGTCCTGTGGGACAATCGTTGCACGATGCACCGGCGCGATCCGTTCGATCCGGATACGCGGCGGGTGATGCACCGTACGCAGATCAAGGGCGAAAGCCGCCCTGCGTGACGGATACGGTGCCGATGAAAGCGGACATCCCCGGTCGTCGCAGGTTCGGGGTGTCGGTTCCGACCCAGGTGCTGGCGGTGCTCTGCCTGATGTATCTCGTGCTGTACGTCGAGCGCGTGAACATCGCCACGATCGCGCCGGCGATGACCGCGGACCTTGGCCTGACCAACGCGCAGTTCGGGTTGGCGGTCTCGGCCTTCTCCTATCCCTACGCGTTGATCCAGTTGTTCGGCGGATGGATCAGCGATCGCTTCGGGACGCGGCGGACGCTCCTGTTCTGCGGTGCCTTGGTGACCGCTGCTACGATGTTGACGGGCCTCGTGGGCGGGCTCGCTTCGCTGTTCGCGCTTCGGCTGGCGCTGGGGTTCGGCGAGGGGTTCGCCTTTCCCAGCGCGACGCGGGCGATCGCGACGTGGCTCCCGGTTTCGCGCTGGGGGTTCGCACAGGGGATTACGCATGCTGCCGCGCGGCTGGGCAATGCCCTGACGCCGCCGCTGGTCGTCGCGGTGCTGACGTTTGCCTCGTGGCGTGGCGCGTTCGTGGCGCTTGGCCTGTTCAACCTGATCTGGGTGCTGCTGTGGTTCTTGATCGCGCGGGACGATCCGCGGAGCCACCCCGGCATGACCGAAGCCGATATCGCCGCGCTGCCGCCCGCCCCCGCAAGATCGAAGACGGCCGTGGTGCCCTGGTGGCGGCTCGCGCGGCGCATCGCGCCGGTGACCGCGGTCGATTTCTGTTACGGGTGGACGCTGTGGGTCTTCCTGACGTGGCTGCCGTCGTTCTTTTTGAAGAGCTACCACCTGGATCTTGCGCATTCTGCGTTGTTCTCGGCGGGGGTGCTGCTCGGCGGTGTCGCCGGGGACGCGGTCGGCGGACTGGTCAGCGACCGGATCTACCGCAGGACGGGCAATGTGTTGGCCGCGCGGCGCAACGTGATCATTACCGGGATGCTGGGCGCGTTCGTGTTCCTGATTCCGGTCGTCCTGACGCATGATCTGACTGTCGTTGCGATCTGCCTGTCGCTGGCGTTCTTCTTTTCCGAACTGGTGGTGGCGCCGATCTGGGCGGTGCCGATGGACATCGCGCCGGATCATGCCGGCGCGGCCAGCGGAATGATGAATTTCGGGTTCGGACTGGCCGGGATCCTGTCGCCGCTGGTGTTCGGTCTCGTACTCGATCTCACCGGGAGCTGGACCGCGCCGTTCTGTGCATCGATCGCGCTCCTGTTGGTCGGGGCAGGGTTGTCGTTCCTGATGCGGCCGGACAAACCGTTCGACCCCGGCGGCGGATGACGCCGGGTCAGGCGGGCGCGACCCCATCCGCGCTGACCCGGTCGCGCCCGACGATCGTCCCGCGCAGGCGCACGCGTTTCTCGACGAGATCGACCGGCGTGCGCTGCAGCTCGAGTTCGAACCGGCCGCCAAGGTCGCGCTGGAGGAAGAACGCGCCGCCGTCGCGGATCAGCGTGCCGGTTTCATCCACGGGTGTTCCAAGGTCCATTTCCGATCGTGTCCTGTTGTCTTGCATGATTCGGCGTTACCTTGGCATCGTCCCGGTCGGGGGAACACCCTTTCGTGCGGTGGCTGTGGCGGCTTGTCCGCGGAACGAAATGGGGCGATCGGACGTAGCATGCCGGGGCCGATCCGCACCCCGCGAACGGAGCATTGGCAATGGGCGAAGCTTCGCTTCTGGAGGTGCGATCGCTGGCCAAGGCGGTGCCCGGGCCAAGGCAGTTGTTTCGAAACCTCGATCTTGCGGTGGCGCCCGGGGAGCTGGTCGCCATCATCGGGGAGTCGGGCGTCGGCAAGTCGACGTTGCTCAATATTCTGGCTGGGCTCGACGATGCGGATCACGGGACCGTGGCGATCGACGGGACTGTTCTGGGGAGCCTCGACGATGCGGGCCGGACCCGGTTGCGGCGGGAGCGGATCGGCTTCGTGTTCCAGGCCTTCCATATCCTTCCCTACCTTACCCTTCGCCAGAATGTCGCGCTGCCGCTCGCGCTGGTGTCGCCCGATGCGCGCGCTGCCGAGGCGCGGGCGGAGGAGATGCTCGACGCGGTCGGCCTGTCGGGGCGCGGCGACGGCTATGCGCGCGATCTGTCCGGGGGCGAATTGCAGCGCGTGGCGATCGCGCGGGCGCTGGTGCATCGCCCCGCGCTGATCCTTGCGGACGAACCGACCGGCAACCTCGACCCGGAGACGGCGCGGCGCGTGCTCGCCCTGTTCGCGGAGGCGGTGCGCGGCCATGCGGCGGCTGGGGTGATGGTGACGCATTCCGACGCCAGCGCCGCGATCGCGGATCGCGTGCTGACGCTGGGCGCGGACGGTCTGGTCGAACGGCGTGGCTGATCGGGCCGGACTGATCTCGGGACGATTGGCGCTCGCATGGTTGATCGGGGGCGAATGGCGCTTCCATCCCGCACGCTTCGTGACGACGGCGGTGGCGATTGCGGTCGGGGTCGCGCTGGGGTTCGCGGTCCATCTGGTCAACGGCAGCGCCTTGTCGTCGTTCGACGGCGCGATGCGCGGGGTCAGCGGTGCCGCCGACCTGTCGATCCGCGCGACGAGTCCGCTGGGGTTCGACGAACGCCTCTACCCGCGCGTCGCCACCGCAGCGGGCGTGTTCGATGCAAGCCCGGTCGTCAGTCTCCCCGCGCGGATCGGGCGGACGCGGTTCACGCTGCTGGGGGTCGATGTGATCCGCGCGGCAAACGTGACCCCGGCGCTGATCGGTCGACGCCCGCGCGGACCGGACTCCGCCGGGGACGCGGCGTTCGACGAGGCCGCGCTGTTCCTGTCGCGCGATGCGCTGACGCAGACCCGCGCGAAGATCGGAGCGGTGGTTCCCGTCGTCGCGAACGGGCGGACGGTGCGCTTGCGGATCGCGGGAACACTCCCCGGCGCTGGCGACGTCGCGATCGGGGTGATCGACATCGCGACGGCGCAATGGCGGTTCGGCAAGCTCGGCCGGCTCGATCGGCTCGATCTGACGCTGTCCGATCGATCCGTGGCGGCGCCAGCGGTCCGCGCGATCCTCCCACCCGACGCGATCGTCTCGAGCGCGGCGGCGCAGAGTGCGCAGGGGGATGCCTTGTCGCGTGCCTATCGCGTCAATCTCGACATGCTTGCCCTGGTCGCGCTGCTGACCGGCGGGTTCCTGGTCTATTCCGCGCAGTCGCTGTCGGTCGTTCGCCGCCAGCGCGCCTTTGCATTGGTCCGGACCCTCGGCATGCCGCGCCGCGCCGTCGTCGCCGCGATCGTGACGGAAGGGCTGGGGATCGGGGTGGTCGGGGCAGCAGTCGGTCTGCTGGCAGGCTATGGTCTGGCGTGGGGCGCGCTGCGGTGGTTCGGGGGCGATCTCGGTGCCGGCTATTTCGGCGGCAGTGGGGTGCAGCTCGTGTTCCAGCCGCATGCCGCGCTCGGGTTCTTCACGCTCGGGCTGGTCGCGGCCATGCTGGGGAGCGTGCTCCCCGCGCTTGTCGCCGCACGCGCTGCGCCCGCCGCAGCGCTCAAGAACGCCGGCGACGTCGTCGATCCGCGCGCACCCGCGGCGTGGATCCCGGCGGTCCTGTTGCTGGGCGCGGGGGCGGGGGCCGCCTTGCTCCCGGCGGTGAACGGGTTGCCGCTGTTCGGTTTCATAGGGATGGCGCTGATGCTCGCGGGGGGCGTGGCGGGCGTACCCTGGTTCGCGCGTGCGCTGCTCAAGCCGATCGCTGCGCATGGGGCATGGCCGGTCCCGCGGATGCTGGCCGTACGCCACCTCTACGGTGCGCCGGGCGAGGCGGCGACGGCCTTGTGCGGGATCGTCGCATCGACCGCGCTGATGATCGCGATGGCGACGATGGTGACGAGCTTTCGCGGTGCGGTCGACGATTGGCTCGGGACCGTGCTCGGCGCGGATCTGTACGCGCGGACCACCGCGGGTGCCGCGTTTGACCCGGAAGTCCGCATGCGGCTCGCGGCGACTCCCGGGGTGGCGCATGTCGCGTTCAGCCGGCAGATCCCGCTGACGATCGCTCCCGACCGCCCCCCGATCAGCCTGATCGCCCGACCGGAACGGCAGGGACGCGATCCGCTGCTCGTCCTGATCGCGCGCGCGCCGACGATGCCTGCGACCGCGGTCCCCGTCTGGGTGTCCGAACCCGCGCAGCGGCTGTTCGGGTGGGATCCGGGCGAGACGATTGCGCTCCCGATCGCTGGGCGCACCCGGTTTTACGTGGCAGGGGTGTGGCGCGATTATGGACGCCAGGCCGGGGCGGTGCTGATCGACGAGGCGGATTATCAGAAGCTAACCGGCGACACCGGACGCGACGAGGTTTCGGTCATCGTCACGCCGGGAGAGGACGTCGCGCGGGTCTCCGCCAGGATGACCGCCCGGCTACCCGCGGCATTGCGTGATCAGGTCGAGATCACGCGGCCCACGACTTTGCGCCGGTTCGCGTTGACGCTGTTCGACCGCAGCTTCGCGGTCACCTATCTGCTGGAAGCGGTGGCGATCCTCG